>NZ_OBMJ01000001.1:5015000-7624416 GCF_900199205.1 Streptomyces sp. 1331.2 | reverse complement strand
GCCCCCGCCCGTGATCTCGTGAACGCCGTACCAGAAAGGGGCAGTTCAGCGATTTGAAACCGGATTTTGATGCGCCTTTGTGCAGCGTCCTCTTGTAAGCCCTCCGGGCCGGATGTGACGATTTGCAGCAGCGTCACCAGGACCTGCGGTCCGGAACCCGGGGGGCGCTGTTCACTCCAACAATCTCGGGAACATCGGCACGGGCCGTGTTGGCGCATGGGCCCGCCCGGACAGCAGAGACCGCCCGGCCCTGGTGGCCCGAGGCGGTCTCTCTGCGTTCCCGGAGACTGCGCGGCAGGCACCCGGCGCCACGGGCCGGCGGGAACCACCCGGCACACTGCACGGGAAGTCGGCGGGATCGACGTCCTGCGTGGCATGAACGTGAGCATCCGGTTCAGGTGGCGTCATGCGCCTTGCACAGCACGCAAGCTTGACATGTACGCGTCACAGCGTCCGGTTCCCGTCAGGCCGATGGGCGACAGCCGGAAGGCCTTCCGGCGGTGCCGGCGGTCGACGAAAGTAGTGATCGCCGCCAGGGAAGCCCGACAGGGATCGGCCGGACGGCAGCCGAACGGAGCGTCAACCGCGGGGACGCCCCATCGGACCGGCACACCTCTCCCGTCAACGTCAGAAAGGCTCCGTCATGATCCGCACCCGTATCGCCCAGGCCGCCGCGGTCGCCGCCGTCTCGCTCACCGCCCTCCTGATGACCCGGGCGTCTGCGCGGCCACCAGCACCGCGGCCACCAGCACCGCGGCCGTCACCGGCTCCGACAGCCTCGGCTGGGGCGGCGTCACCACCCCCACCACGCCCACCTCCACCGACAGCCTCGGCTGGGGCGGCGTCACCCAGGCCAGCCTCGTTGGGGCAGCTGAGCACGGGATGGACATCGTCTACGCCAGCCTGAAACGCCGGTGGCCCGGTGATGCGGCCGAGGCGATCGGAGCGGCCGAGGCAGCCGCGGCCGTGGACGCCCTCTGGGCGCACGCCGAGCCCGCCGACGGCCTCCAGCACGCCAGCGCACAGCCCGCCGACGACCGGATCGACTTCCTGCTCTACCTGCTCAGCCGCGACTCGTCCGACTCGTCCGGCTCGTCCGGCCTATCGGATTCGTCGGGCTCGCCGGCTCGCCGGGCTCGTCGGGTCGGCCGATCGGGTCGACGCCGTCTGCCGCGCGCACAGCCTGATCGCCCGCAGCCACCGCACATCGCCGATGCTCCTGCGGTGCTACCTGCCCCCGGAGCCGCCGGAGGCCACGGACTGCACCGACCGGTGACCGCCGCGCCGGCTGCACCCGCCGCACGTATCGACTGACCCGCGCCGGAACCCCTGCGCCGACCGCCCCGCTCGCTCTCGCGGCCCGCGCACGCAGGACCGACGACCGCTGCTCCTGCAGGGCAGCCGTCCACTCCCACCCCCGCCCGGATGCCGGGACGCGGTGGCGAATTCCCCTCGGCCGACGCCGACGCCGACGCGCCTCATCCCGCTCCATCCCGGTTCCAACCCGGCTCCACCCCTGCTCCATCCGCTCCATCCGCTCCCTCCGCACGCCCCGGCCTTCCCCGGTCGGCTGTTCCTGCAGGACAGCCGCCGCCGGAGACGGCCCGAGCGCCCGATCGGGCACCCCGCACGCCTCCGTGCACCCGCGCGTACCGACCTCCCGAGGATGATCTGTCATGACCATTACATTCGCCCGTCTGAAGAAGTCCGCCGTCGCCATCGCCGTCGCAGCAACCGCCGTCACGGGCATGACTGCGGTCCCGCCCACGCCGACACCGCCGGCAGCATCGCTGCCGTCCAGAGCCAGATCAACCACGGCCCCGGCAGCGGTTACAGCAACGGCGCCGGGCAGACCAGCTCCGCCAACCTCCAGCCCTGGTGCGCCGACTTCGCCGGGTGGCCTGGGCCAGGGCGGCGGGGTCCAGCACCTGGGCGACCTGACCGACGGGGCCGCCAGCTTCTACGACTACGGCGTCAGGTACGGGACGCTGTCCAGCACCCCGCACCCCGGGGACGCGGTGGTCTACGACTACAACCCGGACCGGGACTGGGCCAGCCACGTCGCGATCGTCACCGCCGTCGGCAACGGCACCATGACCGTGACCGGCGGCAACGAGGGCCACAGCAGGTACCCGAACGGCATCGTCCAGCAGGAGTCCACGCCCAACTACTCGGTGGGCAGCGCCCCGTGGGGCCAGCGGATCAGCGGCTACATCTCCCCGGTCACGACCGGCAGTGGCGGCGGCACCGCCCCGCCGTCCCGGCCAAGGCGATCCGCGGCGACAAGGGCACCGTGCTGGGCACGGACGGGACGTCGATGACGTTCACCCGCTCCGCCGCGGACGGCCACCTCCAGCTCACCTACCTGCCCTCCGGCGGCAAGTGGGCCACCGCCGACCTGACCAACACCGCCGGCACCCCGTCTCCGCCGGCGGCCCCCCGGCCGCCTTCGTCCAGCAGAACGGCACCCTGGGCGCGGTCACCGCGAACGCCGCCAACGGCCACCTCCAGCTCACCTACCGCTCCGCCGGCGGCACCTGGGCCACCACCGACCTGACCGGCTACGTCGGCACTCCCGCCACCGACGGCACCTACAGCGTGATCACCGGCTCCGACGGCACCCTGGCGATCTACAGCCGCAACTACGCCGACGGCCACCCCAGCTCACCTACCTGCCCACCAGCGGCGCCTGGGCCACCACCGACCTCACCGCCTACGCCGGCACCCCGGCCACCGCGGACAAGGCCCCGGCGGCCTTCGCCCTGCAGAAGGCACGATCGGCGCGATCACCACCGACTCCTCCAACGGCCACCTGCGCCTGACCTACCGCGCCCCCAGCGGCACCTGGGCCACCACCGACATGACCGGCTACGTCGGCACTCCCGCCACCGACGGCGCGGTCAGCGCCTTCACCGGCTCCGACGGCACCCTGGCGATCTACAGCCGCAACTCCGCCGACAGCCACCTCCAGCTCACCTACATCGCCAACAACAGCGGCACCTGGACCACCACCGACCTGACCACCTCCGTCGGCACCCGGTCTCGGCCGGCTCCTCGCCCGCCCTGTTCCAGCAGGCCGACGGCACCCTGGGCATCGTCACCGCGAACGCGGCCAACGGCCACCTCCAGATGACCTACCGCCCCAGCAGCGGCGCCTGGAGCACCATCGACCTGACCGGCTACGCCGGCACCCCCGCCACCGACGGCGCCAACCTCAGCGCCGCCTTCAACCCCGACGGCACCCTGGTGCTCTACAGCCGCAACTACGCCGACGGCCACCTGCAGCTGACCTACCACCCCACCAACGGCGCCTGGGCCACCACCGACCTGACCGGGTTCGTCGGCACCCCCCCGAGTAGCCCTCCGTCCACGGACCACCAGGACTCCGACAGCCGGCCCCGACTCGACCGAGTCGGGGCCGCACCCGCATACCCCGACGAATCCCGTCCGATCCCGTCCGATCCCTCCTCCCGCACGCCCGGCCGCCGCGGTACCCGATGATGTCGGTGGGGATGCCCTGCCGACCGGCAGGGGGGAGGGGTGGAAAAGTGACCGCGGGGACGCAGAGCCCGGACCGGAGCGAGTACCGGGCCGGGCCGGACCAGTTCGACCAGTGGCGGGAGCTGGTCGGGCAGACACGGGTGTGCGATGCGACCAGCGCGCACGTCGACACCTTCACCGCACAGGCGCGACGCACCGCCCTGGGACCGGTGGCCCTGCTGGGGACGTCGTTCCCGTCGGCGCGCTTCCGCAGGACCGAGCGCATGATCCGAAGCTCCGACGAGGAGTTCTACCACCTGACGCTGCTGACGGCCGGCGCCAGCGCCCTGAGGCGCGGCAGGGACCAGAAGGAGCTGTTCGGGACCGGAGACCTGCAGCTGATCGACAGCTCGCACCCCTACGACGGGCGGTTCTTCGATGCCGACGGGTCGGTGGCGGTGAGCCGCAGGTCGCCGGCGTGGGCATCGACCTGCCGTGTCGCTGCTGTCGGTGTCCCCGGACCGGCTGCGCGACCTCCTGGGCGGCGGCTTTCCGGACGTGAGGGGACGGGTGCGCTGCTGGCGGAGTTCCTGCTCGGGCTGGAGCGGCAGGCCGCTGTCCTGGGGGCCGACGAGAGGTACCGCCTGGGAACGGTCGCGCTCGACCTGGCAGCCGTGTGGCTGGCCCGGGAGCTCGACGTCGAGACGGCGGTGACGCCCGGCGCAAGGCAACGGGTCCTGGTGGAGAGCGTGCGGTCGTACGTGCGGCGCAACCTCCACGACCCCGGGCTGACACCGCCCGCGATCGCCGCCGCACACTACATCTCCGTCAGCTATCTGAACCGCCTGTTCGCCCGCCAGTCGCAGGGCGACACCGTCGCCGCGTGGATCCGGGCCCAGCGGCTGCGGGGAGCGAACCGTGACCTGGCGGACCCCGTGCAGCGCGCCGTACCGATCCACGCCATCGGTGCCCGCTGGGGCATCCCTCGCGCCTCGGACTTCAGCCGCGCCTTCAAAGCCGCGTACGGGCTCTCACCCCGCGAGCACCGGCAGCAGTCCCTGTCGGAATCCGAATCGGAATCGGAATCGTAGTCGGGATCGGAGTCGGGATCGGGATCAGGGTCGGGGTCGGGGTCGGCGCAGGACTGATGGACCGTGGTCGGTGCCGTCACGGCCCGGCGGGACCGGGGCACGCGGTCGACCGGACGAAGGCCCCGGGCAAGCCCGCACTGCCCGTCAGGACCGAGGACGGGCGCGGTTCAGAGCCAGCCCTTCTGCGCGGCTTTGATACCCGCCTCGAATCGGCTGCCGGCGCCGAGCCGCTCCATGATCGAGGACATCTGGCGGCCGACGGTGCGGGAGGAGATGCCCAGGCGCTGGCCCGCGGCCTCATCGGTCAGACCGGAACCGAGCAGACGCAGGAGCTCACGCTCGGCAGGAGTGAGGCCGCTGCGCGGATCCTCGGGCACTACGGCGCCCAGCGGGACAGCCGTGCTCCAGGCCTGCTCGAAGAAGTCGAGGAGGGCGGTGAGGATGCCGGGCTCGGTGACGTACAGGGCGCCCTTGCGGTGGTCGGCGGGATCGATCGGAACCAGCGCCCGAGCGCGGTCGACGACGACCATGCGCTGGGGAATCGTGGGAGCGGTCCGAACCTCGCCGCCCAGGCCCAGTAACCAGTGGGCGTAGACGGCCACATGGGGCTGCTTGCGGACGGCGTCCTGGTAGAGGGTCCGTATCGTGATGTTGCGCCCGAGCGCATCGGCGTCGGCCGGGCGGCTGGCGTTCAGGTCCTCGGGCTCCTGAACGCCCGGCTGGCTGCTCAGGACCTCGGTGGTGGCGGTGCGGCCCAGCTCTTCGAGGCGGCTGTGGATGGCGTTCATGCCGAGGATCCGTTCACCGTGGGCCGAGGTGTGCTTGGCTCGGTCGGCGACCAGACGAGTGACGGCGACGCGCGAAGCGGCGAGCTTGGCCTGACGGGCTGCCAGTTCGGCTTCCTGCAGAGCGAGCATGCCGGCCAGACCTACCTCGGGGCTCACCGCCCGCATCCGTCCGGGATGCTCGGCGCAGGCCCGGACGAGGGTGAGCCGACTCAACTCGTCGAGGTGGTCGTGAACCTTCGACGGGGGCAGGGCGCAATGGGCGGCTATGTCGTCCAGGCCGTAGCCCGGATGGTCGAGCATGGCCTCGTACACAGCCGTCGCCTCGGCTGTCAGCCCCAGTACCTCCAACACGGACGTCCCCTCCCGACTCCGTCTGCCGGCCGCGTCGCACGCCACGCCCCCGGGTCCCGCTCGCCCCTCGATGCGGGCCGCCGCTCGGCGCGTCCCGTCCGAACGGCACCGGACCGACTCGCAGCCACGGTCCGACACCCGCTTTGCGCAGAGAGCCTGTCAGGGCGCCACCCGATCGTGTTGTCGATGCGGGGACAGTTCCTTGGCCTTGCTGACACTCACCGGCGGGAACCCCATGACGACCGGCCGTGAGAGGGTGTTCTGCGAGTCCTCTCGACGCCGGCCATGATCAAGCCCTACCAGGGCAACCGGCACGCACGTGACCTGTGGAACCGTGCTCGGCCTCGGCCGATGGTGAAAGCCGCCCGACCCGAACCGGGTCTCTCGCAGGTGGCGTGGCGGCCGGCGCCGGTGGACGCAATCGACTGATCGGACTCCCCCGGCACCAACACCCGACCCTTGTACAGGAAGTCGGCGAGGTCGACTTCCTGTGCAGGGGTGGGGTGTTGGTCAGGGGCGGGCGGCCTGGGCTTCTTGGGTGGCGTGGGTGCGGCAGCGGTGGAGGGCGTACTTGAGGCGGGTGTCGGGGTTGGGGGTGGTGGTGAGGAGTTCACCGGCCTGGATGAGGGTGGTCCAGTACAGGGTGGGGTCGCCGGTGCGGGGCATGGGGCGGGCGGCGGTGAGGGAGAGGTAGGCGGTGATCAGGTTTCCGGTGGTGAACCAGCGGTGGAGGCCGTGCTGGTGGCCGGGGCGGATGCCGCCCATGGCGCCGACGGCGACCAGGAAGAGGTCGACGACGGCGAGTTCGGTGGGGGTGAGCGGCTTGGGGACGTCGAAGACACCGAGGGCTTCGAGGAGTTCGCCGGTGTCGGCCTCGGAGTTCGGGCGGGGGCTGGCGAGCAGGGCGTCGTAGCAGTCGTCCAGGCGGCGGGCGGTTTCGGCGGCGGGGATGCCGAGGGCGGTGCAGACGGCGCGGGCGCAGCGCAGGGGCGCGCGGGTGCGGCGGGCGAGGGCGGCGTAGGCCTGGGCGGGGGTGGCGGCGGTGTCGAGGAGGTGTTTGGCGGTGAGGGCGATGCGCATCGGGGTGGGTGCTTTCAGGCGGCGTGGGCGGTTGCGGGGTGGCTGGGGGCGATGAGGGCCCAGACGAACTTGCCGATGCCGCCGGCGCGCGGGCAGCAGCCCCAGCGTTCGGCGAGCTCGTTGACGAGGACCAGGCCGCGCCCGTGCTCGTCGTCCGGCTCGGCGGAACCGACGGCGGGGCGGCCGCTGCCGGCGTCGTGGACCTCCAGCCGCAGGCGGGAGTTGAGGACGGAGAAGCGGACCTCGATCAGGCGGTCGTCGGGGGCGTCGCTGTGCTGGACGGCGTTGGCGAACAGCTCGCCGAGCAGGAGTTCGGCAACGTCGCGGTAGCGGTCGCCGGCCGGCAGGGCGGCGAGGTAGGCCCGGAGCAAGTACCGGGCGAGCGGCGTGGATTCGGTCCGCGAGTCCAGGCGGGCGGCGAACGTGCGGGGGCGGCAGGTTACGAGCATGGCGAAGTAACCCCAATGGGAAATCGTGTGCGAATAGGAGGCATCGGCGGGGCTGCGCATGTTCGGCGCAGCACCGTCCATTGACCGGACGCTACGGCTCGGGTGCGGGACGAAGGGTGGAGCCGTCTTTCGGGGCTACCCACTCGCCCTCGCAGCCTGCCCCCCGGGCGCAGGTGATAGCCGTGGACGCCCTCTGCGGGCACGTCCACGACGACACCGACCCTGTCGGTGGCGGTGTCGTGGGCGAGGTCGCTGAGGCGAGGCGCCCACGAAGGCGCGGCATGATGCGAGTCCCCGCGGCGGTGCGTCGTCCGTTCACGAGCACCGACAGTAAGGGTGCGACTACAGCTGAATATGAATCAGCGGAATACAGCCCTATCCGTCCAGGTGGAAGCGGTCGGACATGTGGCGCAGCTTCTCGCGGGTAGCCGAGCGCTCGGCGTAGACGATCTTCCGTAGGGTGGCGCGGGCGATCGGGTGGTTGCGCACGAGTTGCGGGGCGATCTTCTCCGCCGCTTCCAGGGCTTGGAGCGCCTTGTCCCGGTTGCCGTCCCACAGCCAGGCGCGGGCAAGGTCCATCTGGTGGTGGCCGCGCCTGGAGCCGGGGAGGGCGGCAATCTTCTGCGGGTCGGCGCGTTCGTTGAGGACGAGCGCCTTGGCGTGGTCGCCCATCTCCAACTGGACGGACACGGCGTGGATCTGGACGTTGCCGCTGGAGAAGGTCAGCGAGTGCCGGTCGAAAGGCGGCTCGGATCGGCCGCTGTCCATCAACTCGGCTGCGGCATGGGCGTGTTGGATGCGGTCCTCGACCTCCAGCCGGCGGCCGGCGCGTGCGGCCGACACGGCGGCCCGCAGGTGGAGGGTTCCCCAGGCCCGCACGGCCAGTGGGTCGTTGGCGCGGTACTGGTCCTCAACGCGCCGAAGTGCCTTGTCGGACAGTGTCAGGGCGTCGTCCCAGTCCGCGGTGGCCCACATGTCCCACACCCGCATCCAGTCCGCGACGGCCTCCGTCACCGGGTCGCCGGACAGCCGGGCCGACCACGCGGCCCGCTCGCAGGCCATGGCGATCAGTTCGGGGTGGCCGAGTGCGTGCGCGGCGGTGTGCGCGAACTTGCACTCGATCGTGTAGATCGCGAAGGCCTCCTCGCGCTCGTGGCCGGTGGACACCTCGGCCAGTGCGCGTGCTTCGCGGAGCATGTCCGGAAGTACCTTCAGGATGGCCACGTTGGCGGCCGCGTCCCGCAGCCGGTGCAGACGCTCGGTCTCTCGCCAGAGCTCCGCGGACGTTCGGGGGCTGCCGTCGAAGACGGGCGTGAGGTCGTACCGGCGCAGCTCCCGCAGGATGGCAGCCGCCGAGACCTGCCACTGGTTCTCCGACGCCTTGCCCGCGACGAACGGGCGTTCTATGAGATCGTTGGGGTGGCAGTGGAGGGCTGCCGCGATCTGGTTGATGACGCCTGCCCGGTCGAGCTCGATCGCGCCCTTCTCGACCTTCGACACCCAGCCCTGGGTCCTGCCGATCGCGGCGGCCAGGTCAGCCTGGGTCATGCCCAGCCTGAGCCGCGCCCGCCGTACCCGCTTGCCGATCGACTCCCGCTCTTCCAGCACAGCAGTCCTCCCGCGCTCACGCCCGCCCGCCTGCTCGCTGCGTGAACCTGCGGTGCTACCAGGACGCTACCGTGTCCCGGCCGGGCGCGCCGGAAGGGTGAGCGCGGTTGCCGAACGGCCCGGGCGGCGGGGGCCGTTCGGTGACGTCTGACGCGCCTTGTGAACTGTTCAAGACCCACTGCCGGCAGGACGGTTGATGGGGTCTTCTTGTTGCTTGCCTTGCGGGCGTTGGCCGGGCCAGGGGCCGCCGGTGGGCCGGTCCTCGTTTTCCCTGCCTCTGCCTGGGAAGCCTTCGTCGCGGCCGTCCGCAGGGGCGACCTGCCGGCGTAAGGACATTTCAGGAGTTGGCGATGACGAACTGGCGGAAGAGCTCCTACAGCGCTCAGCAGGGGCAGTGCGTCGAGGCGGCGATCGGGTCCTCCGGTCAGGTACCGGTCCGTGACTCCAAGGACCCCGACGGGCCGGTGCTTGCCTTCCCCGTCTCCTCGTGGGGCACGTTCATCGCCGCGGTGCGGGCGGGCGAGTTCCCGGCCGAGGGCTGAGCCGGGCTCCGAGCGGCACGGGGGCGGGGCACCACCCGGTGCCCCGCCCTCTGTGCTTCGCCCGGCCTGGGCGACCCGAGGTCAGCTCTTCCACACGCCCCAGGAGACGTCGGCGTTGTTGCCGGTGCCGCCCTCGCGGGTGGTGCGGAAGGCGCCGAGGTCGGTGCCGGCCTCGTCGTAACTGTTGGAGCCCGCATACGGGTTGGCCCAGTGCAGCACCACGGTCCGGCCGTTGCGCCAGCCCTCCTCGCAGTCGTACGCCCGGTACGTCACCGTGCCCTCGGTGCCGGTGAGGAAGCCGTTGCTCTCCGACGCGAAGACCGCTCCCCAGCCGTTGCCCACCGTCGGTGACGGTTCCATGCCCGGCGACCAGATGCCGTGGGCCAGCGAGTAGTCGGTGCGCTGCAGCGTGCAGCCGCTCCCGTTGGTCAGGTGGACCGTGGTGCTCCGGGCGGCCTGGACGGTGGCCGGGGCGGGCGCGGCGGCCTGGGCGGTGCCGGTGGCGATGGTGCCGAGGCCGATGGCGGTCACCGCGGCCAGCGCCGCGAGGCGTGCGGGGGTGCGCATGGTCTCCCTCGATTCCGTGTGTCCTGGGTGGGCGGCACGGGCCTTGTCCCGGGCCGCGACGAGGAACGATGCGCCGCACCAGCCGACAAACGATGGACGACGCGGCCGCGCGGCGTCGTCCATCGTTTGTTGACTGCCGTGGGGTGGCGGCGGGCGGTTTCGGCGGCGGGGATGCCGAGGGCGGTGCAGACGGCGCGGGCGCAGCGCAGGGGTGCGCGGGTGCGGCGGGCGAGGGCGGCGTAGGCCTGGGCGAGGGTGGCGCCGGTGTCCAGGAGGTGTTTGGCGGTGAGGACGAGGCGCATCGGGGGCGGTCCTCCTGTTCAGACCGCGACGGCGGCGATGAAGGGGTGGCTGGGGGCGACGAGGGCCCAGACGAACTTGCCGATGCCACCGGCACGCGGGCAGCAGCCCCAGCGTTCGGCGAGCTCGCTGACGAGGAACAGGCCGCGCCCGTGCTCGTCGTCCGGCGTGGCGGAACCGACGCAGGGGCGGCCGCTGCCGGCGTCGTGGACCTCCAGCCGCAGGCTGGAGTTGGCCACGGCGAAGCGGACCTCGATCAGGCGGTCGGCGGGGGCGTCGCAGTGCTGGACGGCGTTGGCGAACAGCTCGCCGAGCAGGAGTTCGGCGACGTCGCCGTAGCGGTCGCCGGCCGGCAGGGCGGCGAGGTAGGCCCGGAGCAAGTACCGGGCGAGCGGCGTGGATTCGGTCCGCGAGTCCAGGCGGGCGGCGAACGTGCGGGGGCGGCAGGTTACGAGCATGGCGAAGTACCCGGGGAAAGTCAGGTGCGGATGAAGAGACTTGTCGCGCCACTTGTTCCTGCTGCGGCGCCATCCAGTGGTCGCGCGCTACGACACAACCATTTCCTCTAGATGAGATGCCTCCATGCACATGCACTTATGTACATGAGCAGTGGGCGGAAGAGTGCCTGACTCCTGTACATAAGTCAACCCGCCGCGAGAAGGATCTCGCGGCGGGTTGCGGGTAGTTGATTGCCGGTCAGTCGTGCGCGGGGAAGCGGTAGTCGAGAACGAACTGGTCGGCGGCCATGATGGTGTCGCACACCTCCACTACGCGGCCACCCGTGGCAATGGCATCGCGAACGAGGTGGATCACTGGCGCACCGGGGCTCAGGGCGAGCGCTTTGGTCTCGGGCTTGGTCGCGAGCCGGGCTCGCACGGACTCGGTGAACTCGGCGAGGGAGTGTCCGTGTTCTTCGAGGCGGGCGTAGATGCCGCCGCCGGGGTTCTCGGCGAAGACTTCCGGGATGTCCTTGACGACATCCCACGGCAGGTATGACGTGGCCTCCTCGGTGGGTACCCCGTCGCGGAAGTACCGGCGCTTGCGGGCCAGTACCTGGGTGCCGGCTGGAAGACCCAGACGATCGGCGATCTCGGGAGGTGCTGCTGTGGGGCCCACGAACAGCACGGTCACGGACGGGATGCCGCCGGAGATCTCCGCCTCCGCGAGGTACGCGGCCTTGCCGGCTTCGCGATGGGTGCGGCGGAATCGGTCCGTGGACTTCCGCTGTACTGGTGGGCGGGAACGGACGAACGAGCCTCGACCGTGGTGCGTCTCGACGAGCTGAGCCGTTCGGAGTTCGGCGACAGCCTTGCGAACTGTGCCGGATGCGACCCCGTACCGCTGCATGAGCTCGGCCTCGCTCGGCACGACCGCACCGGGAGGGAGAGCGCCCGACTTGATCTGCGCGGCAAGGTCAGCCGCGATCTGCAGGTACTTCGCTGTGGCCGACGAGGCCACCTCGCCGTTCGCCATAGTCCTTCAGGGCTCCTATCCTCCTGCACATGAGTAACAGCGCCGGGAAGATCCAGTCAACGCCGCTCCACTCGGTGTCCGTCGCGGGGGTGGTGGTGCGCGAGGACGGCCGGGTGCTGGTGATTCGTCGGGCTGACAACGGAGCTTGGGAACCGCCGGGCGGGGTCCTGGAGCTGGCGGAGTCCGTTGAGGACGGCGTGCGTCGCGAGGTCTACGAGGAGACCGGGGTCAAGGTCGGCGTCGAGCGGCTGACCGGCGTCTACAAGAACATGAGCCGGGGGATCGTCGCCCTCGTCTTCCGCTGCCGACCGGAGAGCGAGGCGATGCGGCTCTCGGAAGAGTCGGTCGAGGTCGGTTGGCTCACACCGGCCGAGGTGTCCGAACGTATGGCCGAGGTCTATGCCGTGCGCGTCCTGGACGCGCTTCGGGGCGACAGCGCACCAAGTGTCCGGACCCATGACGGTCGACACCTGCTGTGACAAGGCGAAGGCCCCCATCGTGTGATGGGGGCCTTCGATGTCGCTCAGGCGATGGCGGTCTCGGGGGTCGGGGCTCGGGCGTCGATGACAGCCGCTCCCGTTGGCCAGGTGGACCGTGGTGCTCCGGGCGGCCTGGACGGTGGCCGGGGCCGCCAGGAACGATGCGCCGCACCGGCCGACAAACGATGGACGACGCGGCCGGGCCGCGTCGTCCATCGTTGGTTGACTGCCGTGGGGTGGCGGGGCCGGCACCCGGCCGGATGCCCGCCGACTCCCCGGGACACCGGCTGCTGCGACCACGGACGGTGACGTCCCGGGGCGCGGTGCGCAGCCGGGTGCGGCCGTCGGCGAAGGTCCGCCGGCGGCCGCGGGTCGGCCGCTCAGCCGCTCAGCACTGGGGGCGGCGGCCGTGGTTGGCCCCGCGCCTGGCCCGGGCCTTCTTCTTGCGGCGGCGCTTCGACGACATGGCCACTCCTCTCGCAACCGGGGCACCCCCGGTCTTCCACCGTTCCACACCCGGCCCGGCCCGGCCCGTCGAGCGCCCGGGGCCGGTAGGGCCGCTCAGGTGCGGGCGGCCAGGGCGGCGCGCCAGGCGGGGCTGTCGACGTAGTGGTTGTCGAAGCGCTCGCCGGAGGCGGCGATCGCCCCGGGTTCGGTCTCGCCGCGCATGACGCTGCCGAGCAGGCGCAGGTAGTCGAAGCGGTCCATGCCGGGGGTGAACACGAACAGCACGTCGGCCTCGGCGCCCGGCGCGGCGGCGAAGGCGTGCGGGGTGTGCGGGGGCACGGCGAGGAAGTCGCCCGCGCCCAGGACGGTGGTCTCCTCGCCGACCAGCACCTCCAGCGAGCCGCTGATCACGAAGAACAGCTCCCAGGCCCGGGTGTGGAAGTGCGAGGGGGCGCCGGCGGCGCCGCGGGCGAACGTGGAGCGGTAGACGGTGAAGCCGCCCTGGCCGGGGTCCGTCTCGGCGAGCAGGGTCATGGTGGAGCTGGGGTCGGCGCAGGTCTCGGCCTCGGCGCAGCGGGTCAGGACCGGGGCGGCGGCGCAGGCCTGGGCGGAGGTGGCGGGAGCGGGGGCCTGGGCGGGGGCGGCGGGAGCGGGGTTCTTCGTCGTCGTCATGTGATCAACCTACGGCCGGAAAGGCCCATGATCAGGTGGCAATCGGTGACCGTTTCCATGGGTCAATTCCCCCCAGTGCCCCGACGCCCCCGCTCCTCGCGCCTCAGCTCTCCCGCCCCCGCTCCCCCGCTCCCCTGTGTCCCCGCTCCCCCGTCCGGCGCCTCAGTCGGGCAGGTTCCCGTTGCCGCCCATGTTGGCCACCATGCGGCGCAGCACGTTGATGGTGGTGACGAAGTCGTCGGGGTCGATGCCTTCGTGGGCGCGTTCGTGGATGCGCAGGTTGCGGTCGCGGGCGCGCAGGCGTGCGGCTTCGCCGGCCTCGGTCAGGGTGAAGGCGCCGTCGGCGTCCTCGGTGAGCCAGCCGCGGGCGATCAGGTCGTCGTAGACGGTGTCGAAGGCGGTGTCCTGGTCGTCGTAGGGGGTGAGGCGCTGGGTGAGGGCCGTGCGGGTCCAGCCGCCGGGGCGGCCGGCCGCGTGGTTGAGCGTCCACCAGTGCGGCTGGGTCAGGCCTTCCACGGCGAGTTGCTCGCGCAGGGCGCCCACCACGCGGCGGTAGGTCTGCCCGCTCCAGGCGCCGATGGGCTGGGCGGCGATGACCTCCGGCGCGTACGTGTTGATCGTCGTCATGTCCTGTTCTCCTTCTGCCGGTCCGGTCCGGCCGCTGATCGCCTGGATGCGATCGACCGTAGGATCTCAAGCCGCCTTGAGGTCAAGGCCGCTCACGCCGGTCGGGCCGGCGCCGGACCCCGGTCCCGCCCGTCCGTTCAGACGCCCAGTGCGTTCCTGAGGTCCATCGCCCACATGCCTTCGCTGGTCTGCGGGACCGTCCGTCCCTCCTTGAGCATGGCCCGGCGAAGAGCGCTGTCCAGCTCCGAACTCCCGTGCTCCACACAGGCCTTGTGAAGCCTGACGAGGTGCTCGACGGGCGCGAAGGAGGCCACCGCCGTCAGCAGGGCCGAGCGCGCCTTTGCCTCCCCGCTCTCCCGGGAGAGGAAGTGGAAGAGGTCGACGGGCTTGCGCAGCCGGGCAAGCGCACGCTCGACGCTGGTGCTGTCGTACACCCGGCGCATCGCCTCGAACTCCTCGACGAGACGCATGACGTCCCGGACGGCGTAGCCCAGCACGGTCTGTTCGATGAGTCGTTCGGCTGCTTCGTCCTCGTCGGCGTCGCGCAGGTGGACGACCGCCGCGCAGATCCCCGCCAGGCCCCCCGGGCCGCCGCCCTCCCACACGGCCAGTTCGACATCCGTGGCGCACGAGAGCTGGTCGAGGGTTTCGACGGCCCGCTCCCGCAGCCTGAGCGCGGCCCTGGCCTGCCGGATCTGCTCTTCGAGCCGGGCTATGCGCTCAAGCGCGGCGTCCCGTTCCTCGGTCAGCATGCGGGCCTCCTCACGGCCGCGGGAGACCAGGTCCTCCAGGGCCTGCTCCGCGTCCTGGCGCCGGACGCGCTCGTCCTGGAGTTCCTGCTTGAGGTCGGCCAACTCCTGGACGGCCCGGGCGCGGTGGCGGTAGAGGTCCTCGCGGGCGGTGGCGAGCTCGAACTCGCGGGCCTGCAGCGGGCTCCGCTCGCACGCCGCCGCGTACATCAGCGCCCGGGTCTGCGCGACCTCCTGCGGCGAGACCTCCCCGCCCTCGCACGCGGCCGCCAGCCGGTGCAGCCGTTGCGCGATCTCGCGGCGGGGCACCTCCCGGCCGTTGAGGAACTTCGACAGCCGGGTCCGGTCGACGCGGATCCCGTCCCCGCTCAGCCGCTCGGCCAACTCCTGCGAGGACAGGCCGATCCGCTCCCGCAGCTCCCGCAGGCGCTCCGCGCAGCGCCGCTCCGGCTCCGACAGCCGTTCGTCCAGCGGGGCCAGCCCCCGCCGTACGGGCATCTGCTCCCGCGTCACGCACGCCCTCCTCGGTGTTGCACGGCCGGCATGGTGCGTCCGTTCGCCGCAAGTCGAGGTTGCGGCCTGCCGCAACTGCCGTGCAGGCCATTGTGCTGGGGGACGTACCGAGTTGTCCCGATCCCCGGAGATCCACGTGAGCCGACAGCAGCGTTCCGCCCGCCCGTTCCTGGAGTTGCGTGTGGGCGGGCTGCGCCTGACCCTGCAGTCCCGGCCCCGCCGCCTGCTCCTGCTGCTGGGCCCCGCGCTCAGCACCCTGGCCGGCGTCCTCGCCCTGCGCCGGTAGGAGCGGCCCCCGCCCGCTCCCCCTGCGGCCTCTCCCGGCAGGGCGGCCCCCGCCCGCTCCCCCTGCGGCCTCTCCCGGCAGGGCTGTGAACGCCTCCACCGCCGGCGCCGCACGCCGGCCCTTCCTCGTCGCCGTGTGGACGTGGCGGACAGGGGTGCCGCCGGGGCGCAGGGGGGTGAGGGCAATGTCGGGGCGGGCGGCGCGGGCGGCACGGGCGGCACGGGCGGCGCGGGCGGCGCGGGCGGCGAGGAAGGGGATCAGGGTGAGGCCCAACCCGGCGGCGACCAGGCCGAGTTCGGCGCTCCAGGCGGCGGCCGTGTCCTCGATGCGGGGCTGGAAGCCGCTGCGCAGGCAGGCCGCGAGGAGGGTGGCCTCGGCCTGGCGGTGGGCCGGCGGCAGGAAGGCCGGCACCGGGTCCTGCGGCAGCGGGTGCAGGGCGAACTTCTCGCTGTCGTAGGCGGCTTGCGCGTAGCAGGCGACGACCGCGAGGTCGATCGCGCCGTCGTCGAGCAGGTCCAGCAGGTGGGCCGAGAGGCCTTCGGTGAGGCTGATCGCGACCTGCGGGTGTGCGGTGCGGAAGGCGGCGGGGACGAGGGCGGCGTTGGCGCTGTCGAAGGCGCCCACCCGCAGGCACCCGGCGGTGAGTTCGGTGAGCGCGGCCAGGTCGCTGCGGGTGGCGCCGAGGCGTTCCGGCATCGCCTCGGCGTGCGGAAGCAGGGTGCGGCCGTGTCCGGTCAGGCGCACTGCGCGGGCCAGGCAGTCGAACAGCGCGGTACCCGACTCGCCTTCCCGGGTGGCGACCTGCCGGGAGATCGCGGACCGGGGGAACCGCTCCCCCGGCCGCGCCGACGGCCTCACCCGGGCCGCCCTCACCGTCACCCCCACCACCGGGGCCGCTCCCGGGGCCGCTCCCGGGGCCGCTCTCGGGGCCGCTCTCGGGGCCGGGGGCGTCACCGAGGCCGCCACGCCCGGCGGTTCGCCCCGGAGCCGGCGCCGGGCACCCGTGGATCGACATGTCCTCGATCGGCCCGCGGGCCGTCGCCGGGCTGCGGGCACAACGTCCGTACGGCGTCGCCCTGGTGGATGCGCCGGTGATCGGCAGTGCGGGACCGGCGGCCACCGGCGACCTGATGGTCCCCGCGGGCGGCAAGGACGCCGACCCGGACCGCGCGCAGCCCGTCCTGGAGCAGCGGGGCAGGGTGCGGCGCTGCGGCGCTGCGGCGGACAGGGTGCGGCGCTGCGGCGGGCCGGGGGCGGGGGCGGCGTGGAAGCTGGTGGTGGTGATCGGCGCGATCGTCGCCTCGGTGACGGTGGCCGGTGAAGTGCTGGCGATGGCCGGGGAGTTGGGCGCTTTGCAGGAGCCGGCCCGCGAGGTGCGGCCGGCGGATGCGCCGATCGCCGAGCAGGACCTGCCGGCGGTGGCGGGCTGCCTGCCCGGGAACCGGTAACTGCCCTGCCTGCCCGCACCGTTGGCAGCCGGACCGGTCGTCAACGCGGGCGCGGCGGACCCACCCGATCGTGGCCCGGGTTCGCGGCGGGCCGCGGGCGGGACGTAGCGTCGTCGCGGCAGGCGGTTCGCGGCCCCGGGGAGGAGTGGCGCGGGTGCGGGGTGGGCGGGTGCGGGGTGGTCGGGTGCGGGCTGCGCTGGCGGTGGTGCTGGCGGTGGTGGCGGCGGGCTGCGGGGGCTCCCCCGGCGGGGACGGGCAGGCGCAGCCGGCGGACGGCCGGCCGCTGGCGCTGGTGTACCGGGGGCCGGCAGCCTGCGAGGGCTGTCCGGAGGCGGCGCGCACGATGCTGGAGCACGGCGGGTTCGCGGTGCGCTACGTGGGGCCGCGGGAGCGGCTGCGGTTCGGCCCGTCCGCGCTGGCGGGCGTGGCGCTGTACGTGCAGCCCGGTGGCAGCAACGGGCAGGAGGTGAGCACCGCGTGGGAGCTGCTGGGGCGCGAGAGCGGCTTCTCCCCGGAGCTGGTGCGGGCCTATGTGCGCGGCGGCGGGCGGTACCTGGGGCTGTGCATGGGCGGTTACCTGGCCGGCGACCCGGGCTTCGACCTGCTGCCGGGCGACTCCGGGCAGTACGCGCGCTCGCCGGGCGCGAGCGTGAGCGACGAGCGGGACCGGCTGGTCGACGTGCTGTGGCGCGGGCGCCCGCAGCGGATGTACTTCCAGGACGGGCCGTACTTCGACGTCGACGGCCCCGGCACCCAGGTCCTCGCCCGCTACCCGGGCGGGCGCCCGGCCGTGGTCGTCGCCCCGTACGGTGCCGGGCGGGTGGCGGTCAGCGGCCCGCACCCGGAGGCCCCGGGCGACTGGTACCGCGACTACGGCCTGCCCGACGAGTCCGAGGCCGGCCTCGCCCTGGGCGAGGACCTGCTGCGCACCCTGACGGGCGACACCGCGCCCGGCGCGGCGCCGGCCCCCTCCCCCTGAGCCCGCACGGCCGCACGGCCGGACGGCCGGAACGGGCGTGCCGCAACGGGCGGGCCGGAACGGGCGTGCGGAACGGGCGTGCCGCACCGGGCGGGCGCCGGCGACCCGGCCGCCGGGGGCGTTGTCCGTCAGGAACCAGCCGTCGAGGTCGCGGGCGAGCGCGGGGTCGTGGACGGTGGACCGGTCGTGGCAGCCGCCGAACGGGCGGCAGTGGCCCTGTTCGGGGCCGAACGCCGGGGCGGCGCACGGCGCAGTGCAGCCCGTCGGCGCCGACGGCCGGGGCGAAGCGGCGGGCGGGGGTTCTCGCATCGGGAGGTCCGGGCCTGAGGCACCCGGGCTTGCACCTGACGCGACGTGAGGAGGGATGCTCGTGCCATGCCCACCGAACAGACCTGGAAGGTCGGCCCGCTCGCCGAGGCCTGCGGCCTGACCGTACGCACCCTGCACCACTGGGACCGGATCGGCCTGCTCAGCCCCTCCCGGCGCACCGCCTCCGGCCACCGCGCCTACACCGAACAGGACGTCGTGCGCCTCTACCAGGTCCTCGCCCTGCGCCGCCTGGGCCTGGGCCTGGAGACCATCGCCACCTGCCTCGACGCCGGCATCGACCCCGTGCGGCTGGTGGGCGAGCACCTGGCCGCCACCGAGGCCTCCCTCACCGCCCTGCAGGCCCTGCACGAACGCCTCGCCCACCTGCACGGCGAACTCACCGCCTCACGCACCCCCGACACCGCCGACCTGCTGCGCCTGGTCCGGGCCACCGGCGCCACCGGATCCACCGGCCCCGCAGCCCAGGAGGCCCTGCGCCGCCACCTCGACGACGACCAGCTGCACGCCCTCGCCGACCACGCCGCCGCCCTCGGCCCCGCCGCCCACTACCTGCTGGAGGTCGAATGGCCCCAGCTCTACCGGCGCGCCGAAGCCCTGCGCACCGCCGGCACCGCCCCCACCGACCCCCGGGTGCGGCGCATCGCCGAACGCCTCGACGAACTCGCCCGCCTCTTCAGCGGCGGCGACACCACCCTGTCGAGCGCCGTGCGCACCGCCTGGCGCGAGGACCCCGCCGCGATGTCCGGCGACCCCCATGCCCCCGCCGACGCCTGGGCCGCGCTGCGCACCTTCCTCGACCGGGCCCGCCAGGCCTCATGACCGCCACCGGCCCGCACACCGGCCCGCCCGAAGACCCGCCCGCCGCGATGCCCGCAGGAGCACCGATGATGCTCCGTCACCCGCACCCGCACCCGGGCGCAGGCCTGGCCACCGTCTGGCCCGTCCTCGCCCCGGCGATCCTGGCCGCGGGGGCCGGGCTCCTGCCGTGGTCGGTGCTTGCCGCCCTCACGGTGGCCCAGGTCCTGCTGGCCTGCCTGCGCACCCACCGGCCGGGCCCCTGACCACTGATCGCCCGCCGGCTGCCCCGGCCCGGCCCCACGGGGGTGGACCGGACCGGGGCGGTGGGCGGTCAGGCCGTGCGGGGCTGGTTGAAGCGCAGCATGTTGCCCGCCGGGTCGCGGAAGGCGCAGTCGCGCACGCCGTAGGGCTGGTCCATGGGTTCCTGGAGGACTTCGGCGCCGGCCGCGCGCAGGCGTTCGAAGGTGGCGTCGCAGTCGTCGGTACGGAAGATGACGCCGCGCAGCAGGCCCTTGGCGAGGAGTTCGGCGGCGGCCCGGCGGTCGTCCTCGGAGGCGTTGGGGTCGGCCAGCGGCGGCTCCAGCACGATCTCGACACCGGGCTGGTCGGGCGAGCCGACGGTGACCCAGCGCATGCCCTCGAAGCCGACGTCGTTGCGCACCTCGAAGCCGAGGACGTCGCGGTAGAAGGCGAGGGCCCGGTCGTGGTCGTCGACGGCGATGAAGCACTGCGCGAGTTCGATGCTCATGGGGCTCACGCTACGGGAGGGATCCCGCCGCTGGCTTGCGGGCGGCGCACCGGGCGGGTGCGGATCTTGGCGATGCAGGCGGGGATCGCGGCGCCGTCCTCGTGGTCGCGGGCCCGGTAGGCGCTGGGGCTCTCGCCGACGAGTTCGGCGAAGCGGGTGCTGAAGGAGCCCAGCGAGGTGCAGCCGACCGCCAGGCAGACCTCGGTGACGCTCAGGTCCCCGCGCCGCAGCAGCGCCTTGGCCCGCTCGATCCGGCGGGTCATCAGGTAGCTGTACGGGGTCTCGCCGTAGGCGGCGCGGAAGCTGCGGGAGAAGTGGCCGGGCGACATCAGCGCGGTGCGGGCGAGTGCCGGCACGTCGAGGGGCTGCGCGTAGTCGCGGTCCATCCGGTCGCGGGCCCGGCGCAGCCGCACGAGGTCGGCGACGGGCACCCGAACCGGGCGGGGCTCGGAGGTGGGGCGGGGCTCGGAGGCCAGGCGGGGCTCGGAGGCCGGGCGGGGCCCGGAGGCCGGGCGGGGCTCGGAGGCCGGGCGGGGCCCGGAGGCCGGGCGGGGCCCGGAGGCCGGGCGGGGCCCGGAGGCCGGGCGGGGCCCGGAGGTGGGGCGGGGCTCGGAGGCCGGGCGGGGCTCGGGGGTGGACACGCCTGCCACCGTACCCACCGGCGGTGACAGACGGGCCTCCCCGTCCGGCGCGGCCCGCCTGCGCCCGCCCCACCGCGCCGACCACCCCGGGGGACGGCCCGGGGGACGGCCCGGCCGGCCGGGCGCAGGGGACAGCAGGGCACCGGGCGTCCTGGCCCTGCGCAGCCCGGTGGCAACCCGCCCGCGGCCGACCGGCACCGACCGGCACCGCCCGGCCCCCGCCCGGCCCCCGGCTGCGGGCCCGACCTGGGACGATCTAGGGTGCTGGCATGATCCCCACACCGATATCCGTCTCCACGGCGGCTTCCGATCCCGATCCGATATCCGACCCCGGCGAGGCGCTGCGGGTGCTGCTGGAGGGCAATGCCCGGTTCGTCGCGGGCAACCCTGAGCATCCCAATCAGGACGCCGGGCGCCGGGCCGCGCTCGCGCCGGCGCAGCGGCCGTTCGCGGTGCTGTTCGGCTGTTCGGACTCCCGCCTGGCCGCCGAGATCATCTTCGACCAGGGGCTGGGCGACCTGTTCGTGGTGCGTACCGCCGGGCACGTGACGGGTGCGGAGGCGCTGGGCAGCATCGAGTACGGGGTGAGCGTGCTGGGCTGTGCGCTGGTGGTGGTGCTGGGGCACGACTCCTGTGGTGCGGTGGCGGCGGCGCTGGACTCGCTGGAGCAGGGGCGGATGCCGGGCGGCTTCGTGCGGGACGTGGTGGAGCGGGTGACGCCGAGCGTGCTGTCCGCGAAGGCGGCGGGCATCGAGGACCGGGACGCGATCGTGGACGAGCACATCCGTCAGACGGTGGACCTGCTGGTGGAGCGTTCCCAGGCGCTGGCGGCGAAGGTCGCCCAGGGCACGGTGGCGGTGGTGGGCCTGTCCTACCGGCTGCGTGACGGCCAGGCCCGTCAGGTCGCCGCCCGGGGACCGGTGGGCTGACAGGCCGGCCGGTCCGTCAGCGGCGGAGCGGCGGGTGGCGGGGTGGCGGGCGGCGGGCGGCGGGTGGCGGGTGGCGGGAACTGGATGTCCGATCCCCGCCAGCGCCGCCGGGCGGGCGGGGGCAGAGTCGGTGGCCGACGACAGTCCCCTCCCCCGACCCCCCAAGGACGGCAGTTCCCGTGCACAAGGTGACCGACCTCAAGGTCCTGTACTTCGGCACCCCGGTGGTGCTGATCGGCTCGCGCAACGAGGACGGCAGCGCCAACCTCGCGCCGATGTCCTCGGCGTGGTGGCTGGGGCAGTCCTGCGTGCTGGGGCTGGGCAACAGTTCCCAGACCTCGGCCAACCTGCGGCGCGAGGGCGAGTGCGTGCTGAACCTGCCCTCCTCGGCGCAGGTGGACGCCGTGGACGCACTGGCGCTGCTGACCGCCAACCCGCGCATCGCCGAGTACCGGCTGCGCCAGGGCTACCGCCACGAGCGGGGCAAGTTCGCCGCGGCCGGGCTGACCGAGGTGGCGGGCGAGCTGGTGCGGGCACCGCGGGCGGCCGAGTGCCCGGTGCAGCTGGAGTGCCGGCTGGAGGCGGCGACGCCGATGGCGGGCAACGAGGGCTGTACGGCCTTCGAGGTCACGGTCGTGCGCGCGCACGTCGAGGAGAGCCTGATCGTGCCGGGTACCGGCCACTACGTGGACCCGCTCGGCTGGGACCCGCTGATCATGAAGTTCTGCGAGTTCTTCGGCGGCGGGCGGCGCCTGGCCCCCTCACGGCTGGCCCAGGGCTGGCGGATGCCCGGGCGGATGCCCGCGCCGGCCGGCACCCGGTGACAGCCGGCACCCGGTGACGGCCGGCCACCGGCCGCCTGCGCCCGAAGGGGCGGTCAGGGTGCGACGCTCTGCCCGCAGGAGTCGCACACCCGGGTGGCCGGCAGTTCCAGGAAGCAGTTCGGGCAGATCGCCGGCGGCCGCGGCGCAGCGGCCGCAGCCGAGACGGAGGCGGCGGCGTGCGCGGAGGTGCGGGTGGTGGTGGCGGCCGTCTTGCGCTGCAGTGCGGCGCGCAGGCGCGGGGCGAGGGCGGGGGTGCCGCCGTCGGCGGGCAGGTCGGCGCCGAAGTGCCGGTAGCAGGCCAGGCGGGCGGCGGCGGCGTGCTGTTCGCGGTCCATCTCCTGCGCGAGCGGCGGCTGTCCGGCCACCGCCAGCACCTCCTGGTAGCCGGCGCCGACCTTGCCGTCCGCCGCGTGGACCACCAGGGCCGTCAGCGGCGGGTCGCCGCGCCGGTGGGCTTCGAGGACCACCAGGGACAGGACCTTGCCGATCCAGTGCCGCTGGTTGACCCGGGTACGCACCCCGGAGGCCTCCTGGACCGCCTCGGCCAGGTCCGCGGAAGTGATCACCGCGTGGTAGCGGCGTGCCACCTCCACCAGAGCGGGGTAGGCCGCCCTGGTCCACACGATCTGTGCCTGGGAGGCGCTGACGGCCGCACCGTCCGACACCCGCCAGTAGCTGCGCTGCTGCTCCGTCATCCGCCCGCCCTG
Source organism: Streptomyces sp. 1331.2 (assembly GCF_900199205.1). Classification (NCBI taxonomy): domain Bacteria; kingdom Bacillati; phylum Actinomycetota; class Actinomycetes; order Kitasatosporales; family Streptomycetaceae; genus Streptomyces; species Streptomyces sp. 1331.2. The sequence continues at coordinate 7,601,510 of NZ_OBMJ01000001.1, read as the reverse complement.
TCCGCCTCGTCCCAAGGCCCTGCCCAGAGCGAGGCTACCCGGCACCGGGACCACACGGACGGCCGGGGCCCTGCCGGAGCCCTGGCGGGGGCCTGCCGGGAGGTGCCGGTGGCCTGCCGGTGGCCTGCCGGGAGGTGCGGGGGCTTGACTTCAAGTCCTGTTGAAGTTGTCGAATGGCGGGCGACCGCACCCGTACGGGCACGTCCGCGGTCGATGCCCCCGCCCGTACGGAACCCGGACCCGGGGCCGGGGCCGCCGTCTTTCGATCGTGCCGTCGGCGGCCCCGGCCCCCGGCCTTGTCCGGCACCCCGGGCGCCGAAGGGACGGCCGGCGGTCGCCGGCAAAAGCGCTCGCCCAGGGATGGGCGCGGCGCGGGCATGATCGGCCGGCGGGGTCTTCCAATGCTGCCGGCCGCCGTCGAGCGCGGCGACGACACCACGGTCTTCGACGTACTGGAGGACGCGCGCGGGTTCACCAACGAGGACGGCACCGCGCTGCCGGCGCCCGCCGCGTACGCCGGGCGCCCGGAGGCCGCCCGGGGAGTTCGTCGTGCGCTGGGACGTCGACCCGACCCGCCCCTGGGCCACCGGGAACGGCGCCTACCGGACCCTGGACGCGCCGATGCCCCCCCTGCGCGACCCGCCGGACGCCGACAGCCCGCACCGGCGCGCGCTGCGCATGGCCCGGGCCGGGGCCGGGGCGGTGCGGGCTGTCGGCGTTGTGGGCGGTCATCACCGCTGTGGAGGCAAGGCCCGGCATCCACCACCCGCCGGACGAGCTGATGGCCCGCGCCCTGGTCCACGCCGACCCCGGCCACGACGACTGGCACGAGTCGCTGTGCCGGATCGCCTTCGCGCAGAGCCAGGAGATGTTCGACTGGGCCCACGCGGCCGCCGAAGACGCCCTCGACGACAGCAGCGACGACGGCAGCGACGGCAGCGACAGCGACGGCAGCGGCAGCGACAGCGGCAGCGACAGCAGCGACAGCGACAGCGACAGCGACAGCGACAGCGACAGCAGCGGCAACGACGACAAGCGGCAGCAGCGGCAACGGCAACGGCAACGGCAACGACGACGACGGCGACGGCGACAAGCGGCAGCAGCGGCAGCGGCGACGGCGACGGCGGCGGCGGGGCGCTGGGCCGTAGGCGCTTCGCGCTCGACGCGATCGACTTCCTGGGGTACGGCTTCAACCCCGAGGTCGAGGGCGAACCGCCGTACGCCCGGGAGGCAGAGCGTTCCTGCGCCCGCTGCTGGCACCGAACGCGACCCGTACGCCCTGCGAGCCGCCGTCGTCTCCGCCTTCACCGGCTACCGGGATCGTCGGCAGTGTTCCGCCGTTCACGGCGGTGGTGAAGCCGACTTTCCCGCGTCAGCGGGTCAGAAAGAGCCGATTCGCCGTCACGGCGCAACGGCGTCAGGTACGGCCGACGGGTCAGGTACCGCCGGACGGGCGGGAACGCAACCCTCGGGTTCGAAAGGCCTGTGGAGACCAGGTAAGACCGGCGCAAGCGTCGGCACAGGTCGGTGAAGCAGGAAGCCACGGTCGTGCCGCACTCTGCGGCACGGGCCGCAATCCTCGGGCCTCAGCCCGAGGAGCGCGTCCATGCACGCGCGAGGAACCGGCGGCCGTCCCGGCCCACGCCGGCCACCGCGCCCCGGACGTACACGGGGCCGTCGCCCGGACGCTGCCCGCTCTCACGGCCCAGCGCCCCCACGCCCTGGCCGCCCTGCTGCGCCTGGCCGACGACCCGGTGGAGCACATCCGGACGAGCGCGCTGCACGGCCTGGCCCACTGCGACACCGACTCCCCGGCGCTGCGCGCCGTGCTGGCGGCCCGCCTCGCGGACCCTCACGTCGACGCCCGTCTGGAAGCCGCCGCCGCGCTGGCCCTGCGCGGCGACGCACCCGGCACGGCGACCCTGGAGGAGATCCGGGCCGGCCTGAGGAACCACCGCAGCCCGGGCGCCGGGCGCCGGGAAGACCTCCACTACCAGCTACGCGCCCGCACCTGCGGTGCACGAGCAGCACCGGTGCATGAGCGGATGCCGGTGCGTGAGCGGGTGCCGGTGTCCGGGCGGCACCTGGGCCCGGTCCCGGGGCCGTGTGCGGTGCCCGGTCCCGGGGCCGTGTGCAGTGCCCGGTCCCGGTGCGTGAGCGGGTGCCGGTGCGTGAGCAGCGCCGGTGCGTGAGCGGGTGCCGGTGTCCGGGCGGCACCTGGGCCCGGTCCCGGGGCCGTGTGCGGTGCCCGGTCCCGGTGCGTGAGCGGGTGCCGGTGCATGAGCAGCGCCGGTGCGTGAGCGGGTGCCGGTGCGTGAGCAGCGCCGGTGCGTGAGCGGGTGCCGGTGCGTGAGCAGCGCCGGTGCGTGAGCGGGTGCCGGTGCGTGAGCGGGCGCCGGTGCGTGAGCGGGTGCCGGTGTCCGGGCGGCACCTGGGCCCGGTCCCGGGGCCGTGTGCGGTGCCCGGTCCCGGTGCGTGAGCGGGTGCCGGTGCATGAGCAGCGCCGGTGCGTGAGCGGGTGCCGGTGCATGAGCAGCGCCGGTGCGTGAGCGGATGCCGGTGTCCGGGCGGCACCCGGGCCCGGGGCCGTGTGCGGTGGCCGGTCCCGGGTCAGCGGGTGGTGCTGCGGCGGCGCCCGCGTTGGGCGCGCCGGCCGGGGGGTGGGGTGGGGTCGGCGTTCCAGGCGGCGACGGGGTTGCCGAGCCAGCGGGTGGCGCCGGGGACGTTCTCGCCGCGCATGACGAGGGAGGCGGGGCCGACGCAGGCGCCGGCGCCCAGGGTGGCGTTGAGCAGGACGATGGAGTGCGGGCCGGTGGTGGAGCCGGCGCCGAGGTGCACGGGGCCCAGGCGCATGACGCGGTCGTGGAAGAGGTGGGTCTGCAGGACGGTGCCGCGGTTGACGCTGGCGCCGGCTTCGACGGTGACCAGATCGCTCTCGGGCAGCCAGTGGGTCTCGCACCACACGCCGCGCCCGATGCGGGCGCCGAGGCTGCGCAGCCACACGTTCAGGTAGGGGGTGCCGGTGAGGGTGTGGCCGCCGAAGGGCATGGCGAGTTCCTCGACGAAGGTGTCGTAGAGCTCGTTGCGCCACACGAAGGTGGACCACAGGGGGTGTTCGGCGGGGCGGAAGCGTCCGACCAGCAGCCATTTGGCGGCGGTGGTGAGGGCGCAGGCGATGACGGCGGCGCCGATGAGGACGAGGCCGGCGCCGGCCAGGGCGGTGCCCAGGCCGTAGGCGTCGCGCAGTTCCTGCAGGACGGCGAGGACGAGGTCGCCCAGGAGGGCGGCGAGGATGACGGGCAGCAGCCGGCACGCTTCGACGCCGGCACGCGCCCACATCAGGCGCCGGGGCGGGTTGTAGGTGCGGGCGTCGGCGCCGCTGTCGGCGACGCGGGGCAGGGCGAAGGCGGGACGGCCGAGCCAGGAGGAGCCTTCGGGGGCGCCCTGGGGGGCGTCGGACAGGACGCCGACGAGGCAGTTCGCGGGCAGGTGGCGGCCGGGGCCGACGATGCCGGAGTTGCCGACGAAGGAACGGCGTCCGATGTGGGCGGGGCCCAGACGCAGCCAGTTGCCGCGCAGTTCGTAGGGGGCGATGAGGGTGTCGTCGGCGAGGAAAGCGCCGTCGTCGACGTGCATGAGGCCGGGCAGGGCCAGGACGGTGGAGGCTTCGACACGCCGGCCGATGCGGGCGCCGAGCAGGCGCAGCCACACGGGGGTGAACAAGCCGGCGTAGAAGGGGAACAGGGTGCGGCGGGCGGTGTCGCTGAGGCGGCTGACGGCCCAGGCACAGAAGGCGACACGGCCGTCGGCGCGGTGGTGGCCGGGCGTCAGGGGCAGGGAGAACAGGCGCACGAGCAGCACTATGAGCGCGGCGTGGCACAGCAGGGTGAGAGCGGCGAGGGGAATGGTGGCGGGCAGGAGCTGCAGGAGGGCGTCGGCCAGGGTGCGGTCGGTGTCGATGAGGGGGTAGACGATGGCCAGGGCCGGCAGGGCGGAGATGACCGGGACGAGGCCCAGGAAGGCGAAAGCGGCACCGTAGGCGAGGTTCCAGGGATTGCGGGTACGCGCGGCAGGGGCGGGCTCGGCGGGCCAGCAGGCGCCGGGTCGGGCGGCGGGACGGGCCGGGGAGCCGTGCCAGTGCTCGCCGGCAGGGACGGTGGCGGTGACGCAGGAGCCCGGGGCGATCTCGGCGTGAGCGCCGATACGGGCGCCGGGCATGAGGGTGGCACGGTGGCCGATACGGGCGCCTTCACCGACGTCGATGCGGCCCAGGTGGAGAGTGTCACCATCGAGCCACCAGCCGGCGATGTCGGCTTCGGGTTCCAGACAGCTGCCGGCACCCAGGCGGGCGAGGCCGGTGACAGGAGGCAGAGTGTGCAGGCGCACGCCCTCCCCGACCCGGCAACCCAGAGCACGGGCATAGCGCACCGCCCAAGGGGTACCGGCGAGCGCCGCGGTAGCAAACAGCGCGGTGTAGCGTTCGGCAGCCCACAGACGCAGATGGACATGACCACCACGGGGATGACTGCCAGGGCGGATACCGGCAGTGAAAACGCGGGCGCCGGCAGCGGCGAGCAGGGTACGGCCGGGGGCACTGTAAAAGAGAACGAGACCGGCAGCAACGGGCCACCAGGAACTGTGCGGGGCCCAGGAAAGATGGTTACCGGTGAGATTGTCCAAAGCAATGAGCGCCAGAATCCAACGCAGCCCGGCAAGAGTAAACATGGCCAAGAGCAACAGACTCTGCCAGACCACGGCAGTACGCGGGATACCGCGCACCGGGCGCCACCGCACACCGGCAGCCGGGTCACCACGCCCAGCCCGCCCACCAGCAGTGCCAGCAGTGCCAGCCGTGCCGACAGTGCCGGCAGTGTCAGCGGTGCCGGCGGTGTCGCGGGTGTCGGCGGTGCCGCCGAGGCCGGGGCCGGCGGTGCCGGCAGTGTCGGGGGTGTCGGCGGTGTCGGGGGTGGTGGGGGGCGCGGTGGTGGGGGTGAGGGTGTCGAGATAGGCCGCGAGGTCAGCCAGGACCGGGTGGGCATACAGATCGGCGACAGAGACGCCACCGTGACGGGTACGCAGCTCCGAGACAAGACGGGCAGCGGTAAGGCTGGAACCACCGAGGACGAAGAAGTCATCACGGAGACCAGGCGCGCTACCCAGCAGCCGCTCCCACTGCGCGGCGAGCAGACCGGCAGTACCGCCGAAACCGGGACCGGCCGTTCCCGCGGTTCCCGCGGCGGTGGCGGTGCCGGGGGTGGTGGGGGGCGCGGTGGTGGGGGTGAGGGTGTCGAGATAGGCCGCGAGGTCAGCCAGGACCGGGTGGGCATACAGATCGGCGACAGAGACGCCACCGTGACGGGTACGCAGCTCCGAGACAAGACGGGCAGCGGTAAGGCTGGAACCACCGAGAACGAAGAAGTCATCACGGAGACCAGGCGCGCTACCCAGCAGCCGCTCCCACTGCGCGGCGAGCAGACCGGCAGTACCGCCGAAACCGGAACCGGCCGTTCCCGCGGATCCCGCGGCGGTGGCGGTGCCGGGGGTGTCGGGGGGCGCGGTGGTGGGGGGTGCGGTGGTGGGGGTGAGGGTGTCGAGATAGGCCGCGAGGTCAGCCAGGACCGGGTGGGCATACAGATCGGCGACAGAGACGCCACCGTGACGGGTACGCAGCTCCGAGACAAGACGGGCAGCGGTAAGGCTGGAACCACCGAGGACGAAGAAGTCATCACGGAGACCGGGCGCGCTACCCAGCAGCCGCTCCCACTGCGCGGCGAGCAGACCGGCAGTGCCGCCGAAACCGGGACCAGCCGTTCCCGCGGTTCCCGCGGCGGTGGCGGGGCCGGCGGTTCCCGCGGTGCCGCCGAGGCCGGGACCGGCCGTTCCCGCGGCTCCGCGGCGGTGGCGGTTCCGCCGAGGCCGGCCGTTCCCGCAGTTCCGGCGGTTCCGCCGAGGCCGGGACCGGCCGTTCCCGCAGTTCCGGCGGTTCCGCCGAGGCCGGGGCCGGCGGTTCCGGCAGTGCCGGCGGTTCCGCCGAGGCCGGGATCGGCCGTTCCCGCAGTGCCGGCGGTTCCGCCGAGGCCGGGATCGGCCGTTCCCGCAGTGCCGGCGGTGCCGCCGAGGCCGGGATCGGCCGTTCCCGCGGTGCCGTCGAGGCCGGTGCCGGTGGCGGTGGTGGTGGCGGCGGGGCCGGCGGCGGTGCCGGTGGCGTTGGTGGTGGTGGCGGGGCCGGTGGTGGTGGTCAGGGGCCAGGGCAGGGCGGCGCGGTCGACTTTGCCGGAGGTGCGGGTGGGCAGGGAGTCGACGAGGGCGAGGACCGGGACCAGCGGGGCGGGCAGCTGTTCGAGGAGGTGGCGGCGGGCGGCGGCGAGGTCGGGGTGGTGTGGGGGCGGGCGACGAGGTAGCCGACGAGCAGGTCGGCGCCGGCGGGGGTCTTGCGCACGGCGGCGGCCGCGGCCCGGATACCGGGCAGGGCCTGCAGGGCGGCGTCGATCTCGCCGAGCTCGATACGCCGGCCGCCGAGTTTGACCTGGTCGTCGGCACGGCCGAGGAAGACCAGGCCTTCGGGGTCGTTGCGCACCAGATCGCCGCTGCGGTAGACGCGCGGTGAGGACAGGGCAGGGTGGGCGCTGAACTTCTCGGCGTCCTTGACGGGGTCGAGGTAGCGGGCGGTACCGACGCCGGTGATCAGCAGTTCACCACTGCCGTACCAGGGCACAGGGTTTCCGGCCGGGTCCACGACGGCGATCTCCCAGCCGTCCAGAGGGACGCCGATGCGCACAGGACGGCCGGGCAACAGACGGGCGGCAGTGGCGACGACAGTGGTCTCGGTAGGACCGTAGGTATTCCAGAACTCGCGGCCGCCGATGGCCAGACGCTCGACGAGTTCGGCCGGGCAGGCTTCACCGCCGACAATGATCAGGCGCACCGCCTCCAGGCATTCCTGCGGCCACAAGGCGAGCAGGGTAGGAACGGTGGACACCGCCGTGATACGCCGCTCCACCAGCCAGGGGCCGAGATCGCTGCCGGCTTTGACGAGAGAGCGCGGGGCAGGCACAAGGCAGGCGCCGTGACGCCACGCCAGCCACATCTCCTCACACGAGGCATCGAAAGCCACCGACAAACCGGCCAGGACACGATCACCGGGACCCAAGGGGCGATGGCGCAGGAAAAGACGGGCCTCGGCATCGACGAAAGCAGCAGCGGCACGGTGAGTCACCGCGACACCCTTGGGACGGCCGGTCGTACCGGAAGTGAAGATGATCCAGGCATCGTCAGAGGGCGCAGGCCACGCCGGGCGCCCACCCGGGCGAGCGCACCCCGCATCCAGGACAGCGTCCGCGCCCAGGACAGCACACACACCGGCATCCCGCCAGATCATCTCCGCGCGCTCGTCGGGATCCTCGGCATCCACCGGAACGTAAGCAGCGCCGCAGCGCAACACGGCAAGGATCGCGACGTACAGGCCGGCCGTACCCGAAGGGATACGCACACCCACGCGGTCACCACAACCGATACCACGGGCGGCAAGCGAAGCGGCCAGGACATCGACCCGGCGGAGCAGAGCACGATAGTCCAGCACAGTGTCACCGGTATCGAGCGCGAGCGCATCGGGATGGGCGTCAGCAGTAGCAGCGATGACATCGAACAGGCTGCGCGGATGCGCGGGCCGCGACAACGGCCAGCCCGCCACCTGACCCGGATACGGGCGGTCCAACGTGCCCGGACCCGACAAGTCGTCACGTGCGTCCATCAGATGGGATTCCCTCGACTCCGGTCGTACCGACAGCACAGACAGACCATGACAACAAGCGGCACACGCGTCACCGGACGGCAAACGCGCCCACCCACCATGACCCCACCGGTCCTACACCGGACGCAGCCAGCACACGATCACAGACAATTCTCATGAATCTGCACCGAACAACCCCGACAACAGAACAAACCGAACACCACCCCGGGTACCGCCGATCAAACCCGCCGATGAAGCCCAAACACCCCACCACACGACACCACCCCAGCAAAACCGGGAGGGTGACGAACACCACCGCGCCCGACACCATACCGACCATCAGGGAACGACAACCCCACCAAGGAGCTCACGGGTGTGGGCTTCACGCTCCCCGGCCCCCGCGCGGACGCGGGCGCGGACACCAACACGGGGGCGGGCACGCAGGCGTGAGGCGGAACAGGCCCTGTCCCGGCGGGTAGGGGGGTGGGTGTCCGGTCGGTGGTCACCCGGTGGGGGTGGCGGGGCCGGGCAGTAGGATCGGCGGCGTTGCATTCCCGTACACCGCCGGTAGGAGGCTTTTCATGGCTCAGGTCACGCTGAAGGGGAACCCGGTCCAGGTCGGCGGCGCGCTGCCCGCCGCCGGCGCCCAGGCCCCCGCGTTCACGCTGGTCGGCGCCGGACTCGCGGACACCTCGCTCAAGGACTTCGCCGGACAGCGCAAGGTCCTCAACATCTTCCCCAGCATCGACACCCCCACCTGCGCCACCTCCGTGCGCACCTTCAACACCCAGGCCGCCGCCCTGGAGAACACCGTCGTGCTGTGCATCTCCGCCGACCTGCCCTTCGCCCAGGCCCGCTTCTGCGGCGCCGAGGGCCTGGACAACGTCAAGACCCTCTCCACCCTGCGCGGGCGCGACTTCCACGACACCTACGGCGTCGCCATCAACGACGGCCCCCTCGCCGGCCTCACCGCCCGCGCCGTCATCGTCCTCGACGAGAACGACACCGTCCTGCACACCGAACTCGTCCCCGAGATCGCCGACGAGCCCGACTACCAGGCCGCCCTCGCCGCCCTCAACTGACCCACCCCGCACCGACACCACAACGGCCCGCCCCCACACCACGGGAGCGGGCCGCCGTATTACCGGTCGGCGGCCGGTGAATGATTGTCAGGTCCTCGACATGGGAAGGGGGCGGGCCACAGGCCATTCACCCGGGAGGACGACACCCGTGCACCGCACTGCCGCCAGAACCACCACCGCGCTGCTCGCCGCCGCCCTGGCCGCGGCGCTCCTCGGCTCCGCCCCCGCCTGGGCCGCACCGGGCGACCGCGCGCCGACCGACCAGGCCGCCGACCTCGTGTCCGCCGCGGCGCCGCCGTCCGGGACGGCCACGCGTCCGGTGGAGGCCTTCGCCGAGGACGGCAGCATCTCCCGCGTCCAGGCCCCGGCCGTCTCACCCTTCCTCACCGTCCGCCCCCAGGGCGTGGCCCCGGTGCAGGGGGACGGCGACGTGACGCCGCTGGTCCGCAGCGGCGACCCGGCGACGAAGCTGGACGTGGTGGTGATCGGCGACGGCTACTCCGCGCAGGAGCAGGAGAAGTTCCGTACCGACGCGGCCGAGAAGTGGCGGGAGGTGACCGCCGTCGAGCCGTACGCGACGTACCGCGGGCTGTTCAACGTCTGGGCGGTGTCCGCCGTTTCGCCGGAGTCGGGGGTGACGGGGGATCCGGACCAGGCGACGGTGCGGCACACCGCGCTGGGCTCGTACTTCTGGTGCGACGGCGTGGAGCGCCTGCTCTGCGTGGACGAGAAGGCGGTCGAGCGGTACGCCGCCAAGGCCCCGCAGGCGGACCTGGTGCTCGTGGTGGCCAACAGCGCCAAGTACGGCGGCGCCGGCTACAACGACGTCAAGTCCCCGCTCGGCTACGAGGGCATCGCCACCGTGGCGGGCGGGAACGCGAAGTCCGGGCAGATCGCGGTGCACGAGACCGGCCACTCGCTGGGCAAGCTCGCCGACGAGTACGCCTACGACGGCCAGGGGACGTACCAGGGCGCGGAGCCGGCCGAGCCCAACATCAGTACGCTGACCGCCGACCGGATGCGGCAGCAGGGCAGCAAGTGGTCGCGCTGGCTCGGTCAGGCCTCCCCGGACGGTGGCACGGTCGGCACGTACGAGGGCGGCGGCTACTACCCGACCGGGCTGTACCGGCCGACCGAGAACTCGATCATGCGCTCGCTGGGGCGGGAGTTCAACCTGCCCGGGCGCGAGGCGATGATCGCCGGTTTCTACCGCCACGCCACCCCGCTCACCAGCCCGACCGCCGAGGGCAGTTGGCTCACCGGCGCCGACCGCCTGGCCGTCGACCTGCCCGTGCCCGGCACCCGGCTGCGCTGGTACCTGGACGGGCGCGAGCTGGTCGCACTGCGCGACCGCACCGCGCTGGAGCTCGCCGACCTCAAGCTGACCGGGCCCCGCTGGCGGCCGCACCTGCTCACCGCCGTCGCCACCGACCCCACTCCGGACGTGGCCGACCCGGCGCTGCGGACGAACCTGACCGCGAGCCTGACCTGGCCGGTGACGCGCCAGGCGGGCTGATCCCCCGTCGCACGTCGCGTCGGAGCGGTGAGGCGGGGTACGGCTCGGGCCCGGCAGCGGTTGTGCTGCCGGGCCCGAGCCGTACCCCACCGATGCGCAGCCACCGTGCCGCCGGCGCCCCGCCGGTGCGCCCGGTCAGTGCGGGCGGCGCTGCGACGGGACGACCGGCGGGCGGCGCCGCAGCGGCGCCAACTCGCGCTCCAGGGTGCGGACGTCCAGCGCGATGCGGGCCGCGATCTCCCGCGGGGTGGTGCCGAGGGGCATCCGGCGCGACCAGGAGCGGGGCTTGGCCGGGCCGTCCTGGACCATGTGGAAGTTGAGCCGCATCACGTCGGCCACGTCGACCAGGCTCACCAGGATCCGGGTGTCCGCGAGCTCGATGCTCACCTCGTTCCCGATGCAGGAGCAGGCCACCAGTCCCTCGATGTCCTCCTCGGCCAGGTACCTGGCCAGGGGGACCGCCCTTCCTCGGACCAGAAACGGACGTTCGACCGGATTCACCGGACCCGCCTCCTCCCCCAGCACGCGCAGGACGCCTCGGCCGCGGCGCATGCGCGCCGCGACGGACCGGGGCCCCCGCCCATGCTCCACCACATCCACGCCGGGCGCCAACTCGCTTTCTCGTCCGGTGAATTGGGTGAAGTCACCGACCCGGCGCACCGGCGCACGCCCCGGCGCACCCGGCCCGTGCCACTGGCCGGAAGCGGCCGCCCCGGTTCACGGAAGCGGCCGCCCCCCGGTTCGGCGCGGACGGCTACCGCAGGACGCCGCGCACGGCCTCCGGGTCCGTCGGGGCGAGCCCGGCCGGCGGCGCGGCCTTGGCGGTCGCCGGCGGCGGGGTCACGTACACCGGCGCCGGATCGGCTTCGGGCGCGCAGGTCTTGGCGATCCGCCCCTTGCCCTGGGGCAGGCTGCCGTCGCGCAGGTAGGCGGTGAAGGTGTCGTCCAGGCAGGCGTTGCCGTGGAAGAGGATCTCGTGGAAGCTGCCGCCGTTCTGGACGACGAGCCTGGAGCCCGGCAGCGCGTCGTGCATGGCGAGGCCGCCCTCGTACGGGGTGGCGGCGTCCTCGGTGGCCTGGAAGAGCAGCACGGGGGGGCAGGCCCTTACCGGTGATCTTCAGTCGGCCGGCCGGGTTGCCCTGGTACGGCCAGAACATGCAGGCGGCGTTGTACCACATGTTGTTGTAGGTGTAGAAGGGCGCGACGGCGTCGACCTTCGCCTGGTCCTTCTTCCAGACCTCCCAGTCGCGCGGCCAGGCGTTCTCGGTGCACTGCGCCGCGTTGTAGGCCGGGAAGGCGCCGTCGTCGGCGCCCGGGGCCGCGTACCGGTTGTAGGCGATGTTCAGCGGGCGGGTGTCGTGCTGGGTGACGTACGCGGAGAGGACGGTGGCCATCCGGGGCCAGCGCAGGAAGTTGTAGCCGCCGCCGTAGAAGGTGTCCTCGAACTCGGCCGGGCCGATCCTGCCGGGGGCGGGGGCGGCGTCGACCGGGTCCTTGCGCAGGGCGTCCTCGACCTGGTGGTAGGCCTGCTCCACGGCGGCGGCGTCGGTGCCCAGGTGGTAGACGGAATCGGCTTTGGCGGTCCAGGCGGCGAAGGCGTCGAAGCGGCGCTGGTGTTCCTTGTCCTGCAGGATGTTGTGGTCGTACCAGCTGATGGTCGGTCCGACGATGCTGTCCAGCACCATCCGGCGCACGTGCGAGGGGAACAGCTGGCCGTAGGTGGAGCCGAGCGAGGTGCCCCAGGAGCCGCCGTAGAAGTTGATCTTCGGGACTCCGAGCGCCCGGCGGATGCTGTCCATGTCGCGGGCGTTGTCGACGGTGCTCATGTGCGGCAGCAGCCAGGACCAGTCGGCCGCGCAGTCGGCGGCGTAGCCGGCTGCCTTCTTCAGCCAGACCTTGGAAGTGCCCTGGCTCACCTGGTAGTCGGGGCGCTCGCCGTCGAAGTAGTGGGCGTCGCAGACCACATGGGGGTCGCTGCCGTTGGTGCCGCGCGGGTCGAAGCCGATCCAGTCGTAGGTCGAGGCGACGTCCGCCGGGATCTGGCCGGAGATGTACGCGGGCATCCAGAGACCGGAGTCGCCGGGGCCGCCGGGGTTGAGCAGGATCGGCCCCTGCTGCTTGTCCTTGGGCGCGGTGGCGGGGAGCCGGTTCAGCTTGATGCTGATCTTCCGCCCGTGCGGGTCGGTGTAGTCGACCGGCACGTCGAGCATCGCGCACTGCAGCGCGGGGGCGGTGGCGTCGTTGCAGGAGCTCCAGACGAGCTTTCCCTGGCCGGTGTCCACCAGGTCGGTGGCGTCCGGCCCGGCGGCGGAGGCGGAGGTTCCGCCGAGGGCGGCGAGGGCCGTGACGGCCGCGAACAGGGCGGTGGCTTTTCTCATGGAGAGCATGATGTGACATGTGCAATGGCACATCCAGGGGGTCGACCGGAATTTACCAAGCTTTGACCGCTTCGATTCGACTGCCGGATCTGACTGATCATCAGACTTCTACCTCTCTGGGGAAGTTGGCCGTGCGCGTGCTCACGATCCGTGGCTAGCATCTGAAATGCATTCTGTTCGAGCGCTAATCGCCTGGGAGGGGCGGCGCCGGACGGACCCCGACAGGAGAGTTCATGCGCGTGTCCCACAAGCACGTCCACCCCGTGAGCGACCGCCCCACCGCGGCCGACCTCGCCCTGCCACCGGCGATGCCCTACCCCGACGGCTGGTCCGCACTCGCCTTCTCCGCCGAGCTGCCGCCCGGCACCGTCCTCACCCGCCAACTCGCCGGTGAGGACGTCGTGTTGTACCGGATGCGGAACGGCCGACTGCGGGCCATCCGCCCGTACTGCCCGCACCTGGGCGCCCACCTCGGCCTGGCGGCGGTGGAAGACGACGACCTGGTCTGCCCCTTCCACCGCTTCGCCTTCGACGCCGACGGCCACTGCGTGCGCACCGGATACGGCACCCCGCCGCCGAAGGCCGCCCTGGCACAGCTGCCGGTGCGCGAGGTGAACGAGGCGGTCCTCGTCTGGCGCCACCACGACGGCCGGGAACCGGACTGGGAGGTCCCGTCCTGGCACGTCCTCGACGACGGCCGGCAGCCACTGCGCCACGCCTCCTTCGAGATGCCCGGCTACGCCCAGGACGTCATGGAGAACTCCTTCGACCTGGGCCACTTCGTCACCCTGCACGGTTGGCCCCAGGGCGAGTTGGCGGCCCCGGTGGAATTCGACGGCACCAGCTTCCACATCTCGATGCGGGTGCAGGAGACCTTCCCGCTGCTCGGCCTGCGGCAGGTCGACGTCGAGGTCGACGGGTACGGCCTCACCGCGCTGCACACCGACGTCCGCACGCCCTCGCTCGGCCTGGAGATCTGCTCGCTGGTGATGGCCACCCAGGTCGCCCCCGGCCGGATGCAGCTGCGGCAGGCGAGCCGCTTCGTCATGCGCGAGCCGGCCGGCCTGCCCCCGGTCCTCGCCCGCACCGTCAGCCGCGCGGTCACCGCGATGCTGGCCGGGCCGATGTTCAAGCGCAACCTGGAATTCACCGCCGCCGACTTCCCGATCTGGTCCACCAAGAAGTACCTGTCGCCGCCCAGGCTCGCCCCCGGCGACGGGCCGATCGGCGCGATGCGGCACTGGGCCCGGCAGTTCTACCCTCCGGACCAGCAGGCGCACCTCCCGGCGCCCTCGGCCTCGCTCACGGGCGAGAGTCGCAGTCCCAGCGGCGTCGCGCGCGGCTGAGCCAGGCAGCCGCCGCCCGGCGGGTCGGCCGGGCGGCACTACGGTGGGCCCATGGCCCGCTTCGTCCTGACCCGCCGTTCGCCGCTGCCGCCCGCCCGCTGCTGGGAGCGGCTGACCGCCTGGCCCCGGCACGGGGAGCGGGTGCCGTTCACCCGGGTCGGGGTGGCCCGGGGCACCGGCCGGGAGGCGGGCGACGTGGTCCTGGCCCGGACGGCCTTCGGGCCGCTGCGCTTCGACGATCCGATGGAGATCGTCGAACTGGTCGCGCCCGGGCCCGGACGCGACGGGCTCTGCCGGCTGGTCAAGCGCGGCCGCCCGGTCCGCGGAGGGGCCGTGCTGCGCGTACGGGCGGTGGGCGGCGGCAGCGAGGTGGTCTGGGCGGAGGAGTTGCTGATCGCCGGGCTGCCGCGCTTCGCCGATCCGCTCGTCGCTGCCGTGGGCCGGCTCGTCTTCGGCCGGGTGCTGGAGCGGCTGTTGCGGCCGTAGCCGGAGCCGGTCGCGGGCCGGTCCGTCAGCGGTCCGCGAGGGCGCGGGCGACGGCGCGGGCGATCGGCTGGCCGGTGTGCGCCTCGAAGTAGCTGAACGCGGGGCTGGGGTTGACCTCGAAGCAGTAGACCTCGCCGTCGTCGCCCAGGAGCAGGTCGATGCCGGCGAAGTCCAGCCCTAGTCCCTCGGCCAGCAGCAGGCACCGCCCGGCCAGGTCCTCGGGCGGCTGCCACGCGGAGAGTTCGGCCCGGCCGCCGTCCTGGTGGGCGTAGCGGTAGTCCACCCGGTCGGTCCGGATCAGGGTCGCGAACAGCCGACCGGCCACGGTGTGCACCCGGAGGTTGGTGCCGGGGACGTAGCGCTGGAACTGCACCGGGCAGGAGCGGATGAGCGGCAGCCGGTCGAGCGCGGCCCGGTCGAGGATCCGGACGATCGAGCGGACGCTGCTGATCGACTTGTAGGCCAGCATGCCGTGGCGCGCCCTGAACTCGTGGACGAGCTCGGGGTCGTTGGTGACCAGGGTCTCCGGCACCCGGAACCCGGCCCGGGCGATCAGCTGGGCCTGGTACGGCTTCGACAGGTTGGACATGGTCGCGGTCGCCCGGTTCATCACGCGCCCCGGGGCCAGTTCGATCCAGGTGCCGACGGCCTGGTGCCAGCTCCGGCACCGGCGGACGGTCTCCTCGCCCGCCGCCCGTACCTCGGGCAGCACCCGCCAGTCCGTCAGCCGGGTGTAGATGCCGGTGACGGCGGCGAGGTCGACGGACGTGCCGTGGTCGAGCAGGTGCCCCCGGACCCCGGTTCCGCTCACCTCCAGCTCGAACGGCTGCTCCAGGAAGCGTCGTTGGTGGAGCATGGTGTGGGGCAGCCCGAGCTCGTCGAGCGCTGCGGTGACCCGGGCGATCGGCGACTCACTGGCGATGCCGCAGACGACGATCATCGGGGGCCCGGGGACAGCCCCTTGAGGTGGTCCAGCAGACGGTCGAGGAAGGCCTCGCCGCCGACCCGGAGGTCGGGCAGGGGGTCCGCCCCGCCGAAGACCGTCCGGTGGTTGCCGCCGTCGGGGGGCACGTCGGTGCCCGGCAGTTCGGGCCCCACCACGTCGATGCCCAGCAGTTCGGTGCCGGCCAGCCGGGCGAGCCGGGCGTACGCCTCCGGATCCTCGTCGGCGGGCGCGCCGCACACGTGCCCGCCGAGCACCAGCACGCGCCCGGTCACGGCGGCCGCCGCCCGTTGCGGGGCCTCCCCCGGTCGGTCGGTCAGCCGTAGTGGCGACACCACCAGCCCGGCCCGGGCCGCGAGCACGGTCCACTCCGCCGCCGAGCGCCAGGGCCCGTACAGGCCGCTCGCGGTGGGGCGGTTGACCGAGACCGGGGCGAGGCAGGTGAGCAGGCTGAGCAGCAGGGCGTTCAACTCCTCCTGCACGTAGCCGGCCTCGCCCCGGTCGTCCTTGGTTTCCCCCTCGGTGCCGGACAAGGTGTCGGACAAGGTGTCGGACACGGTGCCGGGCGGCGCGGGCCCGACGGCCACGCCGACCGCCCGATTGAGCACCCCGTCGACGTCATCGCTGGCCAGCACGCGCCCGTCGGGCAGGCCCACCTCGAAGCGGGCGCCGTACCGGTCGATGCGGTGCACCGTCCGCGGGGAGCCGACCAGGGCCTGTGGGGAGAGCAGTTCCAGTGGCGCCAGCCCGCGCGCCCGCAGCCCGGCGTAGGCCCACAGCGCCGCCAGGTCGCGCGGGTCGCAGAGCACGAGCCACATGCGGCGCCTACCCTTCGCCGGTGGGTCGATCGGTGGGCCGAACGGTGGGCCGGTCGGTGAGCAGCGGACCGAACGGGGTCTGGAGGCGCGTGGGCAGGAGCGTCTTGTTCACGCTCACCGGCTCGTTGCAGTCCAGGACGAAGGGCTCCACGAGTGACGGCCCGTGGAAGGAGTCCTTGGTCACGGCCAGCACGAGCGCGTCGCAGGAGTTGGGCGCGACGCTGTCCGGGCGGCTCTTCAGGGAGTAGCCGGCCCCGAGGTCCGTCTTGACCGGGTCGGTGAAGATCAGCGGCCCGGTGCCGATGTTGGCGACGGGCACCGTGACGTCCGGGACGGCGAAGCCCACTTGCACCTCCACCTCGACCCTGGGCTCCATCACCAGCCGGGGGTGGGTCGCGTCCTGCACCGATCCCGCCGAGGTCCACACGAACCCGAGTTCCTCGGGGGCGGTGTTGATGATCCTCAGCTGCCAGGTGCGGGCGACGCCCAGGCCCGCCATGTCCACCTCCACGGTGAACACGTCGTCGGTGTCCCTGGTCCAAGAGGCCGTGGCCACCCGGTGTCCGGCCCCGTCGTTGACGGGTGCCGTCTCGGGAGCGGCCGGGACGGACGTGATCAGCCCCTTGTCCACCTTCAGTTCGAGGTCCGGCGCCCGGCCGCCCAGGGCCGCACAGTTCGGCCCGATCGCCACCACCTGCAGGAACCACGGCGTCACCGTGGGGTCGACGAGGAAGGGGACCAGCCCGCCGGTGGCCTGGGACGCGAGCCTGAGCCGGCCGGTGTCAGGAAACATGTGGAACACGGGTTGCACGGTCACCGGCCCTGGCCCTCCCCCTCCCCCGGGTCCGGGTCCTCGTCGCGCAGGGCGCTCTCCGACAGGTCGGGGCGCAGCTCCGACCCGATGAAGTGGGCTTGCGAAGCGGCGGTGAGCACGACCTCGGGCGGGCCGGGGCCCTTGGTGATGTCTACTTCGTCCTTGTCGTCCTTGTGGTCCTTGTGCAGGTTCTTGGTGTCCGCGTGGGTCTTGCCCACTTCGGTCCGGGTGAGTTGGAGCGTCTTCTCCGCGTTCACCGGGTCGTCGCAGGCCAGTACGAAGGTCGCGTGCTGCGGCGGCCCGGCCAAGGCACCCACGATGGGGGCCACTCCGAGCACGAGCGTGTCGCAGGCGTTGGGCGCGACGGTGTCCGGGCGGACCTTCAGGACGAAGCCGGCGCCGAGCTTTGTTCCGACCGGGTCGGTGAGGGTCAGTGGTCCGGGGCCGATGTTGGCGACGGGCACCGTGACGTCGTCCGGGGCGAAGCCCGAAACCGGTTTCGCCTCGACCGAGTTGGCCATGGCCAGCCGTGGCCGGGTGGCGTCCACCACGTCTCCGGCCGAGGTCCAGACGAACCCGAGCTCCTGCGGGTCGGTGTTGGTGAGCCTGAGCTGCCAGGTGTGGGCCACGCCCAGGCTGAGGATGTCCAGCTTCACGGTGAACACGTCGGTGTCGTCCCGGACCCAGGAGGCCTTGGCGACCGGGTTGCCGTTCCCGTCGGGGATGGTTGCCGTCTCGGGAGCGGGCGTGACGGCCGTGATCAGCCCCGTGTCCGCCCGGAGTTCGATGTCCGGTGCCCGGCCGCGCAGGGCCGCGCAGTTCGGGCCGATGGCCACCACGCGCAGGAACCAGGGGTTCACCGTGGGGTCGACGAGGAAGGGGACCAGCCCGCTGGTGGCCTGGGTCGTGAGCCTGAGCTGGCCGGTGGCGGGGAACATCTGGAACGTCGGTTGCATGATTGCCTTCTCTGGCTTCTGTCGGCCCGCGGGCTCTTCCGGGGTCGCGCCGGGTGTCCGCTCACCACGTCCCGAGCGGGACGATGTCGACGTACACCGGCCGGCCGGTGCCGTCCCCGGTCGCGGGGACGGGCTGGGTCTCGAACTCCCGGACGACGAGCCGCTGCGGCCGTGCTCCGGTGTCGGGGATGCTGATGACGCTGGTCTGGCCGAGCAGGGCCCGGCTGTCGGAGAGGGTGGTCCATCCGGAGACGCCGGCTGCCGCGGCCGCCGCGGTGTCCCGGACCTGCAGTTCGGTCCGGACGAGGTTGCCCGGGCCGCCGGGGCCGAGCCCGTCCAGGACGACGGTCGCCCGCCCGGCGGCGCGGGTGACGGACAGCCGCCGGTGCGGCGGGAGTTGGACGGGTTCGGTCAGCGCCACCGGCGACACGTCGGGGGCGTCGGTGACGGTGTACGGCTGGTAGCGGGCCAGGGCGAGCCGGACGAACGGGAAGTAGGAGGAGGCGACCAGCGGGGACAGGTCGAGGTCGGCGTACCAGCGGTCGCCCTGTGCGTCGAACTCGACCGGGTACAGCGCCGCGTCGAGCAGCCGTTGCAGTTCCGGGAGGGTGACCTGGGCCCGGTCGGGTGCGCCGATCTGGTCGCGGGTGAGGACGCCCACCGGTGAGCCGGTGTCCCGGACCGGGTCGCGCCCGGCGACGCCGACGAAGCGCAGTGCCGCGTCGGGGGCCAGCCCGGTGGGGTAGGTGAGCACGGCCAGCACCTCGCCGTCGCCGGTGGCGAACCAGGGCCGGGCGAGGAAGACCCGCAGGCCACCGCCCTGGCGGAGGCGGGTGAGGGTCTGCTGTCCGTCCACGGTCTGGCTCCAGCGGAAGGTGGGCATGGCGTACTGGAAGGCGGGGGTGGGGGGCCGGGCGGAGCTCGGCACGTCGGTGTCGGCGAGCGTTCCCCGGGCGAGGCAGGCGGCGGGGTCGGCCTTGAGGACGCGTCCGAAGCAGTCCTCGAAGCGCGAGACGGCCGTCACGGCGTAGCTCACCCGGTGGTGGCGGGTGTCGCCGAACTCCTGGCGGATCACCGGGAGCGCCTGCCGGGGCGGCAGGTGCTGCACCTCGTAGGAGCCGACGTGCGCCATCCGCCGGGTGACCGCCGGTGCGGCGGGCGGGGCGTCCTCGTGGTCGGTCCATTCGGCGTGGAGGTCGATCCGTCCGGTGCTGGCGATGTGCAGGGACAGCCCGTCCGTCCCGAGCACGGTGTCGTGGTCGCCGGCCTTGCGCTGGGCGGTCAGCTGCCCGGTCGGGTCGCTCAGCGGGCGTTGCACCGCGTGGACGAGGGTGACCGTGCGCGGCGGGGTGACCAGCCGGTTCCTGCCGAACACGATGTCCTGGAAAGTGGCCGGGTCCTGCGGGTCGACGCCCAGCCAGAGGGCGATGCCGAACAGCTGGACGTGCTTGTACGGCAGGCAGGACGGGATGTCGAAGGTCACCTGCTGGGCGGGGCCGAGGGCGACGGCCAGGTGCCGGGCGTCCAGCTGGCTGACCGTGCAGCCGGCCTGGGCGTCCGTGAGCCGTACGGAGGCCGTCTGGCGGTCCGGCCAGGCGCCCTGCCAGGCGGCGAGCACCGGCTGCCCGTACGGGGGGACGATCTCCCCGGGCCGACCGTTCGCCTCGATCGGCCGGGGCTGGGCGTTGAGGGCGATGAAGGCTCCGCTCGGGTCGGCCAGCCAGGGCAGCACGACCTCGGTCTCGGGCACGGTGACGTACGGCTGTGGCACGCCGGAGGCCGGGTCGGCCCCGATGACCTGTGCACCGGTGACGTCCCCGAGTTCGCGGTCCGCCCGTTTGGCGACCTCGAAGAGCCGCTTGACCTCCGCGGCGGGGGCGTCGGGGCCGAGGGCGGTGTCGAAGCCGCCGTCGTACTGCATCGCCAGGGCGAGGGAGCACTTGGGGGGCAGCAGGTGGCGCAGGTCGTAGGGGCGGTAGCCGTGGAGAGCCGCGTAGGCGCTCGGGGTCACGCCGCGGTCGCTGCGGATGACCATGCGGTCCTGGCCGTCGCCGTCCTCGAAGGGCCGGGTGGGGACCAGTTCGGGGGGTGACAGCGGCTCGTAGCGCAGGTAGGTGAGCTTGTCCGTCTGTGCCTCGGTGGGCCCGGCCTCGTCGGGGTGGAGCCCGCCGCCGGCGAGGTCGGCGATCCTGACCCGCAGCCAGTAGTCCTCGCCGAAGCGCAGGCTGGGCAGCGAGCCGGGGTCGCACTCCACCACCGCGTCGAGGGCCGGCGCCGCCCGGACCGGCATCGCGTCGCCGGTGGCCACGGTCCGCTCGGGTCTCGGGGCGACCTGACTCCAGCCGTCCCAGCGGGCCACCGTCTGGTGCAGGTACAGCGCGTCGTTCGGGCCGGCGCCGGTGGTGACCGGGCCGGGCCGCAGGTAGCCCTCGTCGAGCAGGCCGGCGGACGGCGCCGGGCCGAACGGCAGGCCGCCGATCGTGTAGTGCAGCCGGCGCCGGCAGAGTGAGCGCCACGGGCCGGTCGGGCCCTGGCGCACGTCCATCCGGTAGCCGCCGAGGAGGGCGTCCGCCGTGAGGGCGGTGGCGAGCAGGCCGGCGGGGGTCGCGCGCTGCTGGGCCCGCTGGAGCTGCTTGCGGTGCTCGTCCTCCCGGCCGCGGTCCACCAGCGCGAAGCCCGTGGAGTGCAGGGCGGGTAGTGCGCCGGGCGGGCTCGTCCGTCCGGCCGGAGCCGTGGCGCCGTCCGACTGGGCGGCGCTGACCAGGCGGAGGGCGGCGCCGTCCACGTCGAAGGTCATCACCTCGTAGCGGGCGTTGTGGGAGGGGGCCAGGCCGGCCCCGTCGATCGGCAGGAGCCCCTGGCTGAAGGCCGTGCCGGCCGGGCCGGCTCCGGGCGCGGGAACGAAGCGCGTCCCGGTGAGGGTGTAGGCGGTGGCCGGGGTGAGGTCGCACTGGGTGGCGGCGGTCCAGCCGGGGGGCGGGTTCGGGTCGGGGTTGGGCCAGTGCGGCACGACGTGCAGTTCCGCCGGGCTCGTGGCGGTCGGGGTGAGCCGGGAGGCGGGCACGGCCAGGTCGATCAGCAGGCCGAGCGCCCGCAGCAGCACGGGGTGGTCGGCGAGGTGCACGACGGTGTCGTGGAACTCGCTCTCGGGTGCGGCCTCGGTGTGCCTGGTCAGCGGGGTGAAGCCGGCGCCGGTGCGCCGGTAGAAGGCGTAGGCCTGGGCGAGGGCGGGCTGGTCGGCGGGGGCCGGCACCGGCCCGCCGTCGAGCGTGCGC
The DNA here is from genome assembly GCF_900199205.1 of Streptomyces sp. 1331.2. Classification (NCBI taxonomy): domain Bacteria; kingdom Bacillati; phylum Actinomycetota; class Actinomycetes; order Kitasatosporales; family Streptomycetaceae; genus Streptomyces; species Streptomyces sp. 1331.2. The sequence goes on along the minus strand of NZ_OBMJ01000001.1, from coordinate 7,580,167 downwards.
AGGCCGGTCTGCCACTGCTCGCCGATCGTCTGCAGGGCGGCCTGCAGCGCGGGGTCGTCCTCGGGCACGAGCCCCCGGTGCCCGGCCTGGGCGGCTTGGACGGCGTGGGCGGCGTGGGCCTGGGCGGTGGCGGTGTAGATGCCGCGGACCTCCGCACCGGCCGCCCCGGCAGGGAAGGCGCGGGTGTCGCGTCCGTCGTAGGAGGTGGCGTGGTAGGGCCGGACCAGCATGCCGGGGGTGAACAGGGCGTTCCAGGCAGCGAGTTGTTCGGCGGGGGTGAACCGGACGGTGGTCTTGTCGAGTGCGGTGTACGGCACCGGGACCGCCGGGATCGGCTGTTGGCCGCGCAGGATCCCGAGGCTGACGGCGGCGAGCCGCTGCGGCCAGCCCTGCATCCCGAAGCCCGCGACGGTGAGCCGGCCCGTGGCCGGCCCGAGCAGCCGCGGGGTCAGCAGGACCGACAGCAGGGCCATCGGCTCGGTCTGGCCGGCGGTCGGCGGCACCACCCGGCCGGACGGGATCACGGTCCAGACGAACTGGCGCTGCAGGCCGGTGGCGGACACGGGCGGGCAGGCCGCCGACGAGCGGCCGGAGGCGGAGCTGGGGTCGGAGGCGCTGCCGGGGCCGGTCGGGGAGGTCGGGCCGGGGGCGGTGCCGGGGTCGGAGGCGGTACCGGGGCCGGTCGGGGAGCTGGGGCCGGAGGCGGTGCCGGGGTCGGTGGGGTCCATGGGTTCGCTCCCTAACTGCCCGCGAACGCCCGGCAGTAGGCCTGCCAGGGGAACGACGGCCCCTGCGGCCCGAGCGCGGTCTCCACCGACGACGCGGGGCCGGCGACCGCCGCCGCGGCCCCGCCCGGCCCGAGGGAGCCGGGGGAGCCGAGGGAGGACGACCCGCCGAAGCTCTTGTGGCACTCCAGCGTCACGGAGGTGGACCAGAAGGTGAGGTCGATCGTGACGACGAGCTTGGCCGATCCGCTCAACGTATTGGAATGACTGTCGTACGTCAGGCTGAGCGTCAGCTCGACCGAGACGGTGATCAGCCCCAGCAGCGAGACGCTGCCGCCGATCCGCAGGTACCCGGTGATCTCGCAGTCGCTGCCGCGCTGGGTGAAGACGACCCCGCCGAAGACGTGGACCTCCGCGGACGCGATGGTGAAGTCCATGACGATGGCGGCGCCGAACTCGATCCCGCCGGTGACCCGTTGCAGGCCGCTGTGCGCCCCGCCCGCGCTCAGCTCGACCTCCAGGTACCCGCCGCCGCCGAAGCCCGACACGGTGACCAGGAACGGCCGTTCGCGCGTGCCGAAGGCGAAGTCCACCAGGACGGGCTGGTTGGTCAGGGAGAGCGTGACGCCGATCTGCACGGTGAGGTTCTGCAGGCTGAACACCATCAGCCCGGAGCTGGGCACGGCGAGCGCGTACGAGGCCCTGACCTCGGTGGCCGACACGTCGATCCGCGGGCCGCCGCGCCCGGCCTGCGGGATCAGCTTGGCCAGCGTCGCCAGGAAGGACAGGTTCCCGTTGAGCCGGACGTCGGCCAGCTTGACGTCGAGGTTCAGGCTCTGGCCGGCGTCGGCGGTGAAGGTCACCGAGGTGAAGACCAGGGTGACCAGCGCGGCGTCGCCCCGCTGCGGGATCGCCAGGGTGAAGTCGTTGATCACGCCGGTGGCGTGCAGTCCGGGCTTGCCGGCGACGAGCCGGGACACCACTTCGAGGTCCACCGCCGAGGTGTTCCCGTGGTAGAACGGCGCGAAGTCCGTCAACAGCGGCTGGTGCCAGGTCAGTTTCGCCGACGGGTTGCCGCCGTCCTCGGTCCACAGCAGCTTCGGCTGGTCCTTGACGACGGAGATGATGTCGCGCAGCGGGACCACCCCGAACAGGGTCGCGTCCTCGGCGAAGAGCTTCTTCGGATCCGTCGGGAGCGCGTCGGCGACGGCCGGGCCGAGCGTGCGCGAGACCTTGGTCATCGTCAGGTTGGGGGCGGCCAGCGTTCCCGCCCGCGCCCCGGCGGCGCCGAAGTCGAGGGGCTTCGGTTCGAGGAGGTCGAGCAGGGTGTCGGCCGGCGGCGCCCCCGCCGGCGGGTCGAGCAGCGCCTTCGCGAACGTCGCCGGGACCGGCGGCATCGGGCCGAGGAGCTGGCGCACCGCGGGCAGGCCCACGTCCAGCCGCGTCACCTGCGGGTGGAAGCCCACGCCGGTGGGCACCGCCACCCCGAGGCCGCCGAAGGTCATCGACTGCACCTCCTGCACCGCGCCGTCGGCGGCCTGCGTCGGCGACACCATGGCCAGCGGGATGCGGCTGCCGACCTCGGAGACGGGCCGTCCCAGGCCCGCCAGGAACCCGGTACCGGGGCCGCGCCCGTACACCCCGTCGAGGGCCGCGGCGCAGCCGGCGCCGGTCGCCGCCTGCTCGGCGAACAGCAGCGGCAGGTGCAGTTCCACCCACGCGCCGCCCGCCCGGGCCTGCAGGGTGAACACGACGGGCCGGCCGCCGTCGGTCGGCCAGAAGCACCGCGCGGTGCAGGACGCCGGGTCGAGCGTGATCCAGGAGGCGATGTCCAGCTCGTCGGCCTGGCCCGGGCCGATCGTGACCTGCTGGAACGGGAATGCCCGCTCGTACGCGCCGCCCGCGCCGATGCCGTACTCGCGCACCGGCTCGGTGACGATCAGGAAGGATCGCCGGCGCAGCGCGGCCACGGCGGGGCCGGTCCGGTCGAAGTGCCGCTCGATCAGCTCCACGTAGGCCGCCCGGTGACCGAAGGGGAAGAGGGCGCCGGTGGCGGCGATCCGGACGTAGAAGTCCCGGCCCAGCGCGGCGTCATGGCTCCACTCCAGCTCGGGCCAGTGCGCGGCGGCGGTGAACCGGGCCCCGTAGGCGCTCAGGACCAGGCGGTCGACCGTCGGCGGCTGGTCCGGGTGCAGCGCCGCGGTCGCGACGATCTTGTCCAGCCAGGCGCCCAGCGGGGTGTTCGGGTCCGAGACGCCGGGCGCCACCCGGACGGGGTGCACCACCAGCGGGCGGCCGGGGCCAGGGCCGGGTCCGGGGCCGGAGAGCCGGCTGTGCCACAGCTCGACGCCGCCGCCCGTGCTCGCGGCGGGCAGCGTGCGGTGGGTGCACCCGGTGCCCTTGCCGAGGGTGAGCAGCAGGCGCCAGGGGAGTTCGAGGGTGGTCACCTCGGCGCCGGAGGAGGACGGTTCGGTGACCAGGGTGAGGCGGTTCATCGCGTCGAGCAGGCCGTCCACGGTGAGCGTGACCCGGTCCTGGCCGCCGACGGCGAAGCACAGGCGCGAGGGACCGGCGAGGTACCCCTGACTGGTCGAGGAGCCGGCGGCCGGGACCGTCTCGGCCAGGTGCTGCGCCGGGAACTCCGCGATCAGGCTGCCACCGCCGGCACCGGCCACCAGCTGGACGGAGCCGTCGGCTTGGACGTGCTCGGTGAGCCCGACGGTCCGCACGGTCAAGGTGACCAGGTCCTCCGGGCGCAGCACGGTGTAACCGGGCGAGGTGGCGGCCGCGCCGGCTGCGGTGCCCAGCAGGTCGATCAGCTGCCAGTCGGACCAGACGGTGTCGAACCAGCGGTGCATCAGGGCGGAACCGGCCCAGACCGCGAAGACGTCGGTGCGGCCGTGCCCGGCGTCCACGGCGGCCAGGGCGGGGCGGGCGGGGCCGTCGGCGGCTCCGGAGCTGAGGTCCCCGCCCAGGTTCTCCCAGAGGAGCGGCCCGGGGCCGGGGTGGGGGTCGAGCGCGCAGTGCCACAGACCGTCATCGCCGCCCAGGAAGACGTCGCGCTCCGTGGCCGCGAGACAGGTGAAGGACGCCCGACCCTGGTCGGGCAGGCTGCCCAGTTCCTCCCACTCCGCGGAGCGGCCGGCCGCCAACCGGCCACGGAACAGGCGGTGTTCGCGGGTGCCGTCCCGGGCGCGCTCCCGGGTGCCGACGACGAGGAGGTCCAGCCGGCCGGGGGCAGCCGACACCGCCGCCGAGAGCCCGGGGGTACAGCCCTCGGGGCGCAGTGGGAGCGGCCCGCTGACCGGGCGCCAGTGGACGAGCTCCCGTGTGCCGGCTTCGTCGGAGGCGTCTGCGAGGACATCGGCGAATACGTGGGGGTCGCCGGCCTGGGTCGCCGCGGCCGTGAGGCCCGTCGCCGGTCGCCCCTCGGTGAGCATCCCCCGCGACTCCCACTCCGGCCGGTGGTCGGACCGGTCCCCGGACCGGTCCTTGCCCGGCAGGCGGGTGTGCCAGAGCTCCCCGGCGGCGCTGAGGGCGAAGAGCTCGACCGGCCCGCCGTCCTCCGGCCTCGCCGAGGCCGCCGAAGTCGCCGAGGCCGCCGAGGCCGCGGCCAGCCAGTCGAAGTCCGGCGCTCCCGGTGCGGGCCAGGGACGCCCGAGGTCACGCCATGCGCTCCACGCCCCGTCGACCACCCGGGGGTCGAACACCCGGTGCCGTACCGTGCCGTCCGGTGCACCGACGAAGAGGTCGAGCCGTCCGGGCCCGGAGGAACAGACGGCCACGGCCGTGGCTGAGCGGTTCTGCATGGGTGCCCCCAGCAGGTGGACGGCGGCGATCGACGACGGCGACGCCCCGCGGGCCGGGATGACTCCTCCGGCCCTCAATTACGTTCAGCGTAGGCCTGCTTCGGTCACGGATCAACCGCTCGGCCGCCGGTCACACGGGGTGACAACGCCCAGGCGGGGACGGGGCGTTCGGCAGTGCGGCGCAGCGCCTTCGGGGGCCAGTGCGGCGCGGAACTTCCGCCGCGGGGTCAGTTCGGGAGCAGCGGCAGGCCATGGGCGGAGAGCACGGCGTTCGCGAACTCCGGGCGGTCGACGGGCAGGCCGTGGCGTCCGAAGAGGGCGAACAGCTCGGCGAGGGCGCGGGGTTCGAAGCCGCGTGGCGAATCGTCGTCGGTGACGGGGAGTTCGGCGAGGAGGGGGCCGCAGTTCCGGCCCGGACGGTCGGCCAGGCGCAGCCGGATCCGGACCGAGTGGGCGCCGTTCTCCGAGTCCTCGTCGAACTCCATGGACAGCCCCTGGATCTGCTGCCAGGGGTGGCGCTTGGCAACGAGCAGACGGACCATGACGAGGCCTTGCTCCTCCTCCCGGAGTCGGAAGGTGCGGGGCACGACGAGGGCCACTGCGGCGACGATCGCGGCGCCGATCAGCAGGGTCGCCGCCACGCAGGTGGCGCCGGTCTCGCTCAGGACGATCACGGCCCCCAGCGCCACCAGGCAGCCGCCCCCGACGGCGTTCCCCACGCGCCGTACGGGCGCCAGCCGTACCGTCGTCATCGTGCGTCCCCCGTTTCGCCGTCGTCCGCGTGTGCTCCCGCCCTCGCGGTTCCACCCTCGCGGTCCCGGCTCGCCCCGGACAAGCGCCGCCGCACAGCTGTGACGGCCCCGTGACGAAGCTCTGCTCCCCGACTGCGGACAGATAGCTCTGCGCCGACCGTTGACGGGACTTGAACAGACAGGTGAAATGTCACCCATCACATGCGACGCACGTCCCATCGATTTGAACGTTCAAACAGCACAGCAGAGCGCCGCCCGTCCACCCCAGCTCACCCGACCGGAAGAGGACCCCCGCCATGCCGCCCCGCGCCGCCCGCTCCCGCGCCTTACCGTCCGGTCTCCTGCTGCTGGCCGTCCTCGCCGCCCAGGCCCTCGGCACCGGCCCGGCGCTCGCCGCCGGGGCGGACCGGACGGCCGACGGGGCACCGCTCGTGGACGGCGGCAGCTACCTCCTCGGCTCCGCCCTGGACGGCAGCTGCCTCGGCCCGCAGTACGACGGCGCCGCCGCCGGCACCCCGATGGTCGGCGCGGACTGCGGGCGGCTGCTCAGTCGGCGCTGGCAGCTGCGCCGCACCGGCGGCGACTACCTCCTCGTCAACACCGCCGACGGCCGCTGCCTCACCCTCGACGGGCCCGGCCACCGCCCCGCCACCGCCGACTGCGGCACGTTCCCCGACGCCGAGCGCTTCACCATCTCGCCTGCCCCGCAGGGCACTTACACCCTCACGGCCCGAGGCATCGACGCCTGCCTGAGCGCCCCGGGGAACACCACGCAGGGCACCGCTCAGGGTGCCGCGCACCACCGCTGCGACGCCCGCCCGGCCCACCGCTGGACGCTCACCCGCACCGAACCCCTCGTCCTCCCCAACCCCGGCTTGGAACAGGGCGCCGACGGCTGGACATTCACCGAGCACACCGGCACCGCCACCAACAACCCGCACGGCGGCACCCGTCTCGCCTACCTCGACGCCGGCGCCGGCTACGCGGTGAGCCTGCGCACGACCGCCGTCACCGCGGGCAGCCACGACCTCTCCGCCTGGATCGCGACGGGCGGCCCCGGCGGCACCTTCTCGGTCAGCGTCAACGACACCGTGGTGCGCACCCTCACCCTCCCCGACCAGCCCGTCTACGCGAAGTACACCCTCCCCCGGATCCGCGTCGCCCCCGGCGACCGGCTCACCCTCACCATCGGCTCCGCGCCCGCGGGCTGGGTCAACGTGGACGACGCCGCCGTCGCCCCCTCCGCCCCCGCCGACCCGGTCGTCAGCTCCTCCGACCCCGAGGTCGTCGCCCTCTTCGACTGGGCGAAGACCAAGGCCAACAGCTGGGTGCAGCAGGCCGGCGCCACCGGCGTCCTGGACATGGACGAGAACCACCCCGGCGGCACCGGCACCATCACCTACGACACCACCTACTGGGCCGGCTACCCCTTCCGATCCGCCTTCTACAGCCGCGACTTCGCCCACCAGCTGGTCGGCGCCCACCTGCTCGGCCTGGACGCCGAGAACAAGACCATGCTGCGCGGTTTCGCCGCCTCCGCCACCGAGGCCAACGGGCTCTACCCGGTCTGGGCGCTCGACTTCGACGCCCGGACGTACGGCGCCATCGACTACCGGGGCCCGAACCGGTTCGTCCGCGAGCTGCCCGCACCCTTCGAACTCGTCCAGAAGGCCGGCGAGGCCTACCGGTGGACCGGCGACCGCGACTACGCCGACGACCCGGCCCTCGGCGCCTACGTCCGCAACACCCTCGGCCCGTTCGTCACCCGCCACCCCGGCCCGCTGGACAACGGCGGCGTGCCGATCCCGCAGGCCACCAGCCGCAGCATCTTCGCCGGCACCGCCAGCTACGCCGAGAACGCCACCAGCACCTACGCCGAGGCCGGCGACGCGCTCGGCGCCCAGTACCAGGCCTACCTCGCCGCGGCCGGACTCGCCGAGGCCCGCGGCGACACCGCCTCCGCCACCGGCTACCGCAAGTCCGCCGAGGCGCTGCGCTCGTACGTGAACTCCACCTGGAGCGTGGACCGTCGGCAGCCCGGCGAGGTGGTGCACGGCTACGACACCACGGGCAGGCCGATCACCGGCTGGGGCTACGAGGCGAGCGTGCTGATGCCGGTCAAGCAGCTGCTCGACCCCGGGCCGCGCCGGGACGGCTTCCTCGCCGCCGTCGACGCCGCCGACTCCGGCCCGGAGCGCTCGGCCAACCTGGAGGCCTACACCTACCTGCCGGACGCCTTCTTCGCCAACCACGACGGCACCACCGCCTGGAAGTGGATGCGGTACGTCTACGAGAGCGTCGGCGCGCAGCACGCGAGCGGGCAGATGCTGAACGGCGACTACCCCGAGGTGCCGTTCACCCTGCTCTCCCAGACCGTCCAGGGCCTGCTCGGCGTCGACCCGGACGCCGCCGCCGGCACCCTCGTCACCGACTCCCGGCTGCCCGCCTCGATGGGCTGGCTCCAGGCGGCGGACATCCCGGTCGGCGGCGGCACGGTGACCGTCCGCCACGACGGCGGGCGGGCCAGCACCGTCACCAACACCGGGACGAGGACGCTCACCTGGGAGGCCCGCTTCCGCGGGGAGCACGCGCACCTCACCGTCGACGGCAAGTCGCGCGAGACCCGCACCAGGACCGTCGACGGCGTCACGTACAACTACGCCACCGTGCCCCTCGCCCCCGGCCACGCCGCGACCGCGGCCGTCACCGACTGAGCCCCGGCTCCGCCGCACGCCGCCACCCCACCGCTGACCCCCACACCGCACCACCCGCGGCCGGCCGGCCCCACCCGGCCGGCCGCGGCTCCCCCTCGATCGATCCGACGAATCGTCAGATCAGCAGAAGGCAACGCCCCCACACCCCGACAGGAGCGCGTTCATGCGCCGAACTCCCCGCCGCCTGGCGGCATCCCTGCTCTCACTCGCCCTCGCCACCGCCGGCCTCACCGCCGCCGGACTCGGCACCGCCGCCCCCGCCCACGCGCTCGGCAACGGCAACGCCCTCACCCCGCCGATGGGTTGGAACTCCTGGAACTCCCTGGGCACCGAGGTCACCCAGGAACAGGTCGTCCAGACCATCGACTTCATGGCCGCCAACGGGCTGGTCGCGGCCGGCTACGACACCGTCACCATCGACGACGGCTGGTCGCTCTGGCACCGCGACGGCCAGAGCACCGACCTGGTCCGCAACGCCGACGGCGGCCTGCAGCTCTACGACACCGCCGGGCACCCGGTCGGCGGCAGTGACGGCACCGGTGACGACCCCACCTCCGGCCACCTGATCCCGCGCCCCGACCACTTCCCCGACCGGGACGTCAACGGCCGTACCGTCAACGGGATCGCCTACCTCGCCCAGTACGCCCACAGCAGGGGCATGAAGTTCGGCCTCTACGCCACCGACACCTACCTGACCTGCCAGATGCATCCCGGCAGCCTCGGCCACGAGAGCACCGACGCGGCCGACTTCGTCGCCTGGGGCGTCGACTTCGTCAAGTACGACGACTGCCCGTACGGCCCGCCGATCACCGGCCCGGACGGCCACGACTACGGCACCCAGGGCGAGGGCAGGGAGCTGACCCGCTCCGTCTACGCCCGGGTGCAGACCTTCCAGCGCGCCCTCGACGCCGCCTCCGCCGCGCAGGGCCGCCCCAGGGTCACCCTCAGCGTCTCCGCCCAGCCCGTCCACACCGGCGTCCCCCCGCTGCTCGCCGCCGACGACCCGGCCCGCACCGATCCGGTCGTCCAGGCCGCCGGGACGGCCCCCTTCCAGGCACCCGGCTACGCACCCACCGGCGTGTGGTGCGGCCAGGTCGCGAACCTGTGCCGGATCGGCGGCGACCGGGACAGCGAACTCGACGGCGTGCTCTGGAACGGGCAGTTGCAGACCGCGCTGCAGTACCCGGGCAACGTCCGCCCGGGCAGCTGGAACGACCTCGACATGTCCTTCACCGGCTGGCAGGACGTCTACGGCCTGTACGGCACCACCGACACCTGCCCCTGCCACAAGCCCTACACCGACGACGAGTCCCGCACCGAGACCTCCGTCCTCGCCATGCTCGCCGCGCCACTGATCTCCGGCGCCGACCTGCGCACCGCGGCGCAGTCCCGGCACAGCGCCGACGGCTCCACCTGGTCCACCGGGATCAACGCCGCGAGCCTGGCCATCCTCACCAACCGGGAGGTGATCGCCGTCGACCAGGACACCCTGGCCAGGCCCGCCACCCTGGTCGGCGAGCGGCCCGCCGACGGGCACGCACCGGTCGTGCTCAAGCGGCAGCTCGCCGACGGCTCCACCGCCGTCCTGCTGCTCAACCAGGACCCGTCCGCCGCCCGCACGGTGGGCACCGGCCTCGCCGAACTCGGACTCCCCGGCACCGGATACCGGGCCAAGGAGCTGTGGACGGGGGCCAGTTCGACCGTCGACGGGCCGCTCGCCGCCTCGCTGCCCCCGCACGGCGCGGCCCTGTACCGGCTCGCCGCGCAGCCGGCCGGCGGGGCCTCCGTCGTCGACGACGACCGGTACCACACGCTGAGCACCACGGGCGGCCTGGCGCTGAGCCTCTCCGGCTCCTGCGCCGCGCCGATCGCCTCGATCACGGACCTGGAAGCACCGCGCGGCGGGGACGCGGCGCAGCAGTGGAGCTTCACCACCAACCCCGACGGCACCGTCCGGATCACCGACGGCTGCGACACCGCCACCCACCACCACACCGTGCTCTCCGCCGGGGCCTCCGCCGGCAACAGCGCCTACCTGCTCGACCTCGCCCCGGGGAACCCGTGGCAGGAGTGGAAGGTGGCGCAGGACCGGGCCACCGGCACCCTCACCGTCACCAACGTCGCCACCGGCCTCGCCCTCGGCGCCGCCTCCACCGCCCCCGGCACGCCCGTCACCACCGACCCGCCCGCCGGGCAGAGCTGGACGCCCGGCTCCTGACCCGAGCCGCTGCGGGGCGCTGCCGCCCGCCGGCCTCCCGAACCGTCGGATCCGGACACCCCGGGAGGCCACACCCCTGGAGGGCACGCCCCGCACGGCCACGCACCGCACGGCCACGCACCGAACGCCCACGACCCTCGCGCCCACGCCCCGCGCTGACCGCCCGCTTTCGGCCCCGGATGTCCGGAAGGAGTGGCAGGCTTGGGGGCATGTGCGGCCGCTTCGTCTCCACCACCACGCCCCAGGACCTCGTCTCCCTGTTCGGAGAGCTCCGCTGGGATCCAGCCGAGACCTTCGCACCGAGCTGGAACGTCGCCCCGACCGACCCCGTCCCGGCCGTCCTGGAGCGCGTCGACCGGGAGACCGGCGAGCTGCTGCGCCAACTGCGCCCGCTCCGCTGGGGTCTGGTCCCGTCCTGGTCCAAGGACCCGTCCGGCGGCGCCCGCATGATCAACGCCCGCTCGGAGACCGTCGACACCAAGCCCGCCTTCCGCAAGGCCTTCACCGCCCGCCGCTGCGCCATCCCCGCCGACGGCTACTACGAGTGGCGCGAGGTCCCCGCCACCGCCGACCGCAAGAAGTACAAGCAGCCGTACTTCCTCAGCACCGGCGGCGTGATGCTGATGGCCGGCCTCTACGAGTTCTGGCGCGACCGCACCCGCCCCGACGACGACCCGCTCGCCTGGCTCGCCACCGCCACCGTCATCACCACCGACGCCACCGACAGCGCCGGCCGCATCCACGACCGCATGCCCCTCACCATCGCCCCCGACGACCTCCCCGCCTGGCTCTCCCCCGCCCACACCGATCCCGTCGAACTCCACCACCTGCTGCGCCGCCCCGCCGACGGCAGGATCCGCGTCCGCGCCGTCCCCCCGACCGTCAACAGCGTCCGCAACAACGGCCCCGACCTCCTCGCCGACGCCCCCGACCCCCTGGGCCTGGCGGACTGACCGCTCTTCACCCTCCGCTGACGCACCGTCCGCACAGCACGACCGCGGCGGGCGGGTCACCACCGGTCGGTGTGGCCGACTCACGCCGGCCGCGGCACCGGTCGCCCCAGCGGGAGGAGGTACTGGATCGGTTCCTCCAGGTCGTCCAGGCCGAGGAGTTCGTGGGCCAGGTCGTCCTGGAGGCCGCCGAGGGGGGTGGTGCCGAGGCCGAAGGCGGCGGCGGTGAGGAGGAGGTTCTGGGCGAGGTGGCCGGCTTCGAGGAGGCCGAGGCGCAGGGCGCGCAGGCCGTAGCGGCGGCGGAGGTGACCGAGGTCGAGGTAGACGGCGAGGACGGCGGGGGCCTCGGTGATGTCGATGGCGTTCGGGTCGGCGGCCGGGCGGGAGAGGTAGGAGGAGAGGGCCTTGAGGTCGTCGAGGGCGGGCGGCGGGCCGATCGGGCGCAGGCTGCGGTGTTCGGGCAGGCACTGGTAGGTGGCGGCGGGCAGGCCGTCCACGGCGAGGGCGACCGCGCGGATCCGGACGGTGTGCAGGGCGCCCGCGCTGGGGTACGGGCGGTGGCCGGTGCCGGGGTTCTCGGCGAAGGCGGACCAGAGCAGGCCGCCGAGGGCGCCGGCGGTGAGCGGGCCGGTCAGTGGGCCGCGGGTGGAGCGGCGGGTGTGCAGCGCGTCGGCGAGGGTGACGGCGGGCAGGGGGTCGGCGGGCAGCGGGAGGTCGCCGGGCCGGGGCTGCGGGGCGGGGGCGGGAGGGAGGTCGCGCAGCGTGCTGTCCTCGGTGCGGCCGATCTGGAACTTGCTGCGCTCCAGGTACTGGTGGTCCGGGGCGTGGTGGTCGGTGGGGAAGAAGGTGAACGGCCGGTCGGTCTCCAGCAGGGTGCGGGCGGCGAGGCGGCAGACCGCCCGTTCCTCGTCGGGGCCGACGCCGAGCCGGTTGAACAGCATGTGCAGCTGGGAGGCCCAGACCCAGCCGAGCCGTTCGGCGGAGTCGGCGGGTGCGGCGGCCCGCATCCGGGCGGCGGCCTCGGTGACGCGGGCGGCCCAGTCGCCGAGCCAGGGCGCGGCCGTGCCCGCGTCGAGGGCCGCGCGCAGGGTGTGGGCGCGCCCGGCCAGGGCCTGCCGTTGGCGGGCGAACACCGTGTTGACCCGGGTGTGGACGGCGGCGCCGGGCAGCGGCCGGTACTCGGTGACCCAGCGCCAGGAGGCGGCGTGGCGGCGCAGCCAGCGCGAGGCGGCGAGTTCGTCGAGGCCGAGGGCGTGCGCGGTGGTGTGGGCGAGGTCGAGGGCGAGCGGCAGGCGGCTGTCGGGGGCCGCGCCGAGGGCGTGCAGGGCGCTGACGGCGGTGCGGGTGGAGTGGGTGAAGACCTCCTCGGCGATCGGCAGCAGGGCCGGGCCGCCGTAGCGTTCGGTCTCGGGGTCGTACGGCACCTCGGTGACCTCGCCGTGGCCGGGTGTCCGGGGGCCGTCGAGGGGGGTGCGGCGGGTGGCGAGGCGGGTGAGGTCGGCGGCGAGGCGGGCGGGGGCAGGAGCGGGTCCGGCGGCGCCTGGTGGACGGCCCGGGCTTCGGTAGCGGATCCGCAGGTGGGGGCCGCCTTCGCCGTAGCGGATGAAGAACCAGTCGGTGTCCGCGAGTCCGTCCATCAGCGGGGCGAGGTCGGCGGTGAGGAAGGCGTCCGTCTCCTGGCCGGGCAGCGGCAGCGCGAGGTGCAGGCTGTGCCAGCGGGCGGTCGGCACGGCGGGGGCGGTCGGCAGCTGGTGGGTCGTCATCATGCCCTTCAGGGGAACGGGTGCGGGTGCAGCGGCAGTTCGTCGTGGCGCAGGGGCTGCCGGGTGCGGCCGAGCCGGTGCGGGACCTCCAGCAGGCGCGGCAGTCCGCGGGTGCGGCGGTTGACGTGGCCGAAGGTCATCGGCAGGGTGCCGGGGACGACGACCTTGGCGCAGTGCAGGCCGAGCCGGTCGCGGACGCCGGGTTCGTCCTGGGTGACGACCAGGACCTCCAGGCCTTCGCCGGCGAGCCGGGCGACCGTGTACTCCAGCAGCTCGGTCAGGTCGGTGACGGGGGCGGGGGTGCCGGGCAGGCGCTGCTGCCAGGGCACCGGGGGCGGGCCGGCGAAGAGGAAGTCCAGCCGGCCCTGCGCCTCGGGCAGGGCGTTGAGGCCGACGTGGTCCTCCAGGCTGACGACCAGGTCGGGTTGTTCCAGCATCGGCCGCAGGCGCTGCGGGTCGCGCGGGCCGCCGGGGGCGGTGGAGCGGTGCGGGGCTTCCTGGACGTTGGTGACCACCTCGGCGACGGCGGAGCGGATCGCCGTCAGGGGGTCGTGGTGGGCGCCGGCGGCGAGGAGGGTGCGGGGGGCGTCGGGGTGGCCGCCGCGGTGGCGGCAGAGGGCGATCACGGCGGGGATGCCGAGGTCGTTGGTGGCATCGAGCAGGGTGAGCCGGTAGCCGAACAGGCGGGCGCGCTCGGCGAGTTCGGCGACCTGCGGGTCCTCGGTGGGGACGGTGAGGCCGGGCAGCGGGGTGCGCGCGTACCAGGCCATCAGGAAGGCGTCGCGCTCGGCGACCTCGAACAGACCGTAGAGCGCGGCCTCCTGGGGGCTGTTGCCGAGCCCGCAGCCGTTGGAGGACTCGTAGACCACCCGGGGGTGGTCGCGGTCCGGCACGTCCCAGTAGGCGACGTGTTCGGGGACGGCGACCGGGCGGCGGTGGGTGAGCGACCAGCCGTGGACCCAGTCGAGTTCCAGGTCCGGGGTGTACGGGACGGTGGCGGCGGCGGGGTGCCCGTGGTGGGCGGGGTCGGGCAGGCCGAGCCGGGCGGGGTCGAGGACCGCGCCGGGGCCCGAGGCGCGTTCCAGCGCGGCGTAGGAGGCCCGCAGGACGGTGCGGCGCCCGAGCGGGCGCATCCCGGCGAAGCGCTCCACGGCCTCGAACAGTGCCACCCGCTCGCTGGAGCGGAAGTCCGCGGCCCGCCCGTACCCGCCGTCGTCGAGCGCACGGCCGTCGGTCACCCAGGCGGAGGTGAGGGCGAAGGCCGAGTCCTCGGTGCGGAACAGCCGGCGGACCGGGCCGAACCGCTCGTCGTACAGCTCGGCCCGCAACTGCGCTGCTTCCGTACGGTCGTTGGGGCCGCGCAGGACGGCCGGGTCGGGCAGCGGGCGGGGGGTGGCGGGCAGCCGGGCCGCTTCGGGCGTGTCGGCGGGCAGCGGGTGGCAGACCGGGCAGCCGCCGACGGGACGGACCCGGTGGGTGGACCAGGTGGCGCGGGCACCGTTCACGACGTGGACGACGGCTCCGGACGGGGCGGGTACGGGTTCGGCCGCGGCCGAGTCCGTTGCAGCTTCCGCCAGTTCGGCTGCGAGGGCGGCGACCGCCTCCTCGAAGGCCGGGGTACCGGTGCCGGCGAGCGCCAGCTCCGGGCTCTGCCAGGGCACCCGGCCGCCGGCGGTGGCGAGCCGCTGGTACTCGGTGCAGGCGAGGCAGGCGGGCGCGCCGGGGTGCAGGACGGGGCCGACCAGGGTCAGGGCGCCGTCCTCGCGCACCGGCACCAGCCGGACCGGGTGGGCCAGGGCGTGGCGGCTGAGCCGGGCGGCCAGGCCGAGGGTCCACTCGGTGAGGTGGACGACGGCGGTGCCGGTGGTGGTGGCGAGGACCTGCTCCGGGGTGAGGACGGGGAGCGCACTCATCGGCGGCCTCCGGTGGTGACGAGGGCCGTGAAGCCGCAGCCGTCCAGGGCGTTGGCGAGCTGACGGGCGGCAGCGGTGGCGACGGCGGTGGGCCGCCAGGGGGTGGTGCGCAGGCCGGTCAGCCGGCCCAGGGCGGCGCGCAGGTCCGCTTCGCGCTCGGCGATACCGGCGAGCCAGCGGTCCGTCGAGCCCTCGTCCGTCCAGGCGGCCGGGCGGCGTCCGGCCGCGGCGAGGGGGGCGGCCGAGCCGTGGAGGGCGGTGTGGTGGGTGGCGGCGAGGCCGTGCTCGCGGGCCAGCAGCCGGGTGAGGGCGACCAGGGCGGCGTGGGCGACCGCGTCGGCGGGGGTGGCCTCGACCGCGCGGGCCCCCTCGACGGAGGCCATGAACACTTCTGTGACGCCGAATTGACTGATCGTCAGTTCCGGTGGGCGGCCGAGCTGCCGGGCCAGGACGCCGCACCAGTGCGCGGCCTGCGGGTGCTCCTGCCAGGCCGCCTCGGCCACGGCCCGTCCTCGCGGCGCCGCCTGGGTGAGGACCGCCCGGCGCAGGGCCCGACCGAGGGCGTGGTCCCGGTCGGCGCCGACCGTCACCTCGGCTCCCCCGGCCGCGGCTCCCCCGGCCGCGGCTCCCCCGGCCGCGGCGGCCAGGTGGAGTTCGGCGGAGCGGCAGGCGGCGGCCAGCCGGGCCAGGTCCGTCCGGACCGCGCCCGCGACCAGCAGGCCCGACGGCGTGCCGCAGGAGACCAGGGCGGCGGGCAGCTGCGGCAGGGCGCCGGGGGCGGGTGCGTCGAGGACGCCCAGCCGGGGATCGCCGAGCGCCGTCACCCGGCGCAGCGCCTCGGCAAGGTCCTCGGGCGGCTGGTCGGCGCCGCCGGGGCCGGCGGCCCACGGGTGGTGCTCGGCGCGCGGCGGGCGTGCCTCGGCGATCAGGACGGCGGGGCGGCCGGCGAGCAGCCGCGGGTCGTCGGCCGGATCGCCCGGGTCCGGCAGGCCTCCGAGGGCGCAGAGCAGCCGCTGGGCGGCTGCGGCGGCGAGCAGGGCGGGGAGGGCGCCCGGCCCGGCCCCGGAGGCGCTGCCCAGCCGGGCCGCCAAGGCGACGGCGTCCTCGCGGGTCCGGGCCGGGTCGGCGGGCTCGGTGACGAACCCGCCGTCCGCACCGCACTGCACCGCGACCGCGACCGCCGCCGCGACCGGCGGCTCTCCGGCCGAGGCGACCACCCGCCCGGCGGGCAGCGCGGGGTCGGCGACCACCACCGGTGCGGCCGTGCCGCCTCGGGCGAGGGCTCGGGCCACCGCGGCGGCCAACGGGCCGTCCGGGTCGGCGGCCGCCACCACCGGGCGGACGGCCGCGAGGGCCGCCGCCGTGTCGCCGGGCGCCTGCGCCACCGAGCCGGGCCAGGGCGGCAGCCGGTCGCCGTCCGGGTGGTCCACGATCAGGTCGTGCTCGCGCAGCCGGGCTGTGACGGTGGCCAGGGCCGCCGCCACCTTCGGCTCGGTGACGGGCAGCGTCGCGGAATCGGGGCCAGTGGTGGTGCTCGGGGCGAGCCGGGCGGCGAGCAGCTTCCACAGCGCGGGGAGCGCCCGGCTGCCCTCCAGGGTCAGGCTGGTGCCGCGCCCGCGCAGGTGCAGCCCGTCCCGCAGCGGGGTCGCCGCCACCCCGGGGCGTAGATGCGGCCGTACAGCACCGGACCCGACCTCCGCCTCCGCCTCCGCGGCCGGCTCGGCAGCGGTCACGCGGCGCCCTCCACCACGGCGATGACCTCGTCCACCCGGTCCTGCCACCGGTGCCCGGTGAGGGCGGGCACGCTGCGGACCACCAGGTGGGCGGCCAGGTAGCGCTCCACCGGTCGGACGTCGCAGATCGCGAGCAGCCGGTAGAGGCCGTTGGTGCAGGCCCGGTAGATCAGGTAGTCCGGGCGGGTCCACATCGTGCCGTCCGGGTCGGAGCGGTGCAGCAGCTGGTGGAACTCGCTGTAGCGGGTGCGCAGTTCGGCGTTCCAGCGCTCGGCGGTGGTCCGGTCGCCGAGGGCGGCCGCGCGTTCCCGGTACTCGTCCCGGCTGCCGCTCAGGTCGGCCCCGGCTGCCAGCCGTCGCTCGGCCAGGCCCCAGGCCGTCGCCGACCAGTGCGCCCAGTCCCGTTCCCAGCCCTGCGCGCCGCCGTCGGTGATCCGGGCCACCAGGGCCGTGACCGTGTCGCCGACCCGCTTCCAGCGCTGCTCGAAGGCCGCCCGCAGACGGCCGTCCGGGTCCTCGTGGACCAGGAAGTCCTCCAGGTGGGAGACCATCGAGTAGTGCCCGCCGACCAGCCCTTCGGGGTGCGCGGTGGCGTGCGCGGCGAGCACCGCCACCACCAGCTGCACCCGCGCCTCGGGGGCGTCGCCGTGTGCGCCGAGGAAGTCGCACCCCGAGCCGAGAGCCGGGAGCCCCAGGCGCAGCAACTCGTCGCGCAGATCGGCGGATTCGGCCCCGAGCAGGGCCCGCAGGGACTGTTCGGCGGCCGGGTCCACGGGCTCCACCCGGACGGTGTTGTCCGGCACCAGCGGCCCGTACGGCGGGGCGATCAGCTCGACCCGCCCGGCGACGGCGGCCTCGGCCAGCAGCTGTTCGTCGGTCCGGTCCGCGACGGACGGGTGCTCCGCCACCCAGGCCCGGAACTGCTCGGCGGCCTGCTCGGCCGCGACAGCCACCCGCGCGGAGGGGCCGCGCAGCCGCAGCCGCAGGTGCGGCCCGTACCGCCAGTGCCGCTCGACGTGCGCCTCCAGCCCCTCGGCCGCCGCCCGGCGGGCCTGCGGCAGCACGGCTTCGCGCAGCGCGCGGGCCTTGACCGGCTGGTAGTAGGTCAGGACCACATCGCAGGCGGTCACGGCCTCCGGGCCGTCGGCCGGGTCACTCATCGGGCGTCTCCTCGGAGGGTGCAGCGGCGGAACGGGCGAGAGTGGAACGGGCGGCCTCGGAACCGGCAGCCGCGGAACCGGCAGCCGCGGAACGGGCAGGAGCAGGACGGGAGCAGCCGGGGCGGTACGTCTCCACCACCGACTCGACCGCCCGCACCGGCACCGCCGCCCCCGCGACGGCCGGCAGCGCCTCCTCCAGCAGGACGCCGTTCGGGTACCGGGTGAGCCACTTGGCGAGGTGGTGCAGGTGCAACGGGTTGCCGAGGTCGACGGGTTGGGGCTTGGGGGCGCGCAGGTGGGCCACGAAGGCGTCGGCGGGGGTGCCCGTGGTGGTGGCGCCCGGCACCGGGTGGAGGAAGAGCTGTTCGGGGAGGCCGAGCAGGGCGCGCCAGCGCGCGGCTGCGGCCGCCGGGACTCCCTCGGGCCCGGGGTCGGCGGCGAGGTCGGCGCGCAGGGCGTCGAGGACGCCGGCCGGCAGGTGCCAGCGGCGGCGGGCGAGGACGACGTGGCGGTGGCGCAGGCGCGGGGTGCGGGTGACGGTGCCACCGGGTGCGGTGACGGCGGTGCGGGGCAGGACGGGCCGGAAGTCGACCACGCCGTTGGGGTGGTCGGCGAGCAGCGGGGCCAGCCGCTGGGGCAGCATCAGCGGGGCGAGGAAGCCCAGGTAGAGGACGTCCAGCAGCTCGCCGGTGTCGCGCAGCCGGAAGCGGAGCTGGTCGGTGGCGAGGTCGTGGACGAGGTCGAGGTCGGCTTCGGCGAGGCTGGTCCAGCGCCGGTCGGGGCCGATCTCGTCGGCGAGCAGCAGGGGGTGGAGGTTGGCGTTGAAGCCGCCGACCGGCCGGATCTGGGCGGCGCGGGCGCCCTCGCCCAGACCGCGCCGGATCTGCCGGGCGACGTCGGCGGCGGCCTGCGGTGTGGTGGCGTCGAGGAAGCGGCTGGTGAAGCGCCCCCAGCCGCCGTAGACGTGGTTGACGCACAACAGGCCGTCGGCAGCGTCGTGTTGGACGAACCAGGCGTAGCTGAGCGGGCGGGCGGCGGTCCAGTCGGGCAGCCTGGCGGCAAGGGCGCGGACCCGCTCGGCGGGGAGCACGAGTTCCCCGCCGGTCTCCGGCAGGGCGGCGAACTCCGTTCGCAGCAGGCTGAGTTCGTCCGGCATGGCAGTGTCGGCCCAGGCGTCGGCGATCTCGGCACCGAACTCCCAGGGGGTGGCGCACACTCCGCCGATGCCGTAGCGGGCGACGAAGCGGTCGCGGGCGGCCCGGCGCATCAGGTGGCCGTGGTCGAACAGCTCGGCCAGTGCGGTGAGTTCGGCGAGTGCGGTGCGGTCGGCCGCGCTCGGCCGGGGTTGCGGCGGTGCGGCGGCGTGGACGTCTTCGCTGAGGACGGTGAGCGGTGCGGCGTCGGCCGGGACGGGCCGGCCCGCGTCGGCCAGCAGCCGGCGCCAGGTGTCGGCGAGGGAGGCCAGCAGCGCGGGGCGGCGTTCACCCGGCTCCTCCGCCAACTGCTGGGTGAATGTGTTGAGTCGGCCGATCAGGGTGACGAGGCGGGCGTCCTCCGGCCACTGGCGCAGCCAGGCGGCGAGGCTTCGCAGCGGCTGCCGGTCCTGCGGGTCGACCGGGTCGGTGGCCACCAGAAGCCGGGCGGCGAGCAGTTGGCCGACGAAGCGGTGCACCGCCGGGTCGTCGTCCGGGCGGCCGAGGGCGGTGGCGAGGCGGGCGGCGAGCCGGTCCGGGGTGTCCGGGGTGGCGGCGAGCTCGGCGAGCAGGGCCAGTTCGGGCCGCGCCGCCAGCTCGACCTCCTCCTCGCGGGTGACCAGGTAGCGACCGCCGGCGAAGACCACTTCGCTGCGCGCGTAGTGGGCGCGGCCGTCGGCGACGCGGGCGGCGCTGGCCATCCGGTGCGGCAGGGTACGGCTGCGCCGGGGGTCGTCGAGCAGGGCCTGGACGAGCGCGGCGACCAGCGTCCGGTTCTCTCGGACGACGGCGACCGCGCGCAGGGGCCCTGACTCCCCCGCCGGCTCGTCCGTCGGCTCGTCCGTCGGTTGGTCCGCCGAGTCCGCCGGGTGCCAGCCGACCGAGGTGAACCAGGAGAGCGGGCTGGTCTTGGCGGTGGCCCGCAGGGCGTGGCGCAGGACGGCGGCCTCCTCCTTGCGGGCCCGGCCGGACCGCTCCCCCGCCGTACCGGTGTCGTGCGCCGCGCGGGCGACCGCGCGCAGCAGGTCGGCGCTGGTGAGGGCGACGGCACGGGCGAAGGCGGGTTCGCGGCAGAGGCCGGCCAGGGCGGCGCGTTCGGCGGCGAGCGCGGGCGGGAGGGTGTCGGCGAGCGCGGCGAGCACCCGGGTGCGCCGCTGCCGCAGCTCCAGCCAGGCGGCGAGGTTCGGGACGCGCTGCGGCAGGTCGGCGAGCCGGTCGAGCAGCGCGGCGCGGGGCGGGCGCCCGTTGTGCAGGTCGCGGCGGAGCGGGAGCACGACCCGGCGGTGGAACTCCTCGTCGTGCCCGGCGCGGCTGGCGTAGAGGTCGTCGCAGAGGGCGGGCCGCAGGGCCGTGTCCGCGGCCTCGACGGCACCGAGTTCGGCCAGCAGGCTCCGGACCGTCGCCGAGGCGGCGGACTGCGCGGGCCGGGCGAGCACGGTGGCGCGCACGAGCGCGTGGCGCGCGGTGAACGCTGCCGGCCCGGGCTCGGCCGCAACCGGCCCGGGCTCGGACGTCGGCTCTTCCCGAGCCCTGATCGGGGACGGGTCCGGGTACAGGACTCGCGGCAGGGCACGGTTCGGCATGGTCGTTCCCTCCGACGGGGCCTGGGACCTGGCTGGCTTGCTGGCTTGCTGGCTTGCTGATGGACGGGATGACCCGGCGCGTCCGCGCGGACGCGCCGGGTCATCGGTGCTGGTGCGTCAGTGCCGGTACGTCGATTCCGGCACGTCACCGCCTACTTCAGTAGGGGTACACCGGCGGGTACGGCGTCGCGCAGGACGACGATCCGCAGGAGGACGAGCTGGGGGCGCCGGAGGCACCGGTCTCCGGCAGCGCGACGGTGTCGCGCAGCGCGGTGACGGTCAGCTCACCCAGGTCGAGGCCGTCAAGGGCGAGGATCGCATCGAGCGCGAGCTCGCTCTGGGCGTGGTCGGACACGGTGGTCTCCCGAGTTCTCGGACGGGAATTGCCGGACAGGATTTGCCCGACGCGGTGTCGTTACGTGCTCCCTGACGAGACGTCAGCCGATGGTGTCGACCATCACCTGCGGCTGCGCACAGGAGGACGAGGCCTGGCAGGAGCAGGAGCCCCAGGAGGCGCCGTTCTCCGGCAGCGCGACGGTGTCGCGCAGGGAGGTGACGGTCAGCTCGCTGAGGTCGAGGTCCTGGAGGTCGAGACCGGTCGTGGCGGCGGTACGGGACATGTCGGACATGGCGAACTCCCTTTGACGTGACAGGCGTTCCGGACGATCCGGGACGCGTCTGCGAAGCGGGTGTTGCGGGATGTGCCGGGCTCCCCCGTGGGCGCGCCTGACGCGGGTCACTCGGACCCCGGCGTCGCGCCGCCCTTCGGTGATTCTAGGCCGCGGGCAACCGCCGGCGGCATGGGCCGGACGGACATTGGCCGATTGTCCGCGTTCCGGCGGCGAATCGCCGTCGTTCGTCCAGCGACACGCGGGCGATCCGCCACAGACGTCCTGATTTCACCCCGGTCACCAGTTGCCCTTCCCAGTTGAACACTCCATCTGCATACGGAACTTGACGGAACGTCAGCTCCCGGGTGCGGCCGGGCCGCACCCGGGTTCGGCGGAGGCTCCTCAGCGCAGCGGCAGCAGCCCCGGCACCGGTCCCCCGCGTCGCGAGAGGCGGCGGAGGAAAGTGGTGACGCCGGGTGTTCCGACCGCCCACGCGCGTGCCTCGACGTCCGGCTGCCGGCCCGGGAGGACCGGTCGGTCCGGCGGGCCGCCGGCTCGGGTGAGCAGCAGGGCCGCCAGGTCCTCGGCGGCCGTCCAGTGGCGCTCGTCGCCGGTGGCGGTCGCGAGGTCGACCAGCAGGTCCCCGACGCCCGCCAGGCCGCAGCAGCGGAAGACCTGGGCGGTCCTCGGTGCGAGCGTGCGGCAGGTGTCGGCCGCCTCGACGGCGAGGGCGAGCAGGTGCTCGTCGTCGTAGCGCAGACCGGCCTGGACCAGCAGGCTGCCGAGTCCGGCCAGCCCCCGGCACCAGGCGAGGTAGCGGCGGGTCGCGCCGGGGCGGCGGGCGGCGTCCACGATCCGGGGCAGGTCGGCGGCGAGGCCGTCGACGATCCGGCGGGCGGTGCGCTGTGACGCCTCGTCGGGCATGGCGAGCAGGAAGTGGGCGACGCCCGCGCGGCCGTGGGCGAAGCCCTCCGCGAGTGCGGCCGTGCCGGGGTTGGGCGGGTCCTCGGGGCCGTCCAGCGGCCCGGTGGTCAGCCGTACGGCGCAGGCGGCGGCTGCCGCGCGGTGCCGGGCGCCGGCCGGGCCGGCCGGCGGGGCGAGGGCCGCGAGCAGCAGGTGCCCGGTGCCGATCCCGGCGGCGCCGGCGATCTGGTCGGCGCCCTCGCCGGTGCCGGGCGGCGCCTCCGGAAGGCGGTGTTCGGGCACCGCCGCCGTTCCGAGGACGGCCGCCGCCTCGGCGAGGAACAGCTCGACGCCGGTACGGCCCTGGTAGAGCGAGCCGTCCAGCCGGTCGAGGGCCGGGTGGGTCGCGGTCCAGCGGGCCAGGTCGGCGGCGGCGGCCCGGGCGTCGGGGCGGTCCGGGTGCTGGAGGAGTTCGAGGCCGAGGCCGGCTCCGCCGTCGTAGAGCGAGAGCAGGGTGCGCGGCCGTTCCGCGCCCGGGCCGGCCGCGACCAGTTCGCGGGCCATCCGTACGCAGGTGGTGACGGTGTGGTCGAGGGCTGCGTCCAGCGGGGCCCGGGCCGGCCGCACCGGTCGGCTCCGCACGAGGCCCGGGCGCTCCACCGGGCGCTCCACCGGGTCCTGGTCCGCATGCGGCCCCCGGCCCCGGTCCGGGAGCGGACCACCGCCCCGCAGGCGGGCGGCCGCGGCGCGGCGCTCCGCCGGGTCGAAGCTCAGCAGCCCCTCGACCAGGTCCGCCATCCGCTGTCCGGCCGCCGGGAGGGCGGCGCGCAGGCAGGCCAGGGTCCGGTCGCGGCCGGTCGCCGGGTCCGGGTCGATCACCACGGGGTCGAGGCCGGTGAGGGCGTAGTGCAGGGTGGTCCCGAGCGCGTAGTAGTCCTCGGTGGGGTCCTCGCCGCCGGCGTCCGGCAGGCCGTAGCCGGCGGTGGCCCCGGGCGGGCGCTCGCCCGCCAGCGCGCTCACCCCGAAGTCGACCAGCGCGGCGCGGCCGTCCTGGTCGAGCACGACGTTCGCGGGCTTGAGATCGCACACCACCACGCCGCGCGCGTGCACCGCGTCCAGGATCCGCAGCAGCCCGCGCGCCAGCTCCCACCCGTCCTGCCCCTCCGCAGCCGCAGCTCCGACCGCCGGGTACGGTCCGGAGGTCAGCACGGTCCGTCTCAGGTCGCGATGCCCGCAGGCGCCGCTGACCAGGTACTCCTCGCTGCCGTGCCGGAAGTAGTCGACCAGCGGCGGCACGCCGGGGACGCCGGCCAGCGCGGCGAGCACCCGGCGTTCGTGCCGCAGCCGACCGCGCGCGTCGGTGCCGGTGCCGTCCTCGGCGACGAAGGCCCGGGCCTGTTTGACCACCACCTCGCGCCCGGTGGCGAGCTCGACCGCGCGGTAGACGTGGCCGCTCGGCGCGCGGGTGATGCCGGCGGTGATCCGGTAGCGCCCGTCGCCGACCCGGGTGGTCGCGGTTCGGACGGCGGCGCCGTGCGCCGTGAACGGGTCGTCCGCCCACGGGGGTTGGCGGTAGCGGGCCTCGGCCAGGCCCGGGAAGACCGTGCCGTCGGGGCCGGTCATTCCCCGCTCGGCCTCGTCCTCCGTCACCCGGAACGGCCCGTAGCGGTAGTGCACCGGGGCCTCCGGTCGGATCCGGCGGTCGCTCACCACGCCGGGGCCGGCCCATCCGGTCAGTGCCTGTGCCAACTCCAGGCCCAGTGCGCGGAGTTCGTCCGGCCTCGGGTAGACCGTGACGGCCTTTCCCACGGCGGCGGCGCCGTGCCGGCCGCTGTTGAGCTCCTGCAGCACCGCGGCGCTGCGCGCGAACTTGAAGTCGCAGGTGCGGCGCAGCAGGATCGGGACCACGACGTCCAGCAGCCCGGCCAGGTCGCCGGGGCGGGTCGACACGTGCAGTTTCCAGCCGTGCGCCAGGGCCGGCATCCGCGGGTCCTGGTGGTACCACCACTGCCCGTCGGTGCGCAGTGGCCGGGGCGGGCCGGGCTCTGCGGCGGTCAGCGCCTCGACGCGGCGTCGAAGTGCCTCGGCGGAGCCGGGGTCGGGTCGTGTGCTCAAGGGGCCCTCCCCCGGGTCCGCTTCCTACGTCTTCCTGCCTACGAGCCGTCCTGGATCAGGCCGATCCCGGACGATCCGGCCCATCGGGCTGATCAGGCGTTGAACTCGCAGGGGAAGCGGGTCGGGACGTAGGTGACCCACGGGTCGGCGAGACAGGCGACGGGCGCGAGGTCCGCGTCGAACTCGTCCTCGAACACGATCGTGTCCTCGTCGATGTCCAGCAGTCCGGCGTCGCGGATGTCGGCTACCAGTGCGCTCATGGGGTTTCCTCCCAGTGATTCCGGTCGTTGGGTCCTGCGGTTGGCCGCTCATGCTGCCAGGCCCGACCTGCCCGCGACAGGACTCTGACGGATCTTCGAACCCGTCTACGACAGGAGGGTGGTTCCGTTTGTGGACGCCTTCTCCGCACGCCCTCACATACCGCCGGACCCCGCCATCACCACCGGCCCCTCCGGGCGTGTCCGACGATCCCGCCGGGCGCGCGAATTGTCAGACGCCCCGCAGACGGCGCTCCCGCAGTCGGCGCGCCCGCAGGTACTCGCGGCCGAGCAGCCGCAGGGCGGCGGGCTTGGACGGGCTCGCCGAGCGGCGGAGCAGGGCGCCCAGGTCGGCGCGGGCGGCGGCGCTGGTGAGTTCGTCCACGCCGACCATGCACCGCACCATCGGCCGGTGGACGGCGGGTACCAGGTCGACGACGGCCCCGGCCTCGGCGAGGGTGCGGTCGACCAGGTCGAGCTGCGCACCGAGCAGTGCCCGTACGGCGGGCAGGTCGCGGGCCTGTTCCAGGTCGGCCCGGGTGAGGCCGTGCGTAGTGAGCGTCTGCTCGGGGATGGTCAGCCGGCCGTCCGCCAGGTCCTCGGCGAGGTCGTTGACGAAGTCGAGCCGCTGGCTGGCGTCGATGAAGGTGCGGCAGCCGGCCCGGTAGGCGCTCTGGTCGCCGTCGGGGCCGAGCAGCGCGGCGACGACCATGAAGCCGGGCAGTGAGTAGCCGTCGACGTAGGCCTGGTAGTCCTGCTCGGTGGCGAAGCCGGTGAAGTCGAGGTCGGCCTCCGCCGCGGCGAGGAAGTCCAGGACCCGGTCCCGCAGGACGGGGTGCGCGTGGACGCTGTTCAGCAGGGGGCGCAGCTCGGGATCGTCGGTGCGGTCGGCGGCCAGGCTCTCGGTGACCTGCCGCTGCCAGCGGGTGGCGGCGGCCCGGCGCTGCGCGAGGGGGCCGCTGTCGAGCAGGGTGTCGGTGCGGTGCATGAAGGCGGCCGCGGCGATCACGTGCGGGGCGGTCCGGTCGGGCAGCAGCAGGGCCGCGGCGAGCGTGACCTCGCGCTTGTAGCGGGTGACCTGCTGCCGTTGCCGGCCGTAGTCGGCCCGCAGTGTCGGGTCCTGCACGCCGGCCGCGTCCAGCGCCCGCTCCCACCTGCTCACTCGCTTCACCCAATCATCTGTTCGATTGGTGTCGAGCGTAGTCGGTGGGAGCCGGACGCTCCGCTTGAGCCCCCCGCCGCCGGGGGCGCTCCGAGCGGGAAGGTCAGCCCCGAGCGGGGACGGTCAGCGCTGGCGGATCGTGGAGAACCCGCAGGCCGGCGTGCAGAGGGTGACGATGCCGCTGTAGCGGTAGGTGGTGCGGCCCTTGGTGACGCTGTGGACGGTGTGCTTCTCCCGCAGGTTCATCTCCCGGCAGCGCGGGCAGGCGGCGCCGACCGGCGTGCCCCAGGGGCGGTTCGGGTTCAGCTTGGTGTACGAGACCGCCATCAGGACGAGGGCGAGGCCGGCACCGCCGAAGCCGACGAACCGCCAGGTCCCGTTCGAGGACTCTCGACGGTCGATCATCTCGTCATAGGAGTAGGTGCCACCACCGCCGTGGTTGGACCAGATCCGGCACTCGCTGTTCCGGGTCATGGTCTGGCCGTCACAGGTCGGCGCGGAGTTCGGGTCCGACTTCCCGACCACCAGCGCCAGGAAGAGGCCGACCGCGGCCAGCAGGCCGAGGACGACCACGGCGGTGGTCCGGCTGCGGCCGGTGTGCAGGCGCTTGCGCTCGTTGTACGCCGTATCGATCACAGCCTGGGCCATGTTGCCCCCGTCGACCGCCACCACGTGTCTCCTGTTGTCCGTACGTCCGCACTGCTCGTCGTTCCGAGCCGCAATGCCCCTCGACGAGGGGAGTGCCACGAACCCACCACGATCGACACGCGGCCGCAGCCGACTTGTCAAAGTTTGACCATTCAGTTTTCGGACGCGACCGAGGCCAGGTAGGCGGCCGCCTTCGCCGGGTCGAGGTACCACCGGTCCACGTCTGCCGGGTCGTTGAAGTTGTTGGCGAACCGGTCGGCCACGGCCTGGTACCGGCTCCCCGCGACGAAGAGGTCGAGCACGTGCGGGGGCGGCGGGGCGAGCATGGCGTTGCTCCAGGTGGTGACCGGGCCGGCGATCTCCCAGAAGGTGTCGAAGGCGGCCTGCTGGAAGTCCCGGTCGAAGGGCTTGTCGCCGTGGGCGAGGATCGCCGCCAGATAGACGGCCGCGCACTTGGCGGCGTTGTTGGCGCCCTGGCCGGTGATCGGGTCGTTGGTGACGACCACGTCCGCCACGCCCAACACGGCGACACCGCCCGGCAGTTCGCCGACCGGACGGCGCACCACCGGGGTGAAGCGGCCGGCCAGGGTGGCGCCGGCGTCGGTGAGTTCGACGCCGGCCCGGGCCCGGTCGTACTCCCAAGGGGTGAAGGTCTTCATCAACTCCAGGGTCACCCGCAGGTGTTCGGCCGGGTCGCGCAGCCCGTCGAAGGCGTCCGCCGGCCCGCCCGGCACGGCCTCCCAGAGCAGGATGTCGCAGGGCCCCGACACGGTGAGGGCCGGCACCACGAACAGTTCGCCGATGCCGGGCACCGCGTTGCACCGCACCGCAGGGAAGTCGTGCTCGGGGCGCGGCCCGAGCCCGTGCACGTAGGCGGCGGCCAGCGCGCGCTGCGGGCGGTCGTGCGGCGAGTGCGCGTGGTCGCGCTCGAACAGCGAGCCCAGCGCGCCCTTGCCGGAGGCCACCAGCACCAGGTCGTACGAGCCGGCCAGGTGCTCCACGTCGGCGGCGGTCACCTTGCGCAGCTCCACCCGGCCGCCGCGCCCGGCGAAGGTCTCCAGCCAGGTGGACATCTTCAGCCGCTGGTCGACGGACTGCGCGTAGGCGTCCAGCCGTCCGACCCAGTCGATCACCCGCGCCGCGTCCGGCCCGGTCACCGACAGCCCGACGCCCTCGATCCGGGGCGCCTCCTCGGCCCACAGGTCCAGGCCGAGCTCACGCTCGGTGCGCAGCGCGGAGTCGAACATGCACTGGCTGGACAACACCTTCCCGGCGCGCACCTCCTCCGCGCTGCGGTCCGTCAGCACCGTCACGTCGTAACCGTGGGACTGCAGTCCCAGGGCCAGTTGGAGTCCGGCCTGCCCGGCACCGACGATCAGAACTCTGCGCATCGCCCCTGCTCTCCTGGTGGTGCGTCACGACTCCACAGCCGGACCGCACTTCGCGACTGCCCGGTGGCCTGGATACCAGTCATCGGCGCGCCCGTCCACGGGCCGCACAGCGGACAGCGGAGAGTTCGAGGCCGGGTCGAGCCGGAGGCGGAGCTTCCGCTCACAGCCCGCACCGGCCGCCCCGCTCCGCGATCCCGGCTACCCGCCGGCCACCAGCTTGTCGCCCAACACGCTGCGCCGGTACAGCACTTGACGCCCGTCCCGAGCCCGGGCGAGCAGACCCGCGGCGTACAGGACGCGCAGGTGCTGGGAGACGGCGCTCGGCGTGACCCGCAGCCGGCGGGCGATCTCGACGGTGGCGGTCGGCTCCTCCAGCAGCACCAGCAGCCGGGCCCGCGGCGCACCGAGCAGTGCTGCCAGCGCCTGCGGAGCGGCACCCGACCGGGAGCCGCCCCGCGGCGCGTCACCCGGCGGGGAGTCCCACAGGGTGGCCACGCCCCGGCTCGGGTAGACCAGGCTGGGCGGCTCCTCCGGACTGAGCGGCGGCGCGGGCTTGTGCGCGAACACGGACGGCATCAGCAACAGCCCCCGCCCCGCCGCCGCGACCCGGTGCCGGCTGATCATCCGGTCGACGTGCAGCACGCCTTCCCGCCACCGCAGGTCCGGGTGCATGTCGGCGAACAGCAGCCGGGCGCCGCCGAGCGCGAGCCGCCGGGCCCGGTACGTCATGTCCGCCTCCAGCACCAGCCGCATCCGCGGCCACTCCGGCTCGATCGCCGACCGCCAGTACCGGTGCAGCAGGTCGCAGATGCCGTCGCGCAGTGCGGCGACCGCGGCGTCGTCGCCGTCGACGGCCGCCCGCAGGGCCCCGGGCACCGGATCCGGCGCGTGCGTCAGCACCAGGTCGCGACGGACCAGCTCCGAGGAGGTCCGGCGCACGACGGCCAGCTCCTCCTCGAAGACCGGCGCGAAGCTCGTCGGAACGGGCGTCAGGTGGTCCGGGACGGTACGCCGGCGCGCCACCAGGGCCAGCAGCAGCTCGGTGTCGAGCGCCCCCAGCCGGCCGAGCGCCGACCGGCGCCACGGCAGGTGCAACGCCGCGAGCCCGGGGTCCTGCAGCACCCGCAGGCTCAGCACCGCCTCGTGCAGCGGCGACAGCGCGAACCGGGTGTCCGCGAGGTCCTCGACGCCGAGTTCGAAGCTGATCATGAAGCCCCACGCTACATCGATTGGCGGCGCCCCGCCGATGCCGTGCACTGACGCCATGACACCGACCGACCCGACACCGGCCGCCCCGGCACCGGCGACCACCAAAACCTCACCCACCCCCGTACGGGCGAACCGGTGACCCGCCGCCTGGTCCTGCTCCTCGCCGTCACCTGCGCCGTCGCGGTCGGCAACCTCTACTTCCCGCAGGCCGTCGGCCCGCTGATCGCCGCCGGACTGCACGTGCCGCCGGACGCGGCGACCCTCGTCGTGACCGCCACCCAGCTCGGGTACACCGGCGGGATCGTGCTCCTGGTGCCGCTCGGCGACCGGCTCCCCCACCGCCCGCTCCTGGTCACCCTGCTCTCCCTCACCGGCCTCGCCCTGCTCGCCGCGGGCTGCGCGCCGAACCTGCCCGTCCTGGTCGCGGCGAGCGCCGCCGTCGGCCTGACCACCGTCGCCGCCCAGATCGTCGGCACGCTGGCCGCCAACCTGACCTCCGCCGGCCGCCGGGGCGCGGTGATCGGCGCCCTGCTGAGCGGATCGACCGGCGGAATGCTGCTGGCCCGCACCTTCGGCGGCACCCTCGGCCAGTGGCTGGGCTGGCGGGCCCCGTACCTGGTCGCCGCCGCGCTCACCCTCCTCCTCGCCGCCGTCCTGGCCCGCACCGTCCCGGCCACCGCCGCGACCTCCCGGCAGCCGTACCGGGCCCTGCTCGCCGAACCCCTGCGCCTGCTGCGCACCGAGCCGGAACTGCGCCGCTCCTGCATCTACCAGGCGAGCGTCTTCGCCGGCTTCTCCGCCGTCTGGACCTGCCTGGCCCTGCTGCTCACCGGTCCGCCGTACGACTTGGACGCCCGGGCCGTCGGCCTGCTCGCCCTGGTGGGCGCGGCGACCATGCTCTGCACTCCGTACGCCGGAAGGCTGGTGGACCGGCACGGCCCCGACCCGGTGAACCTGGTCTGCCTGCTCGGCGTCCTCGCCGCGGCCGCCGTCCTCGCGACGGGCAGCCACGGCGGTCCGCTCGGCCTGACCGCCCTGACCCTCGGCACCCTGCTGCTCGACGTGCCGATGCAGTGCGGCATGGTGGCCAACCAGACCCGGGTCGACACGCTCCGGCCGGAAGCCCGCGGCCGCCTCAGGAGCGCCTACATGACCTGCGCCTACCTGGGCGGCAGCACGGGCTCCTGGCTCGGCACCCGGGTCTGGACCCGCACCGGTTGGTGGGGCGTCTGCACCCTCCTGGCCCTCCTCACCATGCTCGCCCTGACCCGCCACCTCACCGCCAGACCCCGCACCGCCCCGAGCACCCCCGAGGACCGTCAGCCGCCGCCCCGGACGAAGGGCCGCACGTCCCCCCACTCCCAGCAGGCCTGACCGGCGTCGACCGCGCCGCCGGGCCGACGCGCGAGGTGCCCGGCCGGGTGGGTCAACCCGTGATCAGGCGGCGGCCGGTGATCTCGTCGGGGCGGATCCGGACCCAGCGGGGGCGGTCGCCGCCGGCCCAGGGGGTGGCGCCGGGGAGGGCGGCCAGGCGTTGCAGTTCCTCGGGGTCGGTCACGTAGTGGGCCTGGCCGAGGACGAGGACGCTCCAGCCGCGCCCGAGGTACTCGTCGATGCGGTCGACCTCGAAGGAGACCGGGGCGGACTCGGCCGGGGCGGCGGCGTGGTGCTCGCCGGTGCGGAAGGCGAAGGACGCCCGGTCGACCACGTAGTTGACGGGCAGGACCACCGGCCCCGGCTCGACCGCCAGGCCGATCCGGCCGATGCCGTGGGTGCCGACGAGCTCCCAGCACTCGGCCTCGGTGAGGTTCTGCAGCCGGGGGTGCGGGCCGGGGCCGCCGTGGCCGGGCGGGGCGTCGGCGCGGCCGGTCAGCAGTTCGTCGCGGCTGCAGCCGAGGGCGGCGGCGATCCGCACGAACCCGCCCGGGTCGAAGTCGGGCCCGGCGTCGAGCAGGTGCCGCAGGTAGCGGGGGGCCATCGCGGCCCGGCGGGCCAGGTCGTCCTCGGTGATGCCCAGCCGGTCGCACCGTTCGGCGATCCGCTGAGCCACGGCGGCGGGGTCGGTGGTGTCGTGCACGGGGTGACTCCTCGGCTTGCCGGGGGCGTTCGGGCCGGGTCCGAGCCGCGTCGGGGCGCAATCCGGTACGGGCCCGTCGAGTTGACCAGGGCGGACCCATCCAAGCGTCCGACCTGCGGCAAGTCGAGCAACGGCCCGGCCCCGTGCGTGTCGGTCGCCGCGTCCCCGTCCCCGCAGCTCAGTGCGGCGGCTCGTCGCCCGGCCCGGTGAGCTCCGCGGCGAGCACGCGAAGGCTCTCGCGCAGCAGCCGCACCAGCGGGTCCTGTTCCCGGCGCGGGTGCCAGAGCAGGGTGACGAAGCGCTCGGCGGTCGGCTCGCCCCGGGTGAGTTCGTGGCCCGCCCGGACGGCGGCGGTGAGCGCGGCCCGGACCAGGCCGAGCGGGCACGGCGGCGGAGACGGCCACGAGCGCCCCGGAGCACGAACGGGCCGTCAGCCGCTAAGGGTCCGTCAAGACTCCCGTGCACACGCCTGTCCCGCTCGCCACCCCGGGCGCATACTGTCCTGCGCGGCTCGCACCGCGCGACAGGGCCACTCCGGTCCCGGCCCGGTTGCGCCGCGACGGGGGAGGTCGAAATCGTGACAGCTGTGGTGATCGTCGCCGTGCTGCTCCTGCTCTGGCTGGTGACCGGCGTGCGGGTGGTCCAGCAGTACGAGCGCGGTGTGGTGTTCCGGCTGGGGCGGGTGAGCGGCCGGGTCCGCGAGCCGGGCGTCACCCTCCTGCTGCCGGTGCTCGACCGGATGCGCAAGGTCAACGTCCAGGTCGTGACCATGCCGGTGCCCGCGCAGGAGGGCATCACCAAGGACAACGTCTCGGTGAGCGTCGACGCGGTGCTCTACTTCCGGGTGATCGACCCGGTCAAGGCCACCGTGGACGTGCAGAACTACGCCTTCGCCATGCTGCAGGTCGCCCAGACCTCGCTGCGCTCGATCATCGGCAAGAGCGAGCTGGACGACCTGCTCTCCGGCCGGGAGAACCTGCACCAGGGCCTGGAGGTCATGCTGGAGAGCCCGGCCACCGGCTGGGGCGTGCACATCGACCGGGTGGAGATCAAGGACGTCAGCCTGCCCGACTCGATGAAGCGCTCGATGGCCCGCCAGGCCGAGGCCGACCGCGAGCGCCGGGCCAGGATCATCACCGCCGACGGCGAGTTCCAGGCCGCCGCCAAGCTCGCCGAGGCGGCCGCAAAGATGAGCGAGACCCCGGCGGCGATGCAGCTGCGGCTGCTGCAGACGGTGGTCGAGGTCGCGGCGGAGAAGAACTCGACGCTGGTGCTGCCGTTCCCGGTGGAGCTGCTGCGCTTCTTCGACGCCTCGACCGCCAGGATCGCCGCCGAAGGCTCTGGCGATGCGGGTGACGCAGCCGTCGAGGCCCCGGCCCAGGGGGCCGCCGTCCCCGCGCAGGCCCCGGCCGACGGGAGCTGAGCCCACCACGCGGCCGGCCGGGACACCCACCCGATCCGGCCGCGTGCCCATAGGTCGTCCCTATGACCCCATAGACCGGAACCGACTACACCACCGCCCCACCTCCGGGTTGGCTGCAAGGGTCCAGACCACCTCCCGCTGCGCCCGACCGGAGGACCGTCCGCCATGACCCGCCCGATCAGAGTCGCGATCGTCGGAGCCGGCCCCGCCGGCATCTACGCCGCCGACGCCCTGCTGAAGTCCGACGCCGCCGGGACCCCCGGTGTCTCGATCGACCTGTTCGAGCGGATGCCCGCCCCGTTCGGCCTGATCCGCTACGGCGTCGCGCCCGACCACCCGCGCATCAAGGGCATCGTGACGGCCCTGCACCAGGTGCTCGACAAGCCGCAGGTCCGCCTGTTCGGCAACGTCGACTACCCGTCCGACCTCGCCCTGGACGACCTGCACCGGTTCTACGACGCCGTGGTGTTCGCCACCGGCGCGACGGCCGACCGCGCGCTCGGCCTGCCCGGCATCGACCTGGACGGCTCGCACGGCGCGGCCGACTTCGTCTCCTGGTACGACGGGCACCCGGACGTGGACCGCGACTGGCCGCTGGAGGCGGAGAAGGTCGCCGTGCTCGGCGTCGGCAACGTCGCGCTGGACGTCGCCCGGATCCTCGCCAAGACCGCCGATGAGCTGCTGCCCACCGAGATCCCGCCGAACGTCCACGCGGGTCTGCGCCGCAACCGGGCCCGCGAGGTGCACGTCTTCGGCCGGCGCGGCCCGGCCCAGGCCAAGTTCAGCCCGATGGAGCTGCGCGAACTGGACCACTCCCCGACCATCGAGGTGGTCGTCGACCCCGAGGACATCGAGTACGACGCCGGTTCGATCGCCGAGCGCCGCGCGGTCAAGCACGTCGACCTGGTCGCGGCGACCCTGGAGAACTGGGCGATCCGCGACGTCGGGGACCGCCCGCACCGGGTCCACCTGCACTTCTTCGAGTCCCCGGTCGAGGTCCTGGGCGCGGACGGCCGGGTGGTCGGGCTGCGCACCGAGCGCACCGAGTACGACGGCACCGGCAACGTGCGCGGCACCGGCCGCTTCACCGACTGGGACGTCCAGGCGGTCTACCGGGCCGTCGGCTACTACTCCGACGAGCTGCCCAAGCTGCCCTTCGACCCGGTCTCGGGCACCGTCCCGCACGCGGCCGGCCGGGTGCTGGACGGCGACGGCTCGCACCGCACCGCGACGTACGTCACCGGCTGGATCAAGCGCGGCCCGGTCGGCCTGATCGGCCACACCAAGGGTGACGCCAACGAGACCGTCGCCTGCCTGCTGGACGACCACGCGGCCGGCCGCCTGCCGGGCGCCGCCGAGCCGGACCCGGCGGCGGTCGAGGAGCACCTGCGCGGACAGGGCGTGCGCTACACCACGTGGGCGGGCTGGCAGCTGCTCGACGCCCGCGAGCGCGCGCTCGGCGAGGCCGAGGGCCGCGAGCGGGTCAAGGTCGTCGAACGCGAGGAGATGCTGCGCCACAGCGGGGCGTGAGCGCGGGCCGCTCCTCCACCGGCAGGGCCGGTCGTCCGCCCGACCGGGGCCGGACAGGCGTCACGGGCGGACGATCGGCAGCAGCACCTCGTCCACGATCTCCGCCGGATCGAGCTGCACCGCCTCCCCGCCGCACATCTTGATCCGGTACAGCATCAGCGCCGGCACCACGTCGGTGACCAGCGGGGTGACGGCCCCCGGGCGGACCTCGCCGCGGGCGGCGCCGCGGTCCAGTACCTCGGCGATCAGCGCGGTCGTCGGCTCGACCACCCGCTCCAGCACGATCGCCACGAAGGCGTGCGCCCGCCGGTGGTCGAGCTCGCTCATGATCGCCCGGACCGCCGCGCCCAGCTCGCTGAACATGGCCGTGCGCAGCCTTTCCACCACCGCCAGCAGGTCCCCCCGCAGGCTGCCGGTGTCGGGGGCCTGGCCGCCCGGCGGCAGGCTGGCCCGCAGCGCGTCCATGACCAGCTCCTCCTTGGAGGGCCAGCGGCGGTAGAGCGCGGCCTTCCCGGTCTGCGCCGCGGCGGCCACGCCCTCCATGGTCAGCCGGGCGTAACCGTCGGTGGTGAGCTGGTGGAGGACGGCCTCGTAGATGGCGCTCTCCAGCGCCTCGCCGCGCCGCCGCAGCGGCGTTGCGGCCACCGGTCCGCGCCCGGTGTCCGTGTCAGCGGTCATGGCTGTGCACCCTCTTCGACTCGCCCTTCCTCGATCACGGCGACGGCGTTCCCCTTCTCGCGCCACCACCTCCGATGTTAGTGAACGAATGCGTTCCGCTTCCAACCGCGCGCCCGCCGCCGAGTTGCGACGGGTGTTCGCCCGGATACGCTTCGAACAGGGGTTCCCACCGCCCGGTCGACGTCACACACCGCGACCGCGCTCCCACCCGGCGGGACGGGCCCGGGACCGTCGCCTCATGCGGACGGGGCGGCATCAGCGGTGGCATGGAGGAGCAGGTCGGAGCGCCCGGCCTGCGGAACCCACCGTGGAGGTCACCATGACCGACAGAACGGCCGGTGCGGCGCTGGTGGCGGCGGGCGCCGCCGCGGTCTTCGCCGCCGTGAGCCTCGCCGCGGCCGTCCGGGCCTGCAGGTGTCCGGTCGAGGGCGCCGCGGGCACCGAGCGCAGCCGCAGAGCGAAGCGGCACCGGCGCCCCGGGCCGGGCCCCGGCGGCGGCCCGCCCCGCCCGCCCCGCCCGCCGTGCCCCAACCCGCCCTTCTGCAACTGAACCGGTTCCGCTGCCCCTTCGATCCCCGCCCCCGGCCGTCCGCCCGACGCGCCGGGGGCGGGCGTCGTACGGGCCCCGTTCCGGGCCTCGACGCACGGGAGCCGCGCTCAGCCGCACGCCGGTCGGCGCGGCAGCACCGCGTGCACCCGGGTACCGTGGCCGAGCGCGTCGACGGTGCAGCTGCCGCCGATCTCCGCGGCCCGCTCCGACATCGACCGCAGGCCCACCCCCGGGCGCGCCGGATCGCCGGGGCCCGGGCCCTGCCCGTCATCCTCGACCAGGAGTTCCAGCTGCTCGGCCTCCACTCGTACGCACACCGTGGCGCTGCGCGCCCGGGCGTGGCGCAGCACGTTGTTCAGTGCCTCCGCGGTGATCCGGTAGACGGCGACCTCGACGGCGGCGGGCAGGTCCGGCAGCGGATCCGGCTGGAGCCTGGCGGTGACGGTGAGGTCGGCGCCGCTGAAGGTCTCCGCGAGCCGGTCGAGCGCCCGGGACAGGCCGTAGTCGCCCAGGGCGGTCGGCCCGAGCCGGTCGGTGATCCGCCGGACCTCCCGGACGGCCGAGGCGAGGTCGTCCGCGACCCGCTCCAGCGCGCCGGAGAACTGCGCCGGGTCGTCCACCGCGGCCGCTCCCTGGAGCCGCAGCCGCAGTCCGGCCAGCATCGGGCCGAGGCCGTCGTGGATGTCGCGCCGCAGCTGGCGGCGCTCCTCCTCGCGGGCGGCGACGATCTGTTCGCGGCTGGCCCGCAGGTCCTCGGTCAGCCGGAGCGAGGCGACGGCGGGCGCGGCCTGGTCGGCGAGCGAGCGCAGGATGTCGCGGTCGCTCTCGTCGAGAGTCAGCTGGCCGGGGCGCGGGGCGACGGTGAGCCGGCCGATCTCGGCGCCGCGGTGGACCAGGGCGAAGCCCTCGCCACTGCCGGAGCGTTCCCCGACGGCAGCCAGCGGGCGTTCGCCGCCGCGGGTGGAGACGGTCAACGCCACGCCGGGCAGCCGGAGTTCGTCACTGACCGTGGCGCAGAGCACGGCCGGCACCTCCTGCGGGTCGACGGTCTGGCTGACCCGCCCGGCGAGGCTGCGCAGCACCTGGTACGGCTGCGCGCGCGAGCCGTAGTACCAGCGGTCGACCACGCCGGAGGCCCACTGGACGCCGCGGGGCAGGCCGGCCGCGAGCAGGAAGACGACGGCGATCAGCAACAGCGTCCCGGCGCCGCGCCGCCCGGGCATCAGCATGGTGGACAGCACGCAGGCCACCAGGACGAACACCACCACCAGCCCGGTCGCCACCAGCAGGCCGACCAGCACCCGGCGGGCCGCCAGGTCCAGCCGCCAGGAGCCGTCGCGCACGACGACGGCGGCCAGGGTGAGCGTCCACAGCGCGGAGGCGAAGGTGAAGGCGATGAACGCCGCGGTGCTCTGTCCGTCGAAGTAGTAGCCGAGTTCGGCGAAGTCCCACAGCAGGTAGACCCCGAGGCCGATCAGGACGTTCTGCCGGCGCCGCCGGGACACCCCGCGGGTGCGGGCGAGCGGGACCAGGATCACCAGGACGGTCAGGACGGCGAACACGATGAGCTGGGTGGCGTGCAGCCGGTCGTCGAACGTCCGCAGCCGGCTCGCGACGGTGCTGCCGGCCAGCGGGTTGGGCCGGCCGAAGACCGTGGGCTGGTAGACGTAGTAGCAGGCCTGGGGCAGGATCCACACGGCCACCGCGCCGATCGCGTACCACCACCGGCGGCTGGGCAGCGTCCCGTACGGCAGCCACAGCGGAAATGCGTGCCACAGCGGGCCGCTGACGGCGTAGCCGGCCGACACCAGGACCACCACGGCCCCGACCACGCCCGGATCGCCCACCTCGACCCAGACCGGGGTCTGGGCGGCGAGGGGGATGATCTGCGCCGCCCCGTACACGAGCAGCACCCAGCCGAGCTGGACACCCGGGCGGTGGGCGTGCAGCAGCACCCCGCCGGCCACGGCGGCCAGCCCGGAGCCCAGGACCGCCAGGTGGTGGGCGGGCACCGAGATCCCGGGCGCGCCCAGGTGGCTCACCACGTAGCCCACCCACAGGCCCCCGGCCACCAGGCAGACGGCGGCGCACAGCCCGGCCAGGGCCAGCTGCCGTTCCGCCGGGCCGGACCGGGGCCGCCGCCGGGCTCTCCGCGCGCTCTCCGCCGCCATGACCGCCCTTTCCTCGCCGACGCCCCCACGGGATGGCAGCAGTGTCCTGCACCCGGTGTCCCGGGCACATGAGGCACCGGCCCCGGCGAGGCGCACCCCGACCGGACGGACGCCAGGACGGGCTCGCGACCGGTCGGGTCAGGTCAGGTCACGTGCGGGTCAGCCGAGCGGGCGGCAGAGCAGGGCGTCCGGGACGCCGTAGTGCAGCCACCGCCAGGTGTAGGCGACGCCGGCCGCGTACTCACCGTCCCCGCACTGACCCTTGTAGGAGCCGGGCGCCCAGTCACTGGCGACCGAGCCTCCGTCGGCGGGCCGGTTGTCGCCGTGGTCGAACCAGAGGACCCGGCCGCCGGAGGGCAGCGGTCCGGCCGCGGGCGCGCAGAGCAGGGCGGCCATGGCGCCGCCGTGCACGCTGTAACCGACGGCGAAGGTGCGCTCGGGGCACTGCAGCTTGTTGTAGCCGGAGGCCCAGTCGCCCTGGGTGACGTAGCGCTCGTCGGTGACGGTGGTCCAGTCGCCGGTGCCCGTGACGGGCTGGCCCGTGTCGCTGCACAGGCCCCGGCTGCTGCTACGGCCGAGGGCGAGCAGGCGTTGGCCGTCCGGGCAGTTGCCCTTGCGGTTGCCGGGGCTCCAGTCCGGGAGGGCGAGCATCCGCCGCGAGACGTTCTGGTCGCCGTGGTCGAGGTCGAGCATGTTCCAGTGGGCGACCGGGGCGACGGGGCCGGTGAGTGCGGGGGCGTCGACCAGCTTGTGCCAGTCGGCGGCCCGCCAGTCGCCGGGGTCGCCGAGGCCGGTGCGCCGGCCGGCGGTGTCGTAGGAGAGCAGCGCCCAGCTGTCCAGGGGGCGGCCGCTCGCGTCGGCCCAGCCGACCAGCGGCCAGATGGCGAAGTCGGTGTCGTTGCGCGCCAGGAGGTCGGTGAAGGTGTCCAGCCAGGTCTGTTCCTTGGCGTCGGTGGAGCCGCGGCCGCCCGCGCCGAACTCGCTGATCCACACCGGGGCGGTGAAGTGCTGTCCGGTCCGGGTGACGAACAGTGCCTCGTCGTTGACGACCTGGGCGAGCTGGTCGGGGGTGAAGTCCTCGTAGCGGGGGTCGCTCGTCGCCCCCGGGCCGCTGCCCGCACCGGTGTTGGCCGGGCCGGTGTAGGCGTAGAAGTGCGCGGAGTACACCAGCTTGCCGGAGTCGATCAGGGTGTGGGAGAGGGTGCGGACCGGGGTGAGCATCGGCCGGCCGTGGCTGAACAGCGCGGCGGGGATGCCGTACCAGTTGATGCCCTCCATGACGACCAGCAGGTCCGGGTCGGCCTGCAGGATCCGGTTTCCGGCCTCCTCGAAGGCGGCGTACTCGTCGTGGGCGTCGCCCAGGCCCCAGTTGGGGTCGTCCCAGGTGTCGCGGCGGACCTCGTTGCGCAGGTCGGCGCCGACCACCCGCTTGTCGGCGCGGTAGCGGTTCGCCATGAAGACCCAGTCGTCCTCCCACTGCGCGGTGGACTGGCCGCTGTTCCAGCGCTCGTTGCCGTCCAGGCCGCAGCAGAAGCGGTAGCCGGTGGTGTGGTTGTTGAGGATGACCGCGAAGCCGTCGGCGGTGAGCGCCGCCACCACGGCGTCGTAGACCTGGAGCGGGGTGCGGCCGCGCAGTTGCGGGTTGGCGGCGACGGCGGAGTCCGGGACGGGGACGGTGTCGTGGATCATCGCGTTGGCGAAGGGCAGCCGGATGCTGTTGAGGCCCAGGTCGTGGAAGTCGGCCAGGAGCTGCGTCATCGGCACCCGGTCCAGGCCGAGCGGGATGTTGTGCGACACCTGCCCGGCCTGGTTGTTCGCCGGGTCGTTCGGGTCGCCGTTGCCCTCCCAGGTGCCTTGGGCCCCGGCCCAGTTGGCGGCCTTCAGCTTGAAGCGGTCGCCGTTCGCGTCCACGACGTACCGCCCGCGGGTGCTGAGCGGGCCGGTCCACGACGCGGCGAGCCGTTCGGCGGCGGGCCGGCCGGCCGTGACGGTGGCGGCCTGCGCCGCGGCGGTGCCGGAGCCGGCCGTCAGGGCGGCGAGCACGGGCAGGCACGCGGCCAGGGCGAGCAGTCGCGTTCCGAGTCTCTTCATGGTCATCCCCGCTGTGGTGACGGTGGCTCGACAAGTCGGCGGGGACCGACCTTACGGGGCGGCAGCGGGCGTGGGAAGGGCATGGCGAAGGCCCGGTCGGCACAACCGGACCGGGTTTGACGCCCGTTCTGACTTCCACCACCCTTCCACTAATCGAATAGTGAAAGGGTACTTTGCCGATGCCCCTGGCCCCCTCCCCGCTCACTCCGCCCAGCCTCCGACCCCGCCCCGGCGCCGCCCGACAGCGACGAACGCGCCGCCTCCGACGGGCACTCAGCCACCCTGCCCTGCC
Source organism: Streptomyces sp. 1331.2 (assembly GCF_900199205.1). Classification (NCBI taxonomy): domain Bacteria; kingdom Bacillati; phylum Actinomycetota; class Actinomycetes; order Kitasatosporales; family Streptomycetaceae; genus Streptomyces; species Streptomyces sp. 1331.2. The sequence continues at coordinate 7,540,546 of NZ_OBMJ01000001.1, read as the reverse complement.
GGCCTGGGGCCTGGCCGCGGGCTTCGCCGCGCTCTACGCCTGCGTCGGCGTCAACCGGCACCGACGCGGCCTCACCAAGGCCTACGACCTGGGCATCTTCGAACAGGCCATCCGGGCGTACGCGCACGGCCGGGCCCCGATCGTCCCGCTCAAGGGGCCCGGCTACCACCTGCTCGGGGACCACTTCCACCCGCTGGTCGCCACCCTCGCCCCCGCCTACCGGACCTTCCCCACCCCGCTCACCCTGGTGGTCGCCCAGGCCCTGCTCATGGCCTCGGCCGTCGTCCCGCTCACCCGCTGGGCCCACGAGGTGGCCGGCCCGCGGGTCGCCCTGCTCGTCGGCTGCGCCACCGGGGCGTCCTGGGGGATCGTCCGGGCCGCGGCCGACGACTTCCACGAGATCGCGTTCGCCGTCCCGCTGCTCGCCTTCGCCGCCGTCGCGCTCGGCCGGCGCCGGCCGCTGACCGCCGCGCTCTGGTCGCTGCCGCTGCTGCTGGTCAAGGAGGACCTGGGGCTGACGGTCGCCGCCGTCGGCCTGCTGATCGCCCGGCAGGCCCGCCGGGGCCGGCGCAGTCCGCTGCCCGGGCTCGCCCTCGCCGCCGTCGGTACCGCCGCGACCGCGCTCACCGTGCTGGTCGTGCTCCCCGCGTTCAACACGGGCGGCGGCTTCGACTACTGGCAGCAGCTGGACGGCGGCGGGCACGCCCCGCTCTGGGCACTGCCCGTACGGCTGGCGTGGCCGCCGCTGAAGTGGCTGCTGCTCCTCCTGCTCGCCGCCACCGCCGGCTTCCTCGGCCTGCGCTCACCGCTCCTGCTGCTCTGCCTGCCCACCCTGGCCTGGCGGCTGCTCTCGGCCAACCCGCACTACTGGGGCGTCAGTTACCACTACAGCGCGGTGCTGATGCCGGTCGCGCTCGCCGCCCTGGTCGACGCCGTACGCCGCTCCGGCACCACACTCGGCGCCACGCCGGGCTCCGCCCGGACCCCTGTCCGACTCCCCCGGCGCGCCCGGTACGCGCTCGCCACCACCGCCCTGGTCACGGCCGTGACGCTGCCGCTCTACCCGCTGCACGAGGTGGTGATGCCCGAGGCCTGGAGCACCCCGCCCCGGCTCCTCGCGACTCGGGCGGCACTGGACCGGATACCCGACGGCGCCACCGTGGCCGCCTCCAACCGGCTGGCGGCCCAGCTCACCAGTCGCACGGAGGTCACCCTGGTCTGCCGGGCCCCGCTCGGGCGCGGGCCCGAGTGGGTGGCCGTCGACCTGCGCGATCCGAGCGTGCAGTCCCCGTGCGCGCTCGCCGAGACCGTCCGCATGCTCGCGGCGTACCACGAACTCGGCTACCGGAAGCGGGTCGACCAGGACGACCTGGTCCTGCTCGAACGCCCCTGACCAGCCCGCCTCCGATCAGTCCGCCCCTCCCGCCGGCCTCTCCCCCGTCCGGCTTGACCCGCGCGCCGCAGTGGGCCACCATTCCACTATTGAACTAGTGAAAGGTCGAAACGGGTGTGATCGAGTACCGCATCGAGCGGCGCAGCGGCGTCTCCACCTACCAGCAGATCGTGCAGCAGACCAAGCAGGCGCTGCGACTCGGCCTGCTGCAGCCCGGGGACAAGCTGCCGACCGCCCGGGAGGTGGTCGAGCAGACCGCGATCAACCCCAACACCGTGCTGAAGGCCTACCGCGAGCTCGAACGCGAAGGGCTGGTCGAGCCCCGCCCGGGGCTCGGCACCTTCGTCCGGCGCTCGCTCGCCCGGCCGGAGGCCGCGGCCGACGGGCCGCTGCGCGCGGACCTGGTCGGCTGGGTGGACCGGGCCCGGGAGGCCGGGCTGGAGCGCGAGGACATCGCCGCGCTGATGGCCTCCGTCCTGGAGCAGCGCTTCGACACCGGGGTCTCCCCGGCGACACCGAACTGAGAAACACTTGGGGGGACCGGGTGGAAGACCCGACAACCATGGCGCCTGCGCTGGAGGCCGTCGGCCTCGGCAGGCAGTACCGGAGCGGCTGGGCCCTGCGCGGCTGCGACTTCACCGTCCCGGCCGGGCGGATCTGCGGGGCGGTCGGCCCCAACGGCGCCGGCAAGAGCACCCTGCTCGCCCTCGCCGCCCACCAACTCGCCCCCACCGAGGGTGAGTTGCGGGTGCTCGGCGAGGCGTCCGACGGGCCGGAGCTGCGCGCCCGGGTGGCGTACGTGGCGCAGGACAAGCCGCTCTACCCCGGGCTCACCGTCGCCGAGACGCTGCGAATGGGCCGCGAGCTCAATCCGCACTGGGACGAGGAGACCGCCCAAGGGATCGTCGACCAGGCCGAGTTGCAACCCAGGGCACGTATCGGCTCGCTCTCCGGCGGCCAGCGCACCCGGGTCTCCCTCGCGCTGGCCCTCGGCAAGCTCCCCGACCTGCTGCTGCTCGACGAGCCGATGGCCGACCTCGACCCGCTCGCCCGGCACCAGCTCATGGGCACCCTGATGGCGACCGCCGCCGAGCGCGGCACCACCATCGTGCTGTCCTCGCACATCCTCCCCGAGCTGGACGGCGTCATCGACCACCTGCTGCTCGTCCAGCGCGGGCGGATCCGGCTGGCCGGCGACCTGGAGGAGATCCTGGACGGACACCGGCTGCTCACCGGGCCCGCCGAGGCCGCCGGGCTCCCGGCCGAGCAGGTGGTCGAGCAGCGCGTCGCCGGCCGCCGCGCCACAGCGCTGGTGCGGACCGAGGAGCCGCCGGACGGCCCGTGGGAGAGCGAACGGCCGAACCTGGAGGACCTGTTGCTGGGCTATCTGCGCGCACCGGCCGACCCCCGGCCCGACGCCGCCCCGACGAACGGCCGGCACCGGACCGAGGAGGCCGCCGCATGAGCACGGACGCCCTGACCGACCGCCCCGTCGCTCCCGCCTCTGCGGACCGGCGCCCCGCCCCCGGGCTGCGCGGGCTGCTCTGGCTGGCGACCCGCCAGCACCGGGTGGTGCTGTGGACCCTGGCCGCCCTGCTCGTCCTGGTCGTGGCCGACCTGGCCTGGATCCACCTCGCCTGCCGGCACGTCACCGGCATCCTGCGGCGGACCGGCTGCTACAGCCCCGCGACCTGGTCCGACACCCGGTGCTGGAGCCTCCTCGCGCCGATCGACCGGCCGAACTTCTGGTTCGTCTCCGTCCTCCAGCCCGCGGTCACCCTCGCCCCGCTGCTGTTCGGCGTCTTCATCGGCGCACCGCTGCTGGCCCAGGAGTACGAGCGCGGCACGATCCGGCTGATCCGCGCCCAGTCCGTCGGCCCGGTGCGCTGGCTGGCCGTCCGCCTGGCGGTGCCGGGCATCGCCGTGCTGGCCGTCTCCGGCGTGCTCGCCTCGCTGATGACCTGGGTGTGGTGGACGGACATCGTGCACGGCCCGGTCGCCTTCGACCCGCCGTTCCAGTCCTTCACCTACCCGGCCCTCGGGGTCGCGCCGATCGCCTGGTCGCTGTTCGCGCTGTCGCTGGGCGTCCTGGTCGGCCTGCTGCTGCGCCGGACGCTGCCCGCGATGTTCCTCACCGGCGCACTGATCGCGACCGCCCACGGCCTGTTCCGCTGGGCCCGGCCGTACTTCCACCCCGTCGTGGACGAGGTGGGCCCGGCGCCCGGCGCGCAGCCCCCCTACCTCCAGCCCGCCAACGCCTGGCTCGTCGACCGGGGCGTCATCCTGCCCGACGGCACCCGCGTGGACTCCGACGCGTGCATCCGCTCCCTCGGGGCCGGCGCCCGGTGCGAGGGGGCCACCGCCTCCTGGCTCCGGTACCACCCGGCCGACCACCTGGTGCCGATCCAACTCGTCGAGGCCGGCGTCCTGGTGGCGCTCACCGTGGTCGTCCTGGTGGTCGTCTTCCGCCGGATCCGCGCCTGACGCCGACTCGGACGCCGGCCTCGAACTGCTGCCTCGAACTGCTGCCTGAGGGCCGGGGGTCAGGCCTTCTTGACCACGCTGGACTTGAGCTGCATGGCGCCGAAGCCCTCGATGCGGCAGTCGATGTCGTGACCGTCCACGCCGTCGACCAGGCGGATGCCGCGGACCTTGGTGCCGGCCTTGATGCCGGAGGCACTGCCCTTGACCTTGAGGGCCTTGACGACGGTCACGGTGTCGCCGTCGCTAAGCACATTGCCGACGGCGTCCTTGACGACCCGCTCACCGGCCCCGGCGGTGTCGCCCTCGCCGCCCGCGGCGGGCGCCCACTCGTGGCCGCACTCCGGGCAGACCATGAGGGCGTCCATCTCGTAGGTGTACTCGCCGGCGCACTGCGGACAGGGGGGAAGGTTGTCGCTCATGTGATCAGGATATCCGCTCCCGGAGGCCGTTTCCCCTGCTCAGCGGGCACGGGGATGCGCAGCCCCGCCCTCCGGGAGGCGCCGATGGCAGCCACTGCCGATACTGGGGCCGGACCCGAGGCGGCAGGGCTCCGCCCCGGACCGCCGCGGCACCGAGGAGGACGCCATGACCGGATCCGTGGTCGTCGGATTCGACGGCTCACCCGAGAGCCTGGCCGCCACCGAGTGGGCCGCCCGGGAGGCGGAGCGCCGCGGGCTGCGCCTGGACGTCCTTCAGGCCTGGCCCTGGCCGAAGCGGGACGTGGTCGGCAGCGACCAGAGCCACCGGCACGCCCTGGCACGGCTGACCGGCCGCGAGGCCGAACTGCGCGCCCTGGTGACCGGACTGGAGGTCGCCGGCTGCGCCGTGTCCGCCGACCCCGTCGAGGCGCTGGAGGAGGCCGCGCGCAGCGCCGCCGTGCTGGTGCTGGGCTCGCGCGGGCTGGGGACGCTGCGCGGCTTCCTGGTCGGCTCGGTGAGCCAGGAGGTGCTGCGCCGGGCCGTCTGCCCGGTGGTGCTGGTCCGGGCCGAGGCGGGTGAGGCGGCCGGGCCGGTGACGGTGGGCCTGGATCTGGCGCGCCCGGCGGACCCGGTGCTGGCCTTCGCCTTCGAGGCGGCCGCGCTGCGCTCGGCGCCCCTGCGGGTCGTCCACGTCTGGTCGCCGCCGGCCGGCACCGAGCACCTGTCGTACGGCGCCATCGGCGGGCTGGAGGGCGAGGTCTCCGCCCACGAGCGGGCGGATCTCAGCGAGGCCCTGGAGTCCTGGCGGGCCCGCCACCCCGAGGTGCAGGTGACGGCCGACCTGGTCCGGGGCAAAGCCGCCGTCGAGCTCGTGGACGCGGCGGCGACGGCCCGGCTGCTCGTCGTCGGCCGCCGCCTGCACCACCGGATGCCGCTGCTCCACCACCACCTCGGCCCGGTGGCGCACGCCGCGATCCACCACGCCCACTGCCCGGTCGCCGTCGTCCCGTACGGGTGACCCGGGCCGCCGCAAGCCCGTACGGCAGCCCGGTGCGGCAGCCCCGTACCGTCGGCCACCCCGCACCGTTATACGTTTAACGCCACCACCCGGACCACCCCGAGGAGCCCGCCATGGCCGATCACACCCGCGCCCACCTGCTCGCCGCGATCGACCTCTCGGGCCTCGCCCGCGCGCACGGCAACCACCCCTTCGGCGCACTGCTGACCGACCGGGCCGGGAACGTCCTGCTCACCGCCGAGAACACCGTGCTCGTCGACCGCGACGTGACCGCCCACGCCGAGCTCAATCTGGTCCGGCAGGCCTCCCGCACCCTGGACCCGGCGCAGCTGACCGAGGCCACTCTGTACAGCAGCACCGAGCCGTGCGCGATGTGCGCCGGGGCGATCTACTGGAGCGGCATCCGCCGGGTCGTCTACGCGCTCTCCGCACCGCAGTTGAACGTCATCGCGGGGGCCGACCCGGACGAGCCGGTGCTCGACCTGCCGTGCCGCAAGGTCTTCGCGGCCGGCGGGAACACCGTGGAGGTGTCGGGGCCGGACCTCTTCGAGGAGGCCGCGGCGGTGCACGCGGGCTACTGGGCGCAGCCGACCGAGGACTGACACCCCGTGGAGTTACGGGTTGATGACAATAGGACAATAAGCACTGAAGAATAAGGGAAGGCTAGCCTTGCTAAGGCTAGCCTTCCCTTATGAACAGTCTGCTGTTGGCCGCGAACACGGCCGGATACACCGCGCCCCAGCTCTGGCGGGTCCTCACCAAAACCGGCTACTTCATCGGCCTCAGCGGCGCCATCGGCACCACCGTCACCTACGTCACCACGGTCCGACCCGCCCTCCGCCGCACGGGCGGCACCGCCGACGCCGCGGTGCTGCGATCCAGGTCGGCCACCCACCTCGCCTGGGCGGGCGTGGTGCTGCTGGTCGCCGGCTACTTCCAGCTCGCCGCGCGCGTCGCCCGGGCCGGCAAGGGCATGCCCTTCGAGGACGCCCTCGCACCCGGCCGGATCCTGGACTTCCTCCGGGCCCCGGCCGCCAAGGGCGCCTGGATCGCCCAGGGCACCGTCTACCTGGTCCAGAACCTGGTGCTCCTCGCCGCGGCCGCTGCGATGACCGCCCTGTTCCTCCCGGCCGTCCGGCGGCACACCGACCGCGTGGTCCGCGCCGTGCTGCCGGCTGCCCTCACCGTCACCCTGATCGCCGCCGTCCCGACCACCGCCCCCGCCGACCGCGACCGCTGGCTCGACCTCGTCCTCGACCAGACCCACATCGTCTCCGGCACCGTCTGGCTCGGCGGCCTCGCCCTGCTCGTCGGGCTCGCCGGCACCCGCGGCCGCCTCGGCACCGACGCCGGCCTGCTGTGGGCCGACATCTGGCGCCGCTTCGGCCTCGTCGCGCTGGTCTGCGTCGGCGCCGTCCTCGTCTCCGGCCTGTGGCTCAGCTGGAAGCACGTCGGCGCGGTCTCCCAGCTGTGGACGACCGGCTACGGCCTCGCCCTGCTCGTCAAGCTCGCCCTGGTCCTCGGCCTGGTCACCGCCGGCGCCGTCAACCAGTTCTGGCTCATGCCCCGCATCGCCCGGGCCCGGCGCGCCGACGACACCGCCTCGCTGCGCCACCTCACGCTGCGCCACTTCCCCCTGGTCGTCTGGGGCGAGGTCGTCCTCGGGGTCGCCGTCCTGGCGGTCGTGCCGTTCATCACCGGTTCCGCCCGCACCGAGGCCGGCAGCGCCAAGGCCGTCTCCTCGGGCAGTCTCTTCGCCGCCGGTGCCGCCATGGTCATCGCCCTCGCCGTCTCCCTCTACGCCACGGCCAAGGCCTCCGACGCGCTCGCCCGCCGCCCGTCGGCCACCCCGGCCGCGGCCTGACCCCATCCCCGCGCGCGCCGCCGCTCCAGGCCCTCCGGAGCGGCGGCGCGCGCTTCGGCGTCCGCCCGGATGCGCCCGGCGCCGGGAGGTGGTCGACTCGACACGACGGGAAGTCTCGGGGGCTCACGGAGAGGAGCCGCACCGATGCCGAAGGTGTCCAAGCAGTCAGCACCGCAGGTCCAGGAGTTCGGCCCGGTGACCGACCGCCGTGCGGAGATGAACGGCTACACCGTCGAGTTCGTCTCCTTCGCGGCCGACGCCGACCTCGACGGCCCGCTGCAGGCGCTGCCCGACGGCGCCTGCCAGTGCCCGCACTGGGGCTACGTCATCGCCGGGCGCGTGCGCTTCGTGTCCGGGGACCAGGAGGAGGTGTACGAGACCGGTGACGCCTTCTACCAGCCGCCCGGGCACCGGCCGTACGTCGACGAGGGCACGGAGCTGCTGCAGTTCAGCCCGACCGCCGACCTCGCCCGCACCGAGCAGGCCATCATGGACTGGATGGGCCGCCAGCAGGGCGGTGCTCCCTAGAGTCTGTCCCTAAGGCGTGGCCGAGCGTTCCGGGTGGGTCAGGTTGGCCCCGTCGCGCGGGTCGAAGACATGGATCCGCGCGGTGTCGATCCACAGCTCCAGCGGGCCGCCCTCGGCGGCGCGGGTCGCGGTGTTCAGGCGGGCGACGACGCGGTGTTCCTGCATGCCGGTGTCGGCCCGGCCCGAGTCGGCGGCGAGTTCGGCGAGTTCCTCGGTGGGCGCCGGTCCGCCCTCCTCCGCGAAGTGGACGAAGACGTCGGAGCCCACCGACTCGCGGACGTCCACGGTGACGGAGCAGGTGACCCCGCCGGGGTGCTCGACCAGGGCGGCGTCCTCGAAGTCCTCGGGGCGGATGCCGACGATCAGGTCGCGCGGGGCGTCCGCGCGCTCCAGGGCTCGCCGGGTGCGGTCGTCCAGCGGCAGTTCACCCAGGGAGGTGCGCAGGGCGTTGTGCTCCAGTGCGGCGCCGAGGAAGTTCATGCCGGGCGAGCCGATGAACCCGGCGACGAAGAGGTTCACCGGCTCGTCGTAGAGGTGCTGGGGCGTGCCGACCTGCTGGACGACGCCGGCCCGCATGACGACGACCCGGTCGCCGAGCGTCATGGCCTCGACCTGGTCGTGGGTGACGTAGACGGTGGTGGTGCCCAGGCGGCGCTGGAGTGCGGCGATCTGGGTGCGCATCTGGACCCGGAGTTTGGCGTCGAGGTTGGACAGCGGCTCGTCCATCAGGAAGGCCTTGGGGTCGCGGACGATCGCCCGCCCCATCGCGACCCGCTGGCGCTGCCCGCCGGAGAGGTTGGCGGGTTTGCGGTCGAGGTGCTGCGTCAGGTCCAGGATCCGGGCGGCCTCCTCGACCTTGGCGGCGATGGTCGGCTTGTCGACCTTGGCCAGGCGCAGCGCGAAGCCCATGTTGTCGCGCACGCTCATGTGCGGGTAGAGGGCGTAGCTCTGGAAGACCATGGCGATGTCGCGGTCCTTGGGGGCTCGGTCGTTGACGACCTCTCCGGCGATCCGCAGGGTGCCTTCGGTGATGTCCTCCAGCCCGGCGATCATGTTGAGCGTGGTGGACTTGCCGCAGCCGGACGGCCCCACCAGGATCACGAACTCGCCGTCGGCGATGGTGAGGTTGACGTCGCGGACGGCGAGGGCGCCGTCGGGGTAGCGCTTGGTGATGCCGTCGAGGACGATCTCGGCCACGGTCCGCCTTCCTGGTGGGTCTCTGGTGGGTCTCAGCCCTTGACGGCGCCGGCGGTGAGCCCGGCGACGATGCGGCGTTGGAACAGCAGCACGAAGACCACGATCGGGATCGTGATGATCACGGCGGCGGCCGCGATCGAGCCGGTCGGCTGCTCGAACTGGGAGCTTCCGGTGAAGAAGGCGATGGCGGCCGGGACGGTCCGGGCCGAGGTGGTGGAGGTCAGCGAGATCGCGAACAGGAAGTCGTTCCAGCAGAAGATGAAGACCAGGATGCCGGTCGTGAACACGCCGGGCGCTGCCAGCGGCGCGATGACCAGCCGGAACGCCTGCCAGGGGGTGGCGCCGTCGACCTTGGCGGCCTTCTCCAGGTCCCACGGGATCTCGCGGAAGAAGGCGGAGAGCGTGTAGATCGCCAGCGGCAGCGAGAAGGTCATGTACGGGATGATCAGCCCGAGCCAGGTGTCGAAGAGCCCGAGCACCCGCTCGATGTCGAACAGCGGCGAGACCAGCGAGATCGGCGGGAACATCGCGATCAGCAGGGACACCCCGATCAGCAGCCGCTTCCCGGGGAAGCGCAGCCGGGCCACCGCGTAGGCCGCCATGGTGCCGAGCACCACGGCGACGGTGGTGGCGATCACCGCGATCCCGATCGAGTTGACCAGGGCCCGGGTGAACTCCGAAGTCCGGAAGATGCCGCGGTAGTTGGCCCAGGTCCAGGTGCTCGGCACGAAGTCGCCGTCGGAGAGGGTGGCCGGGTCCTTGAAGGAGAGCGCCACGATCCACCACACCGGGAAGAGCGCGTAGAGGACGACGACCAGGTTGGCGACGCCCCAGCCGGTCAGCGTCCGGGCGCGGTGGGCGTTCATCGGCCCTCCGGTTCGGCGCCCGGCGCCGCCGCGCCGAACAGCTTGACGAAGAGCACCGCGATGAGCGCCACGCAGACGAAGATCAGGACCGAGATCGCCGAGCCGATGCCCAGGTTGAGCGCGGTGAACAGGTTGTCGTAGCCGAGGATCGAGACGGAGCCGGTGCCGTTGGAGCCGCCGGTCAGCACGTAGATGTTGTCGAAGATCCGGAAGGCGTCCAGGGTTCGGAAGAGCAGGGCGACCAGGATGGCCGGTTTCATCAGCGGCAGGATCACCAGGCGCAGCCGCTGGCCGAAGGTGGCCCCGTCGACCATGGCCGCCCGGACCGTCTCCTCGGGCACCAGGGCCAGGCCCGCGAGCAGCAGCAGGGCCATGAACGGGGTGGTCTTCCAGACCTCGGCGAGGATGATCAGGCCGATGGCGGGCCACTGTTCGGTCAGCGGGGCGCTGCCCGCCGGCAGCAGGGCGGCCAGGTAGCCGGTGCCCGGTGTCCAGGCGTACTGCCAGGAGTAGGCGGCGACGACGGTCACGATCCCGTACGGCACCAGGACGGCGGTGCGGACGGTGCCGCGGCCGAAGACGGCGCGGTGCATCACCAGGGCGAGCGCCAGCCCGAGCACCAGCTCGACGGCCACCGACACCGCGGTGATCAGCACGGTGACGCCGAGCGCCTGCCACCAGTAGGTCGAGGTCAGCACCGCGCCGTAGTTGGCGAGCCCGACCCAGTGCGCCTGCTCGGGGAAGCGCAGGTCGTAGCGCTGCAGCGACAGGTAGACCGCGTAGCCGATCGGATAGGCGGTGACGGCGACCATCACGATCACCGCGGGGGCGCACAGCAGCAGGCCCAGTCGGCGCTCCTGGCGGGCGCCGCGCGAGGGCCCGGCGGGCCGCCGTACGGTCGTGCCGCGGGCTCCGGTGGTCGGTGTCACGGGATCAGCCCCTTCGAGCCGAGGGCGTCCTGGATCTGCCCGCGGAGGTCGGCCACGTCCTGCTCCGGGCGGATGGCCGCGGGCGGGGAGAGGGTGTGCGAGATGGCGATGGAGACGTTCTGGTAGGCCGGGGTCTGCGGCCGGATGCTCGCGGAGTCGAGGGCGGCGAGGACGTCGGCGGCGAACGGGTAGCTGCTGGTGAGTTCGGCCGCCTGGTAGAGGCTGCGCAGGGACGGCGGGAGTCCGCCCTTGAGCGCGTTGGTGAGCTGGTTGTCGCGGTCGCGCAGGCAGAGGGTGGCCTCGAAGGCGAGGTCGGGGTGCCGGCTGTAGGCGCCCACCGCGAGGTCGATGCCGCCGATGGTGACGCCGGCGGGGCGGCCGGGGGTCACCGCGGGGTAGGGCGCCCAGCGGAAGTGCGGGAAGAGCGTCGGCTGGTTGGCCTTCATCGAGGGGTAGACGAAGGGGTAGTTGAGTTCGAAGGCGGCGCTGCCGGACTCCATGGCGAGCCGGTTCTGGTCCTCCATCTGGTTCGGCAGCGAGGGGTCGGCGGCCACCGAGGTGGCCAGGTCGTGCATCACCGTGGCGGCCGCGACGGCCGGCGCCCCGAGCGCGGGCGCCTGCGCGTCGGGGGTGAGGATCGAGCCTCCGGCGCTGGCGACCAGGGTGTTGAACCAGACCGTCAGTCCCTCGTACTGGGCCCCCTGGATCTCCACCAGGTGCGGCTTGCCCTCGCGGGCCAGCTCCTGCGCCTTGGCCAGCATCTCGGCCCAGGTGGCGGGCGGGGTCGGCACCAGGTCGTCGCGGTACCAGAGCAGTTGGGTGTTGGAGTTGTACGGCACGGCGTACAGCCGGCCCCGCCAGGTGGCGGTGCGCACCGCCGCGTCGAGGGTGTCGGCGGTGCCCTGCTCGCGCATCGCGCCGGTCCACTCGCGGATCCAGCCGGCCTCGGCGAACTCGGCGGGCCAGGTGACGTCCAGGCCCAGGATGTCCACGTCGGCGTCGTGCGCGGCCATCCGGCGCACCAGTTGCTGGCGTTGGCCGTCCGCGCCGCGGGGGAGCTTGTTGTAGTGGATGGTGTAGCGCCCGCCGGACTGCTGCCCGCAGCGGTCGGCGGCCTGCTGGAGGGCCCCGGAGTCGTCGGGGAAGTTGTACCAGTTCAACGTCACCGCCCCGCCCTGCCCGCCGCCTCCGCAGCCCACCAGGGCGGAGGCGATCACGGCCAGCCCGGCGACGGCGCTCGCCCACCGCGAGCGAATTCTGGCGACCCTGGGCATCGTTCTCCCGTGGTGGGGGGCTGACCGGCCCCGCCGACCCTAGGGGGTGCGGCCCGCTGCCGTCTCCGGTCGCCGGCGTGCCGCGCCCCCCGTCAGCCGAACGGCCCAACCCGGGGTGCGCGGCCGCTCGGCTCAGTTGCAGACGCCGGAGACGGCGGACTGGGCGCCGTAGTCGTAGACGGTGGCGCAGATGTAGTGCTCCGGGCCGTCGTACCACCAGCCGGAGCCGGCGCCCCAGGTGTCGGAGATCCGCTTGCCGTGGTCCGTCAGGACGAACTCACAACCGGGGGGAGCGACCGTGGGGTTGAGCTCCTGTTCGTCGTGCCAGCCACCGTTGACGAAGTGCACCTGGATCTCCTGGTCGGCGGTGCAGTTCGCCGTCCTGATCCAGTGGTCGCCCTCGTTGGCGGCGGAGGCGGGCACGGACGAGGACAGCACGAGGACGGCGCCGACGCCGAGGGCGACGACGCCTGATCGCAAGGTCTTGTGACGGGACAGCACGAAGGGGTCCTCCCGGGTCGATGCATCAGGGTTCTCATGCGCGGCGGTGCACTGGATGCCGTCGCCGAGCAGCTTGCCCGGCCCCTCCTGCGAGGCCGGCCAGTACGCGAGCCAACCCCACCCCGGCGGTGCGGGCCAGCCACAAACCGGCCACATGGGGCGGGCGCTGCGCCGGGCCCGGGTTCGCCTTACGGATTGCTGACACCCTTCGTCGCGGCGGTCCACGGGACGGCTTCGCCGGTAGCGTCCCGGCCATGAGGATTCTGGTCACCGGCGGCGCCGGGTTCATCGGTTCGGCCGTCGTGCGTGCTCTGGTCGCGGCGGGACACGAGGTCCGGGTACTGGACGCCCTGCTGCCCGCGGTCCACCCGTCGGGAGCGGCCCCTGACCTGCCGGTCGGTGTCGAGTTCCGGCACGGTGACGTCCGGGACGCGCAGACGGTGGAACACGCCCTGGCCGGGGTGGACGCGGTCTGCCACCAGGCGGCGATGGTCGGACTCGGTCTCGACCTCGACGACGCGCCCGCGTACGTCGGCTGCAACGATCTCGGCACGGCGGTGCTCCTGTCCGCGATGACCCGCGCGGGGGTGCGGAACCTGGTCCTGGCCGGATCGATGGTGGTCTACGGCGAGGGACGGTACGCATGTCCGGAGCACGGGGGCGTGGCGCCCGGTCCACGGCGCCCGGCCGACCTCGACGCCGGCCGGTTCGAACCGCCCTGCCCGGTGTGCGGGGCTCCGCTCCGGCCGGGCCTGGTGGCGGAGGACGCGCCCGGCGATCCCCGGAACGTGTACGCCGCGACCAAGCTCGCCCAGGAGCACCTGGCCGCCGCCTGGGCCCGCGCGTGCGGCGGGTCCGTCCTGGCGCTGCGCTACCACAACGTCTACGGCCCGGGCATGCCGCGCGACACCCCGTACGCCGGGGTGGCCTCCCTGTTCCGTTCGGCGCTCGCCCGCGGCGAGGCCCCCGGGTGTTCGAGGACGGCGGCCAGCGCCGGGACTTCGTCCACGTCGACGACGTCGCGGCGGCGAACCTGGCCGCCCTGGAGGACGTCCGCCGCAGGACACCGGGCCGTGCCCGGGCGTACAACGTCGGCAGCGGGGAGGTGCGCACGGTCGGCGAGATGGCCCGGTCCCTGGCCGACGCCTACGGCGGGCCGGCCCCGGTGGTGACGGGGCAGTACCGGCTCGGGGACGTCCGGCACATCACCGCCGACTCCTCCCGGCTGCGCGAGGAGCTGGGCTGGCGGGCGCGGGTGCCGTTCCGTGCCGGGATGACCGAGTTCGCCGCCGCGCCGCTGCGGGCCTGACCAGGGGTCCCGGAGCCGGACAGGCCCTAGCCGCGCGCCGCCGGGAGCGCGATCTCGAAGCAGCAGCCTCCGGCGACGTTGCGCACCTCGGCACGGCCCGCGTGGGCCTCGACGATGCCGCGGACGATGGCCAGCCCGAGCCCGGCTCCGCTGTCCCCGCCCTCGCCGGGATCGCGCCGCGGTGTCCGGGCGGCGGTGCCGCGCCAGCCGGTCTCGAACACGCGGGAGAGGTCCTGTTCGGGGATCCCCCCGCAGCCGTCGGTGACCGAGAGGACGATCTCGTCCACCTCCCGACGGGCCGAGACCGCGACGACGCCGTCCTCGGGCGTCGACCGGATCGCGTTGACGAGGAGGTTGCCGAGCACCCGGGTGATCTCGCGGCTGTCCACCTCGACCGGCTCCGCGGCGACCTGACGGCCCTCCAGGCGGACGCCGCGCTGGCGGGCCAGCGGGTGGGCGCCGGCCAGCGCGTCGTCGACCAGGTCGTAGACGGACACCCGGGACAGTGAGAGGGACAGGGCTCCCGCCTGGATGCGGGAGAGCTCGAAGAGGTCGTCGACCATCCCGGTGAGCCGCTCCACCTCGGCCCGGATCCGTCCGAGGTAGTGCTCCGGCTCGTCGGCCACTCCGTCCTCCAGGGCCTCGGCCATGGCGCGCAGCCCGGCGAGCGGGGTGCGCAGGTCGTGGGAGATCCAGGCGATCAGCTCGCGCCGTGACGCGTCCAGCGCCCGCGCCCGGCCGCGCGACTCGGCGAGCCGGGCGCTGGTGGCGGCGAGTTCCTCGCTGAGCTGGGCCAGTTCGAGCCCGAGCGGGTGCTCCGGTGCGGTGAAGCCGGAGTCGCTCCCGACGGTGCGGGCGGCGGCGGTCAGGGCGCGGCTGCCGGCCACGACCTGGCGTCCGAGCAGGGCGGCCGTGAGCAGCGAGACCACGGACGCCATGCCGAGGACGGTGATCACCACGCCGAGGTCGTGTCCGGACAGGAACATCGCCTGGGCGACGGCGAAGGTCCCGGAGGTGACGGCGAGGACGGTGACGACGGCGACGCAGAAGAGCGAGAGCGCCATCGAGCGCCGGCGCAGCAGCCGTACGGCGACCCATCCGAGCAGGCCGGCCCCGGCGGCCCCGAGCCCGGCGAACAGGGCGATCAGCAGCAGGTCCTTCACGCGGGGCCGTCCTTCTCGTCCGTCACGGGGTCGTAGCGGTAGCCGACGCCCCAAACCGTGGTGATCAGCGACGGGGCGGCGGGGTCGTCCTCGATCTTCTCGCGCAGCCGGCGCACGTGGACGGTGACGGTGGACAGGTCGCCGAAGTCCCAGCCCCAGACCCGCTGCATCAGTTCCTGGCGGGGGAAGACCGTCCGGGGATGCCGGAGGAAGAACGCGAGCAGGTCGAACTCCCGGAGGGTGAGGAGCAGTTCGCTCCCCGCCCGGTGGGCCCGGCGGGCCTGCGGGTCCAGCGTGATGTCCCCGGATGCCAGCGGTCCGGGGGACGGGGACGACGCCGTGTGCGCTGCGGCGCGGGAGCGGCGCAGGACGGACTGGACGCGCAGGACGAGCTCCCGCGGGCTGAAGGGCTTGGTGACGTAGTCGTCCGCGCCCAGTTCCAGGCCGAGGATGCGGTCCGCCTCGTCGCCCTTGGCGGTGAGCAGGACCACCGGGAGGTCGGCGCCGTCCTCGGAGGCCCGCAGCCTGCGCAGGACCTCCAGACCGTCGATCCCGGGGAGCATGAGGTCGAGCACCAGGAGGTCGGGGCGGTGGGCGCGGGCCAGGGCGAGGCCCTGGGCGCCGTCACCGGCCCGGTCGACCCGGTGCCCGGCCCGGGTGAGGTAGCCGGCGACGACCTCGCTCACGGTGGGGTCGTCGTCGACCACCAGGATGCGGGCGGGGTCCGGTGGTCCGGCGGAAGCGGGGCTGTCGTTCACCTCGCCGAGGATACGAGCCGCGGACACGGCCGGGAGCCACGCCGGGGTCGACGTTCGTGTTCCGTAAGGTCGGCCGGCCCCGGCGGACCGCGACCGAGCCGACTGCCGCCCACCGACCGGCCGAACGGCCGACGTAGGAGTTTCGTAAGGGCGCGGTCCGGCCGCGCGGGCCCGCCCGCGCTTAGCGTGGCTGACGTGATCTCTCCCACTCCCCCCTTGCCCTTCGCCGACGTGATCCTGCCGTGCCTCGACGAGGCCGAGGCCCTGCCCTGGGTGCTGGGGCGGGTGCCCGCCGGCTGGCGGGCGATCGTCGTCGACAACGGTTCCCGTGACGGCTCGGCCGAGCTGGCGCGCTCGTTGGGCGCGACGGTCGTCGAGGAGCCGCAGCGCGGCTTCGGCGCCGCGTGCCACGCCGGTCTCCTCGCCGCGACCGCCGAGCTGGTCTGCTTCATGGACTGCGACGGCTCGCTGGACCCCGCCCAGCTGCCGCGGGTCGCCACTCCGGTCCTCGCCGGCTCGGCGGACCTGGTGCTCGGCCGGCGCCGCCCCGCGACCGCCGGGGCGTGGCCGCTGCACGCCCGCCTGGCCAACGCGGCCCTGGCCCACCGGCTGCGCGCGAGGACGGGGGCGCCACTGCACGACCTCGGCCCGATGCGGGCCGCCCACCGCGACCGGCTGCTGGCGCTGGGTGTGGGCGACCGCCGGTCCGGCTACCCCCTCGAAACGGTGCTGGCCGCAGCGGCGGCCGGGATGCGGATCGCCGAGACGCCCGTCGACTACCTGCCGCGCACGGGCCGCTCCAAGGTCACCGGCACCGTGCGCGGCACCCGGCAGGCCGTCCGCGACATGCGGGCCGTCCTGGCCGCACCGCCGCCGACCCTGCTGGTGATCGCCAAGTCGCCCGTCCCGGGCCGGGTCAAGACCCGCCTCACCCCGCCCTGCACGCCCGAGCAGGCGGCGGCACTGGCCGAGGCCGCTCTCACCGACACGCTCGCCGCCCTGACCCGGATGCCGGCCGGACGGCGGCTGCTCGTCCTGGACGGTGCCGTCGGCGACTGGCTGCCGCCCGGCTGGCAGGTCGTGCCGCAGTCGGACGGCGGGCTGGACGCCCGGCTCGCCGCCGCCTTCGCGCACGCCGCCCGGACCGCTCCGCAGGCGCCCGCCCTGCTGGTCGGCATGGACACCCCGCAGCTGGACGCCGCCCTCCTCGCCGAGGCCCTCTCCCCCGCGCGGCGCACCGGCGTCGACGCCTGGTACGGCCCGGCCGGCGACGGCGGGTTCTGGGCGCTCGGGCTGGCCAGGCCGACCGAACGACTGGCCGCACGGCTGCTCCTGGGCGTACCGATGTCCACACCGGAGACCGGACGCGCCCTGCTCGACCGGCTGGCGGCGGAGGACCTGACGGTCAGGCACCTCCCGGTGGTCACCGACGTGGACACCATCCGGGACGCGCGTCATGTCGCCGCCGAGGCTCCGGACAGCAGGTTCGCCACCTGCCTCCGGTCGATCGACAGCGCCCGGGAGGTGTCGCAGTGACCGTCACGACCGAGGCGTGGGTGGACGACCCGTTCGCCGAAGCCGTCCGCGCCGGGCGCGGCCCGCTGTGGCTGCGGGGCGAGGACGGCCGCCGGATCCCACTGGACGTCGAACGCTGGTGCGCACCCGCCGCGGGGGCCGACCACGGGCTGCTGCTGCGCTGCACCCGGCTGGCCGCGCCGGTGGTGGACCTCGGCTGCGGCCCCGGCCGCCTCGTCGCGGCCCTGCTCGCCCTGGGCGTGCCGGCCCTGGGCGTCGACGTCACCGGCGCGGCGGTGGCCCGCACCAGGAGGCTCGGCGGGCCCGCGTTGCACCGCTCGGTGTTCGACCGGCTGCCCGCGGAAGGGCGCTGGGGCGGCGCGCTGCTCGCCGACGGAAACCTCGGCATCGGCGGCGACCCGGGGCTGCTGCTCGCACGGAGCGCCGAAGTGCTCGCGCCGGGTGGCGTGTTGCTGGTCGAGGTCGAGCCGGGAGGGATCGACGAACGGCTCACCGTCCGGGTCGAGGGGCCCGGCGGGCGGGTCGGGCCGCCCTTCGCCTGGGCCCGCTGCGGCGTGACGGCCACCGCCCGGCGCGCCGACCGGGCCGGCCTCGTGGAGACCGAGCGCTGGTCCTCCCACGGCCGCCACTTCCTCGCCTTCCGGAAGACGGCCCGTCCCCGCTGAGGCCCGTCCCCGCTGAGGAACGGCCCGGGGGCGTGTCCGACCCGTTGGGTCCTCGGCGCCGGTTCGTCAGGATTCCGTCACTTCCCGGCGCCCACCGCCACCGCCGTCCGTGCCGTACGGCGGTGCCGCAACAGCGGGACCAGGAGGACGACGCACAGCGCAGCTCCGTAGGACAGCTGCTGTGCCGTCTGGCCTCCCGTCAGGTAGAGCGCCTGCCCGGCGCACGGTACGGCCAGCCACTCCCAGCGGCCGTCGAGTGCGACCAGGGCGACCACCAGGAGCCCGTACCACGGGTAGGAGGGCGCGAGGAGCAGCAGCGCGGTGCCCGTCACCAGGAGCGCCCCGGACCACGGCCGCTGCGGGTCGCCCCTGCGCAGGACCCGAACGACCACCACGGCGAGGACCGCGGCCGCCGCCCACACCAGCAGGGGGTCGGGCAGCAGCAGTCGCAGCAGTCCGAACCGGTCGATGTGGCCCTGCTCGTAGCCCTCCTCCCGCAGGTAGCCCGGCAGGTAGCCCAGGACGGAGGTGCCGGAGGCCACCACGTACGGGAGGTAGGCCAGGGCGAAGGTGCCGAGCACGGAGACGACGAGCAGGAGGTCGTTGCGGGTCGGACGCCGGGCGGCCAGGCCCGACAGCGCACCGGGCAGGGCGAGGGCCGGCAGGAGCTTCGCCGCGACCGCACCGCCCAGCAGGAGCCCCCCGCGGAGCACGCGCCCGCGCGCCGCGCAGCCGAGCCCGGCGACCGTGAGCAGGACTCCGAGGGTGTCCACGTGCGCGTCGTTGACCGCCCACACCGTCACCCCGGGGAACCACCCCCACAGCGCGGCCCGCCACTTCTCCCGCCCCACTGTGAGCAGGAGCCCGGTGGTGGCCACCGCCAGCACCGCCCCGCCGACCTGCACCCCGCGCACCCCTCCGCCGAACGGGTGCACCGCGACGAACCACGCCTGCGCCACCGGCGGGTAGATGGTGTGCACGGCCGGCCGGTTGATCCGGGTGCAGTCCCCGTCCACCGTGCGACGCTCGTCCCAGCCCGCGCACCCGTCCCCCACCGGGAAGAGCCCCGGATCGCGCAACCGGGTCAGCGCCGGATCGTCCGGTGTGTGGGCGTACGGCGAGATCCCGGCCGCCTGGACCCGGCCGTCCCAGACGTAGCGGTAGGCGTCGTCGCTGCTGCGCGGCGGCGCCAGCAGCCCGACGGCGGCCACTGCGACGCCGCCGGCCAGGACCAGCGGCACGACCTGGCGGCCGGGCACCCTGCGCAGCAGCAGCACCGCGACGGCGAACAGGCCGACGTCGAGGAGGTACCAGCCGGTGAGTGCGAGGGCGCCGCACCGGGCAACGGTCAGCGCCAGGGCGGCGACCAGGGCCGCGAGGGCGAGGAGGCAGGGCAGGACGGTGCGGGAGATCACGTCGCCCACCCTCCCACCGGACCGCGCCTTCGCCGCGGGTGGCGAGGCCGGCGTTCGGAATCCGTAAGCACGTCGGACCACCGGCGGGAGGCGCCGGGGCGCTTCTATGGACGCGTGGAAACCGAACCCGCCGACTCCGGCACTCCGGCCCCCCGTCGCCGTCACGACCCGCCGCTGCCCGCTCCCCCGGCGTTCCTGCGCCGGGGGCCGTTCCGCGCGGGGACCTTCACCTCACCGCTGCACGAACCGCGCACCGTGGTCGTCGTCGGCCGCTGGCTGGGCGCGGCCCTGCTGATCTGCTTCCTGACCGGCCTGACCAGCCATCTGCTCCAGGACCCGCCCGGGTGGCTCGCGCCGCACCTGCCCGCACGGCCGGTGAACGGCTACCGGGTCACCCAGGGCCTGCACGTGATCAGCGGTCTGGCCGCGATCCCGCTCGCCGGCGCGAAGCTCTGGGCGGTCTACCCCCGGCTGTTCGAGTGGCCGCCGGCGCGCAGCGTGCTGCACGCCCTGGAGCGCCTCGGCATCGCCCTCCTCGTGGCGGCCGTCCTCCTGGAGCTGTTCACCGGCCTGCTGAACACCCTGCAGTGGTACCCGTGGCCGTTCCCGTTCCGCCAGACCCACTTCTGGCTGGGCTGGCTGGCGACCGGCGCACTGCTGGTCCACCTGTCCGTCAAGGCCCCGCTCATCGCCGCGCACTGGTGGCGCCGGGCCGTTCCCGCACTGGCGCAGCGCCGCGCGTTCCTGACCGCGACCACCGCCGCTGCCGGTGCGGTCACCCTCGTCACCGCCGGACAGAGCGTGCCCTGGCTGCGTGCCCTGGACCTGTTGGCACCGCGCCGCCCCGACCTCGGCCCCCAGGGACTGCCGGTGAACCGCACCGCCGCCCAGGCCGGCACGGTGACGGTGCCCGCCGACTGGCGGCTGCGGGTGGACGGGCCGCAGCCGTACCAGCTCACCCTCGCCGATCTCGACGAACTCCCGCAGCACTCGGTCGCGTTGCCGATCTCCTGCGTGGAGGGCTGGAGCGCCACCGCCCGGTGGACCGGGGTCCGGGTGGCCGAGTTGGTGCGGCGGGCCGGAGCTCCGCCCGGTTCGGCAGTGCGGGTCACCTCGTTGGAGGCGGAGGGGCCGTACCGGGTGATGGAGATGCCCGCGCAGTACGTCGACGATCCGGCCAGTCTGCTCGCCCTGCGCGTCAACGGCGAGGTCCTGGCCGCGGACCACGGTTTCCCCGCGCGCGTCATCGCGCCGAACCGGCCCGGTGTCCTGCAGACCAAGTGGGTCGCGCGCATCGAGGTGGTCGGATGACCGCCGGCATCCGCGCGCTGCTGCTGGCCGCGGGCCTCGCCGTGATCGGCTACGGCCTGTACGGGCTGCTCGGTGACCCGTACATCGCCGACCCGACGGGCGTCCTGGTCTGGGCGATCGGCGGGCTGGTGGTCCACGACGGGCTGTGGGTGCCGCTGGTGTGCCTGCTGGGCGCGTTCCTGGCCCGCGGCGCCGTGCTGCGCGGCTGGCTGTTCGTCGCGGCGGCCGTCACCGCCGTCGGCCTTCCGGCCGTCCTGCGCGCCGACGACGACCACGGCAACCCGTCGGTGCTGCCGCTGCCGTACCTGCGCAACTGGCTGCTGGTGCTGGCCGCCACCGCCGGCGTCGCGCTGCTGGTCGCGTTCGTCGGACGGTGGCGGCACCGGGACCGGCACCGGGCTGTCAAGCGCCGGGTCCGGGCGGTCAAGCACCGGAACCGGGCGGTCAGGCGCCGGGCACCCCGGGCAGGCCGGTCGTGAGCCCGTCCAGGGCGTGCGGGCAGGGGCACTCACGCAGCAGCGGCAGCCGTTCCACCGCCTTGAACAGCACGGTGCGCAGCCGGTCGACGTTGCGGGCGAACTCCTTCAGCACCTCGCCGTGGGTGACGCCCGCACCGCTCTCCACGCCGGCGTCCAGATCGGTCACCAGGGCCACCGAGGTGTAGCAGAGCCCGAGTTCACGGGCGAGGACGGCTTCCGGATGGCCCGTCATGCCGACCACCGACCAGCCGCTGGCGGTGAACCAGCGGGACTCCGCGCGGGTGGAGAAGCGCGGGCCCTCGATCACCACCAGCGTGCCCCCGTCCACCGGCTCCCAGGCCGCGTCCCGGGCGGCCTCGGTCACCGCGTGCCGCCCTGCCGGGCAGTACGGATCGGCCATCGACACGTGCACCACCTCCGGCACCGTGCCGTCCGGCAGCGGCAGCCCGTCGTAGAAGGTCTGCGGGCGCCCCGAGGTCCGGTCGACGAACTGGTCGGGCACGAGCAGCGTGCCCGGCCCGTACTCCGGGCGCAGCCCGCCCACCGCGCAGGGCGCCACCACCTGCCGCACGCCCAGGGAGTGCAGCGCCCACAGGTTCGCGCGGTAGTTGATCCGGTGCGGGGGAATCCGGTGGCCGCGCCCGTGCCGGGGCATGAACGCGACCCGGCGCCCGGCCGCCTCCCCCACGAACACCACGTCGCTGGGCTCCCCGTACGGCGTGTCCACCTGCACCTCGGTCACCTCGTCCAGCAGCTCGTAGAGCCCGGAGCCGCCGATCACACCCACCTCGGCGCTCGGCAGGAGGTCCTGGTCGACCGTCATCCCGGTCCACCCTTCTTCTCGGGAACAACGTCCCGGCAACTGTAGGAACGGACAGCGCCGGAACCGGGACAGCGGGCCTTACGAATCGCGAACGTCCTCCCGCCCCGCCACGCCGGGCTGCCACTGTCCGAAAACAGACAGTTGTCGGTAATGAACGGTTGTGTTCCCTATCTTCCCGGGGCTACGGTCGGTGGTAGCGAACGAACTCCGTTCACCCACTGTCGTTCGACCCCACGCCATTGGGGGATCTGCCATGGCAACCTCACGCGCCCTGGCCCCGGCTCCGCCCGCGACCGCTCGTCGGGGCCAGCACCCAGGGGTAGCCCTCACCGTCATCGCGGCCACCCAGCTGATGGTCGTCCTGGACATCACGATCGTGAACATCGCCCTGCCGCACATCCAGCAGGCGCTGAAGTTCAACACCACCGACCTGTCCTGGGTCATCAACGCCTACACCCTGACCTTCGGCGGACTGCTGCTGCTCGGCGGCCGGGCGGGCGACATCCTCGGCCGGCGGCGAGTGTTCGTCGTCGGTGTCCTGCTGTTCGGCTTCGCCTCGCTGCTGGGCGGGGTCGCCCAGTCCTCCGCCTGGCTGCTGGCCGCGCGGGCCCTGCAGGGCGTGGGCGGCGCCATCGCCTCGCCGACGGCGCTCGCGCTGATCGCCACCAACTTCAAGGAGGGCCCCGAGCGCAACCGGGCCTTCGGCGTCTTCTCGGCGGTGGCCGGTGCGGGCGGCGCCATCGGGCTGCTGCTCGGCGGCATGCTGACGTCCTGGCTCTCCTGGCGCTGGGTGTTCTTCGTCAACGTGCCGATCGCCATCGCGATCGCCCTGCTGGCGCCGCTCTACATCAACGAGTCCGAGCAGCACCCCGGGCGCTTCGACCTCACCGGCGCCTTCACCGCCACGGCGGGCATGGTCTCCCTGGTGTACGGCTTCATCCGGGCCTCCGACCACGGCTGGACGGACGCCGTGACGCTGACCGCGTTCACCCTCGCCGTCGTGCTGCTGGCGGCCTTCCTGGTCAACGAGCGCCGCGTGCCGCAGCCGATCACCCCGCTGCACCTGTTCCGCGACCGCAACCGCTCCGGCGCATACGGGCTGATGCTCTGCGTGGCCGCGGCGATGTTCAGCATCTTCTTCTTCATCACCCTGTTCGTGCAGGAGATCCTCGGCTTCAGCCCGCTGCGAGCCGGCTTCGCCTTCCTGCCGATCAGCGTGGCCATCATCGCCGCCGCCCAGTTCGCCGCCCGCAACCAACTGCGGTTCGGGCCCAAGCCGTTCCTGGTCACCGGCTCGGTCCTGGTGCTGGCCGGCGTCACCTGGGCGACCAGGATCGACCTGCACACCACCTACGTCGGCGGGATCCTCGGGCCGACCCTGCTGTTCGGCTTCGGCATGGGCTCGATCTTCGTCCCGGTGATGCTCACCGCCGTCTCCCACGTCGCCCCGCACGAGACCGGCGCCGCCACCGGCATGCTCAACACCACTCAGCAGGTCGGCGGTTCGCTCGGCCTGTCGATCCTGGTCACGGTGTTCGGCACGGCCAGCCGCAACGAGGCCCGCCAGCAGGTCGGGGCGTTCCTGCGGCAGGCGACCCCGCAGCAGGCGCTGCAGTTCAAGGCGACCGGCAAGCTGCCGGCGCCGTACTCCTCGCAGGTGCTGGTGCACGGCATTGCCAGTGCCTTCCAGCTGGGCCTGGTCTTCGCGGGCCTCGCGGTGGTGATCGCCGCGCTCGTCATCAAGGTCCGCCGGCCACCGGTGCCGACCGGCGTCAGCCCTTCGGGGGACGGCACTTGACAGGGCGTCGGGGTGGACGGAAGAGTCCTATCAGCAATGGTTTTCATCTTCGATAACCATGCAGTGGCGGCTGCGCCGACGGCCGCCCACCGAAGCCCACGCACCCCCGAAAGAGGACCCCATGTCGCTCGACGTCTCCCCCGCCCTCCTCGCCCAGGCCCGGGAGGGCCGCGTCGACCAGGCCGACTTCCTCGACACCGTCCGCACCTCGCTCCCCTACGCCTACCAGGTCGTCGCCGGCCTCAGCACCGAACTCGCGGCCGGCGACGAGGAGTTCACCACCGACAACACCACGCCCAGCGACGACGAGCGCGCCCAGCTGCTGCGCGCGCTGGCCAGCAACGCCATCCGGGGCAGCCTGGAGGACCACTTCGGCGTGAAGCTCGCCTTCGTCAACTGCCACCGCGTCGCCGCCTTCCGCCCCGGCGCCGAGGACAGCGAGGCGTACCGCGAGTTCACCTCGCTGCACAACCAGATCCGCAACCAGAGCCCGGAGCTGCGCAGCTGCTGACGAGGACCGTACGACGGCCTTGACCGAGGCCGTACCGAGGCCGTACAGGGGGTCCGCGCGAGGGTACGCACCCCGGCGCTGACCCCTCCGTACGTGGCGCCGTGTTGCGCGCCGTTGCGGGCCGGTGTCCGGATCGCCCGCCGATCTTGTCCGGGCGGGCGGGCGCCGCCTACGGTCGGGAGGCAGCACGCCGCCCGGCCCTCCGGGGCCGGCCCGCCCCCCGCCTCGCCCCTGCCTCACACCCGCCTCACACCCCGCGGAGCCGCCCACCATGTCGACGGAACCCCGCCCGCTGCGGAAGCTCGGCTTCCTGACCATCGGGCTCTTCGACGAGACGGACCCGCGCCCGGGCCACGAATCCACCCTCGACCTCATCACCCTCGGCGAACAGCTCGGCTTCGACAGCGCCTGGCTGCGCCACCGCCACCTCCAGTTCGGGATCTCCTCCCCCGTCGCCGTGCTCGCCGCCGCCACCCAGCGCACCAGCCGCATCGAGCTCGGCACCGCCGTCACCCCGCTCGGCTGGGAGAACCCGCTGCGGCTCGCCGAGGACCTGGCCACCGTGGACGTCCTGTCCGGCGGCCGGCTCAACCCCGGTTTCAGCGTCGGCCCGCCCGTCCACTACGAGAACGTGCGCGGCGCGCTGTACCCGGACACCGCCGACCACGAGGACTTCAGCCCCCGCCGCGCCGAACGGCTGCTGGCCCTCGTCCGCGGTGAGGACGCCTCCGACTTCGCCGGTACCGAGGGCATCGAGGTGTACTCCCGCCGGGTCCAGCCGCACTCCCCCGGCCTGGCCTCCCGGCTCTGGTACGGAGCCGGCAGCCTGCGCTCCGCCCGCTGGGCCGGGGAGCAGGGCCTCAACCTGCTCACCAGCAGCGTGGTCAAGGCGGAGCAGGACGGCCCGCTCGACTTCGCCGCGATCCAGGCCGGCCTCATCCACGCCTTCCGCGAGCGCCACCCCGACGGCGAGCGCGCCCGGGTCTCCCAGGGCCTGGTGGTCATCCCCACCGACACCGCCACCCCCGAGCAGCGCGCCAAGTACGAGGCGTACGCCCTCGCCCGTACCCCGCGCACCCGCTCCCCGCAGGGCCCGGCCCGACTGCTGTTCGCTCCCGACCTGGTCGGCACGACCGAGGAGCTGGTCGAGCGGCTGCACGCCCACGCCGGCTACCGGGAGGTCGACGAGGTCGCCTTCGCCCTGCCGTTCAGTTTCGAGCACCGGGACTACGTGCAGATCCTCACCGACCTCGCGACCCGCCTGGGCCCGGCCCTCGGCTGGCGCCCCGCCCCGACGCCCGGCGTGGGCTGACCGGTCGGCCCACCGGGCACCTGCGACCGGCTCCGGAGCATCCCCTGGTCAGATGAATAAGCGCTTGCTTAGAATCGGGCGCGTCGGGTTCCCGAACCGAGCCGAACGCGCCCCCAGGAGACGTCATGACCGCAGACACCGCAGACACCGGAGCCAACCGCCAGGTCCGCCTCGCCCGCCGGCCGGTCGGGGAGGTGCGGGCGGAGGACTGGACGCACACCGGCGAGCCGGTCGGGGTGCCCGGGGACGGGGAGTTCCTGGGGCGGACGCGGTACGTCTCCCTGGACCCGGCGATGCGCGGATGGCTGGACGACCGGCCGTCCTACCTGCCGCCGGTGGGGCTGGGCGAGGTGATGCGGGCCGGCTCGGTGGTGGAGGTCATCGCCTCGAACCACCCGAAGTTCCGCGTCGGCGACCACGTCGTCGGGGCCTTCGGCGTGCAGGAGTACGCGGTGTCGGACGGCAAGGGCGCACTCGTGGTCGACCCCGCGCTCGCGCCGCTGTCCACCTACCTCGGCGCCCTCGGGATGCCCGGCATGACGGCCTACTTCGGACTGCTCGACGTCGGGGCGCTCAAGGAGGGCGAGACCGTGGTCGTCTCCGGCGCCGCCGGAGCGGTCGGCAGCATCGTCGGCCAGATCGCCAAGGTGAAGGGCTGCCGGGTGGTCGGCATCGCCGGCGGCCCCGAGAAGTGCGCGCTGCTCACCGAGGACCTGGGCTTCGACGCCGCCATCGACTACCGCGCCGAGGACGTCCGCAAGGCGCTGCGCACCCACGCCCCGGACGGCATCGACGTCTACTTCGACAACGTCGGCGGCCCGATCCTGGACGCCGCACTGACCCGACTCGCCATGCACGCCCGGGTGGTGATCTGCGGCGCGATCAGCCAGTACAACAACGAGAGCGCCGTCCAGGGCCCGTCCAACTACCTGTCCCTGCTGGTGCGGCGAGCCCGGATGGAGGGCTTCGTGGTCTTCGACTACGCCCGCCGCTACGCGGAGGCCGCCGCCGAGATCGCGGGCTGGATCGGCGACGGCCGGATCAAGGTCAAGGAACAGGTCGTGGAGGGCACGGTGGACGACTTCCCGGAGACCCTGCAGATGCTGTTCCGCGGCGAGAACACCGGCAAGCTGGTGCTCCGCCTGGGCTGACCGACGCCCTCCGGGCCCGGTGCGCGGGGCAGGGTGCCCGCGCACCGGTGCGGCACGACACGTGTCAGGGTCGATCGGCCGGCGCCGGCTGGGGCTCCGCGTCGAGCAGCCGCACCATGTGCAGCTTCGCGACGGCCAGTCCGTCCACCAGGACGGCCCTCGGCTCCCGGCCCCAGGCCTCGAAGCCGCAGGCGGTGTAGAGCCGCAGCGCCGCCTCGTTGCCCTCCGAGACGGTCAGCAGCACCTGCCGCAGCCGCCCGTCCTCGGCGGCCGTCCGCAGCACCTCCCGCACCAGCGCGCGGCCGATCCCCCGCCCGCCGGCGGCGCGGGCCACCGCCATGCCGTACAGCGTGCCCTTGTGCCGCTCCTGGCTGCGCCGGGACACCTTCAGCCCGGCGGTGCCGACCAGGGCGCCGGTGTCGTCGAAGGCCCCGAGCAGGGCGCCCGGCCCCTGCTCGGCCTCGGCCAGGCGGGCGAGCGTCGCCGCCAACGGCTTGGCGCGCTCCTCGGCATGACCGGAGGTGAAGGCGGTGGGCGTCTCGCGCAGCGCCTCCAGTCGGAAGGCCCGGTACGGTTCGGCGTCCGCACGGCCCAGCGGGCGGATGGTGACGGTCGCCCGGGCGGTGATGTGCTCAGCCGAGGCGGACACGGGTGCACCTCGTCAGGTACGGCAGGGCGATGGCGTCCCGGCCCGCGAGGTCCGGGTGGGTGGCGAGCAGCTGCTCGACGTCGGCCAGCAGGCGGGCGCGTTCGGCTTCCGGCAGGGCGATGACGTAGCTGCGGGAGGCGACCATGTCGATGATCCCGGCCCGGGTGGTCTCGTGCTCCCAGCGGATCTCCAGCCGCTCGGGCGGGCCGAAGGGGGCCGGGAGCACGGGCTCGGTGTCGATCCGCTGCCGGGTCGACCGGTGCATCAGTGCGCCCAGTTCGGCGGCCCAGGGCTCGGATTCGTCCCGGACGTTCCACACCAGGGCGAGGGTTCCGCCGGGAGCGAGGACCCGGGCGATCTCGGGGACGGCGAGCGCCGGGTCGAACCAGTGCCAGGCCTGTGCCACCACGACCGCGTCCACGCTCCCGTCCGGCAGCGGGATGTGCTCCGCCGAGCCGGCCCGTACGGCCGCCTTGGGCACCGTCGCGGCCAGCTGGGCGCGCATGCCCGCGTCGGGCTCGACCGCCACCACCTCCAGGCCCGCGTCGACCAGCAGCCGGGTCAACTTGCCCGTCCCGGCGCCCAGATCGAGCACCTTGCGGGCCTGCCTGGGAACCGCCGAGCCGATCAGCGCCTGGGGGTAGCCCGGCCGCCCGTGCTGGTAGGAGGCGGCGGCGACGCCGAAGGACCGCGCCCGCAGCCGCTCCGCCCACCGCCGGGTCGCCCCCTGCCGGGTCATCCCGCAGGCCTGCCCGATCTCCTCCCAGGTGGCCTCCTGCCCGCGCCGCAGCTCCTCGACCAGCTCCGTCCGCCGCTCCTCCAGCGCCGCGACCACCTCCGACAGCCGACGAAGCCCCGCGATGCCGCCGGCACCGGCCACCTCCGCCGCCACCCGCCGACCAAGATCGTTCGTCTCCATGGCCCCGCACCATAGGGGCAGTCGCAGCGCCCCGTCAACTGTCGCTGCTTCTGCAGGCAACAAATGTTGCCCACCACCTCACCCCATCCCCCGCACGGGTGATCATCGAGCCACCCCTTGACCGAGCACACCCGCCTTAGCACGAACTCCCGGCGGAACGCGGGGACTTGGGGCGGAAACCCTTAGCATGAGCGAATCCTGGCCGGGTTGGCGGTGCGGGGGCGGCGGGGCGAGAAGCCTGGTGCCGGACGGCGGACCGCCGCGAGCGGGACTGGTGTGCGAGATGTCGGTCATGTCCGGCAGGTCGCCACAAGTCGGTTGAGCGACAGTATTTTTGAGTCTCGGTCAGGAATGTCCTGAACTTGGCTATGCTGCAGCACCACGCCTCCGGAGCCGGTCGCCGTCCGTCCCCCTACTGTTCCGATCGTTTGAGGATTGCTGAATGCTTCGAGCTGGATCGTCACGCGCCAGACGGCGCCCCACGCCCCTGCTCGGCTGGCTGCTGCCGACCGCCGTGATGGCGACGGCGGTGGCGGTCGCCGCGGCGGTGGTGTCCGCCGGGGCCCGGGCCGGGGTGCTGTGGTGCGGGGCGACGGGCACCGTGCTGGTGGCGGTGGTGGCCGCCGAGTCGGCGCGCCGGGGGCGTGCGCTGGGCGAGCTGCGCGAGCACCACACCCGGAAGGTGGAGGACCTGGAGCGCCGGCTGGCCGGACAGGAGGACGAACTCGACCGGCTGGCCAAGGTCGAGCTGCGCAGGGTGGTCGCCGGTGCCCGGTACGGGTACTCGATGGACATCCTGCTGCAGCCGATCCGGCAGGAGGACGCGCCCGTCTCCCCGCGGTTCCGCAAGTCCCTGGTGGCCGTCACCCGCGGCATCGCCACCGCCGTCGACGACGAGGTCAGCCGGCGCGACTCCGCCGAGCGCGCCTTCGTCAACATCTCCCGCCGGGTCCAGGCCATCATCCACCGGCAGGCCAAGGACCTGCGGGAGATGGAGGACCGGCACGGCAACGACCCGGCGGTCTTCGACGACCTGCTGCGCCTGGACCACGGCAACGCGCTGACCGGCCGCCTGGCCGACAGTATCGCCGTCCTGTCCGGCGCCCGCCCCGGCCGCCAGTGGAACCGGCCGATCGCGCTCTACAGCGTGCTGCGCGGCGGCATGTCCCGGATCCTGGAGTACCAGCGGGTCGACCTGCACCCGGTGACCCAGATCTCGGTCACCGGCCCGGCCGTCGAACCGCTGATCCACGCCGTCGCCGAACTGCTCGACAACGCCACCCGGTACTCCCCGCCGCACACCCACGTGCACCTGAGCGCCTCCGAGGTGCAGAGCGGGGTCGCGATCGAGATCGAGGACGGTGGCCTCGGCCTCACCGACGAGGCCACCGCCCGCGCCGAGCGCGCGATGCGCGAGGCCATGGTCTCCAAGGACTTCGACGACCTGACCGAGTCCCCCCGGCTGGGCTTCGCCATCGTCGGCCGGCTCTGCCAGGCGTACGGCTTCCAGGTCTCGCTGCGCCGCTCCGCGTACGGCGGGGTGCGCGCAGTGCTGGTCGTACCGCAGGAACTGCTCACCACCGCTCCCCCGACCGGCCGGGCGCACGGCATCGGCGCCTTCTCCGGCCCGCGCCCGCTCCCGGCGAACTCGGCCCGGCACGCGGCACGGCCGTGGGGCGCCCGGACGACCTCGGCCGGGGTCGGGCCGTCGTACGGCTCGACCAACCCGTGGGGGTCCTCCGTCGCCGCGGGCGGGGACGACGAGGTGATCGTCACCGAGCGGACGGCCAACGGCCTGCCGCAGCGCCGCCGCCACGTGCCGATGGGCCGTTCCTTCGGCACACCGGCACGCGGCACCGCGCAGCCCGCCGGGCCCGCCGCGGGGCCGGCCTCGGGGCCGGTGGCGGGCTCGACGGCGCACCCGGACCAACCGGCGTACCCGCCGCAACCGGCGCAACCGGCCCGCCCGGCCAAGGAGCCGAAGCAGCCGGGCCTGTGGCTGGAGGCGTTCATGGACGGCTACAAGGGCACCGGGACGTCCGCCGGCGGCAGCGGCCCGGCCACGGGTCCGACCGGACCCACCAGTGAAGAGACCGCAGGGAAGGGCGAGCAGTGATTCCGCACCGCAGCAACATGGACTGGATCCTCAACGACCTCGCGGACAGCGTCCCGTACGTACGCCACATCATCGTGCTGTCCGCCGACGGCCTGCGGATCGCCCAGTACGGGGCCGACCCGGACACCGCCGACCGCCTGGCCGCGGCCTGCGCCGGACTGCAGAGCCTGGCCGCCGCCGTCGGGCACGAGTTCCCGCACGGCAACGGCGCGATGCGGCTGGTGGTGATCGAGGTGGACGGCGGCTACTTCTACCTGATGACGGCCGGGGACCGCGCCTACCTTGCGGTGCTCGCCGACGAGGGCGTGGACGCCGGTCTGGTCAGCCACCAGATGCGCGACCTGGTCGCCCGGATCGGCGAGCACCTGTCGACGCCGCCGCGCAACCCCGAGGTGGTCGCGTGAACCGGCCCCCGGCCCGATGCCTCGACGGCAGGGCGGGCACATGAACGAGCACAGTGAGGCGCTTGCATGACGGCAGACCAGGGCGGCTGGGACGGCCCCGAGCCCGACCGCCTGTACGTGATCACCCGCGGCCGCAGCGGGCCGTCCGGGCCGGGGGTCTTCGACCTGGTCACCCTGATCGTCTCCCGCGGCGAGCCGACCCCCGCCCTGCAGCCGGAGCACGCGGCGATCCTGCGGCTGTGCCGCTCCCCGCTCTCGGTGGCGGAGGTCTCCGCCTACCTGGAGCTGCCCACGAGCGTGGTCACCGTGCTGCTGGCGGACCTGCTCGACGACGGGCTGATCGAGGCCCGCGAAGCCGCCGTGCCCACGGCGGAACTCCCCGACCGTGCCCTGTTGGAGGCGGTGATCCATGGACTTCAGCGACTCTGACACGGTGGTCGGCCCGGACGGCGCGGACCTGCTGCCGGACTCCGTGACCACGGCGGTCAAGGTGGTGATCGTGGGCGGGTTCGGCGTCGGCAAGACGACGCTGGTCGGCTCGGTCAGCGAGATCCGCCCGCTGACCACCGAGGAGACCATGACCCAGGCCGGGGTCGGCGTGGACGACCCGACCGGGGTCGAGGCGAAGACCTCCACCACCGTGGCCATGGACTTCGGCCGGATCAGCATCAACGACCGGCTCGTGCTGTACGTCTTCGGCACGCCCGGGCAGGAGCGGTTCTGGTTCCTCTGGAACGGCCTGTTCGAGGGCGCCCTGGGCGCGGTGGTGCTGGTGGACACCCGTCGGCTGGAGGTCAGCTTCGAGGTGATCGGGCGGCTGGAGGAGCGCGGCGTGCCCTTCGTGGTGGCCGTCAACGGCTTCCCGGAGGCGCCGGCCGTCCCGGTCGTCGAGCTGCGCAGCGCGCTCGACCTGCCGCCCGAGGTGCCGATCGTCACCTGCGACGCGCGCAGCCGCGAGTCCAGCCGGGACACCCTGATGACGCTGATGCACTACCTGTACGAACTCGCCGCCCCGCGGGTCGGCTGACGCCCCGCCGACCACCCACATTCGCCAGCCCGAAACCGTCCCCCTCCCCTTGACCGGAGCCCCTGTGACCACCCCGTTCCCCGACGCCGCCCCCACCCCGCCGCCCGGCTGCCCGGCCCACGGCCGAGGCCCCGAACCGATCGGCCCGATCGGCCCCGGCGGCCTGCGGCGCCTCTACGGTCCGGACGCCGACGCGGACCCGGCGGGCCTCTACGAGAAGCTGCGCGCCGAGTACGGCGAGGTCGCCCCCGTCCTGCTGCACGGCGACCACCGGGCCTGGCTGATCCTCGGCCACGGCGCCAACATCACCGCGATGCGCGCCCCCTCGCTGTTCTCCCGGGACTCCCGTCTGTGGACGGCCTTCCGCACCGGCGAACTCCCGGTCGACTCCCCGCTGATGCCGGTGATCGCCTGGCAGCCGATCTGCGTCTTCGCGGACGGCGAGGAGCACCGCCGGCTGCGCGGGGCCGTGCTGGACGGCCTGAACCGCTTCGACCGGCGCGGCATCCGCCGCCACGTCCGGCGGTTCACCACCGACCTCGTCCAGGTCGTCGGGCCGACCGGCCGCGCCGAGCTGATCACCCAGTTCGCCGAGCACCTGCCGATGCTGGTGATGACCAAGCTGCTCGGCATGCCCGACGAGTACGGGCCCCAACTGGTGGACGCCGCCCGGGACCTGATGAAGGGCACCGAGACGGCGATCGCCAGCAACGAGTACGTGGTGGCCGGTCTGCGCCGGACCATCGCCATCAAGCGCGAGGACCCCGGCGACGACCTGACCAGCCACCTGCTGGCGCACCCGGCCGGGCTGACCGACGACGAGGTGATGGAGCACCTGCGGGTGGTGCTGCTCGCCGCCAACGAGACCACCGTCAACCTGATCGCCGACTCGCTGAAGATGGTGCTCACCGACCCGCGCTTCCGCGCCCACCTGTCCGGCGGCCAGATGACCCTGGGCGAGGCGCTGGACCAGGTGCTCTGGGACTCCCCGCCGATGTCGCTGGTGGCCGGCCGCTGGGCGACGGCCGACACCGAGCTCGGCGGCCAGCAGATCAAGGCCGGGGACCTGCTGCTGCTCGGGCTCGCGGCCGGCAACCTCGACCCGGTGGTGCGGCCCGACCCGACCGCCCCGCTGTACGGCAACCGCTCCCACCTGTCCTTCGGCGCCGGGCCGCACGAGTGCCCGGGCCAGGACATCGGGCGGCACGTCGCCGAGGCCGCCATCGACATCCTGCTCACCCTGCTGCCGGACGTGCGGCTCGCGGTGGAGGAGGAGGAACTGGTCTGGACCTCGTCCTGGATCTCGCGCCACCTGACGGCGCTGCCGGTGGAGTTCACCCCGCGCGACATCGACCCGGACCCGGTGTCGGTCGCCGAGGCGGAGCGGGCGGCCCAGCTGGCGGCAGAGGCGCAGCGGGCGGCGGACACCGCGCTGGCCGCCCGGATCGAGGCGGCCGGGGCCGCCGCCGGGACGGAGGGGGCCGGAGCCCCGACCGTCCCGGCGCAGCGGCGCCGCTGGTGGACCGTGCTGGCCGGCGTCTTCCGGCGCTGAGCGGTCCGCGTCCAGGGCCCCGGGGGCGCCGGCGGCGTCAGCCGTCGCGCCCGTCCCGCCCGTCGGTGCGGCGCCGGTACAGGGTGAAGGTGTCCACCGGGGTGAGGTCGCCGTGCGGCCCGTCGAAGGTGTAGTAGGTGACCTTCATGGTGGTGGTGCCGCCGCGCCGGTCGCCGGGGTCGACCTCGAAGGCGGCGAAGCCGTGGGCGTGTTCGCGGTCCTGGACGGCCGCCCACGGCGCGTCCTCGGTGAGCCAGACCGACTCCCGGTAGGGCGCGCCCGGCTTGGGGTCCTCCAGGCCGACGACCACTCGGCCCTTGGGCTGCGGGAAGAGGTCGTCCTGAGTGGTGGCGGCGTTGCCGCCCGCGCCGATGATCATGTGGACGGTGCCCCGCCCGGTGTCGACCATGTCCTTGCGGGTGTCGGTCGGCACCGGGGTGCGGGTGTCGTTGGGCAGGGTGCCGCGGACGGGGTGGGAGCGCTCGTAGTAGTGCTCGTGGCCGCAGACCACCAGGTCGACCCCGTAGGCGTCGAACAGCTCGCCCCAGGTCTCGCGGATGCCGAGGTCGCTGCCGGCGCCGTGCATGGAGCTGGAGATCATCGGGTGGTGCATGCAGACCACGATCCAGTCGATCGCCCGGCTGCCCCGGGCGGCGCGCAGCTCGCGTTCCAGCCAGCGCTGTTGGGCGCCGCCGGAGTAGCCGCGCAGGTAGCGGTCGCCGGAGTTCTGGATGGCCACGTCGTCGTTGGCGAGGCTGATGAAGCGCACCGAGCCGACGGTGAAGGCGTACCACATGCCCCGGGTCTCCTCGTCGGAGGAGGCCGAGGAGTCGGGAAGGGAGAAGTAGGCCTGGTAGCCGAGGGCGCCGATCGGGCCGTTGCCGCCCTCGTTCTCGTGGTTGCCGACGCAGGGCATCCAGGGGCGCAGCCGGGTGGAGCGGCTGTTGCTGATGAACCAGTCGGCCCAGGTCGCGGTGCGGCTCTGGCCGTGCCGGCCGGCGTAGGAGGAGTAGCAGAGGTCGCCGTTGACGAGGTTGAACAGCGGCCCGACGCGTTCGACGGCGGCGACGATGTCGGCGCTGGCCGAGGTGCCGACCTGGCTGCTCATGTACACCGGGTACTTGCCGAGCGGCGAGGGCATGCCGTCGGGGAAGTTGACCAGGCGCCGCAGGTTGGGGGCGGCCTGGTCGCCGAAGCTGGTGAAGGTGAACGGGGCCCGGCCGCGCGGCGCGGTGGTGAAGGTGCCCGTCTCGGGGGTCGCGCCGTCGTGGCCGGCGCTGTAGAGGTAGGTGGTGCCGGGGCGCAGGCCGGTGAGGCGGGCGTGGTGGACGTACACCTCGACCTTGTCGAGCGAGTCCCGGTAGGTGCGGGTCTCGGCCTGGACGACCCGGCCGAGGCCGCCGTCCGGTGAGCCGTAGCGCACCTGGGGGCGGCGGACGGACTGCGGGGTGAGCCAGGAGACGGTCATCTCGGTGCCGGCGTCGGTGCCGAACTGCAGGTGCAGGCCGGTCACTCCGGCCGTTCCGGCGCGGTGCGGGGTGGTCAGTAACAGCGGGCTGGTGGGGGCGTCGTCGGCCGGTCCGGCGGCCGCGGGTTGCGCGGCCGCCGTCGAGCCTGCTGCCACCAGGGCGGCGGCTCCGGCCGCCGAGGTGCCCTTGAGGATGGACCTGCGTGCAATGGTCATGGAAGCTCCGCCTGTCGAGTGGGGGGTTCGACGGGCAGTCACTTTAATGACATGTACGCGTAAAGACGATCGTTTCGACGAATCCGGCCGCAAGGAGACGGCGAGACACCCCTTAAAGCTTGCGGGCCAGCCCCCCGTACACCGAGACCTCCTCGTCGGCCAGGATCGGGGTCGCGGCGTCCCCGAGCTCCGGGTGCCAGCGGTTGATCAGGACCACGCCCGGCTCCTCCAGTTCCAGCCCGGCGAAGAAGCGCTCGACGCCCGCGTGCGAGCGGACGTGCACCTCGATCCCCGCCTCGGCGTAGCGGCGGGTGCCGATCGCGGCCCGGTCGGGCGAGGTGTCGGCGGTGCCGGCGGTCAGCGCCAGGAAGCTGCCGACGGGCAGGGCGTCCAACAGCTTGCGGACGGGCGGGTGCGCGGCCTCGTCGGAGAGGAAGTGGACGATGTTGATCAGCGTCAGCGCGACCGGCTCGTTCAGGTCCAGGGTGGCGGCGACCGCCGGGTCGGCCAGGAACTGTTCGGGCTCGCGCAGGTCGCCCTGAACGTAGGCGGTGCGGCCCTCGGGGGTGCTGGAGAGCAGTGCGCGCGAGTGGGCGAGCACGATCGGGTCGTTGTCCACGTACACCACGCGGCACGCGGGGTCGACGGACTGGACGATCTCGTGCAGATTGGGCGCGGTGGGAATTCCGGTGCCGACGTCCAGGAACTGGCGGATGCCGTGCACCTCGGCGAGCCGGCGGACCATCCGGTGCATCACCGCGCGGGCGGCGGTGGCACCCGCGCGGGCGCCGGGCAGGTCGGCGAGGACGCGGTCGCCGACCTCGCGGTCCGCCGGAAAGTTCGTCTTCCCGCCGAGCAGGTAGTCGTAGACGCGGGCGGAGTGCGCCCGGTCGGTGCGCAGGTCGACCTGCGGCGGCTCCTCGAATCCGACGTCCGTCAGCCAGCTGTCCGCGGCATTGAACTCCGGTACGTCCTCGTCCGGCGCATTGGTGTCCACGCGCTCGCCCCTCCCCGTTCGGCGGTCTGTCCGGACCACTCAACCACAGCCGATGATCATCCGTCAGGCGGTTCCCGGTGAACGGCGGGCGCCGGTCTGCGCCTCCCGGACGGCGGTGGCGAAGGAGGGCACCTTGACGGCCGTCAGCAGGCCGAGGGCGGGGCCCAGGGTGCAGAGGGTGACGTACCCGGGGATCACGCCGAGCCAGTGCCGGCCGCTCAGCCACTCGGCGAGCAACGGGAAGGTGCCGCCGAACGCGGCGATGGTGGCCGCGTTGACCACCCCGAGCCCGACCGCCCGCACCTCGGTCGGGAACAGCAGCCCGGTGAAGACGTTGAGCGTGCCGAGCACCGTCGCCACCAGCATCCCGAGCAGGACGGCGACGACCTGGAACGGCAGCCAGCCCTGGCGCAGCCCGGCGAGCAGCAGCCCGACCAGCGGGATCGGCAGGGCGAACCCCAGCCGGGCGACGGGCAGCAGGCCGAAGCGGTCGGCGGCGGCGCCGGTGAGCAGCATGGTGGCCAGCACCACGCCGAGCACCACGGTCATGAAGGAGGCCGCCTGCTCCTTGTCGATCACGTGGTAGGCGGCGGCGTACTGCGGCAGGTAGACCAGCGCGAAGTAGTAACCGACCGTCCCGCCCAGGGTGTTGAGGAAGACGGTCAGCACCGCCCAGCGGTGTTCGCGGAGCATCCGCAGGAAGGGCGGGCGGGCCGCCGTCGCCGTCCGGGCCCGGGCGCGGTGGAATTCGGCACTCTCCGGCGCCCACCGGCGCACCCAGACGGCAGCCAGTCCGAGCAGTGCGGCCACCATGAAGCCCCAGCGCCAACCACCGTTCTCCAGGCCGGACTTGCCGATGGTGTGGATGAGCAGGGTGAGCACCCCGAAGGAGAGCAGCGAGCCGAGGATGATCCCGCCGTAGGAGACGGAGCTGAAGGCGAAGCGGTGCCGGGGCGGGGCGGTCTCGGTCACGTACGCGGCCACGCTCGGCGCCTCCCCGCCGAAGGCGAGCCCCTGCACCACCCGGGCGAGGACGGCCAGGACGGCCGCCCAGACGCCGATCGCGCGCTGGCCGGGGACGGCGGCGATGCCCAGGCTGGCGGCGGCGATCACCGCCATGCCGAGGCTCAGGGCGAAACGCCGCCCCCGGGTGTCGCTGAGCCGGCCGATCAGGTACGAGCCGACCGGCCGGGCCACGAAGCCCACCGCGAAGGTGACGTAGGCGCCGAGGACCCCGCTGATGCCGTGCTTGCCGTGGCCGAAGAGGTCCGCGGCGAAGTAGGGCGCGAGGACGGCGTAGATGTTCCAGTCGAAGGACTCGACCACCGAGCCCACCGTGGCCGCCGCCAACTCCCTGCGCCGGCCGCCGGTTTCCGGGCTGTCACGGAGCGGGGTGACCGCACTGCTTTCTGTCATGGCCCCAGCATGGCACCGTTCGGGGCGCGGCGGAATCGGTCGGCCCGGCTTCGGCCGACGGCACCGGCCGGCCCGGCCCGGCCCAACTCCCGGGAATACCAATGTGACTGATGTGACCACCTGGTGATATTTGTGTGCGGTGCATTCCATGATCACCCACTCCTCGCGGCGCGCCCTGCCCGCCGCCGTCGCGGCCCTCACCGCCGCCGCCCTGCTGGCCGGCTGCACCGGCGGGAGCAGCGACAAGGCCGCGTCCACGACCGCCGCCACCGCCGCCACGCCGAGCGCGACCCCGACGCCCACCCCGACCGCCAAGCCCACCGGCGCCGCCGACCCGGCCCTCAAGGCCTTCTACGGCCAGCAACTCGCCTGGGCGGCCTGCCCGAAGGACCCGCAGAACGACGCGGACACCTCGGCCCTGCAGTGCGCCACCCTCAAGGTCCCGCTGGACTACACCGCGCCGGCCACCGGCACCCTGGACGTCGCCGTGGTGCGCAACCCCGCCACCCAGCCCGACCAGCGGATCGGCTCGCTGCTGCTCAACCCCGGCGGCCCGGGCGGCTCCGGCGTCCAGATGGTCACGTACGGCCCGAAACGCTTCGACGGCCCGCTGCACGACCGCTACGACCTCGTCGGCTTCGACCCGCGCGGCGTGGCCGGCACCAGCCCGCTCAAGTGCCTCGACGACCAGGCCAGGGACGACTGGCTCGACACCGACGCGCCCGGCGCCGACCACGGCAAGCAGCTCGCCGACGCCTGCCAGGCCAAGTACGCCCAGGTACTGCCCTTCGTCAGCACCCGCAACACCGCCCGGGACATGGACGTGCTGCGCGCCGCCCTCGGCGACCAGAAGCTCAGCTACCTCGGCATGTCCTACGGCACCTACCTCGGCTCGCTCTACGCCGAGGAGTTCCCGGACCGGGTCGGGCGGCTCGTCCTGGACGGCGCCACCTCGCCCTCCACGCCCCTGGTGCAGCACAACATCGAGCAGCAGGCCGGCTTCGAGCGGGCCCTGAAGGCCTTCGCCGCCGACTGCGTCACCAAGGACCCGTGCCCGCTCGGCACCGACGCCGGCGCCGCCCCGCAGAAGCTCGCCGACTTCCTCGACGGGCTCAAGGACAAGCCGCTGAAGACCACCCAGGGCCGCACCCTCACCTCCAGCGCGGCCTGGACCGGCGTCATCAGCCGGCTCTACGGCGGCGAGAAGGCCTGGAGCAGCCTGCGCAACTCCCTCGGCTGGGCCATGGTGCGCGGCAAGGGCGACGACCTGCTCGCCATCGCCGACGGCTACAACGGCCGTGACAAGGACGGCCGTTACGCGCCCTCCGCGGACGCCTACACCGCCATCCACTGCGCCGACGGCGCCACCGACGCCCCGGCCGGCGAGCAGCTGCAGGCCGCACTGACCGACCTCGCCGCCAAGGCCCCGCTGGTCAGCAAGCACGACCCGCTCGCGGCGCTGTTCGACCCGGACTGCCGGATCTGGCCGTTCCGCGCCACCGAGAAGCCGCACGTCATCACGTCGGCCGCCGCCGCGCCCATCGTGGTCGTCGGCAGCACCGGCGACCCGGCCACCCCGTACGCGTGGTCCGAGAAGCTCACCGCCGAGCTGGGCAACGCCGTCCTGCTCACCCGCGACGGCGAGGGCCACACCGCGTACGGCGCGAGCACGTGCATCCGCGCCTCGGTCGACGCCTTCCTGGTGGACGGAACCGTGCCGACGGCGGGGACGCACTGCCCGACGGACTGACCCGCGGCGTGCCAGGGCCTGCCCGGCAAGAGCCGCCGGACAGGCCCTGGCGAACGGTCCCGTGCGCCCGGCCCGCCGGCCGGGCGCACGGGACCGCTGTGCGTCCGGTGTCCGGGGTCAGCCGCGCGGCAGGACCAGGGACTGCACGTCCGGCAGCTTGCGCCAGTCGCTGGAGACGATGCCGGCGTGCGCCTTGGCCAGCTGCTCGACGCGGGCCCGGGCCTGGTCGGCCGTCGGGTCGGTGCCGCTGATCTGCGGCGCGACGTTCTGGGCGTCCGTCATCACCAGCAGGTAGTGCGCGGCGTCGTACCACGCGGTGTCGATGCCGTTGACGTAGGTCGCGGCGTCGCCGTCGAAGACCACGAACCACGGGCGGATCGAGGTGTCCGCGCCGGTGTACTGGGCCCGCGGGTCGCCCGCCGTGGCGCCGAGCACCGACGGGAAGACCTGGGCCTGGCCGATCCGGCCCGCCGCCGCGAGGTCGCGCAGGTGGCGGCCGTACTCGACGTCGGTGTGCAGGGTGTCGAAGGGGTTGCTCAGCTCGACGGTGCCCGGGATCGCGTACAGCAGAACCTTCCCGGCCAGCGCCGAACGGCTCGGCCAGTTGCCCGCCCGCACGGCCTCGTCCAGGGTGGCGTAGGAGCCGCCGCCGGGCTTGGCCAGCAGGTCGGCCGGGCGCAGCACGGCGGAGCCGAGGTGCTGGGCTATCAGCGCGTCCAGCTGGTCCGGGCCCATCCCGAGGTTGGCGGAGAAGCCCGGCTTCAGCTCCAGCTTGATCACCAGCGGCCCGGCGGCCGGGTGCGCGGCGAGCCAGACCCGCACGTCGTCCAGGCAGTTCTCCAGGTTCT
Organism: Streptomyces sp. 1331.2; assembly: GCF_900199205.1. NCBI lineage: Bacteria > Bacillati > Actinomycetota > Actinomycetes > Kitasatosporales > Streptomycetaceae > Streptomyces > Streptomyces sp. 1331.2. The sequence continues at coordinate 7,500,480 of NZ_OBMJ01000001.1, read as the reverse complement.
TGTTGGTGCCGCCGCTGTACAGCTGGGAGGGCGTGGTCGCGGCGGTGCAGTTGTTGCTGTTGCCGAGCGGGTTGGAGTGGCTGACCTTCCACTCCTTGGTCACGATGTTCGGCCAGAGGTCCAGCTCGATCATCCCGGTGCCGGTGTCCAACCCCTGGGCCAGGTACGGGAAGGCGGCCGGGTCGTAGGTGTTGTGCAGGCCGACGGTGGTGGCCGAGCCGAACGGCAGGTCGCCCGTGCCGCTCGCGGTGGCGCCCGCCGGTGCGGCGTCCGCGGGGACGGTGGCCAGCAGCGCGGCGGCGCCGGCGAGCAGGCCGGCGGCGAGGAATCCGGACAGGGTACGGCGTGCGGTCATTGGGAACCCCCGAGGTTCGGAACGTGCCAGGGCGCCCTCTTCCGGGCGACCTGGCGAAGCATCGCCGACCAGGGCGTGCTTCGTGTGAAGAAGGCACGACAATAGCGTGACGGCTGAGCTGCTTCTCCCCCGCACCCCTCCCCTTCCGTCACCTGCGCTGCTTCCGCCACTTGCGCCCACCAACGGTGGTGACGGGATGTCACGGGATAGCGTGGGCGCGCGAACAGGGTGCGGTCCGTCCGCACCGAGGCGCCGAGCGACACGGAGGAAGCCGATGTCCCTGGTCCGGGTCCACAATTTCTCGATCTCCCTCGACGGCTACGGCACGGGCGAGGGGCAGAGCCTCGACTCGCCGTTCGGCCATGCCGCCGACCACCTGCACCGCTGGTTCTTCGACACCCGGACGTTCCGGCAGCTGCAGGGCCAGGAGGGCGGCGCCACCGGCGTGGACGACGCGATGGCCCGCACCTGGGGCGACGGCATCGGCGCCGAGATCATGGGCCGCAACAAGTTCGGCCCGCAGCGCGGCCCCTGGCAGGACGAGGAGTGGCAGGGCTGGTGGGGCCCCAACCCGCCGTTCCACACCCCGGTGTTCGTGCTCACCCACCACCCGCGCCCGAGCCTGGAGATGGACGGCGGCACGACCTTCCACTTCATCGACGCGACGCCCGAGGAGGCGCTGCGCCAGGCCCGGGAGGCGGCCGGCGGCAAGGACGTGCGGATCGGCGGCGGCCCGCGCACCGTCCGCGCCTTCCTGGAGGCCGACCTGATCGACCACCTGCACGTGGTCGTGGTGCCGATCGTGCTCGGCCGGGGCGAACCGCTCTGGGCGGGCCTCGAAGGGCTGGAGCAGCGCTTCACCACCGAGGCGGTGGCCTCCCCGAGCGGGGTCACCCACCTCACCTTCACCCGGCGGTAGCGGGCCGGGTCGCACGAAAGCCGAACGGCGGCCTCCCTGCGAGCTGCAGGGAGGTCGCCGTTCGGCGTTCCGGCCGGATCAGGGGCCGGCTGGAGCAGGGCCGGCCGGAGCAGGAGCCGCCGGAGCGGGGCTGCGCCGATCAGACCCGGTCGGCCGCGATCAGCACGTACTGGAACGAGCCGTCCTTGTAGGAGTTGATGAACGCCTCCTCGATGCCGGTCACCAGCGAGGTGGTGGCGCGCAGCTCCCAGTAGGGCAGGGTGTCCGGGGTCAGGTCGATGACGGCCTGCGGGACCAGGCGGTTGTCGGCCATCGCCCGCAGGTACTCGCGGCGGGAGTGGATGTTGCACTCGAAGTGGGCGTTGATCTGCGAGACCCACTTCGAGGGCTGCCCGTAACGCGGGTTCCAGCAGCCGGTGATGGTGACGTACCGGCCGCCGACGCTCAGCACCCGGGAGTGCTCGGCGAACAGGTCGTGCAGGTCGACGTACATGCTGGACTCGTTGTTCCAGGAGCCCGCGACCGAGCCGGTCTCGAAGGGCATGTCCAGCATGTTGGCGACCCGGGAGCGGACGGAGTCGCCGATGCCGAGCTCGGCGGCGCGCTTGTTGCCGAAGTCGGCCTGCTGGGTGGAGAGGGTCACGCCCTCCACCCGGCAACCGAAGCGCTGGTGGGCCATCACCATCGAGCCGCCGCGGCCGCAGCCGGCGTCGACCAGGAGGCCGTCGGCCGGGATGTCGCCGAGGTGGTCGAGCAGCACGTCGGCCTGGGCGGACTCCAGGCGGTGCAGCTCGGCGATCACCTTCTTCTCCCGCTCGCTGTCGGTCGGGTCGCCGATCGCGGCCTGGTCGATCTCGCCGATGCCGTAGTGGTGGTGGTAGAGGCCGTCGACGTCGCCCAGGCGAAGGTTGACCGGGCGAGCCTCGTGGTCCCAGTAGCGTGCGATGTCGCCCTGGTAGGGAGTCGCCGGGCCGGGGATGGACTTGCCGGCGGTGGTGATGTCGTCGGTCACGGACATGGATCTGCTCCAGAATTCTCACGCATGGTGGTCAGTTGGCGAGCAAAAAACGACTGCCGGGACGGATCGTCACCAGAAGTCGGGCAGGGTGTAACGGAAGGTGTTGGTCTGGTGCCAGTAGTGGTTGCCGTCGAGCCACGCGGACACCCCGCGCAGGAACCGGACGAGGGTCGGCACCGGACAGGCGACGGCCAGCGCGGCCGCCTCGGCCTCGAAGGCGTGCATCAGCTCGTTGTGGACCTCGACGGCCTTCAGGTAGCCCTCCTTGCGCGAAACGCCCTCGCGCTCGGAGATCACCACTGGCAGGTTCAGGTGCACCCCGGGGCTGGACAGCTCCTTGGTGTACGAGTACAGGTCGTTGACGATCGTGGTGGCGTTGCCGGCCAGCGCGATCACCCGTTGCATCGCGGGCAGCGCGTGCAGCTCGGCGGGCAGCTCGTAGCCGCCGACGGTGTCGGTGATCGTCGGGCAGGGGCGGAAGTTGTTGAACTGGCGCATCGCCAGGTACTCCCACACCTCCGGGATGTGGTCCGTCTCCGCCCAGGCGGCCTCGGCCAGGTACCCCATGTGCAACCGCGCCATGTCGTGCCGGAAGCGGTCCGCCTGGGAGGGCGTCGAGGCGCGGACGAAGTACTCCATCGCCGAGTGGTAGGCGCGCCGGGGCGCGTCCGCGGCGAGCGAGGCCTGCCAGGCCGGGTGGTACTCCGGCGTGGTGTGCAGCGCGTCCAGCGCGGTGTGCGCGAGCAGCAGGCGGCTGCCCAGACCGACGGGCGAGCCGCCGAGGTCCTCGCAGTAGCAGTCGTCCACCGCGTTCTCCGCCACCATCAGGCGGGCCGCGAGCATCAGGTGGTCGACGCTGGGCGCGTCGGGATGGCAGGCCACCATGTAGCGCCCGGTGGAGAAGCCGTCGAAGTCCTTCTCCCACTCCGGCGGGTAGAGCTCGATCTCGTCGATCGCCCAGGCCTTGATCTTCAGGCTGAGGGCCTCCACCCGGGCCGGGTCGGGCTCGGCGATCGGGTGGTGGTAGAGGCCGGGATCGGGTCGCCGGCCTTGGGCTTGCCGCCGCTCGGCGGCGCGGAGGCCTCCGGCTGTACCGGCACGGTCGGCACGGCCGGGACGTTCGGCTGCGCCTGGACGGCCGGCTCGGGGGCGGGCGCCTCGGGCACCTCGGTCCGGGGCGTGAAGTGCAGGCCCGAGGTGCCGAGTCCGCTGGGCCCGCGCAGGATCCGGTCCAGGGCGGTGGTGTTCACGCGCTCACCACCGCGGCGGGCGCATGGTCGAGCGGCGTGTCCGCTCTGCCGCGCAGGGGCATGAAGCCTCCTCTGATAAGGATCGCAAGATATGACGGGTCGTCATCCCGTCTGCCACGAAGGGGATCTCCGAACGCGGGCCCCGTCTCGCTCGGTTCCCCACCGTAGGCGCGAAGCCGCGTTCCGGAACGCAACGGACGATCTTCTTAACCCGATAGGGTGAACGTTCATGCTGAGGGCGCCCGGGCGAGCCCCTGTCATGCATCGGTCTGCCCGCCTGCCGCGTCAACCTGGCGACCATTGCCCGTGTCCCGCACCCGCCACCCGCGTTGGGCCGGTCGTGGCAGCGACTGTTCGAAGACAAAAGAGCTCAACCGGCGGCCGGCTGCCACGTGTTGGTCACACCTTCGCCCCGTTCGAAGGGAGCGCGCAGTGGCAGCGATCTCGATGCCGGACTTCTCCCTTCCGTGGCCGGCCCGCCTCGACCCCCGTCCGGAGACGGCGCGGGCACACAGCCTGCTCCGGGTCCGCGCGATGGGAATGCTCGAACCCGTCTGGGACGAGCAGCGGTTCAGCGCGATGGACTTCGCGCTCTTCGCCGCGTGGACGCACCCCGACGCCACGCCCACAGGATGGACGGGGTGATCTTCCAGCGCGCCGCCGGTCCCGACCACGGACGTAAGGAGGAGAAGAATGGGGCGCGGCGCCGAGCGAGGATCGGGGCCAGGAAGGAAGAGCAGCGCATGGAGAGCCAGGCCCGCAGCCGCACCGCACTGGTCGAGCAGCTCATGGAGCGCTATCCCGACGTGCCGCGGGAGGCGGTGATCAAGGAGGACCTGCTGCGCGGCGGGATGGCCTTCGACGAGTCCGCGCTCAGCGGCAGCGCCGGCGCCGACGGGGGCGGCGAGGTCAAACCGAAGTCGTACTTCATCTTCTCCTTCGACCACCGCACCCTGCCCGAGCTGGGCGCTGCCGCGCTCAACCGGCCGCCGGAGGAGGTCGTACTGACCGGCGGGCCGTACGGGCTGCGCCGCACGGTGGTGTCGGTGCGGGTCAACCCGGACTCGCCGTACCGGGTCGGTGCCGGGGAGGACGGCACGCTGGGCCTCTACCTGGACGGCACGCGGATCGCCGATGTCGGCCTGCCGCCGATGCCGGACTACTACCGGCACACGCTGGCCAACGGGAAGTCGGTGATGGAGGTCGCCCCGACCATCCAGTGGGGATACCTGATCTACCTCACGGTGTTCCGGGTCTGCCAGTACTTCGGCGCCAAGGAGGAGTGCCAGTACTGCGACATCAACCACAACTGGCGTCAGCACAAGGCCGCCGGCCGCCCGTACACCGGGGTCAAGCCGGTGGAGGAGGTGCTGGAGGCGCTGGCGCTGATCGACGAGCACGACACCGCCCGGGCCTCCCGGGCGTACACCCTCACCGGCGGCGCGATCACCTCGCACGTCGGCGGCCGGGACGAGGCCGACTTCTACGGGCAGTACGCCAAGGCCATCGAGGAGCGCTTCCCCGGCCGCTGGATCGGCAAGGTGGTGGCGCAGGCGCTGCCACGTGAGGACGTCCAGCGTTTCCACGACTACGGCGTGCGGATCTACCACCCCAACTTCGAGGTGTGGGACAAGCGGCTCTTCGAGCTGTACTGCCCCGGCAAGGAGCGCTACGTCGGCCGCGACGAGTGGCACCGCCGGATCCTGGACTCCACCGAGGTGTTCGGCCCCGAGAAAGTGATCCCCAACTTCGTCGCGGGCGTGGAGATGGCCGAGCCCTTCGGCTTCGCCACGGTGGACGAGGCGATCGCCTCCACCGAGGAGGGACTGCGCTTCTTCATGTCCCACGGCGTGGTCCCGCGCTTCACCACCTGGTGCCCCGAGCCGACCACCCCGCTGGGCAGGGCCAACCCGCAGGGCGCGCCGCTGGAGTACCACATCCGGCTGCTGCAGACCTACCGCGCCACCCTGGAGGAGTTCGGCCTCTCCTCCCCGCCCGGCTACGGCCCGGCGGGCCCGGGGAAGGCGGTCTTCTCGGTCAGCTCCTTCATGGACTCGCTGCCCGCCTGACGCTACCGGGGATCGGGGCCGCCACCGCGACCGGCGGCGGCCCCGATCCCCGGACCGGTCAACCGACTGGCTGCGGGCGGACGGTGAGGATCTGCTCGGCGCGGCCGATCGGCCCGTGCTCGTCGTGCAGGACGGTGCTGGTGACGCCGTGGCCGGCCGGGCCGAAGCTGACCCTGGTGTCCAGGCCGGTCCAGCGGCCCTCGGGGCGGCGGAAGAGGTGGATCGTCAGGTCGGTGTTGGGGAACATCCACGCGGTGGGGCTCTGCCGGACGGCGATGCCGTTGGCGGTGTCCACCAGGGCGACGAAGGAGGCCTGCGGGCTGCTGGGCTCGCCGGCGACCAGCCCGACCGGGGTGGAGATCCAGGCGGCGGCCCGGCCGGGGGCGCGCTCGCGGCGGCGGACGTCGATCGAGGCGATGTAACCGCCGCCCCACAGCTCGCTCATCGCCCAGGGCTCGAACTCCTCGGGGGCCGGGATCGGTTCGTCGTGCGTCCCGGCGACGGCGGCGGTGTCGAGCTCTGCGAGGAACCACGCGCGGGCCCGGACGACGGCGCGCTCCCCGATCACCACGGTGGCCTCGACCAGCTCGATGGTGCGCCCGGGCCGGACGGTCTCCACCGTGATCTCGAACTCCTCCAGGGCGATCAGGCCGAGTATGTCGAAGCTGATCCGGGCCAGCGCCAGGCTGTCGCCGGTCTGTCGGCGGTCGGCCCCCTGGGAGTCGGCGCGGTGGCCGTCGGCGCGGTGGCAGTCGATGGCGTGGACGATCAGGCCGGCCAGCGGGCTGAAGTGCTGCTCGTCGGGGTGCCAGGCACCCTGGGCGTGCGGGGTGGGCTTGTAGCTGTGCTCGCCGGTGCGCTGGTAGTAGCTCTCGGGCGCGGTGGTGGGGGTGGTCACGGGCGCTTCTCCTCGGGCCGATCGTGGTGCGCCGGGCGGGGCGCCGACGGGTTGCGACGGCGCCCGACCTCGGCGTTCAGGATCGTAAGGGGCCGAACCGCCGCCCGGCCGTGGCGGTGACGCATCCCACACCCGGTGCGCCCTCGGACAGCGCGCGGGCAGCCGGCGGGCTGTCAGTGCGCGACGAGCGGGTAGTGGTCGGAGAGGTCGGTGTAGGTGTAGCTCTTGCCCCAACTGCTCACCGTCCAGGGCGTGCTGTGCACCCGGGCGACCTGGTTGGTGTACTGCTGGGGGCGGGCGTGGTCGGCGCGGTAGAGAACGTAGTCGAGGTCCTCCTTGGGCTCGCCCGGGTAGCGGTAGGCGGCGACCGAGTTGTCGGCGGTGTCGAAGGAGTACGGCCAGCCGGTGCGGGCGGAGGCCGGGGCGAGGTTGCCGTTGGTCAGCAGGGCCTGGTACTCGGAGCCGTGGGAGTCGATGTTGAGGTCGCCGGCGAGGACGATCGGCTCGTCGGCGGGGATCCGCTTGCCGTCCAGGAAGGTGCGCATGGCAGTGAGCTGCCTGGCCCGGATGTCCGCCGCCTGGCCGCTGGAGCAGCCCGAGTCGGTGGACTGCAGGTGGGTGCCGACCACGTGGGTGCGGCGGCCGTCGACGTCCAGCACCGCGTAGGCGAAGCCCTTGTTGGACCAGTAGTCCGAGCCGCAGGCGTCCTTGTAGACGTACTGCTCCTTGTGCAGGATCGGCCACTTGCTGAGCAGGGTGACCCCGCCGTCCTCGGGGGTGGTGGAGCTGTAGCTGCCGGAGGTGGCGTCCCAGCCGCTCGTGGACCGGCCGACCACGGGCGTGTGGTACGGGTAGGCGGCCGAGGCCTTGGCGACCAGTGCGTCGGAGGCCGCGTTGTCGAAGGCCTCCTCCAGGACGACCACGTCGTGGCCCTGGAAGAAGTCCGCCGCGGCGATGGCCTGCGCCCGGTACTGCTGGCCCCAGTTGGGGTAGAGGTTGGTGCTCATCAGGAAGACGTTGTAGGTGAGCACGTCGAGCGGGGGCGCGGTCGTTGGTGCGGTCTCGGCCGAGGCGGGGGCCGCGCCGAGCGTGGCGATCACGGTGGCGGCGGCACCGGCGGCGAGGGCACGGCGGACGGACGAGAGCGACATCTGGGCTCCGTGGGGTCGGGGGAACAGCGGGGAACAGCGGGGATGTGACGTGGACCCGCCGGACGACGGGATGGTACGTATCCAATGTGCTTGTCCGTACGGTCCGCAAGACCTCGGACGAGCACCGGGTGAACTCGCGGGTAACGTCGACGGTGACTCCACGTCAGCTTCACACCGGATCCACGGCCGGCCCGGGGCCGGGCCACCCGGGTTCCCAGCCGTCCGGGCCCGCCGTCACACTGTCGCAGGCACGGAAAGCGACAGCACCGAACGGGGGATCCATGGCCGGGAAGAAGAACGGGAAGAAGAAGCAGAAGCGACCGCTCGCGGAGGGGGTCGTCCGGCCCCCGAAACGGGTCCGCAGACGACCCGAGCCGAAGCTGTCGCCGCGGGCCGTCCGCCGCACGGCATGGCTGGTCGGGCTGCTCACTCCGGTGCTGATGATCGGACTGGCGGCGCTCGGTACCAACCCGGACTACGCGGTCCTCGGCGGCGTCCTCGCCTTCCTGGTGTTCGTCGCGGGCTTCCTCGGCCTGGGCCTCGTCCGGCCCGGCGGCTGGGTCATCTGGCCGGCCGTCCTGTTCGGGGTGCTGCTGCTGGTGCTGCCGGTGTCGAGCCTCCGCGCGCAGATCATCGCCCATCGCGGGGTGGAGACCGAGGTGGTGGTCACCGCGGCCCACAGCTCCCGGGACAAGAGCGGGAGGGTGAGCTGGACCTGCGACATCCGCCGGGCCGACGGGCAGCCGCTGCCGCACGGCCAGGTCGGCGGCTTCGGCTGCTCGGCCCGGGCCAAGGACACCACCGAAACCGTACTGGTCGACCCGGCGGGCTGGGCCCCGCCCGCCCCCACGGACGAGGACCTCTCCTTCCGAGGCAGCGGCGTCTACGTCGTCGCCGTACTCGCCGCGCTGTGGGGCCTGCTCACTCTCGGCGCGGCCCGGCGCACGCTCCGGGAGCCGAACGCGACCGCGGGTCAGAAGGCCGACCAGGAAGGCAGGGTCGGTGCCAGGGCGGGCGGCAGGGGAGGCGGCCGGGGCGCCGTATGAAGCGCGTACACCCCCTGTCGGGGCCCGGGGAGGCAGGCGTAGGGTGCGCGGTGTGAACGAACTGATCTTCCGGGGGAAGGACCTGTTCCGTCCCTCGTGGTCGAACCTCATTCCGGTGCTGCTGGTGCTCGGTCTCCAACTCGGCCTCGGTGCGTGGAAGCTCGGCCCCCTGGGCACGTTCTGGCTGGTCTTCGGGACCTTGGCGCTCGGCGTGCCGCTCTTCGTCATCAGCTGGCGCTCCTGGAGCCGGGTCGGCACCGACGGCATCACCATCAACTGGGGTGTCGGGCGCGGCCGTACCCACCCGTGGCACGAGGTCCGGTGGGTCGACGTGCGGGAGACCAAGGGCAACGGCTCGACCTCCTACGCGGCGCGGATCCATCTCACCCGCGGGCGGCGCCGCTCGCTGCCCGGCCTCCAGACCAGCGCGATCTACCCGGCCGTGGACTTCGACGTGAACTTCCAACGGCTGGTGAACTGGTGGGAGTTCAGCACGGACCCGACGCAGCGCAGCCGGCCGGGGAAGCAGCTGCGGGACCGGGTGACGCCCACGGTGTTCGGTGTGATCCTCGGGCTCGTGCTGTCCGCCGGGGTCATCGTCGTCGTCATCCTGCAGGGGCCGTAGCGCGGTCGGCGCGCCGGCCGGACAGCGATCGGCCCCGGCTCCCCGTGCGGGAGCCGGGGCCGACCTGTGTTCGGCCTGCCTGCGGCGAGGTCAGCGCTGCGGCGGGTACGGCTGCCCCTGCGGCGCCGGGTACGGCTGCTGCGGCGGGTACGGCTGGCCCTGCGGCGGGTAGGGCTGCTGGGACGGGTAGGGCTGGCCCTGCGGCGGCACGTACGGCTGGCCCTTCGGTGCCGGGTAGGGCTGCGGGGGCGCCGGGTACGCCTGCTGCGGCGGGTAGGGCTGCCCCTGCGGCTGGGGGTAGGGCTGGCCCGGTGCCATCGGGTAGGCCTGCTGCAGGGGGTACGGCTGCCCCTGCGGCGCGAGTTCGAAGGGCTGCGAGCTCGGGTCGATCGACCCGGGCGGGAAGGCCGCGCTCAGCTGGTCCATCTCGGCCCGCCAGTAGCGGTGGATGTTCAGCCGGGTCGGCTTGGCCTCGCCGGGCAGCTGCAGGTACATCCGGCTCCAGAGGGAGGCCCGCTTGACCTGGCTGACCGGGAAGGCGTGGCGCGGGTAGACCGCGACCACGTCGCCGGGCCGGTTGGTCCAGCGGCTGGCCGTGTTGACGACCACCGAGCTGTTGGTGAGCGTCAGGAAGTAGAACCGGCGGGTCAGGGCGACGATCAGGCCGAGCAGCGGCACCTCGTCGAAGACCGCGTTGAGCCACGGGCTGGGGCCGGTCTCCACGTGCACGCACGCGATGAAGGCCTCCCCCGGTGGTGCCACCTGCGAGAGCTTCTCGATGACCTGGGCCTTCTGCTTCGCCCGGCGTATTGCCATGCTTTCGGTACCTCTTGCCCGTCGGGTCCGCCGACCTTGCTCGGCGGAAAAATCGGCTGAGGCTAGCAGGTGGTGACGAGGCCTTGAACAGCCCGTTTAGGCAAAGCTTTTGCCCCTTTTTCCCATCGCCGCCGGACGGTTAAAGCCTGGGACAAAAATTCGCGCGCAGCCTTGCCGATAATGTGATCAGATGTGTATGCACTGTGGCGCTGCGAGCCACAGGGGAGGAAAGGCCCGGTCGTCCGATCAGGCCCAGTCACACAGGAGTTGTGCACCATCAACACCGCCATCCGCCGGGCCGCCCGCGGTGCGATGCCCGTCGCCGTCACCGCTTCCGTCCTCGCCACCGGCCTCGCCGCCTGTGGCACCGTCGAACAGCTCTCCGCCGCCCAGAAGGTGTCCAAGGCCTTCGGCAAGGTCGGTGACGGCAAGTCGGCCGGCTTCAAGCTCTCCATCGACGCCACCCCCGAACAGATCCTCGCCTTCGACAAGGCCACCGGAGCCGGGAACAAGGGCCTCGTCGGCACGGCCACGGGCGGAAAGGGCGCCGGCCGCAAGGGCTCCGGCGGCGGGCTGGACGAGCAGAGCGCCAAGGCGATGTCCGGGCTCGCGCTCTCCGTCGCGATCTCCGCCGACAAGCCGCTCAAGGACATCGAGGCCTTCAAGAGCGCCGCGGGCTCCGGCGGCAGCAACGACCTGACGCTCGACAGGTCGGTGCGCGTCTCCTACGTGCTCTCCGACCGCAGCGGCACCGCGCTGCTGGAGTACCGCCAGGTCGACGCCAAGGGCTACCTGCACGTCGACGCCAAGGGCCTGGTCAAGCTGACCGGCGAGGACCCGTCCCAGGTGGACGCCGCCGGCAACGACCTGCCCGCCGACCTGGGCGCGGTCAAGGACGTGCTGGCCGGCAAGTGGGTCGCGCTCGACCTCCAGGAACTCGCCGACGCCGCGAAGAAGTCCGACGGCAGGAAGGCCGCGCCGAGCCCGGTGCCCAGCGCCGACCCGGAGGCCGCCAAGCAGCTGCTCAACTCGCTCAAGGACGTGCTCGGCCGCACCGTCACGTACGAGGACAAGGGCACCAAGGACGGCGCCGACCACATCTGGATGAGCGCTCCGGCCCGCCAGCTGGTGGACGAGCTGTTCAAGGCCGTCAGGCCGGTCGCGGACAAGTTCCCGCAGCAGTTGGGGAAGTTCCCGGCCCAGGCCCCGACCGACGTGCCGGACCGCAAGGTCGGCGTCGACCTCTACCTGAAGAACGGCGCCCTCTCCTCGGCCACCTTCGACCTCGCCCAGCTGCAGAGCAAGGTCGAGCCGGGCGTCAACTTCCCGGTGAAGCTCGCCTTCGACCAGTCGGCCCCGGACGTCCAGGCCCCGGCCGGCGCGACCAAGCTGACCAGCGACGACCTGATGAAGGCGGTGCTCGGCCTGGCCGCCGGCCCCGGCGCCGGCCTCGACCCCAAGGACGCGGGCGGCGCCCCGCCGCTCACCCCCGCGGCACCGCTGACCGACGCGCAGCTCAAGGAGCTCGCCAAGCTCGGCGTCCCGGAGGAGCAGGCGCGCGCCTTCAACACGCTCGGCATGACCTTCGAGGACATCAAGGAGATCGCGCAGGAGGGCTGATCCGCTCCTCTGCCCCGCTCCTCCGGGTCCGGCACGACCGGCCGACCGCCACCCGCGGTCGGCCGGTCGCATTTCCGGCCCGTTCTGCCCTTTCTCCGGCCGTACTCCGGCCTTGTCACACCCGCGTGCGGCGCCGGGCCGACAACTCGACCCGGCCGGAGCGGAGGTGGCTGCGGTGGCCGTCGGTGAACTCCAACCGCAGGCTGCGGTCGGCCTGGACGTCCACCACGACGGCGCTCTCGACGGCGGCGTAGGACGTCTCGCGGTATATCCACACCCGGTCCCCGACGTGGAACTCCGCCGTCTCCGAGACGATCACCGCGCTCACCTCCGCTCCGCTCCGGCCCCCGCACAGGGAGGTACGGACGGAACGCCCCTGCTGCTCAGGCGTGGGCGGCGGCGCAGTCGGGGTGGCCCCAGCTGCTGCCGACCTTGGTGATCTTGTCGCCCTTGGCGTACGGGCGGCTGCACGGGCAGGTCCCCGGGTAGCGGGCGGCCAGGGTGCGGGAGGTGCCGGTAGCGGTACCGGTACCGGTGCTGCGCGTCTTGGGGGCCTTGGGGGCCTTGGTGGCGGCCGCCGGGTCCGGTTCGGGCAGGTTCGCGGCGGTGCCCGAGGCGTCCTGCTGGGTGCGGGCGGCGTCGCTGGCGGCCTTGTCGGCAATGGCGTTCAGCGGGTCGCCGTCGACCTGGTGGGCCGGCACGTACACGAAGGTGACGTCCCGGCCCTCCAGCAGCGCGTCGATCGCCTGGATCAGCTCCTGGTTGGCGACCGGCTTGCCGGCCGCCGTCTTCCAGCCGTTGCGCTTCCAGCCCTTCAGCCACTTGGTCACCGAGTCGCGGGTGTAGGTGCTGTCCAGCCGGACCTCCAGCGGCACCGCTGGGTCCGTCGACGCCAGCAGCCGCTGCAGCGCCGTCAGTTCGCCCACGTTGTTGGTGCTGTGCCCGAGCGCTCCGGACTCCCAGCGCTGGGGCGCCCCGGCGGCGTCCGCCACCACGTAGGCCCAGCCCGCCGGACCGGGGTTGCCCTTGGCTGCTCCGTCACACGCTGCAATGACTCGTTCGACCATGCCCCGATCATGCCTGCTCGGACCGGCCCGGGCCAAAGTCGCCCGGTCGCCCGATCGCCCAGGAGCGCCGAGCGGTGACGGCTCCCGGGGCGGGCTGCGCCGCACCCGGGGCGGCCTGGCAGGATCTCTCGCCATGGCATCCAGCGCGACACCCGGGACCTCCGGTCCCGGCCCCGACCCCAGCCCCCGGCAGCGGCGCGGCCGGGGGAAGAAGGACGACCTGCCCTGGCCGCGCCGCCCGCTGCTGACGGCCCTGTGGATCCCGGCCGCGACCCTCCTGCTGCCGGTCGGCGGGGCGCTCGGCGCCTTCGGGCCGTGGCTGCTGCTGCCCTCCCTGGCGCTGGTCCTCACCGGCTTCGTCGGCCTGGTGTACGCCGTGTTCAGCCTCTGCCAGGTCGGCCCGCTGCGGTTGGCGGCCCTGGCGCTGCTGCTCGCCCCGGCGATCGGCGTGCCGCTGCTGAGCATGAGCACCGCCCAGGCCACCGTGCTCGGCCTGCACGGCGTCGCCCACCCGGGCACCGTCACCGGCGTGCGGGTCAGCCACGGCAAGACGACCACGTACAGCTGCGCCGTGCGCTACGCGGACGTCCCGGGGCGCGGCAGCTCGGTGCGGTGCGGTGCCTGGGACGCGGTGGGTGAGCAGGTCAGCGTCACCGAGGACCCCGACGGCCTGGTCGACCCGGAGTTCACCTCGGCCGCCACCGGCGGGCGCTTCGACCTCTCCCTCGTCGGGCTCTCCGACGCCGCCCTCCTCGTCGTCGCGGGCTCGGCGGCCGGCCTCGGCGCCGCCGTCCATCTCCTCCGCGCCCGCCGCGCCTGCTCGCTGCAGCCCCCGCAGCCGCCGTTCCCGCCGCAGCCACAGCCACAGCCACAGCCACAGCCACCGAAACCGTTTGCCGGGTGAGCCGGGTACGGACGATCATCCCGACATGGAACCTCTGGAACACCCGCAGTCCGTGATCGTCCTGGACGGGCTGACCCTGCGCCGCTTCGCCGGTGAGGCCGACCTGCCCGAGCTGTTCGCGGTGATCGACGAATCGCTGGAGCACCTGCGGCCGTGGATGCCCTGGGTCGCCGAGCACAGCCGCGCCACCACCGCCGAGTACCTGGCGACCAGGTCCGAGCAGTGGGAGAACGGCCGGGACCACGCCTACGCGATCGTGCTGGACGGTGCGATCGTGGGCGCCTGCGGGCTGTACCGGCGCGAGGACGGCCCGGACGACGTCCGTGAGATCGGCTACTGGCTGCGCCCGTCCGCGACCGGGCGCGGTCTGGTGACCCGGGCCACGGCGGCCCTGGTCGACCAGGCCTTCCGCCTCCCCGGCGTGGAGTTCGTCGAGATCGTCCACGACGCGGCCAACCACGCGAGCGGCGCCGTCCCGGCCCGGCTCGGCTTCACCGAGCACCTGCGCCGCCCGCGCGAGGTGGCCGCCCCGGCCGAGAGCGGTGAGGAACTGGTCTGGCGGCTGACCCGCGCCCGGTGTGGGGCCTCGGCGGTGGCCGCGGGGTGACCCCGGCGGTCCGCGGCTGTGGGGGAGGCACGCGGACCGCCGGGCGCGCCCGGCCGGACGGGACGATCCGGCGGCGCCGGGGAACGGACGCTGCGAAGGCCTTGCCTCCGCGCGGAGCGCCCCTTTCGAACCCCGCTGCCCAGCCGCGGACCCTCACCCGCGACCTCGTGCGTCCGTTCCCACGCCTCGGAGACCTCCCTGGGCGAGCCCGATAACAATTTCTTCGGATCTCCCCACCGGCAGGTGAGTTGACGATCGATCCCCCGGACGGACCCTCGGCCCGGAGGCGCCCGCCCGGACGGCGGATCGGCGCGCTGGTCCAACGGCGCGCGGGTCCGCCGACACCCGGCCAGGAAGCTTGTACCGAAAGGTCCGTTTCCCCATACTTCCGGTCAGCGCCTGTCAGGGGCAGATCATCCGTCGTGCTCCCGGACGGCACCGGCCGGAATCCGCCCACCGCCTGACCGCGCCTCACGGCCCCCCCACCCCCCGGGGGCCTCTCACTCCCGGAGGACATCGGTGAGGACCAAGCGCAGGACCCCCCGCCCCGGCACCGCTCGACGCCGCACCCGCCTGCTCGCCGTGGCCCTCGGCCTGCTGACCGCCACCGCGGTCGCCGTGCCGGGCGCCGCGGCCGCCCCCGGCCGCACCCCCACCCCGGTCCCCGCCCACGCCCCCGAACCCGAACGGCTCGCGGCGCTCAGCGACGCCGTCCTGAACGCCGAGGTCGACGGCACCGCGTGGTACGTCGACCAGACCGCCGGACGCGTCGTGGTGACCGTCGACAGCACCGTGACCCCGGCCGGGCTCGCCAAGATCATGAGCGCCGCCGGCCCCGACTCGACCGCGCTGACCGTCCAGCGCGTCCCCGGGACGTTCACCCCACTGGTCGCCGCGGGCGACGCCGTCTACGGCGGCAAGTACCGCTGTTCGCTCGGCTTCAACGTGGTCAGCGGCTCGACCTACTACTTCCTCACCGCCGGACACTGCGGCAACGTCGCCCCCGACTGGTACACCGAGGCGGCCCACACCAACCGGATCGGGCCGACGGTCAGCTCGACCTTCCCGTCCCACGACTACGCGCTGGTCCGTTACGACAACAGCGCCCTGCTCCACCCCGGTGGCTTCACCTCCGCCCCGAACGCCGTGGTCGGCGAGTCGGTCAAGCGCACCGGCTCGACCACGGGCACGCACAGCGGCAAGGTCACCGGGCTCAACGCCACCGTCCGCTACACCGACGGCGGCACCGTGACCGGCCTGATCCAGACCAACGTCTGCGCCGAACCGGGCGACTCCGGCGGCCCGCTGTACGACGGCACCAAGGCGCTCGGCCTCACCTCGGGCGGCAGCGGCGACTGCACCTTCGGCGGGACGACCTTCTACCAGCCGGTGAACGCGGCGCTGGCCGCCTACGCCTCGTACGGGGTGAACGTCTACTGAGCGGTCCCCGAACCGACCGGCCGCCGGCCCGCTGCACGAAGCAGCGGGCCGGCGGCCGTGGTCGGGTCGGCACCCCCGGGTGAGCCGTCAGCCCGCGTACACGTCCTCGACGTACCGCCCGCCCTCGATCAGCCCCTGGAGCCAGGCCTGGGCCCGCTGCTCGTCGGCCCCCGGCGTGCGCTGCCGGTACAGCTCGCGGAAGGCGGCCCGAACGCCCGGGGCCATCCGCCCGCCGTCGCCGCACACGTACACCTCGGCGCCCGCCGCGAGCAGGTCCCAGACCTCGGCCGCCTCGGCCGCGAGGCGGTCCTGCACGAAGCGCCGCCCGGCCTGCGGCCGCTCGCTGAAGGCGGGCCGCATCGAGACCGCGCCGGCCCGGTCGGCCGCCTCCAGCTCGGCCCGGTGCAGGTAGTCCGCGTCCGGGTCGTCGCAGCCGAAGTACAGCAGCGCCGGGGCCAGTTCGGCGCCCTCGGCGAGCAGGGCGCGGCGGTCGGCGACGGCGCCGCGGAAGGGCGCGAGGCCGGTGCCGGCCGCGATCATCACCACCGGGGTGCGGTGGGCGATCCGGAAGGCCTCCCGGCAGGGCTGGACCCGGGCCAGGACGGTGTCCCCGACGGCCAGCCGGGCCAGGTGGCCGGAGCCGGTGCCCCGGTAGGTGCCGCGGCCGGAGCGGGCCGGGGCGGCGAGCACGGAGACCATCAGGTCCACCTCGCCCGCCCCGCCGGTGGGCGAGGAGGAGATCGAGTAGTGCCGGGGCCGGATCGGCGGCAGCAGCTCCAGCAGCACCGGCCAGCCGAGCGCGCCCCGCAGGGCCGGGAAGTCCTCGATCAGGTCGAGCAGCGTGCGCGGGTCGTCCTCGGGCAGGGCGCGCAGGGCGGCCTGCTCGGGCGGGCAGGGGTTGTGGTCGGCCAGCGCGGCGCGCTGGGCGGTGCTCGGACGGTCCTGCAACTCGACGTGGTGGGTGAGGAGTTCGCGCACCGTCAGCGGCCGGTCGACGGCCAGGCCGGTGCGCCGGTGGGCCACGATGTTGAGCACCGTCTCCGGATCGGCGCCGAACAGCCCGGCCGCGCGCTCGACCAGGGCCGGGTCGTTGGCCGGCAGCACGGTGAGGTGGTCGGCGGTTCGGTAGCCGGTGCCCTCGGGCAGGGCGAGGCGGACCAGCCGCTTGACCCGGGGGTAGCCGGGGTCGGTCAGGCTGTCGACAGCGGTGACGGTCAGCTCGGTCATGCCGTGCCGGGCGGCCAGCGCGTCCAGCGGGCCGCCGGCCACCTCGGTCACCGTGTACGCGGCCTCCTGCTGCGGCCCGGCGGGGGCGTCGGCGTCCCCGTACCGCTCCAGCAGGGCGGTGCGCAGCGCCTCGGTGAACTGCCGTACGGTGCCGGACAGGTCGCCGGAGGCATCGGCCTCGGCACGGGCGAGCAGCCGGGTGCCGCCGAGGGCGGCGAGCCGGTCGTCGATCAGGGCGGGGATGCGCTGGTAGGTGGCGGCGTAGGTGCGGTCGCCGATGCCGAGCACCGCGTACTCGACACCGTCCGCGGCCCCGTCCGGCCGGCCCTCCTGCTGGAGGCGGCGGACGAAGGCGACCGCGTCGTCGGTGGGCTGCCCGTTGTACGAGGCGGCGGTGATCACCACCGGCCGGTCGGTGGGCAGGCCGTCCGCGTACGCGTCCAGCGGGGCGATCGCGGTGTCGCAGCCGAGGTCCGCGGCGACCTCCGCGAGCCGACGGCTGAACTCGCGGCAGGCGCCGTAGTTGGAGCCGTGCAGGAGCAGCAGCCCGGTGCCCTGGCGGACCCGCCCGGGGCGCTCGGCGATGGTTCCGCCCTGAACGTCGGTAACGGCCTGAGCGGCGGCGGCCGCGGGGGCGGGGGTGCGCCGGGCGAGGGCGAGGGTGAACTCGTCGGGCTTGATGGTGAGGGTCTGCTTGATGGTCAGCCGGTAGTCGGCGTGGTCGATCAGCCGGTAGCGGTGGACCAGCATGCCGAGCAGCATGGTCGCCTCGTGCAGCGCGAACTGCCGCCCGATGCAGGCGCGTTCGCCGGTGCCGAAGGGCTTGAAGGCGTGCGGGGAGCGGGCCGCCTCGGGCTCGTCGTCGAAGCGGGAGGGATCGAACAGCTCGGGGTTGTCGCCCCAGGCCGGGTCGCGGTGCAGCATCGGGGTCGACACGAATACCGTCTCCCCGGCGCGCAGCGGGATCCGGCCGCCGAGCAGGGTGTCCTCGCGGGCCTCGCGGCTGAAGGCGGGCGCCGTCGGCCAGAGCCGCAACGCCTCGTTGAGGACCTGGCGGGTGTACCGCAGCCGTCCGACGTCCTCGTAGGAGGGCTCCGGGTCGGCCTGATCGCCCCAGAGCTCGTCCACCTCCCGCTGCACCTGCCGCAGCACGGCCGGGTGCTTGACCAGGTAGTACAGGGCGAAGGAGAGCGCGCCGGAAGTGGTCTCGTGGCCGGCGATCAGGAAGGTGATCACCTGGTTGCGGATGTTCTCGGCGTCCAGCCGGGTGCCGTCGGAGGGGCGCACCGCGCCGAGCATCAGGCCGAGCAGGTCCTCGGCAGGGCCCTGGGCGCTCTCCCCCGCGCGGGCGGCGATCACCTCGTCCACCACGGCGGCCAGGTAGTCGGCGTCGGCCCGGAAGGCCGCGTCGCGCTCGCTGTGGTCCAGCTCCGGGTCGCGGGTGAGTCGGGTCATCGCCCAGTCCAGGCAGCGCACCATCGCCTCGACGAAGGGGTGCGGCTCGTCCCGGTCGAAGGAGCCGAAGTCGAAGCCGAAGCCGGCCAGCCCGATGGTGTCCAGGGTCATCCGGGTCATGTCGCCGGGCACGTCCACCGGCGCTCCGGCGGCGGAGCGGCCGTCCCAGGAGTCGATCAGTCGGCGGGCCACCCGCAGCATCACAGGGTGGTAGGTGCGCATCGAGCCGAGCGCGAAGGCGGGCATCAGGATGTCGTGCGCCCGCGCCCAGTTGGGCTCCTCGTTGTACGCGGTGAACAGGCCGTCGCCGGTGAACTGGCGGACGTTCTCCAGCGCGGGGCCGATCGACTTGGTGAACCGGGTCTCGTCGGCCAGCTCCTCCACCAGCTCCAGGCCGCTGACGATCAGGCTGTCCCGGCCGTGCAGCCGCTGGACGAAGGCCGGGCCGTGCTCTCTGGCCAGGTCCATGGTCCGCAGTGCCGGGACGGCGACGGGCGGCATCGCGGAGATGTCCACCAGGGGGACGGCCGGGGTCGCGGTGGCGGCTCCGGCTCCTGCTTCCGCTTCGACAGCGGTTTCGGCCCTCGCCTCGGTCATGGTGTCGGTCATCGGTGGTGGTCCCTCCCACAGCAGGAAATGTGCGGCTCCCTCCACTCTCCGCCCACCGGGAGGGAGGCCCGCCCGCGGCCACTACATGATTGTGTAGTACCGGGGGCGTCCGCGGACTTGCCCACGGACCGTCAGCTCTGGTGCGCGCGGGCGCCACGGGGAGGAGAACCAGCGATGCGACCGACCGAGGAGTGCGGCCCCGTGCCGGAGGACCCGCAGCATGCCGTTGTGGTCTGGCGCAACCGGGCGCTGCGCCTGCTGGACCACGTGCCGCTGCCGATCGCGGTGGTCGAGTTCGGCGGCCGGACGCTGATCGTCAACCGGGCGATGGCGGCCGAATTCGGGCTGTTGCCGGGGCAGTTCCGCAGCCGTAAGATCCTGGAGTTCTTCACCCTCCGGGACAGCGACACCCTGCAGGCGCTCGCCGAGGCCGTCCGGCTGCACCGTCGCTCGCGGTACCCGGCCCGGGTGTCCTGGACGCCCGCCTGCGGCGGTGAGCGGCAGGGCGTGATGACCGTCGACCTGGTCAGCGACAGCCCGGAGCAGACCCCGAACCTGCTGCTCTCGCTGCACACCGTGGAGCCCGTCCCGGACGTCCCGCCGCCGCGCCCGCGGGCGGAGGCCAGCCCGGTCGAGGCGCGGATCCTCGCCGCGGCGGCCCGGGGCGCCACCACCGCGCAGATCGCCCGGGAGATCGGCCTCACCACGGACGGGGTGAACTACCACCTCGCCCGGCTCTCCCGGCGCTGGCGGGTGCCCAACCGCACCGCCCTGGTCGCCCGCGCCTACGCCACCGGCGTCCTGGCCGCCGGCACCTGGCCCCCGGAGCCCGCGGTGAGCTGATCACCCGTCAACCCACGCAGCGCAGGGCTGCCCACAGGTCGAGCCGGTCCTCCAGCGTCAGCAGGTTGCGCCCGGTCAGCTCCTCGATCCGCTTGATCCGGTAGTGCACCGTGTTGACGTGCAGGTGCAGCGCCTCCGCGGTCCGTGACCAGGAGGCGCTGTGGCGCAGGAAGGCGTCCAGGGTGTCCAGCAGGGAGACGGTGTTGGTCCGGTCGTGCTCGATGAGCGGTGCGAGGACCCGGCGTCGGAAGTCGGCGGTGATCTCGGCGGGCACCCCCCGCAGCAGCGTCTCCAGGGAGGTGATCCGAGAGCAGCGGCCGACCGCACCCGGCGGTTCGGTGTACAGGGCGTAGCGGGCCTGGACGAGGGCGGCCCTGAGGTCGTCGGCGGCGGGTTCGACGGTGGCGCCGATGCCCAGGCGCAGGCGCCGCCGGCTGGGGAGTACGGCTTCCAGGCGCGGGAGCAGGCGGTGCAGGGTCTGCGCGATCTGCTCCTCGGGGGCCGGGGAGAGGGCCACCGCGCCGCCCCGGCCGTCGGGGGCGGCGACGAAGGGGTCGGGCAGTTCGTGCAGCGCCTCGGCGAGTGCGGCGGCCGTCCAGGACTCGGGGAGGCCGTCGATCCGCGCGGCGACCGGGGTGAGCCGACGGCGGGCGGGGAGACCGGAGAGGGCGAGCCCGCGTTCGGCCTCGGTGTCGGCGCCGGAGTCGAGGAGTTCGATCAGCCGGGTGCCGGTGTGGCGCTGGGCGGTGGCGGTGGCCCGGGCGCGGGTGGCGAGCGGGGTGAGGAGTTCGGCCAGGCCGTGCAGCATGGTGGTCGCGGTGGGGCCGGGTTCGCTGTGGGGCTGCAGCAGCCAGCCGTCGAAGGGCGAGTCGCCGGGCAGGCCGACCGGGACGGGCGCCGTCGTGCTGCGCGGTGAGGTCCGGGGCTCGGTCCAGGGCGTGGTCGGTGCCGAGGAGGCCAGGACCCGGCCGGCGCCGGTGGTCAGGGAGCAGTCGGGCAGTCCGAGGTCGGCCACGGCCCGTTCCAGGACCTCGTCCAGGGCGGCTTCGGCGCGGATGAGCCGGCTCAGGGCGCGGCGGGCGGCGGCGGGCAGGGCGGCCTTGCCCTCGTCGGTCGCCTGGAGGTCTCCCCACAGCCGCAGGTAGACGCGGTCGGTGACGGAGCGGAAGCTGATGCCGGCCGGGACGGACAGCAGGGGGATGCCGTGCCGGCGGCAGGCCTCGACCAGTTCGGGCGGGACGGTGCCGTGGGTGCCCTCCCCCGCGAGGAGGGCGGCGACCTCGGCGATGCGCAGCGCGTTGGCGAAGCGCATCGCCGCCTGGCCCTCGTCCGGCCGCCACCAGACGAGGCCGGAGAGGACGAGTTCGCCGCGCTGCAGGTAGCGCGCCGGGTCCTGGAGGTCGGTGGAGGTCACGCCGGTCACCTCGCGGTCGAGCAGGTGGGGGCCGGCCCAGGCGACCTCGATGTGGAGGTCGTCCAGCTCCAGGAGGTCTCCGACGATCATGCTGTGCTCCTTGTGCACCATGCGTGAGTGGGGTCTCGCACATGCGATGGCTGACGCGTGTCAGGCATCGTAAACACAAGGAGCATCGTACGGTTCTCCTCTTGTGGGATCACCTGAGCACGGGGTGTGCGAGGGGGGCGCGGTCCGGTGGTCCCGACAGTGGAACGCCGCCCGTCAGGGCGCCGCGACGTCCCGGCAGTGCTCGCCGAGCCGGCGGTGCGCGTCGAGCGCCCGCCAGACCTTGTCCCGCAGGAACGGCGCCTCGGTGAAGCGGATGCCGGTGGCGTCCCGCAGGGCGTTGGCGAAGGCGGGCGGCACCGGGTTGAACGGGCTCTCGGACATCGACTTGGCGCCCAGCGGCCCGATGGCGTCCGAGGTCTCCGAGAAGTGCACCTCGGTGCGCGGCACGTCCGCGAAGGCGGGCAGCCGGTAGCGGCGGAACGCGGCTGTGGTGACCTCGCCGCGGTCGTCGACCAGCACCTGCTCGAACAGCGTAGCCCCGAGCGCCTGGGCCACCCCGCCCTCGACCTGGCCCCGGCACTGCAGCGGATTCATCACCCGCCCGGCGTCGGCGCCGTGGACGCTGCGCAGGATCCGGATCTCGCCGGTGTCCGGGTCCACGGCGATCCGGAACCACTGGGAGTTGAACGCCACCGAGCGCGGCGAGCCGCCGAAGTGGCCGTCGGCGGCGAGTTCCACGCCCCGGCCGCGCGCCGCCTCGAACACCTCCTTGAGCGGCACCGTGCGCCCGTCGCAGTCCACCGCTTCGGCGGTGAGCCGCAGCAGGCTGCGCGGGGTACGGGCGTACTCGGCGGTGAAGGAGAGGATCCGCTCGGCGAGCGCGTTGGCGGCCTTCATCACCGCCTTGCCCGCGACCACCGTGCCGGCCGAGCCGAAGGCGCCGGTGTCGTGGCGCACCAGGTCGGTGTCGGACTGCCGGATGGCGATCCGGTCGACGGTGGTGCCGAGCGCGCCCGCGGTGATCTGCTTGTGCACGGTGGTGGTGCCGTTGCCGAACTCCGCAGTGCCGACGGCGATGTCGTAGGTCCCGTCCTCCAGGAGCGTCACCCTGGCGTCGGCGATGTGCCCGCCGGGCGGGCCGCAGGCGATCGCCGCCATGGCGAAGCCCTGGCCCACCAGCCAGCCCTCGGGGGCGAGTCCGGCGCTGGTGTCGTTCGCGAGGGCGTCGCGGACGACCCCGAGGCACTGGTCCAGGCCGTAGGAGGCGATGTGCAGGTCCTCCTCCTCGCCGAGCGGGCCCTCCATGTGCTCGCCCGGGCCGATGACGTTCTTCTCCCGCAGCACCAGCGGGTCGATGCCCAGGCGGCGGGCGAGTTCGTCCATCGCCGACTCCACGGCGAAGGTGACCTGCCCGAGGCCGTAGCCGCGGAAGGCGCCGGCCGGCACGGCGTTGGTGTAGACGGAGTAGGCGTCGACCTTCTTGTGCGGCGCCCGGTAGACGCCCATCGACTCGCCGATGCTGTGGAACATCACCGCCGGCCCGTGGTTGCCGTACGCGCCGGTGTTGGCGACCACCCGGAACTGCAGGGCCGTCAGTGTGCCGTCGCTCCGGGCGCCCAGCTTGACGGTGATCGTGAACGGGTGCCGGGTGGTCGCGCCGTGGAACTGCTCGGCGCGGGTGAACTCCAGCTTGACCGGCCGGCGCAGCCGCAGCGCCGCCAGCACCGCGATGTCCTCGGTCAGCATCTCCTGCTTGCCGCCGAACCCCCCGCCGACCCGGCCCGCCACCACCCGGACCTGCTCCATCGGCAGGTCGTACAGATCGCACAGGGCGCGCCGGGTCAGGAAGGGCACCTGGGTGGAGGAGCGCACCACGATCCGCTCCCCCGCCGTCTCCGCGTCCTCTCCCACCGGTTCGAAGTAGACGACGCAGCCGTGCGTCTCCAGGCTGGCGTGCTGCACCCGCTGGGTCCGGAAGGTCTCCTCGTAGACCACGTCGGCCTCGGCGAAGCCCCGTACCACGTCGCCCAGTTCGCCGTGCGCCTCGCCGCAGACGTTGTCCTGCGCCCGGGCGATCCGGGACTCCGGGCCCTTGGGGTGGATCACCGGGGCGCCCGGCAGCATGGCCTCCTCCGGGTCCAGCACGTACGGCAGTTGCTCGTACGTGACGGCGATCCGGCGGCAGCCCTCCTCGGCGGCGCCCTCGCTCTCGGCGACCACGGCCGCCACCCGCTGGCCGACGAAGCGCACCACGTCGTCCAGCACCCGGGTGTCGTCCGGGTCCTCGGTCGGGTGCTCGTGCCGGGCCGAGGAGTACAGCTTCTGCGGCGCGTCCTCGTGGGTGAACACCGCGACCACGCCGGGCACCCGCAGGGCGGCCGAGGTGTCGATGGCGACGATCCGGGCGTGCGGGTGCGGCGAGCGCAGCAGCTTCAGGTGCAGCAGGCCCTCGACGTCGAGGTCGAAGGTGTAGCGGGCGGTGCCGGTCACCACCTGCGGCCCGGCGGGCGCCCCGAGGCTGCGGCCCACCGCCTGGCCAGCGCAGGGCCGTTCGGTGTGCCGGACCCCGCGCAGGGCGTCCTCGATCGCCCGGTAGCCGGTGCACCGGCACAGGTTGCCCTTCAGTGCCCGCGGCAGGTCGGCGAGGTGCTCCTCGTCGAAGGCGGAGGCCGTCATCAGCATGCCGGCCGTGCAGAAGCCGCACTGGAAGCCCTGGGCGTCCAGGAACTTCTGCTGCACCGGGTGGAGTTCGCCGCCCTCGGCGGCCAGCCCCTCGACGGTGGTGACGGCCCGGCCCTCGGCGCGCAGCGCCGGGTAGAGGCAGCTGTGCACCGGCTCGCCGTCCACCTGCACGGTGCAGGCGCCGCAGTCGCCCGCGTCGCAGCCCTTCTTGACCCCGAACCAGCCGCGCTCGCGCAGGTAGGTGCGCAGGCACTGGCCGGGGCGCGGCTCTGCGTCGAAGTCCTCGCCGTTGACCCGGATGGAGAAGCTCACCGTCCGTCCTCCTCGGTCGCTTCGTTCCGGTGCGCGATGGCGGCCGGCGTCTCGACCAGTTCGCGGCGCAGTTGCTCGGCCAGCCGGAAGGTCATGTGCCGCCGCCAGGCCGGGTGCCCGTGGATGTCGTCGTAGTACTCCTCCGGCGCGATCCGGTACGCGACGGCCTCGCGCACCGCCTCCGCATTCGGCGGCACCGGGAAGCGCAGCCGGATCGGGCGCACGGTGGAGGCCGTGACCGTCAGCACCAGCTCGCCGTCGAGCGGGTCGCGGGTGCCGATGAGCAGGGCGCCCGAGCGGCCGAGCCCGTAGAGGGAGGCCTGGCGGAAAGCGGTGCGCCGCTGCAGGGCCCGGGCGGGCAGCAGGATCGAGCGGAGCAGGTCGCCGGGGCGCAGGTCCTTCACCCCGGCGCCGGTGACGAAGGCCTCGACCGGCACCTGCCGCACGCCGCCGGTCTGGGAGAGCACGGTGCAGACGCCGTCCAGGGCGGCGGTCAGCGAGATCATCGGCCCGGCCGGCAGGCCGTTGCACAGGTTGCCGCCGACGGTGGCCATGTGCCAGATCTTCCACGAGGCCAGGAAGGCCCGGCAGCACTGCTCGAACAGCGGGGCCGCCGGGCGGTCCAGGCCGCGGGCGAAGCGGGACAGCTGGGCGATCGTGCAGGTCGCCGCGATCTCCAGGTCCCCGGCGGGGGTCAGCCGCACCGGCTCCCAGCCCATCCGGCTCAGGTCGATCAGCCGGCGCAGGTGCGGCTGCGGCTCGGAGAACAGGTAGGTCCCGCCGCCGAGCCAGGCGTCCCCCGGGCGCCACGTCCCGCGCTGCCGCGCGTCGCGCAGCTCCGTCACCGTGTTCAGGTCCACGTACCCTCACCGTCCTCGATTGATCGACACGGCGATTGAAGCAACGTCCGACCAGGCGGAACGAGTGGTCGCGCGCACCAGCCCCCGGCGCCCGGACTGGGTGATCGACCAGCGCATGGACATGGCGACCGGGCGGCGGGGCTCAGGGCCCCGGGCGCCGGACGGCCTCGATGAAGCCCCGGCCGGAGGGGGCCGACAGCGGGCGGCCGTACATCTCCCCGACCTGGTCCAGGGTGGTGAGGCCGGTGGTCCAGCCGTGCCGGTCGAGCCACCCGTGGGTGTCGGGGCCCAGGCCGCCCTGCCAGAGCCCGGTGACGTGGGCGAGCGCCGGGTCCTGCGGCACGGCGCTCAGGTCGCCGCCCTTCTCCAGCAGCAGCCGGCTGCCCGGGGCGGCCAGGCCGGCGACCGTCGTGAGCAGCGCGGCGGCCTGCTCGGACGTGAGGTAGACCAGCAGCCCCTCGGCCAGCCAGGCCGAGCGGCGCGCGGGGTCGAAGCCGGCCCGGACCAGGCGGGCGGGCCAGTCCGCCTCCAGCAGGTCGGCGGGCAGGACGGTGCGCCGGCTCCTCGGCTCGGCGCCGAGCCCGGTCAGGACCTGCTCCTTGAAGGCCAGCACCGGCTCCAGGTCGAGTTCGAACACCCGGGTGCCGGCCGGCCAGTCCAGCCGGTGGGCGCGGGTGTCCAGGCCCGCCGCGAGCAGCACGACCTGGTCGGCGCCGGCGGCGAGGAGGCGGTCGTCGTAGTGGCGGGTACGCAGGATGCTGTGCACGACCAGGGCCTTGGCGAGGTCGCTGCCCGGGCCGCCGGTGGGCATCGGCACCCGGGCGGCGGTGACGAACGCGGCGGCGTACGGGTCGACGAAGAGCGGATCGGGTCGCGCGCTCTCGTAGGCCCGCACCCGGGCGACGGACAGGGCGGTGCGGGACACCGGGCTCAGCGGTTCGGAGGTCGACATGTCCGGCAATCTACTCGGCCCTTACCCGGCCGATTTCCACAACTGCGCTACAAGGCGTGCAGGTTGCTCCCGTGACGGGCCGCATCCCTGAGATCATCCAGCCGGGGCACCGGGGAGGTGCCGGGGACGTGACCGATGGGGGTGCGGATGAACGCACGGATCGAGGACGCACGGATCGAGGACGCACGGCCGCCCGGCAGGTCCCGGCGGGTGGCCTGACTGATCGCCCGGGTGCTGGCCCGGACCCTGCTGCTGGCGGCCGGCCTGGCCGTCGCCGCCGTCGGCTTCGGCTGGTTCGTCGACGCGCACCGCGAAACGGTCGCCTACCTCAGCGCACCCGCGTGCGGCAGCCCGGCCGCCGTGCCGGGAGCGCCCTGCACGGCCCACGAGACGGGCACGGTGAGGGCGAAGAGGATCGTCAACGGCAACGACGACACCGAGTACGAGCTGACCGTCGCCCGGGAGACGGTCACCGGCGGCTTCTTCGACGTCGGCGCGGCCTTCTACGAGGACGTCGCGGTCGGCACGTACGTGGACCTGACGGTGTGGAACGGCCGGGTGGCCGAGCTCTCTTACCACGGCCACCGCGCCCGGAACCCGGACACCCCCTGGCTGGCCTCCTTCCAGGTCGCCCTGGTGGTCGCCGCGGGTGCGACGCTCACCGTCTACGGTGTGGGCGGCCTGCGCCGGGACACCTGGAAGTTCCCGCTGATCGCGTACGGCTTCTTCGTGCTCGCCGCCTTCTTCGGCAGCCTCATCTTCGTGGGGGCGCAGTGGCCGCTCGCCCTCGTCCTCGGCATCCCCGTCGCCTGCTGGCTGTTGCTGACCGCCATGGTCACGGGGGCCAACCTGGCCGGCTGACCGGCCCGGGCCGTGACCGGCCGCCGGTGCGCGATGGGATACTGGACCGGACGATTCCGCGGGTGAGGGGTGGCGCATGAGCAGCAGACTGCGGGTGCTGCGGAAGCAGAACCGGCTCAGCCTGGAGGCGCTCGCCGAGCAGGCCGGTGTCACCAAGAGCTACCTCTCCAAGGTCGAGCGCGGCCTCGCCGACCCGTCGATCTCCACCGCGCTCAAGCTGGCCCGCGCGCTCGGAGTGGACGTCGGGCGGCTCTTCTCGGACGAGGTGGAGCCCGAACTCGTCACCGTGGTACGCGCCGAGGAGCGCACCCCGATCGCCGCCGGGGCCGGCCCCGGCGCCCCGCACTACGAGGGCATCGCGACCGGCCTCAGCGGCAAACAGATGGTGCCGTTCGTGATGTACCCGCCGACCGACGCGACCGGATCGCCGTACAAGTCCCACGACGGCGAGGAGTTCCTCTTCGTCCACGCGGGCACCGCGGAGCTGGAGTTCCCCGAGCGGACCGTGCGGCTCGGCCCCGGGGACAGCGTCTACTTCAACTCGGCGCTCCCCCACCGCTGTCGGAGCACCGGCGCGGAGCCGGCCGAGATCCTGGTGGTCATCCACGACGACCCGGCCGGCCCCTCCGAGCGGGTGCCCACCCTGCCCTGAGGCCCGGCGGGGCCGACGGGCCGACGTCCCCGGCTTCCGCCTGCGTGCGTGGCCGATGCGGTCACGCCGCCGGGACGGCACCCGCGTCGGCCAGCAGCCACGCCAGCTGCGCGGTGCCGTCCTCGTCCAGCGGCAGCAGCGGCCGCCGGGGCTCGCCGACGTCCAGGCCCTGCAGCGCCAGCCCCGCCTTGACGGTGGCCGGCAGCCCGCCGCCGAGCAGGAACTGCAGTACCGGCAGCTGGCGGTAGAACACCCGGCGGGCGGTGTCCGGGTCCCCGGCCAGTACCGCGCGGTACAGCTCCAGGGTGAGCTCCGGGATCACGCAGGGCGCCGCCGTACACCAGCCGGCCGCCCCGGCCGCGAAGGCCTCCAGTGCCAGCGGGTTGGAGCCGTTGTAGAACGGCAGTGCGCCGCCGGAGAGTTGGGCGAGGCGGTGCATCCGCTGGAGGTCGCCGCTGCTCTCCTTGACCATGGTGATGTTCTCCACCCGGTCGACCAGCCGGTGCAGCAGCTCGGGCGAGAGGTCGACCCCGGCGGTGGCCGGGTTGTTGTAGACCATCAGCGGGATGCCGATCGCCCCGGCGACCTCCTGGAAGTGCCGGGTGACCTCCCTCTCGTCCAGCCTCCAGTACGACAGCGGCAGCACCATCACCACGTCGGCGCCCACGTGTTCGGCGTAGCGGGCCCGGCGAACGGCGCCGGCGGTGGTGAGCTCGGCGATGCCGACCACGGTCGGCACCCGGCCGGCGACGGCGGCGACCGAGGCCTCGGCGGCGTCGTACCACTCCCGGTCCTCCAGGTAGGCGCTCTCGCCGGCGGATCCCAGCGGGGCGATCGCATGGCAGCCGGAGGCGACCAGCCGGTCGATCAGCTCGGCGAGTCGGGCGAGGTCCGGACTGCCGTCGGTGCGGGAGAACGGGGTCACCGGGTAGGCGATGATCCCTTCGAGCGGGGTGTCGGTCATGTCAGCGTCCGTTCCGGTCGGAGGCGGGGCGGAGGTGCCGGGGGTGGAGGTGCCGGGGGTGGAGGTGCCGGGGGTGGAGGTGCCGGGTGTGGAGTTGCTGGTGGTGGAGGTGCTGGTGGTGGAGGTGGTGCCGTCCAGCGCGTCGCCGTGGCCGGCTCGCAGGGCGCGGCGGGCGTAGTAGGCGAAGTTGGCCTGGCCGCGCTTGGGGGTGGAGATCCAGTCGTGCGCCTCCCGCGCCAGCAGGTCGGGGATCTCCCGGATCCTCCCGGCGGCGCTCGCCGACAACTGCAGCTGGGCGGCCCGTTCGAAGAGCAGCGCCAGGGTGCAGGCCTCCTCGACCGTGCCGGCCGCGACCAACTGCCCGTGGTGCGCCAGCAGGAGCGCCCGCTTGTCGCCGAGCGCGGCCGCGATGAGCTCGCCCTCCTCGTTGCCGACGGGGATGCCGGGCCACTTCTCCAGGAAGGCGCAGTCCTGGTACAGCGGACACGTGTCCATGTGGGAGACGACCAGCGGGGTCTCCAGCATGGACAGCGCGGAGATGTGCAGCGGGTGGGTGTGGATGATGCAGTGGACGTCGGGGCGGGCGCGGTAGACCCAACTGTGGAACCGGTTGGCCGGGTTGGCCATCCCGTCGCCCTCCAGGACGTTCAGGTCCTCGTCCACCAGCAGCAGGTTGGTCTCGGTGATCTCGTCGAAGCCGAGCCCCAGGCGCTGGGTGTAGTACGTGCCCGGGCGCTCGGCGCGGGCGGTGATCTGCCCGGCCAGGCCGGAGTCGTGTCCTGCGTCGAACAGGATGCGGCAGGTCAGGGCGAGTTTCTGCCGTACCGTCCAGCCGCTGTCGGGGATCGCCTCCCGCATCCGGCGGTGGGCGAGGTCCACCAGTTCGCTCTTGTCCGCCTCGAATGTGTCGGTCATGCCGTGGCTCTCCTTCACGTCCCGGTGCTGACGGCCCCGCGCGGCGAGGACACGACATTCACCATAGGACACACCGTGTCCTGCGTCGACCGTCCCTCCGCTCGCGGGCACTCGGCAGGGACCGACGGCAGTGGCGGGAACGCCGACGGCCCCGCCGGACAGGCCCGATCGCCCGTCCGACGGGGCCGCGTGCCCCGTACGGTCCTGCCCGGCCCCGCCTACAGCCGTTCGGCCAGCGCCCGGTGGACGCGCCGCCAGGCGTCGGCCGTCGCGGCGGCGTCGTGGTCCGCCGGACGGTCGGCCGCGAAGCCGTGGCGGGCCCCCGGGTAGGTGACCAACTCGTGGCCGACCCCGGCCTCGGTAAGCCGGCGCTCGGCCTGCTGCCACTCCTCCGGCGGGAGGATGTGGTCCAGCTCGCCGCAGAAGCCCAGCAGGTACACGCCGTTGGCCGCGATGCGCTCGGCCGTCTCCAGCGGCGGCACCGGGCCGACCAGCGGGAAGCCCGAGGTGAGCAGCCAGCCGGGGTAGAACACGGCGGCCAGCTCGAAGCGCAGCTCGGTGGCGGCGCGCACCGCGATGTGCCCGCCCATGCTCGTCCCGACGAAGGCCACCCCGTGCCCCTCGGCCAGTACCGTGGCCGCGGCCAGCGCCTCGGCGGCGTCGGCAACCAGTTCGTCGCGGTCCAGGGCGCGCATCAGCACCAGGCCGGCCTCCCGTTCCTCGGCGCTGTACCCGAGTTCGGTGCGGCGGGCGTTGCGCCAGTAGAAGTCCGGCGCCACCGCCACGTACCCGAGGCCCGCCAACTCGGCGCAGACGCCCCGGAGGTACGGGTTGACCCCGTACAGCTCGGAGCAGACCACCACCGCGCCGCGCACCTCGCCCTCCGGGCGGTGCACGTACGCCTCGATCCCGCCGGGCGTGCCCAGCTCCTGCCACTGGCCCGTCGTCTGACCCGTCGTCTGACCCGTCATCGGATTCCCCGTTACCCCGTCGATCGGCTGGAAAGTGTCGCTGCGCATCGTAGTACCGGCCTCCGCACCCTCGGCTCCGGCTCCGGCTGGCTCCGGATCCGGCTCCGGCTTCCGGACAAGGGCTTGGTATGAGCACGGCAAAGACTTCCCGCCGCCCCCTCCCCGCACCTGGACGGGCCGGCCGCCGGGCTGATGTGGTGTCGGGGCTCACACGCACGTACGGACCTCCCACACCCTCACACTCGGGAGCAGACGCATGCGCACATCCTTCAAGGCCGCCGCCCACACCCTGGCCGCGCTGGCCCTGGCCGCCTTCGGCACCACCACGCTGGCCGGCGGCGCCCAGGCCCAACCCGCCCCCACGGCAGCCCACTTCGGCGCCAAGCCGCTCCACTCCGGGGCCGCCCAGCGGACCGCCGCGAGCGCCGGCAACACCCTGTCGGTCCGCTCCAGCGCCAGCCAGGGCGTGGTGTCCCCCACTCCGAAGGTGTACCTGGTCTTCTGGGGCTCGCAGTGGTCCTCCGACCCGGCCGGTGTGGCGCCCGACCTGCAGAAGATGTTCAACGGCCTCTACGGCAGCCAGGACACCTGGGGCACCGTCCTCGACCAGTACTGCGAGGGCGTCGCCAAGGGCACCACCACCTGCGGCACCAAGGGCACCCACGTCCAGCACCCGGCCTCCTCCCCGCTGGCCGGCGTCTGGTTCGACAACTCCGCCGCCGCACCCGGCAGTGCGACCGCCACCCAGCTCGCCGCCGAGGCCGGCAAGGCCGCCGCCCACTTCGGAAACACCACCCAGGCGCCCAACCTCAACGCCCAGTACGTGGTCGTCTCCGCCACCGGCACGCACCCGGACGGCTTCCCCAACTCCGGCTTCTGCGCCTGGCACGACAAGACGAGCAGCGCGTACGGCACCCTGGCCTACACCAACCTGCCGTACATCCCGGACCTCGGCGCCGGCGCCTGCACCACCTTCACGGACGGCCGCCTGCTCTCCGGCATCGAGTCCACCGAGACGCACGAGTACGCCGAGACCGTGACCGACTTCTGGCCCAGCATCGGCTGGAACGGCGGCGGCGGTGAGATCGGCGACGAGTGCGAGAACATGGACGCCTACGTCACCTTGAGCACCGGCACCTTCGACCTCCAGGGCCTCTGGTCCAACAGCGCCAACTCCTGCGTGACGCACGGCTAGCAGCACCTCCACAGGATGCCGGCCGGTGGCTACGGCGCCGCCGACCGGCACCCGGCCGGACCGATTCCTCCCGGCGGGCCCCGAGGGACGATAATGCGGGGCGGCCGACGGCCCTCGTGGCGCAGACTCAGGCCGAGCACTTTTCCGACCGGAGGATGGATTTCATGGCTGACCGGCCCCTGACGATGATGGCGGTCCACGCGCACCCCGACGACGAGGCCACCGGCACGGGCGGTGTCCTCGCCCGGTACGCGGCGGAGGGCATCCGTACGGTCCTCGTCACCTGTACCGACGGCGGCTGCGGCGACGGGCCGGGGGGCGTCAAGCCGGGCGACCCCGGGCACGATCCGGCGGCCGTCGCCGCCCTGCGCCGGCGGGAGCTGGAGGCGAGCTGCGAGATCCTGAAGGTCTCGCACCTGGAGCTCCTGGAGTACGCCGACTCCGGGATGATGGGCTGGGCGGCCAATGACGCGCCCGGGTCCTTCTGGCGCACCCCGGTGGCGGAGGGCGCCGCCCGCCTCGCCGAACTGCTGCGGCAGTACCGACCCGACGTGGTGGTGACCTACGACGAGAACGGCTTCTACGGCCACCCCGACCACATCCAGGCGAACCGCATCACGATGGCCGCCCTGGAGCTCACCGGGATGACGCCGAAGGTCTACTGGACGACGGCGCCGCGCTCGGCGATGCAGCGCTTCGGGGAGGTCATGCGCGAGCTCGGCGCGGACTGGGAGGAGCCGAACCCGGACTCGGAGCAGGACCCGGCGAAGGCCGCCGAGACGCCCGAGATGCCCGAGATCGGGCTGCCGGACGAGGAGATCACCACCTGGGTGGACACCACCGAGTTCGGCGGCCAGAAGTTCGACGCGCTGGCCGCGCACGCCAGCCAGGGCGAGAACATCTTCTTCCTGAAGATGGGCAAGGAGAGGTTCACCGAGCTGATGGGCGTGGAGACCTTCGTCCGGGTCCACGACACCACCGGCGCGGCTCTGCCCGAGAACGACCTGTTCGCCGGGCTGCGCTGAGCCGCCCCGTCGGCCCGGGACCGGCACCCCCGGTCCCGGGCCGACGGTTTTCCGGGGCCCCGCTCCCCGGCCGACGGCAAGCCGCTCAGGGGCGCGCGAGCCTGGCGGCCAGGTCGGCCAGGCCGAGCGAGCCCTGGGCGAGCACGCCCGTGTGCCAGGCCCGGAGGTCGAAGTCGGCGCCCAGCCGGTGCCGGGCCGCTTCCCGGCCGTCCAGCCAGGTCCGTTCGCCGAGCTTGTAGCCGATGGCCTGGCCGGGCCAGCCGAGGTAGCGGGAGATCTCGCTGGTGCGGCGCGGGATGTCGCTGCCGTGGTGGGCGGCCATGAACGCGGTGGCCGGCTCCGGGGTCCAGCGTTCGCCGGGGTGGAAGCCCGCCCCGCCGGTGGCGGAGTCGGCGGGGATGGCGAGTCCCAGGTGCATGCCGATGTCGACGATCACCCGGATGATCCGCAGCATCTGCTTGTCCAGGTGGCCGAGGCGCCGGGCCGGGTCGGTCAGGAAGCCCAGTTCGTCCATCAGGCGCTCCGCGTACAGCGCCCAGCCCTCCTTGGGGTCACCCCGGCCGCGCGGCGGCGACGCAGCGGGCGGCTCAGCCGTTGCCGAAGAAGCCGAGCGCGCCCACCGCGCAGACGCCGCCGGCGCCCATGAACACCGGGGTGAGCACCTTGATCTCCACCCAGCTGCCGGCTCGGAACCGTAGGCCCTTGGGCGGCCCGACCGGGTACCAGCGCTTGCGTCCGATGGGGATCGGCCACAGCACCGGGCAGCCGGAGACGGTCAGTGCGTCGCCGAGGCAGTGGACCAGGGCGCCGAGGGCGATCGGCAGCCCGATCCACAGGTACTCCTGGCCGGGCTGGTCGAACAGCCAGCCGGAGCCGTTGCCGGGCTGGTCCAGGACGTCGGCGAGCATCCACGCGCTGGTCGCGCCGAGCAGCCATACCAGGACGTCGCTGGAGACCCGGGCGTGACGCCAGAGCAGTCCCTCGATCGCGAGCACCATGTGGACGAACAGCACGGCCAGCACGCCCCAGCGGCCGCCGTACACGGCCACGGCTGCGGCGCCCGCCCCGCACAGCACGGCCCAGAGCCAGGTGTGGGTCAGCGTCCGGTGGCCGCCCGAGCGCCGGGGGTCGCCCTTGCCTCGGGTGGTCTTGTAGACGGCGTGGGACAGGTTGTCGATCACCTCGCAGAGCGCTCGGGAGACCGGCCCGAACGCCCGGGATATCGTGGCCGCCTTGTGGTCGAGGTCCGGCGCGAGCGCCGCACCCGCGCAGATCAGCGCCCCGGCGAGGAGGACCGGCCAGGGCATCGGCTCCCCCAGTCCGGCCGCCGCCGCTCCCACCGCCAGCCAGGCGGCCGCGCCTGACAAGGAATGCGCCGGTCCCATCATGTCCGTACACCCACCGATCCTTCAGTTGCGTCCCCGTCGCGAGGACCTGACATCACGGCAGCCTATCCGTCCAAGATCACCAACCGATCCGCAGGAGCGGCGGGCAGGCCGGCCCGCGGCGCGGACGGGCGCCGCGGTCCGGGAGGGCGGAGGTCAGCTAGCAGATCCCGCGGCTGTAGTCGAAGGTCGCGGCGTTCTGCGAGTACTGCCACTGCGGGGCGAGCAGCTGCTGGTCGAGCTGCGCCGCGGCGGTGCGGTTCTCCACGACGTAGCCGAAGTCCTCCAGCCAGGCCGGGTAGAGGTTCTTGGAGCCGATGAAGAAGGCGGAGCCGTCGACCGAGACCAGCTTGTGGTGCAGCGCGTAGGGGTGGCCGTCGGCCCAGGTCGAGGTCGGGGCGGCGCGGAACGGGGCGAGCTGGAGGTTGCTGCACATCGCCGACTTCGCCTGCGCCGGGTCGCCGAGGCGGACGGTGAGGCGGGCCCGGAGGGTGTCGCTGATCTCGTTCAGGGACTTGATCTGCGAATAGCCGCCGCTGCCGACGGTGCCCCGGTTACCCGGGTCGCTGACCACGATGCGCACCTTCACGCCGTCGGCGAGCTTGGCCGCGAGCAGGTCGAAGAGCCGGACGTCGTAGCGGGGCAGCGGTGGGCAGGTGCCGGTGACGTCCTGCTGGGAGATGTCGATGCGGCTGCCGGCGCTCGCGATCAGCGCGCGCAGGGCGGCCTCCTCCGGGTTGACCGTCTCGTAGTCGCGGTCGGCATTGGTGTTGTCGTGCAGGCCGATCGGCCCGCACTTGACGTCGTCGGCGGCAGGCACCGGGCCGGGGCGGTAGGCGGAGGCGGAGTCGGTGGCGCGGATCCCGACGCCCAGGCCGCCGACGGCGATCACCGACTGGTCGCCGGTGGAGGGCACCCGGTCGGCCGGCGGGTTGCGGCGCTTCTCCAGGTCGGGGGTGCAGGCGGTGCCGCCGGTGGAGGCGTACCAGGCGGCCGAGAACGTCCCGGTGTTGCGGCAGGTCCAGTCCCACAGGGTGTCCAGGTACGCGCCGGCGGAGGCGGCGGCCGGGCCGTTCAGCGCGAGGTCGACGTCGGTGACCGGGTGGGCGGTGTCCAGGTAGTCGTTCTTCCAGTTGTTGATCCCACCGGTGATGACGCTCTGTCCGTCGACGACCAGCAGCTTGGAGTGGTTCCAGGAGAACGCCGTCTTGGCGGTGGTCATCGAGGCGACTTCGAGGGTGACCCGGCCGGCCGCGGGCCCGAGCTTGGCCACCAGCTCGTCCCGGTACTTCGACGGGAGCGCGGTGATGTTGTACAGCGGCGCGGCCCCGGCGAGGATCCGCACGTGCGGCGCGTTCCCGGCGGCCACCGAGGCCTTGAGGCCGTCCACGATGGCGTCCTGGAACGCGCCGTCCGGGAACGGCGCCAGGGTCGATATGTCGACGGTGCGGGTGGCGCGCGAGATGTTCTCGCGCATCTTGTCGAGCAGTCGGCGGGTGCCGGTGCGCTCGGTGCAGGACGGGTCGCCCCAGCAGCCGGGGGTCTGGAGCAGCCAGCCGCCCGGGTCGCCTGCCGGAGCGTCGAGCCGGTTGCCCGCCGTCCGCTGCCACACCGTTCCCGCCAGCCCGGGGGACACCTGACGCAGCGCCTGCTCCACCGCGTCCAGGTGCGGGGTGGCAGCGGCCGGCGGGGCCGGAGCCGGCGCGGGAGCGGGGACGGGGGCGGCCGACGCGGGTGCGGAGGGAAGCGCGCAGACGGCCGCGACGAGGGCCAGCGCGGGCCCGGCGAGACGGCGGCCGGAACCCCGGGGGTGGTGCTCGAACACGAACGAATCCTTCATGAGAAAGCCGGGGAGGGTTCACCCGGACGGCACCATTTAATTACCTTGAGGTAACTTGATGCAACGTCAGGGCCCCACCGGGGCCGCACACGACGGAACCCCCGCCCCTCAGTCCTCGCCCTCGACGTCGCCGGCGTCCGCGTCCGCGTCCGCGTCCGCGTCCGCGTCGCTGAGCCCGAGCCGCTGGTGCTCGATGTGGTAGACCGCCTGGTCCAGCAGGGCCGCCACGTGGTTGTCGTAGAGCGCGTCGACGACCGAACGGCCCCGCCGCGTCCCGACGACCAGGCCGAGGTTGCGCAGCAGGCGCAGCTGGTGCGAGCAGGCGGACTGCTCCAGGCCGACCTCGGCGGCCAGTTCGGTGGCGGCACAGGGGCCTTCGCACAGCCGGGAGAGGATCAGCAGGCGGGAGGGGGTGGCGAGCGCCTGCAGGGTGGTGGCCACCCGGGCGGCGCTGGCGGCGTCCAGGCGGGTGTGCGGGACGGCAGTGGCGGCGGCGCTCTTCCTGGTCGCGCTGCCGCTCCAGCTCACCGGCGCTCCCGCCTGGGCCTAGGGCCCGCTGTACGCCCTGGCCTACGCCGCCGGCGGCTGGGAGCCCGCCTGGGCGGGCCTGCTGGCCCTACGCGAGAAGACCCTCGACGTCGACCTGCTGATGATCGTCGCCGCACTCGGCGCCGCCGCCGTCGGGCAGGTGATGGACGGCGCCCTGCTGATCGTCATCTTCGCCACCTCCGGCGCCCTGGAGGCGCCGCCCACCGCCCGTACCGCCGACTCGGTGCACGGACTGCTCGACCTCGCCCCCGCCACCGCGACCCGGGCTGCGGCCGCCATCGTCACCGCGCTGACCCGGCTCACCGGCACCGCGCCGGTGCTCGTCACCGGCGACAACCCGCGCGCCGCCGCCCGGCTGGCCGCCGAGCTCGGGACCCCCGACGTCCGGGCCGGGCTGCTGCCGCAGGACAAGGTTTCCGCCATCCGCGAGCAGGAGCAGGCCGGACGCAAGGTGCTGGTCATCGGCGACGGCGTCAACGACGCCCCGGCGCTGGCCGCCGCCCACGCCGGGATCGCGATGGGCCGGGCCGGCTCGGACCTCGCCCTGGAGACCGCCGACGCGGTGATCGTCGGCGACGAGCTCGCCACCGTCCCCGCGGTCGTGGCGCTCTCCCGCCGGGCCCGTCGCCCCGTCGTCCAGAACCTCGCGATCGCCTCGGTGTTCATCACGGCCCTGGTGCTCTGGGACCTGGTCGCCGCCCTCCCGCTGCCGCTCGGCGTGCTCAGCCACGAGGGCTCCACCGTCCTCGTCGGCCTCAACGGCCTGCGGCTGCTGCGCGAGACGGCCTGGACCAGGGCCCGCGCCGAGGCCGGAACCGGCAGCTGAACACACGACGGCCCGGGGCCCTCCCCTCGTCGGGTGCGGGCCCCGGGCCGTCGGTCCGTCAGCTGACGGCCGCCGTGGCAGCCGTGGCGGCGGTCACCGCGGCGATGGCCGCGATGGCGACGTGCATGTTCCGGATGGCCTGGCCGACGGAGTCGCCCGCCCAGTCGCCTGCGGCGATCTCCGCGAAGCGCATCTCGACCCGCTTGCGCGGGAGGTCGGGGAAGGCCAGGCCGTGCAGCCGGGCGGCGTGCAGCAGGGCTATCAGGGTCGCCGTGCGGACGTCCGGCGCCGCGTGGTGCCGGATCACCGAGGCCAGCCGCTCGCGCAGTTCCCGCTCCACGGAGCCGTCCGCCTCCGGGTAGCGGCGCACCGGGAAGAGGCCGAGCAGCCGGTGGCGCTCCTCCACGACCAGACCGCGCTGGCACAGCCGCAGCACCGTGGCACGGACCGCGGTGGCGTGATCCCTGGTCAGCCACTCCGACGCCTTCGCCTTGCCGGGGGCCTTGCGCCCGATCCACTCCACGAGCCGCTCCAGGCGCTCGTCCAGCAGCGGATCGCCGGTCGGGGTCGGGTCGGTGACGGCCAGCCGGCCTTCCTCGACCGCGATCCGCCCGGCCATCGCGAGGTCGGCGAGGAAGCTCCCCGCCACCGCCCATCCGGCGCTCGAACCGTCCTTCGCCACACCGGACTCGTCGTCCAGCGAGAGCAGCATCAGCTCCTCGGCGAGGGTGACGTGCATGTGCCATTTCCTTTCCCTGTACGGACCGGCCACCCCGCAGCGCCGCGACCGGCCGCCGAAACCCGGGTGTCCTCAGCCAGCAACGCCCGCACCACCGGCCCGGTTCCCGCCCACGCCAGGAAACATCAGGTGCGGGAACGTCAGGTACGGGAGCGTCAGGTACGGGAGCGTCACGTACGGGAATGTCAGGACGGCGGCGCCGTCTCCCGGTCCGCCGCGCCGACCGGCACGTCCGGGTGCCGGAACCACGACCCCTGGACCACCCACTGCACCAGCATCAGCACCGCGCCCAGCAGCAGCGCGCCCAGCCCGATCACGGTGACCCCGCCGACCTCGCCGATGCCCGGCAGGTCGATCGAGGTGGCCCCGTAGTGCGGGTCGGCGTAGACGTCGAAGGCGCCGTAGGCGAAGAAGTACAGCAGCATCACGCCGCCGGCCAGCGGCAGCACGCCCTTGAACAGGAAGTCCCGGACGCTGCGGGTGAGCACTCGGCGGTAGTACCAGACGCAGGCGAAGCCGGTCAGCCCGTAGTAGAAGGCGATGCCGAGGCCGACGGAGGCGATCGAGTCGGCCAGGACGTTGCCGCTGATCGCGGTGAGCAGCACGTAGAAGGCGATCGAGACCAGGCCCATCGCGACCGTCGACCAGGTCGGGGTCTGGTGGCGCGGGTGCACCCGGGCGAAGCCGGCCGGGATGGCCCGGTGGGTGGCCATCGAGAAGGTGGTGCGGGCGGTGGGCAGGATGGTGGTCTGGGTGGAGGCGGCGGCCGAGGTCAGCACCATCAGGATGAGCAGCCGGCTGAGCACGGCGCCGATCCCGGTGGTGCCGAACACCGCGTCGCCGAGTCCGGAGAGCACGTCCCCCGAGTGGTCGGGGTTGCCGAGGCCGATGCCGTCCGTCCCGACCCCGGCGAAGGCCTGGGCGGAGGTGGCCACCAGGGCGTAGATGAGGAGCAGCAGCACGGTGGAGATGACCGCGGCCCGGCCCGGGGTCCGCGTCGAGTCGGCGGTCTCCTCGTTGACGGAGACGGCGGTGTCCCAGCCCCAGTAGATGAAGACGGCGGCGAGCATGCCGGCGGTGAACGCCGAGGTCGAGGGGATGTGGAACGGGTTGAACCAGGCGGCGGAGACCGGGATGGCGGTCGCGGGGGCGCCGGAGCCGTACGACTTGACCAGCGCGGTGACCGAGAAGACGACCAGCATGACCACCTCGACGGCCAGCAGCCAGCGCTGCAGGGCGGCGGAGAGTTCGATGCCGACGTAGCAGATCGCGGTCATCACGACGATCCACACCACGCCGGCCGTGGTGGTCCAGGCCTTGTCGTCGGCCAAGGAGTCGAGGCCGACCAGCCGGAACCCGTACACCCCGGCGATCTGGGCGAGGTTGGCCATCACGATGATGTCCGCGACGACGATCCCCCAGCCGCCCATCCAGCCGGTGCGGGGGCCGAAGGCCCGGGCGGCCCAGGTGAAGGTGGTGCCGCAGTCCGGGTCGGTGGCGTTCAACTCCTTGTAGGCGTAGGCGATCAGCAGCATCGGGACGAACGCCAGGATGGTGATGATCGGTGCCTGGAGGCCCACGCCGACCACGATGATGCCGAGGGTCGCGGCGAGGCTGTAGGCGGGGGCGGTGGAGGCGAGGCCGATGCAGACGGAGGACAGCAGTCCCAGGGCGCCTGTCTTGAGGCCCTTCTCGCCCGCACCGGAGCCGGTGGGGACGCCGGTCGGGGGGCTGGTCGGGGAGGCCGGCACGGATCCCACTCCCTTGGGTGCACGGCGGGGGCCGCGAGGACCGATGTGGTCGTCACAGCCTAGGGCCTGTCCGGCGGATCTTGTCGGATCAGCGCGCGGCGTCGGGCGCCCGGCAAGATCCGCCGGACAGGCCCTGACGCCGCCGGGGCGGGTCGGCCGTCCGGAGGAGCCCGGCCGGGCTCCTCCGGGGGTGGCCCCGCGGTTACTGCGGCGTGACGTAGGCGCCGGAGATCCCGCCGTCGACCAGGAAGGTGTTTGCGGTCATGAAGGAGGAGTCGTCCGAGGCGAGGAAGGCCACCGCGGCGGCGATCTCCTCGGGCTCGGCGAAGCGGCCGAGCGGGATGTGGACGAGCCGGCGGGCGGCCCGCTCCGGGTCCTTGGCGAAGAGCTCCTGCAGCAGCGGGGTGTTCACCGGGCCGGGGCACAGGGCGTTCACCCGGATGCCCTCGCGGGCGAACTGCACGCCCAGTTCGCGGGACATCGCGAGGACGCCACCCTTGGAGGCGCTGTAGGAGATCTGCGAGGTGGCCGCGCCCATCACGGCGACGAAGGAGGCGGTGTTGATGATCGAGCCCTTGCCCTGCCGCTGCATGTGCGGGATCGCGTACTTGCAGCACAGGTAGACGCTGGTGAGGTTGACCTCCTGGACGCGCTTCCAGGCGTCCAGGCCGGTGGTGAGGATGGAGTCGTCGTCCGGCGGGGAGATGCCGGCGTTGTTGAAGGCGATGTCGAGCCGGCCGTACTCGTCCACGGCTCGCTGGAAGAGCGCCTGCACCGCCTGCTCGTCGGTGACGTCGGCCTCCAGGAACAGGCCGCCGACCTCGTTGGCGGCCTTGGCGCCGGTCTCGGCGTCGAGGTCGACGCAGACCACCTTCGCGCCCTCGGCGGCGAACCTGCGGGCGGTGGCCAGGCCGATGCCGCTGCCCGCGCCGGTGATGACGGCCACCCGGCCGTCGAGTCGCTGGGTCATGCTGATCATTCCTCTCACTCTTCCGTGGAGATGAAGACGTTCTTGGTCTGGGTGAAGGCGTCCAGGGCGTCCGGGCCGAGCTCGCGGCCGAGGCCGGACTGCTTGAAGCCGCCGAAGGGCGTGGTGTAGCGGACCGAGGAGTGCGAGTTGACGGAGAGGTTGCCGGCCTCGACGCCGCGGGAGACGCGCAGCGCGCGGCCGATGTCCCTGGTCCAGACGGAGCCGGACAGCCCGTACTCGGTGGCGTTGGCGATCCGCAGGGCGTCCTGCTCGTCGCGGAACGGGACGACGGCGACGACCGGGCCGAAGATCTCCTCGGTGAAGGCGGGGTCGTCATGCCGTACCGGCGCGAGGACGGTCGGGGGTACCAGAAGCCGGGCCCCTCGGGGGCGGTGCCGCGGAGGGCGACGGCCGCGCCGTCGGGGACGTAGGAGGCGACCCGTTCCCGGTGGGCGGCGGAGATCAGCGGGCCCATCTCGGTCTTCTCGTCGGCCGGGTCGCCGACCCGCACGCCCCGGACGGCGGGCTCCAGCAGCGCCAGGAACTCCTCGAACACCGACGCCTGGACCAGGATCCGGGAGCGGGCGCAGCAGTCCTGGCCGGCGTTGTCGAAGACGGCGTACGGGGCGGTGGCGGCGGCCTTGGCGAGGTCGGCGTCGGCGAAGACGATGTTGGCGCTCTTGCCGCCGAGTTCGAGGGTGACGGGTTTCACCTGGGCGGCGCAGCCCGCCATGATCTCCTTGCCGACCCGGGTCGAGCCGGTGAACACCACCTTGCGCACGTCGGGGTGGGTGACGAAGCGCTGTCCGACCACCGGGCCGCGTCCGGGCAGGATCTGCAGCACGCCTTCCGGGATCCCGGCCCGGAGGGCGAGTTCGCCGAGGCGCAGGGCGGTGAGTGGGGTGAGTTCGGCGGGTTTGACGATGACGGTGTTGCCGGCGGCCAGGGCCGGGGCGAGGGCCCAGGCGGCGATCGGCATCGGGAAGTTCCAGGGCACGATGACCCCGACGACGCCGATCGGCTCCTGGAAGGTGAGGTCGATGCCGCCGGCCACCGGGATCTGGCGGCCGAACAGCCGCTCGGGGGCGGCGGCGTAGTACTCGATGACGTCGCGGGCGTTGCCGGCCTCCCAGCGGGCGTTGCCGATGGTGTGGCCGGCGTTGGCGACCTCCAGGGCGGCGAGGTGTTCGCGGTCGGCGTCGACGGCGGCCGCGAAGGCCCGCAGCAGTCGGGCCCGGTCGGCGGGGGCGACCGTGCGCCAGGTGTCGAAGGCGGCGCGGGCGCGGGCGATGGCGGCGTCAGTCTCGGCGAGGCCGGCCATTTCGACGGTGGTGATCACCTCCTCGGTGGCGGGGTTGACGACCTCGTGGAGGTCCGGTTCGGTCATCGGGCGGTCTCCCTCAGTGGACGGTGCGGTGGCCGGCGGTGATCAGGGCGTGGAACAGGCGGGGGTCGTCGGGGTCGGTCTCGGGGTGCCACTGAACACCCAACGCGAAGCGCCGGTCCGGCAGTTCGAGCGCCTCGACGGTTCCATCGGCACTTCGGGCGGTGACCTGCAGTCCGGTACCGAGCCGGTCGACGGCCTGGTGGTGGTAGCAGGAGACGTCGGCGGCCGGCCCGAGGACGGCGGCGAGCCGGCTGCCGTCCGTCACGGTGACGCGGTGGTGGACGAAGCGGGCGGGGACGTGTTGGTGGCTGTTGTCGGGCAGGTGCTGCAGCAGGGTGCCGCCGAGTTCGACGTTGAGCAGCTGCATGCCGCGGCAGATGCCGAGCAGTGGCAGGTCCCGGGCCAGGGCGGCGTGCAGCAGGCTGCTCTCCCAGTCGTCCCGGGGCCGGTGGGGCGGCCCGGTGCGCGGGTCGGCGGCGGCCGCGTAGCGGGCCGGGTCGACGTCCGGACCCCCGGCGAGGACGAGTCCGTCCAGGACGTCGAGCAGGTGGCCGACGCCTCCGGGTTGCGGGGGCAGCAGCACTGGCGTGCCGCCCGAGCGGGCCACGGCGTCGACGTAGGTCTGGGGCACGAGGGAGGCGCGCTGGTGCCAGACGGACCAGGCGGCGTCGTCCTGGTAACTGGTGATGCCGATCAGCGGCCGGCGGCGGCCGTCGCGTCCTGTCAGGTCGGTGCCGGTCACAGTCGCTCGAATCCGCGGCGCCGCTCCCAGTCGGTCACCGCCCGG
The DNA here is from genome assembly GCF_900199205.1 of Streptomyces sp. 1331.2. Taxonomy (NCBI): domain Bacteria; kingdom Bacillati; phylum Actinomycetota; class Actinomycetes; order Kitasatosporales; family Streptomycetaceae; genus Streptomyces; species Streptomyces sp. 1331.2. The sequence goes on along the minus strand of NZ_OBMJ01000001.1, from coordinate 7,457,473 downwards.
TCGTAGGCGGCCAGTTCGGTGCGTCCGGCGTGGGTGTAGTGCCGCACGACGTCCTTGCCGAAGGCCTCGGTGGCGGCGGCGCTGCGTTCGAAGGCGTCGACCGCGTCGCGGAGGGTGGCGGGCACCCTGGGGGCCTGGGAGGCGTACGCGTTCCCGGTGAACTCCGGTTCGAGCTCCAGCTGTTGTTCGACGCCGTGCAGGCCGGCGGCGATCAGGGCGGCGACCGCGAGGTAGGGGTTGACGTCGCCGCCGGGGACGCGGTTCTCGAAGCGCAGCGACGGGCCGTGGCCGACCACGCGCAGGGCGCAGGTGCGGTTGTCGCGGCCCCAGGCGATGGCGGTGGGCGCGAAGCTGCCGGGCACGTAGCGCTTGTAGGAGTTGACGGTGGGAGCGAGCAGCAGGGCGAAGTCGGCGAGGCAGGCGAGTTGCCCGGCGAGGAAGTGCTCCATGGTGCGGGAGAAGCCGTGCGGGCGGTCGCCGGCGAACACCGGCGCGCCCTGCTCGTCGCGCAGGCTGAGGTGGATGTGGCAGGAGTTGCCCTCGCGCTCGTCGTACTTCGCCATGAAGGTGAGGCTGCAGCCCTCCTGGGCGGCGATCTCCTTGGCGCCGGTCTTGTAGACGGCGTGGTTGTCGCAGGTGGTGAGGGCGTCGGCGTACTTGAAGGCGATCTCGTGTTGGCCGAGGTTGCACTCGCCCTTGGCGGACTCGACGGTGAGGCCGGCGCCGGCCATGTCGTTGCGCAGCCGGCGCAGCAGGGGTTCGATCCGGCCGGTGCCGAGGATGGAGTAGTCGACGTTGTACTGGTTGACGGGGTGAGGCGGGTGTAGTCCTTGTCCCAGGCCTGCTCGTAGCTGTCCCGGAAGACGATGAACTCCAGCTCGGTGGCGGCCTGGGCCTGCCAGCCGTAGCCGGCCAGCCGGTCCAGCTGGCGTTGCAGGATCTGGCGCGGGGAGACGGCGACGGGGGTGCCGTCGTGGTGGGTGACGTCGCACTGGACCATGACGGTGGCCGGGTGCCAGGGGACGGCTCGCAGGGTGGCGAGGTCGGGGCGCAGGGTCAGGTCGCCGTAGCCGCTCTCCCAGGAGGAGATGTCGTAGCCGTCGACGGTGTTCATGTCGATGTCGACGGCCAGCAGGTAGCCGCAGCCCTCGGCGGCGCCGGGCACGACGTCGGTCAGGAAGTACTCGGCGGCGACGCGTTTGCCCTGGAGGCGGCCCTGCATGTCGGTCATGGCGAGCACGACGGTGTCGACGGACCGGTCGGCGACGCGGGTGCGCAGCTCGTCGAGGGTGAGTCGGGGGCTGGTCATCGGGTCTCCAGTTCGGTGCCGGGAGTGGGCCGGGGGCTGGTCATCGGATCTCCGGTTCGGGGGCCGGGGCCTCGGGGGCGGACGGCACGGCGCCGGTGTGGGGCCCGGTGAACCAGTGGCGGGCGGAGACGAGCCACCACACGCCGGCGAAGCCGACCACGACGAGCACGGCGACGGGGGTGTAGTTGAAGCTCTCGGCGGTGATCGGGCTGGCGGTGGGCAGCATGAACAGGACGGTGATCACCGCCGTCCAGCCGACGGCGACCACGCCGATCGGCCGGCTCCACCGGCCCAGGTGCCAGGGGCCGCGCGGGAAGTCCTCGCCCTGGCGCAGCCGCAGGTACACCGGGATGACGTAGGAGATGTACAGGCCGATGACGGAGATGGAGGTCACGGCGGTGTAGGCGGTGTTGTTCCAGAGCGCGGGCAGTCCGAGCAGCAGGGCGCCGCCGGTCGCCAGCCAGACCGCGTTGGTCGGGGTCTGGGTGCGCGGGGAGATCCGGTGCCACAGGCGGGAGCCGGGCAGCGCGCCGTCGCGGGAGAAGGCGTAGATCATGCGGGAGTTGGCGGTGACGGAGGCCATGCCGCAGAAGAACTGGGCGCCGATGACGATGAGCAGCAGGACCTGGGCGCCGCCGGAGCCGATCGCGTCGATGAAGATCTGTGCGGGCGGGACCTGGGTGTCGCTGTTCAGCGCGCCGTCGTAGTCGCGGATCGCGAAGGTGATGCCGAGCAGCAGGATCCAGCCCGCCACCAGGGAGACGGTGATGGCGTTGACGATGCCGCGCGGGCCGGAGCGGGCGGCGTCCTGGGTCTCCTCGGTCATGTGCGCGGAGGCGTCGTAGCCGGTGAGGGTGTACTGGGCCATCAGCAGGCCGAGCATCGCGACGTAGAGCTGGTTGTGGAAGCCGGTCTGGTTGACGAACTCGGTGAGGACGAAGGACACGGAGGCGTGCCGCTCGGGGAGGAACGCGAGCGCGCCCACGATGATCGCGACGCCGATCAGGTGCCACCACACGGACACGCTGTTGAGGACCGCGACGAGCCGTACCCCGAGGGTGTTGAGCAGGCCGTGCACCAGCAGGATGACCGCGAAGATCTCCATGGTGTGCTCGGGGGTGGCCGCGACGCCGAAGCGCAGGTCGAGGAAGGCGTTGGTGAAGAACGCGGCGCCGTAGTCGACGCCGGCGGTGACCGCGACCTGGCCGAGGAAGTTGAACCAGCCGGTGAACCAGCTCCAGGCCGGGCCGCGGGTGCGGGTCAGCTTGGCGGACCAGTAGTAGAGCCCGCCGGCCGTCGGGTAGCTGGAGCAGATCTCGGCCATGGCCAGCCCGACGCAGAGCGTGAGCAGCCCGACGACCGGCCAGCCCCAGACGATCAGGGCCGGGCCCCCGGTCTTCATGCCCGTCCCGTACAGGGTGAGGCAGCCGGAGAGGATCGAGACGATGGAGAAGGAGACGGCGAAGTTGGAGAAGCCCGACATCGAGCGGGCCAGTTCCTGGGTGTACCCCAGCTCGCGCAGCCGCTGTTCGTCGGCGGAAACGGGGGCGGTGTCCTCCGGAAACACGGCGGGGGCAGGGTGGTCGGGTGAGCGTGCGTCGGTCATGGGGCACCCCTGGGGGTAGAGGGCGTGCCGGGGGCACGCGGCCACGACGGCGTGGCGCGCTCGCTCCGGCGGGTTCGACGGTCGGACGGCTCTTCAATGGTCTGGAACCAGACCATTGGGTGGGTGAGCAGCATCGTTCCGGCTGGATCGGGGCCGCGTCAAGAGCGGAGCGGCAACAGGAGGCAACGTGTCCGGGAAACCGCATGTCGGTACGATTCCGGCGTGGACGTGGACGTGGACGAAGCGCGGGAACGGGCGCGGCCCGACTGGCAGGCCGACGCGATCCTGCGCCCGGTCCGGACCGGCAACGCCTTCGAGGAGACCGTCGAGCGGCTGCTCCAGGCGGTCAAGCTCGGCGTCTTCGGCTTCGGCGACCGGCTGCCCGCCGAACGGGACCTGGCCGCCCGGCTCGGCGTCAGCCGGGAGACCCTGCGCGAGGCGCTGCGCACCCTCCAGCAGGCCGGCTGCGTGGAGTCCCGCCGCGGCCGCTACGGCGGCACCTTCGTCACCTACCGGATGCCCGCACCGGACGTCGCCGACCTGCGCCGCGCGGCCCGCAACCTCGGCGGCGCACTGGAGGACGCGCTGACCTACCGCCAGGTGCTGGAGGTCGGCGCCGCCGAGGCGGCCGCCCGCCGTCCGCTCTCCCCCGACCAGCGGGCCCACCTGGAGGACCGGCTGACCGACCTGGAGGGCGCCCCCGCGGAGGAGTACCGCCGGCTGGACTCGCGCTTCCACCTCGCCATCGGCGAACTCACCGGCTCCCCCACCCTCGCCGCGGCCATCGCCGAGGCCAGGATGCGCCTCAACGACCTGCTCAACGCCATCCCCATGCTGGACCGCAACATCGCGCACGCCGCCGACCAGCACCGCGCCATGGTCCGGGCGATCCTCGCCGGCGACGGCGACGCCGCCCGCCGCGCCACCGAGGAACACCTCGCCGCCACCGCCGCCCTGTTGCGCGCCTTCCTGGCCTGAGGGAGGCCCCGGGACGTAGGGCACCCGCCAGGGTTCCGTCAACACCGGCCCCGCCACCGGCGCCGACCGGCTACCCTGGGCCGCTTGCCCGATCGACAACCGCCCGAGGAGCCCAGCGCCGTGTCCGACAGCTTCGCGCACCTGCACGTCCACACCGAGTACTCGATGCTGGACGGAGCCGCGAAGAACGGAAAGCTCTTCGCCGAGGCGGAGAGACAGGGCATGCCCGCCATCGCGATGAGCGACCACGGCAACATGTTCGGCGCGTACGAGTTCTTCCACTCCGCCGCCAAGACGGGCGTCAAGCCGATCATCGGCATCGAGGCGTACGTCGCGCCGAGCTCGCGCTTCCTGAAGAAGCAGGTCTTCTGGTCCCCCGGCGGCCAGCGCCCGTCCGGCGCCGACGGCGAGGGCGGCAAGGACGTCTCCGGCGGCGGCCGCTACACCCACATGACGATGTGGGCGCAGAACGCCACCGGCCTGCGCAACCTCTTCAAGCTCTCCTCGCTCGCGTCGATGGAGGGCTACTACATGAAGCCCCGGATGGACCGCGAGCTGATCGCCGCCAACGCGACCGGCATCATCGCGACCACCGGCTGCCCCTCCGGCGAGGTACAGACCCGGCTGCGCCTCGGCCAGTACGAGGAGGCGGTCAAGGCGGCCGGCGCCTACCAGGACATCTTCGGCAAGGAGAACTACTTCCTGGAGCTGATGGACCACGGCCTCTCCATCGAGCAGGACGTCCGCGAGGACCTGCTGCGCCTCGCCAAGCAGCTGAACATCCCGCTGCTGGCCACCAACGACTCGCACTACGTGACCGCCGATCAGGCCGACGCCCACGACAGCCTGCTCTGCGTCGGCGTGGGCAAGAACAAGGACGACCCGAACCGCTTCAAGTTCCAGGGCACCGGCTACTACGTGAAGACCGCCGCCGAGATGCGCGAGCTCTTCCGCGAACTGCCCGAGGCCTGCGACAACACGCTCGCGATCGCCGAGCGGGTCGAGTCGTACGAGGAGGTCTTCACCTACGTCGACCGGATGCCCCAGTTCGACGTGCCCGAGGGCGAGACCCAGGCCTCCTACCTGCGCCAGAAGATCGCCGCCGGCCTGCAGCACCGCTACGGCGACAACCCCAGCCAGGAGGTGCTGGAGCGGATCGAGCTGGAGATGGGCGTGATCACCCCGATGGGGTTCGACGCCTACTTCCTCGTGGTCGCCGACATCTGCCAGTACGGCCGCGACAACGGCATCCCGGTGGGCCCCGGCCGAGGCTCGGCGGCCGGCTCGATGGTCGCCTACCTGACCGGCATCACCCAGCTCGACCCGCTGGAGCACGACCTGCTGTTCGAGCGCTTCCTCAACCCCGAGCGCATCAACCCCCCGGACGTCGACATCGACTTCGACGACCGCCAGCGCGACCAGATGGTCCGCTACGTGACCGAGAAGTACGGCGCCGCGTACACGGCCCAGGTGAACACCTTCGGCACGATCAAGGCCAAGGCCGCCGTGAAGGACGCCAACCGCATCCTCGGCTACCCGTTCTCGATGGGCGACCGCATCACCAAGGCGATGCCCCCGGACGTCATGGGCAAGGGCGTGCCGCTGGCCGACCTCTTCGACGAGAAGCACCCCCGCTACAACGAGGGCACCGAGATCCGGGCGCTGTACCAGAACGAACCGGACGTCAAGAAGATCATCGACACCGGGCGCGGCATCGAGGGGCTGATCCGCGGCACCGGCGTGCACGCCGCCGCCGTCATCCTCTCCTCCACCCCGCTGCTGGACCTGATCCCGCTGCACATGCGGGACAAGGACGGCGTGATCATCACCGGCTTCGACTACCCGTCCTGCGAAGCCATGGGCCTGATCAAGATGGACTTCCTGGGCCTGCGGAACCTGGGCATCATCGACCACTGCATCAAGATCGTGAAGGCCAACCGGGGCATCGACGTCGACATCGAGAAGATCCCGATCGACGACCCCACCACCTACCAGCTGCTCGCCCGCGGCGACACCCTCGGCGTCTTCCAGCTCGACGGCGGCCCCATGCGCGCCCTGCTCAAGCTGATGAAGCCCACCGAGTTCGCCGACATCTCCGCCGTCTCGGCGCTGTACCGGCCCGGCCCGATGGGCATGAACTCGCACACCAACTACGCGCTGCGCAAGAACGCCCAGCAGGAGATCATCCCGATCCACCCCGAGCTGGAGGAACCGCTCAAGGACGTCCTCGGCCCCACCTACGGCCTGATCGTCTACCAGGAGCAGGTCCAGCGCGCCGCGCAGGTGCTCGCCGGCTACTCGCTCGGCCAGGCCGACCTGCTCCGCCGGGCCATGGGCAAGAAGAAGAAGGAGGTCCTGGAGAAGGAGTTCGTCCCCTTCCACGCGGGCTGCAAGGAGCGCGGCTACTCCGACGAGGCCATCCAGGCGGTCTGGGACGTCCTGGTCCCGTTCGCCGGCTACGCGTTCAACAAGTCCCACTCCGCCGCGTACGGCCTGGTCTCGTACCAGACCGCCTACCTGAAGGCCAACTACCCGGCCGAGTACATGGCCGCGCTGCTCACCTCGGTCGCGGACGACAAGGACAAGATGGCCGTCTACCTGGCCGAGTGCCGGCAGATGGGCATCAAGATCCTCTCCCCCGACGTCAACGAGTCGGTGGTCGACTTCACCGCCGTCGGCAGCGACGTCCGCTTCGGCCTCAAGGCCGTCCGCAACGTCGGCGTGCCCGTCATCGAATCCCTCGTGAACACCCGCCAGGAGAACGGCAAGTACACCTCCTTCGCCGACTTCCTGGACAAGGTCGAGCTGGTGGTCTGCAACAAGCGCACCGTCGACTCCCTGGTCAAGGCCGGCGCCTTCGACTCCCTCGGGCACACCCGGCTCTCGCTCAGCACCGTCCACGAGAGCGCGATCGACGCCGTCACCGGCGTGAAGAAGCAGCAGGCCATCGGACAGGACGACCTCTTCGGCGCCCTCGACGGCGGCGACGGCGCCCCCGCCATCGGCCTCGACTTCCAGCTCACCGACAACGAGTGGCCCCGGCGCCAACTCCTCGCCCTGGAACGGGAGATGCTCGGTCTCTACGTCTCCAGCCACCCGCTGGACGGCGCCGAGCACATCCTCTCCCAGAACCGCGACACCTCGATCGCCGAACTCCTCGGCTCCGGCCGCTCCGAGGGCGAGGTCCGCCTCTCCGGCCTGATCACCGCCGTCGACCGCCGGATCAACAAGGCCGGCAACGCCTGGGCCATCATCACCCTCGCCGACCGCGACGGCTCCGTCGAGGTGCTGTTCTTCCCCGCGACCTACAACCTGATGGCCGAGCAGATGGTCGAGGACAACGTGATCTCGGTCCGCGGCCGCCTCAACGAACGCGACGGATCGCTGAGCATCTTCGGCCAGGAGATCACCACGCTGGACATCTCCTCCGCCGAGCTCGGCACCAAGCCCCCGGTCCAGATCACCGTGCCCGCCTCCCGGGTCACCCCCCAGGTGGTCGCCGAGCTCAAGCTCGCCCTCCAGGCCCACCCCGGCGACGTCCCGGTCCGGCTGCTGACCACCAACTGGGACAAGAACACCCTCTACGAGCTCGGCTTCCGGGTGAACCCCGACAACGGGCTCGCCTCGGACATCAAGACCCTCCTCGGCAACCGCGCCTGGGCCGGCGCCACCGCCCGGTCCTGAGCCCTCCACACGGGAGCGGGAAGTCGGCCGGGCCGACTTCCCGTTCCCGTCGTTCCCGTCGTTTCCTCTCGTTCCCGTCAGCCCAGCCGGCCGACGTGCGCCAGTGCCCGCTTGAGCAGGATGCCCTGGCCGCCCGGCATCTCCTGCAGCACCAGCGGCGAGGCGGCCTCCTCCGGGCTGAACCAGACCAGGTCCAGCGCGTCCTGCCGGGGCCGGCAGTCCCCGGCCACCGGGACGACGTAGGCGAGCGAGACGGCGTGCTGCCGGGGGTCGTGGAACTCGGTGGCGCCCAGGGTCGGGAAGTACTCCGCGACGGTGAACGGCTGCAGCGAGGCCGGGATCCGGGGCAGCGCCACCGGCCCGAGGTCCTTCTCCAGGTGCCGCACCAGCGCGTCCCGGATCCGCTCGTGGTGCAGCACCCGGCCGGAGACCAGCGTGCGGCTGACCGTTCCGTCCGGGCCGATCCGCAACAGCAACCCGACCTGGGTGACCTCCCCGGCGGCATCGACGCGGACCGGAACGGCCTCGACGTAGAGGATCGGCATCTTCGCCCGGGTGGTTTCGAGCTCCTCGGGAGCGAGCCAGCCCGGCGTGGTTTCCGTGATGTCAGACACCCGTTGATCGTACGTTCCCGCCGGGACCGGTGGGGCGGGAGCCCCGCGTGCGGCATTCGGGTGAACCGGCCCGGTGTGACGCCACTGTGACGCCGGATCGGACGGCGCGGTGACAGACCGTCGTGAGACTGCGGGGGATCACTGACGAGAGGAGCGCCCATGCCCACCGCACCCACGTTCCCGGGCGTGTACGTCGAGGAGGTGCCAAGTGGTGTTCATCCGATCGTCGGTGTGCCCACCGCGATCGCAGCCTTCATCGGCTGGTTCCCACGCGGTCCGATGAACCGCGCGGAGGAGGTCCTCTCCTTCGCCGACGTCGAGCGGAAGTTCGGCGGCCTGCACCCCGACAGCGACACGTCCTTCGCACTCCAGCAGTACTTCCTCAACGGCGGCGCCCGGGCCCACGTGGTCCGCGTCGCCGCCCCGGGAAGCGGCAGCGACGCCCTCGGCACGGCCCACGCCGACGTCCCGCAACGCGGCGGCGCCGCCGCGTTCACCGTCACGGCCCGGGACGAGGGGAAGTGGGGCAACAACCTGCGCGTCCAGGTCCTCGCGGCGACCGAGTCCGACCGGTTCGACCTGGTGGTCAGCCTGCTGAGCGACGACACCGCCGACGCGACCGTCGCCCGCCAGGAGATCTACCGGGGACTGACCGCCGACAGCGCCAAGACCGCCGACCCCTTCTACGTCACGACGGCCGTCAACACGGCCTCCGAGCTGGTCACCGTGAGCTCCGTGGCCGGAAAGCCCGTCCCCAGCGGGCTCCTCTCCTCCCCCGTGGTCGATCCGTCCACGCTCCAGGCGGGCCCCCTGAACATCGACGTGACGATCGGCGGAGCCGGGGCCACCGCGAGGAAGATCACCTTCCCGGGCAAGCCGGACACCATCGAGACGCTGGCCGCGACCCTCCAGTCGGCGCTGCGGACCGCCGTGGCGAACAAGCCCGTCTGGTCCCAGGCCGTGGTTCGGGTGGTCCTCCCCGACACCGACCCCCACAGCCCCGACTTCGGCAAGAGCCGGCTCCAGATCCTGCCGGGTGCCGCCTCCGCCCTGCCCATCACCGTCGACAACATCGCCGGCGACAACACCGCGACCGATCTCGGCCTGAACGGCGTCACGTCCGAGCACGGCGCCGTCGTCCTAGCCGGCGGCGGCGACGGCGCCCACCCCGGCGCGGAGGAGCTGGTGGGCAGCGAAGTCGGCACGGGATCGGGCATGTTCGCCCTGGAGAACACCGACTTCACGCTCCTGAGCTTGCCCAGCCTCGGCAACCTGGCCGCCGCGGACAGCGACCGCTTCGCCCCCGACGCCTCGGACGACGCCGCGCGGGACGGCGACTACAGCAAGGCCGTCGGCAACGCGATCGCCTACTGCCGCCGCAAGCGCGCCCTGCTGCTGCTCGACCCGCCGAACACCATGCAGAGCCCGACCGCGCTGCGCAACTGGCTCCAGAAGCACAGCAACATCCGCGACGAGTACAGCGCCCTCTACTACCCCCGGCTCGACATCGCCGACCCCACCCGCCAGTACCGCACCCGCTCGTTCGGGCCGAGCGGCACGATCGCCGGCCTGATGGCCCGGATCGACGCGGCCCGCGGCGTCTGGAAGGCCCCCGCCGGGACGGAGGCCAAGCTGTTCGGCGTCCAGGACCTGGCCTACGACCTCACCGACCCGGAGAACGGCACCCTCAACCCGATCGCGGTCAACTGCCTGCGTACCTTCCCCGCCTACGGCCAGGTCTGCTGGGGCGCGCGGACCCTGGCCGGCGGCGACGCCTCCGCGACGGACTACAAGTACGTCCCGATGCGGCGGCTGGCCAACTTCCTGGAGTCGAGCCTGCTGATCGGCCTCAAATGGGCCGTGTTCGAGCCCAACGACGAGCCGCTCTGGTCGCAGATCCGGCTGAACATCGGTTCGTTCCTGCACGGCCTGTTCGTGCAGGGGGCCTTCGCGGGGCGCACGCCGAAGGAGGCCTACCTCGTCCGGTGCGACGCCACCACCACCACGACCACGGACCAGGGGCTCGGCGTGGTGAACGTCCTGGTGGGCTTCGCGCCGGTGCGGCCCGCCGAGTTCGTGATCATCCGGGTTCAGCAGCTCGCCGGCCAGACGCAGAGTTGAGGGGAGCCCACTCATGGCCCAGTTCGCCGTCAACACCAACCGCTTCGACCCGTACAAGAACTTCAAGTTCAGGGTCAAGTGGGACGGCCGCTACGTCGCGGGCGTCAGCAAGGTGAGCAGTCTCAAACGCACCACCGAGGTGGTCGAGTTCCGCGAGGGCGGCGACCCGTCCAGCGCCCGCCGCTCACCCGGCCGCACCAAGTACGAGGCGATCACCCTCGAACGCGGGGTCACCCACGACCTGGAGTTCGAGGCGTGGGCCTCCAAGGTGTGGCAGCACGGCGCCGCCCTCGGCGCGGAGGTCAGCCTCGCGGACTTCCGCAAGGACATCGTGATCGAGCTCTACAACGAGGCCGGCCAACTCGTCATCGCCTACAACGTGTTCCGCTGCTGGGTGAGCGAGTACCAGTCGCTGCCGGACCTCGACGCCAACGCCAACGCGGTGGCCCTCGCCCACATCAAGCTGGAGAACGAGGGCTGGGAGCGGGATCCGGCCGTGGTCGAGCCCAAGGAGGTCTCGTTCTCCGTATGATCCCCGGACTCGGTATCGGCCCGGCGCGCCCGGTACGGCTGCGGCACGGCCTGACGACGCGCCCCGCCACGACGGCCACCGTCCGCGTGCTCACCGGCGCCGACGAGGCGGCCCTCGGCGGCGGGAACGGCCCCGGCGGCGAGCACTGGGTCACCCTGGTGCTCGCCACCGCGGTCGCGGAGCTCGGCGGCAGCCGCCCCGAGCCCGAGGAACTGCGGGCGCTCAGCGTCGGCGACCGCAACGCGCTGCTGCTCGCACTGGTGGCCTCGACGTACGGCTCGCTGGTCGAGTGGGTGCTCGACTGCCCCTCCTGCGGCGAGCGGCTGGACGCCGCCGTCGACCTGGTGGAGCTGCTGGGCGACGCGGCGCACGCCCCCGCCGCGCCGCGCCCGCCGGCGGGCCTGCCCGCCTTCCGGCTGCCCACCGGCGCGGACCTGGAGGCACTGGCCGAACTGCTGCCGGCCGTACCGGGCCCCGCCGTCGGCGACCCGGCCGCCGACGATCCGGCCGAGCAGGCCCGACGGCTGCTGCTGGACCGCTGTGTGACGGCCTGGCACACCGTGGACGAGGCGACCGTCGCGGCCGTCGAGACCACCATGGCGGCCACCGACCCGCTCGCCGACATCGAGCTGCTGCTCTCCTGCGCCGCCTGCGCCGCCCCGGTGCCGGCCGTGCTCGACCCGGCGGCCGAGCTGGCCGCGCGGCTCACCCCGCACCGCCGGCTGATGACCGACGTCCACGCCCTCGCCCTCGCGTACGGCTGGACCGAGCCCGAGGTGCTGGCGCTGCCCGCACCGCGCCGGGCCGGCTACCTGACGCTGATCGCCGACGGCGAAGCCTGGGCGGGTGACCAGTGACGGCACTGGCCCCGACGGGGCTGCTGCGCCGCCTCGTCGCCCGCGCGATGACGGCCGGACCTGCCACCCCGAGCGCGGAGCAGCCGCGGCCCGAGCCGGGCACTCCGCTGCTGCCCAGCACTGCCGAGTCCCACCTGTCCTGGTTCGCCGCCCGGGCCGCGGCCGGCGCGCGCCTGCGGGCCGACCGGGCACCTCGCCCCGCCGATCCGCCCGGGCTCCCGTCCTGGCCGCACGCCGACCAGGACGGGCCGGCGGCCCCACCGGCTGCTGTCCGGGAGTCGCGCGCCGAGGGCAGCGAGCGGCCGGTGCCCACCACCCCCCACGCGTCGCCGTCCGGCGCTCCGGCGCCGCTCCGGCGGTCGGTACCGGCAGCCGCCCCCCAGAGCCTGCCGATCGCACCGCTCCGGGTGGAGCTCCGCACTCCGGCGGTGAGGCCGGACGGGCCCGGGCGAAGCGCCGACGAGCCTGCGGCGGAACCCCCGGCGCACCCGGCGCCGCGCCGCCGCACCCCGGGCGCCGACCCCGCGCCGAACGCCGGGCCGAGCCGGGAGCCCGGCCTCCGGCCGCAGGACCCCGGCCGCGCCGCCCGGCCGGCCGGTCCCGGGCCGCACCCCGACCGTCGGACCGCCGAGCAACCGGCCGCCGCCCCGCCGCTGCCGCCGGCGGTGGTGCTGCGCCCCCGCCCGGGCGACCCGCTGCCGAGCGCGTCGTCCCCGTCGGTGCCGGGCCGGGCAGGCCGGCGCAGCCGGGCCGCCGAGGCGCCCGCACCGGCCCCGGTGGTGGTCCGGATCGGCCGGGTGGAGCTGGTCGTGGCACCCGCCGCGGCGGCACAGGCCCCGGCCGCACCGGCTGCACCGGCCGCCGCTCGGCACCCCGACCTGCTCGCCGCCCACCGTCGGCATGACGGGGGGTGGCCCGGATGAGCAACGCGCTCGCCGTTCCGACCGTCACCGCCTCCCTGGTGACGCTTCTCCAGTCGCGCATCGACGCCGCGTCCGTCATGCCCCGCCCGACCGTCAAGGCCGGGACGCTGGCGGACGACACCAACCTGCCGCTGGTCGGGGTCCACCTGTACCGGACCGGCCGCAACGCCTCACTGGCCGCGGACGACCTGCCGACCCGCCCGCCGTACGGCGGTGCGCCGCGCGAGGTGCCGCGGACGGCGCTGGAGCTGCACTACCTGGTCACCTTCCGGGGCCAGAGCGCCTTCCAGAGCGAGCAGCTGCTGGCGCTGTGCGCGGCCGCCCTGCACGCCACCCCCGAGATCTTCCCGGCCCTGATCGAGCAGGCCGCCACGGACCACCCGGAGATCGCCAGGAACGACCTGGCCCGGGCGCGCGAGCGGGTGCGGCTGCGCCCGGAGGAGCTGAGCATCGACGAGCTGACCCGGCTCTGGGCGCTCTACCAGCCCGGGGCCTTCGCCCTCAGCCTGGCGTTCGTCGCCGGGCCCGTCGTGGTGGAGTCCCCCGAGGCCGCGGGCACCGTGCTGCCAGTGCTGCGGACCGGCCTGGGCGCCCGGCTGCTGAGCGGCCCCCGGCTGGACGTGGTGGCCGGACCGGAGGGCCCCGGCGCGCCGGTCCGGGCCGCCGCCCCGATGCCGGATCTGCGGCTGTTCGGTTCGGCCCTCGCGCCGCTTCCCGGCGAGACGCTCAAGGTGCTGGTCGACGGTGCCGCCGCCCCGGCCACGGTGGTCGACGCCGGGCAGCTGACCGTCCCGCTGACCGGGGCGCGGCCCGGCGAGCACACCGTGCAGGTCCAGCGCCTGACCGCGCCGCTCGACTCCACCGTCTCCCTGACCGCCCCGGCCCTGGCGAGCGCGCCCGTCGCGTTCACGGTCCTGCCGACCCTCGGCGCGGTGACCGCCACGCCCGCCCCGGGTGCGGGCGCCTACGACGGCACCCTCACCGCCGACGTCCTCCCGCCGCTCACCGGGTCGGAGCGGCGGGTGCGGCTGCTGCTCGACCGGGTGCGCCCGGACGCCACCGTGGCGCTCGCGCTCGACGTCACGCCCGCGCCGCAGGCCGCCCTCGGCGTCCGGCTGACGGCCGCGCCGCGCGGCGACTACCGGGTGACGCTGGAGGTCGACGGCGCCCGGAGCCTGCCGCCGCTCGACCTCCACGGACTGTTCCTGCCGCAGGAGGTGACCTTGTGACCACCGTCGGACACGAGCGGCCGGCCACCGCCGCCGACCCGGCCGACCCGCCGCCACAGGCCGCCCCGGGCGCCGTCTGGGCCCGGGACAACCAGCGGCACCTGGTGCTGCACGCCGAGGCCGTCGCCGCCCGGCTGGACGGCCGCCCGGCCGACGCCGAGCGGCCCGAGCGGGCCGCCGCGCTGCTGGCCGCCGAGGTGGCGGCGGACACCGGCACGCCGGTCGCGCTGCACCGGATCGCCCGGCTCTTCGGCCTCACCCGGTTCGAGCAGGACGTCCTGCTGGCCGCCACCGCGCCCGAGCTCGGCCTGCCCTGCGCCACCGGCCCGGCGACTTTCTCCCGGGCGCTCGCCACCCTCCCGGACCCGCACTGGAGCGCGCTGCTGCCGGACGCGCCGCTGCGGCACTGGCGGCTGGCCGACCTGCCGCCGGAGCCCGCGCCCGGCCGGTACGGCGGCCTGGCCCAGCTGCCGCTCGCGGTGGACGAGCGGGTGCTGCACGCCCTGGTCGGGGCGGACACCCTGGACGAGCGGCTGCGCGGGAGGGCGCGGGCGGCCGAGGACCTCTGCCGACTGGCCCCCGGTCAGCTGGCGGCCGTCGGCCGGCTCGCCGCCCTGGTGGCGCCAGGGCCGGTCGGCCGGTCCGGGCCGGCCACGCTCCCCCGCCCGGTCTCGCTGGTCGGCGAGGACCGGCTGACCCGGCGTCAGGCCGCGGTGCAGGCGGCCCGCGCGCTGGGGCTGAGCACGCTGGTGACCGAGGCCGGGGACGTACCGCCCGACGCCCCCACCGCCGAGCTGTACGGGCGGCTGCTCGCCCGTGAGGCGGCGCTGGGCGGGCGGCTGCTGCTGATCGAGGCGCCGGACCGGCCGATCGGCCCGGGCCACGGCCCGGACGGGGATCCGGCGGCCTTCGCCGGACCGGCGCCGACGGTGCTGCGGCTGGCCGCGGACACGGGCTCGTACGGCGTGCCGGTGGTCCTCTCGCTCGCCGAGCCGCCGGCCGGCGCCACCGCGCAGCCCGTCCTGCGGCTGCCGGTCGCGGGCCCGGGCGAGCGGCGGGAGCTGTTCGCCGCCGCCCTGGCGGACTCGGGCCGCTCGGCCGGCCCGGCCGAGCTCGCCGAGCTGGCGCAGTGCACCCCGCTCACCCCGGCCGCGATCGCGCTGGGTGTCGAACGGGGCGTGCGGCTCGCCGCCCCCGGTTCGGGGGCCGTCCCGGTGCCGGACCTGGTAGCAGCCTGCCGGGCCGCCGACGAGCAGCCGCTGCACGGCCTGGCGCGGCTGTGCCGCCCCGGGCGCGGCCTCGACTCGCTGGTGCTGGCCGAGCCCGCCGAGCGGGCGCTGCGGGCGATGCTGGCGCAGGTCCGCCAGCGGGGCCGGGTGCACGACGAGTGGGGGCACCCCGGGCCGGGCGAGCGGGGCCTGGCGGTCACCGCCCTGTTCAGCGGGCCGAGCGGCACGGGCAAGACCACCGCGGCCGAGGCGGTGGCGGCCGAGCTCGGGCGCGACCTGGTCTGCGCCGACCTGGGCCAACTGGTCAGCAAGTACATCGGTGAGACCGAGAAGAACCTCTCCCGGCTGTTCGCCGCCGCCGAGGCGGGGGCGGTGCTGCTCTTCGACGAGGGCGAGTCGCTGTTCGGCCGGCGCACGGCCGTCCACGACAGCCGCGACCGGTACGCCAACCTGGAGGTCAGCTTCCTGCTGCAGCGGCTGGAGACCTTCGGCGGGATCTGCATCGTCACCACCAACACCCGGGAGGCGATGGACTCGGCGTTCCTGCGGCGGATGCGGTTCGTGGTCACCTTCCCCTTCCCGGACGCCGAGCAGCGGGCCCGGCTCTGGGAGCGGGCCTTCCCACCCGGTGTCCCGGTCGACGGGCTGGACCCGGCACGGCTGGCGCAGGTCGCCGTGGCGGGCGGCACGATCGCCCAACTCGCCCTGCACGCCGCGTTCCTGGCCGCCGACGCGGACGAGCCGGTACGGATGGCGCACGTGCGCGAGGCGGTGCGGATCGAGTGCGAGAAGCTGGAGCGCCCGCTGTCCCCGCACGAGTTGCGGGGGTGGGAATGAGTGTTCCGGCCGGGCCGTGGGCGGGCGGCGGCGCCACCGCGCCGATCGAGGTGGAGATCGAGCACCTGGTACTGCGCGGCGTGCGGGAGGCGGACGTGCCGCAGGTGCTGGAGGTCTTCCGCCGCCGGTTGGCGGAGCTGCTGGCCGATCCGGCGGCGCCGCGCACCCCGGTGACCGACGCCCGGGTGCCGGGCCCGGACGACCCGGAGTCCCCCGTCCGGGGCCCGGGCGGCGAGCGGCTGGGGCGGGAGCTGGCGGAGGCCGTGGCGAGGGCGGTGCGGCGATGACCTCCCTGTCCGCCGGCCCCGGCCTCGCCGGAGGGGGCCGGCCACTGGAGGCGGGCACCCGCGACCGACTGTCCGCCAACCTCCGGCACGACTTCACGCCCGTGCGGGTGCACACCGGCCCGGAGGCCGACGCCGCCGCCCGCGCCCTGGGGGCCCGCGCGTACACCGTCGGCCACGACGTCGTCTTCGCGCACGGCTCCTACGACCCGCTCACCGCCCCCGGCCGTGCGCTGATCGCCCATGAGCTCGCCCACGTCGCCCAGCACGGCGGCCGCGCGCACGCCCCGAACCTGCTCGCCGCGGGCGGCAACCACCTGCCCGCCGCCTCGGCCGCGTTGGAGCGGCAGGCCGAGCACGCCGCGGCACTGTCGGAGCGCCCGCTGCCGCCCGGCTGGTCCTGGCAGCGGGCGACCGCGCCCTTCCTCGGCCGGGCCGAGGAGAACCCGCCGCCCGCCACCGTCTGGCAGCCCTTCACCGTCACCTACGCGGGCCAGCAGCGCACCGTCGAGACGGTGCGGCAGCTGCCGGAGGACCCGACCGTCGTCCTGGTGGACCTGGGTGCCTTCGTCCTCCCCCGGGAGAAGGGCCCGTGGCAGAAGGAGTACCAGGCGCTGGCCGCGATGAACGCCAAGGACGGCGGGGCCCTGCAGGCCGTCACCGACGTCAGCGGCAGGTACATCCGGGCCGAACTGTGGGAGAAGCGCGCACCGACCGACGAACTGCGCGCGCTCTGGCTTCAGCGCGTCAAGTGGCCCGCGGAGCTGGCCCGCCAGTGGTGGTACGAGGCGGGCGGGAAGAAGCAGGACGCCGGGGAGTTCCGGCCGGCGTCACAGGCCGACAAGACCCAGATCGACCACGTCATCGAGCTCCAGCTGGGCGGCACCAACCTGCCGAACAACCTCGCGCCGCACGACGCCAAGGACAACATGGCGAGCGGGCGCAGGATCTGGACCGATCTGCGCAACGCCGCGAGCCAAGTCGTCAAGGCGCTCAACCAGCAGAACCCCGACTTCAGGCCCCGCAGTCTGACCCTGCGCTTCTCCGACGTCGTCCAGCAGGGCACCTACGAGGCGCCGGCCCTGGAGACTCTGCCCGTCGCACCGGAGCAGCAGGACGCGGTGATCGCGAGGCGCCGCGGCCGGGCGGTGAACTCCCTCGCCGTGCACAACACCGCCCTGGCCGACCTGCAGGCCGGCAGCCGGCCTCACCAGGCCGACGTCGCCAGGCTGGAGAAGGCCTTCGCCGACCGGACGCCCTACCCGCTCTCGGCCGGGGCCGCCTCCCACGTGCTACGGGTGGCCCCCGAGATCCGGCCGACCGTACCGGACCCGATCGCCGGCGACCAGGCCAACCATGCGGCGCGCGAGCTGATCCCGGGCATGGGGCTGAAGTCGCTGCACCGGACCGTGGACCACCACCACGACACCGTCACCGCGAACTTCGAGGACGTCCGGGCCGGCACCCGGCTCCCGCTGGCGGTCAACCCGCTCAAGGGCGGCGGCGACTTCCGCCTGAACGTGGTGGACCCGGGCGCCACCGGCCGGCTGGCTTTCCCAGACAAGGGCAAGCGGATCGAGTTCACCTACCCGTACCTGAGCACCGGCCACCTGGACCTGCGGATGGCCGAGGAGGGGCTGGTCGGCAAGGGCGCGATCACCCCGAGCATCCCGCTGCTGAACCGCAGGCCGATCGATGTCACCCTGGACAGCCAGGGGCTGCACGCCTCGGTGAGCCCGCCCCTGGACGCGCTCTCGCTGCCGCCGTTCAAGCTCACCGACACCTCGCTGGCGATCTCCCTCGGGCCGGGCTTCACGGCCGGCGGGCACCTGGGCTTCGAACTCGCCCGGGTCGTCACCGGCGACCTGAACGCGGAGGCGGACACCGCCGGGCTGTTCGCGACCGGCACGCTGCACGCCACCGTCCCCGGACTGGACCGGGCCGAGGCCAAGGTGAGGTACCGCCCGGACACCGGGGTGACCGGGCGGCTGGACCTGCGGGCCACGCCCCGCGCCGGGCTGGTGACCGGCGGCTCGGTGGTGGTCGACTTCGCGGGCGGCCGCTGGGGCGCGAGCGGGGAGGTCAACCTGTCGGTGCTGGGCACCCCGATCGACCTCAAGGTGGCCAGGCGCGGCGACCACCTGGTCTACACCGGGCACGGCACCGTCACCGTGCCCGGCCTGAACCCGTTCGACCTGCGGGCCTCCTACGACGGCGAGCGGGTCACCGGCTCGGGGCACACCACCTTCACCGTCCTCGGCCTCGACGGCGAGATGGAACTCGGCTACGACGAGGGCCACTTCACCGGCAAGGGCTCGATCAAGCTCAAGCGCGACCGGGTGAGCGGGAAACTCGAAGCCGTCCTCGACCGGGAGGGGCGGATCTCGGGCAAGGGCGAGGTCGAGCTGCAGATCCGGCCCGGCCTGGTCGGCCGGGCCGCCGTGCTGCTCTCCCCCGACCAGCTGCTGCGGGTCGAGGGCGAGCTGCGCTTCCCGCCGTACCGGTTCCTGGAACCGCGGGGCAACCGCTACCAGATCTTCGACATCCCGTTCCCGGAGATCCCGCTCTTCGCCGTGCCGCTCGGCCCGGTCTCGCTCGGCCTGGTGGCGCAGCTGAGCGCCGCAGCGGCGTTCCGGTACAGCTTCGGGCCGGGCGAGATCAGGGACCTGGTGCTCTCGGCGGCCTTCAACCCGCTGGAGGCCGACACCGACCTGAAGGTCGGGGCCAAGGCCCGGCTGGTGCTCCCTGCCGAGGCGGGCCTGGAGCTGCGGTTGCGGGCGGCGGCCGGCCTCTCGGCGGGCGTGGCCAGCATCACCGGCGGCATCAGCGTCACCGGCGGGGTGCTGCTCAGGGGCGGGTTGAACGCGGAGGCGGAGCTGGTGTACGCCCGGAAGGTGCTGGCCTTCCACGCGCAGGCGCAGATCAAGGTACAGCCGGTGCTCACCCTCGCCATCACGGCGGACATCACGGCCAAGGCGCGGCTGCTGGGCGAGAAGAGCTGGCCGTACGAGCTCGCCGCCTACGCGTTCGACACCGGGCTGGAGTTCGGGCTGATCGCGCCGTTCGACTACGAGTCCGACAAGCCGCTGCGGCTGCCGGAGGCGAAGGACATCCAGTGGATCACCCCGAAGATCGACGTGTTGGCGCTGGCCGGGCAGATCACCGACCGGGTCCGCAGCGGGCTGAAGTTGTAGATGCACGGGATTGGGGTTGTCGATGAGCGAGTTTCCCGGCCGGCCGCGGCTCACCAAGGGGGCGCTGTTGGTGTTCGGGTCGGTCGCGCCCGTCCCGGTGCAGCTGATCGTGTTCCCGCTGAACCCGGACTCCCTCGCACGGCGCTTCGACCTGGGGCAGGCCGTCGGGGCGAAGCCGCCCGCCGGGGCGGGCGAGTCGCAGACTCCCGCGACCACGCCCGTCGAGACGCTGACCGTCTCGCTCGCGCTGGACGCCGCCGACCAGCTGGAGCACCCGGCCGCCAATCCGGTCACGGTGGTCAGCGGGCTGCTGCCGGTGATCTCGGCGATCGAGCAGCTGATCCACCCCTCCACCGTGCTGGCCAAGTTGACGAAGCTCCAGGCGGAGATCGGGCTGGCCGTCATCACGCCGCAGGGGCTGAACTGGACGGTGCTGGTCTGGGGCGCGGGGCGGGTGCTGCCGGTCAAGGTGGCCGGGCTGTCCGTCACCGAGCAGGCCTTCGACGCCAGGCTGAACCCGATCAGCGCCCGCGCGGAACTCCAGCTCACCACGCTCAGCCAGGACGAGCTCAAGGCCGCTCCCGTGTTCATCAGTGCGCTCGCCGACGTGCACGCGGTGGCCCGGGAGGTGTTCTCGGCCGTGAACACCGCGCAGTCCGCCGCGCAGGCGCCGTCCGTCCTTCCGCTCTGACCGCCCGCAGCCGCCCTACCCGTCCTTCGCAGGAGGCCCGATGTCCGACCCCGGAAGCCGCTACCGGGACGTCCCGTCGGCGGTGCACGTCGACGAGCGGGGCCGGGCCCGGCCGTGGGTGACCCTGCGGGTACCGCCGGCCACCGGCCCGACCGTCACCGGCGCGACCCGGCCGCACGACCGGCTGGACCTGCTCGCGTACCGGGCGTACGGCGACCCGGGTGCCTGGTGGCGGATCGTCGACGCCAACCCGGCCACCGCGTCCGCCGGCCCGGCGGCGGTGCTGGAGCCGCCCGGCACGCCGATCGAGCTGCCGCAGCCCGTCTCGCCGGAGGCGCTGTCGTGACGGCCGTGACCGTCGTCCTGCTGGTCGACAACGCCCCCGCCCCGGGCGAGGTCCTGGACGCGCTGCAGGAGCTGGTCGTCGAGACCACCCTGGACGCGCCAGGCACCTTCCGGCTGCGGCTGGGCACCGGGCTGTCCCCGCGCGGCGAGTGGCCGCTGCTCGAAGCCGACCGGTTCAGCGCCGGGCAGAGCGTGCGGATCGGAGCCGTCATCGGCACCGTCCCCCTGCCGGTCTTCCTCTTCGCCGGGTACGCGGCGACCCGCTCCGTGGTGTACGGGGAGAACGCCGGGGACTCCTCGGTGGAGGTCGGCGGCCTCGACGCCACCGGCCTGATGAACCTCCAGGACCGCACCCAGGCCTGGCCCAACCTGCCGGACGCCGTGATCGCGGCCCAGATCTTCGCCGGCTACAAGCTCGTCCCCCAGGTCTCGCCGACCGGTCCGGTGCTGATCGAGCCCGAGGGCACCACGGTGCAGCGCGGCAGCGACATCCGCTTCCTGCGCCGGCTCGCCCGGCGCAACGGCTTCGAGGTGTTCACCCTGCCGCAGGCCAACACCGGCATCGAGGTCGGCCACTTCCACCAGGTCTCGGCCGAGGGCCTGCCGGTCGCCACGCTCGCCGTACGGGCCGGCAGCGCGAGCGGGGTCACCGACCTGCGGATCGGCCACGACATGCTGCGCGCCACCACCGTCACCGCGGACGCGATGGACCTGCGGCACAGCGGTCAGAGCGCCGAGGTGACGGCCGTCAGCTCCACCACCGGCGGCACCAGCGTGCTCTCCGGGCTGAGCCCGACCCCGGTCACCCGGCTCACCGGCACCGCCCTGACCGGCGCGGGGGACCTGCGCACCGCGGCCCAGGCCCTGGTCGACCGGGCGGCCCTGGCGATCGTCGCGGAGGGGACGGTGGACGCCTCGGTCGGACCGCTGCGCCCCGGCGACCCGATCCGGCTGGCCGGGGCGGGCCCCGCCTACAGCGGGCCGTGGCTGGTCCGCAAGGTCGTGCACCGGATCACCCCCAGGGCCTACAGCCAACGCTTCACCGCGGTGCGCAACGCGGTGGGCGATTCGGGACTGCTCGGCGCACTGGGAGGCTGAACGACCGTGCTGGACCACGCACTGCTGGCGATCGGGGCGAGCACCGACCGCTACTTCGGCAAGTACCGGGGGGAGGTCACCAGTGTCGACGACCCGCTGAAGTCGGGGCGGCTGAAGGCCAAGGTGCCCGAGGTGCTCGGCGACGTCGAGACCGGCTGGGCCCTGCCCTGCACCCCGTACGCGGGGCAGCGCTCGGGCCTGTACACCGTGCCGCCGGTCGGCTCCCCGCTCTGGGTCGAGTTCGAGGCCGGCGATCCGTCCCGCCCGATCTGGACCGGCTGCTGGTGGGGGCCGCTGGAGGCGCCCGGCGCGCCGACCTCGCCGCTGCCCAGCCCGGGCCGGCGCGAGCTGGTCAGCGAGACGGGCCTGACGGTGAGCCTGGACGACGACGGCCACACCCTGACGGTCAGCGACCTGACCGGACAGAACCTGCTGGAGATCAAGGCGGACTCCGGCCAGGTGACGCTGCAGGCGCTCACCCAGGTCACCCTGGAGGCCCCGCTGGTCAGCCACGGGCGGCAGGCCGCCGAGCCGGCCGTCCTCGGCACCCAGCTGCTGAGCTACCTGACCCAGCTCGCCACACTCGTCAACACCCACATCCACCCGGGCATGGTCGCCGGGCCGGTGCCCGTGGTGCCGACCCCGCCGGTCGCCCAGGTGCCGCCGCCCACACCGGCCCTGCTCAGCGTCAAGAACCTGGTGGAGTAGCGCAGATGACAGCAATCCGGCCTACGGCCCGTCCTCAAACCCCCGTCGTCCGGGAGCCGTCGTGACCGGGCCGCTCTCCTTCCCGCTGCGCGTCGACGGCACCGGGCGCACCGCGAGCGCCGACCCGGACCGGCACGTCCGCGAGCTGATCGAACTGGTGCTGCTGACCGAGCCGGGCGAGCGGGTGATGCGCCCGGACTTCGGCTGCGGGCTGCGCGCGCTCGTCTTCGCGCCGCTCGGGGACGTCCTGGCGACGGCCACCCAGGCGCTGATCAAGGCCCAGCTGCACACCTGGGCGGACGACCTGGTGGCCGTCGACCGGGTGGACACGGTGGCCCGCGAGGACGGCTCCCTGGTGGTCACCGTGGCCTACCGCCGCCGGGTCGACCGCGGCGCCGGCGTCGTCCAGGTGGTGGTGCCGGCATGACCGAGGCGATCCTGCCGCCCGACCCGCTCACCCGGCGCCGGGCCGAACTCCTGGTCGAGGAGGACCGGGGCAACGGCATCGACTACGTCGAGGTGGATGCCGCCGACCACAGCCGGCTCACCGTCGGCCTGCTGCGCGACCTGCCCGCCGGCGCGGACCCCTTCAAGCTGGTCAGCCGCCCCGACCAGGTGCTGGTCAAGGGCGGCGAGCGGATCCGCGGCATCCGGGTGGTGGCGGTCTCCGTCACCGACGCGCGGACCCTGCTGGTGCGCACCGACGAGCCGGGCGACTTCAGCCGGTACGAGCTGGAGCTGGCCGTCCCGGACCTCGACCCGGTGCTGCGCCGGATCGGCTTCTCCTTCATGGCCACCTGCCCCTCCGACCTGGACTGCCGCGCCCCCGGTCCCGGCCCGGCCGACCCGGGCGGGCCCGAACCGCTGCTCGACGTCACCGCCAAGGACTTCGCGGGCTTCCGCCGGATGCTGCTGGACCTCGCGGCCCAGCGCCACCCCTCGCTCTCCGACCGGCACCCGGCGGACCTCGCCGTCACCCTGCTCGAACTGCTGGCCTTCCACGCCGACCAGCTGTCCTACGCCCAGGACGCGGCCCTGCTGGAGGGCTACCTCGGGCTCGCCCGCCGCCGGGTGTCGGTGCGCCGGCACGTCCGACTGGTCGACTACGCGCTGCACCAGGGCCGCAACGCCGCCACCGCGGTGCACCTGGCCGTCACCGCGCCGATCAGCGTGCCGCGCGGCACCCGGCTGCTGACCACGATCCCGAACCCGCTGGCCGGCCAGACCGGCGCCCCGCCACCCGGGATCCGGACCGAACTGGTCGACGCCCGGGCACTGGCCACGCCCCCGCTGGACGGTTCGGTGGTGTTCGAGACCGCCCACAAGCTGACCGCCGATCCGCTCGGCAACACACTGCACCTGCACCACTGGGGCGAGGACAGCTACTGGCTCCCGGCCGGCGCCACCACCGCCTGGCTCTGGGCCGAGGACCCGGCGCACCCCGCGACCGCCGCCGAGCCGGTGCTGAAGGCCGGTGACCTGCTCGTCCTGGAGCAGGTCCGCTCGCCGCGCACGGGGCTGGCGGCCGACGCCGACCCGACCGCCCGCTGGGTCGTCCGGCTGACCGACGTCCAGCCCGGCAGCGACCCGGCGTACCTGCCCGCTGTCACCAAGGATCCCGACGGCCGGGTGCGGCTGACCGGGCGCACCCACGACGCCGACC
Organism: Streptomyces sp. 1331.2; assembly: GCF_900199205.1. NCBI lineage: Bacteria > Bacillati > Actinomycetota > Actinomycetes > Kitasatosporales > Streptomycetaceae > Streptomyces > Streptomyces sp. 1331.2. Next base: position 7,433,571 of record NZ_OBMJ01000001.1, on the reverse strand, counting down.
CGCAACTGCCGCTGCTCGCCGTCCGGTGGGCCGCCGCCGAGGCGCCCGACCGGCCGGTCTGCGTCCGCGCCGTGCAGACCGACGGCGACGTGCTGGAGGACGTCTCGCTCGGCCGGGGCAACACCGTGCTGGCCGACCACGGCCTCACCGTCGACGGGATCGACGTCACCCCGGAGGGCTGGGACCCGACGGCCGCCGGGCCGCTCGGCGGGCCGCTCGACCCCCGGCTGCGGCTGCCGGACGCCCCGCTGACCCATCAGGCGGGCGCGCCGGACACCGAGCGGACCGACCTGTCCGGCGGGCCGCAGACGGCCGTCCCGTCCCTGACCGTCACCGCCCGGCCGCGCTCGGGCCCGCCCGAGGTGTACTCGCCGGTGCCGGACCTCTTCGACAGCGGGCCCAACGACCTGCACCTGGTCGTCGAGGTGGACGACACCGGGCACGGGCTGATCCGCTTCGGCCGGCCCCCGCTGGGGCGGCCGCCGCTGCAGGCCCAGACCTTCGAGGCCCGCTACCGGATCGGCAACAGCACGGCCGGCAACATCGGCGCCGAGGCGCTGGCGCACATCGTCCTGCCCGACGCCGACGCCAAGCGGGTGCAGACCGTCCGCAACCCCGTGCCGGCCACCGGCGGCACCGAGCCGGAGAGCATCGAGCACGCCCGGCGCCTCGCCCCCGACGCCTTCCGGGCCCGGCAGGAGCGCGCCGTCACCGAACAGGACGCCGTCGACGCCGTGTTGCGGCTGCCGGCCGTGCGCGCGGCGGTGGCCGCACTGCGCTGGACCGGCAGCTGGTACACCTGGCTGGTCTCCGTGCTGCCCGTCGATCCCACGGCGCTGGTGGACACCGGCGGCAGCCACCAGGAGCTCTCCACCGCCCTGCGGGCCGAGGTGGTGGCCGCCCTGGACGCCGTCCGGCTGGCCGGGCAGGACGTGGACGTCCGGCCGCCGCAGTTCGTCGCCGTCGAACTCGCGCTGCACGTGTGCGCCGCCCCGGGGCACAGCCGCGCCGTGCTGCGCCGCGCCGTACGGGACGCCCTGATCGCCGGGCGGCTGCCGGGCGGACGGGCGGGACTGCTCGCCGGGGCGGCGCTCGGCTTCGGGCGGCCGCTGCTGCTCGGCGAGGTGTACGCGGCGGTGGCCGCCGTCCCCGGGGTCGACTCGGTCAAGGCGCTGGCGCTGCGCCGCTACGACGCGCCCGACAACGGGGAACTCGCCGCCGGGCGCCTGGATGTGGCGCCCTGGCAGGTGCTGCGCCTGGACGACGACCCGAGCCTGCCGGAGCACGGCGTACTGCACCTGGAGATCGACGGAGGTACCCCTTGAGACCCCCCGGCACCTGCCCCGGCGGCCTGCCCGAGACGCCGCTGCCGGTCGACAACCCGGCGGGCCTGCCCGCGCTGCGCGCCCGGATCGGCGACTTCGCCTCGTTCCAGCGGACCATGCTGGAGCGGATCGCCGCGCAGCCCGAGCTCGCCGGGCTCACCACGCGGGACCAGGACGACCACGCGATCACGCTGCTGGAGCAGTGGGCCGCGCTCGGCGACGTCCTGACCTTCCATCAGGAGCGGTACGTCAACGAGCACTTCCTCGGCACCGCGGTGCTCGACGAGAGCGTGCACCGGCTGGTCGAGCTGATCGGCTACCGGCCGCGGCCGGGCGTCTCCGCCACCGCGACGCTCGCGTTCACGCTCGCCGCCGGCGCCGCGCTCACCGTGCCGGCCGGGTTCCCGGTGCAGAGCGTGCCGGGACCCGGCGAGCAGCCGCAGACCTTCGAGACGCTGGAGGGCTGCGCGGCCGACTGGCGGCTCAACGCCCTGCCCGCGTACGGGAAGCCGGTCGCGGTGGATCCGCTCGCCGGGGCCGAAGGCGCGCTGGTCCACCCCGCCGACGTGCCGCGCTGGGCCGGGGTGCTGCGGCCGGGCGACCCGATGCTGATCGTGGTCGAGGGGCCGGAGTCGGCGCACGTCAAGATCGGCGGCTCCGGAACGCGGGAGACCGGCTCGGTCCTGCGCACCACCGTCGCCGCGCTGGACGCCGGGCCGGACGGGCTGCGGCTGCGGCTCGCCGCGCAGACCGCGGCAGCGGGCGCGGCCGCCTACCGGCCCGCGCGGTCCCTGCTGGTCAACGGGCACGACGTGCCGGACACCGCACCGCCGATCATGTCCAAGAACGGCGACAAGATCACCTGGGACGTCGGGAAGGCGAGCGAGGTGGAGATCGCGGCCGGTGCGCCGCTGCCGCTGGAGCGCAAGAACGAGTCGCTGGCCGTCGGGACGCCGCTGCTGGTGGTCGACCCCGGGGCGTTCACCCGCGTGGTCCGGGTGACGAAGACCGCGCCCGGCACCGAGCAGCTCCTCGGCGCCACCGGGCCGACCAGCCAGGTCGCCGAGGTGACCGTCGATCCCGAGCTGCCGAAGATCGCGGACCGCCGCAAGGTCCAGGTCGTCCAGCTCGACGGGGAGGCGGTCCGCTGGCTCGGCCTGGACCACCCGGACCGGCTCGGCAACGAGCTCTGGATCCCCGGCCTGGCGGTGGCCACCGCACCGCCGCCCCCGGCCGAGGCCGAGGCCAACGCAGGGGCGGCGGCCGACTCCGTGCAGGTGCTCGGCCCGCCCGGCACCGACCGGGCCGCGGCACCCGTGGTGGCCCCCGCCGACCTGCCCCGGGGCCGGCGGCTGGTGCTCGCGGCGCCCGGCGGGCGGGCCGTCGCCACCACCGTCCAGGGCGGCGTCCGGCTGGAACCGGCCGGGGCGGACCCGGCCGCCGGGGGTGTCCGGGCCGGCGACGCCTGCTACCTGGTGGTGCCGCTCGCCGCACAGCCCGAGGACACCGACCCGCTGGACGCCGCCGCCACCACCCTGCTGGGCAACGCCGCGACGGCGAGCCACGGCGTCACCGTCCCGCACGAGGTGCTCGGCTCCGGTGACGCCTCGTCCGCCTTCCAGCGCTTCGCCCTCGCCCACGGCCCGCTGACCCGGGTGCCCGCGGCCACCCCCGAGGGCTCCGTCACCGCCCTGACCGTACGGGTCGGCGGGCTCGCCTCCCGAGAGGTGCCGCAGCTGCTCGGCGCCGGGCCGGACCAGGTCGTGTACGAGCTGTGCACCGAGGCCGACGGCTCGACCGTCGTGCAGTACGGCGACGGGACGAACGGCGCCCGCCCGCGCAGCGGCGCCGGCAACGTCGTCGCCGACTACCGCTACGGCGCCGGGCTGGCCGGCCGGGTCGGCGCCGGCACCCTTACCCAACCGCTGCACCGGCTGCCCGGGCTCGACGCCGTGGCCAACCCGGCCGCCGCCCAGGGCGGCGCCGACCGGGAGGACGGCAGCGCCCTGCGCGAGCGGGCCCCCGGGACGGTACGGGTGCTCGGCCGGGCCGTCAGCGCGGCGGACTGCGCGGACCTGCTGGTCGCCACCGGCCAGGTGGCCAAGGCCCGGGCCGCCACCGTGTGGGACGGCCGCGGACTGCTGATCGCGGTGACGGTGGCCGGCCCCGCCGGCGGCACCTTCGACCCGGCCGGGCGTCGGCTGCTGGCCCGTACCGTCGCCTCGGCGAGCCCGCCCTACCGGCGGGTGGTGGTCCAGGACTTCACCCCGGTGCCGCTGGTGCTCGCCGTCACCGTCGCCCCGAACCCGGCGGCCGAGGCCGAGACCGTGCTGGCCGGGGTGCGCGCCGCCCTGGCCGGGCGGCTCGGCTTCGACCGCACCGACCTCGCCCGCGCGCTGCACCTGTCCGACCTCTACCTCGCCGCCGCCGCGGTGCCGGGGGCGGCGACGGTCACCGTCACCCGCTTCGGCTTCGCCCGACCGCCCGGGACCCCGGACGCCGTCTGGGCGGCGTTCCTCGCCGACCACGGGGCCGACCCGGCCGACGGCGACCTGCCCGAGCGGCTGCGGCTCCTGGACGTCCGGGCCGGCGCGGGCGGCGGCGTGCTGCCGGCCGAACTGCCGGTGCTCGCCCCCGACCAGCTCACCGTCACCCTGGCGGCGGCGCCGCCCGCACCGACCACCGGCGGCCTGACATGACGCCCCCGCACCCGCCCGTACCGTCCCGGAGGTGGCTCACATGACCGCCGCAGACCAGCTCTACGCCCGGCTCCCGGCCGTCATCCGGGCCAGGGACGCCGAGGTCGGCGAGCCGCTGCGGGCCCTGCTGGCCGTCATCGGCGAGCAGGCCGACGCGCTCGCCGCCGACATCGCGCGCGGCTACGAGGACCACTTCATCGAGACCTGCCAGGACCAGTACGTCCCGTACCTGGCCCGACTGGTCGGCACCGTCCCGCTGTACGACGCCTCGACCGCGCAGGACGACGCCACCGCCCTGGTCGAGTTCGACGACCTGCGCGGCCCGCGCCTGCTCCCCTCCGCCGGGGCGAGCGCCCGCGCCGACGTGGCCCGGACCATCGCCGTACGGCGGCGCAAGGGGACCGTCTCGGCGCTCGCCGACGTCGCCCAGCACGCCTGCGGGTTCCCGGTGCGGCTGGTCGAGGGCCTCGCCCGGACGGCCTGGACCCAGCACCTGCGGCACACCCGGCCCGACCTCACCACCACCCGGCTGCCGACCCGGCTGGACAGCGCACTGGCCGGCACGCCCTTCGACCGCACCACCCGGCTGGTCGACGTGCGCCACCCGGACGGCCCGGTCGGCTGGTACCACCCGGCGCACGTGACCGTCGCCGTCCACCGCGAGCGCGCCGCCGCACTCCAGCGGGTGCCGGCCCGCGAGGCCGACCAGCCGTGGCGCTACCGGCTGGACCCGCTCGGCCTCGACCGCCCGCTGTTCACCCGGGGGAACCGCACCGCCGACCTGCCGCCCGGCCTCGAAGCCGCCGCCGTCCCGGCTCCGCTGCGCCCCGCCCTGTTCGAGGCCGACCTGCTCGCCCACCCCGACACCTCGGCGGCGGGCGGCCCGCTGCCCTCGCCCACCACGCTGTACGGCCCGGTCGGCGACCAGGCGAACGCCCCGGCGGCGAGCCTCGGCGTCTGGTTCGACGACCGCTTCGGCACTCCCACCGCCGACCCGGCCGACCTCGGGCAGGTCCACGCCACCGTGCTCAGCCGCCGGCTCGACCCGTGGCCGGCGGCCCGGCCGGACGGCGCGGTGCTCGCCGTCGACGTGCGCAACGGTCGGGTGGCGGTGGGCTCCGCCCTCCCGCTGCCCGCCGTGCTGCGCGGCTCCTTCTTCCACGGCGCGGCCGGGCTGGTCGGCGGCGGAGACTACGACCGCTCCGGCTGGCTCGCCGCCGGCGAACCCGACCAGCTGCTCACCGTCGCCGCCCATGACGCCGACCACACCACGCTGACCGACGCGCTGGCCGCCTGGGCCGCCGGCCCCGCCCGCCACACCGTCATCCAGGTCCTGGACAGCGAGGACTACGCGCTGCCCGCCGGAATCACCGTCACCGGGCGCAGCCTGGTCATCGAGGCGGCCGACCTGCAGCGGCCGGTGCTGCGCCCCGCGCCCGCCGACGGCACCCTCACCGTTCGCGGCGACGGCACGCTGACGCTGTCCGGGGTGGCGCTGGACGGCCGGATCGCCACCGGGCCGGCCCTCGCCCGGCTGCGGCTGCTGCACTGCACGCTGCTGCCCGGCGGTCCGCGCGACCAGACCGGCGCACCGGTCGCGGACGGGCCGAGCATCACGGTGGCCGGGCCCTCCCCCACGCTCCGGATCCAGCTCGCCTTCTGCCTGCTCGGGCCCGTCCTGCTGGACGCCCCGGCCGACGAGGTGCTGCTGCTGGACTCGGTGGTCGCCGCCGGCCCGGCCACCGGCACGGCCGGGGCCACCGAGGCCGTCGCGGGCGCCGGCGCGCCCGGGACCGGGCTGCGGGCCGAGCGGTCCACCTTCCTGGGCACCGTCGCCGCCCGGACGGTCGACGCGAGCGAATGCCTGTTCACCGCCCGGCTGGTGGCCGCCCGCACGCAGCAGGGCTGTCTGCGGTACAGCTACCTGCCGCCGGACGACCCGGCCCGCCCGGCCGAGGCCAGCCGCACGCCCCGCCGCTTCGCCTGCCAGCCCGACCTCGCCGTCGCCCGGGTGCTGGCCGCCGACCCCCAGGCCACCGGCGCCGCCCGCGCCGCCCTGGTGGACGCCGAGCAGCGCCGGGTGCGCCCGGTGCTGGTCTCCCGCCACTACGACGACCCGGGCTTCGCGGAGTTGGACCCGCGCTGTCCGGCGGAGATCGCCGCCGGCGCGGAGGACGGCAGCGAGATGGGCGCCTACTGCCACGTCAAGGAGCCCCAGCGGCTGGACAACCTGCGGCGGCGGCTGGACGAGTACCTGCCGGCGGGCATCACCGCCGGCATCACCGTCATCGTCTGACCGCCGCCGTCCTCCGGGAGCCCCGACGCATGTCGGGGAGCCCGCCCCGCGCCCGGCGCGTCCTCCGCGCGCGCCGGGCAACCGATGCAGCGATCTCGAAGGAGCCGTACATGCCGGGCGACTACACCCGTCTCAGCTTCGACCCAGCCGCGGACTACAGCCGGCCCCGGGCCGAACAGGGCCGGATGCTGCGGGACGCCTACCTCAACGAGCTGGCGGACGGCCTGGACCACCGCCTGCGGGCGCTCGCCCTGGACGTCCTCGGCCCGTGCACCTCGCCGCTCGACCTCGACACCGGCGGCGCCCCTGAGGCGACCGGGTTCCGGATCGAGGCCACCGCCGACGGCAAGTCCTTCACCATCGGCCTCGGCCGCCTCTACCTGCACGGCCTGGCTCTCGACAACCACGGCGAGGTCGGCCCGCAGGAGGGGCCGGGCCCGCACGTCGAGCCGGGGCTGCAGGACCTACGGGCCGCGGCACCCGTCCGGTACGCCGACCAGCCGTACCTGCCCAACCCGCCGGACCTGACGCCCGGCCGTCACCTGGTGTACGTCGAGGCCTGGGAGCGCGAGGTCACCGCGGTCGAACGGCCCGAGCTGATCGATCCCGCCATCGGCGTGGAGACCGACGCCCGGATGCAGACCGTCTGGCAGGTGAAGGTACTGCCGAAGGACGCCGACGACGTCGACTGCGGCACGGAGGACCCCGACATCCCGGGCTGGGTGGCGGCCACCGCGCCCTCGGCCGGCCGGCTCTCCACCAAGGGCGTGGCCGTCCCCGCCTCCACCGACCCGTGCAGCGTGCCGCCGGACGCCGACTACCTGGGCTGGGAGAACCGGCTCTACCGGGTCGAGGTGCACAACGACGGCATGCTCGCCCAGGCCGGCTTCAAGTGGGCCCGCGACAACGCGAGCGTGGCCGCCGCCGTGACCGACGTGGACGACACCCGCACGGTACTGACCGTCTCCCGGACGGGGCGCGACGACGTCCAGCGGATCCGGGAAGGCGCCTGGGTGGAGGTGCTGGACGACGACCGGGAGCTGTCCGGTACCCCCGGCTTCCTCGCCCGGGTGGTGACCGTCGACCGGCTCGACGACCCCACCCAGCAGGTGACGCTCTCGGCCGCGCTGCCGGCCGACCTCGACCCGGCCGACCACGGTCGGCGGACCAGGCTGCGGCAGTGGGACCACAGCGGCCCGCTCGTCGGCGCCGACGGAACCATTCCGGTCTCCGCCGCCACCGGCGGACTCGTACTGGAGGACGGCGTCCGGATCATCTTCTCCGACGCCCCGGCCGGCGGCACGCTGCGCACCGGCGACCACTGGACCTTCACCGCCCGCTCGGCCGACGGCCGGGTCGAGGAGCTGACGCAGGCACCCCCGCAGGGCCCGCACCGCTTCTACGGCCGGCTCGCCGTGATCGACCTCCCGAACGAGGTCACGGACTGCCGGGGCGTCTGGCCGCCGGCCTGCGCGGAGTGCGGGGACTGCACGGTCTGCGTGACCCCCGAGTCGCACGCCGACGGCACCCTGACCGTGCAACAGGCCGTCGACCGGGTGCGCAGGACCGGCGGGCGGGTCTGCCTGGCGGTGGGCCAGTACGAGCTCGACGAACCGGTGGTCCTGAACGGGGCCCAGTCGGTGACCCTCTCCGGGCACGGCTGGCTGACGGTGCTCCGGCACCGGGGAAGCGGGCCGGCGCTGGTGCTGCAGCGATGTCGCGGGGTGACGGTCAGCGATCTGGCGATCCTGGGCGATCCGGTCGAGCGTCCGACCGAGGGGGGCGATGGGGGCGATGGGGGCGATGGGGGCGATGGCGAGTTCCCCGCGATCGGCATCGCGGTGGCGGGCTCGGCCGGTGTCGACCTGCTCCGGTGCGCCATCGCCCGGACCAGCCTGCTGAGCAACGACGGGCCGCAGCTCCTGCAAGCCCTGATCACCGGACGGAACGTGTCCGACCGGGACGTGTCCCACCGGGGCGGGACCGAGGGCGGAGGGACGGGGCAGGGCGACGTCCAGGAGACCGCGATCGCGCTGTCCGGCCTGGTCGTGGGCCTCGCCGTACGCGACTGCGCACTGCTCGCCGATCTCGGCATCACGGCGGTCATCCGGCCGCGGGAGCGCGCCGCTGACGGCCCGCAGCCGCTCGGCGGAGGGGCGTTCCTGATGCTGGCCGGCTTCGAACTCACCGACTCACTGGTCTACGGGGTGGACGGCGGCCTGTTGCTGGACGAGCGCGTGCAGCTCTCCCTCGGCGCCACCCTGCGCGACAACCTGATCGTCGGCGACGGCGGCGCCGGCGTGATTTGGCAGGCCGAATCCCTGAACGCCGCCCTGACCATCCGGGACTGCCGGATCGACGGCGGCGGCGCCGGGATCGAACTCGCCGCGCCCACCAGCGAAATCCGCGACTGCGTGATCACCGCCCGTCCGGTCGGCGACCTCACCACGGGCGGGGGCCGCGACGTGCAGCAGCCCCCGCTCCGGCTGGACGGCACCGGGATCGCCCTCACCGCCCCCCGCCTGGCCGGGGTCCTGTCCGCGGTGTCGGTCACCGGCTGCACCCTGTCCACGGTGGGGCCCGCGATCGCCATGCAACTCGCGCAGCAGGACGTCGTGATCGCCGACAACCGGCTGGACGGCGGCACCGGGGGTGTCGTCATGCGGCCCGGATCGAGCGGTTCACGGGTGGTCGTCCGCGGCAACGAGGTCACCCGGACCGAGCGGCCCGACTTCCCCTTCGAGCCGGGCCAGCCGATGGTCGGCGTCCTCCTGACCGGCGTGACCGACGGCGAGGTGCGCGGCAACCGCATCCACGACCTCTTCCCCGCGACCACCGAGCCGACCACGCTGATGGTCGTCGGCGTCTTCCCCCAGCAGTGCCGCTCCGTCACCGTGACGGACAACATCCTCGACGTGCGGCTCCCGGAAGGGGCGACGGCCCTACTCGTCGCCGGAGTGGTCGCCGTGACCAGCTCCGGCCGGGTCGAGGTGCTGGACAACGTCATCACCAGCGGCGGACGGCCCGACCGCAGCGCCGTCGGCCTCCTCGCCGTGCTGCTCTTCCTCGGCCGCGACCACATCGACACCACCCGCTTCCCGGCACCGGGCTCCCGGGAATCGCTCGACCCGGCAGGCGACGCCGCGACCTTGCTGGCCCGCCTCGGCGGCACCGGCTGGTACGCCGAGCTGAAGCACGGCCTGGCCTGGGTGACCCCCGCCCGGGTCTTCGCCCCGGACGCCTCCGTCCTGCCCGCCGCGACCATCCGGGGAAACCGGATCGAGGCGGACGGGGACTCCGTCGCCGTCCGGAGCGTCCTGGCCGGGCCACTGCTGGTCAACGACAACCTGATCCGCCGCACCGACCAGCACCCGGGTGACGCGAACCAGCGGGCCCTGCTGGACGGCTCCGCGGACAGCACGGTCGTCTCGGCGAACCACCTGGAGACGAGCGCCCTCACCGCCGTCCGGCTGGACGTCCCGGCCAACCGCGTGGCCGTCACCGGGAACGTCGTCAAGGGCGCGTTCCTGGTCGGCGGCCAGGCCCTGCAGCCGCCCTGGGCCGCGATCAACGTCGCGCTGTAGTGGCGCTCCCCGCGCGCACTCCCCCGCGCACACTCCCCCCCGCAACGGAAGGACGGAAGGGCACCATGCACGACAGCACCACCGCACACCTCCGGCAGCTGTTCCGGCAGGAAGCCGACCGGATCGACGAGACCCTGGCGCGGCGCGTCGCGGAGCTGGAGGAACAGCTGGAACTCGCCCGGGAGATCGCCGCCGGTGCCAAGCGCGGGCCGCGGAAGGCGATCGCCGGACAGGCCCGGGACGCGGCCGCGGCGGCGCTGCGCGACGTCACGCGGCTCGCCGCGGACCGGCGGGAGGCACTGGCCCTGGCGGCCGAGGAGTTGGCCGCGCTGCTGCACCCGGAGGGGACCGGCGGGAGGCCGTCCGGGCCGTCCACAGCCGGGTGAGCTGCGCGTCCACCGGGGAACGGCGGGCCACCTCGTACGGGTCACCGCTCCTCGACGCGCGGCGGCGAGCGTTGACAGCGCGTCGGCCGACCGACAAGGTCGGCAGCGTCCGTCCGTGGGGAGCAACAGATGACGCCTGACCAGTCCGGGGCGTGCCTCCGGCCGCCCGGAGCCGACCTCCGACTGCTCGGTTGCTGGCAGCTCGCCCTGGGCGGTCGGACCGTCGAGCTGCCGCCCACCGCCCGCCGGATCCTCACCCTGCTGGCCCTGCGGGGACCGGTCGCCCGGGCGGCGGTCTCCTGCACGCTCTGGCCCGAGGCCGACGAGGGCGCGGCGGCCGGCCGGCTGCGCACCGCGCTGTGGCGGCTCTCCGCCGGTCAGCGGTTGGTCGAGACGCGCGGCGAGGTGCTGGCGCTCGCCGCGGCCGTCCGGGTGGACGTCCGGCGGATGGTCGCGGCCGCCCAGGCGCTGCGTGACGGCGGCGGGGCCGGGGTCGGGGCCGGGGCTGCGGTCGGGGCCGGCGTCGGGGCCGGGGAGCCGCCGGTGGAGCTGTTCACCCAGGACCTGCTGCCGAACTGGTACGAGGACTGGCTGGTGGTGGAACGGGAACGGGTCCGGCAGATCCGGCTGCACGCCCTGGAGGCCCTGTCCGCGCGGATGAGCCGCCAGAAGCGCTACGTGGAGGCGGTCGACGCCGCCCTGGTCGCCGTCCTGGCCGAGCCGCTGCGGGAGAGCTCGCACCGGGCGGTGATCCGGGCGCACCTGGCCGAGGGCAACGTGGCCGAGGCCGTCCGGCAGTACGAGACCTGCCGGGTGGCCCTGCGGGAGCAGCTGGGGGTCGAGCCCAGCGCCGAACTGGCCGGGCTGATGCCGTTGCGCACCCGCACCCTGCCCGCCCGGCGGAGTCCGACCCCGGCGCACTGACGCTCCTCGCGGGCGGTGGGTGGCCCGGGCCCGGAACGACCGTGGCCCTCCCGCCGGGCGGTGGGAGGGCCACGGCGGTGACCCCCGTCAGCGGGAGGCCGGGCGGGCGGTCAGCGGTGTTGGAGGGACTTGACGTTGTCGCCGAAGGTCCAGCCCTTCGAGCCGTCCCAGTTGATCGACCAGGTCATCAGCCCCTTCAGCGAGCCGCCGAAGGCGTTCCACGACTGGCCGACCAGGCCCGGATCCAGGTAGCCGCCGCCGGCGCCGGGCTGGGCCGGCAGGCCGGGGACCTGCTTGTCGTAGGGCACCTTGACGGTGGTGCCCTGGATGGTCAGGCCGTTGTTGAGGCAGGTGGTCTGCGCGGTGAAGCCCTGGACGGTGCCGGCCTGGTAGGAGTCGCCGGAGCAGCCGTACATGCTGCCGTTGTAGTACTGCATGTTCAGCCACCACAGCTGCCCGTTGTCGGCGTACTTCTTGATGATCGGCAGGTAGGCGCCCCAGATCGACCCGTAGGTGACGCTGCCACCGGTCACGTACGCGGTCTCGGGGGCCATCGTCAGGCCGAAGCCCGCGGGCATCTGGGCCAGCACGCCGTCGATGATGCGGATCAGGTTGGCCTGGGAGGCGGACAGCGTGCCGATGCTGCCGCTTCCGGACAGGCCGGTCTCGATGTCGATGTCGATCCCGTCGAAGTTGTACTTCTTGAGGATCGGGACGACGGTCGCCACGAAGCGGTCGGCGACGGCGCTGGAGCTCAGGTCGATGCCCGCGGCGGCACCGCCGATCGACATCAGGACCGTGGCCCCGGCCGCCTTGGCCTGGCACATCTCGGCGGGGGTCGAGACCTTGACGTTGGCGTCCATGCCGTCCTGCCACTGGACGGTGCCGTCCGAGAGGATCACCGGGAAGGCGGCGTTGATGACGTTGTAGCCGTGCGCGGCGATCCGACTGTCCGTGATCGGTACCCAGCCCATGCCGGGGTGGACGCCGTTCGCGGCGCCGTCCCAGTTCTCCCAGTAGCCCTGCAGGACCTTGCCCGCGGGCTTGGGCTTGGTGGGGCAGGTGTCACCGGTCGGCGGGGTGGTGGGGGTGTCGTGGGCGGGGTGGTGGGCGGCGTCGTGGGCGGGGTGGTGGGTGGGGTGGTCGGCGGGGTCGGCGTGGGGCTGCTGCCGCCGGGGCCGCTGAGCGAGACGTCGTCCGCGTAGTAGGTGGGCTGCCCGTACCAGCCGTGCAGGTAGACGGTCACCGAGGTGGTGTTCGGCCCGGTGGTGAAGCCGACGCTGAGTTGGCCGTACGACGGGCTGTTCGGCGTCCAGGTGGACGGCGTGCCGGTGATGCCGGTGCCCGTGGCGCCGAGGTAGACGTAGCTGCCCTGGACGTAGGCGCTCAGCGTGTACTGCGCGTTGGGCTGGACGCTGACGGTCTGGGTGCACTGGGCGGTGTCCGAGCCGGTCGGCGTGGCCTTGAGCGCGGAGGCGCCGGAGTGGACCGGACTGCCGACGGCCGTGCCGGAGCCGCCGGTACAGGCCCAGTCGGAGAGTCCGTTCTCGAAACCGGGGTTGGCCACCAGGTTGGTGGTGGCGGCCCCGGCGGTGACGGAGCCGACCACGGCGATGCCGGCGCCGATGACGGCGGCGGCGCTCACGGCGGCGAGGGTGCGCCTCAGGACGGTCGGCCCGGGCTCGGCTCGGCGGGACTCGCCCGGCGGGCGTGGGGTGTGTGACCTCCGACGGACCATGCTGTGCTCCCTTCCCGCCGAGCGTCATGGACATGACCGACGCGTGGGGGCGTGACGCCCGGCTCTGGGTGAGGTGGGGGGACATGTGGGGCTGTGCCGGACGGGATCGTAGGAGGGGTGGGCAGGCCCGTCAATAGGTCTGGACCAATTCGGTCCGGGGCCAAGTCCCGCTCCGCGCGTCGTCACCGCCACCGTGCGTCGTCACACGAACCACACCCGACCCGCGCAGAAGCCTCGCGCCGACCGGGTGTCGCGAAGCGGTCCGGTGTGCGTACGCTCGCATCCAATCCGATCCGGCCCGGCATCCGGGCGGCGTGGCAGTCTCCGCCGGGATCCCGGTCATGCCGCACCTACGGAAAAGATCCGATGAGTTACTGCACCCCGTGTCGACGCCATCTCAACGGCGCGCTCTCCTGCCCCGGCTGCGGCCGGGCTGCCGGACCCGCTCCCGGGGAGACGCCGGACCCTCACCCCGTACCAGCGGACGAGGCCCCGTCCCCCGAGTCCGCACCGCCCCGCCGGACGTCGGGGCGCTCGGCAGGGCGCTCGGCCCGGCGGCAGGGTGGCCGCGGCAAGGTCCTGGCGGCGTCGGCGGCCGGGCTGGTGGTCTGCGGGCTGGCCACCGTCCTGCTGGCCGGCGGCAGTTCGGACGGTGCGGTGGAGCCGGCCTCCGCGCACACCGGGCCACCCTCCCAGAGCGCCGCGGCCGCTCCCGGCACCCCGACCGCACCGGCACCGGCCACCGCGGCCACGGCCACGGCCCGCCCGCAGCCGTCGGCCACCACCACCCGCCCCAAGCCGTCCGGCGGCACCGCCTCGGCCACGGCGTCCGTCCCGGTCCCGCCGACGCCTCGTCCGGCGGACCCGCCCGCGAAGCCCTCCCCGAGTCCGACCGGCTCGAACCCGCAGCCCTCCACCACCCGGCCGCCGACCACCCCGGTGGTCACTCCGACCTGTGACCGCTTCCTGTTCTGGTGCACCTGAGCGGCGCCGGCGAGGGGAGCAGCCGTTCCGGCTCGGGCGCCGTCAGGCACGCGGGGTGAGGGCGGCGTGGACGGCGAGGAGGGTCAGGTAGCGGCGGTGGACGTCCTCGCGGTCCGACGGTTCGGTGATCGACTCGCGGCTGAGGCGTTCGATCATCTCGGCCTGGGCGAGGAGCACCTGACGCTGCTGCTCGGTCTTCGTCTCCGACATGATCTCCGCGAGGGCGTCGAGCTGGCGGATCAGGATGGCCGGCATGCCGGGGGCGGCCTGGCGGATCTTCTCGAAGGCGCGCTGGACCAGCCGTTCGTAACTCACAGGGGCGGTCATCACCCGGATGTGTCCGCTCTCGTCCCGGTGGACGGGGTCGGGGTACCAGCGGGCGGCGATCCGGCACAGGCCCTCGCCGAGCCAGTCGACGCAGGTCAGGGCGGTGAAGGTGTCGTTCACGGCGGTGGACAGCGCCCGGATCGCGATCTCCACCATCTGGTCGACGGCGAAGGCGATGTCCTGGGCGAGCGTCCGGGTCGAGCCGGTGACGTGGGCGCGGGCGAACCGCCGGGCCACCTCGGGCGCCGCCTCGGCGGGCCAGACCGTGGCGAGCTGGTGCCCCTGCACCAGGAAGTGCCCGGGCCGGTGGTCCAGCCGGATGACGGCGTCGAGCTCCGCCGCCATCCGGACCAGCGTGCGGTGCCGGACGAACTGCAGGTAGCCGCTGGCCGGCGCCGGGACGGCCGCGCCGGCGGTGTCGAGCCGGGCGTGCAGTTCGGCCGCCGACGGCCCGGTGGTGACCTCGTCGGCCCGGGCCGGTTCGCCCGCACCCGCCTCGATCGCCGCGGAGAGCTCCGCCGCGATGCTGGCGATGACCCTGGGCAGCTGGATGGAGGTGGCGATGTGGTGGATGAAGTAGATCAGGACGGCCAGGTCGGCCATCACCAGCACCATGCAGACCGTGATGGACAGGTGCGGGACGAGGTCGCCGTGCGAGCCCGGGCCGATGACGACCAGTGACAGGATCGCGAACACGAAGGTGCCGACGAAGGTGCCCAGGGTCAGCTGGGTGGTGCGGTCCCGGATGAAGGTGCGCAGCATGCGCGGGCCGAACTGGGTGGAGGCCAGGGTCAGGGTCACGATCATGATCGAGAACACCACGCCCACGACGGTGATCAGCGCCGCCGCGATGGCGGCGAGCGTCTGCCGGGCGGCGTCGGCGGTGCCGCTGATGACCCAGGACGGCAGGGTGAGGTCCCCGCGGTAGGCGGCGCGGTCCAGGGACCAGGTGGCGACGAACAGCAGCGCGGCGAGCACGACCTCCAGGATCGGTACGACCCACAGGTTGGTCCGCAGCGCCTCGCGGCGCCACTGCGCCTCCAGGTGGACCCCACGGATCACGTCGCCCGCCTCCCGTCCCTGCGGGCCGCGGCGACCCTGCGGCCCGGCCCCGACCCGGGGCATTTCCACCCTAAGCACTCGGGCGCGCGGGGCCGAGTCGAGCGGCCGGACCGGCGCCACCAGGGCCGGGCCGGCCGGAGCGGTCGACGGAACCGGTGGACGGAACCGGTCGACGGGTCAGACGGTCGACGGAACCGGTGGACGGGTCAGACGGTCGACGGAACCGGTCGACGGGTCAGACGGTCGGCTTCCGCGGGGAGGCGGGCGCGCCGGCGACCAGGGCCGTGATCTCCTCGGCGAGGTGCGGGCCGAGCTCGCCCCAGCCCTCCTTGTAGCCGTAGACACCGGCCAGGGTGCGGGCCTCGTAGTCGCCGTTCATGATCTCGACGTCGTCGGCCGTGATGAGGGCCGGGTGGGCGACGCCGACGGCCGACGAGACCTTCATCAGCTCCCTGCGCAGGGTGCGCAGGTAGACGGCGGCCCTGGTCGCCTTCGAGATCGGGTCGAGGCCGTGGGCCAGCCACGGGTTCTGGGTCGCGATGCCGGTGGGGCACTTGTCGGTGTGGCACTTCTGGGCCTGGATGCAGCCGATCGACAGCATCGCCTCGCGGGCCACGTTGATCATGTCGACGCCCAGGGCGAAGGCGACCGCGGCGTTCTCGGGCAGGCCGAGCTTGCCGGAGCCGATGAAGGTCAGCTCGTCGGTCAGCCCCAGCTCGGCGAAGGTGCCGTAGACCCGGGAGAAGCCCATCCGGAACGGCAGCGACACCGAGTCGGCGAACATCCGCGGCGCCGCCCCGGTGCCGCCCTCGCCGCCGTCGATCGTCACGAAGTCGACGCCGCGGTCACCACGCGCCATGAGCGCGGCCAGCTCCTGCCAGAAGCCCATCTCCCCCACCGCGCTCTTGACCCCGACCGGCAGACCGGTCTCGGTGGCGAGCAGTTCGACGAAGTCGAGCATCGAGTCGACGTCGCCGAACGCGGTGTGCCGCGACGGGGAGGCGCAGTCCTTGCCGACGGGGATGCCACGGATCCCGGCGATCTCCGGGGTCACCTTCGCGCCCGGAAGCATCCCGCCCAGCCCGGGCTTGGCGCCCTGGGAGAGCTTGATCTCTATCGCCCTGACGGGTGCGCCGGCGACCACCTCCTTGAGCTTGTCGAGGTTGAAGCTGCCGTCCTCGTTGCGGCAGCCGAAGTACGCCGTGCCGAGCTGGAGGACGAGGTCACCGCCGTTGCGGTGGTGCGGCGAGAGGCCGCCCTCACCGGTGTTGTGCATCGCGCCCGCCAGCGCCGCGCCCTTGTTGAGCGCCGTGATGGCCGCGCCGGAGAGCGAGCCGAAGCTCATCGCCGAGATGTTCACCACGCTCGCCGGCCGGAAGGCCTTGGCCCGCCCGCGCGGGCCGCCCAGCACCTTGGCCGAGGGCAGCGGGGCCTGCGGGTCATGGGTGTCGGGCAGCGCGCCGGCGAAGGTGCGCTGCTTGACGTAGGCGTGCCCCTGTACGTGCTCGACGTCGACCTCGGTGCCGAACCCGAAGTAGTTGTTCTCCTCCTTCGCCGAGGCGTAGATCCAGCTGCGCTGGTCGCGGCTGAAGGGGCGCTCCTCCTCGTTGGAGGTCACGATGTACTGCCGCAGCTCCGGGCCGATCGTCTCCAGCAGGTACCGGGCGTGCCCGAGCACCGGGAAGTTCCGGAGCAGCGCGTGCCTCTTCTGGATGAGGTCGCGGGCAGCCAGGACCGCCACCGCTGTCGCGGCGGCCGCACCGATCTTCCGGGCTCGCATGGACGTTCCTCCTCGATGCACGACTCGACGAATGCTGAATGATCGTAGGAGGTCACCCGAACGGGGCTTCGGGCAGGGGGCAGGCCGGACGCGGGCCGGTCGCGGCAAGGGCTGACCGCCGCCCGGACACGACCGACGGGCCGCCCGGAGGAGGCGGCCCGTCGGTCTGCGCGGTGTCGGTCGCGCGGTGTCGGTCTGCGCGGTGTCGGTCACGGGGCCAGGTCGGCCGGGCTCCGCCAGCTCACCGGACGGGCCCCGTCCGGCGGGCGGTCCACGACCTCCTGTCCGAAGATCCGGTTGATCGAACTGCCCCCGCTCCGCGCGATGTCGGCGCCGTACACGTGCAGCGAGACCGCACGTCCGGTGCCGCCGTTCGACACCCGGTGGATGTCCTCGTCGGGCGGCACCAGGAGCTGCACCCGGCCGGGAGAGCAGGTGGTGCGGGCGGACGGCACCAGCACCTTGCGGCCGGACCGGGGCAGCCGCCACAGCCGGTACGCCTCGTCCACCTCGACGCCCTCCACCACCCCCGACACGCACCAGGCGACGTGGTCGTGGATCGGGGTGGACTGCCCGGGCAGCCAGGTCAGGGCCACCACGGAGTGCGTCCGTCCGGCGTGCAGCAGCCGCTGTGCGTAGCCGTCGGTGTCACCGGCGCACAGGTCGTCGGGAACGATCAGCCCGGCGCGCAGGTACTTGCGCAGGGTGTCGGCGGTGAGCTGGGCGGTCAGCACGTCCGCGGCGGCGTAGCGCGTCAGGTCGGACAGGAACTCGTCGAGGTTGGAGCGCGGTTGCACGCTCTACCGCCCCACACCGGTGAGCGCGCGGACTTCGAGCTCCTTGAAGGTGAGTCCGTCCGTCTCCTCGTCGCGACGGCGGCGCCCGCCGGCCAGCGAACCGAGGACCGCGGCCGCGAACCCGATCGGGATCGAGATGACGCCCGGGTTCTGCAGCGGGACCGGGGCGGTGGTGGTGCAGGAGATCAGCGCCGTGGCGTTGCCGACCTGCTTGCTGGACGCCTCCACCCCGCAGTCCTTCGCCTGGCCGGCCGTCAACTTCACGGCGTGGACCGTGCCACTCGCGCCGCCCCAGCAGATCGGGGAGAGCAGCACCAGGCCGATCGAGCTGATCAGGCCCGCGTAGATGCCGCACTTGGCGCCGAAGGTGGTGAAGCGCTTCCAGAACAGGGTCAGCAGGATCGCCGGCAGGTTGGCCGAGGCCGCGATGGCGAAGGCCAGGGCCACCAGGAACGCCACGTTGAGGTCCCTGGCGAAGATCGACAGGGCGACCGCGACCGCGCCGATGACGACGGCGGCGATCTTCGCCGTGACCAGCTCCTGCCGCTCGGTGGCCTTGCCCTTGCGGATCACGCTGGCGTACAGGTCGTGGGCGAAGGAGGACGAGGAGGTCAGGGTGAGCCCGGCGACCACCGCGAGGATGGTGGCGAAGGCAACGGCCGCGATGAAGGCGAGCATCAGGGAGCCGCCGGTGGTGCCCGCGCCGCCGCCGAGGTGCTGGGCCAGCAGGGTGGCGGCGGTGTTGCCGGACGGGTCCTTCTCCTTGATCGTCGCCGTGCCGACCAGCGCGGCCGCGCCGAAGCCGAGCACCAGGGTCATCAGGTAGAAGACCCCGATGATGCCGATCGCCCAGTTCACCGACTTGCGCGCGTCGCGGCCGGTCGGGACGGTGTAGAAGCGGACCAGCACGTGCGGAAGGGCCGCGGTGCCCAGCACCAGGGCGGTGCCGAGGCTGACCAGGTCGAGCTTCGACCAGCCGTCGGTCGCCCCGTACTTCAGGCCGGGCTGGAGGAAGGCGTCGCCCTTCTTGGAGGCCGTGGCGGCGTCCCCGAGCAGGTGGCTGAGGTCGAACCCGTACTTCGCCAGCACCCAGAAGGTCATCACGGCCGCGCCGGCGATCAGCAGCACCGCCTTGACGATCTGCACCCAGGTGGTGCCCTTCATCCCGCCGACCACGACGTAGACGATCATCAGGGCACCGACCCCGACGATGGTCCAGATCTGCGCGGAGGCGCCCTTGACGTCGAGCAGCTGCCCCACGATCGTCGCCGCGCCGACCATCTGCGCGATCAGGTAGAAGATCGAGACCACGATGGTCGACACACCCGCCGCTGTGCGCATCGGCCCGCTGCGCAGCCGCGCGGCCAGCACGTCGGCCATGGTGAACCGGCCGGTGTTGCGCAGCAGTTCGGCGACCA
Source organism: Streptomyces sp. 1331.2 (assembly GCF_900199205.1). Lineage (NCBI taxonomy): Bacteria > Bacillati > Actinomycetota > Actinomycetes > Kitasatosporales > Streptomycetaceae > Streptomyces > Streptomyces sp. 1331.2. Next base: position 7,414,251 of record NZ_OBMJ01000001.1, on the reverse strand, counting down.
TCAGCAGCGCGACCAGCCACGCGACCAGGAACCCGATCGAGTAGAGGAAGCCGTCGTAGCCGTTGAGCGCGATGATCCCGGCGATGCCGAGGAAGGAGGCCGCGGACAGGTAGTCGCCCGAGATGGCGATCCCGTTCTGCAGCGCGGAGAACTGGCCGCCGCCGGTGTAGAAGCCGCCGGTACCGCGGGTGCTGCGCCGGGCCCAGAGGGTGATGACGAGGGTCACCGCCACCAGGGCGACGAACAGGCCGATGGTCAGGCCCTTGTTCGAGGCCGACTGGGCAGTGGACACGGCGAGTTGATGATGTGTCAGGTGGTGTGTCATGCCTGCTTCTCCGTCAGTTCCTGCAGTTCCTGGTCGCCGACGCGGCCGGCCGGGACGCGCGGACGGGACTGCGCCACGCTCCGCAGGGCCGCGGCCAGCGGGTCCAAGCGCCGTGCGGCGAACCGGCCGTAGGCCAGGGCGATGCCGAAGGTCGAGACGAACTGCAACAGTCCGAAGACCAGGGCCACGTTGATGCTCCCGACGACCTTGGTCGCCATGAAGCCGCGGGCGTAGGCCGAGCAGAGGACGTACGCCAGGAACCAGAGCAGGAACGCCACCGTCACCGGGAACACGAACCTGCGGTAGGCGGCGCGCAACTCGGTGAAACGCGGATCGTCGCCGATCCAGGGTGTGTCACCGCGCGAGGAAGCGGCCGGGTCGATCATGGGAATCCTTCTGAGCAGTGCGGAACTTGCCGATGGCCCGACCGTAGAAGCGGCTGGTAGACAACCGATCAACGTGGCGCCGGCGGGGGCGGAGCGGTCGCTGCTCCGAGTGGAGCTCACGGGTGGTGGAGCGCGCCCGGTGCGCCCAGGCTGGGCAGGGCAATCCCCGCACGAGCCGTGCAGCGGCGGCCGGGGGCACGCGGCGCCGCCCGTTCCGGGGGCGTGAGCGAGACGAGAGCGGATGATGAGACAAGGCGACCGTCCGAGGTACCGACCGTCGGTCTGCGGGTCAGGCGGGAACGGCAGGTCAGGACGAATAGCACGCACCGGGGTGGCGCTCGCCGCGGCCGGTCTGACCGTCCTGGGGGTGGCGGGGGCCGGCCCGACGCCGGCCGGTGCGGTGTCGCCGCCCGTCCGTGCTCCCCGGTCGGGGACGCCGGCGCGGTTCGTGCCCGGGCCCTGCCCGCGGACCTCCGAGCCGGTCCCCGGGCGCTGCGGGATGCTGGAGGTGCCGGAGAGCCGCGCCGACCGCGGCGGACGGACCGTCCGGCTGGCCGTCGCGATCGTCCCGGCGACCTCGGGGAAGCCGGCCGGGGATCCGGTGGTGTTCATGGAAGGGGGCCCCGGCGGCGACGCGTTCGGGAGCATCCCGTTCCTGGTCGCTTCCGGCGTGAACCACGACCGCGACCTGATCGTCATGGCCCAGCGCGGCACGCTCCACTCCCAGCCGGCCCTCCTCTGCCCGGAGATCGACCGGTTCACGGCGGAGGCCGTCGGGCTGCGCTACGACGCGCCGTCGACCGGGCGGCGGCTGGTGCGTGCGGCGAAGGAGTGCCGGGACCGTCTGGCGGCCGACGGGACCGACCTGGACGCCTACAACACGACCGAGAACGCCGCGGACTTCGCCGATCTGCGCAGGGCGCTGGGCATCGAGCGCTGGAACGTCTACGGGTACTCGTACGGGACCGAACTGGCCCTCACCTACCTGCGCCTGCACCCCGAGGGGATCCGCTCGGTGGCGATCGACTCGGTCGTACCGCCGGACATCGTGAGCCTGCCGTGGACGTGGGACAGCGCCCGGGAGGGGATCGGGGCGGTCCTCGCGGCGTGTGCCGCCCAGCCCGTCTGCGGGCGCCGTTTCCCGGACCTCCCGGAGACGCTGACGGAGCAGACGAGGCGGCTGGAGGCGCACCCCCTGCGGCTGACGGCGCAACCGCCGTCGGGAGGGGACCCGGTGGAGGTCGTCCTCGACGGGGGCGCCCTGGTGAACCTGCTGGTCGCCAATGCGGTCAAGGCCGTCGACGTCCCCGCGGCGCTCGACGAACTCGCCCGGGGGAATCCGGAACGCTTCGCGCGGGCCCAGGCCGCGGGCGCGCGGACCGCCGTCGGCGAGACCGCCCACGGCCTGACGCAGTCGGTGGCCTGCAGCGAGTGGGTGCCGGGGTACACGCGGCGCGACCTGCTGGAGGCGGGCCGAGAGGCCTTCCCCGGGTGGCCGGACCGGGTGCTGGCCCAGGCGCCGCAGCTGCCCTTCGAGGACCGGGTGTGCCGGGCCTGGGACGTCGCGGACCGCACCGACGTCCAGCGGGTGGCCACCGTCAGCGACGTGCCGACGCTGGTCCTCTCCGGAACCTTCGACGCCAAGTCCGGGGCGGCCTGGGGACCGTACGCGGCCCGGACGCTGTCCCGCTCCACCACCGTGCGGATCCCCGGCATCGGCCACTGGGTGGTTCCCCAATCCCCCTGCGCGCAGCGCGTCCTGGCCTCCTTCCTGGCGGATCCGACCGCGCCGGACACCGCCTGCGCAGCCGGACTCGCCCCCAAACCGTTCACCATCACCCCTGAACCGGAGTCCGCATGATGTCCATCCGCCCGCCCCGGCGCCGACGCACCGCGCGACGGCTCCTGACCGCACTGGCCGGGGCCACCGCCGGCGTCCTCGTCACCGGCCTCGCCGTCGGCCCCGCCGCGGTGCCCGCCCGGGCCGGGTCCGGCACCGGGGAACCCCTCGGCACGGCCCTCGGCTCAGCCCTCGGCACGGTCGCCCGGACGGTGGGTCACGCCCGCTACGAGCCGGGCCCCTGCCCGCGTACCGCCGACCCGGCCCCCGGGCTGCAGGGGGCCCGCTGCGGGAAGCTCACCGTGCCCGAGGACCGGGACCACCCCGAGGGGCGGAAGCTCGCCCTCGGGGTCGCGATCGTGCCGGCCACGCACCGGACGGCCGACGACCCGATCGTCTGGCTGGCCGGCGGGCCCGGCGACGACGCGGTCTCCGAGATCCAACTGGCCCTCAACGGCCACCTGAACCACGACCGGGACGTGATCTTCATGTCCCAGCGCGGGACCTACTCCGCCGACCCGCCGCTCACCTGCCCGAACATCGACGAGTTCAACGCCCGCGCCCTCGACCTCGCCTACGACGCGCGGTCCACCGGGCGCCTGCACGTCGAGGCGACCCGGGACTGCCGCGACGCGCTGGAGGGCCGCGGGGCCGACCTCGGGGCGTACAACGGCACCGAGAGCGCCGCCGACTACGCGGACCTGCGGGTGGCCCTGGGCATCGAGCAGTGGAACGTGTTCGGCATCTCCTACGGCACCGACCTGGCCCTGCTCTACATGCGGCTGCACCCGAAGGGCATCCGCTCGGTCGGCATCGACGGCGTCCTGCCGCCGTCCCTGGCGGGCGGGGCCGTCGGTTGGAAGGCCGCCCGCGAGGGCTTCGACGGCCTGTTCGACGCCTGCGCGGAGCAGACCGCCTGCGACGACCGCTACCCGGACCTGAAGGGCACCTTCACACGCCTCGTCCGGGAGCTGGAGGCCGAACCGGTCAGCACCACCGTCACCGTCCCGGGCCACCCCGAGCCGGTGAAGGTCGTGCTGGACGGCGGGGCCCTGGTGAACTGGCTGGTCTCCGCCACCCACCTGGCGGCCGGAGTACCCCGCTCCATCGACGAGTTGGCGCACGGCAACCCGAAGCGGGTCGCCGAACAGTGGGCGGGCGGCAAGCTCAGCCCGCAGGCCGTCGGGCGAACCTCCCACGGGCTCGCCTACGGCGTCTTCTGCAGCGAGTGGACGCCCTTCGAGAGCCAGGCCGAGGTGATCCGGGCCGGGCACCGCGCGTTCCCGTCCTTCCCCCGGTCGGTGGTGGCCAACGCCCCGCTGCTCGCCTTCCTCCACAAGGACTGCCGGGCCTGGGACGTTCCCGCGGCGCCGGACTCGGTCCGGGACGTGACCGACAGCGACATCCCGACCCTCGTGCTGTCCGGCGGGTTCGACGCCCAGACCGCACCGAGCAGCGGGCCGTACGCCGCCCGGACGCTCAGCCGGTCCACGGAGGTGACGGTCCCCTACGTCGCTCACGTGGTCTTCGCCGACTCGCCGTGCGCGCAGTCGATCACGCGGTCCTTCTTCGACGCTCCGACCGCCCCGGACACCGGTTGCCTCGCGGGTCTCAAGCCGCCCGCGTTCGAGATCGCGCCGTAAGCGCGACCGGCGGACCGGCCTTCCGGTGAACGCCCTCGCCAGGCTGCGCGGCCACCGCTTCGTCCTCGCCGTCGTGCTGCTCGCCCTCGCCTGCGGGACGGGCATCACGCTCTACCTCGACGAGCGCGAAACCCGGCAGCAGATCCGGGCGCTCGCGGTGCCGAGCGCCCCCGACTGGGTCGAACTGAACGTAGCGTCCCAGGACTTCGACCCCGGGGGCGCTCAGCTGACGCTCTTCGTGGTGGCCGTTCCGCACGGCGGCCTGGCCCAGGGCCCCGGCTCGTCCGCCTTCACCCGCCAGGTGGAGATCACGGTCGGGGCGATCACCAGGACCGTCCTGCGCACGGCGCCCGGGGAGGTGACGGCACCTCAACTCGTGCAGGCCGGACTCTACGGCGGCACCGAGACCGATTACCCCTTCGACCGCTACCGGTTCACCGTCGGCTTCTCGGCCTCGGACGCCACCGGCGCCGTGCCCGTCGGCCTCGTCTTCGGTGACGCGGACCCGTTCTTCGCCGTCCACCCCACCGCCGAACACCCCGCCGCCGACGGCCCGACCACCGGGACCGTGGTCCTGAACGCGCGGGCCACCCGGGCGCGCAGCACGCTGATCCTGGCCTGGTTCATGATCGCCGCGATGTGGGCACTCGCGCTGGCCGTCATGGGCGGCGCGGAGGTGCTGTACCGCGGCCGCCTGGGAATGGTGTGGCCCGCCCTCGGCTGGATGGCGGCGACGATGTTCGCGCTGATCGGCATGCGGAACGCCGCGCCGGGCGGACCGCCGATCGGCTCGCTGATCGACTACGTCGCGTTCTTCTGGGCCGAGGCGATCATCGCGACCAGCCTGACCGCCGCCGTGATCACCGGCACCCGCGTCGAGCGTCGGAAGCGCGGTGCGGAGGCGGCGCGGGCCGCGCGGGCGGAGCCGGGCGGGCCGGGGGAGCAGGGCGAGCCGGGCGGGCCCTGAGACGGGTGCGGGGCCGGCCGGGCGGACTGCCGCTTGCCCGGGCCGGCGGTCGGTGTTCGAGTCGTGAGCGATTTGACTCCGCCGACGATCACCCCGCATAGTGCCCGCATGGCTGGTTACCTCGTTTCGCGCAGGCACGTTGACCTGCGCCGTGTGACGGCGATGAGCTGTCGCCCCAGCTGCTGACGCACGCCCTCTTCCGGCTCTGACGCCGGGCGTCCGCGTCTTTCTCTCGTTCCCTGTTCGGTTTCGCGTTCTGTTTCGCGTTCGGTTCGCGTTCTGTTTCGCGTTCTGTTTCGCGTTCGGTTCGCATTCTGTTTGTCGCCTTCCGCATCCGCACCGATCCGTGCGGCTGTGCGCTGCTGCCCGCCGCCCCCGCCCCGCCCCGTTCCCGGGTGTCCGGGGCCCGGCCGGTCGGCGTGCTTCCCTTCACCATCACCAAGTCTGGAGCCTCCATGCGTCCGCGCCGGATTCTCGTCACCGCACTCGCTGCTCTCGCCTCCCTCGCCTCGCTCACCGCCTGCGGCGGGACCTCCTCGGCGGCCAAGTCCTCCGACAATCCGTACCAGTTGTCGGTGCCGGGGACGATTCGCGTCGGCACCCTCTCGGATGCACCGCCGAACGTGTACCTCAAGGACGGCAAGTTCACCGGCTTCGACAACGACCTGTTCACCGCCGTCGCCGCCAAGACCGGCCTCAAGGTGGAGTTCGCCTCGACGGACTTCTCCTCCCTGCTGTCGCAGGTCGCCAACCACAAGTTCGACGTGGGCAGTTCGTCCATCACCGTGACCGAGGCCCGCAAGAAGACGGTGGACTTCACCAACGGGTACGACTTCGGGTACTTCGGGCTCGACGTCCCCGCCGGCTCGCCGATCACCGCCTTCGACCAGCTCGCCGGCAAGCGCGTCGTGGTCGTCCAGGGAACCGTCCAGGACGACTACGCCACCAAGAACAACCTCAACCCGGTGCGGGTGCCCGACTACAACGGCGCGCTGAACCAGCTCAAGGCCGGGACGGCCGAGGCCTGGATCTCGCCCGCGGAGATCGGCGAGAAGAGCGCACAGGACAGCGGCGGCAAGGTGGTCCTCGCGCAGAAGCAGCTCAGCCCCGCACCGACCGCCTTCGCCGTCGCCAAGGACCGCCCGCAGCTGCTCGCCGCGCTGAACAAGGCACTTGAGGAGGTGATCGCGGACGGCACGTGGACCCGCCTCCAGGAGCAGTACTACCCGGGCCGGCCGGTGCCGGACGGCTTCAAGCCCGGCAGCGGCACGACCGCATTCCCGCCGGTTCAGGCGGCGGCCCCGGCCACGGGCGCCGCACCGGCCACCGCCTCCGCGACGCCCTGACCCACTCCCCCACCCACCGACACGACCCGGACGACAAGGAGGCCGACGTGGACCAGCTGGGCACGCTGGCGGAGACGTTCTTCGACTGGGGATCGATGCGCTCCGCGATCTCCGACCTGCTCACCACCGGCGTGCCCAACACGCTGATCCTCGCGGTGACTTCGGCAGTCATCGGCACGGTGCTGGGACTGCTGCTGGCCGTGGCCGGCATCGCCCGGACGCGCTGGCTGCGCTGGCCGGCCCGGGTCTACACCGACGTGTTCCGCGGTCTTCCGGCCGCGGTCACCATCCTGCTGATCGGTGTCGGGCTGGCCCCGCAGGGGATGCAGATCTGGGGCCCGGACCCCTACCCACTGGGAGTCCTCGCGCTCTCCCTGATCGCCGCCGCCTACTTCGGCGAGATCTTCCGCTCCGGGATACAGAGCGTGGAGGCCGGCCAGTTCGAGGCGGCCCGCGCGCTCGGCTTCTCGCACGCCGCGGCGCTGCGGCTGATCATCATTCCGCTCGGCGTCCGACGGGTGCTGCCGGCCTGGGTGAACCAGCTCATCGCCCTGATCAAGGACTCCAGCCTGATCTACTTCCTCGGCCTGACAGCCGATCAGCGCGACCTCTTCCGGATCGGCCAGGACTCCGCCGCCACCACCGGCAACGAGTCCGCGCTGGTGCTCGCCGGGCTGTTCTACCTCCTCCTCACCGTGCCGCTGACGCACCTGGTCAACGTGATCGACCGACGGCTCAGGAACGGACGGCAACTCAGGAACGGGCGCCGACTGCGGAACGAGCGGCGCGGGGACGGCGAACGGACCGCCGGGACGTCCGCCCCCGAGGCACCGTCGGTGCCCGGTTCCTCCCCCGCACCCGAAGGAGCGGCGCGTGTCTGACCCGCGACCCACCGACAGCGCGCCGACCGGCCCCCGCACCGGAACCGGCACCAGCACCGAGACCGGGACCGGGACCGAGACCGGGACCGGGACCGGGACCGGGAGGACCTTCTCGCCGGTCAGCCTGGCCACTCGTGACCTCCACCTGTCCCTCGGCGGCACCCCGATCCTGCGCGGCGTGGACCTCGACGTCCCCAAGGGGCACACGCTCTCCGTCATCGGCCCGTCCGGCTCCGGCAAGTCCACGCTGCTGCGGACGGTCAACCGGCTGCTGGAGCCCGACCGCGGCGACGTCCTGCTGGACGGCGAGAGCGTCCTGCACCGCGACCCCGACCTGCTGCGCCGACAGGTGGGCATGGTCTTCCAGCAGTTCAACCTCTTCCCGCACCTGAGCGTCCTGCGCAACCTCACGCTTCCGCTCCGCAAGCTCCGGGGGCTCTCCCGTGAGGAGGCGACCGAGACCGCGCGCCGCCGGCTCGACCTCGTCGGACTGCGACACAAGGCCGAGGTGCGCCCCGCGCGGCTGTCCGGCGGACAGCAGCAGCGGGTGGCGATCGCCCGCGCCCTGGTCATGGAGCCCCGGGTGATGCTCTTCGACGAGGTGACCTCCGCCTTGGACCCGGAACTCGTCAAGGGCGTGCTGTCCTTGCTGGCCGACCTCGGGCGCGAGGGCATGACCATGGTGGTGGTCACCCACGAGATGGGCTTCGCCCGCTCGGTGTCCGACGCCGTCGCCTTCATGGACGGCGGAGTGGTGGTCGAGTCCGGCCCGCCCGAGGCGGTCTTCGACGCACCGCGGAGCCCGCGGCTGCGGCAGTTCCTGTCGGACGTGCTCTGAGATGTGCCCTGACCGGGTCCCCGCCGCTCAGGACGGGGAGCGGCGGATCAGGACGGGGAACGGCGGATCAGGACGGGGAACGGCGGACGATCAGCATGTCCTGGGTGTGACCGATGGCGTAGCCGCCGTCGGGGCGGGTGAAGTGCTGCCGGACGTAGGCGGTCAGGGCGGCGCGGGTGGGGCGGGGGTCGAGGGCGGCGAGGTCGGCGACGTTGACCATGAACTCGGCGACGTCCACCGCCTCGGCGAGGTGGGGTGTGCGGTAGTGGAGGTCGAGGGTTTCGAGGGCGTAGTCGTGGGCCGGGTGGCACTCGCGCAGGCGCTCGGCGAGGGGGGCCAGGTCGTAGCGGACGCCGGTGAAGTGGGCGGCCATCCGCATGCAGGGGCTCTCGGGGTTCTGCAGGACGACCAGGAGGGTACCGCCGGGCGCCGTCCAGTCCAGGGCGCGGGTGGCGGTGGCCGGCCACTCCGGTTCGGGGACGTAGTAGAGCACGTGGGAGAGGTGGACGAGGTCGGCCGGCTCGGGCGGCCGGACCCGGTCGAGCCGGTCCGGGAGGACCAGGGCCTCTGGGCAGGTGGTGGCGAGCTTCTCGCGCATCGCCGCGCTGGGCTCGACCGCCACCGTACGGTCGAAGGAACGGGCCAGGTGGGCGGTGGTGCGGCCGTCGCCGGCACCGAGGTCCAGCAGGACCCGGCGGCGCGGCAGGGCGGCGACGAGTTCGCTCAACCGGGCGTGGGTGACGGGCTTTTCGTCCGTCCCGGCGAGGAAGAGTTCGAACGCCCGGCGGTAGTCGGCGCTCGTCACGTCCAGTACGCGGACCGGGTCCGCGTCCCTCGTCCTCGTCTGCACCGGTGGCCTCCCTCTGACGACGTGTCGGGCGGGCACATTGCACCGTGTCGGCGGACGGTACGGGCGCAGGGACGTTCCTGCCCGCGTGTCGCCCGGTGGGCGCGTTCGGCGGGGCGAGCGGCGCGGAAGGTGGCGCGGCGGGCGGGTGGCATGCGGCGCGCGGAGGGTGGGACTGCGATTCCCAGGGAACGGCGTTCCCTTCCTGTGGCCTCGGCGCTCGCGAACGATCTACGGCATGACCACCACCTCCCCGGACCGTACGTCCGCCTCCCCCGCGCCCCCGGCCGGCGACGGGCAGCGCTTCCGCCCCACCGTCATCGCCGTCGCCTCCTCCGCGCTGATGCTGCCCTTCTCGGTGACCGGGGCTGCCGTGGCCCTGCCCGTCATGGCGGCCGATCTGGGCTCCTCGGTCGGCAGCGCGCAGTGGATGCTCAACGCCTTCAACATCGGCTTCGCCGCGCTGCCGCTCGCGACCGGCAGCCTGGCCGACCGGTACGGGCGGCGGCGAATGCTGCTGGCCGGGATCGCCCTGGTCGGGGCGATGTCGCTGCTGGTCGCGCTCGCGCCGTCGATGGTGCTGGTCGACGCGGCCCGGGCCGTCCAGGGCTGCGGGGCGGCTGCGGTGCTCGCCCCGGGTGCGGCCGTGAGTGCGTCGAGCACCTCGCCGGACGGGCGGTCGGCGCGGCCCTGTTCCAGGCGCACGTAGTAGTCGATGCTGAGTCCGACCAGTTCGGCGACCTCCTCCCGGCGCAGCCCCGGCACCCGTCGGCGCCCGGTCGCGGGCAGGCCCGCCTCGGCGGGCGACACCAGCGCCCGCCGGGCCCGCAGGTAGTCGCCGAGGCTGTTCGGGGCCATGATCGATTCGGCCATGTACCTCAGTATCGCCGCGCGTCCGGGGGTGTGGGGCGGCAGGACGGCCCGGGAGGTTATTCGGTGGCCCGGCCTGCGCGGACGCTCCTACAGTGTCCGCCGGATCACTGACGTTCACGGGAGCCGGACATGCGCGTGCACTACCCCCGGACTCCGCATCTGCCCTGGTCACCGGGTGCGGCGGCGGACGACGTACGGACCGGGGACCTCACCGCGCTGGCCGGTACCGAGGTCGTCGTCACCGAGAAGCTCGACGGCGAGAACACCACCCTCTACCGCGACGGGCTGCACGCCCGCTCGCTGGACTCGGCCCACCACCCGTCCCGCGCCTGGGTGAAGGGTCTGCAGGGCCGGATCGGCGGGCGGATCCCGGACGGTTGGCGGATCTGCGGCGAGAACCTGTTCGCCCGGCACTCGATCCCGTACACCGATCTGGAGAGCTGGTTCTACGGCTTCTCGGTGTGGACGGACCGGGACCACTGCCTGGACTGGGACGACACCGTCCGCTTCCTGCGCCGCCTCGGCGTCCCGGCGCCGCGGGTGCTGTGGCGCGGCCGCTACGACGAACGGGCCCTGCGCGCCCTGCGGTCGGACCTGGACCTGGACCGGCAGGAGGGGTACGTCGTCCGGACCGTCCGGGGCTTCCCCCGGGCCGAGTTCGGCGAGCGGGTCGCCAAGTGGGTCCGCCCGCAGCACGTGCGCACCGACACGCACTGGATGCACGCCGCCGTGGTCGAGAACGAGCTCGGCCCGAACGCCGCACTCTGGTCCGTACGGTCCGGCGCACTACCCGAACTCCCCGCCCTGGCAGCCGCTTTGGGTCTGCCCGAACTCAGCTGCCCGCCCACGGAGTCGGCGGAGGCCCTGGTGGAGGAGGTGGCCGAGGTGGCGGCCCGGCTGGACGAGCTCGGCCGCGGTGGGGACGCCCGGCTGGCCGGGGTGCTCGCCACGGCCCTGCGCACCGAACGCCGACCGTCGCTGGCCGCGCGGCTGGCCGGGCCGCTCGGCCTGCCGCTGGCCCGCCGGGTCGCCGACTTGGTCGGGCTGCATCCCGGCCTGCACCAGCCGTACCCGGACGAGGACCGCCGCGCCGGGCTGGTCCGGCTCTCCTGCGCCGCCGACCTCGGGGTGCTGCACGCCGTCGCCGCCGCGACCGCCCCCGGGCGGGCGGAGCGCGAGCAGGTCGCCTGGTCCGCGCTGCACGCCGAGGACGCCGGGCTGCTCGACGACTCACCGCAGGCCCCGCTCGCCCGGCTCCGCTCCGGCCTGCGCGAGGTGCTGGCAGACCTCGACCGGGACGCCGCCGACCGCTGCTGGGCGCAGGCCCGCGAGGCGTACGCGCTCGGCCGGACCTCCACCGCCGAGGAGGCGGTCGCGGCCACCTGGCGTCTGCGGGACGGCCGCTTCCCCCGGCTGGTCCACCTGAGCGGCCCCTCCGGCAGCGGCAAGAGCACCTTCGCAGCCGGGCTCGGCGGTGTGGGCGCCCGGATCAGCCTGGACGACCTCCGCGCCGCGCGGGGCTCGCGCGCCGACCAGCGCGACAACGCCGTGGTGCTGCGCGAGGGCCTGGCCCGGCTGGACGCCGCCCTCGCCGGGGCGGGCGGAAGCGGGCCGGACGGGAGCGGGGTTGGCGGCACCGGATATGGCGGCACCGGCTCGGGCGGCACCGGCTCGGGCGGGACCGGCCGGCCCGTCGTCGTCTGGGACGCCACCTCGCTCAACCGCCAACAGCGCTCCCAGGTCCACGCCGTCGCCCAGCGCCGCGACGCCCTGATCACCCAGGTGGTGCTGGTCGTCGACGAGGACGAACTGCTGCGCCGCAACGTCGTACGGCCGCACCCGGTGCCGGCCGACGTGCTCCGCGCGCAGCTGCACCGCTTCAGCCCGCCCTATCCCGGCCAGGCGCACCGCACCTGGTACGTCGGCGCCGGTGGCACCGTGGAAGACACGGCGGGCACGCTCGACGCCGAGGAGGACTGATGCGTCCCATCGAACAGATCTGCCAGCGCATCCGGTGGGACGCCCGCTTCGACCCGACCCGGTTCACCCTGGGCGTGCGCCAGCGCGACGACCGCCACGAGCGCGTCCCGCTGGAGGCCTTCGCCGCCTCCGGCGACATCCCCTGGCACCGGGTGCGGTGGGTCGAGGCCGACGGCGTCGTGGTCTGGGACCGCGACTCGGGCGTGGACCTGCTCGACACCACCGAGGCCGGGCGCCGCACCCGTCCGCGCCGCCTGCGCTCGCCCTTCTTCACGGCGACGGCCCCGCACGCCTGGCGCCCGGACGGCGGCTGGCGGGCTGTCGACGCCGGGGATGCCGGTGCTGCCGGTGACGCCGCCGGGGCCCGAACCGTACCGGGCGCGGCCGAGGCGGCGGTGAACCTGCGCGTGGTCACCTGGAACACCCTGTGGGACCGCTACGACGCCGACCGGATCGCCACCGCCCGTCGCCGCCCGCTGCTCCTCGCCGCCCTGGCGGCCGCCGACGCCGACGTGATCGCCCTGCAGGAGGTCGAGCCGGGCCTGGTCGCCCTGCTGCTGGACGCGCCCTGGGTCCGCGCCGGGTACACGCTCGGCACCGATCCGCTCGGGCGGGACGTCGACGAGCACGGCCTGCTGCTGCTCAGCCGGCTGCCGGTGCTGGAGGCCGGGCGGCACGCGCTGGGCCCGCACAAAGCCGTCACCGCGATCACCGTCCAGGCCGCCGGGGCGCCGCTGACCGTTGCCGCCGTCCACCTCAGCAGCGACCACTCGACGGACGGCCCGGCCCGCCGTTCGGCCGAACTCGCCCGGCTGGCCGAGGGATTGGCCGGCGTCGAGGGCGAGCTCCTGCTGCTCGGCGACTTCAACGACGCCCGCTCCGGACCCGCCGGTCCGGCCGCCGCGCTCGGCCTGCGGGACACCTGGACGCAGGTGCACGGCCCGTCCGACGACACCCCCACCTTCGATCCGACGGCCAACCCGCTCGCCGCGGTCTCCTCGCTCACCGGCCGCCCGGGCCGCATCGACCGCGTCCTGTACCGCGCCGACGCCACCGGCAGCGACAGCGACGGCCTCGGGAGCGAAGGCCTCCGGGCCACCGCCGCCGTACTGCTCGGCGACCGGCCGACCGCCGACGGGCTGCACCCCTCCGACCACTACGGCGTGGCGGTGGACCTCGCCCTCGGCGGAGCGAGCGCGGCCTCGGCCTCGGCCTCCGGTGAAACGCCGGACCTCCTCGACGCCGCGCCCACCGCCCGCACCGCCGTCGCCTGGCTGCCGCCCGAGGAGCTGTGGCCGCCGATCCAGCGGCTGCGCGCCGCGCACGACCCGCAGCTGCACCGCTGGCCGCCGCACGTCAACCTGCTGTTCGGCTTCGTCCCGGAGGCCGAGTTCGACCGCGCGCTGCCGCTGCTGGGCGTGGCCGCCGCCGAGGTGTCCCCGTTCACCGCGCGGCTGGACGGCGTGCACACCTTCGGCCACCGCGAGGACGCCACCGTCTGGCTGGACCCGGCCGCCGCCTCCGCCGAGCCCTGGGCGGCGCTGCGGCACGCGCTGGAACCCCGCTTCCCCCGCTGCCGTGGCCGCGCGGAGGGCTTCACCCCGCACCTGACCCTGGGGCGCAGCACCGACCCGCAGCGGGTGGCCGCCGACTGTGCGGCCCGGCTCACCGGGCTCTCGGCCCGGGTGGGCGAGCTGGTGGTGCTCTCCCGCCGGGGCTCCGAGCCGATGCGGCCGCGCGCGGTGATCGCATTGGGGAGCGGCGAGGTGCGCCAGGTACCCGAGGAGTCCACCGTCTCGACTCGACCCGAGCCCGGTCAACGCACGGCTGCTGCTGCAGACTTGGCCGAGCGGATCGCCTCGGCGCTGCCGGACGGCTCGGTCCGGGTCGTCGGCTCGCGGCGGCTCGGCTGCCAACTGGAGGGCGCCGACCTGGACTTGGTCGCGGCTCTGCCCGGCCCGGGCGACCTGCCCGGCGTCCGCGCCCGGGTGGCAGCCGCCCTGCCGGACGCCCGGCAGTTGCGGGAGGTGCGCGGCGCCCGAGTACCGGGGCTGCGGTTGGAGGCGGACGGCCTCTCCGTCGACCTCGTGGTCGTCTTCACCGGCTCGCTCGACCCGGCCCAAGCCGTCGCCCACCGTGGCGAGTTGGGCGAAGCGCAGGCCATTGCGCTGAGCGCGGTCACGGACGCCGAGGCGATCCTGGCGGCACTCGGCGACCGGCACGACCGCTTCGTCCGGCTGGCCCGCCAGGTCAAATCCTGGGCCCGGGCGCGCGGCCTGGACTCCGCCCCGTTCGGCCAACTCCCCTCGCTCGCCTGGTCGGTGCTGGCCGCACGGACGGTCCTGGACGCCGAGGACACGGGCGGCGGTGACACCGGCGGCGACCTGTTCCGGCAGTTCACCGAGACCTGGGCGGACTGGGACTGGCGCCAACCGATCTCCCTCACAGGTGACCCGGTGCTCGATCATCCGGTGGTCGATCACCAGGATTCGCTCGCCGTCCTCACTCCCTCCTTCCCCGTCCGCAGCTGCACCACCCAGGTCGGCGCCGACACCCGCGACCTGCTCGCCGAGGAGCTCTACCGCGCCTGGGAGCTCGCCACGGAGAGCGCCGACCCCTGGCCCGCCCTGCTCGCCCCTCCCCCGCTCCACCGCCGCCACGCCTCCTGGGCCGTGGTCGCCGCCCAGGAGGAGTCCGTCGGCCTGGTCCGCGGCCGCCTCCGCGCCCTGCTGGCCGCCCTGGAGGAGGCCGGCGGCACCCACCTGCACGCCTGGCCCCACCCCTACCGGACGCCCGACGGCCGCACCCACTTCCCCATCGGCCTCGGCCCCGCACCACTCACCGCAGACCGACTCGCCCCGATCGCCACCGCCTGGTCGCGCCACCTACCCGGCGTCCACGTCCAACACCTCGACGGAGGCGCGGTCCCGACCCTCACCCGCTGAACTCCCGCTCCACCCCGGACTCCTGGACATCCGCGGGCAGATTTCGCCACGGCGACCGGCACCGACACCTCCCGGAAGCCCCCTTCCCGTTCGCCGACCACGCCTGATTCCACCTCGCCACCAGGCCAATCGCAGCAGATTGGCCCGGGACAGCGGGCCCGACGCAGGTTAGTCTCGGGCGAAGTCGATCAACGGAGAACCCGCATGCACCCCGAACTCGCCGCCGATCTCGCTCGGTTGCCCGAACTCCTGGAGGAGACCCGGCAGCAGGCCCTCGCCTTCCTCGACGGCCTCGACGAGCGCCGCGTCGTCCCGCAGGCGGCCCCGCCCCGTGGCAGAGCCCTCGGGCCAACGGCGTTCGAGGAGGCGGGCGGCGGCCTGCGGGCGGCGTTGGCGGAGTTCGGCGAGCGGTGGGAGCCCCGGCTGTCGGCGAGTGCCGGGCCGCGGTACTTCGGGTTCGTGACCGGCGGTGCGACTCCGGCGGCGCTGGCGGGTGACTGGCTGACCGCCACCTTCGACCAGAACTCCAACTCCTCGCTGGACCCGACCGGTCAGCACCTGGAGCGCGAGACGGTCGGCTGGCTGCGCGAGCTGTTCGGGCTGTCGGAGGCGCACCACGGGACCTTCGTGAGCGGCGCGACGATGTCGACCACGGTCGGGCTGGCGATCGCCCGCGAGTGGCTGGGCGAGCTGCTCGGCGTGGACGTCGCCGAAGACGGGGCGGCCGCGCTGGGCCGGGTCCGGGTGCTGTCGGGCAGCGCGCACTCCAGCGTCTCCAAGGCGCTGTCGGTACTGGGCCTGGGCCGAACGGCGCTGCGGGCGGTGCCCGTCCTGCCCGGCGGCCGGGAGGCGGTGGACGTGGCGGCCCTGGAGCGGGAGCTGGCCGCGGCGGACGGGCCGTGCATCGTGGTGGCCAACGCGGGCACCGTCAACACCGTGGACTTCGACGACCTGCGCGCCCTCGCCGGTCTGCGCGAGCGGTACGGGTTCTGGCTGCACGTGGACGCCGCGTTCGGGGCCTTCGCCGCGCTGACGCCGGAGCACGCGGAGCTGGTGGCCGGCCTGGACCTCGCCGACTCGGTCTGCATCGACCTGCACAAGTGGCTCAACGTGCCCTACGACAGCGCCGTGCAGTTCACCCGCCGCCCCGACCTGCAGGCCCGGGTCTTCCAGAACGCCGCCGCCTACCTAGGCCCGCTGAGCGAGCGCCCCGACCTGGTCCACCTCACCCCGGAGAACTCCCACCGGCTGCGCGCCCTCGCCGCCTGGTTCACGCTGCGCGCGTACGGCCGCTCCGGCCACCGGGAGATCGTGGAGCGCTGTGTGGCGGGCGCTCGGGCGTTCGGCGCGGCGGTCGAGCGGATCGACGGTCTGTGCCTGCTCGCCCCGGTCCGGCTGAACGTGGTCTGCTTCACCCTGGAGACGGACCCGACGCCGGAGCTCCTTGCCGCGCTCGCCGCCGAGCTCGCCGAGGAGGCCTTCGTCACTCCCACCCGCTACGCCGGTCGGCCCGCGCTGCGCGCGGCGTTCAGCAACTGGCGCACCACCGAGGCGGATGTCCGGCGGGCTTCGGAGGCGCTGGCACAGGCCGTCCGGAAGCTGACCGCCTGACTCTCTGACCGGTCCGAGCGGCCTGACCGCCGGTCAGGGCCACGCCCTCACCTGACGAGGCGACCCGGTCAGTTCCGAGAAAGCTCCGTGTCAGCTCCGGTCGTGGTCCCCCGTCGCGCCGTCGATCAACTCCCGCAGGATGTCCAGGTGTCCGGCGTGCCGGGCGGTCTCCGTGGTCATGTGGATCAGCACCCAGCGCAGCGAGACGGTGTTGCCCGACCAGGACGTCCCGAGGTCGTCCAGGGCGAGCTCCCGGATCACCTCGTCGGCCCCGGCCCGTGCCCGGGCGTAGAACGCGAGGACGTCGGCCGTCGACTCGTGCGGTTCCACCCGCATGTCGGACGAGTCGTCGGCCTCGATGTCGAACGGGAGCGGCCCCATCTCCCGCCCGAACGTCCCCCGGAACCATCCGAGTTCGGCACCGCCGAGGTGCTTCACCAGCCCCAGCAGGTTCGTCCCCGACGGCGTCATCGGCCGGCGCAGCTGCTCGTCGTCCAGGCCCTCCAGCTTCCACAGCACCGCATCGCGGTGCCGGTCCAGCGCCGCCTGGAGGCTTTCCTTCTCCTCACCCGTGAAGGGCACTCGTTTGCTCATGCGCGGACCGTACCAGCCACCACTGACATCGCCGCCCAGGACGGCCGGTCGTGGGCGGCCCTCCGCGCAACACACCTGCCGCGCCTTGACCTTCACACCGGTGTGAAGGCCGATGATGCTCCCATGACCGCCACATCTTTCGACCCGTACGCGCTGCTCGCGCAGAGCCGCCTGGGCATCCTCGCCACCATCAAGGCGAACGGCCGGCCCCAACTCTCCCCCGTCCTGCCGTTCTACGACCGCGAGACGAACAGCATCCTGGTCTCCACCAGGGACGGCCTGGCCAAGACGGCCAACCTGCGCCGCGACCCCCGGGTCAGCCTGGAGGTGACCTCGCCGGACGGACGGTCCTGGGTCACCGCCGAGGGCGTCGCCACCCTGACCGGACCGGGCAGCGACCCGGACGGCCCGGAGGTCGAGGCGCTGGTCGACTACTACCGCCGCGCGGCCGGGGAGCACCCCGACTGGGCGGAGTACCGCGAGGCGATGGTCTCCGACCGCCGGGTGCTCCTCACCATCCCGGTCGACCACGTGTACGGCACCCGCATCTGAGCTCCGATCACTTCGGGCCTCCCGAGAGGCGGCCGAGGCGGGAGCCCGAGCGGCGGGGCCCGAGCCGGCGGGGCCGGGGCGGCGGGCGCGGTTCAGCGCAGCGTTGCGGTGACCACCGTGGCGTCCAGGTCCTCATGCCGGCCCTCCACCGCCGCCAGCCCGGCCGCCCGGGTGACCGCCAGGGCCGTCGGCGCCTGCCGCTCGCTGGTCTCGAACAACAGTGACCCGCCCGGCGCGAGCCACTGCGGCGCCTCGGCGACCACCCGGCGCAGCACGTCCAGGCCGTCCGCACCGCCGTCCAGGGCGGGCCTGGCCTCGTGCAGCCGCGCCTCGGGCGGCAGCAGGGCGAGGTCGCCGGTCGGGACGTACGGGACGTTGGCGATCAGCACGTCCACCCGCCCGCGCAGTGCGGCGGGCAGGGCGGCGAACAGGTCGCCCTGGTACACCCGCGCCCCGGTCCCGGCCAGGTTGCGGCGGGCGCAGCGGACCGCGCCCGGGTCGATGTCGGCGGCGTGCAGTTCGATCGGGTGCGCGGCCCCGGCCGCCACGGCGGCGCCCAGGGCGCCGCTGCCGCAGCACAGGTCGAGCACCACCGTGCCGGGCCCGCCGGGCCCGTCCGGCAGGCCCCGCAGTCGCAGGGTCGGCGGGCCGGTCAGCGCGGTCGCGGCGGCGGCCAGGAACTCGCTGCGTCGGCGCGGGACGAAGACCCCGGGGTCGACGGCGATCCGCAGACCGGCGAACTCGGCCCAGCCGACGACGTGTTCGAGCGGATGGCCGGCGCCGCGGGCACGGACCATGGCGGCCAGTTCGGCGGGCGTGGAGGCGGCGGTGAGCAGGATCCGCGCCTCGTCCTCGGCGAACACGCAACCGGCGGCGCGCAGGCGGGAGATCACGGTGGAGCGGAGGGCGGCGGAGGAGAAGACCGGCAAGAGAACCCCTCAGGAAAGACGGGAGGAGACGGACGAAGGAGGAGGAACGACTCCGTCAGGGCTCCCGCAAGGGCCGACACCGCGTCGGCGCGCCACCCACGCTACGCGCGTGGGGCGCCCGCACGGCCGCGCTCCGGGAGCGCCCGCTCGGACATTCCGTTCACGGGTCTCACCTCCCTCAAGTCGCGGTCATCATCGGCTCCGGCCACCCTACCGCACCGCCGGGCGGGGATGATCAGACAATCCCATCAACGCCTTGGCGGCCCGATCAGCCCACGCCGACCCGCGCCCGCGACCGCCTCCCCGACCCCGGTTCCGCGTCCGACGTCGACTGCCCCTCGGCCTGCGGCTCCCCCGACTCCGCGACCGGCGCCTCACCGTGCTCCCCGCCGTCCTCCTCGCCGTCCTCCCGGCCGGACGGCTCCGCCGCCCGGGTCGCCGCGACCTCCGCGGCCACCTGGGCGCCACGCGTCGGACCCATCTGCAGCGAACCGAGCACGCCCGGCACCGCGATGCTCGGCATCAGGTGCTGGAACAGACCGGACACCCGCAGCTCCAGGTCCGCCCGGCCGCAGAGCTTCTGGGACTGGATCTGAACTCCCGTCCACGCCGCGATGATCAGCCACGCGGTGTCCGCCGGGACCACGTGCGGCAGCAGTTCCCCGCGTTCGCCGGCCGCGACGAGCAGCGTCTCCATCCGGCTGATCCATCCCGGGATCGCGCCGCCGCCGAGGTCACCGGAGACGTCCTGCCCGAGCGACAGCCGGGCGCCCGCGCTCAGCAGCGGGTCACGAGGCATCAGGTGCGCGACGACCATCCCGGTGTCCACGAACTCCTGGAGCTTGCAGTTCCGTTCGGGGACTCCGTCCTGGGCGAACTGCTCCTCCACCACGCCCTGCGCAAGCTCCCGCTTGGACGCGAAGTGGAAGTAGACCGCACCCCGCGTCACACCGGCCCGGGAGACCACCTCACCGATGGTCGCCCCCTCGTACCCGAACTCGTCGAAGACCGTGGCCGCCGCCTCCAGGATCAGCCGCCGTGTCCGGATCGCCCGCTCCTGCCGTACCACCGCAACCACCCCACCCTGAGCCCCGGGAAAACCAAACCAAACACCCCGTATCTTAGCTGCGCCGCGCCCGCAAGCGACAAGGCGAGATCGGCGAATCGCCTGGTCACTCCCTATCCGCTGCCCATCACGCCGGGAACTTTCCCCTCAAAGAAACCGAACGATCGGTTTCATATCTACTCCGAGCAGACCTGAGCCTTCGCCGTGGCGGCGTTGCGGCGGGTCTCCCGAAGGTGGGTGTCGACGTACCGGGCGAGGATCGCCGGGTCCTCCGCTTCGTCGGCCTGGAAGCTGACGCTGCGCAGGAGGCTGACGTCGCCGAGGGCGACGCCCTCGCGGGCGAGGACGAAGACCAGGGTCAGAAAGGCGGCACGGGCGTTGCCGTCGTCGAAGGGGTGGAAGAAGCAGACGTCGAGGTAGGCACGCGCGGCGCGGGCGATCAGCGGGAGCGGCCGTCCGCCTGCCTCGCCGAGAGCGCCGCCGGCATCCCCGGCCGCGCTCTCGGCGAGGCAGGCGTCGAGGCGGGCCCGGGTGTCGGGGGCGATGCCGTACCGCTCCCGGCCGCCCTTGGCGAAGGCGGGCAAGGTGCGGAACGGCGGCGGCTGCGGGGTGCCCAGGACGTGCTGCTGCCAGCCGCGGAGCAGTTCGACGTCGAGCACCGCTCCGCGCGCGGCGTCCGCGCGGAGCCGGGCGAGGGCCGCGAGCAGGCCGTCTGCGCGGGCGGCGTCGACGGCCCGGTCGAAGGCCTCGACGGACTCGGCGGCGCCGTCGCGCGTCGGGATCACCGGCCCGCCCCCGGCGTCGGCCGAAGGCTCCGGCCAGGCGACGGCCGCGCGCACGGCGAGCCAGCGCTCCAGGTGGTCCGGCAGGTCGGCGGCGGGCCGGTCGCCGTCAAGGTGGGACGGCTGCAGGGAGGCGGCAAGCCGCTCCGCGACGTCCTCGACCACGACGGTGTCGGGGCTGGTCCAGCTGCTGAACCGCCCGTCGGTCGCCTGCCCGGCCAACTCGTCAGCGACGTCGGAGGCGACGCCCCAGCGGTCGAGGAACCAGGTGAGCACCTGGCGACAGTGCCCGTACCAGCCGCTGCCGCCTCCCGTGCGGTCCGCGACGTGCCGGATCAGGTCCCGGGCGGCGTGCTGCCACAGGATCCGCTGATCCGCGAGGACAGCCGGGTCCAGGGGGTGCGCGTCGAAGAGTTCGGCCAGGCTCTCCAGCCACTGGCGCCACTCGCGGACCGCCGCGACGACCCGCTCCAGGGTCTCCTCGGGGGTCGAGACCGAGTGTGTCGGGCAGCACCAGCTCGCAACCGGCCCGCCGTCGAAGTCCCCTTCGCCAACCGCCCAGCGCCACCCGACGATCCAGCGGCCGTAGTGCTCCGCGAGCGCGTACGACATGGCGTCGGCCCAGGGCCGGGCGACGTTCCGGCTCCAGGCGAGCCGCGCGGAGATGTCCGCGGAGCTGTCCTCCGGCACGCCGGCCCCGCAGGGCACCCGCAGAGCCGGTCCGAGTCCGTGCACCACCTGCTCGACCGACCCGCCGTCGAACGGGTGACGGGCCGGGTCCACTTCGTCCCAGCTCAGCTTGTGGGGGGCCAGTTCCAGAATCACCGGCCAAGCCTGCCACACCGCCTTGGCGCCGGTTCACACCATTTCGCCAGGGGGCGGGGGCGGGGTCGAGGGGGGAGCAGCAGAGTCGCGCGACCGGACTTCCTCAACCGAACGGTTGAACATGCAGGCGGGGCGGCGTAGCGTTGTCCTCAACCAATCGGTTGAGGATGAACAGGGGTGCATGGTGGCTGTCGACCAGCTGTCCCGGGCTTTCGTGGCCCTGGCGGATCCGACCCGCCGGGACATCGTGGCCCGGCTGTCGGTCCGGGACGCGACCGTCGGTGAGCTGGCGGAGTCCTATGCGATGTCCATGCAGGCCGTGTCCAAGCACCTGAAGGTGCTGGAGGAGGCCGGGCTGGTGAGCCGCAGCCGGGACGGGCAGCGCCGGCCGTGCCACCTGGAACCGCAGGTGTTCGACTTGATGACGAACTGGATCGAGCGGTACCGGCGGCAGGCCGAGGAGCGGTTCAGCCGCCTGGACGCCCTCCTCGCGGACCTCGCCGAGGCCGAGGTCGAGTCCGAGACCGTATCCGAGGTCGAGTCCGAGGTCGAGTCCGGCAGCGACATGGACAGCGACCGAACCGAACGCACCGAAGGCGAACACGAGCACAACGAAGGAGTCCCGTCATGACGTCCACCACCGGCCGTGAGACCCGGATCGAGGCGGACCCGCAGCTGCCCACCATCCGGATCGTCCGCGAGTTCGACGCCCCGCAGGAGCGGGTGTTCCGGGCCTGGATCGAGCCCGAGCTGGTCGCCCAGTGGCTCGGGCCGCAGGACCTCGACATGAAGATCGACACCTGGGAGGCCCGCACCGGCGGGCGCTACCGCTACTCGATGCACCGCGAGGGGCAGGAGGTCGCCGCCTTCTACGGTTCCTTCCACGAAGTCCGGCCGACCACCCGGCTCGTCCAGACCTTCACCTTCGAGGGCGTGCCGGACGGCGTCTCGCTGGACACCGCGATCTTCGAGCCGGCCGGAGAAGGACGTACCCGCGTCACCGTGCTGTCGGTGGTCGACAGCCTGGCGGCCCGGGACGCCATCCTGGCCAGCGGGATGGAGCACGGGGTGGTCGAGGGCTACCGCAAGCTGGACGCCCTGCTCGCGGGCTCCTGACGCACCCGGTCACCCACCGCCCCCGGCAGGCCCGGGGGTCAGCGCGGGCCCGGCGGTTCAGCACGGGCCGGGGCGCCGAGACGGCTCAGGGCAGCACGGCCACCGCCTCCACCTCCACCAGCTGGTCCGAGTACCCGAGGACGGAGACCCCGAGCAGGGTGCTGGGCGCGTCGTGCTCCGCCATGTACGCGCGGTAGACGTCCCACACCTTCACCAGGTCCGCCTGGTCGCTGGAGGCCACGTACACCGTGGTGCGGGCGATGTCGGTGAGCCCGGCGCCCGCCTCCTCCAGCACCGTTATCAGGTTGCGCATGACCTGATGGGCCTGCCCCTCGTAGTCGCCGACGGCGACCGTCCCGCCGTCCTCGTCGAGCGGGCAGGCCCCGGCCAGCCAGAGCGAGCGGGCCGGGGCGTCGACCACCGCCCCGTAGGCGTAGTCGACGGCCGGGGTCAGCCGTGTGCTGCGGATCAGCTTGACGGCGCTGCTCATGAGGTCCTCCGATGGCCAGACCGAACGTTCGCGCCCATCGTTGGCCCCGCCTGAACAACCGTCAAACGATTTACCCGCGAACTTCCCGCCGTTCCAGGGCCCGTGCGCCCACGATTCACCGTTGCGGGTGATGGCGCACCGCCCGGCCGGGACGGAACCCTGGTGCCCGTCCGCATGCCTCCGTCTCGACCGCCGCCCGGGAGCCGCCTCATGGAAGCACGACCGACCGCCCGTGACCACGACCATGGCCATGGCCAGGAGCAGGACCGCTGTCAGGACCTCGGCGTCGGACGGCGCCGCATGCTCGGCCTCGCGCTCGGGGCCGGGCTGGTCCCGGCACTCGCCCCGGCGGCACACGCGACACCCGCCGCGACGCCCGCCAGGACCGCGTCACCGACCGACGCCCTCGGCCTGCGGGTCGCCGCCGTCGCGGAGGCCCAGCTCGGCGTGCCCTACGCCTGGGGCGGCGGTGACCGCCTCGGCGCGAGCCTCGGGTTCTGCGACGAGGAGAACGGCTACCTCAACGGCGTGTGCCTGGGCGAGAAGACGGTCGGCTTCGACTGCAGCGGCCTGTCGCTCTACTGCTGGTACCGGGCCAGCCAAGGCACCGTCGAGCTGGGTCACTACACCGTCGCCCAGTTCAACCGCAGCGCCCCGGTGGCGCGCGATGCGCTCGCCCCGGGCGACCTGCTGTTCTTCTCCCGCCCCGACGCGCCGCTGCACCACGTCGGGATCCACGTCGGCGACGGCGCGATGATCCACGCCGAGCGCACCGGGACACTGGTGGCCCGCGTCGAGAACGTGCTCGAAATCCCGCGCTGGGCAGGTGAGTTCGCGGGCGCCCGGCGTCCCGGGCAACCCATCTCCTGAGTGCCCGGGCCGCTGGGCAGCCGAGGAGCTGAGCCCCCGGGGCTCACAGCCCGCTGCGCCGCTCCCCCAGCCCCTGGTGGAGCCGCAGCAGCAGTGACTGCAGCACCCGCCGCTCCCCCTCGTCGAGCGGCGCCAGCACCTGGTCCTGCACCTCCCGTGCCTGCGCGTCGAGTTCGGCGAGCAGCGCCCGACCGGCGTCGGTGATCGAGACCGAGACCCGCCGCCGGTCGGCCCGGTCCCTGGCTCGGTCCACGTGGCCGGCGGCGGCGAGCTGGTCGACGACCTTGGCCAGGTCGCTCGGGTCGATGCCCAGCCGACGCACCAGGTCCCGCTGGGCCTGCGGGCCGAAGTCGACGAGCGAGGCCAACACCGCCATGTCCCGGAGCCGCAGGCCGCGTTCGCCCAGCCGCTCGGCGAACCGGCCGCGCGCCGCCTTGCCGACCCGGGAGAGCAGATAGGTGCTCAGGTCCAGCAGGGTCGGTGGGAGATCGGCGACCGGGGCCGGGGCATCGGGGGCCGGGGTCTCGGCGGGCGGGGTCTCGGCGGGCGGGGTCTCGGAGCTCATGGCGGAATTCTAGGGACTCTCCCTATAGTGGGTCTCGACCCACTAATTCCGGGCCAAGCCGACCGACCCCAGGAGTTCGACCGTGGACGCCCCGTACCCCCGCCTGCTCGTCACCCGCTTCGCCGAGTGCTTCGCCTTCTACTGCGCAGTCCTCCCGCCGCTCACCGGCGCCACCCTGGTCAAGGGCGCGCCCGAGGGCCCGTACGCCAACTGGGACGTCGCCGACCGGGCCGCCCTGGTGCTCTACGACCGCGCCGCGATGGCCGCCACCCTCGGCACCACGGACCGGCCGGCCCTCCCCGCCGCACCCGCGCAGGACGCCGCGATGCTGGTCTTCCGCGTGGACGAGGTGGACGCCGCCCTCGACCTCTGCCTGCGCCACGGCGGCACCCTGGCCGTCGCGGCGACCGACCGCCCGGAGTGGGGGCCGAACCTGCGCAGCGCCCATCTGCGCGACCCCGACGGCCACCTGATCGAGCTGCAGTCCTACTGACCGCCGGGCACCAGGCCCGACGGTCAGCGGCGGACTGCAGCGGGCCGGATCAGGCCTCGGCGCCGTCCTCCCACAGCTCGGCGCTGCACGCCGCCACCAGCGAGCCGATCCGCGCCCACGCCTCCTCGGCCGCCAGCGGCTCCAGCCGCCGGCCGTCCCGCAGCCGCAGCGCGACCCGGTCGTCCACGGCCTCCTTGGCACCGATCACCGCCTGGTAGGGCACCAGCCGGGCCTCCCGGATCCGGGCGCCGAGGGTGCCGTGCTCGGGCCCGGCGATCTCGGCACGCAGCCCCAGGTCGAGGCAGCGCTGCCGGAGCCGTTCGGCCTGTGGCACCTCGGCCTCAGAGATCGGCACCAGGGCGACCTGGACCGGCGCGAGCCAGGCCGGGAACGCGCCGCCGTGCAGCTCGATGAGGTGGGCGACCACCCGCTCGACGCTGCCGATCACGCTGCGGTGCACCATCACCGGGCGGTGCTTGGCTCCGTCCGGGCCGATGTAGTGCAGGTTGAACCGCTCGGGCTGGTGGAGGTCGATCTGCACGGTGGAGAGGGTGAACTCCCGCCCGGCGCCGTCGGCGATCTGCACGTCGATCTTGGGCCCGTAGAACGCGGCCTCGCCCTCCGCGGCCTCGAACGGCACCCCGGAGCGCTCCAGCACGTCGGTCAGCAGCGCGGTGGCACGCTCCCAAAGGGCCGGGTCCGCCACGTACTTGCCGCCCCCGCCGGGCAGCGAGAGCCGGTAGCGGACGGGTACGACGCCGAGCGCCCGGTGCGCCTCGCGGATCAACTCCAGTGCGGCGACAGCCTCGTCGGCGGCCTGCTCCGGGGTGCAGAACACGTGCGCGTCGTTCAGCTGGATCGCCCGGACCCTGGTCAGCCCGCCCAGCACACCGGACAGTTCGGAGCGGTACATGCCGCCCAACTCTGCCATCCGCAGTGGCAGTTCACGGTAGCTGTGGGAGCGGGAGCGGAAGATCAGCGCGTGGTGCGGACAGAGGCTGGGCCGCAGCACCATCTCCTCCGAGCCCAGTTGCATGGGCGGGTACATGTCGTCGCGGTAGTGCGCCCAGTGGCCGGAGATCTCGTACAGCTCTCGCTTGCCGAGCACCGGGGAGTAGACGTGACGGTAGCCGGCCCGGCGCTCGGCGCCGCGGATGAACTCCTCCAGGGTGTGCCGGATCGCGGCGCCGCCGGGCAGCCAGTACGGCAGGCCGGAGCCCATCAGCGGATCGGTGTCGAAGAGGTCGAGTTCGCGGCCGAGCCTGCGGTGGTCATGGGCGGGGAGCTCGTGCGCGCGGCCGTCGGCCGGAGCGTCGTCGTTCAGCGGGCCGTCGGCCGGCGCACCGTCGTTCAACGGGCCGTCGATCAGGAGGTGTTCGTTCATCGGTGTGGTCTCCACTCGGATTCGCGGGCGAGTGGGTCCGGGAACGGCGAAGCCCCGGGGCACTCGCCCCGGGGCTTCGAACTGGCTCAACGGTCAGCGCGCCGGGACTCTCTCCGGCGTCGTCGTGACGAGTGCAGCGCGCTTCATGTGTGCCACGGTAGCAGGTCCACGGCAGCCCTGTTGATCTTTTTTCGGCGACTTCCGGCGACTTTCGGCGACCTCTGCCGGTGATCCCCGCCCGCCGGCTCAGTGCAGCACCACGCACCCGCGCGCACCGAGCGCGTCCAGCAGCCGCACGGAGGGCCGCACCTCGTTCCACCGCAGGTCGAGCTTCTCCAGCGCGGGCAGTGCGGTCGGTTCGGCCAGCCAGTGCGGCAGTTCGGTGATCCGGTTGCCGCGCAGGTCGAGGCGGCGCAGCTGCGGCAGCCCGGCGAGTACCGCCGGGACCTCGGCGAGGGCGTTCTCCCTCAGCTCCAGCTCACGCAGCTCGGCGAGCCGCGCCACGGAGTCCGGCAGACCTGTCAACTCGTTGCCCCGGAGCCAGAGTTCGCGCAATGCGCCGAGCTCGCCGATCGTTCCGGGCAGCGCGCCGAGCCGGTTGTGCTGCGCGCGGAGTTCGACCAGTGAGGCCATCCCGCCGATGGCGGCGGGCAGTTCGGTGAGCCGGTTCTCGCCCGCGTTGAGGTAGCGCAGCGCGGTGAGCCGCCCGAGGGAGTCGGGCAGGGCGGTGAGCTCGTTGTCATGGAGGTAGAGGAAGTCGCCGAGCCCGGTGAGGTCTCCCAGCTCGGCGGGCAGCGCGGCGATCCGGTTGTGCCCGAGGTCGAGGGTCCGCAGCCCGGTCAACCGACCGATGGCCGAGGAGAGTTCGGAAATTCCGGTCTCGGCGAGGATGAGCACGGTGAGGTCGGTGCGGTCCCACACTTCGGCCGGCACCTCCCCGAGCGGCTGCCGCCAGAGGTTCAGCACCACGTCGTCCGTCACCGTACGGCTACTGACCGGGCGTCGGACGGACCGGGTGCTTGCTCATGATCGAGACCCGGTTGAAGGAGTTGATGGTGATCGCCACCCAGATCACCGCCGAGATCTCCGCGTCGTTCAGCGCCTCGCGCGCGGCGCCGTACGCGGTCTCCTGCGCGGCCGCGTCGGCCGGGTGGGTGGTCGCCTCGGCGAGCGCGAGTGCGGCGCGCTCCCGGGCGGTGAACAGCTCGGTGTCGCGCCAGGCCGGGAGGACGCCCAGCCGCTGGGTGGTCTCGCCCTCGCGCAGCGCGGCCCTGGTGTGCACGTTCAGGCAGTAGGCGCAGCCGTTGATCTGCGACACCCGGAGGTTGACGAGCTCCACCAGCCGACGGTCCAGCCCGGCTTCTGCCGCGGCCTCGCGCGCCGCCTCGGCGGCTGCCGTCAGCGCCTTGAACGCCTGGGGGCTCTGCTTGTCGATGAACACCCGCCGGTCCGCCGGGACCACTGTCACGTCACTCACCTGGACTCCTTAGGCTGATCACTGTCGCCTGCCACTCTGCCATGGCATAGTAGTTGAATATCGAACTACTTGTCCATGGGAGGACCGACCGTGAGCACCGCCGAGACCGACCTCACCGAGCCGAACGCCGCCGCTGCCCCACGGGTGGAGGTCCTGCCCGCCCGGGACGTCCCGCTCGGCGGCCCCCGCGCGATGACCGTCCGACGGACGCTTCCGCAACGCTCCCGCACCCTCATCGGCGCCTGGTGCTTCGTGGACCACTACGGGCCCGACGACGTCGCGGGCACCGGCGGCATGGACGTCGCCCCGCACCCGCACACCGGGCTGCAGACCGTCAGCTGGCTGTTCACCGGCGAGATCGAGCACCGGGACAGCCACGGCGTGCACGCGTACGTCCGCCCGGGCGAGGTGAACCTGATGACCTCCGGCCACGGCATCGCCCACTCCGAGGTCTCCACCCCGGACACCACCGTCCTGCACGGCGTCCAGCTCTGGATCGCCCTGCCCGCGGAACACCTGCACACCGCCCGCGACTTCCACCACCACGCGCCCGCCCCGGTCGCCCTGGACGGCGGCGGCGAGGCCCGGGTCTTCCTCGGCACCCTCGCCGGGGACACCTCCCCCGTTCCCACCTTCACCCCGCTGCTCGGCGCCGAGATCCACCTGCGCCCGCACGCCACCGTCACCCTCGACGTCGACCCCGCCTTCGAACACGGCCTCCTCGTCGACCACGGCGACATCCGCCTCGCCGGCACCCCGCTGCGGCGCGCCGAACTCGGCTACCTCGCTCCCGGCCCCACCACCATCACCCTCACCAACACCACCGACGGCGACGCCCGCGCCGTGCTGCTGGGCGGCACGCCCTTCGAGGAGCCGATCATCATGTGGTGGAACTTCGTCGGGCGGTCTCACGAAGACATTACCCGAGCCCGCGAGGAATGGATGAGCTCCGCGAACCCCGACCGCTTCGGCGCCGTCGAGGGCTACCCGGGCGACCGCCTGCCGGCTCCGGAGCTTCCGTCGATTCCGCTGAAGGCACGCGGCCGGGCGCGCTGACCTGCGGTAACGCTCCTTCCGAACATTCCGGGGCCCGCTTCCGCCGACTCGGAGGGCCGGACCCCGGCCGGTCGCACACGGGGTGAACGGGGGACCGCGCCGAGCACCGGAACGATGCCGGCGGAAGGCTCGTCGAGTCTCAGGTCTGAGCGCCCCTGACGGCGTCTGGTCGGATCAATGCTGACCTTTTGCTGACTTTCCTAACGGGTCATCAGATATGTGGTCCAGCGGTAACCGACAGGTCTGGCGCCCAAGGCTGTTCGGATGTGCCGCCCAAGCGGATCTCCTCCGGGCGCGCTGGGTCGAACGGGGATCCGTTGAGCACCTCCTGGGCTTGTCCCAGTGCCCCCTCCAGCCGGTTGCGCAGGACGTCGGGCAGGGCGGCGGAGCCCAGTGCGCAGGCGGCGAGAGCCCGTTCGAGTGCCGCGCCCTGGATCGGGTCGATACGGCGTCGGACGCCCTCGTGGGTGAGGAGGTCGCGCAGCGCATAGCCGTCGCCGGATGCACCCGTTCGGCTGGTCAGGTGGGCGAGGAGGTTTCGGGCGGCGGGTGTGTCGAGGTCGGCGGCGTCGAGGGCGGTCAGCGCCAGGCGGGTGGTGAAGACGGCCAGGCCCTCGTCCGGTTCAAAGGTGAGGCAATGGTCGATCGCCCGTTTGACTGCCCGCTGATCGCCGGGCCGGCACAGCGCGGTGAGCACCGCGGTGACCGCGCGCTCCCACGGGTCGCCCGGCTCGGTGTCCTGCAGCAGCGCGAGGGCGCCGGGCAAGTCGCCGGCGGTGGCGCACGCGAGGACGGCGACCTGGCGGCCGTCGAGGATGCGCCGGCCGATGCCGCGGTGTTCCTCGATGTGGCGCAGGGCCTCGGTCCAGCGGCCGGCGGCGGTGAGGGCGCGGGCGCCGTCGGCGATCACGACCCGCCACAGCCACGCCCGCACCTCGGCGCGCTGCTCGTCCGTCTCCGCCAGCGCGGCGGGGACGTCCTCACCCAGCGCGGCCAGCTGCACCGCGTCGAAACCGGCCCGGACGGCGCCCGCAGCGTCCAGCGCGGCCGGCACTCCCGCCCCTGGACCCTCCACCACCCCGTCCTCGCCCTCGGCTTCGTCGAGGACCTCCTCCTCGACATCCACCAGCGCGACACCGAGGCCAGCCGATGAGCACGTCCCACCCAGGCGCCACCACAGCTCGACCAGTCAGTGACCGCGATCAGGCTCCTGGCGGAGCAAGTTGTGGGGTAAGGAGTCCTTACCCCGCCCCCGCCCCGAAGGGGGCGGAGGCTCCCCGGTCGTTGGCAGACCCAGAGGGGCCTGCCGCCGACCGGGGAGTCGGCCCAGGGGTGCCGACGAAGGAGGAGAAGCAGCAGACCCAGCCGACCGCCGAAGCCCCCAGTGCTGCCACCCGCCGACGCCTGCGCCAGAGCGTGCCGCGCACCAACCGCATCTGCCCGCGATTCAGCGACCCCGAGTGGTCCCTCCTGCAGCGCGCCGCCGCCCGAGCCCAACTCACCCCCGGCGGCTACACCGCAGCCGCCGCCGTGGCCGCCGCCGCGAGCAGCGACCCCAGCGCGGCCATCGCCGACTACCGGCGCGGCATCCAGGAACTGATGGAGTCCAACCGCCAGCTCGGCGCGGTGGGCAACAACCTCAACCAGGTAGCGCACTTCCTCAACGCCGGCGGCCAGGCGGGCGCCGACCTGCGCCTCCTCCTGGCCCGCGTCGAAGCCTCCATCGACGCGGTCGACGACGCGGTCAACTGGCTGGTCCGCCGGTGATCCCCAAGCTCCGCACCGGCACCGACCGCTCCTTCCCCCTCACCTACTACCTCTTCGGCCCAGGCAAACACGAGGAACACACCGACCAGCACCTCGTCGCCTCCTGGAACGGCTTCGCACCCGACCCCGGCCCCAACCCGGAACGGCGCCAAGTCGCCAAGCTCGCCAACCAACTCGACCAGCCCGTCAAGGCCCTCGGCAAGCAGGCCCCGGTCACCAGGATCTGGCACTGCTCCGTCCGTACCGCCCCCGGTGACCGCCACCTCGACGACGCCGAGTGGGCCACCATCGCCCGCCGCATCGTCCACGCCACCGGCATCGCCCCCGAAGGCGACACCGCCGCCTGTCGCTGGGTCGCCGTCCGCCACGCACCCGACCACATCCACTCCGCCACGGTGCCCGCACCCTGGACCAGGCCACCCTGCATCTCCTGCCGCCATCCGAGGACCTGCGCCGTCAAGCCGCGCTGAGCCAATCTGCCGCCGCCCGCCTGTTGCGGTGCGATTGAACAACCCTGCGCCGACACCACCTTTGCCTGCCGCTCATGGCCCGCGGAGCCTGCGATGACGCTCGCATTCCCGGCTGCAGGCCGCGGCCCACTGATCGGGAGTCTGTGCAGCGGGTACGGCGGTCTCGACCTGGGGTGCTGGCCTCGTTCGGCGGCTCCGTCCTCTGGCACGCCGAGAGCGAACCCGGCCCGTCCGCGATCCTGTCCCGCCACTGGCCCGGTGTGCCGAACCTGGGCGACATCACCACCATCGACTGGGCTGACGTTCCGCGGGTGTGCGTCCTCACGGCAGGCCTCCCCTGTCAAAGACGTCTCGGTCGCCGGCCGCCGCGCCGGGCTCAACCCTGAAACCCGATCCGGTCTTTGGCTGCACGTGGCCCGCGCCGTCGAGGCCCTGCGCCCGCACCTCCTGGTGGTCGAGAAATGTACGAGGCCTGCTCACCTCCCCGGCCGTCGCCGCCTCCGCTGGCGACGTGGAACGCTGCCCCTGGTGTCTGGGAGACGACCCAACCCAGAAACCGACCAGTTCGCTGAATCCCGGAGGGCTGAGACAACGAACCCGCTGGCCCTGGAGGCAGCAACTGCCAGTTACCAGCGGGTTCGCACGGTACTCGAGGATCCGGCGCCTGCAGCAGACATCCGTCGGGGAGGTTGCCAACCATTCCAATTCGGCGTGTAGCCAGGCGGGGGCCAGTGCTCTGAATGGCCTGGGTAGGTCCACTGACGGCCCACCCATTCGCATTCCGGGATCGCGCCTTCCCAGTCGTCGGTGCACCGGTCGGCCCAGGCCCGACCTACCATGACTGGCCGGGTCACCACGTCGCCGCCAGCGACCTCCTGGACCCGCACGACCAGACCGAGCCCGTTGGCTCCGGGGTTCCCTCGCGGACCGTAGGACACATTGATCACCCCGCAGTCATGAGCGTGCGCAAGGAACCGTTCCAGGTCGGCTGGGACGCAGGCGGTCAACTCCCTTCCCCATAGCGTCACCTGGGGTCCGTGGACCGCGTCGACCGCGACGCAGAAGAGCTGGCCGCCGACGAAGTAGGCGTACACGGCAGGCTCCGCGGGCCCCGTGCCGAACTCCACGCCCAGGGTCTCCGGAAACGATGGGTCAGCCTGGAACCGACGCACCTCGGTCATGCCCAGCAGTACTGCTGCGACCTCCGTGACACGCATGCCGAAGCACAACGGCCCGACGCCTTCCAGGGGCATCAGTTCCCAGTCCACCGGCGCCGGCTCCGTTACAGCACTCCGAGGCTCTGCTTCCGCCATCTGCTCACCCGCCCCCGCTCGCACCGGGCCACCTCGATCCCCGGCGCTCGACATCACCGTGGCATTACACCAGGCGCAAGATCGTTTGGGGAACTGCGGGCAGAGCCAAATTCAGTCCGCGGCGAAGACAGGGCCCGAAGCCACCACAGCCTTGGCTCAGCCCGGATGTACAGCTCACGGCGCGATGGGGTCGGGACGGAACTGGGCGGGGTGAGCTGCGCGAAGGTAGTGCATCGCGGTATTCGGCGCAATGCCGAAGACTCTGATGAGGTGGATCGGGTCGGCGGTGTGCTTGGCCTCGTCGAGGATCCGGTCGGCCCGCAGCGCGGATGCTCGTACGCCAATTGGCATGAAAGGCTTCTTGGTTGACAGGTCCGACAGCGCAGCGTTGCTGTCGTTCACAGCGGTCTGGCGACTGAGCAAAAGGTGGGGGTTGGTCGTGGAGGGCCATCAGGCGGATCGCTCGGCGAGCCACGTTCTCAGCAGGCAGGGAAGTCGTCGCTTATCAACGCGGGTGTCCTGCCCGCGTTGGCTGAGGGAGCGATCCCGGGCAGCGACCGTTGGCTGCCCCTGTGCGCCCGCCCGGGCCAGGACCTTCTCACAGAGCTGGAGAGCGCAGGGCTGCCAGGTGCCGCCGCCGACGGCCTGGTTGCAGCAGCCGAGTCCCGCCTGGCTGCCGAGCCCGATTACGACCATCTTCTGCTGGTGATCGACCAGTTCGAGGAACTCCTCACACAGCCTGTCCTCGACTCGCACCAGCGTGCCGACGACAGGCGTCTACGGGCGGTAGACCAGCTCGTGGAGCTGGGCGGCTCTTCCGCCGCTGTCACTGTGCTCTTGGTCATGCGCAATGACTTCTATGCGCCGCTCGATGCCCTAGCTGTGCATCTGCTGGAGCTTGGTTACACGTGGGTCTCGGTCTTCTGCTTGAGACGTTCGTAGGGTGTCTGGCCGCCGAGAGCGCCGTGGGGGCGGTGGAAGTTGTAGTAGTCCTCCCATTCTCGGAGTTTGTCGTTGAGCACGCCGGTGTCGTCGTCGACGACACCGGCGAGCATGCGGTAGAACTCCTCGGCGTCGATGCGGTGTGAGCGTTCGACCTTGCCGTTGAGGTGCGGGGATGCCGGCTTGATGTAGGTGTGGGCGATGCCTTTGTCGAGCACGTGCCAGTGGAAGGCGGACTGGAACTCCGCGCCGTTGTCCGTTTGGATGACTTCGACGCGGAACGGCAGCCGCTCCAGGACGTAGTCCAGGAACTGGACGGCGGTCTTTTGGTCGCACCGCGGATAGATCCGCAGGACGCGCAGTCTGGTGCAGTCGTCGATCGCGGTGAACTGGTAGTACTTCGCCCGGCGGCGGGGCTTGGGAGCCGTTCCGGTGACCGGGACAGGCTCCGGGGACGCCGTCTGTGCCGGGACGCCGATCGGTTCGATGAACTTCACGTCGATCTGGACCCGGTTGCCGGGCAGCTGCTTCTCGTAGCGGGTGTGGCGCTGGTCGTGGCGTTTGTAGCGCTGGGAGGAGGGGAGCCGGTTCAGACCCAGCCGCTTGAGGATGCGGTAGACGGCGGAGCAGGCGATGTCGATGTCGTGGTACCGCTTGAGGTACATCTGGATCTTCATCGGGCCGAAGTGGTAGTTCTGCCGCAGATAGACAATCTTGTTCACGACGTCGGCGTCGGTGGCGTTGGGGCTGTGGTGCGGCGTGCTGGAGCGGTCGCGCAGGCCCTCGATGCCTTCCTCCTGGTAGCGCCGTTGCCACCGGTAGAAACAGTTGCGGCTGATTCCGTAGTACCGGCAGGTCAGCGAGACGTTCCCGGTGACCTCCTCGGCGTGTCGCAGGACCGCCAGGCGTCGGTGGGCCTGGCGGTCCTGCTGCTGTTGCTGCGAAGGGGGCATGGCAGGACTCCGTCGTAGTCGGAGATCCATGTGTCACCAACGTCCGGCAGTTTTATAGCTAGGGCGTTCGAGTCGAGGCCGAAGCCGACCAGGGCGGATGAGGAGGCGAGGGCGCCTGCGGCGAGGGCGACAACGGCCTCGATCGCCCTGTGTAGGTAATGGTCGCGGCGACCAGCGGCCGTATTCGGCGGGCGAGTGCGTCGCGGCGGGCCGGCGAGGGGCCGAGGGACATGGAGAGCTGGGTGGCCATGGTCAGCAGCAGTCCTTCGCCTCGGCGTGCGGGCAGGTGCGGTCGGTCTCCACGGCGACCACGGCGGTGCGCAGGTCGTCCAGGGCGTGGCCGAGGCGAGGGTCGGCGAGTTCGTCACGGGTGCGGCGCCCGTCGGACACGGTGATCACGAGGCCGCAGTCACGCAGGCAGGCCAGGTGGACCGACAGCCGGGTGCGCGAAACGCCGAGTAGGTCGGCAAGGGCTGCCAGCCCCTCTGGGGTACTGGCGACCGGGATCACGTCACCCCCGGAACGCCCCTCATCGATCTCGTGCGTGTCGGGGTGGCGACGCGCAGTCCACCCCACCCGATTGGTCGGTGGTCGCTCCCGCGAGCGCCGGGACGACCACCGACGGGGTTGGCGGTGGTGCGCAACGGTCACGCGCCTCCTTGTGGCGCGGGATTCTGCAGGTTCCGGACCTGGTCGTCGTACGCGGCGAGCAGTTGTTCCAACTGCTGGAGCGACTCGGCGGGTATGTCGGGGGGTGCGGCCTCGACCACGTAACGGGCGGCGGCGGTCAGGGCGGCCAGCTCGTACGCGTGGAAGGTGGCGCGCAGCACCGTGGGCCGCACCCGTTCCAGCTGCATTACGCCGCCTTGGACCGGACGTAGTCGGTAACCTGGGCCAGCTCGGCGGCGAACTGGTCGTAGTCCTCCTGCATGCCGTTGATGTAGGCGCTCCAGCCGAGGCTGGCCTTGGCGTAGTGGACGGCCTCCTGGATCTCCTCGTCCGTTGCTCCGAAGAGCTTCGCGGCCTCGGTGTGGAACAGGCTGCAGTACTTGCACTTCGTCTCGGCATGCAGCCCGACGCCTATCAGTTCCTTGTACTTGTTCGGGATCAGCGTCTCCCCGAGCTCGATCCGCTTGAAGATCTCCCACTCCGGGCCGAGCAGCTCGGTGGGGATCTTGCTGAAGAAGTGTGGGACGAGGCCCAGCGTCTCCTTGATGTCGGCCTCGATCTCGCCGCGGTTGATCGCGGTGGCCATGGCGATCTCCTCCATCCCGGGCTTCGCATGCCCAGTCCAGCCCAGCCGACGCGGACCGCAGGCTGCCGGAGGCCGGACCCTGCCGCCCGCATGCCGCGTATTCACCAGGAAGATGCGCCCTCTTCCCGTCGTTCCCGACAGTCGCGGACGACGGCGTGCCCTCCTTCCCAGGATGTCAGCCGCGATGGTCGTTGACCACCGCTCGAAAGGAGCGCCAGGTCGCCGAGCGCGATGCTCCCGACTCCCGAGGATGCCCTTGGCACCCGCGTCCGGGGACGCATCTGTCGAGGCCGGCACCGCTCGGTCGCCATGCACCAGGGACCGTGGCGAAGGAGTCCGTGTCGTGGTCCGGCTGCGGTGACAGCAGCCGGCCGGGGGCGGTCGACCACGTTCCGCCCGGAAGACGCAGGACAGATCGGTTCGGGCCGCAGGCGAACCGACCGTGCGGAAGCCTCCGCCGTACCGGCTCCAGCCTGCCACCGTACGTGAGGTCTCACGACGCCCGACGGTCGCCGCCGACACCGGCCTGGTCATCCCGCAGGGGGCAACCACGCTCGCGTACCTTCCGGATCCGTGCCATTGGCCGACGCATCTGCGCAACACGACACGGGTTGGACTGGGTGACGCCGTGGTCACCCGTCACGTTTCACCGTCGTTCGGCTCGCCGGTACAAGCGGCGCAGATGCCGACGAGTTCGACTGTGCGGTGGACGTCGGTGAAGCCGGACTGGGCGACGATCCTCTCTGCCCAGTGCTCGACTGGGTCGAACTCCCTCACGAGGCTGTGGCCGCAGCGGCGGCAGATGAGGTAGTGCCGGTGGTCGGTGCCGGGACGGTGGCGGTACAGGCGCTCGCCGGAGTCGTCGCGGATGACGTCCGCGAGCCCGGCGGCGGCGAGGACGGCGAGGGTCCGATAGACGGTGGACAGGCCGACCGCGGCCCCCGCCGAGACCATCCTGATGTGCAGGAGCTGGGCGCTGTCGGGGTACGGCCGCGCTGAGTGTCAGTCCGGCCCACATCTCCAGGACGGCGAGCGCCGCGGAGAGGGCCAGGGCCCGGTACGGACGGTCGGTCAGGCGCAGGGCGGTACCGGCGGGTGCGGCGAGCAGGCCCAGGAGCAGCAGGGAGCCGACTGCCTGGGTGGCCTCGGCGGCGCAGGCTCCGACCAGGGCGAGGAAACCGAGGCCGAGCGCGCCCGTCCGCACCCCGCGCGCGGTGGCGACGGCCTCGTCGAGGGTGGCGAAGAGCAGTGGGCGGGCGATCAACAGGGCGGCTGCGCTGACCGCGACGGCGACCAGGACGGCGGTGGTGGTCTGAGTGCCGTTCAGGCCGTAGATGGAGCCGAAGAGAACGCTGATGCCCGCGTTGCCCTGGGTGGTGGAGCGGTGGGTGGTGTAGAGGGTGAGGAAGAAGGTGCCGAGGCCGAGGATCCAGGAGAACAGGGTGCCGATGACGACGTCGTCGGGCCGTCCCCGCCGGCCGAGCAGGCCGAGCAGCAGGGCGACGCCGACGGTCGCGGCGAACAGCCCGAGCCGCAGGTCGTAGCCGCCGGCGAGAGCGGCCATCGCGCCGGTGAAGGCGACGTGGCTGAGGGTGTCGCCGGTGAAGGTCTGGGCACGCAGGACGAGGAAGTAGCCGACCAGTCCGGAGGCGAGGGCGATCGCGGTGCCGGCCAGCAGGGTTCGCCATCGTCGCGACGATCGGCGCGGTGCTGCCCAACGGGCCCGGACGCCGCACCTTCGAAGTGACGGTCTCCGTCCTCGCGGCGACCCAGTTCGCCCTGCACCTTGCTCTGGAGTGACTGTCCGGCCCTGCCCAGGCCATCGCCGTGACGATCGGCGCGGTGCTGCCCAACGGGCCCGGACGCCGCACCTTCGAAGTGACGGTCTCCGCCCTCGCGGCGACCCAGTTCGCCCTGCACCTCGCTCTGGAGTGACTGTCCGGCCCTGCCCAGGCCATCGCCGTGACGAGCGTGGCCCCGCCCGGCCAGGGCCCGGGGATCGAGGCGTATCTGTGCACCGGCGAGAACGTGACCCACGACCATGCGGCGATGTAGATGCCCGCCGCCATGCCCACGGACATGGACATGGGGCCCCACGGCCCGCTCGGTGTTCAGCCCGCCGGCACGGGCCGGACCGCGGGCGGGGACAGCTCCGGAGCCCCGGGAGGGACGGGGACGGCTGCGAAGATCGCGTCCTGCTGCGCCTGGAGTTCCTTCTTCCGCTCGGGGCTGGTGGAGGGCAGACGCTGCTCCTCGCGGGGTGCGCACCCGGGCTCGGCTGAGGTGTCAGGATCGATTCGTGCGCCGGAGGGGTGCGCTGTCGTCGTCGAGCCGGTCCAGGAAGCCGGCCAGGACGTCGGTGACCTCCTCCAGGCTGCGGGCGCTGAAGAGCACCGGCTGATAGCCGGTGATGGTGTACTCGGTGGCGAGCACGGCGTCGATGTCGAGCGGGCGGATGCGGCAGCGGTGGAGCTGACGCATCTCGCCGTAGGAGGAGAGCAGGGCCGCGCCGTAGGCCCTGGGCCTGCCGTGCTCCTCAAGTACCCCGTACTCCAGGGTGAACCAGTACACGTCGCTGATCATCTGCAGCACGTCCGGATTGTCGATCCGCATCGCCGCCCGCCCGACAAGCCGGTACAGGTCGGCGAACCGCGGGTCCGCGAGATGGATGCCGTGGCCGAGGACGTCGTGGATGACATCGGGCTCCGGCGTGAACAACGGCACCGCCGGGTGGCGGACGAACTGCACCGCGTGGAAGTACCCGTGGGCCATGGAACCGAGGAACCGCCTGTTGGCGACCACACCCCCCGCCAGGGTGAAGTCGAAGCCGGTCAGGGCCCGCAGGCGCGCACCGACCTCCGTGTGCTGCGGGATCCGGTCGGCCGGGAGCGGGGCCCGCTCCCTGGCCTCCAGAGCCGCCCGGCAAGCGTGCTCGGCCTGCGCCGCCCACACCGCCCGGTGAACCCTGCGCCACGTCTGGTGCTCGGCCGGACTGTAGGCGACCGGCGGCGACGGGTTGCCCACCCTGTGGTCGCGAGCCGGCGCGGCGATCGCCTGCCGGCGCCGTAGGTAGGCCGGATCGGCGAACCCCGGATGCACGGAGGCCGCGCCGAGCCGACCGTCGGCCGCGATCGGGGTACGGAACTGATTGTCGGTCACGAACCGATGCTGCCACCGACGAGCACCGGTGAAGCGGGCACACGGCGGTGGGCCTTCGCGTCGGATCCAACCGCTGCGGGCCCGGGTGTGTCCTCGATTCAGCCGCCGTCGGTGGTGAGGGGGATGCGCAGGCTGACCCGGTAGCCGCCTTCGGCGGTCGGGCCGGACTCAAGGGTGCCGTGCAGGATCTCGGCGCGCCGTTGGTCGAGCTGGCAGCCACCAACTGCTGACCCCGGCCGCCCGCTGACCCGACAAGCCGTACGCAGGGCCGCGTGGTGCTGTTCCGGCACCGTGCGGCCCTGCGTCGCTTGCGGGATCAGTCGACCAGGCCGTCGCTGCCACGGCCATCGTCATCACCAAGGAAACACCAGGGAGTTCCTCATGACCTGCTTCGTCGACCCCTCGCACGGCGCCGGCACCACGGGGGGCCGGCTCAGGGGCCGGTCTGACGGCCTTTGGGGGCGGCCGCTCAGGGCGCCGGGCGGGGCGCCCCGACGGTCCGCAGTTCCGGGCGCTTCGCGACTCTTCCGTCGCCGGAGGAGCGCCCGCGCAGGCGGCGCATCAGCCACGGTCCGAGGAAGGTGCCGATCCAGGCGGCCTCCTGGGCGGCTCGCCGAGGGCGCCCCGCTGCCGGGAGCGGTGGCAGCGGCTCGGCCCACCCGCGGTCGCTGCCGGGCAGCGCGAGCGTGTCGGCCGCCGCGGCGGCGATCCCGGCGTGGCCGAGCGGGCTGGCGTGCAGCCGGTCCGCACTCCACATGCGCGGATCGGTCGTCACCTCGTGCGGGAAGAAGTCGACGACCGCGACGCCGCGGTGGTCGGCCGTGGCCCGGATGCGCGCGTTGAGGTCCAGGAGCCGGGGTCGCAGCCCGCGGGCCAGTGGCGCGATCCGGCCGATGTCGGGGAAGGTGAAGGTGAGCACCCGCGCCCCGGTGAGCGTGAAGGCGGCGAACATCGCGTCCAGCTCCGCCACCACCTCGCCCGCGTCGAAGCCCGGCCGCATCAGGTCGTTCATCCCGGCGACCACGGTGACCAGGTCCGGTCGCAGCGCGAGGGCAGGGGCGAGCTGTTCGGCCCGCACCTGGCCGGCGAGTCGGCCGCGCACGGCGAGGTTGGCGTAGAGCAGGCCGGGTTCGTGCCCGGCGATCGTCTCGGCCAATCGGTCCGCCCAGCCGCGCCATCCGGCCGCCTCGTCACCGTCGCCCAGGCCCTCGGTCTGGCTGTCCCCGACCGCGACGTAGCGGCGGAATCCCGTGGTCGCGATCATGCCACGGACCCACCCAGCGCCTCGGCGGTGATCCGCTCGAACTGCGCCCCCATCGCCGCGGCGA
Source organism: Streptomyces sp. 1331.2 (assembly GCF_900199205.1). Taxonomy (NCBI): domain Bacteria; kingdom Bacillati; phylum Actinomycetota; class Actinomycetes; order Kitasatosporales; family Streptomycetaceae; genus Streptomyces; species Streptomyces sp. 1331.2. Next base: position 7,374,383 of record NZ_OBMJ01000001.1, on the reverse strand, counting down.
GCGCCTGCGCGCCGGAGAGGGGGCGGACCATCACCGTCAACTCGTCGATCAGGCCGTCCTCGTCGACGTGGAGGAAGTCGCAGCCGTGCACCTCGCGACCGTCGACGGTGGCCTTGAAGACGAACGCGTGGTCGCGGCCGCCGTCGTCGTTGATCTCGCGGACGTAGTGGAAGTCCTCGAAGACCCGTCCGGCACCGCGCAGGATCGCGGCGGTCATGGCCTTGCCCGGGTAGGGCTTGAAGACGACGGGGCTGGTGAAGACGACGTCCTCGGCCAGGAGGGCCTCGATGGCGTCATGGTCGCCGGCCTCGACGGCTACGCGGAAGGGGTGCACGTGGGCTCCATAGTCAACAAATTGAATAGCTCCTGCGTGAGCCTAGTCGCGCGCTCCGGGCGATGTCGAGGATGCACCGAGGCGCCGACCTCTGCTCGCCGCGCCGGCCCGCCACCCGAGCGCGCCCACCCCGGCCGGCCCATGGGGGGCGCGCTGCCCACGACCGCGGGTGTCCCGGTGGCTCACCCCCAGGGCTGGGCGACCAGCCAGCTGGTGTCGGCGGCCCAACTGGTGCCGCTGTCCCAGCTGTTGGAGCCGCCGTTGCTCGCGATGTAGGCCGTGTAGTTGTAGTGCCGGAGGTACTTCGTCGGGAAGTTGACGGACTGGAAGGAGGTGCCGGTCCCGCTGTTGCCCGCGGTGGGGCAGAACGTGGCGTCCTTCGCGAACGAGCTGTTGCCGGTGTCCGCGTTCAGGTAGAGCTGGTAGTTGGAGTGGTGCAGGAACTGCCCGGGGTTGTTGGCGGATTCGAAGGACAGGCAGGAGGTGTCGGCCAGGCCGGCGCGGACGATCCAGGTGGCGTCGGCCTTGTCGGTGGCGGAGCTGGAGGAGTTCGTGCCGGAGATGACGACCTTGTTGTCGGCGTCGTCGTGACGGAGGTAGTGCGAGGTGCAGCAGGGCGCGGTGGTGGCCTGCAGGGAGATCCGGGAGCCGGGCGTCAGCGTGCCGGTGCCGGTCGAGCCGCTGCGGTAACCGGCGGCGGTGATGTCGGCCTGGACGGCGTTCTCGGTGGCGTCCGAGGGGTAACCGGAGGTCATGACGCCCTCGTAGAAGGTGCCGGCGCCGGTGTTGCTGTTGTCACCGCCGATGCCGAGGATGATCGCGCCCTGCTTCTTCATCGGGTTGTAGCCGCCGGCGGTGGGGCGTGTGCCGTTGTAGAACGTGGACAGGCCGCCCGACTGGGCGTCGCCCCCGCGCAGGGCCCACTGGTTCGGGCCGCCCTTGAGCATGGCGGTCAGGAACCGGTTGGTGACGGTGGGGTCGTTGGCGTTGAAGCCGCGGTTGACCCCGGAGAACAGGCCGTTCTCCAGGTCGGCCATGACCCAGGGACCGTTGCCGCTGCCCCAGCCCCAGCCCTTGCTGGTGCCGAAGTAGAGGGCCTCCATGGTGCCGTTGCCGTCATCGTTGCCGGTCGTCTCGGCGTTGCCGTAGTCGAAGCAGCAGCCGCCGTTGACGTGTGTGCCGTCGAAGATGGCGTACATGCCCTCGGGCTGGTCGCCGGTCGCGACGCCGTTGGTGTGGTTGTTCCGGTAGCCCGTCCCGGGGGCGACGTGGACGCCGTACGCCTTGTGCCCGCCGACGGTGACCGGCGCCTCGACGGCGTTGGCCAGGTTGTCGTTCCCGCCGTCGGCCGGCCCGGGCCAGTGGCCCCTGAGCGCCTGGGTGAGGTGGTTGCCCTTGCCGGACTGGTCGTAGAGGACGGTGATGACGCAACTGGTGCCGGCACAGAAGGAGTCCTGCGCGGCGGCGTCGGCGTAGCCGCCGGTGCTCAGCAGGCCGATGTCCCTGGTCGCGTTGTCGGAGGCGCGCCTGACCTGGTACAGCGGGCCGTTGTACGCCCCGTACAGGGCCCGGGTGGTGCTGTGCGCGGCCACGCACGGCGTGCCACCGGCGCGGTAGAGGTCGCACGGCCCCTGGGCGGCCGCCTGCGACGTCCCGGCCGCGGCGGTGAGCAGGCCGGCGGCGAGCACGGTGGTGGTGCCGGCCGCCAGGAACGCCCGTCGCAGGCGCCGCATCCACGGTTTGATCATGAGGAGCTCCTTCACGGGGTGGGTGAGGTGAGCGCGGACGAACGTCCCGGTGTCCGGCCGTGCGGGCGGCGCGGGTAGCCCGGACGTCACCGGGACGGTGCGGCTTCGGCCTTGTTCGGCACGGGCCCGGCAGGAGACCCGGCACCAGGCCCGGCAGGGGACCCGGCGCGGGGCTGCCGGTCAGCTCCAGGGGGCGGCCGCGAGCCAGGTGGTGTCCTGGGCCCAGGACGACGGGTTGTCCCAGGCGTCGGCACCGCCGTCGCTCGCGAGGTAGCCGGCGAGGCGGTAGTGGCGGACGTACTTGGCCGGGTAGTTGAAGGACTGGAGCGAGTAGCCCGTGCCGCCGTTTCCTGGCTGGGCGCAGAAGGTGGCGTCGGCGGCGAACTGGCTGGTGCCGGCGTCGGGCTGGAGGTGGAGCTGGAACGCGTAGTGCCTGAGGTAGCTGCCGGGCGTGTCGGCCGACTCGAAGGAGACGCAGTTGCTGTTCGCCAGGCCGGCCCGGACGATCCAGGTCGCGCTGCCCTTGTCGGTGGCGGAACTGGCGGAGGTCACCGGCGCGATCACCACCTTGTCGTCGCTCGTGTCGTGCCGCAGGTAGTCGCCGGTGCAGCAGGTGGTGGTGGCCCGGAGCGACACCTTCGCGCCGGGGGTGAAGGGGATGGCGGTGCGGTAGCCGGCCGCGGCGATGTTGGCCTGGACCGCGGTGTCGGTGGCGTCCGAGGGGTAGCCCTTGACCATGGCGCCCTCGTAGAACGTGCCCGCGCTCGCGTTGCGGTTGGTCTGGCAGCAGTCGCCGCCGCTGCCGAGGATGACGGCGCCCTGCTTGTGCATCGGGCTCCATCCGCTGGGCAGCGAGCCGCTGTAGAGCTGGGTCAGGCCCCCGGACTGGGCGTCGGCGCCCTTGAGTGCCAGCCGGGTGGTGCCGTCGTTCTTGAGCATCGCGGTGACGAAGCGACTGGTCTGCGAAACCTGGCCGGGGTTCCACGCCTTGCTGCCACCGGAGAACAGGCCGTTCTCCAGGTCCGCCTGCACCCACGGTCCGGTGCCGGTGCAGCCGCCGAACCAGCACTCCGTACCGAAGTTGATCGCGTCCATGGCGCCGTTGCCGTCGGCCTTGTGGTCGATCTCCGTGTTGCCGTAGTCGAAGCAACAGCCGTTGTTGACGTGGGTGCCGCTGGTGACCATGTACTCGCCCTCGGGCGCGCTGCCGGTCGGCACTCCCCCGGCGGAGCTGTAGGCGAAGTAGCTGTTGCCGGGGTTGATGTAGAGCGCGTACGCCTTGTGGCCGCCGACGCTCAGCGCTTCCGTGTTCGCGACGGCCGCCGTGTCGGCGCCGCCGGTCCCGCCGGTCCCCTGGTAGACCAGGGTGTTGCCGTCACCGGTCTGGTCGTAGACGCGGGTGATGGTGCAGGTGGTGCCCGCGCAGAAGGAGTCCTGCGCCGCGGCGTCGGCAACGCCTCCGGCGGACAGCACCCGGACGTCCTGCAGCGTGCCGTCCGAGGCCCGCCGTACCTGGTACAGCGGGCCGTTGTACGCGCCGTACAGGGCCCGGGTGGTGCTGTGCGCCGCAACGCACGGCGTTCCGCCGGCGGCGTAGAGGTCGCACGGGCCCTGGGTGGCGGCCCCGGAGGCGGTGACCGCGCCGGTGAGCAGGCCGGCGACGAGCAGAGCGGTCGTTCCGGCTGCCAGCAGCGCCCGCCGGGCGCGGCACAGCCACGATGGTGTGGTCATGAACGAACTCCTTCGCGGGTGGGGGGAAGGAAGAACGCGTCCAATATTGTTAGCGCTAACAATCTATGGCCGGAAAGGCGGCATGCAGGGCGACGATGACACCCCTGCCGTGCTGCGCCGACCATCACTATGGCCAGGAGCCGAGACACCGTCAAGGCTTCGTACTGTTAACGCTCACATGAAGACCCGCCCGTCGGGTAGCCGGCCCGTCGGGCAGCCGACCCGCCGAGCGCCGCAGCCGAACGCGTGTGAGCCCGGCCGGGCCCCTCCCCCGGCCGGGCTCACACGGGCACGGGTCAGGCCAGGGCGGTCAGGCCTTACCGGTCAGACGCCAGATCTGGTTCTTCTTGGTGCTCAGCACGCTCGCGGGGTCGCAGGTCCACTGGTGGACGAGGGCTCCCGCCACGGTCGAGACCCCGCTGACGTCGACGCACTTGCCGCTGTGCACCGCGACGAGCTGGTAGTCCTGGCTGCTGCCCAGCGCGGTGACCGGCTGCAGCGTGAACATCTGGTTCGTCCCGCCGCTGCAGGTCCACTGGATGACGGCAGCTCCGTCGGTCGTGGAAGCTCCCGAGACGTCCAGGCACTTGCCGCTGTACTCGTCGGCCACGGTGTAGGTGTTCGCCCTGCCGGCGACCGGCTTGAGGTCCAGCATCTGCTGGTAGCCGCCCTCGCAGAGGTACTGCTGGTACTGCGTGGCGTCGGTGGTGCTGAGGTTGGTGTCGTCCAGGCATTGACCACTGTGCTGTGCCACCGCGACGGTGGAGACGGTCGTGTTGGACGGTGGCAGCAGCGTGACGGTGTAGCCGTCCGCGGCGTCCGTCCACGGCACGCTCACCGAGGCCGAGTTGTCGGCCACGGTCAGCGTCTGGTCGGAGACCGTCACCGGCCCCGTCACCGCGCCGCCGCCGTTGTTCGGTATGCGCTGGACGACCGCGCGCACCCGGCCGTTCTCCACCACCGAGGTGGTGTCGAGGCGGTTGAGGTTGACGGTGACGTTGCCGGTGTTGCCGTTGTCGCCCAGCAGGATCTTCGCGTTGCGCGCGGTGTTGTCCTTGGTCGCCAGCCCGTCGGTGTTGGTACCGGGCGTGAGGTTCACGATGTTTCCGGTCTGGGAGCCGTAGTACCGGTAGAGGAACCACTCGCCCTTCGGCAGGTACTGACCGGAGCTGTTCTTGGTGAGCAGGTTGGCCGCGTAGTCGTGCAGGCCGGGGCCCCCTCCCCAGTTGGAGCGCAGGCCGTCGGCGCCGGCCCGCTCCAGGCGGCTGATGAACCAGCCGCCGCCACCGGGGTTCTGCTGCTCCAGCCCGGCGTACTCGTTGATCTGGTACGGGCGGGAGTTGGTCAGGCCCGCGGCGGCGAGGGTCGCGTTGGCGTTGCCGACGGCCGGAACGGGGTCGTGCGGGATGGCGTGCCAACTGTAGATGTCAGGGGCGGAGTTGGTGGCCTTCACGTGGTTCAGGTAGGCGGTCCACCAGGTGTTGGACGCACCGGGCGGATTCGCCGTGCTGGGGCCGACGATGAGCTGCCCGGGGAGGTTGGCCCGCACGGCGGCGTGGAACCGCGACCACATCTGCAGGTACTGGCTCTGGGACCGGCCCCAGAAGCCGCTGAGGTCCGGCTCGTTCCACAGGTCCCACTCCACCGTCATGTTGTTGGCCTTGACGTCGGAGATCAGCTGGTTGACGAAGTTGTCGAACTGCGTCCAGTTGCCGTTGTCGCCGGGGAAGCCCTGGCTGGTGGTGCCGTCGGCGCCCCACAGGTCGTGCGGCAGGATGACGAACGTGCCGCCGAGGGCGACGGTGCGCCTGTACTGGGCGAGGGTGGCGTTCCAGCGGGTCTGGTAGTCGGCGAGGCTGGTGGCGTAGCCGCCACCGTTGAGCTGCGCGCCGCCGGCCCGCTCGAAGTGCCACTTGATGTCCTTGAAGAAGTGGTCCGGCGGCTGCGAGCCGTCGGGGGTCAGCCCGTAGATCATGCCCGAGGCACGGTAGTTGGGGGCGCCCCCGGCGGCGGAGAAGTCGACGGCGACGGCGGTGTCGGCGGCCGGTGACGGCGCGGCGGACACCAGGTTCGCGGCCAGTGCGGCCAGCAGGACGGCGACGGCCGAAGCGGCTCGTCGTCCGGTGCGGGTCGTCGGCCTCGGAGGTGTGGTGGGTGACCTCATGGTGCGGCTCCTCTGGATGGGAGTGCGGTGAAGGTGCCGGGACCGGAGCGGTCCCGGAGCTGCGGAGGCGGCCGGTCAGCGGCTGTCGCGGTATGCGTGTGCCTCGGCGAGGAGGAGGTAGCTGCTGGCGGTCCAGGTGTAGGCGCGGTCACGCAGGCCTTCGCCGGTGAGGGCGTCGAAGTTCTCGGCGAAGCCGGAGTTCTCGCACAGGGCGCGGAAGCGGGCACTGATCTCGTCGGCCAGGTCCACGTGCCCGGCGCGGCGCAGGCCGTCCTCGATCAGGACGGTGGCGGGTGCCCAGATCGGTCCGCGCCAGTAGCCGTCGGACTGGTAGTGGGGTGAGTCGGGCCGCTCGGTGGCCGGCCCGTGGGCGGTCAGGTGGGTCTCGATGTGGGCGGCCAGCCGGGTGCTGATCCCGGTGGGCAGGTGCTCGCCGAGGACGACGGGCATCAGGTCCAACAGGCTCAGGCTGGTGGTGCCCGCGCCGGTGTGCGGGGACCGGGCCTGGAAGCGTTCGCCCGTCCACAGTTCCCGGATCACGGCGGCCTGGAGGGCTTCTGCCGAGTGCGCCCAGGCGGCGGCTTCGTCGGCACGGTCGAGCTCGGTGGCCAGATCGGCGAGTTCACGCAGCTGCAGGATCAGGAAGGCGGAGAGGTCGGCGGTGATCCGCAGGCGTCCGGGGTCGAAGGTGGTGGCGTTGTCCCAGCCGCTGTCGTTGCCGTGCTGGTAGTGCGGCAGCGTCTGGCCGGGAGCGCGCCTGGAATCGAGCCAGAACCTGGTCCACCGTTCGAGGCGGTGGTACACCTCGCTGAGTTCGGTGCGGCTCGGCGGGCGCGGCAGGCGTCCTCGCAGGTGGCGCAGGGCCCAGCCGTGGATGGGGGGTTTGACGAAGTTGTGGAGGATCTCGGAGTGGGTCACGGAGTCGGGCAGTGCGCCGCTCTCGTCCTGGTGGTCGAACATGATCCGGAACTGGTCCCACGCCAGCTCCGGCGCTCCGGGGGCCAGGGCGAGGGCGTTGAAGCAGTGGTCCCAGCTCCAGACCTTGTCCATCCAGTGTTTGGACATCAGGACGGCGGGGCGTTGGAGGAACCCGGCCGGTGCCACCGTCGCGGACCACAGCACGTAGGCGGCGAGTTCGGCGGCCGGCGTGTCCGGGGTGCGCCAGGGAGTGACGGCATCGGCGAACTCGGTGAACACCCGGGCGGCCCGCTCGACCGCCCGCTCGTGCGTGTCCGACGGGACGTAGGGCGGTCGCGCGGTGTCGAGTTCCTCGACGGCCGCCTCCCACGGGAGGTCACCGTCGCCGGTCACCGTCAGCCCGCGGTCGGCCTCGCCGAGGGATTCGACACCGCGGACGTCCGTCGCCTTCCCGGCGAGCACGGTGATGCGGTAGCGACGGCCGGACTCGTAGGACGTGAAGACGTGGGAGCCGTCGAGCGGGTCCTGGTAGAAGTACGTGCCGCTGAACGGCGTGAGCCGGTCGGCCGAGGCGCAGATCCGCAGGCCCAGGCCGGTGCCGCGCAGCCGCAGGGTGTCGGCCGACTGGTAGGTCATCTCGATGTGCCCGTCCGGCCCGTCCGGACCGGTCCAGGTCAGCTGCCCTGAGGTGGCGGTCCAGCGCGTCTCGACCCGCTCGCCGTGCGTGCCTGCGACGGGAACGAAGCGCAGGACGGGGTGCATGCCGTTCTGGTGGGAGACCAGGTGCAGGTCCCGGGAGCGGACGTGCTCGGAGGTCACGGGTGAGACGCCGAACCAGGAGCCGTGGCTGCTGAAGGGGATGTGGTGGATGTTGAAGGCCGGACCGGTCGGGGCGTCGGTCATCGCAAGGTGCTCGTTTCTGGTGAGGGGCGCGTTCTGCCGGCCGTGCGGCGGCCGTGCGGCGGGCCGGGTTCGCGGATCTGCCGACGGGCCGGGTTCGCGGATCTGCCGACGGGCCGGGCTTCCGGGGACGGGAGGTACCGGCCGGCATCAGTCCTTGACGGCTCCGGCGGTGACGCCGGCGGCGACGTGGCGCTGGGCCAGGACGAGGATCACTGCGGTGGGGATCGAGGCGACCACGGCGGTGGCCATGATGGCGTTCCACTGCTGGTTGTTGTTGCCGATGTAGTGGTAGATGCCCAGCGTGATCGGCTGGTGGGCACCCCCGCCGTCCAGGGTGCCGGCGAAGACGAAGTCGGACCAGGACCAGAGGAACGCGAACAAGGAGACGGTGACGACCGCGTTGCGGCTCATCGGCAGGACGATCGACCAGAAGGTCCGCACGGCTCCCGCGCCGTCGGTCCGGGCGGCCTGCAGCAGTTCACCCGGGATGCCGTCCATGAACGCCGTGAAGATCAGCACGGCGAACGGGACGGCGATCGTGGAGTCGGCGACGATCAGGCCCGGCACCGATTGCAGCAGCCCGAACGTGAGGTAGATGGCGTAGAAGCCCATCGCCATGATGATGCCGGGGACCATCTGCGCGGCCAGCAGGACGAAGCCGAGGACGCCGCCGCCTCGCGGGCGCAGCTTGGCCAGCGCGTAGCCGGCCGGTGCGGCGAGGGCCACGGTGAGCCCGACGGTACCGAGGGCGATGACCAGACTGGTGCCCAGATAGGGCAGTTGCTGGTCCAGGACCGCCCGGTAGCCCGCCAGCGTGCCGTGGAGCGGGAACCAGTCCGGCGGGGACTTGCGCATGTCCTGGTCGCGGGTGAAGGAGACGTTCAGCATCCAGTAGACCGGGAACAGCATCAGTGCGGTGAGCAGGACGCCGATCGCGGTCTTCCACCAGGAGGTGTGTCGTCTGCTCATGACTCCTGCTGCTTTCGCTGGACGCGGATGTAGACCATGCCGAAGAACAGGGCGATCAGGACCAGCAGGTTTCCGACGGCGGCACCGTGGCCGAAGGCCGGCAGCGCGTTCCCGAAGCCGAGGCGGTAGGACCAGGTCGCCAGCGTGGTGGAGGAGTCGACCGGGCCGCCCCTAGTCATGATCCAGATGATGTCGAAGACCTTGAGGGTGTAGATCAGACCCAGGAGCAGGGTGATCGCCGATACCGGGCGCAGCAGCGGGAAGGTGACGTACCGGAAGCGCTGCCAGGCGTTCGCCCCGTCCAGGGCGGCGGCCTCGTAGAGGGCGGCCGGAATGCTCTGCAGACCGCTGTACAGGACCACCAGGTTGAACGGGATCCCGATCCAGATGTTCGCGATCACCACCGACGCCAGGGACCAGCTCGGGGAGGTGAGCCAGTTGACCGGACCGATGCCCACCGCGTGCAGGGCGGCGTTGACGACGCCGGAGCCGCTGTTGAGCATCCACGACCAGGTGGAGGCGGACACGATCAGCGGCAGTAGCCAGGGCACCAGGAACAGGGCGCGCAGCGTGGCCGCCAGGCGGAACTGCTGGGTGAAGAAGACCGCGAGGGCCAGACCGATCCCGTACTGCAGCAGCAGACTGGCGGCGGTGAACACCACCGTGTGCGTCAGCGCGGGCAGGAACGTGGGGTCGTCCAGGACCGCGCGGTAGTTCGCCAGTCCGGTGAAGGGGGCATCGCCGTTCACGAACGAGCGCACCGTGTAGTTGCGCAGGCTCAGGTCGATGTTGCGGTAGAGGGGGTAGGCGTAGAACACGCCGAGGTAGATCACCACCGGGGTCAGGAATCCCCAGGCGGCCCACTGCTGGGACCGGGAGCGGGACCTGGTGCGTTCGGTACCGGGGCGTTCGGTACCGGGGCGTCCGGTGCCGGTGCGTTCGTTGCCGGTGCGCCCGCGGGGTGGCACCGCGGTGGCCGGCCCGGCCCCGTCGCGCACGGAGCGGGCCACCGGTGTCTGCGCTGTGTCGTTCATGGGCGGGTCCTGTCGTCCTCGCGGCCGGCGGTCCTACTTGGCAGCGGCCGACTGCGCCGCGGACAGCGCGGCCTGCGGCGACGTGGACCCGGTCAGGGCGGCCTGGACCGATGTCCACAACTGCTCGGAGATCTTCGGGTACTTGGTGCCCAGGTCGTCGCCGGTACGGCCCTTGGCGCCCTTGACCGCGTCGATCCACGGCTTCAGGTCCTGGTCCCCGGCGGCCTGCTTGTCCTGCACCGCGGGGGTGGGGGCGATGTAGGACAGCGTGGTGTCGGTGGCGTAGGAGTTGTCCGCGCTGGTCAGGCAGGACACCACCGTGTTCGAGACGCCGTAGCGGTCCGTCTTCTTCTGGACCGGGACGGTGACGAACTCGCCGCCGGTCGGGGCCGGGGCGGTGCCCCCGGTCATGCCGGGGACCGGGATGACCCCGTACTCGAAGCCGGCCTTCTTGGCGTTGGCCAGCTGCCAGGTGCCGTTCTCCGCGAAGGCGAACTCACCGGTGGCGAACTCCTGCCAGCTGGTGGTCTGGGTGTTGTTGATGACCGAGTTGGGGGCCAGGCCTTGCTTGACCCAGTCGGTCCACAGCGACAGCGCGGAAGCGGCCTGGGCGGAGTCCAGGTGCGTCAGCTGCGCACCGGATCCCCAGAACCACGGGAGGAACTGGAAGCTCCCCTCCTCGGTGCCGATCCCGGCGAAGGTGATGCCCTTCTTGCCCGCGGCCTTGACCTTGGTGAGGGCTGCGGTCAGCGACGCCCAGTCCCTGATCGAGGCGGCGTCCACGCCGGCGGCCGTCAGGACCGCCTTGTTGTAGTACAGCGCCAGGGTGTTCGCGCCGATGGGGGTGCCGAAGGTCTCGCCGCCGCTCTGGCCGGCGGCGAGCAGGTTGGGTGACACCGCCGAGGTGTCGATCCTGTTCTCCTTGGTCGAGCTCAGCACGCCGGCCTCGGCAAGTGTGGAGACCGCCGGGTTGTCGACGATCAGCACGTCCGGGGAGTTGCCCTGCTGGGCCGCGAGGAGTTCCTTGGTGGTCAGGTCGCTGGTGTCGAAGGCGGTCCGCTTGATCTGCACACCGGCCTGGGCGCCGCAGGTGTCCAGCAGCTTGGCCCAGGCGGAACCGGCGTCGAACTGCGGGTACGGATCCCAGACGGTGTAGCTCCCGCCGGCGGAGTCGCCTCCCCCGCCGGCGGCGCCCGTCCCGGACGAGGACGAGCACGCGGTGGCGGCGGTGGCGAGGACGACGGCGGCGAGCGCGGCGACGGTGAGCCGCCGACCTGTGGATCTGTTCATGACACCGAACCCTTCGGTCTTGCGGAGGCACTGAGGGGGGTGGAGGCAGGGCGACGGGGAGGCCGTCTCCGTGTTACGGCCTGATGTCGAATCGATTGCGCGAATCGGTTCGACAGGAACATAGGACCGCCCCCTGGGGCCGTCAATAGCCCGGGTGAACATCCGTCACCTCGGTTCGGCCGACCGGAACACGAGCCGACTCCCCGCAACCCTGGCGTGCGGGTTGCGACAAGAGGAGGAAGCGCACTACCGTCTACCGAATCGGTTCGACAACGGCGACACGTGTGGACGCCGCCACCGACATCACCAGGCCACGGCCACCCATCTCCATGAGGACAACGATGAACATCGGGGAGATCGCCAGCCGGGCGGGCGTCTCGCGGAGCACCGTCTCCTACGCACTCAGTGGCAAGCGCCCGGTCTCGGACGCCACCCGCAGGCGCATCCAGGACGTCATCGACGAGCTCGGCTACCGGCCCAACGCCGCCGCCCGCGCGCTGAAGGAGGGCCGGACCCGGACCATCGGCCTGGTGATCCCTCCGGCCAGCCGACACCTGACCCACATGCAGCTGGGTTTCGTGGCCAGCGTGGTCGAAGCTGCCGCCCGTGCCGACCTTGACGTCCTGCTCTCCCCCTCCGGGGGCGACCACGACCGGTCGTTCGAGCGCCTCCTGTCCGGAGGGCGCGTCGACGGGGTGATCCTCATGGAGATCCGCCTGGAGGACTCCCGGGTCCGCAGACTTCAGCAGGCGGGGCTGCCGTTCGTCGGCATCGGACACACCGCCCGCGCCCACGAGATGTGCTGGATCGACGTCGACTACACCACCGTGATCAACCGGTGCGTCCACCACCTCGCGGACCTGGGCCACACCCGGATCGCGCTGATCAACCGTTCCGTCGAACTCATGGCAGCCGGCTACGGGCCGGGCCACCGGGCTCGCGACGGCTTCACCGAGGCCGTCACGCTGCGCGGCATCCAGGGCATCGACCTGGAGTGCGGGGACGACGCGGCCGCCGGACTGGAATGCGCCACCCGGCTCCTGCGCGACCACCCCGACATCACCGCGGTCGCGACGATCAACGAAGCCGCGCTGCCCGGCTTCCAGCGGGGCCTGGAGGAGGCCGGCCGCACGGTGCCGAGGGACTTCTCCATCACCGGCGTCGTCGGCCGGACCTGGGCCGAGGAGTTCCGCCCGCCGCTCACCGCCGCGGACGTACCGGCCCAGGACATCGGCACCAAGGCCATGGACCTCCTGCTCGAACGCATGGCCGATCCCACCGCCCCCCTCCGCAACATCCTGCTGACCCCGCCGGTCTCCCTGCGCGGCAGTACCGGCCCCGCCCCGTCCGCGCAGCCCGGTGGCGGCTTCTGACCCGGACGCGCAACAGGACGAGGGACCCCGGCCGGCGCGCGGACGGGGTCCCTCAAGGCGTTGAGCATCGGCTCCCGGCTGGAGCGGGCGGGTCAGCGCTGCAGGGTGAGCACGCCCGGCCGGTACGGCAGTTGGATGTAGGGAGCGCCGTCCGAGGAGGGGTTCCTGCCCTGGTAGAGGAGCTGCAGGTTGCAGGGGTCGACGGTCATGGTCTGGTCGGGGTTGTTGCGGACCAGGTCACCGTGGCTGATGTCGTTGGTCCAGGTGGCACCGCTGTTGGCCAGGCCGGCGAAGGGGTTGTTCGCGGTGGCGGCCTGCGCCGTCCAGGAGCCGTTCAGGCTGGTGGCGGTGAACGAGCGGAAGTAGCGGTGCTCGTTCGCGTCCCGGGCCTCGACGATCATGAGGTACTGGTTCTGGCCCTGGACCTTGTAGACCTGGGGCGCCTCGAACAGGTTCTGCACCGTGTCGCTCATGACCGTGGTGTACGAGGAGCCGAAGTTGCCGGGGAAGTTCCCGATCGGCATGCTCGCGCGGTAGATGCTGCCGTTGTCACCGGCGAAGAACAGGTACATGTTCTGGTCGTCGGCGATCAGGGTCGGGTCGATCGGGGCACCGGTGGGGAGGCTGCCGGTGAACAGCGCCTGCGGCGCGGACCAGCCGTTGGGGTTGGTCGGGTCGCTGGACGTGCGGTAGGTGAAGGGCCAGGCGGTACCCCACCCCAGCGAGGCCAGCACCCAGGTGTTCTTGGGCGCGAAGTAGAACAGCTGGGGCGCCACCGCGGACGAGGACATCACGGTCTGGCCGGCCGAGGCCATGTCCGACCAGTTCGTGAAGGGAGCGAATCCCATCGACTTCCACGACGCCCCGTCGGAGTAGGTCGCGTAGACCAGGTGCTTGCCGTTGTAGACCACGTCGGTGAAGTCCTTCAGCGCGGCACCCCCGTTCACCGGCTGCGCCAGCGGACCGGTCGAGGTCCACCGGTACGTCGACGGGAGAGCACAGGTGGTGCCGCCCGTCCCGGACAGGCCGGTCCACTGCTGGTTGCTGCCTCCGGTGCAGTTCCAGAGCTGCACCGCCGTGCCGTTGGCCGTACCGGCGCCCGACACGTCCAGGCACAGCCCGGACTCCACGCCCACCACCGAGCCGTCGGCGTTCACCCGCCACTGCTGGTTCGCAGCGCCGGTGCAGGACCAGATCTCCACCCGCGTGCCGGCCGCGGTGGCGTGGCCCGGAACGTCCAGGCACTTGTTGCCGTACACCGTCAGCTGGTTGGCGGACGTCACCGTCCACTGCTGGTTGGTCCCGCCCGAGCAGTCCCAGATCTGCAGGAGGGTTCCGTCGTTCTGACTGGCGTTCGGCACGTCGAGACACCGGCCGGAACCCGCACCGCGCAGGGCGCCGCTGGTGGCCGCCTGAGCCGGGGCTGCGACGAGCATCGCCGCCAGTGCCGCCACGGTGACAACCACGGCCGTCAACACCACAGACGCAGGTCTGCGGTTGGAACCTTGTCGGTGCATCGAGATCTCCCTTGTGAACAGGTGGAGCTGCCGGCCGGCGTTTCTGTCGGCTTTGGCGCGCGTGGCAATCCGGCGGCGCGCGCCGGGGGTCGTGATCGGCCGACGTGGAAGCCGCCCGGCAGGGGCGCCCCTACTGCGGAGGCCCGAATGTTAGCGCTAACAATTCAGGCCTCGGAGCGACTGCTGCGCGATGGCCATCATCGTTGGGCCACTGCGGCGTTGCGTCAAGTTTTCTGTCATGTAAAACGTGAGCGATCACAAGAACTTCACGCGGCGCGCGCCGGTCGGCGCCACGGGAGGACCAGCGGGGTGGGCATCGGCGTGGACGGCAACCCGGACGCCGCCCACGCCGTTGCCTCCGGCGGCCGACCTCCGGCCCCGGTCGGGGCGGCACTCAGAGCGCCGTGAAGGTCCACAGCAGGTTGGAGCTGCTGTTGTAGGTCCACTGCTTGGTGACGGAGCCGGACGCGACGCTGCCGCCGCCGTCGAGGACCAGACCGGTGGTGCGGTTGGCGATCGAGTACCCGTACCCGCCCCGGGGGGTGATCTTCCACTGTTGGTTGGTGCCGCCGTTCCACGGGGCCTGCCGGGCGGCGGAGCCGTCGGCGGTGGCGCCCCAGCCGTCGGCGACCATGCCGTTGGTGCGGTTGACCAGCTTGTAGTAGCCGCCGCCCACGTCGACGGCCTGCCACTGGAGGTTGCTGCTGCCGTCCCAGGTCCACTGCTTGAGGTCGGAACCGGAGTCGACCTTGCCGCCGCCGTCCAGGGCGAGGCCGTCGGTGACGTTGGTGAGCCGGAAGTACGTCGACGGGTTGAACTGGACCTTCAGCGAGGTGATCTGGTCGTTGTTGCCGGTGGCCCTGAGGTCGGGGTTGTCGGCGGTGAAGGTCCAGGCGGTTCCGGTGAAGTTGTCCGCCGAGTAGCCGATGACCTGGAAGCCGGGGGACGTACGGAGGGAGGAGATGGCGGCCGCGCCCACACCGGCCGCGGTCAGGTCGGCCGCGGTGTACTCGCCCACGTTCAACGCCGCGGAGGCGCCGGTGTAGTTGACGTCCTTGAAGGCGACGGCGCCGGCCGGCGGCAGCACGACCGGGATGGTGCCCGAGAAGGAGAGCTTCAGGACGTACGCGTACGCGCCGTACGGCGCGGAGGACGGCAGGGTGACCGTGAGGCCGGAGGGGCTCTGCACCGGTGCGGGCAGGTCGATGGTGGTTCCGCCGGTGGAGCCGAGCAGCTTCACCGAGGTCAGCGACGACAGGTTGATCCGGTCCGAGCCGAGGGTCTTGATCGTGAGTGAACTGCCGGGCCAGCCGAGGACGGTGGCGTACAGGACGGTGCCGGCCTTGTTGCGGGTGAAGCGGATGTCCTGGGGAGTGCCGGCCGTCGGGTTGGTGAAGGAGCCACCGCCCATCTTCGTCGGGCCCTCGCCGTAGACCGTCCAGGCGCGGGTCGAGTAGATCGACTCGCCGAAGCGCTTCAGGTGGTCTCCGATGCCGAGCAGGACGTCCTTCTGCGCCTGGGGGATGGTGCCGTCGGCCATCGGCGCGATGTTCAGCAGGACGTTGCCGTTCTTGCTGACCCGGTCGATGAACGAGTGCAGCATCTGCTGGATGCTGTAGTAGCCGATGCCCTGCGTGTAGCACCAGCTGCTGCTGGAGATGCTGTCGTCGGTCAGCCAGTACGGGGTGGTGAGGTCCGCCGGGCCGCCGCGCTCGTAGTCGAAGATCTCGCCCTTGTTGTCGAAGCCGTCCTTGTAGGTGGCGACGACCTCACGGCCCCAGGAGTTGGCCTGGTTGTAGTAGTACGAAAGGAAGTCGAGGCGCTGCGCCTCGTCGACTGCGTTCAGGTCGAAGTCCTGCCAGAGGACGTCCGGCTGGGCGCGGTCGACGACCTCCTTCAGCTTGTCGTACCAGAGCTGGTTCTCCTGCGACCTGTCCAGCTGCCCGTAGAGCTTCTTGAGGCTCGGGTCCGACTGCGCCGGGACGCTCTCGTAGTAGCCGTTGAAGTTGAAGGCGTGGTGCATGGCCACCAGCAGCTTGAGGTTCTTGGCGCGGATCGCCGTGGCGAACAGCTGCAGCAGGTTCAGCTTCGGGCCCTTGGCGAACGAGTTCCACTCGTTGACCTGGCTGTCCCACATGGAGAAGCCGTCGTGGTGCTCGGCGACCGGTCCGGCGAACTTGGCGCCGGCGTCGACGAACAGTTGCGCCCACTCGTCGGGGTCGAAGTTCCCGCCCGCGGACTTCAGCTTCGGCGCGAACTGCACGGTGTTGCCCGCGAGGTCCTTCGCCCCGTTGATGAAGTTGTGGTAGGGCCAGTCCGCCGGCTGGCCGTAGGTCGCGATGTGGTGCTGGTTGGCCGGGCTGCCGGCCTTGTACATGTTCCGCGGGTACCACTCGCTCTGGTACGCGGGAACGCTGAAGACCCCCCAGTGGAAGTAGATCCCGAACTTCGCGTCCTGGAACCACTCCGGAGCCGCCGGGTGCTGGTCGACCGAGTTCCAGTCGGGAGTGTAGGTGCTCGGTGCCGCCTGTGCGACGCCGGCCGCGAGGCCGCCGCCGGCCATGGCAGCCGCAGCCACACCTGCGGCTGCGGAGAGGAACTGACGTCGGTTCAGTGAACTCGCCATGAGGACATCCCTGGGCTGGGGGGACGGAGAGAACGGGCCGGACCGGGGGCACGTACGACGCGCACACGCGCACACCCCTGGGGCGCCGGGAGGTTACGCACGAAGGTCGTCCATGTAACGCCCTGAAGTCAACGGGCGTGCAGCGATTGATGGGATTTTTCTTTCCGGCCGGTCACACCGAACCCGTCGAACTGGCCCATTGTCCTTGCGATTTGGCTCGGCACCTGGACATCGTCCCCGCTGCCGCCTATACATACATCCCATCTCTCCGATGCGGCGGTCCACCGCAGCTGCCGCCCGGCACAACTCTCTCCCGCTCAAAGGGACCAGCGCGAGGAAGTACCGATGAGACTCAGAACCGCACTCTGCTCCGCCGTCTCGGCCCTGTCCGCCCTGGCTCTGCTCAGCGCCTGCAGCAGTACCTCGGGCACCTCAGCCGGGTCGGGCGACGCGCCGCTGGTCGGCGTCGACTACCCGCGTTCGGACACCGACTTCTGGAACTCGTACATCAGGTACACGCCCGGGTACGCCGGCCAGGTGGGCCTGTCGCTGAAGACGACGAACTCGCAGAACGACGTGGCCAAGCTGACCGCCAACGCGCAGACCTTCATCAGCCAGGGGGTGAAGGGGCTCGCGATGGCGCCGCAGGACACCGCCGCCGTCGCGCCGACGCTGGCGCAGCTGGAGGCGAAGAAGATCCCCGTCGTCACCATCGACACCCGCCCCGACAGCGGCAAGGTGTTCATGGTGGTGCGGGCCGACAACCGCGCCTACGGCGAGAAGGCCTGTCAGTTCCTCGGCACGAAGCTGAAGGGCCAGGGCAAGGTCGTCATGCTGGAGGGTGGCCTGGACTCCATCAACGGCCGGGACCGCACCGAGGCGTTCAACGAGTGCATGAAGAAGAACTACCCCGGCATCAAGGTGTTCGGCGAGGCCACCAACTGGGACGGCGCGGTCGCCGCACAGAAGCTCCAGACGGACCTGACCGCCAACCCGGACATCAAGGGCGTCTACATGGAGTCCAGCTTCGCCCTGGCCGGCACGCTCCAGGTCCTCAAGCAGAAGGGCCTGCTGGTCGACCCGTCGGACGAGAAGCACGTCTTCGTCGTGTCCAACGACGGCATCCCCGAGGAGCTCAAGTCGATCGCGGCGGGCAGGATCGACGCCACCGTCTCCCAGCCGGCCGACCTGTACGCCAAGTACGCGCTGCAGTACCTGAAGGCCGCCATCGACGGGAAGACCTTCCAGCCCGGCAAGACCGACCACGACAGCACCATCATCCAGGTCCGGCCGGGTCTGCTTGAGGACCAGCTCTCCGCTCCCCTGGTCACCCTCGACGGCGCCACCTTCGGCGGTGTTCCCAGCGTCAGGAGCGACGACCCCTCCCTGTGGGGCAACAACCACGGCTGACCTGCCCGGTCAGGACCCAACAACTAACGATGGCAAGGAGGTTGTGATGAGCGACGGGCAGCGAGCAGTCAGCCCCGCGCCCGCCCCTGCGGGCGGTGGACGGTCCCGGACGGGCCCACCCGTCGTCGAGGCGACGGGCATAGTCAAGCGATTCGGTCCGACGGTGGCCCTCGACGGCGCCCGGATCACCATCAGGGCCGGCGAGACCCACGCGCTCGTCGGCCGCAACGGGGCCGGCAAGTCGACGCTCGTGTCGGTCCTCACCGGCCTGCAGGCCCCCGACGAGGGAACGGTCGCCTTCGGCGGCAGCCCCGCGCCGCGGTTGGCCGACCGAGACGCCTGGCGACAGCGGGTGGCCTGCGTGTACCAGAAGTCCACGATCATCCCCACCCTGACCGTCGCCGAGAACCTCTTCCTCAACCGCCACGACCACGGGCGTGGCCGGCTCATCAGCTGGCAGGGAGTGCGCCGGCGAGCGAAGGAACTGCTGTCGACCTGGTCGGTGGACGTCGACCCGCAGACTCCGGCCGGCGATCTGACCGTGGAACAGCGGCAGTTCGTGGAGATCGCCCGGGCACTGTCGTTCGGCGCCCGGTTCATCATCCTGGACGAGCCGACTGCCCAGCTGGACGGCGCGGCCATCACCCGCCTCTTCGACCGGATCCGCGACTTGCAGCGCCAGGGCGTGACCTTCCTGTTCATCAGTCACCATCTCCAGGAGGTCTACGACATCTGCGACATGGTGACGGTGTTCCGCGACGCCCGGCACGTCGTGACCGCGCCGGTCACGGGACTCCCCCGCACCGAACTGGTCGCGGCGATGACCGGCGAGGCGGCGGGCGACCGGCCGGAGGTGCGGTCGAGCAGCCTCGACCGCACCTCCGTGCCGGCCCTGTCCGTACGGGCGCTGGGCAGCGGCGCTGCCTACGGTGATGTCACCTTCGAGGTGGGCGCCGGGGAGATCGTCGGACTCGCGGGTGCCGCCGGCAGCGGTCGTACCGAGGTCGCCGAGACCGTCGTGGGACTGCGGGCGGCCCGGGCGGGAGAGGTGGCGATCGCCGGGCGGCGGCCCCGGCCCGGCAGCGTTCCCGCCGCGCTCGCCGCGGGTGCCGGGTTCGTCCCGCAGGACCGGCACCACCAGGGATTCGTGCCCGACATGTCGATCGCCGACAACGCCACGCTGTCCGTGCCGCACAGGCTCGGCCGGAACGGATTCCTCAGCCGTGCACGGCGGGACCGGCTCGCCGGCGACATGATCGAGAAGCTCGCGATCAAGACGCCCGGCCCCGGGCTGCCCGTCTCCGCGCTCTCGGGCGGCAACCAGCAGAAGGTCGTCATGGCCCGGGCACTGGCGGACGACCCCCGCCTGCTGGTGCTGATCAATCCGACCGCGGGGGTGGACGTGCGCTCCAAGGAGTTCCTCCTCGGCAAGGTCGAGGAGACGGCGCGGACCGGCACGGGCGTGCTCATCGCCTCCGACGAACTCGACGACCTGCGTATGTGCGACCGGGTCCTGGTGATGTTCCAGGGCCGGGTGACCTCGGAGATGGCCCGCGGCTGGCACGACCACGAGCTCGTGGCCGCGATGGAAGGAGTGGACCTCGATGCCTGAAACCGTCCTCGCGGACGCGGCCGCCGGGGCCGTGGGGCCCAAGCCCGCGCGCACGGCGCTGCTCGGCGGCCGGATACCCCTGGCCCGACTGCGCGACCTCGCCCTCGTCCCCGCGATCGTCGTCATCGCGATCGTCGGGCAGATCGTCAACCCCGTGTTCCTGCAGGCCGACAACCTCGTCAACGTCCTGCAGACCATGTCCGAGATGGCCCTGCTGGTCCTCGCCCAGACGATGATCCTGATCGTCAAGAAGATGGACCTGTCCCTGGAGTCCACGATGGGCCTCGCGCCCGGCATCGCGGCCTGGCTGGTCGTCCCGGCCGGTGCGGGACACGGGCTCGGCCTGCTTCCCGGCGCCTGGGCGGTTCCCGTCACCCTGGCCGTCGGCGTACTCGTCGGCGTGATCAACTCGCTGCTGATCATCCGCTTCGGCCTCAACGGCTTCATCGTCACCCTCGGCATGCTCATCGTCCTGCGCGGCATCCTCACCGGCGTCTCCGGCGGCCAGACCTTCTTCCAGCTGCCGGAGTCGATGCTCTACCTCGGCACCGCCGAGTGGTTCGGGATGCCCGCCTCCATCTGGACCTGCCTGGCCCTGTTCGCGATCGCGATCGTGGTGCTCGGCTGGACCGGCTTCGGTCGCTCCCTCTACGCCATCGGCGGCAACATCGACGCTTCGAAGGCAGCCGGCATCCGTACCGACCGGGTGCTGTGGATCGTGATCGTCAGCGGCAGCGCACTCGCAGCCCTGGCCGGGCTGATGCTGTCCGGACGCCTGGCGTCGGTCGCCTCCGCCCAGGGCAACGGCTACATCTTCACCGTCTTCGCCGCCGCCGTCATCGGCGGGATCAGCCTCAACGGCGGCAAGGGCACCATGTTCGGCGCGTTCTGCGGCATCCTGCTGCTCTTCATGATCCAGAACGTGCTCACGCTGGCGGGCGTCCCCGCCCAGTGGATCGGCGCCCTCAACGGCCTGATCATCCTGATCGCCCTCGCCATCTCCCGCATCACCGGCGGCAAGGTCCAGGAGTGACCCGGGCGGCCGTCGCCGGCCGCCCGCCCGCCCGCCGTCGCGCTCACGCCCCGCCCGTAGGGCCGAAACCCTTGCCCCTCCCAGGAGTTGCCGCCATGCCCTCGTCCGCCCGCATCACCTCGCTGGACGTCCTGGACGTCCGCTTCCCCACCTCCGAGCACCTGGACGGCTCGGACGCGATGAACCCCGAGCCCGACTACTCCGCGGCCTACGTGATGCTGCGCACCGACGCCGGCGACGGACTGGAAGGCCACGCCCTCGCCTTCACCACCGGACGCGGCAACGACGTCCAGGCCGCCGCCATCGCGGCCCTCGCCCCGTACGTGGTCGGCCTGTCCGTGGAGGAGGTCTGCGCCGACCTCGGAAGGTTCGCCCGCACTCTCGTCCATGACCCCCAACTGCGGTGGCTCGGACCGGAGAAGGGCGCCATCCACATGGCCACCGGAGCCGTCGTCAACGCAGCCTGGGACCTCGCCGCCAAGCGTGCCGGCCGGCCCGTCTGGCGCTTCCTCGCCGCGATGTCCCCCGAGGACCTGGTCGCCCAGGTCGACTTCCGCTGGCTCAGCGACGCCCTCACCCCCGAGGAGGCGCTCGGGATCCTCCGTCGCGCCGAGCCCGGCCGTCAGGAGCGCATCGCCCGCCTGCTGGAGAGCGGCTACCCCGCCTACACCACCACCCCCGGCTGGCTCGGCTACTCCGACGAGAAACTGACCCGCCTCGCCCACGAGGCCGTCGCCGACGGCTTCACCCAGATCAAGCTGAAGGTCGGCGCGGACCTGGCGGACGACGTACGGCGCATGCGTGCCGCCCGAGCGGCGGTCGGCCCGGACGTCCGCATCGCCGTCGATGCCAACCAGAGATGGGACGTGGCACCCGCGATCGACTGGATGCGCGCCCTCGCCCCCTACGGCCCGTACTGGATCGAGGAGCCCACCTCCCCCGACGACATCCTCGGCCACGCCGCCGTCCGCGAGGCTCTGGGCCCCATCAAGGTCGCCACCGGCGAGCACGTCGCCAACCGGGTCGTGTTCAAGCAGCTGCTGCAGGCCGGCGCCGTGGACATCGTGCAGATCGACGCCGCCCGGGTCGGCGGCGTCAACGAGAACCTCGCGATCCTCCTGCTGGCCGCGAAGTTCGGGGTGCCGGTCTGCCCGCACGCCGGGGGCGTGGGGCTGTGCGAGATGGTCCAGCACCTGTCGATGTTCGACTACGTGGCCGTCTCCGGCACCACCGAGGACCGGGTCATCGAGTACGTCGACCACCTGCACGAACACTTCGTCGACCCGGTCCGCGTCTCCGGTGGCCGCTATCTCGCGCCGACCCTGCCCGGGCTGAGCGCACAGATGCACCCGGGCTCGCTCAAGGAGTACGCCTACCCCGACGGCCCGGTCTGGACGGCCCGGCTCTGACGCCCAGGTCCTCGCCTTCCCGTACAGCCGTCCCAGTATCATCAACGTCACTTCGAGAACGGGCCCGGAAGGAGTGCGCGGTGTCTCTGACGGACAAGGCCATCGCGCAGATCCGCGAGCTGATCCGCAGCGGAGCGCTGCCACCGGGTTCGAAGCTCCCGCCGGAGGCCGAGCTGGCCGCCCAGCTCGGCCTCTCCCGCAACCTGGCCCGGGAGGCCGTGAAGGCATTGGCCGTCGCCCGGGTCCTGGAAGTCCGGCGGGGCGACGGCACGTACGTGACCAGCCTGCAGCCGAGCCTGCTCCTGGAAGGACTCGGCGGCGCGGTGGAGCTGCTGCAGGGCGATTCCGCCGCGGTGCAGGACCTCATCGAGGTACGGCGGCTCCTGGAGCCGGTCGCCACCGCGCTGGCCGCCACCCGGATCTCCGACGAGCAGCTGGCCGAGGTGGAACGGCACCTGGACGCCATGCGCGACGCCCGTGACGACGTGGAACGACTCAACGCCCATGATGCCGCGTTCCACCGCGCCGTCATCTCGGCCACGGGCAACGAGACCCTGGTCACGGTCCTGGAGGGCATCTCCGGGCGTACGCTGCGCGCCCGCACCTGGCGCGGTGTGGTCGACGCCCAGGCCTCGGACCGGACCATCGCCGAGCACGAGGCGATCTTCCGGGCACTGTCGATCCGCGACGCCTCCCTCAGCCAGGCCGCCGCGTTGATGCACGTCAGCAACACCGCGCTGTGGCTGAGCGAGCACCTGCGGACGGGAGAAGCCCTCCCCGTGGATCAGGCCACGACGAGCACCTGATCGCGGTCCGGCGTTGCGGCCCTCGGTTTCCCGTTCGGCAGCGAGAGCCGGAAGACCTTGCGCCACGCGGAGAACACCTGCTTCGGCAGCGGCCCGGTGACGTACTCCAGCTCGTACTTCTCGAACAGCGCGCGCACCTTCACCGCGACCTCGGCGTACCGGTTGCTCGGCAGGTCGGGGAACAGGTGGTGCTCGATCTGGTGCGACAGGTTGCCGGTCATGAAGTGCATGGCCCTGCTGCCGCTGATGTTCGCCGACCCCATCATCTGGCGCAGGTACCACTGGCCGCGCGTCTCGCCCTTGATCGACTGACGCTCGAAGACCTGCACCCCCTCGGGGAAGTGCCCGCACATGATCACCGAGTGGGTCCAGATGTTGCGGACCAGGTTCGCGGTGAAGGTGGCGGCGAGCGTGGTGAGGAAGGACGGGCCCGACAGCAGCGGGTGGATCACGTAGTCCTTGAGCACCTGCTTGCGGATCTTGCGGCCCACGGCCCGGGCCCGCGCGCGGAACTCCGGGTCCTTGCGGCGGCGCTTGCTCAGGTTCTTGCCGAGCTCCAGGTCGTACGCGGCGATGCCGTACTCGAAGAAGCAGGCGTTGATGAAGTTCCACAGCGGCTGGCCGAGGTGGAACGGGTGCCACTTCTGGTCCTCGTCGACGCGCATGATGCCGTAGCCGAGGTCGTTGTCCTTGCCGATCACGTTGGTGTACGTGTGGTGCAGCTCGTTGTGCGAGTGCTTCCACTGATCGGACGGCGAGACGTGGTCCCACTCCCAGCTGGTGGAGTGGATCTTCGGGTCCCGCATCCAGTCCCACTGGCCGTGCAGGACGTTGTGGCCGATCTCCATGTTGTCCATGATCTTCGCCACGGACAGGCCGGCGGTGCCGAGCAGCCACGCGGGCGGGAAGAGCGAGAACAGCAGCACGCCCCTGCTGGCCAGCTCCAGCTTGCGCTGGGCCGATATGACCTTGCGGATGTAGGCGGCGTCCTTCTCGCCGCGGTCGGCGATGACCTCGTCGCGGATCGCGTCCAGCTCGCGGCCGAGCTCCTCGATCTGCTCCTCGGTCAGGTGGACGGTGGGGTCGATGGCGGTCAAGGTGCTCCTACCGTTCGATCTCGCAGGGGCCCGCCGCGGCGGACACGCAGGTCTGGATGAGGACGCCCGGCTCGGCCTCGGTGATCTCGCCGCTGCGCAGGTCACGGACGGCGCCCGCCTTGAGCGGCGAGACGCAGCCGAAGCAGATGCCCATGCGGCACCCGGAGGGCATGAGCACGCCGGCCTCCTCGCCGATGTCCAGCAACGACGTGGCGCCGTCCGCAACGACGGTCCTGCCGGTGGCACCGAACGTGACCTCCCCGCCGTCCCCGGCGACGACGACGCTCGGGCGGAAGCGCTCGGTGTGCAGGCGCTCGTGGACGCCGTTCTCGTTCCAGTGCTTCTCTGCGGCGTCGAGCAGGCCCGCGGGACCGCAGGCCCAGGTCTCGCGCTCGGCCCAGTCGGGCACGAGTTCGTCGAGACGGGCGATGTCGAGCCTGCCGTCCGTGGCGGTGTGCACCTCGACGAGGCGCAGTTTCCCGTCCGCGACCAGGCCGTGCAGCTCGGTGCGGAAGAGCACGTCCTGCGGCTGTGGGGCGAGGTGGACCATGACGACGTCGTCGAACTCGGTGTCGCGCAGCATGCCCATCACCGGCGTGATGCCGCTGCCGGCCGTCAGGTAGAGCACCTTGGCGGGCTTGGCCCGCGGCAGGACGAAGTCACCGGACGCCTGGTCGAGCTGGATCAGCGTGCCCGGTGTCGCCCGGCGGACCAGGTGGTTGCTGACCTTGCCGTCCGGGACGGCCTTCACGGTGATCGTGACGCGGCCGTCCCGGCGGTCTGTCGGCGAGGTGATCGAGTAGGCACGCCACAGGCGCCGCCCGTCGACGTCGACCCCGATCCGCAGGTACTGCCCGGCCGTGTGGCCGCGCCAGCCCCGTCCCGGCCTGATCACGAGGGTCGCGGCGTCGCCCGTCTCGGGGTGCACGGCCTCGATGCGCCCCCGCAGGTCGGCGCCCGCGCGCAGCGGGCTGACCAGGTCGAGGTAGTCCGAGGGCAGCAGCGGCGTTGTGGCCATCTCCAGCAGTTTCCACGCCCTGCTGCGGAGTCTTGCACGCGTCATGACTCCAGCTTGCGGCGCTCCGGGGCGTAAAGTCCTGACCGTAGGACGTGAAACTGCTCGGCTGAATTGTTCGCAGGAAACAAAAACGTGAGCCATGCAATCCGGAGGGCCAGCAGACTGGCCCTGGATGAGACGACGGTCACAGCACTCAGGGCCGCGCTGACGACCACCGCCGACGAGGTCGTCCAGGCGATCATCGACGAGGTCCCTCCCTACGCCAATGCCCTTTCGGGTCCCATGGGCGGCACCATCCGCCGGGCCGTCCGCACTGCACTGGGGCACTACCTGGACCTGGCGAGCGGGAACGCCACAGGCGGCGACGCCGGTGACGCGGCCTACGAGCTGGGTCGCGGCGAGGTGCGCGACGGCCGTTCGATGGACGCCCTGCTCAGCGCCTACCGCGTCGGCGCCCGCGTGGCCTGGCGATGCCTGGCGGCGGGAGCCGTACCCGCGGGTCTGCCCGCCGCCGAGGTCGCCAAGTTCGCCGAGCTGACCTTCGCCTACATCGACGAGCTCTCCGCCGCGAGCGCCGCGGGCCACGCCGACGAACTGGCCGCCCGGGGCAGGGCCCACGAGCGCCATCTGGAACACCTGGCCCGCGACCTCCTCGCCGGCGCCAACCCGGACGTACTGATGGCCTCTGCCCAACGGGCCGGATGGCAGCCGCCGGTTTCGCTGACCGTGGTCCTGCTGCCCGCGGTCCAGGCCCGGCCTGCCTACCGCGCGCTCGACCCGAGCACCCTGATCCTCGACGATCTGCCGGACGCCACCGGTGTGCTGCTCGTTCCCGATGCCGACCGATCGCGCCTCCTGCGGCAGCTGACCGACCGCACCGCCGTGGTCGGGCCGACCCGGCCGTGGACCCGTGCGTCCGCCTCGTACGCACGAGCCGTACGCGCGCGCTCCCTCTCCGCTGACATCCGCGACACCGAGGACCACCTGCCCGAGCTGGTGCTGAGCGCCGACGCGGACGCGTTCGCGGACCTGCGTGCCCGAGCCCTCGCACCGTTGCGGACCTTGCCCGACGCGACCGCGCAGCGGTTGGAGGAGACGCTACGGGCGTGGCTGCTGCACCAGGGCAGGCGGGAGGAGGTGGCGGCGGCGTTGTTCGTCCATCCCCAGACAGTCCGCTACCGGATGTCGCAGCTGCGGGAGCTGTTTCCGGATCTGGCGTCGCCACACCGGGTCCTTGAGCTGACCTTGGCCGTCGGTCTTCGGGTCAGCTGACGCGGTACTTTCGACCAACCACCGGGCCCCCCGGGAACCTGACGCGCCGTCATCAACCCTTCTGCGTCTGTTCCTGGCCATGGGATGTTCAGTGCGAGGGCGAACGTGCTATCTCTTGGAGTGCACTCCGTCGGGCGGGGGTACGGAACCGACCCGCCGACGAAGGTAGCCCGAACCGGCGGACGGGCCGGACAAGGGCATGTGTGAGCGCTGACCGAACTCCCTGACGGAACGAACAGGCGCGTGCATCCCATCCCCCGAACGAGGACGAATTGACTGAGGCGAATCTCGTCGTGCTGTCGGCCGGTGGTACGGCCCTCGCGCTCGACGCCACCGGACTTGAGCTGCCCCGGGTGCTGCACTGGGGCGTCGATCCCGGCTTCCGCGCCGACGACGCCGCGCAGGTGCTCGACGCCATGGGCCGAACCTCGCGCCACCAGACCGGCAGCCTGATGCCCTCTCAGGGGCGGGGCTGGGGCTGGTTCGGACGTCCGGCCCTCGCCGGGCACCGAGACGGCCGGGTCCGCCCGACACGCTTCGAGCTCGCCGAACCGCTCGCCGTACGCGCCCAGGACGGCCGGGGCGGCACCATCCACGTGCGGGCCCTGGACTCCGGCGCGGGGCTCGCGCTGGACACCGAGCTGCAGATGACGGAACAGGGCGTGGTGCGGCTGCGCCACACCCTGACCAACACGGCGACGGACACCTACACCCTGGACGTGCTGGCGTGCGTGGTGCCGATCCCCGCCCACGCCGCGGAACTGCTGGACTTCGCCGGCCGCTGGGCCCGTGAGCGCTCCCCGCAGCGCTCCCCGCTGCGGCAGGGCATCTGGTCGAGGGAGAACCGGCGCGGCCGCACGGGCTTCGACGCCGGGCTGCTGCTCGCCGGCAGCGAGGGCTTCGGCTTCCGGCACGGCGAGGTCTGGGGCGTGCACCCCGCGTGGAGCGGCAACCACGTCCAGTACGCGGAGCGGCTGCCCGACGGGACGACGGTCCTCGGCGGCGGCGAACTGCTGGACGCCGGTGAGATCCGGCTGGCGCAGGGCGAGTCCTACCGGACCCCGTGGGTGTACTTCGCGACCTCCGGCACGGGTCTGGACGGAATCAGCCGAGGGTTCCACGACATGCTCCGGGCCCGGCCACAGCACCCGGCCACCGCCCGGCCGGTCACCATGAACACCTGGGAGGCGGTCTACTTCGACCACGACCCCGCACGGGTACGCGCCCTCGCGACCACCGCGGCGGCGGTCGGCGTGGAACGCTTCGTCGTGGACGACGGCTGGTTCCGGCACCGCCGCCACGACCGGGCCGGCCTCGGCGACTGGTACGTCGACGAGAAGGTGTGGCCCGACGGACTCCGCCCGCTCGCCGACCACGTCCACGGGCTCGGCATGCAGTTCGGCCTCTGGTTCGAGCCCGAGATGGTCAACCCCGACTCCGACCTGGCCCGCGCCCACCCCGACTGGCTCCTCGCCGACCCCGACCGCCTCCCCTTCGAGCAGCGCAGCCAGCACGTCCTGGACGTCGCGCACCCCGACGCCCACGCCTACCTGCTGGAGCGGATCAGCACCCTCGTCGGGGACGTGGGCATCGACTACATCAAGTGGGACCACAACCGCGACCTCGCCGACGCCGTCCACGACGGCCGACCCGGCGTGCACGCGCAGACCACGGCCGTCTACCGGCTCCTGGACGAACTGCGCGGCCGCCACCCCCGGCTGGAGATCGAGTCCTGCTCCTCCGGCGGGGCCCGCGCCGACCTCGGCATCCTCGAACGCACCGACCGGATCTGGGGATCGGACAACATCGACCCGATCGAACGCCAGGCCATCCAGCGCTGGACCGGGCTGCTCCTGCCCCACGAGCTGATCGGCTCCCACATCGGTTCCGCCCCCGCCCACATCAGCCACCGCGACACCACGCTCGCCTTCCGCTGCGCCACCGCCCTGTTCGGACACGCCGGCATCGAATCCGACCTCTCGAACTGGTCGCAGGACGACCTGACCGCGCTCACCGCGTGGGTCGACGCCTACAAGCAGCTGCGCCCGCTGCTCCACGGCGGCGACGTCGTCCGCACCGACCACCCCGACCCTGCCGCCTGGGTGCACGGCGTCGTCTCGCGGGACCGGACCCACGCCGTCTTCGCGTACGTCCAGC
Source organism: Streptomyces sp. 1331.2 (assembly GCF_900199205.1). Lineage (NCBI taxonomy): Bacteria > Bacillati > Actinomycetota > Actinomycetes > Kitasatosporales > Streptomycetaceae > Streptomyces > Streptomyces sp. 1331.2. The sequence goes on along the minus strand of NZ_OBMJ01000001.1, from coordinate 7,345,962 downwards.
TGGAGACCTCCGTCGCCGAGAACGGCGCGCCCGTACGCCTCCCGGGCCTGGACCCCGAGAGCCACTACGTCCTGCGGGTGCGCCCCGAACTCTCCTCCCCCGAGCACACCTGGCCCGCCTGGGCACGACGGGCGAGCCCACTCACCGTCACCGGCCGGTACCTCGCCCGAGTCGGCCTCGCGGCCCCGGGCCTGGCCAACCAGCCCGGGCAGGCCATGGTGGTCGAGGCGCAGGCGCAGCCCTCGGCCTCGCAGAAGTAGTCCTCCGCCCACCGCCGGGCTCCCCGCCCCGACCGCAGGAGCAGGACCCTGCCGTCGGGGCGGACCGATGTGCCGTGGTCCGCCGGGTTCCGGCCTCCTCCGTCAGGCCTCGGGAGATGTCAGCCGGGTAGCGACCTCGGCGCCTTCCCGGGCGAAGACCGGGAGGCGCTCCAGCGGGGCCTCGGCGTCGAGCGTCGTTCCGCCGTCCAACACGAGGCCGGTGGCCGGGTCGCACCAGCGGGTGCCGGAGGGCAGGTACACCCGGCGGGCCCGGACACCGGCCTCGTACACGGGTGCCACCAGCAGGTCGGGGCCGAGCAGGAACTGGTCGTCCACCTCCCACGCGTGTTCGTCCTCGGGGAAGTCGAAGAACAGCGGGCGCATGGGCGGCGCGCCGGTGCGGTGGGCGTCCTCGGACAGGCCGTGCAGGTACGGGCGCAGGCGTTCGCGCAGCGACAGGTGGTCGCGGAGGATGCCGTACGCCTGCTCCCCGTACGACCAGACCTCGTTCGGCCCGCCGGTCATGTCCGTGGCGAAGGTGGGGTGGTTGGGTTCGCGGTCCCCGTGCAGCCGCATGACCGGGCTGAAGGTGCCGTACTGGAACCATCGGATCAGCAGCTCACGGTAGGCCGGATCGTCCGGGTCGCCGCCGAAGAAGCCGCCGATGTCCGTGTTCCACCACGGGATGCCGCTCATCGCGACGTTCAGCCCGGCCCGGATCTGACGCCCGAGGGAGTCGAAGGTCGTGGGGATGTCGCCGGACCACAGCAGGGCCCCGTGCTTCTGGCTGCCCGCCCAGGCGGACCGCACCAGGGACAGCGGCCGGTCCTCGCCCTCCGCACGCAGGCCGTCGGCCACCGCGCGGGCGTGCTCCAGCGGGTAGAGGTTCGCGGCCTCGGCGGCGGGCCCGGCCGCGTAGACGGCGCGCTCGGCGAGGTCCGGGGGAACGTCGGGTTCGCAGGCGTCCAGCCAGAAGCAGGCCACGCCCAGAGAACGGTAGTTGTCGTTCAGTCGCTGCCACAGCGCGGCGCGCGCTCCGGGGTGGGTGGCGTCGTAGTAGGCCATCGGGCGGATCAGCGCTTCCCTGCCGTACCGGGACGGCCACGGGAAGGTGAGCAGACCGCCGCCGGTGTCCCGGACGAGGTGTCCGGCCGAGCGCAGCGCGTCGTACGCGTCGCTGTCGGGCTCGACGGTGGGCCACACCGAGACGGCGAGCTTCACGCCGAGGTCCGACAGTTCCTTGACCATGGCGGCGGGGTCGGGCCACTCGCTCTCCTCGAAGCGCCAGTCACCCATCCTCGGCCAGTGGAAGAAGTCGCAGACGATGACGGACAGCGAAAGTCCGCGTTCCTTGTACTCCCGGGCGACGGTGAGGAGTTCGTCCTGGGTGCGGTACCGCAGCTTCGACTGCCAGAAGCCCGAGGCCCATGCGGGCAGCAGGGGCGGGCGGCCGGTGGCCCGGGTGTAGGAGTCCAGGATCCGGGCCGGGGTGTCACCGGCGGTGATCCAGTAGTCGATGCGCCCGCCTCCGTCGGCGGTCCACCGGGTGGTGTCGGCGCCCAGTTCGACGCGGCCGGTGGCGGGGTTGTTCCAGAGCAGTCCGTAGCCGCGCGAGGAGTGCAGGAAGGGGACGGCGGCGACGGTGTTGCGCTGGACGAGGTCGATCACACAGCCCTTCTGGTCCAGGCGCCCGTGCAGGTGCTGCCCCAGGCCGTGCAGCCGCTCACCGTCGTAGGCCTCGAAGGACTGCTCCGTCCGGCCGCCGGCCGCGTGGACGCGGGAGCCGGTGTGGAGCGCGTGCGGGCTGCGCTCGGCGAGGAGTTCGCGGCCCGAGACGGCGTGGCGGAATCTCAGCCGGCCGTCCGCCGAGGCCTCGACGGCGATGCTGCCGTTGACCAGGCGGGCACTGCCGTCCTCCGACACGGACACTTCGGCGTGCGGGGTGGGCCGCGGATTCTCCAGCGCACCGGGGGCGGTGGGGTCGATGGTCCCGGACGAGGCCCGCACCCGGACGGCGTCCGGTCCCCAGGGCTCGATGCGGAGGATCTCTGCGGCGGTGTGCCGTTCCAGGGCGCCCGTACGGATGCTGTAGGACAAGGGTCGGTTCCTCTGCTCCTGGGGTCGGTCGGGTGGTGTCACTGCCGGTTTCCGGCTCCTCCGGCGCGAGCCGGGCCCGCCACCGCCGGCGAGGCGGTGGCGGGCCGGTGTGCGGTGGTGCTGCCCCGGTGGATCAGCCCCAGGGCTGGGCGATCAGCCAGCTGGTGTCGGCGGCCCAGCTGGCACTGCTGTCCCAGCTGTTGGAGCCGCCGTTGCTCGCGATGTAGGCCGTGTAGTTGTAGTGCCGGAGGTACTTCGTCGGGAAGTTGACGGACTGGAAGGAGGTGCCGGTCCCGCTGTTGCCCGCGGTGGGGCAGAACGTGGCGTCCTGGGCGAAGGAGCCGACGCCGTTGTCGAAGTCCAGGTAGAGCTCGTAGTTGTAGTGGTGCAGGAACTGCCCGGGGTTGTTGGCGGACTCGAAGGACAGGCAGGAGCTGTTGGCCAGGCCGGCGCGGACGATCCAGGTGGCGTCGGCCTTGTCGGTGGCGGAGCTGGAGGAGTTCGTGCCGGAGATGACGACCTTGTTGTCGGCGTCGTCGTGGCGCAGGTAGTGCGAGGTGCAGCAGGGCGCCGTGGTGGCCTGCAGGGAGATCCGGGAGCCGGGCGTCAGCGTGCCGGTGCCGGTCGAGCCGCTGTGGTAACCGGCGGCGGTGATGTTGGCCTGGACGGCGTTCTCGGTGGCGTCCGACGGGTAGCCCTGGGTCATGACCCCTTCGTAGAAGGTGCCTTGGGCCCCCTTGCTGTTGTCACCGCCGATGCCGAGGATGATCGCGCCTTCCTTGTGCATCGGGTTGTAGCCGGTGGCGTTGGGGCGCACACCGTTGTAGAAGGTGGACAGGCCGCCCGCCTGGGCGTCGCCCCCGCGCAGGGCCCACTGGTTCGGCCCGCCCTTGAGCATGGCGGTCAGGAACCGGTTGGTGACGGTGGGGTCGTTGGCGTTGTAGCGGGGGTTGACGCCGGAGAACAGGCCGTTCTCCTGGTCGGCCATCACCCACGGGCCGGAACCGCTGCCCGAGCCCCAGACCTTGTTGTTGCCGAAGTAGAGGGCCTCCATGTGGCCGTTGCCGGTGTCCAGGTTGTTGGTCTCGGCGTTGCCGTAGTCGAAGCAGCAGCCGCCGTTGAAGTGTGTGCCGTCGAAGATGGCGTACATGCCCTCGGGCTGGTCGCCGGTGGCGATGCCGTTGGTGTGGTTGTTGCGGTAGCCGGTCCCTGGGGCGACGTAGACGCCGTACGCCTTGTGCCCGCCGACGGTGACCGGCGCCTCGACGGCGTTGGCGAGGTTGTCCGGCCCGCCGGCCGCCCCGCCGGCCGGCGCCTGGGTGAGGTGGTTGCCCTTGCCGGACTGGTCGTAGAGGACGGTGATGACGCAACTGGTGCCGGCGCAGAAGGAGTCCTGCGCGGCGGCGTCGGCGTAGCCGCCGGTGCTCAGCAGGCCGATGTCCCTGGTCGCGTTGTCGGAGGCGCGCCTGACCTGGTACAGCGGGCCGTTGTACGCGCCGTACAGGGCCCGGGTGGTGCTGTGCGCGGCCACGCAGGGCGTGTTGCCGGCGGCGTAGAGGTCGCACGGCCCCTGGGTGGCCGCCTGCGACGTCCCGGCCGCGGCGGTGAGCAGGCCGGCGGCGAGCGCGGCGGTCGCACCGACTGCGAGGAGGGCCCGCCTGGCCCTGCGGATCGACGATTTGATCATGAAGAACTCCTTCACGGGGTGGGTGTGGAGCGAGCGGTCCGGTTCGGCTCCGTCCGTGGCCACCGGACCCGGCTCGGGGTGCCGCCCGTCAGGTCCAGGGGCGGCTCCCGAGTTTTGTTAGCGCTAACAATTCCGGCCGGGAAGAGGCGCGCGTGAGGACGGCACGGACACCTCCCGTGCCGCAACGGGCATCACTATGGCCAGCCGTCAGGACACCGTCAAGACATCGCGCATGGACGGACGGTCCCTCGGGGTAGCGGTCGAGGTCACGCGCCACGGCTTGCGGTGGCGCGTGACCTCGCGTCGGGGCCGGGCTCAGGCCGAGTAGGGCAGTTCGGCTTCCCGGGTGCCGGCCGGGCTGACGTGCAGCGCGCCGTCCGGGCCGCCGATCCGCAGCTGCCAGGGGTGCGGGCTGTCGGTGGTCACCCGGATCCGGTCGCCGGTGCGGCGCAGGTGGAAGCGGGCGCTCTCGCCGGGGCCGTCGTTGCGCGGGATCAGCACGGTGCGCTCGGCGCCGTCGGCGAAGGCGTGCACCCGCAGTTCGACGCCCTCGGCCCAGGCGGAGACCGGGCGCTGGTCGTCCGCCCCGAGCGGGACGACGGAGTCGGGGCGGGCGAGCAGCGGCAGGGTGTGGAAGCCGTGCTGTTCGCGCACCCAGCGCGGGCCGGTGACCTGATCGCCCGTGAGGACGTTGGTCCACACCCCCTCGGGCACGTAGTACTCGACCGTGCCGTCCTCGGTGAAGACGGGCGCGACGAGCAGGTCGTCGCCGAGCAGGTACTGCCGGTCGAGCGTGGCGGCGGCCGGGTCGTCGGGGAACTCCAGCACCATCGCGCGCATCACCGGCACACCGGTGGCGTGCGCCTGCTGGGCGGCCCGCTGGAGGTAGGGCGCGAGCCGGTGCTTGAGCAGGGTGAACTCGCGGGTGACCTCGACCGCCTCGTCACCGAACTCCCACGGCACCCGGTACGACTTGCTGCCGTGCAGCCGGCTGTGCGAGGAGAGCAGGCCGAACTGGGTCCAGCGCTTGAAGACGGCCGGGGTCGGGGTGCCCTCGAAGCCGCCGATGTCGTGGCTCCAGAAGCCGAAGCCGGACAGGCCGAGGGAGAGCCCCCCGCGCAGCGACTCCGCCATGGCGTTGAAGTGCGACTCGCAGTCGCCGCCCCAGTGCACCGGGTACTGCTGGCCGCCCGCGGTCGCGGAGCGGGCGAACAGCAGCGCCTCCCCCTCCCCGCGCTCCTCGCGGAGCAGTTCGAACACCGCCCGGTTGTACAGCTGCGTGTAGTAGTTGTGCATCCGCTCGGGGTCGGAACCGTCGTGCCAGACCACGTCGGTGGGGATGCGCTCGCCGAAGTCGGTCTTGAAGCAGTCGACACCGACGTCCAGCAGGGCGCGCAGCTTGTCGGTGTACCAGGCGGTGGCGGCGGGGTTGGTGAAGTCCACCAGGGCCATGCCCGGCTGCCACAGGTCCCACTGCCAGACGCTGCCGTCCGGGCGCCGCACCAGGTGGCCCTCGCGCATGCCCTCGGCGAACAGCTCGGACTTCTGGGCGATGTACGGATTGATCCACAGGCAGATGCGCAGCCCCTGCTCCTTGAGCCTGGCGAGCATGCCGGCCGGATCCGGGAAGGTGTCCGGGTCCCAGCGGAAGTCGCTCCACTGGTACCCGCGCATCCAGAAGCAGTCGAAGTGGAACACGCTCAGCGGGATGCCGCGTTCGGCCATGCCGCCGACGAAGCGGTTGACGGTGGCCTCGTCGTACTCGGTGGTGAAGGAGGTGGTCAGCCACAGGCCGAGCGCCCAGGCCGGGGGCAGCGCCGGGCGGCCGGTGAGCGCGGTGTAGCGTTCCAGGATCGCCTTGGGGCTCGGGCCGTGGACGACGAAGTACTCCAGCGACTGGTCCTCGACGCTGAACTGCACCTGGCCTACGGACTCGGAGCCGACCTCGTAGCCGACCTTGCCGGGGTGGTTGACGAAGACGCCGTAGCCCCGGTTGGTCAGGTGGAACGGGACGTTCTTGTAGGCCTGTTCACTGCTGGTGCCGCCGTCCGCCTGCCAGATGTCCACCACCTGGCCGTTGCGGACGAACGGGGTGAACCGCTCTCCCAGGCCGTAGACCAGCTCGCCGACGCCCAGCGAGAGCTGTCCGAGCATGTGGTGCCGGCCGTCGGCATCGGTGACGAAACCGGTGCCTCGCTCCCCCACCGAGGTGAGCACCCGGTCGCCGACGCGGAACTCCAGCTGCCAGGGCCGGGAGGTGTCCACCCGCAGCGTCAGTTCGCCGGCGCAGAGCTCCACGACGTCGCCGTCCCGGCGCACCTTCCCGCTGCCCTGCTCGGCGCCGGGCAGCGCGAACTCGGGTCCGCCCCGCACCGAACCGGCGTGGTGGGTGGTGCGCACCCCGATCACACCCTCGGCGGGGGACCAGCACTCCACGGTCAGCAGCGGGCTGTTGAGCGTGTCACCGCGGCCGCGCACGTGCTTCACGGGCGCGTAGAGGGTCATCCGGTCCTCGCCGGTGCGGACGTCGGCGACCTCGGCGGCGTAGCGCGCGGTGACGCCCGGGCGCATCAGCCAGTAGCCGTCGGTGAACTTCATCGGGCAGTTTCCTCCGTCCGCGCGCGGTGCGCGGTGATCAGGCCCCGGTACCAGTGGTAGCTGTCCTTGGGGGTTCGGGTCAGGGTTGCGTAGTCGACGTGGACCAGGCCGAAGCGCTGCGCGTAGCCGCGGGCCCACTCGAAGTTGTCCAGCAGGGACCAGAGGTAGTAGCCGCGCGCGTCGACGCCGGCTGCGATGGCGTCGGCGACGGCGCCGAGGTGGCGGGCCAGGTAGTCGATCCGTTCCGGGTCGTGGACCCGGCCGTCGGGGGTGACGCTGTCCGTCTCGGCGGAGCCGTTCTCGGTGATCCAGACCGGCGGCAGCTGTGGGTAGCGGGAGTGGAGTCCGGTCAGAAGCTCGGTGAACGCGGACGGGACGACGGGCCAGCCCATGGTGGTGAGCCGGGTGCCGTACGGGTCGGTCTCCTCGACGCCGATGTCCGTGGCGGTGCGCCGTTCGGGGTCGGCCTGGCGGTGCGGGGCGGCCGCGATGGTGACCGGCCGGTAGAAGTTGATGCCGACGAAGTCCAGCGGCTCGCCGATCAGTTGCAGGTCCCCCGGGCGTCGCCACGGGCCGTCCGCGAGCCCCGCCCAGGTCTCGGCCTCGTGCTCGGGGTAGCGCCCGGCGAACAGCGGCTCGGTCCAGACCTCGTTGTGCAGGACCTCGGCCCGGCGCAGGGCGGCAAGGTCCTCGGGCCGGTCCGAGGCGGCGTGCAGCCGGTCGAGGTTGAGCGCGATGCCGACCTCACGGGCGCCGGCGGCGCGCAGCTCCCGGACGGCCAGGCCGTGGGCGACCAGCAGGTGGTGGGCGGCCGCCAGGGCGCCGCGGCCCTCCCGGGCACCGGGCGCGTGCCGGCCCTCGGCGTAGCCGACGAAGGCGGAGCAGAACGGCTCGTTGAGGGTGATCCAGCGCTCGACCCGGTCCCCGTAGCGGTCGGCGGCGACGTTCGCGTACTCGGCGAAGGCCTCGGCGGTCTCCCGCACGCGCCAGCCGCCCCCCGTGGCGGAGCCGCTGTTCGACGGGGTCTCCAGGGCCTGGGGCAGGTCCCAGTGGTACAGGGTGGCGGTGGGCGCGATCCCGGCGGCCAGCAGTTCGTCGATCAGCCGGTCGTAGAAGTCCAGGCCCTTGGGGTTGACCGGGCCGGTGCCGCCGGGCAGCAGGCGTGACCAGGAGATCGAGAAGCGGTAGTCGTCGATGCCGAGTCCGCGCAGCAGGGCGACGTCCTCGGGGTAGCGGTGGTAGTGGTCGCAGGCGGTGTCGCCGGTGGCGCCGTCGAGGGTGCGGCCCGGGCTGTGGCTGAAGGTGTCCCAGATGGAGGGGCCGCGGCCGTCCTCGTCGTGGGCGCCCTCGATCTGGTAGGCGGCGGTGGCGGCGCCGAAGCGGAAGCCGGCAGGCAGGTCCGGGAAGGCCGGGGAGGTCACGGGTGTCCCGGCGCCGGAGGGCACGGTGCTCACTGCTCCGGTGCCAGCCCGCGCTCGCGCAGCCAGGCCAGCTGGACGGGCGGGTTGGAGCCGCAGCCGCCGGCGTGGTCGGCGAACGGCCACACCGTCATGGTGCGGTCCTCGCCCGCGTAGTGGTTGAAGGCGGCGTAGACCGTCCGGGGCGGGCAGACCGGGTCCATCAGGCCGACGCTGAACAGGGCCGGGGCGGTGGCCCGCTGGGCGAAGTGGACGCCGTCGAAGTAGGCGAGGGTGGCGAAGGTCGGCTGCACGCGCTCCCGACTGTGCCAGCGCAGGTAGCTGACGAGCTCCTGGTAGGGGCCGTCCAGGGAGGTCTGCGCGCCCTCGCGGTAGTGGCACAGGAACGGGACGTCCGGCAGCACGGCGGCCACCCGGTCCCCGCTGAGCCCGGCGACGGCGAGGGACAGGCCGCCGCCCTGGCTGCCGCCGGCCACGACGATCCGGTCGGCGTCGAGACCGGGCAGCTGCGCGACGGCGTCGACGGCGCGCACGCAGTCGGTCATCAGCCGCCGGTAGTAGTGGTTCTCCGGGGAGTCGATGCCCTTGGTCATGAAGCCCCCGACCCACTGGGTGCCGTCGCCCGTAGCCCGGTCCGGGGTGTCGTGGCCCTGGCCCCTGCTGTCGACCACGAGCTGGGCGTAGCCGGCGGCGGACCAGAACAGGTGCTCGGTGGGCAACCCGCGACCGCCGCTGTACCCCTGGTAGCCGACGACGACGGGCAGCGGCCCGTCCACCCCGCGCGGTCGCAGCAGCCAGGCGGCCACCGGCTCGCCGTTCCAGCCGGGGAAGCGCACGTCGTCGACCTCGACGGTGCGCAGGCCGTACTGCGCGGTGACGCGTTCGGCCTTGACCGCGCCGCCGGGCGAGCGGGCCTCGGCGAGGGTGCGCCGCCAGAACTCGTCGAAGTCCTGCGGGGCGATCGACTCGGGCCGGTAGCCGGCGAGTTCGTCTGCACCGAAGTCGGTGACGGGCATGGGGGATTCCTCCGGGTGTTGCGAGTTCGAGGTGAGGTGGCGGGGCGTGAGGAGCGACCTGCTGGCCGCCTCCGGGCGGTTGGTGACGGTGGGTCGGCGCCCGGGTGACGGGCGCGATCGGCTGGGCGATGAGCCGGTCCGGAACGGGTGGCGGCCCGTCTCCCCTCCGGACGGGCCGCCGGACAGGCTCTAGTCGGCCGCGCCGAAGCGGAACTCGGTGAGCCGGAAGTCGCCGTGCAGGGTCAGGCTCACGTCGTGCACGCCGTCGAGCGGGGCGGCGAGTTCGGCGGTGGTGCCCGTCCAGGCGTAGCGGTCACCGGTCACGGGCACGGCGATGTCGGCCAGCAGCCGCGCGCCGACCCGGACCTCCAGCCGGGCAGCGCCGTTCGCGTCGTCCGCGCGGGCGGTCTCGACCTCGACCCGGACGGCCCCCGACACGTCCGAGGCGCGGAACAGGAGCGTCGCGGGCTGCCCCGAATCGGTGGGCGTGACGGCGTCGCCGTCGGCGCGGGTGGCGTCGACGATGGTGATGTCCGTGTGGTCGTCGAAGTCGACGGCCCGGACGCTCCGTCCGACCACGGCGCGGGCAGCGGGCGCCGCCCCGGTCACGGTGAGCGGCGTGACGAGGACCTCGTCCTCGGCCGACCGCGCCACGACGACCTGGTAGGCGCCGGGGTCGACGGCGAAGGCGCCCGTGGCGACGTCCCAGTGGGCGAACCGCTCGGCCGGCAGTCGGAACGTCAGTTCGCGGGTCTCCCCCGGCTCCAGGCGGACCTTGCGGAAGTCGGCCAGGCGCAGCCGCGGCGCCGCGTAGCGGGCGTCCAGGGCGCGGACGTAGACCTGGACGACGTCGCCACCGGATCGCCGGCCGCGGTTCTGCACGGTGACGGTGAGGTCGACCGCGCCGTCCTGGCCGATCGACGGCTGCGACAGTCGCGGGTCGCGGTAGGCGATGTCGGTGTAGGACAGCCCGTGGCCGAAGGGGTAGAGGGCGGCGCCCTGGTGGTACTGGTAGGTCCAGCCGGCCTTGATGATGTCGTAGTCGAGCGGGGCGGGCAGCGGGTCGTCGCCCCGGTACCAGGTCTGCGGCAGCCGGCCGGTGGGCTCGGCCTCGCCGAGCAGCACGGCGGCCAGCGCGTGTCCTGTTTCCTGCCCGCCGTGGGAGGTCCACACCACGGCGGGCAGGTGCTCGTCGGCCCAGTCGACGGCGTAGGGGTAGCTGCTCATCAGCACCAGTGCCGTCTGCGGGCGGGCTTCGGCGACGGCGCGCAGCAGGGCCTCCTGGCCCTCGGGCAGGCGGATGTCGGCGCGGTCCTCGGTCTCGCGGCCGTTGATCATCGGGTGGTTGCCGAGGACGACGACGGCGGCGTCAGCCGCCGCGGCGGCTTCGCGCGCCTCGGCGCGGCCGTCGTGCAGCAGCTCGCGCTGCCAGCGCTCGGCGGCGTCCGGGGTCTCGGCGGTGACCGTCACGCGGCCGTCGGTCGGATCCACGGCGGCGTAGCGGCCGGTGAACACGTTGCGCAGCAGCACGGTGTCCTCGCCGGCCGGTTCGAGGCGGAAGGTCTCCTTGACGAACCAGGCCTTGATGACGTCCTGGTCGGCGGCCAGGCCCTCGTCGTCCTGGAGGGCCAGGTAGCGGCCGGTGTCGACGGCGCGCAGCGTGGAGGCGCCGCCGCCCCAGTCGGTCACGTCGAAGGAGGTCTTGCCGAGCCGGTCACCAGTGGTGCGCGAGCGCAGGGCGATCCGGTCGCAGCCCTCCACCCGGACGATCTCTCCGCCGTGCGGGGCGAGGGCCGCGGCGAGGCCGGTGGCCAGGCCGACCCGGTACGGCATGGTGCCGCTGTACCAGTCCTCGAAGAGCGCGTCGGCGAGCGGGCCGATGACGGCGATCCGCGGTGTGCGGGCGGGGTCGAGCGGCAGCAGGCCGTCGTTCTTGAGCAGGACGGCCGACTCGACCGCGGCCTTCCGGGCCAGCACGCGGTGCTCGGCGCAGTCGATCACCTCCGGGCCGATGGCGGCGTACGGGTCCAGCTCGGGGTCGAACTCGCCGAGGCGCAAGCGCACTTCGAGCTGACGGCGGACGGCGCGGTCCACGTCGGCCTCCTCGATCAGGCCGCGTTCCAGCGCCTCGCGCAGTCGGCCGACCACGGTCTCGGTGTCCTCGCCGTGGTCGGTGAAGCTGTCGATGCCGGCCTTGAGCGCGGCCGCGTGGGACTCGGCGTGGTCGTCGAAGTAGTGCTCCGGGTCGACCAGGTTGGAGGGGGCCTCGGCGTCGCTGACCACGAACAGCTCGTGCCCGGTCGGCCGGGCCCAGCGGCGCAGCTCCGCCTCGATCAGCGGACTCACGTGGCAGGGGCGGCCGTTGACCAGGTTGTAGGCGGCCATCGCGCCAGTCGCGGCGCCCGAGGCGATGACGGGCCGGAAGGCGGCGAGGTCGTACTCCTGGAGCACGCGCGGGCGCAGGGCGGAGGAGGTGGTGCAGCGGTCGTCCTCGTTGTTGTAGGCGAGGAAGTGCTTGAGCACAGGGGCGGCCCGCAGGTAGCCCGGGTGATCGCCGGTCAGGCCCCGGCAGAACGCCCCACCGATGCGCGCGGTGTGGACCGGGTCCTCGGAGTAGCCCTCCTCGTTGCGGCCCCAGCGCGGGTCGCGCAGCAGGTTGAGCACGGGGGCCCAGGCCTGGAGGGAGTTGGGCCCGCGCTCGGGGCTGCCGACGGCCGGCGGGCGGTGGAGGTGGAAGGCCCGCAGTTCGGTGGAGACCGCCTCGCCGACCTCGCGCACCAGGTCCTCGTCCCAGCTGGCGCCGAGGCCGACGGCCTGTGGGAAGACGGTCGCCACCCCCAGCCAGGAGACGCCGTGCAGGCCCTCGCTGCCGGTGCGGAAGGCGGCGACTCCCAGGCGGGGGACGGCCGGCGAGTACTGGTGCAGCATCGCAAGCCGTTCGTCGATCGTGAGCCGGTTCAGCAGGTCGTCGACGCGCTCCCGCAGGGGAAGCGTGGGATTGCGGAAACCGGGCAGACCGGTAGCGGAGTCGGGCACGGAACTCACGTGGAACACCCCTCGGCGGGTTCGGCTCGGAGATCGTTGATCGAAGCGCTTCGACGCTGACACGCGCCATCGACTGTGTCAACTCCCCAGAACACAAACGACTTTGGATTTGTTCACCCTCTTGCTCAACCTGTAACGCGTCGTTAGTGTCACCGAAACATCCAAGCGCTTCGACGCTTCGACGCTCTTTGACGCTTGGGCCGCGCTTCGACGGAGAGGGGCTACGCCACCATGAGATCCGGATTGAACCGCAGGAGCTTTCTGACCACCGCCGCCACGGTCGCGGGGGCCGCCGCGATGGCGCCCCTGCTGTCCGCCTGCGGCGGCGGATCGACCAAGAAGGGCGGGGCGAACAGCAGGGAGGGTCTGAAGGCCGCCCTGCCGACCTACCTGCCGAACCCCAACGCGGTCAAGCCGGACATGGCCCCCGTCCAAGGCGCAGGCGACGTCGCGACCGATCCGGCCTACCTCTCCTACCCGGCCTCCCCGCCCACCAGCGTCTCCGGCGTCCCGGGCAAGGGCGGCAGCTACACGGCGGTCACCCCGCTGTGGGGCACGGCCCCACCGGTCGGCAACTCCTTCTACCAGGCGATGAACAAGGCGCTCGGGGTCGAGCTGACCATGAAGCCGGCGGACGGGATCAACTACAACACCATCGTCCCCACGATGACCGCCGCCGAGAAGCTGCCGGACTGGATCAACCTGCCCTCCTGGTGGAACGCCAACTTCAACACCGGCGGGCTGACCGGCTCCCAGCTCGCGGACCTGACCCCCTACCTGTCCGGCGACAACATCAAGAAGTACCCCAACCTGGCCGCCCTGCCCACCGGCGCCTGGCAGATGGGGATCTGGGGCGACAAGCTCTACGGGATCCCCTGCTTCTCCAGCAGCTTCGGCATGCCCGGTGCCACCTTCTACCGCCGGGACATCCTCGAAGCCCGGGGGATCACGGCCGACCAGATCAAGTCCGCCGACGACCTGATGAACCTCGGCAAGGAACTGACCGACGCCAAACGGGGCGTGTGGGCCTTCGACGACGTGTGGACCTACCTCCAGTTCACCTGGAACGTCCCCATGAACTGGCGGATCGACAACGGCAAACTGGTCCACATGTTCGAGACCCAGGAGTTCCTGGAGGCCGTCGACTGGCACTACCGCCTGGCCAACTCGGGCTACATGCACCCGGACACGCTCGCCGGCGACGTCTCCAACGGAGCCACCCGCTTCTACAGCGGCAAGTGCCTCATCGGAGGCGGCGGACTGGGCGCCTGGAACCTGTCCGACCACCAGTCCGGCGTCGCCGCGGACCCGAACTACCGGCGCGGCGCGCTCAACTGCATCACCCCCGACGGCAAGGGCACACCGGTGACCTACACGGGCTCCAGCGCCAGCATGCTCAGCTACCTCAACGCCAAGCTGAAGCCCGCGCAGATCGAGGAACTGCTCGCCGTCGCGAACTACCTCGCCGCCCCCTACGGCACGGCCGAGTACACCCTGGTCACCTACGGGGTCGAGGGCGTCCACCACACCCGGGTGAACGGCACACCGACCTTCACCGACGAGGGCAAGAAGGACGTCCAGGCGACGACCTACCCGTTCCTGGCCGCCGCCCCCTCCGTGATCAGCAACCCCGGCGGCGAGCAGGTCACCAGGGACTACGCGGCCTGGTCCGGCGCCAACGTCAAGTACCTCACCAAGCCAGCCTTCTGGAACATGAACTTCAGCATGCCGTCGGCGATCGCCACCGCCTGGGCAGCGCAGAGCGTCAACGACACCCTCAAGGACTGCTACCACGGCAAGAAGAAGGTCTCCGAGTTGCAGGACGCCATCGCCGGCTGGCGCTCCGGCCCCGGGGAACGGCTCAAGCAGTGGATGACCGACAACGTCCTCGACAAGTACGGCTCCGGTCAGTGAGCACCGCGGCCCCCAAGCGCCCGGCCCGCCCCGCGCGGCTCAACTGGCGGATCAGGCTGCGGCGCGACAAGTCGCTCCTGCTGATGACGGTTCCCGCGGTCGCCCTGCTCCTGGTGTTCAACTACGTGCCGCTGTTCGGCATCGTCACCGCCTTCCAGGAGTACGACCCGCTGATCGGGGTCTGGCACAGCGAATGGGTCGGCTTCGACCAGTTCCAGCAGCTGTTCGGCGACCCGGCGTTCTGGGCCTCGATGCAGAACACGCTGTACCTGAGCTTCGTCCAGCTGATCCTCTTCTTCCCCGTCCCGATCGCCCTGGCCCTGCTGCTCAACTCGGTGGTCAGCGAGCGGATCCGCAACGTCTTCCAGTCCGTGGTCTACCTGCCGCACTTCTTCTCCTGGGTGCTGGCGGTCACGATCTTCCAGCAGATGCTCGGCGGCGCCGGCGTGCTCAACCAGTTCCTGCGCCAGCACGACATCGGCACCTGGGACATCATGACCAACCCGCACACCTTCGCCCTGCTGGTCACCTCACAGGCGATCTGGAAGGAGGCGGGCTGGGGGATCATCGTCTTCCTCGCCGCGCTGAGCGCCATCAACAGCGAGCTGTACGAGGCCGCGGCCGCCGACGGCGCCGGCCGGTTGCGGCGGATGTGGCACATCACGCTGCCGGGCCTGCGCGGAGTGATCGTGCTGATGCTGGTCCTGCGCCTCGGCAACGCGCTGTCCGTCGGCTTCGAGCAGTTCCTGGTCCAGCGCGACGCCGTCGGCCACGAGGCCGCCGACGTCCTGGACACCTTCTCCTTCTACTACGGCATCGCCACCGGCGGCTACAGCTACGGCGCGGCGGCCGGGCTCTTCAAGAGCGTGGTCTCCCTCCTGCTCATCTGGGGTGCCAACAAGCTGGCGCACGCCTTCGGCGAGGACGGGCTGTACAGGAAATGACGAACGCACTCACCATCGGTTCCCGCCACGAGAAGCGCCGCACGGCGGCGGCCACCCGGCGCCGGGCCCGCTCCGCCCGCCCGCCCTGGGAGGAGCCACCGACGGCCGTCGGCCAGGCGGCCAAGGGGCTCACGCTCGGCGGGACGCTCGCCGTCATCCTGGTCCCGCTCTGGATCATCGTCCTGACCAGCTTCTCCACCCCCGGCGCCATCAACCGGGCCGGCGGGCTGGTGATCTGGCCGGACGGCCTGACCACCGAGACGTACCGCCAGATGCTCAGCGACCCCACGATCGTCACCGCGCTGGGGGTGAGTCTGGGCATCACCGTGGCCGGCACCGCGCTGTCCATGGCCGTGTCCGTCCTGTGCGCCTACGGCCTCTCCCGGCCGCGCTCCCTCGGACACCGCTTCGTCCTGCTGCTGCTGATCGTCACGATGTTCGTCGGCGGCGGCCTGATCCCGAGCTTCCTGGTCGTCACCGGCCTCGGCGGCTACGGCCAGTGGTGGGCGCTGATCCTGCCGGGTGCCGTCTCCGTCTTCAACATCCTGGTGCTGCGCGCCTTCTACCAGGAGACCTCCTCCGAGCTGATCGACGCGGCCCGGATGGACGGCGCCGGGGACTGGCGCATCCTGTGGTCCGTCGTCCTGCCCACCTCGCGCGCCGTCACCGCCGTCACCGCGCTGTTCTACGCCGTCGGGTACTGGAACTCCTTCTTCAACGTCATGCTCTACATGCCGACGGACAGTCAGAAGTGGCCGCTGCAGTACGTGCTGCTCACCTACGTCAACCGGGCCAACGGCCTCCCCGGCTCCCTCAACTCGGGCTTCGGGAACAGCCACACCCAGACCGCACCGCTGTCCCTGCAGATGGCGGTCGTGGTCCTCACCCTGGTACCACTGGTGATCGTGTACCCGTTCGTACAGAAGCACCTGCGCACCGGCGTCCTCACCGGCGCGATCAAGGGCTGAGCCGTCCGCACCGGCCCGGAGCGCCCCGACCGGACCGGGAACACGCCCTCAACGGAACCGACACGAAGGAATCCCAACGATGGTGACACTCGCCGATGTGGCCAGGCACGCCGGCGTCTCGTCCAGCACGGTCAGCTACGCCCTCAGCGGCAAGCGCCCGATCTCCGACGAGACCAGGACCCGCATCGAGAGGGCCATCACCGACCTCGGCTACCACCCGCATGCGGGTGCCCGGGCCCTGGCCGGCAAGCGCTCGCACATCATCGCCCTGGTGGTACCGCTCCACCCCGAGGTGCACGTGCCCACCATGATGGAGATCGCCATCGCCGTCACCGTCGCCGCCCGCGAACACGGCTACGACGTCCTGCTGCTCACCAACGACGAAGGGCCCGAAGGCGTCCGCCGGGTCGCCGCCACCGGACTCGCCGACGGCGTCATCCTCATGGACGTCCGCCTCGACGACGACCGCATCCCGGTGCTGCGCGCCCAGGACATCCCGGCCGCCCTCATCGGCCTGCCCGACGACCCCACCGGACTCTCCTGCGTCGACCACGACTTCGCCACCGCCGGCGCCCTGTGCGCCGACCACCTCGCCGACCTCGGCCACCGCGACGTCGCCTTCATCGGCTACAGCAGCGGCGTCTACCGGCGCCACGCCGGCTACGCCGAGCGCACCCTGAAGGGCTTCCGCGCCCGCGCCGAGCGGCGCGGCCTGCGCTTCCTCCACCGGCCCTGCGAGGGCACGTACGAGAGCACCGCCGGCACCCTGGCCCGCGTCCTGGCCGACCGGCCCGACACCACCGGGTTCGTCGTCCAGAACGAGGCGGCGATCGGCCCGCTGCTGAGCCTGCTGCGCGCCAGCGGCCGGACCGTGCCGGAGGACGCCTCCGTCATCGCCATCTGCCCGAACCCGATGGCCGAGCAGCACTCACCCCGGCTCACCTCCGTGACCAGCCCGAAGAAGGACCTCGGGCAGGTCGCCGTCGAGCAGGTCATGGCGAGGATCGCCGCGACCGCCGCGGGCGACGTGCCGCAGGACCAGCTCCTGCTGATGCCCCCGGAACTGGTGGTCCGCGAGAGCACCGCCCCGGCCCCGCCCCGCAGTTGACACCACTCACGGAAGGACGGCTCCCCCGATGGAGCTGCAACGGCTCACCGACCGCCTCGGCGGCCTCGCCTTCGGCGGGGACTACAACCCCGAACAGTGGGACGCCGAGGTGTGGAAGCAGGACGACGAACTGATGCGCCGGGCGCGCGTCAACCTCGCCACCGTCGGCGTCTTCTCCTGGGCCCTGATGGAGCCCGAAGAGGGCCGCTACGAGTTCGACTGGCTCGACGCCCACCTCGACCGGCTCCACGCGGCCGGCGTCGCCGTCGACCTGGCCACCCCCACCGCCTCCCCACCGCCGTGGTTCACCCTGGCCCACCCGGACGCCCTGACCATCCGCCCCGACGGCACCCGCCTGACCCACGGCAGCCGGGACACCTACTGCCTCACCTCCCCCGCCTACCGCCGGGCCGCCCGCCGCATCGCCGCCGCCCTCGCCGAACGCTACGGCGACCACCCGGCGCTGGCCCTGTGGCACGTCCACAACGAGTACGTCACCCCCTGCCACTGCGACCACACCGCCGCCGCGTTCCGGGTCTGGCTGCGCGCCCGCCACGGCTCCCTGGACGCCCTCAACGAGGCCTGGGGGACGGCGTTCTGGAGCCAGCACTACACCTCGTGGGAGCAGGTCCTCCCGCCCCGCACCACCCAGTGGCACCACAACCCCGGCCACGTCCTGGACTACAGCCGCTTCTGGTCCGACGAGACCCTCGCCGCCTACCGCGAGCAGCGCGACGCGATCCGCGCCCACAGCGACCGGCCGGTGACGACCAACCTCATGGTGCCCGACTACCAGAACCTGGACCTGTGGGCGTTCGGCCGCGAGGTCGACCTGGTCTCCGTCAACCACTACCCCAGCGCACCCGGCATCGACGCCGCCGCCCACGCCGCCTTCGACGCCGACCGGGCCCGCTCCTTCGCCGGCGGCGCCCCCTGGCTGCTGATGGAATCGGGCACCAACACCGTCTACGCCGGCGACCGCATCCTCCCCAAGGAGCCGGGCGACATCCTTCGCCACTCACTCGTCCACATCGCCCGCGGCTCGGAGGGCGCGCTGTTCTTCCAGTGGCGCCAGTCCCGGGCCGGCGCCGAGACGTGGCACTCGGCGATGGTCCCGCACGCCGGGCCCGACAGCCGCACCTTCCGCGAGGTCACGGCGGCCGGCGAGGCCATCGCCCGGCTCGGCGAGCTCGCCGGCTCCACCGTCCGGGCCGACGTCGCCGTGCTGCACGACTCCGACGCCTGGTGGGCGTTGAACGTCGACGGCCTCCCGTCCGGCGAGCTCGCCTACCACCCCGCGCTGCGCCGCGCTCACCGGGCCCTGTGGGACGCCGGATTGACGGTCGACTTCGCCCACCCCGAGCACGACCTGAACCGCTACCGGGTCGTCCTCGCCCCCGCCCTGTTCCTGCTCACCGACGCGGGCGCCGAGAACCTGCGCCGCTACGTCGCGGGCGGCGGCACCCTGCTGATCCAGCACTTCGGCGGCATCGTCGACGAGCACCTGCACGCCCGGCTCGGCGGCTACCCGGCCGCACCGCTGCGCGAGGCGCTGGGCATCCGGGTCGAAGAGCACCGCCCGCTGGCGCAGGGCGAGGAGATCACGCTCTCCGACGGCTCGACGGGCTCCTCCTGGAGCGAGTCCCTGCGCGCCGAAGGCGCCGAGGTGCTCGCCGCCTACACGCACGGCATGCTCGACGGCAGCCCGGCACTCACCCGCCACGCCTTCGGATCCGGCCACGGCTGGTACCTGTCCACCCGCCTGGACGACGCGGGCTACACCGCCCTGGTCGGCCGGCTGCTCACGGAGGCCGGGGTCGGCCCGGACCTGCCCGGCCTGCCGGCCGGCGTCGAGGCCGTCACCCGGCACGCCCCGGACGGCCGCGCCTGGCACGTCCTGATCAACCACCTCGACGAACCCGTCCCGCTGCCGCGGCCCGGTCACGACCTGCTCACCGGCGGCCCCGTGAGCCGGCTGCCCGCCGGCGGCTGCGCCGTCCTGCGCGCGTTGTGAACGCTCACTGAGCTCCCGCCTCATCCCGGAAGGCCACCATGAGCGACCTGCACGAGACGATCCGCTGGGGCCACGACGCCCTGGATCTGGAGATCACCCTGGGCGAGCACGACACTCCGCGCCTGACCCGGATCGGTGCCCCCGGCGAGAAGACCACCGCCCCCCGCCCCGCCGTACCGCTGCCGCTGGTGGAGGTGACGACCGCCGCTCTCGGCCGCTACTGGTCGGGCCGGCACCTCGTCAACACCGTTCTCGGCGGGCGCCTGCGCCACCGCGCGCACCGGGCGACCCGGGACGGCGACTGGCACGTGCTCACCGTCGAACTCCACGACCCGGAGACCGGTTTGACCGCCGAGGCGGTCTACCGCTCCCCGGCCGGCCTGCCGGTGCTGCGCAGCGAGGTGCTGCTGCGAAACGAAGGGACGGCGACGCTGCACCTGGAGTCGGTCGCCTCGCTCGTGGCGGGCTGCCTCACCGGGGGCGACCCGGTGGATCTGGACGACGCCGACCTGCTGTGGGCGGAGAACGAGTGGTTCGCCGAATGCCGCTGGCAGCGCCAGCCGCTGCGGGTGTCCTCGCCCGAACGGAGCGGCCGCTTCCACACCACCTCCGGCCGCAGCACCCGCGTCGTGGCCGGTCAGGGCGTGTGGTCCAGCTGCGGCCACCTGCCGATGGGCGGCCTGACGGACCGCGCGTCCGGCCGTACCTGGCTGTGGCAGATCGAGCACAACGGCGGCGGCTGGCGCTGGGAGTGCGGGGTGCGCGACGACACCGCGTACGCGGCGCTGTACGGCCCGAACGACGCCGACCACGGCTGGCGCCACCCGCTGGAGCCGGGCGCCGAGTTCCGTACCGTGCCGGTGGCGCTCGCACTGGCCACGGACGGCGGCCCGGACGGGGCCTTCGCCGCCCTGACCCGCTACCGCCGGGCCACCCGACGCCCGCACCCCGACCACCGGCGGCTGCCGGTGATCTTCAACGACTACATGAACTGCCTGATGGGCGATCCGACCACCGAGAAGCTACTGCCCCTGGTCGACGCCGCCGCCGAGGCCGGCGCGGAGTACTTCGTCGTCGACGCCGGCTGGTACGACGACGGCGGCACCTGGTGGAGCTCCGTCGGGGTCTGGGAGCCGTCGGCCTCCCGGTTCCCCGGGCCGAAGGGGATCCACGAGGTCCTGGACCGGATCCGGGAGCGGGGCATGGTCCCCGGCCTGTGGCTGGAGCCGGAGGCGGTCGGCGTGGACAGCCCGGTCTCCGGATCCCTGCCGGAGGAGGCCTTCTTCCGCCGCGACGGGCGGCGCGTCGAGGAAGGCGGTGGCCGGTACCACCTGGATCTGCGACACCCCGCCGCCCGCGCCCACCTGGACCGCGTGGTGGACCGCCTGGTCGGCGAATGGGGCGTCGGCTACCTGAAGCTCGACCACAACACCGACCCGGGCTCCGGCACCAGCAGCCACCCGGGAGAGGCACCGGCGGCCGGCCTGCTCGGCCACAACCGGGCCCACCTCGCCTGGCTCGACGGCATCCTGGACCGGCACCCGGACCTGGTGATCGAGAACTGCGCCTCCGGCGGCATGCGGATGGACCACGCCCTGCTCTCCCGGCTCCAGCTGCAGTCCACCAGCGACCAGCAGGACCTGCTGCGCTACGCGCCGATCGCGGCGTCGGCCCCCACCGCCGTCACGCCCGAGCAGGGCGCCGTCTGGGCCTACCCGCTGCCCGGGGACTCCCCCGACGAGGTCGCCCTGACCATGGCCAACGCGCTCCTCGGCCGCATCCACCTCTCCGGTCGGCTCACCGAACTGTCCTCGCAGGCCAGGGACTTGGTGCACGAGGCGGTAGCCGTCCACAAGGCGATCCGCGCCGACCTGCCGCAGGCGCTGCCCGCCTGGCCGCTCGGCCTCCCGGGCTGGGAGGACCCGTGGATCGCCCTGGCCCTGCACACCCCGGCCACCACCTACCTCACCGCCTGGCGCCGCTCCGGCGAGGAGAACGTCAGGGAGCTCGGTCTGCCCCACCTGGCCGGCGCCGAGGTCCGCGTCGAGGTGCTCTACCCGGCATCCAGCCAGGCCCGCGCCCTCTGGCACCCGGACACCGCCGAACTCACCCTGACCCTGCCGGCGGCCCCGTCCGCCGTCCTGCTGCGCCTCACCAGGAATCCGACCGGGAGGGATTGACGATGCCCCAGGTGTCCGCGCGCGGCCCACCGCGCCGGCCCGCATCCGCACGGAACACGCTTCGCGTCCGGGCCCGACCCAGGCAGCCGCACCGGGCTCCTGCCGTCCAGAACGCGGGAGTTCGTTTCCCCCACTCGAACGCCACGCACCCCCACCCCACTGGAAGGACGCAGTGAAATGGTCAGCCCATTCGTGTCATGATCACGTCATAGCCGCCGCGGCGGCCCTGTCTCTCGCGGTCACCGGCGCGATCGCCGTCGCGGGGCCGCACGCCGCCGCCGCACCGCCCGCCGTCACCGCGAGCACCCTGTCGGTGTCGGTCGACGCCGCCCCGCAGCTCGCCACCGCTCCCGCCGAGGTGTCCTACAACGCCTCCGTCCCGCAGGGCGGCAGCGTCCAGTGGGCCTTCAAGGCCACCTGGTCCGGCAGTGACGCCAACCCCTCCGCCTTCCGGTTCAACGGCGCCCCCTGCGCGATCGGCTGAACCCGATGAGCCGGTGGTGCCCCGGGCCCCGGACCTCTCCAGGGCCAAGGGCCCGGGGCACCACCCCCGACCCGCACCCCCGAAAGGAACCGACCACGTGTCAGACCAGCCCCAGCCGACCGGCCCCCTCCCCAACCCGGTGATCCCCGGATTCCACCCGGACCCGAGCGTCTGCCGCGTGGGCGACGACTACTACCTCGTCTGCTCCAGCTTCGAGTACTTCCCCGGCATCCCCGTCTTCCACAGCCGCGACCTGGTGAACTGGACGCAGATCGGCAACGCCCTCGACCGGCCGAGCCAGCTGCGCCTGCCGCGCGAGTCCCCGTCCTCCGGCGGTATCTACGCCCCGACGCTGCGCCACCACGACGGCCGCTTCTGGCTGATCGTCACCAACGTCAGCGGCGACGGCAACCTGCTCTTCACCGCCACCGACCCGGCAGGCCCCTGGTCCGACCCGATCCGGCTGCCCGGCGTCCACGGCATCGACCCGGACCTCGCCTGGGACGAGGACGGCACCTGCTGGTGCACCGTCGCCGGCGTCTCCCAGGTCCGCCTCGACCCGGCCACCGGCGAGACCATCGGCGAGCCGCAGCGGATCTGGTCCGGCGCGCCCGGCGCCACCGCCCCCGAGGCCCCGCACCTGTACCGGATCGGCGCGTACTGGTACCTGATGATCGCCGAGGGCGGCACCGAGCGCGGCCACGCCGTCTCCATCGCCCGCGGCCCCTCGCCCTCGGGCCCGTTCGAGCCGTGCCCGGCCAACCCGGTGCTGACCCACCGCGGCATCGACAGTCCCATCCAGAACACCGGGCACGCCGACCTCGTCCAGGCCCCCGACGGCTCCTGGTGGATGGTGCTGCTCGCCGTCCGGCCGCGCGGCGGCACCCCCGCCTGGTACGTGCTCGGCCGGGAGACCTTCCTCGCCCCGGTCGCGTGGGTGGACGGCTGGCCGGTGGTCGGCCCGCTCACCACCGAACTGCCCACCCCCTCCTGGCCGTTGCACCCCGCGCCCGCAGTCCCCGCCCGGGACGACTTCGACCAGGCCGAGCTCCACCCCCAGTGGATCTCGGTGCGCGAGCGCCCCGAGCACCTGTGCACCACGAAGGAGCGCTCCGGCTGGCTCACCCTGCGCGCCGCGGGCGCCTCCCTGGACGAGAACGACGTGGTGTTCGTCGGCCGGCGCCAGCAGCACCTCGGCTGCCGGGCCCGCACCCTGATCGACCCCGCCGGGGGCCGCGGCGGCCTCGCCGTCCGCATGGACGAGGACCACCACTACGAGATCGAGGCGGCCGACGGCGAGGTGAAGGTCCTCGCCCGGATCGGCTCGCTGCGCACCGAGGTCGCCTCCCGTCCGGTGCCCTCCGGAGCCGTGGTGCTCGGTGTCGACGTCGTCCCCCGGCCGACGCGCGGCCCGCGCACCGGCCCCGACGACGTCATCCTCGGCGTCGAGGAGCCCGACGGCACCTTCGCCGTGCTCGCCGCCCTCGACGGGCGCTACCTCTCCACCGAGGTGGCCGGCGGCTTCACCGGCCGGGTCATCGGCATGTACGCCGCCGAAGGCACCGTCCACTTCGACCGGTTCGACTACGAGCCGCTCCTCCTTCCCTGACCACCCGTCAGGGGATTCCCCACCCGTTCACCCGAAAGGGACATGCCGTGAACGACGCACAGCAGACCGCCCGCCCACTCGCCCGCCGGCTCCACCGGACGGCCGGCCTCGTGGTGGCCCTGGTCACCACCAGCGCCCTCTGCGGCGGCACCGCCGTCGCCGCCCCCGCCGACCGGGCCCCGTCCGCGGCCGAGGCCGCCGGGCTCAGGGTCCCCGACAACCCGATGGCCGCAGTCGCCCAGATGCAGCCCAGCTGGAACCTCGGCAACACCCTCGACGCGATCCCCGACGAGACCTCCTGGGGCAATCCCCTCACCACCAAGGCGACGTTCGACGGCCTCAAGGCCCAGGGCTTCCGCAGCGTCCGGATCCCCGTCACCTGGTACCCGCACCAGTCCGCGACCGCCCCGTACACCATCGACCCGGTGTGGATGAAGCGGGTGAAGCAGGTGGTCGACCTCGCCCTGGAGGACGGCCTCTACGTCGAGATCAACGTCCACCACGACTCGTGGCAGTGGATCAAGTACATGTCCACCGACCACGACAACATCGTGGCCCGGTTCGACTCCACCTGGCAGCAGATCGCCACCGCGTTCAAGGACGAGCCGCGCGCGCTGCTCATGGAGAGCATCAACGAACCGCAGTTCGACGCCGCGACCGACGCCCAGAAGACCCAGTACCTGCGGGAACTCAACACCTCGTTCCACAGCATCGTGCGCAACTCCGGCGGCAGGAACAAGGACCGCCTGCTCGTCCTGCCCTCGGAGGAGACCAACAACGCCCAGCACTGGCTGGACGACCTGTCCACCACGATGAGCTCGCTGAACGACCGCAACCTGGTCGCCACCGTGCACTACTACAGCTGGTACCCCTTCAGCGTGAACATCGCGAACGACCCGACGTACGACGCCAAGGCCCAGTCGGACCTCACCGAGGGCTTCGCCCGCGTGCACGACACCTTCGTCGCCAAGGGCATCCCCGTCTACCTCGGCGAGTACGGCCTGCTCACCTCGCCCTACTCCGGCGTGGTCGAGCGCGGCGAGATGCTCAAGTACTTCGAGCACGTCAACTACGAGGCGCGGCGCAACGGCATGACCTCCGCCGTCTGGGACGCCTACAACGACTTCCTGAACCGTTCCACCATGCAGTGGATGGTCCCCGAGATGAAGGCCCTGATCCAGAGCTCCTGGCGGACCCGCTCGGGCACCGCCTCCACCGACAACCTCTTCGTGCCGAAGTCCGGCCCCATCGCCGCGCAGACCATCACCCTGAACCGCAACGGCCTCTGGTTCGCCGGGCTCTGGCAGGGCGACCGCCCGCTGATCCCCTTCATGGACTACACCCTCGACGGCGACAAGCTCACCCTGACCGCCGACGCCCTCACCCGCCTCGCCGGAGACCGCGCCGCCGGCGTCAACGCCACCCTCGAAGTCCGGTACTCCGACGGCGTCCCGTGGAAGCTCTTCGTGCGCTCGTACGACAAGCCGACCATGGCCAACGCCACCGGGACGCTCGACGGGCTCACCATCCCCACCCGGTTCAACGGCGCCCTGATGGCCAACGTCCAGTCCGCCTACGCCGACGGCACAGCGGCCGGCCCCGCGTCCTGGACCACCTACCAGTCGTTCGACAACCTCCGTGCCGACTACGGCGCCGACACCACCACTCTCAAGCCCGACTACGTCAAGTCCCTCAAGGACGGCCTCCCGGCGACGTTCACCTTCCGCTTCTGGACCGGCGACACCGTCACCTACACCGTCACCAGGACCGGTGACACTGTCACCGGCACCGCCTCCTGACCCCTGTTCCTCCCCGCCCCGGCTGCCGCCCCCGGCAGCCGGGGTTCCCACACGTCCCGAGGTGCACCCGTGTTCCCGCTGCCCCCGCGCGTCCTCGCGGCGTCCTCGCGGCGGCCTCTCGGCCGACGCCCGGGGCGGAACCGCTGCCGGCACTCCGGTCGAAGCGGATGCCCCCGTCCCGCACCGCCCTGGCGGTAGCCGCGCCGAGCCCGGCGGGCGCTGCCGCCGGGGCGGCCGTTGCACCACGGGGTGCCTGGGGTGGTGGCTACGGGTGGGTGTTCTTGGTGGTGGGCTGGGTCTTCTGGTTGTAGAGCTCCTTGCCGTCCGCGTTGTAGGCGTGGACGTAGGGGGTCGGGGGGTGGGCGTTGGCGTCGGGGCCGGTGGAGATGGCCGCGGTGTAGGCGAAGGCGCCGTCTGCCATGACGGCCGGGTACTGGGTCGGGTCGTCGCCGTAGCTGATGGTGACCTTGGCGACCTCGGGTGTGAAGTGTCCGGCGCCCAGCGAGAGGTACTGCCCGGCACCGGTCGGGGTGCTGAAGCTGTCGAAGAACGAGATCAGGTGGCCGGTGCCCCACAGGCGGTCGTTGATGAACGTCGCGGGGACGGAGGTGCTGTGGCCCTTGTGGCCCTTCGACTCGCACTGCACGTACTGACCGGCGGAGTCGACGGCGATGACCACGCCGTCGGTGTCCGAGGAGGCGACGGGAGTGCGGACCGCGATCACCGCGTGGTACCGCGGCGCGTCGGACCCCAGGCAGGAACCCAGGATCCCGGCGACGGCCCCCGCATCGATCGGGGCCGTCGCCGTGCTGGTCACCGTGAAAGCCGCCGGGGTGGCCGTCACACCGGTAGCGGTCGAGCCGCTGCCGGAGGCCGGCGCGGTGGCGGGCTTGCTCTGGGCCGTGGGCGTGGCCGTGCGGGTGGAGGTGGGGGTGGGGGTGGGGGTGGGGGTGGAGGTGCCGGTTGCGGCCGTGGCCATTCCTCCCGCGGTCGCGATGGCCGCGGCGGCGACGGGGGCGGCGATGAGCATGATCGGGCGGATACGCATGAATCCGTGTCCTTTCCTGCGGGCGTCCGGTTGACGCCGGCTCCCCTGTACGCCTCCCGACGCCCGTCAGGTCACACCTCGCACACGTGATCCAGGTCATAGGCCGTGGGTGCAACCCCGGGACGGCGCCCGTGCGTACAGGGCGGGAGGCTTCACCCAGGACGCACGGCTTCACCGCCGCGGCCGAGTGGTGCCTCCTCGCGGGCCGCCTGTGCCGCGAGCTGACGGACAGTCCCGGAGGAGAGGCCCTTGATGACGCCACAGGAGTTCGACGCGTTCTACGCGGCGTCCTTCTCCCGCCTGACCGGGCAGCTCTACGCGCTCACCGGCAACTGGTCCGAAGCACAGGACGTGGTCCAGGAAGCCTTCATCCGGGCGTGGGACCGAAGGCGCAGCTTCGACCCGAACAGCGCCCCGGAGGCATGGATCCGGACCACCGCCCGGCGGCTGGCCCTGTCCCGCTGGCGACGCCTGGCCCGGGGCCTGCAGTTGGCCGCCGGCTACCACCACCGCCAAGCACCACCCACCGTCGAGCCGCCCACCGAGGAGCACCTGATGGTGGTGGCCGCGCTCCGCGAGCTGCCCGACGCGCAGCGGAGCGCCCTGGTCCTGCACCACATGTGCGACCTCTCCGTCGAGCAGGTCGCGGCCGAGACCGGCGCCAGCGTCAGCGCTGTCAAGAGCCGCCTCGCCCGCGGCCGGGCCGCGCTCGCGGCCGAACTCGCCGACCGGGCCCCGACCAGCGAGGAAGGAAAGCTCCGTGTCTGACCACGACCACGACACCCTCGGCGACCGGCTGCGGCTGCTCGGCACGCATGTCCCCGCACCGATCCTGCCCGCTGCGGAGATCCGCCGACGCGCCGACCGGCGCCGCCACCGCCGGCGCGCCCTGGGCGCGACCGCGGCCTGCACGGCGGCAGCCCTGTGCCTGGCCCTCCCGTCCGCGCTGCACTCGCCGGGACCACAACCCTCACCGGAACCGCCGCAAGGAGCAGCCACCACAGCCGCTTCCTCCGCGTCGGCTTCACCCCGCCCCCCGGCGGCTTTCACGGTGACCAGCACGGCGACGGCCCCGATCGATGCGGGGGCCGTCGCCGGGATCCTGGGTTCCTGCCTGGGGTCCGACGCGCCGCGGTACCACGCGGTGATCGCGGTCCGCACTCCCGTCGCCTCCTCGGACACCGACGGCGTGGTCATCGCCGTCGACTCCGCCGGTCAGTACGTGCAGTGCGAGTCGAAGGGCCACAAGGGCCACAGCACCTCCGTCCCCGCGACGTTCATCAACGACCGCCTGTGGGGCACCGGCCACCTGATCTCGTTCTTCGACAGCTTCAGCACCCCGACCGGTGCCGGGCAGTACCTCTCGCTGGGCGCCGGACACTTCACACCCGAGGTCGCCAAGGTCACCATCAGCTACGGCGACGACCCGACCCAGTACCCGGCCGTCATGGCAGACGGCGCCTTCGCCTACACCGCGGCCATCTCCACCGGCCCCGACGCCAACGCCCACCCCCCGACCCCCTACGTCCACGCCTACAACGCGGACGGCAAGGAGCTCTACAACCAGAAGACCCAGCCCACCACCAAGAACACCCACCCGTAGCCACCACCCCAGGCACCCCGTGGTGCAACGGCCGCCCCGGCGGTAGCGCCCGCCGGGCTCGGGGCGGCTCGCGTCAGACGAGGGCGTAGGCCTCGGCCTGGCGGTCGATGAGGTGCGGGGTGATGCCGGCGAGGACCAGTCGCTGGTAGGGCGCGCTCTCGCGGTGGGCGGCCAGCGCGTTCTCGTCCTCGTACTCGGCGAAGACGACGAAGGCGCCTTGGTCCCGCAGGGAGCGGACCACCCGGAAGGAGAGCACGCCGGGCTCGGTGAGCGCGGCCTCGGTGACGGCGGGGAGCAGGTCGGCGACGTGCTGCTCGGCGCCGGTGTCGGCGAGCCAGTCGGTGATCACGACGAGGGACACGGCGGGTCCTTCCGGGTGGTGCGGAACGGTCCTGGTGAGGGGCGGTTCGGGCGGAGGGGTCAGGGGACGGTGACGACGATCTTGCCGCGGGTGTGGCCGGCGGCGTTGAGGCGCTGGGCGTCGGCCGCCTGCTCCAGCGGGAACGTCGCCGCGACCTCGACGGTGAGCCGGCCGCTCTCGACGAGGTCGGTCAGGGCGGTGAGGTCGGCGGCGTCGGGGCGCACGAAGACGTAGTGGCCGCCGAGGCCGAGGACGGCGCCGTCGGCGACGGAGGCGAGGCGGCCGCCTTCGGCGAGCAGCTCCGGCGAGATCCGGAGGGCTTCGCCGCCCACCAGGTCGAGTACGGCGTCGACGCCCTCCGGCGCCAGCGCGCGGACGCGGTCGGCCAGGCCATCGCCGTAGGCCACCGGCTCGGCGCCGAGGGTGCGCAGGTAGTCGTGGTTGCGCTCGCTCGCGGTGCCGATCACCCGGGCACCGAGGGCGACGGCGATCTGGACGGCGAGTGAGCCGACCCCGCCGGCGGCCGCGTGGACCAGGACGGTGTCGCCCGGCTTGACTTCCAGGGCTCGGGTCAGCGCCTGGTAGGCGGTGAGGCCCGCCAGGGGCAGGCCGGCGGCCTGGGCGAAGTCGAGGTTGGCGGGCTTGCGGGCGACGGTGCGCACGGGCGCGGCGACGTACTCGGCGAAGGTGCCGCGGCGCACCATGTCCTCGCGGACGTAGCCGATCACCTCGTCGCCCGGCATGAACTCGGTGACTCCGACGCCGACCCGCTCCACGACACCGGAGACGTCCCAGCCCGGGATCACGGGGAAGACCACGTCCATGGCGGCGTCGAGGTAACCGGCCTGGATCTTCCAGTCGACCGGGTTGACCGAGGCCGCCGCCACGCGGACCAGGACGGAGTCCGGGCCGAGCTTGGGCTCGGGCACGTCCCCGTACTCCAGGACGTCCGGTCCGCCGTAGCTGCGGTAGGTGATGGCCTTCATGGGTGGTGCTCCTCGCAAGAAGTATTGACTCACTCGATGGTTCATCCCATTAAGTAATACCGAAACGGTAGGACTGAACAGTTGAGGATGTCAAGTAATTCTCCGCAGCGCGCTTCCGGGCAGCGCGAACCGCCCGGCCACGCGTGGTGGCCGGGCGGCGACGATGGTCAAGGGCGCCTCACGGTCAGCGCCGGCGGGCGGTGACCAGGCGCTGCAGGACGATGAAGACGAACAGCAGGGCGCCGATGACGATCCGGGTCCACCAGGAGCTGAGGGTGCCCTGGAAGCTGATCACGGTCTGGATCAGGCCGAGCACCAGCACGCCGAGCAGGGTGCCCAGCACGTAGCCGGAGCCGCCGGTCAGCAGGGTGCCGCCGATGACGACCGCGGCGATCGCGTCGAGTTCCAGGCCCACCGCGTGCAGGCCGTAGCCGGACAGCATGTAGAAGGTGAGCAGGACGCCGCCGAGTGCGGAGCAGAAACCGCTGATCGCGTAGACGGTGGTCTTGGTGCGCTGCACCGGCAGGCCCATCAGCAGCGCGGACTGCTCGCTGCCGCCGAGCGCGTACACGTTGCGGCCGAGCCGGGTGTAGTGCAGGACCACGAATCCGGCGGCGACCACCAGCAGGGCGACCAGCGCGCTCGGCGAGACGAACAGGTCACCGAGCGGGATCCGGGTCTGCGCCATGGCGGTGTACTGCGGGTCGGTGATGGAGATCGACTCGACGCTGATCGTGTAGCACAGGCCGCGGGCCAGGAACATGCCGGCCAGGGTGACGATGAACGGCTGGATCTCGAACACGTGGATGATCCAGCCCATCAACCAGCCGCCCGCGGTGCCCATCAGCAGGACCAGCGGGATCACCAGCAACGGCGGCCAGCCGTGCTGTTCGACCAGCCAGGCGGAGACCATGGTGGACAGCGCCACCACCGCGCCGACCGACAGGTCGATGCCGCCGGTCAGCACGACGAAGGTCATGCCGACCGCGACGACCAGCAGGAACGCGTTGTCGATCAGCAGGTTGAGCACGACCTGGCCGGAGAAGAAGCCGTCGTACTGCGCCGAGCCGACGCCGAACATCGACACCAGCAGGACCGCGGTGACCAGCAGCGGGATCTGGCCGCGCAGGCGGGTCAGCAGGGCATTGGCGTTCATGCGCCGACCTCCCGGTTGGTGCGGGCCGCGGTGTGCGACCCGGTGTTGCGCCGGGTCCGCGTGCCACGGGCGGCCAGCTTGGCTCGGAACTTGGGCGACTGGACGAGGCAGACCGCGATCACGACGAACGCCTTGAACACCAGGGTGGTCTCCGGCGGGATGCCGATGGTGTAGACGGTGGTGGAGAGGGTCTGGATGATGAGCGCGCCCAGCACGGTGCCGCCGATCGAGAACCGGCCGCCGTTCAGCGAGGTCCCGCCGAGCACCACCGCGAGGATGGCGTCCAGCTCGATCCACAGCCCGGCGTTGTTGCCGTCGGCGGCCGAGACGTTGGAGGACACCATCAGGCCGGCCAGCGCCGCGCACAGCGCGCTGAACACGTAGACCAGGGCCACCAGGCGCATCGCCCGGATGCCGACCAGCCGGCTGGCCACCGGGTTGCCGCCGACGGACTCCAGCAGCAGCCCGAGCGCGGTGGAGCGGGTCAGCAGCACGGTGGCCAGCACCACGAGGGCGCTGAGCAGGATCGCGAACGGCATGGTCAGCCAGTAGCCGCCGCCGATCATCTTGTACGGGTCGCTGGTGACGGTGATGATCTGGCCGTCGGTGATCAGCTGGGCCACACCGCGTCCGGCGACCATCAGGATCAGGGTGGCGATGATCGGCTGGACGCCGACCCTGGCCACCAGCAGCCCGTTGACCGTGCCGAGCACCAGGGCGGTGCCCAGCGCGATGCCGAGGGCGGTCAGCACGGTGCCGAGGCCGCCCGGGTCGGACGACTCGCTGATGTGCAGGCAGGCCAGGGCGCCGGAGATCGCGACGGTGGAACCGACCGACAGGTCGATGCCGCCGGTGGCGATCACCAGGGTCATGCCCAGGGACACCAGGATCAACGGGGCGCCGAAGTGCAGGATGTCGATCAGGGAGCCGTAGAGGTGGCCGCCCTGGACGTGGACGGCGAAGAAGTCGGGGGTGAAGGCGAGGTTGGCGACCAGGAGCACGACCAGCACCGCGGCCGGCCAGAACAACCGGGACCGGGTCACCGCCTTCACCGGGCTCGCCGCCGCCGTTGCCGTACTCACTGGTGCGCTCCGCTCGCGATGGTGGCCATGACGCGCTCCGGGGTGAGCGCGCCGTCGTTGTCGAGCTGGGCGACCATCCGGTGGTCGCGCAGCACGCCGATCCGGTGGCTGAGCCGCAGCACCTCCTCCAGTTCGGCGGAGATGAACAGGACCGCCATGCCGTCCTCGGCGAGGTTCGCCACCAGCTTCTGGATCTCGGCCTTGGCCCCGATGTCGATGCCCCGGGTGGGTTCGTCGAGGATCAGCAGCTTGGGGTCCGTGATCAGCCAGCGGGCGAGCAGCACCTTCTGCTGGTTGCCGCCGCTGAGGTTGCGCACCAGCGCCTCGGGGTTGCCGGGGCGGATGTCCAGCGCGCGGATCCAGCGCAGCGCGTACTCGTCCTGCGCGGAGCGCGACAGCGGGCGGATCCAGCCGCGGGAGGCCTGGAGCGCGAGCACGATGTTCTCGCGGACGGTCAGCTCGCCGACCAGGCCCTCGGTCTTGCGGTTCTCGGAGCAGAACGCGATGCCGTGGGCGATCGCGTCACGTGGGCTGCGCAGCGCGGTGACGGCGCCCTCGATCCGCAGGGTGCCGCCGTCGCTCTGGTCGGCTCCGAACAGCAGCCTGGCGGCCTCGGTCCGTCCGGAGCCCAGCAGCCCGGCCAGGCCGATCACTTCGCCGGGCCGGATGTCCAGGTCGTACGGCTCGACGGCTCCGCGCCGGGTCAGCCCGTCGGCCTCCAGGAACGCTGCCCCGCTCTGAGCCGGCGCGGTGCGTTCGCGCCGCTTGCCGCCGCCGAGCTGGTCGAGTCCGGCGAGTTCGGCGCCGATCATCCGGGAGACGAGTTCGACCTGGTTCAGCTCGCTGGTCAGGTACTCGCCTTCCAGCCGGCCGTTGCGCAGCACGGTCATCCGGTCGCAGATCTCGTAGATCTGGTCGAGGAAGTGCGAGACGAACAGGATCGCCACGCCCTGGTCGCGCAACCGCCGCATGACGGCGAAGAGTTGGCGCACCTCGTCGCGGTCCAGGCTGGAGGTCGGCTCGTCCAGGATCAGCACCTTGGCGGAGACGTCCACCGCGCGGACGATCGCCACCAGCTGCTGGACGGCGATGGAGTAGCTGTTCAGCGGTGCGCTGACGTCGATGTCCAGGTCCAGCTCGCGGACCAGCTCGGCGGCCCGGCGGCGCATCTCGGCCCAGTTGATCAGGCCGAACCGGCGGGGTTCGCGCCCGATGAAGATGTTCTCCGCGACCGACAGGTTCGGGCAGAGGTTCACCTCCTGGTAGACCGTGCTGATGCCGGCCTCCTGTGCCTGCAGCGGCCCGGCGACCCGCACCGGCTCGCCGGCCAGCGCCACTTCGCCGCCGTCCGACTGGTAGACGCCGGTGAGCACCTTGATCAGCGTGGACTTCCCGGCGCCGTTCTCCCCCATCAGGGCGTGCACCTCGCCGGGGAAGAGCCGGAAGTCGACCCCGTCCAGCGCCACCACCCCGGGGAACTCCTTGCGGATCCCCCGGACTTCCAGGACCGGTTGCTGCCGCACCCCGGTTCTCCTCTCGTGTTTCCCGGGCACCTCGTGCCTCCCGGGCCTTTCGCGTCTCCCGGACGCGTCCCGCCCTCGGGCGGTCCGGTCCGGACCGTGCGGGGCCTGAGCACAGGAACGGCCCCGCACGGTCGGGGTGGGTCAGTACTGGCGGTTCGGCAGGGCCGCGGTGGCCTGCTCGGGGGTGAAGGTGCCCTCCTCCGTCTTGATCCGGCGCGGCACCTGCTCACCCGCCTTGACCTTCTTCGCCAGGTCCATCAGCTGGTCGCCGAGCAGCGGGTTGCACTCGACATCGAAGTTGATCTTTCCCTGGCTCATCGCGGTGAAGGCGTCCTTGACGCCGTCCACCGAGACGATCTTGATGTCGGTGCCCGGCTTCTTGCCGGCCTCCTCGATCGCCTGGATCGCGCCGAGCGCCATGTCGTCGTTGTGCGCGTACAACACGTCGATCTTCGGCTGGGACTTCAGGAAGGCCTGCATGACCTCCTTGCCCTTGGCGCGGGTGAAGTCGCCGGTCTGCGAGGCGACCACCTTGAACTTGGGCTCGCCCTTGACGGCGTCCGCGAAGCCGGACTTGCGGTCGTTGGCCGGCGCCGAACCGGTGGTGCCCTCCAGCTGGACGACGTTCACGTCACCGCTGGCGGCCGCGTACTCCTTGACCAGCCAGTCGCCGGCCTTCTTGCCCTCCTCGACGAAGTCCGAGCCGAGGAAGGAGGCGTAGAGCGACTCGTCCTTGGAGTCCACCGCCCGGTCGGTCAGGATGACCGGGATGTGCGCGTCCTTGGCCTCCTTCAGGACGGTGTCCCAACCCGACTCCACCACCGGCGAGAAGGCGATCACGTCGACCTTCTGCTGGATGAACGAGCGGATCGCCTTGATCTGGTTCTCCTGCTTCTGCTGCGCGTCGGAGAACTTCAGCTCGATGCCGGCCTTCTTCGCCGCCTCCTGGATCGACTTGGTGTTGGCAGTGCGCCAACCGCTCTCCGCGCCGACCTGCGAGAAGCCCACGACGAGCTTGTGGCCGGAACCCTGGCCGGCCGAGCCTCCGCCGCCGGAACCACAGGCGGCGAGGACGGCGACCATCGCACCGGCAACCAGAACCGACGCAACTCTCTTGGACATGTGGGGACTTCCTCTCGGGATCGTCGATCGCACGGACGGCGGCAACGGCCCGCGTTCACGGGGTGGGGCGAAACGACTGGGGGCGAGGTGCGGCCCAGGGGCGGCGCGACACCATCTCGTCCAGCGGGGCGCGGTGGTGACGCTGTTGCACTTGAGACGAGATTGTTAGCGCTAACAATCGGGTCGACAAGACCCGCCCCCGCCCGTTACCCAATCTTGACCTGCGGCGCGACGAGACCCTGGCCAATTTCCGGTCTGTTACGGCCTCTTGACGCCCCGATGGCCGGGCCGGCTTCGTGTCGACGATGGGAGCGCTCCCATTCACCGGGCTCCCCTGCTCCGGCTCCTGGGCGCCACCGCGTTCGGCCCGGCTGCGCGGCTGCCCGCCGCACCGTGACGGTACGGCGGGCAGGCCTGTTCCCGGAGCCGGCCGGGGGCGGGAACGGGCGGCGGCGGGACTTCGTCACGGCCGACCGGTCACAGCCGGGCGCGCGGGGAGTCACTCGCCCGGTGTCATCCCAGCTTCCACTGCTGGTTGCTGCCGCCGCTGCAGGTCCACAGCTGGACCGGCGTGCCGTCGCCGGTGGCCAGACCGGCCACGTCCAGGCAGAGCCCCGACTGCACCCCGGTGACGGTGCCGTTCGGGTTCAGCTGCCACTGCTGGTTGGCCTGGCCGTTGCAGGACCAGACGATCGCCTTGGTGCCGGGGCTGGTGCCGTGCGCCTCGGCGTCCAGGCACAGCGTGCTGCCGCCCACTGTCACGGTCAGCTGGTTCGAGGCCGTCCGGGTCCAGGTCTGGTTCGCACCGCCGTTGCACGGGTAGATCTGCTGCTGCGTGCCGAGCGTCGTGCCGTTCGCGTCGGTGAGGCACTTGCCCGCGGCCACCGCCTTCAGTGCGCCGGTCGTGCCGCCGCCGGACGTCCCCCCGTCCAGGCCCATGAAGTGGACGGCAGTGGCCGCCATGGCCGTACCCTGCACCGGCAGTTGGTGCCCGGCCCCGGCGATGCTGTACGCCTCGACCTGGGTGACGCCGGCGCTGTTGTCGTACCGGGTGCGGTTCCAGTTCGCGGCGGGGGTGTCGGTGGCCGAGGGGGTCTGGCTCACGCCGAGGACGTCGGTCCACTCCTTGATCTCTTCACCGAGGTTGTTGTGGCTGAGGGTGGTGTCGGCGGTCCCGTGCCACAGCTGCACCCGCGGACGCGGACCGGTGTAGCCGCGATCGGCACCACGCACCAGACTGCCCCACTGCTGCGGAGTCATGGAGACCTGCCCCTGGGCGCAGGGGCCGTTCCAGCCGCGGACGGTGCCGGTGTAGAAGCAGTGGTACGGCACGCCCATGAACGCCGCGCCCGCCTTGAACACGTCGGGGTAGTCGGCGAGCATCACGTTCGTCATCATCCCGCCCGACGACTCCCCGGTCACGTACACGGCGTCGGCGTTGCCGCCGTAGTGCTGCTCCGCGTAGGTGATCATCGACATCAGCCCGACCGGGTCACTGCCGCCGTTGCGGGTCAGCGCCTGGTCGGAGGAGACGTCCCAGCAGCTCCCGCTGGGGTTCGTCGAGGGGTAGATGACGAGGAACCCGTACCGGTCGGCCAGCGACCCGAAGTCGGTGCTGGAGTACATGTAGGGCCCGGTCCCCTGGCACCCGTGCAGGGCCAGCAGGATCGGCGGGTTGGGCCTGACGTTGTTCGGCACGTACAGGTGCATCAGCAGCCCGGTCGGGTTGGTGCCGAAGTTCGTGATCTGGGTCAGCGACGCGGCGGCGGCCTGCGGGGCCGCCTGCAGGCTCAGGCCGACCGCGAGGCCGACCGCGGCGAGCAGGCCCAGTAAGCGGGACGTCAACGAGCGGAAGCGGAACACGGGATCTCTCCGTTCGAGTGTGTCGTGGGTGGGAAGGAGGTCCTGGGTGCCACCACCTGCGGTGCCACCACCCGCGGTGCCACCGGGTACGGCCGCCACCGCGGAGGAACCTCCACCGGTACTCGGGTCAGGCGGAGTGGAACGTCGGGTGCAGGCGCCGGGTGTGGTCCAGGACGCGGACCGGCCCCTCCAGTCGGACGGTCGCGGTGAGCCGGATGTCGGTACTGGAGGCGGCGACGCGCAGCTCCAACTCCCCCGGCTCGACGATGCGTCGCCCGTCGCGTCCGGTGAAGGACGCGAGGTCCGCCGGGACGACGACCCGCAGCCGGGTCTGCGTGCCCGCGGCGAGGGTGACCCGCCGGTAGCCGATCAGCCGCTGCACCGGCTGGACCACGCTGGCGACCGGGTCGTGCAGGTAGAGCTGGACGGTCTCGCTGCCGGTCCGGTCGCCGGTGTTGCGCAGGGTGAAGGCGAGGCCGACCGCCCCGTCGGTCGCGGTGGTCGCCTGCTCCACCTCCAGGTCGGTCCAGGCGAAGGTCGTGTAGCCGATGCCGTGCCCGAACCCGAACGCCGGGGTGGGGTCGGTGCTGGACACCTCGCTCGGACCGGCCAGTCGGGCGGCGAGGTAGGTGGAGGGCTGGACGCCCGGGCGGGCCGGGATGCTGACGGGCAGCCGGCCCGAGGGGTCGGTCCGTCCGCTGAGCACGGCGGCGACCGCCTCGGTGCCGGCCTCGCCCGGGAAGAAGGTCTGCACCAGGGCCGCCGCCTCGGTCACCGCGCGCCCCAGCGCGTAGGGACGGCCGGCCAGCAGCACCGGCACGACCGGCGTGCCGGTGTCCAGCAGGGCGTCGAGCAACTGCTGCTGCACGCCGGGCAGTTGCAGGGACTCGGCGTCGCAGCCCTCACCGCTGGTGCCGCGCCCGAACAAGCCGGCCCGGTCGCCCAGGGCGACGATCGCGACATCGGCGCTCCGGGCCGCCTCGACGGCCTCGGCGAAGCCGGAGGTGTCGGCCCCGTCGATGCTCGCCCCGGCCACGGTCCGGAGCTCGCTACCGGGGAACTCCGCCGCCAACGCCTGTCGCAGCGTCGGCAGTTCGATGCCGATCGGGACGTCGGGGTGCTGGCCGCCGACGTGCACCGGGAAGGCGTAGCAGCCGAGCACCGAGGTCGGGGTGTCGGCGTTGGGGCCGATCAGCGCGATCCGGCGGGGGTGGCGCAGCGGCAGGGTGCCGTCGTTGCGCAGCAGCACCACGGCCTGCTCGGCGATCTCCCGGGCCAGGGCGCGGTTCTCCGGGCCGTCCAGGTCGACCGAGCCGCGCAGCCTGGCCGGGTCGTCGAGCGGGCGGCCGGAGAGCGCCGCCGGGACGGCGTCCCAGTCCTCGTCCAGCAGGCCGAGTTGGGCCTTCTGCACCAGCACCCGGCGCAGCGCCCGGTCGACCAGCGCCTCGGACACCGTCCCGTCCTCGACGGCGCGCAGCAGCGGCTCGCCGAAGGTCTTGACCGTCGGCAGCTCCACGTCCACGCCACTGGCCAGGGCGAGGGCCGCCGCCTCGGCCCAGTCCCCGGCGACGCCGTGCAGCAGCTTGAGGAAGGCGATGCCGAAGTAGTCGGCGACCACCGTCCCCTCGAAGCCCCAGGTGTCGCGCAGCAGCCCGGTGAGCAGCGCCTCGTCGGCGGCCGAGGGGACGCCGTCGGTGTCGGTGTAGGCGTGCATGACCGACCGGGGGCGGCCCTCGCGCACCGCCATCTCGAAGGGCGGGAGGATCACGTCGGCGCGTTCGCGGGTGCCCATGCCCACGGGGGCGAGGTTGCGTCCGGCGCGCGAGGCGGAGTAGCCGGCGAAGTGCTTGAGCGTGGCCACGATCCCGGCGGACTCCAGGCCCTGGACGTAGGCGGTGGCCACCGTGCCGACCAGGTAGGGGTCTTCGCCGATGGTCTCCTCGACCCGGCCCCAGCGGGCGTCGCGGACGACGTCGAGGACGGGGGCCAGGCCCTGGTGGATGCCGACCGCGCGCAGGTCGCGCCCGATGGCGGCAGCCATCCGCCGGATCAGGTCCGGATCGAAGGTGGCGCCCCAGGAGAGCGGCACCGGGTAGGCGGTGGCGCCCCAGGCGGCGAACCCGGCCAGGCACTCCTCGTGCGCGAGGGCGGGGATGCCGAACCGGTTGGCGGCGGCGATGCGCTGCTGACTGCGGGCGAGCGAGAGCGCGCCCAGCGCCGGGTCGACCGGTGCCGTGCCGAAGGGCCGGGTCAACTGGCCGAGTCCGGACGGGAGCAGGTCGTCGAGGTCGGGTGCCTCCTCCATGTCGTGTTGGTGCGGGGCGACGTCGCCGCCCTCGTCGGAGGCGCCGACCCAGACGCCGACGAGCTGGGCCAGTTTCTCCGGCAGCGTCATCTCGGCGATCAGGGCGTGCGCGCGTTCCTCGGGGCTGAGCGCGCGGTCGCGCCAGCGGTCGGTCGGTTCAGCGGACGGGGCGGCGAGGTTCATGGTGCCGGTCACTTCCCTCCGACGCCCATGAGGCCCTGGACCAAGGCACGTCGGGCGAACAGGTAGACGACGAAGACGGGGAGCATCGACAGCACGACGGCGCTCAGCAGCCCGGGCACGTCGACGCCGTGCTCGGTCTGGAAGTCGTACAGGCCGAGGGTGATGACCTTGGTGCTCTCCGACTGGGTGAGGATCAGCGGGAACAGGAAGCCGTTCCACGCCTGCAGGGCGGCGAAGACCACGACGGACGACAGGCCGCCCCTGGACAGCGGCAGCACCAGCTGCCAGAAGACCCGCCACGGCGAGGCGCCGTCCATGGCCATGGCCTCGTAGAGCTCGCCGGAGATGTCCCGCATGGCGCCGGTGAGGACCAGCGTGCACACCGGCAGGCAGAACGCGGCGGTGGGCAGGATGACGCCGATCAGGTGGTCGTAGAGGCCGGCCTTGCTGATGACGTAGAACATCGGCACGATCACGGCCTGCGCCGGGATCGCCAGCCCCAGCAGGAAGATCCGGAAGACCGTGCCGATGGTCCGGCCCCGGGCCCGCACGATGGCGTAGGCGAGCGGGGGCACCACGAGCAGCACGATGGCGACCACGCTCACGGTGACCACGAGCGTGTTGAGGAAGTCCCGGCCGAAGCCGTTGGAGAAGTCGTCGAGGTAGTTCTGCAGGGTCAGCTCGGAGGGGAAGGTGAGCGGGCCCTGCGAGGAGTAGTCGGAGCGGGTCCGGAACGTGGAGATCAGCAGGACGTACAGCGGGAAGCCCACCAGGGCCAGCCAGACCAGCGAGCCGAGCCCGGCGAGGTGGTTGGGGCGCCGGCGCATCACAGTCCCTCCGTGGTGCTGCGCATCCGGTCGTAGCCGGACAGGCGCACGACGGCGAGCGAGATCAGCGTGGCGGCCACCACGAGGACCAGGGCGATCGCCGAGCCTGCGCCGAAGTCGAAGCTCTTGAAGGCCTGTTGGTACATGTAGTAGGCGCTGTTGGTGGTGTCGGTGCCGGGACCGCCCTGGGTGAGGATGAGGACGGTGTCGAAGGTGGTGAGTCCGCCGACCACCATCAGGATCACCGAGGTGATGGCGGTGTTCCGCAGCTGCGGCAGGGTGATGTGGAAGAACTGACGCACCTTGCCCGCGCCGTCGATCGACGCGGCCTGGTAGAGCACCTGCGGGATCGCCCGGGCGCCGCCCTGGTAGAGCAGGGCGTGCATGGGCGTCCACTGCCACATGCCGACGAAGGTGAGCACCGCGATGGCGCTTCCCTGACTTCCCATCAGATTGCCGTCGCCGAACAGCCATTCCAGTTCCGATGACACGCCGAAGTTGGGATCCAGGATGGCGCGCCAGACCACCGAGACCGCGGTCGCGGACAGCAGCAGCGGGACGAAGAAGATCGCGGACAGCACGGCGCGGTTGCGCTGGTGACCGGCCGCCCACACGCCCAGCAGGAGGCTCACCGGGGTCTGCACGACCACGCCGGCCGCGGTCAGCAGCAGGGTCAGCCAGACGCTCTGCGTCATCACCGGGTCGTGCAGCAGCCTGGTCCAGTTGGCGAGGCCGTTGAACCGGGGGGCGTCGACGCCGTTCCAGCTGGTGAAGGAGAGCACCGCCACCAGCACCAGCGGCACGATCGCGAAGAGCAGGAAGAACACCGTCGCGGGTACGGCCCAGACGAGGCCCGGGCGGGTCACCCCGACGCCGGACCGGCTCGCCGCCCGGGGGCGGGGAACCGGTCCGGCACCCCGCCGACGGCGGCCGGACGCGGACACGAAGGAGGAAGCACTCATGGCGGTTCCCCTCAGGAGGCGGGCAGGGCCTGCATGGCCTTGGCGAAGCCGTCCACGTCGAGCTTGCCGTCGAAGAACTGCTGGACGGCGGTGTGGATCGGCGCGTTGGCGGCCGGCGGGTACGCCTGGTCCCAGGACAGCTGGAACGAGGGGCGGCCTTGACCAGGTCGTACTGGTACTTCGAGTAGTCGGGGTTGGCCGCGGTGCCGAGGAACTGCTCGGTGTTGGTGGTGGTCGGCAGGTTGCCGATC
Source organism: Streptomyces sp. 1331.2 (assembly GCF_900199205.1). Classification (NCBI taxonomy): domain Bacteria; kingdom Bacillati; phylum Actinomycetota; class Actinomycetes; order Kitasatosporales; family Streptomycetaceae; genus Streptomyces; species Streptomyces sp. 1331.2. Next base: position 7,305,549 of record NZ_OBMJ01000001.1, on the reverse strand, counting down.
GCCAGCTGCGCCTTCACGAACTCGTCGGAGTACATGAGCTTCAGGAAGGCGGCCGCCGCCTCGGGGTGCTTGCTCTTCTTCAGCACCGAGTAGAAGTTGTTGGTGTTGCCGACCACGTTGGCCGGGTCGCCCTTGCCGCCGGGGATGCCGGGGAACCTGCCGTACCCGAGGGCGCCCTTGGCGAAGTCGGGGTTGGCGTCCTGCTGGGTGGCGTACTCCCAGGAGCCCATCAGCTCGAAGGCCGCCTTGCCCTTGGCGAGCAGGGCCGGGGAGCCGCCGTCGGTGAACTTGACCGAGTCGAAGTTCGAGCCGAACGCGCCGGCGTCGACCAGCTGCTTGAGCATGCCCAGGGCCTTCTTGGCGTCCTCGCTCTCCCAGGCGCCTTTGTCGCCGGACAGCGCCTTCTGGAACAGCTCGGGGCCCGCGACGCGGTCGAAGACGTACTCGTACCACATCAGGGTCGGCCACTGGTCACCACCGCCGAGGGCGAACGGGGTGACGCCCTTGGCCTTGAGCACCCGGACGGCGTCGAGCAGGTCGTCCCAGGTCTTCGGGACGCCCAGGCCCGCGTCGGCCAGCACCTTCTTGTTGTGGAACAGCAGCACGGGCTGGGTGCCGCGCATCGGGATGCCGTAGGACTTGCCGTCGATCACCGCGGTGTTGAACACCGAGGGCAGGAAGTTGCTCTTCAGCCCCGGGTCCGCGGCGATCATGTCGTCCAACGGGAGCAGCAGGCCGGACTTCACGTAGGGCTGGATGCTGCCGCCGCCCCAGTTGAAGAAGACGTCCGGCGCCTGCGGGGTGTTGATGACGGTGTTGAGCTTGGCCTGGTAGTCCGCGCCGGGGATGGTGTCCAGGACGGCCTTGACCTTCGAGGTCTTGTTGAAGGTCTCGACCAGTTGCTTCTCGACCTTGTTGCTGGCGTCCCCGTAGACCAGCACGTGGATCGTGCCGGAGTCCCCGCCGGCGGAGGACCCGCCACTGCCGCAGGCGGTCATCCCCACCATGGCCGCGGCCAGACCGAGCGCACCGACTAACGTGCGTCGCTTCATCAGCAGTCTCCTAAAGTTTCGATCCGCTTCTCGAAATCCACGCTGCGCCGGACGCTAGGTTGCGGAGACGTTTCGGGTCAATCCCTCGTACCGAGGGTTACTGAAGCGTGATGCGTCAACTGCCCTGCGCCGCCCGTGTCCTATGCTGCGTCCATGGAAAAGGGCGATGAACTGGGGCGGGTGACGCTGGCCGACATCGCGCGCGAGGCCGAGGTCTCCGTTTCGACGGTTTCGAAGGTCCTCAACGGCCGCACCGATGTCTCGGCGCCCACCCGTGTCCGCGTCGAGCGGATCCTGCGCGCCCACGACTACCGGCGCGCCGCGCGCAGCAGTGCCGAGGCGCCCCTGGTCGAGATCGTCTTCCACGAGCTCGACAGCCTCTGGGCGATGGAACTCCTGCGCGGCGTCGAGGCCGTGGCGAGCGAGCACGGGGCCGCCATGGTGGTCACCCGCAGCGGTTCACGCCACGCCCCGGGAGCGGAGTGGATCGAGGCGGTGCTGCGCCGGCGCCCCCTCGGAGTCGTCCTGGTCTTCTCCAGCCTGCCGCCCGAGCTGAAGCGCCAACTGTGGGCGCGGTCCATCCCGTTCGTGATCATCGACCCGGCCGGCAACCCGGATCCGGACGTGCCCTCGGTGGGCTCGGCGAACTGGGCCGGCGGTCTCGCCGCCACCCGGCACCTGATCGAACTCGGCCACCGGCGCATCGCCATCGTCACCGGCCCCGCGGACACCCTCTGCTCGCTGGCCCGACTGGACGGCTACCGCTCGGCGATGTCCATGGCCGGCCTACGGGTCGACCCCGCCCTGACCGCCTTCGGCGATTTCCACGCGGAGGGCGGATTCGCCCGCGCCAAGCGGTTGTTGGAGCTCCCGAAGCCGCCTACCGCGATCTTCGCCGGCAGCGACCTGCAGGCGCTCGGCGTCATGGAGGCCGCCCGGGTCTGCGGCCTGCGCGTGCCCGAGGACCTGTCCGTCGTCGGCTACGACGACCTGGACATCGCCCAGTGGAGCAGCCCCGCACTGACCACCGTCCGCCAACCCCTGCGCGAGATGGGCGAACAGGCGACCCGCCTGATCCTCGCCCTGCGCACCGGGGAGGCCCCGGCGACACCCACCCGGCTCGAACTCTCGACCACCCTGGTGGTGCGCTCCAGCACCGTGCCGCCCGGCCGGCGCTGAGCCGGGCACGGTCCGGCTGACGCCGAGCCGGTACGGCCCGGGCCTTCCCGGCGGCTTCGACTCCGAAACTTTCGAAACGCCGGTCTGCCGCCGGACCTGCCCGTGGACCCCCTATGCTCCCCGCCACCAGGGCCGACGCCGCCCAACGTCCCCATTCGCCGGGGCCAGACCGGGGCGAACCTGTCGAAGTTTTGACCGAAAGCGTTGACAGCCTCTCGGACGCGGGCCAACACTGTCGCCGTCGACAAGTCCGAACTGCGGCCTCGGATCGGGGTCGTGTTCGCCAAACCACCGTCGGGTCACCGGCGTTGGTGACCGGTCGACTCCGTGCACCGCCTTCGCGACGCCGTCGGGCACCTCCTGACGACGCGCATCGCCTTGCCTGAGGGTCCGCCTGGACATGTCGGTCAGGGCGCGCCTACGCGTGAATTGTTAGCGCTCACAGGCGTGTCGACACGTCAGGACGATCCCTCCCGTCGGGACGAAGCGCCGGCCCCCACCGGCGCGGAGGCCGTTCCCCACCCAAAGGAGCACGATCCGTCATGTCATGGCTCACTCAAAAGAAACGTCCCCGCAACGTCCTGACGGCAGCCGCCTGCCTCGCCGTCAGCTCGGTCACGGTCATCGCCGCGAGCCCCATGGCCCACGGCGCCGGGGCGAGCACGCTGGGCGCGGCGGCGGCCGGCAGCGGCCGCTACTTCGGCACCGCGGTGGCCGCGGGCAGGCTCGGAGACTCGACGTACTCCACCATCCTCGACCGGGAGTTCAACACCATCACCCCGGAGAACGAGATGAAGTGGGACACCACCGAACCCTCCCGGGGATCGTTCAACTTCGGCCCCGGCGACACGATCGTCAACCACGCCGCCGCACACGGCCAGAAGATGCGCGGCCACACCCTGGTCTGGCACTCCCAACTGCCCGGCTGGGTCGGTTCCATCAACGACGCCGGCACCCTGCGCAACGTGATGAACAACCACATCACCCAGGAAGCCACCCACTACAAGGGCAAGATCTACGCCTGGGACGTGGTCAACGAGGCCTTCGCCGACGACGGCAGCGGCCGCCACCGCAGCTCCGTCTTCCAGAACCTGCTGGGCGACGGCTTCATCGAGGAGGCGTTCCGCACCGCCCGCGCTGCCGACCCCGGCGCCAAGCTCTGCTACAACGACTACAACATCGAGAACTGGTCCGACGCCAAGACCCAGGGCGTCTACCGCATGGTCAAGGACTTCAAGTCCCGCGGCGTACCCATCGACTGCGTCGGCTTCCAGAGCCACTTCGGCAACGGCGGCGCCCCGGCGAGCTTCCGCACCACCCTGGCCAACTTCGCCGCGCTCGGCGTCGACGTCCAGCTCACCGAACTCGACATCGCCCAGGCTCCCGCCAACGCCTACGCCGACACCGTCCGGGCCTGCCTCGACACCGCCCGCTGCACCGGCATCACCGTGTGGGGCATCCGCGACAGCGACTCCTGGCGCACCGGCGAGAACCCGCTGCTGTTCGACAACAACGGCAACAAGAAAGCCGCCTACGGCGCGGTACTCACCGCCCTGAACGGGAGCAGCGGCGGCACCCCGAGCGGAGACATCGTCTCCGGCGCTGCCTACACGCTCTCCGGCGCAGCCGCCGGGCGCGTCCTCGACGAGCCCGCGGGACAGAACGGCAACGGCACCCCGCTCCAGGTCTGGGACTCCAGCGGCGCCGCCAACCAGCAGTGGCGGGCCGACCGCAACAACGACGGCACCTACACCCTCACCAACCTCGCCAGCGGCCGGGTCCTGGACGAGCCGGGCGGCCAGACGGGCAACGGCACGAGGCTGCAGGTCTGGGACGCCAACGGCGGTGCCAACCAGCACTGGAAGGCCGCCCGCAACAGCGACGGCACCTACACCCTGACCAACGCCGCCAGCGGCCGCGCCCTGGAGACCCCCGGCGGGCAGACCGCCAACGGCACGGCCGTCCAGGTCTGGGACTCCACCGGCGGCGCCAACCAGCACTGGAGCTTCAAGTGAGGCGCCCGCGGGTGTCCCGCCCGCGGCTGTCCGTGATGCTCACCGCCGTGGTCGCGGCCGTGGCGGCCCTGGCGGCGATGCTCGTCGCCGGCCCGGCGGCCCAGGCGGCCACCAGCGGTGCCCTGCGCGGTGTCGGCTCCGGCCGGTGTCTCGACGTGCAGAACGCCAGTCAGAGCGACGGCGCGTCCCTGCAGATCCACGACTGCTCGAACGGGACCAACCAGCTGTGGACGGCCACGTCCGCCAACCAGCTGACCGTCTACGGCAACAAGTGCCTCGACGTCCCCGGCCACGCCACCACGGCCGGCACCCGGGTGCAGATCTGGACCTGCAGCGGCGGCGCCAACCAGCAGTGGCGGGTGAACGCCGACGGCACGGTGGTCGGCGTGGAGTCCGGACTCTGCCTGGACGTCGCGGGCGCCGGCACCGCCAACGGCACGGCAGTGCAGATCTGGACGTGCAACGGCGGCAGCAACCAGAACTGGACCGGCCTGTCCCCGTCCCCGCCGGGCGGCACCTGCGCCCTGCCGTCGACCTACCGCTGGTCCTCGTCCGGCGCGCTCGCCCAGCCGGCCAACGGGTGGGCGTCGGTGAAGGACTTCACCGACGTGGTGTACAACGGCAAGCACCTGGTCTACGCCTCGAACGTGAACGGCTCCTCGTACGGCTCGATGATGTTCAGCCCGTTCACCAACTGGTCAGACATGGCCTCCGCCCCCCAGACCGGGATGAACCAGGCCGCGGTGGCACCCACGCTGTTCTACTTCGCGCCCAAGAACATCTGGGTGCTCGCCTACCAGTGGGGTGCGTGGCCGTTCATCTACCGCACCTCCAGCGACCCGACGAACCCCAACGGCTGGTCCGCGCCGCAGCCGCTGTTCACCGGCTCCATCCCCAACTCCGGTACCGGCCCGATCGACCAGACCCTGATCGGCGACGACCAGAACATGTACCTGTTCTTCGCCGGTGACAACGGCAGCATCTACCGGGCGAGCATGCCGATCGGGAACTTCCCGGGCAACTTCGGCTCCTCGTACACCACCGTCATGACCGACACCGTGAAGAACCTCTTCGAGGCACCGCAGGTCTACAAGGTCAAGGACCGGAACCAGTACCTCATGATCGTCGAGGCCCGCGGCGCCAACGAGCAGCGCTACTTCCGCTCCTTCACCGCCACCAGCCTGGGCGGCACCTGGACCCCGCAGGCCGCGAGCGAGAACAACCCCTTCGCCGGCAAGGCCAACAGCGGCGCCACCTGGACCGACGACATCAGCCACGGCGACCTCGTCCGCAACAACCCCGACCAGACCATGACCATCGACCCCTGCAACCTCCAACTCCTCTACCAGGGCAAGTCCCCCGCTGCCACCGGCCCCTACGACCAGCTCCCCTGGCGCCCGGGCCTGCTCACCCTCCAGCGCTGAGCCCTCCCAGCTCCGCCACGGGGAACCCCCAGCCGATCACGGCTGGGGTTCCCTCCCCGTGAACAGACCAGGGGACGATCGGGGGCCTCCTGACGAGCCCGTCAGGAGGACTTCCGCACCACCAGCTCGGTCGGCAGCACCAGCCGGGACGGCTCCGCGCCGCCATCGCCGGCGATCTGCCGCAGCAGGAGTCCGGCCATCGTGCGACCCATCTGCTCGATCGGCTGGCGGACGGTGGTCAGCGGCGGGTCGAGGTGGCGGGCCACCGGCGAGTCGTCGACGCCCACCAGCGCGACGTCACCGGGCACGTCCAGGCCCCTGGCCCGCAGGACGGCGAGGGCGCCCACCGCCATCAGGTCGGAGGCAGCGAACACCGCGTCCAGGTCGGGGCACCGCGCCAGCAGCTCGCGCATCGCCCGGCGGCCGCCGTCCTCCGTGAAGTCCCCCGTGGCGACGAGGTGTTCGTCCCCGGGCAGTCCGGCCGCGGCCAGCCCCGCACGGTACCCGGCGAGCCGGCCCTGGGCGGCGTCCATGTCGAGCGGGCCGGTGATGGTGGCGATGCGGCGCCGCCCGCGCCCGGCCAGGTGCTCCACGGCCGAGCGGCCGGCGCCCACGTTGTCGGAGTCGACGTACGCCACCGGCTCCTGCGGCGAGCGCCGCCCGTTGAGCACGGCCGGTAGGCCCAGCGCGCGCACCTGGTCCGGCAGCGGGTCGTCCCGGTGGACGGAGACCAGCAGCACCCCGTCCACCCGCTGGGCGGCGAGGTACTGCTCGAAGCGCTGCCGCTCCTGCTCGGTACGGATCAGCGTGAGCAGCAACTGCTTGTCCGCCGCGCCCAGTTCGGCGCTCACCCCACGGATGATGTCCAGGAAGTAAGGCTCCGCGAACAGCCGCGCCTCGGCCTCGGGCACGACCAGCGCGACCGCGTCGGTCCGGCTGCCGGCCAGGGCCCGGGCGGCCCGGTCGGGCACGTAGCCGAGCTCCGCGATGGCCCGGCCCACCGCCTCCCTCGCCCGGTCGCTCACCCGCGACGAGCCGTTGATCACCCGGGACACCGTGCCCCGACCGACCCCGGCCCGGGCTGCGACCTCCTCCAGGGTCGGTCTTCCGGTCTGCCGTCCGCCCACCGCCACGCCCCCTCCCGCCCTCGGTCTCCCGCTGGCTCGGCTGCGCATCCTAAGACTTGATCCGTCATTCACCAAGGGGTGAGCTGCGGACTGTGCCTCGGCGAACAGGTGCCGCTGCACCCCGTTCCACACCTCGTCGGCCATGTGCATGGCCAGGGCTTTGGAGGCGTGGTGCTTGAGGTGCCCCGAGTCTTCCAGGTGCTTGTACGCGCACCGCTTTACGGAACAGCTCTGAGATCGCCGGACCCCGGTGCCGCCACGTCGCATCCCTGATCGGGAGGGAGGTGGCGTCGATCTGCCAACAGCGGGGCGGCCGAGGGCAATTCGGCGTCATCCCTTGACACCGGATCAGCTGAGGCAGGAACCTTCCGCGTGTGACGTGGGAGCGCTCCCACGTGTGCCGTCGGCTCGTCGTCAGGAGCAACCCGTGTCCCTTCCCCCCGACCGCCCGCTCCCCCAGGCCCCGTCCCAGGACGCCGCGCTGCCCCGCTTCCCGGCCGGCTTCCTCTGGGGCTCGGCCACCTCCGCCTACCAGGTGGAGGGTGCCACCACCGAGGACGGCCGCACCGCCTCGATCTGGGACACCTTCTGCCGCACCCCCGGCAAGGTCTTCCAGGGCCACACCGGTGACGTCGCGGTCGATCACTACCACCGCTTCCGCGAGGACGTCCGGCTGATGGCCGAGCTCGGACTGACTGCCTACCGCTTCTCCGTCTCCTGGCCGCGCGTCCAGCCCGCCGGCCGCGGCCCGGCCTCCCAGCGGGGCCTGGACTTCTACCGCCGCCTCGCCGACGAACTGCTCGCCGCCGGGATCACACCCGTCGCCACGCTCTACCACTGGGACCTCCCGCAGGAACTGGAGTCGGCCGGTGGCTGGCCCGAGCGCGCGACCGCCGAGCGGTTCGCCGAGTACGCCGCGCTGACGGGCGAGGCCCTCGGCGACCGGATCGGTCAGTGGACCACCCTCAACGAGCCCTGGTGCAGCGCCTTCCTCGGCTACGGCTCCGGCGTCCACGCCCCCGGCCGGACCGACCCGGTGGACGCCCTGCGGGCCGCCCACCACCTCAACCTCGGTCACGGCCTGGCCGTCACGGCGCTGCGCGGTGTGCTGCCCGCCGGGGCCCAGCTGTCCGTGTCGCTCAACCTGCACGTCCTGCGCCCGCTCACCGCCTCCGACGCCGACCGGGACGCGGTGCGCCGCATCGACGCCGTCGGCAACCGGGTGTTCCTCGGCCCGATGCTGGAGGGCGCCTACCCGGAGGACCTGCTGGCCGACACGGCCCACCTCACCGACTGGGCCTTCGTCCGGGCGGGCGACGAGAAGGAGATCCACCAGCCGCCGGACTGGCTGGGCGTCAACTACTACACGCCCACTGTCGTCTCCGCGACCGCCGAGGGCAGCGCCCCCGCCCGCGAGGACGGCCACGGCGGCGGCACCGCCTCGCCCTGGCCGGGGGCGGACCTGGTCGGGTTCCACCCGGCCCCCGGCGAGCGGACCGCGATGGGCTGGACCGTCGACCCCTCCGGTCTGCACCAGCTGCTGGCCGGCCTCGCCCAGCGGTACCCGCAGCTGCCGCTGGTGGTCACCGAGAACGGTGCCGCCTACCCCGACGAGGTCGGCGCGGACGGCACGGTCGAGGACCCGGACCGCACCGCCTACCTCCACGGCCACCTGGCGGCCGTCCACCGCGCCCTGGCCGACGGCGCCGACGTGCGTGGCTACTTCGCCTGGTCGCTGCTGGACAACTTCGAGTGGGCGTACGGCTACGACAAGCGCTTCGGCCTGGTCCACGTCGACTACTCCACCCTGGTCCGCACCCCGAAGGCCAGCGCCCGCTGGTACACCCGGGTGGCCCGCAGCGGCGAGCTGCACCCGCCGTCCGCGCCACCGAGCGGTGACGCCGCCCGACCCACGGAGCGCGACCACCCGTGAACCGCCCCCGGCCACTGCGCCGCGTCCCCGTGCGGGGCCCGCACCGGGGCGCCGTACGGTGGCGCGGCGCAGTGGTCCGGTCGGCCGTCGGCTCGGAGCGCCTTGCGTCCACCGGGTGGGCAGCGCGTACGGTTGGCCCGCACCGACCGGCCGTGACCTGGCGCTTGCGGTCGGTTTGCATGTCCCGTCACCGTCGCCTGCAAGGAGCAGACCCCTGAGTACGTCGTTCGCGGAAGCACTGTCCATCGGGTTGCTGGCGCTGGTGCTGGTCTGCGCGGTGGTACGGCCCTGGGGGTGGCCGGAGGCGGTGGTCGCGGTTCCCGCGGCCGGGCTGGTGGTCGCCACCGGCGCGATCTCGCCGGCGCACGCGGTGGCCGAGGCGGAGCGGCTCGGGCCGGTGATCGGCTTCCTCGCCGCCGTCCTGGTGCTGGCGCAGCTGTGCGACGACGAGGGCCTGTTCCGCGCCTGCGGGGCGTGGATGGCGCGGACGTCCGCCGGAAGCCCGCGACGGTTGCTGGCGCAGGTGTTCGTGGTCGCCTCGGTGGTCACGGCGGTGCTCAGCCTGGACGCGACCGTGGTGCTGCTGACGCCGGTGGTGTTCGTGACGGCGGCCCGGCTGGGCGCCCGGCCCAGGCCGCACGTCTACGCCTGCACCCATCTGTCGAACACGGCCTCGCTGCTGCTGCCGGTCTCCAACCTCACCAACCTGCTGGCCTTCGCCGCCAGCGGGCTGAGCTTCACCCGGTTCGCCGCGCTGATGGCACTGCCGTGGCTGGCGGCCATCGCCGTCGAGTACGCGGTGCTGCGCCGGTTCTTCGCCGCCGACCTGGAGGCGGGCGCCCCGGCCGGGGGCGCGGTGACGGCACCGGAGATGCCGCTGTTCGCGCTCGTCACCGTGATCTGCACGCTCGCCGGGTTCGTCCTCACCTCGGTCATCGGTGTCGATCCGGCCTGGGCGGCGCTGGCCGGAGCCCTCGCGCTGGCCGGGCGGGCGCTGGTGCAGCGGCGCACCACCCCGTTGGCGATCGTGCGCTCGGCCGCGGTGCCGTTCCTGGCCTTCGTGCTGGCGCTCGGCATCGTGGTCCGGGCCGTCGTCGACAACGGGCTGGCGTCCGCGCTCGGACGCCTCGTCCCGCACGGCACCTCACTGGCCGCGCTGCTCGGCACGGCGGCGCTGGCGGCGGTGCTGGCGAACGTCATCAACAACCTGCCCGCCACCCTGGTGCTGTTGCCGTTGGCCGTCCCGTCCGGCGCCGGGGCGGTGCTGGCGGTCCTGCTCGGGGTGAACATCGGCCCCAACCTCACCTACGCCGGCTCGCTGGCCACCCTGTTGTGGCGGCGCATCGTCCGCGAGCACGACACCGACATCGGCCTGGGCGAGTTCACCCGGCTCGGGCTGCTCGTCGTGCCCGCCGCCCTGGTCGTGTCCGTGGTGGCACTGTGGGGGTCGCTGCAGCTCTTCTGAGCAGGACGTCCGAGCCAGGACTTCCGAGCAGGTCCGCCGGGTACGAGGATCACCCGGACCATGAGGAGGATGAGCCCGTGACCGTCGTCGTCTGGATCACCGAAGGCACCTGGCCCGCCTGTGTGGACGCCGCCCGCGCGCACGCGCCGCAGGACGCGGAGCTCGTCCTGCTCCACGTCAGCGGCCAGGAGGTGCCGGGTGTCGCGCACGGCGCCTTCGCCGGCCTGCTCGGCCGCGGGCACCGCGAGCGGGACCCGGGCACCCGGGTGGAGGCCCTGGCGGCGGTCTCCGCCCGGCAGCTCCTGGACGCCGCGGCCGGGCGCCTGGGCCGACCGTGTACCCGCACGGAGCGCACCGGGCGGGTCGAGCGCGAGGTCGTCGCGGCCGCCGAGGGCGCCGAACTGCTGATCCTCGCGCGCGACGGCGACCGCACCCGCCTCGGGCCGCACAGTCTCGGCCCCGCGACCCGTTTCGTGGTCGATCACGCGCCCTGTCCCGTGCTGCTGGTCTGGCCGGAACCGGCACCCGGCACCGCGACCATCCCTTCCCCGCCTGACCGGCCGTAGTGGCGCCCTCGGTCGGTGGCCGTCAGTAGCCGTAGATCATCTTGTAGGCGACCTCGGGCAGGAACTGTCCGGCGCTCGATCCGGCTCCGGTGCCGCAGTTGCCGTCGGACTCACCCGGCGCCTTGATCCACAGCAGCATCTCGGCGCCGCCGCCCCACTGCGTGGGCGTGCCGATCCTGCGCCCGGCCGGGTTGCACCAGGCGCCGTCGGATCCGTTGCCGTTGCGGCTGGTGTCGACGACGAACGGCTTGGTGAACCCCTTCATCGACTGCAGGGATGCGTTGACGGCGTTGCCGTACGCGGTGTTCTGCGCGGTGGCGACGAAGTTGGAGACGTTCAGCGAGAACCCGTGGGCTCCGCTCACCCCGGCGTCGACCAGGTGCCGGGCCATGGTGTCGGCGCTCAGCCAGGCGGGGTTGCCGGCGTCCAGGTAGAGCCGGGTGTTCGGAGCCTTGGCGGCGAACTGCGTGATGGCGTTGCGCAGCATCGCGTTGCGCTGGGCGATCTGGGCGGCGCTCATGCAGCTCTCGTCGCCGAGCGAGTCGGGTTCGAGCACGACCACCGCCGGCCTGTTGCCGATGCCACTGGCGAAGGCGGCGATCCAGGTGGCGTAGTCGGCGGGGCTGCCCGCGCCGCCGCCGGACTGGCCGGCGCAGATGTCCCGGTCGGGGATGTTGTAGGCCACCAGGATCGGCAGTTTGCCCTTGGCGGCGGCCGCGCCGACGTAGGCCCCGGTCGCCGTCCCGATGGCACCGCTCCAGTTGCCGAACCAGCGCGCCGTCGGCACGTTGGCGATCGACGCCTGGATCGCGGGGGCGCGGCCGTCGGCACGGTTGGCGTTGACCCACTGCTGCGCGCTGGAGTCCGGGTCCACGTAGAAGCCGTCGGTCAGGGTGGGGACGGGCGCGACGGCGAGGGCGGTCGAGGGCTGGGCCACGACCGCCAGGGCGGTCAGTGCGGGGGCCAGGAGCAGGGAGACTCGGCGGATCGGTCGGTTCACGGGAGGGGTTCCTTCGCTTCGGGGGGGGTGGGGCCGGAGGGAGGTCGTGGGGGTGACGGTCGGATGCGGTCGGCCGGCGGGGTGGACCGGGGTGGACCGGGGTGGACCGCATCGTTCGAATGTTTCGAGCGCGTTACCGAATGTTGTGGGCAACCTAGAGCCGGACTGATGGCCCGTCAAGGGTTCCTGCGGGGATCCGCCCCTGCCCGTCGGCGGGCCGGCATCCGTGCGGTACGGTCGCCCGCGGCTGCGCTACGACAGCCACCCACGACGGAGTTCGCCCAGCAGGGGCAGTGCAGGAGGAACCCGTGGACAGAGCGGCCACGCTCGCCGAGATCGCGCAGGAGGCAGGGGTCTCCGCACCGACTGTTTCGAAAGTCCTGAACGGGCGCGCCGATGTCGCCCAGGCCACCCGGGAGCGGGTGGAGGAACTGCTGCACCGGCACGGCTACCGGCGGCGCGGCAACCGGCAGGCGAGCCCGCTGCTGGAGCTGGTCTTCCACGAGCTGGAGAGCGCCTGGGCGGTGGAGGTGATCCGCGGCGTCGAGAACGCGGTCCGCGAGGAGGGGCTGAGCATCGTGCTCTCCGAGTCCGCCGAGCGGCACGGCCCCGGCCAGTCCTGGGTGGACGGGGTGCTCGCCCGCCGCCCCACCGGCGTGGTGCTGGTGCTCTCCGACCTGGACCGCTCGCTGCGCGAACAACTCGCGCGCCGGGACATCCCGTTCGTGGTGATGGACCCGGCCGGCGACCCGGGCCAGGACGTGCCCGCCGTCGGCACCACCAACTGGGACGGCGGCCTCGCCGCCACCCGGCACCTGCTCGACCTCGGCCACCGCCGGATCGGCCTGATCGGCGGCCCCGCCCGGATGATGTGCAGCCGGGCCCGGACCGACGGCTACCGGGCGGCGCTCGACATGGCGGGCATCCCGTACGACCCGGAGTTGGTCCGCGAAGGCGACTTCCACCACGAGTCCGGACACCGGCTCGGCCTGGATCTCCTGGCCCTGCCGGACCGGCCCACCGCCGTGTTCGCCGGCAACGACCTGCAGGCGCTCGGCCTGTACGAGGCCGCCCGGGAACGGGGACTGCGCATCCCGGAGGACCTTGCCGTGGTCGGCTTCGACGACCTGCCGCTGGCCCGCTGGGTGGGCCCGCAGCTGACCACGGTGCGCCAGCCGCTGACCGAGATGGCCGAGACGGCGACCCGCCTGGTGATCGACCTGGCCCGCGGGGTGCGGCCCGGCACGCTGCGGGTGGACCTGGCCACCAGCCTGGTCGTGCGCAGCAGCACTGCCCCGCCGCGAACGGTGGACGGGCCGTAGGGTCCGTTTCGCAGGTCTTTCGGCAGCACGCGGATCGACGCCCGCGCCCGGGCCCCGCAGGCGTGCGCGGGGCCAGGGCGCGGGCTTGGGCGTGGACCCGGGCGCGGGCGTGGGCGGGTGCCCCGCTCAGCTGCCCGGGTTCACCGTCGGGAACAGCTGGGCGAAGGTGTCGAAGGCGGTGGCGATGTCCGCCTCGGCCCAGAACCGGTGGTAGGTGAAGCTCGGCGCGGCGCCCCCGTCGAGGTAGCTCTGCACCTTGGACCACTGCGGGTCGCCGGTGTACCAGGGGCGGATGGACAGGAAGGTGTTGCTCGCCGAACTGATCTTGGTGCCGTCCGGGTACGTGCCGCTCCAGCCGGGCGGCACGTACAGCCCCGCGTGGGTGGTCGGCGAGTACGCCTGGGTGAAGCGGCTGTAGTCGGTGCGGGTCTCGGCGGCCGAGTAGCCCAGGCTGTCGGCGTACTTGGCGTGCAGGGTGTCCAGGATGTTCTGGGCGAACTTCCGGGCACCGGCGCTACCGGACTTGGCCGCGTAGTACGCGAGGGTCTTGGCGAGCGAGCCGGCCACGCCGACGTCGGTGGCTGTGCCGCTCGCGGTGACGTGGAGGCCCGCGTTGCCGCCGGGGCTGGTGGCGCTCCAGGTGTCGGGGGCGCCGGTCCAGGAGAGCTTGTCGGGCGTGGTCAGGGTGCCGGTGGCGGGGTCCGCCTTGGAGACGGACATCGCCCAGGGGATCCACTTGTCGAGGATGGCCTTCGCCCGGGTGTCGCCGGTGGCGTAGTAGTACTCGGCGAACCGCTCCATCGACCAGGTCTGGAAGCCGAACCACTGGTTGGACGCCGGGTCGTGGTACTCGGGCTGCCAGTCGTAGTACAGGCCGTAGAAGGTCGGGTCGCCGGCGGGCGGTGCCGCGTCGTCGCCGTAGTTCCCGCCCCAGCTGTTGGTGGCGCCGCCGGCGATGCCGCCCTCGGTGGACTGCAGCCACTGGAAGAACTGGAGCTGCTTGTCCAGGCTGCCCGCCCAGTCGGTGGCACCGCTCGGCGAGAGCGGTTTCAGCCCGGGGTCGTTGGCGAGGACCCAGGCGGCCATCGGGTTCTGGTAGCCCTGGTGGGCGGTGGAGCCGGAGATCCGCCAGGACCAGCTGCCGTCGGCGGCCCCGCCCCAGGCGAAGTACCAGGTCAGCAGGCCGAGTTGCTCGTTCGCCTTGGACGTCCCTCCCGGGCAGGTGGTGGAGCCGAGGCAGTTTCCCGCCTGCTTGAAGTACTTGTCGTAGAGCGAGTAGCGCAGGTAGTCGCCGAGCTTGGCGGCCTTGGCGAGGGTCGCGGTGATGGCCGCGCTCTTGCCCTGCGACTTCGCGAACTGCTCCGCCCAGTAGGCGGCCTGGACCAGCCGGGCGTCCGCGTCGGGTGCGTCGGTGTACTTGTACTGCTTGCTGTAGTTCCCGCCGCCGTCGTTGTACAGGCTGAGGAAGCCGGAGCTGCTGCTGCCGTACTTGAACACGTCGCAGTCGGGCTGCGGAACCGTCTCCCAGACCGACTCCTCCGGGCCGCGCTGGAAGGTGTTGATGAAGCTGGGCTTGCTGGTGCCGTCCCCGCACTGCCCGAAGCCGTACTTGTTGTCGGTGTCGAGCAGCCAGGCCGGGGCGTACACGTCCGGGGTGCCGTAGGTGCTGTTCAGCTCGCCGGAGAGCGGGTCGGTGCCGACCGGCACGCTGCTGTTCAACTTGACCGGGTACTGGTCGGGTTGGGCCTTCTCGGCGCCGTAGGTGCCGGGCTTGGCCGGGTTGTAGGTGCTCTGGCCGGGCTGCTGGGTGTGGCTGGGGATCAGGTACGTCTCCAGGTTCGTCCAGGCGTTGTTGAAGGGCGTCCAGTCGCCGGTGACCCGTCCGTAGTCGGCCTCCAGCCACAGCCAGTAGCTGTAGGTCTCGGAGGTGGTCTCGTGGCCGTAGTCGGGAGCCTCCACGATCAGCGTCTCGACCGAGTGGTACGGGATGCCCTGGGGGCTGAAGTACCCGTTCGCGGGGTTCTTGATCTTGCTGTAGAGGTCCAGGAAGTACTGGTCGTAGCCCGAGCTCTTCGCCGCCTCGGTCACCGTGACGGCGCCGGAGCCGAAGCCGGTCGCGGAGGCGGTGAAGGTGGCGGTGCCGCCGACCTGGGCGGCGTCGGTACCGGCCGCGACGGTGACGGTCTGCGGGACGTTCCAGTTGGCGGGGGTGAAGGTGAGGGAGGCGCCGGAGGTGACGCTGAGGTCCGGGTCGCTGCCCGACCGGGCCACCGTCACCTTGGTGTCGGCGCTCGGCGCCTGGGAGAGCGCGACGGTGAAGGTGCCGCTGCTCCCCTGCTGGACGGCGAGCGTGGCCGGGCTGACCAGGACGCTCGCACCGGCCACCTTGATCGCGACCGGAGCGGAGGTCGTGGTCGCCCCGGCGTCGTCGGTGGCGACGGCGGTGACCGAGTAGTCGCCCGCCGCCACGTTCGCCCAGTCGGCGCTGTAGGGCGCGGTGCCGGCGCTGCCGATCAGGGTGTTGCTGCCGGCCCCGGTCGAGGCGTAGAAGTCGACCTTCGCGACGGTGCCGTCCGCGTCGGCCGCCGTGGCGGCCAGCTTCACGGTGGAGCCCGGGGTGAAGGTCTGCCCGGCGGCCGGGGAGGTGAGCGAGACGGTCGGGGCCTGGTTGGCACCGCGGCAGGGGGTGCCGTTGAGGGTGAAGGTGGTGGGGGCGGTGTTGGGGCCGGTGTAGGAGAAGTTGGCGCTGGTGGTGTAGCCGGTGCCGGGGTTGATGGTGGGGGCGTAGGAGGGGTTGGTGACGGTGACGGTGTGTCCGGTCTGGGTCCAGGTGCCGTTCCAGCCGTTCTGGAGGGTCTGGTTGCCGGGGTAGGTGTAGCCGAGGGTCCAGCCGTTGATGGGGGTGGTGCCGGTGTCGGTGATGGTGAGGTTGGCGGTGAAGCCGCTGCCCCAGTCGTTGCCGACGGCGTACGTCACGTTGCAGGAAAGACCGGTGGCGGGGGCCGCCGAGGCGGTGGGCACGGTGAGGGCGCCGCCCGCCGCGCCGGTCAGGGCCAGCGCGGTGGCCGTCGCGGTGATGGTGAGCCGGTTGCCCCTGGCCCGCAGGGTGTTGCGTCGCATGCGCGTCCTCCAGATGGGTGGGGTTGCGCCGCGCGGGTGGGGAGGCGCGGCGGACGGAGGTGTGGCGACATCGTGGGGTGGCGTGCCCGGCTTGGGAAGCGCCCGTCGGGCTCGGCAGCGCCGCCCGACGGGTCCACCGGAGGGGAGCACGGCGGCGACCAGCACGGACCCCCGGTCCCGGGGTGGCGGGCCGCCCGGCTCGACGGCGTGTAAGTTACAGCGGCTTGTGGGAGCGCTCCCGCATCTATTGACGGCGTTTCTCACACCCTGGCTTGATGTGAAGGGGATCGCGGCGCCCCGACTGGGCGCGTTCCCACCCGATTTCCGCGATCCGTTCCGCGCGCCCGTTCCGCGAACCCGTTCCGCGATCTCCCGTTCCGCGAACCCGTCAGGACTCCCCACCCAGCCGAAAGGACCCGGACGTGTCCCATCCCGTCCTGCGTCGCCTGCGCACGGCAGCGGCCGCCACGCTGCTCGGCGCCACCGGCCTGCTGCCGAACATCGGAGCCGCCACCCCTGCCCATGCCGCTCCCGCCCCCGCGGCCGGCATCCACGTCACCAACCCGTTCGCCGGTGCGACCGGCTACCTCAACCCCGACTTCGCCACCGAGGTCAAGGCCCAGGCCACCGCCGACGGCGGCGCGCTGGGCGCACTCGAAACCCAGGTCGCCGCCAACCCCACCGCCGTCTGGATGGACCACATCGGCGCGATCGCCGGCGACGCCACCCACCTCGGCCTGCAGGCCCACCTGGACCACGCGCTCGCCCAGCAACAGCAGTCCGGCGCGCCGGTCGTCTTCCAGGTCGTCATCTACGACCTGCCGGGGCGGGACTGCGCCGCCATCGCCTCCAACGGCGAACTCCCCGCCACAGCCGCCGGGTTGACCACCTACCAGACGCAGTACGTCGACCCGATCGCGGCCGTCCTGGCCAACCCGAAGTACGCCGGCCTCCGGGTGGCGGCCATCATCGAGCCGGACTCGCTGCCCAACGCCGTCACCAACCAGTCCAAGCCGACCTGCGCCACCGCCACCCCGTACTACGAGACGGGCATCGAGTACGCCCTCAACAAGCTGCACGCGATCCCCAACGTGTACAACTACCTGGACATCGGCCACGCGGGCTGGCTCGGCTGGTCCACCAACATGGTGCCGGCGGGCAAGGAGTACGCCAAGGTCGCCCAGGCCACCACCGCCGGGTTCGCCAGCATCGACGGCTTCATCAGCGACACCGCCAACACCACGCCGCTCACCGAGCCGTTCCTCACCGACCCGGAGCTCACGGTCGGCGGACAGCCGCTCAAGTCGGCCAACTTCTACCAGTACAACCCCGCGTTCGACGAGTACCACTACGACACCGCGATGTACTCCACCCTGGTGTCCAACGGGTTCCCGAGCACCATCGGCATGCTGGTCGACACCTCGCGCAACGGCTGGGGCGGCCCGGCCCGGCCCACCGCGCTCAACTCCTCCCCCACCACGGTGGACGCGTACGTCGCGGCCAACCGGGTCGACCGCAAGCCCTTCCGCGGCGACTGGTGCAACGTCAACGGCGCGGGAATCGGCGCCCGTCCGCAGTCCCAGCCGTACGGCGCGGGCAGCCCGATCATCGCGTTCCTGTGGGTCAAGCCGCCGGGTGAGTCGGACGGCGACTACCCGGACGCCACCCACCCGCACGGCGACCCGCACTGCGACCCCAACGGCACCCAGACCGACGGGAACGGCAACACCTACCCCACCGACTCCATGCCCGACGGCAACGTCCCGGCCGGACAGTGGTTCCCCGCGCAGTTCCGGCAGCTGGTGCAGAACGCCTACCCGGCGTTCGGCAGCACCGGCGGCGGCACCGGCCCGACCGCGCCGGGCGCCCTGACCGTCACCGGCACCACCAGCAGCAGCGTCTCGCTCGGCT
The DNA here is from genome assembly GCF_900199205.1 of Streptomyces sp. 1331.2. Taxonomy (NCBI): domain Bacteria; kingdom Bacillati; phylum Actinomycetota; class Actinomycetes; order Kitasatosporales; family Streptomycetaceae; genus Streptomyces; species Streptomyces sp. 1331.2. The sequence continues at coordinate 7,287,435 of NZ_OBMJ01000001.1, read as the reverse complement.
GGACGGCGTCCACCGACCCGGCCGGCGTGACCGGCTACACGGTGTACCGCAACGGCACCAAGGTCGCCACCGTGACCGGCACCAGCTACACCGACTCCGGGCTCTCGCCCGCCACCGCGTACCAGTACACCGTCACCGCGCAGGACGCGGCCGGGAACGTCTCCCCCGCCTCCGCAGCGGTGACCGCCACCACGGCGACCTCGGGCGGTGGCAGCAGCAACGGCTGCTCCGCCACCTACGCGGTCGCCAACGACTGGGGCAGCGGCTTCACCGCCAACGTGACCGTCACCAACACCGGCACCGCGGCGACCAAGTCCTGGACCGTCAACTGGAGTTGGGCCGGCAACCAGCAGATCACCAACAGCTGGAACGCCACCACCGCCCAGAGCGGCAGCGCGGTCACGGCCACCAGCCAGTCGTACAACGGCGCACTGGCGCCGAACGCCACCACCAGCTTCGGCTTCCAGGCGACCTCCGCGGGCGGCAACACCGCTCCGTCGCTGACCTGCACCGCGAGCTGACCTCACCCGGCCGGGGCCGCACCGGCGGCCCCGGCCCCCACCCCGGCCCCGGCCCACCCCCGAGGAGCTCGGCATGCCCGGAACCGCACCTCCCCGTACCACCGCCGCCCTGGCGGCCGCCACCGCCGCGTGCGCCGCCCTGGCCGTACTCCCCCTCACCGCCTCGGCGGCCCCCGCCACCGGTCTTTCCTGCAACGTGACGTACGCCGTCGGCAACGACTGGGGCAGCGGCTTCACCGCCAACCTCACCATCACCGACACCGGCACCACCCCCATCAACGGCTGGACCCTCGGCTACACCTACCCCGGCAACCAGACCCTCCAGAGCGGCTGGAACGGCACCTGGACCCAGACCGGACACACCGTCACCGTCACCAACCCCTCCTACGCCCCCACCATCAACCCCGGCACCGGCTACACCACCAGCGCCAACTTCTCCTACACCGGCCCCAACACCGCCCCCACCACCTTCACCCTCAACGGCACCCCCTGCGGGCCGCAGTCGACCCCGTCGCCGCGCCCCACCCCCACCCCGACCCCCACTCCGCCCCCGAGCGGCCCGGCCCCGGCCGTGCACGTCTCGGGCAGCACGCTGGCGAAGGCCGACGGCACCCCGATCACCCTGCACGGGGTCAACCGCTCCGGCGCCGAGTTCATGTGCGTCCAGGGCCACGGCATCTTCGACGGCCCGGCCGACCAGGCCTCCGTCACCGCGATGAAGTCGTGGCGCGTCAACGCCGTCCGCGTCCCGCTCAACGAGGACTGCTGGCTCGGCCACGCCAACGTCGACCCCGCCTACGCCGGCCAGGCCTACATCGACGCGGTGCGCGGCTACGTCGACCTGCTGCACCGCAACGGCCTGGTGGCGATCCTCGACCTGCACTGGACCGACGGCGCGTACACCGGCCCGTCCGCGGGCTGCTCCGACGCCGACGCCACCTGCCAGAAACCGATGCCGGACGCCGCCGGCGCGCTCCCGTTCTGGACCTCGGTCGCGCGGACCTTCAAGGGCGACGACGCGACCGTCTTCGACCTGTTCAACGAGCCGTACCCGTCACGCGCCACCGGGAGCGAGGACAGCGGCTGGGCCTGCTGGCGCGACGGCGGCAGCTGCCCGGGGATCGGCTTCCGGGTCGCCGGCATGCAGGCGATGGTCGACGCGGTGCGCTCGACCGGGGCGGACAACGTCCTGATGCTGGGCGGTCTGGAGTACGCCAACGACCTCACCCGGTGGGCCGCTTACCAGCCGGCCGATCCCCTGCACAACCTAGCCGCGTCCTGGCACTCGTACAACTTCAACAGCTGCAGCACCGGCTCCTGCTGGGACGCGCAGATCGGCCCGCTGGCAGCCCAGGTGCCCGTCGTGGCCGGCGAGTTGGGCGAGAACGACTGCGCGCACGGCTATCTGGACACCCTGCTGCCGTGGCTGGACCGGCACGGCGTCTCCTATCTCGCCTGGACCTGGAACATCTGGGACTGCAGCAGCGGCCCGGCGCTGATCAGCTCCTACGACGGCACGCCGACGGCCTTCGGCGCCGGCTACCGCGCCCACCTGACCGACCTGACCGACCTGACCGGCCTGACCGACCTGACCGGCTCAGGGCGTCGGATCCCTTGACGCGGGTCGTTCAACCGACCAAGCTGACACACGTGGTGGCCTGCTGTGGGGCGCAGGTCCGGGGTGCGGTTCCCGTGTCGAGGATCGATCCAGGACGGCCTCCGTGTCCCAGCCCTTCCCGAGCACCGACCCCGCTCCGACCCTGGCCGAGGTAGCCCGCCGGGCCGGTGTCTCCATCGCGACCGCCTCCCGCGTGCTGAACCGTTCCGCCCGGGTCTCCGCCGAGGTGGCGGCCCGGGTGGAACGGGCGGCGCGCGAGTTGGCGTACGTCCGCCGCCGGGCAGCCAGTGCCCGGGGGACGGGCGTGGTGGCCGTCGTGGTCTTCGCCGATCCGCTGCAGTACCACGCGGACACCTTCCCGGTCCGGCTGCTGACCGGGCTTCGGCGCTCCCTGCCGGGCGCGGAGCGGGAGTTGGCCGTCTTCACGGTGCCCAGGCGCTCCCGGCGGCCGCCGCTGGTGCGCTACCTGTGCGGCGGCCACGTCGACGGCGTGCTGCTGGTCGGCCCCTGGGGGGACACCGCGCTCATCCGGCTGCTGCACGCCGCCCGGGTCCCCGTGGTGGCGCTGGGCCGGCCGCCGGAGCCGGGCACGGTGGCGTTCGTGGACGCGGACAACCTCACCGGCGCCAGGGAGGCGGTACGGCGGCTGTGCGCGTCCGGGCGGCGGACGGTGGCCACCATCGCCGGGCCGCCGGACACCGCCGCCGGGGCGGACCGGCTGGCCGGCTACCACCAGGCGATGGCCGGGTCGGCCGCGGTCCGGCCCGCCGTGGCGTACGGCGACTTCAGCAGCGCCTCCGCTGAGCACGCGATGCAGTGGCTGCTGGACCAGCGCCCCGAGCTGGACGCCGTGTTCGCCGCCTCCGACCAGATGGCCGCGGGAGCCCTCAGGACCCTGCGCCGGCACGGCCTGCGGGTGCCCGAGGACGTGGCGCTGATCGGCTTCGACGACGCCCCCGTCGCGGCGCGCTGCCGCCCGGGGCTGACCACCGTGCGCCAACCGGTGGAGGAACTCGGAGCCCGCGCCCTGGAGTTGCTGCTGCGCAACCCGGCACCATGCGAATCGGTGGTGCTCCCCACCCGGCTGGTCGTCCGGGCTTCGGGGTGAACGCGCCCGGCACCTCCCCCGTCCTCGGCGCCGGACAGGCCCTTGTGGGTTCACCAGCCCCCGCTATAGTGCGGGCACGCCCCATCGCCGCTCCCGAGGACGCCCGGGCCGGCCGGGGTTGACATTTGTCATCTCGGGCTGGTGACGGGGCGGCACTGCCGAGCGCCGTCACCGGCCGGGAGTCTGGTGACCATGGAAACGACACAGGCGGTGCTGACGGCCGAAAGCCTGCGGTACCGGTACGGAGAGACGGTGGCGCTGGACGGCGTGGACCTGCGGGTCGACCCGGGAGAGTGCGTCGCGCTGCTCGGACCCAACGGGGCCGGCAAGTCGACGCTGGTGATGCTCGCGGTCGGGCTGCTCGCACCGCAGCAGGGCACCGTGCGGATCCTGGGCGGCGATCCGCGCCGCGCGAAGACCCGCCGGCACCTGGGCGTGGCGCAGCAGACCCTGGGATTCCCGAGCACGCTGACGGTCAGCGAGCTGGTGGGCGGCGCCGCCGTCCGCGGCGGGCTGCGGGCCGCGGCGGCCGGCCCGGTCCTGGCGGAACTCGGGCTCACCGAGCTGGCGCGCAGACGGGCGTCGAAACTCTCCGGCGGCCAGAAGCAACGCGTGCAGCTGGCGATGGCCCTGGTCACCGACCCGGCCCTGCTGGTGCTGGACGAACCGACGGTCGGCCTGGACACGCAGGCCCGGCGGCACTTCTGGCAGATCCTGGCCCAACGCCGGGCGCAGGGCACCGCCGTGCTGGTGACCACGCACCTGATCGAGGAGTCGGGCGCGGTCGCGGACCGGGTGGTGGTGCTCGACCGCGGTCGGATCCTGGCGGACGCTCCGCCGCAGGAGCTCGTCTCCCGGTTGCCGGACCGCACGGTGACCGTCCGGACCGCCCTCGACCCGGACGGACTGGAGCGGCTGCCGGGCGTGCTCCGGGTCGGCCGGGAACGCGATCTGGTGACGATCCAGACCCGTTCGCCGGAGCAGCTGCTGCGCCTGCTGCTGGAACAGGATCCGGAGTTGTCGGAACTGCGGGTGCAGGACGTCGGTCTGGCGGAGGCCGTGGTCGCACTGACCGACCACCGTGAGCCGTCGGAGAACCCCCGGGAAGGCAGGGCGGCATGAGCGTGCTGATGGGACGGGTCTTCCTTGGCGAGCTGCGGGACGAACTCCGCTCGATCGTGCGGGAACCCACCTCGTTGTTCTTCGGCGTCCTGATGCCGGTCGGGTTCTTCGTGCTGTTCAACCTGCTGTACGGGCACGACGCCGTGCAGGGCCTCTCGGCCGGTACGGCGATGGTGGCCACGTTCGGCACCTACGGCGTGATCACGGTGGCTTCGCTGCAGCCGGGGGTCGGGGTCGCCCAGGACCGGGACCTGGGCTGGCTGCGCATGAAGCGGGTGTCCGCGGTGCCGATCTGGATCAGCCTCGCAGCCAAGGCCACCGCCGCGCTCCTCTACGGGGTGGGCGTGCTGGTGCTGATGGGGGTGGCGGCCGCGGCGTTCGGCACGCTCCACGCCTCGCCCTGGGCGCTGGCGCGGGTGGCGCTGGTGCTCCTGCTCGGCAGCGTCCCGTTCACGCTGTTCAGCGTGGCGGTCGGTTTCCGGTTCCGCCCGGGTGCGGCGATCGCGCTGCTCAACGCGGTGCTGTTCCCGCTGGCGGTGCTGTCCGGGTTGTGGATCCCGATCCGGCTGCTGCCCTCGGCCGTGCGGGAGATCGCCGAGTTCCTGCCCACCTACCACCTCGCCCAACTCGGGCTCGCCCAGCTCGGTGACGGCACCGCGCTGATCCATGTGCTCGCCCTGGTGGTCACCACGGTGGTGGCGGCCGGTGCGGCGGCGACCTCCTACCGGCACGCGCGGCTGTGACGCCCATGCGACCCGGCCCGACCATCGGAACCGACCTGGACGAGACGTGAACACGAGCGACTTCGACGGCACCGCCGCCCGGTCCGTGGCCGAGCGACTGCGGACCTGGGAGTGGATCTACCTCGGCTACCTGCTGTTCCTGCCGGCGCAGCCGTACTTCTCGCCGGACCCGGCGTGGTGGGAGTGGCCGCTGACGATCACGGTGTGCGCGGCCACGGTCCTGCTGTACGCGCTGGCCCTGCTGCGGGGCCCGTCCGGGTGGAACCTCTGGGCGTCGCTGGTCCCGATGGCCGTGCTCGGCGCGCTGGCCACGCCGTTCAACGCCGCCGCGAGCGTGCTGTTCATCTACGCGGCGGCCGCCGCGGGCAACGCGCTGCCGTGGCCCGTCGCGCGGCGGTGGTTCACCGCGCTGACCGTCCTGGACTGCGTCACGGCGCTGCTGTCGCAGGTGCCGCTCCTCTACCGGCTGCTGGGCTTCGCGTCGGCGCTCGTCATGGTCTGGGTGGTCGGGCTGCTCGAACTTCAGCAGCGCGACCGTCGGCAGGAGCTGGAGAACCAGCGGCTGCGGACCTCGCAGGTCGAACTGCTCGCGACGCTGGCGGAGCGCGAACGGATCGCGCGTGACCTGCACGACCTCCTCGGGCATTCGCTGACCGCCGTGGTGATGCGCGCTCAGCTCACCAAGGAGCTGGTGCTCGCCGATCCGCAGCGGGCGCGCGCCGAGGCCGAAGAGATCGAGCGCAACGCGCGGGAGGCGCTGGCCGCGGTGCGCAGCACGGTCACCGGCTGGCGGCGGACCAGCATCCGCGCGGAGCTGGAGGTGGCCCGGCGTACGCTGGCCGGGACCGGGGTGGCCCTGCAGGTGAGCTGCGCGGAGGAGCCGGCCCTGGTCGCGGCGACCGAGCACGAACTGGGGCTGGCGCTGCGGGAGGCGGTGACGAACGTGGCCCGGCACGCGCGGGCCTCCACCTGCCGCATCGGGCTGGACACGGACGGGGAAAGGGTGCGCTTGGTGATCGCGGACGACGGGATCGGCGGCGACGCCGCGGAGGGCACCGGGCTGACCGGGCTCCGGGAGCGGGTCGCGCGCCTCGGCGGCGCGGTGCAGCGCTCCGGGTCGGCCGGGACGACGCTGACCATCACGGTGCCGAAGGCGGTGGTCGGATGATCCGGGTGGTGCTGGCCGAGGACCAGGGCATGGTGCTGGGCGCGTTCGCGTCCCTGCTGGACCTCCAGGCGGACATCACGGTGGTGGCGACCGCGACCAACGGCGACGACGCCCTCCTCGCGGTGCGCGAGCACCGGCCGGACGTGCTGGTGACCGACATCGAGATGCCCGGCCGTACCGGTCTCGACCTGGCCGTGGAGCTGAACCGGCTGGGCGACCCGACCCGGGTGCTGATCGTGACCACGTTCGCGCGCAGCGGCTACCTGCGGCGGGCGGTGGATGCGGGGGTGGCCGGGTACGTCCTCAAGGACGCGCCGATCGGTGAGCTGGCGGCGGCGCTGCGCCGGGTGCACGCGGGCGAGCGGGTGGTCGCGCCCGAACTGGCGGTGGCCGCCTGGGACGCGGCCGATCCGCTGACGGAGCGGGAACGCGAGCTGCTGCGGGCGGTCGCCGAGGGAGCCGGCAATGCCGCGATCGCGGCGCGCCTGTGCCTGGCCGAGGGGACCGTCCGCAACTACCTGTCCAGTGCGATGGCCAAGTTGGGTGCGCGCAACCGGACCGAGGCGGCCACGATCGCGCGCACCCGCGGCTGGCTCTGAACGCGGGTGCGCGAGCCGGTCACAGGCGGCCGCCGCTGTCGACGAAACCGATCAGGTCCTCGATCCGGCTCATCGCGGTCACGCCGTGGACGTCCTCGACGGCCCGGGAGACCACGTGGCAGATCAGGTTGCGTTCCAGCTCGCCGATGCCGATCCGGTTCATGGCGAGGTAGAGCCAGTTGAGGACGACCCGGTACTGCTTGAAGGTGTTCCAGCCGCCGAGTTGGTCGGCCGCCGGGCGGTGGCTGCCGAGCGCCCGGTGGAACGGGCTGCGGTCCGACCAGGCGCTCCAGCTCGAACCCCAGTCCTCCGGCTCGCCGTTCGGGTCGGTGTCGAGGGCCAGCTCGCCGGTGCCGATCAGCCCGTCGGCCTGGTTGCGGTAGCGGAGCAGGGTGTCGAGGAGGGCGCTGAACGGCACGACCTCGTGGTGGTCCGCGGCGCCGGTGATCTCGACGACCCGCTGCCGGAAGGTCTCGGCGTTGGCCTCGTAGATCCCGTCGAAGCGTTCGCGCAGGCCGTCGGGCATCTTCGCCAGGAAGGCGTCGGCGTGCCCGCGGTAGGACATGTAGCCGTAGGTCACCGGCGGGAGGAACCGGTTCGCCGCCGCGATGAACAGGTCCACCGCGAGCGCCATCTTCGAGCCGCCGCCGCGGATCCAGTCGAGGACGTCGAACACGAGGTCGTTGGTGTCGACGTAGTAGTCGGCGAGCAGGTCCGCCGCGGCCGGGCTGCCGAGCACGTGCTCGCGCCGGTCGTGGGGCTCGGTCTCGACGGTGTTGTTCGGCGCCCACGGAGTCAGCAGCCCGCGTTCGCACTCCTGCGCGGCCAGCCGGACGTGCTGGGCGTGGGCCGCCCCCTCGTCGAGGACGACCGTCGACGGATGCGCCCGCAGGTAGGGCTCCAACACGCCGGCCACGGCCGGTGCGACGACCTCGTCGAAGACCTCGGGGCTCGCCTGGATCGGGATGCGGACGTGCGGCCCGCGCCGCCAGTGCGGCTGGAAGTACACCCGCTGCACCGAAGGGGCCACCCGCGCGATGAACGGGCGGACCGCGTCGAGCAGCAGACCGGTGCGGTCGTGCTCGTGGTGGAACACGTTCACGGTCCGCCACGGGGTCTCGGTCATTCCTGGTCTCCTCGGCAGTTGAGCTCGATGACGTACTCGGTCACTCTCGGCACCTTCTGGTGGTCGAGGAGCGCGGTCTCGGGCCCGGGCGTGACCTCCTGGAACACGGCCGCGCTCGCCGGATCCCTGGCCAGTCGCTCGAAGGCCAGGACGAGCGGCGGCGAGCCGATGTCGACGTACACCGGCTTGCGGCTGCGGTCGCCCGCGAACGGACCGGCCCCGGAGGCGCCGGTCCGCAGCACGGACACGAAGAACCGCAGGGGGAGGCCGTGTTCGGTCAGCCAGGCCGTCAGCGCGAGCAGGAAGTCCGCGTCGGACTGGCCGGCCGCGCGGCGCGGCAGTGTGCCCGGCTGCGCCACCCAGGTGGCCCGCCGCAGCACCACGCGTCCGATGCTCAGCCGCGGCGCGTGCAGGAGGCGGCCCTGCCCGGTTCCGGCGCTCGCGTCGTGCTGGAGCGGCTGGTCGGGCCGCAGCAGCAGGGGGTTCTCGCCGAACGCCTCGATCAGCAGCGCCATCACCGGCGGGAGCTGCCGCTCGTAGGACAGTCCGCCGTGGACCGGACGGACGATCGATCCGCCGTCGAACAGGGCCGGCAGTCCGTCGCCGTCCACGCCGACCGTCAGCCGGGCGGGTGGCGGGTAGTCGAGCCGGTCCGGCAGGGCCGGTTCGCGCTGGTTGAGCGAGGTGGCGAGGGTCTGGGTGAACTCGGCGTACGTCGGTGCGCCCGGGTGCACCACGTCGACCGGGAGCGGGTCGTCGGAGAGGTGGCGCAGCAGTCGGCGCAGCTGCGAACGGGCCCGGCCGAAGCCGGAGTTCACCGCGTTGACGATCAGTTCCTCGCCGTCGCGCTGGGCGTAGACGGCGACCGAGCCGACCGGGCGCACCCAGGCCGGCAGCGTGGCGAGCACCTTCTCGATCCGCTGACGGTCCGGCATCGCGCGCCGGACCTCGGCGATCAGGTCCACCAGCCGGCGCACCTCCGGGACCGGGCCGGCCGCGAGGGTCGCGGCCGGGGTCGGGTCGAAGGCGATCGCGGCGGGGTGCAGCCGTCGGACCTCGTCGCCGTCGCGGAGGAGGTCCGCGTAGAAGCGGTCGAACGGGACTCGCGCCCCGGTGCCGTAGTGCTCGCGGACGAACGCGGCGACCGCCAGTTTGAACGGCAGCGTGCAGTCGAAGACCGCGAGCAGCCGGCAGGCGAGGGCCAGGTCGTCCAGGGCCTCCTGCCAGGACGGCAGGCCCGCCTCGACCACGGTTCCGGGGATGACCGACTGCTCGGTCACCACGTCCCGCAGTTTGCCCGTGATGCCGAGGCCGTTCAGCTGCTCGTGGAGCGCCTGCCCGAGCAGGACGCGGTCGGCTCCCCGCGCGCCGGCGTACGACCGCAGTTGCTCCCGGACCGGGGCCAGGGCGGGGATCCGCTCGGCCAACTGCCGTATCGGATCGATGCCGTGGTCGTCGAAGTCCGGCTGGAGCAGGAGCAGTCCGCTCGCGAGGAGTGAGCGCAGGTACCCGGCCGTCTGCTCCGGCGGCGCGGGGAAGCCCGCCGCCAGCGCGGCGAGGGTCGGACGGCCGGCGGCGGCGCGCAGGCAGTGCCGCAGCGGTGGGGTCAGCGGCAGGGTGAGGAGGTCCTCCGCCGGTGCCGGGCCGAGGAAGCGGACGGTGTCGGCTTCCAGGCGCGCGCTGGGGTTGACCCGGACCGTCGGCTCGGTCGCGGCGGCGGCCAGCGGGGTGAGGACCGACAGGTCGAGTTCGACGATCGAGCGCGCCGGTTCGGTCGTGGCCCAGTGCAGGGCCGGACCGTCCGGGACGAACCGGCCGAGGCCGCCGGCGGTGAAGGTGCTGAACGGGCTGGTCTTGACGGCGGCGCGCGCGGCGTAGCCGGCCAGCCGGATCAACTCCGCCCGCCCGGGCCGCCGTCGGAGCACCGTGTGCAGGGTGGGGCTGGCGTGGGCGAGGCCCTGGTCGAACCGGGGGTCCGCACCGATCTCGCGCAGGGCCGCGTCGACGGCCCTGGTGGCTTCGGCCAGTACGGTCGGCAGCTGTGCGCGGTCGGCGCGGTACCGGCCCAGCTTTCGGCCGAACCCGGCGATGTCCGCGGTGAGTTCGACGCCGAGGGCCGAGGCGACCGGCGGTTCGGCGAGCAGCCGGGCCGGATCGCGCAGCTGGTGGACCGTCCGGCGCAGCGCGACCAGCCGGGGCTTGGCCGCTGGGTCGGGCAGCGCGCCGATCACGGCGTGGCAGCGGTCGGACAGCGCGGCGGCGTCGGCGGTCAGTTCGGCCGCCGTGCGGGAGAGCGCGACCAGCTCGCGCCGCAGCCGGTGGTCGACCAGGCGGTCGACCACGTCCGCGGGCAGGCCTGCGACGCGTACTGCGAAGGTGGTGGCGTGGGCGGTCATGGGAACGGGTGGGGGTGGGGGTTCAGGTCGGCCTCGGTCAGCGGGCGCGGCGCGTGGCCGAGCCGGTGGGGCACCTCCCGCAGCCGGGGCAGCCCGGCGGTGCGCCGGTTGCGGTGGCCGAAGGTCATGGACAGGGCGCCGGGCACGATCACCTTGACGCAGTGCAGGTCGGCGGCCCGGTGCAGGGGCGAGGTCTGGTCGACGACCACGACGTCCATGCCGCCGGCCAGCATCCGGTCGACGGCCTCGGTCAGGTCGTCCCGCAGGTCGGTGTTGAGCGGCCAGGGGTTGCGGGCGATCACCTCGTCCCAGCCGGTCAGGCGGTCGCCGTCGAGCAGGAAGGAGAAGCGGTCGAACGCCGCGGGCGTCGCGTTGGCCAGCGAGTGGTCGGTCATGATCCGCACGAGTTCGGGGTCGGCGGCCATCCGCCGGGCCCGTTCGGCCTCGGCCGGGTACCTGGCCTGCTCCTGTTCGACGATCGGCGCCAGCTCGCCGAGGGCGGTGAGCACGGCGGCGACCGGGTCCAGCGCCGAGCCGCTGGTGCAGACGACCTTCGGCCGGGTGCCGTCGCCGGTGGTGTCCTGGGCGAGGACCCAGAACGCGCGGATCCCCTCGGTCAGGGTGATGTCGAAGGCCCGCGCCCGGCACCCGGTGCGCTCGATGCGTTCCACGAGCAGCCGGATGCGCGGGTCCGGTGCCCGGGCGAGGTCCACCTCGGGGACGGGCAGCCTGGCGTACCAGGTCATCAGGAACGCGTCGCGCTCCACGACTTCGAGGATCCCGTGCAGGACCGCCTCCTCGACGCAGCCGCCGAGCGCACAGCCGTTGGAGATCTCGAAGGTGAACGGCTTGTCCGACCGGGCCCCGGGCTGGAACTGCGTCCGGTAGTAGGCGTGGGTCTCCGGCACGAGCACCGGCCGGGCCCGGCCGAAGGAGTAGGCCCACACCCAGGACACCACGGCGTCCTCGGTGAACGGCTGGTGGGCGCAGTCCGGTTCCAGGTAGCGCTCCGGGGCGAGCAGGCCGAGCGAGCGCGGGTCCAGGGCGTCCCCGGCGAGTTCCGCGTAGCTGCCGCGCACGACGGTCCGCTTGCCCCAGGGCCACTGGCCGCCGAGCCGTTCCAGTGCCTCGGCGACCGCGGTGGCCCGGCTGGAGGCGAAGTCCCGGGTGCGTCCGAACCCCGCCTCGCCCCGGTAGCCGTACTCGGCCAGGACCGATTCGGTCAGCGGGACCATCGAGTCGCGCATCCCGCGCGGCGGGGCGACCACCCCGGTCTCGGCGTCCACGTAGAGCTCGGTCAGCCGGGACTCGGAGAGTTCGCGGATCCGGCTGGAGCGGGCCCGGGGCTTGGGCCGGGCGGCGGGCACGATCACGGCCCGTTCCGCGGTGTCCTCGGGCAGTGCGCCGCAGACCGCGCACAGCGGGTCCGGGAGGAACGCGTGCCGGGTCAGCGACAGGTCGCGCAGGTCGAGGTACCAGCAGCAGTCCGCGGCGATGCCGGAGTGCAGCACCTCGCACACGGCCTCGGCGGCGAAGCCGGACAGCCAGCCGGACGGGCTGGTCGCGATCCGGTCGTCCGCGCGCAGTTCGGCCGTCCAGGGCGCGCGTTCGGGCGCGGCGGCCCGCCAGGTCTGCACGCACCAGGCGCAGCCGCGCTCGCCGGGCCGGACCAGCGGGCCGATCACCACCCGGTCGAGTTCGGTCCACACCGGCAGCCACGGCTCGCCCCGGTCGTGCGCCGCGGTCCAGTCGCCGGTGTCCCAGCCGTCGCGCGCCACCACCAGCATCGAGGGTGGGCGCCGGGCGATGGCGTCGGCCAGCAGGCCCTCACCGAGGACGGTGTCGCTCACGAGTGTGGTCCCCCTCACCAGGTCAGCCGGAACTCGGGGCGCAGCCCGGCGGGGTGCTCGGTGCCCAGTTGCGCCACCAGCAGGCTGCGCTTGCGCCCGTCCAGGCCGAACCAGGCGTCCAGCAGGTGGGTGAGCACGTCGTTCTGGATCCGGCCGGCCACGTCGACGGCCGCGGCGGCGAGGCAGGCCCGGTGCAGTGCGGCGCCGGCGGCGGCCTGCTGCACGCGGTACCAGCGGGGGCCGAACCGCTCCTCGGCCGCCTCCGCGTCGCCCACCGGCAGCAGCCACAGGTTCGCCGTGCGGGCGCCCTGCTGGGTGAGCGCGGCCAGCGCGGCTTCGCGCAGCCGCCGGCGCGGGTCGCCCTCGGAGACCAGCTCCAGGCAGTGCTCGTCGGGAAGGTAGCGGTACGCGCCGTCCGGGACGCCGGCCACGTCGGCGATGACGCAGTAGAACTCGACCAGGTTGGCCGGCAGGTCCCAGCGTTCCTGCCGCCCGTAGGCGGTGAGGATCGTGGCCAGCCTGCCGATCGGCAGGGTCTCGCCCTTGAAGCCGCGCATCGCCGCGTGGCGGGTCCGCGTGCCGGCGCGCAGGTCCACGGCCGCGTGCGGCAGGGCGATCCGCCCGACCTCCCCGGCGGGCGCCTCCCCGGCGGGCGCCTCTCCGGCGGGCGCGGACGGCAGTGGTTGCGGGGCGGGCCGGCTCTGCCGGAGCACGGACGCGTGCGCGGCGAGGGCGCGCGGGAAGGCGGCCAGCGAGGGGCCCTCGAACGCGGCGGGCACCGGGGCGACCAGCTCGACGACGGCGTGCACCCCTTCCGCCCTCGGGTCGAGCCCCAGCAGTTCGGTGAGGTCGGCGTCGGGGAAGCACAGCCGGGCCGTGGCGTCCTCGTCGGTCCCGACCACGAGCGCCTGGGCCACCTGGATGCCGGCCTCCAGGCAGGCGAGCCGGTAGTACATCTCGCCGTACTTGGCGGCCAGCCGCCAGAAGACGCTGGTGTGCACCAGGACGGTGGTGGCCGGCCGGGAGGCCACCCGGCTCAGGTAGTCGCCCGACCGCAGGCGCACCAGCTCGTGCCGGGCCGGGTCGTAGTAGTGGACGCCGGTCGGGACCTCGGAGTCGGGTCCGGCGATCACGTACCACTCGGCGCTGTACCGGGCGCCCCCCGACGGCGTCGGACGCCGGGTCACCAGCCACTGCAGCGGATCGTCGTCCGGGATGGCCTCGAAGCTGTCGGTGAACGGCAGCATGTCCAGCGGGGTCAGCCACTGGGACCGGGTGATGCCGCCGAGCTCGGCGAGCAGCCCGCCCAGCCGGTGCGCGGACTTCTCGGGCGGCCAGGGCAGCGGGTGCCGTGGTGCGCCCGGGTAGCTCTTGACCAGTCGGGGCGGGTACGCCTCCGGGTTCGCCACCTCGGTCGGCGTGTGCACGCTCTCCTGGTAGCGGGTCGCCTCGTCGCTCATGGGGGTCACACCGCGCACAGGTCGAAGGCGGTCCTGGTCAGCAGCAGCCGCAGGTGGGACTCCTGGGCCAGGCTGATGCCGAGGCGGTTGCACATCAGGTGGGTGCACCGCTCCACGATCAGCTGCGGGACCAGGTGGTTGATGTGCTGCAGCACGTCGGCCGGGGCCTCGAAGTCGGGGTAGGCGTCCAGCCGGCCCAGCAACTCCAGCTCCACCAGGGTGTCGTTGGCCTCGCGCACGGTCCGCAGCCAGCTGCCGGCCACCGACGCGTCCGGCAGCGCCACTCCCCTGGTCGCCGCCCACACCTGCTCCAGGGAGGCGCGCAGCTGGGGCTTGTTGGCCTCGAAGTGCCGCTCGAAGTCCGGCGCTCCCAGCAGTTCGGCCGCGGTGCCGCCGCTCTCGACCATGAACCGTGCCTGGTAGGCGAGTTCGGGCAGGATGCCGGTGAAGACCGTACGGTTGGCGGCCAGCATGGCGAAGGCGTCCATGGCGCGCTGCCCCGGGGTCCGGCCGCGGGCGATCAGTTCGAGCGCCAGCACGCTGGACGCCATGAACTGCTTCTCGACGGCTTCCAGGGACCGACCGGTGCCGAACGCCGCGGTCTCGGGGACGTAGTCGATGAACGCGACCGAGTTGTCCGGGTGCAGCACCGCGTCGTAGTCGGCCATCCGCTCCAGGGCGGCGAGTCCGGCCGCGGACTCGGCGTAGGCCTGTTCGGTCAGCGTGGACGTCGACGGCAGGGTGCGGTAGAGCTCCGCGGCTGACTCCTCGATGACCGAGCGGACCTCCTGGACGTGCTCCGGCCGGGTGCGCAACCGCACGCGGACGTGCGGGCCGCCCTCCCAGTAGCGGAGGAAGAAGAAACCGTCCACCAGTCCGGCCCGGCCCAGCCGCTCGACGGCGGGCTTCACGGCGCCGACGATCACGGCGTCCTGGTCGCCGTGGTAGAAGAGGTGGGCGCTGACCCATGTGTGCGCAGACACCACCTCAGGCACCTCAGGCATCTCGGTCGTCTCGGACAGCTCGCGCGTGTCAGGCATCTCGGACGTGTCAGGCATAGGTGACTCCGGGCTCGTTCAGTTCCACGATGTACTCCGCCACGTGCTCGCCGCGGACCTGGCCGGGATCCGGCAGCATCTCGCTGATCTGCACGATCGCGTTCGGCTCGGCGAGCCGGCGTTCCAAACCGAGCAGCAGCAGCATGCTCGCGAAATCCACGTAGTTCGGTTTGGTGTCATTGCTCGGCCCCCGGCCGTTCCCGCCCCCGCCCAGGGCGGCCGGGTCGAGGACGGTGACGAAGCACCGCTCGGGGATGCCGTGTTCGGCCAGCCAGGCGGCCGTCCGCAGCATCCAGGCCGCGCCGGTCTCGGCGTCGGCCCGTCGGGGCAGCCGGTCCGCGCGGGTCATCCACATGGCGCGGCGCAGCACCACGTTGCCCACCATCAGCCGGGGCAGGTGGCGCACGCCGTCGTCCGTGCGCGGGTCGGCGGTCATCCTGAGCTCGGTGTGCGCACCGAACCAGGTGTTGGACTCGCCGAAGGCCTCGATCATGAACCGTGCGGCGGGCGGCAGCAGCCGGTCGGCGCCGAGGCCGGGGTGCACCGGGCAGATCCGTCTGCCCAGCCGCCGCGACACCAGCGCGAGCAGCCCGTCCTCGCCGCACTCCACGTGGAGGTCGTTGACCGGGAGCCGGTCCTCGTCCGCGCGCGTGCTGCGCACACCGGGGTAGTCGACGACCAGCCGCACACCCGGCTTCCTGACGTTGACGGCTGAGCGGGCCACGGCCTCGAACTCGGCGAAGAGCACGCCGTCGTGCTCCGCGGCCGGCCCCGGTTCGTCCGGGACGCCGGCGTGCAGGTCGAGCACGTCCATGATCTGCCGGACCCGGTTGCGGCCGCGGCCGAAGCCGCATCCGATGCTGTTGACCACCAGTTCCGGGCCGTGCGCGGCGTCGGCGAGCTGGCAGTAGACCGCGAGCGAGGTCGGTGTGCGGACCCACTCCGGCCATTCCCCGGCCAGCTTGCGCACCTCCTCGGGGTCGACGCGGACCACGCCGTCCCGGTCGGGCGTCCGCTCGCCCAGCAGGCGCTTTCCGGCGGTGCGCAGGCGGTGCAGCTCGCGCACGGCCTCGACCGGGCTGTCGGCGTCGGCGAACCGGCTGTGCGCCAGGCGCGAGCCGCGCCCGGCCGGGCCCGGGACGGCGGCGGACTGCTCGGCCAGGACGTCCCGGTAGAACACCAGCAGCGGGATCTGCGCGCCGGCCGGGTACCTGCTCCGGAACAGCGAGCCGAGCGTGAGCTTGAACGGCAGGTCGGGACCGATCAGGCCGAGCAGGGTGCGCACCGCGTCGAGGTCGTCCAGCAGCGGTCGCCAGCTCTCCCGGTCCAGCACGGCTGCCGTTCCGGGGTGCACCGCGTTCTCGTAGAAGCTGTACCGGCCGAACTCCTGGGCCATCTTCGGGTTGTGGGCGTGGGCGTGGTCGCCGACCTCGCGCAGTGCGGTGTCCAGGGTGCGGACCACGGCGTCGCGGACGGCGACCCGGTCGCCGGGTTCGGTGATCGTCGGGTAGCTCGACAGCGCCTCGGCCAGCTCCTGCAGGGTCCGGTCCAGCCGTTCCAGACCGGGTCGGCGGCGCCGGTGCAGCCAGGCGCGCAGGTCGGCGACCGGGTCCGCGGACTGGTCGGCGAGCGGCGGGACCAGCTCCAGCAGGCCCAGCGTCACCAGCCGGCGCAGGAACACGTCGACCTGGTTCCCCTCGGCCGCCAGGGCCAGCAGCGTGCCCCGCAGGTCGTCGAAGGTGCTCCCGTCCGCGGCCAGTTGCAGCACCCGGCGCAGGGTCGGGGTGAGCGCGAGGCCGTGCACGTACTCGCCCGGCCGGCGGCCCAGGAACAGCAGGGCGCCGTCGAAGACCGTGGCGCTGGGGTTGATCCGGATCCGGCAGCCGCCGAGGAGCTCCGGGCGTTCGCCGACGGCCCGCGCGATCCGGTGCAGCGATCCGACGCTGACCTCGGTCGCGGTCACCGCGGCGGGCCGCCCCGCGGCCGGTCGCCCGGCCGGCTCGACGATCTCCTCGGCCCGGCCCCAGGCGGCCAGGCCACTGCTGGTGAACGTGGAGTACGGGCTGGTCTTCGCCGCGGAACGGGCCAGGTACTGCGCCAGGCGCAGCACGGTCTGGCGCTGCGGTGCGCGGCCGGTGTCGAACCACTTCCGCAGGGCCAGGAACACGTCCGGGTTGGCGTGCACGAGGCCGAGTTGGAAGGCGGGCAGCCGAGCGGCGTCGAGCAGGGCTTCGTAGCTCGCGGCCCAGTCCTGTTCGAGGTGCTCCGGCAGTGCCGCCATGAGGCGGTCGCGCTCGGCGACCCGTGCCGTCCACGCCCGGACCGGAGCCGCCAGGTCGGCGGGGACGTCGGCCAGCCGTGCCGGGTCGACCCGGCGGCCGCGGTGCACGGCCCTGCGCACGGCGACGAGCCGGGCCTTGAGCACGCCGTCTCCGGTGGCACCGATCGCCGTGTGCAGCAGCCTCGACAGCTCGTCGGCCTCGGCGGCGATCTCGGCGCGCAGCGGCACCAGCGCGGTGGCGGTGCGCCAGCTCCGTGTGCACCGCAGTCCCTCCAGGGCGGCGACCGGGCTGCCGGCGAGGCGGACCACGGCGGCCGGGCCGGGCACGTACCGGGCCGGCTCGGAGCCGGCGCCCTTCGGTGCGTCCCGCTGTGCGTCCGTCATTCCGCCGCCTCCGGCTCGACGGGCACGATCACGCGGCCGCCCGGTCCGGTCCTGGCCAGCAGGATCTGGAAGAGCGGGGAGTGGCGTGGCTCGGTGAGTCCGAGCGCCGTGCGCACGCCCTCGGCGTGGTAGGCGTTGACGATCCGGCCGGAGAGGCCCTGTGCGGCGGCGGCGACGCACACGCGGTGCGCGAGCAGTCCGGCCTCCTGGTTGAGCACCCGGTAGCCGCGGTCGCCGAAGGTGTCGAAGGCCCAGTCGCGGTCGGCGACGAGATGGATGACGGCGTTCATGTCCTTGAAGACCGGGCCGGGGATGGTGACGCGTTCGATCGCGGTGACGGCGTCCGGGCCGGAGTCGGCCGGGCCGACCGGGTGCAGTGCGCCCGTGTGCCGGTCGAGCCGGTAGCAGCCGGCCGGTACGCCGGTGAGGTCACCGACGGTCAGGAAGACCTCCACCGGCACCGGTGCGCCCGCCGGGACGGCGTCGCTGCTGACCCCCGTGCGGAGCCGGGCCAGTCGCGCCCACAGTTCGAGGCCGTCGACCTGCGAGGCGACCGGCCGGAAGATGCCGGGACCGGAGTCGCGGGCTCGCAGCACCTCCGCCAGGTTCACCTCCGGCACCTCGGTCGCGGGCAGGGCGAGCGGCTCGGCACCGGGTACGGCAGGTACCACTGGATCCGGCGGTTCGGCTGTCGCGAAACCCGCGGTGTCGGTGCGGAAGGACGCGCGGTTGACCGCCGTCAGCCGCGGACAGGCCTGCACGACGTCCAGTCCGCTGCGGACCACGGACGGCTCGATCGGGTCGATGGTCGCGGCCAGTGCCGCCGCCGTCTCCGTGCCCTCGCGGCGCCGGATTCCGGCCTCGGCAGCTGCACCGGTGCCGGCGAGGTGGAGCGGCAGGACCACGAGCGCCGGCTCCTCGTCGGGGTCGAGCCCCAGCAGCTTGTTCACCGGCTCGTCCAGGAACTGGTGGTGCACGTGTGCCCGCAGCCCCATGGGCCGCGCGACCAGGTCGAGGTTCCCGGTGAGCAGACCGGCCTCCTGGGTGCACAGCCGGTAGGCGTAGTCGCGGTAGATGTAGGCGGCCTTGGAGAACAGCCCGGAGAGCACGAACACGGCCTCCGGCAGCTCCGCCGCGGTGCCGGTCGCCCTGGACAGCAGCTGTCGGTGGTCCCCTTCGCGCAGCAGCACCAGCGCGTGGTGCGGGGCGTCGTAGTGGTAGACGCCGTCGGCCAGGCACACGTACAGCTGGATGGCGAACAGGCAGCGTGCGGATGCGACCATCCGGTGGTAGGGCCAGGTCCCGTTGGTGTCGAACTCCTGCCGGGAGATGCCGTAGCCGTAGTGCAGCAGCGTCGACAGCGCCGACGCGTCGAACGCCTCGACGCCGCCCAGCTCCCTGGGCACCCTGGTGGTCAGCGGGCGCCGGGGCCGGCCGCGGTAGATCTTGAACTTCAGCGGCTCGTCCGGATTGGCGTACTCCGACTGCCGGGTCTCCATCGCCTCGGCGAGGTCCTCCAGGCTGACCCGCAGGAACTCCCGGCCGACGCCGGCCCCGTGCCGGCTCAGGTCTGAATCGTTCACGGTCGCCTCGATCACGGAAAGGGATGCGGGTGCGGATTGCGCACCTCGGGCAGCCTGGGCAGCCCGGTCACCCGCCGCGCCGCGTGTCCGAAGGTCATCGGCACCGAACCCGGTGCCATCACCTTGACGCATCTGAAGCCTCCCGCTGTCTGTTCCATGGAGGTGGTGTCGACGGCGACGACGTCCAGGCCGGCCGCGGCGAAACGCCGCACGGCCTCGTCGAGGTCCGCACCGATGTCGGCGTTGCTCGGCCAGTGCCAGCGTTGGAGTCCCTGCTGCCAGGTCGATGTCACGGGGTCGTCGAGCAGGAAGGAGTACCGGTCGAAGGTGGCCGGGTCGGCCGCGCAGAGCAGGTGGTCGGCCATCGACACGACGTCGTCCGGGTGCTCGGCCAGGTGCCGGGCCCGCTCGCTCCACTGCGGGTCGAGCGCGAGGACGGTCACGTAATCGACGGTCTGGCTCAGTTCGTGCAGCGCGGCCAGGATCGCCTCGGCCGGACGCAGCCCGCTGCCGCCGGTCGACACGGCCCTGGGCCGTCCGGTTCCGCTGACGTCCTCGGCGAGGGTCCAGAACGACGGGATCCCGTGGTCCTGTGTGGTGTCGAAGACGTGCACCCGGTACCCCTGGCGCTCGATGCGTTCGGCCACCAAGGGGATCCGGCGGTCGGGGACCGTGGCGAGGTCGATCCGGGGCAGCGGGGTCCGCCCGTACCAGGCCATCAGGAAGGCGTCGCGTTCGGCGACTTCGAGGACACCGTGCAGCACGGCCTCCTCGTAGCAGCCGCCGAGCGCGAAGCCGCTGGAGATCTCGCAGGCGAACCGGCGCTCGCCGTCGGGCATCGGCGCCCGGTAGTAGACGAAGCTCTCCGGTACCAGCACCGGCCGGTCGCGGCCGAAGGAGTAGCCCCACACCCAGTCGGTCGGCGCGTCCTCGGTGAACGCCCGGTAGGGGAAGTCCGGGACCAGGAACCGGTCGTCGGGGTACAGGCCGAGCGTGCGGGGATCGATCGCGGTGTCGGCCACGTCGGCGTAGCCGGCCCGGACGCCGGTCCGTTTGGCCGGCCCGTACCCGGCGAGCCGTTCCAGCGACTCGGCCACCGCGATGGACCACGCGGACGCGAAGTCCCGGGTGCGGCCGTAGCCGGCCGGCTCGGTCGAGGCGCCGGGCACGGCCAGGACGGCCCCGGTGAACGGGAAGGCGTGCCGGGTGTAGGAGGTGACCGACGGGATCAGGCCGCTCTGCGCGTCGACGTAGGTCGCCCGCAGTGCGTCCTGGTCCAGCGGGCGCAGGCGGCTCGACCCGGGCGACGGCTTGGGCCGCGCGTGACGGACGGGCTTCGCGCCCTGCTCGGTGTCGGCCGGGAGCACCGAACACGCCGGACAGTGCGGATCGGTGAGGAAGGAGTGGCGGGACAGGGCGAGCGTGGCCGTGTCGACGATCCAGAACCGCTGCGCCCCGGGCCGGGCCGAGGCCAGCCCGGCGACGGTGTCGGCCAGGAAGCTGGGCAGGTTCCGGTCGGGTGCCGCGGCGAGCGTCCCGGTGGCCGTCCCGGCGGCCATCTCGGCGGTGCGTTCGGTGGAGGCCGAGGCGGCGCGTCGGGTGCGCAGGCACTCCGGGCAGCCCGGCGCCCACGGCCCGACGACCACCTGCTGCGGTTCGCGGAGCACCTGCGGCTGGTCAGCCATGGACGACCACGGCACGCGCCACGAACGGACACAGCCGGGCCAGGGCGGCATCGTGGTCCAGCGGGACCGCGACCACCCGGCCGCCCTCCCCCGCCAGCCTGCCCACGACCTCGTCCAGGGTCACCGAACGGGGCGGCGCCGCGACTGTACCCGGGGCGCCGGGCCCGCGCAGGTGCGCGGGCAGCTCGGGCACGGGCGCCGGCGCGTAGCCGGGCTGGTCGGTGGCCCGGGCCTGGTAGGCGAGCAGCGTCCGCTCCAGCCCCTGCTCCAGCGCCACGGCGGCGTCCAGGTCGCTCACGTACGCGACCGTGCCCGCCAGCGTCGTGAACGCGAACGTGGGCAGCCCGACCAGTTCGGACAGGTCGTGGACCTGGTACGACTGGCCGACGATCTCCAGCAGCTTCCGGTAGCGCTCACCGCGCGGGGTCAGCTCCGCGGCGGCCGGGTCCAGCCGCGGCAGCGGTCCGGTCGCGGTCGCCAGTGCCGCGGCCACGGTGTCGTTGGCCGCTGCGACCACCGCGGCGCGGACGGCGTCGGACCAGTCGTTCCCGGAGGCCGCGGTCCGCGCGGGGAAGACCTCCGCGGCGTCGACCGCGACCGGTTCACCGGTCAGCACGTCCAGGCCGTGCAGCCGGTCGCCCTTGCGGGAGTCGACCATGACGGCCGCGTAGCGCTCGACCGCATGCCGGACCGCCCGCTGGCGGGACTCGACCACGCTCTCGCCGCAACCGTGGACGGGGAACGGACCGCCGGCCAGGCCGACCGGGTCGGAGACCACGACCTCGCTGACGAACAGCGGCAGTTGTTCGTAGTCGCGCTCGGTGACCTCGGCGAAGACACCGGTCCGCGGGTCGACGAACTCCACCGCACGGCGGGCCAGTTCCTCGTCGTCGACGGGCGCCGCGGCTGCCAGGGCGGTGAGCCGTGCCGGGTCGTCGGGAACCACGGGCAGGGCGAGCGGGTGCGGCAGGAACGCGTGCTTCGAGGTCTCCAGCGTCTCCAGGTCGAACCGGACCAGGTGGTCGGCCCCGGCGCCCTCGTCGATGCCGGTGAGGTGGCGGAAGGCCGCGAAGCACAGCTGGTTGGCGACCAGTGCGACGGTGGGGCCGCGCAGGAACTCGCTCGGGGCCGCCTCGGGGTGGTCCCGCAGATCCGCGCCGACCAGGTCGGGTGTGAGCGCGAACAGTCGACGCCATGCCGAGTCCCAGGCGGTGGCGTCGTCGCTGCTGCCGATCACCGGGCCGACCCAGGCCTCGTCACCCGAGACGACCGCCTGGGCGAATGCGGCCCCCGCGGCGACCGCGGCGGCGGGCAGCCGCCGGGCGCGGTCGATCATCGGCCGGTCGGCGACGTGCAGCACCATGGCGGCGCCCGCGGTCACCCGGTCGAGCCGCTGGGCGTCGGCGTCCAGGTAGACGATCCGCTGCTCCGGGTCCTGCGCCCGGGACGCGTCCAGGTGCTCCGCGACGCGGTCACGGTCGAACGGAGACTCGCCGAACGGCGCGAGCGGGACCGTGCGCACACCGGCGCGCAGCTGCGAGTGGGCCAGGGCCTGCAGCAGCGGGCCGGATCCGGCCAGCACGACGGGGCTCTCGCGGTAGGTCTCGAAGCGCAGCTCGGGTGAGTCGGTGAAGTACTCGATGAAGGAGATGTTGGCCGCGTAGGTGGCGGCCAGCTCGCCGGACAGCGTGTGCGGACGGTCGTCCAGCACGTTCTTGACGTACCCCTTGGCGAGCAGGAGCGTGATCAGTTTCGCCACCGCGGCGCGGCTCGGCTCCGGCACGACGGCGCACAGTTCGCCGAGCGTCCTGGTGCCGTCCAGCATCGGCGCGATCCGCTGGATGAACTCGTAGGTCGACGCGCCCTTGAGCATCGACCCGCCCAGGTTGCTGCGGATGTACGCACCCTCCGGAACGCGCATGACGTAGACGTCCCCGCGCAGTCGCGGCCGTACCCGCTCGACATCGACTCCCATGACCACCGCTTCTTTGCGAACTCATTGATGACTGGCCAGCAGGAAGGACCGAGAGCCACCCGGTCCCCTTTGATGAACACGCACCGGCTAGAGCACATGTGCTGGGGGATCAGCACCGGATCAGGTGCAGGAGCAGCACGGACAGCAGCAGCAGCAGCTGCTGGCGCCGCCGGAAGCGGACAGCTCCGTGAGGCCGTAGCCGGCGGTCACCGACGCGGGCACCACCTCGCCCAGGTCCACCAGCTCGAAGGCGCTGTCCTCCAGCACCAGGTTGTCGAAGTCCTCCATGTCTTTCACCTCCTCCGCCGATCTCGTGTCACAAGCGCGTGGGTCGTGGCCGAGCACCGGATCAGGTGCAGGAGCAGCACGGGCAGCAGCAGCAGCAGCTGCTGGCGCCGCCGGAAGCGGACAGCTCCGTGAGGCCGTAGCCGGCGGTCACCGAAGCGGGCACCACCTCGCCCAGGTCCACCAGCTCGAAGGCGCTGTCCTCCAGCACCAGGTTGTCGAAGTCCTCCATGTCTTTCACCTCCCTTCCGTCGTCAGGTCGATGCGGCCCACACCCACATCGGGGCCGCCACCGAGGGTCAGAGTGCTTTCACCTCCGGCAGGACCCGGTCGCAGAAGAGCTCCAGGGTCTGCCGAGCTTCGGGGAGCGGCATCGCGCCGAAATCGACCTGCCAGAGGATCTGGTCGACGCCGCCGATGGACTCGTTGAAGGCGCGGATGCGGTCGACGACCGTGGCCGGCGATCCGACGATCGCGCCGCCCTCGGTGTAGAGCTTGCGCGGCTGCATGCCGCGCAGCATCCAGCCGAACCCGGAGTAGCCGCGGTAGGCGGTGGACTCCCTCCGGTCCCACGGGCTCACGGCCTCCGCCCACACGTCCAGGTAACGGCGCAGGTAGGTCTCGGCGATCTCGGCCGCGCGCTCGTCGGTCTCCGCGACCACCAGCGGCAGGCTGGCCGTGACCCGGGGCCGCAGCCCGGAACCGCCGTGCGCCGCCTCGAAGGCGTCGCGGTAGAGGGTCAGCTGGTCGCGGAACTCGTGCGGCGAGATCATCGGCGTGATCAGCAGCCCCAGTCCCTCCGTGCCCAGCCAGCCGAAGCTCTCCGGCGTGCGCACCGCGGCGCCCCACATCGGCGGGTGCGGTTGCTGGGTGGGCCGCGGCAGTCCGGTCACGTCGCGGTAGGAGAAGAACGGGGTCTGTTCGCTGACCTTCTCCTCGGTCCAGATCCGCCGCACCGCGCGGATGGTCTCGCGGAACCGGTCGACGCTCTCGTCCATCTCCACGCCCAGGGCGTCGAATTCGTCCGGCAGGTACGCCCGGGCGAACCCCACGTCGAGCCGGCCACCGCTGATCGCGTCCACCTGCGCGGCTTCCGCCGCCAACTGGATCGGGTGGTGGAAGACCGGGAGGACGCATCCGGTGATCAGCCTGACCGAGCTCGTCCGAGCGGCCACCGCGGACAGGAAGCCCAGCGGGCTGGGGCAGTAGCCGCCGTAGTGGTGGAGATAGTGCTCGGTCATCTTGACCGAATCCAGACCACCCGCCTCCGCCTGGACCGACAACTCCAGCGCATCGCTGAAATAGGCCTGCGGAGTTTTCGTCTCCGGAGTGCAGTCAGGAAGAAAAGAAAGCCCGAAGCGCACCGATACCACTCTCCCCATAACAGCCGGATTTCCACCAGATGAATCCCGGGGGTTCGTCACCCGAGCACTCCGAGGCCTGTCGGCACGCCACCGGGTGTTTCGCCGCTGACGCTACATCGGGCCCCCAGGGCCGTCAATGACGACCTGCATTCGCGGTCCAGCCTCAAATAAAGCTCAAATGGCACCGGTATCCCCGGGGATACCTACGGTGCCGGGAGTGCGTTATTGACGGCACTGCCCGGCGCTGGAAATGTTGGCAGCCGCCGGCAGCCCGAATAGCCGGGGCCTTACGCCGACGTGAACGGCACAGGAAAACGGACGGGTAGTCATGACCTCCACCATCGACACGAACGACGCCGCCCACGTCGGCGAGCAGCCGGCACCGGTGCCCGACGGGCGCAGGGCTGTCCAGCTCGTCGAGTTCACCGCGATGCAGGGGGTCCGGTACAGCATCACGCTCGGCTACCTCAAGGCGACCGCGGTCGCCGACCCCGTCCTCGACGCGGCCTGCGACTTCGAGATCAACGTGCGCGAGCAGAGCGGCGGGGAGCAGGCCACGAAGGAGCTGCTCGACACCTGGGACGAGCCGTTCGTCGTCGCCCTGACCGTGTTCTTCTGGAACCGCGCCCAGTCCCTGGAGCTGGCCCGCCAGGTCAAGGAGCGCTGGCCGAACTGCCGCGTCGTGGTCGGCGGCAACGACGTCAGCTACCAGCAGGAGCCGCTGTTCGCCGAGGCACCCTGGCTGGACGTACTGGTGCACGGCGAGGGCGAACTGCGCTTTCGCGACCTGCTGCACGCCTTCCTGACCGACCGGGACCTCGCCGCGGTTCCCGGCATCAGCTACTGGCGCGACGGCTCGGTGGTGACCACGCCGGACGCGGAGCGCATCACCGACCTCGACCGGGTCGTCTCACCGATCCTCACCCCGGTGTACTCCGACGAGGAGATCACCGGTTCGTCCATGATCGTCTACGAGACCAACCGGGGCTGCCCGTACGGGTGCGCCTTCTGCTACTGGGGCGGCGCGACCAACTCCAAGGTCCGCCAGTTCGACCTGGAGCGGATCTTCGCCGAGCTGGACCGGCTGATCCGGCTGATGCCCATGGACGCGACGCTGTTCATCGCGGACGCCAACTTCGGCATCCTGGCCCGCGACCGGCAGATCGCCGAGCACATCGTGGAACTCAGCCGGCGCCACGGCAAGCGCCTGATCGTCAGCACCAACTGGGCGAAGAACGGCAACGAGCGCATCGTGGAGATCGCGAGCATGCTCCACGCCGCCGAGCTGACCGGCGCGATCACGCTGTCCGCACAGTCCTTCGACGCGGACGTCCTGAAGATCGCCAACCGCGCCAACATCCGCACCGACCACTACCGCCGGCTGCTGTCCCGCTTCCGCGAACTCGACGTGCCCACCTACACCGACCTGATCTGGGGCCTGCCCGGAGAGACCTTCGACTCGTACCTCGACGGCATCGAGGAGGTGCTGACCGCAGGCGGATCCCCGGTGATCTATCCGCTGCTGCTGCTGAACAACACCGACTACTCGCGCGAGGCCTTCCAGGACGAGCACGCACTGCGGACGCGCTGGATGCCCGCCGACATCACCAACCCCGAACTCGTCGCCGACGTCGTCGTCGGGCACTCCGCCATGACGGCCGAGGAGTGGGTGCGCGGCATGGAGTTCCGGGTGTCCATGACGCTCTTCCAGAAGATCCTGCTGCGCTGCGCACTGCGCGTCCTCCACGCGACCACGGGCGTCCGCATGGTCGAACTGTGCCGGCACCTGTGGTCGTTCCTGCTGGACGACTGCACCGACCCGTTCCTGCGGGCCGTCGCCCGCGACGTCGCCGTCGTCTACCGGGACCCGTCCGCCCTGGACATGGCGCTGCTGAAGACCGTCATCGGCAACCAGGCCGTGGTGCCCGAGGAGGTGCACTACCAGGCGCTGCTGTGCCGGGCCGTGCGCACCGAACGCGCCACCGCCGATCTGCTCCACGCAGCCGTCGACCACCTGTGCAGCCGGCTGGCCGGCTCCGGGTTCGAGGTCGACCGCGTCCTGGTCGACAGTGCGCTGACCCTCGACCTCGCGGCGACGACGATCCTGCGCGCGAGTCTGCGTGGTGACCTGGTCGAGGCGGAGTTCGCCGTCCCGCGGCGGGGCTGGGACCTGCTCGTCGCGGCCGGCGACGTGCCGTCGAGCCTCGACACGAGCAACCAGGGGAACACCGTGCGCGGCACGGTGTGGGCGCCGCCACGCTGGGTCCACTACCCGATCAGCGTCTATGCGCTGTCCATCTGGCACGGTACCGGCCGGCCGCTGTACGACCTGCTGTTCGCGCTCCCGGACCAGCTGCCGAACCAGCTGCCGACCGTCGCGTGACCGCGGGGCACCCGGCGGGTTCCGGTCATGTCCGGGTCCGGGCCCGCCGGGAATTGACAGGCCCTCATCACCATGAACATCATGGGCACATCACACGCATCGCATATCTTGCGTACATCACGTGCATCATGCGCATCACGTACATCACGCACAGCCTGGGACACTCGCATCCTCCCAAGGCTGCAGCCGTGTCCCGTGGATGTTGGGGGACCATGACCACCGAAAACCCCGTCTGTTGCTCCGATGGCGCCGCCCGCCCGATCCTCGACCAGATCACCGACAAGTGGTCGATGACGGTCATGGCGGTGCTCGACGAGCCCCGGCGGTTCAACGAGATCAAGCGCCGCATCGACGGCGTGACCCAGCGGGTCCTGACCCAGACCCTGCGCCGTCTGGAGCGCAATGGGATGATCATGCGCCGGGTGCTGCCCACCTCGCCCGTCGGGGTCGAGTACTCCCTCACGCCACTCGGCGAGTCCCTGTGCGAGCCGTTCGGCCGGCTGTACGCCTGGGCCCTCGCCAACACGGAGGAGATCCGGGCGCATCAAGCGGACTACGACCGGCGGACGCACGGCTGCCGAAGCCAGGAGCCTTCCGTGCCACGGGAGTTCGAGACCTCGGAACGCTCCTGAGGTGGGGCGACGGGCGCACGGCTCCGACGCTCGGCTGCCGGGAAAACCGCACTCCTGCGGCAGTTGAGGACTCCTCGCAACTGATTGCGCGTCACTTCTCGCTGCGCCGGCTCCGATCCGTACCTGCGCGAAGAATTGAAAACATCACAACGGGCCCTCACGGCGGCTCAGGACCGACCGGTTGCGCGCCTGGCGCACTATCCGGCGGGGAAGTGACGGGCGAGGAAGCCGTTGCGGAACCTGCCCGCCGGATCGAACTCTTCCAGCAGCCTCCGGAAGTCCTCCCACCGCGGGTAGGACTCCCGGATCGCCTCGGGCGCCGTGCGGAAGACCTTGCCCCAGTGCGGGCGGGCGGCGAAGGCGGACAGCGCCTGCTCGACCGCCTCGACCGCGTCCGCCACGGCCACCGGATCGGGGTGCCAGGTGAAGTGGAAGGCGACGCAGTCGCGTTGGTAGGCGGGGCTGAGCCAGAGCGCGTCGGCCGCCACCGTGCGGATCTCACCGATCTGCAGGGCCGGCGCGATCCGCTCCCGGACGGCGTCCAGCGCGTCGAACGCGGCGACGGCGTCGGTGCGGGCGACGAAGTACTCGGACTGCAGTTCGTCGCCGCTGCTCGGCGTGAAGTCCGGCCGGAAGTGCGGGAGCCGGGTGTGCCACCGGCCCGGAACGCCCAGCTGTCCCGTGCAGGGTTCGGGCGGACACCCCGGCACGGGATGGCGCGGGCCGTCGGCGAGCACCGCGCCGAGCCAGGCCCCGGGGGCGTCGGGGCCTCCCCGCTGCTTGAGCCAGACCTGGTCGATCCGGTCCGTCCGCCAGCCCGTGAAGAGGCTGACGCTGTACGCCGCCGCCATGATCTCGTCGAACCGTTCGCGCAGCACGGCCGTCGGCAGGCCCTCGTAGACCCACTGCCGGACCTCGAACGCCGGCACCACGTCCAGGGTCAGCCGGGTGACCACGCCGAGGGCGCCCAGGGCCACGACCGACCCGGGGAACTCCGCGGCGCCCCGCTCGATCGTCACCAGGGCGCCGTCCGCCGTGACCAGCTCGACGGCGCGCACCGCCGTGGCGAGGCAGCCGTTGGCGCTCCCCGAGCCGTGCGTGCCGGTGGCACACGCGCCCGCCACCGAGATGTGCGGCAGCGACCCGAGGTTGTGCAGCGCGAGCCCCACCCGGTCCAGCACCCCGGCGACTTCGCCGAACCGCATCCCGGCGCTGACCGTGACCGTGCCGGCCCGCTCGTCCGGCTCGACCACCCGGGGCAGGCCGGCGACGGACACCAGGTCGCCCGTGGTGTCGGCGATCGCGTTGAACGAGTGCCCCGTCCCGAGGACCCGCACGGACCGGGCGCCCGCGACGATCCGCCGCAACTCGGCCACGGAGCGCGGCTCGTGGAACCGCTCGGCCCTGAACGTGATGTTCCCGGCCCAGTTGGTCGCGGCGACGGTCATTGGGTTGTGCCTCCTCGGTCTCGGGAGCACGCGGTCCGTTCGGCAGCGCACGGGGCGTGCTCAGCAGCGCACAGGAGTGCTCAGCAGCGGGTCAACCGCACCGCGAGACCGTCGTGGGAGTACAGCGGCCTCACCTCGTACCCGTCCGCGTCGACGGTGATGCTGCCGAACTCGCCTTGCAGCGTACGCCCGTTGAGCAGCGGCAGCACCACGTCCTCGTCCGGGTCGAGGGTGTCCGGCAGTTGCAGGAGGAGCTGGGCGCCCCGGCCGAGCGTCACCCGGCCCGCGACAATCAGTGCCGGGGAGTGGCAGTGGTGGAGCGTCAGCTCCAGGCCCGTCCCGGCGGCCTGGAGGAGGTCGCCGTGCACCCGGACGGCACCCCGCTCGGCGTCCACCCGCAGCGTGCCGCCGCGGACCTGGACGCTGCCTCGTCCGAGGGCGTCGCGGGACCCGGTCACCAGGACTCCGCCCGCCACCACGGTGGCACCGGTGTAGCGGTTGGTGCCGGTCAGGGTCAGCGTCCCGGTGCCGCGCTTGGTGAGACCGCCGGGGCCGGCGATGTCGTTCTGCCACGCGTCCGCCGCACAGAACCCGCCGTCGGCGGCGTTCAGCTCCACCGTCACGTCCCGCTCGAACGCGCCGTAGCCGTCGGCCGCCGCGAACAGGTTGAGCCGGCCCCACATCTCCGGGCCGTCCAGCAGGACGTAGCCGGAGGGCAGGGCCGTGGTGCGCAGCACCTCGCGGCGCTGGGCGGCGTCCAGGTAGGGCAGGCGGGTCTCCAGCAGGACCTCGGCGCCCTTGGGGACGGTCATCGGGACGTCCCGGCCGCTGCGGCGCAGGACGTACGTCAGCTTCGGCGTGACCTGCTCGGCGTTGGCCTCGCGGTCGGCGTACGGGTCCTCGGCCGAGGTGGCCCGGTGGGCGTAGGCGTACAGGGTGTCGGCGGTGCTGCCGGTCTTCGACCGGAAGTACGCGGCGGCCTGGCTGCGGGCGGCGGCCTTGAGGGTGGCGTTGCGCGGGTCGGCGAGGGTGGCGGCGGCGAGCGCGGTGGCGAGCGTGCGGCCGCCGATGACGTCGAGCGGGGAGTGCATCCCGGACATGATCCGGGTGTGGCTGAGCTCGAACGCCCGGGCGATCAGCTCCTGGAAGCGCTCGGGCACCGCGTAGGCCAGGGCCAGCGCGGACAGGTGGAAGGCGTTGGTGTGACCGCTCACGAAGCCGCCGTCGTCCGCCGGGGAGTTGCTGCGCTGGCGCAGCAGCTGCGGGGCGACCACGACGTCCGAGGCGTAGACCGGGTAGCCGAGGGCGTCGGTGGCACCGGTGTCGACCACCGCGCTGTCCTCGTTCATCCGCCACGGGCGCGGGTAGCGATAGGCGTACTTGGCCGGGTTGCCGGAGGCGTACGGTCCGCGCAGCGTGTTGACCAGGGTGACCACCTGCCCCAGCTCCGAGTCGACGGCCCCGGGGCCGATCGCGGACCCGGCGGGCGCGCCGGCCGGGACGGCGTCGTCGATCTTCGCGGGCGGGGTGGAGTCGGGCGCCGTGGTGATCGAGGTGACGGCCCGGGCACCGGTGCGGTACAGGTCGGCGAGCGGGCCCAGGCCGGCGATGACGGCGTAGCCCTGGTGCTGGCGGTCGTAGATGAACGCCTCCTTGGCCTGGTCCGCCGTGCGCTCGGTGGTGATCTCCACGCAGTAGCGCACGTTGGCGCGCAGCACGTCGGCCATCAGCGGCGAACCGTCGTTCCAGGACGTGCCGGTGTGCCAGATCCGGTTCATCCCGGTGAGGATGCGCACCGCGGCGTTCCCCTCCGGGGTGAGGTCGGCCATCGTGTTGGTGGCGTAGGAGTCCACGAAGGCCGCACCCGGGACGGGGCCGGCGGGTGCCGCGGCGGCCCGCTGCGGGGCGGCCAGCAGGCTCAGGGCGGTGGGCGCGGTGAGGAGGCCGACCGAGGTGGCTGCGGAACTGCGCAGGAAGCGGCGGCGGTTCAGGGTGGGCTGCTCGTACATTGCTGGTCTTCCTGCTGTGGTGTGCCGGGCGGGCGGAGCGGTGTGCGGGAGGGAGAACGCAGGTCCCCGGCCCGGGTGGCGGCCCGGGCCGGGGACGTGAGGGGCGGTCAGCGACGGGTGAACAGGAAGCCGAGCTTGTCGACCTCGTCGCCGGCGCGTCCGTGGAACCCGGCGAACTGCCAGCCGTCGGGCGCGGTGCGGGTCACGCAGTCGGAGGTGGTGGTGCCGCCGGCCAGGGACCGGCCCAGGTTGGTGCTGAACGAGGCGTAGAAGATCCGGGTGTGCCCGTTGTAGGAGCCCTGGCAGAGGGTGGCCGCGCTCACGTACTCGCCGCTGCCCAGGGTGAGCGAGGAGGCGGTGCCGCCGGAGCCGCCGTGGGTGAGGGTGGTGCCGTCGGCGAGGGTCAGGCCGACCTGGTCGACCCGGCTGCCGGCCCGCAGGCTGACCGTGGCGGCCCGGGCACCGGCCGGGATGCGGTCGATGTCGTCGTAGAAGTCGCCGTGCGGGCCGCCGAACTGATCGCTCGCCAGGTACGCCTGGTTCCGGCTCCAGCTGAAGCCGACGGCGACCGGGTCGTGGTCGGAGAGCATCTTTCCGGCGCCGTCCAGGAAGTCGGCGTGCTTGTTGGCGTACGAGGTCGCGGTCAGCGAGACGAGCGGGCTGCTGCGGTACAGGACCTTGTCGACGATCTCGCAGGTGTCGGTGGGCGCGTTCTGGTCGCACAGCAGCGGGTCGGCGCCGCGGGTCGGCGCCACGCCGCCGCGCTTCAGCTGCACCCACGCGTCGGTCAGCCGGTTGTCGGCGGCGAAGGCGGCGATGGTGTCGTCGGCGCGGGTGTAGCGCGTGTTGGTGTCCCCCATCACGACGACGGCGTTCCCGGCCGAGTGGGTCCTGACGTAGCCGGTGAGCTGCGCCAGGTTGGCGGCGCGGGCGGCCTCGTCGCCGGGCTCGGTGCCCGCGTTCGCGTGGAGGTTGTAGAAGTCCACGTAGACGCCCTCGGCCAGCCGGGTCCGCATGAAGGTGAACCCCTTGGGCGTGAGGCAGTCACCGGAGTCCAGCTGACAGTCGTTCCACTTGACCCGCTCGAAGTCGTCGGTGTCGTAGGCGAGGGCGGACAGGGTGTTGAGGCCGCTGCCGATGCCCGCCCCGCCGCTGGTCGCCGTGCGGTTCGGGTGGGAGTCGGCGGCGTACAGCGCGGCGTGGTAGTTGAAGTCCTCCTGGACGTGCACAACGTCGTACGGGGCGAGCCGGCTGCCGATGGCGGTGGTGCTGCTCTGCCGCTCGGTCGAGGAGCTGTTCACCACCTGCGGCAGGCCGGCGACGTTGTACGTCAGCACGGAGAAGGCCCCTCCCCCGGCGGCGGCGTGCGCGGCCGGCGCACCGACCAGGCCGGCGAGCGCGGTGGCCGCGCCGAGCGCGCCCGTGAGGACGGCGCGGACGAAGGGATGGCGGTGGCGGGGCTTGGACATCGGTGCTCCGTTCGGAGGACGGCCGCGGGGATCCGGTGCCCCGGAGCGTATGAGCGAACAATGAGCGCGTCAACACGGCCAACAGACCGCCATGAAGCTTCTGACCTGCAGTTTTACGATGCCATGCCAGGTTCTGCACAAAGATTCTGTTAGCGTTAACAGACTGTTCGTGGTGCGGCCGGACTCGGGAGCGCGCGCCCCGGAGGGCGGACCTAGGCTGTAGCCAGGCGCCGGGGTCACTCCGGCCTGCACGGCTGCCCGGACGGAGGCGCGCGTGGAGACGACCGGCGAGCAGGACGCGCCCACCGCCGTTGTCACGGTCGGCCCGGACGGCGTGGTGACCGGCTGGAGCGCGGGCGGGGTCCTGTTGCTGGGCTGGTCGGCGGAGGAGACCGTCGGCCGGCCCGTGGCCGACCTGCTGGTCGATCCCCCGCCCGGATTCCCCGGGAGCGACGGCGTCGGACCCACCGGCCTGATCACGCTGCGTCACCGGGACGGTTCCACGCTGGACGCCGTGGTGACGGCCCAACCCCTGCGCGACGCCGACGGCCGGACCCTGAGCCGGGTGGTGACCTTCCAGCGCTGGGACCGCCGCCCCGTGATCGCCGACCGGGCCTTCGAGCAGAGCCCCTTCGCCCTCGGCGTCTACGACCCCGACCTGCGGTTCCTCTGGGTGAACGCCGCCGCGTGCCGGGTGATCGCGCACACCGAGGAGCAGCTGCGCGGTGAGATGTACCGCGAGCTGTTCCCCGAGCTGGAGGGCGTCCCGTACACCGACAAGCTCTCCGAGGTGGCCAGGACGGGCGTGCCCGCGCGTCTCATCACGATCTTCAAGCCGCTCGGCAGCGCCTACGCGAACGCCTGGGCCACCAGCATCTGGCCGGTCCGGGACGCCGAGGGCACGGTGCGCGCGGTCGCCAACTGGGGCTTCGACATGAGCGCCGAGTACTGGGCCCGCCAGCGCCTGCTCATCCTCAACGAGGCCACCCGGGGCATCGGCCGGACCCTGGACGTGGTCAGCACCGCCCGGGAGCTGGCCGAAACCCCGGTGCCGGGCTTCGCCGACCTGGTCACCGTCGACCTCTTCGACGAGGTGCTGCGCGCAGAGGAACCGCCCGCCTCCGCCGCGGTCGCCGCCGGCGGCACCGTCACGCTCATCCGCGCCGCCCGGCACAGCGCGAAGCAGGCCCCCGAAGGATCCCCGGGACCGGCGGGGCCGGTCGGCTACGCGCCCGGTTCCGTCGTCGCCCGCTGCATGTCCACCGGCCGGTCCCTGGTGCAGCTCGCCGGCGAGCCCGACGAAGGCGGCGAATGGGCCTTCGGTCCCGGTCTGGCCGCCGACCCCGCCCACTGGCCGCCGGGACTCCCGCTGATCGACCGGTCCATCGCCGCGCAGGGGTTCACCGGCAAGATCACCGTGCCGCTGCTGGCGCGCGGCGCCGTGCTCGGCGTCGTGGCGTTCGCCCGCCGCGACCGGCCCGAGGCCTTCACCGCCGACGACCTGATCCTCGCCGAGGAACTGGCCGCCAAGGCCGCCGTCGCCATCGACAACTCCCGCCGGTACTCGCGCGAGCACACGACCGCGCTGACCCTCCAGCGCAGCCTGCTGCCGCAGCGCCTGCCGCGTCAGGAGGCGATCGAGGTCGCCTCCGGCTACCTGCCCGCCGGGGCCGGCGCGGGCGTGGGCGGCGACTGGTTCGACGTCATCCCGCTGTCCGGCGCCCGGGTCGCCCTGGTCGTCGGCGACGTCGTCGGGCACGGCCTGCACGCCTCCGCCAGCATGGGCCGGCTGCGCACGGCCGTCCGCACCCTGGCGGACGTGGACCTGCCGCCGGACGAGCTGCTGACCCACCTGGACGACCTGGTGCTCCACCTCCCCGACGACTCCCGGCCCGAGGACGGTTTCGAGTCGACCGGCGAGGCCGGGGCTACCTGCCTGTACGCCGTGTACGACCCGGTCTCCCGCCGCTGCGCCATGGCGAGCGCGGGCCATCCGCTGCCATTGGTGATCGCGCCGGACGGCGCCCGTACCCCGGTCGAGGCACGGTCGGGGCCCCCGCTCGGCGTCGGTGGGCTGCCGTTCGAGGCGGTCGAGGTCGAACTGCCCGAGGGCAGTCTGCTCGCCCTCTACACCGACGGACTGGTGGAGAGCCGCGAGCGCGACGCCGAGCAGGGCGCCGCCGACCTGCTCCGGGTCCTGAGCGAACCGGCCGCCTCGCTGGAGGCGCTCTGCGACACCGCGATGAAGGCCATGCTCCCGGAGCACCGCACCGACGACGCGGCCCTGCTGCTCGCCCGTACCCGGGCGCTGGACCCGGACCACGTCGCCGGCTGGGAGATCGAGCCCGACTTCGAGCAGGTGGCCCGTGCCAGGCGGCTGGCAGCCGACCAACTGGCCGTCTGGGGCCTGGAGGAGACGGCCTTCGTCACCGAACTGGTCGTCAGCGAGCTCGTCACCAACGCGATCAAGTACGGCCGGCCGCCCATCCGGCTGCGGCTGATCCGCAACAGCGCGCTGATCTGCGAGGTCTCCGACGGCAGCGCCACCGCCCCGCACCTGCGCCGGGCGCGTGCCTTCGACGAGGGCGGCCGCGGCCTGATGCTGGTCGCCCAGCTCACCCAGCGCTGGGGCACCCGGCACGCCACCGACGGCAAGACCATCTGGTGCGCGCAGACCATCGAGTCGACCTGACACCCGGACCGGCCCTGAGCCGTGCAGACCGCCGGCCCGCACGCGGGGTGGCCCGCCCGGGGGGATCCCGGGCGGGCCTGGACGGCGGGCGGTCTCGCGGGCCGTCGGCCGCGGTGCCTTCGGGCCGTCAGGCCGAGTGGTGGCGGCCCTTGACCTGCACCAGCGGCGGGGGCCAGCTCGCGGGGATGTCGTCGGTGCGCGGCGCGTACAGCCGCAGGGTCACCGAGAAGTTCCCGCTGGTCGGGATGGGGAGCCAGTTGGCCGTCTGCAGGGCGGCGTCGGCGGGCGGTTCGGCCTGGACGTACAGGGTGGTCGCTCCCGTGACCGGATCGGCCAGGGGCGGGGTGTAGTGGCCGATGGCGTAGATGTCGTCGGGGTTCTCGACGAGGAAGCTGTCGGAGTCGTAGGCGGTCAGCGACCAGAACGCGTCGACGGGCGGCAGTTGGCCGGCGGGGAAGGTCAGGGTGTAGCGGAGCGGAGCTCCGGTGCTGTCGGCCGCCGCGCCGCTGATGCTGGGGTAGAGGGCGTCTTCGGGGAGGTTGGCGCCGAGCCCGATCGCGGCGATGTAGGCGCGCTGGAGGTAGTGGAGGCCGTAGTACCCGATGTCGGTCCTGGTGAAGGTCCAGCCGTTGACCGGCTCGGAGGCCTTGTGGTTCTTGATCAGGACGAGGCCGTGGTTCTTGGCCAGCTCCAGCCGCTCGTCGGAGGGCAGCTTGGCGGGGTCGTACGGGAAGACGCCCAGGTCCCGGAGGGCGGCGGACATCCAGGGGTCCTGCGGGTTGAGCGGTGTGCGGGTCAGCAGGGCGGCGAGTTCCTTGAAGAACTCGGGGCCGCTCATCGTGACGTTGAGCTGGTCGGAGGGCGGTGCGGTGGGCAGGTCGGGGTCGTAGGTACCGTCCGGAGGGTCGTAGCTGCCGTCGTTGGGCCACGCGCTGACCGGCAACAGCCGCATCAGGTCCTGGTAGCCGTTGACGGTCTGGATCTCGGCCTGGCTGTCGTCGAACACCTCCGTGCGGCCGAGCAGCCAGACCGTGTTGGTCGGCATCGGCAACTGATGGACGCCGTCCGGCAGTTCGCCCTGCCAGTCGGGGCCGGTCAGCGCGTAGGAGTAGACCTCGGCACCCGTGGCCGGGTCGGTGACCGGCGCTGCGAGCGGGTTGAGGCTGCTCGGGTCGCCGACGACGTTCGTCCACGCGTCCAGGATCTCCATCAGCCAGTAGCGGCCCTCGTCCATGACCGGCACCTCAAGCACCATCGGCTCGGCCGTCAGGTCCAGCCACGCCTGTGTGTACAGGGTGTCGACGTTGGGCCGGACCACCTCCTTCGTCTCCGGCGTGGCCAGCGCGGTGTGCTGGAGGAGCTGGTTCGTCGGCGCCGCCGACGAGCTCACCTCCACGGTGTTGGTCTCCAGGCGGCGGGTCAGCTCCATCAGGACCAGCGGGTATCCGAAGACGTACACCTCCGTTGCCATGCTCGCCGGGTCCTTCGCGGAGTCGGGCGTCGTTGAGGCCATGCCATCGTCCCTTCTGGGCGGTCGGAGCGCCGACGCTACCGTCCGCATCCGGGGCGTCACAGGTGTAGAACAAGCCATCCGTGGAGGTTCCCCCTCAATCGGAATGTTCTGATTCCCCTCTCCCGAACGGAAGTTGATGACAAGTCACTTATGCATGTGGAGAAACGGTGATGGTGGCCCGGCGGGTTCGGCGATCCACTCGCAGGCTCCCGCCGAGCCCACCGCATCATCCCGACCGGCGAACCGTCGTCAGGACGGCCGACCGGGCGAGGCTCGCCTGTCGATACGCGCACTGCGGGGGCGGCCACCCGGACGTCGGAAGGCCGCCCCCGCAGCGGGTTGGGGTGCTGTTTACTTGAGAAGATCAGATGACCAGGAAGGCAAGACCGTGCCCGTCACCGATGAGGCGATCGAGAAGATCAAGGCCATGATCGTGAGCGGCGAGCTCCGTCCCGGCGCGCGCCTCCCGAAGGAGGCCGACCTCGCGGAGCGGCTCGGCCTGTCCCGCAACTCCCTGCGGGAGGCGGTCAAGGCCCTTTCGCTGATCCGCGTGCTCGACGTGCGCCAGGGCGACGGCACGTACGTGACCAGCCTGGAGCCCGAAATCCTGCTGGACACCCTCGGGTTCGTCGTCGACTTCCACCAGGACGACACGGTGCTGGAGTTCCTGGAGGTCCGACGCATCCTGGAGCCCGCCGCCGCCGCGATGGCCGCCCGGGTCATGCCGGACGAGGAGATCGCCGCCCTGGGTGAGGTGCTCGCGAGCCTGGACGCGAACGCGTCGCTGGAGGAACACATCGCCAACGACCTGGAGTTCCACCGCAGGATCGCGGCCGGGTCGGGCAACACCGTGCTCTGCTCGCTGATCGACGGCCTGTCCGGACCCACCTTGCGGGCCCGGGTCTGGCGCGGGCTGACCGAGGAGAACGCAGTGACCGACACCCACCGGCAGCACCGCGCGATCCTCGACGCGATCGCCGGCCGCCGCCCGGAACTCGCCCACTCCTGGGCCACCGTGCACGTCGCCGGGGTCGAGCAGTGGCTCCGCGGCACCCTCGGCGAAGCGGGATCGCCGCTCGGCTGACGGGAGTGGCGTGGGCCCCGCGCCCTACGCCGGCGGGGACCATCCCTGTCCCGACACTCCGTGGGCCGGCATCTCCCTCGGCTGGGGCTGGCAGTCGGCGGCCAACGCCGAAGGCAACAACAGCATCAGCTTCAACCGGCTCGGCAACGTGATGAACCGGCTCTGCGACTCCGCCGGCATCTACCACCTCTCGAACGACCCGGGCACGGTGCTCAACGGCAACTACATCCACGACGTGGTGCGGAGCCCGGCCGCCTGCGGCTCGCCGGTGCACGGCATCTACCTGGACGAGGGCTCGGACGGCATGACCGTCTCGAACAACGTGCTGTCGCACACCGACGGGTTCATCCACCAGAACCGCAACGGCTCCCACATCACCCTCACCGACAACACGACGTCCGGCGACTCGGTGATCAAGGCCTCCGGCCTCGAATCCGCGTACCAGTGGCTGGCCGCGACACCCAACCTCGCCGCCGGCAAGCCGGCGTCCTCGTCCTCCGTCGTCGGCTCCGGCTGGGAGGCCTCGAAGGCCGTCGACAACAACGCCTCGACCGGCTGGTCTCCGACCGGGAACGACACCTCCGCCTGGTGGCAGGTAGACCTCGGCAGGTCCTACCAGCTCGGCCAGTTCGCACTGACCACCCGTCAGGACGTGGACCGGCCCGAGACCCGCGGCAACTTCGAGGTCCGCCAGGCCTTCCGCTACGTCCGCGTCGCCAAGACCGACGGCTCGTACTTCTTCCTCGCCGACTTCAGCGTGCAGCAGGCGGGCGGGGCACTGGCGGCCGCGACCGGAGCGCCGACCACCGACCCGTCGACCTTGTACACGATCAAGAACGTCAACAGCGGGCAGATCATGGACGTGTCCGGCCGGTTCACCGCCGACGGCGCAAGCGTCATCCAGTGGCCGAGCAACGGCGGTGCCAACCAGCAGTGGAACATCGTCCGGGTCAGGGTTGAGCACAGCGCCTACCTCGCCTCCTGCGGAATACGGCCCTGGTGATCGGCGTCTCCAACCACCCCAGGCCCCGTGACGATCAAGGACGCCGGCAGGTCACTCGATCTGGGTGGCTCGTGATCCTCGCGATCCTGCTGCCGGTCCGCACGATGCGTAGTCGTCAACGGGGTGGCTGCTCGGCTCCGCTCGTCGGCCACTCGGTTTGCTGGTGCGGAGCTTCCACCGGGAAGTGAATGGGGCTGAGCAGGTATTGCGTCCGCTCGGGGCTGGGCGGGTTGGCCAGTCTTGGCGCGATGGCCTTCCTCAGGTCGCTGATCATCTCCGTCAGTTCCGTCGGGCTGAGCCAGAGGGCATGCTGCCGGTAGCCCACCTGGTCGACTACGGGGTCTGCCTCTTCGCGGTCGAGGTAGGCGTTGAACTCGGCCAGGAGAGCGGTCATCGCCGTGGCGAACGCCTGCCGATGCTCCTCGGGGGCGAGCGCGCGGACCACCTCGGCGCCGATGACGGCCCGCTCCTGGCACAGCCGGTAGTGCCGTTCCACCGCCCCACGCACCTTGTGTTCCTCGGCCACCTCCAGGATCCCGCCGCCGACCAGCAGATCGATGTGCCGGTAGACGGTGGCCTTGGAGGCTTCCGGGATTCGCGCGCACAGCTGAGCGGTGGTCAGCAACCGTCCACCGCCCATCGCATGCACGATCCGCAGCCGGATGGGATGGGCCAGCAGTTTCAGGGAGTCCACATCCAAACCTTCTCACAACTGCTACCGTTCTCAATTATGCGAATGGATGGGAATGGGGTGCTGGAGATGGCGCGCGGCTTCGCCGCGCTGCTGCGGGCAGAGTGTTTCGACCAGATCGTGGAGCTCTTCGCGCCCCCGCTGCGGGCTGCGGTCTCCCCTGAGGCGCTGCGGCTGACCTGGGCGGCCGAGGCTGCCGGGCACGGCGGGATCCAGGCGGTCCAGGAGCCGGAGATCGAGGACGGCGGGACGGACCCGGTCCGGGTACGCATCGCGATCACCTGCGCCGACGGGAGCTTCACCGTGGTCACGTCGGTCGGTCGCGACGGTCTGCTGCACGGGCTGCGACTCGATCCGTACGGTGGCGCCGTGTGGCATCCGCCGCACTACGCGCAGGAGGACCGGTTCGCCGAGCGGGAAGTCCTGCTCGGTACCGGGCCGCTCGCGGTGCCGGGCACGCTCACCCTGCCTGCCGGCGGCGGCCCGTGGCCCGCCGCGGTCCTGCTCGCCGGCGGCGGGCCGTTCGACCGGGACGAGAGCATCGGCCCGAACAAGCCGCTCAAGGACCTCGCCTGGGGTCTCGCCTCCCGTCAGGTGGCCGTGCTGCGCTTCGACAAGCCGACCTTCGCGCATCCCGGCCGCTTGCCCGCCGACTTCACCATGACCGACGAGTACCTGCCGCCCGCCCTCGCCGCCGTTCAACTGCTGCGGCAGCAGCCCGAGGTGGACCCCTGCCGGATCCATCTGCTCGGCCACAGCATGGGAGGCAAGGCGGCGCCTCGGATCGCCGCCGCCGATCCGTCGATCGCGGGCCTGGTGATGCTCGCCGCAGACGCGCAGCCGATGCACCAGGCGGCCGTCCGGGTGGCCCGCTACCTCGCGGACCTCACTCCCGGCCCGAGTGCCGAACGGGCGGTGGCCGCGCTCGCCCGGCAGGCCGAGTTGGTGGCGGGCCCCGCACTCACTCCCAACACAGCGCCGGAACTCCTGCCCCTGGGACTCTCCGCCGCCTACTGGCTCGACCTGCGTGCCTACGACCCAGTGGCCACGGCGGCCGCACTGGCCTGCCCGATGCTGATCCTGCAGGGCGGGCGGGACTATCAGGTGACCGTCGCCGACGATCTGGAACTCTGGCAGCGAGCTCTGGCACACCGTCCCAAGGTAGCCATCCGGGTCCACCAGGACGCCAACCACCTCTTCCTGCCCGGCAGTGGCCATCCGACCCCAGCCGAGTACGCCAGGCCAGGGCACGTCGACCCGGCGGTGGTCGACGAGATCGCGACCTGGCTGGCACGACACTGAGGGAGGTCAAGTCACCGCCTGTTCACCCTGCCCCAACCGGAAACGCCCTCAAGCCGAAAATCAACAAGGCATCACAGAACACCCACTCAAACCTGGCCGTCGGCGTCGACGACGATGACATCCAGGGTGCGGGGGCCGTGCACACCCTCCACGCGGGCGAGTTCGATGCGGCTGGTGGTGATGAACAGCGCGACGCGCATCAGCACTCCTCCTGCGGGGTGGGGACGCCCGGCGGCAGCAGCCCGCTCTCCTTGAGCTCCGCCCAGAGCGTGTCCGGGACGCGGTGGCAGAGCATGGCGGCGGCGTCCCGGACCTCGGTGGCGTTGCGGGTGCCGACGAGGACCGAGGCGACGGCGGGATGCCCGAACGGGAAGCGGAGCGCTGCGGCACGTAGCGGCACGCCGTGGTTCTCGCACACGGCTTTCAACCGCAGTGCCCGGTCGAGGAGTTCGTCGGGTGCGGTGGCGTAGTCGAAGGTGGCGCCGGGCTTCGGGTCGGCGAGCAGGCCGGAGTTGAAGACCCCGCCCATGACGACGCCGACGCCGTGCTCGGCGGCGAGCGGCAGCAGTTCGGCGAGGCCGCGCTGGTCGAGCAGGCTGTAGCGGCCGGCCAGCAGGACGGCGTCGATGTCGGTCTCGCGGACGAACCGGGCGGGCAGCTCGGCCTGGTTCATGCCGACGCCGATCGCGCCGAGCAGGCCTTCGGCGCGCAGCCGTTCCAGTTCCGGGTACGCCTCGGTGAAGGCCTGCTCCGCGTGGTCGTCGGGGTCGTGCAGGTAGACGATGTCGATCCGGTCCAGGCCGAGCCGTTCCAGGCTGTCCTCGATCGAGCGGCGCACGCCCACGGCGCTGAAGTCCCAGACCCGTTGGTGGGTGGCGGGCACGGCGAATCCGTCGGCGAGGTCGTCGCCGTGGGGTTCGGGGGCCGGGCGCAGCAGTCGGCCGGCCTTGGTGGAGATCGTGTACTCGCCGCGGGGGCGGCCCCGCAGAGCCTGTCCGAGCCGCCGCTCGGACAGGCCCAGTCCGTAGTGCGGGGCGGTGTCGAAGTAGCGCACGCCCGAGTCCCAGGCGGCGTCGACGGCCTCCCGCGCCTGCTCGTCCGTGACCGGTGTGAACAGGTTGCCGATGCCCGCCGCTCCGAAGGCGAGCTCGCTGACCGCCACCGTGCTCCGGCCCAGCGGCCGCAGGCGGGGGCTCACCGGGTGGCCTCCGCCCGCAGGCGCAGGTTGGCCATGCCGCCGTCGACCTGCAGGACCGTCCCGGTGGTGCTTGCGGCGGCCGGGGAGGCGAGGTAGGCGATGGCGGCGGCCACCTCCTCGGGGGTGACCAGGCGGCCGTGGGGCTGGCGGGCGTTCAGGGCGGCGCGTTCGGCGGCGGGGTCGTCGGCGGCGTCCAGCAACCGGCCGACCCAGGGGGTGTCCACGGTGCCGGGGCTGACGCAGTTGAAGCGGATGCCCTCGCGGACGTGGTCGGCTGCCATGGACAGGGTCAGGGCCAGGACCGCGCCCTTGCTGGCCGCGTACAGCGCGCGCTGCGGCAGACCCGTCGTGATCACGATCGAGCCGAGGGTGACCACCGAGGCGTGGGCGGAGCGGCGCAGGTGGGGCAGGGCGGCCCGGGTGGTGCGGACGACGCCGAGCAGGTTGACGTCCAGGACGCGCTGCCACTGCTCGTCCGGATTGTCCTCCACGGTGCCGAGGGCGCCGATCCCGGCGTTGTTGACCAGGACGTCGATCCCGCCGAGCGCCTTGGCCGCGGCGTCGACCGCCGCGCGCACGGAGGCGTCGTCGCCGACGTCGGCGGTGAGGCCCAGCAGCGGCTCCTTCACCGCCTCCGGGTCGAGGTCGAGGACGGCCACCCGCGCGCCGCGCTCCGCGAGCAGCGTGGCGGTGGCCAGGCCGATCCCGGACGCGCCGCCGGTGACCACGGCCGAGAGGCCTGCGAGGTCCTTCGTCGTCATACGGGTGCCTTTCACGCGTGGACGAAGGTCTGGCGCTGGGCGCCGAGGCCGTCGATGGACAGCTCGACGGTGTCGCCCGCACGCAGGTAGGGGGTGCCGGGCAGGCCGAGGGCCACGCCGGCCGGGGTGCCGGTGTTGATGACGTCGCCCGGGCGCAGCACCATGAACCGGCTCAGGTACCAGACCAGGTAGGCCACGTCGAAGACCATGTTCTTGGTGTCGCCGCTCTGCCTCGTCCGACCGTTGACGGCCAGGTGC
Organism: Streptomyces sp. 1331.2; assembly: GCF_900199205.1. Lineage (NCBI taxonomy): Bacteria > Bacillati > Actinomycetota > Actinomycetes > Kitasatosporales > Streptomycetaceae > Streptomyces > Streptomyces sp. 1331.2. Next base: position 7,244,666 of record NZ_OBMJ01000001.1, on the reverse strand, counting down.
AGGCCGAGCGCCCGCGGGTCGCCGGCCTCGTCGGGGGTGACCAGCCAGGGGCCGAGGGGGTTGAAGGTCTCGCAGGACTTGCCGAGGTCCCACTGCGCGGAGTACTCCAGCTGGAACTCCCGCTCCGAGACGTCGTTGCTGATCGAGTACCCCGCGATGTGCGCCGGTGCCACGTCCGGGCTCGCCAGGTAGCGGGCCTCGCGGCCGATCACCACGGCGAGTTCGACCTCCCAGTCGGTCTTCACCGAGCCGCGCGGGATCAGCACCGGGTCGTACGGACCGACCACGGTGGACGGGTCCTTCAGGAACACCACCGGCCGTTCGGGGACGGCGGCGCCGGTCTCCTCGGCGTGGTCGCGGTAGTTGAGGCCGATGCACACCACCTTGCCCGGCCGGGCGACCGGTGCCCCGACTCGCGCACCGGCGGTGTCCAGCGCGGGCAGCGAGCCCTCGGCCAGGGCCGCCCGGACCCGGTCGATCCCGCCGGAGGCGAGGAACTCCCCGTCGATGTCACCGGTCAGCTCCGACAGCGCGAACACCCGGCCGTCCTCGGCGAGAACCGCCGGGATCTCCGATCCCGTGTCGCCGATCCGAAGCAGTTTCAAGAGGACTCCCAACTGGACAGCGGAACAGGGGTGGTCAACGGCCCAGCCATCCGCCGTCGACGGGCAGGACGGTGCCGTGGACGTAGGCGGCGGCGTCCGAGGCCAGGAAGACGGTGGCGCCGGCCAGGTCGTCGGCCCCGCCCCAGCGACCGGCCGGGATCCGCTCCAGGATCGCCGCGTTGCGGACCGGATCGGCCCGCAACGGCGCGGTGTTGTCCGTGGCGATGTAGCCCGGTGCGATGGCGTTGACGTTGACGCCGCGCCCGGCCCACTCGTTGGCCAGCGCCTTGGTCAGACCGGCGACGCCGTGCTTGGCGGCGGTGTACCCGGGGATCGTGATGCCGCCCTGGAAGCTGAGCAGCGAGGCCGTGAAGATGACCTTCCCCCGGCCCCGGGCCGCCATCGCGCCGCCCACCGCCCGGGCCAGCGCGAACTGTGCGCTCAGGTTGACCTGGAGCACCAGGTCCCAGTCCTCGTCCGGGTGTTCGGCGGCGGGGGCACGGCGGATGGTGCCCGCGTTGTTGACCAGGATGTCCACCGGCCGCTCGCGGCCCGCGAGGTCCGTGCCCAGGGCGCGCACCGCGTCCGGGTCGGCGAGGTCGGTGCGCAGCGCCTCGAAGGTGCGGCCGGCGGCCAGGACGTCCTTCTCGACCTCGCTGCCGGTCTCCTCCAGGTTGGCGCTGACGCCGATGACGTCCGCGCCGGCTTCGGCCAGGGCGCGGGCCATGGCCCGGCCGATGCCCCGCCGGGCGCCGGTGACGACCGCGAGCCTGCCGGTCAGGTCGAAGGCGTTCACGCTGTGACCTCCTGGGTGTCGCCGGTGCAGTCCACCAGGATCTTCATCACGTCGCCGCCGCCCTCCAGGGCCTCGAAGGCCGCGGGCGCCTCGGTGAGTGGCACGATCTTGCTGATCAGCCGATCGGCCGGGATCGTGCCGTCGGCGACCAGTGCCACCGCCCGCTCGAAGTCGGAGCGGTCGTACAACCGGGCTCCCACCAGGGTGAGTTCACGCCAGAAGAAGCGGTGCAGGTTCACCTCGCGGGGCCGGGGGTGGATCGCCACCAGGCACAGCCTGCCGCGCACCCCCAGGACGTCGACCGCGGTGTCGACCCCGGCCGCCGCGCCGGACACCTCGAAGGCGACGTCCGCGCCGGCGCCGTCGGTCCACTGCCGGACCGCCTCGGGTACGTCCTCGGCGGCCGGGTCCCAGGTGGCGAGGCCCGACTCCTCGGCCTGCTTCCGCCGGTGGGCACTCGGCTCCACCACGCGCACCTCGGCCCCGGCCGACCGCGCGACCAGCGCGATCAGGATTCCGACCGGACCGCCGCCCACGACGACGACCCGCTCCCCCGCCAGTACCTGGGCCCGCCCGACGTCGTGCACGGCCACGGCGGTGGGCTCCACCAGCGCGGCCCGGTCCAGCGGGAGGGAGTCCGGCAGCCGGACGAGCGTGTCGGCGGGGACCGTCCAGCGCTGCTGCATCGCACCGGGCGAGTCGATGCCGATGAAGTCCAGGTTCTGGCAGACGTGCCGGTGGCCGCTCCGGCAGGCCGGACAGCTGTCGTCCCAGCGCAGCGGCATGACCGTCACCGCGTCCCCGGGCTGCCAACCCTCCACCCCGGCGCCGACCCGCACCACGCGGCCGGACATCTCGTGGCCGAGGACGGCCGGGGCGGCGACCCGGGCGTCCATGTCGCCGTGGAAGATGTGCAGGTCGGTGCCGCAGATCCCGACGTACGCGGGAGCCAGCAGCACCTCGCCGGGGCCGGGCTCGGACGGTTCGACCGGAGCGGTGTCCAGCGTGCGGGCGGCCGTGTATCGCACAGCAAGCGTCATCGTGGTTCCCGGGTCCCTTCGGAACGGGTGGGGTTCGGTGCGGGTGGGGTTCGGTGCCGGTGGGGTTCGGTGCCGGTGGGTCAGGTACGGGCGAGGCGGTAGAAGGTGGTCGCGGTGCCCGCGAGGATCGCCGAGGTCTCCTCGGCGGAGCACTCGTCGAGCAGTTCGTCCACGGTGGCGGCCCAGCGGTTCCAGCCGCCCGCGAGGTTCGCCACCGGCCAGTCCGAGCCGAACATCAGCCGGTCGGCGCCGAAGGCGCTCAGCAGGACGTCCCAGACCGGGCGGAGGTCGGCGGTGGTCCAGGTGTCGTGGTCGGCCTCGGTGATCAGTCCGGACACCTTGCAGACCACCTGGGGGTGCCCGGCCAGCTGCCGCAACCGACCTTCCCAGTCCCCCAGTTCGCCGCCGGCGATGTCCGGCTTGCCGGCGTGGTCGAGGACCTGGGGCAGCTCCGGGAAGCGTTCGGCGAGCCGGATCGCCTGGTCGAGCTGGTGGCTGCGGACGAGCACGTCGTAGCCCAGCCCGCGGTCCCCGAGCGCCGCCAACCCGCGCTCGACGTCGGGGCGTTGCAGCCAGTGCGGGTCCGACTCGCCCTGGACCAGGTGCCGCAGCGACCGGAGGTGTCCGCCGCCCGGTCCGGCGAGCAGCCGGTCGAGCTCGTCGCCGATCGCGGGGGACCTGAGGTCCGCCCAGCCGACCACGGCGTCGATCAGCGGGTCCTGGGCGGCGAGCGCGAGCAGGTCCGCGGTCTCGGGCACGTCCGGGATGCACTGCACGACGACCGTGCCGTGCAGCCGGCGTCCGGCCACCTCCCGGGTGGCGGTGGCGCGCAGGTCATCGGGGGTGAACGTGCGGCGGATCGAGGTGAGATCGGGGTCGTCGAGCCAGGCTTGCGGGCGCCGGTCGAGGTCCCACAGGTGGTGGTGGGCGTCGATGAGTCCCGGGGGTGGCGGGGTGGTCACGGGAGGCTCCGGTTCGGGTGGTCGGTCCGGTGCGGGTCTGGTCAGCCGGCGGTGTGCTCGCCGGGTTCGCCCAGGTGCCAGACCTCGGCGAGTTCGGTCCATTGGCGGGAGTCGCCGCGGTCGGGCCAGGGCTCCTGGCAGGGGTCGGTGAGCTTCCACCATTCCTGGGTCACCGGGTCGGCCTCCAGTTCCGCGATGTCGGCGTCGAAGTCCTCGCCGTGGTACTCGAAGTAGGCGAACAGCACGTCGCCGTGGAGGTAGATGCTGTAGTTGCGGATCCGCGCCCGGTGGAGGGCCGCCTCGACTCCGGGCCAGACGGCGGAGTGGAGTTCGAGGTACTTCTCCCGGTGCTCGGGGCGGAGCCTGATGGTCTGGGCGAAGCGCCTCATGCAGATTCCTCCGATGTTTGGACGTTCGACACCTCGACCGAGGCACCGAAGGGCGAACGATAGCCGGGGGTCCGGGCGCGCAGCTCCAGCCGGAGCGTGAGCCGGATCCGGGTGGAGGCGGGCATCCGAACCGTCAGGTAGGCGTCATGGCAGGCGGCTACCGACTCGCCGACCACCGGCTCGGTGTGGCCGTAGCCGTACATGTCGCCGATCCAGCCCTCGTCCGCACACGTCGTGTACCGGACCGAGGTGATGCTGTGCTCCGCGAAGGCGCCCGCCTGAAGGATAATGGTCCGATCTTTGTCTGGCGAGAGGTTCACCAACTCGACCGTGGTCGCCTCGGGGTCGATGGAGGTGACCAGGGCGGCCACGTCCTGCGGCAGCCCCGCGCGGCGGGCCTCGGCGTCGTGGTAGCGCAGCCGGGCCTGCTGGAGGCCGCCGTTGTAGAGGCACCTGGGGGCCGCCCCAGGTCAGCTGGACGAGGGCTTCGGTGGCCACCGGGTTGCACTGCTGCCACACGTGGATGTCGGCCTCCTCCACCTCCAGGTCGCGGTAACGCTCGATCCGCCGCAGCCGGTGGCGGACCTGCGCCTGGGCGGCGGCGAGGATCCGCTCGGGGTAGCCGGGGTCGTCGCCGGCGAGGAAGGCGAACCAGGCCTTCTCGTGCCCGGACTCCTCCTTGGCCCGGAACGGGCGCACCGTGCTCCAGTCGAGCTCGTCCGCTTCGCGCAGTCGCTCGATGCGGGCGCGGTCGGTGTCCGAGGCGGTGTGGTGCCACAGCGCCATCGGCACCGACAGGGTGACCGGGTTGTAGTCGAACCAGCCCGAGTCGTTGCGCCGGAACGGGAGGTGGAGCGTCGGCCGGTCGCGGTCCGGGCCGAGTTCGACCGCCCACTTGGACGGCAGGCTGGAGTCCGCCTCGGCGAAGGGCATCACCTTCGCCCGGGAGATGATCTCGTCGAGCGAGGTGCCGACCATCGCGAGGTAGTCGTCCTCCCCGGTGCTCACCGCGGCGGCGAGCGCCGCCACGCAGGCCGCGTGGCCCACGCTGTGCCAGCCGTGCGGCCAGGACCAGCCGTAGTGGCCGCCGTACCAGCGTCCTTCGAGCCGGCTGCCGACGACCCCGTCCGGGCCGACGTTGTCCGGGATGAGACCGCCGTTCGCCTCGGTGCGCTCCCGCCAGGCGCCGACGTAGTCGACGATCCAGTCGCGGTAGCGCTGCTCGCCGGACAGGATCCAGGCCGCCCTCGGGGGATTAATTAGCCGCCCTATCGAAAGGTTCGTCAAGAGTTCTCACAACCTCATTCGGAACGAGTTCCGACGGGTGGCCGACTCGTGGTGGCGCTAACACGAGGCAATTCATCGCATTTGTCCGAGACGAACTCGGCTTGGCTCTTGCGCGAGTTCTTGTGGATCCAACCGCACGGGTTGCAGCGTATGGAGGTGTACGGGGCGGTCGTGGTCGACCACGACTGACCACTGACCTGACCACTGACCGCGCGCGGAGCAGGCCCGGGCGCGCCGGGCCTCCCGCTCCCGGCCCCGGGTCAGCCGACCGGCAGCAGCGTGGGGTCCGCCATGATCCGGCGGACCGTGGTCTGCGCCGCGCCCAGCACGGGCCCGCGCCGACCCAGGGCGGACGGGCGCAGCGCCTCCGGCGCCCAGGGCCGGACGGTGACCCGCTCGCCGAGTTCGGCCCGGACCGGCGGCAGCAGCCACTCGGCCAGTTCGGCGTAGGTGCCGCCGAGGACGAGGCCGTCCGGGTCGATGAGGTCGACGGCGGAGGCGAGGGCGAGGCCCAGGGCCCGGCCCGCGCGGTCCAGCGCCGCCAGGGTCGGCGCATGTCCGGCGGCGGCCCGATCGGCCAGCAGGGCGACCGGGTCGCCGGCCTCCGCGGGACCGGCCGCGCCCGGGCCGTGCTGCGCGAGGCCGGCCTCGCGCAGCACGGCCGCCTGGCCCGCGTACTGCTCCAGGCAGCCGCGCGCGCCGCAGGCGCACCGGACGCCGTCCGGATGGACGGGGACGTGGCCGAGCTCGCCGGCGAAGCCGCGGGCGCCGCGGAACAACCGCCCGTCGATGACCAGGGCGGCCCCGATCCCGGCGTCCGCGGAGACGTGCACGAAGGTCTGCTCGGCCTGCTCGGCGTTCCAGTACTCGGCCAGCGCCCCGAGATTGGCCTCGTTCTCCGGCTCGGGCACGGTGCACGGGTCGGGCCAGTGGTCGGCGATGCCGACGGTGTGCCAGCCGAGGTTGGGTGCGCGTTCGACCCGCCCGGCCGGTCCGTTCGGCACCACCCCGGGCACGGCCAGGACCCGGCCCTCGACACGCAGTCCGAGGTCGCGGGCCTCGGCCTCCGCCTCGGCGGCCAGGGCGGCGGTCTCCGCCAGGACCTGCCCTGCCGGTCGGCCGGCGTTGGCCCGGTCCACCCGGCGCCACACCCGGGGTTCGCCGCGCAGGTCCACGACGCACGCGCCGAGGTGCGTGACGCCGATCTCCAGACCGAGGCCAGCCGGGCCCCGGTCGCGCACCGACAGCGCACGCCCGGGGCGGCCGACCCGTCCGTCGGGCGCGGTCTCCGCCTCGGTCAGCGCACCCCGTCCGATCAGTTCGTCGACCAGCGAGGAGACGGCCGCCCTGGTCAGTCCGACCCGGCCGGCGACGTCGGCGCGGGACAGCGGCCGGGCGAGCGGGTCGTGAGCGCTGACCGCGCCGAGGACCACCGAGAGGTTGCGCCGCCGCATGTCCTGTTGCGACGCGGGCCCGCCGCCCTGGCTGTTCCTCGCTGTGCCGACCACTGTCACGCGCGCGCCCCCTCCTACCGGTCCCCGGCCGGAGCTCCCTGCAAGGCCCCGGCCCGACGCAGGGTATCGCCGATCCGTTCGAGCGCGGCCGCGTCCCGGGCCACGGGCTCCAGCACCGGGCCGTCGGCGGTGCGCCAACGGCGTGCCACCGCGTCGGCGGGCTCGCCGGTGAGCAGGGCGGCGGCCTGGGCGGCGGCGCCGAGCGCGACCAGTTCCCGGGCGTCGGGCACCCGGACGGCCCGGCCGGAGAGCCGCAGCACGGTCCGCTGCCAGGTGCGGCCGCGGGCGCCGCCGCCGATCAGCAGCAGCGGTTCGTCGCCCGCCGGGTCCGTGCCGCCCGCGCGCAGCACGCCGTCCAGGGCGGCGAGCAGGGCGTGGGCGGCGCCGTCGTAGGCGGCCTGGAGCAGCTGTCCGGGGGTGGTGTCGTGGCGCAGCCCGTGGATCAGGCCGGAGGCGCCCGGGAGGTCCGGGGTGCGCTCGCCGTCCAGGTAGGGCAGGACGACGACGGTGCCGCCGTCCTCGACCTCCTCGCGCCCGCGTCCGAGCAGGGCGGCGAAGCGGTCGACGGCGAGGGTGCAGTTGAGCGTGCAGGCGAGCGGCAGCCAGCCGCCGAGGGCGTCGGCGAAGCCCGCGACGGTGCCGCTCGGGTCCGTCGGCCGCTTCCGGCCGACGGCGTAGACCGTCCCGGAGGTGCCGAGGCTGAGCACCGGCTGCCCGGGCCGCAGGCCCAGCCCGAGGGCGGCGGCCATGTTGTCGCCGGTTCCGGCGGCCACCGGGATCCCCGGGCGCAGCGCCGTCCCCGGGCGGACGGCGCCGGCCGGCGCGCCCGGCGTGCGGACCTGCGGGAGCAGGGCCGGGTCGAGGCCGATGCGGTCGAGGACGTCCTTGTCGTAGCCGTCCGGCCCCCACCAGCCGGTTCCGGAGGCGTCGCCCCGGTCGGTGACGGCCTCTCCGGTCAGCCGTTCGGTGAGGAAGTCGTGCGGCAGGCGGACGGCGGTGACGCGCTCGGCGGCGGCGGGCTCGTGGGCGCGCAGCCAGGCCCACTTGGGGGCGGTGAAGGCGGCGGTGGGGACGCTGCCGGTGCGGTCGGCGAGTTCCGCCGCGCCGATGGCGGCCCGCAGCTCGGCGGCCTGGGGGGCGGAGCGGACGTCGTTCCAGAGCAGGGCGGGGCGGACGGGTGCGCCGGTCGCGTCGAGGGTGACCAGCCCGTGCTGCTGGCCGCCGATCGAGACGGCGGCCGCGCGCCCGGCCCAGCCCGTCGCCGCGGTGGCCTCCTCGAACGCCCGCCACCACTGCTCCGGGTCGCTCTCCCGGCCGGCTCCCTCGCTGACGGTGTGCGGGGCGCGGCCCTCGCCCAGGACCGCGCCCGTGTCGAGATCGACGGCGAGGGCCTTGGTGGACTGGGTCGAGCTGTCGACGCCGATCACGACACGCTGCTCAGCCATGCGTTCCTCCGATGGGGTTCCTTCTGACGTCCCGGCATACTAATTTGTTGAGAGCCCTGACAAACACCCTTCCGCACCGATCCGGAGCCGTGCCATGTCCAGCGACCCGCTCGTCCCCACCCCCGCGCACAAGTTCACCTTCGGCCTGTGGACCGTCGGCTGGCAGGGGCGCGACCCCTTCGGCGACGCGACCCGTCCCGCCCTCGACCCGGTCGAGACCGTGCAGCGGCTCGCCGGGCTCGGCGCTTACGGCGTCACCTTCCACGACGACGACCTGATCCCCTTCGGCGCGGACGACGCCACCCGCGAGGAGACCGTCAAGCGCTTCCGCGCCGCGCTGGACGCCGCCGGGCTGAAGGTCCCGATGGCGACCACCAACCTGTTCACCCACCCCGTCTTCAAGGACGGCGCCTTCACCGCCAACGACCGCGACGTGCGCCGCTACGCGCTGCGCAAGACCATCCGCAACATCGACCTGGCCGCGGAGCTCGGCGCCTCCGTCTACGTGGCCTGGGGCGGTCGCGAGGGCGCGGAGTCCGGCGCCGCCAAGGACGTGCGCACCGCGCTGGACCGGCTGAAGGAGGCCTTCGACCTGTTCGGCGAGTACGTCGAGCAGCAGGGCTACGACCTGCGGTTCGCGATCGAGCCCAAGCCCAACGAGCCGCGCGGCGACATCCTGCTGCCCACCGTCGGCCACGCCCTGGCGTTCATCAACGCGTTGGAGCGGCCCGAGCGGGTCGGCCTCAACCCGGAGGTGGGCCACGAGCAGATGGCCGGGCTCAACTTCCCGCACGGCATCGCCCAGGCCCTGTGGCACGACAAGCTGTTCCACATCGACCTCAACGGCCAGTCCGGCATCAAGTACGACCAGGACCTGCGCTTCGGCGCGGGAGACCTCCGGCAGGCCTTCTGGCTGGTCGACCTGCTGGAGTCGGCCGGCTACGACGGCCCGCGCCACTTCGACTTCAAGCCGCCGCGCACCGAGGACTTCGACGGCGTCTGGGCCTCGGCGGCCGGCTGCATGCGCAACTACCTGCTGCTGGCCGAGCGCTCGCGCGCCTTCCGGGCCGACCCGGAGGTGCAGGCCGCCCTCGCCGCCTCCCGGCTGCCCGAACTGGCCCTGCCCACGGCCGGGGACGGCCTGGCCGGCCTGCTCGCCGACCGTTCCGCCTTCGAGGAGTTCGACGTCGAGGCCACCGCCCGGCGCGGCATGGCCTTCGAGCAGCTGGACCAGCTCGCCCTCGAACACCTCCTCGGCGCGCGCTGAGCGGCAACGCGAAGGGGGCGGCGGGCCCCGTCCGGCCCACCGCCCCCCGTTCACCGCCCGCCGGCGGGTCCGCTACTCCGCCGAGCAGCAGTAGACCGTCGTCGAGCGGAACTCCTCCCCCGGGCGCAGGACGGTGGAGGGGTACTCGGGGCGGTTGGGCGAGTCCGGGAAGTGCTGTGTCTCCAGCGCGATGCCCGCGTAGGCCCGGTACGGGCGGCCGGAGCGGCCGGTCAGCGAGCCGTCGAAGTGGTTCCCGGTGTAGACCTGCAGCCCCGGTTCCGTGGTGAGGCACTCCACCCGCCGGCCGCTGGCCGGGTGGCTCAGCACGGCGACCCTGCGGAACCCGTTCCCGTCGAGCACCCAGTTGTGGTCGAAGCCCGCTCCGGCCTGGCGCAGCTGCGGGTCCGGGCCGTCGACCAGGTCTCCGATCCGCCGGGCCTCGCGCAGGTCGAAGGGCGTGTCGGCGACCGGGGCGACCGGGCCGGTCGGGATCAGCTCCCCGTCGACCGGCAGGTACCCGGGGGCCTCCACCCGGAGCAGGTGGTCGAGCACCGTTCCGCTGCCCTCGCCGGCCAGGTTGAAGTACGCGTGGTTGGTGAGGTTGACGACGGTCGGGGCGTCCGTGGTCGCCCGGTAGCCGATCCAGAGCGCACCGGCCGGGTCGAGCAGGTACGTCACCTCGGCGGTGAGCGCCCCGGGGAAGCCCTGGTCGCCGTCGGGGCTGTGCAGCCGCAGGCGCACTCCGGCCCGCCTGCCCTCCCGGACGGGGACTCCGTCCCAGAGCCGGGTGGCGAAGCCGTCCGTTCCGCCGTGCAGGGTGTGGCCGGTGGGCTGGGTCACCAGCCGGTGCGTCGTCCCGTCGATCGGCAGCCGGCCGTCGGCGATCCGGTTGGCGTAGCGGCCGACCGTGGCGCCGAGGTAGGCGGCCTCGCCGAGCAGGTCCTCGACGCCGTCGCAGCCGAGGACGACGTTCGCCCGCCTTCCGTGCCGGTCCGGCGTGTGCAGGGCCTGGAGGCGGGCGCCCAGGTCGAGCACCTCCGCCGTCAGGCCCTCCGGTGAGCCGATCGTCCAGCGGGTGACGGTCCGGCCGTCCGGCAGGGTGGCGGCGACCTCCTGGCTGACCGTCAGTTCGCCCGGGGACACGAGTGCGTCGCTCGGCACGGGGTTTCTCCGTTCTTGCGGGGCCGGTGGAGGACGGGCGGCGCCTGCCGGGCCGGCGGGCAGCGTCGGCCCGGCAGGGGTCTCACAGGCCCTGGGCGAGCCGGTGGTAGGCCTGGTTCCAGCGCAGTTCCTTGGTGAACCGGCGGATGTTCGTGTCGTCGTCGATCACCAGCAGTTCCACGCCGATCATCTCGGCGAGGTCCTCCAGTTCCTCGACCCCGAGCGCGCCGGAGAGCACGGTGTGGTGCGGTGCGCCGGCCGTCAGCCAGGCCTCGGTGGAGGTGTGCAGGTCCGGGCGCGGCTTCCAGACGGCGCGCGCGACGGGCAGGTTGGGCAGCGGCGCCGGCGGCTCGACCACGTCGACCTCGTTGGCGACCAGCCGGAAGCGGTCCCCGAGGTCCGCCAGGCCGACCACCACGGCGGGGCCGGGCTCGGCGTCGAAGACCAGCCGGACCGGGTCCTCGCGACCGCCGATGGAGAGCGGGTGGATCTCGCAGGAGGGGGTGGCCGCGGCGATGCTCGGGCAGACCTCCAGCATGTGGGCGCCGAGGATCAGCTCGCGGCCGAACTCCAGGTGGTAGGTGTAGTCCTCCATGAAGGAGGTGCCGCCGGGCAGTCCGGTGGCGGCCGCCTTGAGGGTGCGCAGCAGGGTGGCGGTCTTCCAGTCGCCCTCGCCGCCGAAGCCGTAGCCGTCGGCCATCAGCCGCTGCACGGCGAGGCCGGGCAGCTGGCGCAGTCCGCCGAGGTCCTCGAAGTTGGTGGTGAAGGCCCGGAAGCCGCCCTGCTCCAGGAAGCCGCGCAGGCCGAGTTCGATCCGCGCGGCGTAGCGCAGCGACTCGTGGCGCTCCCCGCCGGCCCGCAGCTCGGGCACCAGGCGGTAGCGGTCCTCGTACTCCTTGACCAGTGCGGTGACGTCGCCGTCTTCCGTCGCGTCCACGGCGGCGACGAGGTCGTTGACGCCGTAGGTGTTGACGGAGACGCCGAAGCGCAGCTGGGCCTCGACCTTGTCGCCCTCGGTGACGGCGACGTCGCGCATGTTGTCGCCGAAGCGGGCGAGCTTGAGGTCGCGCAGTTCGGCGCGGCCGACGGCGGCGCGGGCCCAGGTGGCGACCCGGCCGGAGACGGCCGGGTCGCTGACGTGTCCGGCGACGGTCTTGCGGGGCACGCCGAGGCGGGACTGGATGTAGCCGAACTCGCGGTCGCCGTGGGCGGCCTGGTTCAGGTTCATGAAGTCCATGTCGATGGTCTGCCAGGGCAGTTCGACATCGGCCTGGGTGTGCAGGTGGAGCAGCGGCTTCTGCAGGGCGTCCAGGCCGGCGATCCACATCTTCGCCGGGGAGAAGGTGTGCATCCAGGCGATCAGGCCGATGCAGTCGTCGGCGGAGTTGGCGTCCAGGCAGATCCGGCGGATCGCCGCGGCGTCGGTGAGGACGGGCTTCCAGACGACCTCGACCGGCAGGAGGAGGTCCCGGTTCAGGGCTTCGGCGATCCGCTGGGACTGCTCGGCGACCTGGCGCAGCGTGTCCTCGCCGTAGAGCCCTTGGCTGCCGGTCAGGAACCAGACCCGGCGGCCGGGCAGTGGCTTCTTCATGGGGTGGCTCCTCACCGGCCCTGGGGCTGGCCGTAGACGTTCTGGTAGCGGAAGTTGAGGCTGTCGATGTCCGCCTGGGCGATCGGCAGGGGCTCGCCGAGCTGGCGGGAGAGGTGGACGGTGCGGGCGACGTCCTCGCACATCACGGCGGCCTTCACGGCGGCCTTGGCGTCCTTGCCGATGGTGAACACGCCGTGGTTCTGCATCAGGACGGCGGGCGAGCGGTGGCCCTTGAGGGTGTCCACGATGCCCCGGCCGATCGAGTCGTCGCCGATCAGGGCGAAGGGGCCGACCGGGATCTCGGCGCCGAACTCGTCGGCCATCGCGGTGAGCACGCAGGGGACGGCCTCGCCGCGGGCCGCCCAGGCGCAGGCGTAGGTGGAGTGGGTGTGGACCACTCCACCGACCTCGGGCAGGTGGCGGTAGACGTAGGCGTGCGCGGCGGTGTCGGAGGAGGGCGCGTGTTCGCCCTCGACGACGTTGCCGTCCAGATCGCAGACGATCATGTTCTGCGGCGTCAGTTCCTCGTAGGAGACGCCGCTGGGCTTGATCACCAGCAGGTCCTCGCCGGGGACGCGCGCGGAGACGTTGCCGGCGGTCCAGACCACCAGGTTGTAGCGGACCAGCTCCTGGTGCAGGTCGCTGACCTGGCGGCGGATCAGGTCGATGGTCGCTTCGGTCGCGTTCACAAGGCCTCGCTCGGGGTGGTGAGGGCGGCGTTCCGGATGTCACGCAGGCGGTGCAGGAGCTTGTCGGCGCCGAGGCCGAAGTGGTCGTGCAGGGCGCGGTACTCGGCGAAGAGCCGGTCGTACACGTCGGCGGCGGCCGGGTCGGGCCGGTAGGCGCCCTGCTGCAGCCGGCCCATGGCCTCGGACGCGGTCCGTACGTCGGGGTACGCCCCGGCGGCGACGGCCGCGTGGATCGCCGAGCCGAGTGCGGGGCCCTGCTCCGACTCGGCGACGGAGACCGGGCGGCGCAGCACGTCGGCGTAGATCTGCATCAGCAGGGCGTTCTTCTTGAGGCCGCCGGTGACGATGAACTCGGTGACGGGGACGCCGCCGCGCTCCAGGGCTTCCACGATGACGCGGGTGCCGAAGGCGGTGGCCTCCAGCAGGGCCCGGTAGACCTCCTCGGGGCGGGTGGCCAGGGTGAGGCCGACGATCACGCCGGACAGGTGGTGGTCGACCAGGGTGGAGCGGTTGCCGTTCATCCAGTCGAGCGCCACCAGGCCGTGCGCGCCGACGGGTTGGGCGGCGGCCTTGCGGGTGAGCAGCTTGTGCAGGTCCCCGCCGTCGGCCTCGGCCTCGGCCAGGTAGTCGGCGGGCACGCCCTGGCGCAGCCACCAGGCGAAGATGTCGCCGACGGCGCTCTGGCCGGCCTCGTAGCCGTAGGAGCCGGCGACGATGCCGTCCTCGACCACGCCGCAGATGCCGGGGACGTCGGCGAGCGTCGCCCCGTTGACGACGTGGCAGGTGGAGGTGCCCATGATGGCGAGGAGCCGGCCGTTGTCGACGGCGCGGGCGGCCGGGGCGGCGACGTGGGCGTCGACGTTGCCTGCGGCGACCGCGATGCCCTCGGGCAGGCCGGTCCACTCGGCGGCCTGCGCGGTGAGCGAGCCGACCCGGGAGCCGAGCGGGGAGAGCGGGTGTTCCAGGCGGGTGCGGGCGAAGTCGGCGAAGTCCGGGTGGAGCGCGGCGAGGTAGTCCTCGCTCGGGTAACTCCCGTCCTGGTGGATGCCCTTGTAGCCGGCCGTGCAGGTGTTGCGGCTCTCGGCGCCGGTGAGCTGCCAGACGATCCAGTCGGCGGCCTCGATCCAGCGGGCGGTCGCGGCGTAGACCGCCGGGTCCTCCTCCAGGACCTGGAGGGCCTTGGCGTACTGCCACTCGGCGGAGATCCGGCCGCCGTAGCGGGAGATCCACTTCTCGCCGCGGGCGTGGGCCAGGGCGTTGATCCGGTCGGCCTGGCCCTGGGCGGCATGGTGCTTCCAGAGCTTGGGCCAGGCGTGCGGGCGGGTCGCCCAGGCGGGCGTCTCGGCGAGCGGGGTGCCGTCGGCGAGCACCGGCAGGACGGTGCAGGCGGTGAAGTCGGTGGCGATGCCGATGACCTGTGCCGGGTCGACGCCGGCGGCGGCGACCGCGGCCGGCACGGCGGTGCGCAGCACCTCGCGCCAGTCCCCGGGGTGCTGCAGCGCCCAGTCGGGCGGGAGCGGCCGGCCGGTGCCGGGCAGTGAGCGCTCGATGACGGCGTGCGGGTAGTCGTGGACGGCGGTGCCCACCTCCTCGCCGTCCCGCACCCGGACTACCACGGCGCGGCCGGAGAGGGTGCCGAAGTCGATGCCGACGACGTAGCGGTCCGGCTCGGGGGCGGCAGGATTGACGGTCACGTGCTCATCCTTCGTACGGGGGAACGGCGTTGACGCCGTGAACAGATGGTGTCGCCCGTCGCCGGTGTGGTCCGTGACCGGGGCAGGGGGGGAGCACACCGGCGACAGGCTCCGTTCCGCTACCTCTCCCTCATGAAGGGCGGAACGAGGGGCCACCGGCCGAGTGCTGGGAAGCGGGTGTCAGCGCTCGGCCGGCGGAGTTGGGAGGCGTCTCTGTTAACGCTCACAGGGATTGTTAACGCTAACAACACCCATGTCAAGAGAAGTTCCCTGGTCGAGCAGCCACCTGCGGAGCGAGGGGGTGGGATGGTCAGGAGCGCGGCGGCGAAACCCGTCGGCAGCGCCGTCGGCGGCCCCGACGGCCGTTCAACGCCCGGAGACGGGGGCCGCGCTGCGCCGCAGCACCATCTCCGGAGTGATCTGCACATGGGCCGGGGAGGGCGCAGTGCCCTCCAGCGCCCCGACGAGCATCTCCAGGGCCCGTCGGCCGAGTTCGGCGAAGTCCTGCCGCATGGTGGTCAGCGGCGGAGTGAAGTAGGCGGCCTCCGGGATGTCGTCGAAACCGACCACGCTGATCTCCTCCGGGACCGACCGGCGGGCCTCGTTCAGGGCGCGCAGCAGCCCGAGCGCCATGTGGTCGTTGGCGCAGAACACGGCGGTGACGTCGCGCAGTTCCAGCAGCCGCAGCCCCGCCTGGTAGCCCGAGCGAGCGCTCCAGTCGCCGCGCTGCACCTCCGGCACGGGGGCTCCGGCCGCCAGCAGCGTGCGGCGCCACCCTTCCTCGCGGTCCTGGCTCTCCAGCCAGTTGGCCGGCCCGGCCACGTGGTGCACGGTGCGGTGGCCCAGGTCGAGCAGGTGCCCGGTGGCCTCTCCGGCACCGAAGCGGTTGCTCACCGACACCATGGGCACCTGGCTCTGGTTGCCCGAGCCGACCGCGACCACCGGCACCGAGCTGGAGAGCCGGGCCACCGCGCTGACGGAGGAGGTCTGCGGCGCGATCACCACGACGCCCTCCACCCCCTGGTCGCGCAGCCGGTCGACGGCCTCCTGGACCGAACGGCCGTCCAGCGAACGCAGACTGGACACGCTCACGAAGTACCCGGCGCTGCGCGCGGCCTGTTCGATGCCGTCCAGCATCGAGGCCGGCCCGTAGAGCGTCGACTCGAAGCTGACCACGCCGAGGGTCTGCGAGCGGCGGGTGACCAGGGCCCGGGCGGCGGAGTTGGGCCGGTAGTCCAGCTCCCGGATGGCGGCCAGCACCCGGTCCCTGGTGTCCGGCCGGACGTGCGGGGCGCCGTTGAGCACCCGGGACACCGTCTGATGGGACACCCCCGCCAGTTTCGCCACGTCCGCCATCACTGGCTGGCGCTGTTCCGTCCCGGCGTTCTCGGTTCCCACGCGTAGTCCCCTCCTCGGCTGCCGACCACAGTACGCGACCGGGTCCGGGCCGATCCGTCACCCTCGGTCCATCGGGCGGCTACCTTCTTACCAGCCGTTCACGCCGGCCACATGTGGCCATTGCGGTAGGTGAGCGCTCACCGGTTCGCCCGAACCGCCAAATGGACCCGGCCCGGACGTCGCGGACCCGCTTGCTCCCGACACTCCGACGCCTTCCCGGCCGTTGACCGGATCACACCGTCGGAGGCCGGGTCACACCGTCGAGGGCGGGGGCCGAGGGCCGCATACCCACTCCGGGCCCGACCGGAACCCGGCGTTCACCGACGGTTCACCGCGCCCTCGCCTCCCGGACCCCGGCCGGACCTCCCGTTCGGGTGGAGTGCGTCCAGCCGCACCGGGTGCAGGGCACCGGCCGCACACCGCTATCCAACAGTGATCCAAGGGCTCTTGACGCCACCCTTGTTAGCGTTAACACTTCATTTCACGCCAGGCCAGAGCTACTGCCGCCCCGACGTTCCACAGCGCGAGGGAGCGCTCCGGCCGGCCCGCTCGACCGCTCCCGGCCGCCCAGCAGGGGCGCCGGACCCGGTCGCGGAACATCACTGGAGGAACTGTGCGGAAGATTTCGGCGGGCCTCGTCGCCGCGGGCCTGGTGCTCTCGCTGGCGGCATGCGGCCAGAGCGCCAACGGTGCCGGTGACGGCCCCGCCAAGGGCGACGCCAAGGGTGGTCTGGTCGGCATCGCGATGCCGACCAAGTCGTCGGAGCGCTGGATCAACGACGGCAACAACATGGTCAAGGAGTTCCAGGCCAAGGGCTACAAGACCGACCTGCAGTACGGCGACAACGTGGTGGAGAACCAGGTCTCCCAGGTGGAGAACATGATCACCAAGGGCGCCAAGCTGCTGGTGATCGCGGCCATCGACGGTTCCTCCCTGACCAACGTGCTGCAGAAGGCCGCCGACGCCCACATCCCGGTGATCTCCTACGACCGGCTGATCAAGGGCACGGCCAACGTCGACTACTACGCGACCTTCGACAACTACAAGGTCGGCGTCCTCCAGGGCAGCTACATCGCCGACAAGCTCGGCCTCAAGGACGGCAAGGGCCCGTTCAACATCGAGCTGTTCGCCGGTTCGCCGGACGACAACAACGCCACCTTCTTCTTCAACGGCGCGATGAGCGTCCTCAAGCCGTACCTCGACCAGAAGAAGCTGGTCGTGCAGAGCGGGCAGACCGAGTTCAACCAGGTCGCCACGCTGCGCTGGGACGGCGGTGTCGCCCAGTCCCGGATGGACAACCTGCTGAGCAAGGCCTACACCTCCGCCCACGTCGACGCCGTGCTCTCCCCGTACGACGGCATCTCGATCGGCATCCTCTCCTCGCTCAAGGGCGTCGGCTACGGCACCGCCAAGTCGCTGCCCGTCGTCACGGGCCAGGACGGCGAGCTGGCCTCGGTGAAGTCGATCATCGCGGGCGAGCAGACCCAGACCGTCTACAAGGACACCCGCCAACTCGCGAAGGCCGCCGTCCAGATGGGCGACGCGGTGCTGACCGGCGGGAAGCCCGAGGTCAACGACACCAGCCAGTACAACAACGGCGTGAAGACCGTTCCGGCGCAGCTGCTCCAGCCGGTCAGCGTCGACAAGGACAACTACCAGAAGGTCCTGGTCGACAGCGGTCAGTACACCGCGGACCAGCTCAAGTAGCCCGCGGGGCCCGGTCGACGGGCCCCGCGCCGAACCGGCGGTGCGGAACCCCGGGCCCCACGGACCGGGGCCCACGGAACCCGGGCTCCCCGGAGCCCGGGGCCACCTCTCCCCCACTGCACCGCCCCGAACGATACGGACGCACACCCATGGCTGGACCCGTTCTCGAAATGCGGTCGATCAGCAAGTCGTTCCCCGGCGTCAAGGCGCTCTCCGAGGTCAACCTGACCGTCGCCGCCGGCGAGGTGCACGCCATCTGCGGCGAGAACGGCGCCGGCAAGTCCACCCTGATGAAGGTGCTCAGCGGCGTGTACCCGCACGGCGCCTACGAGGGCGAGATCCTCTTCGAGGGCGAGCCCTGCCGGTTCAGGGACATCCGGGCCAGCGAGCAGCGCGGCATCGTCATCATCCACCAGGAACTGGCGCTGGTGCCGTACTTGTCCATCGCCGAGAACGTCTTCCTCGGCAACGAGCACGCCTCGCGCGGCATCGTCAGCTGGCACCGGACGCTCACCCACGCCGCCGAACTGCTGCGCCAGGTCGGTCTCGACGAGAGCCCGCACACCCGGATCGCCGACCTCGGCGTGGGCAAGCAGCAGCTGGTCGAGATCGCCAAGGCGCTGGCCAAGAAGGTCAAGCTGCTCATCCTGGACGAGCCGACCGCGGCGCTGAACGACGAGGACAGCCGCAAACTGCTCGACCTGATCCTCGAACTCAAGGCGCAGGGCATCTCCTGCATCATCATCTCGCACAAGCTGAACGAGATCGCCCGGGTCGCGGACTCCGTGACCATCCTGCGCGACGGGCGGACCATCGAGACCATCGCGATCGGCCCCGGGGGCATCTCCGAGGACCGGATCATCCGTGGCATGGTCGGCCGCGACCTGGAGCACCGCTACCCCGAACGCACCCCCGAGATCGGCGAGGTCGCCTTCGAGGTCGAGGACTGGAGCGTGCGGCACCCGATCGACCAGCAGCGCATGGTGGTCGACGGCGCCTCGCTGAACGTGCGACGCGGTGAGATCGTCGGCAT
The DNA here is from genome assembly GCF_900199205.1 of Streptomyces sp. 1331.2. Taxonomy (NCBI): domain Bacteria; kingdom Bacillati; phylum Actinomycetota; class Actinomycetes; order Kitasatosporales; family Streptomycetaceae; genus Streptomyces; species Streptomyces sp. 1331.2. The sequence goes on along the minus strand of NZ_OBMJ01000001.1, from coordinate 7,226,087 downwards.
CGCCGGCCTGATGGGCGCCGGCCGCACGGAACTCGCGATGAGCGTCTTCGGCCGCTCGTACGGGCGGTGGGCAGCGGGCCGGGTACGGCTGCACGGCCGGGAGATCCGTACCCGGACGGTGCCCGAGGCGATCGGGCACGGCATCGCGTACGTCACCGAGGACCGCAAGCAGCTCGGCCTCAACCTGATCGACGACATCAGCCGGAACATCTCGCTGAGCGCGCTCGGCAAGGTCGCCCGCTACGGCCGGGTCGACCGGCACGCGGAGACCAAGGTCGCCGAATCGTTCCGGCGCACCATGAACATCAAGGCACCGACGGTGTTCACCCGGACCGGCACGCTCAGCGGCGGCAACCAGCAGAAGGTCGTCCTCAGCAAGTGGATCTTCGCCGAGCCGGAGGTGCTGATCCTCGACGAGCCCACCCGCGGCATCGACATCGGCGCCAAGGCGGAGATCTACACGGTCATCGCCGAGTTGGCCGCCCAGGGCAAGGCCGTGCTCGTCATCTCGTCCGAACTCCCCGAACTCCTGGGCCTGTGCGACCGGATCTACACCATGGCCGAAGGCCGGATCACCGGCGAGGTCGCCCGTGCCGACGCCACCCAGGAATCCCTCATGCGGCTCATGACCATGAGCACCGCATCCAGCAACGAGCAGGTGTGAGGCATGGCCCAGACCGAGATCATCCCGGATTCGTCCCCGAAGGCCCCGCAGGCCGGCCAGGGCACCTCCCTCGGCGGCGTGCTGGCCCGCGCGCTGCGCGGCAACGTGCGCCAGTACGGCATGCTGGTCGCCCTCGCGCTGATCGTGCTGCTGTTCCAGATCTGGACGGACGGCATCCTGCTCCAGCCGCTCAACATCACCAACCTGATCCAGCAGAACGGCTACATCCTCATCCTGGCGATCGGGATGATGATCGTCATCATCGCCGGGCACATCGACCTCTCGGTCGGCTCGCTGGCCGCCTTCGTCGGGGCCGCCGCCGCGGTGATGATGGTCAAGCAGCACCTGCCGTGGCCCGTGGCGATGCTGGTCGCGCTGGTGATCGGCGCCCTCGCCGGCGCCTGGCAGGGCTTCTGGATCGCCTACCTCGGGATCCCGTCCTTCATCGTCACCCTGGCGGGCATGCTGCTGTTCCGCGGCGGCACCCAGATCCTGCTCCAGGGCCAGTCGGTGGCGCCGTTCCCCAAGGGCTTCCAGAGCATCAGCAGCGGCTTCCTCCCCGAGGTCGGACCGCACACCAACTACCACAACCTCACCCTGCTGATCGGTCTCGGCGTGCTGGCCGTCGCGGTCCTCCAGGAGGTGCGCGGCCGGCGGCAGACCGCCTCGTACGGACTGGAGGTGCTCCCGCTCCCGCTGTTCCTGACCAAGCTCGCCGTGATCACCGCGGCCGTGGTCGCCTTCACCCTGCTGCTGGCCAGCTACCACGGCGTGCCGATCGTGCTGCTGATCCTCGGCGGGCTGCTGGTCGGCTTCGGCTACCTGATGCGCAACTCGATCATCGGGCGGCACACCTACGCCATCGGCGGCAACGAGGCGGCTGCCAAGCTGTCGGGTGTGAAGAGCAAGCGGGTCGTCTTCCTCGCCTTCACCAACATGGGCGTCCTCGCGGCGCTGGCCGGACTGGTCTTCGCCGCGCGGCTCAACGCCGGCACGCCGCAGGCCGGCATCAACTTCGAGCTGGAGGCGATCGCCGCCGCCTTCATCGGCGGCGCCTCCGCCAGCGGCGGTGTGGGCACCGTGATGGGCGCGATCATCGGCGGCCTGGTGCTCGGCGTTCTGAACAACGGCATGTCGTTGGTGGGCGTCGGCACCGACTACCAGCAGGTGATCAAGGGCCTGGTGCTGCTCGCGGCCGTCGGCTTCGACGTCTACAACAAGCGCCGGGCCGGTTCCTGACCCTGACCGGTCGTGCACCGGTAGTACGAGGACGGGCGCGGTGTTCCCAACACCGCGCCCGTCCTGCCGTGTCCGGGGTCAGCGGGCCAGCAGCACCAGGACGAGCACGACCAGGGCCGGCACGGTCTGCACGAACAGGATCTTCCGGGAGGACGTCACCGCGCCGAACAGGCCGGCGACGGCGACGCAGGACGTGAAGAAGACCCGCGTCTGGAACCCGACCGGGTCGGCGGCGAACGCGCCCCAGAGCAGCCCGGCCGCCAGGAAGCCGTTGTACAGGCCCTGGTTGGCGGCCAGCGCCTTGGTCGAGACCGCGAACTCCGCGGAGGTGCCGAAGGAGGCCCGGGCCCGCGGAGTCGTCCAGCGGAACATCTCCAGGACCAGGATGTAGACGTGCAGGAGGGCGAGCGCGACAACCGCAATCACGGCAACTGTGGACATGGCGGGCATGTTACGCGTCAGCGCGAGCCCGAAGCGGGCAGGGCCGGAGTGCGGGTGAAGCGTGGACCGGCATTTTGTTCAGGCCCTGTCCTTACCGTCAAGTCCGGGCCCGGGCCGCGTGAACCGCGATCGAGACCACCAGCTGCCGGGGGCGGCGGACGTGGACGAGGAGCTCGTCGGCGAGCTCCCGGACCCGGCGGGCCGTCGCCCCCGAGGCGGCCCGCCGTCCGTCGCCGTCGGACCGTTCGGGACCCTGGAGACGGTGGACACGTCCAGGCCCAGTTGGTCGGCGATCACCCTCAGCGTCACCGGGCGGCTCTCGACACCCACGACCGACTCCTTCTCCTCCACGACCGCCCCTTGCGCGCGACCACCGCACCGGCTCCGCACGACGGCCGCCCGGGGCCGGGACGCACCTCGAAAAAAGTTCTCCCGGAACGCGGCAACCCTTCTGCCGGCGGCGGCAACTGACGGGTGACACCGAGGGGCGAGGCGCCGACAGGGCCCACGCCCCCACGGCGCCTCGAAGAAAAAAGCCCGTGCCGGAGCGGCAACCTTTCCGGCTCCGGCGACCACTGGTCAGCGCAACGTCGAGTCGATCCACCGAGGTCGACCTACCGAAACGGACGCGAATGAAGGCAACGAAGCACGCCGCCCCACCGCCGAACCGCAGGCGCGGGCTAGGGCCTGTCCTGGGCATACCGCTGGCGCTGGTCGCGGTCGGGGTCCTGGTCTGCCTGGCCTTCGCCCTCCTGCCGGGCGGCGGGGGCGGCACCGGCGCCGCGGAGCCGGCCGCCGCCTCCGTCGCGGCCACCGAGCCGAGCACACCGGCCGCCACCGGTGCCCTGACCGATCCCACGCCCTCGGCGGCCTCGCCGTCGGCCGCCGGCGCCACGCCCTCGGCCACCGTCACCCCGTCGCCGTCCGCCACCCCCACGCCGAAGCCGTCCGCTCCCGGCGCCACGACCGCCGGCAGGGCAGGAACGTCCCCATCGGCCGCCCAGGCCGCCGCCGACGGTGCCGGCTCCGGCTCCGGCTCCGCGCAGACCACGGCGTCCCTGGCCGGGCGGATCAAGCCCGGGACGAACTACCAGGGCGTCGCGACCTCCTACGACGCCGCCGACGGCAACGGCGCCTGCTCGTTCGGCCCGTCCGCCGACCTCATGGTCGCGGCGATGAACCACACCGACTACGAGACGTCCAGGGCCTGCGGGGCGACCGTGCTGGTCCGCGCCGCCAACGGGGCGAGCATCACGGTGCGGATCGTCAACGAGTGCCCGCTGCCCTGCGCTCCGGGCCAACTCGATCTCAGCCACGAGGCCTTCGCCAAGCTGGCCGACCTCTCGGTGGGCCGCCTCCCGATCACCTGGACGGAGCTGAGCCCCGGCTCGGCGCCCGCCGCCGTGTCGATCCGGTACAAGACCGGGTCCAGCCAGTGGTGGTGCGGAATCCAGGCGATCGGTCACCGGAATCCGGTGGCGACCCTGGAGGTCCGGGCCGGAGGCGGCTGGCGGCAGCTGACCCGCACCGACTACAACTACTTCCTCTCCCCCGACGGCAGCGGGTGCGGCGGATCGATCAGGGTCACCGACGTCTACGGGGAGCAACTGACCGTCGACGGGCTCGCGGTGAAGCCGGACGTCGTCCAACCCACCCACGTCCAGTTCGCCCGGCATTGATCGCGCCGCTCGCCCGCCGCTCGGCGGTGGTCCCGCTCCGGGGCGACCACCGTCCCGGCCCGGATCCGGGCACTGCTAGGCTCACGCCTATTGTTAACGCTCACATTGCAGGGAGAGGGCGACCGGGGGAAATGCTCCTCGATGACACGTCCGCGGAGTTCCACGACTTCTTCGAACGCCACTACGCCGAACTCGCCCGCTTCGCCCACCTCCTGACCGGCGAAGCGGACGCGGCCGACGACCTCGCCGCGGACGCCCTGATCGCCCTGTGGCAACGCTGGGACCGCCTCCGCACGGCCGACCACCCGATCGCCTACGCCCGCGGGGTGGTCGCCAACATGGCCCGGGCCCGGATCCGCAGCGCGGTCCGCGAACGGCGCCGGGTCCTGCTCTTCTGGTCCCGCGCCCCCGAGAGAACCGACGGCACGGACGTACCCGCCGTGCTGGACGTCCGTGCGGCGCTGGCCCGGCTGCCGTTCCGCAAGCGGGCGTGCGTGGTGCTGCGTCACGCCTTCGACCTCTCGGAGAAGGAGACCGCCGCGGCGCTGGGCGTCTCGGTCGGTACGGTGAAGAGCCAGACCTCGAAGGGCATGGCCGAACTGCAGCGCGTCCTCGGGGCACGTGCGGTCGGCGAACTGGCGACAGGAAGGAGGAAATAACGGTGAACGACCACATCACCCGGCAGCTGCGCGAGGCCGCCGAAGCCCATCAGCCCGACCGCGCACGGATCCTGGCCCGCGTCGAACGCGGCGCGGCCGGCCCTCCCGTCCGCCACCGCACCCCGCCGTTCGCGCGGTCCTGGCCCAGGGCCGTCCTCGGCGGCCTCGCCGCCGCCGGCATCCTGGCGACCGGCGGCCTCGCCGTCGCCGCCATCGTCGGGACGCAGGCCCCGTCGGACACCGTCACCACCGCTCCGGCCGCGCCCTCCCCGACGGCCGCCGAGACGGCCACACCGTCGCCGGCCCGGCCGGCTCCCCCCGTCTCCGCCGCCCCGGCGCCCACGGCCGCGCCGACCACCGCGGCTCCGACGAGCCCGCGACCGACGCCCACGGCGAGCGGCCGGCCCCAGAACGGTCCGCTGTGGTCGGACGGTTCGGTCGACCCGCACACCACGATCTACTGGGGCCAGGACAACCTGGTGCTCAAGACCACCCAGCCGCTCACCTCGCTCACCGTCGAGATGCGCGTCGCCCAGACCGGCGAGGTCCGCGACACCGGCAAGTGGCACACGCTTCCGGGCGACGACTTCACCGTCACCGTCCAGGAGTCCGGCGGCGCGCTGGTGTACCGCTGGGTCCTCAAGCCGGGCCGCACGGTGCCGGTCGGGCAGTACGAGTTCGCCGACCAGTTCAACCACGCCACCGGCGCGCGCAGCACGGCCGGCGACAGCTACCGCGTCGACGCGCAGTCGGCCGGCGGCCCGGCCTCGGTCTGGGGGGACATCGGCCCGACGAGGTGACGCCCGGGAGCGCCCGGCGGCAACGCCCGGGGAATCCGTCGTGGATTCCCCGGGCGTTGCCGCATCACAAACAATTCACCGTTCTCCCGCATTCGGAATGATCTCCGGGAGATCATCAACGGTTCTGCCAAGACAGTTAACATATTGTTTACGGAATTTCGGAACTCCCCGACATGACAACTCGTCAGGATTCATGAGAGTCCCAAGAAGGCGTCAAAGCAGGGAAAGGAACGGGCAATGTCTCCGGTCACGAGGATGGTCGGCGCCGTCGCCGTGACCCTCGTGGCCGTGCTGGGCCTGCTGGCGCTGTCCCAGTCGGTGGCCGCATTCACCCGGGAGAGCAACTGCCGGTCCGTGGCCGCGGAGGCGAAGCTCGTCGAGGAGACGGCACCTCCCGAGATCGCTCCAGGTCTCTGCTCGCCCCGGGCCCGGACCGTCGAAGTCCCACGCCGGCGGCCCGAGTTGATCCCGGCCCTGCTCGACGACGCTCCGGCCGTCACCCACCCGTCCCCGGCCGGTGACCCCGAGGCGCCGCACGGGGCGCTCAGACGGTGCAGAGCGGCGGCCCTCCAGGTGTTCCGCTGCTGATCGGCGCCGATCGCGCCCGCACGCTCGTCGACGGCAGCGGACCCCGACTGTGCCGCCCCCGCACCCGGCGATTCACGACGGCTCACGGCAGTGATTTTCCCTGCCACCGCCGCCGCGCTCCGTGCTGCCTTCTTCCGCATCGAGCGGGCTCGAACCCGAAGTCTCATTCCGACACGACTCCGAAAGGACCGAGGCATCGACATGCAAGCATTCATCGACCACGCCCGCACCTTCCGCCGCCGTGCCGCGCAGGACTCGGACGCCTTCGGGCGACTGGCTGCCGGTCAGAACCCGCAGGCGCTGTTCATCACCTGCTCGGACTCCCGCGTCATCCCCGCCGCCGTCACCGGCGCCCGGCCCGGGGACCTCTTCGAGATGCGGACCGCCGGCAACATCGTCCCGCCGTACCGGCCGGACGTCCCGTCCGCGGAGGCCGCGACCATCGAGTACGCCGTCGAGGTCCTGGAGATCGCCGACATCGTGGTGTGCGGCCACTCGCACTGCGGCGCGGTGGGCGCCGTCGTACGGGGCGACGACCTCACCGGCGTGCCCGCGGTGCGCGACTGGCTCGCCGACGGCACCGCGCTGACGCCGGACGGGGAACCGAGCCACGACCTGGCCGGCCCGGTCCAACGCCACGTCCTGGACCAGCTCCAGAGGCTGCGCACCCACCCGAGCGTCGCGCGCCGGATCGACGAGGGGCGGCTCGGACTGCACGGCTGGTTCTACGAGGTGCACACCGGCGCGGTCCACACCCACCGCCCCGGCACCGACGTCTTCCTGCCGCTGTGACGCCGCGACCCGCCGTGAAACGGCGACCAGCCGTGAACCCCCGGCCCGCTGTGGACCCGCGGCCGGCCACCCCCGAACGTCCCCGGATGAGGGCTCCCATGCGCTTTCCCGCACTCAAGTACGACCTGACCGCCTCGCTCGTCGTCTTCCTCGTCGCGCTCCCGCTGTGCGTCGGCGTCGCCGTCGCCTCGGGCGTACCCGCCGAACTCGGCCTGATCACCGGCATCGTCGGCGGCCTGGTGACCGGTGCGCTGCCCGGCAGCAGCCTCCAGGTCAGCGGCCCGGCCGCCGGGCTGACCGTCCTGGTCGCCGAGACCGTGCAGCGGTTCGGACTCCCGGCGCTGGGTGTCGTGGTCGCCGCCACCGGCCTGCTCCAACTGCTGCTGGGCGCGCTGCGCTGGGGCCGGTGGTTCCGTGCCATCTCCGTCGCCGTGGTCGAGGGCATGCTGGCCGGCATCGGCCTGGTGATCATCGCCGGCCAGCTCTACGCGATGGCCGACCGGCCGGCGCCCGCGAGCGGGATCGACAAGCTCCTCGGCCTGCCCGGCCTCCTCGCCCGGCTCGTCTCCTCACCGGCCGCCGGCCTCTCCTTCGCGATCGGCGCCGGCACCATCGCCGTGATCGTGCTGTGGCAGCGGCTCCCGGCCAGGCTGAGGGTCGTCCCGGGCGCGCTGGTGGCCGTCCTGCTCGCCACCGCCGCGGCCTGGCTGCTCCCCCGTCCGGTGAAGAAGGTCGAGGTCAAGGGCCTGCTGGAGGCCGTCCAGCCGCCGGGCAGCGGCGTGCTCGACCAGGTCACCCCGGCGCTGCTGGTCACGATCCTGGCCTTCACCCTGGTCGCCTCCGCCGAGAGCCTGTTCAGTGCGGCGGCCGTCGACCGGCTCCACGACGGGCCGCGCACCGACTACGACAAGGAGCTCATGGCCCAGGGGGCGGGCAACACCCTCTGCGGCGTCCTCGGCGCCCTGCCGATGACCGCGGTCATCGTCCGCAGCGCCGCCAACGTGCAGGCCGGCGCCAGGACCAAAGCGTCCCGCGTGCTGCACGGCGGATGGCTGCTGCTCTTCGCCGCCCTGCTCCCGGCCGCCCTCGGCGTCATCCCGGTCGCGGCGCTCGCGGGTGTGCTGGTGCACGCCGGGTTCAAGCTCCTGCCGTTCAAGCAGCTCGGACCGCTGTGGCGCGAGCACCGCTCCGAAGCGCTCGTCCTCGCGGCCACCGCGGTGGCCATCGTCACGGTCAACATGTTCGAGGGCGTGCTGATCGGTCTGGGCCTGTCGATCCTCAAGACCGCCTGGGAGACGTCCCGGCTGCACGTGGAGACGGAGGAGCTGCCCACCGGCACCATCCGGGTCCGGCTGACGGGCAACGCCACCTTCCTCCGCTTGCCCAAGCTCCTCGACGCCCTGGAGGCCCTGCCGACCGACCGCGTCCTGGAGCTGGACCTCTCGGAGCTGCGCCATCTCGACCACGCCTGCCAGACCGCGCTGACCACCTGGGTCGAGCGCCACAACGCGAGCGCCCCCGAGGCCGTCCGGCTGATACCCGCCCTGGCCGGCCGGGCCTGATCCCGGCACCGCCGGGCCCGGTCCTTCGGAGGACACGACTCGGCGAACACGTCTCGGCGGACACGACGGGGCGCCCGCTCGAACGAGCGGGCGCCCCACGCCGGTTCGGATTCCGGCTGGTCGGCTGGTCCGGGAGCCGCCCGACAGCCGACGGGTCAGACGGCGGCCGGCTGCTTCACGGCGACGGCGGAGGCCGCAGCCGGCTCGGCGGCGGGCTTGCGCATCCCCTTGAGCAGCACCACCACCGCCGTGGTGACCGCCGTGCCCGCCGCGACCGCGACCAGGTACAGGAAGGGGCTGCCGATCAGCGGGAGCACCCAGATCCCGCCGTGCGGGGCCCGCAGGGTGGAGCCGAAGGCCATCGTCAGGCCGCCGGCGGTCATGCTGCCGGCGATGCCCGCCGGGATGACCCGCAGCGGGTCGGCCGCCGCGAACGGGATCGCGCCCTCGGTGATGAAGGAGGCACCGAGCACCCAGGCGGCCTTGCCGTTCTCCCGCTCGTCGGGGGTGAACAGCCTGCGCCGGACGACGGTCGCCAGGGCCATGCCGAGCGGCGGGGTCATGCCGGCGGCCATCACGGCGGCCATCACCTTGAGGCTGCCGGCGTCCGGGGTGGTCCCGGCGGTGGTGAGCGCACCGGCCGCGAAGGTGTAGGCGACCTTGTTGAGCGGACCGCCCATGTCGAAGGCCATCATGGCGCCGAGCAGCGCGCCGAGCAGGATCGCGTTGGAGCCGGAGAGGCCGTTCAGCCAGTCGGTCAGGCCGCTCATCGCCGAGGCGATCGGCGAGCCGACCACCACGAACATCAGGAAGCCGACCGCCGCCACCGACAGCAGCGGGATCACCACGACCGGCATGATGCCCCTGATCGCCCGGGGCACGTTCCAGCGGATCATCCACAGCACCAGGAAGCCCGCGGCCAGGCCCGACACGATGCCGCCGAGGAAGCCCGCGCCGACCGCCACCGAGACGGCGCCACCGGCGATGCCGGCGGCCAGTGCCGCCCGGTCCGCGATCGCCCAGGCGATGTACCCGGAGAGGACCGGGACCAGGAAGCCGAAGGAGGTCTTGCCGGTCTGGAACAGCATCGCCGCCCAGCTGTGCGAGGAGGTCCAGTCGAAGTGGCCCAGCACGGAGGGCGCGGAGGCGATCTGGTAGCCGCCGATGGCGAAGGCGAGCGCGATCAGCAGACCGCCGGCCGCGACGAACGGGATCATGTAGCTGACGCCCGTCATCAGGTAGGTGCGCAGCCGCTGGGCCCAGTGCTCGCCCGTCGGTGCGGCCACCGGGGCGGCCGGGGCGGTGGCGGGACGTGCGCCGCCGGCGTCGGCCACCAGCCCGGCGGCCTGGGCGATCAGCTCGTCGGCGCGGTTGACGCCGGCCTTGACACCCACGTCCACGGTCGGCTTGCCGGCGAAGCGGGCCCGGTCCCGGATCTCGACGTCATGGGCGAAGATCACCGCATCGGCTGCCGCGATCACCTCGGGGGCGAGCGGCGTCGTCCCGGCCGAGCCCTGGGTCTCGACCTGGATCCGGGCGCCCGCCCGGGCGGCGGCCAGCTCCAGGGCCTTGGCGGCCATGTAGGTGTGGGCGATGCCGGTCGGGCAGGAGGTCACGGCGACCAGCCGCAGCCCGCTGTCGGCGGAAGCAGGCTCCGCGGCGGCGGCCGGCTCCGGAGCGGCGGTCGGCTCCGGAGCGGTGGCCGGCTCCGGAGCGGTGGCCGGCGGTTCCTCGCCGTTGATCCTCGCCGCGACCGCGCTCGGGCTCTCGGCGTCGCGCAGGGCGCCGGTGAAGGTGGGGTCCATGAGCCGGCGGGCCAGCGCGGCGAGGATCTGCAGGTGGGTGTCGTCCGCACCGGCCGGTGCCGCGATCATGAAGACCAGGTCGGCGGGCCGTCCGTCCGGGGCGTCGAAGTCCACTCCCCTGGCGCTGCGGCCGAAGGCCAGGGACGGCTGCGTGACGTGGGGTGATCTGCAGTGCGGGATACCGATCCCGTCGCCCATCCCGGTCGGGGCCTGGGCCTCGCGGGCGGCGATGTCGGCGAGGAAGCCGTCGAGGTCGGTGACCCGGCCCTCGGCGACCAGCCGCTGGGCGAGGGCGCGCAGCGCTTCGTTCTTCTCCTCGGGGGCGAGGTAGAGGTCAACGAGTGCGGGTGTGATCAGTCCGCTGGTGTCGCTCATCGTGTCGGTCCTTCGACTGGTTCCTGACAGTGTCCCTTGCCCCCGGGTATGTGCGCCCTTCCCGTCCCACACGGTCGGGCGGTGCGGTCTCCGGCGCGGGACGCCGGAGACCGTTTCTCAACCGCGGAGCGGTCGTTCGAGCGGGAGGTCCGCCGTCACGACCACCGCGGCCGGGTCCAGATCGGCCGGGGTCGGCATGACGCTCCCCGGCAGTTGTACGGCGGCGGCGCCGTGCGCCAGCGCCGCGGCGAGCGCCCCGGGGCCGGTGCCGCCGGCGCCGAGGAAGCCCGCGAGGGAGGCGTCGCCCGCGCCCACGTCGCTGCGGACGGCGGCTACCGGCGCGCTGCCGTACCAGCTCCCCTCCTCGGCGATCAGCAGCATTCCGTCCGCACCGAGGCTGGCGAGGACCTGCTGGGCGCCGCGTTCGCGCAGTTCCACGGCTGCGGCCACGGCGTCGCCGACGGTGTGGACCGGGCGGCCCACGGCCTCGGCGAGTTCCTCCCGGTTGGGCTTGACCACGTCGGGGCGGGCCGAGAGCGCGGCCAGCAGCGCGGGGCCGGAGGTGTCCAGGGCGATCCGGGCGCCGCCCGAGTGCACCTGGGCGACCACCTCGGCGTACCACTCGGGTGCCAGTCCGCGCGGCAGGCTGCCGCAGCAGGCGAGCCAGTCCACGTCGTTGCCGGCGCCCCGTCCGCTCTTCTGGGCGTCGCGGACCAGCGCCAACAGTGCGGCCGACTCGGCGGCGCTGAGCTCGGGGCCCACCGCGTTGATCTTCGTGAGGCTGCCGCCGTCCTCGGCGATCGAGACGTTGATCCTGGTGTCGCCCGCGATCGCGACCGCGCCGACCTCGATGCCCTGGCGGCGCAGCAGGTCGGCGAGCAGTTGCCCCGAGAGGCCGCCCAGGGGGAGGAGGGCGCTGGTGCGGTGGCCGGCGGCGGTGAGCGCGCGGGAGACGTTGACGCCCTTGCCGCCCGGGTCGAGCCGGTCGTGCGCGGCCCGGTTGACCTCGCCCGGGACGAGGACGCCCAGTTCGTAGGTGCGGTCGAGGCTGGGGTTGGGGGTGATGGTGACGATCATGCGCGGATGACTTCCGGTCCGTGGTTCTCGATCTCGGCGGTCTGCTCGTCGGTCAGCCCGGTGTCCGTGACCAGCACGTCCACCTGGTCCAGCGAGCCGAAGCGGGCGAAGTGGCGGGCGCCGTACTTGGAGGAGTCGGCCACCAGGACCACCCGCCGGGCGCCGGTGAGCATGGCCCGTTTGACGGCCGCCTCGGCGAGGTCCGGGGTGGAGAGGCCGCCCTCCGGGGAGAAGCCGTTGGTGGCGACCACCGCGACGTCCGCGTGGATGTCGGCCAGGTCGCGCAGTGCCCAGGCGTCGACGGCGGCCTGGGTGCGGTGCCGCAGCCGGCCGCCGATCAGGTGGAGGGCGAGTCCGCGGTGGTCGGCCAGCCGGGCGGCGACCGGGAGGGCGTTGGTGACGACGGTCAGCGTGCAGTCGGCGGGCAGCAGGCCGGCGAGGCGGGAGACGGTCGTCCCGGCGTCCAGGATGACGCTGCCCTCGCTGGGCAGCAGGGCCAGGGCCGCCTTGGCGATGCGCTCCTTCTCGGCCGCGGCCGTGGAGTCGCGCTCGGCCAGGCCGGGCTCCAGGTGGAGGGCGCCGGCGGGCAGCGCGCCGCCGTGCACCCGGTGCAGCAGGCCGGCCCGGTCGAGGGCGCTCAGGTCACGCCGGATGGTCTCCTGCGTGACGCCGAAGTCCTCGGCCAGCGTCGGCACGTCCACCCTGCCCTGTTCCTGGGCGAGGCGGAGGATCTCTTGCTGCCGCTCGGGTGCGTACATGTGGGTTTGGGTCCGTTTCATGTCTGTTCACGCTTGGTTCAGGCCGACCATACGCCTTCCGGCCGGAAAAGCAAGAGGTCGGACGGGCTTTCGCGGGCATCTTCGGGGATCTTTGAATTTGCCCGAATGTGTTGACACCGCTCGGCGATCGGACGTAGAACCAATCGAAACAACACGCCAACGGGCGTGAAACCACGGTCGGTCCCGGCCCCCGCCACTGCCCCCGTACCGCCGGAGGCCGGTTCCGACCACGGCGGCCCGCGCCCCACCCCTTCGCGCGGGCCGCCGTACCCCTCCCCCGTCGACCCGGCTCCCACCCGGGTCGGCGGCTCCTCATCCACTCCTCCAAGGACCTCCCATGCACTCGATCCAGGTCACCGTCGGCTCCAGCAGCGGCCTGCACGCCCGCCCGGCCTCGCTGTTCGTCCAGGCCGCCGCCCGTCAGCCGGCCAAGGTCACCGTCGGCCGCCCGGGCCAGGCCCCGGTCGACGCCCGCAGCCTGCTCTCCGTGCTCGCCCTCGCGGCCGGCCACGGCGAGACCCTGGAGCTCACCGCGGTCGGTGAGCAGGCCGAGGACTCGCTGACGGCGCTCGCCGAGCTGCTCGCCACCGACCTCGACGCAGCGGCATGAGCGGTCCGATCCACGGGATCGGCGTCGGCACCGGCAGCGCGGCGGGCCCGGTCGCCCGGATGGCGCCCGCACCCGCGCTGCCCGCCCCGAGGGCCGTCACCGACCCGGCGGCCGAGGCGGCAGCGGTCCGCGCCGCCCTCGCCGCGGTCGTCACCGACCTGACGGAGCGGGCCGCGCGCGTGCACGGCCCCGGCTCCGACGTGCTCGCCGCGCAGGCCATGATGGCCGCCGACCCGGTCCTCGCCGACGAGGCGGCCGCCCTGGTCGAACGGGGCACCGACGGCGCCCACGCGCTCGCCGGTGCCTTCGACGGCTTCCGCGCCGCGCTGGCCGCCGCCGGCGGTCACTTCGCGGAACGCACCGCCGACCTGGACGACCTGCGCGACCGCGCGGTGGCGCACCTGCTCGGCCTGCCCGTGCCCGGCCTGCCCGACCCGGGACACCCGTACGTCCTGGTCGCCGAGGACCTGGCGCCCGCCGACACGGCGCTGCTCGACCCCGCCCGGGTGCTGGCCCTGGTCACCGTCCGCGGCGGGCCGACCAGCCACACCGCGATCCTCGCCAAGGCGCTCGGCGTGCCCGCGGTGGTCGGCTGCGCCGGCGCCGTGGAGCTGTCGGACGGCCGCCCCGTCCTGGTGCACGGCGCGGACGGCCTGGTCGAGCCGGACCCGAGCCCGGAGGCGGTCGAGCGGGCCGCCGAACGGGAGCGCCACCGCCACGAGCTGGCGGCCGGGGTCCGTGGGCCGGGCCGTACGGCGGACGGCCGTCCGGTCGCGCTGCTGGTCAACCTCGGTGCGCCGCACGAGCTGGCCGGTGCGGCCGCCGCCGACGCCGAGGGCGTAGGCCTGTTCCGCACCGAGTTCCTCTTCCTGGACCGTACCGAGGCACCCGGTCGCGCCGAACAGGCCGCCGCCTACCGGAAGGTCTTCGCGGCCTTCGCCGGCCGCCGGGTGGTCGTCCGCACCCTCGACGCGGGCGCGGACAAACCGCTGCCCTTCGCCACGGCCGCCGACGAGGAGAACCCGGCCCTGGGCGTGCGCGGCCTGCGGACGGCCGTCCGCGACCCCGGGCTGCTGGAGACCCAGCTCGCCGCGATCGCCGAGGCCGCCGAGGCCGAGACCGCGCAGGTCTGGGTGATGGCCCCGATGGTGTCCGTCCCGCGCGAGGCCGCCGAGTTCACCGCCCGGGTCCGCGCGCACGGCCTGCCGGTGGCCGGCGCGATGATCGAGGTCCCGGCGGCCGCGCTGCGCGCCGACCGCTTGGCCGAGGTCTGCGACTTCTTCAGCGTCGGCACCAACGACCTGGCGCAGTACGCCTTCGCGGCCGACCGCACGCTCGGCTCCCTGGCCGAACTGCTCGACCCGTGGCAGCCCGCCCTGCTCATGCTGGTCGCAGCCGCCGCGCGCTCTGCGGCCGCGCACGGCCGTCCGATCGGCGTGTGCGGAGAGGCCGCCGCCGACCCGGCGCTCGCCCTGGTGCTGGTCGGTCTCGGGATCACCAGCCTGTCGGCCGCGCCCGCCGCGCTCCCCGAGGTGCGGGCGGCGCTGGCCGCCCACACCCTCGCGCAGTGCCGCGAACTCGCCGAGCTGGCCCTGCACGCCGAGGACGCCGCCGAGGCCCGCGGCAAGGTCCGGTCGAGGATCACCGCAGGTCGGTGAGGAGCCGCCCCGGGGGTGGCACGCGACCGCACCGAAGCGCCGGTGCGGTCGGGTGCCACCCCCGGGGCGCTGTCGGATGCGCTACGGCGCTGCGGGGAGGCTGCCGGTCAGCCGTCGGTTCGGGCCAGCCGGCTGCGGACGGCGTCCAGGGTGTTCGCGATGAGGAGGGACTGCGCGAGGGGGACGAGGTGGGCCGCGGTGTCGCCGTGCACGGCGGAGTCCACCGACTCGACCATGAGCCGGTAGGGGTTCTGGGACGGGTAGTGGCGGTGGGGTCCTCCGCCGGTGGTGGTGAGCGTGCTGGGGGCGGAGCCGGCGCAGAAGGCCGGCGGGGTGAGGGTGATCGAACCGTCCGTGCCGGTGGTGGTGAAGGTCTCGGACATCCCGCCGACGAGCGAGCAGCCGATCTCGGCCGTGCCCCGGTCGGGGAACTCCAGCAGGAAGCGGGTGGCCGAGTCGGCGGAGCCGGGTCGCCAGTGGTCCTGTTCGGCCCGGACGACCTTCGGCGTGCGCCAGCCGAAGGCGGCGAGGGCGGCGGAGACGGCGTAGTAGCCGACGTCGTAGAGGGCGCCGCCGCCGAGCGCGGCGTCGAGGCGGTAGTTGCCGGGGGCGGGGGCGAGGCCGTCGAAGCGGGCGGTGACGGTGTGGACGGTGCCGATCGCGCCGCGGGTGACCAGGTCTTCGAGGTCCCGGGTGCGCGGGTGCCAGCGGTTCCAGGCGGCTTCGACGAGCAGCCGTCCGGTGGCGCGGGCCGTGGCGGTCATCGCGGCGACCTCGGCGGCGGTCAGTCCGAGCGGCTTCTCGCACAGCACGTGCTTGCCCGCGCGCAGGGCGCGCTCCACCCACGGGCGGTGGGCGCTGTTGTGGAGCGCGACGTAGACGATGTCCACGGCCGGGTCGTCCAGCAGCTCGCCGTAGTCGGTGTACACCCGGGCCGGGTCGAGGGCCCGGGCCCGCCCCGGATCGGTGGCGGCGACGGCGTGCAGGCGCGCTCGTTCGGCCGCGTGGACGGCGGGCGCGAGGCTGGAGGCGGCGATCGAACCGGCGCCCAGGAATCCCCAGTTGGCCATGGTCAGCCTTCTTCCCTGGCCGTGGCCGTAGCCGCCGTGGCCGTTGCCGGGGCCGTCGCGGTGACGGTGGCGGCGGCCAGGTCCAGGACGAGGGAGCTCCAGCCGAAGGAGCGCGCGCCGTGCCCGACCGCGTCCTCCGGGCCGTAGCACTCCCGGGTGGTGTCCGAGGCCGCGACGAGCGCGCAGCTGCGCGCCGCGAGCGTGTCGGCCTCGGCCCGGTAGCCGCGTCGGCGCAGGCCCCAGTACAGGTACCAGTTGAGGTTGATCCAGCTGGAGCCGCGGAAGATGGCCCCGGTGCGGAAGGTGGGGTCGTACGAGGGCTCGGTGGCGGCGACGCTGGGCACCGGGTAGGGACGCCAGAACTCCCGTTCGTTCAGCAGGTGTTGCTCGATGACCCGGCGGGCGGCGGATTCCGGCACCGAGTCGAGGAGGACGGGCAGCAGCGAGCTGGCGGTGAGGATCTCGTTGCGCTTGCCGGCGACCAGGTCGAGGTCGTGGAAGGCGCCGCTGGTCTCGTCCCAGCAGTGTCGCATCAGGGCGGCGCCGATCGCCTCGGACTGCGCGGCCAGCCGGTCCGCGGTGCGCCCGTTCGATCCGGTCGTCCGCACCAGCCGTGCCAGGCAGGCCAGTCCGTCCGCGTAGACCGTGTTGACGAGCACGTCGTTCCAGACGAACAGCCGCCGGTCGCGCAGCGGGGTCTCCGGTGTACGGGTGGGCGCGGAGTAGGCCGTGATCAGCGAGCGCATCGCGCCGTGCCAGGCGGCGTGCACGGCATCCTCGGCGGCCGACTCGATGCCGAGGGCGCCGTCGTACTTGGGGCTGCTGTCCAGTCCGGACTCGTCGGGCTGGTAGATCTCCAGCAGGCCGGTGCCGGGGCTGGTGCGGTGCTCCCCGAGCCAGCCGAAGAAGGCGAGCGTCGGCGGCAGGACGCGGCGCAGCCACAGGTCGTCACCGGTGGCCCGGTACACCCGCTCGATGGCGCGGGCCACCACGGGCGGTGCGATGGTGACGGACCGCCACCCCTCCCAGAGGTCGATCCTGAAGTCCTCGGTGGCACGTGGGCGCAGGTCGTCCTGCCAGAGGACCATGTGCGGCAGGAAGCCGGTCGGGGTGACCGCGCTGAGCAGGGAGCGCAGTTCGTCCCGGGCCCGGCGGGTGTCGACGTGGGTGAGGGCGATGGCGTGGAAGCTGCTGTCCCAGGCCCACTGGAAGGGGTAGCTGTCCGGGGAGGGGCAGGTGAAGTCGTAGTGGCGCTGGGCCGCCCGGGAGAATCCGGTGCGGTGGTTGCGGGCCAGGGTGTCGCGGGCCCGGGCGGAGCTCTCAGTGACGGACATGCGGGGTGACTCCCGAGGGGGACACGTCGACGGGGGCCGGGCGCCGTCGCCCGGTGGCGAGCAGTGCTGCGGCGAGGGGCAGCAGGAGGCCGGCGAGGCCGAAGGCCGAGCGCACGCCGAGACGGTCGGACAGCGTGCCCAGCAGCAGGGGCGCGAGCATGATGCAGGTACTGACGGCGAGTTGGACACGGGCGGTGGCCTGGTCGGTGCGGCCGGGTGCCGCGCTCACCGCGAGCGAGAGGGTCAACGGGAAGAGGTTGGCGACCCCCAGACCGCCGAGGACCAGGCCCAGCAGGGCGA
The DNA here is from genome assembly GCF_900199205.1 of Streptomyces sp. 1331.2. NCBI lineage: Bacteria > Bacillati > Actinomycetota > Actinomycetes > Kitasatosporales > Streptomycetaceae > Streptomyces > Streptomyces sp. 1331.2. The sequence continues at coordinate 7,208,655 of NZ_OBMJ01000001.1, read as the reverse complement.
CCCAGGTGGTGGAGGCGAGCCACAGGGCGAGGAACCCGGTGGCGGCGACGGTCAGCGAGCCGGTCACCAGGGCTGCCGAGCGGGCGGCGCGGGCACCGGCCGTCAGCCGGCTCCCCGCCAGCCGACCGACCAGTTCGCCTCCGTAGAACAGGGCCAGGGCCGCGGATGCCTGACTGTCCGTCAGATGCGCGGTGTCGGTCAGCAGGGGCGCGGCGTAGTAGGCGAGGCAGAACTCGAAGCCCACGACCAGGCCGCACAGGGCGGCGCGGAGCGGGAACGAGCCGCTCGGGCGGTCGGCGTGCGCGGGCTCCGGAGCGGTGCCGGTGGGCGGGGCCGTGCCGGCGGAGGGCGTGGCGTTCGGGCGCAGCGGCTCCGCGCGCAGCGCCGGGTACAGGGCGGCGAGCGCGAGGGCCGGCAGCACCAGGCACCAGTTCCAGGCGGCCCCGGCACTCTCCAGGCCGCTGATGACCAGCGGCGCGGCGAGGGCGCTGACGCTCGCGGCGGCGTTGGCCTCGACCAGGGCCCGCGCCCGCAGCGACTCGTGCCCGCCGTGGTGCTCGGCGAGCACCGCCAGGGCCGTGGTCTGCAGCAGGGCCCCGCCGATCCCGCCCAGCACCGCCGCGGCGAGGGTGACGGTGGCCGAGAGTCCGGTCGCCAGTAGGAGCGATCCCAGGGCCAGGGCCGCGAGTGCGGACCAGAAGAGCACCCGGTGGTCCAGGCGCGTGCGCAGCCGGCGGAACAGGAGGTTGGTGAGCATCGCGCCGGCGGCGAAGGCGGTGGAGTGCAGGCTCATCAGCGCGTAGGACAGCCGCAGGTCCTGACGCAGGAGCGGCAGCAGCGGGCCGAGCGCGTAGAGGACGTAGGCGTAGACGGCCAGGCCGCCGTAGGCCGTGGCGGTCAGCCGGTCCCGGACGAAGGCCGGGGGCCCCTGGTCCCGGGTGACCGGCACCGAGGCGCCGGTCACCCCGGTATCCCGGCCTGCTCGGCGAAGTCCTCGGCGGAGGCGGTGGCGGCCGTGGCGGCGGAGGCCGTGGAGGTGGTGACGGCGGGGATGGTCGCGGCGGCCGTGCGGCGCACGTGGTCGAGGAGGACGGACGGCGCCAGCAGCGAGGTCTTCATCGACGCGCCCCGGCCGTACCCGGTGAACGCCTCGCGGACGGCGGCCTCGTCGTCCAGGCAGGCCCGGGTGGTGATCAGCGGGGCGGGGTCGACCAGGCCGGACTCGACCAGCCGCAGGGCCACGGCGGTGACGTGCGCGGAGCGGGCCATCGGGAACGAGCGGACGTCGAAGGGGGTGGAGAGCAGCTTCAGGCCCTTGGCCAGGATCATCCAGGTGTTCAGCCGCTGCGGGACGGCCGTCGCGCCGTAGATGACGTACGAGCCGCCGGGGCGCAGCAGGCCCATCGCGATCTCCCGGATGTCCTTGTCCGGGGCGTCGTCCCGCCCGGCCGTGCGGGCCGGCGCCGCGATGTGCGGCAGGGCGTCGAACACGTAGTCCGCGTAGTGGTCGTGGTGCTCGCGCACATACGCTTCGAGCTCCGCCGCCTGGGTGTCGGTGTTGAAGGCGTGGGAGGCGCCGTGCCGCAGTGCGACGTCCATCCGGTCGCCGTTGCGGTCCAGCACGGTGATCGAGCCCGCGCCGAGGTGGCGGTGGAGCACCTGGACGGCCAGCTGGGCGCTGGGGCCGCAGCCGAGGACCACGCAGGTGTCGCCGGGCTTGGGCGGGTTGAGCAGCAGGGAGCGCAGGACGGAGGTCAGCGGCTCGATCACGGAGGCCAGGTCCGAGGGCACGTGCGGCGGCAGGACCACCGCCGCGGCCTGGTCGGCGTCGTAGAAGTTCCGCCCGGTGTACCAGGACGTCTCCACGCCGCGCCGGCCCGGGAAGAGCGGCCGCAGTGCCCGGTACTCGGCCATCCCGCCGAAGTCGGTCTGCCCCCAGTAGGTGACCCGGTCACCCGGTCGTACGTCGTCCCGGAGCCGTTTGCCGACCTCGACCACCCTTCCCACGTATTCGTGCCCGGGAATGATCGGCCAGTCCTCGGCGAAGAGGTGGCCGCGGAAGTAGGAGACGTCGGTCGAGCAGATCGAGACCGCCTCGGTCTGCAGCAGGATTTCGTCCTCGCGACATTCCGGATCGGGCACGAGGGTTCGGTTGATTTCTCCGGGAGCGGTCATGAGGTACGCGTACACGGTTTTTCCCTCCACGCATTCATGTGATTCCACCGCTGGCACCGGCGGGCCGGATCGCCCGCCGGTCGTTGCAGTCCCCCGTCGGAAATTCCTTCCGCGCGGTCGGGTCGGAGTTCTTTTCCGGAGTCGGAGTCTTTCAGGAGCAGGCGTCTTCAGGAGCCGGAGTTCTTTTCAGGACTCGGAGTTCTTTTCAGGAGTCGACTTCGAAGGCGACGTCCAGGGCGTACCGGTCGCCGACGTACCGGGTCTCGGTGAGTTCCAGGGGGCGCTCGTCCTGGTCCATGATCAGTCGCTCCTCGACGAGCAGGGCGGTGCCCGGAGCCACCGCGAGCAGCTCCGCCTCCCGCTCGCCGGCCGTCGCGGCCCTGATGGACGAGTGTCCGCGGGTCGGCGTCCGGCCGAGCCCGGCGAGCGTCTCGTGCATCGAGGCCGTCCGGAAGTCGATCTCCAGCAGGGCGGCGAGGTCGTCGGGGAACACCGCCCGCTCCAGTGCGGTCGGCACCCCGTCGGCCAGCCGGACCCGGTCGACCTCCACGACCTGGGCCGCCCTGCGCAGCCGGAGCCGGTGGACCTCCTCCGGCAGGGCCGGCCGGAGTTCCGCCGAAATCAGCTGCGAGGAGGGCTTGCGGCCTTGTCTGCGCATTTCCTCGCTGAATCGGACCAGGTTTTCCGCGCGACGGTGCGTCGGCGGTTCCGCAACGAATGTCCCGCGCCCGGACACCCGGTAGACCAGACCTTCCGTGACGAGCCGTTGAACGGCCGCCCGTGCGGTCATGCGGCTCACCCCGAATTCCTCGCACAGTTCCGACTCCGAGGGGAGCGGGTCATGCGGTCGGTGTTTGGCGATCCGATTCCGGAGCGCCTGTTCGATCCGGTGGTACCTGGGCGCGAAATCCGTTTCCAAAAGGGGGCCTCCGAAATTGAGAGTACGCCGTCTAGCTGTCTAGTCAACCAGCGTAGACCAGCACAGAGCCGGACATTCCGCGGCGAAAGACACCAAGGGCAAGAGGCGTGCAGGGTGATCCTCGTCACATCGGGGCCGGGTGCGCGGCGCCCGCCACCTCGCGTCTGCCTGTATAGACAGCTAGACAGGCAGGGGCTACCGTCGGACCGTCCGCGCGGTCGCGCCCCGAGCGCGGTGCGACGCACAACGCCTCACCCCTAGGACAGGCTCATGGACTCCACCGGCATCGACGTCCGACAGCTCGCCAAGATGATCGACCACTCCCTCCTGCGGCCCGAACTCACCACCACCGAGGTCCTGCACGGCTGCGAACTCGCCGCGGTCTACGACGTCGCCTCGGTCTGCGTGCGCCCCGCGGACGTCACCCTCGCGGTCAAGGCGCTCGCCGGCACCGCGGTCGCCGTCGGCACCGTCATCGGCTTCCCGCACGGCGGCACCACCACGACGGCCAAGGCAGGCGAGGCCGCGGACGCCCTGGCGGCGGGTGCGACCGAACTCGACCTGGTGCTCAACATCGGCCTGCTGCGCAGCGGCGAGGACGACGCGGTGCGGCAGGACATCGCCGCGGTCGTGGACACCGCGGGGGGCGCCGCCCTCACCAAGGTGATCTTCGAGAACGCCTACCTCGACGAGGACGCCAAACTGCGCGCCTGCCGACTCAGCACACTGGCGGGCGCGGACTTCGTGAAGACCTCGACCGGCTTCGCGCCCGGCGGCGCCACCCTGGAGGACGTCCGGCTGATGCGGGCGAACGTCCCCGCGCACATGAGGGTCAAGGCCGCGGGCGGGGTACGCACCCTGGACCGCATGCTCGAGTTCGTGGCCGCCGGCGCCGAACGCTTCGGCGCGACCGCCACCGCCGCCATCCTGGACGACCTGGCGGCCCGCCGGTCCGCCTCCTGACCCACGGGACGGCGTGGGCCATCGCGTGGGTCGGCAACCGACCCGGCGGCGCCGGCGGGCGCTTCGTGAGAGGGTCACGCCATGGAACAGCGCGTACTCGGCCGTACCGGCCGTCCCGTCTCGATCGTCGGACTCGGCACCTGGCAGCTCGGTGCGGATTGGGGGGACGTCCGGGAGGAGGACGCCCTGGCCGTACTGGAGGCCTCCGTGGAGGCGGGGGTCACGCTCTTCGACACTGCCGACGTCTACGGCGACGGCCGCAGCGAGCGGCTGATCGGCCGCTTCCTGAAGGAGCGCCCGGACGCGAAGGTGTTCGTCGCCACCAAGTTCGGCCGCCGGGTCGAGCAGCGGCCCGAGCACTACCACCTCGCCAACTTCCGTGCCTGGGCGGACCGTTCGCGGGCCAACCTGGGCGTGGAGCGGCTGGACCTGGTGCAGCTGCACTGCCCGCCGACACCCGTCTACTCCTCGGACGAGGTGTTCGACGCCCTGGACACCCTGGTGGCGGAGGAGCGGGTCGCCGCCTACGGGGTCAGCGTGGAGACCTGCGCGGAGGCGCTGACCGCGATCGCCCGCCCGGGCGTCGCGAGCGTGCAGATCATCCTGAACGCGTTCCGGCTCAAGCCGCTGGAGCGCGTGCTGCCCGCCGCCGAGGCGGCCGGGGTCGCGATCCTGGCACGGGTGCCGCTCGCCTCGGGGCTGCTCTCGGGCCGCTACACCGAGCGGACCGTCTTCGCCCCGGACGACCACCGCACCTACAACCGTCACGGCGAGGCCTTCGACCAGGGCGAGACCTTCTCCGGGGTGGACTTCGCGACGGGCGTCGAGGCGGCCCGGGAGTTCGCCGCACTCGCCCCCGAGGGCGCGACCCCGGCGCAGGCAGCGCTGCGCTGGGTCGTCCAGCAGCCCGGGGTGACGACGGTGATCCCCGGCGCCCGCAACGTGGCGCAGGCCCGGTCCAACGCCGAGGCCGCCGCGCTGGAGCCACTGCCCGCGGCCACCCTCGACGCGGTGCGGGACCTGTACGACCGCCGCATCCGGCCGCAGGTGCACGACCGCTGGTAGCCGCGGGCGGGGCTGCGACAGGGCCAAGGGGGTGTCCCCTCTGACCGACGCCTTGGATCCTGCCGGACACCGGCGCGGAGGGGGGCGCACGTCCGGCGCGCGACGCTGTTCGCGCGCCCCCTTTGTTTGTTCAAATGCCTTACCAGGAAGCCGAGTCGGGTAGTTTGGGCACCCCGGATGAACACATTCCACGGATGGGGATCATGGTGGACACCAACGGCAGGGCAGTGATCGAAACCGAGCCCATCGGCAGCCTTCCGCGGCCTGCCGAACTGCTCACGGCCATGGCCGACCACGCGGCCGGCCGGATCGGGGACGCCGAACTCGCCGCCGCCCAGGACAGTGCCGTTGCGGACACCATCCGCCGCCTGGAGGAGATCGGCTCACCGGTCGTCACCGACGGCGAGCAGTCCAAGCCCAGCTTCGCCACCTATCCGCTGACCGGCCTGGACCAGCTGGCCCCCGACGGCGTCGTCATCCCCTTCGCCGACGGGCACCAGCGCCAGCTGCCCCGCCTGACCGGCGGGCCGCTGCGCTACGGCGTCCACGCCGACCAGTACCTGCGGGCGGCGCAGCGGCACGCGACCGTACCGGTGAAGCAGGCCGTCATCGCGCCCTCGGCGCTCAGCCTGCTCTACCCGGCGGACGGCATCGACGGCTACCCGCGCGAGGCCTTCCTGGCCGACCTCACCGCCGAGGCCGAGGCCGACATCCGCGGCTGTCTGGACGCCGGCGCGCACCGCGTCCAGATCGACTTCACCGAGGCCCGCCTCGCCCTGAAGCTCGACCCGAGCGGCGGCCTGCTGGGGCAGTTCATCGAGCTCAACAACCGGGTCCTGGACCGCTTCACCCCCGCCGAACAGGCCCGGATCGGCGTGCACACCTGCCCCGGCGGCGACCAGGACTCCACCCACAGCCTCGACGTCGACTACAAGGCCCTGCTCCCCGAACTGCTCCGGCTCCGGGTCGGCGCGTTCTACGTGCAGCTCGCCAGCGAGCCCGACCAGGACGTCGTGCTCTCCGTCCTCGCCCAGCACCTTCCCCCGCAGGCGCGGATCTTCATCGGGGTCACCGACCCGATCGACCCGCGGGTGGAGACGGTCGAGCAGGTCCGCGACCGTGTCCTGGCCGCGGCCCGGCACCTGCCCGTCGAGCGGCTGGGCACCTGCGACGACTGCGGGTTCTCCCCGTTCGCCGACGACACCTCCACCTCTCGCGAGACCGCCTTCGCCAAGATCCGCGCCCGCGTCGATGGCACCGCCCTGGCCGCCGCCGCACTCGGCATCTAGGCCGCACCGCCCCGGGGCGCCCGTGCCGTGCCTGCACGGGCGCCCGCGGTCACCGTCCGTACGACGGACCGCCGGGGAAATACCGTGGCCGGGGCTCTGCCACGGTGATAACCATGTGACATGCTACATGGCGCTCAGATCACCCTTCGGGCCCGGCAGGAAGCCGACCTCCCCGTGTTCCAGGCCGAGTTGTACGACGATGTCGCCACCCGCTCACGGGCCGACAACCGGCCCTGGCGGCCCGTCCCGCCGGGCTCGGCGCAGTCGCCCTACGCGGTCACCGGGCCGTCCGACGAGTCGGCGTGCTTCTCCGTGGTGGTGACGGCCTCCGGGGAGCTGGCCGGTGAGGCCCTGCTGTGGGGCATCGACACCCACAACCGCAACGCCCACCTGGGCATCGCGCTGCGGCCGGGCCACCGGGGGCGCGGGCTCGCGACGGACGTCCTGCGGGTGCTGTGCCACTACGGCTTCCCGGTGCTCGGCCTGCGCCGGCTGCAGCTGGAAACCCTCGCGGACAACACGCCGATGCTCCGGGCCGCCGCCGCAGCCGGGTTCACCGTCGAGGGGACGCTGCGCCGATCGGCCTGGGTGTGCGGGGAGTTCGCCGACCAGGTGGTACTCGGGCTGCTGGCCGAGGAGTGGCGGGGATAAGCCGGGCGAGAACGCGCCGACACCGCGCCGTCGACCGGGGGGTCCGGTCGATGGCGCGGCGTTGGCCGGCCGTTCCGCAGGTCAGCGACGTCGAGGAGAGCGTCTGCGCTGCCGGCGGTCCGCTCAGAAGGCGGAGTTGGTGAACCACAGCTCCAGCAGCTGCTCGTCGCCGGTCACGGCGACCTCGGCTGCCGAGCGGTCGAGGCGGCCGTAGAGGAGGAGCAGCAGGTCGGCGGCGGTGGCCGAGACCGTGGCGTCGGCAGCCGGCTCGGCCGCCGCCGCACCGCTCTCCAGGCCGAAGCCGTCGGGGCGCAGGCGCACCAGCCAGTCGCCGTCCCCGTCGGTGCGGGTGAAGCGGATCGTCCGGTTCTCGCCGCGCAGTTCGGCCGTCCCCGGAGCGAAGAAGGCCGCGTACGGCAGGTTCGTCAGGAACTCGTCCACTCCGTCCGCGGCGAGCGCCGGGTCGAGCTCGGGCTGCAGGCCCAGCGCGAGTTCGGCGTCGACGCGGTGGACGAGGGTTTCGAAGAGCATCCGGCGCACCCAGAACCGGGCGTGCTGGTCGGCGCCCCACGCCCACATCGGCGCATCAAGGTCGGTGTCCGAGAAGGTCGCGTCGGCCTCGGCCGCGGACTCGGCGAGCCACGCCGGGTAGTCCTGCGTCCGCTCGGGGAGCTTCAGTTCGACGTCCCGGCTGGTGGGCGGCGCCTGGATGCGCCGACGGAGCAGGACGGTGAACCAGCGCTGGACGCTGCCCGCATGGCGGACGAGGTCGGCGAGGGTCCAGCCGGGACAGCTGGGGACCGGGATCGCCGGATCGGCGGCCCGCACCGCGGCGACGAACCTGGCGGTTTCGGCGGAGACGGCGGCGACGTGCTCGTTCGGGGTCATGGACGGGCGCTCCAGGGCAGGACGGAAGGACGGGACGGAAGGAGGGGGGAAGAATAAGGCCGGACTCAACCCAGCGGCTTGTCGACCACGGCCTTGAGGTGGCTGAACGTGTCGATCGAGTACTCGCCGTGGTAGCGCCCCATGCCGCTCTCGCCGACGCCGCCGAAGGGCAGGTCCGGCATCGCCAGGTGCGAGACCGGCAGGCCGAAGGTGAGCGCGCCGGAGGAGGTCTCCTCGGCCAGCCGCCGCTTGGTGTCCGCGGACTCGGTGAAGGCGTACAGGGCGAGCGGCTTGTCGCGCTCGTTGATGAAGGCGATCGCCGCGTCGAGGTCGGGGACGGCCAGCACGGGCAGGATCGGGCCGAAGATCTCGGCGCTCATCACCGGGGCGGTCTCGGGGACGTCGGCGAGGACGGTCGGGGCGAGGTAGCGCGCCTCGCGGTCGTGTTCGCCTCCGACGACGGTCCGCCCGCCGTCCAGCAGCGCGGTGAGCCGGTCGAAGTGGCGCTCGTTGACGATCCGCCCGTACTCGCTGTTCTCGGCCGGGTTGTCGCCGAACAACTCCCGCACCGCGTCGGCGAGTTCCTTCTCCAGGCCGGGCGCGGCGTCGCCGACGGCGAGGACGTAGTCGGGGGCGACGCAGGTCTGGCCGGCGTTGAGGAACTTGCCCTGGGCGATCCGCCGGGCGGTGACGGCGAGGTCGGCGCCGGGCTCGACCACGACCGGGCTCTTGCCGCCGAGTTCCAGGGTGACCGGGGTCAGGTGCTTGGCGGCGGCGGTCATGACGATCCGTCCGACCGCCCCGTTGCCGGTGTAGAAGATGTGGTCGAAGCGCTGCTCCAGCAGGGCGGTGGTCTCCGGGACGGCGCCCTCGACCACCGCGACCGCCTCCTCGCCGAGGTAGCGCGGCAGCAGTTCGGCGATGGCCGCGGAGGTCGCGGGGGCGAGCTCGCTGGGCTTGACCAGGGCGGTGTTCCCGGCGGCGAGGGCGCCGACCAGCGGGGCCAGGGCGAGCTGGAGCGGGTAGTTCCAGGGCGCGATGATCAGCACCACACCGAGCGGGTCGCGGACGACCCGGGCTTCGGCGGGGTGGAAGACCTCCGGCACGGCGGCCGGCCGCGGCTCCAGCCACTGCGGCAAGTGAGCCACGGTGTGGTCGAGTTCGCGGATGGTGAAGCCGATCTCGGTGCGGTAGGCCTCGGTGACGCTCTTGCCGAGGTCGGCGTGCAGGGCCTGCTGGAACGCCTCGGCCTGCTCGGTGAGCATGGTGCGCAGGGCGGCCAGCTTGTCCAGCCGCCAGGCGAGCGGCCTGGTCCGGCCGGTGGTGAACTCGGCCCGCAGGCGGGCGACCACAGAAGGGATGCTGTCGTTCATGAGGCTCTCGCGGTCTTGAGGCGTGATTGGCGCTTGACACATGGAACTTTCACCACATGAAGCAATAGCGACCCTAGGGATGAAAGGTTGAGTTTGTCAAGCATCCGCCCGCCCCGGACACCCCGCCCGCCCCGGACACCCCGGACTACGCCGCGCCGCTGACGCCGGGGGCGACGAACCGCCGGTGGAGCGGGTGGAACTCGACCGTCGGCTCACCGGTGATGCCCGCCTTCCCGATCTCGGGTGCCAGCCGGTCGGCGAAGAAGGCCTCGAAGGCCTGCTGGGACTCCCACACGTCGGTCACGTTCAGGCCGTCCCCGTCGAACCAGGCCACGTGCAGGTGGCCACCCGCCGGCGCGACGTCCTCCCAGCGCACCGCGTCACGCACCACGTCGTACTGCTCCGGGGTCGTCCCGGCCCAATGCATCGACATCACCACGGCCATGGCCCTGCTCCTTCGCGCTCACACGCCCATCACGGGGCTCGACCCCCCACACCTCAAGCCAACTCCCGCTCCCCTCCCGCCGCACCCCGGGGACCGTCAGCCGCCCGCGGTCAGGGACGCCCGCAGCCCGGCCAGCTCCGCCGCGTAGTCGGCCCCGGCCGCGCCGGTCACGGTGAACTCGGCCTCGACCAGGGCCACCGCGTGGCGTTCGTGCACCTCGCGCAGGCGGGTCAGACCGGTGAGCAGCGCGAGGGCACCGGCCTCACCCTGCGCGTCCCGGTGGGTACGGGCGATGAGCACCGCGGTGTACAGGCCCTCGGCGAGGGCGTCCAGGTCCGTCGCCGGGTACAGCATGCTGGGGCGGGAGTGGGTGCCGAAGCGGAACGCCTCGCGCAGGTACCAGTACCGGATGGTGGCGATCCGGTCGGCCCGGGTGTCGGCGAAGAGGGCGGTGTGGTCGGCGAGCCGGGCCCGGACCTTGGCGAGGATGCGCCGCCCGTACGCCCGGTCGGTGGCCGGTTCGCCGGGCGAGCCGGGTGCGCCGAGCGAACCGGGCAGCCCGGCCGGCCCGCGCCACAGGATCCGCTGCCGGTGCACCTCGGAGTCCAACGGCCAGGCAGCCGCCGCCTCCTCCGGCAGTCCGTCCGTGCCGCTCGACTCCGCGGCCGCCGCGAACTCGCACAGCAGCCGGGAGACGTAGAACTCGGGAAAGCTGCCGATCTCGGATCCGTGGGCCGGCGGCATGCGTTCCAGGTCCGCCAGGGAGGCGATCAACGGGTGCCGCGCCGCGTGCCGCAGGGTGTCCAGGACCTGAGCCTGGAGGTCCGAGTCGGGGACGGGCCAGGTGCCGGTGCCGACCACCGGGTCGCCGCCCAGCTCGCGCGCCCGGCGCAGCAACTCCCCTGCGGTGCTGCGCACCTGCTGCGGATCGACGTCGAAGCCCATCCGGTAGTAGTCGGCCACGCCGGGGCCGAGGTCGAAGAAGGCGTCCGGGTTCGGGTGGACGCAGACGTACCCGGCGTCGGGCTCCTCGCCCGTGTCGTACGGGGCCAGCCGGGTCGCGAGGGCGGTCGCGATGACCTGGTGGCCCGCTGCGGTCGGGTGGCAGTAGTCGACGAAGTCGGTGGGCTTCAGCAGCTCCGCCAGGTCGAGGACGTCGACGTTCGGGTCCGCCGCGAGGGCCGCCGTCTGCTCGCGGTAGGCGCTCTTCACCCGGTAGAGGTTCGTGTCCCCTTCGAGCGCGAGGTGCGCGTAGTGGCCGGCCTCCCGGTGGTCGCCGCGGCGGGCCAGGATGCGGCTGAGGTTGTAGGCCGCGATCGCACCGAGCGGGGTCCGTTCCTGCGCCGTCCGCCGAAGGATCTCGGCGGCCTCGGCGGCGGCGCCCCGGCGGTCGAGCAGGACGGCGAGGTTGTTCAGGGCGATGGGCCGGACGAACGAGCCGGTCGTCGCCGCCTTCCGGTAGCGGCGCCCGGCCGTGTCGAGGTCGCCGCGCTCGTGGGCGCCGAGGGCCGCGAGCAGCTCCCGTGCCTCCGGCCCGGAGCCGGTGGCGAGGTCGGCCACCCGCCAGTCCAGGCCGACGATCCTGGTGAACGGGGCGTGGGCGCCCATCAGCCCCGGAGGGAACCGCTCGTTGGCGACCGGGTTGACCAGGATCACCCGGGTGCCCCGCTGCCGCGCGCGGTCGGTGATGGCCTCCAGGTTGCGGCGGAAGTCCCGGACGGTGGTGGCGATGGCCGGCGCGGTCTCCTCCTCGGCCAGCACCAGCTGTTCGCGCGGCCGGATCCGGGCCACCGGCTGCGGTACGGGGCGCTCGGGCGCTCGTCGGAACAGGTCCCGCCGACGGTGGTACGCGCCCTTGTAACGCGCCGACCGGGCCGCCTCGTTGTTGCCCAGGTAGACGATCAGGACGTCCCAGCGCTGCCGGGACAGCGTCTGCAGGTAGTACCGGGCCGCGTCGGCGCTGGTGAATCCGGGGATGGCGTGGTTCTCGATCCGGTGCCGGCCGCGCAGCCGTTCCGCGAGCAGGCCCGGATGGACGACCTGCGGAGCGCCGATGCCCGCACTGCTGGAGTCACCGAGGACCAGGATGCGCACGTCGGACCTCCTCCACCACGACCGCTCTCCTCGACACGAACGGCCTCCTCGACCGCGTCGGACCACGTCGGACCACCTCGGTCACGACGGCCCGCTCGACCACGACCGGCCTGACCGACCACGACTCACCCACCGGCGCTGACCTCCAGGGCCCGCGCCACGACCGCCCGGAGCACCGCCTCGCAGGCCTCCCGGTCCGCCGCCTCGACCAGGGCCCGGCCCGCACCGGCCAGGGCGCTCTCCCGCATGCCCGGCAGCGGTTCGCCGTACGGGACGCCCAGCTCCACCTCCAGGACTCCCGGTATCGCGAGGAGGTCCTCGGGCCCGAGCCGGTTGCACCGGCCGGGCACGGTGGGCAGGTGGGTGAAGCCGAAGGAGCGGTCCGTGGTGGCCCGGAACTCGGTGGGGTCGCCGGTGACCGTCTGCACCGATGCCCCGAAGAGGTCGATGCCCAGCGCGTGCCGGGCCAGGTGCTTGATCCAGCTCCCGCCGGGCCTGGCCGCCAGTTCCCCGGCGGTGAACCGGCCGGGGCCGCCGAAGGCCTCGAAGTGGAACGCGGCGTCGGTCAGCCCGAGCGCCCGCAGCGCGGCGAGGGTGAGTTCGGCGGCCTCCCGCTGGAGGCCCGGGTGGGCCCGGTGCGGGAAGGTGGCGGTCGCGATCGGACGGTCGTCCCTGGTCTCGATCACCGGGGCCAGGTACTTCGAGACCAGCAGGGCCTCCAGCCGGCCTCGGCGCACCACGCCGTCGAAGTGCCACTCGTCGCCCCGGTTGTACTCCTCGACCACGAGGTCGTCGAGGCTGTCGTCGTCCCGGGCCAGGTTCCGGATCACGCTCGCCAGGCTGCGCAGGTCCGGGGCGACGGCACAGCCGCGGGTGCCCGCCGAGCTGACCGGTTTGACGACCAGCGGCCCGGTGAGCCCCTGCGCCACGGCCAGGGCGACGGCCCGTTCCGGTTCGGCCGCGGTGTGCGGGGCCAGCACCCAGTTCGCCGTGGGTACGCCCGCCGCCCGCCACGCGGCCTTCTGGACCGCCTTGTCCCGGCAGCGCAGGGCGACGTCGGGGTCGAGCGCGCGGGCGCCCAGAGCGGCGCCGAGGAGCGCCGCCGGGACGACCGCGAACTCGGCGATGGTGGCCACCGCGTCCGCCTCGGCCGGACCGGTGCGGGCCAGCGCGGCGAGCATCGCCTCGGTGGAGCCGTAGGAGTCGACCTGGACGCACGCCGTCACCCGGTCCCGCAGGGCGGCGGCGCGCCCCGCCTCCCAGGGCTCGTGCAGCACCGTGACGCGGTGCCCCGCGGCGGTGAGTGCCGGCAGCGGTTCGGCGCGGGCGCCCAGCAGCACGATCCGCATCGGCCTCACCCCAGGCCGCCCGGCAGGTCGCCAGACAGGCCGCCAGACAGGTCGCCCGCCGGGTCGCCCGTCAGGTCGCCGAGGATCGCTGCCATGTCCTCGTAGGTGCCCTGCACGCCCTCGACGTCCCCGAGCCGGTGATGCTCCAGCCGGATCGCGCCGAGGTGGCGCGCCTCGTAGACGCGCCCGCGCCACTGCGCCTCGGCGGAACCGTCCGGAGCGCCGTACCCGTCGGCGTCCCAGAACGCGTCCCGCTCGGTGCCGGGCTTGGCGTGGGCCATCCGGATGGTCCAGTCCGCGGCCGGGTCGCCCCACAGGGTGCGGTCGAGGTCGAGGACTCCGCTGACGGTCGGTTCGGGGGCGTCCTCGACGAGCATGACGTTCACGATCCACAGGTCGCCGGCCAGCAGGCGGGGTTCGGTGATCCGGTCCAGGACCTCGCTGCGCTCGGCCGCGACGGCGGCGACCTTGCGCAGGTCGGCCGAGTCCAGTCCGGCCCCGTCCAGGTCGGCTGCGATGTCCGCCAGCGACGCGGCGACCGCCTGGCTCCACCGCGCGTACCCGGGCCCGTTCACCGGCCCGAAGTGCGGGCCGCGCACGGCGTGGACCTGCCTGGTGATGGCCCCGAGCCGGCGGAAGAAGCCCGTCCAGGACTCCCGCGGGTACGCGATGAGCCCGCGCGGGCCGAAGGCCGCCGCGCCGTCGAGCAGGGTCTGCACCATCCAGTCCCGGCCGATCAGTTCGTGCGACCAGTCGGCCGCGATCACCTTCGGCATCAGCGAGGCGATCGGCGACAGCCAGGGCAGGCTGGCGTACTCGTTGCGCATCAGCTGCCGCTCGGACCGGAACTGCCGGGCGGGCTCCGGCGCGACGCGCAGCACCACCGGCCGGTCCTGCCCGGTGACGGTCAGCCGGTAGGTGTTGTTGTACATCCCGCCGTCCAGTTCGACGGCCGAGACCACCCGGGCGTCGCGGCCGAAGACCCGTGCGCAGACGGCCTGGATCTCCGCCGCGCCCACCGACTGCTGGAAGGCCCCGGCCGGGCGTTCGACGGTCCGCAGTTCCATGGCGCTCTCCCCTGTTCGACGGTGCGTCGGGTGCCCGGTCATCCGAGGTAGTCCTCGCGGCCCCCGTCACGCCGGGTGTCCAGCGTGAAGCAGTGGAATCCTCCCCCGAACAGGCGCCGGTGCCGGTGCCGGACCGGCACCGTGGTGAAGCCCGCGCTGTCGAGGGTCTTGCGCAGTCCGGGGCAGTCCTGGTTGACCAGGACGGTGTCCGGGTCGAGCGACAGCACGTTGAGGTCGATGTACGGGCTGGTGAGGACCAGGTCGCGCTCGTCGTAGCTGGGGAACGCGCCGGGGTCCGGTTCCGGCGGCACGATGAACTTCCAGGACTGCAGCGGCTCGGGCAGCAGTTCGCGGATGCCGTCGTGGCGGGCCAGGAAGACGCCGGGCCGCAGGGCCAGCAGCATGCTGTCGATGTGGTTGTCCGCCATCCGGTGCACCCGGTGGATGGTGAAGCGGCCCTCCACGTGGCGCTCCAGCCAGTCGACCGCCATCCGGTGGTTCTCGGTGGCGATGTTGACCACCAGGTCGCGGCCCAGCCGCAGCACCTGGGCACCGTCCAGGATCATCTCGAACCCGACGTCGTACGGCGACGGTTGGGGATCGGAGATCGGCTCGGTCGGCCCGCCGAGCGTGGTGGTGGCGTGCCGCGCGTAGGAGAGGTCGAAGGAGAGGTCGGTCAGGACCGGGCGCGGCATGGTCGTCCACCGGGCACCGGCCCGGTGGTAGCGGCTGAACACCGGCGCGAGCAGCCTGGTCTCCAGGTACCGGGAGCGGATGGCCGGCGGGGTCTCGATGATCTCGTCGCCGAGGATCAGGGTGTTGTCCCGGATGTTCAGGGCCGGGGTGGGGGCGGCCTGCCAGCCCAGGCCTGCGATCGGGGCCGCGTCCGGCGGCAGCGGCAGCGGGCGGTGCACCCGGACGCCGGCCTGCCGCAGCGTGTCGGCCAACGCCTCGACGTCCTCGTGGAGTTCCTCGGTGTACCGCCGCCGGATGCGCCAGCTCTCCACCGCGGGGTCGTCGGCGACGGCCAGCCGGGGGTAGGCCCAGTCGGAGCGGAACCCGGTCAGGTTCTCGTGGTGGAACAGCTCGAAGGTGACGTCGCGGTCGTGCGACAGGTAGTTCTCCGCCGAGCCGACGATGATCTCGCGCAGCGGGGTGAAATCGTCGTAGGTGTGCAGTTGCAAAGGAGTTCTCTCTCTTCCTCGGCTGGTCTTCGAGCGGCTGAACGGCGACCCTTAGTCCGGTAAAGCGGAGGCCAAGTCTGCGCTTTCCTCCTTTCCCTACCCGGTTTCCTGTCCGGCTTCCCGCCCGGTTTCCCGGTCCGGCCTCCGGGGGTTAATCCCGCCGGAATTCCCGCTCCAGTTTCCGGTGGATTTCCCGGCGGTCCCGTTCGCGCTCGTAGACGATGCAGAACATGACCGCCATCGGCACGACCGGCAGCGAAACGATGACACCGGTCCGGCTCACCGGGTCGTAGCGGCAGCCGATCCGGTCGCAGACCCGGAGGAATTCCGCGATTCCGTCGATGCGCCAGCTCGCCGGCGCGAGGCACTGCGCCACGGAACGCAGCGGTTCCTTGTCGACGCCGACGATGCCCTGGGCGATCGCCCAGTAGACCGGCGTCGCGCCGGACACCCGCGCATTGACCTCGGTGAAGACGAAGTTCCCGTCCTCGGTGAGCACCGCGTCGGCGGACAGCGGCCCGCGGTAGCCGATCGACCGGTACGTCTCGGCGAGCTTCCGGCCCGCCGCCACCAGCCGCTCCCGGACGGGGTCGGCGATCGGACGGTAGGGGATGATCTCGTTGGCGAGCCTGCGGTCCACGTACTCCAGGGCTCCCACCGCGAGCAGATCGACCTGCGCGTCGCGGACGTCGAACTCGGCGTACACGGTCTCGGCCCGCGGCTGGAACTCCTCGACCACGACCGCCGAGCTGCCTCCGGCCGAGGCCCATTCCCACCGCTGCGCCCAGTAGTCCCGTACGCCCTCGGGGCCGGGCGCGAGCCGGTGGAGGTAGCGGGCGCCGGCGTGGCCGACCGCCGGCTCGCGGTCGCTGCCGTCGCCGTCGCCGCCACTGCCACTGCCACTGCCACTGCCACTGCCACTGCCACCGTCGTGGTCGCGCAGCACGAGCTCGTTCCCGGAGGCGGCGGCGTTGCGCGCCTGCTTCACCATGACCGCCCCGGACCGGCCGGGGTCGTCCAGCAGCGCGGTCATCGCGAACACCGCCTCCTCGGCGGTCTGGCAGACCTCGCCGGCCGCCGTCGGCGCCCCGCAGGCGGCCGCCAGCGCCCGGAAGTTCGCCTTGCTGTTCGTCAGGTTGGCGCCGTCCTGGGCGAAGAACCCGGCCGCCGGGAACCGGTCGGACAGGCCCAGTCGCGCGGCGAACCGCGACACGTACGGGGAGGGCCACAGCGCCACGATCTCCGTCACCTCGCCGAGCCCGCCGGCCACCCGGGCGAGGAAGGCCTCGTCGAGGAGGCTGCGCGGGTCGATGCACCGGTCGCCGAACCTGCCGGGGGCGGCACGTGGATGTCCAACGAGGAGGGGTCGACGCCGGTCAGCCCGGCCAGGTGCCCGAGGAACGCGGCGTCGGGTGCACACGGGAGGACGACCGTGTCGCCGTCGCCGGCGAGCCACAGGATCCGCTGGGCCCAGGCGCGGTGGTCCGTCCGGGGGAAGACGAGGTCGTCATCCGAGTTTCCAATGAGAATTCTCAAGCGGATTCACCTTCCCTGAGCGGGGGGTGGGGTCCGGAGTCCGGACCCCACCCGGATTCTCATGATCAGTAGTCGTAGCTCATGGCGAACCCCCCTCTCCCGGGAATGCGACGGATCCGCGCCCGGGCCGGACACGGACATATGTGCGCCGTCCGCGCAATGGCAGCCGAAATCGACTCCCCCACCTCGAACAAGCCCGGTCACGCTAACTCATGCCCACGACAACAACAAGACTTTCGCCCGGGACAATACGTGGGGCACACTCAATAGCATCGACGTGATGCGCATCACATCGACCGGGGCGGGTGCGGAGTTTCACCTCCCCGCCGCTGGGAATGGATTGCCCCCGGAGCCGGCACTGACTTCCACCGGCGAAATCCCTTTCCCAGGTGCGAAGCGCCCGATTCGCCCGCAATCCTGTCGCGACCGCCCACAAGAGTGTGGAACTGGAAACGCCATGAGCCCCCCACCGAACCCCCCGCCGCCCGCCCGCCTGCCGGAGAAGGGACGGAATCCGCTCCGCCGCCCCGCTTTCCGCTGGTTCTTCGCCGGCCGGGTCGTCTCCGTCATGGGCGGCACGATGACGCCGGTGGCACTGGCCTTCGCCGTGCTCCAACTGACCGGCAGGCCCGAGGACCTGAGCCTCGTCCTCACCTCCGCGATGGTGCCGATGGTGGCGCTGATCATCCTCGGCGGCGGGGTCGCCGACCGGCTCCGCCGGGACACCCTGCTGCGCCTCACCAGCCTCGGGTCCGGACTGGCCCAGGCGGCCGTCGCCCTGTGCGTGTTCACCGGCCGGCCCATCGGGTACCTGATGGCACTGGCCTTCGTCAACGGCGCCCTGCAGGCCTTCAACGGCCCGGCGATGAGCGGCATCGTGCCCCAACTCGTGGACGCCGAAAGCCTCCAGCAGGCGAACTCGCTGCTCGCGACCTCGCGCAACGCCGCCGCCGTCCTCGGCCCCACCCTGGGGGGCGTCCTGGTGGCCACCGTCGGCGGCGGCTGGGCGATCGCCATCGACGCGGCGTCCTTCTTCGTCTGCGCCGCCTGCCTGACCCGGGTCTCGCTGCCCGACCGGGCGGCCCGGCCCGACGGTCGCCTGCTGCACGAACTGCGCCTGGGCTGGACGTACTTCAGGTCCACCTCGTGGATCTGGTCGGTCACGGCGGCCTTCACCGTGATCAACGCCGTCCAGATGGGCGTCTGGCAGGTGCTCGGTCCCGTGATCGCCAAGCAGGGCATCGGGCCGGGGCCGTGGGGCGCGGTGCTCAGTGCCAAGGCCGTCGGCCTGCTGCTGATGAGCGCCGTCCTGATCAAGCTGACGGTGCGCCGACCGCTCGTCACCGGCCTGGTCTGGATGTCCGTGGCGGCGGCGCCGCTCATCCTGCTGGGGGCCGGGTCGGACGCCTGGTGGCTGGGCGTCGGCGCGTTCGTCGCCGGCCTGGGCACCGGGTTCATGGGCGTCGTCTGGGACACCATGCGCCACCAGCACATCCCCCCGGAGATGATGTCGCGCGCCACCTCCTACGACGACTTCGGCTCCTTCGCCGCCATCCCCGTCGGACAGTTGGCCGTGATCCCGCTGGCCACCCTGTTCGGCACCACCCGAGTCGCGCTCGTCGGCGGACTGCTCCTCCTGGTGGTCGCCCTGCTGCCGATCGCCCTGGTCTCGGTCCGCCGGCTGGGCGTCGACGCCGAGCCGTCCGACTCCGCGGCACCGGAACGCGCCGCCGTCACCGGAGGCTCGGGCGGATGAGGAAGCCACCTGCACCGAACCAGGTCCAGCTCCTCACCCCGCAGATGGCGGTGTACGACGAGTTCGACGATCCGGCCCACCGCAACTACCAGCCGTACCTGATGTACTTCCACCGGACCGACTTCCGTTCCCCCGTGGTCAACACCGACCGGCTGGGATTCCGCCTCTCGCACGGGAGCGCGGCGGTCGCCTCGGTCGCCCACCGGCGCCCGACGGGGCGGGTGAACCTGGTCGCCGGGGCGTCCATCGGCTTCGGCATCGGCGCCGGCCGGGACGAAGCCACCATCCCGTCCCGGCTCTGGTCCCGCTACGCGCCCTCGACGCCGTGGCTGAACTTCGGCGCGGTCCGGTACAACCCGGCCCAGGAGGTCCTGCTCTACCTGCTGCACCGCCACCTGCTCCCCGAGCTGGGCGAGGTGCTGGTGTTCTCCGGCTTCAACGCCCTGCACCTGGCCCGGCTGCCGGCCCGGCAGCAGAACGAGCACGGCGCCTTCTACCTCTGCGGCGAGTACTACGAGCAGATGGACGCGCTGCGGGCGCGGCACGTCGGCCGGTTCGGGTTCGGCCGCCGCCGCCCCCGTACCGCCCCTGCCGTACCCCCCGGACCCCCCGGACCCCCCGGACCGACCGGACCGACCGGACCGGGGGCCGACGCCGAGGAGGAGCCGCCGACCCTCGCCCGGACGATCGCCACCGCCGTCGACCTCACCGCCCGTCACCTGGCCTCCTGGCAGCAGCTGCTCGCCGGCACCGGCGCACGGCTCACCTACGTCCTCCACCCGCCGGCGACCTGGCTGCGCGAACAGCCTGCCCCGCAGGAGCGCCTGCTCTTCGCCGACCAGGACCGCACCTCACGCCGCGGCAGCTGGGACGCCCGGTACGGCGCCCTGTCCTCGATGGAGACCGGAGCCTCCTTCTCCGCCGCCATGCGCCGCGCCTGCGCCCGGATCCGGGTGGACTTCCTGGACCTGACCCCGCTGCTCCGGGCCGAGGCCACCGAACACGACTGGCTCTACATCGACCGCGGCCACATGACCGACCGGGGCTACGACCTGACCAGTCGGGTCGTCGCCGACGAACTCGGGCTCCGCTGAGCGCAGTTGCCGTCCCGCCACCCCTCACGAGAGGAACGCCATGACGAAGATCATCCGGGCGCTGTCCGCCCTCCTGCGCAGGCTCGGGCCGCGCAGGGCGAAGCGGAGGGACGACGACTCCATCTACCCGCTGTTCTGACCGCTCCCACCCGTACGGCAGCCCTGCCTCGATCAGGAGAACGCCCATGCCCGATCCGGTACTCGGTATATCGGCCTTCTATCACGACAGTGCCGCGGCACTGACCTCCGACGGGACCGTGCTGGCAGCCGCCCAGGAGGAGCGGTTCAGCCGGCACCGGCACGACCCGGCGTTCCCCGCCCGGGCGGTGGAGTACTGCCTGCACGAGGGCGGCCTGCGCCTGGACGACGTCTCGGCGGTCGCCTACTACGAGGACCCGCAACTGAAGTTCCGGCGGGTGCTGGCGACCTTCGCCGGGGCCGCCCCGTACGGGTTCGCCTCCTTCCGCTCCACACTGCCGCAGTGGCTGTCCTGGAAGCGGCGGGCCACCGAGGTGGTCCACCGGGAACTGGCCGCGCTCGGCGCGGGAGCGGTGCCGCCGATCGTCTGCCGCCGCCACCACGAGTCCCACGCGGCTTCGGCCTTCCTGCCCAGTCCGTACGAGTCCGCCGCGGTGCTCTGCATCGACGGGGTCGGCGAGTGGGCGACGACCACGATCTGGCACGGCCGGGACCGCGAGCTCCGCCAGGTCGCGGAGATCGCCTTCCCCCACTCGCTGGGCATGCTGTACTCCGCGTTCACCTACTTCTGCGGATTCAAGGTGGACTCCGGGGAGTACAAGCTGATGGGCCTGGCGCCCTACGGGAAGCCGCGGTACGCCCCGCTGATCCGCGAGAAGCTGATCGACGTCCGGGCGGACGGCTCGTTCCGCCTCGACCTGGGGTACTTCGAGTACCTGCGCGGGCGGGTCATGACCGGAAAGCGGTTCGAGAAGCTCTTCGGCGGGCCCCGCCGACAGCCCGAAGGGCCGCTCACGGAACGCGAGTTCGACCTGGCCGCCTCCGTCCAGCAGGTCACCGAGGACGTCGTCCTGAAGCTGGCGGGCACCGCCCGGCGGCTGACCGGGGAGAGCCGGCTCTGCCTGGCCGGCGGGGTGGCGCTCAACTGCGTGGCCAACGGCAGGCTCGCCGACCGGCGGGTGTTCGAGGAGATCTGGGTCCAGCCCGCGGCCGGCGACGCGGGCGGGGCCCTCGGCGCCGCACTCGCGGTCGGCGTGGCGCGGGGAGCACCGCGCCCGCACCTCGGCACCGGGACCGGTCGTAGCTCCGGCAGTGGCACCGGTAGCAGCACCGTGACCGGCACCGGCACCGGCACCAGCACGGACGCGATGGCGGGAGCCCTGCTCGGCCCCTCGTACAGCGACCGGCAGATCGCCGACTACCTCGACGGCGAGGGCATACCGCACCACCGGCTGACCGACGAGCAGCTGGTCGAGCAGGTCGCCGCGCAGCTCGCCGCCGGGCAGGTCGTCGGATGGTTCCAGGGGCGGATGGAGTTCGGGCCCAGGGCGCTGGGCAACCGGTCGATCCTCGGCGACCCCCGCAACCCGGCCATGCAGTCGGAGATGAACCTGAAGATCAAGTTCCGCGAGTCGTTCCGGCCCTTCGCGCCGGCCGTCCTCGCCGCGGACGCCAAGGACCACTTCCAGCTCAACCAGGACAGCCCCTACATGCTGCTGGTGGCCTCGCTCGCCCCGGCGCAGCAGCTCGACGCCGCCGATGCGGACGCCGGCCTGACGGGGCTGGACCTGCTCCGGGTGCGGCGCTCCACGCTGCCGGCCGTCACCCACGTCGACCTGTCGGCCCGGGTGCAGACCGTCGACGAGCACACCAATCCCGCCTTCCACGCGCTCCTCTCGGCGTTCAAGGGCCTGACGGGATGCCCGGTCCTCGTGAACACCTCGTTCAACGTCCGCGGCGAGCCGATCGTCAACACCCCGGCCGAGGCGTACGCCTGCTTCATGCGCACCGGCATCGACGTCCTCGCGCTCGGCCGCTTCCTCCTCCTCAAGGGCGAGCAGCCGCCGTGGCGCGAGGACGGCGAGTGGCGCGAAGCCATCCCGCTGGACTGACCGGCCGGCCCGACCCCAACCACCACCGGAGGACGCTTCCGTGCGCAGGCTCCTGCTGTTCGTCGTCTACTTCC
This sequence comes from Streptomyces sp. 1331.2, assembly GCF_900199205.1. NCBI lineage: Bacteria > Bacillati > Actinomycetota > Actinomycetes > Kitasatosporales > Streptomycetaceae > Streptomyces > Streptomyces sp. 1331.2. The sequence goes on along the minus strand of NZ_OBMJ01000001.1, from coordinate 7,186,643 downwards.
TCGTCGTCACGCCGGTCGGCCTGGTCGGGCGCTTGGTCCGCGATCCGCTGCGCCGCTCCCGCGGTCCGCGGGTGCGCAGCTACTGGAGTCCCCTCCCGCCTGTCCGGTCCCCCGACCGATTCCCCGACCGGTCCCCCCGCCGGTCCTCCGCCCGCAGCCGCGGCTGATCCCCCGACGGACCGTCCGACCAAGGAGAACCGGTGCCAGAACACCTCCCCTACGATCCGCTGGATCCATCGACCCTCCACGACCCCTATCCGGTCTACGCCCGGCTCCGCCGACACGCTCCCGTCCACTGGCACGAAGCCCTCGACTGCTGGGTGCTGACCCGCTACGACGACTGCCTGGCCGTGGTCCACGACCACGAGCGCTTCGCCCGCGACCGCCGCCGGGTCGGTGCGGAGCTGCCGGCCGCGCTGGAGAGCCTGCAGACCCTGGACCCGCCGGAGCAGATCCCGCTGCGACGGCTGTACCTGGCGGCCCTGCGGCGGTTCGACGCCACCGCGCTGCGACAGCACTTCGGGCAGCGGCTGTCGGCCCTGCTGACGGCACCACAGGCGGCGCTGCCCGAAACGACCGACGGCGCGCCCGGGTTCGACTTCGTATCGTCGGTGGCGGTGCCGCTCTCCCTCCTGGTGAGCTGCGAACTGCTCGGGGTCCCCGCGCCGGACCCGGCCGGGTTCGCCGAGGACGCCGACGCCATCGTGCTCGCCATGGACGCCCACCGGGCCCCGGAGGTCTACCGGCGCGGTGCCGAGGCACGGGCGCGGCTCGACCGGTTGATCGGCTCCTGGCTGCGCGACCCGGTGCCCGGCAGCCTGCTGTCCCACGTCCTCGATCCGGCCGCGGCGGGCGACATCCCGGAGCACCACATCCACCACACCGTGCGCGTCATGCTGATGAGCGGCTACATGGCGATGTCCTCGTGCATGGGCAACCTCGTCGCCGCGCTGCTCTCCCACCCGACGGCGGCGCAGCAGTTGCGGGACCGTCGCCTGCTGCGCACCGGCGTGGACGAGTTGCTGAGGTTCGACAGCCCGGTCACCGGGACGACGCGCTTCGCCACCGTCGACGTGACGGTCGGCGGCCGGTCGATCCGGCGCGGTGACGGCGTCCTCTGCCTGTACGCCGCCGCCAACCGCGACCCGGACCGGTTCCCGAAGCCGGACGAGCTGGTGCTCGACCGCACCCCGAACGACCACTTCGGCTACAGCTGGGGCACCCACGCCTGCATCGGCCGGGCCGTCGCCCAGGGCCTGCTGGAGGACCTGGTCACCGCCGTCGTCTCGCTGCCCCGCCCGCTGACGCTCGCCGCCGCCCCGGTGCGGCGGCCCACCGCCACCCTGCGCGGACTGAGCTCGCTGCCCGTGACCGTCCGATGAGCGGTCCCCTGGACGGTCCGGTGAACGGCCCGGACGTCGACGTGCTGATCGTGGGGGCCGGGCCGGTGGGGCTGGCCCTGGCGTACGAACTCCGGTTGCACGACGTGACGGTGCTGGTCGTCGACGGTGCGGGGCGGGTCGGCCCGGTGCGCAGCATGGGGCTGCACCCGCGCACCCTGGCCATGCTCGACCGCCGGGGCCTGCTGGAGGACTTCCGGAAGGCGCAGGCCGGGGAGCCCGATCTGGCCCGGTTCCGCGGCGGCTACGCGGGCATCTTCCTGCTCGGGCAGGACGATCCGGCCGCCGAGCAGCCGCACGGCCTGGGCATGTCACGCGAGTTCATCCGCACCGTGTACCGCCACCGGCTGGCCGTACCGGACGAACCGGTCCGCTACCACTGCGAGTTCGTCGACTACACGGAGACCGCGGACGGGCTCATCGTCCGGCTCGACGGCACCCACGGGACCGACGGAACCAACGGCACCGGCGCCCCGGAGCTGATCAGGACGCGCTACCTCGTCGGGTGCGACGGCGGCGGCAGCCTCGTGCGCCGCCGGGCCGGCATCGGCTTCCCCGGCACCGAGGCGTCGGTCACGGCCCGACTCGGCATGATCCGCATCGAGGTGGATCCGCCCGTCGAGATGGGCTGGCGCCGCACCCCCTCGGGGTGGATCGCCGGCCTGCCGTTCGGCCGGATCATGACCTACGAATGGGAGCCGCCGCCCGATCCGGAGCTGCCCATGACGACCGCCGAGCTGCAGGCGAGCATCGAGCGCGTCCTGGGCCGGTCCGTCACCGTCACCGAGCACGACCCGGGCACGATGTCCCGGTTCGGCGACAGCGCGCGGCAGGCCGAACGGTACCGGCACGGCCGGGTGTTCCTGGCCGGCGACGCCGCCCACATCCACCTGCCGGTCGGCGGGCAGGGCGTCAACCTCGGCCTGCAGGACGCCATGAACCTGGGCTGGAAGCTGGCCGCGGCCTGCCAGGGCTGGGCCCCGCCCGGTCTGTTGGACAGCTACCACGCCGAACGGCACCCGGTCGGGGCCGCCGTCGTCCAGAACACCCGGGCGCAGAGCGCCCTGATGCGACCCGGGCCGCAAACCGACGCGCTGCGCGAACTGTTCGGCCGGCTGCTCACCGACTTCGCGGCCGTCAACGCGATGATCAGCGAACAGATCACCGGTGTGGGCCTCCGCTACCCGGCCGGGCCCGGCGACCATCCCGCCGTCGGGTCCTTCCCCGAGGACCGCCCGCTGACGGTCGCCGGCCGGCCGACCCGACTGGTTGAGTTGCTCCACCCCGCGCACGGCCTGCTGCTGGAGTGCCGTGCGGCCCCGGGGCTGGCGCCGGCCGCGGAGCCGTGGTCCGGCCGGGTGCGCCACCTGCGCGTGGAGGCACAGGATCCGCTCCCCGCCGCCGTGCTGCTGCGCCCCGACGGCTTCGTCGCCTGGGCCACCGACCGTCCGCTCGTCGCCGGGGAGGACGTCGAGGCCCTGCGGACCGCGCTCTCCCGCTGGTTCGGCGAGCCGCCGGTGCCGGGCACCGCCGCGGCGTCCTCACGGGGAGCGGCCAGGTGACCGGACCGGAGGGCAGGACCGCGGTGGTCACCGGCGCCGGCCGCGGCATCGGCCGCGCCATCGCACTGCGGCTCGCAGCCGAGGGCGCAGTGGTCGCCGTGCACTACGGCACCGACGAGTCGGCGGCCGCGGAGACGGTCCGCCGGATCCGCGCCGCCGGAGGCCGGGCCTTCGCGGTCCGGGCGCGGTTCGGCGAGCCTGGCGACGCCCGGACGCTCTGGGCGGGCGTGGACGCCGGGCTCGCCGCGCTGGGGCTGGCCGGCGGCGTCGACATCCTGGTCAACAACGCGGGCGTCACCTCCGGCGACCTCCGCGCCACCACGCCCGAGGAGTTCGACCGGGTGTTCGCGGTGAACGTCAAGGCCCCGTTTTTCGTCGTACGCGAGGGCCTGGACCGGCTGCGCGAGGACGGACGGATCGTCAACGTCTCCTCGGTTGCCACCCGGGTCGCCTATCCGCAGCGAATGGTCTACGCGATGACCAAGGGAGCGTTGGAGACCTTCGGCCTGGCTCTGGCGAAGGAGCTGGGTCCACGCGGGATCACCGTCAACACCGTCTCCCCCGGCGTGATCGAGACCGACCTGACCGAGTCGGCCCTCCGCGACGACGCCGCCCGGGCTCGCACCGCCGCGTGGTCGGTCTTCGACCGCGTCGGCCGGACGGCCGACGTCACCGCCGTCGTCGCGTTCCTCGTCTCCCCCGAAGCGGGCTGGGTGACCGGCCAGGTCATCGACGCCAGCGGGGGCCTGGGGCTCTGAGCCCGCCCGTCGCCACCCACCCCGCCGGGGGTCGGCGCTCGCGGGTCAGGGGCAGTGCTTCCAGGCGAGGTGGTAGACGGTGTTGATGTCGCCGTCCGTCGAGTCCATGGTCATGAAGCTGGTGGTGCGGGTCGGGTCCGAGCTGCCGGGGCTGACCCGCAGCTCGGTGTTGATGTTGAAGTTCCGCTCCTCGCCGCAGGGGGCGAAGACCAGGGCCTGGACGTCGACGGTGTCGGTCGCCTGCCAGTTGTCGTCCTTCGGGCCGTCGAAGCGGTGGTTCTGGTAGGAGGTGTCGGGCAGGCCCTGGAAGTAGTAGCCGGCCCGCTGGGTGCCGCTGGCGCCCTTCTCCAGGTGGGCGTAGCCGCGGTAGTCGGCGGAGGCGATCGCGTAGGTGAAGCCCTGCGGGACGTGCACCCGCAGGTTGAGCTGGCAGTTCTTCCGGAAGTCGGTCGGCTTGGACCCCAGCCCCACCTGGGCGAGGTAGCTGCTGTACGTGACGGTGAAGGCGGTGTTGTCCGGGGAGACGGCCACGGCGGCCGTTCCCGCCGGACAGCCGGAGCCGTTGACCGTCGCGACGTCGATGACGATCCGGTCCGGCGGGGTCGGGAGCGAGTCGAGGCCGAAGGCCGACGGGCCGGACAGCGTGGCGGCGGCGACGGCCGCGGCGGCCAGCGCACGGAGCAGCATGGGCTTCCCCTTCGAACGTGCACGGAGTCGGAGGCGGCGCGGCGGGGTCCGAGCCCGTCGGACGCCGGCCCCGACTTGACATGTCTATGTCAGCACATCGGGGAACCGCTGCCTAGCCACGCGACACCGAAAGGCAAGCCCTCTGGCCCCGGCCGCCACACGGCCGAACTCCGGCCCCGGGAAACCGAGTTCGGCGGCCCGCGGCGGACAACCGCGAACCGCCCGAACTCGCCGCTGCAGGCCGTCAGCCGTACAGCGCCACCCTGGGCTGGATCGTCCCCGGCCCCGCCTTGAGGACGGTGAGCCGGTAGTACTGGGTCAAGGTGTGGTGGCTGTGCAGGACCAGCTTCGCCCGGGTGAGGTCGGTGTACAGCGTGCCGGTCTGGCTCGCCAGCCGCACCGGCGTCCAGTGGCCACCGCGCAGCACCTCCAGCTTGACGTCCGCCGGCGCCAGGAAGGGCCCCTGGTCCGGTGACTCGACCAGGATCTGCGGCGCGATCGTCCGGTCCGCCCCCGAGTCGTTGCGGTAGGTGACCGTGATCCGGTGCGCCAGGTGGTCGGACGGCAGCGGACGGGCCGCCAGGTCCACGAAGGAGGTCGGCGCGGCCGCGGCCACCGCCTGCGGGGCGGAGGCCACCGTGGCCGCGGTGGCGGGCGCCGTGAACGCGGCGGCCGGCAGCGCTGCCAGGGCGGCCAGGGCCAGCGCCCGGTGGAGGAACTTCCTGGTGGGCATGGCGCCTCCTCGAATCGGCGGACGGTCGCCCCCGGTCCCGGACCGTACCCGTCCACCCTGCACTCCGACGGCCCACCGCGCATCCGCGCCGGACCGCCACCTCCTCGCGGGGCCCGCAGCAGCCGGCTCCGGGCTGCATCGTGGCAGCCTCGAGGAACCCGGTAGATTCACCCCCACACCACCGATGACCAGGGAGTCTTCGTGCCCGACCGGCCCAGCCTGCTGTACGTGACCGACCTCGCCTACCCGGCCCGAGGGCGCCGCTACGGCGACGAGGACGTCCTCCTGACCTCCCGCCTCCGGGAGTGGTTCGACCTCGCCCTCTGCCACCCGCTCGACGCCCTGGCCCTGATGGAGCGCTTCGACGCGGTCGTGGTGCGCAACAGCGGACCGGTGCTGCACTACCGGGAGGAGTACGCCCGCTTCCGCGCCCGGGCCCTGGCCGACGGCGTGCGGGTCTACAACCCGCTGACCGGGCGCGGGGACATGGCCGGGAAGCAGTACCTGCTGGACCTGACCGAGGCCGGCGAACCGGTCATCCCCACCGTCGACCGCCCGCAGGACCTCCCCCGGCTGCCCGCCGCCGACGCCTACGCGGTCAAGCCCAAGGAGGGCGCCGACAGCATAGGCCTGCGCTTCCTCCCCCGCGCGGAGCTGGACGGTCTCGACTGGGGCGGAGTGCTGGTCCAGCCACGGATCGACTTCCGGTACGAGGTCTCGTTCTACTTCGTGGACGACGCCTTCCAGTACGCCCTGTACGCGCCCGACCCGGCCCGGCGCTGGGTGCTGGAACCGTACGAGCCGGGCGCGGCCGATCTCGCGTTCGCGCGGCGCTTCGTCGACTGGAACACGCTCGACCACGGGATCCAGCGGGTGGACGCCTGCCGGGCGCCGGACGGGCGCCTGCTCATGGTCGAACTGGAGGACCTCAATCCCTACCTGTCCCTCGATCTGGTCCCCGAGGCGACACGGGAGCGCTTCGTCCGGGCCCTGGCCGACTCGCTGCACCGCTTCCTGGCCTGACCACGGGGGCCACGACAGCAGGCTCCCGGGCCTCAGCGCCGGGGGACTCCCCCGACGAAGTCCTTCAGGGCGTCCATCCGGGTCCGCCGGCCGGGCGGGTAGCGGCGCAGCGCGCGCTCGGCCCGTTGCGAGCCCGGCCGGTAGCGCCAGCGGGCCCACGGCGAGTCCGGTTTGGCCAGGCGCAGGCAGGCGACCAGGGCGACCAGCGGCACCAGCAGCCCGATCACCCCGAGCGCCGTCTTGCCCTTGAGGATCGCCCCGACGGTGAACACCAGGTCGATCAGCAGCACCACGGCGAACTCCAGGTGGGCGGTGGCGCCCTGGCCGGTGTCGGCGAACGGGTTGACCCCGGCCACCAGCAGCAGGCCGACCGCCACCGCCAGGAACGCCGCGTCGACGGACTTTCGGCCCTCCCGCGTCCAGTAGACGTCCTTCAGGTGCAGCCAGAGCGCGTACTCATCGAGGGTGAGCGCGGCACCGGTGCCGAACAGCGCGGCCAGGATCTGCGCCCCGGGGGTGTCCGGCCGGTAGGCGAACTCCATCGCGCCGGCCACCAGCATCGCGAGGATCCCGTACACCTGGTGGTGGACGTGGGTGCCGCCGACCTCGACGTTGCGGAAGGGCCCGCGGCCGGCCCGGATCAGCCGGGTGATCACCCGGGTGCCCACGAAGGTGAGCACGAACGCGCCGACCATCCACAGGCCGATGCCGTGGTTGGGCACGGTGACGACCACCTCGACGTCGGCGTCGGCGGAGCGCACGGTCGCGGTGCCCGGTCAGTCGCCGCGCGCGGGCCCGCCGCGCGGGTGGCACCCGCCGGACCGCCCGTCCCGCCACGGCCTGCTCTGCTCCGGCACCGCGCACCTCCGACCCGGCAAGACCGGGCAAGACCCCGCAAGACCGGGTCTGACCCGCTCTGACCTGGCCTGATCCCACCTGTTCCGGCAGCCCCGGCCGGTCCGGGGCCATCTCGCTCAGCGTATCCGGATCCGGCCCACCGAGCCGGTCGGCCGATCCGGAGCAGCACCCCCGCCCGCACCGCCCGCGCCGCCCGTCGGCTCACCGGCGCGCAGGGGTGAAGTCCGGCAGGCGCTCCAGGCTTTCGGCGACGGCCGCGAAGCCGTACTCCAGCATCCGCTGCTCGTAGCGCTCGACGGCGGCCGGGAGTTCGGCCTCGCCCCGCTGGACGGCGGTGAGCGAGCGGGCGAGCAGCGCGGCGTCCCGCAGGGCGGTGTTGGCGCCCTGGCCGCCGCTGGGCGGCATGACGTGGATCGCGTCCCCGAGCAGGGTGACCCGGCGGCTGCCGCCCCAGTGCGGCACCGGCTCGGCGTAACGGACCGTCAATGGAGAGCTGTTGACGACGTCGGCCGCGCGGACCAGGTCCACGAGGTCCGGGTGCCAGCCGTCGAGCAGGGCGAGCAGGTCGCCGCGGACGGCCGCCCAGGGCCGTGGCCCGGCGGGCAGGTCGTCGGTGGGCATCACCACCCAGCGCAGGTAGTCGCCGGTGTCGGGCAGCCGGACGTCGGGCGCGAGTTCGGCGGCCGCGAGCCGCGGCGGCCGGCGGAACTCCATGCGGCCGAGCAGCATGCTCGCGCCGGGGCCGTGCACGACGGTGCCGAAGCCCGGGACGAGCGCGGCGAACCGCTCGGTGAGCGGGGTGCGCCCGAGGACGGCGTGGCCGGGGAGGGTGACCACCTCGGCGCCGGGCAGCAGTTGGCGGCGCACCGCCGAGCCCACGCCGTCCGCGCCGACCAGCAGGTCGCCGACGGCGCTGCCGCCGTCCCCGAAGTGCGCCTCGACCGTGCCGTCCGCCCGCTCGGTGTAGCCGACCACGGGCTTGCCGAACTCGACGCGGTCGCCGAGCCCGGCCAGCAGCAGTCGGCGCAGCACGTACCGGTCGGCGGCCGTGCCCTCGTCCGCGCGGCCGAGGCTGCGGACCTCCCCGAGCAGGTGGTCCACGGCCCGCCGTTCGCCCGCCATCGGCCCGGAGACGGCCGCCAGCAGGGCGTGCAGCCGCTCCGGCAGGCAGGCGTTCAGGGCTGCCAGGCCGTGCCCGTTCAGGGCGATCCGGAAGCCCTGGTAGCGGCTGTCCGGCCCGTCCTCCCGCTCGTGGACCCGGACGTCCACACCGGCCCGCAGCAGCCCGTGCGCCAGGCAGAGCCCACCGAGTCCGGCCCCGGCCACCAGTACCTTCATGTCCGCTCCCCTGTCCCTCTCCGTGTTCGTCCCCCGTCGGGGTCGAGCCTGCCGCAGGCAGCCGACCCGGTGTCAGTGAGTTCTGTCGCCGGACCCGCATGACAAACGTCACCGGCGACGGCCGGAGGAGGCGCGGAGCGCACGGCCCGTACCATGGCGACCTTCGGAACGACGGTGTGTGGAGAGGAACGAAACACGTGCGCGGGGGCGAGCTGGTGGGCGGTCTGGGGCGGTTGGTCGGAGCGGCGGCGGGGGCCGCGGCCGAGTTGGGCGAGGCCGGGCGGCAGGCCGTGCTGCGGGGCGGTCGGGCGGCGGCGGGCGGGCGCTGGGCGCTCACGGCCCTCGGCTCCGTCCCGCCGCCGTCCGTTCCCGCCACCGAGCCGTGGAAGCTGTCGGTGGGCACCCTGATCGGCCGCCACCCGCGGACGCCGACTGTGGTGCACAAGCTGCTCGGCCTCCTCGACGGCCTCGGCGCCGTCCACCTGGGGCCGACGGAGGTCGGTTTCGACGGCGAGGAGATCGCCTGGGACAAGGTCGTGGAGATCCGCACCCGCAACGCCTTCGAGGTGCTCACCACGACCGCCCTGGAGCAGGAGGTGGACCGGGTCCGCGAGTTCCTGCCGCCGGTGCCCGGCCGCAAGTGGGTCGTCACCAAGGCCGGCGAGGCACTGGCCACCGTCGTCCTCGCCGCCCTCGAACGCGGCTCGGTCGACCAGCGCCTGGACGAGCTGACCGTCCCGGCGCGGATCGTCCACCGCGGTCTGCTCGGGCGCCCGCGGACCCTGGACGCGGGCGTGTTCGCCGCCGCCGTACTGGTCGTCACCCCCCCAGGCCGGCGAAAGCCTGGTCGCCACCGCCCGCAAGCGCGGCATCCCCGTGCTGCCCGCCGAGCCCGCCACCGAACCGGGCCGGGCCGGGCACGTCGCCACGCTGCGCGAACGCACCGACTCCGTCGCCCGGTTGCTGGGCCGCATCGAGCAGAGCGGCCCGCAAGCGCCGGAGGCCGTGGAGACGGCCGAGCGGCCGCGCCTGTCGCTCGACAAGACCGCGGGCGAGGACGGCCGGGCGCTGCAGGATTGATCCCCGCAGCATTAATCCCTGCAGGTCGGAGCCGCCCTCGGTTACTCTCCCGCCCATGACTTGGCTGCCTGCGGATTTCGTCCATCCCGTCCACGTCCCGCTGCCGGGCGGCGGCTACCACCTGCGTCCGATCTCCGGGGCCGACACCGAGCTCGACTACCCGGCGGTGATGGGCTCCCGGGAACGGCTCTGGGCCATCTACGGCGAGGCCTGGGGCTGGCCCGCCGCCACCATGACGTACCAGCAGGACCTGGACGACCTGGTCCGGCACGAGCGGGAGATCGCCGCTCACGTGTCGTTCAACTACGCGCTGTTCGACGCGGCGGAGACGGCCCTGCTCGGCTGCGTCTACATCGACCCGCCGCAGAAGGCCGGTTCGGACGCCGAGATCTCCTGGTGGGTGGTGGACGACCGGGTCGGCACCGAGTTGGAGCGGGCCCTGGACTCGCTCGTCCCCACCTGGATCGCCGAGGAGTGGCCCTTCCGGCGGCCCTGCCTGATCGGCAGCGAGGTCTCCTGGCAGGAGTGGCTGGCCCGGCCCGCGGCCGCCGGTGCGTAGGCCCGGACAGGCCCTGGAGGCCTGAACGCGCCTGGCCGGCCCGGGATGCGGCCGGCCAGGCGAACACGGACGTCCCGACGCTCGACCGGCTGTGCGGGTCCTGATCCGTCAGCGCTCCTGCAGGTCCGGGACGACCTCGCGCAGGCGGTCGGCGCCGATCGCGCCGGCCCGCAGCAGGACGGGCACCTCGCCGGTGATGTCCACGATCGAGGAGGGCACGGCGGCCGCCGTGGGGCCGCCGTCGAGGTAGACGGCCACCGAATCGCCCAGCATGCCCTGGGCGGCGTCGCAGTCCTGCGGGGAGTCGTGGCCGGTCAGGTTGGCGCTGGAGACGGCCAACGGCCCGGTGGCGTCCAGCAGTTCGATGGCGACGGAGTGCGCGGGCATCCGCACGGCGACCGTCCCGCGGGTCTCTCCGAGGTCCAGCTCGACCGAGGCCAGGTGACGGGCGACCAGGGTCAGTCCGCCCGGCCAGAACGCGGCGACGAGTTCGCGCGCCCGCGCCGTCACCTCGACCAGGCCGTCGAGGGCATCCGGGGAGCCGACCAGCACCGGCGAGGGCATGTTCCGGCCCCGCCCCTTGGCCGCCAGCAGGCGGGCGACCGCCTCCGGGGAGAAGGCGTCCGCACCCACTCCGTACACCGTGTCCGTGGGCAGCACGACGAGTTCGCCGCGGCGCACCGCCGCCACGGCCTCGCGCAGCCCGGCTGCGCGCTCGGACGGGTCCGAGCAGTCAAAACGACGAGTCATCAGGGATCTCCACCAGCGGGCGATCGGCCCGCACCGTTCATCCGGCCCGGCCACCTCACCGACCGGGCACGACCTGGTCAGACTACCGGGCCGGGCGCCGCTCCCCCGCCGGGCCCTCACCGGGCGGCCCTCCTCCGCCGGTCGGGTGGAACGGGAGCGGTCGTCACCCAGCGTGCCCGCGCCGGGAGCGGACGGCGGCGGGCGGACGTAGGTTGCGGACATGACCAGTGACGAGACGATCCCGGCCGTGGGAGTGCGCCCGCTGGACGAGGTGTTCGCTGCGATCGACACCGCCAACCGACGGCCCCGGCCGTGGACGGGCTTCGAGCACGGCGTACTGGGGGCCTACCGGTGGGCGGCCGGCGCTCAGGTCGCCGCGCCCGTCACCGCCGTCGCCGCGGTCGGCGCGAACGGTCCGTGCCGCGCGCAGCTGCTGGCCGAGTGCCAGGCCGCCGCGGTGGGCCTGCGCCGCGCGCTGGCGCAGGAGGCCGACCACATGTACGTCCTCGGGGCCCACCAGGCGCTGGCCTGGCTCTGCGGGCTGCACGAGGACTGCCCCTGACGAGGCCGCCCTCACCGCCGGTGACGGCCGCCCTGGCGACGGGGCGGCGGCGCCGGACGCGACGCGGGGAGGAAGAGCCGGGCCAGCTCGCGGCCCAGGTTCACGCCGATGGCCAGGGCCATCGCCATCGCCGCGGCGCGCCCGATGCCGCTCAGCCCCGTCTCGGGCTGGCCCCGGACGAAGGCGAGCATCCCGAAGTACAGCACCGATCCGGGCAGCAGCGGCCCCAGCGCCGCCGTGACGTGCGGCAGCGCGGAGCTTCCCCGGCACCGGGCCATCAGCTGGCCGGACAGGCCGACCAGCCCGGCGGCGAGGCCGGTGGCCAGGATCGGCTCGACGCCGGCGTTGGCCAGCACCCCGTACGTCGTCCAGCCGGCCGCGCTGTTCAGCATGACCGCGGGCAGCGTGCCCGGCTCGGTGTTCAGCAGCACCGCGAACGCGAGGGTGAGCAGCACCGCCGCGGCGAGCTGCAGCGGCGGGTTCACCGCTGCCGCCGGGACGTCCTGGGCGGCCAGGTCCGCGCCGTTGTTGACGCCGACGTAGAGCACCGTCATCACCCCGATCACCACGCCGGCCATCAGGTAAAACGCTTCGAGCAGGCGCGCGGCGGCGGTGAGGTAGAAGCCGGCCAGGCCGTCCTGGGCCGCCGCGACCATCGGCCAGCCCGGCAGCAGGGCGAACAGCCCGCCGGTGATCACCACCGATCCGCGCAGGTGCAGGCCGTTGAAGGAGAGCAGGATGCCGATCACGGCGGCCGGGGCCGCGGCCACCACGAACTGGTAGAAGGGCGGGAGGTCGTGGCGCGCCACCAGCGCCGAGAGCCGGTCGCCCGCCAGGGCCGCGACGACGGCGCTGGCGAACACCAGCCAGGCCCGGGCGTCGGTGCGGCCGCCGACCAGCAGCGTCGCGGCCCCGGCCAGCAGGCCGCAGCAGAGCAGGAGGACCCGGACGGAGTAGCGGCGGTCGCGCCGGTGCACGGCCACCAGGCGGTCGTGGGCGTCGCGGACGGCGATCCCGCCCGCCGTGATCTCGGTGACCAGCCGGAAGACCGCGGCCAGCCGCGCGTAGTCCCCGGCCGGGCGGCGGACCGAGCACTCGGCCGTCAGCGGCGGCCCGGAGGAGCCCGGCTGATAGGAGATCGACACCCGGGTGAAGGTGACCTGCGGGTCGCAGGGATGGACCCGGTAGGCCCGGGCGACGGCGAGCATGGCCGCCTCGACGTCCTCCGCGGCCTCGCCGCTGGCCAGCAGCAGTTCGCCCACCAGCAGCGCGAGTTCCAGGACCCGGGCCGGCTCGGCGGTTCCGGGCGGCTCCGCGCCGGAGGGGGCCGGCGCCAGCCGGCGGTCGGCGGTGGGGGTGCGCAGCAGCGGCAGCATCCGGTCGGGCCAGGGGGCCTCGGCGTCGCCGTCGGCGGGCCCCGGCCGGTCGCCGTCGGTGGGGACCTCGGGTGCCGGGGCCTGCTGCGGCACGCGCTCGGACCGCCTCGGACGGTCTTGCGGACCGGCAGGCGCGCCGAGCTCATCCTGTTCCGACATCGCGACTCCCTGACCCCACCCCCTTCCACCCTCTGCCGCTGATCAACTACCCGGAGTGATGGTTCCGTGAACGCCCGACACCCCCGCTCACCCTCCCGAAACGGAGTGCGACAGGCCGTACACGCCCCATTCCCGGGCCGACAGGCTGCGGGACTGCGACGAGGGTTTCGAGCTCGGCCCGGCGGCCGGGCCGGCCGGAATCGAGGCCGCCCTCCTCGGCTGACGGGCCGTCGGCCGTCCGACGCACTCGAACCGTTCGGAAGCCGCAGGGCTCCGCCTCGGACCGCCTCGATTTACCTTGTGTTCACGTGTACATGCAAATAGCGTTCACCTCGCTTGTCTAGCTTCATGCCGCCCCGCCGCCGGAGATCCACCAGGTGGGGCACCTGATTCCGACACACCTGACCCGATGTTCGAGGTACACCCCATGCACGCAGTACCCGCCCGCACCCGGTGGCTGCGCCACGGCGCCGCCCTGGCCGGCGCGGTCTCGCTGACCGCCTTCGCCGGCGCGCCCGCGGCCCTCGCCGCCGACGGCCCGCAGACCGCCACCCCGATCAAGCACCTGGTGGTGATATTCCAGGAGAACGTCTCCTTCGACCACTACTTCGGCACCTACCCGAACGCGGCCAACACCGCCGACGACAAGGTGAAGTTCACCGCCAAGCCGGGCACTCCGAAGGTCGACGGCCTCTCCGACGACCTGCTCCACCACAACCCGAACGGGACCAACCCGAAGCGGCTGAGCCCCGCCCAGGCCGTCACCTGCGACCAGGACCACACCTACAAGGACGAACAACTCGCCTTCGACGGCGGCAAGATGGACAAGTTCGTCGAGCACACGGACGTCGAGAACTGCAAGGCGCCGATGTTCACCCAGCCCGGGCTGGTGATGGACTACTACGACGGCAACACCGTCACCGCCTACTGGAACTACGCCCAGCGCTTCGCGATGAGCGACAACTTCTTCGGCACCAACTACGGCCCCTCCACCCCGGGCGCGCTCAACCTGGTCACCGGCCAGACCCACGGCGGCTACCCGGTCGACCCGAAGACCGGCCAGAAGACCACCGACGCCTACGTGGTGTCCTCCCCGGACGCCAACGGCGTCGGCACCGTCATCAACGACCCCGACCCGGGCTACGACGACTGCTCCAACCCCCAGCACAACCAGCTGGTGATGACCGGTCGCAACGTCGGCGACCTGCTCAACGACAAGGGCGTCAGCTGGGGCTGGTTCCAGGGCGGCTTCAAGCCGACCGGCGACAAGGACGGCAAGGCCGTCTGCGGGGCCGCCCACGCCAACATCGTCGGCGCCCAGCAGACCGACTACAACCCGCACCACGAGCCCTTCCAGTACTACAAGTCCACGGCCAACCCGAAGCACCTGGCTCCCAAGGACGCGGACGAGATCGGCCACGCCGGCCAGGCCAACCACCAGTACGACCTGACCGACTTCGACACCGCCCTGCAGCACGGCAACCTCCCCGCCGTCAGCTACCTCAAGGCCGCCAACTACCAGGACGGCCACGCGGGGTACTCCGACCCGCTGGACGAGCAGCACTTCGTCGTGGACACCGTGAACAAGCTGCAGAAGTCCAAGGACTGGGCCTCCACCGCCGTCGTCATCGCCTACGACGACTCCGACGGCTGGTACGACCACAAGTTCGCCGAGCCCGTCAACGGCTCCCGCGACGCCGCCAACGACAGCCTCGACGGCGCCGGCCAGTGCGGCAAGGACGCCGGCTGGGGCGGCTACGCCGACCGCTGCGGCTACGGCCCGCGACTGCCGCTGATGGTCCTCTCGCCGTACGCGAAGGCCAACTTCGTGGACCACGCCCAGACCGACCAGACCTCGCTGCTGCGCTTCGTCGAGGACAACTGGAAGACCGGCCGGATCGGCGACGCCTCCTTCGACGAGCACGCCGGCTCCATCGAGGGCATGTTCGACTTCAAGAACCCGCAGCCGGCGACCCTCGTACTCGACCCGACCACCGGCCAGCCGGCCGGCGCGGCCACCCCGACCGGTCCCGCCACCTCCTCCGGCGGCTCCTCCGCCGGTCCGGCCGGCCCGGCCGACGGCTCCGGCAGCGCCGTCGCGGCGCCCAGCAGCAGCGCGACCGGCCCGGCCCTGGCCGTGACCGGCGCGGACTCCGGCACCCTGCCGATCGCGGCCGCGGCCGTGGGGCTGCTGGCGGTCGGCGGGGGCGCGGTGTTCCTCGCCCGCCGCAGGCGCGGCCGCCGCGCCTGACAGCCCGCCCGGCGCGCACCCGACGCACCGACACACCTGACGCCACCGGCACCGCCGGGCCCTCCCCCGGGCCCGGCGGTGCTCGCCTGTCGGGGGTCGTTCGCCGGGGTCCAGCGGTGAGGGCAGCCGGCCACAACCATCCCACCGGGCCCGGCCCGGTGGCCGACCGGGAGCCGCCGCGGTTGCATGGACTGACCGAGCCCCAGCGATCCGGAGGTAGCGCCGTGTACGAGATGTGGGCCGAGCACGACCCGGCGGTGTCCCCGCCCGCCGTCGTGTGGCACGTGGTGGCGAAGGACGACTCGACGTCATCGCTGTGCGGACGGTTCCTCGAACCGTCCCAGCGGGTCATCCCGGCGGGGGACGGCGCCGACCCCGCAGGGCCGGACCGGTACTGCGACCCCTGCCTGGTCACCGTGCGCGAGGCCCTGGCGGCCAGTGCCGGCTAGCGGCGGTCCGGAACGACCTCCGGCCCGACCTCCGACGCGGTCTCCGGCACGACCTCCCCGGCGGGCCGTACCGCTCGGCAGCCGCCGTCCCCGGGCGGCACCGGGGCGAACCGGCCCCGGGCCGGCCCGGGGGCGGCGGGCGCCGTCCGCCGAACGGGTGCCCTCCGGGCTGCGGACGGCGGCCGGCTACACCTGGCGGCTGGGGCTGCTCGGCCTCGGCGCCTACCTGGTCGTCGACGTGCTCGCCCGGCTCGAAGTGCCGGTCGTCGCGCTGTTCGTGGCGCTGGTGATCACCTCGGTGCTGCGCCCGCTGGTCGACCTCTGCGCCCGGCTCACGCCCCGCTCGCTCGCCGTCGCGCTGGCCCTGCTCTGCTCCGTCGCGGTCGTCGCCGGGGTGCTGACGCTGGTCGGCACGACCGTCGCCGCGGAGTGGGGCCGGCTGAGCGACGAGCTGCGCGGCGGCCTCGGCCGGATCGACCACTGGCTCACCGGCGCCCCCTTCCACCTGCGCCCGGGCACCGTCACCGACCTGCGGGCCAAGATCGGCGCCTTCATCTCCTCCCACCGCTCGACCCTGGTCAGCACCGCGCTCAGCGGCGCCGGCCGGGTCGTCGAACTGGTCACCGGGCTGGCGCTCGCCGTGTTCTGCTCGGTGTTCTTCCTGCACTCCGGCGACCGGATGTGGACCTGGGCCCAACGGCAGCTCCCGGGCGACAGCCGTACCGTCTGGGACCGCACCGGCCGCGCGGCCTGGCGGACCTTCGCCGGCTACACCCGCGGCGTGCTGATCGTGGCGGCCAGCAACGCCGCGCTGGTCGGCATCGCGCTGGCCGTCCTGCGGGTGCCGCTGGTCCTGCCGCTGATGGTGCTGGAGTTCGTGGCGGCGCTCATCCCGCTGATCGGCTCGCCGATCGCCCTGGCCGTCGCGTCCGTGGTCGCCCTGGCCGCCCGCGGGCCGGTGACCGCGCTGCTGGTGCTCGCCCTGATCGTGATCATCGGCCAGATCGAGGGCCACCTGCTGCACCCACTGGTGCTCGGCTGGTCCGTGCGGATCCACCCGGTGGTCATCGCCCTGTCGGTGGCCGGCGGTGCCGTGCTGGCGGGCATCCTGGGCGCGGTGGTGGCCGTGCCGGTGGTCTCCGTCGCCTGGGCGGTGCTCGGCGAGCTCCGCGACCAGGACGACGGCGGTGACCAGGACCGGGGGCGGGGTGACCAGCGCCAGGGGGGTGACCAGGACCGGGGGTGACCAGGGCCGGAGCGGCCTGGCAGGATGCCGATGACCGACGTCGGAGACACGACACCCCGGACGACCGAAGGGCCCCCCACCGTGACCACTTCCGCCAGCACCGTCGTCGAGCGCGCCGACGACCGGAACCGGTACGAGATCCTCGTGGACGGCGAGCTCGCCGGCTTCACCGAGTACCGGGACCACGAGGAGCAGCGCGTCTTCTACCACACCGAGATCGACGAGGCCTTCGCCGGCCGGGGCCTCGCCTCCGTCCTCGTCCAGGAGGCGCTCACCGACGTGCGCGCCGCCGGGAAGCGGATCGTGCCGGTCTGCCCGTACGTCGCCAAGTTCCTCCTCAAGCACGAGGAGTTCGGCGACCTCACCGACCCGGTGACCTCCGAGGTCGAGGCCTGGCTGCGCACCCAGCTGTCCTGACCCAGGGCCTGTCCGGCCGTGCCCCGCCGAGCGACTGCTCGACGGGGCACGGCCCGGCCCGTCCGGGCGCCGGGTGCGGTAACGGTACCGGTGTCAGGCCCGGTTCCGGTTCCGGTGCGTCACATGTTGATCATGTGCCCGGCGAGGCCGTGGATGGCCTCCTTGACGGCCTCGCCCAGGGTCGGGTGGGCGTGCACGTTGCGGGCGACCTCGTGGACGGTCAGGTCCCACTGCTGGGCCAGCGTCAGCTCCGGCAGCAGCTCGGTGACCTCGGGGCCGATCAGGTGGGCGCCGAGCAGCTCGCCGTACTTGTTGTCGCTGATGACCTTGACGAAGCCGATCGGGTGGCCGAGGCCGTGCGCCTTGCCGTTGGCGGTGAACGGGAACTTGGCGACCTTGACGTCGTAGCCCAGCTCGCGGGCCTGCGCCTCGGTGTAGCCGAAGGAGGCGATCTGCGGCTGGCAGTAGGTGGCGCGCGGGATCATGGCGAAGTCGACCTCCATGGTCTCCGCCCCACCGATGGTCTCGGCGGCGATCACGGCCATCGTCTCGGCGGCGTGCGCGAGCATCAGCTTGGCCGTCACGTCGCCGATCGCGAAGATGTGGTCGACGCTGGTGCGGCCGCGGCCGTCCACCGCGATGGCGTTGCGGTCGGTCAGCTTGACCCCGGTGTTCTCCAGGCCGTAGCCGTTGACGCGCGGCGCGAAGCCGATCGCCTGGAGCACCTTGTCGGCCTCCAGCACCTTCTGCTCGCCGTCCTTGGTGACGGTGACGCGGACCTTGGCGTTCGGGTCGCTGTCGTCGATCGACTCGACCCGGGTGGAGGTCAGCACCTCGATGCCCAGCTTGCGGTACTGCTTGGCGAGTTCGGTGGAGACCTCGACGTCCTCCAGCGGCACCACGCGGTCCAGGAACTCGACGATGGTGACCTTCACGCCGTAGTTGTGCAGCACGTACGCGAACTCGACGCCGATCGCACCGGCGCCCGCGATGATGATGCTCTCCGGCAGCTGCTCCGTGAGGATCTGCTCCTCGTAGGTGACCACGCGGTCGCTCAGGCTGGTGCCGGGCAGCAGGCGGGTGGTGGCGCCGGCCGCGATGATGCAGTGGTCGAAGGTGACCACGTCGAAGCCGCCACCGCTGAGCGCGACCTGGAGGGTGTGGTCGTCGACGAAGGTGCCCCAGCCGTCGTACTCGGTGATGCCGTTCTTCTTCATCAGGTAGTGGACGCCCTTGACCCGGCCGTCGGCCACCGAGCGGCTACGGCGGAACGCCTCGCCGAAGTCGAAGGTCACCTGGCCCTCGACCTTGATGCCGAAGGTCTTGGCCTCCTTGGTGAAGATGTGGGCCAGCTCGGCGTTGCGCAGCAGGGCCTTGGAGGGGATGCAGCCGACGTTGAGGCAGACGCCACCCCAGTACTTGGCCTCGATGACGGCGACCTTCAGGCCCAGCTGTGCCGAGCGGACGGCGGCGGTGTAGCCGCCGGGGCCCGCGCCGAGGACGACGACGTCGTAGTGCGTGCTCATGTTGCTGACTCCTCCGAGGGTGTCACGGTCTCGTGATCTCGGTCCCATGGTGGCAGGACCGCGCTCGGCGCACCCACCGGGTCTCGGCGGAAGCGCTCCGCGCGACCGTACAGGCCCCGGGGCCGGATTGTCAGTGGTCTCCGCTACGGTGACCGCACCGGCGCCCACCAGGGGCGATGACGGAGGGGAGGGAGGAGCGGATGGCTGCACCACGTACGGCGGCAGGCAGTGCGTGTACGGCGGGCGGGTGGGCCCGCCGCCCGAGGACGGCAGCGGGCCCACCCGGGCGTCAGGCCGTCACCCCGTGGGCGTGGCCGCTCACCCCGGTCCCGGTCGGTGCCTGAGCGGCCGGTGCCGGAGCGGCCGGGCGCTGGGCCGGTACGGGCTGCTGCAGCGAGGAGAGGTCCCAGGCGTACGTGCCGACGGCGTGGGCGATCACGTCGATGTTGACGTCGAAGGCATCCATGTCGATGTTGGCCAGGTCGTCGCAGGCCTTGTGGTAGCAGGAGTCATAGGCGCTGCCCGGCGTGCCGCCGTAACGGTCCGCCTGCTCGGGGGACTTGATCTTCTCGGCGCCGGTGTCGGTGCCGCCCGCCGGGATGCCCGCGTCGATGAACGGACCGTAGTCGGAGCGGCCGTCGAAGGCGGTCGGGTCGTGCGGCAGGCCGAGGCCGTCCAGGTAGCCGGTGATGTCCCGCTCGATCTGTGCCGAGCCCGCGGGGCCGGCACCGCCGCCGGCGCTGCCGGAGCCGTTGTAGACGAACTGCGCGTAGTTGGGGGATGCGATCATGTCGAAGTTGAGGTAGAGCCGGATCTTCTTCCGATCCGCTTCGGAGAGTGAGTTCACGTACGCCTCGGAGCCCTTGAGGCCGAACTCCTCGGCGGACCACCAGGCGAATCTGACCTTGTTCTTCACCGGGTGGACGCCGAGGTTCTGCGCGACCTCAAGGATGCCGGCCGAGCCGGAGCCGTTGTCGTTGATGCCGGGGCCGGCCGGGACGGAGTCCAGGTGCGCGCCGACCATCACGGTGTTGTCCGGGTCGCCGCCGCGGGTCTCCGCGATGACGTTCCAGGTCTTGCGCGGCTCCATGAAGGTGCGGATGTCGAGGGTCACCCGGACGGGCCCGGTGGCGGCCTCGGCGGCCAGTGCCTCGCCCGCGGCCTTGGTGATCCCGCCGGTCGGGACCTTCCCGGCCGTCGGGTCCCCGAGGGTGCCGTTGAGGTCGCCGTCGGCGTTGTTGTAGATGAGCGCGCCGGTCGCGCCCGCCGCCGCGGCGGCGGCCTGCTTCTGGGCGAAGCTGCACCCGCCGCGCCGGATCAGCGCGATCCTGCCGGCGAACGCGCCCGCCGGGTAGTCGGTGGCTGCGCAGCCGGTGGTGGCGCCGACCGGGACGACGGCCAACTCGGCGGTGAGGCCCGCGTCCGGGCCGCCCACCGAGTAGGTCATGGCGATCACCGGCACCGACTCGGCCTTCGGGGACAGCACGTCGAGGCGCTGCGCACGGGCTTCGAAGAAGGTGTACTCGAACTCCTGCTTGGAGACCTTGAGTCCGGCCCGCCGGGCCTGCTCGTAGACGTACTGCGCGGACTGGTCGTGCCCCTTCGAACCGGCCACCCGGGTACCGCCGTTGCGGTCGGCGATCCGCTGCAGCGCGGCCAGGGTGTCGTGGGCGGTCTCGGCGTCGCTGGCCTCGACCAACCGGGCGGCCAACCGGGCCGCCTTGCGTGCCGGATCCGGGTCGGCGGCGGCGCTCCCCGCACCGGCCAGCAGTAACGGTGCGACCAGCGCGGCCACGGTCAGTGCGGCGCCCGCGGTGCGCCGGGTGACGGCGGTGCGCGGGCGCGGTCCGGGGGTGGGGCGGTCGAGCGGGGTGGGGCGGTCGAGCGGGGAGGTCGAGCGACGGCTGCGCAACTTCAAGGCGACTCCTTCCGACGGGCCGTGAACTCCCGATTTGACAGGACCGGAATCGCGTTGCCAAGCCCGCCGCACGCCCTGCGGGATGCGCGTCGGGGGATGCGCGGTGATATTGGAGGGGTGGGGCCGTCTCATCCGGGAGTGTGACCACATGTCCATGATGGATAAGCTCAAGAGCCTGCTGAAGGGCCATGAGGAGCAGGCCGACAAGGCCGTCGACAAGGCGGGAGACGCCGTCGACGAACGCACCCAGAGCAAGTACAGCGGCCAGGTGGACGCGACTCAGGAACAGCTGAAGAACCAGTTCCGCGACGAGCCGCCGCAGTAGCCGACCGCCGTCGGGCCGCGACCCGACCCGCTCCCCTGCCCGCTGCCCCGGTCCGGCCGTTCGGCCGGGCCGGGGTTCAGCTTTCCGGCACCGTGCGCTCGGGGGCCGTGTCCTCGCCGGCGCCGCAGTTCTCGCATTCCCCCGGCCCGGGCCACTCGCGCAGCCGCCCGCACTCCGGGCACACCCGGTCCAGCCAACAGGCCGACTCGCCGCCTTCGTCCATGCCCCGATTCTGCCCGGGCGCCCGCGGAGGAAGCGAGTAGACACTGTCTACGACCGACTGGTAGACAGTGTCCATGACCGATGACGACAGGGACCTCCGGGCCCGACTGGTGGCCGCCGGCGTCGAACTGGTGGCCACCGGCGGCGTCCAGGCGCTCGGGCTGCGCGAGATCGCCCGCCACGCCGGGGTCTCGCACGGCGCCCCCCGCCGCTACTTCCCGACCCACCGCGAACTGCTCGCCGCCATCGCCCGGCACGGCTTCGGCCGGCTCACCGACACCCTGGCCGGCGCCGACGCACTCGCCGCCGCCACCGGCGCCGACGCCCGCACCCGCATCGACGCACTCGCCCGCGCCTACCTCGGCTTCGCCGCCGCCAACCCCGGCATGTTCGAGCTGATGTTCCGCCACGACCTGCTGGAGGGCAGCGGAACGGACCTGCGCCGGACCTCGATGCCGCTGTTCCTGACCTTCGCCGGCCTCGTCTCCGAGGTCCACCCGCAGCACGACGACCCGACCGCCGCCACCGCCGCCCTCTGGTCCAACCTCCACGGCCTCGCCCAACTCCGCGCCTGGGGCAGCCTGCAGCTCATCACCGGCAGCGAGGACATCGAACCGCTGCTGCGCGCCGTCCTGGACACCCACCTCGGCATCCTGGACACCGACCTCGGCCGGGCCGCCCGGTGACGGCGCGCCGCCACCAACGGCTCACCCTGACCGCGAGCATCACCGGCGCCGTCCTGGTCGCCCTCGACGGCACGGTGCTGACCGTCGCCCGCCCCGTCCTCCAGCACGACCTGCACGCCTCCGTCGCGGCCGTCCAGTGGGCCGGCTCCGGGTACCTCGTCACCGTCGCCGCCCTGCTGGTCTTTGCCGGCCGGCTGGGCGACCGGTACGGGCACCGGCGGGTCTTCGCCCTCGGGGTGGCGGGATTCGCGGCGAGCTCCGCCGGGATCGCGTTCGCGCCCGGCATCGGCTGGGTGATCGCCCTGCGCGTGGTCCAGGGCGTGGCGGGCGCCCTGCTGCAGCCGGCCACCCTCGGCATGCTGCGCGCCGTCTGGCCCGCGGACCGCCTGTCCGGCGCGATCGCCGTGCGCACCGCCGCGATCGCGCTCGCGAGTGCGGCCGGGCCGCTGGTCGGCGGCGCGCTCACCGCGCACTTCGGCTGGCGGTCGGTCTTCGTGCTCGGCGTCCTGCCCGCCGCGGCCGCCCTCCTGTCGGCCCTCGCCGTGCCCTCCGCAGTCGCGCACCCCGGGAGCTCCGCGCGCGACGGCGGTTCGGCTCGCGACGGCGGTCTGGACCTGCCGGGCGCGGCCCTGCTCGCACTCGCCCTGGCCGGCCTCGTGCACACGCTGATCGGTCTGCCGGACACGGGCTGGTCGGCGACGACGTTCCTCGGCCTGGTGGCGGCCGGGTTCCTCGCCCTGGCGCTGGCCCGGCACGAGCGGCGCACCGCTCACCCGCTGCTGCCGCCCTCTCTGCTGCGCTCACCGACGGTCGCGGCGCCGCTCGGCGTCCTGCTGGCCGCCTCGGCGGCGCTCCAAGGCGTGCTGTTCCCGGCCACCTACTACCTGCAGGACGTCCTGGGGCTCGACGCCTTCCGGAGCGGTTTGCGGGCGGCCCCGCTCGCGGTGGCGATGATTCTCTCCGCGGTCGGGGCGGCCCGGCTGGCGAAACGTCACGGCGAGCGCGCCGTCGTGCTGTCGGGGATGGGCCTGCTCACCACGGGCGTCCTGCTCACCGCCCGGCTCGGGCCCGGTACCGGGACGTTCGCGATCGCCGTCTGCTTCCTGCTGCTCGGTACCGGCTTCGGCGCGGTGATGGCCACGGCCACCGCAGCGGTGGTGCGGGGCGCGTCCACCGCCGAGGCGGGCGTCGCGGGCGGGCTGCAGCAGACCGTGATGAACATCGGCCCGGCCGTGGGCATCGCCCTCGCCACCACCACGGCCGGACGGGCGGATCCCGGCGCGGCACTGGCGCCCGCCGCCCTGGCGATGGCCGCGGTGGCCGCAGCGGGGACGCTGCTCGCGGCACGGCTGCCGGGCCGGGACGGTGCGGGGCTGCCGGGCCGCGCCGGTGTGCCGGCGCCGGAGTCCGCCCCGCGCCGGTGATGCCGCGCCGGCCGGGACGTCCGCGCCGTACGCCGGTGGGACATCCCGGCCGGCGGACAGCCTCTGGGGCCCCGGGCGTTCGGCCTCGGCCACCTGCCGCACCGGGCCGAGCGGGGTCGCCTCGGCGTCTCCACCTGCGTCACGAAGGCGAGTTGGGGAGGGTTGCGACGCGGTACGTCATTCGACCGGCCGAAGTGCCCGTGCCGCGTCACCCTGTGCCTGTTCCTGCGCCTGTTCCTGCGCCTGTTCCTGCGCCTCTGCCTGCGAGTGCGCCGGTGGCTGCGCCTGTGCCGACGGCCGCGGGCGGCGGGTGAGGAGCGCGAGCAGCGCGAGCTGCACGGCAGCACCGGCGGCCGGTCCGAGCCAGACGCCCGAGATCCCGAGTGGCCCCGACAGGGCTGCGGAGGCGGCGAGTTGGACGCCGAGCCCGAGCAGGACGGAGAGCACCAGCGGACGGCCGGCCCCCGCCCCCTGGTGGACCCCGCCGAGGGCCACCACCAGGGCGTACGGGAGCAGGTAGAGCGCCGCCATCCGCAGGAAGCCGACGGACTGCGCGGCCACCGCCCGGTCGTCGGTGAACAGCGCGGTCAGCGGGGCGGCGAGCGCCGCGGACAGCAGTGCCGCCACCGCACCGAGGCCTGCGGCGAGGCGTCCGGTGTCGCGGCGCAGGGTCCGCAGCGCGGCGCCGTCTCCGGCGCCGGTGAGGCGGGCCGCCTCGATCGCGCCGGCCTGGCGCAGCGCGTAGAAGGCCATGGTGACGACGAGCAAGATGCGGTAGCCGACCCCGTACCCGGCGACCGCCGCGACGCCGAAGCCCGCGACGAGCCCGAGTTGGGCGGTGCCGACGGCCATCCGGGCGGTGAAGTCCAGGCCGAACGGTGCTCCCGCGCGCAGGATCCGGGCCGCGGCGCCGCCCACTCCCCCGGTTCCGAACACTCCTCTGGCGCTGCCGTCGGCCGGCTGCCACGGGCGGCGGCGCCGCAGCAGCCGCAGGGTGACGGCGAGGGCGATCGCGCGCGACAGGGCCAGGGCCAGTGCGGCGCCCGGGACGCCGAGGGCCGGCAGCGGGCCGGGGCCGAGGATGAGCAGGGGGTCGAGGGCGAGCAGCAGAGCGTTGGAGAGCAGGGCGATCCGCATCGGGGTGCGGGTGTCGCCCGTGCCCTTGAACAATTCGTCGGCGACGCGCTGTGCGAAGAACAGGGCGAAGGCCGGGAAGGCCACGGTGAAGTACTCGGCGGCGCGGGTGGCGGCCTCGCCCTCCAGGAAGGCGCCCGCCAGCCGGTCCCGCAGCAGGAAGCCGGGCACGGCGAGCGCGAGGCTGCCCGCGGCGCAGAGCCGCCAGGCTGCCCGGGTGGTGCGGGCGGCCTCGGCGGGGTCGTCTGCGCCGAGGCCGCGGGCGAGCCGGACGCTGGTCCCGGAGGCGACCACCAGGACGAGCCCGAGGAGCAGGTTCTCGACGGTGCCGGCCAGTGTGACGGCGGCGACCGCGGCCCCTCCGAGGCCGGCCACCCAGAGCGTGCCGATGACCGAGGCGACCACCCCTGAGAGCAGTTCCGCGTAGACGGGTACGGCCAGCGCCGTGAGCCGGGGCAGATGCCCGCGCATGTTTCCTCCCCTGATCCGGCTGTTCCCCCGCCTTGGGCGCGACCGTGCCCGGTCCCGAACGGCAGCCTCGAATAGAGATACCTCGCTTCGAGGCACCTCGACAAGAGGTAACATGACCCCGGCACCAGGCGCACACGACCCGGCACACGTCACCGGGCGCAGTAACGGGGCGCACGTCACCGCGCTCACCACACGGGGCGCACTCCGACGGAAGGGCTTCGACCGTGCTGACCCTCGCGATCCTCGGCTTCCTGTACGACCAGCCGCTGCACGGCTACGAGCTGAAGTCCCGGATCACCGGCCTGACCGGCCACGTCCGCCCGGTCAGCGACGGCGCGCTCTACCCCGCCATCGCCCGGCTGGAGAAGTCCGGCCTGCTGTCCCGCCGCACCGAGCCCGGCACCGGTGCCGCACCGCGCCAGACCCTGGAGCTGACCGGGGAGGGCCGGGCCGAGCTGCTGCGACGGCTGGCCGACCCGGAACAGGCCGAGATCACCGACCAGATCCGCTTCTTCACCCTCGCCGCATTCCTCCACCACCTCGCCGACCCGCCCCGGCAGGCCGCCGTCCTGCGCCGCCGACTGGCCTTCCTGACCGCGCCCAGTAGCTTCTTCTACGACGGCGACGGCCATCCGGTCACCGCGGAGCGCGAGCCGAACCCCTTCCGGCGCGGCATGCTGCTGGTCGCCCGCGCCTCCTCGACGGCCGAGCGGAGCTGGCTGACCGGAACCATCGCGGACCTGGAACGGCTCACCCTTCCCGGCGCAGCGGACTGACCCGTCCGACCCGAACGGCACGGGGGCGGGCCGTCGGAATCCGGCCCTTCCGGTCCTGGTTCCACCGGGCCCCGGCGTGGCTATGATGATCCGCCTCACGTCCTCGGCGTCCCCTCCGCGGCGTGACCCGCCACCGCGCCCCGCCGTCCCCCTGGAGGCCGCCGTGCCCGATGCCGAGACCTCAGCCGCCCGCCCCGCACCGGTGAAGCGGGACGACATCCCCGGTTGGTTCTTCAGTCTGGACCGGGCCGCGTTCGGGCACCTGCTGTCCGCCCAGAGCGCGGCCGGCGTCACCGGCGACATCCTGGAGCTCGGCAGCTACCTGGGCCGCAGCGCCGTCCTGCTCGGCGACCACCTGCAGCCGGGCGAGCGGCTGACGGTCTGCGACCTGTTCGACTCCGAGGCGGGCGACGCGGACAACGCCGCCGAGATGGCCATGTCCTACCGGAAGACCCTCACCCGCAGCGCCTTCGAGGCCAACTACCTCGCCTTCCACCGCGAGTTGCCCGAGATCGTGCAGGCGCCCACCTCGGTGCTGGCCGACGGCCGGATCCCGGCGGGCAGCTGCCGGTTCGTCCACGTCGACGCCTCCCACCTGTACGAGCACGTCGCCGGGGACATCGCCGTCGCCCGGTCCGCGCTCGCCGAGGACGGCCTGGTCGCCCTGGACGACTACCGCTCCGAACACACCCCCGGCGTCTCGGCCGCGGTCTGGGAGGCGGTCTTCATCGGCGGGCTGCGGCCGGTCCTGCTCACCCCGATGAAGTTCTACGGCACCTGGGGCGACGCCGCGGCCGTCCGGGAGGTCCTGCTGCGGCGGGACTGGCGGGCCGGGGGCTACACCGTGGACGAGGACACCATCGCCGGATCGGCCGTGGTGCGCCTCAACTACCAGGTCAAGCCGCCGGTCGAGCGCTCGACCTCGCGCCGGCTGGCGCTGGACCTGCTGCCGCCGGTCGCCACCAGGGCGACCCGCCGGATGCTCCGGACCCTGCGCGAGCGGCGCGCCGCACCGCCGGTGCCGAACGCCTGAGCCGAGCCGAGCCGAGCCGAGCCGAGCCACGGCATGCCATCGGCCCGGCCCTCAGCCCAGTGCGCGCACCGCGTCCAGTACGTCCGGGCCCAGCTCCGGGTCGGCGTCCTCGGGCAGGCTGACGGACAGCCGGGTGACCAGGCCCGCGTACCGGCGGTGGATCTCCCGGGCGGCCTCCTCGACCGGCCCGGACACCGCGAAGGTGTCGAAGACCTCGTCGTCGATCAGCGCGGCCATCTCCGCCCAGCGCCCGCGCACCGAGTGGGCGTGCAGCTCCTCCTGCAGCCCCTCCCAGCCGTGCTGCGCCAGCACCGGGCGGTAGGCCGGCGTCGAGGCGTAGAACGCGAGCCGCTCACGGGTCGCGGCCCGGTTGGCCGCCAGCTCCTCCTCGGTGCGCCCGGTCGCGGTGAGCACGTTGCCGACCACCTCGAACGGCCGCTCCGTCCACCCGGCCCCCTCCGCCTCGGCCCGCGCCCGCTCCTCGGTCAGGCCGGGCAGCACCTGCTCGGCCAGGTACGCGGTGGAGGTGAACGGGTGGCTCAGGAAGCCGTCGGCCACCGCACCGGCGGTGCGGGTCATCAGCGGTCCGACGCCCGCCAGCAGGATCCTCGGCACCCCGGACGGCACGGGGTCGGGCGAGAAGACCGGCGTCATCACCGTGTGGGTGTAGAACTCGCCCCGGAAGCGCAGCCGTTCACCGGTCTGCCAGCTGTGCCAGATCGCCCGCACCGCGTGCACGTACTCGCGCATCCGGGCGGCCGGACGGTCCCAGGGCATCCCGAAGCGCTTCTCGATGTGCGGCTTGACCTGCGAGCCCAGCCCGATGACGGCCCGTCCGCCGGAGGCCGCGTGCAGCCCCCAGGCCTGGTAGGCCAGGGTCATCGGGGTACGGGCGAAGGCCACGGCGATGCCGGTGGCCAGTTCGATCCGCGAGGTCCGGTCGGCGGCGCGGGCGAGCTGGAGGAACGGGTCGTAGGCGGTCTCGGCGACCACCAGCCGGTCCATGCCCCGGCGTTCGGCCTGCTCGGCCGCGTCCAGGATCCCCGCCGGGTGCCCGGAGGCGGTGGCGTCGAGGCGGAAGGCGGCGGGACGCGGGTCGGCGGGGCGCGGGTCGGCGGGTCGGTCCATGGCGGTGCTCCTGGTCACGGGCTGCGGTGCTACCCCGGTAGCCTGCCACGCCGCCCGCCCCGCCCTGTGCCTACCGCTACCGACCCGTGCGGCCCGCCCCCGTCAGCCGCTCCCCCCGGCCGCGAACAGCCGGTCCAGGTACCGGTCGACGGCGGTGAGCGCGGCGGCCGGCTCGACCACGTCCAGCTCCAGCAGCGTGGTGAACCCGCTGAGCGCGAGCAGCAGGTCCGTCTCCACGGCCGGGTCGCGGTCGGCCGCGATCAGCCCGTCGGCGATCGCCTGCCGGACCACCTGCTCCACCGTCGCCCGCCCCTGCAGCAGCCCGTCCCGCGCCCGCGCGTGGACCTGCTCGTCGTGCAGCGCCTCCAGGACGTAGGCGGCGCTCATCCGGCTGGTCGCGCGCGCGTCGGCGTGCAGGGGCAGCAGCTCGACCAGCATCACCCGCAGCACCTCGCGCGGGTGCGGCGGGTCCCCCAGCTCCCCCAGCGCCCGGCCGACCCGCAGCGCGGTCTGCTCGCCGGCGAAGTCCATCGCGAAGGTGAGCATCGCCGCGCGGGAGGTGAAGTAGTGCTGGAGCTGTCCGAGCGAGATGCCCGCCTCCTGGGCGACCTCGCGCATGGTCAGGTGCGTGGCGCCGCGCCGCTCCACCACCCGCCACAGCGCCCGCGCGATCGTCTCGCGGCGCTCCCGGTGGTCCACCTGCCTGGGCATCGCCTGCCACTCCTCCGAGCCTGTTCCACATCCGTCCCGGAGCAGTTTCCCATACGCTTGACATAATACAACTGACCTATAACGCTGGTGGCATTCCGAGGGAGGAGACTCCACATGCTCGTCCATCCCGTCGCCCACACCACCGAGGGAACCGTCCGCGGCCTCCTGGACCGGGGGCTCGCGGTCTTCCGCGGCATCCGCTACGCCCAGCCGCCGGTCGGACCGCTCCGCTTCGCCGCCCCCGTCCCTCCCGAGCCCTGGGACGGCGTCCGCGAGGCCTTCGAGTTCGGCCCGACCGTCCCGCAGTCCGGCCCGTTGCCCGCCGAAGCGGCCGAGGGCAGCCGGGGCACCGACTGGCTCACGCTCAACGTCTGCACCCCCCACCCCGACCGGACCGGGCTGCCGGTGCTGGTCTGGATCCACGGCGGCGGCTACATGTCCGGCACCGCCGCAGACCCGCTGTACGACCCGGTCGAGCTGGCCCGGCACGGGCTGGTCGTGGTGAGCATCAACTACCGCGTGGGCGCGGAGGGTTTCGCCCTGCTGGAGGGCGCCCCGGCCAACCGGGCGTTCCTCGACCAGATCGCCGCCCTGGAGTGGGTGCAGCGCAACATCGCCCGGTTCGGCGGCGATCCCGACCGGGTGACCATCGCCGGGCAGTCCGCCGGCGCCGGGTCGGTCGCCGCGCTGCTGACCATGGACAAGGCACGCGGGCTGTTCCGGCGGGCCATCGCCCACAGCGTCCCGGGCAACCTCTGCACCCCGGCCCTGGCCGCCGAGGTCACCGCCGAGCTCGCGAAGCTGGTCGGCACCGCCCCCACGGCCGCCGCCCTGGCCGAGGTCGCCCCCTGGACCCTGGCCGCGGCGGTCACCGACCTCGGCGCCGAACTCCCCCGGCACCTCGCGCGCTGGGGACGGCTGGCACAGGCCGGCATCGCCACTGTCCCGGTGGTCGACGGCGAGGTCCTGCCCGGCGCGCCCTGGTCCGTCCTGGCCTCCGGCCGGGTGGCGGGCGTCGACCTGCTGGTCGGTCACACCCGCGACGAGTTCCGCCTGTTCGGCGTCCTCAGCGGCCGGCACGGCACCTTCACCGACGAGGAGGCCGGCCTCGCGCTGGACCTGCTCGCCCCGGCGCCGTCCGGGCCGGACCGGTACCGCGCCGCGCACCCGGGGGCCACCGCCTCGGACCTGCTGGAGACGGTCAGCTCCGACGCCCTCTTCCGGATGCCCTCGCTCCGACTGGCCGAGGCCAACTCCGCCGCCGGCGGCACCTCGTACCTGGTCGAACTCGCCTACCCGGCCCCCGCGATGGGCGGCCTGTTCGGCGCCTGCCACGGCCTCGACGTCCCGCTGGCGTTCGGCAGCCTGGACAGCCCGATCGGCCGGCACTTCCTGGGCGAGCCGCCCGCCCCGGAGGCCGTCCGGCTCTCCCGGGAGCTGCAGCAGGGCTGGGTCCGGTTCGTCACCACCGGCGACCCGGGCTGGGCCGCCTTCGACCCGGAGCAGCAGCTCACCCGGGTCCTGGACGCCCGCTCGGAGACCGTCCGCTACCCCGAGCAGGCCTCCCGCGAGATCTGGGCCGGGCACCCGCTGACCGCCTACGACCTCGGCTGACGGCGGCACGGCGGCAGGCCCCGTCCGCGCCCGCGCGGGCTGCGCGACCGGGGACGGGGCCTGCTCCTGACCGGTCCCGGGCGGCCCCTGCCACGGCCGCCGGCGGGTGTCTCGGGTCTTTGCCGGGTCCGCGACGCGGGCACGGTGCCGTACGGCTAGATCGCCAGGTCGCGGCGGTCCAGGAACCGGAACGCCGCCAGCAGGCCGAGCAGCCCGACGCCGGTCAGGACGCCCAGCGCCGCCCACGGCACACCGCCGTGGCCGAGCACGTCGCCCGGGGCGTAGTAGTGGAACGGGCTGAGGTAGCGCAGCGGCCGGGCCGGGGACCAGGCCAGGGCCACGAAGTTGAGCGCGAAGCCGACCGCGCCGAAGACGACGGCCGCGCCGACCACGTACGCCCGCCGCCGGCTGACGGCGGACACCGCCAGCACCGGCCCGGTCAGGCAGAACGCGAGGGCGCAGCCGAGCAGTCCGGCAGTGAACACCGCGCTCTCCGGGACTGCCTCGCGCAGCTTCGGCGAGAAGGCGACGCCGAGCGCGACGGTGAGGGTGGCGGCGGCGTTGAGCGCCACCGAGGCCGCGATCAGGGCACCGGCCCGTTCGGCGAGCAGTCGGCGCCGGGAGACCGGGCGGGTCATCAGCAGCTCGATGGTGCCGGACTCGACGTCGGAGGCGACGGCGGCGGCACCGAGCGAGCCGATGACGGTGAGCTGGAGGGCGATCCAGAACGGGTGGGTGAGCCCGGCGCCGAGCAGGCCGGGGTAGCTGGCGATGGAGACGTCGCCGTTGGAGCCGCTGAACGCCCGGAACGCGCCGGGCGGGTTGCGGCGGGCGGCGCCGAACAGGTCGCCGGGCGGGACGGTTCCGGCGATCACCACGATCAGGGTCTCGAAGACGACCACGCCCAGCAGCAGGGAGAGCAGCATCCGGCGGCGCCGGTGCAGGGCGAGCCAGACCAGTGGGAGGCGGCGGCTGACGGTGCTCGGGGTCACGGGCGCTCCTCGGTGGCGGTATCCGGTCGGCGATCCTCCGTCGGGAGGGGGAGCTCCGTCGGCAGCCGGTCGTCGTTCGAGCGGTAGAGGTCGAGGAAGGCCTCGTCCAGTCCGGCCTCCTCCACGGTCAGGTCGGCCACCGGCAGTTGGGCCAGCAGGGTGCGGACGGCCGGGACCACCTCGTCCGGCGGCACCAGCAGCTCGACCCGGGGGCCGTCCCAGCGCGGGGACCACCGTTCGGCGGCGCCGAGCGGGCGGGCGCCCAGCCCGTCGGCGAAGAGCAGCCGGACCCGGCGGGCCCGAGCCTGGCGCAGTTCGGCCACCGAGCGGACGGTCACCAGCCGGCCGTGGCGCACGATGGCGACCCGGCCGCAGGTCCGCTGCACCTCGGGCAGCACGTGGCTGGAGAGCAGGACGGTCCGCCCGGCCGCGGTCTCCTCGGCGAGCAGTTCGTAGAAGGTCTCCTGGACCAGCGGGTCCAGCCCCTCGCTCGGCTCGTCCAGCACCACCACGGGCGGCCGGTGCTGGAGCGACTGGACGAGCCCGAGCTTCTGCTTCATGCCGCGCGAGTACTCCCCCACCGGGCGGGCCAGGTCGGCCCGGGAGAGGGTCAGCCGCTCGCACAGTTCGCGTTGGCGCGGGACTGGGGCGCCCTGGAGGGCGGCGAGCAGGTCGAGGGTCTGCTGACCGGTGAGTTCGGGGTAGAGGCGCAGTTCCCCCGGCAGGTAGCCGATCGAGGGGGCGAGCCGGCGGTGGTCGGCCACCGGGTCCAGGCCGAGCACCCGGACCTGTCCGTCGCTGGGGCTGAGCAGGCCGACCAGGCAGCGCAGGGTGGTGGTCTTTCCGGCGCCGTTGGGGCCGAGCAGGCCGAACACCTCCCCGGCCGCGACGGACACGTCCAGCTGCTCGATGCCGACCGTGTCGCCGTAGCGCTTGGTGAGCGAGCGCAGCTCGATCACCGGGCCGGTGCCGTCCTCCGGCCCGTGGGCGTCGCCGTTCCCGGGCATGACCACCTCCTGCTCCTGGTGCCTGGTACGGGCGTACGTGCGCATGGGCGTACGTGCGAATGCGTGAATGGGCGTGCTGCGGCGGATGCGTACGGCGCGTCCGACATCAAAGCGCGGCCGGCCGGGCGAGTCGAGGGACGCGGCCGGGTCGGTTTCCGGCGGGAGGAACAGGTCCGGGCCGGGCGGCCGCTCAGCCCTTGCAGACGCCCAGCGGCACCAGGCGGGCGACCTGCCGGGCCAGCCCGGCGGCCTCGGTGACGGCGGCCACCGCGTCGACGTCCTTGTACGCCTCGGGCGTCTCCTCGGCCAGGGCCCGCCACGAGGCGGGGCGGACAGCTATGCCGCGCGCCTCCAGGTCGCTCTTGAGCCGTTCGCCGCGCACCGTGCGCAGCGCCTGGTGCCGGCTCAGCACCCGCCCGGCGCCGTGGCAGGCGGAGCGGAAGGCCTCGTTGCCGGGCAGGCCGACCATGACGTACGAGGCGGTGCCCATCGTGCCCGGGACCAGCACCGGCTGCCCGGCCGCGGCCAGGTCGTCGGGCAGGTCGGGGTCGCCGGGCGGCAGGGCGCGGGTGGCGCCCTTGCGGTGGACGCAGAGCGTCCGGGGCACACCGTCCACCTCGTGCGTCTCCAGCTTGGCAAGGTTGTGCGAGACGTCGTAGACCAGTTCCAGGCCGATGCCGAGCGCGGTCGCGAAGGCGCGGCGGGCGGCCTCGGAGAGCAGTTGGCGGTTGGCCCGGCCGTAGTTGGCGGCGGCGGTCATCGCGCCGAGGTAGGCGCGGCCGCGCGCGGAGTCGACCGGGGTGCAGGCGAGTTGGCGGTCCGGGAGGTCGATCCGGTAGCGGTGCAGTTCGCGGTCCATGGCGCGGACGTGGTCGGTGCAGATCTGGTGGCCGAGGCCGCGCGAACCGCAGTGGATCATGACGCAGACCTGGCCGGGCCGCAGGCCGAACGCGGCCGCGGTCCGTTCGTCGTGGACCCGGTCGACGGCCTGCACCTCCAGGAAGTGGTTGGCCGAGCCGAGGCTGCCGACCTGCTGCAGTCCCCGTTCGACGGCCCGGGTGCTCACCTCGCCGGGGGCCGCGCCCTCCAGCACCCCGCGGTCCTCGCAGCGCTCCAGGTCGCGCGGGACGCCGTGGCCGTGCTCGACGGCGTAGCGCGCGCCGCCGAGCAGGAGGTCGTCCAGCTCCTCCGGTCCGGACAGCTGCCACAGGCCGCCGCGGCCCAGGCCGCGCGGGACGGTCCTGTCCAGCAGGTCCATCAGGCGGCGGATCCGCTCGGGGTCGAGTTCGTCGCGCTGGACGCCGGCGGCGAGCAGGCGGACTCCGCAGGAGATGTCGAAGCCGACGCCGCCGGGCGAGACCACCCCGCCCCGGTCGACGTCGGTGGCGGCGACCCCGCCGATCGGGAAGCCGTATCCCCAGTGCACGTCGGGCATCGCGTAGGAGGCGCGGACGATCCCGGGCAGTGTCGCCACGTTCGCCACCTGCTCCAGCGCCTTGTCCCCGACGGCCTGGGGCAGCAGCGCACTGCTGGCGAACACCACGCCGGGCACCCGCATCGGCGGGCGCGGCTCGATCCGCCAGCGGTGGCGGCCGGCCTCGGTCAGTGCGATCTCCACCTCGCTCACCTCGCCCGCCCCGTTCGTGTGCTCGTGGTATTCGTGGCTGTTCGTTCGTCTGCTCAGACGTCCACGGTGACCCGGCACGTCCAGCCGTCCGGCCCGGCCCGCAGGTCCAGGTCGTGCAGCGAGACGGCCTTCGGGACGGCGCCGACCAGGGCGGCGGTGGCGGCGTCGGCCATCCGGAAGCGGACCGCCACCGTCCGGGCGCCGTCCAGCCCCTCGATCCGGCCGATCGCCATCGCGACCGGCAGTTGGCCGTCGGCGTCCATCCGGTAGATGACCTCCTCCAGGACGCCCACCAGCAGGTCCGTGTCGCTCACCGCGACGACGGTGCAGCCGCGCTCGCCGACGATCCGCGCGCCGCTCAGGTCGGCGAAGCTGTCGACCACGGCACGCACCAGCTCGCCGATGCAGCCCTCGGCCGTCGGCGCCCAGGCTTCCACCCGCAGGTCCGCCGTGTGCGGCACGCTCCGGTAACCGCTGCCGGACCGGTCCGCGGGCTCGCGTCCGTCCACGGGCGACGCCTCCCGCACCCGTTGTCGTCTTCCTTCCAGCCTCGTCCCGCGGACGGGCCGGGGGCAAGTGCGGCCGGCCTCGGCCCTCCGGAGGGCGCTCCCGGGGGCCCGGTCGGGCCCCGGCAAGAAACCCCTTACCGCGGGGCGGCCACCGAGGCGAGGTAGGCGGCGGTCAGCTCGGGGGTGGCCAGCCAGGCGGCGTGGTCGCTCGGTTCGGCGTAGGTGTTGGCGAGGCGGCGGGCGACCTCCTCGTGCTCGGCGGCGGCCGCGAAGACGCCCTGCAGGTGGTCCGGCATGGTCAGCATCGAGGTGGTGAACTCGACGGTGTGGCGGGCGTGTTGCTGCCAGAACCGTTCCGCGGTGCGGCACATCCA
The DNA here is from genome assembly GCF_900199205.1 of Streptomyces sp. 1331.2. Lineage (NCBI taxonomy): Bacteria > Bacillati > Actinomycetota > Actinomycetes > Kitasatosporales > Streptomycetaceae > Streptomyces > Streptomyces sp. 1331.2. Next base: position 7,151,958 of record NZ_OBMJ01000001.1, on the reverse strand, counting down.
GTCGGCCGTGAACGGGGCGTCGCCGTGCTCGACGACGGCCCGCCGGTAGGCGTCGGCCGCGCGGGCGGCGCTGTTGGCGCCCTGCCCGGTGATCGGATCGTTCACCACCACCGTGTCGCCGAGGCCCAGGACGTGGACGGTGTCCACGCCGGAGCCCAGCTCGGCCACCGTGCGCCGGACGGTCGGGGTGACCGCGCCGAAGAGCCCGGCCCCGGCGTCGGTCGGCTCGGCCTGCGCCCAGAACTCCGCCTCCCAGGGCAGGTACTCGCCCAACAGTGCGCGGATCCGGGCCAGTTGGACGTCCGGCGGCGGGGCATCGCCGAACACGTCCAGCGGGCTGCCGGGCAGCGCCTCCCAGAGCAGGATCGCGCAGGGGCCGGAGAGGGTGAGGGCCGGCTGCAGGTACAGCTCGCCGAGGCCGGGCAGGGCGTGCATCCGCGCCCGGGGCTCGGCGGCCGGGTCGGGCGAGCCGACACCGTGCGCGTACAGGCAGGACAGCGCCCGCTGCGGCCGGTCGAACGGCGAGCGGCCGGGGTCGCGGGCGAAGACCCCGTCCGGTCCGCCGCGCCCGGCGGCGACCACGGTCAGCTCGTGCCGGCGGGCCAGCTCGTACAGGCCGTCCCGGTCCAGCGAGCGGTACTCGACCCGAGCGCCGCGCTCGGCCAGCAGTTCCAGCCAGCCGGCCAGCTTGAGCCGCTGGTCGACCGACTGGGCGGGCTCGTCGAGCGTCATGGTGAATTCCAGCGCCCGCACGGCCGGCGGCGCCGCCAGTACGGCCTCGACCGAGGAGACCGCCGGGGCCCGGTCCGCCCAGAGGTCCAGCCCGGCCGCCGCCTCGATCCGCAGCGCCGGGCCGAACATCGCCTGGGTGGACAGCACCCGCCCGCCGCGCACCTGCTCCGGGGTGCGCTCGGCGACCAGCGTCACCTCGTACCCGTCCGCCTGCAGCCCGAGCGCGAGCTGCAGACCGGCCTGGCCCGCTCCGACGACGGCGATCCGGCGCAATGCTGCCTCCCGATGCTCTGTTGACGGCCCGTCATGCACGGCCCCGGTCATGCAGGACAGTAGCCCAGCGGGCGGGGCGCGGTCACCGGTACGGACACCGAACGGGCCGTCGGACAGGCCGTCGGAGGGGGTAGGCCGGGGCGGGCCGGGCGGGGCTCAGCCGGGCAGGTGGGCGGTGAGCGCCCGGACGACCTCCTCGGTGCGGTCCGCCAGGTAGAAGTGCCCGCCGGGGAAGACCTGCAGGTCGAAGTCGCCGGTGGTGTGCCGCTCCCACTGGGCGACCTGCTCGACGGTGGCGTTCGGGTCGGCGTCCCCGACCAGGCCGGTGATCGGCACCGACACGGTCGCGTCCGGTGTGCAGCCGTACGTCTCGATGGCCGTGTAGTCGGCCCGCAGGGCGGGCAGCACCAGCTCGCGCAGCCCGTCGACGGTGAGGATCCGCTCGTCCGTGCCGCCCAGGCTGACGACCTCCGCCAGCAGCTCGTCGTCCGGCAGCTTGTGCACCGAGCTGTCCCGGGTCAGCGATGGCGCGCGGCCGGCCGAGACGAAGAGCCGCTCGGGCCCCTTCACGTCGTCGCGTTCGAAGCGCCGGACCGTCTCGAAGGCGACGGCCGAACCCATGCTGTGGCCGAAGAAGGTCAGCGGACGGTCCGTCCAGTCCTGCAGCTCCCGGTAGAGCTCGTCGGCGAGGCCCGCCACCGAGCTGATCGGCTGCTCCAGGAACCGGTTCTGCCGGCCCGGGTACTGGACGGTGAGCACATCGGCATACGGGGCCAACGCGTTGGCGTACTCCAGGTAGTAGCTGGCCGAGCCGCCGGCGTGCGGGAAGATCACGACCCGGGCGGGCGCGGAGTCGGACGGGTTGAACCGGCGGAACCACGGGTTGTCGACGGCAGCGCTGCTGGGCATGCGGGGTGTGACCTCTCTCCGTGACGGACTCTGCTGCCTCCAGTCTGTCAGCGCGGGCGCGGCCGCGGGGTGTTGTGGTGATCACGCGGACCCCTCCGGAGTGTGCCGGCCCCTGCCGGTCGGTCAGCGCGTCGCGTTTTCGGTGCCGAACTCCACCGACCGGGCGCGGGAGCGGGAGACGGCGTCCAGCAGCAGCACGGACGAGGCCTCGGGCGTCGGCAGCGGCCCGCCGGACCGCACGTGCCGGGTGAAGGCGGCCAACAGCCGCTCCAGGCCCCGGCGGTGGCGGGCGAACACCCGGGCCTTGGCGTGCCGCCCGCGGGCCCGCTGGCCGTCGAGCGCGGTGGCGGCGCCGACGTCCAGCAGCACCAGGTGCAGTTCGCGGCCCCGGCGGGCCGCCTCGCGGGCCAGCCAGCGCCGCATCCAGGCGCGGCTGCCGCAGTCGTGCACCAGCAGCGGCCCGCCGCGCCGCACCGAGGAGCGCAGCAGCCGGAAGTGCTCCAGCCGCGCCCACGGCCGGTAGACCGCGTACGGCAGGGCGGCCGGCATCACCGCCTCGCAGGCCTCGTGCACCGTGCGCGGGTCGACGGTGCGCACCCGCGCCGCCCCGGACCAGCGGCGCAACAGGGTGCTCTTCCCGGCGCCGGGCAGCCCGGACACCACCACCACGGCGTCCGCCGGGTACGCCGCCACGAACTCCGCCCCGGCCTCGCCCCGCAGGTCGACCACCCCGCGCGGCGCCACCACCGCGTCCACGCTGCTGCCCACCGGCCCCCGTTCACGTCCGAGCGGGAACCCTAACAACAACGCCCGGCCGCGCGCTCGCCGACGGCCGGCGGCCGCCGATGACTGCTGCCGACCGCTGCTGACCACCGGCTGCCGCCTCGTGACCGCCGGTGCGCGTGGGGCGGCGGCGCACCGCCGTGCATCCCAGGGGAACCCGTCCACTAGGCTGACGCACCGTCAAACAGGAGGCAGGCCATGGCTGGAGCGGGTCCGACGTACACCGGGCTGGTGCTGGAGGGGTTGGCCCGGGATCCGGGGCGGGTGGCGATCCGCTCCGGGAGCGACGCGCTGACCGGGCAGGACTGCCTGGACGCGGTGCACCGGCTGGCCCGGGCGCTGGAGCGGGCCGGGCTGGGGCGCGGGGACGGGGTGACGGTGCTGGCCGGGAACCGGCCGGAGGCGCTGCTGGTGCGCCTGGCCGCGAACCTGCTGGGCTGCCGGGTGGCGATGCCGTACCCGGACGCACCGCCGGCGGAGCAGGTGGCGCTGACGGAGTTCGCCGGGACGGATGCGCTGGTCTTCGACCCCCGGCGCTGCTCGGCCGCGGCGGCCGGGATCGCGCACGCCCTGCCCGGGGCCGTCCTGTTCGCCCTCGGCCCGGCGCCGTTCGGGCTCGGCACGGACCTCCTGGAGACCGCCGCCGACTGCTCCCCCGCCGCCTTCGAACCGCAGTACCGGCCCGAGGACGTGATGGCGGTGCGGTTCACCGGCGGCACCACCGGACGGCCGAAGGGCGTGCTGCGCCGGTTCGCCCGGCCGCCGCGCCCGGCGCTGCTGTCCGCCTCGACGTTCCTGCTGTGCACCCCGCTCTGCCACGGCGGCGGGAGCTCGGCGGACCTTGCGCTGGCGGCGGGCGGCACGGTGGTGCTGCAGGACGGGTTCGACGCGGGGGCCGTGCTGGCGGCGGTCGAGCGGTACCGGGTGACCCGGACGTACCTGCCGCCGCACCTGCTCTACCGGCTGCTGGACCATCCGCTGCTGTCGGCGACGGACACCGGCAGCCTGCGCCGCGTCGGCTACACCGGCTGCCCTCCCTCGCCCCGCCGGCTGGCCGAGGCGACCCGCCGGCTGGGCCGGGTGCTGCACCAGACGTACAGCCTGACGGAGTGCGGGCCGGTCGCCCGGCTGAGCCCGGACGAGCACCTGGACCCGCGGCTGCTGACCACCGCGGGCCGCCCGTACCCGGACACCGGGGTGCGCGTCCTGGACGGGGACGGCACGGAGCTGCCGCCGGGCCGGACCGGGGAGCTCTGGGTCCGCACGCCGACGGCGATGGCCGGGTACTGGCGCGATCCGGAGCTGACCGCGCGGGTGCTGCGGGACGGCTGGCTGGACACCGGCGACCTGGGCAGCCTGGACGCGGCCGGCTACCTCACGGTGGCGGGCCGGCGGGATCCGATGGCGATCGTCGAGGGGCACAATGTGTTCCCCCGCGAGATCGAGGAGCCACTGCGCACCCACCCGGACGTCCGCGAGGCGGTGATGTTCACGACCGCCGACCCGGACCGGCTGGAGCGGGTGCACGCCGCGGTGGCCCTGGCCCCCGGCTCCCGGACGACCGCGGAGCAGCTACGGCGCTGGAGCCGGGAACACGGGCACGCCCGGTGCACCCCGGACACGGTCCTCCTGCTGCCCGCGATCCCGCTGACCGGCCTCGGGAAGCCGGACGTCGCCGTACTGCGCGCCCTGGTGGCCGCCGCCGAGGCCGGGCGAGCCGACGGCGGGACCGGGCGGGCCCCCGCCATCGCAGGGGCGCGCGACGGGGTGTGACGCGCCCTGCCAGTGCTTCGAGCGCCCATGCGGGCGACCTCTCGCGCGGCCCCCGGCGGGAAGAACCGTCCGTGGGCACTCGACCGTGCGGGCCGACCTGCCGATACATCCCGCGGCGAGGTACCCCGCACCGTCCCCAGGAGGCACTACCTTGACCTGGCTACGCGTCCTGACCGCACTGGGCATCCTCGCCGTGGCGGCCAGTGCCCTGCTCGTCTTCGCCCTCTGCACGGCCACCGCCCGCGGCGAGCGCGCCGCGCGGGAGGAGCCGCCGCCCGACCAGCGGACGAACGCCGAGGGCAGCGGCCTCTTCCAGCGGATGGGCGGCGGCGGCGACAGCTGACGCTGCACCAGCCGCTCCGCCCGCACCACTCGCGCCGCCCAGGCCTCCCGAGCCGGCTCAGTGCCCGGCGATGTCGTCCGGCCGGACCTCGATGTGGTCGGCCGCGAGGTCGACCGCCACCCGGTGCTCCATGCCGAGCGCCTCCAGGAACTTCACCGGCAACTGCACCCGCCCGGTGCGGTCCAGCATCACGTACTCGCGCTCGTTGACCGACTCCTCGCCGTGCTCGTCCGTGACGGTACGGCGCAACACCTCGCTGCTGGTCCGCCCGTCCCGGATGGCGACCGTGCGGCGCACCTCTCCGGCGACCATCGGGTCGTGGGTGACGATGACGACCGTCGCGCCGAGTTCCCGGTTGACGGTGCGGAAGGACTCGAAGATCACTCCCGCGGTCTCGGAGTCCAGCTCGCCGGTGGGCTCGTCCGCGAGCAGCACCGGCGGGTTGTTGGCCATCGCCACCGCGATCGCCACCCGCTGCTGCTGACCGCCGGAGAGCTCGTCCGGGCGCCGGTGGGCGAGCGCGCCGATCTCCAGCGCCTCCATCAACTCGGCCACCCGGGCCGCCTGCCGCTTCGCCCCGCCGGTGCTCGACCGGCGGCCGCGCAACTGCATCGGCAGGGCGATGTTCTCGGCGGCGGTGAGGAAGGGCAGCAGGTTGCGGGCCGTCTGCTGCCAGATGAAGCCGACCACCTCACGGCGGTAGCGCAGCCGCTCCCTGGCGGACATCTCCAGCAGGTCGCAGCCGGCCACGGTGGCCGTGCCGGCGGTCGGCACGTCCAGCCCTGCGAGGATGGTGAGCAGGGTGGACTTGCCGCTGCCGGAGGCTCCGACCAGGGCGACCAGGTCGCCCTGCTGGATGGTCAGTTCCAGCCCCTGGAGGGCCTGGACCTCGACGCCCTCGGCGCTGAAGATCCGGACCAGCCGGTCACAGACGATGGCCGCGCCCTCGCCGTACGCCTTGGGCGCGGCGGCCGCGAGCGCCCGCTGCCGGAGTTCCTGCAGGCTGGGGGCCTCGACGACCGTCTGCCCCTGGGGGGTGCTGTTCACCGCTCGTCTCCTGTCTCGACTGTCTGCTTCGTCCCGCACTGCCTCGTCCGGCGCTGCCTCATCCCGCTGCTCCCACCGCTCCCCGCCGCCACGGCACCGCCACGGCCCGCCCGGCTCCTGCACCCGGCTTCCGCGTCATTGCCGCTCCCCCGCGCGCAGTTCGGTGGCGATCTGGCGCCGGCCGGCGATGAGTGTCTCCAGCACCACGACGAGGCCGACCAGCAGGGCCAGGCCCGCCGTGGGCAGCAGCACCGGCAGCAGCGCCGGGGCGAGCACGTCGCCGACCCTGGCGCCGACCAGGGTGGAGATGTCGAAGGCCGAACCGAGCAGTCCGACGGCCGCCGTGGCGACCAGGCCGCCTCCGACGGCTGCCGCCAGGGCCTGCGGCATCGCCTCGGCGACGATCAGCGCCAGCCCCTGCCGGGGGCGCAGGCCCATGGTCCGCAGCCGGGCGAGCACGGCCGTGCGCTCGGGCGCGGCCCGGAACAGCGTCAGCAGGACGGCCAGCACGGCGAATCCGGCGCCGGCCGCGGCCGCGTACCAGAACAGCCGTCCGGCGGCGTGCTGCAGCGGGTCGTCGGCGAGCGCGGCCGAGGTTTCCCGGCTGCTGCGCACGTTGTACCCGGCGGGCAGCCCGTGGGTGCCCCGGCCGCCGGCCGCGGCCTCGTCCGCGAGCCGCTTGGCGAGGCCGGTCGGCTGGGTCAGGCCCTTCTCCCGCAGGGTCGTCCTGACCTGCTCGGGGTCGAGGTCGCCGACCGCGAACCAGCTGTTCACCTGCACCTTCTCCGGCAGGCGTTCGGCCGCGGGCCCGGCAGCCACCACGACGAACGGCAGGCCCGGGTCCGGCAGCGCCGGGGTGGCGTCGACGATCCCGGCGACGCTGGTGCGCAGCTCGTTGCCGTTGGGCGTGCGCACCTTGGCGGCGCCGGTGCTCAGCCGCTTGACCAGGTCGCTGCTGAACAGTGCGGGCAGCGGGGTGTCCGGGCCGCCGGGAGTGCCCGCGAGCTTCGCCGGGTCGAACTCGCCGATCCCGAGCGTGCGGGCGATCTCGGCGTACGCCTTCGGCTCGACGACCACCAGGGAGGCCCGGGTGTAGTCCTGGTCGCCGCCGATGAAGGTGGCCTTCGGCTCCACCCACGCCGCGGTCGCGGCGCGGGTGCCCGGCAACTCGCCGGCCGCCTTGGTGAACTCCTCCGAGAGCTTCCCGTACGCGGGGATGGTGACGGAGACGTCGCCGCCGGCCATGACCTGCGCGGCGCGCGTCCGGCTCTGCTCCACCGTGTCGAGCACGGTGGCGCCGAATCCCGTCGTGGTGACGGCGATCAGCAGCGCGAGCAGCGGCAGCACGGACGGGCTCCGGCGGCCCGAGGAGTCCCGGGCGGCCCGGGCCAGACCCAGGAAGGCGACCAGACCACGGCCGCGGCCGGCCAGCGCCGCCAGCCGGCCGACCACCAGCGGCTCGATCCGGGCGAGCAGCAGTCCACCGGTCACCGCGAGCAGCAGCGGGGCGGCGACCAGCAGCGGGTCCGGAGCGGCGCCGGCCTGTCCGACGCCGCGGCGCCGCACCTCGACCACGGCCGCGACGGTGACCGCCAGGACGACGAGCTCGCCGACCAGCCGGCGCCGGCCGCCGCCGGCCCGCTCTCGCGACCACAGCAGCGCGGCCCGGGCGGGGAAGGCCAGCAGCGCGAGCAGCGTCGCGGCGAGGGCCGCGAGCACCGCGTCGCCCCACCGCGGGGTCGGCAGCAGGACCAGGGCGAGCGCGGTCGCGAGCACGGCGGCGGGCATGACCGTCACCAGGCCCTCGCCGAGCAGGCGCCGCAGCACGCCGAGGAGCGAGCCGCCGCGGGCCCGCAGCAGCCGGATCTCGGCGGTGCGCCGGTCGGTGGTGAGCGCGGCGGCCAGGAACAGCACCACCGCGGCGACGCCGGCGACCCCGGCGGGGCCGATCCCGCTGAGCGGCCGCGCGGCCTGCAGGCGGGTGTCCGCGCTGGTCAGGATGGAGCTCAGAAGCGCGGAGGTGTGCAGGTCGGCGCGGCCGGTCACCCGACCGAGGAGCGCGGCGTCGGGCCCGGAGACGAAGGAGTTGAGGGTGCTGCGGGTCCGGTCGAGCTGGTCCGCGCGCAGCGCGGCGACGTCGACGGGCAGCCGCCAGAAGTCGTCGACCGTCCAGCCCCAGGTGGCCAGCGTGCGCAGGCTCCCGCCGTCGAGGAAGCCGGTGGTCTTCAGAAAGTCGTTGCCGTTGTTCCCGGCCTGGAAGCAGGCGCGGTCCGGGCAGCCGATGTCCTCCCAGTACGGGTCGCGCGGGTCGTTGACCCGGTAGAAGCCGGTCACCACGCTGACCAGCGGCTTGCCGGTCACGTCGGCACCGTTGTCGACGTGGTCGCCGAGCTTGATGCCGATGGCGTCGGCGGCCTGTCGGCTCACCACGATCGGCAGCGGGGCACCGGGGTCCGCGGCGCCCGGCCAGGCCCCCTCGACCAGCGTCACCCGGTCGGCGAGGCCCTGCAGGTAGACCAGGGAGAGGCCCGGCGGGTTGCGGTCGCCGACCCGGGTGTAGTTCGGGTTGTTCATCGGCCCGTAGCCCGTGCTGCGGGCACCGTGGGCCTGTCCGGCACCGGCCAGCGGCAGCTTCGCACCGACCCGCTCCAGGAGCACCTTCTGGACGGTGTCGAGGACGGGGCCGGCGTCCTCCGGCCTGAGCCTGGACGTGGTCTGCAGGCTGGTCGCGGTGAGGCCGCGCTGGCTCACGAAATCCCGCAGCGCCGCGTCCGCGCCCCGGTCGGCCAGCCGGGGGAAGGCCGCCGCCAGGAAGATCGTGACGAACGCGAGGGCCGCCATGAGCAGGGCTGCGAGCGGGTTCGCGCCCAAGCGGGTGCGGACCCAGCGTGCGGGACGGTGGTCGTCCCGGTGGTTGCGACGGTCGTTGCGGTGGTGATTGCGGTGGTGGTTGCGCTGGTTCCGGTGCGCGGACACGGGGGTGTCGGCCTTGGTGGTCACATCTCCTCCACGAGGCGCAGCCGGGAGGCCACGTTTCGACCGCGGCGTCCGATCAGGAAGGCCGACAGCAGCGGGACAACGGCGATCGCGAGCGTGAGCAGCAGGACCTGACCCACCGGCAACCGGATCACTGCCTCGGGCAGGGGCCGCCTGGCGGCGGAGGTCAGCACCATGAACGGCACGATCAGGTGGACGAGCAGGGCTCCGAGGACGACGCCGACGACGCTGGCGAGCCCGATCAGCAGGCCGTACTCGGCCGTGGTCGCGCGTCGCACCACCCGGCGGGGTGCGCCCAGGGCGAGCAGCAGGGCGGAGTCCTGGGTGCGTTGCCGGGCGGAACCGGCCACGGCGGCGCCGAAGCCGATCGCCGCGAGCACGGCGGTGGCGACCGCGATCGCCATCAGCGCGCTCTGCGGGGCGGCCCCGACCGGGTCGCCGAGGAGGCGTTCGGAGGCCTCGTCGTAGACCTGGACGTCCTGGCCCCCGGGGGCGGAACGCAGGGCGGCGGCGGCCTCGGCCGGAGTGCGGTCGCCGGGGCCGGAGGCGGGCAGCCACCATTCGGCGCGGCCGGACAGCGAGCGGCCGTCCTCGGCCAGCAGCCGGGCGGTGGTGGCCAGGTCGACGACCAGCGCGTCGCGGCCGGCCACCGGTACGGCCTCGACCACACCGGTGATCTTGACCGAGAGGGTGGTGCCGGAGACCGGCACCCGGATGGTGTCGCCGACCGAGGCGCCGACCATTGCGAGGTAGCCGCGGGTGGCGACGCCGGACAGGATCGACGGCGCCGCCGCTACGGACGGGCCGGCCGGGCCGACGACGGTCCGCAGGGACTCTCCGGTGCCGTCCGCGAAGACGTAGCTGACGCTCAGCAGCCGGTCGTCCTGCGCCGGGCCGGGAGCGACGACGGCCGTGGGCTTCCCGTTCGTGGGCCGGGGCAGCGCGGTGGCCTTCCAGGACAGGCCGGCCGGCACCGCGACGGGGGTGGCCGCCCCGTCGGCGGTGTCGGAGACGGCCAGCCGGTGGATGGTGAGCTCGCCGGCGGCCCGGTCGCTGAAGGTCACCGTCGCCCCGACCACGCTGAGCGGGGTGGCGGCCGAGCCCGCCGGGGCGCCGGTGAGGTCGCTCAGCGAGGCCGAGGCGAGCAGGTCACCGCTGATCGGGAGGCCGGCGAAGGGGGCCTTGTGGATGTAGCCGAAGCGGTCCCGCAGCAGGAGCGTCACCTCGGGAGGGGACTGCCTCAGGGACCGGCCACCGATCACGACCTGCTGTGCGTCGAACTCCTGGCGGATGGAGAGGTCGGCGTCGATCCGCAGCGGGTGGCCGGGCAGCGGGACCTCGGTCTGCGCCCCCTCGGCGGCGGGGGCGACCTGGGCGGCGGGCGCAGCGGGGGCAGCCGGGCTGGGCGGGGCGGCCAGGGGGGCGAAGAGCTCCTGGCGCGTCTTCCCTGCCAGCAGGTCCTCGCGGACCGGGACGCGGTCGGCGAGCGCGGTGGTGTCCGTGGCGAGCATCTGCCCGGTGCCACCCGGCAGCGCCTGCTCCCAGCGCACCACCTGGAGCAGCCGGTCGCCGCCCGGCAGGGCGCCGTAGCGGCCGCCCTGGCCCATCAGCGGGCTGTTCGCGGCGGAGATGCGCAGGCCACCCGCCGTGTCGAAGGAGGCCCGGTCGCGCTGGGAGGCGGTCCAGGTGGCGTGCTGGCCGAGGGCGAGCACGCCGGTGGCCACCGCCAGGACGAGCAGCAGCACCGGGCCGTTGGCGCGGGCCGGCTGACGGGCCAGCTGCCAGCCGACCATGGCCGGGCCGAGGCCGCGACCCCTCGCGGCCACCCGTGAGCCCAGGACCGCGGCGAGCGGCAGCAGGCGCAGCACGATCAAGGTGCCCGCGCAGAGCGCCAGGGTGGGGGTGGCGACCAGCAGCGGGTCGATGCCGAGTTCCCCGGAGGAGTCGGCGGACAGCCCGCCCCCGTACTGGTCGAGCTGCTGGTAGGCGAGGACGGCCAGCACCAGCACGGCGAGGTCGCCGCCGTTGCGCGCCACGCCGGAGACCAGGGCCTGACGGCGACCGGTCCTGCGGCGCAGGGCGGCTCCGGCTCCGCGCAGCAGGCTCGGCACGGCGGCCAGCACCACGGAGGCGAGGGCGCAGACCAGTGCGACGGGCCACAGCGTCCAGCCGATGCCGGTATCCAGGGTCACCCGGTGGGCCCGGCCGAGGCCGCCCAGGACGTGGACCAGGGTCGGGGTGAGCAGGGGCGCGAAGACCGCCGCGGGGGCGGCGAGCAGCAGCAGCTCCAGGGCGGTGAAGCCGCCGAGGCGGGTCCCGGAGGCGCCGCGGGCGGCGAGCAGTTCGTTCTCCCGCTCCTGGCGGGCCGCGATCAGGCGGACGACGAGCAGCAGGGCGGCCGCGGCGAGCACGGCCAGCTGCAGGGCGCCGATCAGCAGGGTGGACCGGGCGACCACCATTCCGGCCGTCAATTCTTTGATGACGTCGGAGAGTTCGGTGTTCACGCCGAGGGAAGCGGTCTTCCGTGCGTCGTCCGTCAGGGCCTGGACGCGGTTGCCGAGCGCCTGGGCGGTGGCCTGGTCGACGGTCGCGAAGTCGGCGTCGAGCAGCCAGCCGCGGCTGCTCTGGGTCAGGCCGCCCGTGCTGAAGGCGCTCTGGTCGACCATCATCGGGCCGTAGGTGGTGAAGCCGCCGGTCTCGACCTCGTGGCCGCCGACCGGGTCGATCCGCCAGTACGGGTCGAACGGGTCGAGCGCCTGGTAGACGCCGGTGACACGGACGGTCAGCGGCTTGCCGTCGAGCCGGTCGACGAGCGGTACGTCGGCGGGCAGGGCCTGCCCGGTCAGACCGAGGCGCGGCAGCACGGCCTGGGGGACGGCGACTTGGGGAGCGGTGGACCGGACGGGACCGGCGACGGCAGCGGGCCAGACGCCGGCGACCAGTCGGGTCCGGCCGCGGTCGACGTCGGCGAGGACCGTCAGGTCCGCCTTGTCCCCGGTGGCCCGAGCCGCCGTACCCTCGGTGCCGGCCGTGCCCGTTGTGCCTGCAGTGCCCGCTGTGCCGGCCGTGCCCGCTGTGCCGGCGGTTCCGGCGACCGGCAGGCCGTAGGAGCGGCTGCGCAGCAGGCTGTCGGTGTGCACGGGCAGCTCACCGAAGAGCTTCTGACGGTAGGCGGCGAGCGCCGCCTCGTCCTTCTCCCGCTGGTCCGCTCCGTGTTCGGCGGTCACCACCACCGTGGTCCGGAGATGACCGGGTCCTTGGAGCGCCTGCCGCAGGCCTGCCTGACCGACGCCGCTGTTGAAGGTCACCAGGGCGGTCAGCACCGCCGTGGCGATCAGCACCGTCAGCAGGACGGCAGCAGCCAGCGGCAGTCGCCCGCGCAGTCTGCGCACGACGAAGCCGAGCATCGAGTTCCTCCCCCGTGACTACGTCCCCGGTAGCGTCAACCGGCCCCGCTCACCGATCCGACCCGGGCACAAATCGGCCACAGATGGACACTTCGAGAGCACACCGGCGCATGGACCACCGGCATTCGATCACCGGATAGCGGACGATGCTGTCAGAAAGCATCCAGGAACGGAAGGGACTTGCGCGAATCAAGTAACCAGTGAGCAAATTCCTTTCATTGGATAACATCCCGCCGGGGATGCCCCATTGAAATGCCATGCACACTTCACAAATCCGGCTCCGCCGCTCTCCCCTGGCCGACGAACTCCGCCCTCTCGTTTTCTCCCCGGGAACGTGAACCAGCGGAGCTCTCGTATCCGTAGAGACCGAATGGGACCGGCTCACCACGCCCACAGGGGGACGCCGCATGACACAGGATCAGGCCGCAACCGCCGCCGGCTCAGCCACCAGCCCGGCCGAGGCCGGGACCACGGCCACCGAGCCGATGGTCACCGTGACCGACCTCCGACGCAGCTTCGGCACCGGCGAGCGGACCGTGCACGCCCTGCGCGGCATCTCCTTCACCGTCGGCCGCGGCGAACTCACCGCCCTCAAGGGCCGGTCCGGCTCCGGAAAGACGACCCTGCTCAATCTGGTCGGCGGCCTGGACTCCCCGACCGGCGGCAGCATCGCCATCGACGGCACCGAACTCGGCGGACTGAACGAGGACGGCCGACTCGCCCTGCGTCGGGAGCGGATCGGTTTCGTCTTCCAGTCCTTCGGGCTGATCCCGATGCTCACCGCCGCGGAGAACGTCGGCGTGCCGATGCGACTGCGCAAGGTCGATTCCGCCGAGCGCGAGGAACGCACCCACGCCCTGCTGGCGTTGGTCGGCCTGGCCGACCACGCCAACCAGCGCCCCGGCGAGCTCTCCGGCGGCCAGCAGCAGCGCGTCGCCATCGCCCGCGCCCTGGCGAACGAACCCGGCCTGATCATCGCCGACGAGCCCACCGGTCAGCTGGACTCCGAGACCGGCCGCTCGATCATGGAGCTGCTGCGCGCGGTGGTGCGCAGCGAGGGCGTCACGGTGCTGGTCGCCACCCACGACCCGACGCTGATGGGGCTCGCCGACCGCGTGATCGAGCTCCGGGACGGGCGGGTCATCGAGGAGCAGGCCGAACAGGCCGCATAGCGGGAGCGGGCGCGGGGGTCGGAAATGGCGGGGATGCGGGGATGCGGGGATGCCATCCCGCATCCCCGCATCCCCGCCATTTCCGCTGAGAAGTACCGGCCGTGATCTCCGTCGAACTTCCCGACTCCATTGTCAGTGGCATCGGCTATGGTCGCCGACGACTGGGGGGAATCCACTGCACAGGAGGTTCGATGACGATCTTCTGCCGCATTGTCCGGGCGATCCGCACATTCGGCCGGAAAGCACGATCGTGGTGGCCGGCGAGGCCGCCGACCACCACGACTGTTGGCTCGTCCGTCAGGCGCCCGGAGGCCGGCCCGTCAGACCGCCGGGAAGATCTCCGCGTCCGGCTTCAGCAGCTGGCCGGGCTTCGGCGCGGTGCCGTCCACCAGGTAGCGGGTGACCAGCTCGTTCAGCGCCTTGCTGCGGCCGACGGCGCAGTGCTCGATCGAGTCGACGCTGACCAGCACCGCGTTGCCCAGCTCCTGCTGCATCCGCTGGGCGAACTTGTACTGGGTGGCCGGGTCGTAGAGGTTGCCGATCACCATCACGGTGTTGGAGGTCTTCTTGTTCCACGGGCCGGAGAAGCGCTCGGCGTCCCGGGCCGGGGCCGGCCAGCTCGCGCACGCGGGCGCGTCGAAGGCCTGGTAGCGGCCGAAGGTCGGCGACTCCTGCTCCCAGCTCTTGGCCACGTTCGCGAACACCCGGTCGTTCGACGGGTACGGCTTGTCCTGGCAGTTGACGCCCAGGTAGGAGTCGTCGGCGGTGTACTCGGAGTCGGCCGGGGCCTCCCGCAGCGCCCGCGGGACGTCCACCGAGAGGACGTTGGCGTCCTCGTCCGCGACGTTCGCCTTCGGGGCCAGCAGGGTGGCGGCGTTCGGCTTCTGCAGCGCCTGGTAGGTCGCCTGCAGCGACTTGGCCAGCGGGGCCAGCTTGGCCTGCGAGTACAGGGCGCTGGCGACCTCGCTGGTGAAGCTGCTCAGCGTCACCTTGGAGCCGTTCGCCAGCGTGATCGGGCTGGTCCGCAGGTGGTCGCGGAGCTGGTCGAACTTGGCCCGGGTGTCGCCCTCGCCGAAGGCGCAGCGCGGGGCGCCGGCGGCCTGGCAGCGCTTCAGGAACTCGTCCAGGGCCAGCTCGAAGCCGCCCGCGCGCTGGCGGTCGTACTCCAGGCCGTTGTGCAGGCGCAGGTTGGGGTCGACGTTGCCGTCGATGATGATCGCCCGGACCTTGTTCGGGTACATGTTGGCGTACGTCGAACCGATCAGGGTGCCGTAGGAGAACCCGGCGAAGCTGAGCTGGGAGTCACCGACGGCGCGGCGCATCCGGTCCAGGTCGCGCACCACGTTGATGGTCGACATGTGCTCGATCAGCGGGCCGGCGTTCTTGCTGCAGGCGTCGGTGTAGTCCTGGTCCGCGTCCAGCGTCTCGCTGACCTCGGCCTTGGTGACCGGCACGCCGACCATGCGGTTGTTGACCGCGTCGGCGTCCTCCTGGGTCTTGAAGCACTTGAGCGGGTTGCTCCGGGCCACGCCGCGCGGGTCGAAGCCGATCAGGTCGAACTTGGACTGCACCTCGGGGCCGAAACGGCTGGTCGTCGCCCACAGGTAGCCACTGCCGCCCGGGCCGCCAGGGTTGAGGAAGAGCGAACCGATCCGCTTCGACGGATCGCTCGCCCGCCGCCGCATCATGGCGATGCCGATCTTCTCACCCGACGGATTGTCGTAGTCCAGCGGCACGGGGTAGACGGCGCAGTCGTAAATGCCCGGGTCCGGCTTGCTCGGATCGGGGTTGCACGGGGTCCAGGCGACAGGGTCGACCTTCGCCTCGGCCAGGCTCGGGGCCTGGTCCACCGGGGCCGCCGAGGCAGCGACGGCGGAACCGGTGACAAGGGCGAGGGCGCAGGTGACTGCTCCGGCCAACGTGGATATGCGGGACAAGGAACCTCCTCCGTACTGAAAAGGGCGGCCCCAGCCTGTCAGCCGGAGAACTCCGTGTGAAGACCTCGGTGCAGCGGAAATTCTCCGCGGACGATTCTGTGCACGGCGGAATATTCTGTTAATGAACCGACTTGACGGTTCATTGCCCTGAGGTTTCGCCAGATTTCGCCCCTTCGCAGGCCATTCCCCCGAAGCCCGGCCGGCGCCGGCTCGACGCCCGACCGACGGCGGGCCGACGGCCGGAGCGCGTCTTCACTCCGCGATCGGCTGCGAGAGATTGTCCTCGGCGACCACCTGGTAGACCGTGTTCAGGGTCGGCGGGCCGACGAGGTGCTTGATCCGCTCGAAGCGACGCTCCTCGACCGGGGCGAGCCGCTCCATCCAGGCCTGCATGGACTCCGGACCGTGATCGCCCTCGATCAGCGCGATGGTGATGATCTCCCGCGAGTCCTCCAGGGCGGTGGCACTGATCACCCGGGTGCGGGGGTCGTCCGGAAACACCTCGTCCGGGATCCAGGCCTTGCGGAACTCCCCGTACTCCACACCCTCGTTGAGCTTGCGCACCATGACGGCGACGAGCTGCATGACGTCCTCCCCAGCATGTTTCTTGCAGTGCAAGAAGTTGACGTCGAGTATTGTTTTCTTGCACTGCAAGAGTTGTCAAGACCGCGGTGGAACCGCCCCGGTGACACCCGGGGCTCAGGAGGAGCAGATGCCGAGCCGACGCACACGCCCGAGGTCGGGCCTGACCCGCGAGAAGATCATCGACGCCGCTCTCGCCTACGTGGACGAGCACGGCCTCGCCGCGCTCTCCAACCGCAAGCTCGGCGCGGCCCTCGGCGTCGAGGGCATGACTCTCTACTACTACGTCCCCAGCAAGGCCGCCCTGCTCGACGGCATGGTCGAGCGCCTGCTGGAGCTGTCGGCCGGGGCCCTCTTCGCCGAGCCCGAGGGGCCGTGGACCGAGGTCGTCCGGGAGTTCGCGGTCGAGCTGCGCCGCCTCCTGCTCGCCCACCCCGCCATGCTCACCGTCCTGGCCACCCGCCCGGCCGCCACCCCGGCCGCCCTCGCCCTACTGGAACGCGGCATCGCCGTGCTCCACGACGGCGGTGTCCCGCTCGGTGACGCGCTCGACGTGCTCAACTCCGTGGTCCGGTGGACCATCGGGCACACCCTCGGCGAGGTCGGGGAGACGCCCCACCACGAGGGCACCGAGCCCCGACCCGAACAGTTCGCCGCCCTGGACCAGGCCGCCTACCCCCACCTCGCCCGCGCCTTCGCCACCGACGAGGGCCTCGACTCCGAGCAGTGCTTCCACCGCACGCTCCGCATCCTGCTCGCCGGCTACGCCGCCGAGTTGGCTCATGCCGAGCACGGAGGCCCATGACGGGTACGCGGCCGGCCGCCCGGCCTGGACACCAGAGGCCGGGAGGCACCCGCCCGCCGATCCGGGAGAAGGGGACCGAGCCGGCAGCCAGGAGGCCTTCGGCGGCCGGACCACCGCCGAGCCGCGCGCCAGGTCCACCGAACAGGGCACCGGCCTTCCCCCGACCGGCCATGCCCTAACCGGCACTCGCCCCGCGCAGGGCGGCCGCCACCAGCCCCTCGATCTCGTCCGCCTCCGGCTCCCCTTCGCCCACCAGCCGGTCGAAGACCAGACCGTCCACGCAGGCGAGTAGCGTGCCGGTCCGGCCGTCCGGGTCCGGCACGCCCCGTTCGGCCAGGAAGGCACGGACGGCGGCGCGTCCCGCGTTCTCACGCGGGACGAGGATCTCCCGCAGCTCGGGATCGCGCACGCTCTCCACCGCACACGCGTACCGGGCGAGCGAGCGCCGCCGCCCCTCGCCGGTCAGCCGGTGCCGCATCAGCGCGCGGATTCCGTCGGCCAGTTCCTCCGCCGAGCGGACGGGCACCTGCTCCCCCATCGTCTGCAGCTCGCCCTGGTCCAGCTCCACGAGCCGCCGCACCAGCGCGGTGAGCAGCGCCTGCCGGGTCCGCAGGTAGGCCGAGGTGGTCCCCACCGGCAGCCCCGCCGCCGCGTCCACCGCCCGGTGGGTCAGCCCGCGCACCCCCAGGTCCGCCAGCACCCCGATCGCCGCGTCCGCCAGCACCGTCCGCCGGTCCGGCCGCCCCTGCTCCTCATCTCGCCGCATCCCCCCTTTCTACCGGCACCATCCCCGCCATCGGGAAACCGGCCCGGGAGCGGCAGGCCGGTGGACGCCCGGGCCGAAGACCCGCCTGCCCGACGCCGACCGCCACCGCTGCCACCACCACCCGCCCTCCCGGACGGACGGCCGCCGATAAGCCCGTAGTACGCTCCCCCCACAGCATCTTCTACAGCTGTAGAAAAACAGCGCGGCAACACGGGAGGACCGGGCATGAGCAGCAACAGCGCGGTGGTGGTCGGCGGCGGGATCGGCGGGCTGGCGACCGCGATCGGACTCCGGCTGGCGGGCTGGGAGGTGACGGTGGTCGAGCGGGCAGCCGTCCTGGACGATGCGGGCGCCGGCATCTCGCTGGCCGCCAACGGGATGCGCGCGCTCGCCGCGCTGGGGGTCGGCGAGGCGATCGAGGTGGCCGCGCGCCGCCAGTACACCGGGGGCACCCGGACCCCCGACGGCCGTCGGCTCGCGGTGATGGACGGGGCGGCGCTGGAGCGGGAGCTGGGCGCGCCGATCGTCGGCATCCCGCGCGCCGCCCTGCACCGGATCCTGCGCGAGGCCCTGCCCGCCGAGTCCCTGGTGATCGGCGCCGAGGTGACCGAGGTGGACACCACCGACCCGTCCCGGGTCCGGGTCCGCCACGGCGACACCGTCCTGGACGCCGACCTCGTCGTGGCGGCCGACGGCATCAACAGCCGCCTCCGACGCCTCCTCTTCCCCGCTCACCCCGGCCCGGCGTACAGCGGCTCGACGGTCCTGCGGGCGATCACCGAGCGCCCGGTCGACGGCCTGACAGCGGACTTCGAGCTCACCTGGGGCCACGGCGCCGAGTTCGGCCACATCGCCTTCCCGGACGGCACGGCCGAGTGGCACGCCGTCCTCAACGCCCCGGCCGGGGTCCGCTACCGCGATCCGCTGACCGAGGTCCGCCGCCGCTTCGCGCGCTGGCACGACCCGATCCCCGCACTGCTGGCCGCCACCCGCCCGGAGGCGGTGCTGCACCACGACGTCAACGTGCTGGCCACCCCGCTGGCCTCCTTCGTCGCGGGGCGGATCGCCCTGCTCGGGGACGCGGCGCACGCCATGACGCCGCACCTCGGCCAGGGCGCCTGCCAGGCCCTGGAGGACGCGGTGACCCTGGCGGCGGCGCTCGCCGGGGCGCGGACGGTCGAGGCCGCGCTCGCCGAGTACGACGCGACCCGACGGCCGCGCAGCCAGACCGTCGCCCGGGACGCCCGCCGGGCCGGCCGGATGGGCCAGCAGCTGGCCAACCCCCTGGCGGTCGGGCTGCGCAACGCCGCGATCCGGCTCACCCCGCCCGGCGTGATGGTCCGGACCGTCCTGAAGCACGCCGACTGGGCGCCGCCCCGGATCGCTCCCCGGGCCGCCTAGGAACTGTCCGGCCGATCATGTGACTGTCGCCTGATCTGCTTGGCCGGTGCCCGCACCGACCCACCCCCGGCACCAGCCGCGCCAAAGGGGGAAAAGACAACGCGCCCTGGTGGGACCAGCCGACCTCCAGGAGTCGGCTGCGTTCGTCGCCGGTCATCAGTCGCATGGTGATCCGGGTGGCCGGGCATTCCACGGGGCGTTTCCCCTTTCCCGGGTTCGTTCGGGCCGGGACGGCCGCAGGCTGTCCCGGCCCGTGCGTGTGTGGTGTCCGGCGCGTCCGGCGGTACCGAGTGGGGCGGAGCACCGAGTCAGAAGATCCGGCCGCCGTAGAACGCGTCGTAGTACGGCCCGAACCGTCGGCGGGCGTCGTAGTCGCCGTCCGGCGCGCCGTCCGGGCCGGCGTCGTCGAGGTCGGGGCTGTTCTTGATCTCGTCCCTGGACCGGTCGACGTAGACCTTCTGCTCGGCGATCTCGATCCGCGTCACGGTGCCGGCCGGGAGCAGCACGCGCCGGCCGAAGATCCACGGGCCGGTGTCGACGACGAGGTACTGCTCGCCGACCGCCTCGGACAGCTTGTCGACCTTGCCGATCGGACCGTCGACGGCCTCCACGTGGAAGCCGATGAGGTCGGTGCCGGCCGAGTGCCCGGCGACGGTGCGGAACTCCCAGATGTCACGGCGCTCGTTCATGACTGCCTCCGTTCGTCTCATCACGGGCCGGGCCCAGGTCGTACGGGCCCGGCCGGTCGTGACGGGTCGGTTGCCCCGGATGCCGCGCTTCATGCCGACGGATCCGGGAACCGCCCGCGGCGCCCGGCGTCCGGGCGTCCGGCGTCCGGGCCTTCAGGCGGACGACGCCGGTCCCGCGGCGGCGCGCTCGACGTGGTGCTTGAAGTCGTTCAGGTCGTCGATGACGCGGCGGTCGACGAAGCCGAGCGCCTCGACGAGGTGCTCCCAGAGCCCGTGCGGCTCGATCTCCAGCTGGAGCATGACGCGGGTGGTCCGGTCGTCTACCCGGTGGAAGGTGACGACGCCGCTGTGGCGCACCGGGCCGGTCCCGCCGTCCCAGGCGACCCGCTCGCCCTCCACGACCTCGGTGGTCACGGCCTCGAACTCCCGGCGGCCGCCGGCCGTCACGACCACCCAACTGCTGTTCCCGGGCCCGGACACGTCGACGCTCACCACGCCGCGCATGAACTGCGGGAACTCCTCGCACCGCACCCAGCGCTCGTAGACCTCGTCGCGCGGCGCCGCTATCTCGACCGACTCCTCGATCCGTCCCATGCCGTCCTCCTCCTCGGCCTCCGGCCCTCACTCCCCCGACGCCGCCGGGATGGCGGCCCACGGATGCCCGGGTTCCCCGTTCCCCGCCCGGCATGCACCGTGCGCGGCGCGCCCGCTACGGTCCGTCCGCGATTCGCCCGCCCGGGCGCCCGGCGAGCCTCGTTCGGGCACCCGGAGGGCCAACTTGAGCCGGACGGATCGGCGAGTCTGGACAACGAGCCGGACGAGGCCGGGTGCACATCGACTGGGACATCTCGGTGGACTCCACGATGGCCTGACCTTCGGCCGGGCCCTGGACCTAGCACTACTAGGAGAGAGCCAGGGGCCCGTCCCGGCGGGGCGCCCGCCGCCCTGGACCGAGCCCAGGGCGGCGGGCGCCCGGCTCGGCGTCGAGGAGCACGCGAATCCGTCGCCCGAGCCGCGAAATGGCCGAAACACCGGGCCTGCCACCCGAAGGGAGCAGTATTCGCTGTGGCATGGATCACGATCCGGGATTCGACCTGACGATCCGTCAATTCGACTGATGTTCCGTCACATCAATTCCACAAGACCGTAGTTGTCACCTGACAATGTGTCAGATTCGGTCACTCTTCGCCGAGTTGGGTCGAAATTCGCCCCGTACGCCGTCCGTCACCCGGGGCTACCATCGGTCAGGTTGTCCGCTCCGGCCCCGGAGTGGGGTCACCCGGTTACGGCGAGTGCTCCCACCGCCCCCAAGGGCCGGGCATCGATCGGGACCGGGGCGAGGACGAGGAGCGCAGGCGCTGCCATGACAGCTGAACCGAGTCAGCGGACCGAACCGGACCAGCCGACGGAACCGCTCCAGCCGACCGAACCGAGCCGATCGGCGGAGCCCAGCCGTCCGACCGCAGCGGCCCTGTTCCCGGGCCGTCCGGCCGCCGCACCGCGCACCCTGGTCGACGTGCTGGACGCCACCGTGCGCGCCCACCCCGACGAGCCCGCCCTGGACGACGGCCGCACCGTGCTCAGCTACCGCGCGCTGGCCGCCGAGGTCGCCCGGCTGCGCCGCCGACTGGCCTGCGCCGGGATCGGCCCGGGCGACCGGGTGGGCGTGCGCGTGCCCTCCGGCACCAACGACCTGTACGTCTCGATCCTGGCCGTGCTCGCCGCCGGGGCCGCCTACGTCCCGGTGGACGCGGAGGACCCGGACGAGCGCGCCGAGCTGGTCTTCGGCGAGGCCGGCGTCGCCGCCGTGCTCGGCGCCGGGTGCACCCTCGGCACGACCACCGAACGCCAGACCCTCACCGGACGCCAGGCCGCCGCCGAGCACCGCCCCACCCTCGCCGACGACGCCTGGATCATCTTCACCTCCGGATCCACCGGCAAGCCCAAGGGCGTCGCCGTCACCCACCGCAACGCCGCCGCCTTCGTGGACGCCGAGGCCGCGCTCTTCCTCCAGGAGGAGCCGATCGGCCCGGGCGACCGGGTGATGGCCGGACTGTCGGTGGCCTTCGACGCCTCCTGCGAGGAGATGTGGCTGGCCTGGCGGCACGGCGCCTGCCTGGTGCCCGTCCCCCGTTCCCAGGTGCGCAGCGGCGCCGACCTCGGCCCGTGGCTGGCCGAGCAGGAGATCACCGTGGTCTCCACCGTGCCGACCCTGGCCGCGCTGTGGCCGGCCGAGGCGCTCAACGAGGTGCGGCTGCTGATCTTCGGCGGCGAGGCCTGCCCGCCCGAGCTGGTGCAGCGCCTGGTCACCGAGGGCCGCGAGGTGTGGAACACCTACGGCCCGACCGAGGCCACCGTGGTCGCCTGCGCCGCCCTGCTGACCGGCGAGGGCCCGGTGCGGATCGGCCTGCCGCTGGACGGCTGGGACCTCGCCGTGGTGGACGAGGCCGGCGAGCCGGTCGCCCCCGGCGGCACCGGCCAGCTGGTGATCGGCGGGGTGGGCCTGGCCCGCTACCTCGACCCGGAGAAGGACGCCGAGAAGTACGCCCCGCTGCCCTCGCTGGGCTGGGAGCGCGCCTACCGCAGCGGTGACCTGGTCCAGGCCGACCCGGCGGGCCTGCTGTTCCTCGGCCGAACCGACGAGCAGATCAAGCTGGGCGGCCGCCGGATCGAACTCGGCGAGGTCGACGCGGCGCTGCAGGCCCTGCCCGGTGTGGCGGGCGCGGCCGCGGCCGTCCGCACCGCCCGCGGCGGCAACCAGCTGCTGGTCGGCTACCTGGTGGCCCAGGAGGACTTCGACCGCGAGCAGGCCGTCGAGCGGCTGCGCGCCGAACTGCCCGCCGCCCTCGTCCCGCTGCTCGCCACCGTCGACACGCTGCCCACCCGCACCTCCGGCAAGGTCGACCGGGCGGCCCTGCCCTGGCCGCTGCCCGAGCTGGAGGCCGCGGGCCCGAGCGAGCAGCTGTACGGCACCGAGGCCTGGCTGGCCGAACAGTGGGCCGAGATCCTCGGCGTCAAGGTCGGCGGCCCGCGCGACGACTTCTTCGCGGTCGGCGGCGGCAGCCTGGCCGCCGCCCGACTCACCACCCTGCTGCGCACCCGCTACCCGAACGCGGCCGTGCTGGACATCTACCAGCACCCGACGCTGCGCAAGCTGGCCCGGCACCTGGAGAGCACCGCCGCCGACGGCGTCGAGGCCCGGACCGTCTCCCTGGTGCCGACCAGGGCCAAGCTGCTGCAGCTGCTCCTGCTGGTCCCGCTGTTCACCGTGGTCGGCCTGCGCTGGACGGTCGCCCTGCTGGCGGCCGGCAACCTGCTCGCCCACCTCGGGAACCACCCGTGGGCGCCCGCCGCCTCCTGGTGGTGGGTGGGCGCGGGGGCGCTCGCGCTGTACACCCCGGCGGGCCGGCTGGCGGTCTCGGCGGGCGGCGCCCGGCTGCTGCTGCGCGGTCTTCGCCCGGGCAGCCACCCACGCGGCGGCGCCGTCCACCTGCGGCTCTGGGCGGCCGAGCGGCTCGCCGAGCTCAGCGGCGCGACCTCGCTGTCCGGCGCCTGGCTGGTGCGCTACGCCCGCGCGCTGGGCTGCAAGGTGGCACCCGAGGTGGACCTGCACTCGCTCCCGCCGGTCACCGGGCTGCTGAAGCTGGGCCGCGGCTGCGCGGTCGAGGCCGAGGTGGACCTGTGCGGCTACTGGCTGGACGGCGACCGGCTCCTGATCGGCCAGGTCAAGGTCGGTTCCGGCGCCGTGGTCGGCACCCGCTCGACGCTGCTGCCCGGCGCCCGGGTCGGCAAGCGCGCCCAGGTGGTGGCCGGTTCCACCGTCACCGGCCAGGTCCCGACCGGCCAGCGCTGGGGCGGCGCGCCCGCCGCCAAACTGGGCCGCGCCGAGCGCGCCTGGCCCAAGGAGCGCCCCCGGCGCCGGGCCCGCTGGGCGGCGATGTACGGCGCCGGCGGTGCCGTGCTCGGCCTGCTCCCGGCGCTGCCCGCCCTCGCCGCCCTCGCCGTACTTTCCCGCTTCGTCCACCAGGGCGACCAGCTCGGCCCGGCGCTCGGCGGGGCCCTGCTCGGCCTGCTGCCCGCGACCCTGGCGTACGGCGCGGTGTACGCAGCTCAGCTGCTCGCCCTGGTCCGGCTGCTGAGTGTCGGCCTGGTGCCCGGGGTGCATCCGCTGCACGGCCGGGTCGGCTGGCAGGCGTGGATGGTCACCCAGCTGATGGACCGGGCCCGGGAGGTGCTGTTCCCGCTGTACGCCGGGCTGGTCACCCCGCTGTGGCTGCGGGCGCTCGGGATGCGGGTCGGCCGGGGCTCCGAGGTGTCGACGGTGCTGGCGCTGCCCAGTCTGACCACGGTCGGTGACGGCGCGTTCCTGGCCGACGACACCCTGATGGCGCCGTACGAGCTGGGCGGCGGCTGGGTGCGGCTCGGCGAGGCGAAGGTCGGCGACCGGGCGTTCCTGGGCAACTCGGGGATGACCGCGCCGGGCCGCTCGGTGCCCAAGCGCGGCCTGGTGGGCGTGCTGTCGGCGACGCCGGCGAAGGCGAAGAAGGGCGGCTCGTACCTGGGCATGCCGCCGATGCGGCTGCCGCGCTCGGCGGACCAGGCCGACCAGAGCCTGACGTACGAGCCGCCGGCCCGGCTGCTGTGGGCGCGCGGGCTGGTCGAGCTGGGCCGGGTGGTGCCGGTGCTGGCCTCGGGCGCGCTGGGCCTGTTGACGGTGGCGGCGCTGTCCTGGCTGGCCGCGGGCTCGCCGCTGGGCGCCGCGCTGCTGTCGGGTGCGGTGCTGCTGGCGGCCGGCGCGGTGGCCTGCCTGGTGGCGGTGGCGGCGAAGTGGCTGCTGGTCGGACGCTTCCGGGCGGTGGAGCACCCGCTGTGGAGCGGCTTCGTGTGGCGCAACGAGCTGGCGGACACCTTCGTGGAGATGCTGGCGGTGCCGTGGCTGGTCGGCGCGGTGCCGGGCACGCCGGTGCTGAACCTGTGGCTGCGGGCGCTCGGCGCCGAGGTCGGGCACGGGGTCTGGTGCGAGAGCTACTGGCTGCCGGAGGCGGACCTGGTCACCCTGGGTGACGGGGTGAGCATCAACCGGGGCTGCGTCGTGCAGACCCACCTCTTCCACGACCGGATCATGCGGATGGATACTGTGGTCCTCCGCGAGGGCGCCACCCTGGGCCCGGGCGGGATCGTGCTGCCCGGCAGCACGGTGGGCGCGCGCAGCACGCTGGGCCCGGCCTCGCTGGTGATGCGTGCCGAGTCCGTCCCCGCCGACACCCGGTGGCTGGGCAACCCCATCGAGGCGTGGCAGGTCACGTCATGACCACGCCGAGCAGCACCACCCCGACCAGCAGCACCATCCCGACGAGCAGCACCACCCCGACCAGCAGTCGTCCCGGCCCGCAGGAAGCGCACGTCCCCGTGAAGCCCAAGCACGCCCCGGCCGCCGCCGGCGCCCCGGACCCGTACTTCCCGAACAGCGGCGACCACCGCTACCGGGTGCACCGCTACGAGCTGGCGCTGGACTACCGGCCCGGGCCCAACCGGCTGGCCGGCTCGGCCCGGCTGAGCGCGGTGGCGGACGCGGCCCTGGCCGAGTTCGCGCTCGACCTCGCCGAGTTCCGGATCGGCCGGGTGCTGGTCGACGGCCGGGCCGCCCGCTACACCCACCGCGGCGGCAAGCTGCGGATCCGTCCGGCGAAGGCGCTCTCGGCGGGCGCGGCCTTCACCGTCGAAGTGCACTACACCGGCAACCCGCGCCCGGTGCGCAGCCCGTGGGGCGGCCTGGGCTGGGAGGAGCTGACCGAGGGTGCGCTGGTGGCCAGCCAGCCGGTCGGCGCGCCGTCCTGGTTCCCCTGCAACGACCGGCCCGCCGACAAGGCGACCTACCAGCTGGCGGTCACCACGCCTTCCCCGTTCACGGTCGTGGCGAGCGGCCGGCTGCTGACCCGCACCACCCGCGCGTCCAGCACCACCTGGGTGTACGAGCAGAGCGCGCCGACCCCGACGTACCTGGTGACGGTGTCGATCGGGCACTACCGGGCGGTGCCGCTGGCCGCGCGCCCGGCCGTGCCGCAGACCGGGTACGTGCCGGAGCGCCTGGCCACCGGCTTCGCCCGGGACTTCGCCCGGCAGCCGGAGATGGCGGCGTACTTCGGCGAGGTGTTCGGGCCGTACCCGTTCGGCGAGTACGCGGTGGTCGTGGCGGACGAGGAGCTGGACGTCCCGGTGGAGGCGCAGGGCGTCGCCACCTTCGGCACCAACCACCTCGGCGGCGGCTGGGAGCGCGAGCGGCTGATCGCCCACGAGCTGGCCCACCAGTGGTTCGGCAACAGCGTCACGATCGCGAACTGGCGGCACATCTGGCTCAACGAGGGCTTCGCCAAGTACGCGGAGTGGCTCTGGTCGGAGCACACCGGCGGCCCCGGGGCGGCGGTGCATGCCGCCGCCGCGCACCACCTCCTGGCCGGGCTGCCGCAGGACCTGAACCTCGGCGACCCGGGCCGGAAGCTGATGTTCGACGACCGGCTGTACCAGCGCGGTGGCCTGCTCGTGCACGCGCTGCGGCGGGCGCTCGGCGACGAGGCCTTCTTCGCGATGCTGCGGGACTGGACGAGCATCCACCGGCACGGCGTCGTCGACACCGCCGACCTGCGGGCGCACGCCGCCCGTTACACCCCGGCGCCGCTCGGCCCGCTCTTCGAGGCCTGGCTGGAACGGCCGGAGCTGCCGCCGCTGCCGTAACTGCCGTAGCTGCCACCGCCGGGGCTGCCGGGGCCACCGGGCCGAGGGGTCGTCACCCCGCGAGAAAATCGGCCCGGGCCCGGCGCCGGGCTGGACTACTGTCCGTCCACATGTCGATGAGTTTCGAAGACCACATGACCGACCTGCCCGCGGACCTGCTCCCCACCACCCGCCGCGCCCTGTTGCACCGGATCGCCGTCGCCCAGTCCGAGGCCCGTACGCCCTCGCTCGTCGCCGGCCTGGTGCGGGACGGGCGACCGGTGTGGAGCGGCGCCCGCAGCATGGTCGACGGCCACGCGCCCACCCCGGACGTCCAGTACCGGATCGGCTCGATCACCAAGACCTTCGTCGCGGTGCTGGTGCTGCGGCTGCGCGACGAGGGCCTGCTCGACCTCGCCGACCCGCTCTCCCGCCACCTGCCCGGCACCCCGGCCGACGGCGCGACCATCGCCCAGCTGCTCTCGCACTCCGCCGGGCTCGCCGCCGAGACCCCCGGCCCGTGGTGGGAGCGGACGGAGGGGTCGCTGCGGCCCCGCCTCGACGACCTCCTGGAGGCCGAACGCCCGCTCAAGCACCCGGTCGGACGGCGCCACCACTACTCCAACCCCGGCTACGCGCTGCTCGGTGCCCTGGTGGAGAAGCTGCGCGGGGAGCCCTGGGGCGAGGTGCTGCGCCGGGAGGTGCTGGCCCCGCTCGGCATGGACCGCACCACGCTGCTGCCCGCGCTCCCGCACGCCGGGGGCTTCGCCGTCCACCCGTGGGCGGACGTCATGCAGCCGGAACCGCTCACCGACACCGGTCTGATGGGCCCGGCCGGCCAACTCTGGTCCACCGGCGCCGACCTGGCCCGCTGGGCCGTCTTCCTCGCCGCCGGAGACGACAAGGTGCTGTCCGCCGACACCCTCGCCGAGATGCGCCGCCCCGCCGTCGCCCCGGACGACGCCGAGTGGACCAACACCTTCGGCCTCGGCCTGCAACTGCGCCGCCACGAGGGCCGGTTGCTGTACGGACACACCGGCTCGATGCCGGGGTTCACGGCCGCCCTGTGGATCAGCGAGGCCGACGGCCTGGCCGCGTTCACCCTGGCCAACGCCACCAGCGGCGTCAACGCCGCCCTGGCGGCCGAGTTGATCGCGCTCACCGCCGCGCACGAGCCCCGGCTGCCCGAGCCCTGGCGGCCGCTGCCCGAGGTGGACCCGGAGCTGACGGCGCTGACCGGCCCCTGGTACTGGGGCGCCGCGCCGAACGTCCTGCGGCTGCGGGCCGACCGCGTCCTGGAGCTCGCCCCGCTCTCCGGCGCCGGCCGGGGCTCGCGCTTCCGCCCCGAGGCGGACGGCACCTGGATCGGCCTGGACAACTACTACGCCGGGGAGACCCTGCGGGTGGTCCGCACCGCCGACGGCACGGTCGGCCACCTCGACATCGGCTCCTTCGTCTACACCCGCGAACCGTACGGCCCGGAGGCCGCCGTCCCGGGCGGCCTCGACCCGGAGGGCTGGCGGGCGTACTAGCTTCCCGAACCGGGACGGGGCCTGACCCGGACCGGACGGGACCGGGACGGGACAACGGGGCGGGGGCGTGCGGTGCATCCGCACGCCCCCATTGTCCACCCCCTGCGAACGAGCGCCCGGTGCCGGGCAGATGACCGGCAGGCCACGGGTGGTCCCATTCAACAGGTGCACATCTGCGCTCCGCCGTGCCGCAACGTGGATGCCAACCGACTCGGAGAGACATACCTCGACCGGTTCGCGTCCACGCCCAACCGCCTGCGGACCGGGACGGTGCCCTGGCGATCCACGGCACCGCCGACCGTGCTGCCCTGGAGGGTCCGCCATGACCACCGTCCCCACGTACGCTCCGTCCGCAGTCGCCCCCACCCACGACGCCCCGGCGGTCCCCGCCCCCCGCCCCGCCGCCCCGACCCCGGCCGCGACCCCGACCGCGGCGCCCGCCGCCTACACCGTCTCCCTCGCCCGCGACGAGGACGAGGTCCGGGCCGCCCAGCGGCTGCGCCACCAGGTGTTCGCCGCCGAGCTGGGCGCCGTCCTGCACAGCCCCGTCGCCGGCCTGGACATCGACGCCCTCGACGAGTACTGCGACCACCTGTTGGTCCGCGAGGGCGAGCACGGCACCGTCGTCGGCACCTACCGGCTGCTGCGCCCCGCGGCCGCCCGGCGGGCCGGACGGCTTTACTCGGAGGGCGAGTTCGACCTCTCCGCCCTGGCGCCCGTCCGCCCCGGCCTGGTCGAGCTCGGGCGCTCCTGCATCCACCCGGACCACCGGGGCAACGGCGCCGTCATCAACCTGATGTGGGGCGGCATCGCCCGCTACCTCGCCGACACCGGCAACACCTGGGTCGGCGGCTGCTGCTCGATCGGCCTGGAGGACACCGGCGCCACCGCCGCCCGGGTCTGGGACACCGTCAGCGCCAAGCACCTCGCCCCCGAGGAGTACCGGGTCACCCCGCACCGCCGCTGGGACGCCACCGGCGTGCCGCGCGCCGAGCGCGGCGCCCTGCCGCCCCTGCTCCGCGGCTACCTGCGGCTCGGCGCCTGGGTCTGCGGCGAGCCCGCATACGACCCGGACTTCGACTGCGCCGACCTGTACGTGCTGCTGTCGCTGGAGCGCACCGACCCGCGCTACCTGCGGCACTTCCTCTCCGGGCTGCCGGGCCTGGGCGCCGCCTCGTGAGCGTCTGGCTGCCGACGGCGCCCTGCCGGCCCGAGACCTGCCTGGCCGAACCGTCGCCCGAGGTCTCCCACCCCCGGCGGGTGCTGCGGCTGACGGCCTGTCTGGCGGCCGTCCTGGCCGGCGTCGTGCTCAGCCTCCCCGCCCGGCTGCTCCCGCAGGGCGGCCGGGACCGGCTGGTCCGGCTCTGGGCGCGCCTCGTGCTGCGCACCCTCGGGGTGACCGTCCAGCTCACCGGGGCGGGCGGCGGCCCGGGCGGCAGCGGGGTGCTCGTGGTGGCCAACCACGTGTCCTGGCTGGACATCCCGCTGCTCGCGGCCGGTCGGCCGGGCCGGTCGCTGGCCAAGACGGAGGTCCGGCAGTGGCCGGTGCTCGGGCGGCTGGTCGCCTGGGGCGGCACCGTCTTCCTGGACCGCGACCGACTGCGGACGCTGCCGGACACGGTGGCGGCGGTGGCCGAGGTGCTGCGCTCCGGGCACCCGGTGATCGTCTTCCCGGAGGGCTCGACCTGGTGCGGGCGGGAGAGCGGCCGGTTCCGGCCCGCACTGTTCCAGGCCGCGGTGGCGGCGGGCGCCTTCGTCCAGCCGGTGACGATCCGCTACCGACTGGCCGACGGGCGCCCGACCAGCGTCCCCGCCTTCATCGGGGACGACGGGCTGCTCACCTCGCTCGCCCGGGTGGTCGCGGCGCGCGGGCTGGTCGCCGAGGTGACCTTCCTGCCGCCGATCCCACCGCCCACCCCACAGCCCACCCGGGCCGGCGCCCGGCGTGAGCTCGCCCGCGCGGCGCAGGCGGCGGTCGAGGGGATCCACTGACCGGCCGCCACCACGGCGGCCACCGCGGCGGCCGGTCAGGCTCGGCGGGCCGTACGGGCGGGCGCGCCTCGGCCCGCTCCGTCGGCTCCACCGACCCCGCCGACCTTCTCGATTCCGCCGGCTGCGGCGGCCGCGGGCCGGCGGCGCCGGACTGCGGGGCGACCGGCCTGGTCCCGCCGAGCAGGACGGCGACCAGGACGGCGGAGACCCCGACCAGGTGCCGATCGCCTCGGCGCGCTCGCGTTCGCCGGTGACGACGTGACGCAGCAGGGCGAGGCCGACCGGGGTGAGCAGCGCGGCGCCGACGCCCTGGAGCATCCGGGCGCCGGCCGGCATGCCGATCGTCCCGGCGAGCGCGGCGACGGCGAAGCCGAGCGTGGACAGGGCGAGGCCGAGGCGGAACACCCGGGTGCGGCGCTGACCACCTACCTGCTGAGCTCCTTCGTCCAGGGCTTCGTCCTGCAGGAACAGCCGCCGATCTCGGCCACCGAGGCCGGGGCGCCAGCCGCCTGGAGGGGCCGGCACCGGATCGTTCGTACCAGTGAGCCGTTCGCGTGAACCGCCTACGATACGAAGCATGATCGCCTATGCCCCAGCCGCCCTGTTCTTCCTGTTGTTCGGAGTCGGGGTACTGCGCGACCGTCGCCAGTTCAGCAACGCCGTCCTCCTCGGCATCGCCGTCTCGCTGCTCTCCCTCGCCCTGCTCGCCGAACTCCGCAAGGCGCCCACCCTGGTGGTGGAGATCGTGGCGGCGGCCATCTTCCTGCTGCCGGCCGTCGGCACGCTGGCCCTGATCTGGTTCCTGCTCTCCAACGGCATGACCATGATCCGCAAGGAGGGCAGGCGGCCGGCCAACCTGCTGTCGCTGCTCGCCGGGCTCGGCATCATCGCCGTCAACGTGCTGCTGCTCGCCGCCCTCGTGACCGGCTCCCGGCGACTGGCCGTCCTGGCGGGCACCGCCCTTCTGGTGGTCCTCTACGTCTCCTTCCTCTTCGTCTGCTTCGTCGGCTACGCCTTCCTCTACGGCCGCCACCGGCCGCGCCGGGACGTGGACTTCGTGGTCGTGCTCGGCTCCGGACTGATCGGCGGCGAGCGCGTCCCGCCGCTGCTGGCCAGCCGGCTCAACCGGGGCCGCGAGGTGTACGAGCAGCAGGCCGCGCGCGGCAACCCGCCGGTGCTGATCACCTCGGGCGGCCAGGGCCCGGACGAGAAGCTGCCGGAGTCCCACGCGATGGCCGACTACCTGGTCGAACGCGGCTTCCCGGCCGAGCACATCGAGCGGGAGGACCGCTCGCGCACCACCGAGGAGAACCTGCTCCTCAGCAAGGCGATCATGGAGCGGGCCAAGCCCGGCTACCGCTGCGTCGTGGTCACCAACAACTTCCACGCCTTCCGGGCCGCACTGATGGCCCGCAAGACCGGCGTCAACGGACACGTCTTCGGCTCGCCCACCGCCAGGTACTACTGGCCGAGCGCGACCATCCGCGAGTTCGCGGCGGTGTTCCTCTCCCACAAGCTCGTCAACTTCGGGATCTGCGGCCTGCTCGCGTTCTTCGGGCTGCTCGCGGCCCTCTGAACCGCCCTGCCCGCGCCTCCGGGTTCACCGCGTTCAGCAGTTCATCGCGTTCACCGCGTTCACCGCGTTCACCGCGTTCGACCGGCCTCGCGCCCCGGTCGCCGAGGCGGCCGGGGCCGCCCCGTCAGACCGCCGGGCGGGGCGTCAGGATCGCGCAGGTGGTCGTGGCGTGCGCGTAGAGCTTGCCGTCCGCCACCCCGACCACCCGCGCCTCGGCGGTCGCCATCGTCCGGCCCAGGTGCAGCACCTCTCCCTCGCAGCGCACCGGCTCCGAGTCCGCGAACAGCGGGCGCAGCATGTGGACGTTCAACTGCGTGGTCGTGTAGCCCACCCCGGCCGGCAGCCTGCTCAGCACGGCGCAGCCGAGCGCCGAGTCGAGCAGGGTGGCCAGGTACCCGCCGTGCACGGTGTTCATCGGGTTCTGCAGGTGGTCGCCGAGGTGGCCCTCGAACACCGCCGTTCCCGGCTTCACCTCGATCAGGTGGAAGCCCATGGTGCTGCAGATCGAGGGCTCGGGGATGCGCCCGGCGATCCACTCCAGCAGGATCTCCTCCCCGGTCAGGTGGGTGTACTCGGCGATCGGCGGACCGGCCGTCCAGGTGTGGGTCCGGGTGCGCTGCTCCAGGCCGGCCGAAGGTTGCTGCTCGCCGGAGTCGATCTCAGAAGTCGTCATGGGATCAACCTGCCCGGTCCGCTGACAGGTCTCAAGTGACCTACGGGGCACGGCCGTATGGTGCTCCGCGCCATGCCCGGGCGGTGGGCCTCGGATGCCCACCACATGGCTCAGCGGTGCGCGGCGCGCCACGCTGCACGGCATCCGCCCCCACTCCTCCCCCACCCAGGAGTCTCGATGCCTCTGCGCCCCGTCGCCGCCGCGCTGTTGACGGCCGCGGCCCTGGCGGTCGCCACCGCCGCGCCCGTACCCGCCACCGCTGCCACCACAGCCGCCGCTCCCGGCGCCCCTGCTGCGGGTACCGCCGCCGTCACCGACACCCCGAGCGGTACCTTCCAGCAGGTCACCGGCTTCGGCGCCAACCCGGGCAACCTCGCGATGTACACCTACACCCCCGCCGGACTGCCGGGCGGCGCTCCCCTGGTGGTGGCACTGCACGGCTGCGTGCAGAGCGCCACCGACTACTACCGCAACTCCGGCTGGACCAAGTTCGCCGACCAGTACGGCTTCGCGGTGGTGTTCCCGCAGACCGGCAGCGCCAACAACAGCCTCTCCTGCTTCAGCTGGTTCGACGCGGGCAAGGACGCCCGGGGCGTCGGCGAGGCGGAGTCGGTCGCCGAGATGGTGACCAAGGCGAAGGCTCTGTACGGTTCGGACGCCCAGCGGGTGTTCGTCACCGGGCTCTCGGCCGGCGGCGGGATGGCCGCCGACCTGCTGGCCGACTACCCCGATGTGTTCGCCGGCGGGGCGATCGACTCCGGCCTGCCCGCCCACTGCGCCACCACCCAGAGCGCCGCCTCCGGCTGCCAGAACACCGACCAGGGGCTCACCCCGGCGCAGTGGGGCGACAAGGTCCGGGCCGCGTACCCGGGCTACACCGGGTCGTGGCCCCGGGTGGCGATCTGGCAGGGCAGCGCCGACACCACCGTCCGGCCGGTGAACGCGACCGAACTGCGCGACCAGTGGACGAACGTCCAGGGCGTCGACCGCCGGCCGACCGGCACCCGGAGCCTTCCTGGCAGTACCACCCAGGAGCTCTACGCCGACGCGTCCGGGCGGCCCGCCGTGGCGCTGTTCACGGTCAGCGGGATGGGCCACGGACTGGCCGTCCACCCGGGCTCCGGCACCGACCAGTGCGGGGCGACCGGCGCCTACTTCCTCGACACGATCTGCTCCAGCTACTACACCGCGCAGTTCTGGGGCCTCGACGGCGGCACCGGGCCCACCTCCCCCGGCCTGCCCGCCCCGAGCGGGCTGACCGCGACGCCGACCGCTGCCACCTCCGTCTCCCTCGGCTGGCAGTCCGTCAGCGGCGCGGCCTCGTACCGGGTCTACCGCGACGGCACCCAGGTCGGCAGTGCCACCGGCACGGCCTTCACCGACACCGGACTCACCGCCGGCACCACGTACGGCTACACCGTGGCGGCCGTCGACGCCTCCGGCACGGTGGGCGCCCGGTCCGCGACGGTCACGGCGACCACCCCGGGCGGCGCTCCCCAGTGCTTCACCGCCAGCAACTACGACCAGGTCCTGGCCGGCCGCGCCACCCAGAGCGGTGGACTGGCCTACGCCCTCGGCTCGGGCCAGAACATGGGGCTCTGGAACACCTTCGTCACCCACACCCTGAAGCAGACCGGCCCCGGCTACTACGTGCTCGCCGACAGCCAGTGCTGACCGGCGGCCGGCCGGGCAAGGACCTGCCGGGCCGGAACCGACCGAGCGACGGCCCAACGGCGTAGCGACGCCCCGCCGACGGCTCACCCCACCCCCTCCCCCGACCTGATCCCGGCGAACAGGTCGGTCTCGACGGCTCCCGCACCGGCCGCCCCACCGACCGCAGGCGCAGGCACCAGGCTCCGGGCCAGGTGGTAGTCCTCGGTCGGCCAGACCTCGCGCTCGATGTCCCGCGGGTGGGCCATGAACGCGTCGCCCGGCTGGACCTGGGTGGCGTGCGCCAGCATCGCCGCGTCCCGTACGACGAACTGCTCGGCGCACGGTATCCGGGTGGTGGTGGCCAGAGCGGGCGGGGTGTCGGGCCATCCGGCGAGCAACTCGCCCATGCCGGAGGGCACCCCGCGCTGCGTCATGGCGTCGTGGAGGGTCTGGAACCAGGCCCGGGAGAGCGCCAGGTGGTAGTAGAGCTTGGACGCCTGCCAGGGCTCGCCCGCCTCGGGGTAGCGCGCCGGGTCGGCGGCGGCCTCGAAGGCCTCGACGGTGACCTGGTGGGTCATCACGTGGTCGGGGTGCGGGTACCCGCCGGTCTCGTCGTAGGTGACCACCACCTGGGGGCGGAACTCCCGGATCAGTGCGACCAGCGGCGCCGCCGCGACCTCGACCGGCTGGGCGGCGAAGCAGCCCTCCGGCAGCGGTTCGTCCGGACCGGGAATCCCGGAGTCGACGAAGCCGAGGAAGTGCTGGCGCACTCCGAGGATCTCGCGGGCGGCCGCCATCTCCTCTCGCCGGATCCGGGCGATGTCGGCCCGGACCTCGGGCCGGTCCAGGGCCGGGTTGAGCACCGAGCCGCGCTCGCCGCCGGTGCAGGTGGCGACCAGGACCTCCACGCCCTCGGCGGCGTACCGGGCGAGGGTGGCCCCGCCCTTGCTGGACTCGTCGTCGGGGTGCGCGTGCACGGTGAGCAGGCGCAGGCCGCCGGGGTGCTTGGTGAACATGGATACCTCCGTGGTTGTCATCGGATGATTCGGTCGTTCGATGGGTCCGTTTCGAGGCTTCGCCGGCTGGACGCCTGCGGGCCGACGGCCGGTCAGGCCGCGTTCTTACGGGTGTTCGGGTAGAGCCAGGCGGGCGCGATCGCCAGCGCGGACAGCGCCAGCACCCACCAGAACGTCTCGCCGAACGCCGCGCCCGGCTGCTCCGGCCGGCCGTACTGCGCCTGCTGGAGGACCAGCGTCAGCACCGCCGTGCCGAGCGCCCCGCCGACCCGGTTCAGCACGTTCACCGCACCGGCCGCCGCCGGCACCTGGGCCTTTTCGACGCTCCCGTACACCGCCGCCAGGCCGGGGATCGCGATGATCCCCATGCCCGCGCCGCGCAGCGCCAGCGAGCCGGCGATCAGCCAGTCGGCCGGGTCGGAACCGCTGCCCAGCTGGGTGAAGGCGAGCGTGCCGACCAGGGAGCAGGCGATGCCGATCATGATCAGCGGCCGCGGCGCGAAGCGGTCGGTTATTCGGGCCGCCAGCATCGCGGTCACCGCCGTGCCGAGGGCCTGCGGCGCCAGCAGCAGCCCGGCCTCCACCGCCCCGGCGTGCCTCTGCTGCTGGTAGTAGAGCGGCACCAGGAACATCGAGCTGTAGAGCGCGGCACCCTGGAGGAAGCTGTTCGCCGTCGCCACGGCGAAGCCGCGCCGGGCGAACAGCCGCAGGTCGATCAGCGGTGTCCGGGCACCGCCGCGGGCCACCCGCAGGGCATGCCCACCGTAGAGCGCCACCAGCACCGCACCGGCCACGAGGGCGACCCAGCCGGCCGTTCCACCGTCAGCGACCGTCGAGAGCCCGTAGAGCAGCGCGGTCAGGCCGGGCGAGAGCAGCGCCAGGCCGGTCGCGTCCAGCCGGGGCCCCGGCCCGTCCGAGGCTTCGTCGGCCGGCAGCCAGCGGGCCGCCAGCAGCAGGGTCAGCAGCCCGACCGGCACGTTCAGCAGGAACATCCAGCGCCAGTCGAGGTGCTCCAGCACCAGCCCGCCGAGGATCGGCCCCAGGACGGGGGCCAGGCTGATCGGGAGCATGAGGGTGCCCATCACCCGCCCGACCCTGGACGGCCCGGCCGCCTGTACCATGATCGCCTGGCCGAGCGGCTGGACCATGCCGCCGCCGATCCCCTGCAGCACCCGGAAGGCGATCAGACTGCCCGTCGACCAGGCCAGGCCGCACAGCGCCGATCCGAGCACGAACAGGACGACCGAGGCGAGCCACGCCCGCCGGGCCCCGAAGCGGCCGGCCGCCCAGCCCGAGAGCGGCATGGTCAGCGAGATCGCCAGCAGGTACCCCGTGGCCACCCACTGCACCGCCCCGAGCGAGCTGTGCAGATCCCGGGCGACGGAGTCGATGCCGACGTTGACGATCGTGGCGTCGAGCAGCGCGAGCACCGGGCCCAGCGCGAGCACCGCGCCCATCTTCCACAGGCCCGGCGGAATCGCCTCCGGACTCCCGGCCGGGACTTCCCCTCGCCGGCCCTTCGCGGTGGCTTCCGTGGTCATGCGCCCTCCCCTGTGACATCCCGTGAACCGCCCGTGCAGCGGCCCCTCCGGCGGCCTCCCCGGCCGCCCGAGAAGAACTTAGGACGAACCCAGTGATTAGGTCAAGCCTAATTCCTGTGCTCGACCCAGCGGACTGCGCTAGGCTCCCGCCATGACCGAGACCGGGACAACGCCGAACCTGCGCGAGCTCAACAAGCGCCGCACCCGCGAGGCGATCTCGCACGCCGCGACCAGGCTCTTCATCGAGCAGGGCTTCGACCGGACGACCATCGCCGAGGTCGCGGCCGCCGCGGGCGTCGCCAAGATGACCGTCACCAACCACTTCCCGCGCAAGGAGGACCTCTTCTTCGACCTGCACGAGGAGATCGTCGGCCGGCTCGCCCGGGCCGTCGCCGCACGCGCCCCGGGCGAGTCCGCCCTGGCCGCGCTGCGCCGCGACTGCCTGGCCGGGATCGACCGGCACGACCCCAGGCTCGGCTTCTCCGGCCCGGCCTTCGCCCGCACGGTCGCGGACAGCCCCGCCCTGACCGCCCGCCTGCGCGAGCTGCACGAGCAGGGCGAGACGGCCCTCGCCGCAGCCCTGGCCGAGGCCGTGCACGAGAGACCCGTCGGCTTCGAGTGCCGGGTCGCCGCCGCACTGCTCGCCGCCGTCGACCGGGCACTGGTCGCCGAGGTGTTCCGCCGCACCCTGGCCGACGAGGACCACGCCGCGATCGCCGCCGCGGTACGGCCCTCGGCGATCAGCGCCTACGACCGCCTGGAGGGTGCCCTGGGAGGCTTCGCCGTGCGGGAGGCCTGACGGCCGGCCCGTCCTTGGCGCCTTGACGAAAGGTTGGCCTGCTCATGGCAGAACGTTGGCGATCACCGCCCCTATGGTCGGCGCATGCCCTCACAGCCCATCAGGCCCACCGCTCTGCCGGTCCTGCCGTACCGCAAGCCCACCCGGGGCCGGGACTACTGGGTCATCAACGACGTCCTGCCCGATCCGGACGCCGTCCGCGAGCGCTGCCTGGCACGCGGCGACTGGACCGAGGGCTACCCCTACCGGCCCGAGGCCTGGCCCGGCCTGCGCACCATGCCGGGCCTGGAGCCCGAGGAGCTGGCCCGCGTCGAGGCCCTGGTCCGCAAGGCCACCGGCGCCTCCCGGCTCTGGGTCCAGGGCACCCCGGACGGCGGCACGCTCAACCACAACTGCGTCCAGGTCGTCGGCGCCGGAGAGTCGGAGTCCCGCCCGCACACCGACTCCCGCGCGCTCTGCCGCTACGCCGCCGTGCTCTACCTCAGCCCGGGCGCGCCCAAGGACGCCGGCACCAGCTTCTACCGCCAGCAGTTCCCCGGCGGCCGCCTCGGCGGCAACCTGGTCAACGCCCCGCACAACAACCTGGTCGAGGCGCTCGGCACCCGCCGCGTGCCCGCCGACCACTTCGTCGAGGACATCCGGGTCCCCAACCGCTACAACCAGCTGCTGCTCTACCACGCCAACCTGATCCACAGCGCCACCACCTACTACGGCGACGAGCTGGCGCAGCGCCGGATGACGGCCGTCTTCTTCTGGATGGCCTGACGCTCCCGCCTCACCCCGTCATCCCGTCACCCCGTCACCCCGGCACCGGCCCCGTCCTCTCCAGCCCCCGGCCCCCGGCCCCGCCCCGACACTCAGCCCGCCCCGACGTGGGCCAGGCTCGCCCGGGTCAGCGCCGCCGCCAACCGCGCCAGGTCCTTCGCCGCGACCGTCCCCGCCAGGTCCTCCGGGCTCCCCGGGAGCCCGAGCACCCGGGCCTCCTCCAGCACCCGCTCGTCGAAGAACGGCCGCAGCGAGGGCCAGACCGCCTGCGCCTCGCGGCGGAAGATCCCCGCCCCGACCGGCCCGATCCGGGGGAACTCCCGCAACAGAGCTCCGATCCGCTCCGGATCGCCCCCGGCCTCCTCCCGCAACCGCCGCAGGTCGCCGTGCCAGCGGTCGAGCAGCAGCTCGGCTCCCTGGCCGAGCGCGGTGGCGGTGCTCTCGTCGTAGCGCACGTAGTGGGCCCGGCCGAACGCGGCGATCAGCGTGCCGCGCCGGGCGTCCGCCATCGCGCGCGGCGTCCGCAGGCCGGCCGCCGACAGCTCCCGGGCCGCCGCCGTGGCGATGTCCGCACTGATCCGCACCGAACACAGGACGGTCAGGACGAGCAGCCGGTAGAGCGGCGAGGGCTTGTCCCGCAGCGTGATTCCGGCTTCCTCCGCATACGTGCGGCCGAACCTGTCCAGCAGCTCGGAAACGGTGGGTTCCATGACCTCCACCTCCTCCACCCACGCTTGCCCGGATTCAGGCCGCCCGCACCCGGGGACGCTCGCGACATGAACCAGCCCGCCACCACGCCCCACACCCCCGGCTCCGGCCGCGCCGCCGACGCCACCCCCGTGCCGCCCACGGAGCGGATCCGCCCCGACTGGGCCGCGATCGACCAACTGCCCACCCCCGAGCTGCTCCGCCTGATGAACGCCGAGGACCGCGCCGTGCCCGCCGCCGTCGCCGGGCAGCTGGAGCGGATCGCCGCCGTGGTGGACGCGGTGGCCGCCCGGATGGCACGCGGCGGTCGGCTGGTCTACGCCGGCGCGGGGTCGGCCGGGCGGCTCGGTGTGCTGGACGCCGCGGAGTGCCCGCCGACCTTCGGCACCGATCCGGCGCTGGTCGTGGGCCTGATCGCGGGCGGCCGGACGGCCGTCACGGAGGCCGTCGAGGGCGCCGAGGACCGCCCCGACCTCGCCGAGGCCGACGTGGCCGCGCTCGGCCTCACCGCCGCCGACACCCTGGTCGGCGTCTCCGCGTCCGGCCGGACGCCGTACGCGGTGGCGGCCGTCCGGGCCGCGCGGGCCACCGGTGCGCTGACGGTCGGCCTGGCGTGCAACCGCGGTTCGGCGCTGGTGGCCGCCGCCGAGCTGGGCATCGAGGTGGAGGTCGGCCCCGAGGTGCTGGCCGGGTCGACCCGGCTCAAGGCGGGCACCGCACAGAAGCTGGTGCTCAACATGCTGTCCACGGCCGTGATGGTCCGCCTCGGCCGGACGTACGGAAATCTGATGGTCGACGTCCGGGCCACCAACGCCAAACTGCGCGAGCGCGCCCGCCGGATCGTCGCCGAGGCCACCGGCGCTGACGAGGAGGCCGTCCGCCACGCCCTCACCGCGACCGACGGCCGGGCGAAGGAGGCGGTCCTCGTCCTGCTCGCCGATGTGGACGCGCCCACCGCCGCCCGCCTCCTCACCGCCGCGGACGGCCACCTGCGCGACGCCCTACACGCAACGCGGGACACAACACCGCACCCGTCTCCACACGAAGCACCGCGCACAGCACCACGCACCGCCGACGGCCGCTGACCCGGTCGAGGCCACCCACGCAGGATCACACCCCGCGGGATCATCCCCGATCCAGCCGCAACCGGTCCGCCGTCACGACCTCGCCCGGACGCGGGAAGTCCAGTTCCACCGAGGCCGGGGCGAGCTCCAGCGAGGTCGCGAGCCCCCGGCCCGCAAGCTCTCAGCCCCCCGTCCCCCACCCCGCGACCCTCGACCCTCGACCCTCGACCGACCCCTCACACCGTGAGCGCCCGCGACGATGCCCGGATCGGCGCCGGGAGTTCGGTGCTCCCCCGCAGGTAGCGGTCGACCGCGGCGGCCGCCGCCCGTCCCTCGGCGATCGCCCAGACGATCAGCGACTGCCCGCGCCCGGCGTCACCCGCGACGAACACACCCTCCGTCGTGGTGGCGAAGCCGTCGTCCCTGGCGAGCGTGCCCTCCGGGCCCGTGGCGAGGCCGAGTTGGGCGAAGAGCCGCTGGTCCGGCTCCGGCCCGGTGAAGCCCAGGGCGAGCAGCACGAGTTGCGCCGGCAGGCGCTGCTCGGTGCCCGCCCGCGGGCTGCGGTCGGCGGGTTCGGGCTCGGCGAAGCGGACGGCGGCGAGCCGGCCATCCGGGCCCGGTTCGAAGGCCACGGTGGCCGCCGCGAACAGCCGGGGCCCGGCCCCGACGGCACCGGACTCCTCATGCGAGGTGGTCTCCCGGTACACCTTGGGGTGGACGGGCCAGGGCTGCCCGGGCGCCCGACGCTCGGGCGGGCGCGGGTTGATGTCCAACTGGGTGACCGAGGCGGCGTGCTGGCGCAGCGCCGTCCCCAGGCAGTCGGCCGCGGTGTCCCCGCCACCGACGATCACCACGTGGCGGCCCTCGGCGGAGACCGGCGAGACCGGGCAGTCGCCCTCGTCCACCCGGTTCGCCCAGGTCAGGTACTCCATCGCCGGGTGCACCCCGGGCAGTTCACGCCCGGGCACCGGCAGCTCCCGGCAGGCGGTGGCGCCGACCGCGACGACCAACGCGTCGTACCCGGCCCGCAGTTCCTCGCCCGCGACGTCCCGGCCGATCCACACCCCGGTGCAGAACGTCGTGCCCTCGGCCCGCAGCTGGTCGAGCCGCCGCTCCAGCCGGTGCTTCTCCAACCGGAACGGCGGGATGCCGTAGCGCAGCAGCCCGCCGGGGCGGTCGGCTCGTTCGTACACCGTGGTGGCGTGCCCGGCCCGGGTCAGCTGCTGGGCGGCGGCCAGCCCGGCCGGACCGGATCCGATCACCGCGACCCGCCCGCCACCACCACGCCCGCCACCGCCGTCCCCGCCACCGCCGGACCGATCACCGCCACGCCCGCCACCGCCCGGCCGTCCCCCGCCGCCCCGCTCGGCCGGCCGCGGACCGTCCCACCCCTCCTCCCAGGCCCGGTCCGCAATGGCCAGCTCCACGTTCTTGATGGCCACCGCCGCCCCGTCGATCGCCAGGACACAGGCGCTCTCGCAGGGCGCCGGGCAGAGCCGCCCGGTGAACTCCGGGAAGTTGTTGGTCGCCAGCAGCCGGTCCGCCGCGGCCCGCCAGTCCCCGGCCGCCACCAGCCGGTTCCACTCCGGCACGAGGTTCCCGAGCGGGCAGGCGCTGTGGCAGAACGGCAGCCCGCAGTCCATGCACCGCTCCGCCTGCCCGCCCACCATCGGCAGCAGCTCCCCGGGCCGGTACACCTCCCGCCGGTCCGCCAGCCGTTCCCGCGCGTCCCGCCGCGCCCGCTCCGCGCGCGGGGTGGTGAGGAACGCCATCTGGTCTGGAAAGGCCTTCCGGTCTGCCATCACGGCCTCCGGCAGGACGTGCCGACACGGACCGGGCGGTCCGCCCGACGGCCGCGGCAGCGGGTGGCCGCCGGCGCCGTACGCCCGGTGTGGCCACGGTACGCCCACGGAGCAGCGCGCGAAAGCGGCGGCCGGACGAGCCCGCCGGGGCAGCCGTAGGAGCCCGCCGGGACAGCCGTACGAGACCGCCGGGACGACCCGCGGCCCCGCCGGTAACCGCCGTGAGCACGCCAGGGAGAATCCTCGTCATGACCCACACCGTGCTGATCGCCGAGGACGACCGGGCCATCCGCGACTCGCTCGGCCGCGCGCTGATGCTGCAGGGCTACCGGGTGCGGATCGCCGCGAACGGTACCCAGACCCTGGCCGTCCTCGCCGAGCAACGCCCGGACGTCCTGGTGCTCGACGTGATGATGCCCGAGCCGGACGGGCTGGAGGTCTGCCGCCGGCTGCGCGAGGCCGGCGACCGCACCCCGGTGCTGATGCTCACCGCCCGGGTCGAGGTCCCGGACCGGATCGCCGGTCTGGACGCCGGGGCCGACGACTACCTGGTCAAGCCCTTCGACGTGGAGGAGCTGTTCGCCCGGCTGCGCGCCCTGCTGCGCCGCAACCCGCCCGCCCCCGCCGCCGAGGTCCTTGCCGTCGCCGACCTGCGGATCGAGCCGCCCGCCCGGCGGGCCTGGCGCGCCGGGGAGGAGCTCGAACTCTCCCGCACCGAGTTCGACCTGCTGGAGCTGCTGGCCCGGCACGCCGGAGCCGTCCTCGACCAGGCGACCCTGTACGAGCGGATCTGGGGGTACGACTTCGGCCCGGGTTCGAAGAACCTCGCCGTCTTCATCGGCTACCTGCGCCGCAAGCTCGACCGCCCCGGTCTGCCCCCGCTGATCCACACCGTCCGCGGCGTCGGCTACACGCTGCGCCGCCAGTGACCGGCCCGGCGGCGCCCCGGAGCCCGCGCCTGCCGCGCACCGGGCTGCGCACCACCCTCTCGCTCGCCTTCGCCGCGATGGCGGCGCTGGTCGCGGTGGTGATCGGCCTGCTCGGCTACCGCGCGGCTGCCCACCTGATCCGCGACGACGAGACGGACGACTTCACCTCGGCCGTACGGGCGGTGAGCGGCCAGGTCGAGCGCGAGAGGCTGTACCCGGGGGACTTCAGCAGCCCGAGCGGACTGGGCGAGCAGCTGCTGCACCCGATCCGGGTCACCGCGCAGCCCCTGGACAGCGACGGGGTCGTCCTCCCGGGCAGCGCCCACCTCGACGTCCCGACCACGGCGGCCGACCGCGAGCTCGCCCGCGCCGACACCCCCGCCCGGACGGTGACGGACATGCGCCGGCTCGGCCGCAACACCTGCCGGGTGGGCGTGGTCTCGCTCGGCGGCGGCCGCGGCGCCGTCCAGATCGTGCAGCAACTCGGCGACATCGAGGAGCTTTTGGAGAAGCTGCGCCGGCAGATGGTGGCCGTGGTGGCCGCCGTCGTGCTGATCGGGGGTTCGGCCGGCTGGCTGCTCGCCGGACGGATCACCGGCCGGCTGGTCCGACTCACCGACGCGGCCGAACTGGTCGCCGCCAGCGGGCGGTTGGATGTCCCGGTGCCCGCTGCCGGGACGGACGAGGTGGGCCGGCTCGGCCGCGCCTTCGACCGGATGCTGGTCCGGCTCGCCACCGCCAAGGAGAACCAGCGCCGGCTGGTCCAGGACGCCGGGCACGAGCTGCGCACCCCGCTGACCAGCCTGCGCACCAACCTCTCGGTGCTGCCCGCCCTGGACCGGCTGCCGCCCTCGGAGCGCGCTGCGCTGATGGCCGATCTGGCCGAGGAAGCACGGGAGTTGACCCAACTGGTGGAGGAGCTGGTGGCGCTCGCGGCGGACCGCAAGGCGGACGGGGAACCGGTCGAGGTGGTGCTGGCCGAGCTGGTCCAGCGGGCCGCCGCACAGGCCCGGCGGCGCAGTGACCGGGAGATCACCGTGGACGCGGACGACACGGTCGTCACCGCCCACCCGGACGCGCTGGCCCGCGCGGTGGGCAACCTGCTGGACAACGCCGCCAAGTTCGACCCGGCCGGGACGGGCCCGATCGAGGTCGTGGTGCGCGGCCCCCGGGTGGAGGTGCGCGACCGCGGCCCGGGCATCGAGGAAGCCGATCTCGACCGGGTCTTCGACCGCTTCTACCGGGCCACCGCCGCCCGTAGCCTGCCCGGTTCGGGGCTGGGCCTGGCGATCGTGCACGAGGTCGCCCGCTCGCACGGCGGCACCGCCTTCGCCGCCAACCGGGAGGGCGGCGGAGCGGCCATCGGCTTCACCCTCGGCCCCTGACCCTCGCGGACGCGCGCACGAACAGACGCCCGAGCAGACACCCGAGCAGGCCATGAGCAGACACGGCGGGCCCGGTACGCAGCAACGCGCCGGGCCCGCCCGCACATCACCTCAGCACATCACGTCAGCACGTCAGACGGCCGCCAGCAGCCCCCGCCCGAGCCAGTCGGCGTTGTCCTTCACGCCCGGCAGGACGAAGAAGTACCCGCCGCCGGTCGGCGAGATGTAGTCCACCAGCGGCTCGCCGATGAGCCGGGTCTGGGTGGCCTCGAACTGCCGCACCACGTCCTGCTGGTAGCAGCAGAACACCAGCCCCATGTCCAGGTTGCCCGCCGCGTCGACGCCCCGGTCGTAGTTGAAGCCCCGGCGCAGGATGCGGGAGGCGTCGGTGTCGGCGGTGCGCGGGTTGGCGAGCCGGATGTGCGCGTCGAGCGGGATCGCCGTGCCGTCCGGGTCCTTGGCGTAGTCCGGCGCGTCGGTCTCCTGACGGCCGTCCAGCGGCGCGCCGGTGTCGCGGCGGCGGCCGAACATCTTCTCCTGCTCGCTGAGTTTGACGCGGTCCCAGAACTCGATCAGCATCCGGATGATCCGGATCACCTGGTAGCTGCCGCCGGTCGCCCAGGCGGGCTCGCCCTGCCCGTCGGTGACCCAGACCAGCCGGTCCATCTCGCGCGAGGAGGTGGTGTCCGGGTTGACGATGCCGTCCTTGAAGCCGAGCAGGTTGCGCTGGGCTCCGTCCGGGCGGGACTGGTTCTGGAAGCCGTCGATCCGCCAGAGGATCTGCATCGCGCCCCGGGTGTGCCGGGTGATGTCGCGCAGCGCGTGCAGCACGGTGTCCTGGCGGTCGGCGCAGATCTGCAACGAGAGGTCGCCGTGCAGTTCGGCGGCCTGCAGGTTGTCGTTGGGGAAGGTCTTCATCGGCGCCAGCTTGGCCGGTTTGGCCTTGGCCAGTCCGTAGCGGTCGTCGAAGAGCAAGGC
The DNA here is from genome assembly GCF_900199205.1 of Streptomyces sp. 1331.2. Lineage (NCBI taxonomy): Bacteria > Bacillati > Actinomycetota > Actinomycetes > Kitasatosporales > Streptomycetaceae > Streptomyces > Streptomyces sp. 1331.2. Next base: position 7,107,218 of record NZ_OBMJ01000001.1, on the reverse strand, counting down.
GCCGACGCCGACGGTGACGGTCAGGTTGTCGGTGGGGACGGTCGGCCCGAGGATGCCGCTGTCCGAGGGCGGCGCGCCGACGCCGAGGTCCGGCGGGGTGCCGCCGGCGGTGAGGAAGCGGATCCGCTCGGTCAGGATCCTGAGGAGTTCTTCGAGGCCCTTGCGGTCCTGGGCGATCACCTGGCAGGAGACGAAGGCCGCGTGGCCGGGGGCGGGGGTGGTGATGCCGGCTTGGTGGTCGCCGTGGAACGGCACCGCGCCGCTCTTGGCCTGGTGGCCGTCCCCGGCGGCGGCCGGACCGGCGCCGAGGGTGAAGGCGCCGCCGGCGAGCACGGCCGCTCCGGCGCCCGCCCCGAGCGCGGCCCGGACGAACCCGCGCCGGGCCGGCCCGGCCGGGCACCCGCCCTGCGCGGCGGAAGCTTCGGCCGGGTCGGCGGCGGCGTGCGGGACGGGGCAGGAGCCGGCGGCTGCGGTGTGGTCGGTCATCAGGCGGCCTTCCGGACTTCGAGCAGGGCGGGGATGGGGGCGAGGTCTTCGAGCAGCTGGCCGGTGGCGCCGTTGATCCGGCGGCGGCCGTCGGCGGGGAGCCGGTCGACCGGGGTCCAGCCCTCGGGCGTACGGGCGGCGGCGACGAGGTCCCCGAGCCGCTTCATCCCGGCGTTCACCCGGACCAGGACCTGCGGGTCGCGTTCGTCGAGCAGCGGCTGCAGCAGCGTCAGCAGCTCCTGGGTGCCGGCCAGGTTGGCCTGGGCGGTGGCCAGGTTGGTGCCGCTGCCCATGTCGGTGTCGCCGGTGAGCTCGAACTGGAGGGTGTTCTCCAGTATCTCGTGGGCGCGCAGCGGCAGGTCGCCCGGCGCGAAGTCCTGGGTGGGGAAGTCGTGCACCAGCTTGGCGACGTTCTGCGCCAGCTCGTCGGCGACGGGCGTCAGGTCGGCGGCGGACTGGCCGTGCCAGAGACCGTACTCCAGCCGCAGGAAGCCGGTGAAGCCCTTGTCCTGGTACTTGTCGGCGAGGCCGTCCGCGCGCCCGTCGATCTTGCCGTCGAGGTCGGCGAAGGTGCCGTAGGCGGCGCCCAGCGAGGCGTACTGCAGGTGCGCGGCGAGCCAGTCGGCCTTGGCGGCGGCGAGGTCGCCGGAGTGCACGTCGGTCTGCAGCTTCTGGGTCTGCGTCATGAGGGTCGTCAGGCCCTGGGTGACGTAGTCCTTGTAGGCGTCGAGCGGGCCCTTGAGGTCGTCTTCGGAGACGGGCTTGACGGCCTTGACCTCGCTGCCGCCGGTGATGTGCACGGCGGCTGAGGTGACGGCGTTCCCGCCGGTGGGCACGCAGCGCCAGGCGTAGTCGCCGGAGCCGATGGTGGCGGTCAGGGCCCGGGTGGTGCCGGGTGCCAGGCCTTCGATCTCGCCGTAGACCGCGCCGGTGCCCGGGTTCACCAGGTACACCTCGGAGACCTTGTCACCGGTGTTGTGCATCTGGAACACCTGCTGGCCGGGCTGCGGGGCGGCGAAGCCCTTTCCGCAGTCCTGCTCGGAGACGGACACGGTGGCGGCGCTGTCCTGCTTGCCGTCGCCGACCGCGATCACGGCCCCGGCCACCACCACCGGCACGGCGACCAGCGCGGTCGGCAGCACCCAGCGCGGACGGCCCGAACGCCCCGCCCCGTCCCCGCCCTTCACCTCAGCCGGACCCGAACCCGAACCCGACGCCGACGCCGGCGCCGAAGCGGGCACCCCACCACCCCGCACACCCTCGACGAACATCGTCATCACCACGCCCAGGTACGCGACGTACCCCACCACCTGCAGGACCGTCATGGTGACGGTCAGGTTGAGCGTCCCCTGGACGAGCGTGGCGTACCAGGACGAGGCGTCCAGCTGCCCGCTCAGGTCGAAGGCGTACGTGCCCCCGCCGCCGACCAGGCCGGACTCCTGCAGGTCGCGCAGCCCGTAGCCGAGCACGCCCGCCGCGACGACGATCAGACCGGCGCCGGTGACGGTGAAGAACCGGGTGAGGTTCATCTTCAGCGCGCGCCGGTACAGGCCCCAGCAGAGCGCGGTGGCGAGCACCAGGCCGACGGCCGCGCCGATCAGCGGCCCGGTGGTCTCCCCGGCGGTGCGCACGTTGGTCCACAGGAAGAGGGAGGTCTCCAGGCCCTCGCGGGCGACCGCCAGGAGGCTGGTGAGGACCAGCGCGCCGGCGCCGATCGCCAGCGAGGCCTGGACCTTCTCCTTCAGTTCGGCGGAGAGGGTGCGCGCCGAGCGCCGCATCCAGAACACCATCGCGGTGACGAAGCAGACGGCGATCAGGCTGAGCACGCCGCCGAACGCCTCCTGGGCGTGGCCGGAGAGGTTGGCCGCGGTGAAGGTGAGCACCGCGCCGAAGCTCAGGCTGAGTGCGAGGGCCGCCGCGACGCCCGTCCACACCTGGGGCAGCCGGGCCTTCTGGTCCGCCCGGACCAGTGTGGCGATCAGGATCGACACGATCAGTCCGGCTTCCAGGCCCTCGCGCAGCCCGATCAGGAAGCTGGGAAACGCCTCATCCCACATGCAGCGGGCTCCTCCCCCGGGGCGTCCCGGGTCGTCACCGGTCCTCGCTCCGCCGCGGTGGCGGTGGAGCGGCAAGCCGAACGCCCCGGACGTCGTGGTCCAGGGCGCTTCGGATTAGCTTAGGCAAACCTTAGAGCCGCGCTGGTCAACTGCACCCCTACGCAAGGTAAGGATTCGGTATGGGAACCCCCGGGTGCCCCCCGAAACCGCGCGTCAGCGCGGCCCACCCGGGCACTGCCGACCGCGCGGGCGACGCGTCAACCCCACCACTGCTCCGGCACCGGCTCCGGTTCGGCCGGGACCGTCACCGGTTCGGCGGAGCGCACCAGCAGATCGCCGGCCTCCGTCTCGCCGACCAGGTACCCGCACTCGCGCAGCACGAGGGCGGCCGCGCCGCTCAGCGCCGCCCGCGCCTCCCGGGTGGGCGGCCCGTCCGGCTCCGCGCCCGGCGTCCAGCCGACCACCACGCCCTCGGGGTGATGGCCGATCCGCAGCGGCGAGAGGCCCGGTGCGGTGTCGAACCCGGCGCGGGCCAGGGCCTCGGTGACGTGCTCGAACAGTTCACGGTGATCCACCATTGGCGCAGCGTAGGCCGTGGGTCGTGCGACTCCCGGACGCGGCGCGCGCCGAAACGGTTCAGCGGCACCCGAGCGCAGCATCGCCCACCGTTGGGCCGACCGGCGGCCAGCCGATCGGGCGTCAGGAACCCTCGTCCGGCCCGACACGAGCGGCCGGACGGACCGATGGACGTGCACAGTCGGCCCCCTGCCGACAGCATGACAGAGTAAGCGCTCCATCACCCTGAGCAACGGGTCCAGCAGACCGCCCGGTCCGCGCGCCGGTCCGGCCGGCGGACCCGTATCGAGAGGTCCCATGATCACAACACTTCGCCGGCCGGGGTTCCCGCCGGCGGGTCTCCAGCACGCCGCGCCGAGGACGCCGGGGAGCCCGTCGTGAGAACCGACCAGCAGTCGCAGCCGGGACCGGTGACCAGCACGCGCGCCCAGCCCGCGAACAAGGCCGAGGCGCTGGCCGACTGGACCGACGGCCGGCTCGGCATCTACGCCTTGGCCAAGTCCAATCTGCGCAAGATCTTCCCGGACCACTGGTCCTTCATGCTGGGCGAGGTCGCGCTCTACACCTTCGTCATCATCATCCTGACGGGCGTCTGGCTGACCCTCTTCTTCAACCCGAGCATGGGCGAGGTCGTCTACGACGGCAGCTACGTCCCGCTCAAGGGCATCCCGATGTCCGAGGCCTACGCGTCCACGATGAGGATCAGCTTCGAGGTGCGCGGCGGCCTGCTGATGCGCCAGATCCACCACTGGGCCGCGATCGTCTTCATCGCCTCGATGTTCACGCACATGCTGCGCGTCTTCTTCACCGGCGCGTTCCGCAAGCCCCGCGAGATCAACTGGATCTTCGGGGCGCTGCTGCTGTTCCTCGGCATGTTCGACGGCTTCATGGGCTACTCGCTGCCGGACGACCTGCTCTCCGGCACCGGCATCCGCTTCATGGAGGGCGCGATCCTCGCCATCCCGATCGTCGGCACGTACCTGCAGTTCTTCATGTTCGGCGGCGAATTCCCCGGGCAGGACATCATCCCGCGACTGTTCACCGTCCACATCCTGCTGATCCCGGGGGTCATGCTCGGGCTCCTGGTGGCGCACCTGATCCTGGTCTTCTACCACAAGCACACCCAGTTCGCCGGGCCCGGCCGGACCAACCAGAACGTGGTCGGCATGCCGCTGATGCCGGTCTACATGGCCAAGGCGGGCGGCTTCTTCTTCCTGGTCTTCGGCGTGGTCGCGGCGATGTCGGCGATCGCCACGGTCAACCCGATCTGGGCGTACGGCCCGTACCGGCCCGACCAGGTCTCCACGGACGCCCAGCCGGACTGGTACATGGGCTTCTCCGAAGGCCTGATCCGCGTGATGCCCGGCTGGGAGATCAGCGTCTGGGGCGGCCACACCCTGAACCTCGGGGTGTTCATCCCGCTGATGGTCTTCCCGCTCGTGCTGCTGCTCATCTGGTGCTGGCCGTTCCTGGAGGCCTGGGTCACCGGGGACCGCGGGGAGCACCACATCGCCGACCGGCCGCGCAACGCCCCGGTCCGTACGGCCTTCGGCGCGGCCTGGGTCAGCCTCTACCTGATCCTGCTGGCCGGCGGCGGCAACGACCTGCTGGCCACCCACTTCCACCTCTCGATCAACGCGATCACCTACGCGGTGCGGGCCGGCTTCTTCGCCCTGCCGGTGATCGTCTTCGTGATCACCAAGCGGTGGTGCCTGGGCCTCCAGCGGCGGGACAAGGAGAAGGTGCTGCACGGCCGGGAGACCGGTGTCATCAAGCGGCTCCAGCACGGCGAGTTCATCGAGATCCACGAGCCGCTGCCGCAGGCCCGGCTGCACACCCTCACGGCGCACGACCAGCCGCAGCCGACGGTGCTGCCGCCCGAGGTGGACGAGAACGGCGTGGTCCGCAAGGCCGGGCTGCTGACCCGCGCGCGGGTCAAGCTGTCCCGCGGCTTCTACGGGCAGGACAGCCAGATCGCCAAGCCCACCGCGGAGGAGCACACCGAGGTCACCAGCGGCCACGGCCACCACTGATCCCGCCTCCGGGCACGACGAGGGCCCGCCGCGCCGTTGCCGGCGCGGCGGGCCCTCAGCCGTGTTCCGGGTGCGGCCTCAGCTGCGCAGGGCGGCCGGGACGACCGCGAACAGTGCGGCCGCCAGGGTGACGGAGAGGCAGAGCGCGGCCCAGCGGGTACAGAACCGGCGGCACTCGCTGCGGTAGCGGGCGGCCAGTCGGCGACAGCGCTCGACGGCGCGGTCCACGACCTCCTCGGCGTACCGAAGCCGGTCGGCGGTGTAGGCCAGTTCCAGGCTCTCCCGCTCGGCGTCGGGCAGCCAGGGGAACTGCCCGGCGAAGGCCCGGGCGTCCCGCTCGGCCGCCGCGACCTCCGCCTCCCAGGCCAGGTAGCCCTCGATCCGGGCGAACTCCGCCCGGGAACCGGCCCGGCCGCCGCTCCCGGCCGGCCGGCCCCGGCGGGGGTTCCGCGCTCTCGGCGGACGCTGTCTGCCACCCATGACCGCTCCTCGTCTGCCGTCGGGCCGTCGGGCCCTCCGGCCGCAAAAAACCTGCGGGGACGGGCCCCTGCGCGGATGCGCCGCGCGACCAGGCAACTACTATCAGCGACGAACCGCAGGTGGCAGGCGGCTCGCCACCGGCCCGTACGGCCGAAAAAACTTGCGCGCCGCGCACTCTTGCGCGTCACGCATTTTTTGGTGAGAGTAGTGGCCATGACGACGGATCGGCCCGGTCTGCGGGAACGGAAGAAGGCCGCGACGCGGGAGGCACTGAGCTGGGCGGCGCTGCGCCTGGCCGTGGAACGGGGGCTGGAGAACGTCCGGGTGGAGGACATCGCGGCCGCGGCCGGAGTTTCCCCGCGCACCTACAACAACTACTTCTCCAGCAAGGCCGAGGCGATCGTCTTCCGGCACCGCGACCGGGTCCTGCAGGCCGCCGAGGCACTGCGGGCCCGCCCGGCGGAGGAGCCGCTGTGGGAGGCGTTGACCCGCGCCCTCGCCGCACCCTTCGACGGCGCGACCGAGGATCCCGACCCGCAGTGGGTCGCCGCCGTACGGCTGCTGCTGCGCGAACCCGCGCTCCAGGCCGAGCTGGTCCGCGGCGGCGCCGCGACCCGGGCCGAGCTGGCGGCGGCGGTCGCCGCCCGGACCGGGACCGACGCCGACCGGGACCTCTACCCGAAACTGGTCGCCTCGGCCGCGCTCTCCGCGCTGCAGGTCGCCAACGAGCACTACCTGACCGCCGACCCGGTGGTTCCGTTCCTGCCGGTGTTCACCGAGGCACTCCGCCAACTCGCGGCCGGGCTGCCCGATCCGTCGGCGCACTGAACTCGCTTCGTCCAAGGGGGATTCGACATGGTCAACGATGTCGTCATCGTCGGCGCCGGCCCGGTCGGGCTGTTCCTGGCCTGCGAACTGGCGCTGGCCGGGGTCCGGCCGGAGGTGCTGGACCGGCTGCCCGCGCGCTCGGGCGCGCAGAAGGCCAACGGGCTGGTCGGGCAAGTGATCAGGCTGCTCGACCACCGTGGCCTCCACCAGCCGATCAGCGGCGCCCCGGGCGCGCCGAAGCCCGTGCCGCGCTTCGTGTTCGGCGCCTTCCCGCTGGAACTGCACCGGCTCGACCCCAACCCGCTGTACGCCGTACCGGTGCCCCAGCACCGGATCGAGGAGGTCCTGGAGCAGCGCGCCCGCGAACTGGGCGTCACCGTGCGCCGCGGCTGTGAGGTCACCGGGTTCACCCAGGACCCGTCCGGGGTGACGGTCGACTACCAGGACCCCGACGGCGAGGGGCAGTTGCACGCCCGCTACCTGGTCGGCGCGGACGGCGGCCGCAGCACCGTCCGCAAGCTCGCCGGCATCGGCTTCCCCGGCGTCACCTCGCCCGACCCGGTCTCGCGGATCGCCCACGTGCGGCCGCCCGAGGGCGCCCGGCTCACCGAGGACGGCGACGTCCTGCTGCCCGGCTGCCCGATCCCGTTCCGCCCCTTCACCCACACCCGCACCGAGCACGGCGTGTTCGTCCTCGCGCCCTTCAACCCGGACGCCGTCATGGTCGCCACCATGGAGTGGGGCGGCCCGCCGGCCGACGAGGAGACACCGCTCACCCTGGACGAACTGCGCGCCAGCATCCGCCGGGTGACCGGCGCCGACCTGGAACTCGTCCCCGCCCCGACGGCCGGCCCCTTCACTCCTCGCCGCCAGGCCGGCCACAACACCCGGCTCGCCGAGCGCTACCGGCAGGGCCGCGTCCTGTTGGTCGGCGACGCCGCGCACGTGCACGCCGCGACCGGCGGCCCGGGCCTCAACCTCGGCCTGCAGGACGCCGCCAACCTCGGCTGGAAGCTCGCCGCCGAACTGCGGGGGTGGGCCCCACCCGGCCTCCTGGACAGCTACCACCGCGAACGGCACCCGATCGGCGAGCGGGTCTTCATGCACTCGCAGGCCCAACTGGCCCTGATGGCCCCCGGCCCCGGCACCACGGCCCTGCGCGCCCTGTTCGGCGAACTGCTGTCCCACGAGGACAACCTCGGACGGATCGCCGCACTGATGGCCGGCAGCGACATCCGCTACGACACCGACTGCCCGCACCCGCTCGCCGGGCGCTTCGCACCGGACCTCGCACTCAGCACCGCCAACGGGCCCGTCCGACTCGCCGAACTCACCCGTGGCGGACGCCCGTTGCTGCTCGACCTCACCGGCGGGCAGGACCCGGACCACGCGGCGGGCTGGACGGACCGGGTGGACACCGTGGCCGCCGACTGCGCCGAGCCCCCGGCCGGCGCCCTGCTGCTGCGCCCGGACGGCTACGTGGTCTGGGCCTCGGCCGTCGGCGAACCGGACCCGGACGGGCTGAGGCGGGCGCTGCGCACCTGGTTCGGCGACCCCCGCGCCTGAGGTCGCCGCGGTCACCCTGTCCGCCGACGGGACCGGGACGTGGGGACGTGCGCCACCGGTTCCCCCGCGTCCGACGCTCCGTCAACTAGGGTCGTCGCCGGCACGTCCGGCAGGGGCGGGCCTCCACCTGACGAAACGGGGAAACGGTGCGGATCGGAATCATCGGCACGGGCATGGTCGGGCAGAAGCTGGGGAGCAAGCTGGTCGCGCTCGGCCACCAGGTGACGCTGGGCTCCCGGAGCAAGGACAACGAGAAGGGGTCGGCCTGGGCCGGACAGGCCGGCCCCGACGCCCACGCCGGGACCTTCGCCGACGCGGCCGCCTTCGGCGAGGTGGTGCTCAACGCCACCGGCGGGACGGTCGCACTGGAGGCGCTGCGGGCCGCCGGAGCGGAAAACCTCGCGGGGAAGCTGCTGATCGACGTCTCCAACCCGCTGGTGTTCGCCCCGGACGGCCAGGTGACCCTCGACCCGGTGAACACCGACAGTGTCGGCGAGCGGATCCAGCGCGAGTTCCCCGCGGCCCGGGTGGTCAAGGCGCTCAACACCGTCAACTGCGAGCTGATGGTGGAGCCGGGCCGGCTGGCCGGCGAGCACAACCTCTTCGTCGCCGGGAACGACGCGGCCGCCAAGGCCGAGACCGTCGCACTGCTCGGCGAGTTCGGCTGGCCGGCCGAGTGGATCATCGACCTCGGGGACGTCTCGGCCGCCCGGGCGATGGAGATGCTGATGCCGTTCTGGCTCCGGATGATGCGGCACTTCGGCGACGCCGAGTTCAACTACTCCTTCCGCCGCCCCGCGTGACGCGGCCGGGTCCGGCGGGCGGCGCGGGCCGCCGCCGGGCCCCGGGCGGGTGGGAGCCCGCCCGGGGGGTGGGGGAGAATGGACCCATGTCCCGACGTCCTTCCGCGCCCCGCGCCGCCGCTCCCCGGCTGCTGCCCTCCTCCCCCTGCCCGTGCGGCCTGCCCGCCGCCTACGGCGACTGCTGCGGCCGGCTGCACCGCGGCCAGGCGGCGGCCGGCACCGCCGAGGCCCTGATGCGCTCCCGGTTCAGCGCCTTCGCCGCCCAGGACGAGGCGTACCTGCTGCGCACCTGGCACCCGGACACCCGGCCCGCCGAGGTCGGCTTCGACCCGGCGCTGCGCTGGACCCGGCTGGAGGTGGTCTCCACCAGCGAGGGCGGGGCGTTCCACGCGGAGGGCACGGTCGCGTTCCGGGCGTACTGGACGGAGGGCCGCGAGGAGGGCGTGCTCACCGAGCACAGCCGCTTCGTGCGGCACGAGGGCGCCTGGGTGTACCTGGACGCCCTCTCGCTCGGCTGAGCAGCCCTACAGGTAGTCGTCCAGCCGGCCCAGGGTGAAGCCGGCCGCGGTGACGTCGTTGACGACCTTGCGCAGCAGGTCCGGCATGGTCGCCTTCCAGATGTCGGGGCCGCGGAAGTGGGTGAGGATGATGTCGCCCGGGTGGAGTTGGCGGTCGTCGTAGCGCCACTCCATGTGGTCCGGGAAGGCCTCCTCGTTCCACAGCGGCACCGCCTCCACCCCGCAGGAGGCCGCCGCGCGCAGCGTGTCGTCGTTGTACTCGCCGTACGGCGGCCGGAACAGCCGGGGGCGGACGCCGATCTGCTGCTCCAGCTGGTCCTGCTGGTTGCAGATCTCCTGGCGCTGGGTCTCGTAGTCCAGGACCTTCAGGTTGCGGTGGTTGATCGTGTGGTTGTTGATCTCCACGCCCTGGGCGTGCATGTCGCGGAAATACCCGTAGTTCTCGCGGACGAGGTAGTCGGAGACGAAGGCGCTGAACGGGACGCCCAGTTCCTCGGCCATCCGGGAGAACTCCGGGTCCTTCTCGGCGCCGTCGTCGACGGTGAGGAAGACCACCTTGTCGTCGGTCGGCACCCGGTAGACCACGGGCGGGCGGCCTTCGGCGAGCTTGACGCCCTGCACGGGGGTGAGCTGGGCCCTGGTCGCCGGGCGCGGCAGGGCCTTCAGCGGGGGACGGTCCACGCCCCACCGCTGGGCGGTCTCCAGGGCGGCCCTGGCGTTGGCCTCCTGACGGGAGACCGCCTCGCTGCTGGTCTCCTCCTCCTGCCGGGCCAGGCCGGGCAGGAGCGGTGGCGCGGCGGCGGGGGCCGCGCCCGCCCTGGCCGGCTCCGCCTTGACCGGGGCCGCCTTCGGACCGGCGGGGCCGGCCGGACCGGCGCAGCCGGCGACCACGGCGGAGAGGCAGACGGCGGCCAGCAGAGCGGTCCGTGCACCGCCCCGGCTCTGCTGACTCCCCCTCAAACCCCCGTTAATCTGACAAGCTGATGGTCTGTCCATAGCTGCACTGCTCCCCCGCCGTGCACCCCCGCCAATCCCCTCGTCACCCACCCGGGGCAACGGCACGCCGGACGCCTTGCCGTTCCTTTGCCATCCACGCCCGTCGACCGGCCGCACCGGCGGCTCGCGCCGCCCGAAAATCGATTGCGGCGCGCTGACCTGCGCGTCGATCATGCGCGCATGACGAACAACGCGCCCCGCCGACCCGACCTCTGGACGGTCACCCCGGCCGATGTGACCACGCCCGAGGCCCTGGAACTGCTGCGCGAGTACTACTACGACGTGGCCAACCGCTACTACCGCCTGCACCTCGGCCGGGAGGGCAGCCCCGAACAACTGGAAGCCGGGCTGGCCGACTCCCCCAGCGACCACCTCGCCGCCCCCGACGGCCTGTTCCTGATCGGCCGTCACGACGGCACCGCCCACGCCTGTGCCGGGCTCCGCCGGCTCGACGCCACCACCGTCGAGCTGACCCGCGTCTACGTCCGCCCCGAACTGCGCGGCACCGGCGGCGGCGCCCGCCTGCTCGCCGCCGTCGACGAGGCGGCCCGCACCCTCGGCGCCGAGCGGATCGTCCTCGACACCCGTCTCGACCTGGTCGAGGCCCGCGCGCTCTACCTCCGCAACGGCTACCGGGAGATCCCCGCCTACAACGGCGGCCCGTACGCCGAGATCTGGTACGGCAAGGAGCTCACCACCCTTGTTCAGCCGGTGAGTTGATCCCGCGGGTGGTGCGCCGGCCCGCCGGCCTACACCGCGCCGGTGCGGGCCTCCCGGCCGTCCGTCAGGGCAGCCGCCAGCTCGGCCGCGGAGGGCGGGTTGGCGCCCGGGCGGGCGACGGTCAGCGCGGCGGCCGTCACCGCGTGGGTGAGGCAGGTCGGGAGGTCGGCGCCGCTCGCGCGGGCGTGCAGCAGGGCGGCCATGAAGGAGTCCCCGGCCCCCACGGTGTCCGCGACCGGCACCGGGACGGCCGGGGCCTGCGCACGTCCGCCCTCGGCGGTGCGGGCGAACGCGCCCCCGGCGCCCAGGGTCACCGCGACCACGGAGGGCCCGAGCGACAGCCAGCGCTCGGCGACCGCCTCCGGCCGCTCGCCCGGGTAGAGCCAGGCCAGGTCCTCGTCACTCGCCTTGACCAGGTCGCTCAGCGCCACACAGCGCTCGACCCGACGGACCGCCGCCGCCCGCTCCCCCATCAGCGCGGGGCGCACATTGGGGTCGTAGCTGACCGGCGTCCGCCCGCGCCACCGCTCCACCAGCGCCAGCACCGCCGCCGCGCCCGGCTCGGTGACCGCGCCGATCGAGCCCAGGTGGATCGCGGCGGGCGCCTCGGCGAGCTCCGTCGGCGGGAGCGTCCAGCCGATGTCGAAGGTGTAGCGGGCCCGGCCCTCGCCGTCCAGCCGCACCACGGCCGAGGGCGTGCGGGCGACCTCCGCGGCCCGGACCAGCACACCCGCCGACTCCAGGTGCGAGCGGATCAGCCGGCCGTTGGCGTCCGGCCCCAGCTCGGTGAGCAGCACAGCCGGGCGGCCCAGCCGCGCCAGGCCGTACGCGACGTTCGCGGGGCTGCCGCCGGGGTGCACCCGGTCCGGGACGCCATCCGAACGGACGATGTCGGCCACGCACTCACCGATCACCAGAACGGGCGGAACGGGGCTGGTCACGGCGGCTCCTGGCATCCGGTACGCGGGCGTGCTCTCGGTCGCCAGCCTACGGGGTGCGCCGGACGAGGGACCCCGGGCGGGGCGTGCCGGACGAGGGGCGCCGGGGCCGGTGCGCCCGGGCAAAAAGTACGGCCGCCGGACCTGGCCAGATCCGGCAGCCGTGGCTCGTCCGTCAGGGGACGAAGCACTTCCGACAGTAGGGGGCGGGCGGGGGGCGCGCCATCACCGTGAGCCGTCCGGGGGACGACGGTGTGTTGTCGGGCCGGGGACCGGGCGGATCGTGCCCTCGCCGGGCCGGCGGTCGGGCCGGTGGGAGGGGCGGCCGAGGCGGCCGGGGCAGGGGTGGCGCGGGGCTCCGGGACGCTCTGAGGGCGCCGCTGGGACTGCCGGTGCACGCCCCGGCGCGCCGGTTTGCGTCCGACCGCCCCGTGTGCGCCCCTGACCGGCAGGGGCGGGTGGGGCCATGGTGGTTCCCACGGCCCGCCCGCCGCCCGGCCTGAGTCCCGGTCGGCTCGCGGGCCGTCCAACGTTCTCGCGTCCTCCCGCGTCTTCTCACGCCTTCGCCCGCGGCCGGCACCGTAACCCTTCCGGCGCAGTCTCGTTGGACCGGCCATGAAGAAGCGCAGCATGCTCGCCGTCGCCTCGCTCGCCGTGGGCGTCTTGGCCTCCCTCACCGCGCCGAGTGCGCACGCCAGCGCCGTCGGCGGGCAGGAGGGCCTGCCCGGACCGCTGAGCACCGCGCCGGACCTGGTGCCGGGCCAGGTCGGCGACGCGGGCGGTGTCGTCGGGCAGGCCACCGGTTTCGTGACCGGCTCGGCGGACGGGCTGGTCGCGGTCACGCCGGCCTGAGGAAGCGCCTCGGGCCCGGGACAGGGCCCCGCTCAGGACATCGGCGCTCCGAGGTCCTGGGTCCAGTAGGGGGTGCCGGCCGAGTTGGTCGCGAGACCGACGCCGACGTCCTTGAAGCCGCAGTCGAGCATGTTGGACTGGTGGATGCCGCCGTCCATCCAGCGGGCGAGGACCGCGGCCGGGGCGGTCGGACCACGGTCGAGGTTCTCGCCCCACTGGGACCAGCGGTAGCCGGCGGCGGTGATCCGGGCGTCGGTGCGGACGCCGTCCGGGTTCACGTGGTCGAAGAAGCCCCGGGTGGCCATGTCCTCGGAGTGCTTCTGGGCGGCGGTGTGCAGCCGGGGGTCGATCCGCAGCGGGGCGCAACCGGCCTTGGCGCGCTCGGCGTTGACCAGGTCGACCAGCTGGCGCTCCGGGCTGGGCACCGGAGCTGCCGTGACCGTACGGGTCGGGGTCGGGGTCGGCGAGGCCGTGGGCGTGGGCGTCGGCATCGGGGTCTCCGTGGGCGTCGGTGTCGCCACGGGCGTGGGGACGGTCGCCACCGGGGCGGCGACGACCGTCGGGGTGTCCAGGACGGCGGCCGGCGCACTGGGCTCCGGCGCCGCCTCCTGCGGCGCCTCGGTGTGCTGCGGCCAGACCAGCGCGAGGGTGGTCACCGCGACCGCGGCGGCCGCGCCGCTCGCCAGGACGGCCTTGCGGGCGGCGGTGCCGGCCCACCCGCCGTGTCCTCCCGCACCTCCGGCGCTTCCCGCACCGGCGTGCGCACCGGCTCCGGCGCCCGAGCCCGTACCCAGGCCGGCTCCGGTGCCGGCCCCGGCGGCGCTCTGGGCCGCGACGGTGGCCGCGGTGTGCTGGAAGTGCAGCAGCAGGGGCGAGTCGAGCGGGATCGGGACCAGGACGAGGCCGGCCAGCAGCCCTTCGGCCGGGAACAGGTCGCGGCCGAGGCCGTCGCAGGAGGCGCAGCTGCGGATGTGACGGGCGATGCGCTTGCGCCAGACCGAGTTCGGGGTGCCGTCGAAGCCGGTGGTGACCTCGGTCAGTCCGGGGCAGCGGGGGTAGGCGCCGAGCGCGCGGACGACGACGCGGCCGGCTTCGAGCTGCTTCTTCATCCGCTGGACGCGGACGGCGGTGTGCTGCGGGCTCAGGTCGAGGGCTTCGGCGAGTTCGGCGCGGGTGAGTTCGCCGGCGGCCTCCATCCACCACAGGGCGAGCAGTTCACGGTCGTCGGGGTCGAGCCAGCGGGTGGCTTCGGCGACCTCGCGGCGCTGGCCGGAGAGGCCCAGGCGCAGGATGGTGAGGTCGGTGAAGTCGGCCCGCGGGTCGGCGACCTCCCAGGTCTCGTCCAGCCCGCCGACGGTCGGCTGCTGCTGGCCGGCCGCGTGCCGGCGGCGGACCTGGTTCATGGTGATGGCGACCAGCCAGGAGCGGAACGACTCCGGGTCGCGGAGCCCGTCCAGCCCGTCCAGGGCGCGGATCATGGTCTCCTGCGCGACGTCGTCCACGTCGGCGTGGCCGCCGAGGGCGCGGCCGGCCACGTTGTAGACGAGCGGCAGCCAGGCGGCGACCAGCGCCTCCTGGGCCTGCCGGTCGCCTGCCTGCGCCGCGAGTACCAGGGTCGTTCCGGCCCTGTTCTGCACATCAGCGTTCATGGTCCGCACTCCGAATTGCCGTGTTTCCGTCCGCCGCTGCCTCCTCGGAGACCCGTGGGGAGTGATCAGATAACAACAATGTGCGCGGAATCGGAAAATCGGCCCGGTTCGGCGGCCGGATCGGGGCGCCGGCACGGGCGGGAGAGCGGTCGGGGGTCGGGGAATGGGGTCGGGAGTGGGGTCAGGGGCGGGCCTCGTCCGAGGGCGGGTCAGGCCGGAGCAGCGAACACCTGGGTCCACCACGGGCCGCCGGAACCGGTCCGCACGCCGACACCGAGCTGCTTGAACGCGCAGTTCAGGATGTTGGCGCGGTGGCCGGGGCTGTTCATCCACGCGTCCATGACGTCGGCCGGATCCTTCTGGCCGCGGGCGATGTTCTCGCCCCAGGTGCTCCAGCGGTAGCCGGTGGCCTCGATCCGGTGGTCGGCGTGGAAGCCCTCGGGGCTGGCGTGGTCGAAGTAGTTGCGGTCGGCCATGTCGTCGCTGTGCGACTGGGCCGCGCTCGCCAGCCGGGGCTCGGCGCTGACCGGTCCGCAACCGGCCTTGGCGCGCTCGGTGTTGACCAGGTCCACCACCTGCTGGGCGTACGAGGGGGACGCGCCGCCGCCCACCGGGGTGGGCGACGCGCCGGCGGTCCGCCGGGCGGTGGTCGGGGCCGCGGCGGCGGTCCGGGTTGCGCTCGCGGTCGCCTTGGCGGCGGCGGCGTCGGAGGCGCCCGCGGACGGGGTGGCGCTCGCCGCGGCCGTCGGGGAGGCCGGGGCGGTGGCAGACGGGGTGGCCGCGGCGCTCGCGGCGGCGGCAGGGTCCGTCGCCGCCGGACCGTCCGACGGCACCGGGGCGGCCGGGGCGGCGACCCCGGCGCCCGGCACCTGGATGCCCTCGTGCGTCCCGACCTCGGCGGCGATCAGCGCGTCGGCCGCCAGCGCCTGGCCCACGACGTCCCGGTCGGTCTGCTTGCCGCCGTACGCCGCGTACCCGGCACCCGCCAGCGCGGCGATCAGCCCGGTGCCCGCCACCGCCGCGACCACCGCGGTGACCGGCACCAGGGCGCCGCGCCGCCGCGCCCGACGCCCCCGGCCGGCGTGCCGCTCGGCGGCCCGCCGTGCGGCCCGGCCACCGGCGCGGCCGTGGGCTGCGCCCGGACCGTCGTCGCCTCCGCTCGCCGGGAGGATGGTCGTCCTGTCGTCGCTGTTCACGTGGTCACGCTTTCTGTTTCCGGGCCGGCTGGTCGGGTGCCGACACCTGGGAGACCCCCCGGCGGCGCGCCGATAACAGAAAGTCCGAACGAATGTCCGGCGGCTCGGTCACGGCCTCAGGATGACAGCGCGTCCGGCGCCATGTCGTAGGTGAGGAACGCCGTCCGGGTGGCGACCTGGTCGTACTTGCCGCGGGCCCGGTAGTTGGTCTCGGAGGTGATCCAGCGCACGGTGTTCCAGCCGCGCTCGGCGGCGATCTCCCGCAGCCGCGCCAGCAGCAGGTCCACCGCGCCGCCGCCGCGCACCTGCGGCGCCACGAAGAGGTCGTCCAGGAAGCAGCCGACCGCCCCGTGCAGCGGCCGGGAGAACGGCCGGTAGTGGGCCAGCCCGACCGGGCGCCCCTCGCCGTCCCGGACCAGCAGCCCGGCCAGCTCATGGGCCGGATCCATGAGCCAGGACCAGACCAGCTCGGCCTTCCCCTCCGGACCCGGATTTCGGTAGAACTCGCAGTACCCGTCGAAGAGTTCACGCCAGGCGGCGAAGTCGCCGGCCTCGGGCGCGCCGACGCTCCAGCGGGCGGTGGGGGTGTCGCTCATCTCGGTCTCCCTCAGGGTCAGGACGTCGTGATGGCCTCAGCATGACGCCCCGTCGACCCCCGGCCGATCTCCACCCCGGCCAACAACGGCAGCCCCGTACTCCACTCCGGCACCTGGCCGCCAGGGCCTGCCGCCGCACGGACGGGTACGGGTCTGCGCCCAGCATGCGGGGCCGCGGTGCGCGGGGCGAGCGGAGGGGGAGGCGGCGGTACCGCGCCCGGGGGCGGTCAGGGCGTGCGGCGGGTGGGGTGGGCGCGGATGCTGGGGGTGGAGGAGGTGGTGTGGTGGCGGGCCTGTGGCGGTTGGCGGTGGTGTCCCGGGAGGTGGCGGCGGAGCCGGGGCGGCGGGCGAAGACGGGGTTGTTGGCCGGGTGCCTGCGGGAGTTGGGGCCCGTGGAGGGGCCGGCTGCGGTGGCGCTGCTGTCCGGGGAGTCGCAGCGGTTGCGGACGGGGATCGGGCCGGCGGCGCTGCGCGGGTTGCCCGGGCCGGCGGCGGAGCCTTCGCTCGGGGTACGGGAGGTGGAACGCGAGCTGGAGCGGATCGCGGGGGTGCACGGGGCCGGGGCGCAGGCGGAGCGGCGGCGGCTGCTGGACGGGCTGTTCGCGCGGGCGACCGCGGTGGAGCAGGGCTTCCTGCGGGCGGTGCTGGTCGGGGACCTGCGGCAGGGGGCGCTGGACGCGGTGGTCGGGGACGCCGTGGCGCAGGCGGCGGGGGTGCCCGCGGCGGCGGTGCGACGGGCGCTGATGTTCCGGGGTTCGGCGCGGGCGGTGGCGGAGGCGGCGCTGACCGGCGGGGAGGCAGCGTTGGCGGCGTTCCGGCTGGAGGTGGGGCGGGCGGTGCGCCCGATGCTGGCCGCCTCCGCGCCGGACGTGGCCTCGGCGCTGGAGCGCACCGGTCCGGCCGCGCTGGAGTGGAAGCTGGACGGGATCCGGGTGCAGGTGCACCGGGACGGGAACGAGGTCGCGGTGTTCACCCGCAGCCTGGACGACATCACCGCGCGCGTGCCCGAGGTGGCCGAGGCCGCGCTCGCCCTGCCGCTGCGCTCGGCGGTGCTGGACGGCGAGGCGATCGCGCTCGGCCCGGACGGGCGGCCGCGCCCGTTCCAGGAGACCGCCGCGCGCACCGCCTCGCGGCGCGATCCGCAGCGGTTGCGCGCCGAAGTCCCGCTCGACGCCTACTTCTTCGACCTGCTGCACCGCGACGGCGAGGACCTGGTGGACCGTCCGGGGCGGGAGCGCTGGGCGGCGCTGGCCGAGGTGGTCCCGCCGCGCCTGCGGGTGGCCCGCACCGAGACCGGGGACCGCGAGCGGGCGCTGGCCTTCTTCCGCGACACGCTGGCGCTCGGCCACGAGGGTGTCCTCGTCAAGGACCCGGCGGCCGGGTACGCGGCCGGGCGGCGCGGAATCGGCTGGATCAAGGTGAAGCCCCGGCTGACGCTCGACCTGGTCGTGCTGGCCGCCGAATGGGGCAGCGGGCGGCGGCGCGGCTTCCTCAGCAACCTGCACCTGGGCGCCCGGGCGGCGGGCGAGCCGGGGCTCGGCCCGTGGGTGATGCTCGGCAAGACCTTCAAGGGCCTCACCGACGCGACGCTGGCCTGGCAGACGGCGGAACTGCTGGCCCGGGAGACCGAGCGGGACGACTGGACGGTGCGGGTCCGCCCGGAACTGGTGGTCGAGATCGCCTTCGACGGCCTGCAGCGCAGCTCCCGCTACCCCGCCGGGCTCGCCCTGCGGTTCGCCCGGGTGGTGCGCTACCGGCCGGACAAGGGCGCCGCCGAGGCCGACACCGTCGCGACCGTACGGGAGATCGCCGCCGCCGAGGGGCTGTGAGGGGGGCCGCGGGGGCCGTGAGCGGGGCCGTTTGGCGGGGTGGCGTCAATTCAAACCTCCTCGCACCGCCCGAGTGCTGCGACGGGGACGTTATCGGCCATTCTCGACAATCCCGCCACCGCCCACTCCGTGGACGGAGCAGCGGCGGTTAGGTTGGCAATGACAACGAGAGGCCGCCGCCGGCCGCCGGCGGCGCACTGGCGAGAGGTGCCCGACCATGCAGGTGAGCGTCGACCGGGACCGCTGCTGCAGCTCCGGAATGTGCGTCACGAACGTTCCCGAGGTCTTCGACCAGGACGATCGGGACAGCCTGGTGAGACTCCGTCAAACCACCTTCAGGCCCGAGCAGTTCGCCGACCTTCGGCTGGCCGCCGAGCTCTGCCCGGGCGGCGCCATCACCGTCACCGAGGACGAGCCCGCCACGGTCGCGGACTGAAGCACCACCACCGACACCCCCACCCGGAGAGCACCGCTACGCAAGGAGACCCCACCTTGACGAGCACACCCACCGCCCCCGCCGTCCCGATGCCGGCCCCGCACTCGGCCGGCTGCCCGTTCGCCCCGCCGCCCGCCTACACCGAGGCGGCCGCCGCCGGCACCATGACCCGGGCCGTCCTGCCCGGGGGCGAGTCCTGCTGGCTGGCCACCGGCTACGCCGAGGTCCGCACCATCCTGTCCGACCGCCGCTTCAGCGCGGACGTGCGCCACCCGAACTTCCCGCTGCTGCTGCCCGGCCGCCGCGAGGTCATCGCCAAGAACCCGAGCTTCCTGCGGCTGGACGACCCCGAGCACGCCCGGCTGCGCCGGATGGTCACCGGGGACTTCCTGGTCAAGCGGGTCGAGGCGATGCGCCCGGACATCCAGCAGATCGTCGACGAGACGCTGGACCGGATGACCGAGGGCCGTACCGAGGCCGACCTGGTCGCCGACTTCGCGCTGCCCGTCCCCTCGCTGGTGATCTGCCTGCTGCTCGGAGTCCCGTACGAGGACCGCGAGTTCTTCCAGAGCATCAGCCGGACGCTGCTCAGCAACACCGGCACGATCGAGGGGCTCCAGAAGGCCCAGGAGGAGCTGCTGCAGTACCTGGAGGGGCTGACGGCCCGCAAACGGGAGCGGCCGGAGGACGACATCCTCAGCCGGCTCGCCGCCCGGGACGACCTCACCCTGCGCGAGGCCGCCAACACCGGCATCCTGCTGCTGATCGCCGGGCACGAGACCACCGCGAACATGATCTCGCTCTCCACCGCCCTGCTCCTGGACCGGCCCGAGCAGGTCGCCAGGCTGGCCGACCCGGCCGCGGTGCCCGGCGCGGTGGAGGAACTGCTGCGCCACCTCACCATCGTCCACACCGGGCTGCCCCGGGTGGCCCTGGAGGACGTGGAGCTGGGCGGGACGACGGTCAAGGCCGGGGAGGGCGTGATCGCGATGCTCTCCACCGCCAACCAGGACGAGGCGGTGTTCGGCGGCGCCGGCCACCGGCCCGTCGAGGAGGTGGACCTGGACCGGGACGCCCGGCGGCACCTGGCCTTCGGCTTCGGCGTGCACCAGTGCCTCGGCCAGCCGCTGGCCCGGGCCGAGCTGCAGATCGCCCTGGCCACCCTGTTCCGCCGGCTGCCCGGGCTGCGGCTGAGCAGGCCCGGCGAGGAGCCGGCGTTCCGGACGGACTCGTTCATCTACGGCATGCGGTCGCTGTCCGTCACCTGGTGACCCCACCCTGGCGGGCCCCGGGTGCCGGCCCGCGACGCGGCGGCACCCGGTGGTCATCCAGGCGGAGATCCGGCCGTGGTCCGGCGCTGGTCCGGCGGTCACGCAGTGGTCACCCGGCTGGCCCCGGCGCCGGGGCGGGGGCAGGCTGGAAGGGCGAAAGAGCCACCCGGTCCCGCCGCGCCCGCGCCCGGCGCGCCCGGACCGACCGAGGAGACGGAGCCCGCGATGACCGACATGAGCGAACGGTTCGAGGTGAGCACCGACAGCGACGACGACGTCCGCGCCGCCGACCCGGAGGAAGGCATCACGTCGATGCAGAACCTGCACGCGCAGGACACCTCCCAGGCGGAGGGCGACGCGATGCTGGACGAACCCGGCAAACTCGACTGACCGTCCGCCGACCACTGACGTCCGTACTCGACCGCCCGGTGGGACCGGGCGGTCGCCGCGACCGCAGGTGTCGCTGCTCCGGCGGCGGCTCACCGGCGGGGGAGGATAGGCGCATGACCGAACACGACCAAGGCAATCAGCAGGCCCGGCCGCCCGCAGACCCGCGCGCGTCGTGGGCGACCTGGACCACGCAGTCGATCATCAGCGGCCCGGGAGGGGTCACCACCAGCGAGGTCGGCCCGATCTCCGGCGACCTCACCGTGCACACCACCTGGGTGGACGGCGAGGCGCGGCTGACCGTGCAGTACACCGGCGCCCTGGACTGGTACACGGTGGCCGGCAGCCCGGTGCCGGCGGCCGACGAGACCACCGCGCGGGCCATCCACCAGGCGATGGTGAACGGGGTCAAGGCGGGCCGGGGCGCGGGCGCCCCGACGCCGCCGGCGCCCTGACCAGGGCCCGTCCTACGTCGCGTCCCCGGGCTCCGGCGTGTCCCCGGGCTCCGGCAGTCTCCCGCCCTTCACCACCGGCGCGGCCGCGGCCCAGTAGGCGCGGTCCGCCGGCGGGCGGGAGCGCAGGTCCACCCGGACCTCCTCGGCCAGCCGGCGGGTTTCACGCCGGTTCATCGTGGCGCCGATGCCGGCGCCGACCAGCAGCGGCATCAGCGCGGGCAGGTGGCGCAGCGAGCTGCGGGTGAGGCGGCGGCGCACCTGCTGGCGCACCTCCGCGCCGATGGCCAGCGCGGCGAAGCCGGCGGGCCGGACCAGCAGCGTCGCGTCGATCCCGCGGCGGTTGGCCCATGCGCCGAGGTAGGCGCCCGCCCGCTGGGTGACACTGCCCTGCGCGGGGAAGCCGTAGACCTCGTGCAGCTCGGCGATCAGCTTGATCTCCACGGCTGCCACAGCGAGCGTCTCGGCCGCGATCTCCACCGGCATCGCGGGCGGCACCGGCATCATCGCCGCCGCGCCGACACCTGCCCCGAGCGCGCCGGAGGCCCGGACGGCGCCGGTGACCAGCAGGTCGGCCAACTGCTCCGGGGAGGCCGCGCCCGGGTGCTGGGCCCGCAGGGTGGCGAGGCCTCGCACCGGGATCCGCGGGGCGGCCTGCACCAGCTGCTCGGCGAGGGCTTTGCCGCCGTACGCGGCGCCCCGGGCGGTGGCCCGCCCGCCGTGGCCGAGCAGCCGGGCGGCGTGCAGCACCACGGCGCGGCCGCGGCCCTCCCGCTGCCCGGCGCGGGCGGCGAGCGGGCCGCCGCGCCCGGGCTGCTCGGGGTGCTCGGACTCCTCGACGAGTTCGGCGAGCTGCTCGCCGAGGTCCGGTTCGGGGGTCGGCCGGGAACGCCCCGGCCTGCGGAAGACTGCCATGGGGATCACGTACCCCCTGGGCCGGCGGGCTACGCGGTGACCGCCGCCGAGTCGGTGACCTCCACCCCGTGCCAGAAGGCCACCCGGCCGCGCACGTGCTCGGCCTCGGGCTTCGGGTCGGCGTAGAACCAGACGGCGTCCGGGTTGGTCTGCCCGTCGACCTCCAGGGTGTAGTAGCCCGCGGTGCCCTTCCAACTGCACACCGTGGTCGTCTCGGAGGGCCGCAGGTACTCCGCGCGGACCGACTCGACCGGGAAGTAGTGGTTGCCCTCGACGACGATGGTGTCCTCGCTCTCGGCGATGACGACGCCCTGCCAACTCGCTGTGATCATGTGGAGATTGTGCCCGAGGCGGGCGCGCCGTGGCCAGCAGTTCGTCGGGGCAGCGGTGCGTCAGGGCAGCGGGTGCGCGTGGACCGGCAGGTGCGGGGTCTGGTGGCCGCCGCTGGCGAGCATCCGGACCTCGCCGGAGTCGCTGATCTCGGCGCGGACGATGCCGCTCTCGTCCTCGTACACCGGGTGGCCGCCGGGGCCGGTCGCACTGGTCCGGGTGACCACCACGACGTCCTGCGGGGCCTGGGTGCCGGGGGTGCCGGGGAAGGTGAGGGCGTAACGATTGGCGGGGTTCATCTCCTGCTCCCTGCTCCCTGCTGTCCGCGTCCGACGGCGGCTGTCCGCGTCCGACGGCGCTACCCGGCTGACTCGACGACCTCGACGGCCCGGGGGTGCGAGCCGCGGACCTCCAGCTCTCCGAGCAGCCGGGCGGTGGCCTCGGCGATCGCGTCCACGGCCCGGTCGAAGGCCTCCCGGTTGTGCGCCGCCGGGGCGCGGAACCCGGAGACCTTGCGGACGTACTGCAACGCGGCGGCGTGGAAGTCGTCCTCGTCGGCGTCGGGCGTGACGGGCGGTCGCAGCGTCTTGATGTTGCGGCACATGCCCCCAGTCTCGCGCGCGCAGGCCCCGCTGGCGACCCCCGGTCGTCACGCCGACCTCACGGGGCGGCAATCCGACCGGATCAGGATGCCGGACGAACGAATTCGTCCGCCGGGCGCTCCCCCGGGGCCCGCCACCCCGGTCAGTTCCCGGTGATCTCCCGGTGGGCGCCGGCCAGCAGCTGGTAGCCCTCGCCGTTGGCCTTGATGCCCGTGCGTTCGTCCTCGCTCAGCTCGCGGCGGACCTTGGCCGGGACGCCCGCGACCAGCGAGCCGGGCGGGACCACCATGCCCTGCGGGACCACTGCGCCGGCCGCGACCAGCGAGCCGGCGCCGATCAGGGCGCCGTTCAGCACGGTGGCGTTCATCCCCACCAGCACGTCGTCCTCGACCGTGCAGCCGTGCAGCACCGCGTTGTGGCCCACCGAGATCCGCTCGCCGACCACCAGCGGGAAGCCGGGGTCGGCGTGCAGGGTGCAGTTGTCCTGGATGTTGCTGCCCGCGCCGACGCTGATGGACTCGGCGTCCCCGCGGAGCACCGCGCCGTACCAGACGCTCGCGCCCGCGCCGACGGTCACGTCCCCCACCACCACGGCGTTCGGCGCGACGAAGGCACTCGGGTCGACGGCGGGCGCCCGGCCCCCGACTGCGGCGATCAGCGGCTCTGCCATGTCTCGTCCTCCTGGTGATGGTCGGCCGCACGCCCGTGCGACCCGCCGGTCAGCGTAGGGGGTCGGTCGCGGGCGCGGCCGTCCCGGGCTGGGGGCCGCACAGTGCCGTCGTGATCACCTCGGTCCAGGCGGCGTAGGCAGCCTGCTGGTCCGGTACGTCGTAGAGGGTGGTGCTGCCGGCGAACTGGCGCCTGCCGTCCGCGGAGCCGAGCATCATCGTGACGTAGCTGGGGAAACCGCCGGCGTGGCCCCAGAAGGTGCCGCAGGGGGTGTCCACCCGCTGGAGGCCGAGGCCGTAGTACCGGCCCGCGCCGTGGTCGGTGGTCTGCTGCATGGCGGCGAGTTCGGCCGGGTGCAGCAGGCGGCCGCCGAGCAGGGCCGCGAGGAAGGTGGTCAGGTCGGCGGTGGTGGAGATGCCGGCGCCGGAGGATCCCGCCATCGAGGGGTTGAGCAGGGTGACGTCGACCGGGCCGGTGTCCGTCTTCTCGTAGCCGTGGGCGTGCGGGCCGGGGACGACGGGCGAGTCGGCGGGCATCCAGGTGCTGGTCAGGCCGAGCGGGCGGATGATCCGGCGGGTCACCTCCTCGTTCCAGCTGCGGCCGGTGAGCTTCTCGATGATCATGCCGATCAGGACGTAGTTGGTGTTGGAGTACTGCCAGTCCGCGCCGGGCCGGAACGCGGGCGGGTACCGGCGGGAGATGTCGACCAGGTCCTTGAGGCCGTAGTGCCTGAAGCGACCGCCGTCGAGCCATTCCGGGCGCCGGTCGTCGAAGGCCGGGTCCTGGGTGTAGTCGGCGACGCCGCTGGTGTGGTCGAGCAGCTGCCGGACGGTGATCTCGGTGCTGTTCGGGACGATGCCCGGCAGCAGGCACTCCAGCCGGTCGTCGAGGTCCAGCCGGTGCTCGCCGACGAGCTGGAGCAGCGTGGTGGAGACGAAGGTCTTGGTGGCGCTGCCGATCCGGAAGGTGCCGCGCGGGTCGGCGGGCTCACCGGTGGTGAGGTCGGCGACGCCGGTGGCGTTGCGCCAGACCAGCCGGCCGTCCTGGCGGACGGCGGCGAGGGCGGAGGTCGAGTAGCCCGGGTCGGTCATCCCGGCCAGGGCGGCGTCGGCGGCCTTCCAGTCGTCGCGGCTGCCGGGGCTGTCGGGGGCGGCGACGCGGACGGCGGTGCGGCCGCGGGGATCGTCGCAGCCGGCGGCGGCCGGGCGGTCGGCGCCCTGGGCGACGGCGGCGGCGAGGTCGGCCGGAGCGAGCGCGGAGAGCAGGCCCGCTGCCACGGCGACCGCGACGGCGACACGCAGGACCGGGCGGCGGGGCCCGGCGGTCGGGGTGGTCGGGGTGGTCATGCCGTCCTCCCGGGTCGGGATGATGGTGGTCAACTCGGCTCGGGGGTCGAGCTCCTGACACCATGCCAGACCTTCGGGGGGCGGTCGTCCACCCTGCGGCCGGTCCGTGACCCCGACGCGCCCCGGAGCCGGACCCCGAGACGGTTCGGGGTACGGCTCCGGGGGTCGGATCGGGCAGGGCCGGTCAGGCGAGCGGGGCGTGCTTGCGCAACACCTCGATGAAGGCGCGCAGCCACGCCGGGTGGTCGGGCCACGCGCGGGCCGAGACGACCACGCCGTCCACCACGGCCTCGCCGTCGACGAACTCGGCGCCGGCGGCCTTGATGTCCGGGGCCAGCGCCGGGTAGGCGGAGGTGCGGCGGCCGTCCAGGGCACCGGCGGCGGCGGCGATCAGCGGGCCGTGGCAGATCTGCGCGACGGGCTTGTCCGCGGCGAAGAAGTGCTGCGCGATCCGCTGCACGTCCGGGTCGTTGCGCAGGTACTCGGGGGCGCGGCCGCCGGGGATGACCAGGGCCACGTAGTCGGCCGGGTCGACGTCGGCGAGGGCGAGGTCGGCGGGCCAGGTGTAGCCGGGCTTCTCGGTGTAGGTGTCGTAGCCGTCGACGAAGTCGTGCACCACGAACTGCAGGCGCTTCTTGGTCGGGGCCGCGATGTCGACCTGGTAGCCCTCCTCGCGCAAGCGCTGGTACGGGTAGAACACCTCCAGCGACTCGGCGGCGTCCCCGGTGACGAGCAGGATCTTCGATGTCATCGCCGACATCCCTCCACGTGGTCGAGCCTCAGGTCCGTTGTGGGCGCCGGGCGTTGGCGGCCGGCCGGGGCCCGGTCCAACCTCCCGTACCCGCCGCACGGTTGGCAACAGGGCGCACCGGGCGTACGGCGGCGCATATGGAGGCACGCGCGCCGGTTGCGCGGAGAGTGCGCCGGGCAGCCCGCCCGGCTGCGGCTCCCGGCGGGGCGCGGCCTAGACTCCTGCTGCCCACGACCTACCGCCACCCGGAGGAACCCATGCCGGACCGCACCACCTACCTCGTCCTCCCCGGCTACGAGAACTCGGGCCCCGAGCACTGGCAGACCCGCTGGGAGGCCGCCGAGCCGGAGACCTTCCGCCGGGTCGAGCAGGCGGACTGGGACCACCCGGAGCGGGAGGACTGGGTGGCCCGGGTGGACGCGGCGGTGGCGGCGGCCGCCGCCGAGGGCGAGGTGGTGCTGGTCGCCCACAGCCTGGGCTGCATCACGGCCGCGCGGTGGGTGGCCACCGCCCCCGCCGAGCGGACCGCCGCCGTGCGGGGCGCGCTGCTGGTCGCCCCGGCCGACATCGACACCGCCGAGGTCCCGGAGCTGGTGGACTTCCGGCCGGTGGCGCTGGAGCCGTTCCCGTTCCCGACCGTGGTGGTCTCCTCGACCGACGACCCGTGGGTCTCCCCCGAGCGGGCCCGCGCCTTCGCCGCGGCCTGGGGTTCCCGCTACATCGAGCCGGGTGCCTTCGGGCACCTCAACTCGGCTTCCGGACTGGGCGACTGGCCGGAGGGCCGCAAGCTGCTCGCCGAGCTGTGACACCGTGAACGGGGGGACGATGGACAAGCGGAGGTCACGGACCAGGCGCATCGTGGTCCGGCTGCTGGCGGCCTGCGGACTGGCCGCCGTCCTGCTGTACACCGAGGGGCAGTGGGAGAGCCGCTCGGGCGGGCGGATGGTGGTCGCCGACCTGCTCAACCGGCCGGAGCTGCTGCTGGGGGCGGCGCTGGGCGCGCTGATCGCGGCCGCCTGGCTGGGCGACCTGCGCGCCGCGGCGCTGCGGACGGCCACCCGGACGGTCACGGTGACCGCCGGGGTGGTGTTCGTGCTCGGGGTGCTGGCCGCACACAAGGTCGCGGCGGCCGAGACCCGCAGCCGGGAGACGGCACCGGCCGGGACCGAGCGGGCGCTGGTGGTGGTGCACCGCTCGTACGCCACCGGGCCGGCGCCGGGCGAGCACTGGCAGGTGCTGCTGGAGACCGGCGAGGGCTGGTCGGCGCGGCGCTGGTCGCTGGCGGACATCGGCGGGGGCGCGGACGACGCGCGGCTGGTGGAGGCGAGTTGGACCGGCCGGGAGCAGATCACCGTGGTGACGGACTCCTACCGGCGGGTGTTCAACCTCGACCAGGACAGCGGCGAGCCGGTCGAGGCCCGGTAGGGCCGCAGGCGTGTCGGGTGCGTGGCCGCGCGCAGGAAGTCGGCCGGGCCGACTTCCCGCGCGGCGGGTGCACGGCTGTCGGGGGCTCAGTCCGGTTTGACGACGGCGGTCGCCCTGAAGCCGCAGCACTGGAGTTCGCGGACGGGTGCGACGGTCGTCCGGCTGATCACGTCGCCGTGCAGGGTGCCCGTGGTGTCGACCGCGTCGGCGATGACGCCGATGCCGACCTGTCCGCCAGTGATGACGTTGTGATGGGTCGCGCCGTCGCCGTCCTGGATAGCCACGCCGAAGAGGCGGTTGTCGGTGAGGACGTTCGCAGTGATCCGGCAGCAGTTCGGAGCGGCGAACTGGTAGATGCCGATGTCCGCACCGGAGACGTGGTTACCGGTGATGCTGGTGCCGGCCGGGGTGAAGCCGGCGAAGATGCCGCCGGACTGCAGGTCGTTGATCGGGTCCGGGCCGCAACCGGGGGCGGTGCAGACCGAGTCGGCCACCGTGTTGCCCGTCACCGTCGCGACCGCCTCCCCGATGGCGATGCCGAACTGCTCGACCGGGATCTGTGCGCCGCCCGTGATCTCACTGTCCAGCACGGTGACCCGGGTGGGCGGGACGACCCCTGGAGGGCCCGCCAGGTTGATGCCGTCGAACTGGTAGCGGGCGATCCGGACCCCGCTCACCCGGCCGAAGGCGGTGCTGCCCTCGGCGCCCTCGACCTGGACGAACGGCGGCAGGCCGTAGACGACGCCCCGGCCGCCCGCCTGGTCGGCGGGGCAGGACGGAGGGGGCTGCATGTCCGTGACCCGGACGTCCGCGAGGTCGAGGGTGGCGGCCTGCAGCGCGGTGATGCCGCCGACCTCGGGACCGCAGGGGATCGGCCCGGACACGGTGAAGCCGACCATCCGTACGTGTGCGCCGTGGGCGACCCGCACGACGGCGCCCACCGGCTGGCCGGTGCGGGTGTTGGTGCCGAAGGTGGTGAGCGTCGCCGGCGCCTTGACGGTCGGCGCGTCGGCACCCACGAGTTCGAGGTCCTTGCCGCTGACGACCACCTGCTCGGTGTACGTGCCGCCCTGGACGACGACGGTGCTGCCGGAGGCGGCCGCGTCCACGGCGGCCTGGATCGTCGGGAAGTCACGGAGAACCAGCAGCGTCGGGGAGGCGGGAGCGGCGGTCGCCGCTCCCGCCACGGGGCCCAGGGTCATGGCGCCCAGGGCGGCGAGGACTGCCAGGCAGGCGAGGACGCAGCGCGTCCTGGCTCTGGCCGACCGGTTCATAGGGGCTCCCAATCTGCGAGGGGCGGGCTCCGCCCCACGCTAGGTCGGGGTCTCGGGGGCAGCCATCTCGTGGCTCCATCGGGCGGCGCACCGATCGGGTGACGCTCCGGCCGGGTGCTCGCACCGATCAGGGGGGCGCGCAGACGGGTGCGGCCCCGCGCGAGTACGGGTACTCGGGCGGGGCCGTCAGGAGGAGTTCACCGGTCCCCCGGGCTCACTGGTCCTCGGGGTCCGCCGGGGTGGAGGGAGCGGAGCGGCCGGTGGCGTCGGTGCCGCGCGGCCGGCCGGTGTTCCCGTTGGTGCCCGGGCCGCCCGTGGCCGGGGCGCCGGTGCAGGTGACCGAGCTCGGGGAGCCGCCGGCGGTGGTGCAGTTGGGGTCGCGCTTGGGCGGGTCCGGGATGTAGACGGTGGCGAAGTCCTTCTCCGGCAGGTCCCGGACGGCGTCGCTCATCGCCTGCTGCCAGATCGGCCCCGGGCCGGTCGCGCCGAACACCTCGGCCTGGTACTTGCCGCCGATCCGGATGTTGCGCATCGGCACCTTGGTGCCCGGGCTGCCGAGCCAGACCGAGCCGGCCAGGTTGCCCGTGTAGCCGGTGAACCAGGCCGACTTCTTCTCGTCCGTGGTACCGGTCTTGCCCGCGATCTGGCGGCGGTCGTCCAGGCCGAGGTCGCGCGCGGTGCCGCCCTTCTCGGTCACCCCGAGCAGCACGGTGTTGATCACGTCGGCGGTGTCCTCGGACATCGCCTGGCTGCACCGGGCCGGCGGCACCGGCACGTCCTTGCCGTCCACCGTGCTGATCCGGCTGATCGCCACCGGCGCGCAGTAGGTCCCGCGGGCGGCGAAGGTCGCGTACACGTTGGCCATGGTCAGCGGGCTGACCTCCTGGGTGCCGAGGCCGAGCGCGGGCACCTCCTGCAGCGGCGAGCCGTCCGCCTTGCCGGCCACGCCCAGCTTGTCGGCCATCTGCTTGACCGCGCAGAGCCCGATCTCCTGCTCCATCTGCACGAAGTAGGTGTTCACGGAGAGCGCCATCGCCTGCTTGAGCTCGTACGGGCCCTTCTCCTTCTCGGACTCGTTGGGGATCGTCCCGCCCGTCTTGCCCTTGCTGAGGTTCTTCCAGGTGCCGTCGCAGGTCTTCATCGTCGGCCAGTCCATGCGGTTGGGCGAGTCGTAGCGCTGGGTGGACGGCAGGCCGGCCTCCAGGGCGGCGGCGGCCACGATCGGCTTGAAGTTGGAGCCGGGCTGGAAGCCGATGCCACCCCCCATCGCCGCGTCCACGTTGTAGTTGACGACGGTCTCGTTCTTCTCCTTGGCCAGGCCGTACGGGCGGGTCTGCGCCATCGCCAGGATGTTGCCGGTGCCGGGCTCGACCATCGTCATCGCCGCGGAGACCGGGTCGGTGACGAACACCTGGGTGGAGACGGCGTTCTGGGCGGCGGCCTGCTTGTCCGGGTCCAGGGTGGTGTAGATGTTCAGGCCGCCGGTGTCCCACAGCTTCTTGCGCTCGGCCGCGCTCTTGCCGAAGGCCGGGTCCTGCTTGACCACGTGCCGCACGTAGTCGCAGAAGAAGCCCATGCCGGCCTTGGCGGTGATGCAACCGTTCTGCGGGTCCCGGTAGTTGAGGCCAAGCGGGGCGGCCTTGGCCTCCTTGGCCTGCGCCGCGGTGATGTGCTTGCTCTCCACCATCTTGTCGAGGACGGTGTCGCGGCGCTTCTGCGCGGCCACCGGGTGCAGCTTCGGGTCGTACTGCGACGGGTTCTGCACCAGCCCGGCGAGCATCGCCGCCTCGGGCAGGGTGAGGTCCTTGGCGTCCTTGCTGAAGTAGCGCTGGGAGGCGGCCTGGATGCCGTAGGCCTGGTGGCCGTAGAAGGTGATGTTGAGGTAGTTGGTGAGGATCTGCTCCTTGGTCAGGTCCTCCTCCAGCTTGATGGCGTACCGGAGTTCCTGGATCTTGCGGCCGAGCGTCTTGCGCTGCGCCTCGCGCACCGCCTCCGGGTCGTCGCCGGCCTTCTCCACGTTGACGTTCTTGACGTACTGCTGGGTCAGGGTGGAGGCGCCCTGCACGGTGGCGCCGCTCTCGGCGTTCTTGGTGATGGCCCGCAGGATGCCCTTGAGGTCGACGGCGCCGTGCTCGTAGAAGCGGGCGTCCTCGATGTCCACCTGCGCCTGGCGGATCAGCGGGGACATCTGCTCGGCGGTGAGGACGGTGCGGTCGCGCTCGTAGACCTTGGCGATCAGGCCGCCCTTGGCGTCGAAGATCTGGGTGGCCTGGGTGAGCGGCGGGGTCTTGAAGTCGTCGGGGATGTTCTCGAAGCCCTCGGCGCCGCTCTTGGCGCCGAGCCCGACCGCGCCGGCCGCCGGGAGGACCACGCCCGCCAACAGGACCCCGCCGAGCACGCTGGCACCGAGGAACTTGGCCGCGTGGCCCAGCAATCCGAGCGGAGTCTCACGGCGCCTCGGGCGGGGCACCCAGGTGTCGCCCGGATCCGGGGCGGGTATGCGGCTCTTCGGTGACATAGATCGAACATTACGGCCGTGAACACCCTGCGTGGGGCGGGTGTTGGCGAAGGATTGTCACAAAATCGCGACAGATTCGACTCATTCACGAGGGTCGAACGGACGTGCACGCAGGAGCAAGGGCCGTTCGTCCACGGCCTGTTGCCCCCGCGTGCCGGGTGGCGCCCCCGGCCGGCACTCCTCACCGGTACTCCGAACCGGTACTCCTCGCCGGTACTCGGAGAACGCTCAGCGGGCGCTCACTCCGCCGGGCAGAAGACGTCCTGGGCCGGGCGCCGACCGGTGACCAGGTAGTCCGTCACCACCGCGTCGCCGCAGGCGTTCCCGTTGGCGCGGTAGACGTCGTGGCCGCCGGAGTCCACCGTCACCATCCGGGCCCGGTCCCCGAACGCGGCGCGCAGCTTGAGCGCGCCCCGGTACGGGGTGGCGACGTCCCGCAGGTTCTGGGCCAGCAGGACGTTCGCCGGGCCGCGGTCGGTCACCGGCACGGCCGGCTCGGCGGGCGCGAACGGCCAGAAGGCGCAGGGCATCACGTTCACCGGCATGCCCGCGGTGAGCGGGTGGGCGGCCCGGTCGGCGGCGACGTCCTTGGCGTACCCGGCCGGGTCGGCGGGCCACGTGACGTCGTTGCACAGGGTGCCGACCGAGACCGCGACGGTGTTCTGCACGGCCGGCACGGCCTGCTCGGGCAGCGCCGCCGGGGCGGGCAGCGGGCGGCGGCCGAGGCCCGCCAGCATCAGCCGGGCCAGGTCGGGGAACTTGGCGTCCGCGTACAGGCTCTGCAGCATGGTCTCGCGCAGCACGTTGCCGTTCAGCTCGGCCGGATCGGCGCCCGGCCAGGGCAGCGGCGTGCGGTCGAGGCGGGTGGCGAGGTCGAGGAAGAGCGGGCGGACCTCCTCGGGGGTGTCCGCGACCCGGTCCGGATTGCCGGGCGCGGAGGCCCACGTGGCGAAGTCGGGGAACCGGTCCTCGACGCCCTGGCCGAAGGCGGCGAGCCAGTTGCGCTCCACCCGGGTCGGGTCCGGGTTGTCGTTGCTGTCCAGCACGATCCGGTCGGTCCGCTCGGGGAACATGGTGGCGTAGACGGCGCCTGCGTAGGTCCCGTACGAGGTGCCCCAGGCGGAGAGGCGGCGCTCGCCGAGGGCCCGGCGGAGGCTGTCGATGTCGCGGGCCTCGTTGGCGGTGGAGATGCTGCGCAGCACCGGGCCGCCGTTGCGGGCGCAGGTCTCGGCGATGCGGTGCTCGTAGGCGAGGTTCCCGTCGATCGAGCCGTCGGCGGCCGGCCAGGGGCGCAGCTTGACCATCGCCAGGTCGGAGCGGTCGAGCTCGCAGCTGACCGGGGTGGAGCGGCCGACGCCCCGCGGGTCGAAGCCGACCAGGTCGAAGCGGTCGAGCACGGACTGCGGGAGGCGCTTGGCGGCGTTGCCGGGGATGTCCAGGCCGGAACCGCCCGGTCCGCCGGGGATGGTGAGCAGGACGCCGTGGCGCAGGCTCGGCTTCGCGGCGGGGATGCGGGAGATCGCGAGCGTGATCTGCTCGCCGTGCGGGTCGCGGTAGTCCAGCGGGACGGTGACGGTGGCGCACTGTTGGCGCGGGTCGGCCTTCCCCTCGCAGGCGGACCAGGCGAGGCGGTCCTTGGCCGGGTTCGGTGCGTCGGCGGCGGCAGGCAGAGCGGTCAGCGCGGTGACGGCGAGGGCGGCGGCCGCGGTGGCGGCGGCTGCGGTGATCGTGTTCTTCGGCATGCCCAAGAGTCTGCTGGGGCAGGGGACTTGGACCCATCCGGGCAGCAGGCCGGTCGGGGGTGGGGTAATCCCCCGCCCACCGGGTGGAGGCCGCATCCGGGTGCGGCCTCCGGCGGGTGGGAGCGTCCGGACGGGACGTCAGAGGCCGAGCACGGCCGGGTCGGAGGCGAGGGCGCGCAGCGGCTCGCGCGGGTCGGCGACCAGCCGGCGTTCGGCCAGGTCGAGGATGCCGCCGACCCCGGTGATCTCGGCGGCCAGCACGCCATCCTCGCGGACCAGCCGCTGCACCACCTGGAAGGTCTTGCCGTCGCGCCAGGCGAACGAGCAGCTGACGTCCACCGAGTCGCCCGCGCGCAGCTCCCGCAGGTACTTGACCGTGGTCTCCAGGACGACCGGGCCCACGCCCTTCGCGACCAGGTCGGCCTGGCGGATCCCGGCCGCCTGCAGGTACTCCCAGCGGGCGTGCTCGGCGTACTGGAGGTAGACGGCCTGGTTGAGGTGGCCCTGCGTGTCGGTCTCGTACCCGCGGACGGTGATGCGGGTGGTGAAGTCCTGATCGTTCATGCCCCGCACGGTACTCCGGGCGGCGGGGCGCCACCTCGTGTCCTGCGTCACCCCCGGGACGTCACCCCGATGCGTCGCTGCGGGACGTCACTGCGGGACGTCACTGCACGACGTCGCTCCGGCAGTGCGGCCGGCAGCGGCGCCTTCGATCCCCGGATCGGGCGACGGGACGTTCAGCGGAGGGTGAGGATGCGGGGGCCGTCCTCGGTGATGGCCACCGTGTGCTCGACGTGCGCGGCCCGGCTGCCGTCACTGGTGCGCAGGGTCCAGCCGTCCGGGTCGGTGCGGTACTGGTCCCGGCCGCCGGCGATCAGCATCGGCTCGATGGCCAGCACCAGGCCCGGGCGCAGCGGGTAACCCCGGCCCGGGCGGCCCTCGTTGGGCACGTGCGGGTCCTCGTGCATGCTGCGGCCGATGCCGTGCCCGCCGTAGCCTTCCGGCATGCCGTAGCGCCCGGCGCGGGCGACGGTGCCGATGGCGTGAGCGATGTCGCCGATCCGGTTGCCGACCACGGCGGCGGCGATGCCGGCCTCCAGGGCGCGCCGGGCGTCCTCGATCAGGGCGGTGTCCTCGGGGCGGGCGGTGCCGACGGTGAAGCTGACGGCGGCGTCACCGGCCCAACCGTCCAGGACCGCACCGCAGTCGATGCTCACCAGGTCACCGTCGCGCAGCCGGTAGCCGTCCGGGATGCCGTGCACGACGGCGTCGTTGACGGAGGCGCAGATGACGGCGGGGAACGGGACGGGCGCGAAGGACGGCCGGTAGCCGAGGAACGGCGATCCCGCCCCGGCCGCCGTCAGCACGCCCCGCGCCACCTCGTCCAGCTCTAGCAGGCTGACTCCGACGGCCGCCGCCTCCTCCGCAGCGGCCAGCGCGTCGGCCACCACCCGCCCGGCTTCGCGCATCGCGTCGAGGGCGGCGTCCGACTTGAGTTCGACCATGGTCAATCACTCCCCTGGATCCAATTCTTATACCGGTATTTGTATCACGGTCGATGGTGTTAAATCACCATCCGGCAGGACCGGCGAAGGGTCACCTTCGGGGAGGGACGCGGCGGCCGCACGCTGCCGACCAGGGAATATGTGGCGCTCGGTCGGCTCGCGATCCGCTAGTGTTCGGCGGCGCAAGCTGATGATCTGACTGCAAGGAATCCACGTGACGACCCCGCCGACCGCCCCCGTCGACGAAACCCCGACCCCTGCCGAACCGCTCGCCCAGGAGCCCTGGGGTGCCGGACGACCCGCCCCCGCCGAGCCCTCGCGGCTCCGCCGGATCGGCCGCCGCGTCGGAGGGCCGCTCCTGCTGGTCGCGCTGATCATCGGCGGCCTGGTCGTCGCCGGGATGGCCGGCAAGTCCGACCCGGAGGCCGCGAAGGCCGGTGACTGCGTGCACGACCTCGGCGGCGGCGGGTCCAAGCCGAAGATGGAGATCGTGGACTGCACCAAGGCCACCGCCGACTTCAAGGTCACCAAGGTCGTCCACGACGGCGACGCCAAGCACGCGTGCGACTCGGAGCCGGAGGAGGTCTTCGGCTCCTACAGCGAGGAGCGCCGCAGCACCATCGTCGTCCTCTGCCTGGCCCTCAACGCCGACCGGCCCGGCGGCCCGGCCCCGCTGCCCAGCTGGCCCGCGCTGTAGAGAGACGAGGCCCTGGGGCCTGTCCGGCGGATCTTGCCGGGCAGGCCCTAGACTCGACCCCATGGTGAGGACTCCGCTGACCCCGTGGGAGCGCGAGCGTGGGGAGCGCTTCGGGGCGCTGCTGCGCGAGGCGCGTGGTGAGCGCAGCATGGTCGAGGTGGCGGCGGTGGCCGGTGTCTCGGCGGAGACGCTGCGCAAGATCGAGACGGGCCGGGCGCCGACGCCGTCCTTCTTCACCATCGCGGCGCTGGCCTTCGCGCTGGACCTCTCCCTGGACGAGCTGGCCGGCGCCTGTGCGCTGCCGGAGGACGGCGAGCACGGCGCAGCACTCTCGGCTTGACGGGCGACGGCCCGCCCTGCGCACGCGGCGCGGGGCGGGCCGTCGGCCTGACCAGGGGTCCGGCGGGTCAGCCGACCGAGCTGTTGTAGTTCTCGATCGCCGGCTGCAGTTCCTTGGCCGCGTCGGCCAGCGCCTGCTGGGCCGTCTTGCCGCCCGCGATGGTCTGCTCGATCGCGGTCTCCACGCCCTTGCGGGCCTGCGGCATCACGCCGAGCAGGCAGCCGGCCGTGGCCGAAGTGGGCTTGGTGGCCTTCAGCTGGTCGATCGCGGTCTGGAACTGCGGGTACTTGGCCACCCACTCCTTGTCCTTGGGGTCGTCCAGGGACTTCCGGTTGACCGGGAAGTAGCCGGTGCCGGTGTGCCAGGCGGCCTGCTGCTCGGGCGCCGTCACGAACTTCTCGAACTCCCAGGCGGCACGCTTCTCGGCGTCGGAGTGGCCGGGGCCGCTGATCCACAGCGAGGCGCCGCCGATCACCGGGCCGCCCTGGTCGGCGGCGGTGACCTTCGGGAAGGCCGCGGTGCCGACGCCGAACTTCGCGGCCTCGGTGTAGCCGCGCAGCACGCCGGTGGACTCCAGGTGCATGGCGACCGTGCCGGCCTTGAAAGCGGCCTGGGCGTCGTCGGTGGTGCGGCCGGTGTTGGCCGCGTAGCCGCCCTTGACCAGGTCGGCCCACCACTGGACGATCTGCGCGCCCTGGGCGGAGTCGAACACGACCTTGCCCGCCTTGTTGCTGCGGCCGTTGTCGTTGTCGCAGTACATCGTGCCGGACTCGGCCAGCAGCTGCTCGACGAACCAGCCGTAGATGGCGGCGCCGAAGCCGTACCGGACGGTCTTGCCGTCGGCGTCCTTCTTCGTCAGCTTCTTCGCCAGCTCGCCCAGCTCGTTGAGGTCCTTGGGCGGCTGGGCCGGGTCGAGGCCGGCCTCCTTGAAGGCGTCGGTGTTCAGGTAGAGCAGCGGCATCGAGGAGTTGAACGGCATCGACTGGAGCTTGCCGCCGACCGAGTAGTAGTTGCGGATGTTGGCGTCCAGGTCGTCCAGCGGGTAGCCGTCCTTGTCGGCGAAGGCCTGCGCCGGGACGGTCTGCCTGGAGTCGATCATGAACCGGGTGCCGATGTCGTAGACCTGGACCAGCGCGGGGGTGCCCTTCTGCTGCACCGCCGCCTTGTACTTGGTCACCAGCTCGTCGTACTTGCCCTGGAACTGCGCCTTGACCTCGATCTTGCCCTGGTGCGCGGCGTTGAACTGGTCGACCAGCCCGGTCAGCACCTCGGCGTTCTTGCCGGTCATCGAGTGCCAGAACTCGACACCGGTCACGCCCGAGGCCTGGTCGAGCGCCTGGGCGCCGGGCGCAGCGGCGTCGGAGGAGCCACCGGAGGCCGAACCGGAGTCACCGGAGGAGCTGCAGGCGGTCAGAGTCAGGCCGGCCACCAGCAGGGCCGCGAGCGCGCGTGCACTCTTCTTCACGAGGGTTCTCTCTCTGTGGGGAGGGACGGGCCGGGGGGAGCGGGTCAGCGGACGGCGCCCGCGGTGAGCGGTCAGCGGACGGCGCCCGCGGTCAGGCCGCGGACGATGAACCGCTGGCCGAAGACCACCAGGGCGAGGGTGGGCAGCAGGGAGAGCACGACACCGGCCAGGATCAGCCCCGGGTCGGCCATCTCCGAATCGCGCAGCGAGGTGAGACCGATCTGCAGGGTCTGCATGTTCGCCGTGCGAGTGATGATCAGCGGCCAGAAGTACTGGTTCCAGGCGGACAGGAAGACGTAGATCGACAGCGCCGCCAGCGCCGGCTTGTTCAGCGGGACGACGATCCGCCACAGGAAGCGCCAGTGGCCGGCGCCGTCGATCCGGGCGGCGTCGCGCAGTTCGCCGGGCAGCTGACGGAAGGCCTGGCGCAGCATGAAGGTGCCGAAGCCGGAGGCGAGGAAGGGCAGCACCAGGCCGAAGTAGGTGTTGCCGAGCCCCCAGCCGGACAGCGTCAGGTAGTTGGGGATGATGATCGCCTCCCACGGGACCATCAGCGTCGCCAGGAACACCCCGAACACCGCGGCCCGCGCCTTCAGCGGCAGGAAGACGAAGGCGTACGCGGCGAGGACCGAGGTGAACAGCTGGGCGAGGGTGATGGCGGTGGCCGTGATCGCCGAGTTGGCGTACTGGCGGGCCAGCGGGATCGCGTCCACGGCGCCGGAGAAGTTCCGGCCGGTGACCGTGTGCGGCACCAACGCGGGTGGGTAGGAGGAGAGTTCGGACGGGCCCATGAAGGCGCCGGCGACCGCGTAGTACACCGGGAAGGCGACGGTGACGAGGGCGACGGCGAGCAGCAGGTAGACGGCGGCGCGGCCGAGCAGGTCCCGCGGGGAGCGCCCGGCGAGGGCGCGGGTGCGCGGGCGGGGTGCTTTCGACGCCTCGGGCGCCTCGGCTTCGGTGGCGATCGTGGTCATGCGTAGTGCACCTTCCGCTCCAGGACGCCGAACTGGACGGCCGTGCAGGCGAGGACGACCACGAGCAGCACCACGGCCTGGGCGCTCGCGGTGCCGAAGTCGCTGGAGCCGTAGGCGAAGGCCTTCTCGTAGACGGAGTAGACGAGGGTCCGGGTGGAGCCGTCCGGCCCGCCCTTGGTGAGGATGTGGATCTGGCCGAAGCTCTGCAGCGCGTGGACGGTGGAGACCACGGTGAGGAAGAACAGGTTCGGGCCGAGCATCGGGACGGTGATCGAACGGGCCAGCCGCAGGCCCGACGCGCCGTCGATGCGGGCCGCTTCGACGATCTCCCCCGGGATCGACCCGATGCCGGCGGAGAGCACCAGCACGTTGTAGCCGAGGTTCATCCAGACCGTGGTGACGGCCACCGAGACCAGCGCGTAGTGGGAGTCGGTCAGCCAGCCGACCGGGCCGAGGCCGACGTGCGAGAGCAGGCCGTTGAGCACCCCGCTGGCGGGGTTGAAGAACACCGCGAAGACCACCGAGGCGCTGGCCACGGAGAACGCGAACGGCAGCGCGAAGGCGGAGCGCAGCAGCCGTACGCCGCGGATCCGGTTCTCCAGGAGCAGCACCAGCGCCAGCGCACCGAGCACCCCGGGGACCACGGTGAGCAGCGTGAACAGCGCCGTGGTGACGAGGGTTCGGCGGAAGTCCGCCGAGGTGAGCAGGTCGGTGTAGTGCTTGAACCCGACGTAGCGGGAGGGCGCGCCGAAGAGGTCGTTGGCGTGTCCGCTCAGGTAGATCGTCCGCCCCAGCGGGTAGCCGATGAAGAGGACGAAGACCGCCAGGGAGGGCAGCAGGAAGGCCCAGGCGAGCCCGTGTTCGCCCCAGCGGCCCCGCCGGGGTGCTGGTGGGCGGGGCCCACCCGGGGCCCGGCGTGCGGTGCGGTCGGCATGGGGTGCGCGTCCGCCTTTCGTGATGTCGGTTCCGGCCGAAACCGTGTCTTGCCCACACGACGCGATGGGAACCCCGGGGTGATCGGCGGGTGTCACCGGGATTACGCGTTCGCGTCAGATCCGGCCGATCGTGCCCGGCCGGGCTCCCTGCCGGGCCCGGGCGGTCGCCGCGCCGTCGGCAGGGGGCCGTACGGTGCGCGGGTGGACGAAACGGAATTCGGCATCCGGGCCGCAAATGGCCGAAACCTTGCGCATGCCCGGACGGCGGAACGGGGCGTGCGCAAGGTTTCGGCGGGTCGTCAGGTGACGGCCGGCGGTCAGCTACCTGGTGGTCAGGCGGTATCCAGTGGTCAGGCGGTGCCCGGTGGTCAGGCGGTGACGCCGCCGTCCAGGACCAGGTCGGCGCCGACGGTGAAGGCCGCCTCGGAGGAGGCGAGGTAGAGGACGGCGGCGGCGATCTCCTCGACCGCGCCCGCCCGGCCGACCGGGAGGTCCGCCCTCATCCGCTCGGCCTTGTCGGCGGCGTTCTCGCCGGGGCGGGTGGACATGGGGGTGTCCACCGGGCCTGGGCTCACCGTGTTGATCCGCACGCCCTCGCGGATGTGGTCGAGGGCGGCGGCCCGGGTGAGCGCGGTGACGGCGGCCTTGCTGGCGGCGTAGGCGCCGACGCCCGCGAGCCGCTTGTGGGCGCCGAGGTTGGAGGAGACGTTGACGATCGCGCCGCCGCCGTTCGCCCGCAGGTGGCCGATCTGGTGCTTCATCGCGAGCAGGGTGCCGGTGACGTTGATGTCGAACACCCGCTGGAAGTCGGCCTCGTCGATCTCGGCGACCGGGCCGGCGGCACCGAACACCCCGGCGTTGTTGACGGCGACGTCCAGGCCGCCGAAGGCCTCGACGGTCTCGCGGACCAGCCGGGCGGCATCCTGGCCGTTCGTCACGTCGCCGGTCAGCGCGACCGCCTTGCCGCCGGCCTGCTCGATCAGCTCGACGGTCTCGGCGAGCGGGGCGGCACTGCGGCCGGCGACCGCGACCCGGGCACCCTCCTGGGCGAAGGCGAGCGCGATGGCCCGGCCTATGCCGCTGCCGCCGCCGGTGACCAGGACGGACTTGTCGGCGAAACGCGTGGTCATGGGCTGAACTCCTTGATTCGAGTGGTGCGTTCTGGTGCAGAGGTGGTGCGTTCCGGGGCTGTGGTGGTGCCCGTTGGTGCGGTGGTGGTCGTTCGGGGCAGTGCGGCGACCGCGACGGCGGTGAGCGCGAGCCCGGCGGCGGCAGCGGCGAAGGCCGCCGCGTAGCCGCCGACGATGGTGGGGCGGGTGGCGGCGAGCGCCATCAGGGCGGCCAGTCCGGCGGTGGGGCCGAGCTCCATGGCCGTGTTGAACACCCCGGCGGCCAGGCCGGTCCGTTCGGGGGCGACCCCGCCGGTGGCGAGGACGGCCGCTCCGGCGAAGGCCGCGGCGGCTCCGGCGGGCAGCAGGAGCAGCCCGGGCAGCAGCCCGAGGGCGTACCCGCTGTCGGGGGTGAGGCCGGCCAGCAGGCCGCTTCCGGCGCCCGCCACGGCGAGCCCGCCGGCGGTGACCGGCCCGGGCCCGTACCGGACGGTCAGCGGGCCGGACAGGCGCCCGGACAGCAGCAGGACGGCCGCGTACGGCAGGAAGGCGGCGGAGGTGGCGGCGGCGCTCCAGCCGCGCACCTGCTGGAGGTAGAGCGAGAGCAGGACGAAGGTCAGCGCGGTGCCGGCGGCGGTGGTCATGACGGCGACGAGCGCGGTGGCACGGTGCCGGTCGGCGAGGAAGCCGGGTGGCAGCAGCGGGTCGGTGGCGCGGCGTTCGGCGGCGGCGAAGGCGAGCAGCAGGGCCAGTCCGGCGAGCAGCGGTCCGTACGTCCCGGGGTCGGCCCAGCCGCGGTCGGTGGACCCGACCAGGCCGTAACTCGCCGCGCAGACACCGGCGGTGGCGAGGGCCGCGCCGAGCAGGTCCGGGGCCGGGCGGCGGCCGGAGGGCTCGGCGGCGGGCAGGGCGCCGGAGCGGGCGAGGCCGGCGAGGGCGACCAGGACGGGCACCGCGAACAGCCAGCGCCAGGACACCGCGGCGGCGACCGCACCCGACAGCACGCTGCCGACGGTGGCGCCGAGCACCGAGAGTCCGCCCCAGGTGGCCATCGCCCTGCGGTAGGCGGCGGGTCGGGGGTACAGCACCCGGACCACGGCGACCGCGGCCGGGGCGGTGAGGGCGGCGCCGGCGCCCTGGACGAGGCGGCCGGCGAGCAGGACGGGGTAGCCGGGTGCGAGGGCGCAGGCGATCGAGGCGGCGGCGAGCAGGGTGAGGCCCGCCCGCAGGGTCCGGCGCCCGCCGTGCCGGTCGGTCAGCCGGCCACCGAGGAGTAACAGGGCGCTGAAGGTGAGTCCGTAGGAGGCGCTCAGCAGCAGCACGCCGGACGGGCCGAGCCCGAACTCCCGGGCCACCAGCGGCAACGGCACGGTGAGGATCGTGATGGTGAGGATCAGCACCGCCTGGATGACGCCCAGCAGTGCGAAGCCGGACCGGCCGGACCGGCCCGCCGTGGTGACGCTCATGAGAAGCCCCCCTCTCCTTATAATGACCGTTCGGTACAGAATCGCGACAGCGATGCAAGACCCGTCGACCGGATCGGCCGTCAGTCCCGCTCCAGCAGCGTCAGCGCCTGTTCGGCCGCGTCCCCCACCCGGGCCGCGCCGTCGGCGGTCTTGCCCATCACCCGCATGCCCTGCAGCAGCACCAGCAGCAACCGGGCGAGCGCCCGGGGCTCCCGACCGACGGGCAGTTCGCCCTGCGCCTCGGCGCGCACCAGGGCGGCGGTCAGCACCGTCTCCAGGTGGCCGAGGCTGGCGGCCACCCGGCGGGCCGCCGAAGGGTCGTGCGGAGCGAGCTCGACGGCGGTGTTGGTGACGAAGCAGCCGCGCTCCCTCCCCTCCCCCGCCGATTGCGCCGCGTACCGCCGCACCAGCGCCCGTACGGCCGGCAGCACCGGGCCGGGCTGGGACAGCTCCGCCAGCAGCCCTGGGTCGACCTGCTCGGCGTAGCGCTCCAGGGCGCGCAGGTAGAGCTCGTGCTTGCTGCCGAAGGTGGCGTAGATGCTGGCCCGGCCGATGCCCAGCCCCTCGACCAGGTCGGCCATCGAGGTGGCCTCGTAGCCGCGGCGCCAGAACAGCTCCAGGGCCGCCTGCAACGCCGCGTCCGGGTCGAATTCCTTCGTTCGCGCCATGACGCAGACGCTAGCGCTTTCGAGATCGATCGGTCAAGAAAAGCCTTGGGTTCGGCCGCAGCATCGACGAACTTGACGGCTTGTGACGACTTCTGACAGTCCATTGACAATTAAACAAAACGAAGCCTAGCCTTACCGCCTCATCCCCCCTCCCTGCTCGCCCAGGAGGCGCTTCCCCATGTCCTCGAACGTCCTCACCACCCCCCGCCAGGCCGTCGAGGCCGCCAGGCCACTGGTCCTGACGGCCTTTCGGATCGTCATCGGCCTGCTCTTCGCCTGCCACGGCGCCGCCTCGCTCTTCGGCGTCCTCGGCGGCGCCAAGGGCGGCGGCACCGTCCCGGTCGGCCAGTGGCCCGGCTGGTGGGCGGCACTGATCCAGCTGGTCGGCGGTGTCCTGGTGCTGCTCGGCGCCGGCACCAGGACGGCCGCCCTGCTCTGCTCCGGCTCGATGGCCTACGCCTACTTCACCGTCCACCAGGAGCACGCACTGCTCCCGCTGCAGAACGGCGGCGAGGCCTCGGTGCTGTTCTGCTGGGCCTTCCTCGCCATCGCGGTGCTCGGCTCCGGCCCGTACGCCCTGGACCGGCTGCTCAGCCGCGAGTCGGCGGCCGCGACGGCCGACCCGGCAGAAGCGGCCGCGCAGCCGACCTCGGCGGGCTGAGCTCAGCCCTGGCCGGGCCCAACCCTCGATCGGTTCGGCCCTCGCCGGGCTCAGCCCTCGGCCAGGTGCCGCTCGACCGAGGCGACCTTGGCGGTGAGGCCGTCGGTGACCCCGGCCCGGTCGTCGATCTTGATGACCGTGCTGACCCGGTTGCTGTGCGCCTTCACCGCCTCGATCGCCGCCCGGATCACCGGCATCACCTCGTCCCACTCCCCCTCGATGCTGGTGAACATCGCATCCGTACGGTTCGGCAGTCCGCTCGCCCGGACCACCCGGACGGCGGCGGCCACCGCCACGCCCACGTCCTCGCCGATCCCCAGCGGGGTCACCGAAAAGGCTGCGATCACGGCTCTGCGCTCCTTGTTGTCGACGGCACTGGTCGCCGGTCCGGGCACTCTCTCCCGAACCGGCGACCAGGCTAGACGGACCGGCCCTGCGGGCCGTCAGACCACCGAGGGCAGCGGCGGGTCGACGGCCAGCGGTGCGGTGGAGCGGGCCCGGTGCTGGTCGGCCCAGGTGGCGAGGGCGAGCGTGCAGGCGTGGTCCAGGTGGCGCAGCCCGGACCAGTCCAGTTCGACCGGCCGGTCGTCCGGCAGCCGCTCCAGGGTGTCCAGCAGCCGGGGCAGCCGCAGGAAGGTGGCGTTGCCGCTCAGCCGGACCCGGTGCAGCGCCTCGCCGGTCGGCAGCATCAGCTCCTCCACCGCGATCTGCAGGTGTGAGGTCTGCCAGGCGGACTTGGCCACCGCCAGGCCGACACCGATCAGCACCCCCTCGAACAGGTCGGTGGCGATGATCGCCACCGCCGTCACCACCAGCACCAGCGCCTCGCCCCGGTGCTCCCGGCAGAGCGCGGCCATCCGGCGCAGCGACACGAGCTTGGCGCCGGCGTGGACCAGGACGGCGGCCAGCGCGGTCAGCGGGACGAAACCGAGCGAGCCGGGCAGCAGCGCGGTGAACAGCAGCAGCCAGACGCCGTGCAGGAGGCGGGAGGCCTTGGTCCGGGCGCCGGCCTGGACGTTGGTGGCGCTGCGGACGATCACCGCGGTCATCGGCAGCGCGCCGAGCAGTCCGCAGACCGCGTTGCCGACGCCCTGGGCGGTGAGTTCGCGGTCGTAGTCGGTGCGCGGGCCGTGGTGCATCCGGTCGACGGCGGCGGCGCTGAACAGCGTCTCGGCGGAGGCGATCAGGGTGAAGGCGACGACCGTGCCGAGCCCGGCGGTGCCGGCCAGGGCGGTCAGGGCGTCGCGGTCGGGCGGCTGCACGATGTCGAGCAGCCCGGCCACCCGGACCCGGGCCACCGGCAGGTCCGCGACGGCGGTGACGGCGGCGGCCAGCCCGACGGCGGCCAGCGGCGCGGGGACGGCGCGGGCGGCGCGCTCGGGCAGGTACTTCCAGCCGACCAGCACCAGCAGGGTGCCGAGGCCGAGGGCGACCGCGCTCGGGGTGGCCGCGGCGCTGAGGAC
Organism: Streptomyces sp. 1331.2; assembly: GCF_900199205.1. NCBI lineage: Bacteria > Bacillati > Actinomycetota > Actinomycetes > Kitasatosporales > Streptomycetaceae > Streptomyces > Streptomyces sp. 1331.2. Next base: position 7,063,694 of record NZ_OBMJ01000001.1, on the reverse strand, counting down.
GTCCGTCAGCAGGGCGGGCAGTCCGGTGATCTTCTCCGGCCCGGTCGCGGGGGCGCGGCGGTCGGCGAGGGCGTAGAGCTGGCCGAACACCAGGGTCAGTCCGATGCCGGCCAGCATGCCGTGCACCACCGAGGCGGACATCGCCCGGAACCAGCGGCCGAGCCGCAGCGCGCCCATCGCCAGCTGGAGCAGGCCGGTGGCGAGCACCAGCAGGCCGAGCGCGCCGACGCCGAAGCGCTGGACGGCGTCGGCGACCAGGACGGTCAGCCCGGCGGCGGGCCCGCTGACCTGCAGGCTGCTGCCGGGCAGAGCGCCGACCACCAGGCCGCCGACGATGCCGGTGACCAGGCCGAGTTCGGCCGGGACACCTGAGGCGACGGCCACCCCGACGCAGAGCGGGAGGGCGACCAGGAAGACCACGAGCGAGGCGGACAGGTCGTGGCGCCAGGGGACGGCGCGCAGCGCGGCGAGAGCGGGCCGGGGCTGGCCCGGCGGGCCGTTCTTGCGGGGGCGGCCCGGCGGGCTCTCGCTCCGGCGGGAGGGCCGGCTCACCCGGTCACCGCCGGGGGCCGGGCAGGGGTACAGCAGCGCATGGGGACGTTCCTTCCGCGCGCCCGACGCCGCGGGCACGCCGTTGCAGGGCGGAGGCTGCAGGGCGGGAGGGAGACGGAGGGGTGGCGGGGGCGGGAGCAGGGGACCGCGGTGCCGCGGGACGGCGGCGGGTGTCGGGTCGGTGCGGTCAGGGGTGGGTCCCCGCTCGGGTGCGGCGGACCGGGCCCGCTGGTCCTGGACGGGCCGCCGGCGACGTTCCCCCCGTTGCCCGGCGCTCCCAAACCCCCCTGCCGCGGCCTCAGTTGGACGTCACAGGCCCGGCGTGCCACCGACGGTACCCAGGGCGGCGAGGCGGGCCAACCTCGGGCACCGTCCCTTCACGGGCACTGCACACCGGGCACGCTTCCCGCTGCGGATCGTCCGCTTCCCCCCGTACACCTGCACGAACATCGCCTGTTCGTACGGGTTCCTCCTGGTCGAGCTGCCAATTCCACCCCGGCGCGGACTGACACATTCTGTTGAAGTCCCCCTTGACGCCCTGACGGAGCCCGCCCTACCTTGTTTCCACATACAGAAACCGTTCTTCCGTATGGTGGAATTCAGGAGATGAGCCCTCCGAGCCACTGCGGGCCGACGCAGGAGAGACCCGATGCCTCGTATGACAGCCGCCCGCGCGGCCGTGGAGATCCTCAAGCTCGAAGGCGTTGAGGTCGCGTTCGGCGTGCCGGGCGCAGCCATCAACCCGTTCTACGCCGCCCTCAAGGCCTCCGGCGGCATCAGGCACACGCTCGCCCGGCACGTCGAGGCCGCCTCGCACATGGCCGAGGGCTACACCCGGGCCGCGGCCGGCAACATCGGGGTCTGCATCGGCACCTCGGGCCCGGCCGGCACCGACATGATCACCGGCCTGTACTCGGCGATCGCCGACTCCGTCCCGATCCTGTGCATCACCGGCCAGGCGCCCGTCGCCCGGCTGCACAAGGAGGACTTCCAGGCCGTCGACATCGCCTCGATCGCCAAGCCCGTCACCAAGGCCGCCACCACCGTGCTGGAGGCCGCGCAGGTCCCCGGCGTGTTCCAGCAGGCCTTCCACCTGATGCGCTCCGGCCGGCCGGGCCCGGTCCTGATCGACCTGCCGATCGACGTCCAGCTCACCGAGATCGACTTCGACCCCGAGGCCTACCAGCCGCTCCCGGTCTACAAGCCGGCCGCCAACCGGATCCAGATCGAGAAGGCCATCGCGCTGCTCCAGGAGTCGGAGCGCCCGCTGATCGTGGCCGGCGGCGGCGTCATCAACGCCGACGCCTCCGCGCTGCTGCTGGAGTTCGCCGAGCTCACCGGCGTCCCGGTGGTCCCGACCCTGATGGGCTGGGGCATCGTCCCGGACGACCACGCGCTGAACGCCGGCATGGTCGGCCTGCAGACCTCGCACCGCTACGGCAACGAGAACTTCCTCGCCTCCGACTTCGTCCTCGGCATCGGCAACCGCTGGGCCAACCGCCACACCGGCGGCCTGGACGTCTACACCGCGGGCCGCACGTTCGTCCACGTCGACATCGAGCCCACCCAGATCGGCAAGATCTTCGCCCCGGCGCTCGGCATCGCCTCCGACGCCAAGGCCGCGCTGGAGCTGTTCGTCCAGGTCGCCAAGGAGCTCAAGGCCGCCGGGCAGCTCAAGGACCGCAGCGCGTGGGCCGCCTCCACCCAGGAGCGCAAGGCCACCCTGCAGCGCCGCACCCACTTCGACAACGTGCCGCTCAAGCCGCAGCGCGTCTACGAGGAGATGAACCGGGCGTTCGGGCCGGAGACCCGCTACGTCACCACCATCGGCCTCTCCCAGATCGCCGGCGCCCAGATGCTGCACGTCTACAAGCCGCGGCACTGGATCAACTGCGGCCAGGCCGGCCCGCTCGGCTGGACCATCCCGGCCGCGCTGGGCGTCGCCACCGCCGACCCCGAGGGCCAGGTCGTCGCGCTCTCCGGCGACTACGACTTCCAGTTCATGATCGAGGAGCTGGCGGTCGGCGCCCAGCACCGCATCCCGTACGTCCACGTGCTGGTGAACAACTCCTACCTGGGCCTGATCCGCCAGGCGCAGCGCAACTTCGACATCGACTTCCAGGTCAAGCTGGAGTTCGAGAACATCAACTCGCCGGAGCTGGGCGTCTACGGCGTGGACCACGTCAAGGTCGCCGAGGGCCTGGGCTGCAAGGCGATCCGGGTCACCGAGCCGGAGGGTCTGCTGCCGGCCTTCGAGGAGGCCAAGAAGCTGGCCGCCGAGTTCCGGGTGCCGGTCGTGGTCGAGGCGATCCTGGAGCGGGTCACCAACATCTCGATGAGCGGCAACGACATCGACAAGGTCAACGAGTTCGAGGAGCTCGCGACCCTCCCCGAGCACGCGCCGACGGCCATCAAGCCGCTCGCGCTCTGACCAGGTCAGAGGGGGCGTACGAGCCGCTCCGTACGCCCCCTCTGACCGGGAACACCGGCGGCACCGGCACGGTTGAGCCGTCCGGGGCCGCTACCGTGTGCCCGGGCGAAGACCCGCTGCCGACCTGCCGAAAGGACCACCACCGTGAGCCTGTACGACATCCCCCTGCGCACCCTCGCCGGCGAGCCGACCTCGCTGGCCGAGTACAAGGGCAAGGCACTGCTGATCGTCAACGTCGCCTCCAAGTGCGGTCTGACCCCGCAGTACGCCGGGCTGGAGCGGCTGCAGGAGCGCTACGCCGGGCGGGGCTTCACCGTGCTGGGCTTCCCCTGCAACCAGTTCGCCGGGCAGGAGCCGGGCAGCGCCGAGGAGATCCAGACGTTCTGCTCCACCACCTACGGCGTGACCTTCCCGCTGTTCGAGAAGATCGACGTCAACGGTGACGACCGGCACCCGCTCTACCAGCAGCTGACGCAGGTCGCCGACGCCGAGGGCGAGGCCGGGGACGTCTCCTGGAACTTCGAGAAGTTCCTGATCTCCCCGGACGGCACCGTCGCCGCCCGCATCCGCCCCCGGGTCGACCCGGAGTCGGACGAGCTGGTCGCCGCCCTGGAGGCCGTCCTCCCGGCCTGACGCCACAGCCTCCCCAAGGCCCGGAGCGCACCCCGCGCTCCGGGCCTTCGCACGCGCTCCCGTCCCCCTCGGGATGTTGCGGACACGCACGGCGCGCACCTAGCGTGGGCCTCCCGTTGATCCACTTCCTGCGGAAAGGCCCACCTGATGATCCGTCATGTCAGAACGGCGGCACGCACGCTGCTCGCGGCCGGCTTACTCGTCACCGGCGCGCTCGTCGGCGCACCGTCGACGAGCGCCGCCGCCGCGGCACCGACGACCCTGCCCGCGTCCGACTACACCCTCACCGCGGACTACCACCAGTTCGACGCGCTCGACTCGGCCCTGGTCTCCACGCTGGGCACCTCGGCCGTGCACACGGTGATGGAGCACGCGAACCACGACCGGCAGGCACTCCCCTCGTCCTTCTCCGTCGCCGGCCTGTCCACCGGCTTCCGGTTCGACGACGGCGACAACTCCGACTGCCAGAGCGTCCCCCAGGGCATCACCACCAGCCGGGACGCCGTGGGCACCGCCGACAGCGGTAACTACGACGGCCACCAGCTCGTGCTGGTGAGCTGGTACACCAAGGACGGCTGCGACGGCGCCCAGCAGCGCAGCCGGATCACCCTGGTCGACTGGGACGCCACCTATCCCAACGCCTACCGCAAGGTCCTCCTCGTCGAGCCGACCGGCACCACGGCTGCCCCGGACTTCAAGGACATCCCGATCCACGCCGGCGGCGTCTCCTGGTACGGCGACTACCTCTACGTCGCCGACACCGGGCGCGGCATGCGCGTCTTCGACCTGCGGAAGATCCTCAACACCTCCACCGGCGGCACCTCCGACCAGATCGGCCGCCAGTCCGACGGCGCCTACTACGCCCACAACTACGCCTACGTGCTGCCCCAGGTCGGCACGGTCACGGCACGGACGACCAGCACCGACAAGCTGGTCTGGTCCTCGGTCTCGCTCGACCGGGTCAGCAAGTCGATCGTGATGGCCGAGTACACCTGCCAGTCCGGCTGCACCGACTACCCGAACCGCCCGCCGAGGGCGGTCCGCTTCCCGTTCGCCTCCGGCGCGACGACCTTCGCCGCGACGACGACCGCCGGCCAGGCCCTCCAACTGCCCTGGTACAACCTCAACGGCGTGGCCTCCCACAACGGCCGCTGGTGGTTCAACTCCTCGGGGCAGAAGAAGCTCTACTACTGGACCCCGACCGCCGGGCCCGCCACCTTCGCCTGGGTGAGCGGCGGCGAGAGCATCTCCTACTGGGAGGACGCCACCGGCCCCGACCTGCTGTGGTCGCTGCAGGAGACCACGGGCGGACGCAACGTCTTCGCCGTCACCCAGTCCACCTACGGCGGCGGCTGAGCACCGGAGCCGATCCCGTGCTGCGCGGGCCCCGACCGGAAGCCGGTCGGGGCCCGCGCCCTTCGCTCACGGCAGCAACAGCCGCGTCCCCGGCGGGAGTTCGCCGTCCCCGGCGGCGTCGTGCAGGTGGGCCAGCAGGGTGGCGCGCAGGGCTTCGGCGGCTCGGGTGAGCGGCACCTCGTGGCCGTGCGCGACGGCGATCGTCCGGCCCAGGCCCGGCCCGGCGAAGGGGGTGACCGCGAGGCCCGAGCGGGCGGCCACCATGCCGGGCACCACCGCGGGCCCGATCCCGGCCCGGACGAAGCCCAGCACCGCGTCCATCTCGCCGCCCTCCACCGCGAACTCCGGCTCGAACCCGGCCGCCCGGCAGGCCGCCAGCGTCGCCTCGCGGACGTCGTAGCCCTCCCGGAACATCACCAGCGGCCGCCCCCGCAGCTCCGCCACCCGCGCCCTGCGCCGGGCCCGCCGCTCGGTGGAGACCAATGGGGAGACCAACACCAGCTCCTCGTGCAGGAGCTCGGTGACGGCGAGGGCGGGCGCCTGCTCCCCGCTCGGCGGGGTGATGATCAGCGCGAGGTCCAGCTCCCCGGCCGCCAGCGAGCGGACCAGGTCGCGCGAGCCGCCCTCGCGGACCACCAGTGCCACGCCCGGGTAGCGGTCCCGGAAGACCCGCAGCACGTCCGGCACCAGGCTGGTGCACAGGCTCGGCGGCGCGCCCAGCCGCACCCGGCCGCGGCGCAGCTGCACCGTCTCCTGGACGGCCAGCCGGGCGCTCTCGGTGTCCGCGAGGATGCGCCGGGCCAGCGGCAACAAGGCGTCCCCGGCGTCGGTGAGGGCGATGTTCCCCCGGGTGCGGTGGAACAATTCGGCGCCCAACTCCCGTTCCAGCGACCGGATCTGCTGCGAGAGGGACGGCTGTGCCACATGCGCCGCCTCGGCCGCCCGGGTGAAGTGGCGGGTCTCGGCGACGGCCAGGAAGTAGCGGAGTTGCTGGAGCTGCACAGGGCCAGGTTAATCCGCTTCGATAGCCGGTGCCTATCGCCGCGAGCCGCAGCATGTCTTGGACGCACCCCGGCGGCCGTCCCTACCGTTGCCGACATGACAACCGCGACGCGGACGGGCCGGCATCCGTCCACCCTGGCGACCCTGTGGCGGTCGACCGTCGGCAAGAAGGCGGTCATGGCCGTCACCGGACTGGTCATGCTGCTGTACCTGGTCGCGCACATGCTGGGCAACCTCAAGGTCTTCTTCGGCCCCGACGACATCAACGGCTACGCGGCCTGGCTGCGCACCATCGGCCAGCCGTTCCTGGGCCACGAGTGGTTCCTGTGGATCGCCCGGCTCGGCCTGCTGGCCGCCGTCGTGCTGCACGGCGTCTCCGCGTACCAGCTGAGCCGCCGCGACCTGGCCGCCCGGCCGAGCAGGTACGTGCACCGGCGCCGGCGCGCCGACTACGCGACCCGGACCATGCGCTGGGGCGGGGTGATCCTGGGGCTGTTCATCGTCTGGCACATCCTGGACCTCACCACGCTCACCGTGAACCCGGTCGCCGAGCACGGGCACGTCTACCAGAACGTGGTGGGCACCTTCGGCCGCTGGTACAGCGACGTGTTCTACATCCTCGCGGTGGTGGCCCTCGGCTTCCACATCCGGCACGGCTTCTGGAGCGCCGCCCAGACCCTCGGCGCCAACAACGCCCGCCGCGACAAGGCGCTGAAGCTGGCCGCCAACGGCCTGGCGCTGCTGCTGACCGTGGGCTTCCTGTCCGTCCCCGTGGCCGTGATGACCGGAGTGGTGAAGTGAGCTACCTGGACTACTCGGTCGGCGAGCCCGTCGCCGACACCAAGGCCCCCGGCGGGCCGATCGAACAGCGCTGGGACCAGCGCCGGTTCGACGCCAAGCTGGTCAACCCGGCCAACCGGCGCAAGCACACCGTGATCGTGGTCGGCACCGGCCTGGCCGGCGGCGCGGCCGGTGCGACCCTCGCCGAACAGGGCTACCACGTCGTCCAGTTCTGCTTCCAGGACTCCCCGCGGCGCGCCCACTCCATCGCCGCCCAGGGCGGCATCAACGCGGCCAAGAACTACCGCAACGACGGCGACTCCGTCCGCCGGCTGTTCTACGACACCGTCAAGGGCGGCGACTTCCGCGCCCGCGAGTCCAACGTGCACCGGCTCGCCCAGGTGTCGGTGGAGATCATCGACCAGTGCGTGGCCCAGGGCGTCCCCTTCGCCCGCGAGTACGGCGGCCTGCTGGACACCCGCTCCTTCGGCGGCGTACAGGTCTCCCGCACCTTCTACGCCCGCGGCCAGACCGGACAGCAGCTGCTGCTCGGCGCCTACCAGGCGCTGTCCCGGCAGATCGCCGCCGGGAACGTGGAGATCCACCCGCGCACCGAGATGCTGGACCTGCTGGTCGTCGACGGCCGGGCCCGCGGCATCGTCGCCCGCGACCTCGTCACCGGCGAGATCCGCTCGTACACCGCGGACGCCGTCGTCCTGGCCACCGGCGGCTACGGCAACGTCTTCTACCTCTCCACCAACGCCAAGAACTCCAACGCCACCGCGATCTGGCGGGCGCACCGGCGCGGCGCGTACTTCGCCAACCCGTGCTTCACCCAGATCCACCCGACCTGCATCCCGCGCTCGGGCGACCACCAGTCCAAGCTCACCCTGATGAGCGAGTCGCTGCGCAACGACGGCCGGATCTGGGTGCCCAAGGCCCAGGGCGACACCCGGCCGCCGGCCGAGATCCCCGAGCAGGAGCGGGACTACTACCTGGAGCGGATCTACCCCTCCTTCGGCAACCTGGTGCCGCGCGACATCGCCTCCCGGGCCGCCAAGAACGTCTGCGACGAGGGCCGCGGCGTCGGCCCCGGCGGCCAGGGCGTCTACCTGGACTTCGCCGACGCGATCCGCCGGCTGGGCCGGGACGCCGTCGAGGCCAAGTACGGCAACCTCTTCGAGATGTACGAGCGGATCACCGCCGAGGACCCGTACCGGGTGCCGATGCGGATCTACCCGGCGATCCACTACACGATGGGCGGGCTCTGGGTCGACTACGACCTGCAGACCACCGTCCCGGGCCTGTTCGCGGTCGGCGAGGCCAACTTCTCCGACCACGGCGCCAACCGGCTCGGCGCCAGCGCCCTGATGCAGGGCCTGGCCGACGGCTACTTCGTACTGCCGCCCACCCTCAACGACTACCTGGCCCGCAACCCGCTGCCCGCCGTGCCCGCCGACCACCCGGTGCTCACCGAGGTGGCGGCCGAGGCCGAGGACCGGCTCAACCTGATCCTCGCGGTGAACGGCGACCGCACCCCGGACTCCTTCCACCGCGAACTGGGCGAACTGCTCTGGGACGAGTGCGGCATGGCCCGCGACGCGGCCGGGCTGACCCGGGCGCTGGAGCGGATCCCGCAGCTGCGCGAGGAGTTCTGGCGCCGGATCAAGGTGCCCGGCAGCGGGCAGGAGCTCAACCAGTCGCTGGAGAAGGCCAACCGGCTCGTCGACTACTTCGAACTGGCCGAGCTGATGTGCCTGGACGCGCTGCACCGCGCCGAGTCCTGCGGCGGCCACTTCCGCACCGAGAGCCAGACCCCCGACGGCGAGGCCGCCCGGCGCGACGAGGACTACTCCTACGCCGCCGCCTGGGAGTTCACCGGCACCGGCGAGGCACCCGTCCTGCACCGCGAGGCCCTCGACTTCGCGTACGTCCACCCCACCCAGCGGAGCTACGCATGAACCTCACCCTGCGCATCTGGCGCCAGGCGGGCCCGGACGCCCCCGGGTCGATGACCACCTACCAGGTCGGCGGGATCAGCCCGGACATGTCCTTCCTGGAGATGCTCGACACCCTCAACGAGGAGCTGATCACCCGGGGCGACCAGCCCGTCGCCTTCGACCACGACTGCCGCGAGGGCATCTGCGGCGCCTGCGGCATGGTCATCAACGGCCAGGCGCACGGCCCGGAACGGACCACCACCTGCCAGCTGCACATGCGGCACTTCCGGGACGGCGACACCATCGACGTCGAGCCCTGGCGGGCGGCGGCCTTCCCGGTGGTCAAGGACCTGGTGGTGGACCGCACCGCCTTCGACCGGATCATCGGCTCCGGCGGCTACATCACCGCTCCGACCGGCAGCGCCCCCGAGGCGCACGCCACCCCCGTGCCCAAGGAAGCCGCCGACACCGCCTTCGAGCACGCCGAGTGCATCGGCTGCGGCGCCTGCGTGGCGGCCTGCCCCAACGGTTCGGCGATGCTCTTCACCTCCGCCAAGGTGGTCCACCTCAACGTGCTCCCGCAGGGCGCGCCCGAACGGGCCTCCCGGGTACGGGACATGGTCGCGGCCATGGACGCCGAGGGCTTCGGCGGCTGCACCAACACCGGCGAGTGCGCCACGGCCTGCCCCAAGGGCATCCCGCTGCCCAGCATCGCGGCGATGAACCGGGAGTTCCTGCGGGCCGCCCGTGGTTGACGCCTCCCGCGGGTGACATCTCGACGCTCGTTCGCTTCCGTCGATGGACGACCTGAGGGCGTGCGCGCGGGCATCTCGCGCTCCCCGTAAGGGTGGTGGATCGCCGCGTGCAGTGCTTCCTGACGGGAAATCGCGCTACGGTGGTCCTCCGCCACGGAAGGACGGCATATGCCCGAGGTTCAGTCCTGCGCCGGCTGCGGCGGGTCCGGGGGGACCCAGAAGACCGAGGCCACGGTCGAGCTGGACGAGGAAGGAAGCATGGTGCCCAGGATCCACGAGTTCTGGTCGCCCTGCGGTCGGTGCCACGGATCCGGGACGGTGATCGTCGGATGAGGTTGGTCTTCGAGTGCGTCGAGTGCGGTGGGCACTACCTGCCGCCCGAGAGCATGGTGTACCCGGACGGGCCGGCCTCGCCGCTCTGGTGCACCGCCTGCCAGCGCGCCCAGCAGGCGGCCGGGGTCGCGGAGGACCCGCTGCACGCCCGGGTCGCGCTGGCCGCCGCCCGGGCCGCGCTCGCCCGCCGGGCCGCCGAGGCGGTCGAGCCTGCTGCGCGCCCCGATGTCCGCCCGTCCCGCCCCCCGCTCTCCCGCCGGGCCCGGTCCGGCCCGGGCGGGGTGCGCAGCAGGCTGGGCTGACTCACTGTCATTCCGCAGAGTGGTTTGGCTTCCGGAACTGACGCGACGTCATACATGATGTGGCGCAAACGACTTGTGCCGGATCCGGTGCGCTGGTTCATTGGTCGTCGCGCGTTTCCGCAGCCTCGGGGAGAGCACCATGCAGCCGACCGATCCCACCCACCGCACCGACTCCGGCCGGACCGGCCACATCCCGTACGTTCCGCCACCACCCGGCGGGCCGCCGACACCGCCGCCGTTCGGTCCGCTGCCACCCGCCGTCCCGCCACCGCCCGCCCCCGGCGCCTCCGCCGACGGCTCGGCCAGCATCCGGGTCGCGGTCACCAACCGCATCCTCTGGGTCGGACAGGCGGCGTACCCGCTGGCCAACGTCGCCCGGGTCGGCACCACCCTGATCGTGCCCGGCCGACGCCGCGCGCTGCTACGACTGCTCGGCTTCACTCTGGCCGTCATCGTGCTCGCGTACGTGAGCTCGCTGGCCACCCGCAGCTCGTCGAGCCTGTACGACGGCGGTTCGTCCTCGGACTCCGGGGCCGGTCCGGTCCTCGGCGCGGTGATCACCGTGGCGGTCTACTTCCTGATCTTCACGTGGCCGGTGCTGCGACGACCCGACCTGCACGTGCTGACCGTGGACACTGCGGGCCCGCCGACCGCGGTGCTGGCCTGGCGCATCCCGCAGCCCGCGTTCGAGCTCCAGGCCACCATCACCCGCGCGATCGAGAACCCGCAGGCCGAGTTCCAGCAGATCGTCCAGAGCATCAGCGTCGACCTACGGCAGTACCAGTTCGGCGACAGTGTCAACATCTACGGTGGCCAGGGGAACACGGGGGTCAGCAAGTGAACGACGAGCGTCCGAACATCCAGTACGGCGACCGGGTCACCATCCACGGCGGCAGCGGGAACATCGGCGTCCAGCACAACACCGGCCCGGGCGCCGGCCAGGCCCTGCCGCCGGAGGTCGTCGCGCTCTTCGCCCGGCTCGCCGCGGTGGTCACCGAGCTGGCCCGGGACGGCCGGCTCCAGGAGGCGGACCGGCAGAGTCTGGCCGATTCCCTGCCGGTGCTGACCAGCCCCGCCACCGAGGAGCCGAGGAGGCGGCGCAACACCCTGCTCCTGCTGGCCGGTGTGGCCCAGAGCCTCGGCGAGGCCGCCGCGCCCGCGCTGGGGCTGGCGAACCAGCTCCTCGCCCTGCTCAGCGGCTGACCGACCGGCCGCCGCCCGGAGCCAGACGCGGGCGGCGGGCAGCGGACGGCGGGGCCCATGCCGACCGGACCGCCGAAGTCGTGCAGCACCAGGGGCGACCTGGGCCTCCAGCTTGTCCACGTGGCCCTGCAGGCTGGTCGGGGGCGGTCCGCCCGAGGCGGAGCAGGGTCAGAACAGCGCCTCCTGGGTGTCCGGCTCCGGCGGACGGACCCGCTCCTGCAGGGCCAGACCCTCGGACGGGCGGCCGGAGACGGGCGTGAGCGTCCAGCCGGTGAGCCGCCGGGTGTCCAGCAGCAGCGGGCCGGAGCCGTCCGCCTGGTCCAGGAAGAGGTGCTTGCCGATCGGCGCCCGCAGCCGGCCCGCCACCACCGCGCCGTCGGCCAGCCCGGCGATCTCCCGGTAGGCCTCCGGGGCGCCGCCGGCCAGGCCGTAGCGCTCCACCTGGTCGACCACCGGTCGGTCCGCCAGCCGTTCCACGGCGTGGCCCTCCAGCAGCCGGTGCGCCTGGGCACGGGCCGCGGTCAGCACCGTACGGCGGTGCGCCGCATCGCCGTGCGACCACCAGTGCTCGGTCTTCAGCCGGGACTTGAACCGCTCGCGGGCCAGGCCCGAGGCTGCGACGGTGAGTTCGGCGCGGCGCACGGCGGGCAGGCCGCCCCGGGCGGTGAACGCGTAGGCCAGCGCGCCCTGTTCGAGCAGCCGGCTGTCGCCGCGCTGCTCCGCCGTCAGGCCGACCTTCAGCAGGCCCTCGCCGAACCAGGCGAGGTACAGCAGGTAGGTGCGGCCGTCGTCGAGGATCTGGTCCCGCGCGAGGGCGAGGCCGCGGTCCACGCTCTGGCAGGCCGGGCACTGCGTCGGGCCGCCGTCCGGATCGATCACCGCGTGGTGCGGGCAGGGGGTGCGCTCCGTCGCCCCGGCCAGCCAGGCACCCGTGCACCGGCGTGGGCCGTGCAGCAGCCAGCCGACCTCGACGCCCGGCTCCACCGCACGCTCGTGCACCCGGGCACCGGACACGGCCCCGAGCAGGGCACGGCCCTCGTGCCAGCTCAGCCCGGTGGACATCCACCCCGCACGCTGCGCCCCGATCGTCACGCCTCTCCCTCGCGTCGAGCCCGTCGAAGGGATCGAGGCTACCCCGGGGCACTGACAGCGCGGGGCGCCTAGACCGGGTTGCCGACCCAGGGCAAGTCCCGCTCGCCCGTCGTGAAGGCCCCGTAGGTGTTGCCCGTGTCCGAGCCGTAGGCGGTCGGTGCGCTGTTTCCGCTGGGCCAGTCCGCGTGGGCCGTACCGGCTGTCGGGACGGCGATCGCGGCGGCTGCGGCGGCGGCCACGGCGAGGCGGCGAAGGGCGGTGTGCTTCATGAACTCTCCCCCGGAAGCAGGTGTGTTGGCGATCCTCACCTACCCCGGTGCGGGTGTCCACTCCCTTCGTGGGAAGCGCAGGTCGCGGCAGGTTCACCGGGCGTTCTATTGTGGCCGTCGCGCGACAGCGCGGTGACGTGAAGGGGTGGACGGTGGCGGGGCGGCGGAACAGCGGGGTGCTGGCGATCTGGGCGGAGGCGCAGCGGCAGCAGCAGCGCCGGGAGGAGGCCCGCTGGCGCGCCGAGGCGGCGGAACTGAGGCGGCACGAGCGCGCGCAGCGGGAGGCGCAGCGGGCGGCCGCCCGCAACGAGCGGGAGGCGAAGGCGGCCTACCAGCAGTCGCGGGAGGCGGAGGCGGCCCAGCGGACGGCCGAACTGGACGCCAGGGTCGAGGAGTTGCGCGGTCTGCTGGCCGCCGGTCTGGCGGCGCCCGCCTTCGGGCCGCAGGTGCTGCTGGCCCCGCGCCCGGTGGCGCCCTTCGATCCGGGCCCGCTGGGTGTGGCCGTCGCGATGCCGGACCAGCGCGATCCGAAGTACTACGTCACCCCGCCGGACGCCGCCCAGGCCCGTAACGCGGGTGTGCGGCGCCAGTACGAGCAGTACCTCGCCCAGGCCCGGGCCGAGTTCGAGCGGGACTGGTACGCCGCGCAGGCACGCGAGGCGGACCGCCAGCAGCGGCTGGCCGCCTACCACCAGGAGTACCTGGCGTGGGCGGACCGCGTCCGCCGCGAGGAGGCGGAGCGCGGGGCCGGGACGGAGGAGTTGCTGCGGCGCCTGCGGGCGGGTGAACCGGAGGCCGTCCAGGAGTACTTCACGGCGGGCCTGTACGCCTCGGCGGCCTGGCCGGAGGGTTTCCCGCACGCCCTGGAGGCGGCCTGGGACGCGGCGAACCGGGAGCTGGTGGTGAACTGGGAGCTGCCGGGCCCGGACGTGGTGCCGGCGGCGGCCCGGGTGCGGTACGTGAAGTCGGACGACCGCGAGGCGGAGGTGGCCCGCCCGGCTGCGGAGCGCAAGGCGCTGTACCGGGAGGTGCTGGCGCAGTCGGCGCTGCGGGTGGCGGCGGAGCTGTTCCGGGCGGACCGGGACGGCCTGCTGGACTCGGTGGTGCTGAACGGTTTCGTGCGGGGCATCGATCCGGCGACGGGCCGGGAGGCGGAGCGCTTCCTGTCCACCCTGACCGCCTCCCGCGCGGACTTCGCCGCCCTGGCGCTGGACCGGGTGGCGCCGGTGGAGTGCCTGCTGGGCCTGGGCGGCAAGCTGTCCTCGCGCCCGGAGCGGCTGGACGAGGTGAAGCCGGGCCGGCTGCCGGAGCAGGTGGGCGGCAGTGTGGCGGGGCAGGGCGGGGAGGGCGATCCGGACCTCTTCGAGATGGACCCGATCGAGTTCGAGGAGCTGATCGCCGAGCTGTTCCGGCTGCGCGGGTTCCGGGTGATGACCACGGCCCGCAGCGGCGACGTCGGCGTGGACGTGGTGGCCGAGGACCTGGACCCGGTGACGGGCGGCAAGATCGTCATCCAGGCGAAGCGGTACCGGAAGACCGTGCCGCCGACGGCCGTGCGCGACCTGGAGTCGACCGTGCGCCACCACGGCGCGATCAAGGGCATCCTCGTCACCACGGCGGGCTTCGGCCGGGGCTCGTACACCTACATCGAGGGCAAGCCGCTGACACTGGTGACCGGCCCGGAGCTGGTCGACCTGCTGGCCGAGCAGGGCCTGCGCGGGCGCCTGGGCGGCGGTGCGCCGGTCTCCGAGAAGCCGCAGCAGGCGCCGGAGGCGGACGCGCAGAGCGCCCTGACCGTCAGCTGGCAGAGCCGTGCCGCCACCGGGGGCGCGGTGGAGCTGGACGTGACGGCCTTCCTGTGCGCGGGCGGCCGGGTGCTGAGCGACGAGCACTTCGTCTTCTTCAACAACCCGCAGGACCCGGACGGCGCCGCGCGCCTCCACCCGACGCGCTCGGTGCCGGGCGAGCCGGTCCGGGAGGCCCGGCTGAGCGTCGACCTTCGCCGGCTGCCGGCGGCCGTCGAGGAGGTGGTGGTCGCGGTCTCCACCGAGGAGGAGGGGCCCGCGCCTCTGCCGCTCGGCCAGGTGTACGGGCTGGCGGTGGACGCGTCGTACGGTCCTGGCGCGGACGGGCCTGCGCGCTGGCCGGGCGCCAACGGGGGCGTGCCGGACTCGGCGATGGTGCTGGGCGCGTTCCGGCGGGCGCAGGGCGGCTGGCGGTTCGAGCCGTCGGGCCGTGCGGTGGCGGACGGCCTGGCGGGGCTGGCGACGGCCTTCGGCGTCTCCGTGGAGTAGGAAGGACTTCGGTCCTCCGGGCACGTCATACCTGAGGAGGAGACGGGCCCCCGCCGCACCATCGGGTCGGCGGGGGCCGTCCGTCTGTTCGGCATACGCATCGTGCTGTCACCTCTTGGAAGGATGAAGCGGTAGGAATATCCGATTCATCCTCCAGGAGACCTCCGTGACGTTCCCCGCAACCGCCGTCCGCACCGGCCGGGCGGCCGCCCGCGCCACCGGCCTGAACAAGGTCTACGGGGAGGGGGAGACCCGCGTCGTCGCCCTCGACAACGTCAGCGTGGCCTTCCCCCAGGGCGAGTTCACCGCCATCATGGGCCCCTCCGGCTCCGGCAAGTCCACCCTCATGCACTGCATGGCCGGCCTCGACACCGTCAGCTCCGGCTCCTCCACCATCGGCGACACCGAACTCGTCGGCCTCAAGGACAAGCAACTCACCCAACTGCGCCGCGACCACATCGGCTTCGTCTTCCAGGCCTTCAACCTGCTCCCCACCCTGACCGCCCTGGAGAACATCACCCTCCCCATGGACATCGCCGGCCGCAAGGTCGACCAGGCCTGGCTCGACCGCGTCGTCGACACCGTCGGCCTCTCCGGCCGCCTCAGCCACCGCCCCTCCCAGCTCTCCGGCGGCCAGCAGCAACGCGTCGCCTGCGCCCGCGCCCTCGCTGGCAAGCCCGACATCGTCTTCGCCGACGAACCCACCGGCAACCTCGACTCCCGCTCCGGCGCCGAGATCCTCTCCTTCCTGCGCAACTCCGTGCGCGAACTCGGCCAGACCGTCGTCATGGTCACCCACGACCCCGTCGCCGCCTCCTACGCCGACCGCGTCGTCTTCCTCGCCGACGGCCGCATCGTCGACGAACTCCACACCCCCACCGCCGACACCGTCCTGGACCGCATGCGCCGCTTCGACGCCAAGGGCCGCACCAGCTGAATGCCCGGCCGACGCCGGACGCCCGGCCGACCGGCCCCGACGCCACCCGTCCCCGAGCACCCCAGGACTGACACCCCCTCATGTTCCGCACCGCACTGCGCAACGTGCTCGCCCACAAGGGCCGACTGCTGATGACGACGCTCGCCGTCATGCTCGGCACCGCCTTCGTGGCCGGCACCCTGATCTTCTCCGACACCCTCGGCGACGGTCTGAGGACCCAGAACTCCAAGAGCTACACCGACATCGCCGTCACCGTCAGCGACCGCGAGGCCGGCAGCCGCGGCTACGACCACGGCGGCCGGGCCACCACCGGCCCGGCCCTCACCGAGGAGACCCGCACCAAGGTCGCCGCGCTGCCCGGCGCCGCCGAGGTGCGCGGCGTGGTCAGCGGCTTCGCCGGCATCGCCGACAAGAAGGGCGCGCTGATCGGCAACGGCTTCTCCACCACCGGCGCCAACTACGTCCCGGGCGCCGACGGCACCGACCCGCGCTACCCGCTGGTCGCCGGCCGGGGCCCGAAGAACGCCACCGAGATCGCCCTCGACACCAGGACCGCCGAGAAGGGCGGGTACCGGGTCGGCGACACCGTCCGGGTCGCCGTCAACGGCCCGGTGATGGAACTCAAGCTCACCGGCACCCTGCACACCAACGACCCGCGCGTCACGGCCGGCGGCTCCCTGGCCGCCTTCGACACCGCCACCGCCCAGCAGCTCTACCTGAGCCCGGGCCGCTTCGCCGAGCTGGACGTCAAGGCCAGGCCGGGCACCGACGACACCGCGCTGCTCGCCGCCGTCAAGCAGGCCGTCCCGCAGGGCGACACCATCGAGTCCAGGACCGGCCGCGAGCTCGCCGCCGAGCAGGACCGGATGATCAAGCAGAGCACCCGGGCCCTGAGCACCTTCCTGATGGGCTTCGCGGGCATCGCGCTGTTCGTCGGGATCTTCATCATCGCCAACACCTTCACCATGCTGGTCGCCCAGCGCACCAAGGAACTGGCCCTGCTGCGCGCGGTCGGCGCCACCCGCCGCCAGATCACCCGCTCGGTGCTGATCGAGGCGCTGCTGGTCGGCCTGACCGCGTCGGTGGCCGGCCTGCTGGCCGGCGTCGGGATCGCGGTCGGCCTCCGGGCCTTCCTCAACGGCCCGATGGAGGCCAACCTGCCGGACGGCCCGCTGATCATCGCGCCGGGCACGGTGATCACCGCGATCGCGGTCGGCGTGCTGGTGACGGTGCTGGCCGCCTGGCTGCCCGCCCGCCGGGCCTCCCGGATCGCGCCGGTGGCGGCGATGAGCTCGGTCGAGCAGCCCGCCACCCAGAAGAGCCTGGTGCTGCGCAACACCTTCGGCCTGCTGTTCGCGCTGGCCGGTGCCACCGGGCTGGCCGCCGGCGTGGCCGGCAAGGAGGTCAAGCTGGTCGGCCTCGGCGCGGGCGCGCTGCTGATCGGCGTGTTCGTCCTCACCCCGCTGCTGTCCCGGCCGCTGATCGCGCTGTTCGCCCCGCTGCTGCGCGCGCTGTACGGCACCGCGGGCAAGCTGGCCAAGGAGAACGCGATCCGCAACCCGCGCCGCACCGCCGCCACGGCCTCGGCGCTGACCATCGGCGTCACCCTGATCACCTCGCTGACGGTGATCGGCGCCTCGGTGAACAAGGCCGTGGACGACGCTGCCGCGAGCGACCTCAAGGCCGACTACGCGGTCACGATGGAGAACTACTCGATGCTCGCCCCCGAGGCGGCCGCCCAGATCGCCAAGGCGCCCGGCGTCGCCGCGACGAGCGTGGTGCGCAGCGTCCCGGTGGAGACGGGCGCGGACGGTTCGGACCACGAGTGGCTGACCGCCGTCGATGCCACCATCGACAAGCTGGTCACCGTCAAGGTCAAGGAGGGCAGCGCGGACGCCCTCAAGCAGGGCAAGCTGATGGTGAACGCGGGCACCTCCGGGCAGAGCCGCTACCGGCTCGGCGAGACCCTCGCCGTCACCTACCCGGACGGCAGCAAGGGCTCACTGACCGTCGGCGCCGTCATCGAGCCCAACTCGGTGCTGGCCGGGGTCGTCGCCCCCGACGCCGTGGTCGGCCCGCACGCGCTGCCCGGCTCCGGGCTGGACAAGGTCCTGGTCAAGGGCGCGAACGGCCCGACCGGGGAACTGAAGCAGGCGCTGCGCGACGCGACCGGCGGCAACCCGCTGATCGCGGTCAAGGGCGAGAAGGACATCAAGGCGGAGAACCGCCGGATGCTCAACGGGCTCCTGAACATGATGTACGGGCTGCTCGGCATGTCCGTGGTCATCGCGGTGCTCGGGGTGGTCAACACCATGGCGATGTCGGTGTTCGAGCGCCGCCGGGAGATCGGCATGCTGCGGGCGATCGGCCTGGACCGGCTCGGCATCCGCCGGATGGTCCGGCTGGAGTCGCTGCTGATCGCGCTGTTCGGCGGACTGGTCGGGGTCGGCCTGGGCATCCTGGTCGCCTGGGCGGGCGTCCGCACGCTGGCCGACGACCTCAAGGGCATCAGCACCGTGGTGCCGCCGCTCCAGGTCGCCTGCTTCCTGCTCGCGGCCGCCGTGATCGGCCTGCTGGCCGCCCTCTGGCCGGCCCACAAGGCGGCCAAGCTGGACATCCTGGGCGCGATCAAGAGCGAGTAGTACGCGGTTCCGCCGAGACGGCGTAACCCCTCGGTTCCACCCCGCGGAGCCCCGCACGGTCCCGACCGTGCGGGGCTCCGCCGCGTCCCACACTGTTTCAACACAATCGTGAGACAGCGCGAAGGGCCTGTGAGACAGCAATCCGACCAGGTCAGAGCGGTTGCCGGGTTAGCGTTACGGCGTTCCGGGCGGCACCCTGCCGGGTTTCCCGCCGCCCATTCTTTCCCCCGGGGAGTCATTCATGAAGAAGTTCTTCACCGCCCTCGCCGTGGCCGCCACGGCCGCCGGCTCCGTGGTCGCGCTGGCGCCCACCGCCTCGGCCTCCGGCTGCGTGTCCAACTGGATCCGGAGCGAGGGCGCCACGACGAACAACATCACGGTCGTCACCAAGGCCAACTCGCCCTGCCACGACGTCAACGTCTCCTGGTCGTACAACCCGCAGGGCGAGTTCTCCGGCTACACCGGCGTCTACCGGCGGCCCGGCGGCTCGTGGACCCCGGCCTCGCGCGGGTACGTGCAGATGTTCAACGGCTACCACGACATCAACGACTCGTACTTCGCCCTGATCACCGACGTGGCCCCCGGCACCCAGTTCGGCATTCTGAGCCGCAACCCGGGCGACCAGGTCACGGTCGTCCACTGACGCCGTCCGTGGCCCCGCCCGACTCCGGGCGGGGCCACGGCGCCGCTCGCTCCCCCGGTCCCGTCCGCCTCCTCCGCCGGAGTCCTCCGCCCATGCCCCGCGTCCACCGGCCTTCGCGCCGCTCCACCGCCTCGCACCCTGCGGCGGCGGGACTGCTCTGCGCCGTGCTGGCCCTGACCGCCGGGTGCTCGGCCGCCGACCCGGGCCCCGCCGCCCCGTCCGCCCCGTCCGCCGTGTCCGCCCCGCCGCCCGCCGCCGCGCCGGCCGCGGTGGCCTACGGGCTGCCGCCGGACCTCACCCCCGTGCTGCTGCCGGCCTCCGGCCCGGACACCCGGCTCACCCAGGGGCTCGACGGCTTCACCAGCCTGGTCCGGGAGCGCGCGACGCGCGCCTGCCTGGACGCCGCCCGCGTCCGGGTGCCCGACGCCCCGCCCCCGATGTTCATCCGGCAGTTCGAGATCCCCGACCTGGCCCACATCGCCCGACACGGCTTCAGCGCCAGCACCGTCCCGGACACCACCGCGCCGGCTCCGGCCGCCACGTCCGCCGATCCCGCGGTCCAGCGGCGCTGCGACCAGGAGGGCGCGAAGGCCGCCGGCGACCTGCAGTCCGGCTACGGGCCGCTGCAGTCCCGGTGGTTCAGCGGCCTCGCCGCGGTGGAACAGGACGCCGCCGTACTCGCCGCCCGGCGAGGGCTGCCGGACTGCCTGTCCGCGCAGGGCGTCCGGGCCGACAGCGAGCAGCACTTCTTCGACCAGGTGGACCGCACCCTCCAGGGCGCCGCGACCGATCAGGCCGCGAGCGCCGAGGACCGCCGCCTGGGCGCGGCCTACGCCACCTGCATGCAGCCGGTCGAGGCGGCCCGCGAGCCGCTGCGGGCCGCGCTGCGGGACTCCTTCGTCCGGGAGCACGCGGCCGAGCTGGCCCAGGTGCGGGACGCCCTGCCCGGGCGGATCGCCGAGCTGGAGCGGCGCTACTCGATCCGCTTCGCCGCCCCCACCGAGGACTGACCCGCCGAGGACCGACCGGTCGAGGACTGGCCGGTCGACATCCCGCCCCGCCCCGGGCCCGGATACGCCACCGCCCCGTCCGGCGGGAGGCCGGACGGGGCGGGGCGGGGTGCGAGGGGGCGGGCCGGTCAGGCGGCCGGCTTGGCCGCGACGGGCTTCGCCTTGCCCCCGAGGAGGTTGAAGAAGACGGCCAGCGTGGGGACCAGGTAGAGCAGCCAGACCACCAGCTGCAGCACCGTCGGGTCGGGCTGGAAGTTGAACACGCCCTTCAGCAGCGTGCCGTACCAGCTGTCCTTGGGGATGGTGCTGGAGATGTCGAAGGCCACGCTGTGCAGGCCGGGCAGCCAGCCGGCCTCCTGGAGGTCGTGCACGCCGTAGGCGAGCACTCCGGCCGCGACCACGACCAGCATGGCGCCGGTCCAGGTGAAGAACTTGGCCAGGTTGATCTTCAGCGCGCCCCGGTAGAACAGCCAGCCGAGCACCACCGAGGTGAGCAGGCCGAGCGCAGCGCCGATCAGCGGGTTCCAGCCGTCGTCGGTGGCCTGCACCGCGGACCAGATGAACAGTGCGGTCTCCAGTCCCTCACGGCCGACGGCCAGGAAGGAGGTGACCACCAGGGCCGTGGTGCCCATCGCGAGGGCCGCGTCCAGCTTGCCGTGCAGTTCGGTCTTCAGGTGCCGGGCGGTGCGCCGCATCCAGAACACCATCCAGGTCACCAGGCCGACCGAGATGATCGACAGCGAGCCGCCGAGCGCCTCCTGGGCCTCGAAGGTGAGCTGCGAGGAGCCGAACTGCAGCACCGCGCCGAAGGCCATCGAGAGCACCACGGCCGCGCCGACGCCGAGCCAGACCGGCGGCAGCTTGTCCTTGCGGTCGGTCTTGACCAGGTAGGCGATCAGGATGCAGACGACCAGGCTGGCTTCGAGGCCTTCGCGCAGGCCGATCAGGTAGTTGCCGAACACGCGGGCTCCTGGGGGTGAGGTGGTACGGGGGAATCTGGCGGGTCAGCCGAACAGGGCCTGGCCCCACCACTCCCCCGGCTTGCGCACGCCCGCCGGGCAGGCGAAGTGGGCGGAGCCGACGTGCTGGATGTACTCGTTGAGCTTGTCGCTCGACGCCAGGCGGGTCTGCAGCGGCACGAAGGCCTTGCGGGTGTCGCGCTGGTAGGCGAGGAAGAACAGGCCGGCGTCCAGGCGGCCGAGGCCGTCGGTGCCGTCGGTGAAGGAGAAGCCGCGGCGCAGGATCATCAGGCCGCTGTTGGCGTCCGGGTGGGCGAGGGCGACGTGCGAGTCGGCGGGCATCGCCTTGAGGTCGGGCGCGTCGTGCTCCTTGGCCTTGCCGTACGGGGCGCCCTCGCCCTTGGTGCGGCCGAAGACGTCCTCCTGCTCCTTGAGCGAGGTGCGGTCCCAGGTCTCGATGTGCATCCGGATCCGCCGGGCGACGAGGTAGGAGCCGCCGGTCATCCACTCCGGGCCGTCGCCGGGGGCCGCCCAGACGTGGTCGGCGAGCTTGCCGGTGTCGGTGCCCGCGATGTTGTGGGTGCCGTCCTTGAAGCCCATCAGGTTGCGCGGGGTCTGCGCGTCCGGGGTGGTGGAGGAGGTCTTGCCGAAGCCGAGCTGGGACCAGCGGATGTTGACGGTGCCCATGCCGATGCGGGCCAGGTTGCGGATCGCGTGCACGGCGACCTGCGGGTCGTCGGCGCAGGCCTGGATGCAGAGGTCGCCGCCGCTGCGGTTCGGGTCGAGCTTGTCGCCCTTGAAGGCCGGCAGGTCGATCAGGGCGTCGGGGCGCTTGGCCTTGAGGCCGAAGCGGTCCACGCCGTCCTTCTCGAACAGGGTGGGGCCGAAGCCGATGGTGAGGGTGAGCCGGGAGGCGGGCAGGCCCAGGGCCTCGCCGGTGTCGTCCGGGGGCGCCTCGGGCAGGCCGGTGGCGGCGCCGGTGCCGACCTCGCGGCCGCCGGTCATCGCCGCGGCCGCCTTGGTCCACTCCTTGAGCAGCTTGACCAGGGACTCCCGGGTCGCCTTGTCGGAGACGTCGAAGGCGGCGAAGTGCAGCCGGTCCTGGACCGGGGTGGCGATGCCGGCCTGGTTCTCGCCGTAGAACGGCACCTCGGCGCCGGCCGGGGCGGCGGCCGCCGGGGCGGGGTCGTCCTGGCGGGTGGCGGCGGCGACCGAGCCGACGGCGGCGGCGCCGAGCGCGACGCCCGCGCCGGCCCAGCCGATGACGGCGCGTCGGCTGACCGCGCTCCTGGTCGCGGTGGCGTCGGCGGCGGCCGGCGTCTCGTTCTGCTGCTGCTCGTGCTGGGCGTCCATCGGCGGGCGGGCCCTTCTCTGTACTGACTCACGGAGGCCGTGGCGGCCGGTGTCGGGCCGCCACGGCGTCGGTGGGGTGGGTGGAACGGGAAGCGGTGGTCGGTTACTTGGCGACCACGGCGGCGGCCAGCTTCGACAGCGGCTCGCCCAGCGAGTTGACCGCGTCGGAGAAGGTCTTGCGCTCGGCCTCGGTGACCTTGTCGTACGGGGTGAAGGTGCCGTCGGCCTGCTTGTACTTGGCGAGCAGGGCGTTGATGGCGGCGAACTCGGAGTCCAGGGTCTTGGACAGGTCCGCGTCCTTCTCGGCGGCGACCGGCTTCAGCAGCTCGTAGGCCTTCTGCGCGCCCTCGACATTGGCCTGGAAGTCGGCCAGGTCGGTGTGGCTGTAGCGGTCCTCCTCGCCGGTGATCTTGTTGGTGGCGACCTCGTCCAGCAGTTCCTTGGCACCGTTGGCCATGCTGGTCGCGGTGATCTCGGCGGCGGGGATCTTCTTCTGCCAGTCCGTGAGGTCGGCGACCAGCTGGTCGGCGAGCTTCTTCTCGTCGTCACCGATCTTGGCGTCGGCCCAGAGCGACTTCTCCAGCTTGTGCCAGCCGGTCCACTGCTGGCCGGCCTCGACCTTGTCCTCGCGGGTGTCGGTCTTGGGGTCGACGTCGCCGAAGCTCTCGGCGACCGGCTCGGTGCGCTCCCAGCCGGTGCGCGAGGGCGCGTACAGCGACTTGGCCTTCTCCAGGTCGCCGGCCTTGATCGCGTCGGCGAAGGCCTGGACGGCCGGGATGGTGGCGTCGGCCTGCTGCTGGGCGTACGTGCGGTAGGCGTCGACGGCGGCGGTCAGGCGCGGGTCGGCCGGGGCGGCGCTGCCGCCCTCGCCGGTCACGGTGATCTTCTGGCGGATGCCGTCGCCGACCATGCCGGGCTTGCAGGCGATCTCGTACGAGCCGGCCTTGATCTCGGCGTTGATGCTGGCCTTGGTGCCGGGGCCGATGTTCTCGCGCTCGGTGACGATCTTGTCGCCGTCGCCGTAGACGTAGACCTCGGTGGTCTTGGAGCCCTTGTTGCTGATGTCCAGCACCACGTGCCCGGCCGGGAAGCTGGTCTTGGAGACCTCGCACGCGGTGTCGGTGGCGTTCACCTTGACGGCGTCGGAGGAGCCTGCCTTGTCGTCCTTCTTGGACGAGCAGCCGGCCAGGGTTGCGGTCGCCACGGCGAGGGTGAGCAGCGCGGCTGCGGTGGAACGGCGACGGGCGGACATGCGGGCTCCAACGGAAAAGGGCATGGGTGTGCCTGGGCTGGTAGGGGGACCGGCGGGCCGGCGCCCCTGAATTAGCTAAGGCATACCTTACGTATGGACGCCACGGCGTCCACACCCACCCCCTGAACCGTTATCGACCCGGTGTGCGGCGGGCGGCGGCGCGGGCCGTCCAGCGGCCCTCGTGCCGGCTGATCCGGATCGGGTGGCCGAAGGTCTCGCTGATCAGCGCGGTGGTCATCACCTCGTCCACCGGCCCGGCCGCCACGCACTCGCCGCCGCGCAGCAGCAGGGCGTGGGTGGTGCTCTCGGGCAACTCCTCCAGGTGGTGGGTGACCAGCACGCTGGCCAGCTCCGGGTGCTGGTGGCGCAGCAGGTCCAGGCTGTCGAGCAGCAGCTCGCGGGCGGTGAGGTCCAGGCCGGTGGCGGGCTCGTCGAGCAGCAGCAGCCGGGGGCTGGGCATCAGGGCGCGGGCGATCAGGGCCCGGCCGCGCTCGCCCTGGGACAGGGTGGTCCACGGGGCCTCGGCCATCGTGGTCATGCCGAGCGTCCCGATCAGCTCTTCGGCCCGCTCCAGCGCCTCCGGGCCGGGCTTGCGGTGCCACTCCGGCTCGATGGTGTTGGTGTGCCCGGTGAGCACCACCTCGCGCACGGTCAGGGGCGAGCGCAGCGGGTGGCGCGGGTTGACGTGCCCGAGGTGGGCGCGCAGCTCGCGGACGTCGACCCGGCCGAGCCGGTGGCCGAGCACGTCCACCTCGCCGCGGGTGGGGTGGGAGACCGCGCCGAGCAGGGCGAGCAGGGTGGACTTGCCCGCGCCGTTGGGGCCGAGCAGCGCCCAGTGCTGGCCGGGCCGGATCTCCAGGCTGATCGCGCGCAGCAGGTGCCGGCCGTCGCGCACGACGTCCACGTCCTTGGTACGAAGCAGCGGGCCGTCCAGGGGCTGGCTCATGGGTGGCGGTTCTCCGATCACGGCACCGGACGGGCCCGGCGCGGCCGTCCGCGTGCAGAGTACAACCGTCGGTCGGGACGGGTGCGGGGCGTCCGAGGGGCGGACGTGCCAGAACCCTGTTGCGCTGCGGGAGTTGGGAGGAGGATGGTGCCCTTTCCGGCGGGGACGAGGGGGGAGACTCGATGACTGCGGAGACGACGGCGGACGGGGAGCGGGCGGGCGGGGAGCGGGCGGGCGGCACGCTCCACGGGCTGATCGAGCGGCACGCCCGCCGCACGCCCACGGCGGTGGCGGTGCGCTGCGGCGAACAGGAGCTGACGTACGGGCAGTTGGACGAGCGGGCGGAGCGGCTGGCCGCCGTGCTGGCCGAGCGCGGGCTGGCCCCGGGCGGGCGGGCGGCGGTCGCACTGGGCCGGGGCACCGCGGTGTACGTGGCGCTGCTGGCCGTGCTGAAGGCCGGGGTCGCGTACGTCCCGGTGGAGCCGACCGCGCCCGACGCGCTGCTGCGGCACGTGCTGGCGGACGCGGCGCCGGACGTGGTGGTCACCGAGGAGGCCCACCGGATCCGGCTGGCGGACGCGGCCGGGGCGCAGGTCGCACCGGTGGCACGGGTGGCGCAGCTGGTCTGCGTGGACACGGCCGCGCCCGCACGGGCGCCGTTCGCCCCGCCGGAGGTCGGCCCGTCCGACCTGGCCTGCGTCTTCTACACCTCCGGGTCCACCGGCCTGCCCGCCGGAGCGCTGGTCGAGCACCGCAACCTGCTGGCCGCGTACGAGGGTTGGCGCGAGGCGTACGGCCTGTCGGCCGAGGACCGGATCCTGCAGACGGCGAGCCTGGAGTTCGACGTCTTCACCGCCGACTGGGTGCGCGCGCTGTGCACCGGCGCGACGCTGGTGGTCACGCCGTTCAACCTCACCCTGGACCGCACCGCCGACCTCGGGGCGCTGCCCGCCCTGGTCGCCGCCGAGCGGATCACCGTGCTGGAACTGAACGTGCGCACCGCGCGCCGGCTGACCGCTCTGCTCGCCGCCGGCGGCGGGGGCCTGCCCGGGGTGCGGCTGCTCACCGTGGGCGCCGAGAAGTGGTACCTGGACGAGCAGTTGGGCCTGCAGCGGCTGCTCGGCGAGGGCACCAGGGTGCTGAACGTGTACGGGCTGGCCGAGGCCACCGTGGACAGCACCTACTTCGACGCGCAGGGCACCGCAGCCGCGGAGGGCGCCGAGCGGGTCTCGCTGGTCGGCCGGCCCTTCCCCGGCACCCGGGTGTACGTGCTGGGGCCGGACGGCACTCCCGTCGAGCACGGGACGACCGGCGAGATCGCGATCGGCGGCGCGGGGCTGACCCGCGGCTACCTCGGCCGGCCGGCGGACACCGCCCGCCGCTTCGTCCGGGCGGACTTCGACCCGGACGGGCGGGTGCTGCTGACCGGCGACCTCGGGGTGTTGCGGGCGGACGGCGTGCTGGAGTTCACCGCGCGGGCCGCGAACGTGCTCGGGCCGGTCCCGCACGCCCGGAAGGCGTCGGTGGTCTCCCGGGTGGTGGCGGCGGCCCGGGCCGAGGGCCTGCTGCGCGCCCACCCGGCGGTGCGGGAGGCCGTCGTGGTGGAGGTGGACGTGCGGCCCGGGCAGCGCAGGGAGGTCGGCTACGCGGTGACGGACCCGGCGGCGGACGGCGCGGACGGCTGGTCGCTCTCGCAGTACCTGACGGCGGAGCTGCCGGCCGGGGAGGTGCCCGCGGCGGTCGTCCCGTTGCCGGAGCTGCCGCGCACCCGGGCGGGCAAGCTGGACCGCGCGGCCCTGCCGCTGCCGGCCCCGCCGCAGCACGCCGCCCCGGCCCGCTCGGGCAAGGCCGGGTCCCGGCCGGCCGGATCCCGCAAGGGCGGCGGCAAGGCCGGGGCGGGGGTGGCGCGGAGGGCCCGACGAGTTGCTTCGCGGTGGCCGTGGTGGTGCTCGGGGCGTTCTTCGCCTGGGTCACCACCGACTTCTTCTTCCCCGGTTCGACGGACCTCTCGGGGGTGCCCGCCGGCTACCACCTCGGCTTCGATCTGCTCTACCTGTGCGAGAACCTCGCCTTCGGCGCGGGGGCGGCCTTCCTGCTCTTCGGCCTCCCGGCGGTGCTGCGGCAGGGCCGCTCGCTCGGGCTGTCCGTCTGCACTTACGTGGCGGTGGTCTGGCTGCTCGCCTCCTGGTGGCCGCAGGACAACCTCTACCGGCTCACCGACCCCACGGACTGGTCCCGCGAGACGACGATGGTCCTGGTCTTCAACATCCCGCTGATGCTGGCGGCGACCGTGGTGGTGGTCTTCCTGCTGAGCAGGCCGCGCGCCGGGAAGGGCTGACCGGCGCTCACCTCAGGGCCTCGAACATCCCCGCCAGCCCCTGGTTCGCGGCCGCGAGCAGCGCCTCGGCCGCGTCCAACGCCTCGGTGTCCGGCCCGGCCAGGGCGAGGCCGACGACGGGCTCCGGCTCGTGGCAGGCGGTCGGGATCAGCGGCAGCAGGGTGACGCCGAGGCGGGCGCAGCGCGGCCGCAGCCGCTCCAGGTGGTCGTGCAGCGCCGCCGGGGCCAGCCGGGCGCCGAGCGGCATCCCGTCCAGGGTGCGGACCAGGTGGCCGGGGCCGCGCACCCGGTCGAGACGGGCGCGCAGGACGAAGGCGACGGCCGGGCCGGTGAGCCGCAGGTTGATCTCGGTGGGGGCGAGCCGGCGCTGCCGGTCGGTGACGAAGTCGACGTCGTACCAGCCGCGGTAGCCCTCGGCGGCCAGCCGCTCGCCCACGGCCAGGGCGAACCCGCGGGCCGTCTCGGCGGCGTCCCTGGGCACCGCGCCGGGCCCGACGGTGACGCCCTGGTAGCGGGTGCCGGCCACGTCCATGACGCCCGCGCCGACCGGGTGGACGGTGCCGTCCGGGCCGACCACGGCGTCGTAGGTGAGGTCACGCAGCCGGGCGGCCGGGCCCGGGTCGACGTACTCCTCCAGCAGCAACTCGCCCTCGGGCGGCAGGACCTCGGTCCGCACCAGGCGCCGCAGCAGGGCCCCGCCGCCGCCCGCGGCGAACAGTTCGGCGGGCTCGACCACCACGGTGCCGTAGCCGCCGACGCCGTACGGGCTCTTCAGCACGGTGGTCCGGCCGCGGGCGGCGCGGGCGGTGAGCCGACGGGCGGCCCGGCGGCGGCCGTCCGCGCGTTCCTGCTGCGGGACGGTGATCCCGGGGTGTCCGGGGGCGAGGGCGGTGAACAGGCCGTGGGCGGCGGCCTTGGACTCGTAGCGGCGTACGGCGGCCAGCTCGGGCCCCTCGCCCTGCGCGGCGTTGCGGCCCCAACCGACCACCGGGTGGCCGGAGTCGGCGATCCAGGCGGCCAGCGCGGGGCGGGCGGCGAGCGCCTCGGCCACCGTCCGGTCGGGCGCCACCCCGCTGTGCACCTCGACCTGGCCCCAGGCCAACTCCCGGGCCAGCCAGTCGGTCCACTCGGGGGCGACCTCGCCGGGCAGCACCAGCAGGGCCGGTTCGGGGCTGTAGCAGACGGCCAGGCAGGCGTAGTGGTGCGCCTGCCGCAGCCGGCGCAGGCGCTGGGCCGCGTCCATGCCGCTCGGGAAGAACTGCGCGTTGAAGTCCGCGACGTCGCCCACGTGGACCGCCGCCCGGCCGCCGGTCCAGGCCCCCACCCATCCGTCCATGGGGCGGAAGCCTAGTAGGGCCTGGTCAGGTCGGTGCCGTGGTGGCGTGTCCTGGGGAGTAGGTGGCGCGTTGTTGGTGTGTGACACCTGGGGAGATGGCCGAGGTCCGGGAGGACCTGGAGGCGTTCACGGCGGGGTTGTTCGAAGCGTTCACGCGCGCTGACCAGCGGCGTTGGGGGCAGGCGTACGTGCGTGGGCTGCTCCTGGACGGCAAGCGGAAGTCGGTGGAGCCGATGGCCGCGCGGCTCGGGGAGGACGGAAACCGGCAGGCTCTCGCGCACTTCGTCACGACAAGCCCCTGGGATCCGGCACATGTCCGGGCCCGTTTGTCCTGGAGGATGCAGGACGCCATCGATCCGACCGCGCTGATCATCGACGACACGGGGTTCCTCAAGGACGGCGACGCGTCGGCGTGTGTGTCGCGGCAGTACACCGGAACCGCGGGCAAGGTCACCAACTGCCAAGTGGGCGTCTCGCTCCACTTGGCCCGTGACCACGCCTCGGCGCCGGTCAACTGGCGGCTGTTCCTCCCCGCGTCCTGGGACCCCGAATCGACGAAGGCCGACCCGGACAAGGTCGCCCGGCGAGACCGGTGCGGCATCCCCGCAGGCCTGGGCCACGTGGAGAAGTGGCAGCTGGCCCTGGACATGATCGACGAGACCCGGTGCTGGGGTGTCCACGTCCCGCTCGCCATCGCCGACGCCGGATACGGCGACGCCGCGGCCTTCCGCCTCGGCCTCCAGCAACGCGGCCTGCACTACGTGCTGGGGATCTCCACCACGCCGACCGCGCACCCTGCCGAAGCCCGGCCCGTCACGCCCGCCTACAGCGGCACCGGCCGGCCGCCGGTGGCGAAGTACCCGGACAAGGCCCGCAGTGTGAAGGACCTGGCCATCGCTGCCGGGCCGAAAGCGGCCAGGCCGGTGTCGTGGCGGGAGGGGTCGCGCCCAGGCAAGGCGAAGAGCGGCTTCAAGCGGATGTATTCGCGCTTCGTGGCGCTGCGGATCCGCCCGGCCGGACGCGAGATCCGCGACGCCACCGAGGGCGTGGAGCTGGCCGAGTGCTGGCTGCTGGCCGAATGGCCCGCCAAGGAAGCCGAGCCGGTCCAGTTCTGGCTCTCGAACCTGCCCGCCGACACCCCGCTGACCACTCTGGTGCGAATGGCCAAGCTCCGCTGGCGGATCGAGCACGACTACCGGGAGATGAAACAGGCCCTCGGCCTGGCCCACTTCGAGGGCCGCACGTTCACCGGCTGGCATCACCACGTCACGCTCGTCTCTCTCGCCCACGCGTTCTGCACCCTGCGCAGACTGGCCACCGCCCCAAAAGACGCGGGGCCGGCCTGAGCCTCTACCAAGTCGTCCGCGAGCTCCAGATCCTTCTGGCGACCTGGGCCGGCGCCTGCCCCACCTGCCACCGCGACATACCCACACGAAAACAGACCTGACCAAGCCCTACTAGGGCCTGGGGGCGTCGGGCGGGGCAGCGATGGTGCTATCCGTCCATCACGACGGCACTGTGGACGCCTTGTTAACTTTCGATCATTTTTGACAGTCCAAGGACACAACTTGGCAAAGTTATGACCTTTCCCCTAGCTGGACCTGACTGATCGCCGTCAATCTCTGAGCCAGCTCCTTTCCCTGCAGCTAACCCCCACTGGAGTTCAGAGTGACCCCCACGTCCTCCTTCCGCCGTGCCCGCGTGGCCGCGGCCGCCGCCGTCGTCGCCGCCGCCCTCGCCGGTGCGACCGTCCCCGCCGCCACCGCCTCCGCCGCCACCGACCCGCGCGAGGCCGCGATATCCCAGGCCCGCGCCAACGTCGCCCACAACACCTCGGTGTTCGGCTTCGGCACCGGCCAGGACCTCGTGGTCAAGGACGTCGTGATCGACGCCGACGGCACCTCGCACGTCCGCTTCGACCGCACCTACCAGGGCCTTCCCGTCGTCGGCGGCGACCTGGTCGTCCACCAGGACGCCAAGGGCCGGCTCAAGGACACCTCCCGCGCGGCCGCCCACGACGCCGCCGTGAAGTCCACCGTCCCCAAGGTGCCCGCCCAGTCCGGCGCCGCCAACGCGCTCTCCGCCGCCCCCGGCGTCCAGGACGCCGTCAGCACCCCCGAACTGGTCGTCTGGGCCGCCGACGGCACGCCCCGGCTCGCCTGGCGCACCACCGTCGAGGGCACCGGCGAGCACGGCCAGCCGGCCGGCCGGATCGTCGTCACCGACGCCACCACCGGCGAGCAGATCGAGGCCTACGACGCCGAGCACCAGGCCACCGGCACCGGCAACTCCGAGTACACCGGCACGGTCAGCATCGACACCACCGCCACCTCCGGCGGCTACACCCTGACCGACCCGATCCGCGGCACCGTCACCAAGGACGCCCACAACCTCTCCTCCAGCTCGGTCAAGGCGACCTCCGGCACCGCGTTCACCAGCACCACCAACGTCTGGGGCGACGGCAAGAAGTTCTCCACCGACCGCTCCACCGCGGCAGTCGACGCCCACGCCAACACCGCCTGGACGTACGACTACTACAAGAACACCTTCGGCCGGAACGGCATCAAGAACGACGGCAAGGGCGCCACCGTCTTCGTCCACGTCGGCACCAACTGGGACAACGCCCAGTGGTCCGACAGCTGCTTCTGCATGATGACCGGCGACGGCAACGGCACCACCGACCCCGAGCAGGTCGACCTCGACACCATGGGCCACGAGATGACCCACGGCGTCACCAGCGCCACCGCCAACCTGCGCTACAGCGGCGAGTCCGGCGGCCTCAACGAGTCCACCAGCGACATCTTCGGCACCATGGTGGAGTGGTACGCCAACAACAAGGTGGACACCCCCGACTACCTCTTCAGCGACCAGTCCACCCCGCCGTGGCTGCGCCGCTTCGACAAGCCCTCGCTGGACGGCTCCTCGGCGGACTGCTGGAGCAGCTCGGTCGGCCGCCTGGACGTGCACAACTCCTCGGGCGTCGGCAACCACTGGTTCTACCTGGCCAGTGAGGGCAGCGGCAGCAAGACCATCAACGGCTTCACCTACAACAGCCCCACCTGCAACAACTCCACGGTGACCGGCATCGGCAACCAGAAGGTCGCCAAGATCTGGTACCGCGCACTGACCGTCTACATGACCTCCACCACCAACTACAAGGGCGCCCGCGCCGCCTCGCTGAGCGCAGCCAAGGACCTCTACGGCCTCAACAGCACCGAGTACAAGGCCGTCGCGGCGGCCTGGAGCGGCGTCAACGTCAACTGACGTACGGCCGCTCGTGGTCGAGCCCTCAGAAGGTGAACCCGACGTGGCAGTGGTCGTGGTGGGTGTCGTCGGTGAAGAACCGGTTCCCGGCCCCCGGGATCGCCACCGGCCCGCCCACGTTGTACGAACCGGCCGCGGCCGCGTCCCGCATGAAGGACTCGACCAGCTGCCGGGGCGTGGCCGGGTCCACCACGGCCATCCCGTCGATCCGCCAGACGTCGAAGGCCCGGCCCAGCGGATGGTCGCTGGGCCGGGACGTCCCGAACACGTCCAACGGGTGGCCGGTCCGCACCACGCTCACCGACAGCGTGTACGGGCCGGCCAACCGCAGCATCGCCTCCGGCACGCTGTCGTGGACGGTACCGCTGCGCAGGTCGGCCGCCGCCTCGGGCGGCAGCTCGATCCGCGGCTCGGCCAGCACCCGGGCCACCGCCGAGGTCGGCGCCGCGGCGGCCGGGCCGGCGACCCCCGGGTGCAGCTCGGTGACGGTCCAGCGCGGCTCGGCCCGGCTCAGCCGGACGTCCACCGTGGTGCCGCCCCCGGCC
Organism: Streptomyces sp. 1331.2; assembly: GCF_900199205.1. NCBI lineage: Bacteria > Bacillati > Actinomycetota > Actinomycetes > Kitasatosporales > Streptomycetaceae > Streptomyces > Streptomyces sp. 1331.2. The sequence continues at coordinate 7,031,527 of NZ_OBMJ01000001.1, read as the reverse complement.
ACCGAACCGTCCGGGCCCCGGGTCCACTGCCGGCACACCACCAGCACGCTCGCCGAATCGGCGAGGATCCCGCCGTACTGGGCGACGACCACCTCCAGGCTCGCCTCCGGCGCCGCCGGGGCCAGCGGACCCGCCTGGTCGGCCAGCGCGGGCGGCAGCCCGAGCGCCGCCACCCGGGCCCGGGCCGGCTCCACGCCCTGGCCGCCGGGCGGCCAGGCGCCGAGCGCGGCGACCAGTTCGACGGCCCGGCGCTTGACGTCGGGTTGGATCTCGGCCGGGCCGGGCTGCCAGAGCGGCGGCTCGGGCAGCGGGGTGGGGGTTTGCGTCGGGGTGGGCGTGGGCGTCCGGGTGCCCGGTGGTTCGGGCGTCGGCGGGCTCGGACTCGTGCCCGCCGACCGCGGGTTGCCCCCGCTCGTACACCCCGCCGCGCCCAGCAGCAGCGCCGCCGCGCCCGCCCGCAGCACCCCGCGCCGGTCCGCGGTCGGTCGTCCGCCGTCTGCGCCGTCTCCACTCGTCACGCGGTCAGTATGCGGCCCGCTCCGGCACGACAGCCGGACGTCGCGGTCAGGCCGCGGCGGTCCCCCCGTCACGTGCAGCGCTCGCCCGCGGCACCAGGACCAGCCCGAGCAGGCAGCCCACCAGCAGGCCGGCGCCGTGGTTGTTGCGCAGCGCACAGAGGAACACGGCGGCCGCCGGGACGAGCAGGAGGTACCAGTGCGCCTTCAGTCCGGGGCCGGGCACGGTTCCGCGCACGTTCCCGCGCAGCAGGCAGACGACGGCCAGGGCGCCCAGCAGACCGCAGACGGCCACCGAGTCGCCGCCGCCGCGCGGCGACCAGCCGGCCAGGCTCACCACGTGGGCGAGGACGCCACTGACCAGGAAGACGGCCAGGGTCCGCCACCACCCCAGGACCGTCTCGGCGACGGCCCCGATCACCAGCAGGGCCGGCAGGTTGAACGCGATCTGGCCGAGGCCCGAGGACTGCACCAGCAGCGCCGTCCCCGCCCGCCACCACTGCCCGTCGGACAGCGCACCCGGCTGCCGCATCAGGTCGTCCACCGCGGCGGGCACGGCGTACTGGACGACGGCCATCACCGCCATCACCGCGAACAGCGCGATCGTGACCCAGGGCCGACGCGCCAGGGCGCCGCGGACGACGGCAAGCACCTCGCCCGGCCCGCCGGCCGCCGCTCCACCGACTGCCGCGCCGCCGGCTCCCGCGCCACCGCCCGCCGGACCGTCGGGGCCGGCCCCGGCCACCACCAGCGTCCGCAGGCCCACGCCGACCACCACAGCCGCGCTCGCGTACAACCCGATCTCGTGCGGCGACATCGCCGACCCCCCGTCAGAACGGACCCGGGCGACTCCCGCCCCGTCACCGCCCCATCGTCCCAGGTCGGACCGGAACCACCTATTCCTGCTCGCGCTCCGGGGGCCGCAGGGCGTAGCCGGCCTCGGTCCGCTCGATCCAGGACGGCCGGCCGAGCTTCAACCTCAGGACCGAGATGGGGTACCTGAGCTCCACCGGGTTGAGCAGGACGCCCCAGACCCGCAGGAGGATCGTGTCCGGCGCGTGCACGCCCTCGCCCAGCTCGATCAGGCCGCGCAGCAACTTGGCGTCCTGGCGGGTGAGTTGTGCCTCGCGGCCGTCCACGGTGGCGGTCCGGGCGTCGAGGTCGAGGACGAGGCGGCCGTCGAAGGCGGTCAGGGTGCCTTGCGTGGCGTCCGTGCCGTTCGTGTTCTCCGTGCCCTTCGTGCCCTTCGTGCCCTTCGTGCCCTTCGTGCTGTCGCCGTTCACGCCGGGCAGCCTAACCGGCGGCTCCGGGCGGCGACCAGGCCGCGGTCCAACCGGCCAGCTCCGCCGGGCGGTTGGTGATGATGCCGTCCACACCGGCGTCCGTGAGGGCCTTCCAGCGGGCGGGCTGGTCGACCGTCCAGACGTTGACGGCGATCCCGGCGGCGTGCAGGTCCGCGAGGGCTCCGGGGCGGGCGGAGAGTGCTTCGTCCGAGGGGTTGTAGGCGGCCAGGCCGAGTTCGCGGGCGGTGGCGACCGGGTCGGCGTCCAGAGCGGAGCGCAGCAGGCCGAGCGGCAGTTCGGGGGCCAGTTCGCGGGTGTGGCGCAGAGCGTCCACCTCGAAGCTCTGGACGAAGACCCGGTCGGTCATGCCGTGGTCGCGGACCTCGCGGACGATCCGGGCGACCTCGTCTCGGGTGTGCGGTCCCTTGATCTCCAGCAGCAGCTTGCCGCCCCGGGTGCGCAGGTCCTCCAGCTGGGCGGCGAGGGTGGGCAGCCGGGTGCCCGCGTAGGCCGGGGCGAACCAGGAGCCTGCGTCCAGTGCGTCCAGCTGGGCGGCGGTCAGGTCGCGGATCCGGCCGGTGCCATTGGTGGTACGGTCCACGGTCTCGTCGTGCAGGACGTAGGGGACGCCGTCCTTGCTGGGCTGCACGTCGTCCTCGATCCACGCGGCGCCGGCCCGGCGGGCCACCTCGTCGGACACCAGGGTGTTCTCGGGGGCGGCGGAGGAGGCGCCGCGGTGGGCGAAGACGGTCGGCGGCGCACCGGCCGGACGGAGCCACCCGCCGGGCGCGGCTGCCGCCTGCGGGACCTGCTGCGGGGCCGATTGCGGGACCGCCGACCGTACGGGGGCGCCGGTGAGCGCCACCGTGCCGAAGGCGGCCGCGAGCAGGGCGGCGACGAGGGCGCTCCGGCGGGGGCGGGGGTGCCGGCTGGGTGTCATGTATCGAACGCTACGGACGTCGGCCGGATCCGGCCAGACGACACCGGACCGCCCGGCCGACATTACGGTAGGCGGACGAACACATCGTCATCTCTCCCCCAGCGGCGCCAGCAGCGCCTCCGCCGACGCCGTCCGCGCGTACAGCACCGAGCGCCCCGCCCGGTGGGCGCTGACCAGGTGCGCGTCCCGCAGGGCCGTCAGGTACTGGGAGACCGCCGAGGCGGAGAGCCCGGTGCGCTGCGCGAGTTCGGTCGTGGAGGCCGGGGCCACGAGCTCCGTCAGCAGCCGGGCGCGGGAGCGGCCGAGGACGGCGGCCAGCGCCTCGGTGCCCGCCACCGGGGCGGTCGTGGTCCACAGGCTGCCGATGCCGCGGGCCGGGTACGCCAGCTGCAGCGGGTCGGGCGGGACGAGGCGGGTGTAGAGCGCGGGCCCGGTGAAGGCGGACGGGACGAGCAGCAGGCCCGCCCCGGCGGTGCGGCCCGGCAGCGGGCGGGTGCGGTGACGCAGCCGCAGGGTGTCCTCGGTCCAGCGGAGTTCGGTGTGCAGGTCGTTCAGGGCGTGCGCCGCGCCGTGTTCGGCGGCCTGGCGGGCGCGGTGCAGCACGTCCGCATCCAGGACGGCGCGGATCCGTGCCCAGTACGGGGCGAGCGCGAGTTCCCAGTACGCCTCGACCGCTTCGGTGAGCCGGCCGAGCCCTGCGGCCGGGTCGGTGTACAGGGCGCGCAGCCGGGGGCCGAGGCCGCCGCGGCCCTCCTGACGCCGGTCGTCCTGCAGCCGGTCGAGCTCGCGGCGGACCTGCCCGGTCGGGGTGGCCCGGATCGCGGCCAGCTCCTCATCCAGGGTGGGGGCGGGCCCGGCGGGCGTGGGGTTGAGGAAGTCCGGCACGTACCCGGCGGGCGGGACCAGCTCGGCGAGCAGGGCGTACGCCGGGCCGAGCGTCGCCAGCCGTGGCCGCACCTGCTCCGCCCAGGGGCGGTGGACGGGGTGGGCGAGCCCCGAGCCCAGCAGCCGCAGGCTCGGGCCGACCTCCCACATCGGGCAGACGGCGAAGCGCATCCGCGCCAGGTCACCCGCCGTGAACAGCAGTTCGGCCGCCAAGCCCGCACCCCCGTGGATTCAGACATGTTCGAATCATTGGCGGTCAGGCTAGTTCATTGCCGATCATGATCGACATGACTTCGGAGACCACCCCCACCGCCCCCGTAACCACCACCCCCGTGACCGCCGCCGCCTCCGGCACCTGGACGCTCGGCGACCGCACCGTCCACCGCATCGGCTTCGGCACGATGCGCCTGCCGCAGACGGGCCCGGCGCTCGTCCCGCACGCCGTCCCGCGCGACCGCGAGCAGGCCCTGCGGGTGCTGCGCCGCGCGGTCGAACTCGGCGTCAACCACATCGACACCGCCGCCTTCTACTTCTCCCGGCTCCGCTCCGCCAACGAGCTGATCAACCGGGCGCTCGCGCCGTACGGCGACGACCTGGTGATCGCCACCAAGGTCGGCCCGGCCCGCGGCCTCGACGGCGAGTGGGCGGAGCACGCCCGCACCCCCGAGCGGCTGCGCGCCCAGGTCGAGCAGAACCTGCGCGAGCTCGGCCGCGACCACCTCGACCTGGTCAACCTGCGGATCCACAGCACCGACTCCGTCGCCGAACGCTTCGGCGCCCTCGCCGAGTTGCGGCAGGCCGGGCTGATCCGCCACCTCGGCCTCTCCAACGTCCGCCCGCACCAGCTCGCCGAGGCGCAGGCCATCGCCCCCGTGGTGTGCGTGCAGAACCCGTACGGCATCGGCGCCTCGCCCGAACAGGACGAGCTGCTGCGGCTCTGCGGCGAGCAGGGCATCGCCTTCGTCCCCTTCTACGCGATCGCCGGCGCGGGGCGGGAGGGCGGCGCGAGCGGCGCGAGCGAGGCCGAACCCACGCAGGTACGGGCGGTGGCCGAGGCCCGCGGGATCAGCACCGCGCAGGTGCGGCTGGCCTGGACGCTGCACCGGGGCCCGCACGTCCTGGCCATCCCCGGCACCGGCGACGTGGCGCACCTGGAGGACAACATCGCCGCCGGCGAACTGCGGCTGACCGCCGAGGAACTGGCCCTGCTGGACGAGGCCCACGCCGGCTGAACCGACACCGACCGGTCGGGCCCACGCCGGCCGAGCCGGAACCGGCCGAGGCTCGTGGTGCGTCGCTCCGGGACGACAAGGCACCGATGATCGCCGAGGAGTCCCGGAGCATGACCGACCACGCCACCCGCTACCTCTACCTGGCCCGCCACGGCGAGGCCGCGCACACCGAGGGCGGCGGGCTGACCGCCGCCGGGCGCCGGCAGGCCACCCTGCTGGGCCGGCGGCTGGCGGGCCGGCCGATCACGGCGGTGCACCACGGCCCGCTGCCCCGGGCCGCCGAGACCGCGCGGCTGGTCGCGGAGCAGTTGGACGGCGTGCTCCCGACGGTGTGCGAGGAGGCCGGGGACTACCTGCCGTACCTGCCCGAGCGGGCCGAACTTCCCGAGGAGAGTGCGGAGTTCCTGCTGGATTTCCTGTCGCACGCCACCCCGGAGGAGTGCGCGAGCGGTGCGGTGCTGGCGCCGCGCGCGGTCGAGCGGTTCACCGGGCCGGTGGCGGGCGGCGAGGAGCGGCACGAACTGGTCGTCACCCACGCCTTCCTGGTCGGCTGGCTGGTCCGGCACGCCCTGGACGCCCCGGCCTGGCGCTGGCTCGGCCTCAACGTCGCCAACGCGGGCCTGACGGTGCTGCGGTACGCCCCCGGCCGGCCACCGTCCGTCCTGCTGCTGAACGACCAGGGCCACCTGCCCGAGGAGCTGCGCTGGACCGGATTCCCGGCCGCACTGCGCTTTTGACGCCTGCCGGCGCCTGTTCGAGGCCTGTTCGAGGCCTGCTGACTCCTGTTGGCGCCTGCCGAGACCTTGTCCACGCCCCGTCGACAAAAATATGCAGACCGGTCTACTATCGCCGCATGGGAGTCAAGGGCGAGGAGACCCGGGCCCGGCTGATCGCCGGCACCAGGGAACTGATCGAGGCACAGGGCTACTTCGGGACGGGCCTGAACCGGATCGTGGCCGGCACCGGCGCACCGCGCGGCTCGCTCTACTTCCACTTCCCCGGCGGCAAGGACCAGTTGGTGGCGGCCGCCCTCACCGAGGCCGGCCAGGAGGTCGAGGCACTGATCGCCGCCCTGGCCGCCGAGGGCGCCGACACCGCCACCCTCGCCGACCGCCTCATCGAGGCCTTCGCCGAGCGCCTGGCGCAGTCCGACTACGCCAGCGGCTGCCCGATCGCGACCGTCGCCCTGGAGACGGCGGGCACCAACGAGGCGCTGCGGACCGTCTGCGCCGAGGTGTACGCGAGCTGGCAGCAGGTCCTGACCGCCCGTCTGGAGGCTGAAGGCTTCGGCCCGGCCGAGGCCGAGACCGCCGCCGGCCAGACCCTCGCCCTGCTGGAGGGCGCCGTCCTGCTCGCCTCCGTCCGACGCAGCCGCGAGCCCCTGGACCACGCCCGGCACGCCGTCCGGCACCTGCTCGGCATCAAGTAGCGGCACGGGGCCGACGGGCACGCCGCACTCCGAGCGGCGCACCCGTCCTCGTACGTCCAAAAAATATGCAGACCGGTCTACTGATTCCCGACTCCTGGAGTACCGCATGGCGTCCCTCCCGCCCCGCACCCCGCCCCGCACCCTCGTCCTCGGCGCCACCGGCTTCCTCGGCCGTTGGCTCCTCCTCGAACTCCTCACCCGCGGCGAGCCCGTGGCCGCCGCCGTCCGCGACAGCGACCGCGCGGCCGCCCTCCGCCACTGGCTGCGCGTCCACGACGCCGACGACGCCGCCCTGACCACCGTCGCCGCCGACCTCACCCGCCCCGGCCTCGGCCTCTCCCCCGAGGACGACGCCCGGCTCACCGAGGTCCGCGACGTCCACAACCTCGCCGCCCGCTACGACTTCGGCCTCACCCGCGCCCAGGCCGAGCCCGCCAACGTCCACGGCGCCCTGCACGCACTGGAGTGGTCCGCGACCCGTCCCCGGCTGCGCCGCCTGGTCCACCTCTCCGGCTACCGGGTCGGCCGCGACCCCCAGCCGCGCCACCCGCTGGACGAGCGCGCCACCGCCGCCCTCTACACCCGCCTCGGCGCGTACGAGGCGTCCAAGCAACTCGGCGACGCCGCCGTCCGCGTCACCGCACCCCGCCTCGGCGTCCCCCTCACCACCGTCAACCCGAGCAGCGTGATCGGCCACTCGCGCACCGGCGAGGCCGGCCAGTACCTCGGCCTGGCCCAGCTGGTCCGCCGGCTCCACCGCGGCCGCCTCCCCCTGCTGCCCGGCACCCGCCGCACCTTCCTGCCCGTCGTCACCGTCGACCACCTGGCCCGTTTCCTCGCCGTCGTGCCCGACCACGACCGCGCCCCCGTCCAGGCCCACACCGTCCTCGACCCCGACACCCCCCTCCTCCCCGAGCTGATCGCCCTCCTCGCCACCCACCTCGGCGTCCGCCCACCCCGCGGCCTGGTCCCCGTCCCGCTCGTCCGCCGTCTCCCCCGCGCCCTCACCGGCGCCGACCCGGAGACCCTCACCTTCCTCTCCGAGGACCGCTACGACACCACCTCCGCCGACCACCTCAGCGCCGCAGCCGGCCTCACCCAGCCACCCCTCACCCCTGCCCTCACCCGCTGGGCCACCCGCCTGGTCGAGGAGGACTTCGGCACGAAGTGAGGCTGCTCCCGGACCTTGCGCAGGAAGTCGGCCCGCCCGACTTCCTGCGCATCAGTTCCCCCGGCCACTGCTTCGTCCACTCCGTCGGCGACGACAACGCCGTGGATCAGCCGAGCTGCGGCATGACCTCGGACGCGATCCACTGCATCGCCCGTTCCACGTGGTCAGCCGCCACGGGAAGCCACAGGGTGCAGACGGCGAGACCCGATTCCGCGAGCTTCCCCAAAGCGTCGACGACGGTCGCCGCGGTGGGCGCAAGGCCACCGAGGGGCTGCCCCGGCGGCGGGACGACCGCAGGAATCCCGGGAGGCGTGAGGAACACGGCCGAAGCGAGCGTCAGACGTTCGGCTCGCTCTTCGGTTTCGGCGAGCTCACGGAGACGGCGCCGTACGTCGGCGAGGTCCGCGGCGTCGACGCCGGTGCCGTACCAGCCGTCGCCGAACCGCAGTGCGCGGCGCAGCGCGGCGTCACTGTGGCCGCCGACCCACACCGGCGGGCCGCCTCGGGTCACCGGCGACACCCCCAGGCGGGCCGCGCGCAAGGTCGTGAACGGCCCCTCGAAGTCGGCGGGACGATTCGTCCACAGGGCCCTGGCGGCTGCGAGATGGTCGTCGGTGCGGGCGCCTCGTTCTCGGGAGGGTACGCCGACGGCCTCGAACTCGTCAGGGTTCCACCCGGTGCCGACGCCCAGGATCAGGCGGCCGCCGGACACGACGTCCAGCGTGGCCGCCTGGTTGGCGAGCACCAGCGCCGGATAGTACGGCGCGACGAGCACGGACGTCAGCAACCGCAGGCGGGTCGTCGCACCGGCGACGGCCGAGAGCAGGACGAGCGGGTCGGTGTCGAGACCGAATCCGCTGTCCAGGAGGCGGTTGCCGACTGCCACGTGGTCGAAGCCCAGCTGCTCGGCCTGCGAGGCGGCACGGAGCACGGCCGTTCCGTCCTCGACCGGCCAGCGTGGCTGGAGCGAGACACCGAGGCGCAACACGGACATGAGAAGGGCCTTTCAGTGGCGGTCCGGTGGACTGACACCACACCCAACACCCTTGCCACACCGGTTCATCCACGGAAGGGAGCGCGAACTTCCGCCGGCATCGGGCCGGATCCACGGCAACCCCTCGCTCGTCAGCCGGTTCGGGGATCGTACGCCTCCAGCACGATCGGCCGGATATCGTCCGTGTCCCCCAGGCGGTGGGCGAGCAGGCCGTACATGTCGTCGAGCTTGCCCCTGCTCAGGTAGACCTTCCGCCCGGTGAACATCAGCTCCGGCCTTACGAAGCGCACGAGGTGCGTGGCGAACGCCTCCAGTTCCCTCGCCGTGTCGGGAGGCAGGGCGACCGGGCAGGGCTGCCGGGGCGCGTCGCCGGCCGCGATCCGGCCGAGCCAGTCGGCCACGGCCTCGACCTCCCCCGGCGGCACACCGAGGGCCGCCGCGCAGCGCCGCAGGTCCGGCAGCACGAGCTGCTGCGTCTCCTCGGACCGCTCCACCTGCTCCGGAGCCGCCGCCCCGGGCGCCACGGTGATGAAGTTCGCGACCTGCGCCTGGACGGCGACCCGGGCCGTCACGTCCGACATCTCGTTGTGGACGCCCCCGCCCGAACCCTGCACCCCGAACTCCTCTGTGGCAGCGACGTGTTGGACCGCACCACCGAACGTACCGGATCTCAGCCGGGAAGTTCGAACACCAGCGAGGTCCAGTGCACCCCGGCACGGCCGTGCAGGTCGGGCCGGTGGCCGTGGTGCAGGAGGCGCAGGCCGCAGGCGGCGGCGAGGTCGGTGGTGTGCTCGGGCGGGAGGTCGACCATGTGGCGGCCGGGTGGGACGGGGCCGTGGCGGACGGTGAGGGCGAGGCGGCCGCCGGGGGTGAGGAGAGCGGCGAGGTTGGCCATCGCGGGCGGGCGGTCGGCGGGGGTCAGGTGCATCCACACCGCGGTGAGCAGCACGAGGTCGTAGCGCTCGCCCTCGGCGCGGAGCAGCGGGAGCCCGGGCAGCGCGTCCGCGATCCAGCGGAGGTCCGCGCCGGGGTGCAACCGTGCGCCGACGGCGCGGAGTTCGGGGGTCGGTTCGACGGCCACCACCCGGTGGCCGAGCGCGGCGAGGGCGGCGGCATCGCGGCCGGTGCCGGCGCCGATGTCGAGGACGGCGGCGGGTGGCGCCGGGTAGTGGTGCAGCAGTTCGCGGTGGACCTCGGCGAAGCTCACGCTCTCGTACTGGACGGCGAGTTGTTCGGCCTCTTCGCCGTAGCCCGCCGTGCCGGCCGGGGTCGCCGTGCCGGCCGGGGTCGCCGTGCTGGCCGGGATGGCCGGGATGGCCGGGGTGGTCACTCGGCCTCCCGGACGACCACCGCGTCCCCGGCGGCGGCCGCCGCGGCGAAGAAGTCCCGTAGTTCGCGCAGGTCGTTGACGACGGCGGCGGCCCAGGCCTCGGACCAGGGCGTCGGGTAGCCGAGGTCCTCGACGGTGCGGGCGAGCACGGTGTCCTGTTGCCGGACCAGTTCGCCGAGCGCCGAGCCGCGCAGGAAGGCGGAGGCCGCCGTGACCTGTTCGGGGCGCAGCACCGGCATCGCGGTGCCGGGTTCGCGCCGCGCCCCGCCGTAGACGGGGAGCCGGGCGGCCGGGTCGGGGTGCAGGCCGTTCTCGGTGAGCGCGAGTTCCATCAGGACGGCGGTTCGCCGGACGCCGAGGGCGAGCCCGGCGGCGGCCATCCGGTCGTACCGGCCGTCGCGGTGCCGGGGCACGAGGTCGCCCAGTTCCGCGGCCGAACAGCTGTCCAGGGCCTGCCCGGGCAGACGACACCAGAAGTGATCCACACTCACCCGCTCAGCCTAACGGTGCCGGGACCACTGCGGAGCCTGCGTTCAGGCCTCGCCGGGGTGCCAGGCGGGCCACTCCCAGGGGCGGTCGGCCCACTGGACCCGTTGGGGGTCGTGCGGGTCGAGGTCGGGGAAGAGCTGGTGGACGCGCGGCTCGAACTCCTCCGGTGCGAGCGGCTCCCAGCCGTGGCCCTCGAAGTGGACGAGGCGGTAGCGGCTGTCGGTCCGGAACTCGGCCACCTCGACCAGGGGCGCGGACGTGCTGTTGGTCTCCATGACCCCAAGCATGTGGTGCGGTGGCAATCAGCGCCCGCTCAGACCCCTCTTCCGGGTCATGTCCCGGCGTCGGCGCGCTCGTTGAGCACCGGAAAGGTACGCCGGGGGGCCGCGGGAAGGACGAGCAGATGACTGGGCAGCCCACCGGAGGGCAGTGGCAGTGGCCGCGGGACGCGTGGCAGCCGCCTCCCGTCCCGATGACTCCTCCGCCTCCGCCGCCCCCACTGGCCCGGCCGCCGCGGCGTTCGCGCAAGGCCTGGGCGGCCGCGGCGGTCGGGACGGGTGCGGTGCTGGCGTCGGTCCTGGTGATGTGCGGGCCGGGCTCGGGTGACGACCTGCAGGTGACGGCGATGCCGGGGGCCTCCCCGTCCGTCTCGGACCCGGCCTCCGGCCCGGCCTCGGACCCGGCCGCTCGGCTGCTGCCGGTCTCCCCGCCGCCCGCCACGCCCGCGCCCTCGCCGCTGCCGGCCCCCGTCCCGGCCTCCGGCGCCACGGGCGGGCCGGGTGACGCGAAGACGGCGGAGACCGCGGCCCCCACGCCCGAGGCCGGGGCGGCGGACGCCCAGCACGGCTCTGCGAGTGCGCGGCCGAGACCAGGCCACAGCCCGCACGCCACGGCACCGGCCCACGGGGCGTCGGGCGCGCCCGCCCCGGGTGGCCCGGGGGCGGGCGCGGCGATGCCGGGCGTCGGCCCGGGCACCATCTGCGACCAGGCCGAACGCGTCGGCCGCTGGCCGGCCGGCTCGGAGCAGGCCCGGCTCTGCCGCGGCGTCTACGGCTGAGCCGCCGAAGCACCGGAAGCCCCCCACTAGAAACCGCCGGACGCCCCGAGCACCCCCTGGTCCAGCCGGGGCGCCAGCACCCGCGCCAGGGTGTCGGTGATGTGCCCGGTGTCCCGGTACAGCACGACGCCCTCCAGCACGGCCGGGCAGGAGGGTCCGGTGCCGGGGCAGAGCAGCGGGCCGAGGTCGAGGGGCCGGACGCCGTACCGGGCGGCGAGTCCGCCGTCGAGCATCGGGTCGGGCTCGAAGGCGGTGTCGCGCGGGAAGGAGCAGGCGTCGGAGCGCCCGTCGGAGGCGGCCAGGCAGGTCGGGATGTCCTTGCCGGGCATCGGGGTGTCGCCGAGGTAGGCGAGCGGGGTGCCGAGCGCGGTGAGCCGGTCGAGGGTGCGGGTCCAGCCCTCGGTGCGTTCCTCCTGGCTGCCGTAGCGGTTGAGGCCGGCCATCAGGACCAGGCGCGGCTTGGGCCCGGTGGCGAGCCGGGTGAGGGTGTTCTCGCGCCAGCGGTCGCATTCGTCGAAGGTTCGGCCGAGGACGGTGTTGCGCACGGTGAGGGTGGCCAGCGGGCAGCCGGGCTTGACGAGGACTTCCAGCGCCCAGTGCCGCTGGTCGGCCATGGCGAGGGCGGCGGATATCCACTGGCCGGCGTGGGAGTCGCCGAGCAGCACGATCCGGTCGGGGCTGTGCTCGGTGCCGAAGAGGCAGCGGGGGCTGCTGTCGGCGTTGAGCGGGATCTCGCAGCCCTTGCCGGGCGGGAAGTCCTGCCGGGCGCGGGCGAGCGGGGGTGTGAGGGCGAGCACCCGGGTGCCGGGGGCGAGCAGGCCTGGGCCGTCGGCGGCTCCGGCGGGGGCGGCCGTGGGTCCGGCGGGGGCGTCGCCGAGGGCGCGTACGGTGCCGCCGCCGAGGGTGAGGGCGGCGATCAGCGGGATGGCGAGGGCGCTGGCGCCGACCGCGAGCCCGCGCCGGGGCGCCGGGCTGCTGCCGTACCGCAGCGGCTGTTCGACCAGCCGCAGGGTGAGCCAGGCGGGCAGCGCGCTCGCCGCCGTGAGCGCGACCAGGACGGGCCAGGGCAGGGCGCCGTACCGGGCCTGGGCGATGGTCAGCACCGGCCAGTGCCAGAGGTACCAGGTGTAGGAGAGGCGCCCGGCGGCGCGCAGCGGACGGGTGGCGAGCAGGCGTCCGGCGTCGACGGCGCGCAGCGGGCCGTGTCCGGCGAGCAGGACGGCGGCGGTGCCGAGGACGGGCAGCAGGGCGGCGGCGCCGGGGAACGGCGTGTCGCGGTCGTAGCGGGCGATCGGGGCGAGGACGGCGGCCAGGCCGAGCCAGCCGAGCAGCCGCAGTGCCCACCGGACCCACGGCACCGGGCTCCGTTCGGTACGGGGGCCGAGCGCGCCGCCGGCGAGGGCCGCGCAGGCGCCCGCCGCGAACTCCCAGAGCCGGCTGCCGGTGGAGAAGTAGGCGAGCGGCGCCGAGGTGTGGGTCCAGCGCAGGCAGAGCAGCAGCGAGAGGGCGCCGATGGTGACGGTTGCGAGGGTGATCGCGAGGGTGCGGAGCCGCCCGTGCAGATGGCGGGCGAGGCCGAGCAGCAGGATGCCCCAGAGCAGGTAGAACTGGTTCTCCACGCCGAGTGACCAGAAGTGCTGCAGCGGGCTGGGGTCGCGGTCGGCGGCCAGGTAGTCGGTCTGCTGGCCGACGAAGCGCCAGTTGGCGTACTGGCCGGCGACGGCGATCAGGTCGCGGGCGAGGTCGGTGCCGCGCAGCGGGTCGAGCAGCGCGCCGCCGGCGGCGGCGGTGGCGACCAGGACGGTGGCGGCGGCGGGCAGGATGCGCCGGGCCCGGCGGGCGGCGAAGTCCCACAGGCCGAGCGGTCGGGCGAGCAGCAGCCCGGTGATCAGGTAGCCGGAGATGACGAAGAAGATGTCGACGCCGACGTAGCCGCCGGTCAGGCCGGGTACGGCGGCGTGGAAGGCGAGGACGGACAGCACGGCGATGCCGCGCAGCCCCTCGATGTCGGGGCGGAAGGCGGTGCGCCGGCGGGGTGGCCCGCTCTCGGCGACGGTGGCGCCGGTGACGACGGTGGCGCCGGTGACGCCGGTGACGGCGGTGGCGCCCTTCGGGGCGGCCGGTTCTCGGTCCACCCGGACGACCTCGGGCAGCAGGTCGTCGGCGGTGGCCGTGGCGGGTCGGGACGGTGCGTTCGAAGGCGGGACGGCCGTTGACACGGCGGCGCTCCTTGCAGGCTGGCAGCGGTGGTCGGGCCGCCGGGCCGATGGGGCGGCCGGGCGGAGTCCGCGCCGGTGGGGCGACGCGCAGTTGAACTCAACAGACGGAATGAAAGCGCGACTTGGCGGAACGTCAGAAGATCAGCGGATCGGCCCAGCCCGACGCCAGCAGCCCGCAGAGCAGCAGCACGGCGGTGACGGCGACGGCTTCGGCCCGTCCGAACCCGAGGTTCGAGCGGCCCCGGGCGGGCGCGGCGATCTCTCCGACAGCGACGCCCTTGCCGCCGTCGGCCCCCTTGCCACCGTTCGCACTCTTGCCGCCGTTCGCACCGTTCAGGAGCGGCCACAGGGCCCTGATCAGCGGGATCATGGTGTACGCGGTGAGCGCCAGCAGTGCGGCGAGCGCCCAGTACGGCCGCCAACCGTGCAGCAGTGCGGCCCGGACGAGTCCGGCGGCGCCCGCGAGGACGACGAATCCGAGCCAGCCGACCCCGATCCGGGCGACGGCACGGGCGAGTGAACTGCCGCCCGACACGGCGCCGGTGGGCACCCAGTCGGCGGAGCGGCGGCGCAGTGCGTGCGCGATGGCGACGATGTGGCAGAGCCCGCCCAGGAGTTGGACCCGGGTGACCTCGAAGCGCCAGCGGGTGCGGGACATCGCGGGCAGCAGCACCAGGGCGACCCAGATCGGCGGCAGGAAGGGGAGCACCTGCCAGGGGGCGATCTCGGCGGGCCGGAAGAACAGCATGATCAGGGCGGGCAGCGGTACGGCGAAGACGTTCACGGCACTGGTGACGTAGCCGAGGATGCCGTTCCAGAAGCAGAGCCGGGCGGACTTCGACAGCGGACCGCGCCGGAAGCCGGGGTCGCGGACGAGGGCGAGGGAGCCGAGGCACCAGCGGTACTGCTGGCTGATGAAGGCGGGCAGGCCGGTGGGCGACATGCCCTTGGCGACCAGCGCGGGCACGTAGCGGGTGGCCCAGCCGGCGCGGGCGAGGGCGAGGCCGGTGTAGAGGTCCTCGCTGTGGTCGATCTCGGCGAAGCCGCCGATCCGCTGCAGGGCGGCGCGCCGGTAGAGGGCGTTGGTGCCGCAGCAGACGGTGCCGTCCTGGGCGTCCCGGGAGGGCTGGATCCAGCGGTAGAAGATCTCCTGGGTGGCTCCGGCGGCGCGTTCGAGCCAGGACATGTCGGCGTCGGTGTCGAAGCACTGCGGGCTCTGGACGATGCCGACCCCGGGGTTGTCGAGGTAGGGCACCAGGTGGTGCAGGAAGTCGGGGCGGGGGCAGAAGTCGGCGTCGAGGACGGCGATGATCTCACCGCTGCCCTCGGCCAGCCCGTGGTTGAGGTTGCCGGCCTTCTTGAAGCGGCCGCGGTCGGGGCGGGCGCGGTACTGGAAGCCGTAGGACTCGGCGAGTCGGCGGACCTCGGGGCGGTCGGCGTCGTCGAGGACGAGGACGGTGAGTTCGCCGGGCCAGCGGACGGCGGCGGTGTGGCGGTAGGCGTTGTCCAGGACGGCCAGCGGTTCGCCGGCGGTGGGCAGCAGGAGGTCCACGCCGGGGTGGTGGGCGGGCTGCCAGGCGCGCATCAGCAGGTCGTGCGAGTCGCGGGTGTAGCGGCGGGCGCGTTGGCCGTCGGTGAGCGAGAGCAGCCAGGTGGCCGCGTTGAGGACGGTGAGCAGGAGGAAGGGCCAGAGCAGTGGCTTGCTGAGGGCGAACAGGCCGAGGGTGGCGGTGGCTCCCGCGTAGGAGAGGGTGGCGCAGAGCAGCACCCAGCGGCGCTGCGGGCCGAAGTACCAGTAGAGCTCCTCGTCGTCGGGCGGGCGGGGCAGTCGGAGGTCGGGGTCCGGGGGCGTCGGGCGCGGACCGGCGTCGGGCGCGGGCATGGCGGTGCCATGGAGTGCGGGCATGCGGAAATGGCCCCCCTGGGCAGCGGACGGAACGTGGCCGTTCGCCCTCAGCTTCTCACATTGGCCTAGACCAATCGTGAACGAGGTATGACATCTCCGCATCGCCCCAGCTCGGCGACTTGACGCCGGATCACCTTCCGGAACCGGGCCGCACCAGCCCTGACCGACGCCTCCGACCGACGCTCCGACCGACGCTCCGACCGACGCCTCCGACCGACGCTCCGACCGACGCCTCCGACCGGCCCGTCAGGAGGCCTTCAGCTCCTTGCTCAGGTGCTCGAACCGGAGGTCCGGCCGCAGTGGGATGCCGAAGCGCTCGTCGCCGTACGGGAAGGGGCTGAAGGCGCCGGTCCGCCGGTAGCCGCGCCGCTCGTACCAGGCGATCAGGTCGGCGCGCTGCGTGATCACCGCCATCTCCATCGCGCCGACGCTCCACTCCTGGCCGGCCACCCGCTCCGCCTCCGCCAGCACGGACCGGCCGACCCCGCCGCCCTGCAGGCCGGGGCGCACCGAGAACATGCCGAAGTAGGCCTTCCCTCCGCGCCGCTCCAGCTGGCAGCAGGCGACCAGTTCGCCGTCGCGCTCGGCCAGCAGCACCAGCACCCCGGGGTTGCCGATGGCCTCGGTGAGGGCCTGCGGGTCGGTCCGCTGCCCGCCGAGCAGGTCGGCCTCGGTGGTCCAGCCGACCCGGCTGGCGTCGCCCCGGTAGGCGGACTCGACCAGCTCGACCAGCGCCGGGACGTCGGCGGGCGTGGCGGGGCGGAAGGCGGGCTCCCCGATGGGCCGGGCGGTGCCGGTGGCGTTGTCGATCATGGCTGGTCCTCTCCTCCGTGCCGGGTGCCGCCCGTACGGCAGGCACCTCGGCATCGTGTCACAGCCCGCGGCCCGCCCCCGGGGCCGCCGATCGGCGAAGACCACCGGGAGGACCGGGACGGCCAGGACGGTCAGGACGCGCAGGACCGGCAGAACCAGCAGGACCGGCAACCCGCGTTGCCGGTGGTGGCGGTCCGGCACCTGGGGCGCCGGTTCAGGATGTGGTCCGAGATGCCTGGCGCTGCTGGCGGGTACATCGCTACTCTGCCGTACGGCCGGGCCAACCCCCGGTCGTACCAGGCCTCTTGGGCCGCACGCGCACACCGGATCAGACCCGTCCGTACCGGATCAGAGGAGTGCACATGCCCCGCTCTTCCCGCGCCGCCCGCACCGCCTGCGCCACCGGGCCCGACAGACCGGCCCGCCCCCGCCGCCTGCCCGTCCGGTCTGTCCTGTCCGTCCTCTCCGCGCTCGCCGCCACCACCGCGCTGGTCGCCGGCGCAGCCGCCCCAGCCGCCTCCGCCTCCGCCTCCCCCATCGCCCCGACCGTCGAGGGCCGACCCGGCTTCCACCCCGACCGCGACTTCGCCGGCTCCACCGTCGCCGCCCACGAGGGCCGCGGCGCCGCGCCCCTCGCCTCCCTCGCGGTCACCCAGACCCCCGGGCTGGACGTCGCCAGCTACCAGGGCAACGTCAACTGGTCCTCGGCGGCGGCCAACGGCGCCCGCTTCGCCTACGTCAAGGCCACCGAGGGCACCGGCTACACCAACCCGTACTTCGCCCAGCAGTACAACGGCTCCTACAACTCCGGCCTGATCCGCGGCGCCTACCACTTCGCGCTGCCGAACAGCTCCTTCGGCGCCACCCAGGCCAACTACTTCGTCGACCACGGCGGCGGCTGGTCCGCCGACGGCAGGACCCTGCCGCCGGCCCTGGACATCGAGTACAACCCCTACGGCGCCACCTGCTACGGCCTGAGCCAGAGCGCCATGGTCAGCTGGATCCGCTCCTTCAGCGACACCGTCCACTCGCGCACCGGCCGCTACCCCACCATCTACACCACCACCAACTGGTGGACCCAGTGCACCGGCAACTACGGCGGCTTCGGCGCCACCAACCCGCTCTGGATAGCCCGTTACGCCTCCACCGTCGGCACCCTGCCGAACGGCTGGGGCTACCAGACCTTCTGGCAGTACGCGGACTCCGGCACCTTCCCCGGCGACCAGGACTACTTCAACGGCGCGACCGACCGGCTGAGCGCCCTCGCCCTGGGCTGACGGCGCTGACGGCGCTGACGGAACCGACAGCGCCCACGGACACGACGGTCGGTGCGGGGGCCGCCGCGGCGGTCCCCGCACCGACCGGTGGGGACCGAAGAGAACCGAACAGGAGCGGGTCTACAGCGCCTTGAGGCCGTCCAGCAGCTGCTGCCCGCCGGGGCTGCCGAGGCCGGTGCACGGATCCCAGCCGGGCCCGGAGGCGTAGGCGCCGTTGCTGCCCTGGGTGACGTCCCGCAGGACGCCCGTCGCGAACTTCGCGTACAGCAGCGGGTTCAGGAAGCCGACCGGGGCGCCGAGCCCCTCGTTGATCCGGGCCAGCAGGGCGGACCACATCGGGGCGGACGCGCTGGTGCCTCCGACCACGCCGAAGTGCACGCCGTCCACGCTCGGGACGACCACACCCGTCACCGGGTCGGCGAGGGCGGACACGTCCGGGTCGCCGCGGCCCGCCGCGAACGGCGGGTTGACGGACGGCGGGACGTGGGCGTCATTCTGGTAGGGCGGCACCGGGAAGACGGCGCTGATGCCGCCGCCCGTGCGGCGGCCGGGGCCGTCGTCCCAGACGGTCTCGACGATCGCCCCGTGGTTCAGCACCAGCCGGGTGCCGCCGATGCCGAGCACGTGCGGGCTGGAGGACGGGAAGTCGGCGTGGGCGCGCTCGTCGAGGACGTCGTCGCGGGAGCCGTCGTCGCCCGAGGCGCAGCAGATGCTGATGTTCTTCTCCGCCGCGTTGGCGAAGGCCGCGTCGGCCCGGGCGACCGCTGCCGCGGTCCACCGGCTGCCGAGCACCGGTTCGGAGTTTCCGTAGCTTCCGGAGATCACCGAGGGCCGGTTGACGGTGTCGTTGACGATCCTGGTGATCACCTTGACCCAGCCCTGTTCGGTGAACTTGCTGAAGTACACGACGATCTTCGCCTTGGGCGCGAGGGCACCGACGACCGCCAGGTCGAGCATGATCTCGCCGCTGGAGTCGGGCGAGTCGGGGTCGGAATCCTGGCCCGGGTCGTTGCCCGTGCTGCCGACACCCGGGATCACGACGTTGCTGATGTCCGGCATGGGCAGATTCAGGACGTTGACGAAGTAGTTCCGCAGTGCGTCGATCGAGTAGCCCCCGGAGGGGACGCCCGGTGGCGTCTCCCCGTTGAAGGCGAGCACGGCGATGCACTGCCCGGCGCCGTCGGTGCCGGCGGGGTAGGCGTACGGGGCCTCCAGGTCCGTCGGGAAGAAGGTGCCCGGCGGCTTCTGCAGCGTGGTGTGCGCCGCCTTCGCGATACCGTTGGCGGCCCGCCGGAGCAGCAGGCGGTCGCCGATCGGCCGGTCGTCCAGGCCGAACACGCAGGTGACGATGTCGCGCAGGTCCGCGGGTACGTGGATCTGGCCTTCCCGGCCACGGTAGACCCGGGGTCGGTCGTTGGCGTCCCGGTAGCGGTAGCGGGCCAGGGTGACCCGGAAGGCGTTCGCGACGTCCTCGGTGGTCCCGGTCAGGTCGATGCTCCGGGCCGCCGCGTTCTCGTCGGAGACGGCGAGCCGGTGCTCGGCGGCGAAGGCCTCGACGGCCTTCAGGTCGGTGTCGCGCCAGCGGTGGGTGGCGGCGTACTCCTCGTCGGTGGGGACGGTGCGGCGGCTCGGCGGCTGCAGCGCCAGCTCGTACACGTTCGGCCGCTCGGGCGCAGCGGGGTCGCGCCGCAGGTAGACGGTGACGGTGAGGGGAGCCCGTGGGTCGGCCGGGCCGATGACCCGCGCTCCGCGGAGCGGAACGCGGGAGCTGTCCGGCAGCGCCACGTAGGGGGTGGTCGGGGTCGACATGATCGCTCCAGCGGTCGGGGGTTCAGCGCCGGGAGCCTCGCGACGGTGGGTCGTGTGCTTTCGACTGCTTTCGGCTGTCCGTGGACGGCGGACATTTATGCCGTATACGGACAGCGTCCGCCGCACGGCGCGCGCAGTCAAGGGGCGCCGCCCCCGGCTGAAAACGGGGGCGGCGCCTTCAGGAGCTTCGGTTGCTGCGGTGCTCAGGTACTCGGGTGCTGCGGTGCTCAGGTACTCAGGTGCTCAGGTACTCGGGTGCTCAGCCCTCGATGCGGTGCTGGCTCCAGAAGGAGGTCAGGTCGACGGTGGTGGCGGCCTGGGCCGCGGCCTTGAACTCGGCGGTGGTGGACACCCCGTACCAGTGCGCCTGCGCGTAGCTGCGCAGCAGCGTGGTCATCGCGGTGTCGCCGATCGTGCGGCGCAGGTCGTGCAGGGCGCACTTGCCGTAGCCGTAGACCACGGTGGAGTAGCGGGAGGAGTTGGCGTCCCAGTACGCCATCGAGTTGGTGATCTTCTCCGCCGACGAGGCCCAGGAGACGCTGTTCCAGCAGCCGTTGCCGGTCTTGCCGAGGGCGAGATCGGTGGCGTAGTCGGTGAAGGCCTCGTCCAGCCAGGGGCCGTTGTACTCGTCGTCGCCCACGATGCCGTACCACCACTGGTGGCCGATCTCGTGGGTCAGCGCCGTGGTGCTGACCAGGTCGAGGACGAAGCCCGGGTACTCCATGCCGCCGAACCAGAAGTTGTTGTCGATCACCGCGTCCAGTTCGCCGTACGGGTAGGCGCCGAAGCGCTGGGCGTGGGCGTCGACCGCGGAGGTCGCGGTGGAGAGCATCGACTTGGCGTCCGCCGCGCTGATCCCGGCCACCGAGTAGACGTTGACCTTCACCCCGGCCTGCGAGGTGCCGGAGACCACGGTGAACGGCCCGGCACCCCAGGCGAAGTCGCGCACCTTGCTCGCGGTCGCCTTGGTCACGGTCCGCCCGGCCGTGCCGGGGGTGTCCACCGAGGTGCCGGTCGCGGGGACGAGCAGGCTCGTCGGGTGGTCGAGGGTGACGGTGAAGTCCGCGGCCACCGAGTAGAAGGACTCGCCGTTGTTGGTGTACGGGTCGAGGTGCCAGCCGGCCGCGTCGCGGATCGCCAGGACGGGCAGGGCGTTGCCGAGGAAGTTGAACGCCCCGTCGCGGCCGAAGCGGTCGGCGCCGCTCGGCACGGTGATGCCGAGGTCGAAGCCGACGGTTCCGCTCTGGCCCTGCGCGAGCGGCGCCGGCAGGGTGATCTTGAGCGCGGTGCAGTTCACCGAGAGCGGGGCGGGCGTGCCGCCGGTCACGTTGGTCACCGTGATCGGGGTGCTGGGGCAGCTGCCGTGCCAGTTGTCCCAGAGCCGTAGGTAGACCTCGTTCAGCGCGGTGGGCGAGGCGTTGGTGAAGGTCACGCTCTCGTGCCCGGTCCAACTGCCGCCGGAGGCGTCGCTGGTGAGGTTGACGGTGTAGCCGGGCGCGGCCGGGGTGCGGGTCGGGTCGCCGGGCTGGGGCGGGGTGGTGCCGCCGGAGGCGTCCAGGGTGACGTCGTCCAGCACGAAGCTGGTCTGCAGGCTGGAGTCCTCCGTCCCGGTGAAGGCGAGCGTCGCGGTCTGTCCGGCGAAGGCGGAGACGTCGACGGTCTTGTGCACGTACCCGTCGCGGGCGTCCAGGTTGGAGTAGGTGGCCAGGGTGGTGGAGCCGAGTTTGACGGTCAGTTTGTCGTAGGCCGTGCTGGTGGTCGTCTCGGCGGTGTCGACGTGCAGCCAGAACCCGAGCGTGGCGGTGCCGCACCCCGCGGGGAGGGTGACGGACTGCGAGAGCGTGTCGGTGTGGGTGGAGCCGTAGCCGTCGAGCCAGGCGTAGGAGCCGCCGGAGTGCGCGCTCTGGCCGGTGTCGGAGGTGATCGCGCCGCTCGGCGCCGTCCAGGGCGAACTGCCGGACTCGAAACCGCCGTTGGCCACCACCTGGGCGGCTGTGCAGTCCGCGGCGCTCGCCACATTGGGGGTGGCGAGCGCCGTGAGGCCGGCCGCCGCGAACAGCGCGGCGCCGGTCAGGGCATGCAGGAGTCTTCTCATCGGAACCTCTCGTGGGGAGCGGGCCGGGAGCAGCAGCGTGACAGCAAACCCGCGCCTTTGAAAGGGTCATGCCAGCGCACCGGCCTCCACCTCCGAGGGGCCGTACACGCAGGATCAGCGCGGGTCGACCAGCTCCGGGGCGAAGACCGTGCCCAGCGGCTCCGGACCGATGTACTGCTGGCAGTTGCAGCGCCGCGCCTCGTACTGCAGCGGGCGGCGGTCGGCGTCCCAGGCGGTCGGGGCCTCGACGTCCTCGTGACAGCGGCCCTGCTTGTCGTGCTTGGCCAGGTGGTGGGTGCAGCCGCAGACCGGCTCCGGCGCGCGGTTGGACGCCTCCAGCGCGGCCTGCCGGCGCTCGGTCGCGGCCAGCAGCTCCATCTTCCGCTCGTGCCGCACCTTCAACGCCTGCCGGGCGTCCTTGACGATCCACCCGCTGCCGTACAGGACGACGGGCAGCACCCACCACATGTTGAGCACCTGGTCCACTGACTCTCCCCCGATCGGGCCGATACCAGCCGCTGATCATACTGCTGACCAGCACTTACCTGGCCCCCGCCGAACGACGGGCCGCAACGGACGACCGGGAGCGGCAGCTCGGCGGGCGGCCGGGAGCGGCGCCTCAACGGACGACCGGCAGCACCGCCTCCGAGCTGCGCCCGGTCGCCGCCTCGATGAAGGCCACCGGGTCCGCGACCTCGGCCAGCAGCGCGCGGGTCGCGTGCAGGGCGGCGTCGGCGGGCGGCGGGCCGCCGACGGCCGCGATCAGGTCGAGGAGGTGGACGGTCGCCTCCATCAGCGCCACCTCGCCGAGCGCGCCGACCGTCACGCTGCCGAGCATCGGGTGCGCCACCGTCGTGCTCGGCGGCAGGTCCGCGAGGCCGGCCAGGGCGGCCGGGCCCTCGACCCCGAACCGGGCGATCAGCAGGGCGGGTTCGAGCGAACCGGCGGACTGCTTCGCCGCCTCGGCGACCTGCCCGGCCGCGGTGTGCGCGATGCCGCCCGGCCGGTTGTAGGCCCGCAGGATCCCGGCGCCGCTGGTCACCTCGGCCGGCCCGGCCAGGACGGCCGCGCGCAGCCCGGCGAACATCTCCGGCATCGGCGCCACGTGTGCGTACAGCTCCCGGACGGTCCACGCGGGCAGCCGGGTCGGCCGGTCCCAGTCCTCGGCGTCCAGGGCCGCGCCGCGCTCCGCCCAGGAGGCCCAGGCCTGCGTCAACAGCTCGCGCACGGAGTCGTTCTGACTGTCCATCGGCTCTCCTCGGGGGCCTTCGATCACAGGACGGCCCCCACGCTACCCGGCGCCCCGCGAAAAGCAGTTGCCGTCGCCGCGGCCCGGCCGCCAGGATCGGCCCATGACCGACTCCCCCGCCCGCCCGCTGCCCGTGACCTCCGCCGCCCGCCCGGCCGCGGGTCAGCAGCAGCCCGGCCGGCCCCGGAGGCGCGACGCCGCCCGCGCGTGAGGGCCGCCCTGGTCGCGGGGCTGCTCGCCGGGTTCGGCGTCGCCGTCCCGGTGGGCGCCGTCGGGGCCTACCTGGTCGCCCTCACCGCCCGGACCTCGCTGCGCACCGGCGCCTGCGCCGCACTCGGCGTGGCCACCGCCGACGGGCTGTACGCCCTGCTCGCGGCGGCGGGCGGCACCGGCCTCGCACCCCTGCTCGCACCGTTCGCCGGGCCGCTGCGGATCGCCTCTGCCGTGGTCCTGCTGGCCCTGGCCGTCCGCACGGCCCGCTCCGCGCTGCGCAGCAGCCGCCCGGGGGCCGCCGCGACGCCGGAGCGGGAACCGCCCTCCCCCGCCCGGGCGTTCCTCACCCTGCTCGGGATCACCCTGCTGAACCCGCTCACCGTGCTCTACTTCACCGCACTGGTCCTCGGCAGCGGGGCCCGGGAGGGTGCGGCCTCCGACGCCCTGGCCCGGGCGGTGTTCGCGGCCGCCGCGTTCGCCGCCTCGGCCGGCTGGCAGCTGCTGCTCGCCTCCGGCGGCGCGCTGCTGGGCCGGGCGTTGACCGGGCCGCGCGGCCGACTACTCACCGCACTCGGTTCCTCCACCCTGGTCGCCGGGCTCGCCGTCCGGCTGCTGGTCGGCTGACCAGCGAGTTCGCCGCCTCAGCCGATCGAAAGCGGCTCACCCGTTTACGCCCGATTCATACCTTGTATCCTGGTTCTGTATCCGCTGCGTGACATCCGCTGCATCACACCCACCGCTGCCTCCTGAGGAGTGCGGACATGGTCGAACGGGACGGCACCGAGAAGCGGGGCCGGCTGAACCGCCCGCTGGTCCTCGCCGCCGCCGTGGCGCTGGTCGACCGCGAGGGCCTGAGCGCACTGACCATGCGCCGGCTGGCCACCGAGCTGGGCGTCGAGTCGATGGCCCTGTACCGCTACACCCCGGGCAAGGAAGCCCTGCTGGACGGCCTGATCGAGGCCTACTTCACCGAGGTCAACGACCGGCTGCGGACCAGCGCCGACGCCGCCCGCGAGCCCGGCTGGCGCCAGGAGCTGCGCCGGATCGCCCAGGCCTTCGCCGCCGCCGCGCACGCCCACCCCGAGATCCTGCCGCTGGTCGCGACCCGGCCGCTGAGCGTCCCGATGACCCGCCGCCCGGCGCCGGTGCTCGAACTCACCGAGCACATCCTCGCCGTGCTCGGCCGGGCCGGTTTCGACGACGCCACCGCGCTGACCGTCTACCGCACCTTCGTCGCCTGGAACCTCGGCTGCCTGCTGGTGGACAAGCGCCAGGTGGTCGACAACCCGGAGGAGCCGGACCCCGCGCTGCGGCTGGGCCTGCACCGGCTGCCCGCCGCCGAGTACCCGCGGCTGCGCGCCCTGGTGCCCCGCTTCGCCGACTTCGACGACGAGGCGGAGATGCTCAGTGGCCTGGAGGCCCTGCTGGACGGGATGCCTTCGCCGCCCCTTGACGCCTTCTACGGCGGCGACGCATCCTGAGGATACGAGGTACACGTCGGACATATCCGCCCAGATCGGCACCGCCGAGCAAGCCCCGGAGTACTTCCGAGCACTCCCCGAGGACCCGCTCGCCCGAGCACTCCCCCGAGGACCAGCTCCCCCGAGCACTCCCCGAAGCGCCGGCGGCGCCCGGAAGAAGTCCCCCATGTCCGCCGTTCCGAACGAAGCACCCCACGACGACATCCTGCGCCTGCACGTCATCGCCGAAGACCGCGAGACCCTGCGCACCCTGCTCCACGAGACCCGTCCCGACGTCGGCGGACGCCCGCACGTCGAGGCGGACGGCCGTATCGGCATCGACGTCTACGCCCCGGCCTCCGAGATCCCGGCCCTCGAACGCGAGGGCGTCACGGTCACCCGGACCGGCAACGCCAGCGAGGCCGGACGCGCCGCCCAGGCCGAGGTCGGCACCGGCGACCGGTTCGCCGCCGCCGACGCCGTCCCGCACGGCCTGGCCGCCAAGCTCGCCGGCTGACCCGGGAGGCCCGCCATGCCGTACCTGAACATCACCGAGGTCGAGTCCGCCGTGACCAGCCTGGCCACCGCCTACCCCGGGCTCACCGAACTCATCACCCTGCCCGAGCCCTCCTGGGAGGGCCGCACCGCCCACGCCCTGAAGATCGGCGCCCCCGCCGGCATCCCGAAGCCGTGCGTGATGATGATCGGCGGCGTCCACGCCCGTGAGTGGGGCAGCTGCGAGATCCTCGTCCACCTCGCCGCCGACCTGCTGGAGGCCCACCAGAACGGCACCGGCCTCGGCTACCACGACACCACCTTCACCGCCGACCAGGTGCTGAGCCTGCTCCGCCGCCTGGACCTGGTGATCTTCCCGCTGGTCAATCCGGACGGCCGGCTCTACAGCCAGACCGTCAAGCCGATGTGGCGCAAGAACCGCAACCCGCACAACAACGGCAGCCAGTCGGACCCGGCCTGCGTCGGCGTCGACCTCAACCGCAACTACGACTTCCTCTTCGACTTCACCACCGCCTTCGACCCGAACGCACACCCCCAGGTGTCGACCAACCCCTGCGACCGGTACGTCTACGCCGGCCCGAGCGCGTTCTCCGAGCCGGAGACCCGCAACGTCCGCTGGCTGCTCGACCGGTTCCCGCGGACCCGGTGGTTCGTCGACGTGCACAGCTACTCCAAGGACATGCTCTACAACTGGGGCGACGACGAGAACCAGTCGGTCGACCCCGCCATGAACTTCCGCAACCACGCGTTCGACGGCAAGCGCGGCCTGCCCGGCGACCTCACGTACGCCGAGTACATCCCCAAGGGCGACGAGGACGCCGCCGTGCTGCTCGCCGAGGCGTTCTGCCTGGGCGTCCACGGCGTGCGCGGCGTGACGTACAAGCCGATGTCCGGCTTCCACCTCTACCCGACCAGCGGGACCAGCGACGACTACGTCTACTCCCGGCACTTCGTCAACCCGGACCGGGAGAAGGTGCTCGGCTTCACCGTCGAGTGGGGCACCGCGTTCCACCCGCCGTGGGCGGAGATGCAGGAGATCGTCCTCGAAGTGGACGCCGGGCTGGTGCAGTTCTGCCTGGCCGCCGCCTGAACACCCCCGAACCGAACACCCCCGAAGCCACAGTGCCCGACAGCTGGGCGCCCGCCACGATCGACCGTGGCGGGCGCCCGGGCGCGAGAAGCGCTGCGTGGCGACGTGAAAAGCGCTAGGCGGCGCGGTGGAAGAAGAACGGGTCGATGGACGGTGGCACCGTGGTGAACGCGTCCAGGGCGAGCAGTTGGTGGGTGGTGAAGTTGGCGTTGCGCTGGTACGTCACGCCCACCGGGAAGTTGGCCCGGTCCGGGGTGTTGTTGCCGGCGAAGATCCCGTAGAAGTCCTTCCCTACCGCGACCATCCGGATGTAGTCGCCGAGGTACGGCAGTTGCCTCCCGGCCGGCGGGACGTCGCCCGGGGCCTGGTGCAGCACGTGGCTCTCCACCGTCGCGAAGCCGTCACCGGTCAGCTCCAGCACCGTCGACCACTGGTTGTCGGCCAGCCGCTGGTAGACCAGGCCGACCAGCCCGTCGGAGTTGACCGCCCACGACGGGTTCTTGCCGCCGACCACGTCCGGGCGCGCCGCCGACCAGGTGTGCCCCCGGTCCTTCGAGTGGCGGGTGTGCAGCACGTAGTCGGTGGGGGCGGTTCCGCCGAGGTTGTCGCAGTAGGCGATCCACACGCTGTCGGAGTCCGTCGGGTCCACCCCGATCGAGAGGTCGGCGCCGGTGCGTTCCTGGCCCAGCGTCCGCTGCTTGGAGTTGAACCGGACCTTCCGGCCGGTGACCACGCGCTGGCCGACCTCGCCGTCGGCCGAGTCCAGCAGGTCTTCGAAGGGCTTCGCTCCGATGCCGCCCCGGTCGTCGCGGGCCACCACGACGTCGAAGGTCATCTGGGCCTTGTCCACGGGGTCTTCGGCGGTGAAGCTCTGGAACGCGACGTAGACCGTGCCGTCCGGGTGCGCCGCGATCCGCACCGGCGGCCCGTCGAAGAGCGTGCCGGGGCGCCGGTCGAGCCGGACGGGGCCGAACCCGGCCGGAGCCGGCCCGGTGCGGGCGTCTCCCGAGACGTCCACGGTGGCGCTCCCCGTCGGCGAGGCGGCGTCGTTGTTGCCGACGTACACCCGGTCGCTGTCGTGGCCGTTCACCGAGACGGTGATGGCGACCACCCAGGGCTGGTCCACGTCGCTGCGGTCGACGAGCACGCTCATCGGCGTGGCCGAGGTGATCGTCGGTGCGCGCAGGATCTGCAGGTCGCCGGTCAGCCCGTTGAGGATGCCGGTGTAGAGCTGACCGCCCTGCGAGGCGAAGCCGACGCTGATGTCCCCGGTGCCGAGGCCCCCGTTGCCCGGGACGACCGGGTTCAGCACCCACGTGTTCCCGCCGTCGGTCGAGACGTACACGGGGGCGAAGGGGCTGCCCAGCGGGGCGGCGGTGAACGCCGTCGCGACGATCTCGTTCGGGTTCTCCGGGTTGACCGCGATGCTGGGCTCATTGTCCAGCTTCGTTTCGCCGCTCAGCGACTTGGGGGTGATGTCGACGACCTTGATGGTGGGCATCCGGGCTCACCTCCGTTCCCTTAGGTCGGCGAGCTTCTGGGCGGGCTGGTAGTCGTCGGCGTCGAGCAGTCGGTACGGCGCGTGCGCGGCCAGCTCGCCGGACGTCCCGTGCAGCAGCCACAGGCCCGGCTGTCCGGGCAGCGGCTTGGGCACGTGGCGCCAGCGGACGTCCTCGCTGCTCGGGTAGAGGACGCTGATCCGCCCGGGTTCGACAGCGCCGGCCTCGACGTGCGAGACGTCGAGCGTGGCACGCCACCAGTGCGGGGCGTGCTCGGAGTACGACGGCAGGCCCAGGTCCTCCAGGCCGGCCACGGTGGCGACGACGACGGCGTCCGCCTCCGCGGCGTGCGCGGCCAGGTCCTGGTTGCGGATCTCCCGTTGCACCGCGGAGAACGGCAGTTCGTCGGCCGTGGTGGCGGCGAGCGAGACGTGCCGCTGGACGGTCTCGGCCGGCAGCCGGCCGACCTCGGTGACGCCCAGGGTCTCGCCGTAGACCAGGCCCTGGGTGAAGAACGCCCTCGTGTCGCCGACGGCCAACAGGTCGTCGTCCGGGGCCAGTTGGACGGTGACCTCGCTGCCCGCGAGCTGCCGGAAGGCCTCGGGCGCGTGCAGCACCTGGTCCACCCGGACCACGGTCGTGCGTTCGTTGCGGGCGTCGGCCGGGAAGGCCGCGAGCGAGGTGCCGCCGACCCTGGTGACCGTGCCCACGAAGCTCAGTGGAGCCTTCCGGACGAGTTCGGTCAGCCGCTCGGGGGCGACACCGGGTGATGTGTCAGACATGACGGTCCTCCTCGCCCGTCAGCGGGCGGCACGGGCCGAGGACGGGCGCGCCCGGCGCCACTCGATCCGGGCGCCGAGCAGGCAGGCGGCGGTGACGGCGGCCGCCAGCGCGACCACCAGCCATTCCGCTGCGCCGCTGCCGGCGTCCGGGTCGATGCCGATGAGCGTCTCGATCCACTGCGGCCACACCAGGGTGAGCAGGAACAGCAGTCCGGACAGCCCGCCGAGGGCCGTCTCCAGCCAGAAGCGGCGCCGGACCGGACGCGATTGCCGGAAGGGCATCACTGCGCCTCCCCTTCTCCAACCGCCCGGGCCGCGCCGCGACGCAGCGCGCGCCGTTCCCGTGCCGCCGCGCCGTGGCGGCGGCACGACCCGGCCGGGCCGGCCCGGGTCGGGGGTCGCTCCCCGTCGGCGCCGCCGGTCGGGGGCGTGGTCGCCGTGGGAGGTGGTTCTGCTTCGATCCGCAGTGTCGGAGGCTGCGGTGGGAGTGCGCCGGGGAGGGGCCCGCGGTGTCGGGGTTTCGCTGCCACCCTGCGTGCCGGTCCCTGCGCTGTACGCCTACGAGGCACACGTACTTCGTATACGAGTCTGCTCGCACTCCGTGGACAGGTCAAGGGCGGTCCGGGCCGCCCGCCCCCGCCGCCCCCGTGCCCCTGGGCTCAGACCCGGGCGCCGAGCATCCGCAGCACCAGCTCGCCGTATCTGCGGCCCAGCTCCTCCGGGGCCTCGGTCGAGCGGTCGGTGTACCAGCGGGAGACGTCGATGCCCAGCGAGGTGACCGCGCGGGCCGCCGTGCGCACCTCCGAGACCTGGAACTCCCCGGCCGCAGCGCCCTCCTCGATCAGCGCGCTGACCTCGCGCTCGATGTCCAGGCGCAGCGCCGCGACCACCGCGTAGGCGTCCTCGGGCAGGGCGTGCAGCTCGTAGTTGACCACCCGGCCGACCGTACGGGCCCGGGCGTGCCAGGCGGTGAACTGCTCGACCAGCCGCCGCATCCGCTCCGCCGGGCCGCCCTCACCGGCCGCGGCCGCCCGGACCAGGGCGAGCGTGGCGGCGTGCCCGGCCTGGCTGATCTCGGCGAGCAGTGCGGCCTTCGACTGGTAGTGGATGTACAGCGCGGCCGGGCTCATCCCGGCGGCGGTGGCGATGTCCCGGGTGGTGGTGGCGTGGAAGCCGCGCTCCGCGAACGACTCGGCGGCGGCCTGGAGCAGCCGGTACGCCGCCTCGGGGCGGGTGTCGGCGCCGGGCAGGGTCGGCCAGAGGTCGGCGATCGGAGTGCTGGTCATGGCGCCATCCTCGCAGAGAAGTCGTGCCGGAACTCGTACAGGCTTTCTCGTCGGCGGCCCGGCGGACGCGGGCGGCCTGTTGACAGGCTCCCGCACCGACACCATGCTGAGCAAGCGCTTAGTCAGCACGTCACACGTCACACCGGCGGTCGCCGAGGTCGCCCGGCGGCCGCACACGTCATACGGGCGGTCGCAGACGAGATCCCCGTGGGAAAGGCAGGACGCTCCGTGGTGCACTCCTTCAAGGGCCGGGTGGCCGTCGTCACCGGATCGAGCCGGGGCATCGGCCTGGGCATCGCGAGCGAGCTGGTCGCCCGCGGCGCCAAGGTCTGCCTCACCGCCCGCAACCCCGAGCCGCTGGCCGAGGCCGTCCGGGACCTGGGCGGCCCCGACAACGCGATCGCCGTGGCGGGCAAGGCCGACGATCCGGCCCACCAGGAGGAGGCCGTCGCCCGCACCCTGGAGGCCTTCGGACGGCTCGACCACCTGGTCAACAACACCGGCATCAACCCGGTGTACGGCCCGGTCCTGGACACCGACGAGGCCGCCGCCGCCAAGATCTTCGCCGTCAACGTGCTCGGCCCGCTGGCCTGGACCCGCCGCGTGCACGCCGCGTGGATGGGCGAGCACGGCGGCTCGATCGTCAACGTCGCCTCCGTCGCCGGCATCCGCGCCTCCGCCGGGATCGGCATGTACGGCGTCAGCAAGGCCGCGCTGATCCGGCTCACCACCGAGCTCGGTGCCGAGCTGGGCCCGCAGGGCATCCGGGTCAACGCCGTCGCCCCCGCCGTGGTCAAGACCAAGTTCGCCGAGGCGCTGTACGAGGGCCGCGAGGAGAAGGTCGCCGCCGCGTACCCGCTCGGCCGGCTCGGCGTCCCCGAGGACGTCGCGGGCGCCGTCGCCTTCCTGCTCTCCCCGGACTCCGGCTGGATCACCGGCCAGACCCTCGTCGTCGACGGCGGAGTCACCCTCGGCGGTGGGATGTGACGGCCGGGGCTTTCGCCGACCGGTTCGCCGGCCAGGGCGTGGTGGTGACCGGCGCCGGCCGGGGCATCGGGGCCGCGCTCGCCCGGGCCTTCGCGGCCGCCGGGGCCCGGGTGGTGGTCAACGACCTGGACGCCGAGGCCGCCCACGCCGTCGCCAAGGACTGCTCCGGCACCGCCCTGCCCGGGGACGCCGCCTCCGCCGAGGGCCTGGCCGCCCTGGTCGGGCAGGCCCGGGCCGCCCTGGGCGAGATCGACGTGTGGTGCGCCAACGCGGGCGTCGCCCCGGTCGGCGGGGCCGACGCGCCCGCCGCCGCCTGGGAGAGCGCCTGGGAGGTCAACGTGCTCGCGCACGTCCGGGCCGCCGACCTGCTGCTCCCCCGCTGGCTGGAGCGCGGCGAGGGCCGCTTCCTGGCCACCGTCTCCGCCGCCGGGCTGCTCACCATGCTCGGGTCGGCCCCGTACGCGGTCAGCAAGCACGGCGCGCTCGCCTTCGCCGAATGGCTCTCCGCGACCTACCGCCACCGGGGCGTCCGGGTGCACGCGCTCTGCCCGCAGGGCGTGCGCACCGACATGCTCGCCTCGACCGGCGCCGTCGGCGAGGCGCTGCTGGCGCCGACCGCGCTGGACCCGGAGGACGTCGCCGAGGCCACGCTGGCCGCCCTGGGCGAGGAGCGCTTCCTGATCCTTCCGCACCCCGAGGTCGCCGAGTACTACCGGGTCCGGGCCACCGAACCGGACCGCTGGATCGCCGGGATGAACCGGCTCCAGCAGGGACTGGAGAAGGGTGCGGCGCTGTGAGGGCCTGGCAGGTGGGAGAGCTCGGCGAGCCGGCCGCGGTGATGCGGCTCGCCGAGGACGTCGCACGGCCGGTCGCCGGCCCGGGGCAGCTGCTGGTCCGGGTGCGGGCCGCCGCCGTCAACTTCCCGGACGCGCTGATGGTCCGCGGGCAGTACCAGGTCCGCCCGCCGCTGCCGTTCACCCCCGGGGTGGAGCTGTGCGGCGAGGTCGCGGACGGGCCCCGGCGGGGCGAGCGGCTGATCGGCAACCCGCTGCTGCCGCAGGGCGCCTTCGCCGAGTACGCACTGCTGGACGCCGCGGCCGCGTTCCCCGCGCCCGAGGCGCTGGACGACGCCGAGGCGGCGGCGCTGCACATCGGCTACCAGACCGCCTGGTTCGCGCTGCACCGCCGGGCCCGGCTGCGGGCCGGGGAGACCCTGCTGGTGCACGCGGCGGCCGGCGGTGTCGGCAGCGCGGCGCTCCAGCTCGGCCGGGCCGCCGGAGCCCGGGTGATCGCGGTGGTCGGCGGCCCGGCGAAGGCGGAGGCGGCCCGGGCGCTCGGCGCCGACGTGGTGGTGGACCGTACGGAGCGGGACTTCGTCGCCGCCGTCAAGGAGGCCACCGGCGGGCGCGGCGCGGACGTGGTCTTCGACCCGGTCGGCGGCGCGGCCTACACCGGCTCCACCAAGTGCGTCGCCTTCGAGGGCCGGATCGTGGTGGTCGGCTTCGCCGCCGGGCAGATCCCGGCACCGGCGCTCAACCACGCCCTGGTGAAGAACTACTCGATCCTCGGCCTGCACTGGGGCCTGTACAACACCCAGGACCCACAGGCCGTCCGCGCCGCGCACGAGGAGCTGACCAAGCTCGCCGACCAGGGCGCCGTCCGGCCCCTGGTCAGCGCCCGGGTGCCGCTGGCCGGCGCGGCCGACGCCGTCCAACGGGTCGCCGACGGGCTGAGCACCGGCCGGATCGCCGTCCTGGGCGACTAGGGCGTGTCTGACAATTCGCGGCGGATCAGCGCGCGGCGTTGGGGTGCGTGCATCGCAAGGCGGAGGAGGGAGTCCATGCGGAGCATCGGCGACCGACGACAACGCGGCGAGGTGCGTGCCCCGGCGTCGCGCGCCCGGCGGGAATTGTCAGACACGCCCTAGGTGTTCTGTCCCCCGGACAGGCCCTGGACGCGCCCCCTGCCGCAGCCGGGAAACCGGGTGCGGCAGGGGAATCGCGGCTGCCAGGATGCCGGGATGACAACCTTTTCCGCTGCCCGCGACGCGCTGGAGGGCCTGGCCCTCGGGGACGGCTTCGGGGAGCGCTGGTTTCCCCTCTTCCGATCGCCGAAGGACGCGTTCGAGCAGATCCGGGCCCGGCGGACGCCGGAGGAAGGCCCCTGGCACTGGACCGACGACACCGCGATGGCGCTGTCGGTGTACGGGGTCCTCACCGCCTACGACGCTGTGCACCAGGACCGCCTCGCCCAGGCCTTCGGGGCCGGCTACCGGGCCGACACCGGCCGCGGCTACGGGCACGGCATGCACCTGCTGCTCCCCAAGCTGGCCGAGGAGCCCGGGAGTTGGCGCACCGCGGCGCGCGAGCTGTTCGACGGCCAGGGCAGCCTCGGCAACGGCGCGGCGATGCGGGTCGCCCCGCTGGGCGCCTGGTTCCACACCGACCTGGACGAGGCGGCCGAACAGGCGGCCCTGTCGGCCGAGGTGACGCACGCGCACCCCGAGGGCGTCGCCGGGGCGGTCGCGGTCGCCCTGGCGGCGGCGCTCGCCGCCCGCGCCCGACCTTCTGCACCACGCTCCGGGCCCGCCCCCGCGGGGCCCGAGCTGCTGGCCGAGGTCGCCGTCCGCACCCCGGAGGGCGCCGTCCGCAACGGGCTGCACCGCGCCGCCGAGCTGCCCGCGGGCACCGAGCCCTGGCGGGCGGCCGACCTGCTCGGCAACGGGCAGAAGATCCGGGCGAGCGACACCGTCCCCTTCGCCCTGTGGTCCGCCGCGCACCACCTGGACAGTCTCACCGACGCCCTGTGGACGACGGCGGAGGGCCTGGGCGACGTGGACACCACCTGCGCCATCACCGGCGGCGTGGTCGCCGCCCGCACCGGCCTGGCCGACGTGCCGCCGTCCTGGCTGGCCTGCCGCGAGCCGCTGCCGGACTGGGTCGCCCGGGCCGACGCGGAGGCGGCACGTTAGCGGGCGTCCGGGCTCCCGGCGGCGATGACCTCCAGGGCCGGGCGGGGCTCGCGGCCGAGCAGGGCCGCGAGGTCGCCCGGCCCGCCGGGGCCGGCCAGGAAGCCGTGGGCGATCGCCGAGTAGGTGCCGACCAGCATCGGCACCTGGAAGTCCGGCGCGTCCGAGGCCGCCATCGCCGTCCGGGCGTCGGCGAGTCGGCCCGGGCGGTACTCGGCGCCGAGCGCCCCGGCCACCTCCGCGCCGCCCAGGGCCCGCTGGCCCACCAACTCGTAGGTCCGGCCGGCGTGTTCGGCGGGCGCCAGGGCGACGCTGGCCGCCACCTCGGCGAGGTCCGCCCGGGCCACCGCCGCCAGCTTCCCGTCGCCGAGCGGCGCGGTGATCACCCCGTCCGGGCCGGGCGCGGCGATCGCGCCCAGCAGTTCGGCGTACAGGCCGTTGCGCAGCACCGTCCAGCGCAGGCTCGGCGACTCGCGCAGCCGCCGCTCGGTCCAGCGGTGGGCGAGGGCGTACGGCAGGTGGTCGCCGTCGCCGGACAGGCTGGTGTAGACGACGTGCTCGACGCCCGCCCGCTCCGCCGCCGCGATCGCCGCGCCGTGCCGGGCGATGACCACGTCGTCCTCGGCGGCGCCGGCCGAGATCAGCAGCAGGGTTCGGACGCCCTCGAACGCGGCGTCCAGCGTCTGCGGCCGGTCGAAGTCCACCAGCCGGGCGGGCACCCCGGCGGGCACCCGCTCGGGGGTGCGCGAGCCGGCCAGGACCTCCTCCCGGCCGGCCAGGCGCTCCAGCACGAGCGTGCCCAGACCTCCGTTGACACCGGTGACGAGCAGCATGAACGTTCCTCCAAAGGTGGTCGGATGGCCGACGGTCGGCGACCTGACCATCCTCGATAGCCTGGGCGTTCGGCGTAAGGAGGCACTTTCATGTCAGCAGGGCACAGCGCGGTAACCACTCCCCGAGCGGTGGTCTGGTGCGAGGACGGCGTGGACTGCGGGATCCGCGACCTGCTGGACCGCCTGGGCGACAAGTGGTCGGTCCTCACCATCGTCGAACTCGCCCAGGGCGTACGGCGGTTCCGCGAGCTGCAGCGGGCGTTGCCGGGGATCTCGCAGCGGATGCTGACCCTGACGGTGCGGCGCCTGGAGCGGGACGGCCTGGTGTCCCGGACCGTCCATCCGACCGTCCCGCCGCAGGTGGAGTACGAGTTGACCCCGCTCGGCCACAGCCTGACGCACCTGGTGCGGGCGATGGCCGACTGGTCCTACGACCACCACGACGCGATCGTCACCTCACGTCACGCGTGGGACGAGGCCAACCCGGGCTCGGAGATCAGGTAGCAGCCTCCCTGGCCTTCCCGACCTCCCCGGCCTCAACCGGCCTCAACCGGTGACCTCGACGGTCACCTCGTAGCTGCCCTGCTCGGGCGGGCACTGCAGGGCCTCGCCGCAGATGGTGCGGGTGGCGGTCAGCCGGGCGGTGCCGGGGGCGTGGGCGGTGAAGGTGGTGGTGACGGTGCCGCAGCCGCCGCCGGGGCGGCAGGAGGGGGACGGGGCGGTGGTCGGGGTGCCGCTCGGTGCGAGGACGTCGGGGGCGGAGCTGGTCGCGGCGGACCAGTAGGTGCTGTGCAGGCCGACCGAGACGGTCGAGCCGACGGCCGCCTTCACGGTGGTGTGGTCGGCGTGTTCGTCCACCGTCACCACCGCCGGGCTGGGGACGGCCGGGCTGCTCGGGGCGGCCGGGCTGAGGGTGGTGGTCGCCGACGGGCGCGTTCCGGTGGAGGCGCAGCCGGTCAGGGCGAGCAGGGCGGCGGCCAGCGCCAGGACGGCGGATCTTCTCGGGTTCACGGTGGTCACGGTGGTTCCTTTTGCCGTTGTGCGAGCGGTGCCGGTTGGACGTTCCGGCAGCCGATTCGGATCCCCCCTGTCCCCCCGACAGATAAACGGCACCGGGGCGGGCGCTGGGCCCACCCCGGTGCGTTGTGGCGTCGAGATCGTCAGGAGACGGTCACGTCGTCGTAGTAGGTGTAGGTCGGGTCACCCGGGTAGTTGTCGTCGTGGTTGCTCAGGGTGAGGGTGTAGGAGTGGCCCGGGGTGACGGTCGCCGTCTTGTTGGTCCAGGTGCCGGTGGTGGTGCAGGTCTTGGCGAGGACCGTGGTGGTCGTGCCGGTGGTGTTGTCCTTCAGGGTGGCGGTGGCCCAGTCGTAGGTGACGGTGTCGTCGCAGGTGTTGCTGTACCAGAAGGACACCTTGCTGGAGCCGGTCGGCGCGGTGAAGGTCTGGGCGATCGAGGAGTCCCCGGTCGGGTTGGTGGAGCCGACCATGGCGCCGTAGCTGCCGGTGTGGGCGGCGCCGGTGGTGGCGGAGGTGCTGCCGGCGGCGGTCCAGCCGGTCAGGCTGCCGGCCTCGAAGCCGCCGTTGGTGACGGCGTTGCCGCCGCCTCCGGTGGTGGACTCGGTCCAGCTGAAGCTGGTGCTGCCGGCGGCGCCGGTGGTGTCGGTCGCGGTGACCGTGACGCTGGTGGTGCCGGCGGCGGTCGGGGTGCCGGAGATCAGGCCGGTCGAGGAGTTGATCGACAGGCCGGCCGGCAGGCCGGTGGCCGAGTAGGTGAGGGTCTGGCCGGAGGCCGAGTCGGTGGCCGCGATCTGCAGGCTGGCGGCGGTGCCGACGGTGCCGGACTGGTTGCCCGGGTTGGTGACGGTGACCGTGTTGCCGTGGGTCAGGATGGTGTGCGAGATCGCGCAGGAGTTGGTGTCGTTGGACCAGCTGGCCTGCTCGGCGTAGCTGCCGAAGGAGCCGAAGGAGATGTTGGCGGCGCCGCCGGTGCTGCCGGGCCTGATCCAGGCGCACTCGTCGGAGTTCTCCTGGCCGTTGTAGCTGCTGCCCGAGACGTGGTTGGTCCAGCCGCCGGCCGGGTTCTGGTCGGACATCATCTCGTGCCACTCGTGGCCGAGGGTCATCGTCCAACCGTCCAGCGTGCCGGGCGAGTTGACGAAGCCGACGCCGCAGTTGGCGCCCGCGTCGATGTTGTACGGCTGGTTGGAGAAGGCGATGTCGCCGTAGGGCGAGCTCGCCGCACCGCCGGTGAGGGTGGTGTCGCCGTTCCAGTCGTGCCAGGCGCAGTACCCGGTGGTCGGGTTCTGGTAGTCGTCCGGGTTGGTGCCGTGCGGCGACAGGACGATGTAGTACGCGTCCCGGTTGGCGGCGGCGGTGGTGTTGCCGAAGTGGCCGGCCGCCTTGACGGCCTCCTGGGCGAGCTGGTTGCCGGTGGCCTGGCTCGGCGAGGCGGCGGCGTTGTCGTACCAGACGCCGGACAGGACGCCGCCGCTCTGGTACGGGATGAAGTTGGCGTTGGAGGGGCAGCTGACGGCGCCGGTGGCGACGTTGGGGCCGTCGCACCACTGGGTCAGGTCGGCGGACCAGGTCTCGCCGTTGGTGCCGATGCCCTTGAACATCTGCTGGGTGGCGCCGGCCGCGCCGGCCGAGTCGCCGGAGAACTTGGCGTTCCCGTTGGCGTCGGTGGTCTGGGTGCCCCACTGGTTGCCGTAGAAGATCAGGTAGACCTTGGAGTGCCCGCTCTGCACGCCGATGCCGTCGACCCCGCCGCCGTAGGACAGGGTCTGCTGGCCGGTGGCCGCGGCCTGGTTGTGCTCGGCGAGCCACTTCTTGTAGTTCTCGTGCTGGGACATGCCGGGTACCGCGCCGTGCCGGTAGGGGTGGCCGGCCTGCGGGCTCCAGGGGTTGAACTCGTTGCCGGCGCTGCCCGTCGAGCCGGAGATGTCCTGCGCGGAGGCCGGGCCGGCCACGCCGGCCAGGCCGGCGGCGGCGAGCGCAAGCGACGCCATGCCGGTGAGCGCTGCGTACTTCGCGCGTCGGATCCTTCGGGAGTGACCCATGGGTGAGGGTGCCCTCTCTGCTGCCGATCGTCCGCGGCTTCGGGGTGCCGCGGACGATCCCTTTGTGGGGAAGGGATGGCGGCGGATTCCGACGGGGAG
Organism: Streptomyces sp. 1331.2; assembly: GCF_900199205.1. Classification (NCBI taxonomy): domain Bacteria; kingdom Bacillati; phylum Actinomycetota; class Actinomycetes; order Kitasatosporales; family Streptomycetaceae; genus Streptomyces; species Streptomyces sp. 1331.2. The sequence goes on along the minus strand of NZ_OBMJ01000001.1, from coordinate 6,994,042 downwards.
TCGACTCCGGTTCGGATTCTTCCGTACACCCGGAAATTGACTGCCCGTCGGTTTTTCGCTGCCTGGGCATGAAGGAAATCAGAGCTGATGAACACTGGTCAACGGCGAAGGGTAAGGAATGATTAAGGAGGGCGTCCGTGCAGGCAAAGGCACCCCCGGAGGAAGGGAAACAACGCGCGTAGCCATTCACTGAATACGGATCGGAATACTGTTCCGCATTCCCCGCAACCCCCTCCGGCCCACCTTTCCCTGACGGAATTTCACCGGCCGACCCGCCCCGGCCCCGGGGCAAAAGGTCGCCCGATCGCTAGCGCTCGTAGGACATTTCCGGGAAGCGCGGCGAGGGCCCGTCCAGCAGGTGGTCGTCGTGGCCGCGCAGCCAGCGGTCGAAGAAGGAGGCGACGTACCAGCGGGTGGCGAGTTCGGCGCGGCCGGGCCGGATGGTGCCGACGTCCGCGAGCAGCTGGTCCGGGGTGAGCGCGCCCTGTCGGGCGAGTTGGGGCAGCAGGGACTGGCCGTCGGTGTAGGAGCCGTGCCGGGAGCCTTCGAGGGTGAGGTCGGCGTGCCAGCCGGTGCTGTGCTGCCAGAGGGCGTCCCAGCCGGGCTGCTGGTGGTAGCTGCCGGAGTCGTCGCTGCGGGTGCCCATCAGCAGGAAGGGCCGGTCCAGGCCGTCCTCGGCGACGCTGGGCAGCTGGACGCCGGTGTGGCCGTCCGGGCCGGGGAAGTGCATTTGGCCGTCCAGGTTGATCCCGGCCGTGATCCGCCGGTCGTCGTGCATGGTCTGGAGGGCGGTGAAGCCGCCCGCCGAGTGGCCGACCATGCCGATCCGGTCCAGGTCGAGCGCCCCGGCCACGCCGCTCGGCAGGTCCGCCCTGGTGCCCAGCCCGGCCAGCTGGTCCAGCACGAAGCGGGTGTCGTCCACTCGCGTGGCCATGAGCTTGCGCAGCACGGCGCCGATGTCCAGGTCCGGCTGGCCGAGCATGCCGGGGAGCACGGAGGTGGCCAGTTCGCCGTCGGGGAAGGCGACTTCGGAGGCCTCGTAGGTGTGGTCGACGGTGACCACGACGTAGCCGCGCGAGACCAGGTCCTCGACGAGCGCCGTCCCCCAGGTGCGCGGGTCGCCCAGGCCGGGCGAGTAGAGCACCACCGGGCGCGGGCCGCCGGGCAGGGCGGGGGCGTCCGCGCGGGCGGGGGTGCGGATCGCCGACCAGTCGGTGCGGCCCGGCGCCGTGCCGTAGTTGATCAGACCGACACCGGCGGGCCCGCCGAAGTGCTCTCCGGCGGCGGGCGCCATGTACGGCGCGCTGTCGGTGGGCCCGGCCGGGCGGGCGGTCGGGTACCAGAGGCTGACCATCAGTTCGCGCCGGCGCCCGGGCTGCCACGGGTCCTCCCGGGCGGCATCGGTCAGGCGCAGCGCGGTGGTCCCGATCGGGTACGGCCCGCTCGGCTCCGGCAGCCACGCCCGCGCCTGCTTCCCGGTGTTGCCGCCCTCCGGCGCCGCCGCCACCGCCCCGGGCGCACCGACCGCGCCGCCCAGCACCGCCGTCGCCGCCAACAGGACCGCCGCCACGGCCCGTCCCCCACTGCCCATGTTCTGTCTCCTCGTTTCCGATCGGTCGGACACGCAGGACACTACGGGCGGGGACGGGCCGCAGCCGTCATACCGGGGAGCCAACCGGCCCCTGGATACCCAGGTATGACACCCCTAGTACTTCCGTCACCTCCGGTACTGCTTCAGCTCCCGGCGGGCCAGCGAGCGCTTGTGCACCTCGTCCGGGCCGTCGGCCAGCCGCAGGGTGCGGTTGCCCGCCCAGAGCTGGGCGAGCGGGGTGTCCTGGCTGACACCGGCGGCGCCGTGGGCCTGGACGGCCTTGTCCAGGATCCACTCGACGGTGCGCGGGGTGGCGATCTTGATCGCCTGGATCTCGGTGTGCGCGCCCCGGTTGCCGACGGTGTCCATCAGCCAGGCGGTCTTGAGCACCAGCAGCCGCAGCTGCTCGATGCGGACCCGGGACTCGGCGATCCAGTCCTGGACCACGCCCTGCTCGGCGAGCGGCTTGCCGAAGGCGACCCGCTCCCCCGCCCGGCGGCACATCAGCTCCAGCGCCCGCTCGGCGATGCCGATGGCGCGCATGCAGTGGTGGATCCGGCCCGGGCCCAGCCGGGCCTGGGCGATGGCGAAGCCCGTCCCCTCCTCGCCGATCAGGTTGCCGACCGGGACGCGGACGTCCTCGAACAGCACCTCGGCGTGGCCGCCGTGGTCGGCGTCGTCGTAGCCGAAGACCGTCATGCCGCGCTTGACGGTGACACCGGGGGTGTCGCGCGGGACGAGCACCATGCTCTGCTGGCGGTGCGGTTCGGCGGCCGGGTCGGTCTTGCCCATCACGATGAGGATCCGGCACTGCGGGTTCATCGCCCCGGTGATGTACCACTTGCGGCCGTTGATCACGTACTCGTCGCCGTCCCGCTCGATCCGGGTGGCGATGTTGGTGGCGTCCGAGGAGGCCACCTCGGGCTCGGTCATCGCGAAGGCGGAGCGGATCTCGGCGTCCAGCAGGGGCCGCAGCCAGCGCTCGCGCTGCTCGGCGCTGCCGAACTGGGCGAGCAGCTCCATGTTGCCGGTGTCGGGGGCCGCGCAGTTGAGCGCGGCCGGGGCCAACTGCGGGCTGCGGCCGGTGATTTCGGCGAGCGGAGCGTACTGCAGGTTGGTCAGGCCGGCGCCGTGCTCGCCCGGGAGGCCGTGCTGGTCCACGAAGAAGAGGTTCCACAGCCCCTGCTTGCGCGCCTCCGCCTGCAGGTCGGCGACGACCGGGGGGACGGCCCAGCGCTCGCGGGCCGGGTCGGCGAGCTGTTCGGCGAGGACGGCCTCGGCCGGGTGGACGTGCGCGTCCATGAAGGCGAGCAGCTGCTCGCGGAGTTCGTTCGTCCGGGCGTCGTACGCGAAGTCCATCGGTCAGTTCTCCTTGAGGGTGCTCAGGCCGTGCCGGGCGAGGATCGGGGCCATCTCGCCCGCGCGTTCGAAGCCCGCGCCCAGGGTGCGGCCCTGCTGGAAGCGGTAGTGGATGCCCTCGGCGACGGCGGCCAGCTTGAAGGACGCGAAGGCGACGTACCAGTCCAGGTCGGCGGCCTGCCGGCCGGTCGACTCGGCGTAGTGCGCGACCAGTTCGTCGGCCTTGGGGAAGCCGGGGGCGGTCATCGCGGAGGGGATGATGCCCCCGCCGACGCCGGCCAGCTCGGTGTACATCACCAGCAGGCCGATGTCGGTGAGCGGGTCGCCCAGGGTGGACATCTCCCAGTCGAGGACGGCGGTGATGGTGTCGCCCCCGTCCGCGGTCTCGTTCACCAGGACGTTGTCCAGCCGGTAGTCCCCGTGCACGAGGGCGGGCGCGGGCGAGGCCGGCAGCCGCTCGGCGAGCGCGGCGTGCAGCCGGTCGAGCTGGGGCAGGTCACGGCTGCGGGAGGCGGCGAGCTGCTTGGACCAGCGGCGCAGCTGGCGCTCCAGGTACCCCTCGGGGTGCCCGAAGTCGGCGAGGCCGACGGCCGCCGGGTCGATCCGGTGCAGCTCGGCCAGGGTCTCGACCAGCTGCCGCCCGAGCGCGGCGACCCGCTGCGCACCGAGCGCAGCCAGCGGCGCGGCGTCCCGGTGCGCGGTGCCGGTCACGTGCTCCATGAGGTACCAGGGCGCACCGAGCACGTCCTCGCCCTGGTCGAACAGCAGCATCCCGGGGACCGGAACCCCGGTGCCGCGCAGCGCCGACATCACCCGGTACTCCCGCCCCATGTCGTGCGCGGTCGCGAGCACGTGCCCCAGCGGCGGCCGGCGCAGCACCCAGCGGGAGACCCCGTCGGACAGGACGTAGGTCAGGTTCGAACGGCCCCCCTCGATCAGCTCGGCCCGCAGCGGCCCGTGGACGACCCCGGGTAGCTCCCGCTCCAGGTGGGCGCGCAGCCGCGCCAGGTCCACCCCGGGCGGGGCGGCGGGGGTCTCGGACATCGGGCGGCTCCTCGGAAGTCGATTCGGTTCCGTCTCGTTGACTAAGCGCTTGCTTAGAATCCAGCGGAGCCACCCCTCCTGTCAATGGAACGACCCCCCGAGCCACCCGGCTCGGAGGGTCGTCGGGGAGCATCGCCGGCTACTGCTTTGCTCTTCGGCGAGGTGTCGAGGGTGCTACGACCGCTGCTCCCAGGTGGTGCGGAGGAGGTCGTACTCGACCTCGCCGTGTTCGGATCCCGGGATCGCGTCGGGCCAGTCTCCGGTGAAGCTCCGGAGGAAGGACAGGCCCGACTTCTCCATCACCCGCCGGGACCGGGTGTTCACCGCCATCGTGTTCGCGGTGACCCGCTGGACCCCGAGGTCCGTGAAGGCCTTGTCGATCAGCGCCCGCGCCCCCTCGGTGGCGTAGCCCCTGCCCCAGGCGGAGCGATTCAGCCGGTAGCCGAGCTCGACCTCCAGCGGGCCGTCCTCGGTGAGCGGGCGCAGCTCGAACCAGCCGAGGAAGGTGCCGGTGGCCTTCTCCTCGGCGGCCCAGAAGCCGCGGGTGCCGATGGACGGGTGGTCGTGGAGCAGCCGCGGCAGGGTACGGGCCCGGATCGCCTCGCGGGTCGTCGGCTTGCCGCCGTTGATGAAGCGCATGACCTCGGGGTCGCTGTCCAGGGCGAACAGGCCGTCGACGTCGGCTTCGGTGTCGGCGAACGGGCGCAGCACGAGCCGCCCGGTTTCCAGGAAGACAGGCATCCCGTGATCATCACCGCCGGGCGAACACGCCCGCCACCGAATAACGCGCGCCCCCGGGGTTGACGGAGCGCCAGTCGAACGGTCCCCGCCCGCGCGCCCGGGGGCCGAAGCGCCGGGGCTGACCTGAGCGGGGTCGCCGTCGGCGGCGACGGCCTGCCCGGAGGCGGCACAGAGCAGCAGCACCAGCAGTGCCGGCAGTGCCGCGGCCCATCGCCGCCGGATTCGGTGCGACACTCCGAGGCCTACCGGACCGGCGCCCGCCGAGCCGGGTGCCCGACGCCACGGCCACGCCGAACGACCGTCAGAATGGGCGCCATGAGGTTGATCCACACCGTGCTCGGCGCGCTGCTGCTCCTGATGGTCGTCGGCAGCATCCTGCGCACGCTGGTCGTCCCGCGAGGGCTCTACTCGTCCCTGGTGAACCGGCTCTGGGCGGTGCTGCGGACGGTGCTGCGGCTCTCCGCCGCGCCGATCGGCGGCTACCGCGCACAGGACCGGGCGCTGACCTGGCTGGCGCCGCTGGTCCTGCTGGGCATGCTCACGGTCTGGCTCAGCGGGATGCTGCTCGCCTACACCCTGCTGCTGCACGGCACCTCGGAGTTCAGCTGGACGATCGCCATCCGGGAGGCCGGCTCCAGCCTCTTCACCCTCGGCTTCGCGAGCGGCGAGCGGCTGCAGCTGTCCGCGATCGACTTCATGGCCGCGGCCAGCGGCCCCCTGGTGATCGCCCTGCAGATCTCCTACCTGCCGACCCTCTACGCCGCCTACCAGCGCCGCGAGACCGAGGTGACCCTGCTCCAGTCCCGGGCCGGCGAACCCGCCTGGGGCCCCGAACTGCTGGCCCGCCAGTCCCTGGTCGACACCGAGACCGCGCTCCCCCAGCTCTACCGGGACTGGGAACGCCTGGCCGCCGACATCGGCGAGAGCCACTCCAACTACCCGGTGCTGCTCTCCTTCCGATCCCCGCAGCCGAACCGCAGCTGGGTGGTCGGCCTGATCGCCGTGATGGACGCCGCGGCCATGCACCTCGCCCTGTGCCCGCGCTCGGCCCCGCCCGAGGCCCGGCTGGTGCTGCGCGCCGGGTTCACCGCGATGCGCGACATCGCCCGGTCACTGCGCATCGACTTCGACCCGGACCCGGACCCGGACGTGCCGATCCGCCTGACCTACGCCGAGTACCTGGGCGCCGTCGCGATGATCAGCGCGGCCGGCTTCCCCCGCGAACGCCCGGTCGAGGACGCCTGGCCGCACTTCCACGGCTGGCGCGTCAACTACGAGGCCGTGGCGTACGAGCTGGCGCGCCGCAGCGACGCCGTCCCCGCCCTGTGGACCGGCCCGCGCGACTTCCGAGCCGCCGTCATCCCCCCGGCCCGCCCCACCGACCGCCGCCCGGGCCCGGCCCGGCCTCCCCTACCGCCGACCTGACCCGGTAAACTCGGTTGGCGTACGTGCCGTTGCAGGAACCGGGAGAGCAGGGAGGTGGGGTCGATGACCGCGCTCAAGGCCGCCGTGTACAGCGTCCGGGTCTCCCTCACGTCCCGGGCCGCGGCCTGACCTCTCTCCTGTCCGCCCTCGCCGGGAGCGTGAGCTCGCGGGGCACCGTACGTACTCCTGGAACGGATCCTCATCCGCCATGCGCACCTGGAACACCCGCGCCGAGACCGGCGCCGATTTCCCGACCGTCCACGCCGTCAACGCCGCCGCCTTCGGCACCGCCGCCGAGGCCGACCTCGTCGACGCGCTGCGCGCCGACCCGGCCTGGATCGACGGCCTGTCGATCGTCGCGACCGACGAGCAGGACCGGCCCCTCGGCCACGCCCTGCTGACCCGCTGCCACATCGGCGACGTCCCGGCCCTGTGCCTGGCCCCGTGCGCCGTGCTCCCCGCGTACCAGCGCACCGGCGCCGGCTCCGCGGCCGTCCGCGCCGCCCTGGCCGCGGCCGCGGAGCTGGGCGAGCGGTACGTCGTCGTGCTGGGGCACCCGGGCTACTACCCCCGGTTCGGCTTCACCCGGGCGTCCGCCCACGGCATCGGCCTGTCCATCGAGGTCCCGGACGAGGCCCTGATGGCCCTCGCCCTCGACGCCGGTCACCCGCTGCCCGCCGGCACGGTCCGCTACGCGGCGCCGTTCGGCATCTGACGGCCAGCTGACCGGCAGCCGATCGGAGGCCGACGCAGGACGCCGGGCGGGGCACCGAAGTGCCCCGCCCGGCGTCGTGTCACCCCGCTGTCACCACGCGCGGAGTCGCCCCTCGCGGAACGCTCAGGCCTCCACCGGTCCGCCGACGGCCAGCGAGCGCTCGGCCGCGGCGAGGATCTCCACCACCCGCAGGCCGAAGTCCGCCCCGCAGGGGTGCGGCTCACCGGAGGCCGCGGCGGACTGCAGGGCATCCAGCGCCCGGTGCAGGGCCGCGAGCGGGCCCTCGCCGCGCTCCGGCAGGTGGACCACGCCGTGCTCGCCGCGCAGTTCCATGCCCGTCCCGCCCGCCGCGGCCGGCGCGGTCAGGCTGAGCGCCAGCGTGCTGGACGCGCCGCCGGCGTGCCGCAGCACCAGGTGTACGGCGTCCAGCGGGCCCGCCACCGCCGTCACCTGGGTCACGTCGCCCAGCACCGGCAGCAGGACGGACAGCGCGTGCGGGCCGACGTCCCACAGCGAGCCCTTCTCCTGGCGCCACGGCGAGGCCGCGTACGGGCTGGAGCTGCCCGGCGCGAACACCGAGCCCAGCCAGTCCGAGCGGCCGGTGTACCAGCCGCCCAGCGCCGCCTGCTCCTCGATCCACGGGATCTGCGGGCCGCCGAAGCGCACCGTGAAGAACACCACCGAGGCGACCCCGTGCTTGCTGACCGCCTCGGCCACGGCCGCGGCGTCCGGCACGGTCAGCGCGACCGGCTTGTCCAGCAGCAGGTGGCAGCCGGCCTCGGCGGCCCGGACCGCGAGGCCCGGCTGCACGGACGGGGGCAGTGCGATGGAGACCGCGTCCACCTCGGCCAGCAACCGGTCGAGGTCCGCGTACCCGGGCACGCCGTGCGCCGCGCCCAGCGCCTCGGCGGCCTCCGGGCGCCGGCCCCAGACGCCGGCGAACTCCATCCCGGGGTGTTCGGCCAGCACGGGCGCGTGCACCCGCTCCGCCCAGGGGCCGGTGCCCAGCAGTCCGATCCGCACGTTGTCTCCGTTCCTCGTCTTTCCTTGGTTCAGCCCCGGACGGTTCAGCCCCGGCCGGTTCAGCCCCGGCCGGTTCAGCCCTGGACGGCTCAGCCCTGGACGCGGGCGAGCGTGAACCCGTCGTAGCCCTTGCTGCCGACCGTCTGCACCGAGGTCGCGGTGACCCTCGGCTCGGCCGCGATCAGCTCGTGCACGGCCCGGGTGCCGAGCACCCCCGGGTCGGTGCTGTCCGGGTCGGCGACGGCGCCGCCGCGCACCACGTTGTCGACGATGATCAGCGAGCCCGGCCGGGTCAGCTGGAGCGCCCGGCGGAAGTACTCGGGGTTGCTCGGCTTGTCCGCGTCGATGAAGACCAGGTCGAAGGGCTCGACGTCTTGCTCCACCAGCGCCGCCAGCGAGTCGGCGGCCCGGCCGACCCGCACCTCGGCGACGCCGGCCAGACCGGCGGCGGCCAGGTTGCCCCGGGCGACCTCGGCGTTCCGGGGGTCGATCTCCAGCGTGACCAGGGTGCCGTCGGCGGGCAGCGCCCGGGCCAGCCAGATCGCGCTGTAGCCGCCGAGCGTGCCGACCTCCAGGATGCGCTTGGCGCCCTGGGTGAGCGCCAGCAGGTGGAGCAGCTTGCCCTGGTTGGGGGCCACCGCGATCTTCGGCAGTCCGGCCGCGTCTGCGGCGGCCTGCGCGCCCTCCAGGGCCGGGTCGTGCCCGACCAGCTGCTCGGAGAAGTACGCGTCCACGGCATCCCAGGTCGGCTGTGACGACATCGGGCCCTCCAGAGTGCAAGATCGACAGGTACTCCGCCGATGCTACTCCGAGGGCCCGATGGCTCCGGGGCGGCCGTCAGCCGCGCCCGGTCAGTCCGGTGTCACCGCAGTCCCACTCCGTCGTCACTCCGCGACCGGAGCCTTCACCGCAGCGGCGGCGGCCGCGGCGGCCTCCTCCGCCTCGATCCGGGCGTGCGTCTTCGCGGCCCGGCGCTTCATGATCCAGGCCGAGAGCCCGCCGATCACCACGGCCGCGGCCAGACCGGCCCAGGAGAAGCGGGCCAGCCACGGCTCGATGCTCTTGCCCACCTTGTAGACCAGCAGCGTCGTGCCGCCGGCCCAGACCACGCCGCCCAGCACGTTGGCGATCAGGAACTTCCAGTACGGCATCTTCAGCGCGCCCGCCAGCGGACCGGCGAAGATGCGCAGCAGGGCGATGAACCGGCCGAAGAAGACCGCCCACATGCCCCACTTCTGGAAGGAGCGCTCGGCGGTGGCCAGGTGGGAGGGCCCGAAGTGCTTGGGGAACTTGCGTCCCAGCTTCTCGAAGAGCGGCTTGCCCCCCTTGCGCCCGATCGAGTAGCCGATCGAGTCGCCGATGATGGCGCCGGCGACCGCGCAGGCCGCGACGCCCCACGGGCTCACCACGCCCTTGACGGCCATGAGCGACGCCGTGACCAGGGCGATCTCGCCGGGCAACGGGATGCCCAGGGACTCGATGCCGATGATCAGACCGACGACGGCGTACACCGCGGTCGGCGGAATGCCCTCGATCCAGGCGTCGATGTGCAAGGCCAGTACCTCCGTGGCAGGAGCAGGACGGGCCCGGCTCCGTGGAGCCGCGGGCCCGTCCCGTCAGTTGTGGTCCGATGGCGAATGGCGACACCCAGGCCGCGCCCCCTCAGGGCAGCCTAACGTGCCGGGCGGCCTGTCCCCCCGGCCGATCACCTGTGGTTACGACGTACGCCCCCGGGCGATGGTTCCAGTTCGAGCGGCCTTTCTTCAAGAATAGGCAAAGTCGCCCGGTGCCACTCTCAGCTCGCGGCGCTCAGCGCTCGGCGAACCGCAGGGCGACGACGGACGGCCGCCCCTTCACCCGGCGTGCGAGCGACAGCAGGGCGCGCAGCGCTCCGCGCCCGCCCTCCGGGTAGACCTCGCGCACGTCGGTGACCGCCGGGTGCGCGCTGGCCAGCTTGCCGCGCTCGTCCGCGTCCATCCCGAACGGCATCGGCGGCGCCTGGTAGTGGCGGTTCTTCAGCTTGCCCTCGACGGCCCGGCGGCTGAACCAGCGCGGCACCGTGTCGAACACCAGCGAGCCGCCGGGGAAGCGCTCGGCACAGGCCGCGATCAGCGTCCGGACCTCCTCCGGCCGCAGGTACATCAGCAGGCCCTCGGCGCTGATCAGCACGCCGTTGGCCGGGTCCACGCCGTCCATCCAGCCCGGGTCGGTGGCCGACTGGGCGAGGATCCGGTGCCGCTCGTCCGGCGGCAGCAGCCGCTCGCGCAGCGCGGCCGTCTCCGGCAGGTCCACCGACAGCCAGGTCGACCGCCCGTTGTCGACCCGCCAGGCCTGCGTCTCCAGCCCGTCCCCGAGCCCGACCACGGTGCCGCGCGGGCAGCGCTCCAGGAAGTCGGTCACCTCGCGGTCGAAGCAGGCCGCGCGCAGCGCCTGCAGCTGGCTGACCAGCGCGTTGCTCCCGAAGCGCGCCTCGAAGGGGAAATCGATCCGGTCCACCAGCTCGACCGCCTTCGGATCCGCCAGCACGGTGTCCGGCCGGCGGGCTTCCACCGCCCGGTGCCACAGCGTCCACAGCGCCGTCTCCGGCACCGCTCCCAGCTCGGGCCGCTCCGCGCCGTCAGTCATCGCTCGCTCCTTCGACGTGCTCCCCGCTCGGGCATGAACCCGCCGATTCTGACACCCCGTCCGGGCCGCCCGATCCGCCGACGCGCCGGGCCTCCGCCGGCACGGGAAGTCGAACCGGCCGACTTCCCGTGCCCCGCTCGGCACCGCTGCGAGCCGACACGTCTCAGCCGACGCTGAAGGCGCCGTCCGGTGGGGCGGGGAGTCGGTGGCGTCCGCGTCCGTGACCGGGGCCGTACGGCCGACCAGCTCCGTCAGGTCCTCCTCCGCCACCAGCCGGGCCGGGAAGATGTCGCCCGCGAACAGCCGGGCGAGCTCCGCCGCCGGCAGCGGCGCCGTCGAACCGGCCAGCAGCACGTTGCCGTACCGGCGCCCGCGCAGCACGGAGGCCTCCGCGACCAGGCAGACGTACGGGAACACCGCCCGTACCGTCGCCGCCTGCGCCCTGGCGAAGGCCAGCGGCGGGCCGTCCGCCAGGTTGGCCGCGTAGCAGCCGCCCTCGCGCAGCACGGCCGCCGCCAGGCGGACGAACTCCACCGAGGTCAGGTGCGCCGGGGTGCGGGAGCCGTGGAAGACGTCCGCGATCACCAAGTCCCGCGAGCCCGGGGGGAGTTCGGCGAGGGCAGCGCGGGCGTCCCCGACCGTCGCGGCGATCCCCGCACCGTCCGGATCCGGGCCCGGCCAGGGCAGGTGCTCGGCGACCAGCTCCAGCAGCGGGCCGTCCACCTCCACCACCCGCTGCCGCGAGCCGGGCCGGGTCGCGGCCAGGTAGCGGGGCAGGGTCAGCGCGCCGCCGCCCAGGTGCAGCACGTCCAGCGGCTGTTCGGCGGGGGCCAGCGCGTCGGCCAGGTGGCCGAGGCGCCGGGTGTACTCGAACTCCAGGTGCGTCGGGTCGGCGAGGTCGACGTACGACTGCGGGGTGCCGTCCAGGGTGAGCAGCCAGCCGCCGTCCCGGTCGAGGTCCGGCATCAGCTTGGCGAAGCCGAGGTCGGTCCGACGACCGACCGGCACCGGCTCGTCCGGCACCGGCCCGTCGTGCACCGGCTCGTCCGCCGCCGCGCCGTCCGTCACGCGCTCTCCCCGACCGGCCGCACGTCCAGGTACGCCGCGAGCCAGCGGTCCAGCTCGGCGAAGACCTGGGTGCGGGCGTTCTCGCCGGAGAGCACCAGGTCGTGCATGCCGCCCTCGATCCGGACGATCGTCACGTGCCGGCCCAGCCGCGGCCCCTGCGCCGCGATGTCGTCGGCGCGCAGCACGCCGTCGGCGTGGTGCAGGGCGTTGTGCCACTTGGTGGTGGCGATGGACCGGGTGGAGGCCATCAGCAGCACCGGTACGTCGATGCCCACCCCGCGCCGCAGCCGCCGGTGCCCCTGGTGGATCGCCGACAGCCAGCCCGCGAACAGCGGGAAGCCCTCGGCGGGCTTCAGGGTGAGGTCGAAGTCCCACTCGCCCCTGTGGTCCTTGTGCAGGCTGTGGGTGTAGTGCGGGTTCAGCGACGACGGCAGGACGCGGGTCGGCGCCAGCCGCGCGATCGCCGTCACCACCGGGCCGCCGGCCGTCCGGACCGCCGGTGCGGCCGGCATCGACAGGAACGGACTGTTCAGGAAGAGCCCGTCCACCACCCCGCGCCCGGCCCGGCGACCCGCCCACAGCGCCCCGACCAGGCCGCCGGTGGAGTGCCCGTTCAGCAGCAGCTGCCGGTGCCCGTCCACCTCGCGGATGATCCGCACCGCCTCGTCGATCTCCTCGTCGTACTCCGCGAGGTCCCGGACGAAGTTCGGCGACTGGTGCGGCCGCAGCGACCGCCCGTACTTGCGCAGGTCGAGCGCGTAGAAGGAGAACCCGAGCGCGACGAAGTGGTCCGCCAGATTGGTCTGGAAGAAGTAGTCGTTGTACCCGTGGATGTAGAGCACCGCCCGCTCCGCCCCGGGCACCACCCGCCGGACGAGCGTCGCGCACACCTCCCCCTCGGCGTCCGACCGCAGTGCAAGCTCCGCCGCCTCGTAGGGCGCCCCCAGGATGTCTTCCCGAAACTCCATGGGCCTGACTGTACTGGCTCGGCCGTCTCCGGCCACGGCAGCGATGACCTGGCGCGATGTGATGCTCGCAATGCTTTCGGCGGCGGGCCGCCACGGTGGACCGCCGGTGGCGGACTCCCGCGCGCCCCGGCACTCCCCGTGCGCCTGCTGTGCGCCGGGGCTGGTGTGGAACGCTTCCCGGACGGACCAGGCGAGTTGGGGAGTCTGCATGCAGCACGGGCACAGCGATCCGTCGCTCTACCGGTCGGCCGCGGAGGCGATCGCCGCGCCACCGGAGAGGCTGGCGTACGTCGCGGGGTTCGACCGGGCGGGGCAGCGGCCGGACGCGTTGCTCACGGTCGACACTGATCCGGCGTCGGCGAGCTACGGGAAGGTGCTCAACTTCGCCGAACTTCCCACCCTGGGCGACGAGTTGCACCACTTCGGGTGGAACGCCTGCTCCAGCGCGCTGGCGCACGCCTGCCACGAGAACCCGGAGCGGCGCTACCTGCTGCTGCCCGGGCTGCGCTCCTCCCGGCTGCACGTGATGGACACCCGGCCGGATCCGGTGCGGCCCCGGCTGGTCAAGACCGTCGAGGCGGACGAGCTGGCCGCCAAGGCCGGTTACTCGCGCCCGCACACCCTGCACTGCGGCCCGGACGGCGTCTTCCTCTCCTGCCTGGGCTCCGGTGAGGGCTCCGACGGGCCGGGCGGGGTGGCGATCCTCGACCACACGAGCTTCGACGTGCTGCGCGCCTGGGAGACCGAGCGCGGGCCGCAGCACCTCGCGTACGACGTGTGGTGGCACCTGGGCACCAACGTGGGGGTGACCAGCGAGTGGGGCACCCCGTGGATGGTCGAGGAGGGGGTGGTGCCGGAGCTGCTGCTGGGCCGCAAGTACGGGCACGCCCTGCACTTCTGGGAGCTGGACTCCGGCCGGCACCTCCAGCGGGTCGACCTCGGCGACCAGTACCAGATGGTGCTGGAGCTGCGCCCGGCGCACGACCCGCAGGCGGAGTGGGGGTTCGCCGGGGTGGTGGCGAACGTGGAGGACCTCTCCTCCTCGGTCTGGCTCTGGTACCGGGACGGGGCGGCGTTCACCGTGCGCAAGGTGATCGAGATCCCGGCCGAGCCGGCCAAGCCGGCGGACCTGCCGCCGGCCCTGCAGCCGTTCGGTGCGGTGCCGCCGCTGGTCACCGACATCAACCTGTCGGTGGACGACCGCTGGCTGTACGTGTCGGCCTGGGGCACCGGCGAGTTGTTCCGGTTCGACGTCTCGGACCCGTTCCACCCCCGGCTCGCCTCCTCGGTGCGGCTCGGCGGCGTGACCGCCCGCACGCCCCACCCGGCCGACCCGGGGCGGCCGTTGAGCGGGGCGCCGCAGATGGTGGAGATCAGCCGGGACGGCCGGCGGCTGTACCTCACCAACTCCCTCTACGGCGCCTGGGACGACCAGTTCTACCCGGGTGGGATCGAGCCGTGGATGGTCAAGCTGGACGCCGACCCGGTGTCCGGCGGGCTGAGCATCGACGAGCGCTTCTTCCCGCACGGCGCCGACTTCCGGGGCCTGCGCGTCCACCAGACCCATCTCGCGGGCGGCGACGCCTCCTCGGACTCGTACTGCTTCCGCTGAGCCGTCACCGGTGCAGCGCCCGGTCGTACCGGACGTCGGCCCCTCCTGAGCCGCGCTCCCGACCCCGCCCGGCGCGCGCCGCTACCGGGCCTGTTCGGCGGCGGACGACCCGGCCGACTCCTCGGCCGCCGCGGCCCGGAACTCGGTGGCGGCCCAACTGGCCAGCAGGCGCAGCGATTCGGCGGAGGTCGAGCCGGGTTCGGCGTGGTAGGTGACCAGCACCTGGTCGGCGTCCCCGGCCGGGCGCAGCGTCTCGTACTGCAGGCTGAGCCGGCCGACCACCGGGTGGTGCAGCCGTTTGGTGCCGTGGCCCTTGTCCTGGATCCCGTGGGCGGCCCAGAGTCGCCTGAACTCCGCGCTCTTGAGGGAGAGTTCGCCGATCAGCGAGGCGAGCCTGGGGTCGTCCGGGTCGCGTCCGGCGTCCAGGCGCAGCATCCCGACGACGTCGGAGGCCTTGCCCTCCCAGTCCACGTACAGCTCCTGGGCGCCCGGGTCGAGGAAGAGGTGCCAGGCCATGTTGCGCTGCTCGGGCGGCATCACGGCGAAGTCGCCGAGCAGGGCGGTGCCGAGCCGGTTCCAGGCGATGATGTCGAGGCGCCGGCCGAGGACGTACGCGGGCACGCCCTCCATCGCGTCGAGGAGTTGCTGCAGTTCGGGGCGGATCCGCTGCACCCGGGTGGCGGCCCGGCCGGGGCGGCGGCGGGCGGGCTTGGTGAGCCGGCCGAGGTGGTCGCGTTCGGCGGCGGTGAGCCGCAGCACCCGGGCGATGGCGTCCAGCACGGCCGTGGAGACGTTCTCGCCGTGGCCCTGTTCGAGCCGGGTGTAGTAGGCGGTGCTGACTCCGGCGAGCTGGGCCAGCTCCTCGCGGCGCAGCCCGGGCACCCGGCGCCGGGTGGTGGTGTCGGGCAGACCCACGTCCTCGGGCCTCAGCCGGGCGCGGCGGGATCGGAGGAACTCGCTGAGTTCGGTGCGCTGGTCCATGTCTGCAGTATGCGGGCGATCGGCTGCCCGGCGGCGGGCGAGGGTGATACCGCCGTGCGTACGTTGCGGGGTCCTACGTTCGGCCTGCCTAGGTCCGCCGCTCGTACGATGATCTCTGGTCTGGTTGCCCCGATCGTCCCGGCGCAGCCTTGGGGCATGACGAACGAGACGACGAACGAGACCAACCCGACGAGCACGACGAGCACGACGAGCACCACCCGCACCGTCGCCGCCTACGCGGCGCAGCAGCCCGACGCCCCGCTGGCGAAGACCACGGTCACCCGCCGGGCCGTGGGCGAGCAGGACATCGTGATCGACATCAAGTACTCCGGCATCTGCCACTCCGACATCCACCAGGTCGGCGAGGACTGGGGCACCGGCATCTTCCCGATGGTCCCGGGCCACGAGATCGCGGGCGTGGTCTCCGAGGTCGGCCCCGGTGTCACCCGCTGGAAGGTCGGCGACCGCGTCGGCGTCGGCTGCTTCGTCGACTCCTGCCGCGAGTGCGACAACTGCCGCGCCGGCCTCCAGCAGTACTGCACCGGCGAGGGCGGCGCCGTCTTCACCTACAACAGCACGGGCAAGGACGGCCTGCCGACGTACGGCGGCTACTCGGCGGAGCTGGTGGTGGACGAGGCGTACGCGCTTCGGATCCCCGACAACCTGCCGCTGGACGCCGCCGCGCCGCTGCTGTGCGCGGGCATCACGCTCTACTCGCCGCTGGCGCACTGGGGCGCCGGCCCGGGCAAGAAGGTCGCGATCGTGGGCCTCGGCGGCCTCGGGCACATGGGCGTGCAGCTCGCCCACGCGATGGGTGCGGAGGTCACCGTGCTCAGCCAGTCGCTGCGCAAGCGCGAGGACGGCCTGAAGCTCGGTGCCGACCACTACCGCGCCACCTCGGACCCGGCGACCTTCGCCGAGCTCGCGGGCAGCTTCGACCTGATCGTCAACACCGTCTCGGCCGACCTCGACCTCAGTGCCTACCTGCAGCTGCTGCGGGTCGACGGCACCATGGTGCAGGTCGGTGCGCCGGAGAAGCCGGTCTCGGTCAACGCGCACGCGCTGCTCATCGGTCGCCGCTCGCTGGCCGGTTCGATGATCGGCGGACTGCCGGAGACCCAGGAGATGCTGGACTTCTGCGGTGAGCACGGCATCACCGCCGAGATCGAGCTGATCGCGGCCGAGCAGATCAACGAGGCGTACCGGCGGGTGCTGGACGGCGACGTCCGGTTCCGCTTCGTGATCGACGCCTCGACCATCTGATCGGCCTTGTCCGCCTTACCCCAGGGCCTGTCCTGGGGAACCCGCCCCGCGTCCCCGTGCTCTCCCGTCACCGGAACGCGGGGCGGAGCTCGTCAGGCGCCGGCGGTCCTGGCCGACCGCCGTTCCTCGCGACGGTCCAGCCGCCGCTGCCGGCCCGGGCGCAGCGGCTGGTCGGGCACCCACCCGAAGGTGAGGCAGGCGCCGACCACCCCGAGCAGCATCCCGATCAGGAAGCCGCCCAGGTTGGAGGTGACCCAGCTGCCCAGCGAGGCCAGGACGGCGAGGATGGAGTAGAACAGCCGCTGCGCCGGGTTGAACAGGATCAGCAGGCCGCACAGCACCATCACCGCCGGTACCAGGTACCCGGCCAGCCCTTCCATCCCGATGTGCAGGATGACGGGCAGCGGGGCCTTCAGCGTGAACAGGATCTCGGCGCCGCCGAGCGCCACCAGCAGCCCGCCCCAGAACGGTCGACGGCCCCGCCAGTCGCGCTTGGCCGGGCGGGCGGCGGGCCCGGTGGCGGGAGCCTGGGCGACGGCTCCGGGTGCGGCGGCCGTCCCCTGGGCCGCCACCTCCGCGGCCCCGGTCGAGGCCCCCGTCGCGCCGCTCCCGTCGGCTCCGGCCGCCGGCTCCGGTACGGACTCCGTCATGCTCAGCAGCCCGTGGAGCTGAAGCTCAGCCGCAGGTTGGGCAGTTTGAACCCGACGGCGGTGCTCGCGTAGTTGTGCTGGTTCACCTTCGTGATCTTGACGGTGTCGGCCTGCTGCCCGAAGACGCCCGGGTTGCCCTTGCCGACCGGTCCGGCCTTGGTGTAGGTGCTGGCGTCGCCGCCGATCTCGATGTTGGTGAACTCCGCGGAGTCACCGGTCAGCAGATCGGAGTCGGTGGTGAGGTTGGTGGCGGTGACGGGGGTGCCGCGGTCGCCCGCGTGGATCACCAGGTTGACGCCGCCCAGGTCGACGCTCTGGCACAGGTTGGTGATCTCGGCGCTCCTGATCGCCGACACCGCGACCAGCACCTGGCCGCCGGTGGAGCCGGCGTTGGGGCTGTCCGGGATCATCGAGTCCAGGGCGCCGAACTGGGCGAAGCCGTCGCCCTTCAGCTCGTCGGCGGTGATGGTGAACGGCATGCCGGAGATGGAGAACTGGGCGGCGAGCACGCCCTGGGCGGTGAGCGCCATCAGGACGCCCCCGGCCGCGATGGCCGGGACGGCCATCAGGACGGTGCGCTTCAGCCGTACCCGGCCTCTTCTCGGCGCGGTCGGCGCCTGCTCGGTCTCGGCCGCCGCAGCGGCGTCCTCGGACATGGCCATGTGTGCTCCCTGTGGGTGGATTGGGTGTGCAGGCACTGGCACGTTGCCCTGGCGCGGACAGCGTCCCGCGGCCCGGCCGGGTCCTTCCGTCCCTCGGCAGCGGGGCGGATCCGGTCGGCGCGCGGTGAGTAACTGGGAAGCTACTGCCCGGTATTGGCCGGGTCAATACGGGTGCACGAAGGATCTTCACCAATCCCCGAGCCGGCCCCCGAACCGCTCCCTGACCCGAGCTCCGGCCCGAGCTCCGGCCCGATTCCCGACCCGAGCCCCGACCCGAGCCCCGACCCGAGCCGTGCGGCCGCCTCCGCCGGGCCGAGGAACGGTGCCAGGCAGAACAGGCTCAACACCGGTAGCAGGTCCGGTAGTTGCTCGGTCCGCCCGGAGTCGACCCAGCGGTGGAGCGCGCTGTAGACGCCGCCCACCACGGCGTCCACGAGTTCCTGCACCGCGACCCCGCCCGGGAGTTGGGGAACCTCGGCGAAGAACGCCCGGAACTTCCTGAGGAGTTGCTCGCGCTCCCGCCGCCCGGCCCGGCCGACCGCCTCCACCTCGATCACCGCCATGGTGGCGAACGCCGGTGTCCCGGCGAGGAGTTGCAGCAGCACGCCGAGCGATCTGCGGATTCCCTGGCACCAGTCGGATTCGGTCGCGAAGGCCGCCGACATCCGCCGGATCACCACCCCGGTGCCGTACCGGTGCGCGGCCAAGAAGGCGTCCTCCTTGCCGTCGAACAGCTCGTAGAAGACCGGCCTGGTCACCCCCGCCGCGCGGCAGATGTCGCTCACCGTCGCATGCTGGTAGCCGCGTTCGGCGACGGTCTGCACCAGCCCGTCCAGAAGCCGCTCGCGCTGGGTCGCGGCCACCACGCCCGCGGGCAGCCGGCGCGGGCCGGGCTTGATCGACCGGGCGGGATCGCGGCCGGTCCGCGCACCCGGCAGCAGGACCACGTCGGCACTCCGGAGGTAGTTCCGTTCCATCACCAACTCCTGTGTCCTGTATTGACATTGACGTAACGCCGGGTTTACAACACTGGCAGGTTTCCAACCGGTGGGCGAGCAGGCCCCCACCGGGCCGACCTCCAGGGGCTCCCACGCCCGGGCGAGCCGCCCGGACCACGGGACCACGGCGCATTTGCCGGCCCGCGGCGGTGGCAGCCGCCGCATCTCCGTACCGCACGAGCGGGCCCGTGGCGCCGGGCCCGTCCGTACCCGCGGCGCGCCCGTACCCGCGGCCCCGCCGGAGCCCCCGGTACGCCATGCACCTCCCCCGTCGTGCACACCACCACACCCGCACACGGGGATTCCCCCACCCGTCCCCCGGACGGAGAGAGGTACCCTCATGCGCATCCGCCGCACCCTCGCCACCGCCACCCTGGCCGCCCTCGCCCTCACCGGCGCGGCCGTGGCACCCGCCGAGGCCGCCTCCGCCGTACTGACCACCGGAAGCCCCAGCGGCCCGGCCGTCGCCGTCGGCGACGTCCTGACCGCCAACCTGGTCTCCGGCAGCTACGCGACCTTCTACAGCAGTGCCACCGGCACGAGCGGCATCAAGTGTGCCGCCTCCTCCTTCTCGGCGACGGTGACCGCCAACCCGGCCGCCCCGGGCAGCGCCGTCGAGCAGCTCAACACCCAGACCTTCGGCTCCTGCACCTCCAACGTCCTCGGCGTCACGGGCGTCAAGAGCATCACCGTCACCAACCTGCCGTACACCAACACGGTCAGCGACGGCCCGGGCAGCCCGGTCAAGCTCACCCCCGGCGCGGCCGGCACCATGGGGACCACTGTGGTGCTCAGCACCATCCTGGGCAGCGTCACCTGCAACTACCAGAACTCCACCGGGATCAACGGCACCACCTCCAACACCGGCAACACCATCGGCTTCTCGGCCCAGCCGTTCGCCCTGGCCTCCGGCCCGGGCCTGTGCTTCTCCACGGGCTACTTCAGCGCCACCTACGGCCCGGTCACCGACAGCTCCGTCGCCGGCAATCCGGTCCTCGTCGTCAACTGACGCACCCGGCCCACCGCAACGTCCGGTCCCAACGGCGTACGGCACCGGCACAACGCCGTACGCCGCTCCCCCGTGCCCACCGACGCCGCCGCCACCCCCGAGACACCGAAGTGACCGGCCGGTAGGGTGGCGCCGCACGGACACGGCGACGCGGAGACGGGGCAGGCGGATGACCAGCGGCAGCAACGGGAACGGCGACGGCACGGGCTTCTTCACCTCGGTCACGGACGCCGCCGAACGGCTCGCCGCCACCGGCTACCTCGCCTCCACCGCCGTGGCCACCACCGTCTTCCTCGCCGACCGGCTCGGCAAGCCGCTGCTCGTCGAGGGCCCCGCCGGCGTCGGCAAGACCGAACTCGCCAAGGCCCTGGCCGAGATCGGCCGCGCCCGGCTGGTCCGCCTCCAGTGCTACGAGGGCATCGACGAGGCCCGCGCGCTCTACGAGTGGAACCACGCCAAGCAGTTGCTGCGGATCACCGCCGGCCGCGACCAGGGCTGGGAGGAGGCCCGCACCGACATCTTCGGCGAGGAGTTCCTGCTCACCCGCCCGCTGCTCACCGCCATCCGCGGCGAGGAGCCGACGGTGCTGCTCATCGACGAGATGGACAAGGCCGACGTGGAGGTGGAGGCGCTGCTCCTGGAGGTGCTCAGCGACTTCCAGGTCACCGTCCCAGAACTCGGCACCATCACCGCGACCCGCCGGCCCCTCGTCCTGCTCACCTCCAACGCCACCCGCGAACTCTCCGAGGCCCTGCGCCGCCGCTGCCTCTTCCTCCATCTCGACTACCCGGAGGCCGAGTTGGAGCGCCGGATCGTCCGGCTCAAGGTGCCCGGCCTGGACGACGCCCTCGCCGAGTCGGTGGTCCGGATCGTCGGCGCGCTGCGCGCGATGGACCTGCGCAAGGCCCCGTCCGTCGCCGAGACCATCGACTGGGCACGCACCCTGCTGGCCCTCGGCGCCGACACCCTGGACGAGGCGGTCGTCCGCGACACCCTCGGGGTGATCCTCAAGCACCAGGACGACGTCCGCCAGGCCGCCCACAGGCTGACCCTCGCATGACCGCCCGGGCCTCCGCCGACACCGCGGCCCCCAACGACACCCGCGCCCGCGCCGACACCGCGGCCCGCCTCACCGGTCTGGTCCGCGCCCTGCGCGGGCACGGCCTGCGGATCGGCCCGGCCGAGACGGTGGACGCCGCCGCCGTCCTGGACGTCCTCGGCTTCACCGACCGCGAACAGGTGCGGGCCGGCCTGGCCGCCGCCCTGCTGCGCTCCGACGGACAGCGGACCGTCTTCGACGCGACCTTCGACCTGTTCTTCCCGCTCGGCGTCGGCACCCCCGAAGCCGTCCGCGCCGACCCGCCGCCGGTCCCCGACGACCCCGAGCCACCGCGCTTCGGCCGCCCGGACCCGCTCCGCGACGACCTGCGCGACCGCCTCGCCGCCGCCCTCGCCGCCGACGACCGCGCCGCCCAGGCCCGGCTGGCCGGCGAGGTGGTGGAGGCCTTCGGCCGCTACGGCACGGGCAGCACGCCCGGCTCCGACGGCTGGTCCGCCCAGCAGGCGCTCGGCCGGCTCTCCCCGGAGACCCTGCTCGCCCGGATCCTGGCCACCCTGCGCGAACGTCCCGGCACCGCGGACGGCGCCGAGCGCGACCTCTTCGACCGCGACCTCTCCGACCGCGTCCTCGCCGACGAGATCCGCCGCCGCATCCGCGACTTCCGCGCCCTCGTCGCCGGCGAGGCCCGCCGCCGGGTCGCCGAACTGCGCGGCCCCGAGCGGATCGCCGAACGCGCCGTCGCCCCCACCCCCGACCGGATCGACTTCCTCTACGCCGGCCGCGACCAGCTCGCCGAACTGCGCCGCACCGTCCACCCGCTGGCGCGCAAGCTCGCCACCCGCCTGGCCGCCCGTCGCCGCCGCGCCGCCCGCGGGCAGATCGACCTGCGCCGCACCCTGCGCCGCTCGCTCACCACCGGCGGGGTCCCGCTGCGCCCGGCGTACCGGCTGCGCCGCCCCGCCAGGCCGGAGCTGGTGCTGCTGTGCGACGTCTCCGGCTCGGTGGCGGGCTTCGCCGACTTCACCATGCTGCTGGTCCAGGCGATGAGCGAACAGTTCAGCAAGGTCCGGGTGTTCGCCTTCGTCAACCGCACCGCCGAGGTCACCGACCTGCTCCGCCACGGCGACGACCCCGCCCGCCTGGCCGCCCGGATCCTCAGCGAGGCCAAGGTCATGGGCTACCACGGCAACAGCGACTACGGCTCCGCCCTGGGCGACTTCGCCGACCACCACCTGGACGCCGTCGGCCCCCGCACCTGTGTCCTGATCCTCGGCGACGCCCGCACCAACCACCGCGACCCCAACCTGGACGCCCTGCGCCGGATCGACGTCCGGGCCCGCCGGGTCTTCTGGCTCAACCCCGAACAGCCCGCGCTCTGGCCCACCGGCGACTCCGCCGCCCTCGCCTACGCCGGCGTCGTCGAGATGCACCCCTGCCGCAACGCCCACCGCCTCGGCGAGCTGATCACCCGCCTCCTGCCGGTGTAGCCCCCGGGCGGCCGGAGCGCCGGCCGCCCGAGGAACCCGGCTGTCAGTCCAGCGACTTCAGGAAGCCCAGCAACGCCTCGTTGACCTCGGCCGGCCGCTCCTGCTGCGTCCAGTGCCCGGTGTCCGGCAGCCGGACGTGCCCGCGCAGCTTCGGCAGCCGGCCCAGCAGGTGGGTCAGCACCTCGGGCGGCACGATCGCGTTCACCAGGTCCTGCTCGCCCACGATGAACAGCGCCGGCACCTCGACCGTCAACCCGGTGAAGGCGGCCAGCAGTTCGGCGTTGCGGTCGAGGTTGCGGTACCAGTTCAGCCCACCGGTGAAGGCGCGCTCGCCGTGCCTGTCGTACTCGGCCGTGAAGGCGTCGAGGTCGGCGTCGGTGAGCCAGTCCGGCAGCCGCTCCGGCTCCGGGATGGTGTCCAGCAGCTTCCCGCCCGCGGGGACGATCCACGGCCGCGGCACACCGTCCGGCTGCTTGCCGGACAGGATCCGGCGCAGGCTGGACTTCACGTCGGCGGCCAGCTCGGCATCCGCGCGGCCGGGCTCCTGGAAGTAGATCTGGTAGAAGCCCTCGCCGAAGGCCGCCCGGGCGGCCTGCAGCGGCGGCGGCCCGCCGACCGGCAGCGGCGGCACGCTCAGCCCGGCGACGCCGCGCACCAGGTCGGGGCGCAGCGCGGCGGTGGCCCAGGCGACCGGGGCGCCCCAGTCGTGGCCGATCACGACCGCCTGCTCCTCGCCCAGCGCGCGGATCAGCGCGGTCACGTCGCCGACCAGGTGCAGCAGGCTGTACGCGTCCACATTCTCGGGCTGCTCGCTGCGGGCGTAGCCGCGCTGGTCGGGCGCCACCACCCGGTACCCGGCCGCGGCCAGCGGCGCGAACTGGTGCCGCCAGGAGTACCAGCTCTCCGGGAAGCCGTGCAGCAGCAGGACCAGCGGCCCCTCCCCCTGCTCGGCGAGGTGCAGCCGCACCCCGTTCACCTCGATCTCGCTGTGCTTGATCGCCTCGTACGCCACGGAACTCCCCATTCGGTAAGGAACATCGGCAAGGAACACACGTCCGTATCCGTACGTGCCCAGCCGACCGGCCCCGGAACCCCGGGGCGCGCGGGCCGTCCGGCCCGTCCGGCCCGTGAAGCAGCCGAGGCCGCCCCGGGAATCCGGGACGGCCTCGGCCTCACAGCGTACTGACGGGTCGTCAGTTCACCGTGTAGCTGTACGGGATCGCCGCGAGCACCGAACCGGTGGTGCCCAGGACGTTGTTGGCGGTGGCCACCCCGGTCGGGCCGGACACCAGGTACAGCACGCCCTTGACCGTGCTGCCCTTCGGGCCGGTCGGGGTCAGCGTGACCTGCAGCGAGCCGGTGGCGCCGGGGGCGACGGTCACCGGGTTGGCGGCCTGGGCCGAGGCGTTCACCGAGGCGGCGTACGGGTCACCGGTGCTGGAGGCCAGCGCCGGGTCGAAGGCCTGGGTGTGGGCGGTCGCCGTGATGGTGGTGGTGCCGGTCGGGGCGCCGCCGTTGCCGAACGGGCCGATCTGCTGGACGAAGGTGCTCCAGTTGCCCGGGACGATCGGCTGCTCGGCGGTGCCGTTGTCGGTCACCACCGAGACGGCGGAGCCGTTCTGGGCCTTCTTCAGGTCACCGAACAGGTCCGGCGAGCCGGTGGTGCCGCTGATCTCGATCTGGGCCGGCGTCGAGGACGCCGCGACGGCCTTGAGCTGGTCGGTGCCCGGCGGCACCAGGAAGCCCGGCACCGAGGAGCTGAGGCTCAGCGGCAGGTTGAGCGTGGCCGAGGTGCCCTGCGGCACCAGCGGCACGTCCACCCGGCGGTCGAGGCGGCCGTCGGCCGCGATCTTCTGGGTGGCGACGGTGTTGTTGGTGTAGTTCACCTGGACGGTGACCGGCTTGCCGGCCGCCAGCTTGGTGTGCGCGTCGTTCGGCAGGCCGGCCGCGGTGGCCTGGTTCTGGTTGAACGCGACGGTGCCGGTGAAGTCCTGGGCGAGCTGCTGGCCGCTGACCGGGCCGAGCACGTTCAGGACGAACCGCCAGCGGCCGGCGGCCGGGTTGACGGTGGTGGCGGAGACGCCGGCCGCGGAGCCGGTCAGGTTGCCCTGGGCGTCGAACAGGCCGTTGCCCTCGATGTCGATCGGGGTGCCGTTCGGGCTGATCAGCGCGCCCTGCATGAGCAGGTTGGAGTCCTTGCCGACGGTGACGCCGACCCGCAGGTCCTTCTGGCCCTTCGGGACGTCGAAGCCGTAGGTGAAGCTCTGCGTCGGCGAGGCGCTGCGGCCGTTGCCACCGGTGATGGTGCCGGTGAAGGTGCCCTTGTCCTGGGTGACCGGGACGAGGCTGCGCAGCACGACCGGGACGCTGGTGGTGTTGCCGTTCGAGCTGGAGACGACGATCGCCTCGCTGGAGTCACCGCTGGTCGCCGGGGTGGTCAGCTGGACCTTGAGGGTCTTGGTCTGACCGGGCTGCAGCTCGGTGCTGCTCGGGCTGACGGCGCCCGCCGGCACCGCGCGCTGGGTGGCGGTGCCCAGCTGGACCGGGCCGGTGAAGCCCTTGCCCGCCGGGGTGTAGAGGACCGCGGTCCACTCGCCGGCCACCGGGTGCGGGACGTCGACCAGGCCGAAGTCGGCCGGGGTGGCGCCGCCCTGCGGACGGGTGTTGGTCTCGAAGCGGCCCGACGGGTCGAGCAGCGTCATGCGGACCACCGGGCCGTTGGTGACCGGGTTGGGCGCACCGTGCCAGGCGATCGAGGCCGCCAGGCGGTCGGCGCCGGCCGGCACCGTGAACTTGACCTGCTTCTGCACCCAGTCCGTGCCGTTGGTGGCGTACTTGAAGGTGTCCTTCGAGGACGCGTCCAGCTGGACGGTCTGCTGGTTGCTGGACTGCGGGGCGAAGTTGCGGGTCGCGGCGCTCACCGTCTGCGGCTCGTCACTGGTGTTGGTGACGGAGACGTCGGTGGTGTGGGTCGAGCCGGGGGCGCCGGCGATGTCGACCTGGCCGGTGTTGACCACGACGGTCCGGGCGCCCTCGGTGCCGTCGCCGTCGTCGTAGCCGCGGGCGGCCTCGACGGCGGCCCGGACGTTCAGCAGGCCGGCGCCCTGCTCCTCGGCCGGGACGCCGAGGTCGCTGGCGGTGCCGGTGAGGAACTTCTTCACCAACGCCGGGGTGGGCGAGTCGCCGCCGTGGGTGTCGCGGTAGGCCTGGATGACCAGGGCCGCGGCGCCGGTGACGAACGGGGCGGCCTGGCTGGTGCCGCCGAAGGACTGGATCCCCGAGGGCTGGCCGTTGTAGCCGGTGCACTCGGTGTACTTGGTGACGTCGGGGGTGCACAGCGCCCAGTCCGACTCGCCCGGCGCGACCAGGTCGACCGTGCGGCCGGCTTGGGTGAAGCCGCCCGAGGACAGCGCGGAGATGCGGCTGTTGTTCCAGGCCTTGTTGGAGAACTGGGAGGCCGCGTAACCGGTCTGCTGGTAGTTCTGGTTGTCGGTGGAGGCGCCGACCGAGATCACGTACGGGTCGGTCGACGGCGTGCCGATGGTGCCGCTGATGCCGGCGTCGCCGGAGGAGACGGCGACGGTGACACCGGCCTTGACGGCCTGCTCGTTGAAGAGCGAGATGGTGTCGTGCGCGCCGCTGTCCGGGGTGACGTTGCCGCCGAAGGACTCGTTCAGGACGTCCACGTGGGCGACCCGCACCGCGTAGTCGATCGACTGCAGGATCGACGAGTTGGACATCAGCTCGCCGCCGGCCTTCAGGGCGACCAGGTCGGCGTCCGGGGCGAGGCCGCGGATGCGGATGTTGCAGCCGGCCGGGAGCGGGTGCGAGGCGTTGACGAACTTCGAGACGTCGTAGGTCTGGCGGCCCTGGGCGATGACCGCCGAGGCGTCGCCGAAGGCCTCGGCCGCGCCGGTCGGCGCGTCCCAGCCGTCGCCTGCGAAGTCCTTGTAGTCGACCACGGCGTGCGAGCCGTCGGCCCGGATGAAGTCCGGGTTGTTGGGGTCGAGGCCGTCCGCGATGTAGGCGACCTTGACGCCCTTGCCGGTCGCCAGGTTCTCCACGCCGGGGTTGCCGTTGCCGGTGTAGGCCCGGACCGAGTACAGGCCCTCCGGCTCCAGCAGGGGCTTGCTCGGGTCGGAGGGGCAGACCGTGTTGGTCGCGTTCTCCTCGGCGCCCTGGCCGTTGCTGCCCGTAACGGCCTGCGCGGTGGCGGCCTTGGGCGCCTTCGCGCCGGAGGCGGCCGCGGTGTCGGCGGCGTCCTTGGCGGTCTTGGCCTTGCCGGCGGAGGCCGGGGCGACCTGGACCTGGGTGTCGGCCACCACGGAGGAGACGGCCGGGTCGGCCTGCAGCTGGGCGCGCAGGGCGGGGCTGACCGTGGCCGAGAAGGCGTTGCCGACCACGAAGCTCTTGATGTTGGTGCCGCCACCGGCCTTGACCTTGTTCAGCAGCGGCGCCTGGGAGTCGGCGGTCTTCTGCTGGCGGGCGCCCAGGTGGCCGTGGTCGGCCGGGGCGTCCGCTATCTGGTCCTTCAGGATCACGATCACCGGCACCGGGGTCCCGTCCGCGGACGCCTGGGCGTTCTGCGGGTCCGGGGTCGGGGCTGCATTGGCGCCGGTCCCGAAGCTCAGGACCATGGACGCGGCGGTGACCGTGACGGCAGCTGCTAGCTGGGTTTTCCGCCAGCCGATCATGGACATCCTTTCGTCTGATGAATGGCTGACGCAATCCAACGCACCTGAACGCGATCACGACAAGGGGGTAAATCCCCATCAGAAAGTAAAGTTGACCATCACTCAGTAAAATTCACGGCGGAAATCGGGCCGAATCCACATCTTTCAGCCGATCGGCCCTGCGCCACCCCGACCGCCCCCGCGCCGGCGATTCCGGTGGCGAACTCCGGACACTGGCGAAAACCCGCCACCGGTCGGCCGCTTTGTCGACACCACGACATTCCCTTCCCTCGTCGTCGCCGTCGGAAACGAGGTCCCGCGCCAGAAACGGGGCCCGCACGGGAAACGAGGCCCCGCGCCGGGTTCAGTACCCGGCCACCCGCTCCTGAGCGTCCGCCAGGTCCTCGGCGGTCGGCGCATCGTCCTGGGTCAGCCGGTGACGCCAGTACCCGGTGAAGTCGACGGAAGGCTTCGGCACCCCACGCTCCTCGACCAGGTGGCGGCGCAGCGCCCGGACCGCGCCGGCCTCCCCGGCCAGCCAGGCGAACGGCGTGCCGGCCGGCAGCTCGGCGGCCCGCACCGCCCCGACCAGCGCCGCCCCGGGGGCGGCGCCGTCCCGGTGCAGCCAGTGCACGGCGAGCTCGGCGCGGCTCTCCAGCGGCTGCCGCTCCGCCTCGTCCGCGACCTCGACGTACGCGAGCGCCCGCACCCCGGCGGGCAGCGCCCCGACCAGCGTGGCGAGCGCGGGCAGCGCCGTCTCGTCCCCGGCCAGCAGCACCCAGTCGGCCGCCGCGGCGGCCTCGGCGAACGGGACGGGCGGGGCGTACAGCGCCGAGGGGCCGACCATCCCGAGCCGGTCCCCCGGTGCGGCGCGCAGCGCCCAGGTGGCGGCCGGCCCGGTGTCGCCGTGCAGCACGAAATCGATCTCGACCAGCCGGGTGCCGGGGCGCCGGCGGCGCAGGGTGAAGCTGCGCATCAGGGGCCGCTCGGCTTCGGGGATCGCCAGGTAGGCCCGGTACCAGCCCATCGGGTCGTCCTGCACCGCGGGCAGCACCGGCTCGGCCTGCCCGGGGCGCGGGAAGCAGAGCTTGAGCTGCTGGTCGGGCGCGCTGCCGACGGTGTCGGCCAGTGCCTCGGCCGCGAAGGTGATCCGGGCGGTGCGCGGAGTGATCCGGCGCGTCTCCACGACCTCGACGAAGGTGACGGGCAGTGTCATCGCGAAACCCCTTCGATTGGTAACCTTACGGCATAAAGAGTTGCCGTGGGGGCGATACTTTACGCCATAAGGAGATGCCGGGATGACCGTCTACGCCGGACAGGGCGACGCCCGCCGCTCGCTCGCCCTGCTGTGGGGCGCACCCGAGGAACCGCGCACCGGGCGCAGTGGCCCCAAACCGGGCCTGAGTGTGGACGCGATCGTCTCCGCCGGAATCGCGGTGGCCGACAGCGAGGGCATGGACGCGCTGTCGATGCGGGCCGTGGGCGAACGACTCGGCCGCACCGCCATGGCGCTCTACACGTACGTCCCGGGCAAGGCCGAGCTGCTCGACCTGATGCACGACCGCGCCCTCGCCGAACTCGCCGAACCACCCGTCGAATCGCCCGTCGGACCGCCCGTCGGACCGCCCACGGAACCGCCCGCCGGACCGGTCGCGCCCGAGGAGTGGCGGGCGGCCGTCACCGCCTGGGCCGAGGCCCTGTACGCCTGCTACCTGCGCCACCCCTGGGTGCTCCGGATCTCGCAGGCCCGCCCCGTCCTCGGCCCGGCCGAACTCGCCGCGATGGAGACCCTGTTGCGCGCCCTGCAGCCCGCCGGGCTGGACCCGCAGCGGCTGCGCGGCGCGGTCACCGCGCTCTGGCAGTTCGTCCGCGGCCTGGCCGCCACCGCCGCCGAGACCAGCGCCGCGGCCGCCGCCACCGGCGTCTCCGACGAGGACTGGTGGATCGCCCGATCCACCCGACTGGCCGAGCTGGCACCGGACTTCGCGTCGCGCTTCCCGCTGCTCACCGGCCTGCAGGGCGCCACCGGCGGCGCCACCGAGACCGGCCGGCGGGAGGCGTTCCGCACCGGCCTCGCCGTCCTGCTCGACGGCGTGGCGGCGACGGCGGCCGCTCCGCCCGCCTCCGCCTGACCGGCGGCTGAGCCTGACGCGCGTCAGTCGGACCGGCGGGCCTTCCGGCGGCGCAGCGCGAGAGTGGGCCGGGGCGCGCGGAAACGAAACTGTAACGCTTGCGTGAAAAGTCGTCAGGCGTAAAGCCTTCCCCAAGCCCCGGTCTATCTGGCATGTTTCCTTCAATTCCCGTGCGATCCCCGCGCTCCCCCTCTCGCACGGACCGAATCGGAGGACACGTGTCACCCCTGATATCCCGGCGGCTCGGCCGCCCGGCCGCGGCGCTCGCCGTGCTCTCGGCCATGGCGCTCGCCATCCCCACGGCGTCGGCGACCGCCGCTCCCACGACCACCACCCCCACCGTCCCCGGCGGCGTCTCGGCGCCCGCCGCCCCGGCGGCTGCCGCTGCCGCTCCGGCCGCGGGCAGCGCGGCCGGGTGGACGGCCGGCACCCGGGCCTACCTGGTGATCAGCGCCCCCGCCGACGTCGCCGCCGCCAAGGCCGCCGTGGCCGCGAAGGGCGGTACGGTCTTCGCCAGTTACGACGCGATCGGTGTCGTCGTCGCCCACTCGACCGCCACCGGGTTCGCCGCCGCGCTGCGGACCGTCGCCGGCATCCAGCAGGTGGGAGCGACCCGCACCTCCGACGTGCCGGCCGACGCCTACAGCCCGGCCCTGCCGGCCAATCCCGCGCAGGCGGCCACCACGCTCACCGAGTCCAACCGCTGGGACATGACCCAGATCAAGGCCGACCAGGCCTGGAACGTGACCACCGGCTCCCCGTCCGTCAAGGTCGGCGTGCTCGACACCGGCGTGGACGACCAGCACCAGGACCTCGCGCCGAACTTCGACGCCGCCGACTCGGTCTCCTGCGCGTACGGCAAGCCCGACACCCGCAGCGGCGCCTGGCGCGACGTGGACACCCACGGCACCCACGTCGCCGGCACCATAGCGGCCGCGAAGAACGGCAAGGGCGTCATCGGCGTCGCGCCGGGCGTGAAGATCGCCTCGGTCCGGATCGCCGAGCCGACCAGCACCCTCTTCTACCCCGAGAACACGGTCTGCGGCTTCGTCTGGGCCGGCGACCACGGCTTCAAGGTCACCAACAACAGCTACTACACCGACCCCTGGCAGTTCAACTGCCCGGACGACCTCGACCAGGCGGCCATCATCGAGGGCGTCAAGCGCGCCCAGGAGTACGCCGAGGGCAAGGGCTCGCTGCAGGTCGCCGCGGCCGGCAACGCCGACTACGACCTGGCGAACAAGACCACCGACACCGAGAGCCCGGACGACTCCACCAAGGTCACCCGGACCATCGGCAACGCCTGCCTCGACATCCCCACCGAACTGCCCGGCGTGGTGACCGTCGCCGCCACGGGCAGCGGCAGCGGCAAGGCCTCCTACTCCAACTTCGGCCGGGGCGTCATCGACGTCGCGGCGCCCGGCGGCGACGGCGCGACCGGCGTCTACTCGACCCTGCCCGGCGGCAAGTACGGGACCAAGAGCGGCACTTCGATGGCCTCCCCGCACGTCACCGGGGTGGCCGCGCTGATCGCGAGCACCGACCCGACGCTCACCCCGGCCGACATCCGGGCCCGCCTGGCGGCCCAGGCCAACGACCTGGCCTGCCCCGCCTCGGACAGCCGCTGCACCGGCACCACCGCCGTCAACTCCTTCTTCGGCGAGGGCCAGGTCGACGCGCTGAAGGCGGTCGGCGGCGCCACCCCGCCCACCGGGAAGTACTTCGAGAACCTCACGGACGTGGCGATCCCCGACAACACCACGGTGGAGAGCCCGATCACCGTCACCGGCGTCACCGGCAACGCGCCCGCGACGCTCAAGGTCGGCGTGGACATCAAGCACACCTACCGCGGTGACCTGGTCCTCTCCCTCGTCGCCCCCGACGGCACGGTCTACCTCCTGGAGGACTTTCCGAACAACGACAGCACCGACAACGTCGCCAAGACCTACACCGTCAACGCCGGCGCGAGCGCGGCCAACGGCACCTGGAAGCTCCGGGTGAAGGACGGTGCCTCCGGCGACACCGGCACGATCGACGCCTGGAACCTCACCTTCTGACCCCGCCGCACCACCCCGCCGCACCACTCCGTCGATCCCCGCCGTCGATCCCCGCCGTCAGCCCCGCCGGGCGGCGGGGATCGCCAGCAGGACGCCGAGCACCAGCAGGGTGGCGTACCCGACGGTCTCGTGGCCGTCCGGCACCAGGAGACGGACGAAGCCGAACAGCCGGAAGCCCCCGAGCCAACCGGAGAGCAGGCCGGAGGCGCCGCCGAGGATCAGGACGAAACCGAGGTAGCCGAGCAGCGTCTTCATACCCCCGAGCCTAGGAATCCGCCACCGCCCGGACATCCGACTTTCGGCGCGACCGGGCACCACCAAAGTCGTGCCCGAGGACGGGCCCCCGCGGCACCGGACGGAGTAGCAGGCACGGCGGCCCGGCGGCCGCCCGGGTACGTTCGCCGTGTGCCTCCCAAGCGCGTGCAGCAGAAGTCCCCGTACGTCACCAGGGCCGCGGCCGGCGCCGCCGCCACGGCGCTGGTGCTCGCCGTCGGCACCCCGATCGCCCTCGCGGCCCTCGAACAGGACGCCGCCGGCCCGGTCGGCGGGGAGCGGCTGGCCCGCCCGGACGTCCAGGTCGCGCCCCTGCCCGGGGCCCCCGCCCTGCCCTCCGCACTGTCCGGCCGCTCCTGGCTGGTCGCCGACGCCACCACCGGCGAGGTGCTCGCCGCCCGCAACGCCCATCTGCAACTGCCCCCGGCCAGCACCCTGAAGATGCTGTTCGCGGACACCGTCATGCCCAAGTTCGACCGCTCGCTGGAGCACCAGGTCACCCCGGCCGAGCTCGCCAACCTCGGCGCGGGCAGCAGCCTGGTCGGCGTCAAGGAGAACCTGCCGTACCGGGTCGAGGACCTGTGGCGGGGCGTCTTCCTCAGCTCCGGCAACGACGCCGTCCACGTCCTCGCCCACATGAACGGCGGCATCGCCCGGACCGTCGCCGAGATGCAGGCCCGCGCCGGCACCTTGCAGGCCAAGGACACCAAGGTCGTCTCCCCCGACGGCTACGACATGGACGGCCAGGTCTCCTCCGCCTACGACCTCACGCTGTTCGCCCGCGCCGGGCTGCGCAACGCCGACTTCCGCTCCTACTGCGCCACCCGCACCGCGCGCTTCCCCGGCGGGCTGGACCAGCTCACCGGTCAGCGCACCAGCTTCGACATCGCCAACACCGACCGGCTGCTCGGCAAGTACCCGGGCCTGATCGGCGTCAAGAACGGCTACACCACCAACGCGGGCGCCACCTTCACCGGCGCCGCCGAACGCGACGGCCGCACCCTGCTGGTGACGGTGATGCACCCCGAGGCGCAGGGCAAGGTCTACGACGAGGCCGCCAGCCTGCTCGACTGGGGCTTCGCGGCGGCCGGAAAGGTCCAGCCGGTCGGGCAGCTGGTCGAGGACACCGCCCCGCCGGCCTCCGCCGCGGCGTCCTCCTCGGCCTCCGCGAAGGCCTCTTCGGCCCCGGAGGCGGCGGCCGCCTCCCAGCTTCCCCCGTGGGGCCGGCCGCCCGTCGCCAGTGGTGACACCCCGGGCCTCGCCCCGGCCCTCTGGACGGGCGCCGTCCTGGCCACCGCACTCGCCGCCTGGGCCACCGCCCACGCCGGCGCCCGCCGCCGGGCCGCCGCCGCACCCGCCGTGACCGTCTCCGCCCCCCAGCGTGGCGGTGTGCGCGCCGCGGGCGGCTCCAGCGGCGTCGGCGGCCGCAGCCACCGCCGCCTCGCCCGCCGCGCCCGCGCCCTGGTCCACTCGGCCCGCTCGACCCGCTCCGTACGCACCCGTCAGCACCGCTGACCGGAGCCGGCCGCCGTGGAATCCGGCTGCCCGGGCCGTTTGCGGTGACGGCCGTACCACCGTGAGACCCCTAGAATTCCGCCCATGACCACGCCCGACCCCTCCGCCGCCGACCGGCTCGCCCGGATCGTCCGGCTCTCCTCCGGGAGCTACCTGCTCGTCACCACGTACAAGAAGGACGGCACCGCCGTGCCGACCCCGGTATGGGTGGTCCGGGACGGGGAGGCGCTCGGCATCTGGACCGTCACGGACTCCTGGAAGGTCAAGCGGATCCGCAACCGGGCCGAGGTGCTGGTCGGCCCGTGCGACGTCAAGGGCCGCCCGACCGGCGAGCAGTACCCGGCGACGGCCGAGATCCTCGGCCCCGAGCGCACCGCCGCCTACCGCACGCTGCTGCGCCAGAAGTACGGCCTGATGGGCGTGCTGACGCTGCTCGGCAGCCGGCTGCGGCGCGGCGAGCGCGGCACCGTCGGGATCCGCATCACGCTCAGCTGAGGCTGAGGCCGACGGACGCGGCTGCCCGTCGCCGGTTCGGCTCGGGGCGGCCCGGGGTGGCACGCTTGGCGGTCATGGGAGAGAACGAGGCCGTCCCGCCCCTGCTGGTGGTGGACGGCGCGAACGTGGTCGGCTCGGTGCCGGACGGCTGGTGGCGGGACCGGCGGGGCGCCGCCGAGCGGCTGCGGGACGCGCTGGTCGCCGTCGCCGCCCGGGGCGTGCCGGACCACCCGGGCCCGCTGGAGGTGGTCCTGGTGGTGGAGGGCGCGGCCCGGGGCGTCGCCGGGCTGCCCGAGGTGCGGGTGGTCGAGGCGAGCGGCAGCGGGGACGACCGGATCGTGGAGCTGGTCCGGGCCGCCCGCGCCGACGACCCGGAGCGGGCCTGCCTGGTGGTCACCGCCGACCGCGAACTGCGCGGCCGGGTCGGCGCGTTGGGCGCCGCCGTCACGGGCCCGCGGAGCGTCCGGCGCTGAACCGGGACCGACCGCCCGTCGCGGCCGGCGGCTCGTCGCGGCCGTCCATCCCGGCGCGTGCCGTCACCGCGCCGCCGTCGCGACGATCCTGCGCTTCTTCGTCCGCTGCATGGTCCCCCCATGTCTGTTCACGCGTCCGTGTGTTGCCGCCCCCGTGCCGCTCTTCGACACAGAAAGCACACGAAGCGATCGTGGACGGCGAACCGACGGCACGGGGCGCCGCCCGCGGGATCTCCGACCTCAGAAGGACGTCGGAACGTACGGGAACCAACCGCGCTGCCCGTCCGACTGCTGGTGGGTGAGAGCGAAGTCGCCGGGAGTCCGGCCGTTGAGTGTGCTGGCGGGGTTCGCCCTGCTGCTGGTGGTGGTGTTCGTGGTCGCCTACGGGGTGGGCCGGCAGGCGGGGCCGGTGGCGCCCGGGCTGCGGCCGGGCACCGGGGGCGCGGAGTCGCCGGGGATGGGCGGGCACGACATGGGCGGGATGCGATGAGCGCGGTCGCGGGGCCCGGTGCCGACGCCGGCGCCCTGGTGTCCACCGATCTGGCGGTCGGCGGGATGACCTGCGCGGCGTGCGTGGGCCGGGTCGAGAAGCGGCTGGCCCGGATCGACGGGGTGACGGCCGGGGTGAACCTGGCCACCGGCCGGGCCCGGGTGCTGCACCCGGGCGAGGTGCCGGTCGCCGAGCTCGTGGCCGCGGTCGAGCGGGCGGGCTACACCGCCGAGCCGGTGGCCGCCGGGGCACCGGTCGGTCCGGGCGAGGAGGAGGGGCCGGACGAGCGGTGGCGGCTGCTGGTGACCGCCCTGCCGGCCGTGCCGGTGCTGCTCCTGTCCATGGTGCCCGCCCTGCAGTTCACCGCCTGGCAGTGGGTCTGCTTCGCGCTGGCCGTCCCGGTGGTGACCTGGGGGTCGGCTGCCTTCCACCGCCGGGCATGGCAGGGCCTGCGGCACGCGGCGGCGACCATGGACACCCTGGTCAGCCTGGGCGTGGTGGCCTCCTTCGGCTGGTCGGCGTACGCGCTGGTGTTCGGCGGGGCCGGGGATCCGGGCATGCGGATGCCGTTCTCGCTGACGGCCGACGGCGGCGGCGCGGCGCACGTGTACCTGGAGGCGGCCGTCGGGGTGCCGCTGTTCGTGCTCGCCGGGCGGCTGCTGGAGGGCCGGGTGCGCCGGCGCAGCGGTTCGGCGCTGCGGGCGCTGGCCGAGCTGGGCGCCAAGCAGGTGTGCCTGCGCGGGGCGGACGGCGAGGAGCGTCTGGTGTCGATCGAACTGCTGCTGCCCGGGCAGGAGTTCGTGGTGCGGCCGGGCGAACGGGTGGCCACCGACGGGGTGGTGGTGGAGGGCGGTTCGGCGCTCGACCTGAGTCTGCTGACCGGGGAGAGCGTGCCGGTCGAGGTCGGCCCCGGGGACGTCGTGGCGGGTGCCACGGTGAACGTCGGCGGCGCGCTGGTGGTCCGGGCCACGGCCGTCGGCGCGGACACCCAACTGGCCCGGATCACCGCCCTGGTGGCGGAGGCCCAGGCCGGCAAGGCGCGGGCGCAGCGGCTCGCGGACGCGGTGGCCGGGGTGTTCGTACCCTGCGTGCTCGCGGTCGCGGCCGCCGTGCTCGGCTTCTGGCTGGGCGCGGACGCGGCCCCGCAGGCGGCGGTCACGGCCGCCGTCGCGGTGCTGGTGGTGGCCTGCCCGTGCGCGCTCGGGCTGGCCACGCCGACGGCGCTGCTGGCCGCGACCGGGCGGGGCGCCGAGCTGGGCGTGCTGGTGCGCGGCCCGGAGGTGCTGGAGAGCCTGCGCCGGGTGGACACCGTGGTGATGGACAAGACCGGCACGCTGACCACCGGTCGGATGGCACTGGCGGCGGTGACGGCGGCCGACGGCTTCGCGGCGGACGAGGCGCTGCGGCTCGCCGGGGCGGTCGAGCACCGCTCCGAGCACCCGATCGGCCGGGCGGTCGCGGTGGCGGCCCGGGAGCGCTGCGGGGCCCTGTCGGCCGTGGACGGCTTCGCGGCGGTCGCCGGGTTCGGGGTGTCCGGGACGGTCGAGGGCCGGGCCGTCCGGGTGGTCCGGCCGGACGGGGCCGAGCTGCCCCCGGCGCTGGCCGGGGCGGTGGCGCAGGCGGGTGAGGCGGGCCGTACCGCCGTCGTGGTCGAGCTGGACGGGCGGGCGGCGGCCGTGCTGGCGGTCGGCGACACGCTGCGCTCGGGCAGTTGGCGGGCGGTGCACCGGCTGCGCGGGCTGGGCCTGGAGACCGTGCTGCTGACCGGGGACGGCCCCGGCGCGGCCCGGGCGGTGGCGGCCGAACTCGGCATCGGGCAGGTGCACGCCTCGGCCTCGCCCGAGCGCAAGGCCGAGGTGGTGGCCGAACTGCGGGCCGCCGGACGGACCGTGGCGGTGGTCGGCGACGGGGTCAACGACGCGGTCGCCCTCGCCTCGGCGGACCTCGGGGTGGCGCTGGCCTCGGGCAGCGACGCGGCGATCGGCGCGGCCGGGCTGACCCTGGTGCGCGGTGACATCGAGGCGGTGGTGGACGCCGTGCGGCTGGCCCGGCAGACCCTCGGGACGATCCGGGCCAACCTGCTGTGGGCCTTCGGGTACAACCTGGTGCTGATCCCGCTGGCGGCGGTCGGGCTGCTCAACCCGATGCTGGCGGCGGTGGCGATGTCGCTCAGTTCGCTGCTCGTGGTCGGCAACAGCCTGCGGCTGCGCACCTGGGAGCCGGGGCGCGGGGGATCCCCGGTGCGCGGGAAGGGGGTCCGGCGATGAGCGGGCTGGAACGGCTGAAGGTGGTCGGCCCGCCGGTCGGCGCGGCGGCGCTGGCGCTGGTGCTGCTCACCGGGTGGACGGCGTTCGGCGGGGCCGGCCGCTCCCGCCCGGTGGAGGCCGGGCCGGGCTGGGTGCTGCTGCCGACGGCGGGCGCGGCCTCGGCCACCGCGGCCTTCTTCACGGTCCGCAACCCCGGCGACATACCGGACGAACTGACCGGCGCCAGCTGGGAGTTCGGCGGGCACATCAGCCCCAAGCGGCACCTGCACCAGGGCGCGGCGGGCAGCTGGGAGCCGGTGGCCGCACTGCCCGTACCGGGCCGTGGCGAGCTGGTGATGTCCCCGGAGGACGCGGACCTGATGATCCCCGCCCCGCCGCCGCTGCGGGCCGGCCAGTGGGTGGAGTTCACCCTCACCTTCCGCCACAGCCCGCAACTGCGGCTCAGGGCGCAGGTGTTGGCCCCGGCCGACCGGCCGCGCTGAACCCGTGCGGGGCCGACCCGCAGAACGGCGTGACCCGGCCCCTCGGCCGGGTCACGCAGGCGGCTCGATGCATCCGACGGCTGCGGGATCTCACCCGGTCAGCCGGCCAAGGATCTCGCGGGCCTCGCCCTCCGTGCACCGGGCGTTCAGGCAGTAGTCGGCCCACTCCGCCGCCTGCTCGAAGGAGGAGTCCACGGCGATGCGGGCCGTGGCGGCGGGGACGTCCAGGAGGGTGCGGCGCAGCTGGACGTCCGGGCCGAGCAGGGCCCAGTGGGCGCCCGGTCTGCCGTACGGCATGCCGATGCTGCCGGGGTTCACGACGAGACGGCCGGCCGCGAGGCGGGTGAAGGGCATGTGCGTGTGCCCGCAGACCACCGTGGTGACGTCGGGGTCGACGCCGGCGAACGCCTGCGCCCACCGTTCGGGGGGACTGTCGACCAGGAGGACCTCCTCGTCGTCGCGCGGGGTGGCGTGGCAGAACAGCACCGTGCCGAGCCCCTCGACCGGGAGGGTGACCGAGGTCGGCAGCCGTTCGAGGAGGTCGACCTGGTCCTCGCGCAGGCCGCGTGCGGCCGAGGGGCCGATCGGATCGGGGATGGAGTCCCGCAACCCCTGCCGGTACTCGACCAGTTCACGGTCGGCGTTGCCCCGGATCCAGACCGCCCGGTCGCCGAGGCCTGTCAGCAGGTCCAACACCGCGGCGGGCTGCGGTCCGCACGCGATGTCGCCCGTGAGGACGATGAGGTCCGCAGCTCGGACATCGGGTTCCGCGAGGACCGCCTCGACGGCCGGCAGCACACCGTGGATGTCGGAGAGGACTGCTACGCGCTTCACCATGACGTCGAGTATCCCGTGGTGCACCGACGTGGCGGGTCGGCATGACAGGGATCGGGTGGGGTCGGGGTCCTGACCGCTTCCGAGGATGCGTGCCGCGCCCGGCGGGCGGCAGGGCCGCATGCCGGGGGGCGCAGGACCGTTGGTCACCTCACGGGTGCGGGACGACGGCGACCGGCGCCTCGGCGTGGTGCAGCACGGCGTGCGCGACCCGGCCGAGGCGGGGGCCGAGGTCGAGCGAGCGGTGGCGCCGGCCGACCACGACCAGTGAGGCCCCCGCCGAGGCCTCGACCAGCGCGCGGGCCGCGCCCAGCCGGACGTCCTCCACCACCGCGACCTGCGGGTGCCGCTCGCGCGGCCCGGCCAGGGCGAGCGAGAGCAGCTTCGCC
Source organism: Streptomyces sp. 1331.2 (assembly GCF_900199205.1). NCBI lineage: Bacteria > Bacillati > Actinomycetota > Actinomycetes > Kitasatosporales > Streptomycetaceae > Streptomyces > Streptomyces sp. 1331.2. The sequence goes on along the minus strand of NZ_OBMJ01000001.1, from coordinate 6,955,681 downwards.
TCCAGGGCCTCCGACTGCTCGACCTCGGCCGCCGGGACGGCGCCGCCCGCGTAGCCGAACAGCGGCGGCAGCTCCCAGCCGTGCACCGCCCGCACCCGGGCACCGCGCAGCGCGGCCTCACGGAAGGCGAAGGCCAGCACCTCCTCCTCCGGGGCGTGGGCGTCGACCCCGACCACCACCTCGCCCGCACCGCCCGCGCCGTCCGCCGCTTCGACGGCCTCCCGGACCACGATCACCGGCACGCCGCTGCGCCCGGCCACGGACATGCTGACCGAGCCGAGCAGCAGCCCGGTGAAGCCGCCCCGCCCGCGCGAGCCGAGCACCAGCAGCTCGGCGTCCGCGGCGGCGGCCACCAGGCCGTCGATCGGGGAGTCGAGCACCGCGTCGGTCTGCACGGCCAGCTCGGGGTGGCGCGCGCGGACGGCCTCGGCCGCCTCGGCCAGGGTCCGTTGGGCGGCCTCGGGCAGGTCGTCCGGCTCCGCGTAGGAGGACACGCCGTCGGTCAGCCACGGCCACGCGTGCACCAGGCGCAGCGACGCGCCACGGCGCACCGCCTCCGCTGCCGCCCACCGGGCGGCGGCGGTGCTCTGCGGTGATCCGTCCACTCCGGCCAGCACGGTCGACCTCAGCTCGCTCCGCTCGCTCATCGCGTTCCTCCACGGTCCGGCAGTCAGGCAGTTCGGCTTTTCGGCTGTTCGGCGGCGGGACGCACTGACGCCCCGTCCGCTCCTCCCCCACCCTGGCAGTCCCGACCGGCCCGGCGACAGGGGCCGCAGGGCCCTCGGCCACGGGACGAAAGGCCCGTCGGGGGAGCCTACGGCCGACCCCGCCGTGCACCCGGCCGACACGTGGGCACTACCGTTCACAGGGCGATCCCGCTGGTCGGACGGCTCCTTGGCCGGACCGCGCCGGCGGTCGGGTCCGGTCGGGGCAGGCCGGTCGGGCAGGTCACGAGGAGGACAGCGGTGGGCGGAGCGGACGGCAGCGCGGCGGGCGGCGGCGCGCGGATGCCCCGGCTGCGCCTGGACGAGCTGTTGGAGGAGCTCCAGTGGCGGATCGACGCGGCGCGCGGCACGCAGAACCGGGTGCACCACCTGCTGGAGGCGGTGCTCGCGGTCGGCCGCGAGCTGGACCTCGCCCAGGCGCTGCACCGGATCGTCGAGGCGGCGGTCGACCTGGTGGACGCCCGTTACGGCGCGCTGGGGGTGATCGGGCCGGACGGGCATTCGCTGTCGCAGTTCCTGACGGTGGGTCTGTCCGCCGAGGAGATCGCCGGGATCGGGCCGCCGCCCGCCGGCCGGGGCATCCTGGGCGAACTGATCCGTGAGCCGAAGCCGCTGCGCTGCCCAGTGTTGTCGGACCACCCGGCCTCGGCGGGCTTCCCGCCGAACCACCCGCCGATGCACACCTTCCTGGGGGTGCCGGTGCGGGTGCACGGCGAGGTGTTCGGCAACCTCTACCTGACCGACAAGCGCGGCGGGCTGGACTTCGACGAGGACGACGAGGCGGTGATCGCCACCCTGGCGGTCGCGGCCGGGGTGGCGATCGACAACGCCCGGCTGTACGAGGAGGCGCAGCTGCGCCAGCGCTGGCTGCGGGCGAGCACCGAGATCACCCGCAGTCTGCTGTCGGGCGCGCCGCGCCTGGAGGTGGTGGAGCTGATCGCCCGGCGGGCCCGGGAGATCGCGGGCGCCGAGCTGGCGGACGTGTCGGTGGCGCTGGCCGGCCCGGAGGAGCGGGCCGAGGAGCTGGCCGTCGAGGTCGCGCTGGGCGGCACCCCGTCCGCGCGGCTGGGGGTGACGGTGCCGGTGGACGGCACGCTGTCCGGCGCGGCGTACGCCTCCGGTTCGCCGGTCACCAGCGAGGAGCTGGCCTGCGACGCCCGGTTCCCGGCCGGCCCGGCGGGCCGCTTCGACGGGCTGGGCGCGGCGGTGGCCGTGCCGCTGGGGACCGGCACCGGGTACGGGCGGGGCGTCCTGCTGCTGGCCCGGGCGCAGGGGCAGCCGGCCTTCGGCCCGGAGGAGACCGGCCCGCTGCTGGGCTTCGCCGACCAGGCCGCGCTCGCCCTGGAATTGGCCGAACGGCGGCGTGATGCCGAGCAGTTGACCCTGCTGGAGGACCGCGACCGGATCGCCCGCGATCTGCACGACCTGGCGATCCAGCGGCTGTTCGCGACCGGCATGACGCTGCAGAGCGCGGGTCGGCTGATCGAGAGCCCGGCCGCCGCGGACCGGGTGGCCCGGGCGGTCGCGGACCTGGACGAGACCATCAAGATCATCCGCTCGACCATCTTCGGCCTGCGCGCCCGCGCCACCCGGGCCGTCACCGAGGCGCAGGGCCTGCTCGGCTTCGCACCCCGGCTGAGCATGGAGGGCCTGCTGGACACCGACGTGCCGCAGGAACTCGCCGCGCACGTGGTGGCCGTCCTGGCCGAAGCCCTCAGCAACGCCGCCCGGCACGCCCGCGCCTCCCGGGTCGAGGTGACGCTGCGCGCCCTAGCCGGGCGGGTGGCGCTGACCGTCACGGACGACGGCGTGGGCGTGCCCGAGAGCGGGCGCCGCAGCGGGCTACGCAACCTCGCCGAACGCGCCGACCAGGTCGGCGGCGCCTTCACCGTGACCCCGGCCGACGGCGGCGGCACCCGGCTGACCTGGGAGGCCCCGGTCGGCTCCTGAGCGGCCACCGTACGCGGGGAACTCCGCCGCGCCACGACACCGTACGGCCGGACCACCGACCGCCCCTGGCGTCGAGCGTGAGGACGGCCGGTGTCCTGGTCAGCCCGAGTCGGCCGCAGGTCAGACACGCCCTGACGCCCGGCGCAGCTCGGTGGCGATCAGGGCGGCCTGGACCCGCCGCTCGACGCCGAGCTTGGCGAGCAGCCGCGACACGTGGTTCTTCACCGTCTTCTCGGCGAGGTAGAGGCGCTCGCCGATCTGCCGGTTGGTCAGGCCCTCGCCGATCAGGGCCAGCACCTCCTGCTCGCGCGTGGTCAGTGCGGGCCCGGTGGTGACCGGCCGGGCGGGTTCGGCGTCGCTGCGCAGCCGGTCGAGCAGGCGGGTGGCCGCGGCAGGATCGAGCATGGAGCGGCCGGAGGCGACGGTGCGGACGGCGGCGACCAGGTCGGTGCCGCTGATCTGCTTGAGCACGTACCCGGCGGCGCCCGCCATCACGGCGTCCAGCAGCGCCTCCTCGTCGTCGAAGGAGGTGAGCATCAGGCAGGCCAACCCGGGCATCTGCGAGCGCAGTTCACGGCAGACGGTGACGCCGTCGCCGTCGCCCAGCCGGACGTCCAGCACGGCGACGTCGGGCCGCAGCGCGGGCACCCGGACGAGCGCCTGCTCGGCGGTCGCCGCCTCGCCGACCACCTCCAGGTCCGGTTCGCCGTCCAGCAGGTCGTGCACCCCGCGGCGGACCACCTCGTGGTCGTCCAGCAGGAAGACCCGGACCGGTGCCGGGGCCCCGGCACCCTCCGTCTTGGTCGCCATCGTGCGGCTCCACCTTCGTCACCCCCGCGCACTCCCGGCGGGGCCCCAGGGCATCATCGCCCACCGGACGGCCGGGCCCCAGGGCCGAACGGCCCCATTGCGCCCGCTCACTTCCCCGCCCGACAGCAGGATCGCGACCGCGCCGAGCGCGACCCGTCAGCCCCTCAGCCCCTCAGCCCCTCAGCCCCTCAGCCGGGCGATCTGCCCACGCTCCAGCGCCACGTACACGCTGCCGTCCGGAGTGACGGCGATGCCGTGCGGCTCGGCGCCCTCGCCCGGGAGCGGGTGGCCGTCGAGCCGCCCGTCCGGGGTGAGCACCCCGATCCGGCCGGCGCCCCACTCGGTGAACCAGAGCCGGCCGTCCGGCCCCGCCGTGATCGCGTGCGGCCTGGCCGCCCGGTCGGCCAGCGGGTACTCCGTCACCTCGCCGTCCACGGTGATCCGCCCGACCAGCCCGCCGCCGATGCCGACGTACCAGAGCGCCCCGTCCGCCCCGGCGGTGATCCCGACCGGCGCAGTGCCCCCGGTGGGCAGGCGGTGGACGGTCACCTCGCCCTGGAGGCTGATCCGCGCGATCGCGTCCGCCTGGTTGAGCGCGAACCAGAGCGCCCCGTCCGGCCCGGCGGTGATGTGCCCCGGGAAGGCCCCGGCCAGCGGGATCGGGTACTCCGTCACCTCCCCGTCCACGGTGATCCGCCCGACCCGGCCGGCGTTCACCTCGGTGAACCAGAGCGCGCCGTCCGGCCCGGCGGTGATCCCGCACGGCCCGCAGTCCACCGCCGACAGCGCGTACGAGGACGCCTCGCCGTCCACCGTGATCCGCCCGATCCGACCGGAGTTCATCTCGGCGAACCAGAGCGCCCCGTCCGGCCCGGCGGTGATCACCGACGGTCCGCACCTGGTCGACCGGAGGCCGAAGCGCTCGACCGTCCCGTCCGCTGCCAGCCGCCCGATCTCCCCGGCGTGGATGAGGGTGAACCACACACCGCCGTCGGGCCCCACGGCCACCCCGTACGGCCCCGCGCCCGCCTCGGACACCTCGAACAGTTCCACCCGCACCCCTCCAGAGCTATCGCGACTTCCGTCGCATTAGTGATGCTCCCATGCCGGCCGCACCGAGGGCAACCGCCTTACCCGCGCGCGCCCGCCCGCCCCCGCAGCACCGAGACCACGCCCATGCCCGCCGCGCAGACCGGGACGGCCAGCAGGGCGCCGATCATGCCGGCGATGCCGGAGCCCGCGACCACCGCGACCATGACGGTGGCCGGGTGCAGCTCGACCGTGCGGCTCTGGATGACCGGCTGCAGGACGTTCCCCTCGATCATCTGCACCGTGAGCACCACCCCGAGCACCCACAGGGCGGTGCCGAGCCCGCCGTCGGCCAGCGCCACCAGCACCGCCGCCGTGCCGGACAGGAAGGCCCCGACGAACGGGATGTACGCCCCCATGAAGACCAGCGCACCCAGCCCCGGGGCGCCGGGGACACCCAGCGCGACCAGGCCGATGGTGATGAAGCCCGCGTCGATCAGGGCGATCAGGGTGGTGCCGCGCATGAAGCCGGCCATCGCCTCGAAGGCGCGCTCGGCGCAGGCGATGACGGTCTCGGCGCTGCGGCCGGGCAGGTAGGAGCGGATGGCGTCGCCGGTGCGGTGGCCGTCCCGGAGGAAGAAGAACACCAGGGCGAGGGCCAGCACCCCGCCGGTGACCAGCTGGGTGAGCAGGCCGAGCCCGGACAGCACGCCGTTCGTCAGGGTGGAGACCAGCGAGTTGGTCTCGCCCTTGGCGTTGTCCAGGCCGTGCCGGATCTTCGCCCCGACCGGCCCCAGCCACGCGGACAGCCGCTGACCGGACTCCTGGAGCGAGGTGGCGATCTGCGGGGCGCTGTGCACCAGGGAGTTGACCAGCAGGGCGATCACCCCGCCGACCGCGACCACCAGCACCGCGCAGGTCAGCCCGGCCGCCAGGCTGCGGCTCACGCCCCGCCGCACCAGCCAGGGCACCACCGGGTACAGCAGCGAGGCGCCGAGCAGTGCGAGGACCAGCGGCACCGTCGCCGCCCGCAACTCGACCAGCGCGAAGACCACCAGCGAGGCGACGGCGATCAGCACGATCACCGCCGCCGACCAGGCGGCCGCCTGGCGCAGTGCGGGCGGCAGCATCAGGTACGGCCTGCGCTGGTCGGGCTGTCCACCGGGCGGGCGCTCCACCGACACGGTCACCTCCGCCGGGGGTCGTCTGGTCCGAACCGACCCAGCTCAGCAGAGCGCTCCGCGACGCGCCCGTCGAGCCACCGCCAAGCACCCGAACGGCCTACTGCACCTGCCCGGCCTGCTTCGCCTGCTTGACGGCGGCCTACTCGCCGGCCTCGATCCGTACGGTCCCGCCGCCGCCCGCGAAGGCCCGCACCCGCTCCGCCTCGGCCTCCGCCGCCTGCCGGTCGGCCCGCCGCAGCGGCGCGAACGGCCGGACCAGGACGTCCTGCTCCCCCGTCAGCTGCCAGGAGCCGGCGACCAGCCCGTCCACCAGCAGCGTCCCGAGCACGATCCCGTTCTGGGTCATGACCCGCCCCCGGTACTCCTCGGGCAGCACCCGGGTGCGGTCCGCGTGCGAGAGCAGCAGGTTGTCGAACGGCGCGACCAGCCGCACCGGCGCCGGGGTGGCCTCGTCCGGACGGGGTGCCTCCGGCAGGTCGTACAGCAGCCGGCCCTGCTCGTCACGGAAGGTCAGCAGCTGTGGCGCGAGCCGCCCGACCACCGGAGCGAGCCGGCTGAGCCCGCACCATTTCTGCAGGTCGGCGACGGTGGCCGGCCCGAAGGCGGCGAGGTAGCGCAGGACGAGGTCGTCCGGCGAGGGCGCCGGGTCGAGCGGGCGGCCGAGCCAGGCCTCGGCGGTGGTGTGCGCGGCCGGACCGCCGCGCCCCCACAGTCCGCGCGGCGGCACCTGCACCAGCGGCAGGAGGCAGCGGGCGGCCTGGGCGAGCGCGGCCGGGTCCCGTTCCGGGCGGGTCGCCGCGAGCAGCGCGCCGAGCTGCTGGAAGCTGCGCGGCTCCGCCTCGACCAGGGCGCGGGCCTCGGTGGCCAGCGCGTCGAGGTCGAGCCCGGCGAGCCGCTTGCCGTAGGTGGTGCGCAGCGCCTGGTCGAGTACGGGCTGGAGCAGCGGGCGCAGCGTCAGGCAGTCCTCGGCGGTGACGAGGTGGATGGTGCCGCGCTGGAGGGCGATCCGGACCGCCGCCCGCTGCTCGATGAGGGTGCTCAGCCGGTCGGGGGTGAAACCGTCGAGGCGGGCGAGCAGCCCGAGGTAGGGCGGCTGGGGTGCGGCCTGGGCCTGGAGTCCGCCGAGGTGGTGGATCAGTGCGGCGGGTGCCAGGCGGGTACGGGCGAGCAGGTGCTGGCGGGCCAGCAGGGCCCGTCCGAGCGCCCGCCCTCCCAGCACGGGCTCGGTCACCGGCGGCCGTCCAGCACCGAGCGCAGGACGCCGATCCGGTTGGTGGTGATGGAGGCGACGCCGGTGTCCCGCAGCCGGCGCATGGTGCGGCGCAGGTCGGCGGTCCAGGTGGAGACCGCGAGCCCGGCGTCCGCGGCGGCCGCAGCGAACTCGGGGGTGACGAGCCCGAAGGGCGGGTTGAGGTAGCGCGGGCGCAGGTCGTCCAGCAGGGCGCGGACGGGCAGCCTGGGCTGCTTCCAGGTGAGGGCGATCTCGGCGTCGGGGGTCAGCTCGCGTACGGCGAGCATGGCGGTGACCGGGCCGCAGAAGGCGACCTGTGCCTCGGCGCCGAGCCCGGTGACGGCGTCCCAGGTGGCGGCGGCGGGCCCGGGTTCGTCCAGGTCGATCAGCAGCCGGCGGCCTTGGACGGCGGTCACGGCCTTGATCGCCTCGGCGAGGGTGGGGACGGCGAGCGGGCCCTGCCGGAGTTCGTCGAGCTGTTCGGCGGTGACCCGGTCGATGCTGCGCGGGTCTCCCCAGAGCCGTTCCAGGGTGCGGTCGTGCAGCAGGACGGGCACCTGGTCGCGGGTGAGCTGGACGTCCACCTCGACGGCGTCGGCGCCGGCGGCGAGCGCGGACTCGATGGAGGCCAGGGTGTTCTCGCGGTGGCGGTACGGGTCGCCCCGGTGGGCGACGGCCAGTACGCGGGGGCTGCGGTCGGTGCTCATCGGATCGTCCGGGCCTCTCGTTCGGTTCCGGGACTCGTCGGGCCCGGGTCTCGTTCGGTTCCGGGACTGTCGGTTCCGGACTCGTCGGTGGGGCGTCAGCGCCGTTCGATCATCACGTTGGTGGATTTGATGACCGCGGTGGCGGGTGCACCGGGGACCAGGTTCAGCTCCTCCGCGGACTCCCGGCTGATCAGCGACACCACCCGGAACGGCCCGGCCTGGATCTCCACCTGGGCGGCCACGTCGCCGAGCACCACGTGGGTGACGATGCCCGGGAAGCGGTTGCGCGCCGAGGACGGGCGGCCCTCGGCCTCGGCGTTCTCCGGCCGGGCCAGCTCCCGGGCGAAGGCGGCGAGCTCGGCACCGGGGATGATCCGGTGGCCGTGCTCATCCCGCGCCGCGGCGACCCGCCCGGCGTCCACCCAGCGCCGCATGGTGTCGGCACTGACGCCGAGCAGCGCCGCGGCCTCGCCGATGCGGTACGGGTTGGCGGGCGCCTCGGGCCGGTCCATGGGCGACTCCTGACGGTGGTTCGAGGGACTTCGGTCTCGGTGGTGCGCGTCCCCGGCCGCCATCCTGCCGTACCGGGGACGGCGGGGGAAAAGCAGGGAGAACGAAAGCTGCTAGAACTCGCCGAAGAGGTCGCGCCGCACCGCGTCCCCGGCGGTCAGCACCGCCCCGGCGAGGACCGCGCCGCCGCCGGCCGTACCGGCCCGCACCTCGGTGCTCAGCGGGGAGAGCCGGGACAGCCGCCGTTCGACCCGGCCGGCCAGTTCGGCGCCGCCGGCCCGGCCGATCTCGCCGCCGAGCACCACGCAGCCGGGGTCGAGCACCACGCAGACGCCGGCCGCGCCGATGGCGATCCGCTCGGCCAGCTCGTCCAGGAAGCGCCCGCCCGCCTCGCCGGCCTGCGGCGCCGCGCGGACGACGGCCTCGGCGGCGAGGGCGTCGCCGGCCGGGTCGGCGGGCAGCCCGTGGGCACGGGCCAGTGCGCAGATCGCCGCGCTGCCGACCAGGCCGTGGAAGCCGCCCTCGCAGCTGTCGGCGCTGGGCAGGCCGACGGTGCCGGGGACGGGCAGGAAGCAGATCTCGCCGGTGCCGCCGGAGAAGCCGCGGCGCAGCCGCCCGTCCAGGATGACGGCGGCGCCGACGCTGTGGCCGAGCCACATCAGCACGAAGGTGTCGCGGTCGCGGGCGGCGCCGACCCGGTGCTCGGCCCGTCCGGCGAGGTTGACCTCGTTCTCCAGGATCACCTCGGTGCCGGGCAGCCCGCGCAGTTCGGCGAGGAGTTCGGCGTGCCAGGCGGGGAGGTTGCCGGTGCTCTGCAGCCGTCCGGTGGCCGGGTCGACCAGTCCGGGGGCGCCGACCGCGACGGTGTGCAGCCGTTCGACCCCGGCGCCGCGCGCGGTCCGCAGGAGGGTGGCGGTGAGCTCCGCGGCGGTCCCGGGGGCGCCGTCGCCCTCGACCGGGACCTCGGCGGTGGCGAGGGTGCGTCCGGCCAGGTCGGCGACGACCAGGCTGACGCCGCCGGAGCGGACGTCGAAGGCGGCGATGTGCGCGCGGGAGGCGACGAGGGCGTAGAGCCGGGCGTTGGGGCCGCGCCGCTGTTCGCCGCGTTCGCCGACGACGGCCACCAGGCCGGTGCGCTGGAGGCGTTCGAGCAGGTCGGCGACGGTCGGCCGGGACAGGCCGGTGAGGTCGCGCAGCTCGGTCGCGGTCAGGGGGCCCTGTTCGAGCAGGAGGTTGAGCGCCAACCGGTCGTTGATCGCCCGGGCGGTGCTCGGCGTGGCCGTACGCGCGGTGGTCATGGCCGCTCATCCTTCCATTCCGGCCGCCCTGTTTCTATCAGGGTCCCTTCCTGATAGTTTATCGAACCGTCCGGCCGTGCACCCCGGACGAGACCGCGCAGCCCACGGACGGCTGCGCTTGACTGCCAGCAGGGCCATCCACAGGGCACCGTCGCGCCCCGCACCGCGCGACCGGGAGGGAACGCCGATGAACCGGACCACCGCACCACCGCCGGAACCACTGACCGCCCCGCGCCGGGCCCGGGCGAGCATCGCCGTGGTCTTCGCCGTGCACGGCGCCGTCAGCGGCAGCTTCGTCACCCGTATCCCGTGGATCCAGGACCGCCTCGACCTCTCCGCCGGCCAGCTCGGCCTGGCCCTGGTCATGCCCGCCATCGGCTCCTCCCTCGCCATGCCGCTGTCCGGCCGCCTCGTCCACCGCCACGGCGGGCGGGCGGCCGTGCGCGGGCTGATCTCGCTCTGGTGCCTGGCGCTCGCCCTGCCCGCGCTCGCCCCCTCCCTGCCGACCCTCTGCGCGGCACTGCTCGTGTACGGGGCCGCGGCCGGGATGGCGGACGTCGCGATGAACGCGCAGGGCGTGGAGATCGAGGAACGGCTGGGCCGCTCGATCATGTCCGGCCTGCACGGGATGTGGAGCGCCGGCGGCCTGCTCGCCTCCGGCTTCGGCATCCTCGCCGCCCACCTGGACCTCGACGCCCGGCTCCAGCTGGCCGTCACCGCCCTGGTCCTGCTCGCGCTCGCCCAGCCGGTCTGCCGCGGCCTGCCGGACCTGCGGCCGCCGGAGGGCGCGGAGGAGCCGCCGCGCTTCGCCCTGCCGCCGCGCAGTTCGCTGATGATCGGCCTGGTCGGCTTCTGCGCGGTCTTCGCCGAGGGCGCCTCGATGGACTGGAGCGGGGTCTACCTGCGGGACGTCACCGGCTCCTCGGCCACCGTCGCCGCCGCCTCGTACACCGCCTTCGCGCTCACCATGGCGGTCAGCCGCCTCGCCGGGGACGCCGCGGTCCGCCGCCTCGGCGCCGTCCGCACCACTCGGATCGGCGGCGCCGTCGCCACCGCCGGCGGCCTGCTGGTGGTCGCCGCCGACCGCCCGGCGCTCGCCATCCCCGGCTTCGCGCTGATCGGCATCGGCATCGCCGTCATCGTCCCGCTCGCCTTCGCCGCGGCCGGCCGGATCGGCGGCAACGCCAGCCAGGCCATCGCGGGCGTCGCCACCGTCACCTACACCTCCGGCCTGGTCGCCCCCGCGGTCATCGGCACCCTCGCCCAGGCCACCTCGCTGACCGTCTCCTTCGGGCTGGTCACCGCCCTCGCCTTCGCCCTGGTGCTGAGCGCCGGAGCGCTGCGCCTGTCCGAACGGACCTCGACCGGACGGAACTCCGCCGCGCAGAACTCCTCCGAAGGGAAGTCCGCCGGCGGGAACGTGACCGCAGCGGAATTCGGCGAGCTGCCGAACCCGCTCCCCCACCTGCTCGCGCCCACCCCCGAGGGCCGGTTCCGGCACGACAACCCGCAGAACGACCCGTACAGCTGAGCGGACGGGCCGTCCAGACCGTGCAGGGGCGGGCGGCGGGGCGCCCCGGCGCACCGGTTACGCTCGGGCGGTGTCCGAGCCCGATGCCGCCCCCGCACCGTCCGCCGCGCCGCGTTCGCCCTGGTGGCGGTTGGCGCTGCTGGTCGTCCTGCTCGGCGCGGCGGCCGGCTCGCTGCTGCTGTGGAGCCCGACCGAGCTGCTGTCCGGAGGGCTCGCAAACCGGCTGCCCGGGTACTGGTTCGGACCGCTGTTCGCCCTGGTGTACGCGGTGGGCACGCTCGCCTTCGTGCCCCGGCCGGCCCTGAACGCGGCGGCCGGGCTGCTGCTCGGCATCCAGCAGGGCGTGGCACTGGCCGTCCTCGGCACCACGCTGGGGGCGGCGCTGGCCTTCGCGCTCGGCCGGGGTCTGGGGCGGGAGGCGCTGCGCCCGTACCTGCGCGGCAAGGTGCTGGGCGCCCTGGACCGGCGCTTCACCGAGCAGGGCTTCCGCAGCGTGCTGGTGCTGCGGCTGCTGCCCGGCATGCCGTTCCAGGCGGCCAACTACGGCGCGGCCTTCTCCGGCGTTCGCTTCACGCCCTTCCTGCTCGCCACCGCGATCGGCGTGGTGCCGACCACGGCCGTGTACGTCACGGCGGCGGCCAGCGCGGACCGCCCGGGCTCGGCGGCGTTCCTGCTGTCGGCCGGCGTGATCGCCCTGCTCGGCGTGGGCACCGTGGTCGGCCTCTGGCGGACGGCGAGGAACCGCCGCCGGGCCGCGGCCGGCTGAGACCGGACGGCCGGTCCCGGAACACGGCCGGTCCCGGAAATCGATCGCGCCCGTACCCGCCCCGGGGCCAGGATGGCCCGCATGACCGAACTCGACCCGCGGGTGGACCCGCCGATGGCCGTCGACGAGACCGCCACCCTCACCGCCTTCCTCGACTACCACCGCAGCACCCTCGCGCTCAAGTGCGCGGGGCTGACCGACGACCAGCTGCGGCTGCGCTCCGTCCCGCCGTCCGGCCTCTCGCTGCTCGGCCTGGTCCGGCACATGGCCGAGGTGGAGCGGTACTGGTTCCAGGGCGTCCTGCTCGGCGAGGAGATCGCCACCGGCCACTACTGGACCCAGGCCGAGCCGGACGCCGACTTCGACGGCGTCGACACCGCCGACGTCACGACCGACTTCGCCACCTGGCGCGCCGAGGTCGAGGCCTCCCGCCGCGCGGCCGCCGGTCTGCCGCTGGACACCGTCGGCAAGCGGCCGCGCCGCGGCCGGGAAGTGACGCTCCGCTGGATCCTCGCCCACATGGTCGAGGAGTACGCGCGGCACAACGGCCACGCCGATCTTCTGCGCGAGTTGGTGGACGGCTCGACCGGCGAGTGAGCGGCCGGGCAAAATCGTTTCCGCATCGTTGACAGAAGGTCAATTGTGCGGTGGCCGCTACCGATATGGTCTACGCGCGCAACCGTACGGCGCCGAGCCGCGTCTGCTGGTTTTGCCTGGGTCCGCCCGGGTTTCCGGCGCGGCGCGACTCCTACGGGGGCCGCGAGCGGGCACGGGACCGGTGAACAGTGCGATACTCGGACAGTTCCGACGAGTGGATGACGTGTCAAAAACGACACGCACCCCCGGGGGACCAGGACGGGACGAGACAGGGAGGCGCGGCATGGGAGCACTTCGCGACGAGCACCACAACGGGTGGCTGATGCCCTCGGGGAACTACCCGGCCGCGGTGTACGACGACGAGTGGGTCGATCAGGAGACGGTTCCGTCCGTCGCCGCGCCCGCGAAGATCGTCTCCCTGCGGCCGACGGGCTTCGAGGCGGCCCGCACGGTCGGCGAGCACATCCGGGCGAGCATCCCGGTGGTCATGGACCTCACGGAGATGGAGGAGGCCGAGGCCAAGCGCATGGTCGACTTCGCCTCCGGGCTGATCTTCGGCACCCGGGGCGGCATCGAGCGGATCGCCCGCCGGGTCTTCCTGCTCACCCCGGCCGACGTCGAGGTCATGGTGATCGACCGGCCGCTCGACGAGACCGGCTTCTACAACCAGAGCTGAGCCCGGCCCGCGGCCGGGCCGCGGCACACGGCACCCCGACCGGGGACGGCACCCGCCGTCCCCGGTTTTTGCTGCCCGATCTCCGAAGGCTGCTGCATCATCTGAGACTCGGAAAATAATTCTGAGACATCCATGTCTCATCTGAGCTAAACTCGGCTCATGGCCACCGACCGCGACACCGTCCTCGAAGCCGCCGTCGGCGTGCTCTCCCGCCGTCCGACCGCGCACCTGGACGAGATCGCGCGCGCCGCCGGCATCAGCCGCGCCACGCTGCACCGGCTCTTCCCGGGCCGCGAGGCGCTGATCCGCGAGGTCGGCATGCTCGGCCTGCGCCGCTTCGCCGCCGCGCTGGACACCGCCGGGGTCGAGCACGGCGACGCGGAGGCCGCGCTGCGCCGCCTGGTGGACGCCGCCGTCCCGGACGCCGCGCTCTGCGCCTTCCTGGCCGGCGAGAACCAGCTCTACGAGAACGACGACATCAACGACCTCTGGGAGCTCCAGATCGCCCGGCTGCACGCGCTGTTCCTGCGCGGCCAGCAGCAGGGCGCGTTCCGCATCGAGCTGAGCGCCGCCTGGCTGAGCGAGGCCTTCTTCGACCTCGTCGCCGGCGTCGGCTGGTCGATCCAGGACGGCCGGCTCGCCCCGCGCGACGCCGCCTTCTCGCTCACCGAGCTCTTCCTCGGCGGCGCCCTGCGCAGACCGGACGCCGCCGCCCCCGCCACCGACCTCCCCCCGGCCCACAGCACCTCGGCCCACAGCCAGGACACCGATACGCCATGACCACCCTGACCGCCCGCCAGCGCTGGACCGGCCTCGCCGTCCTCGTCCTGGCCGTGACCGTGGTCGCCCTCGACGCGACCGTCCTCTCCCTCGCCATCCCGTCGATCAGCGAGACGCTGCGCCCCAGCGGCACCCAGTTGCTCTGGATCGGCGACTCCTACTCCTTCGTGCTGGCCGGCCTGCTGGTCAGCATGGGCGCGCTGAGCGACCGAATAGGCCGCAAGCGGCTGCTGCTGGCCGGCTCGGCCGCCTTCGGCGCCGCCTCGCTGCTGGCCGCCTACGCGCCGGGCCCGGGCTGGCTGATCCTGGCCCGTGCGCTGCTCGGCGTGGCCGGGGCGACGATCATGCCGTCCACCCTGTCGCTGATCCGCGGCCTCTTCCCGGACGACCGGGAGCGGGCCACCGCGATCGGCATCTGGGGTGCGGCCGCCACCGCCGGCGCCGCGCTCGGGCCGGTGGTCGGCGGGGCGCTGCTGGAGCACTTCTGGTGGGGTTCGGTGTTCCTGATGAACATCCCGGTGCTGCTCCTGCTGCTGGTCCTCGGCGCCTGGCTGCTGCCGGAGTCCAAGGACCCGAAGCCGGGCCGCTGGGACGTGCTGAGCGTCGTCCTGTCGATGGCCGGGGTGATCGGCACGGTGTACGCGGTGAAGGAGGCCGCCGCGCACGGCGTCGGCCGCTGGGACGTCCCGGTCGCCTTCGTGCTGGGCGCGGCCGCGCTGACCGTCTTCGTCCGCCGCCAGCTGCGGCTGGAGACCCCGCTGCTCGACGTCCGGCTGTTCCGCGACCGGCGGTTCACCGCGGCGGTCTCGGCCTCGCTGGTCTCCCTGGTCGGCCTCTCCGGCGTGATCTTCGTGGTCTCGCAGTACCTGCAGCTGGTCCGCGGGTACCAGCCGCTCCAGGCGGGCCTGGCCGAGCTGCCCGCCTTCGCGGGCTCGGTGGCCGGCGGTCTGCTTACCGCCCGGGTGGCCCGGCGCTTCGGCGCCCGCACGGCGCTGACGGCCTGTCTGCTGGCGATGGGTCTGGGCATCGGCGTGCTCGGCTGGCTGGAGCAGGACACCACCTACCTGCTGCTGGCCGCCTCCTTCCTGCTGGTCGGGACGGCCGAGGGCGTGGTCTACACGCTCGGCGCCGACCTGGTGCTGAGCGCCGCGCCGGCCGAGAAGGCCGGGGCCGCCTCGGCGGTCTCGGAGACGGCGTACGAGCTGGGCACCGCGCTCGGCATCGCCCTGGTCGGTTCGGTGGTCGGCTCGATCTACGCGAACGGGTTGGCCGTCCCGGCCGGGACGGACCCGGCGGTGGCCGCCCGGGCCGGCGAGTCGCTGGGCTCGGCCGTCGAGGCGGCGCAGGGGCTGCCGTCGGAGGTGGCGCAGCCGCTGCTGGCGAGCGCGAAGGAGGGCTTCGTCAGCGGCATGAACACCGCCGGGCTGCTGGCCGCCGTCCTGCTGGTCGGCGCGGCGCTGACGGCCTGGCGGCTGCTGCGCGGGCTGTCCGGGCTGTCCAGGCGGGACGCGGCTGCCGCGGGCGCCGCGGCCGCCGCGGCGCCCGCGGAGCAGACCCAGGAGCAGGTCCACGCGTGACCCGCTCCCGGGCCCGCCCTACGGCCCGGAAATGCCGGAACGGCCGTTCTCCTGAGGAGAACGGCCGTTCCGGCGTTTCCGGCCGGTGCTTCGCCTACTTCGCCCCGAAGGGCAGCTCCAGCTCGGCCCAGACCACCTTGCCGTCCCGGGTGAGCCGGCTGCCCCAGCGCTGGGCCAGCTCGCTGACCAGGAACATCCCGCGCCCGCCCTCGTCCTGCTCGGCGAACGGGCGCAGCTGCGGGGTCTGGCCGCCGGCGTCGGAGACCTCGACGGTGAGCACCCGGTCGCGGAACAGCCGCAGTCGGCGCGGGGCGTCGGCGTGCAGCAGGGCGTTCGTGACCAGCTCGCTGACCAGCAGCTCGGCGTAGTCGGTGAGCGCGGACAGGCCCCAGGCCTCCAGGGTGGCGCGGGTGAACCGGCGGGCCCGGCCGGGCAGCCGCCCGCCGCCGCTGAGCGGGAGGGCGGCGATCCGGTCGGCGGGCAGCGGCAGCACCCGCGCCATGATCATCGCGATGTCGTCCTCGGTGCCGTCGGTGACCAGCGCGGCGAGGACGGCGTCGGCGCTCTCCTCCAGGGTCCGGCCGGGCCCGGCGAGGGTGCGGGCGAGCAGGTCGATCCCGGCGTCCAGGTCCTGGCCGCGCCGCTCGACCAGGCCGTCGGTGTAGAGCGCGACCATGCCGCCCTCGGGGATGGTGAACTCGATCGACTCGAAGGCGACCCCGCCGACGCCCAGCGGCACCCCCGGCGGCACGTCGACCCGCTCGGCGCTGCCGTCGGGGGCGATCCGGACCGGCGGCAGGTGCCCGGCCGAGGCGACCTGGACGGTGCGCTCCAGCGGGTCGTAGACCGCGCAGATGCAGGTGGCGAACTGGCCCTCGCCGATTCCCGAGGCGGTCTCGTCCAGCCGGGTGAGGACCTGCTCGGGCGGCATGTCGAGGGTGGCGAGGGTCCGGGCGACGGTGCGCAGCTGGCCCATCGTGGCGGCGGCGCGGATGCCGTGGCCCATCACGTCGCCGACCACCAGGGCGACCCGCCCGCAGGACAGCGGGACCACGTCGAACCAGTCGCCGCCGACCTCGCTGACCACGCTGCTGGGCAGGTAGCGGTAGGCGATCTCCAGGCCGAGGGTGCGGTGCACCTCCTGCGGCAGCAGGCTGCGCTGCAGGGTCAGGGCGGTCTCCCGCTCGCGCCGGTAGAGCCGGGCGTTGTCCAGGGCGAGCGCGGTGCGGGCGACCAGCTCCTCGGCGAGGGCGACGTCGGCGGCGGTGAACGGCTCGGGGTTGCGCATCCTGATGAACTCGGAACCGCCGAGCACCATGCCGCGGGCGGTGATCGGCACCATCAGGTAGGAGTGGATGCCCGCCGCCATCCCGGGGGCCACCCGGTCGTCGCTGGAGACCAGTCCGCGCAGCACCTCCTCGTTCACATGGGCCCGCAGCAGCGGCTTCCCGCTGCGCAGGCACTGGGTGTAGCTGCGGTCGGGGGCGTACTCGGAGGTCTCGCCGACCACGTCCACGGCATGGGCGAGACCGGACTCGTAGGACTCCCCGACGGCGACGGCGCGCAGGGTGACGGGCCGGTCGGTGGGGATCGCGGTGGGTTCGGCGCCGCGCAGCACCGGCTCCAGCAGGTCGACGGTGGCGAAGTCGGCGAACCGGGGGACGACGGCCTCGATCAGTTCCTCGGCGGTGCGCTGGAGGTCGAGGGTGGTGCCGATCCGTGCCGTGGCCTCGGCGATGGTGGCGAGGCGTTCCTGGGCCCGGGCGGCGCGGGCCTCGGCCTGGGCGCGTTCGGTGACGTCGATGATCGAGGAACAGACGCCGAACACCCGGCCGGTGGAGTCCTCCAGCCGGAAGTAGGAGGCGGACCAGGCGCGGTCCCGCTTGGGGTCGCCGGGGACGCGGCCGTGCGAGCGGGCGTCCACGACCGGCTTGCCGGTCTTCAGCACCTGTCTCATGGTCTGTTCGATCTCGGTGCCGTTGATGCCGGGCAGTACCGCGGATATCCGGCGGCCGAGGTGGGCGGCGACCGGAACGCCGTTCATCCGGGCGAGCGACTCGTTGATCCGGATGTAGCGCAGGTCGGTGTCGTAGACCGCCATGCCTATCGGCGAGCGGCCGAAGATGCCGTCCAGCACCGCCAGGTCGGCCTCGACGGCGTGCAGGGCGCGGGTGTCGGAGGCGGTGGCGAGCAGCAGCAGGGTGCCGGCCGGTCCGGCGATCGGGTAGGTGCGGAACTCCAGGTCGACCGTGTGGCCGTCGCGGTGGCGGACCGGGAAGACGCCGGACCAGCCGGTGCCGCTCATGATCCGTTCGAAGAGGCCGAGCACCTCGGTGCGGTCGCCGCCGTCGGTGAGCAGCTGGGCGGCGTAGCTGCCGACGGCCTCCTCTGTGGTGTAGCCGAGCAGGGCCTCGGCGTCCTCGCTCCAGTGCAGGATCAGTCCGTCGTGCTGGAGCAGGGCCGTCGCGAGCGGGACGAGCCGGTGGCCTTCGGGGCGCGCGCCTTCCGGGCGGCGGCCCGGTGCCGGGCCGGCGGCGTCGGTCGCGTCCCACTCGTGTCCGTGCATGATCAGGCAGCACCCCGGTTCGGCTCGTGCCCGGCCGGGTGGGCCTCGCGGTCCGTGCCGGCCGGGGTTCTTCTCCAGACTGCACGGACATCGGCCGCCGGGCGACCCCTTGGTCAGGGCTTGTCCGGCCGCTCCGGGTGTACGGGCGTCATGGGCGTACCGGCCGCAGCGTACTCTCCAGAACGCCCGCCCACTGCCGGATCACTCCGGATCGTCGGAGGCTGTCGTCGGTGAGCAGGTTGGCCAGGCCGAGTCCGCGGGCGAGGTCCAGGGTGGCCTGCACGGATTCCCGCACGCCCGGGTGGCTCTCGTCGGCGTCCAGGAACTCCACGGCGGCCCGGTGGGCCTCCCGGCCGACGTGGCCCTCCAGGGCGACGATCCGCTCGCGCAGGCCCTCCTCGGTGGCGGCGGCGGTCCACAGGTGCAGAGCGGCGCGGAACAGCGGGCCGGTGTAGAGGCGGACGATCATGTCGACCACGGCCCGGGTGCGGTCGGGGCCGGCGGCCGGCAGCTCGTCCGCGTGGGCGCGGACGGCTGCCAGCCGCTCGGCGGTGA
Organism: Streptomyces sp. 1331.2; assembly: GCF_900199205.1. Taxonomy (NCBI): domain Bacteria; kingdom Bacillati; phylum Actinomycetota; class Actinomycetes; order Kitasatosporales; family Streptomycetaceae; genus Streptomyces; species Streptomyces sp. 1331.2. The sequence continues at coordinate 6,937,189 of NZ_OBMJ01000001.1, read as the reverse complement.
CGTGCTCGACGGCCGCGGTGAACAGGTCCTCGCGGGTCGGGAAGTGGTGCTGGGCGGCGCCCCGGGAGACGCCGGCGCGCTCGGCGACCACGGTGACGGTGGAGCCGTTCCAGCCGAGTTCGGCCAGGCACTCCACGGCCGCCGCGAGCAGCCGGGCCCTGGTCGCGCGGCTGCGGTCCTGCCGGGGGGTGCGGGCGGCGGGGTGGCTGGTCATGGCTGCGGGCGGCTCCTGTTCCGGTGCGGGCGCGGCGGGCCGGTCCCCCGCGGCGGGTCGATCCTCACAGACGGGCGCCGGCCGCCGTCCGCCGGGGGCGTGCCCGCTCGGATGCGTACTCAGAGGCGGGTGCGCGCTCAGTCGGCGGTGGCGCGCAGGGCCTCGCGGTCGCGCAGCTCGCGGCGGAGGATCTTGCCGGCCGCGGACTTGGGGACGGCGTCGACGAACTCCACCGCGCGGACCTTCTTGTACGGGGCGACCAGCCCGGCGACGTACCCGGTGACCTCCTCGGCGGTCAGCCCGCTGCCCGGGGCGCGGACCACGAAGGCCTTGGGACACTCGCCGCCCTCGGCGTCGGTCACGCCGATCACGGCGGCGTCGGCGATCTGCGGGTGCCCGAGCAGGACGGCCTCCAGCTCGGCGGGGGCGACCTGGTAGCCCTTGTACTTGATCAGCTCCTTGACCCGGTCGACGATGTGCAGGTAGCCGCGCTCGTCCACGTAGCCGACGTCGCCGGTGTGCAGCCAGCCCTCGGCGTCGATCACGGCCGCGGTCTCGGAGGGGCGGCCGAGGTAGCCCTTCATCACCTGGGGGCCGCGGATCAGCAGCTCACCGCGCTCGCCGGGCCCGAGGTCGTCGCCGGAGCCGTCCAGGGCGGCGATCCGCAGCTCGGTGGAGGGGACCATCCGGCCGACCGAGCCGCGCGAGGGGGCGTCGTCCGTCGGCGAGACCACGTGGGTGACCGGGGAGAGCTCGGTCATGCCGTAGCCCTGGAGCAGGTGCGGCAGGCCGAGGCGCCGGGCGCAGGCGTCGGCGAGCGCGTGGTCCAGCGGGGCGGCCGCACACAGCAGGTACTTGACGGAGGAGAGGTCGAAGCGGTCCACGGCCGGGTGCTTGGCCAGGGCGAGCGCGATCGGCGGGGCCACGAACAGGGCCTGCACCCGGTGCTCCTCGACGGCGCGGCAGAACTGCTCCAGGTCGAAGCGGGGCAGCACGACCACCGTGGCACCGCAGCGCAGCGGCTGGTTGAGCAGCGCGGCCAGGCCGTAGATGTGGAAGAACGGCAGGACGGCGAGCACCCGCTCGCCCTCGGTGGGGCGGTAGAGGGCGTCGACCTGGGCGAGGTTGGTGGCGATCGAGCGGTGGGTGAGCATCACGCCCTTGGGCAGGCCGGTGGTGCCGCTGGAGTAGGGCAGCACGGCGACGTCCTCGCCGGGGTCGATGGCCACCTCGGGGGCGGGGCCGGGGGCGGCGAGCAGGTCGGCGAGCGAGCGGTGGCCCTCGGCGCCGTCCAGGACGAGGATCTCGGTGAGCGGGTGGCCCTGGTCGGCGAGCAGGTCGGCGGCGGTGCGGGCGGCGGGCAGGAACGGGGAGACGGTGATCAGCCGGCGGGCGCCGCTGTCGCGCAGCTGGCCGGCCAGTTCGGTGGGCGTGGCCAGCGAGGAGACGGTCGTCACGGTGGCGCCGGCCCGGGTGGCGCCGTAGTACGCCATCGGGTAGGCGATCGAGTTGGGGCTGAAGAGGGCGAGGACGTCGCCCCGGCGCACGCCTGACTCGGCGAGCCCGGCGGCGACCCGCTCGACGCCGGCGGCGAGCTGCGCGTAGCTGACCTGCTCGCCGGTGAGGCCGTCGATCAGGGCCGGTCGGTCGCCGTGGCGGGCCGCGGCGCCGAGCACCGCCTCGTGGACCGGAAGGTCGACCACGGGGACGTCCGGGAATTCGCTTCGGAACACCAAGGTAAGCCTCCAGTAAGGAAGTTGACGCGACAACAAAACCTGGGGTGGGTCGGTGCGAGGCGCGTTCAGGAGCATACGGACAGTCAGGGGGAAGGCTGGGCCATTGTGAGGAACCGGGGGCGGAGCGCGCGTGGCACAGTTGCTCCGGGGGGCGCCCGCCCGGACGGTGTAGCACCATGGCCGCCCGTCCCCGGGTGCGGCCCCGACCCTGGAGCACCCACCGTGAAACCCGTCTCCCCTCCCCTGCCACCGGCCCGGCGACTGCTCGCCGCCACCGGCGCCGCCCTCGCGCTCACCCTCGGCGTGGCCCCGGCCGCGCTGGCCGCGCCGGGCGACAACGGCGACGTCAAGATCCACGAGAGCACCACCCCGGTCACCGACCAGAGCGACCAGCCCAAGGTCTGCGTCTTCTACCTGGACGCCTTCAACTTCGACACCGTCCAGCAGGTCAACTGGACGATCTCGCAGCAGCCGCCGACCGGCACCGCCCAGGTGCTGGCCGGATCGATCACCCTGGTGAACGGCACCGGGAACACCGGCAACCTCACCCTGCCGGAAGGGCACTACAAGCTCGAATGGACGTTCGTGGGTGAGAACGGCGCCGCGAAGCAGAAGGTCTTCGACGTCTCCTGCCCCACCTCGTCGCCCTCGCCCTCGCCCTCGCCCTCGCCCACCAACTCGCCGTCGCCGACCTCCTCCCCGTCGCCCAGCCACTCCCCCAGCCACTCGCCCAAGCCCGGCCCGCACGGCGGCGTGGGCACCGGTGGCGGCGGCACCTCCGGACCCGATGCCGCCCAGGTCGTGGGCGGCCTCGCGCTGGTCGTCGGCGCGGGCGGCATCGCGATCCGCGCGATGCGGCGCCGTCCCGGGCGCAATGCCGAGTCCTGACCGTCCGCACCGCGCGCCGCGCGGCGGCCCCCTCCCCTGGCGGGCGGGGGTCGCCGCGCTGGCGCTCGCGATGTGCGGCGTCTGGCTGGTCCACGACGGCGCCGCCGGCCGGCACGGGCCGCCGCTGCCGCCCGCGCCCTCGGTGGCCGCCGGCTCGCCCGCTGCCGCAACGTCGGTGACTGCACCGGCCGCCGCGCCCACACCGCCCCCGGTGCCCGCCGCCCCGCCGATGCCGGCCTCGGCGCCCACCAGGATCCGGATCCCCTCGATCCAGGTCGACGCCCCGGTGACCGGCCTCGGCCTGACCGCCGCGCGGCAGCTGGCCACCCCGCCGATGGACCAGCGCAACCTCACCGGCTGGTACCGGGACGGCACCGCGCCCGGGGCCGCCGGGAACGCCATCGTCGTCGGGCACGCCGACAACCGCAGCGGGCCGGCGGTCTTCTACCGGCTCGGGCTGCTGCGCCCGGGCGACCCGATCGAGGTGGCCCGCAAGGACCGCCACACCGCGGTGTTCACCGTGGACTCCGTCCGGGTCTTCCCGAAGGCGGACTTCCCGGACGCCCTGGTGTACGAGGCACGCATCCCCGACCGGGCCGAGCTGCGGCTGATCACCTGCGGCGGGAAGTTCGACCGGAAGACCGGGTACGAGTCCAACACCGTCGTCTTCGCCCACCTGTCCTCGGCGCGGTGAATCAGTACGACTTCGGCAGGCCGAGGGTGTGCTGGGCGACGTAGTTGAGCACCATCTCGCGGCTGACCGGGGCGACCCGGCCGACCCGGGTGGCGGCCAGCAGCGCGCCCAGCCCGTACTCCTGGGTGAGGCCGTTGCCGCCGAGGGTCTGCACCGCCTGGTCGACCGTCCGGGCGGCGGCCTCGCCGGCGGCGTACTTGGCCATGTTGGCGGCCTCCCCGGCGGCGAGGTCCTCGCCCGCGTCGTAGAGCAGCCCGGCCTTCTGGGTCATCAGCCGGGCCAGCTCGATCTCCACCGCGCACTGGGCCAGCGGGTGGGCCAGCCCCTGGTGGGCGCCGATCGGGGTGGACCAGACGGTGCGGGTCTTCGCGTACTCGACGGCCTTGCCGAGGGCCTGCCGGGCGAGGCCCAGCGAGAAGGCGGCGGTGAGGATCCGCTCCGGGTTGAGGCCCGCGAACAGCTGGAGCAGGCCCGCGTTCTCGTCGCCGACCAGGGCCTCGGCGGGCAGCCGCACGTCGTCCAGGAAGACCTGGAACTGCTTCTCGGGAGCGACGAGTTCCATCGGGATCGGCCGGTACTCGAAGCCGGGGGTGTCGCGCTGGACGACGAACAGGCAGGGCTTCAGCTTTCCGGTTCGTGCGTCCTCGGTGCGGGCGACGAAAAGGACGGCATCGGAGTGGTCGATGCCGGAGACGAACACCTTGCGGCCGGTCAGCAGCCAGTCCCCGCCGTCGCGGCGGGCGACGGTGGATATCCGGTGCGTGTTGGACCCGGCGTCCGGCTCGGTGATGCCGAAGGCCATCTTGCGGCTGCCGTCGGCCAGCCCGGGCAGCCAGCGCTGCTTCTGCTCCGCGGTGCCGTAGCGGGCGATCACCGTGCCGCAGATCGCCGGGGAGACGATGAGCAGCAGCAACGGGCAGCCGGCGGTGCCGAGTTCTTCGAGCACGATGGCGAGGTCGGTGATGCCACCGCCCCCGCCGCCGTATTCGGCGGGCAGGTTGACGCCGAGGTAGCCGGCCTTGCCGGCTTCCGCCCACAGTTCGTCGGCGGGCTCGCCGGCCCGGGCCTTGGCGAGGTAGTAGGCGGATCCGTAGCGGCGGCCGAGGTCGCCGACGGCCTGGCGCAGAGCGCGGCGTTCGGGGGTTTCGAGGAGCTGACTGCCGATGGCGGACATGCGGGGTCCTTCCTCAGGGCTCTCGGGGCGGGCTCTCAGGCTTCTTGGGGGGCTTGCTCGGGCTGCTTCGGGGCTTCTCGGAGGGACTTGACGACGGCGAGCAGGGTGCCGAGTTCGACCTGCCGGCCGGGGATCGCGCGCAGTTCGACCAGGACGCCGTCCGCGGGGGCGGTGACGCGGTGCTCCATCTTCATCGCCTCCAGCACCAGCAGCGGCTGGCCGGCGGTGACGGTGTCGCCGACGGCGGCGGTGGTGCGCACCACGGTGCCGGGCATCGGGGCGAGCAGTTCGCCGGGAGCGGTGCGGACGGTGGGGTCGGGGAAGCGCGGCAGGGCGGTGAGCGCGGTGCTGCCGAACGGAGTGTCGACGTACACCCGGTCGCCGTAACGGGCGACGGTGTACGGGCGTTGGACCTCGCCCTCGCGCAGGATGACCAAGTCGGGCTGGGCATCGACGAGTTCGACGTCCGGGTGGTCATCGGCCTGCAGGCCGGTGCGGGTCAGGCGGTAGCGGACCTCCGACTCGCCGCCGTCCTCCGTCCGGTAGCGCTTGAGCTGCGGCTGGGAGGGCAGGTTGCGCCAGCCGGACGGCAGGGCGGTGCGGCGGGCGGCGGCGTCGGCGAGGGCGGCAGCCAGGGCGGCGCGGCCGGCGCTCTTGGCGTCGGGGGCGGTGAGCTCGGCCGCGTGCTCGGCGAGGAAGCCGGTGTGCAGGCGTTCGGCCCGGAAGTCCGGATGCCGCAGCGCACGGACCAGCAACTCCCGGTTGGTGGCGGGCCCGTGGACCCGCGTCCGAGCGAGCACGTCGGCCAGCCGGCGGGCGGCGGCGGCGCGGGTCGGGGCCCGGACGATCACCTTGGCGAGCATCGCGTCGTAGTGCGGGCTGATCTCGCTGCCGGACTCGACGCCGGAGTCCAGCCGGACCGCGCCGTCGGTGAACTCCTCGTGCTGGACGGCGAGTTCTAGCCGGTGCAGGGTGCCGGTGGCGGGCCGCCAGTCCCTGGCCGGGTCCTCCGCGTACAGCCGGGCCTCGATCGCGTGGCCGGTGGTCGGCGGCGGGGTGGGCCCGGGCAGCTTCTCCCCTTCGGCGACGGCGAGTTGGAACGCGACCAGGTCCAGTCCGGTGACCGCCTCGGTGACCGGGTGCTCGACCTGGAGGCGGGTGTTCATCTCCAGGAAGAAGAACCGGCCGTCCTCGGTGAGCAGGAACTCGGCGGTGCCGACGCCGACGTAGCCGATCGCCCGGGCGGCAGTCACCGCCGCTGCGTGCAACTCGGCCCGTACGTCCGCCGGTAGGCTGGGGGCGGGCGCCTCCTCGATCACCTTCTGGTGGCGCCGCTGCAGCGAGCAGTCGCGGTCGCCGACCGCCCAGACCGTACCGTGCGCGTCGGCCAGCAGCTGGACCTCGACGTGCCGCCCGGTGGGCAGGTAGCGCTCGCAGAACACCTCGTCCGAGCCGAAGGCCTTGGCCGCCTCGGCGCGGGCCGCGGCCAGCTCGCCGGACAGCTCCGCGAGGCTGCGGACGACCCGCATGCCCCGGCCGCCGCCGCCCGCCGCGGCCTTCACCAGGATCGGCAGATCGGCCTCGGTCGGCTCGGCGAGCGCACCCAGCACGGGCACCCCGGCCTCGGACATCAGCTGCTTGGCGGCCGTCTTGGAGCCCATCGCGGCGATCGCGGCCGGTGGCGGCCCGACCCAGACCAGGCCCGCGTCCAGCACGGCCTGCGCGAACTCGGCGTTCTCGGACAGGAATCCGTACCCGGGGTGGACGGCGTCCGCACCGGCCGCGAGCGCGGCGCGGACGATCAGGTCGGCCCGCAGGTAGGTGTCGGCGGGCGCGGCGCCGGGCAGCCGGACGGCGCCGTCGGCCTCCCGCACGTGCGGGGCGCCGGCGTCCGGGTCGGAGTGGACGGCGGTGGTCGCGATGCCGAGCTCCCGGCAGGTGCGGAAGACCCGGCGGGCGATCTCGCCCCGGTTGGCGACCAGCAGGTTGCCGATCATGGTCGTGGAAGTCATCGGTGGCTCCATCACAGGGGCTCGCTCAAAGACGGAAGACGCCGTAGCCGCGCGCGCCCTCGACCGGCGCGTTGTGGACCGCGGACAGGCACAGGCCGAGCACCGTACGGGTGTCGCGCGGGTCGATCACGCCGTCGTCGTAGAGCCGTCCGGACAGGAACACCGGCAGCGACTCGGCCTCGATCTGCTGCTCGACCATGGCCCGGATCGCCGCGTCCGCGTCCTCGTCGTACGGCTGCCCCTTCGCCGCGGCCGACTGGCGGGCGACGATCGACAGCACCCCGGCGAGCTGCTGCGGGCCCATCACCGCGGACTTGGCGCTCGGCCAGGAGAACAGGAACCGCGGTTCGAACGCCCGCCCGCACATGCCGTAGTGGCCGGCGCCGTAGGAGGCACCCATCAGCACGGACAGGTGCGGGACCGTGGAGTTGGCGACGGCGTTGATCATCATCGCGCCGTGCTTGATGATGCCGCCCTGTTCGTAGTCCTTGCCGACCATGTAGCCGGTGGTGTTGTGCAGGAACAGCAGCGGGATGTTCCGCTGGTTCGCCAACTGGATGAACTGGGCGGCCTTCTGGGACTCCTGGCTGAACAGCACGCCCTGCGCGTTGGCCAGGATGCCGACCGGGTAGCCGTGGATCCGGGCCCAGCCGGTGGCCAGGCTGGTGCCGTACAGCGGCTTGACCTCGTCGAAGTCGGAGCCGTCGACGATCCGGGCGATCACCTCGCGCGGGTCGAAGGGCACCTTGAGGTCGCCGGGGACGATGCCGAGCAGCTCCTCCTCGTCGTACTTCGGCGGCTCGGCGGACCGGTCCGGGGACGGGCCCGGCTTGCGGTGGTCCAGCCGGGCGACGATCCGGCGGGCGATCCGCAGCGCGTCCGCCTCGTCCACCGCGAAGTGGTCGGCCAGGCCGGAGGTGCGGGCGTGCATCTCGGCGCCGCCCAGCGACTCGTCGTCGGCCTCCTCGCCGGTGGCCATCTTCACCAGCGGCGGGCCACCGAGGAACACCTTGGCGCGCTCCTTGACCAGCACGGTGTGGTCGGACATGCCGGGCACGTACGCGCCGCCGGCTGTCGAGTTACCGAACACCACGGCCACGGTGGGGATGCCGGCGGCGGACAGCCGGGTGAGGTCGCGGAACAGGGCGCCGCCGGGGATGAAGATCTCCTTCTGGCTGGGCAGGTCGGCGCCGCCCGACTCGACCAGGTTCACCAGCGGAAGGCGGTTGTGCAGCGCGATCTCGTTGGCGCGCAGCGCCTTGCGCAGCGTCCACGGGTTGCTGGCGCCGCCGCGCACGGTGGGGTCGTTGGCGGTGATCACGCACTCGACGCCCTCGATCACGCCGATCCCGGTGACCAGCGCGGCACCCACCGGGTAGTCGCTGCCCCAGGCGGCCAGCGGGGACAGCTCCAGGAACGGCGAGTCCGGGTCGACCAGCAGCTCGATCCGCTCGCGGGCCGGCAGCTTGCCGCGCTTGCGGTGGCGCTCCAGGTACCGGGGGCCGCCGCCGGCCAGTGCCTTGGCGTGCTCGGCGTCCAGGTCGGCGAGCTTGGCGAGCATCGCGGCGCGGTGCTCGGCGTGCTCGGGCCCGGCCGGATCGATGCGGGTGGGCAGGACGGTCACGGCTGGGCCTCCGGGCTGTCGGGGAGCGCGGTCGGGCTGTCTGGGGGCGCGGTCGGGGGTTCTGGGGGCGCGGCCGGAGAGCGGACGGGCGGGACCGGAGGGCCGAGGAGTGCGGTCGGGAGGTCGAGGTGGCGGGAGCGCAGCCACTCGCCGAGGGCCTTGGCCTGCGGGTCGAAGCGGTGCCGGGCGGCGACACCCTCGCCGAGCAGGCCGGTGATCGTGAAGTTCACCGCGCGCAGGTTCGGCAGCAGGTGCCGGGTGACGGGCAACTCCGCTGCCTCGGGCAGGAGTTCGCGCAGCACCTCGACCGTGAGGGCGTGCGCGAGCCAGCGCCAGCCGTCCTCGGTGCGGGCCCAGACGCCGAGGTTGGCGTCGCCGCCCTTGTCGCCGCTGCGGGCGCCGGCGAGCAGGCCGAGCGGGGCGCGGCGGGTCGGGCCGGCGGGGAGCGGTTCGGGCAACTCGTGCACCACGTCCAGGGGTTGGGCGGCGAGCGGCGCGGCCGGGACGGCCGGGACGGAGATCCGGCGGCCGTCCGGCAGGGCGGCGGTGTGCTCGACGGCCTTGGCGTCGACGGATACGGCGGTGAACACCCCGTACGGCGCGCCCGGCCCGGGCGGGGCGGTGAGGTGGAAGCCTGGGTAGCCCGACAGCCCCAACTCCACGGCGGCTTTGCTGAGTTCGCGTCCGACCTTGGCCGAATCCCGGTCCCGCGCGGTCAGCCGCAGGAGGGCGGAGGCGGACTCCTCGTCCGGGGCGTCCGGGTGGTCGGTGCGGGCGAGCGTCCAGCGCAGTTCGGCGGGGCGGGCCGCGACCGGCAGGGCCTCGGCGAACTGCTGCTGCACCAGGGCGGCCTTGGCCTCGATGTCCAGGCCGGTGAGGACGAAGACCACCTCGTTGTGGTGGCCGCCGAGCCGGTTGAGGCCCACCTTCAGGGTGGGCGGCGGGGCCTCGCCCCGGACGCCGTCGATCCGGACCCGGTCGGGGCCGTCCGCGGTGAGCCGGACGGTGTCCAGCCGGGCGGTGACGTCCGGGCCGAGGTAGTGCGATCCGCAAGTCTCGTAAAGGAGTTGGGCGGTGACGGTGCCGAGGGTGACGACGCCGCCGGTGCCCGGGTGCTTGGTGATCACGCTTGAGCCGTCGGCGTGCAGTTCGGCGATCGGGAAGCCGGGGCGGGTCACGTCGTGCTCGCGGAAGAAGGCGTAGTTGCCGCCGGTCGCCTGGGCGCCGCACTCCAGGACGTGACCGGCGACCACCGCGCCGGCGAGAGCGTCGAGGTCGTCGGGCGCCCAGCCGAAGCGGGCGATCCCGGGGCCGGCGACCAGAGCCGCATCGGTGACCCGGCCGGTGACCACCACGTCCGCACCCCCGGCCAGGCAGGCCGCGATGCCGAACCCGCCGAGGTAGGCGTTGGCGGCCAACAAGCCGTCCGGCAGGCCGAGTTCGTCCCTACGCGGCAGCAGGTCGTCGCCCTCGACGTGGGCGACGGCCGCCTCGACGCCCAGCCGCTGGGCCAGTTCGCGCAGTTCGTCGGCGAGCCGGGCCGGGTTGAGGCCGCCCGCGTTCACCACGACCTTCACGTCGCGCTCGCGGGCCAGGCCCAGGCACTCCTCCATCTGCCGCAGGAACGTCCGGGCGTACCCGAGCGAGGGGTCCTTCAGCCGGTCCCGCGCCAGGATCAGCATGGTCAGCTCGGCCAGGTAGTCCCCGGTGAGCACGTCCAGCGGCCCGCCGGTGAGCATCTCCCGCACCGCCGAGAAGCGGTCCCCGTAGAACCCCGAGGCATTGCCGATCCGCAGTACCGCGCCCTCGCGCACCAATGCGCCTCCCCTGCCGGTGAGTTGGCGACGGCCCCGCACCGGGCGCCGTCGGGCAGCAGCGTGGCACCGCCCCGGGAAAAAAGCAATCATGCCTGCTTGTTTTTCGGTCAGCCCGGCAGGGCCGTCCTTTCACCACGGTGTGACGTGTGGTTCACCCTGTCCTACCGTCCACCCAGCGCGAGTCCGGCCTCGAAGGCGGTGATCGCCAGGTGGACGCGGTCCCGGGCCTTGAGCTTGGCGAACAGGCGCGCGACATGGGTCTTCGCCGTCGCCACGCTGATCACCAACCGCTCGGCTATCTCACCGTTCGGCAGTCCCTGTCCGACCAGTGCCGGCTCCTCGCGCTCCCGGTCGGTGATCCTCGCGATGAGGCTTGAGTCCGCAGCGGGCTCGGTGTCCGGTGCGGGGGCCGCGGGGGTGGTGGAGGTTCCGGCGAAGTCGGCGATCAGCCGTCGGGTGACGCTCGGCGCGATCAACGCGTCGCCGGCCGCCACCACGCGGATCGCGTCCAGGATCGTGTCCAGGGCCATGCTCTTGAGCAGGAATCCGCTGGCGCCGGCGCGCAGAGCGCCGTAGACGTACTCGTCGTCGTCGAAGGTCGTCAGCACCAGCACCTTGGGCGGGTCCAGCTCGGCGGTCGCGAGCGAGGTGAGCGTCACGCGCGGGTCCTCGTACGCGGGTGAGAGGACCACCAGCGGATGCTTGCCGCGCTGCGGCCGCGCGCCGTCGAAGGCGTGCGTGGCCACCGGTATGGCCGACGGTGTGGTCGTGGCGGCGAACCCGGTGCCGGTTCCGGTGACGAGGGCGGCGAGCGCCAGCGCCGAGACAGCGCTGATACGGCGAGTGCGTTTCATGGGCTCGATGCCAGGTTCCGCAGCTCCGTGTCGAATCGGCCCACGGATGCAAACATTCCGGTGTCGTTCGTAGCCTCCGCGAGGTACCGGAGCCATCCGGAGTCATCCCCCGGGATGATGCCGTGCGGAGCGGGGATCCCTTCGCCGGCCCGAACCACGGACCCGACCTCCGACTATGACTTCCCGTCACACGACGGAGCCCGCGGCGTCGAAATTCGCATGCGGCTCGCCAGGGGATGTGCCACTCTCCGGCGCATGCCAGCTCGTAACCGCAGACTGCCGCGCCACCTGTCGTGGCCGCTCACGCCGACGGACCTCCGCACGGTGCTCGGCGAAACCCTGATGGACGAGGTCCACCTCTGCTTCGACGAGCCTCCTCAGCACGACGGCACGCTCCTGCGGGCCACCTGGAACCCCTCGATCACCTCGAACTACGGGTACAACCGGTTTCCCGCCGAGCAGTCGCGGGTGCGGATCGCCATCACCCCGCTGCCGGCCGGCGAACGGGCCCACGCCCGCGGCCTCCTGCGGGAGCAGGCACTCCCCGAGCTCCGGGAGTGGCTGGATCGGGCGCGCAGGGCGCCCGAGTGGTGGGTCCTGACCCGCCACAGCGTCTCCTGGCGCGTCACGGGCCAGGAGGTGGCCCGCCGCGAGGACTACCAGCCGTACCCGCAGGCCGGATCCGGCTGAGACGGGCCTCCCCACCAGAGGCTTCCGGTGGCGGGCGGCCCGGAGCCGGTTCGCGGTCGAAGATCATTTGGCGGTAGGGTCGATTCGCAACACGGCGCGAAGCAAAGGGGAGCTCAGTGGCGCGGGTTGCGGTGATAGGTGCGGGTATCAGCGGGTTGGCGACGGCCGTCATGCTCGGCAGGCGGGGCCATGCGGTCACGGTGTTCGAGCAGGAGACCCGGCAGGCCGGGGAGGACCTGAACCGGGACTTCCACCATTGGAACCGGCCCCGCGTCCCGCAGGCCGTCCAGCCGCACTCGTTCCTCGCACCCGTGCGCTCGGTGCTGCGTGCCGAGGCTCCCGACGTCTACGCGGACCTGCTGGCGCTCGGAGCCCGGGAGTACCACGACTTCGACTGGTTCGGCGAGCATCCGCCGTACCGGGCCGGCGACGAGGACCTGGTGACCCTGCGCACCCGCCGCATCGTGCTGGAGGCCGCCCTGACCACCGCCGTCCGGCGGGAACCCACCGTCGAGGTGCGGCGCGGCTGCCGGGTGCGCGCCCTCACCTTCGAGGAGGGCCGCCCGGCCCGGGTCACCGGCGTGCAGGTGAGCGGCGGGGAGACGGGCCACGGGCAGGCGGGCGAGCAGACCCACCGGGCGGACCTCGTCGTCGACGCCTCCGGCCGGCGCTCGCCCGTCCCCGCCTGGCTGGTCGAGGCCGGCTGCCGCCCTCCCGTGGTGGAGAGCCACCGCGCCGGGATCGCCTACCTGTGCCGCTGGTACCGCCTGCGGGCCGACGGCCCGCGCGACCCCGGCCAGGTGCAGAACGGCTCGGCCGCAGCGTTCGCGCTGGCCGGCGTCTTCCCGTCCGACAACGACACCTTCGCGGTCAACCTGGTGCTCTCCACCGCTGACCCGACCCGCGGCGCGCTCACCGACCCCGCCGTGTTCGAGGCCGCCGCCCGCCGCTTCCCGGCCACCGCCGCCTGGCTCGCCCTGGCTCCCGAGCCGCGCTCGCCCGTCCTGGCGATGGCCGGTCTGGACAACCGCTGGACCTCCTTCGCCGACGGCCAGGGCCCGGTCGTCACCGGCCTCGTCAACGCCGGGGACAGCCTCGTCCACACCAACCCCACCCTGGGCCACGGCGTGGCCCTCGGCATGCGCGCCGCCCAGCACATCGCCGTCCACGTCGACCGGATCGCCGCGGACCCCGCCGGCTACCACGCCTGGACGAACCGGGCCCTGCGCCCGCTGTTCGACGCCCAGGTCGCGGCCGACCGCGCCAACGAGCAACGCCTCACCGAGGATTCGCCGCTCCCGGACCGCCGGGCCGCCGCCCTGGCCGCCTGCGCCCTCGACGACCCGGTGGTCATGCGGGCCCGCGCCCAGGTGCGCCACCTCGTACGGCCCGCCGACGCCGCCTACGGCACCGACGAGGTGGACCGCCACGTCACCGCCTGGCTGGACGCCCGCCCGGACTTCGTACCCCGGCACGACGGCCCGACCCGACAGCAGTGGGAAGCACTCGTCCGGGCCTGAGCCGCCCCCACCGGGCCGCTGTCGCCCGCCGGGCGCCTCCCGCGAAAGGTCGGGCCTCCCACGAAACGTCGGAGAGACCGATCAGGATTCGAGAAGCGCCCGGCCCGGACCCGCGCCTAGCGTTGCAGTCATGAACGACATCACCATTCACTGGACCTTCCTCCCGCACACCGACCCCGAGGCCTCCCTCGCCTTCTACCGCGACCTGCTCGGCTTCGAGGTCCGCAACGACGTCGGCGGCGGCCCGATGCGCTGGATCACCGTCGGCCCGGCCGGCCAGCCCGGCGTCTCCCTCGTGCTGGAGCCGCCGGCCGCCGACCCCGGGATCACCGAGGACGAGCGCAAGACGATCACCGACATGATGGCCAAGGGCACCTACGCCCGGCTCGTCCTCGGCACCCCCGACCTGGACGGCCTCTTCGACCGGCTGAAGTCCGGCGGCGCCGAGCTGGTGCAGGAGCCGACCGAGCAGCCGTGGGGCGCGCGCGACTGCGCCTTCCGCGACCCGGCGGGCAACCTGATCCGCTTCAACGAGGTGCGCTGAGCCGCCCCCGGCCTCAGCCGAGCAAGCCCACCGGGCCCGCCCCCGCGGAACCGGCCGGACCGGACCGGATCCCGTTCGATTCTGGTTGGATCGAAGGGAACCACCGCCGACCGTGACCGCGGGGACGGGCCCGCCCGATCGACAGGGAGAGACCAGACCATGCCCAAGAGGACGGACGCGCACCCGGCCGCGCCGCACGCCGCCGACAGCCACGACCTGATCCGCGTCCACGGCGCGCGCGAGAACAACCTCAAGGACGTCAGCGTCGACATCCCCAAGCGCCGGCTGACCGTGTTCACCGGCGTGTCCGGCTCGGGCAAGAGCTCGCTGGTCTTCGACACCGTCGCCGCCGAGTCCCAGCGGCTGATCAACGAGACGTACAGCGCCTTCGTCCAGGGCTTCATGCCCACCCTGGCCCGCCCCGAGGTGGACGTCCTCGAAGGCCTGACCACCGCGATCATCGTCGACCAGCAGCGGATGGGCGCCGACCCGCGCTCCACCGTCGGCACCGCCACCGACGCCAACGCGATGCTGCGCATCCTCTTCAGCCGCCTCGGCACCCCGCACATCGGCTCCCCCAAGGCCTTCTCCTTCAACGTCCCCTCGATCAGCGGGGCGGGCGCCGTCACCGTCGAACGCGCGGGCAGGACGGTCAAGGAGCGGCGCAGCTTCAGCATCACCGGTGGCATGTGCCCGCGCTGCGAGGGCCGCGGCAGCGTCTCCGACATCGACCTCACCCAGCTCTACGACGACAGCAAGTCGATCTCCGAGGGCGCGATCACCATCCCCGGCTGGAAGACCGACAGCTGGTGGACGGTCGGCGTCTACGCCAACTCCGGCTTCCTCGACCCCGACAAGCCGATCCGCAAGTACACCAAGAAGGAGCTGCAGGACTTCCTGTACCGGGAGCCGACCAAGGTCAAGGTCAACGGCGTCAACCTCACCTACGAGGGCCTGATCCCCAAGATCCAGAAGTCGATGCTCGCCAAGGACAAGGACGCGCTGCAGCCGCACATCCGGGCCTTCGTGGAGCGGGCCGTCACCTTCACCTCCTGCCCCGACTGCGGGGGCACCCGGCTCAGCGAGGCCGCCCGCTCCTCCCGGATCGCGGGAGTCAGCATCGCCGACGCCTGCGCGATGCAGATCAGCGACCTCGCCGACTGGGTCCGCGGGCTCGACGAACCCTCGGTGACGCCGCTGCTCACCACCCTGCGCCAGACCCTCGACTCCTTCGTGGAGATCGGCCTCGGCTACCTCTCACTGGACCGCCCCTCCGGCACGCTCTCCGGCGGCGAGGCGCAGCGGGTCAAGATGATCCGCCACCTCGGCTCCTCGCTCACCGACACCACGTACGTCTTCGACGAGCCCACCACCGGCCTGCACCCGCACGACATCGACCGGATGAACAAGCTGCTGCTGCGCCTGCGGGACAAGGGCAACACCGTGCTGGTGGTGGAGCACAAGCCGCAGACCATCGCGATCGCCGACCACGTGGTCGACCTCGGTCCGGGCGCCGGTACGGCCGGCGGCCAGGTCTGCTACGAGGGCGACGTCGAGGGGCTGCGCGGCAGCGGCACCGTCACCGGGCGCCACCTGGGCGACCGGGCGCCGCTGCGGGAGGCGGTGCGCAAGCCCACCGGGGTGCTGGAGATCCGGGGCGCCGACACCCACAACCTGCGGAACGTGGACGTGGACGTGCCGCTCGGGGTGCTCACGGTGGTGACCGGGGTGGCCGGCTCCGGCAAGAGCTCGCTGATCCACGGGTCGATCCCGCCCGGCGAGGGCGTGGTCTCGGTCGACCAGGGGGCGATCAAGGGCTCCCGGCGCAGCAACCCGGCCACCTACACCGGGCTGCTCGACCCGATCCGCAAGGCCTTCGCCAAGGCCAACGACGTCAAGCCGGCCCTGTTCAGCGCCAACTCCGAGGGCGCCTGCCCGACCTGCAACGGCGCCGGCGTGGTCTACACCGACCTGGCGATGATGGCCGGGGTGGCCACCACCTGCGAGGACTGCGAGGGCAAGCGGTACCAACCCGCGGTGCTGGAGTACCGGCTGGGCGGCCGGGACATCGCCGAGGTGCTGGCGATGTCGGTGACCGAGGCCGAGGAGTTCTTCGGCTCGGGCGAGGCCAGGCTGCCGGCCGCGCACCGGATCCTGGAGCGGCTGGCGGACGTCGGGCTCGGCTACGTCAGCCTCGGCCAGCCGCTCACCACGCTCTCCGGCGGCGAGCGGCAGCGGCTCAAGCTGGCCACCCACATGGCCGACAAGGGCGGCGTCTACGTGCTGGACGAGCCGACCACCGGGCTGCACCTGGCCGACGTCGAGCAGCTGCTCGGGCTGCTGGACCGGCTGGTCGAGTCCGGCAAGTCGGTCATCGTGATCGAGCACCACCCGGCGGTGATGGCGCACGCCGACTGGATCATCGACCTCGGCCCGGGCGCCGGCCACGACGGCGGGCGGGTGGTCTTCGAGGGCACCCCGACCGACCTGGTCGCCGCCCGCTCGACCCTGACCGGCAAGGCCCTGGCGGAGTACGTCGGTTAGCGGATTCCCGAGCGCTGGGGGCGTCAGTCCAGCGGGAGGGCCATCTCCAGGATCCGCGCCGAGGCGTCCAGCACGTACGGCGTCTCTCCCCCGGTGTACGCGAACCCGCGCCGCTGGTAGAAGGCGGCGGCGCGGGGGTTCGCCTCGTGCACCCCGAGCAGCATCCGCGCGGCGCCCCGGCCGCGGGCCCAGGCGAGCACCGCGTCCAGCAGGGCGTCCGCGACGCCGCGTGCGCGGCCGCGGTGCTCGGGGGCGACCCAGACGCCGATCAGGTCGACGGCGTCGGCCTGCCCCTTGCTCGGGACGGACAGCATCGTGCCGACCCACTCCCCGTCGGGGGCCACCGCGACCAGGCCGATCTTGTCGGGCTCGTTGACCCAGTTCGTCCGGGCCCGCCAGTTGCCCTCGCCCTGGTAGCTCGCGTACTCGTGGGTCTCGCCGAACGCCAGTGGCGTGTCGAGGAGTTGGGCCAGCCGGACCTTCCGCAGCAGCTGCCAGTCCTCGCGGCCGATCCGCTCGATCCGGTACTCCATCGTCTCCCCCGTCGCCCGAGCCGTCGCCCGAGCCGTCGTACGAGCCGCACGAGCCGCACGAGCCGCACGAGCCGCACGAGCCGTCGTACGAGCCGCCGTACGGCACTGCCTCCGCCTCCGGCGGTCACCGGCGGCGGAGGCAGCATAACCGCAGCTCGGGTCAGGGCTTGATGCGGACCACCTGCGGGTCGTGGTCGCTCGCCTGCTGGGCGAACTCCGCGTTGATGTGCACCACGTCGTACTTGGCGTAGCCGACCTCGGGGCTGACCAGGATGTGGTCCAGCACCTGGGAGTTGCCCTGGTAGACGTACGAGTACTGCTCGGTCTCCGGCAGTTCGTTCACCAGGTCGCGCAGCACGCCGTCCTTGGTGAGCGCGGCCAGGGCGGGCGAGAACTGGTAGTCGTTGAAGTCGCCGAGCGAGACGACCCTGGCCTCCTTGTCGGCGGCCAGCAGCTTGGCGACGAAGGCCTGCTCGACGGTGGCCTGCTTGATCCGCTGCACCTCGGAGCTGCGGGTCGGGGCCTGGAAGCGGCTGTCGATGCCCTGGTCGCCGCCCTTGCTGTTGAGGTGGTTGGCGATGACGAAGACCTTCTGGCCGCGGAAGACGAACTGGCCGACCAGCGGCTTGCGGCTGTTGGTCCAGGCCTCGTCGTTCGGCTCGATCCGGCCGGGCGAGGCGGTCAGGGCGGTGGCGGCGCCGGTGCCGGTCACGCCGACGGCGGTGGTGGCGTCGCCGCCCGCGATGTCGGTGAAGGAGACCCGCTGCGGGTTGAACAGGAAGACCTGGCGGATGTTGCCGCCGGGCTCGCCGCCGTCCTTGCCGTCCTGCGGGGCGATGGAGCGCCAGTCGTAGGCCGGGCCGCCGGCCGCCTTGATGGCCGCGATGAACTTGGCGACGGTCTGGCTCGCGTCGACGGTGCCGTCGTTCTTGGCACCGTTGTTGTCCTGGATCTCCTCCAGGGCGACGATGTCGGGCGAGCGCAGGTTGGTGACGACGCCCTGGGCCAGCTCGGCGAACTTGCTGTCCGGGTTGTTCGGGGCGAGGTTCTCCACGTTGTAGGTGGCGAGGGTGAGTTCGCGCTCGCCGGCCTGGGCGGTGACCTCGCGCTGGAGGTGGTTGTCCTTCAGCGTGCCCACGGTGCCGGCGACCAGGGTGTAGCCGCCGAACTGGTTGTAGTCCAGCGGGCCGGTGGTGGTGCCGGTCAGCTCGTCGCCGACGTTGGCCACCGGGAACGGCTGCTGGGAGGCCGGCGCCTGCTGCTGCACCATCAGACGGCCGACGTTGGGCTCGCGGTAGGACTCGTAGAGCACGCCGCCGCGCTTGCTGCGCTGGTCCTGGCGGTCGGCGGCGACCCACAGCTCGTTGTACTTGTCGGTCGCCTGGACCACCCGGACGTCCTTGACCTGGACGAGCATGCCCTCCAGGGACTCGTAGAAGTCGAGGGCGTACTTCTCCGGGTCGAGCTTCACGGCGTCGATGGTGCCGTCCGGGCCGGCCGCCGGGGTGTAGGTGCCGGGGATGTTGCGGGTGTCCACGACGACCGGGGCGGGCAGCGGGTTGCCGGAGGACAGGACCGTGACGGCCGGGGCGGAGATCTCGGTGACGGACTGCGAGCCGCCGGAGTAGCCGGGGTAGTACTCGGTGACCTTGCCGCTCACCAGCACCGAGTCGCCGGTCTTCACGGTCGGGTTGCCGCCGGTGAAGACGAAGATGCCCTCGCTGGTGGCCGGGTCCGCGTCCGGGTTCGGGTCCTGGAGCCAGAAGCCCTTGGAGCTGCCGTACGCGCGGACGCCGGTGACGATGCCGGGCACACCGGTGACGGGCTTGCCGGCCTGCGGGGATATCCGGGTGGTGCCCTGGATGTCGTGGATCCGCAGCGGGCCGGTCTCGGTCGGGGCGGGGGTCGCGGCGGCGCCGGCGGCGTTCGCCACGGGCAGCGGGACGAGCACGAGCGAGGCGGCCAGCG
Source organism: Streptomyces sp. 1331.2 (assembly GCF_900199205.1). Classification (NCBI taxonomy): domain Bacteria; kingdom Bacillati; phylum Actinomycetota; class Actinomycetes; order Kitasatosporales; family Streptomycetaceae; genus Streptomyces; species Streptomyces sp. 1331.2. The sequence continues at coordinate 6,918,377 of NZ_OBMJ01000001.1, read as the reverse complement.
AGGCCGGGATCAGAGCGGCGCGCAGCAGGGCTCTGCGGGGGCGGGGAGCGGAAGCGGTGGTCACCGGGGCAGGACTCCTAGCTCCGTCGTGCGGCACGGTCGTGGCACGGCGGTCCGGGCGGAGGCGCGCTTCGAGCGCGCTACTCGCGTAGAGGAAGAGCAGGGGACGGACGCCCGCCCCCCGCGGCGCCCCTAAGATACGCGCGTAGAAAATGCCCCGACAAGACCTCGTCGGTGAACTGTCGGTTCCGCCCCGGTGACTTGACGGACGGTCAATCCGCCCAGCTCACAGGCTTCTCACAGGGCGCTCCCAGCGGACGCCCAGGAATCCCCGATCCGCTCCACCACCAGCTCGCACAGCTCGTGGGTGCGCAGCGCGTCGTGGGCGTCCAAGGTCCGCCCGGCGCGGACGGCGTCCAGGAAGGCGAGGACGCACTGCTCGATGCCGCGCTGGCGGGCGACCGGCACCCAGTCGCCGCGGCGCCGCACGGTCGGCTGGCCGCGGTGGTCGATCACCTCGGCCAGGTTGTGCACCGCGCGCTTGGAGTCGCCGCCGGAGACCTCCAGCACCTCCTCGGTCGAGCCGGAGACCCGGTTCATGATGCCCAGCGCGGTGAACCCCTCCCCGCCGAGGGTGAGCACCACGTGCTCGACCAGGCCGTCCCGCGTACGGGACCGGACGTCCACGTGCTCGATCTCGCCGGGGACGAGGAAGCGCAGCGTGTCCACGACGTGGATGAAGTCGTCGTAGACCAGGGTGCGGGCGGCTTCGGGCAGGCCCTCGCGGTTCTTCTGCAGCACGATCAGGTCGCGCGGGCGCTCCTTGGCCTGCACGTAGCCGGGCGCGTGGCGGCGGTTGAAGCCGACCATCAGCGAGCGGCCGGTGCGGTCGGCGAGGTCGACCAGGCGGCGGGCGCCGTCCACGGTGTGGTCGAGCGGCTTGTCCACGTAGACGTCCACCCCGGCGGTGAGCAGCTGCTCGACGATCGGCACGTGCTGGTCGGTGGCGGCGTGCACGAACGCGGCCCGGATGCCGCTGCCGATCAGCGCGCCGAGGTCGGTGAACCGCTTGCCCTCCCCGACCCGGTACGCCTCACCGATCCGCCCCAGCTTCGCCCCGTCCCGGGTCATCAACCGCAGGTCGAGCCCGGGCAGCGCGGCGAGCACGGGCAGGTACGCCTTCTGCGCGATGTCACCGAGCCCGATGACCCCGACCGGGAGGTGGCCCTCAGGAACAGCGGTCGAACTCATCGGATTCTCCATACGCACGCCGACAGCATCGCCCCCACCCTATGCACAGCCCCGCACCCCACCAACCTTTCGCCTGCGCTCCCTGCTCGCCGCCCGGCCCCCGGCCCGGTCGGGCCGCCGAACGGCGCCGGCCCGACCGGGCGTTCCGGCGCCGCCGTCGTGCCCGGGCTTCCGCCCCGGACACCCCGGACACCCCGGACACCCCGGAGGCCACTGACCGGCCGCAGCCATCATGCTCACGTGCGCTGCGGGCGTCGGAGGCCGACGGCCCGGAGGGGGCCCGCTCAGGCGAGCGCCCATCGGAACGTGTGCTCGCGGCTGAGCCGGAGGACGTCGGCGGTGAGGCCGGGGTGGGTGCTCGCCGGGTGGGCCGGGACGGGCCGGGCGTCCGGGCCGATGAGCAGACCGGTCCGTCCGTCCAGCGAGGGGTCGGTGGCGGCGAACACCGAGGAGCGGGCGGCCTCGGAGGCGGGCCCGGCCGTCGAGCGCTCGAAGCGCCTGCGGACCAGCGGCCACAACAGGCGCAGGCCGGGAGAGACGATCCTCGGCGAGGTCATGGTGCCGTTGGTCATGCTGGTGGCGGCGCCGCCCGGGTCGGCCGCGAAGACGCTGACGCCGCTGCCGCGCAGGCGGTCGGCCAGGTCCAGCGTGTAGGCGAGGTTGGCCAGTTTGGCCCGGCCGTACCAGTGGAAGCCGTAGTAGCCGCCCGGGGGTTCGACGGCGTCGAAGGTGCGCTTGGCCAGGGCGACCGCGCCGGAGCTCACGTTCACTATCCGGCTCGGCCCGCCGGCCCGGAGCTGGTCCAGGAGCAGCTCCGTGAGCAGGTACGGCGAGAGGTGGTTGACGGCGAAGGTGGCCTCGATGCCGTCCACGGTCTGCTGCCGCTGGGCGAACATCGCGCCGACGTTGTTGACCAGGACGGTCAGCGGGCCCACGACGGCCAGGTCGAGCGCGAGGCGCCGCACGTCACCGAGCGAGGACAGGTCGGCCGCGATGAACCTCGGCCGGCTCCCCGTCGCCACGGCCGAGATCCGGTCCACGGCGCCCTGGCCCCGTTCCTCGTCGCGGCCGATCACGGTGACGGCGTACCCGCGCTCCGCGAGGCCCAGCGCCGTTTCGAGTCCGATACCGCCCGTCGCGGCGGTCACCACTGCCTGGCGTTCCATCAGCTTCGCCCCTTCTCCCCTGCGGCGCATTAACCGGATGACTATCCGGTTGGAGTCCCACACGCTAGCACGAACGGATACCTATCCGGTTAGTCGGTCGCGACGGCGGGTGGACGCCACGGTAGGCAGCGCCCGATCCGCCGTACAGCGGCAACAGCCCTGCCGGGCAAGGATGTTCGCGGTCTGTAAGATTCGGCGACGGCCGCGGCGCAGCCCGACGTCACCTGGACGGTCGGCGCCGCTCGCGCGCCCGACCTCCGTCACCGAGCCGGGTCAGCGCGGGGGACGCAGCCCCTCGACGAGGACACCGAGGTAGGTCTCGACCCGCGCGGGGCTCTGGTCGCCGCTCCGCAGCGCGTGCTCGATCCCGCAGAGCAGTCGGCGCACGTCACCGGGCCCGATGTCGCCGCGGACGGCGCCGGCCAGCCGGGCCCGGTCGAGCAGGCTCGCGACGGCCCCGTCCAGTTCGGCCTTCAGGGCGGAGGTCTGTGCCTCGGCATCGCTCGCGGATTCGAGAACGGCCCCCAGACCGTCGTCGCGCAGCGCCATGAGGAGCGTGGAGCGCAGCAGTCGGCGCAGCCCCTCGGAGGGATCCTCCAGGTCGGCGGCGGCGAGGGCTTCGTCGACCAGCCCCCGGAACCGCTCCACCAACAGCGCCTCGCGCAGCGCCTGCGGGTTGGGGAAGTGCCGGTAGACGGTTCCGACCCCGACCCCGGCCAGCCGGGCGATGACGTTGAGCTGCAGGGAGTCGTCCCCGGCGGCCAGTTGCTCCCTGGCGACGCGCAGCACCAGCGCCCGGTTCCGCGCGGCGTCCACCCGCAGCACCGGGCCCCGTCCCTCGTTCGCCGTCACGGACCCAGCATACGCAGCCCGGTCACGTCGCCGTTCGGCCGTACGTGGCCCGCCGGTGGCGCCCCGTTGCCGCGCTCGGCGGCGGGAGCCCCGCACCCGCAGCACCGGTGCGGGGCTCCCGCCGCTTCGGGCCTCAGGCGGCCAGCAGGGACTCCGCGATGGTGCGGGCCCGCCAGGCGGCGTCCGGAGTGCCCTCGCGCAGCGCGGTGACGATGGCGCCGTCCATCAGGAGGGCGAACTGCTTGGCCCGGTCGGCGGGTTGGGGAATGTCCGCGTCCCGCATGAGCTGCTCGACCAGCTCGATGACGCGCCGTTTGTGCAACGCCGCCATCTCGCGGGCCGGGCTGGCGCGGTCGGCGATCTCGGTCATGGTGTTGATGGCGACGCAGCCCCGGTAGTCCTCGGCGGCGAACCGTTCGGCGAGGGCGTCGAAGACGTTGAGCGGGTGGCCGCCGTGGGCCGCGACCCGCTCGGAGAGCCAGGCCCGCCACCGGGCGTCGCGGCCTTCCAGGACGGCCGTCACCAACGCCTCCTTGCCGGCGAAGTGCCGGTAGAAGGAGGCCCGGCCCACACCGGACTCGGCGAGGATGCGCTCCACCCCGACCGAGTGGATCCCGTTGGCGTAGAAGAGGGTCTCTGCCGTGCTCAGCAGGCGCGCCCGTGCGTTGACTGCCATGGAAAGCGATCCTAGCCGCTCTTGACTCCAAACGGCACCGATCGGTACCGTCTTCGACGTCAGAACGGAACCGATCGGTACCGTTTCGGGGACAGTCGCACAGCGGGGGGACGTATGAACGAGGACTGGGCCGAGGCCTCCGTCGAACTGGTCGACGGCTACGAGGTGCTGGGCTCCGACGGCTGGATGGTCTCCTCGGTGCCCCGCGCGCTGGTGGCGTTCCAGGGCGGTTTCGTCAAGCTGCGGATCCCCGACACCGGCAGGGTGCAGGTGGTCTCCGCCCCGGCCGTCCGTCTGATCACCCTCACGAAGGCGTGGTGACCCCGGTGGTCGGATGACCCGACCGCCATCCCATGGACCTGCGGCTGCACGGCCGCCCGGGCCGGGACGCCACGCCACCTGCACACGGCGCGGCCGCCCGACCCGGGACGCCGCGCAGCCGCACAACCGTTTCCGGGTGCCCGGGCCCGTCTCACCGGAGCTACGCGCTCGCGGCCGCCGCGTCGGCGAGGGCGTCCAGGACCGGGCGGATCAGCGGGTGGCCGTCGGCGCCCGCCCGGACGGCGGCGAAGACCCGGCGGGTGGCCAGCTCGCTGTCGACCGGGCGCACCGCCACCCGGGAGAGGTCGACCCCGCGCAGCGCCGAGCGCGGCACCAGGGCCACCCCAGCCCCCGCCGAGGCGAGCGCCACGACCGCCCGGAAGTCGTCCGAGGAGTGCAGCAGGCGCGGCTGGAACCCGGCGTGCTCGCAGGCCAGCAGGACCACGTCGTGGCACGGGTTGCCCGGGTAGGGCCCGATCCACGGCTCGTCGGCGAGCTCGGCGACCGCGAGCGGACCGTCCTCGGCGGCCAGCCGGTGGTCCAGCGGCAGGACGGCCTCGAAGGGCTCGGCGTACAGCGGCACCCGGGTGAGGCGGGCATCGTCGGCCCGCGGGGCACCGCGGTACTCGACGGCCACCGCGAGGTCGGCCCGGCTCTCCAGGACCATCGGCAGGCTGGCGTCGCCCTCGGCGTCCAGCACCTTGAGCCGCACCCCCGGCGCCCGCTCGGCGAGCAGACCGATGGCGGGCGCGAGCACCAGTGCGATGCCGGTGGCGAAGGAGGCGACGGTGACCTCGCCGGAGACGCCCGCCCGGTACGCGGCCAGGTCGGCCTCGGCGCGCTCCAGCTGGGCGAGCACGACGTCCGCGTGGCCGAGCAGGATCTCCCCGGCGGCGGTCAGCCGCACGCCCCGGCCCTCTCGGGCGAGCAGGTGGTGCCCGGTCTCCTGCTCCAGGGCGGCCAGCTGCTGGGAGACCGCGGAGGGGGTCAGGTAGAGGGCGGCCGCCGCGGCGGTCACCGTGCGGTGGTCCGCCACGGCCCGCAGGGTCCGCAGCCGTCGTGCGTCGATCACAGCCCCAATTCTGCCAGCGCGCGGGAGCGGACCGGACGGGCTCCGGGCCTGCGAGGTTTCGGCCGGAGGTACCACCGGTGGCGTATTTCCGGACGAGATCGCTTCACTTCGTTGACCGCCGGGCCGTACGACGCTTGGCTCGTGCCCAGCCGGACCGCGGGGGTCGTGGGTCAGGCACAGCCTCGAACACCACCTGTGATCCGTCGTCTGGGGAGGATGATCCATGACCACCGCACGCACCCGCCGTCGGCTGGCCCGCACCGCCTGCGTCCTGGCCACCGTGACCGCGGTCGGCGCCGTGATGCCCGCCGCCGAGGCCCGGCCGCCCAAGGGCGACACCGCCCGGGTCAGCGAGGGGCCCAAGGGCGAGGCGCTGAACGGCGACTCCTACGGCCTCGGGGTGAGCTCCGACGGCCGCTCGGTGCTGTTCAGCTCGACCGCGACCGGCCTCGCCCCCGGTCACGCCGACGGCTCGGAGGGCCTCTACGTCAAGGACCTCCGCAACGGGCACGTCGAGCAGGTCGACCTGGCCGACGACGGCTCCCGGCTGGACGCGGGCGTCGCCGACGGCACGATCAGCGGCGACGGCCGGTACGTGGCGTTCAGCACCGCCGCGACCAACGTGGTGCCCGGGCAGCAGAAGCACGCGGCTGACGTCTTCGTCCACGACCGGTGGACCGGCCGCACCGAGCTGATCAGCGCCGGCACCGGCCCGACGACCGACGACCAGTCGATCCGCCGGGCGAGCAACCCCAGCCTGAGCTGGGACGGCCGCTACGTGGCCTTCGCCTCCGACCGCACCGACCTCGGGGCGACGGTCAAGCGCGGCAAGGCGAACGTCTACGTCACCGACCGCTGGACCCACACCACCCGCCTGATCACGGTCGGCGCCGACGGCACGCCGGCCGACCAGCACTCCTCCGTGCCGAGCCTGAGCGCGGACGGGCAGACCGTCGGCTTCACCTCGCGGGCGAGCAACCTGCTCCCGTCCGCGGAGGAGCCCGCAGAGAGCTCCGTCGGCTCCTCGCCCACCGACCCGACCGACGACGCCACCGCCCCCGGCGCCCGGCCCCGGCTGGCGGTGCCCCGGTTCTACCCCTACTACGTCTGGGACGCCCGCACCGGCCGGATCAGCGGCGCCAGCTACGACGAGACCGGGGCCTTCCGCCCCACCGGCCAGGACGGCCGGATCAGCCCGGACGGCCGCTACGCCGTGTACAGCGTCCCCCAGCCCGGCGGGCGGCCCGGCTCGCACGGGGTCCACCTGGTGGTCTACGCCCGCGAGTTGGCCACCGGCACCGTCACCCAGGTCAGCACCCCGCTCGCCGGCACCACGACGACCCTCTCCTCCTACGAGCCCGTCATGACCTACGACGGCCGGTGGGTGTACTTCACCTCCGACGTCGAGACCCTGGTGCCGGACGACACCAACCAGCAGTCGGACGTCTTCCGCCGCGACCTGTGGACCGGACGCACCGAGCGGGTGAGCCTCACCCAGGACGGATCCCAGAGCACGGCCTCGTCGTTCACCCCGTCCGTGGACGCCTTCGGGGACACCGTGGTCTTCGACGCCACCGACGGCGACCTCGTCCCGGGCGACACCAACAACGTCACGGACGTCTTCCGGCGTCGTCTCTGACGGCCTGACGGGCCGCCGGCCTGACCCGACGGCTCACACTGTCCGACTCCCGTGCGGAATACGGTGGTTGACGTATTTTCCGCCGAGATCACCCCCGGCCGTTGACCACCGCCCCTCCCGGCGATTGGCTCTCCCCGAGCCCGTCGCCGGGAGGGAGCCCGGCGCAGGGGCGATCACAGGGGAGGACAACCCGCCCATGACACCCAACACCCGTACCGCCCGCACCCGTTGGTTCGCCGACGGCGGCAGCGTCCTGGCGGCCGTCGCCGTGCTCGCCGCGACCGCCGCCCCCGCCCAGGCCGACCCGGCGCCGCGCGGCACCGTCCGGGTCAGCGTCGGGCTGGACGGCGCGGCGCCGAACAACCAGTCGCAGAGCCACGGGGTGAGCGCCGACGGCCGCTACGCCCTGTTCACCTCCTGGGCCACCAACCTGGTGGAGCAGCCCGCCAAGAGCGGCCGCGACGCCTACGTCCGCGACCTGCGCACCGGCCGCACCGAGCGGGTCAACCTGGCCGACGACGGCTCGGCGCTGAACGGCTTCACCGACTACGTCGCGATCAACGCCGACGGCCGCTACGTGGCCTTCGAGAGCGACGCCGACAACGTGCTGCCCGGCATGCAGGTGCAGGGCCGCACCGAGGTGTACCTGCGCGACCGCAGGACCGGCCGCACCGAACTGGTCAGCGGCGGGCTCACCAGCGCCGACACCGACCGGTTCCACGCCTCGTACGCACCCTCGATCAGCGCCGACGGCCGCTACGTGGCCTTCGTGTCCTCCCGGACCGACCTCGTCCCGGCCCTGCCCGGCGGTGTCGGCGACGGCGCCGACGCCCCGTCGCTCACCAGGCCGTACACCTGGGACTACAACATCTACGTCCTCGACCGCCGGACCGGGACGACCCGACTGGTCTCCGTGGGGGCGGACGGCAAGCCGGGCGACAGCATGTCCCTCAACCCGACCATCAGCGCGGACGGCCGCACCATCGGCTTCACCTCCTTCGCCGGGAACCTGCTGCCGGCCGCCCGGACCCCCGCCCGCGCCGAGACCGCCCCCGCCTCCCCGGGCGCAGGTGTCGCCGATGTCGAGCAGGCCCCCGGCACCTCGTCCGCCCTGCCCCGCAACGCCCGACAGGGCCAGGCGAAGGCGAACCTGGCCCGGCCGACGACCGGCGCCTACTACACCTACGACGTGCACTCCGGCCGCATCGCCGCCGCGAGCCTGGACCTCGACGGCAAGCTCGGCTCCGCGAGCTTCGACGCGACGATCAGCCCCGACGGGCGGCGCGCGGTCTACGCCCTGCCCGAGCCCGGCGGCTCGACCAACGGCCACCGGTACCACCTGGTGCTGTACGTCCGGGACCTCAGGAAGGGCACCGTGACGAAGGTCAGCGGCGGCCTGCTCGGCACCACCTCGGTCGGCACCTCCGACCACGGCAGCGTCACCGCCGACAACCGCTGGATCTACTTCTCCTCCGCCGCCGACAACCTGGTGCCCGGCCCGCAGCACCCGGGCTGGGACGTCTACCGCCAGGACCTGCGTACCGGCCGCACCGAGCGGGTCGCCACCGCGCCGGACGGCTCGCTCGGCAACGGCTCCTCGGTCGACCCCTTCGTGGACGCCCACGGCCGCACGGTGGTCTTCGGCTCGACCAGCGGCAACCTGGTCGCCGGCTCCGCGGGCCCGGCGGCCGGCGACTACCAGGTCTTCGCCCGCAACGCCCGGCACCTCGGCGACGACCAGGGCGAGGACCAGGACGAGAACGGGGACCCGAACGAGGACTGATCCGGCCGGCCCCCGGAAACCGCGGACGGGGGCGGGACGTCGGCCGGGCCGGCGTCCCGCCCCCGCAGCGGGAGGGTGGGGCAGGTGGTTGGTGAGCCGTGCGGCGCGGGCGCAGTGAAGTGCCCGTGCCGCACGGCGTTCGTGAGCCCGTGGGCCGGTCCGGTTCCGAGCGGTCCGGCCCACGGGCAGTTCGGTGCGGGCCCCTGCCGGGCCCGTCGGGGGTGCTACTTCAGCGCGGCGCGGGCGTCCACGAAGGCGGCGACGGCGCGCTCGACGTCCTCGGTGGAGTGCGCCGCGGACAGCTGCACCCGGATCCGGGCCTGGCCCATCGGGACGACCGGGTACGAGAAGCCGATCACGTACACGCCGCGCTCCAGCAGCAGTTCGGCGAGCCGGCCGGCCTCGGCCGCGTCGCCGATCATCACCGGGGCGATCGGGTGGTCGCCGGGCAGGATCTCGAACCCGGCCTCGGTCATCTTCGTGCGGAACAGCGCGGTGTTGGCCGCCAGCTTCTCGCGCAGCTCGGTGGAGCGCTCGACCAGGTCGAGCACCTTCAGCGAGGCGGCCGCGATGACCGGGGCCAGCGAGTTGGAGAACAGGTACGGGCGGGAGCGCTGGCGCAGCAGCGCGACGATCTCCCGGCGGGCGGCGACGTAGCCGCCGGAGGCGCCGCCGAGGGCCTTGCCGAGGGTGCCGGTGATGATGTCCACTCGGTCCATCACGCCGTGCAGTTCGGGGGTGCCGCGGCCGCCCGCGCCGACGAAGCCGACGGCGTGCGAGTCGTCCACCATGACCATCGCGCCGTAGCGCTCGGCCAGGTCGCAGATCTCCGGCAGGGGGGCGACGTAGCCGTCCATGGAGAAGACGCCGTCGGTGACGATCAGGCGGCGGCGGGCGTCCTGGGTGTCCTGGAGCTGCTTCTCCAGGTCGGCCATGTCGCGGTTGGCGTAGCGGTGGCGGCGGGCCTTGCTGAGCCGGATGCCGTCGATGATGCTGGCGTGGTTGAGCGCGTCGGAGATGACGGCATCGCGGTCGTCCAGCAGGGTCTCGAAGACACCGCCGTTGGCGTCGAAGCAGGAGGAGTAGAGGATCGTGTCCTCCTGGCCGAGGAAGGCCGAGAGGCGGTCCTCCAGCTCCTTGTGGACGTCCTGGGTGCCGCAGATGAAGCGGACCGAGGCCATGCCGTAGCCCCAGCGGTCCAGGGCGTCCTTGGCCGCGGCCAGCACCTCGGGGTGGTCCGCCAGGCCGAGGTAGTTGTTGGCGCAGAAGTTCAGCACCTCGCCGGGCTTGCCGCCGCCGGTGACGGTGACGGCGGCGCTCTGCGGGGTCCCGATGACCCGCTCGGGCTTGAACAGGCCGGCCTCGCGGATCTCGTCGAGGGTGGTGGCGATGTCGGCGCGCACGTTGTCGAACACAACAGGCTCCTTTGGCGTCGGCGGGGTGGCTCAGGCGGTCCAGTCGAGGATGATCTTGCCGCAGTTGCCGCCCGCGGCGTCGTCGAAGGCGGCCTCGAAGTCGGTGGCGGCGTAGCGGCCGGTGATCACCGGGCTGAGGTCCAGGCCGCCCTCCAGCAGCACGGACATCGCGTACCAGGTCTCGAACATCTCGCGGCCGTAGATGCCCTTGATGGTGATCATCGAGGTGACGATGCGCGCCCAGTCGACGGCGAAGTCGTCGGCCGGCAGGCCGAGCATGGCGATCTTCCCGCCGTGGGTCATGTTGGCGATCATCGACTGCATCGCCTCGGGGCGGCCGGACATCTCCAGGCCGACGTCGAAGCCCTCGCGCAGGCCGAGCTTCTGCTGGCCCTCCTCGATGGTGTGCTCGGCGACGTTGAGCGCCAGCGTCACACCGACCTCGCGGGCCAGGTCGAGGCGGTACGGGGAGACGTCGGTGATCATCACGTTGCGGGCGCCGGCGTGCTTGGCGACGGCGGCGGCCATGATGCCGATCGGGCCGGCGCCGGTGACCAGCACGTCCTCGCCGACCAGCGGGAAGGACAGTGCGGTGTGCACGGCGTTGCCGAAGGGGTCGAAGATCGCGGCCACGTCCAGGTCGACCGGCACCCGGTGCACCCAGACGTTGGAGGCGGGCAGCGCCACGTACTCGGCGAAGGCGCCGTCCCGGTTGACGCCCAGGCCGACGGTGTTGCGGCACAGGTGGCGGCGGCCGGCCAGGCAGTTGCGGCACTTGCCGCAGACCAGGTGGCCCTCACCGCTGACCAGGTCGCCGATCGCGATGTCCGCGACGCCGGCGCCGATCTCGGCGACCTCGCCGACGAACTCGTGGCCGATCGTCATCGGGGTCTTGATGGTCTGCTGCGCCCAGCCGTCCCACTTGCGGATGTGCAGGTCGGTGCCGCAGATGCCGGTCCGCAGCACCTTGATCAGCACCTCGCCGGGGCCGATCTCGGGCTTCGGGACGTCGATCATCCAGAGGCCGGGCTCGGCCTTCTGCTTGACGAGTGCCTTCACGGGCGACGGCTCCTGACGTGCGGGGGGACGGCCTTCGAGGGTCGGGCAGGCCGAGGCGGCCCGGTTCGGCCGTTCCTGACGGGCGCACTCCGGGCAGGCAGAAATCTGCCTGGTGGGAGGGGGTGCGGTCCATCGAGGAATTCTTAAGGGCGGCCACAGCTGGGCTAAACGATCGTGCCCGAGCAGCGGTCGGGGGCGGTTGCGGCGTGCCGGGGCTCACCCGGTCGGCCGAGCGCGGGGCACCGGTGGGGACACCAACCGTCCGCCGCGCGCCGGTACTTGACAACACGCCGCGAGCGGGACCGGGCCACTCGGGTGGGCCTTGGGTCCGTTCGGGCCAGCCCGGCCGTCACCGGCGCGCGGGTGTTCGAGGGCGGTGCTTACGGTGGCGACGGTCCCCCCGTGGCCCCGTGGAGCAGGCGCTCCGGGGCCCTTCGCCGCTTCGCCGCAGAGAGGCGCCCCGCCCCATGACCCACACCCGACGGCCCCGCCCGGCCGCTCCCCGCTCCGCCCGGCTGGCCGCAGGAGCCGCCCTCGCGCTGACCGGCCTGCTGGCCGCCACCGCCTGCTCCGGCGACTCGACCACCCGGCAGGCCGCCGACCCGGCGGTCACCGCCGAACCGGCCGCGCTCAGCCCGTCCGCGAGCCCCGGCACCTCGGGGAGCGCGTCCTCGAACGCGGTGGTGCCGCTGACCTCCGCCGTCACCGCCAAGCTGGACGCCGCGATCCAGCGGGTGCTCAGCCAGAACGGCGTCCCCGGCATCTCGGTCGGGATCATCACCCCGAGCGGCACCTACCAGAAGGCCTTCGGCGTCGCCGACAAGACCACCAAGGCGCCGATGGACGTCGGGATGTACACCCGCATCGGCAGCGAGAGCAAGACCTTCACCGCGACCGCCGTCCTGCGCCTGGTGGACCAGGGCAAGGTGGGGCTGGACGACCCGATCTCCAAGTACGTGGACGGCGTCCCCGGCGGCGACGGGATCACCGTCCGCGAGCTCGGCGAGATGCGCAGCGGGCTGTTCCCGTACAGCTCCGACCCGGACTTCGTGAGCACGCTGATCAACGACCCGAACCACGTGTTCACCCCGGACCAACTGCTCGCCTACGGCTACAAGCACCCCGCCGTGTCCCCGCCCGGCACCGAGTACCAGTACAACAACAGCAACTACATCCTGCTGGGCAAGCTGATCGAGAAGGTCGGCGGGCAGTCGGCCGGCGACTTCCTCAAGGCCCAGGTGTTCACGCCGGCCTCCCTGGGCAAGACCAGTTTCCCCACGGACTCGGCCCTCCCCGACCCGCACCCCCGCGGCTACACCAACCAGACGCCCGACGGGTCGGTCCAGGACGCCACCAACTGGAACCCGTCCTGGGCGTGGACCGCCGGAGCCGTCATCACCACCCTCGCCGACCTGGAGAGCTGGGCGAAGACCATGGCCACCGGCGCCATCATCAGCCCGGCCACCCAGGCCGAGCGGATGAAGCTCCTGCCGACCCCGGACCCTGGCGTCACCTACGGCTTCGGGGTGTTCAACAACGCCGGCTGGATCGGCCACAACGGCTCGATGCCGGGCTACGAGAGCGTGGCGGTGTACATGCCGGAGGCCCAGGCCACCATGGTGCTGCTGCTGAACACCGATGTGATCTCCCAGGGCCAGGAGCCGTCCACCCTGTTCGCCAACGAGATCACCAAGATCATCTCGCCGAACAACGTCTACGCCCTCCCGGCGGAGACCGCCCCGCCGTCGGCCTCGGGTTCGCCGTCGGCCCCGGCCTCGGGCTCCCCCTCGGGCCTGCCCTCGGCCACCGTCTCCGGCAGCGGTACGCCCTCGCTCCCGACGGGCAACAGCTCCAGCACCGTGCGGGCCTGACCACCACCACGGCACGACGCGAGGGGCCCGACCCGGTTCGACCGGGTCGGGCCCCTCGCCTCGTGCCGTCAGATCCCCAGCACCTTGCCGAGGTCGTAGGAGACCGGCTCCTCCAACTGCTCGTACGTGCAGCTCTCCGGAGTGCGGTCCGGCCGCCAGCGGCGGAACTGCGCGGTGTGCCGGAAGCGGGTGCCCTCCATGTGGTCGTACGCCACCTCGACCACCCGCTCCGGGCGCAGCGCGATCCAGGAGAGGTCCTTGCCGCCCGTCCAGCGGCTGACCGCGCCGGGCAGCCGGCCCTCGGCGTGCGCAGCCTCCTCCGCCCAGGCCCCCCACGGGTGCCGGGAGAGGTCGTCCATCCTGAGCGGGGCCAGCTCCTCGGCCAGTTCGCGGCGGCGGGCCATCGGGAAGGCCGCGCAGACCCCGACGTGCTGGAGCCTGCCGTCCGCGTCGTGGATGCCGAGCAGCAGCGAGCCGACGACCGGGCCGCTCTTGTGCTCGCGGTAGCCGGCCACCACGCAGTCGGCGGTGCGCTCGTGCTTGATCTTGAACATGGTCCGCTCCCCCGGCCGGTACGGCTGGTCCAGCGGCTTGGCCACCACCCCGTCCAGCCCGGCGCCCTCGTACTCGGCGAACCAGGTCTGCGCGAGGCCTCGGTCGGTGGAGGCGGGGGCGGTGAAGACCGGGTCGGCGGCGTCGGCGAGCGCGGCCTCCAGGGCCGGGCGGCGCACCGACAGCGGTTCGTCCAGCAGGGAGTCGTCGCCGAGGGCGAGCAGGTCGAAGGCGACGAAGGAGGCCGGCGTCCGTTCCGCGAGCAGCTTCACCCGGCTCGCGGCGGGGTGGATGCGCTCCAGCAGCTCCTCGAAGCGCAGCCGGCCCTCGCGGACGATCACCACCTCGCCGTCCAGCACGCAGCGCGGCGGCAGCTCCCGCTGCAGGGCCTCGACCAGTTCGGGGAAGTACCTGGTCAGCGGTTTGCCGGTGCGGCTGCCGAGCTCCACCTCGGCGCCGTCGCGGAACACGATGGTGCGAAAGCCGTCCCACTTGGCCTCGTACTGCATCCCGGGCGGGATCTTGGCCACCGACTTGGCGAGCATCGGCGCCACCGGCGGCATCACGGGCAGGTCCATGGTCCCAGCCTCGGGCCAACCGGCTCGGGGCGCGCGGCGGCCGTACGGCGCTTAGCGTGAGGGGCATGGGCTCAGCCGTGGAACTGGAAGTCGCCGGGCGCACCGTCCGGCTGTCGAACCCGGACAAGGTGTACTACCCCGAGCGCGGCTTCACCAAGCTGGACGTCGCGCAGTACTACCTGGCCGTCGCCGAGGGGGTGCTGCGCGGCCTGCGCGACCGGCCCACCACCCTGCAGCGCTTCCCGGACGGCGTGGACGGCGAGTTCTTCTACCAGAAGCGGGCCCCCAAGGGGCTGCCGGACTGGCTGCCCACCGCCCGCATCAACTTCCCCAGCGGCCGCTCCGCCGACGAGATCTGCCCCACCGAGCCGGCCGCCGTCCTGTGGGCGGCCAACCTCGGCTGCCTCACCTTCCACCCCTGGCCGGTGCGGCGCGCCGACACCGACCACGTCGACGAACTGCGCATCGACCTCGACCCGCAGCCCGGCACCGACTTCCACGACGCCGTCCGCGCCGCCCACGAACTGCGCGCCCTCCTGGAGGAGTACGGGCTGCGCGGCTGGCCCAAGTCCTCCGGCGGGCGCGGACTGCACGTGTACGTGCCGCTGGCGCCCGAATGGAACTTCACCGACGGACGGCACGCGGTGATCGCGCTCGGGCGCGTCCTGGAGCAGCGGATGCCGGGGAAGGTCACCACCGCGTGGTGGAAGGAGGAACGCGGCGAGCGGATCTTCGTCGACTACAACCAGATGGCCCGCGACCGCACCATCGCCTCCGCGTACTCGCTGCGCGCCCGGCCCCGCGCCACCGCCTCCGCCCCGCTGCGCTGGGAGGAGCTGGACGACGCCTCCCCCGAGGACTTCGACCTGCGGACCGTCCCCGCCCGGTTCGCCGAACTCGGCGACCTGAACGCCGGGATGGACGGCGAGGCGTACCGGCTGGAAGGCCTGCTGGAGCTCTACGAGAAGCAGGTGCACGACGAGGGCCTCGGCGAACTCCCCTACCCGCCCGACCACCCCAAGGCGGCGGGCGAGCCGACCAGGGTCCAGCCGAGCCGGGCGAAGAACAGGCCGTAGGCTGGCGCCTTCGACGGACCGGCGACGGGCTGGGAGGGGAGTCGTGATGGGCGCTCGGGGGCTGGCGGAGATCCTGGCGGACGCGGCGGGCGGGGTGTTCCCGCCGCCGGACGGGTCGGTGACGGTGGTGCCGCAGGCCTCGCCGCGCGACGTCGGGGTGGTGTCCTTCGCGGCGCACGCGGTCGTCTTCACCGACCAGGACCCTGCCTGGGTGCGCGCGGCGCTGGCCGCCGACCCCGGCGACCCGCTGTCCGCGCCGCTCTGCCCGCCGTTCCTGACCGCCTTCGCCGAGCGCACCGGGCGGGTGGTCAACAACATCGACCTGCTGTCGGTCGCCGGCCGTCTGCCGGGCGGACCGCCGCTGCCGCTGGCGGAGGTGCAGGACCGGGAGCACCCCCGGGTGGTCCGCGCCCTGTGCTACCGCGAGGACGTCCGGGTGTTCACCACCGACGGCGGCACGCTGATCCTCGGGCGCGGGGTGGCCGGGCGCTGGGAGTGCGCCATCGAGGTCGAGCCGCGGGCCGCCGGCCGCGGCCTCGGCCGTGCCCTGGCCACCGCCGCCCGCCACCTGCTGCCGGAGGGCGCCGCCGTCTGGGCCCAGCAGGCCCCCGGCAACGCCCCCAGCGTCCGCGCCTTCCAGGCCGCCGGCTACCGCCCGGTCGGCGCGGAGGCGCTGCTGGTGGTGGGGCAGCCGTAGGGCGGTCTGCTCGGGCGGACCAGGTCTCGCCGGACGGCCGGACAGGCCCTAACCGTGGCGGGCGCCCGTCGGGGCCAGGGCGGCGATGATCCGGACCGCGTCGGCGATCTGGCCGTCCGTCAGGTCGCCGCGGGCCGTGAGCCGCAGGCGGGAGATGCCGTCCGGGACGGACGGCGGGCGGAAGCAGCCCACCGCGAGGCCCGCACGGCGGCAGTCGGCGGCCCAGGCGACGGCGGCCTCCGGGCCGGGGGCCCGCACCGAGACCACCGCCGCCTCCGGCTCGCAGGCGTGCAGGCCGACGGCGGTGAGCTGCCGGGCGAGGGTGCGGGCGACCTCGCGGGCGCGCTCGGCCCGGGCGGGCTCGGCGCGCAGCAGGCGCAGCGCGGCGAGGGCGGCGCCGGCGGCGGCCGGGGCGAGGCCGGTGTCGAAGATGAAGGTGCGGGCGGTCTCGGTGAGGTGTCGGATCACCCGGCGCGGGCCGAGGACGGCGCCGCCCTGGGAGCCGAGCGACTTGGAGAGAGTGGCGGTGGCGACGGTGTCGGGCCGCCCGGCGAGCCCGGCCGCCGCGAGGGCGCCGGTGCCGCCGGGGCCGAGCACGCCCAGTCCGTGCGCGTCGTCCACCAGGAGGGCCGCGCCGTGCGCGCGGGCGGCCTCGGAGAGGGCGGGCAGCGGGGCGGCGTCGCCGTCCACCGAGAACACCGAGTCGGTGACGACCAGCGCCCGCCGCTGGGACCGCCCGGCGAGCACTTCGGCCACCGCCGCCGGGTCGCTGTGCGGGGCGCGGTGGACGTCGGCGCGGGAGAGCCGACAGCCGTCGATCAGCGAGGCGTGGTTGTAGGCGTCGGAGACGATCAGGGTGTCCGGGTCGGTGAGCGCGGTGAGCGCGGCGAGGTTGGCCGTGTACCCGGAGGAGAACACCAGCGCCGCCTCGGCCCCGCAGAACTCGGCCAGCTCCTGCTCCAGTTCGGTGTGCAGCGCGGTCGTCCCGGTCACCAGCCGCGAGCCCGTCGACCCGCCGCCCCACCGCAGTGCGGCGTTCGCCGCGGCCTGCGCCACCACCGGATGCCTGGTCAGCCCCAGGTAGTCGTTCCCCGCGAGGTCCAGCACCGGGTCCTCCGCCGCCCGGCTGCGCAGCGTCCGCGTCAGCCCGGCGTCGGCACGCAGCGCGGCGGCCTCGTCGAGCCAGTCGAAGACGCTCTCGGGCGCGAGGACGGACGGGCGCGGTTCGGACGCGAGGGGGTGGCTCATGACCGGCACTCTGGCACGGTCGTCGCCGGCCGGGCAATGTGCCGCTCGGCACAGCTTTGCGGGGCACATCGTGGCGAATCCCCGCTTGATTCACTTGGATTTAACCTGCATTCCACTTTCAACTCACCCAAACCTCTGGTTGCGCAAAAAATTCATCACGCTCTCGCAAAGACCGGGGGAATTCGTCCTCACCCGTTCGCTACGCTCCTTGTCGATCTTCAACCGGGGGGAATGAGAAGTGGCGGACCTCGAATTCGAGCGCCGGATGAATCCGTGGCTGTTCGACGCCAACGGGAACCTGACCGCGGACGCGAAGAAGCAGTTCCCGGACCTGGCCGGGGCCAACGACGCCCCGGTCTCGCTGGGCGGCGGCCAGACCGTCAAGGCGAACCCGGCGGTGCTCCAGCAGGCGGCGCAGAACGCCTTCGCCCTGCGCGACTCGGTCAAGACCGAACTGTCCCAGCCCGGCGAGCACGTCAACGCGGCAGCCGGCGCGCTCAAGGGGTGGTCCCTCGGCACCGGGCTCACGGGCCTGTGGATGACGTGGTCCGCCCAGGCGGAAGGCCTGCGCAGCAGCATCGAGGACATCGGCAACCGGCTCCAGAGCACCTCGCAGAGCTACGCCAAGACCGAGTCGGACGTCAGCGCCGGCTTCCAGCAGGGTGCGAAGGCCTGACGGCCGCGCGAAGCAGGGACACGACGAAGACATGGTGACGTTCAACCAGCTCCAGCAGGTCGACCTCGGCAGCCTCGGTTCGGCGGCGGGCGACTTCGAAACCCTCGTCCGCAACTGGGACCTCACCCGGCGGATGCAGAACGAGGTCATCGGCACCGTCCAGCAGTCCGGCTGGCACGGAGACGCCGCGGGCCTCGCCACCGCCAAGCTCACCTGGGGCCGCGACCAGATCCACGCCGCCTTCGAGGAGGCCTCGGGCATCGCCAGGACCCTCCGCGACGCCCACGACGAGATCACCGCCGCCAAGAAGGACCTCGACACGGCGGTGCACAACGCCACCGCCGACGGCCTCACCGTCGACGGCGAGGGCGCGGTGCACTGGCCGCCGCCCACGACGCAGGAGGACAAGCGCGACCCCGAGTACGCCAAGAGCTGGAAGGCCAAGGCCGAGACCGCCGCGAAGGCCATCGGCGACGCGCTCGACCGCGCCACCGAGGCCGACATCGCCGCCACCAACGCCCTGGGCACCGACACCGGCAGCGACAGCGGCACGTTCAACGCCACCCCGGTCGGCGGCATCCCGGAGGAGGAGGCCAAGGAGGCCACCTACATCCTCGGCCTCGGAGCCAACGCCAGCGACGCCCAGCTCCAGCACCTCCAGAGCATCCTGGACCACCACAACGGCGACCCTCGCTTCGCGACCTCCTTCTACGGCAAGCAGGACCCGGCGACCTTCCTCGCCCAGTACGGCGCGATGGCGCAGAGCGCGGACTACGGCGGCAGTTCCGCCCGCAGCGCCGCGGTCAAGGGCATCCAGAAGGACCTGGGCCTCACCCTCGCCACCGCGACCGACTCCAAGCAGGTGCCGCACGTCTCCGACGACTGGGAGACCAGGCTGCGCGCCGCCGGCGCCAAGCAGATCCCCGTCCCCGCGGGCGCCGACCCCGCCCACAGCCCGTACGGCTACCAGATCCTGGCCAACGTCCTGCGGAACGGGAAGTACGACGCGCACTTCCTCGACCCGATCGCCGAGCACGTGACCCAGCTGACCAACGAGAACCCGATGCGCTGGGACGCGGCCTCCAAGGCCACGTACCCGTTCACCGAGCTCAAGTTCATCGGCGTGCCCGACAAGGACGGCAACATCCGGGGCATCAACCCGATGTCCTCGATCCTGGACGCGCTCGGGCACAGCCCGGAGGCGGCCACCAAGTTCTTCCACGACGCGCCGACCACCTACAACCCGGACGGCACGGTCAAGAGCACCGGCGGGGAGAACACCTACCTCAAGATGCTCACCGACAGCGGCTCCCGCTCCCTGCTGCTCGACCAGCAGTACCCGCCGCGGCCGAACCCGGGCACCGCCGACCCCTTCGACGTCACCTCCCTCGGCCACGCCCTGGAGGCCGCGACCACGGGTAGGGCGTGGGACGACGTGCACGGCAAGTTCCCGCAGCACACGGCGGACATGAAGTCCGTCATGCAGCAGGTCGTGAACAGATTCGGTACCGGCGACGGTCCGGACCTCCTCAACGGCGGACAGTTCGCGAACCTCAACGGCAGCCTCGGCAACATGACCGCCAACTACATCGGCGACGTCCAGGACTCGCTGGAAGGGGCGGGCGGCACGTCGAAGCTCCTCGACCAGGGCGCCGTGACGCGCCTGGTCGGCACGCTCGGCCGGAACCCGGACGCCTACGCGGCGATCGCCGCCGGGCAGCAGGCCTACACCACGGCCCAGATCCAGGACGTCTTCGCCCATCCCGAGCTGCACAAGGACATGGCCATGGCGGTCGAGAACCTCGCCAAGCCGGCCGGCCAGGTCAACGGCCTGATCACCAGCGCGATGGTCGACGAGGTGTACAACAAGCACGCCGCCAGCGACGCCGAGTACAACGCCGCGATCGACACCAAACGGGAACTCGCCGGCCAGCTCTGGTCGTTCGCCGGTGACGCGTTGAAGGAGCGGGCACCGCTGATCGGCGAGGGCGTCGACAACGTGGCCAACCAGATCATGGACAACGTCGCCGCCGGCTACAAGGTGGACACCCACAACGCCGCGAGCGACGAGGCCGTAGCGGCGAAGCAGAACGCCGAGACCAACGCTCAGCAGGCGATCGTCAACGCGGTCCGCGACGCCGGGCGCACCGCAGGCGTCGACCCCAACTACCTCGACGACGTGGCCCGCCGGGCCGCCCAGGAGGAGAACACCGGCTACACCAGCGGCAGGGACAGCTTCGGCACGGCCTTCCGCAAGTAGGACCGGCATCCGGAAGCGAGCCGTACCTCCCACCACGACCGAGAGTGTTGAGACATGGTTGACGTCGCCCACATCATCCCGCCGTCCCCGGACGACCCGCCCCGGCGGCCGTCCCGGGTCCGCCCCTGGCACGCCGCCGTCGCCCTCGTGGTGGCGGCGGCGGTGGGCGGCGGGCTCTACGTGTGGAAGCCCTGGCAGTCGGTCGATGTCCCGGCCAGTGCGTGCTGGGGGCTCCTCACCGGCGACCAGATCAGGCCCCTGGTCGGCGCGGACGGCCAGGCCCACGAGATCTCTTCGGGAGGCGACCTGTCAGGGGGCAGCCAGACGGTGCGGTGCGGGGTGGCGTGGCGCCCCGCCTCCGGTGAGTTCGCCGTGGAGATCGAGGTCACGCAGGTGCTGGAGTCCACCTACCAGTCGGAGGTCCGATCGATGACCTCCGCCGTGGCCGCGAACAACGGGACGACGACGCTCGACCTCGGCACCGGGACGAGCGGCTGGATCTATCGCGGCGCCGCGCCACGCGTGCTCTTCCGGTGCGACAGCCATCGGCAGTCACCCGCGGACAACGTCTACCGCGAGATCGTCGTCTCCGGCGCCACCACGCTGTCGGGACGGCCGACCCGGGAGGTCGTCCAGGACTATGCCGACCTCGCGCTGCGTACCGCCCGGGAGGTCGTCCGCCAGGAGGGCTGCCCCGACGTCCACCTGGTCGAGCGTGCCCCCGTCGTCCCCGCCAAGTGACCCCGGGCTTTGCCCGGGGTGGCGGCGAGCAGGCAAGATAGCCGGGTGACCCTCCTTGATCTGATGCCGAAGCCCGCCACGCCCGATGCGCTGTACGAGACGTTCGCAGCCTGGGCGGAGGAACGGGGGATCACGCTGTACCCGGCGCAGGAGGAGGCGCTGATCGAGCTGGTCTCGGGGAACAACGTGATCCTGGCGACGCCGACCGGCTCGGGGAAGAGCCTGGTGGCCGCGGGGGCGCACTTCGCCGCGCTGGCGGAGGGGCAGCGGACGTTCTACACCGCGCCGATCAAGGCGCTGGTGTCGGAGAAGTTCTTCGACCTGGTCAAGATGTTCGGCACCGAGCAGGTCGGCATGATGACCGGCGACGCGAGCGTGAACCCGACGGCGCCGATCATCTGCTGCACCGCCGAGGTGCTGGCCCAGATCGCGCTGCGGGACGGCGCGCGGGCGGACATCGGCCAGGTGGTCATGGACGAGTTCCACTTCTACGCGGAGCCGGACCGCGGCTGGGCCTGGCAGGTGCCGCTGCTGGAGCTGCCGCAGGCGCAGTTCCTGCTGATGTCGGCGACGCTCGGCGACGTGCGCCGCTTCGAGGAGGACCTGACCCGTCGGACGGGCCGTCCGACGACCGTGGTGCGCAACGCGACCCGCCCGGTGCCGCTCTTCTACGACTACCGCCGCACCAATATGCACGACACGCTGGAGGAGCTGCTGCAGACCGGCCAGGCGCCGGTCTACGTCGTGCACTTCACGCAGAAGGAGGCGGTGGAGCGGGCGCAGTCGCTGATGAGCATCAACATGTGCTCGAAGGCGGAGAAGGAAGCCATCTCCGACCTGATCGGCAACTTCCGCTTCACCACCAAGTTCGGCCGCAACCTGTCCCGTTTCGTGCGTCACGGCATCGGCGTGCACCACGCGGGCATGCTGCCGAAGTACCGTCGGCTGGTCGAACGCCTCGCCCAGGCGGGCCTGTTGAAGGTGATCTGCGGGACCGACACGCTCGGCGTCGGCGTCAACGTGCCGATCCGCACGGTGCTGTTCACCGCGCTGTCCAAGTACGACGGACAGCGCGTGCGCATCCTGCGCGCCCGTGAGTTCCACCAGATCGCCGGCCGGGCGGGCCGGGCCGGCTTCGACACCGTCGGCCAGGTGGTGGCGCAGGCGCCGGAGCACGTGATCGAGAACGACAAGGCGATCGCCAAGGCCGGGGACGACCCGAAGAAGAAGCGCAAGGTGGTGCGCAAGAAGGCGCCGGAGGGTTTCGTCGGCTGGTCGGAGGAGACCTTCGAGCGGCTGATCGCCGCCGATCCGGAGCCGCTGGTCTCCCGGTTCAAGGTCAGCCACGCGATGCTGCTGTCGGTGATCGGCCGCCCGGGCAACGCCTTCGAGGCGATGCGCAAGCTGCTGACCGACAACCACGAGGACAAGACCGCGCAGCGCCGGCACATCCGCACGGCCATCGCCATCTACCGTTCGCTGCTGGAGGGCGGCGTGGTGGAGCGGCTGCCGGAGCCGGACGCCGAGGGCCGCATCGTCCGGCTCACCCTGGACCTGCAGGAGAACTTCGCGCTCAACCAGCCGCTGTCCACCTTCGCGCTGGCCGCCTTCGAACTCCTCGACCCGACCTCGCCCTCGTACGCCATGGACGTGATCTCCGTCGTCGAGGCGACCCTGGACGACCCGCGCCAGATCCTCGCCTCGCAGCAGAACAAGGCGCGCGGGGAGGCCGTCGGCGAGATGAAGCGCGACGGCATCGAGTACGAGGAGCGGATGGAGCGGCTCCAGGAGATCACCTACCCGAAGCCGCTGGAGGAACTGCTCACCCACGCCTACGAGGTGTACCGCCGGGCGCACCCCTGGATCGGCGACCACCAGCTGCAGCCGAAGTCGGTGGTCCGCGACCTGTACGAGCGGGCGATGACCTTCTCGGACTACGTCGGCTTCTACGAGCTGGCCCGCACCGAGGGCATCGTGCTGCGCTACCTGGCCGGTGCGTACAAGGCGCTGGAGCAGACCGTCCCCGAGGACGTGAAGACGGACGACCTCAAGGACGTCATCGCCTGGCTGGGCGAGCTGGTCCGCCAGGTCGACTCCAGCCTGCTGGACGAGTGGGAGCAGCTGGCCAACCCGACCGAGGCCGCCACGGCGGAGGTCACGCTGGACGACAAGCCGGCGCCGGTCACCGCGAACGCGCGCGCCTTCCGGGTGCTGGTGCGCAACGAGATGTTCCGCCGGGTCGAGCTGTGCGCGCTGGAGCACTGGGACGAACTCGGCGAGCTGGACGGCGAGTACGGCTGGGACGCGGACCGCTGGGCGGACGCCATGGACGGGTACTGGGACGAGTACGACGACCTCGGCACCGGCCCGGACGCCCGCGGCCCGAAGATGCTGATCATCGAGGAGGAGGACTCCGCCTGGAAGGTCCGACAGATCTTCGACGACCCGGAGGGCGACCACGACTGGGGCATCAGCGCCGAGGTGGACCTGTTCGGTTCGGACGAGGAGGGCCGGGCGGTGCTGCGGGTGACCGCGGTGGACCGGCTGGGCGGCTGACCGGGCGTCAATCACGGTGAGGGGGCTCGGCGTTGCCGGGCCCCCTCGGGCGTTCACCGCCGGGGTCTCGCATCCGGCGGTCCTACATCCAGGGGCCTGACATCCAGGGGTCCTGCATCCAGCCGTCTGGCGTCCAGCCGTCCTACATCCAGACGAACGGCGAGCCGGCCGCGTAGGAGAGCGCGCGGGTGGCCTCGTCCAGCATCTGCTCGGTGCTGGGCGTCGTGGCGGTGGGCGTCGGGCCGGTCGCGGCCGGCGCGCCCGCGCCGGTCGGGGTGCCGGGTGCCGTGCGGCCGTCGCCGGTGCGGGAGCTGGTGACGGTCACGTAGTGCCCGACCGCCTCGACCCGCGCCTCGCCGACCGCCTTCGCGGCGCCGGCGGGCTGGGCGGGGGCGATGGTGGTGTCCGCGAGGATGAAGGCGACCGAACCGGGCTTGGCCCGCAGGGCGTCGGCGGCCTTGGCGGCGGAGGCCTGGTCGGGGAAGCGCAGCAGCGTGACGCTGCTGAGGACGGGGCGGTCCTGGCCGGTGAAGCTGACGGTCAGGTAGGCCTGGCAGCCGGACTCCTTCAGCGGGTCCTGGGTGCGGTCCTGCAGTACCTCGGCGCAGTTCTCGCCCTGCCGGGCGCCGTTGCGCCGCGCCTTGTAGGCGCCGACCTCGACGGGCCGCTGGGCGGGGAAGATGTTGTCGACGTTGAGGGCTTCGGGGTCGGTGCGCGGCGGCGCGGAGCCGACCACGGGCGGCGTCTTGGTCGAGTCCTTGGTGGACGGGCCGAGCCCGGGTATGTAGTCGCCGGGCATCGGGCGGCTGATGAGCCATCCGCCGGCGGCGACCACGCCGACCATGACGATCCAGCCCGCCGCCCGGCGGCCCGTCAGCCGTCGGCCCCGCCTGCGGCCCGGGGCTCCGGCGGCCGTCCCGCCGGTGTCGGCGCCCCCGCCGGTCCGCTGTCCTGCCTGGCCTTCCCGGCCTTCTCCCGGAGTCGGGGTGCGCTCCCCCTGCGTGGTCATGGCGCAGATTCTAAGCACCGCCCGGGTGGTCTGGATCACTGGGTCGGGGGTTGTCGATCTTCACCCTGCGCCCCCTCGGACCGACCGGATACCTACCCGCCGGTAACCGCCTCCCCCGGCCACCGTCAAGCGCGTGACCAGCGCCGACGCCGTGAGCTTCGACACTGTGGCAATCGGCACATCCTCACGCCGATCTTCTGGCGGGTTTGCTCTGGCGCCGCTCGATCACCACCAGGCAGGATCACCCCATGGATCTGCTCGATACCCTCACCGCCAAGGGCCTGCGCGGCGAAGTCCCGACCCGCGAGGAGGCCCTGGCCGTCCTCGCCACCACCGACGACGAGCTGCTCGACGTGGTCGCCGCGGCCGGCAAGGTGCGCCGCCGCTGGTTCGGCCGCCGGGTCAAGCTCAACTACCTGGTGAACCTGAAGAGCGGGCTCTGCCCGGAGGACTGCTCGTACTGTTCGCAGCGGCTCGGGTCCAAGGCCGAGATCCTCAAGTACACGTGGCTCAAGCCGGACCAGGCCGCCGACGCGGCCCGCGCCGGGGTGGCCGGCGGCGCCAAGCGGGTCTGCCTGGTGGCCAGCGGCCGCGGCCCGACGGACCGCGACATCGACCGGGTCACCGACACGATGGCCGCCATCAAGGAGGCCGACCCCCAGGTCGAGATCTGCGTCTGCCTCGGCCTGCTCTCCGACAACCAAGCGGAACGCCTCAAGGCGGCGGGCGCCGACGCGTACAACCACAACCTCAACACCTCCGAGGGCACCTACGGGACCATCACCAGCACCCACACCTACGCGGACCGGGTGGACACCGTGCAGAAGGCGCACGGTGCGGGCCTGTCCGCCTGCTCCGGCCTGATCGCCGGCATGGGCGAGAGCGACGAGGACCTGGTCGACGTGGTCTTCGCGCTGCGCGAGCTGGGCTCGGACTCCGTCCCGGTCAACTTCCTGATCCCCTTCGAGGGCACCCCGCTCGCCAAGGAGTGGAACCTCACCCCGCAGCGCTGCCTGCGCATCCTGGCGATGGTCCGCTTCGTCAACCCGGACACCGAGGTGCGGATCGCCGGCGGCCGCGAGGTGCACCTGCGCTCGATGCAGCCGCTCGGCCTGCACATCGCCAACTCCATCTTCCTCGGCGACTACCTGACCAGCGAGGGCCAGGCCGGGCAGGCCGACCTCGACATGATCAAGGACGCCGGCTTCGAGGTCGAGGGCGCCGGCGAGGCCACCCTGCCGCGCCACCGCGCCGACCTCGCCGAGGCCGCCCAGGCGGCCCACGCCGGTGGCGGCTGCGGCAGCGCGGCCTCGGCCTGTGGCAGCGGCGGCGGCTGCGGCCCGTGCGGCGGGCACGCGCACGCCGCGCCCTCGTCGGCCGCGGCGGCCGCGTCGGCCTCGTCGGTCGAAGAGGCCACGGAGGCCGCAGAGGACGGCGAGCTGCGCAGCGACCTGGTCAAGGTCCGCCGCCGCGGCGCCGGCACCGAACTCGCCCCCAACGCCTGACCGTTCCACCACTCAGGAGAGTCGCCCACCATGCCCCAGCTGTCCGCGGACACGCTGCTCACCCTCGACCGCGCCCACGTCTGGCACCCGTACGGGCCGATGCCCGGCACCGTCACGCCGTACGTGGTCGAGTCCGCCTCGGGCGTCCGGCTGCGCCTGGCCGAGCCCGTCGCGGGCGGGCGGCGCGAGCTGGTCGACGGGATGTCGTCCTGGTGGGCGGCGATCCACGGCTACCGGCACCCCGTCCTGGACGAGGCGGTGCGCGAACAGCTGGGGCGGATGAGCCACGTGATGTTCGGCGGGCTCACCCACGAGCCCGCCGTCCGGCTGGCCGCCAGGCTGGTCGAGATCACCCCGGAGCCGCTGCAGCACGTCTTCCTCGCCGACTCGGGCTCGGTCGCGGTCGAGGTCGCGATGAAGATGTGCCTGCAGTACTGGCAGTCCACCGGGCGGCCGCAGAAGCGCCGGCTGCTGACCTGGCGCGGCGGCTACCACGGCGACACCTTCCACCCGATGTCGGTCTGCGACCCGGACGGCGGGATGCACCACCTGTGGGGCGGGGTGCTGCCCGGGCAGCTCTTCGCGCCGCAGCCGCCGGCCGGGTTCGACGCCCCGCTCGACGCCGAATACGCGGCCCGCTTCGAGGAGTTGATGGCGCGTCACGCCGACGAGCTGGCCGCCGTCATCGTCGAACCGGTGGTCCAGGGCGCGGGCGGCATGCAGTTCCACTCGCCCGCCTACCTGCGGATGCTGCGCGAACTCTGCGACCGCCACGGCGTGTTGCTGGTCTTCGACGAGATCGCCACCGGATTCGGCCGCAGCGGCGCCCTGTTCGCCGCCGACCACGCGGGCGTCTCGCCGGACGTGATGTGCCTCGGCAAGGCCCTCACCGGCGGCTACCTGACCCTGGCCGCCGCGCTGTGCACCGGCGAGATCGCCGACGGGATCAGCCGCGGCGAGATGCCGGTGCTCGCGCACGGCCCGACGTTCATGGGCAACCCGCTGGCCTGCGCCGCCGCCAACGCCTCGCTGGACCTGCTGCTCGGGCAGGACTGGGCGGTGGAGGTCAAGCGGATCGAGGGCGGGCTGCGCGACGGCCTCGCGGCGGCCGCGAGCCTGCCGGGCGTGCACGACGTACGGGTCCAAGGGGCCATCGGCGTCGTCCAGTTGGACCACCCGGTGGACGTGCCGGCGGCGACCGAGGCCGCCGCCCGCGAGGGCGTCTGGGTGCGGCCCTTCCGGGACCTGATCTACACCATGCCCCCCTATGTGACGGAGGACGCGGACGTGGCACGGATCGCCGCCGCCGTGACCGCCGCGGCGGTGGCGGGATGAGCGCGCAGGACCGGGGGACGACCTCGCACGACGATGCCGGGACGGCGGCCCGCATCCTGTTCGTGACGGGGACGAACACCGACGTCGGGAAGACCGTCGCCACTGCGGCCCTCGCCTCGGCGGCGCTGCGCGCGGGCCGGAAGGTCGCCGTCCTCAAGCCGGGGCAGACCGGTGTGACCGACGAGGAGCCCGGCGACGCGGCCGAAGTCCGGCGCCTCACCGGCGCCTTGACGGATGACCAGCTGACGATCCGTGAACTCGCCCGCTATCCCGAGCCGCTGGCACCCGACACCGCCGCGCGGCGGTCCGGACTGCCGTACCTCTCCCCCGCCCAGGTGGTGTCCGAGGTCGCCGAACTCGCCGCCGGCCACGACCTGGTCCTGGTCGAAGGCGCGGGCGGCCTGCTGGTCCGCTACGACGACGAGGGCCGTACCCTCGCCGACCAGGCCCGGGCCGTCCTCGACGCCGGGCTGCCGGCCGAGGTCCTGCTGATCGCCTCGGCGGGGCTCGGCACGCTCAACATCGTCGCCCTCACCGCGGAGGCGCTGGCGGCCCGACGGCTCCCCCTCACCGGTGTCGTGGTCGGCTCCTGGCCCGCAGCCCCCGGCCTGGCCGAACGCTGCAACCTGGCCGACCTGCCGCGCTCGGCCGGGGCCCCGCTGCTCGGCGCCCTGCCGGAACGGGCAGGACAGGCCGAGGACTTCGCCGCCCTCGCCGCCACCTCGCTCGCCCCCGAACTGGGCGGCAGTTGGGACGCGGAGCACTTCGCCCACGTCCATCGGCCCGAACCCACCCTGCTTCGCTCGAAGGTGTGATCTCCGTCCGAAGCATGGCCATGGGTGCCGGTGGCTGAATACCGTTCCTTCCATGACAGACGGGCTGACCGTGGACGAGGCCCTGCGGGCCTTGGCCGCCCTGGAGGCGGCGTGGAAGGACGACGACGAGGCACTGTCCGCCCTTGCGGCGGGCAGCACCGGTGAACAGCCGTTGCCGGCGCTGGTCGCCGCGTACGGCGAGCACGCGATGGACACCCTGATGGCGCTCGCCTTCGGCCTGCGCTCCAGCATGAGCGACGAGGAGATCGCCGAGATCTCCGACGCGGTCAGCTCCAACATCGGAGCGAGGATGAGCGCCCTGCTCACCCAGACCCTCAAGGCCTGGGGCGCCGTGGCCGCCCCCGACGACCTCGGCGTCACCAAGATCATCGCCCATACGGTGATCGACGCGATGCGGGCCGTCACCGAGGACCCGAGCAAGACCGAAGTCCTGCCGCTCCTCGCGACCTTCCGCAGCTACGCCCTCAACGGCGTCTGAGAACCGGCCACTTCGGCGCGGGCTCCGAGAACCCCCTTGGATCCCGCGCTGGTTGCCGCGCCGGCACCCACGTCCACCCGCCGACAGGGTGCGCATGCGAGCCGCCTTGGTGTGTAATCACGCTGAGCCGGAATGCACGGGGCGAGGGGAGAGCCTGGTGGACGAGCTGCAGCCGACCGACCCGCGGCAGGTGGGGCGGTACCGGATCACCGGGCTGCTGGGCGCCGGCGGGATGGGCCGGGTCTACCTCGGGCAGTCGCCCAGCGGGCGGGCGGTCGCGGTGAAGGTGGTCCGGCCCGAACTCGCCCAGGACCCGGAGTTCCGCCGCAGGTTCGCCCGCGAGGTGGCCTCCGCCCGGCGGGTCAACGGCTTCTTCACCGCCGCCGTGGTCGACGCCGACCCCGAGGGCGCGACCCCCTGGCTCGCCACCGCCTACGTCCCCGGCATGCCCCTGGACCAGGCCATAGCCACCCACGGCCCCTGGCCGGTGGACTCCGTACGGGCCCTCGGCGCGGGCCTCGCCGAGGCACTGGAGGCCGTCCACGCCGCCGACCTGGTCCACCGCGACCTCAAGCCCTCCAACGTCCTGCTCGCCCCGGACGGCCCCCGGGTGGTCGACTTCGGCATCTCGGTGGCCGCCGAAGCCACCGCGCTCACCCGCACCGGGATGATCGTCGGCACCCCCGGCTTCATGGCCCCCGAACAGCTCACCGGAGCGCCCGTCACCCCCGCCACCGACGTGTTCGCCCTCGGCGCCGTGCTGGCCTACGCGGCCACCGGCACCGGCCCGTTCGGCACCGGCTCGGCCCAGGCCCTCAACTTCCGCATCGCGTACGAGGAACCGGACCTCTCGCAGCTACCGCAGGGGCTGGAGATCATCGCCCGCTGCCTGGCCAAGGACCCCGCACAGCGGCCGACGGTGACCGCCCTCATCCAGGAACTCGCCCTGGTGACGGTCGAGAACCGGACACCCACCGAGGTCGACGCCCCGCAGCCGACGGCCTGGCTCCCCACCCCCGTCGCCCGCGCCCTGCCCGGCACGGCGATCGCCCCGCCGAGCGCAGCCGCGCCGACGCCCGCTCTTCCGCCGGCCCGTCGGCCCTCCGTCCTCCCCTTCTGGCTGGCCATCGCGGCCCTGGCCCTCGCCATGTTCCTTCCGCCCACGGTGGGGTCGTCGGTCGCCATCACGAGCATGGCCCGGGGCTCCTGGCCGTACGTCGCAGCCGCCGCCTTCGGCTCCGCCACCTGTGCGACAGCGCTCTACTTCGCGCGCCGCGGACGCACGCGCCCCGTCCCGCGCTGGCCCCGGTACCTGCACGGTGTTGCGGCGGTCGTCAACACCGCGATCATCGTCCTCTTCTTCAGCATGCTGGCAAGCCGCCACGGCATCGGCCCGATCAGCTACGGCGTGTACACCTACCTGTTCGGAGCCGCGTGCCTCGTCTACGGCCTCGTCCGCTTCCCCTCCTCGAAGCGCACCACGCCCACGGTGTAGGCCGCCCGTCTCAGAGTTGGGATCTCAGGACGTCGAACTCGCAGCCCGGCGAGTTCGGGTCGAAGCCGTGCTCGATCAGCCAGCGGACCGCCAGCAGGCTGCGCAGGGACCACCAGGCGCGGATCACGTCGAGGTCGACATCGGTGCCGTAGCCGGCGAGGACGTCGCCGAGGTGTTCCTGGTGCCCGAGGGTCAGGACGGCGAGGTCGAAGAGGGCGTCGCCCCGGCTCGCTTCGGACCAGTCGATCACGCCGGTGACCTCGTCACCGGCGACAAAGATGTGGGCGACCTGCAGGTCCCCGTGGATGAACGCCGGTGTCCACGGGCGCAGCGCACGCCCGGCGATGCGGCGGTTGCGGGTGACCAGGTCGGCCGGGAGCACGTCGTTCGCCAGGAGCCAGGCGCATTCGTCGTCGAGGCCCGAGGCGAGCTCGTCAACACTCCGACCGGGCCAGGGCGGCAGCGGCGCGTCGTGCAGCCTCCGGACGGCGGCTCCGGCGGCCGCCCACGCCGCGGGCGAGGCGGTCGACGGCTCGCCGAGGCGGCCGAGCGCCGTGCCGGGGAGAGCGGCGAGTGCGAGCACGGGCGGTTTGCGCCACAGGACTTCGGGGGTCGGGACCGGTGCCAGGGCCATCGCCTCGACCTCGATGTCGGTGCGGGCCTGGTCGGCGTCGACCTTCAGGAACACGTCGCCGACGCGGAGGGTCGCGCGCTCGTTGTGGGCGACGACGAGTTCGACTGCTTCCATGGCGGCCATTGTCGCGGGGACGACCGCCGGAGTCGCGCGGGTTTAACGCGGCGCGGGCTTCGAGGTTCTCGAAGCCCGCGCTGGTGGCTAGGGCCGTGTCCTTATCCACCCTGCGGCGAGGGCGAATCCGCCCGTTGATGCGGTCAGGAAGATGAGGACGAAGGCGAGCGCCGTCGCGGAGGTGGGGACACCCTCGGGGATCGCGACGAGGACGGCACCCGCGATCACGAGCCCCCCGACGACGATGACGCCGGC
Organism: Streptomyces sp. 1331.2; assembly: GCF_900199205.1. NCBI lineage: Bacteria > Bacillati > Actinomycetota > Actinomycetes > Kitasatosporales > Streptomycetaceae > Streptomyces > Streptomyces sp. 1331.2. The sequence continues at coordinate 6,887,227 of NZ_OBMJ01000001.1, read as the reverse complement.
GCCGACTACGGCCGCATACCTCTGCGGAGGACGACGACCAGCCGCTCGATGACGTCCGGCCGGGCGGCCCCGAGGTCGATCAGGACGACGCCGGTGGCCTTCGCCGAGCGCCAGTCGATACCCAGGCCCGACCCCGAGACACCCGGCAGTTTCCTGCCGAACGGCGCTGCGGCCAAGGCCGGGCTGAACAAGAGCATCCTGGACGCGGGTTGGGGGTGTTTCCTGGGCGTCCTCGCGAACAAGGCTGGAAGCGCCGGTCGCATCGTGATCCCCGTGGACGCCCGCAACAGCTCCCGCACCTGCCCCCGCTCAGCGTGCGGGCACATCAGCGCGGACAACCGCCCCAACCAAGCAACCTTCCAAATGCGTCAAGTGCGGGCACACCGACAACGCCGACCGCGTAGGCGCACTGAACGTCGCGATCAGGGCCGGGCTGGTCCTTCCCGCCGTGGCCTAGCCACCGACAGGAGAAGCCCCCGGATTCATCCGGGGGGAGGAGTCACGAAGGTGGCCCAGCACCCCGAGCGGACGTCGAAGACCCGCTCCCCGATGGTCGAGGGCCGGTAGGGGGAGGACGGCGGCGCTTCACAATTCCTCCGCGTACAGCGGCACAATCAGCCAGAGTCAAGCTAACGAACGCACCGCATTCGCCCTCTCGCGCCAGCGCATTCTAGAGAGACCAAACGCACCGCAGTTGCATTTCGTTCCGGACGAGAGCTGAATCCACACGTGAGTCGGCGGCGACGCCGTGACAATTGGGCAGCTTCAGCGACTTGAAGATCTCGCCAAGCGTCCGAACATCACGCTCCAGATCCTTCCATTCGCACGCGGAGAGGACCGCTCGTTTGCCTGGCCGGCCATCATGCTCCTGCTTCCCGACTGGTCGACTCTTCTCTACTCGGAATCCGAACTCGGGGCGCTGTTCTCCAGCAATCCCGACGAGGTTCTGCGCTGGAAGCAGGACTGGAGACACCTCCGGAACACTGCACCCAGCCCCTCCGACTCTCTCGCCGCAATCCAAGCTGCTCGACTGTCCCGGAAGTCGGGCACCGCCTGACTATGTTGTACTCGGACTCTCCGCAAGCGAAGATGTAGCTCGGTCAGCGATCTGATGCTGGCTCAGATCACGGAGGATGTCTTGCGGACAGTCCCTGGCCCGAATCCACTCAGCTTCTCCTTACTCGGCGCGCTGCGGGTGCAGCGCGCCGATGCTGCCATCCAACTGGGTGCGCCGCGGCAGCGGGCCGTTCTGGCCGCCCTTCTTCTGCGGCCGGACTCAGTCGTCACCGTGGATGAGCTGATCGCCGACCTGTGGGGCGAGCAACCGCCCGGCTCTCCCACCGTCACCCTCCGCTCCTACGTCTCCCAGTTACGGAAGTTGCTGGAGCCGGCCCGCGAATCCCCCACTGTCCTGGTCTCCCAGGCGGGTGGCTACCGACTGGCCGTCGACCCCTCGCGGACCTCCGCGGCGCCGACCTGGTGCCCGCCAGCCCGTCCGACATCCTCGCGGACTTCCTCACCACCCTCGGCGTCCGCCCCGAGGCCGTCCCCAAGGACCTCCCCGGCCGGTCCGCACTGTTCCGGACCATCACCGCCGACAAACGGCTGCTGCTCCTCCTCGACAACGCCCGCGACGACGCCCAGGTCCAGCCACTCCTCCCCGGCTCCCCCGACTGCGCGGTGCTCGTCACCAGCCGCACGATGCTCAGCAGCGTGCCGTCCGTCCTGCACCTCGCCCTGGACGTGTTCAGCAAGGACGAAGCGATCAGCCTGCTCGACTCGGTCATCGGCCCGGCACGCCGGGCCGCCCAGAACGACCAGGCCGAGCTGCTGGTCGAGGCCTGCGGCCGGCTCCCGCTCGCGGTACGGATCGCCGCAGCCCAACTCGTCTCGGCGCCCCACCGACCGATCGGCGATCTCGTCCGGCGCCTGGCCGACGACCGCGTGGGCATCACCGCGCTGCGCACCCGGACCGTCGCCATCGAGCAGGTCTTCGAGCTCGGCTACCTGCTGCTCGAACCACCCCTGGCCACCGCCTTCCGCAAACTCTCCTGGGTGGAGCCGGACATCGGCCTGGCGTCGGCGGCCGCCGTCCTGGGGCTGCCCGACGACCAGGCGGAGCGCCTGGCGGAGTCGCTGGTGGACCAGGCGCTCCTGGAGTCGACGGCCCCCGGCCGCTACCGCTTCCACGACCTGGTCCGCGCCTTCGCCCGCCGGACGTCACTGCGGCGTGGCCCTGCCGAACGAGCCGCTGCTCGCCAACGGCTGCTGACCCTGCTGCTCGGCCGGGCCCGTACGGCCTTCGCCCTCGCCGTCCCCGGCGACCCGGTGGCCGAGGTCTTCGGCGGGGCGCTGCCTGCCCGCCCGGTCTTCAAGGATCTGCCGCACGCCCGCCGGTGGGCGCGAACCGATACCCCCGCAGCGATCGCCCTCGCGGCCGCCGTCGCCACGGACGCGAAAGCGAACGCGAACGCGCCCACCGCGCCGACGCCCGATACGGCTGAAGCGACTGAGACGGCCGAACTACGCTCCGCCATCGACCTCCTGATCGCCCTCAGCCCGCTCGGCCTCGGCGCCTTCGGCGGCCGCGCGGAGGAGGCGGCCCGGCTGCTGATCGCCGCCGCGGTCGAGCGCGGCGACCGTGCCGCGGAGGGCCGTTCCCGCTTCCTCCTGGGAACCGTCCTGCTGGCCCGGGCCCGGCTCGACGAGGCGGGCGACCAGGCCCGCCGGGCGGCCCGGGCCTGCCAGGAGGCGGGCGACCGGGCCGTGCACCGGCAGGCTCTGAACGACCTGGGCCTGATCGCCCAGGCCGAGGGGCGGCACGAGGAGGCGATCGCCGCCTTCGACGAGTCGGCGGCCCTCGCCCGCCGACTCGGCCACCGCTCGGGCGAGGTGGCGAGCACCGCGAACGCGGCCCTGTCCCGGATCCGCAGCGGCCACGCCGCCGAGGCGGCGGCCACCTGCCGGCGGCTCCTCGCCGAACCCGCAGACAACCCCACCGCCACCGCCGACGCCGGGATGACCGCGTACGTGCACTACGTCCTCGGCCTCGCCTACCAGGTGCTGGACCGGCTCGACGACGCCGCGGCGCAGCTGCGCTCCTGCATCGACCGCGCCGGCCCGGCCGGGGACCTGGACCGCGAGTCGGCCGCCCGGAGCCGGCTGGCGGACGTCCTGCGGCTGCTCGGACGGGTGGACGAGGCCGTGCAGCACGCGGAGCGGGCCCTGGCTCTCGCAACGAAGGGTGGGCGACAGCGTGAACGCGCCCTCGCCCACCTGGTGTTGGCCAACGCGATGACGGCCCGCGGTGATCACGCGGCCGCGCGGCAGCACGAGGAGCAGGCGCACCTGCTGCTCGGCCCGCAGAGCGCTCCGGAGTCCGCCGTCGCAACGCTGCTGCCGACCGCACCGACCGAGCCGGCCGCCACCGCCCGGCCCGTCACACCCCCTGAGGCTTGACGACGACGAGGCCGGTCCCGTTCCAGACGATCTTCCCGGACAGGCACTGCACGTCCTCCGACCCGCCGCAGACCTGGCTCGGCGGCGTGGTCGGCGTCCCATGCCGTACGGGATCCCCCGTGCCCAGGGCGAAGGCGCCCACCACCACGGCCAGCACGGCCGCCCCGGCAACCACCGCGCGGACACCAAACGTTCGTAACACTGCTGACGCTCCTTGCTTTCCTGCCTGACCGGACGACCACATGCTCACAGCAGCCGGTAGACAGCCGATCAACACCCCGATCCCCCCGCTCCGACCCCTGCGGCGCCTCCCCTGCGGCGCCTCAGCGCCCTTCCCGGACCAGGAACGGCCCGGAATTCCACTGCAGGGCCGCCGGCCCGCCGGTGGGCCAGTCGTGGTCCAGGCGGCGGCGGTCCCGGCCGAGGGCGCCGAGGTCCAGGGGGTGGAGGGCGCCGGTGACCAGGCCGGTGGCCTCGGCGGCGGTGAGCGGCATGACCGTCACGTACTGGGCGTCGTCGCCGCCCATCCAGTCGATGAACTCGGTGAAGATCCAGACGAACCGCTGCGAGCAGTCCCGGCAGCGCCGGACGGCGACGGAGAAGTGCGAGCCGTCCACGACCTCGGCCTCGTGCTCGAACCGCTCCCGCTGCCCCCGCCACACGGCCTGCGCGTCCTCTCCGTAACACTTCGCGCAGCCGAACTCCATCATCGGCCTTCTCATCGGTCGACTCCTGTTCCGCCTGTTCCGCGACGTCCCGTCGCGGCCCATGATGCCCGGAGATGCCGACACCGGCGCCGAGTATCGGCGTTGCGCCGGTCACCCGCCGGGCGGTGTCCCGGTCCGCCGAGAGATGACCGACCCGCCGTTCCCGCCCTGCCACCGACCGGCGCCGCCCGCCCACGGAACGCCCGTACGCAGGTGGAACCCGGTACCGGGCCCGCCGACGCCCCGCTTCTCCCGGATCCCGGGCACCCCGACCTTCGCCGTCGCGGCGCCCGATCGGGCGGCGCCCCCGCCGGAGAACAATTCACGGCCCGTTTTCGTACCGTTCGTGCACAGGGGTGGGTGGGATCGGCGGAGGCAGGTTGACGGACGGACCCGCCGACGCCCCACCGGCCGTTACGCGACGGTCAGCGAGGGCTCCGGGTTGTCCAGCAGGAGGTCGTGGCCGACGTCGGTGAGGGTGTGGCGGACCTGCTTGCCCTGGCGCCTCGTGACGATCAGCCCGGCTGCGCGCAGGGCGGCGGCGTGGGCGGAGGCGGAGGGCGGGGTGACGCCGAGCTGCCGGGCGAGTTCGGTGGTGGAGCAGGGGCCGCCCGCGATGGTGCGCAGGACGCGGGCCCGGGCGGGGCCGAGGACGGCGGCGAGGCCGTCGGCGACCGGCGGCCGGGCGGGTGGCTCGGCGGCGGGGGCGGCGAGCGGGTGCAGCAGCAGGCTCTGGCGGTCCGGCCCGGCCAGCAGGCTGATGCCCTGCTGGACGAAGTAGTTGGGCCGCAGCTCCAGCCCTCGGCCGCCCAGCTCGAAGGAGCCCTCCAGCTCGCCGAGGGTGCACTCCAGCACCCCCTCCTCCCGCCAAACCGCCTTCGGGTGGATCGAGTCGAGCATCGCGCCGATCCCGGCGCGGGCGACGGTGCGGGCCCGCTCGGCGATGTCGGCCTCCAGGGCGCGGCGGATGTCGGGCCAGTCGGGGGCGAGGCAGGTGCGGAACAGTGCCCAGGCGCCGTCGCTGACCTCGCGCAGGCCCCGGGTGCCGTCATCGCGCAACCGGGCGAGGGCGGTGGGGAGTTCGGGCTCGCTGCCGAACATCGCGACGTCCTCCTCGACGGCCCGCTGCGGGACGGCGAGGAGCGCGTCGAGCTCGTCGGTCAGCTGCCGGCGGACGGCGTCGAGGTCGGCCACCATGAAGTCGGGGACGCCGATCGGACTCGCGTTGACCACGTCGAGGAAGCGCCTGGCCTGGTGGGGCACGTGCCGACGGGCATCCCGCCACCAGCGCTCGCTGCGCGACCCGACGCTCTGGTGCACGCCCACCCGGGCCGAACCGGCCATCAGGTGGTCGAGCGGCGAGATGACGAACCGGGTCTTCGCCAGGTCCGCGACCCCGAACCTCAGTGCGATCACGAACCTACCTCCGGCTCCTCACAGCCGCCCTGACCTGGCGCGTTCTTGACTATTAGGCCCAGAGGCTAATGCATGGCCATTCGGCCGCCGCGGTTGGCATGCTCTCCCGGGTCGGCAGTGCGGACGCCCGCTCCGGCCCCCACCACGAGGGGAGTGGGGGCCGGAGCAGGTGTCCGGAGCGCGCCGCGCGAGCCGGCACGGCGGGCGTCCATTCGGTATACCGAACGACTCTCCGAATGCCGAACGGCTCCGCTCAGTGCTCCTGGTCCAGTACGGACCGCCCGGCAGCCGGGGACCCCGCCGGGTCGGTGAGGTGCAGGCGCTGGTCGGCGCGGTACTGCAGGAGCAGGACGGAGCGGACCGTCCCGCCGCCCAGGGCCGTGTACGAGTGCGGCAGGGCGGCGTCGAAGCCGATGTAGTCGCCCGGGCCGAGCTCGACCTCGCGGCGGCCCGCCCGGACCCGCAGCCGGCCGGACTGGACGATGGTGTGCTCGGTGCCGATGTGCCCGCCGGAGATCTGGGTGCCGTCAGTGCGCACCTGCTGGTCGTAGACCTCGAACACCGCGTCCCCGGACTCGATCCGGCGCAGGGGCCGCAGGTCGACGCCGCGGCCGCTCAGCACCTCGGCCTCGGCCGCCCGCACCACCGTCACCTCGTCGGCCGGCCGCGCCTCCACCAGGTCGGAGATCGGCACGCCGAGCACCCGGGAGAGGCCGAGCACGGTCTCCAGGGTCGGGTTGCCGGCGCCGGACTCCAGCTGGGAGAGCGTCGCCTTGCCGATCCCGGCCCGCCGGGACAGTTCGGACAGCGACAGCCCGAGCTGCGCCCGGACCCGCTTCAGGTTGGCGGCGAGGACGCCCCGGACGGATTCACCGGCATCGTTCACGCTCGACCTCTTCTCTCCCGACACTGTTCGATATACCGTACGGTACGCACGCCGACGGACGGGGCAGCGTAACGAACCACCTCGCCTCCCCCACCCTCACCAGGAGACCGAAGTGACCGAGCCCGCCGAGCCCACCGCCACCATCAAGTACCGGAAGAACGGCCTCACTCGCGGCGTGACGGACGAACTCGCCGCGCACATGAAGCAGGGCTGGGCCGACACCGAGCGCACCGCCCTGGAGCCGATCCCGCAGGCCGGGCACACCGCCCGCCGCCGGGCCGAGCTGTCCGCCGCCTTCCCCGGCGAGCTGCTGGTGATCCCGGCCGGCAATCCCAAGGTGCGGGCCAACGACACCGACTACCCGTTCCGGCCCTCCTCCGACTACGTCTACCTGACCGGCGACCAGTCCCAGGACGCCGTCCTGGTGCTGGAGCCCACCGGCGCGAGCGGCCACACCGCCGTGCTGTACCTGCGCAACCGCTCCGACATCGAGAGCGGCGAGTTCTGGCTGGACGGCCACGGCGAGCTGTGGGACGGCCGCCGCAACAGCCTCACCGAGAGCGAGCAGCTGCTCGGCCTGCCCTGCCGGGACGTTCGCACCATCCACGCCGACCTGCGCGCGAGCGAAGGCCCGGTGCGGGTGCTGCGCCGCCACGACGCAGCTGTGGAGCAGTCCCTCGAAAGTCGGGCGGAGGCCGGGCGGGACGAGGAGTTCGAGGTCTTCCTGTCCGGACTGCGCCTGGTGAAGGACGAGTTCGAGATCGCCGAGCTGCGCTTCGCCTGCGACGCCACTGCCCGCGGCTTCGAGGACGTGGTGCGGGTGCTCGGCACCGACTCCGAGACGCCGGAGCGGCTGATCGAGGGCACCTTCTTCGTCCGGGCCCGGATCGAGGGCAACGACGTGGGCTACGGCACCATCGCCGCGGCCGGCCCGCACGCCACCACCCTGCACTGGGTGCGCAACAACGGCCACGCCAAGCCCGGCGACCTGTTGCTGCTGGACGCGGGCGTGGAGACCAACGAGCTCTACACCGCCGACATCACCCGCACCCTCCCGGTCAGCGGCCGCTTCACCGCTCTCCAGCGCAAGGTCTACGACGCCGTGTTCGCCGCCCAGGAGGCCGGCATCGCCGCCGTCCGGCCGGGCGCCGACTTCCGCGACTTCCACCACGCCGCCCAGCGCGAGCTCGCCGAACACCTCACCGCCTGGGGCCTGTTCGGCGACCTGACCGCCGACAAGGTGTACGAGCTGGGCCTGCACCGCCGCTTCACCCTGGCCGGAACCGGCCACATGCTGGGCATCGACGTCCACGACTGCGCCCACTCCCTCACCGAGCTGCACGTGGACGGCCCGCTGAAGCCGGGCATGGTGCTGACCGTCGAGCCGGGCATCTACTTCCAGCCGAACGACCTGACGGTGCCGGAGGAGTACCGCGGCATCGGCGTGCGGATCGAGGACGACATCCTGGTCACCGAGGACGGCAACGAGAACCTGTCCGCCGCCCTCCCCCGCCGCTCCGACGAGGTCGAGGCCTGGCTGGCCGACCTGCGCGGCTGACCACCCGACCAAGGATGCGGCACCCGGGGACACTGCCCCGGGTGCCGCACCGACGTGGCGGACGGGGACCTGGACACCGCCTACCGGAATTCTTCGACTCCTTGAAGGGCAACCGCCCGAAGACGGGCGCACCCCGGCTCAAGTCCCGCAAGGACACCCGGCAGGCGATCCGGTTCACCGCCAACGCGCGCTGGAAGATCACGCGCCGGGACCGGGACCGGCAGGCTCAGGCGGGCAGCGGCTTGACCCAACGGCTCCACTGCGGCTGCGGCTCGTACCCGGCGGACTGCCAGGTGCGGTGGCCCAGCGCGTTGTCGTCCAGCACCATGGCGTCGGCGCGGCGGCCGCCGAGCGCGGCGAAGCGCTCCTCGGCGGCGGCCAGCAGGGCGGCGCCGATGCCGCGGCGGCGGTGCCCGGGGTCGACGGCGAGGCGGTAGAGGTGGCAGCGCCAGCCGTCCCAGCCGGCGATCACGGTGCCGAGCAGAGCCGTCGGATCATCCGCCGGGGTGGCGACGATCAGGCACTCCGGGTCGCGGGCGAGCAGGGCGGCGACGCCCGCCTCGTCGTCCGTGATGCTGGTGCCCTTGGCGGCCCGGGCCCAGAGGGCGAGCAGGGCAGGGATCTCCTCGGGGGTGGCGGGGCGCAGGGCGAGCTGGTCGGTCGGGGCTGTCTGGTCGGTCATGCCCGCCTGTCTAGCAGTCGCCGCCAGGCCGCCGCCGGGAATTCCGCCCCGTGAACGAGCCCGGCCCCGAACAAGCCCCGTCGTCAGCCGAGGCGCCACACCGTGGTGGTCTTGATAGCGGTGTCCTCCAGGTCGGCGACGACCGGCACCTGGTACGCCGCCAGTGCCGTGAACCGGTCCCGGGGCAGGTAGGCCCGGCCCGGGTCTCCGACGATGACGGTGGCGCCGCGCGCGGCGGCCCGCTCCAGGAAGGGCAGGAAACGGGCGGCCATGGCCCGTTCGTAGAAGACGTCGCCCGCGAGCACGACCTCGGCCGGGGCGCCGTCCCCGTCCACCAGGTCCACCAGGGAGCCCTCCACCCGGACCCCGTTGGCCTCGGCGTTGAGGCCGATCGCGGTGACCGCGTAGGGGTCGATCTCGGCCGCGCGCACGGACGCCGCCCCGCGCAGCGCGGCGGCCACCCCGACCAGTCCGGAGCCGGCCGCGATGTCCAACACCGCACGGCCCGCCACCAGTTCGGGGTGGTCCAGCACGTAGCGGGTGACGGCCACCCCGCCCGCCCAGGCGAAGGCCCAGAACGGCGGCGCCAGCCCGATCTCGCCGCGCATCCGCTCCGTGGCCTCCCACAGGGCGATGGCGTCCTCGGCCATGTGCAGGCTGATCTCGGGGACGAAGGGGACGGGCGTCAGCTCGGTCTCGCGCCGGATGAAGGCGAGGTCCTCGGCCGGTTGAAGAGTGCGCAGCTCGTTCGGCATGCCCGCAGCATAGGGCCAGGTGGGGCGTGTTCGGATCCGCCGTAGGGCCGGGTGGGGCGTGCCGGCGCCCGCCTGGTGGCCATGCGGTGTGCTCACGCCCGCCCGGCGGCCGTCCGGTGCACTCAGGCCCGTCCGGCGGCCTTCTGGGTGCGCCGGGCCAGCGAGTCGACCACGACGGCGGCGAGCAGCACCGCGCCGGTGATCATGAACTGGATGGCGTTGCTCAGCCCCTCGATGTTCATCCCGGACTGGATGGAGCCGATCACCAGCGCGCCGAGCAGCGCCGACCAGGTCTTGCCGCGCCCGCCGAACAGGCTGGTGCCGCCGATGACGGCCGCCGCGATGGCGTTCATCAGCAGGTTGCCGCCGCCGGAGGTCTGGCTGGCGGACTGGATCTGCGCGGCCAGGAAGAGGCCGCCGACCGCCGCCATGGTGGAGCAGATGGTGAAGACGCTGATCCGGATCCAGGACAGGTTGATGCCGGCGCGCCGGGCGCCCTCGATGTTCCCGCCGAGCGCGAACACCTGCCGGCCGTACGAGGTGCGGCGCAGCACGAAGTCCAGCACGACGATGAAGATCAGGAAGATCAGCAGCGCGAGCGGCAGCCCCTTGTACTGGTTGAGCGTGTAGGCGGCCAGGAAGGCGACGATCGCCAGCAGCACGGTGCGCACCACGATGTCGGTGACCGGCCTGGACGGGACGCCCGCGGCTTGGCGCCGGCGGGCGTCGACCAGGGATGCGAGCAGGAACAGCAGGACACCGACGGCGGCCGCCCCGTAGGCGGCGATCTGCTGGCCGTAGATGGTGCTGTAGAGCCTGGACACGATGTCCTTGCCGGAGAGGTTCACGGTGCCGCTGGCGCCGAGGATCTGCAGCATCAGACCGTTCCAGCCGAGGTTGCCGGCGAGGGTGACGACGAAGGCCGGGACGCCGACCTTGGCGAAGAAGATGCCCTGGATCGCGCCGACGATCGCGCCACCGACGATCGCGGTGATCAGCGCGACCCACTCGTTGACGCCGTTGGTCACGTTCAGCACCGCGTAGATCGCCGCGCACAGGCCGCTGACCGAGCCGACCGAGAGGTCGATCTCGCCGAGCAGCAGCACGAAGACCACGCCGATCGCGATCATGCCGGTGCCGACGATCTGCTGGGACAGGTTGGAGAGGTTCTGCGCGGACAGGAAGCTGCTGTTGAGGCTGCCGAACACCGCCCAGATCACGATCAGGGCCAGCACCACGGGCAGCGAGCCCAGTTCGCCGCTGCGCATCCGGCGGCGGAACTCGCCCAGGTAGCCCTTGATGCCCTCCTGGCGGACGATCAGCCGGGGGTCGACCGCGGGCGTGGCCTCGGGGGCCACCGGGACGGGGGCATTGACGCCGCCGGTGGGCATGCTGTCCTCGGGCAGCCGGGTGTGGGGGCGCTCGGGTTCGCCGCCGGGGGCGCTCCCGGGGGTGTGGTCGCTCACGGGGAACCCTCCTGGCCACGGGCCTTCCGGCGGGTCACGGCGTTGTCCGTGGCCCCGGTGATGGCCGAGATGATCTCTTCCTGGTTGGTGTAGCGCTTGTCGAAGACGCCGTTGTTGCGCCCGAGGCGCAGCACCGCGATGGTGTCGGCGACGGCCATCACGTCCGCCATGTTGTGGCTGATCAGGAGCACCCCGTGGTCCTGATCGCGCAGCCGCTCGACCAGGTCGAGCACCTGGGCGGTCTGCTCGACGCCCAGGGCCGCGGTCGGTTCGTCCAGCATCACGATCTTGGGCGAGCCGATCAGCGCGCGGGCGATCGCGACGACCTGGCGCTGGCCGCCGGAGAGCGAGGCGACCGGGATCCGCACGCTGGGGATGCGGATGGAGAGGGTGTCCAGCAGCGCCCGGGAGCGCTTCTCCATGGCGACCTCGTCGAGGATGGTGAAGCGCCGGATCTCGCGGCCGAGGAAGAGGTTCCCGACCACGTCGAGGTTGTCGCAGAGTGCGAGGTCCTGGTAGACGGTGGCGATGCCCAACTGCTGGGCCTCCTGCGGCCGGTGGATGGTCACCGGCCTGCCCTGCCACTCGATGACGCCGTCGTCGGGCTGGTGCACCCCGGCGATCGACTTGACCAGGGTCGACTTGCCGGCGCCGTTGTCGCCGACCAGGGCCACCACCTCGCCCGCGTGCACCTCCAGTTCGATGTCGGTGAGCGCCTGGACGGCGCCGAACCGTTTGGAGACCCCTCGCAGGGCCAGTACGGTCTCGCCTGCCACGGTGACCAACTCCCTTGCCCCGCCTCGGTCGTGGAGGCGGGGCCTGTTCGGGTTGAGAGGGGGTTGAGAGGGGGCGCCGGCTATTCGAGGCCGGCGGCCTTGCACGCGTCGGCGAAGTCCGGCGTGCAGATCTGGGCGACGGTGTAGAGGCCGTCCTTGACCACCGTGTCCTTGACGTTGTTCTTGTCGACCACGATCGGGGTGATCAGGTTGGCCGGCACCTTGTGGCCGCTCCCGTTGGTCACCGTCGTCGGCGCAAGGCTGGAGTCGAGGGGCTTGCCGCCGGCGAGCGCGACGGCCATCCTGGCGGCGACGTCGGTCTCCGGCTTGAACGGCTTGTAGATCGTCATGGTCTGGGTGCCGGCCAGGATCCGCTGGATGGCGTCGAGTTGGGCGTCCTGGCCGGTGAGCGGGACGCTCAGGCCGGCGGCCTTCAGCGCGGTGGCGATGCCCGCGGCCATGCCGTCGTTGGCGGAGTAGACGCCGACCACGTTGTTCGCGCCGATCGCGGTGATGGCCGCCGAGGCTTCCTGGTTGGCGTTGTTCGGATCCCAGTTCGGGGTGTCGTACTCCTTGCCGATCTTCAGCTTCCCGTCGATCGCGCTGTGCGCACCGGCCTTGAAGTCGGCCGCGTTCGGGTCGGTGGGCGAGCCGTTGATCATGATGATCGAGCCGGCGTTCGCCTTGTCGCCCACCGCCGCCACCAGAGCCTTGCCCTGCAGCTCACCGACCTTGTGGTTGTCGAAGGACACGTAGGCGTCGGCCGGGCCCTGGGCGAGCCGGTCGTAGGCCAGCACCTTGACGCCCGCGTCGTGGGCCTTCTGGACGGAGGACTGGATCGACTTGGCATCCACCGCGTCCAGGATCAGCACCTTGTCGCCCTTGGTGAGGGCGGTGTCCACCTGGGTCTGCTGGAGCGTCGCGTCCTGGTTGGCGTTGTAGTAGTCGATCTGCGCCTGCGGCGCCAGCTCCTTGATCCGCTGCTCGATCAACGGCCGGTCGAACTGCTCGTAGCGGGTGGTCTTGCTCTCCGGCAGCAGCAGACCGATCCGGACGGCTCCCACGGAGGCGCCGCCGCTAGCGTTCGCACTGCCCGAGGAACCGCCGCCGGACGACTGCTTGGCGCTGCCGCACGAAGCCGCGCCCAGACCCAGGGAAACCACGGCGGTGACCGCGAGGACGCGGCGTAGCCCGATGCTCATGAGGAAGCCTCTCCGGTTGAGTCCACCCCCTTGCCCTCCGAGTCTGGGAAGGATCGGCCGCGCCCACGATCCCGGTGAGCCGAACGGGTAGGAGGAATGACCGGAGCGGGCGCCTGCCCCACTCGTCCGACAGCGGGTCAGCCGCCCTCCTCGCGCAGCGGTCAGCCGCGCTCGTCCACCACCCGCTTGATCTTCCCGACCGAGCGCTCCAGGGTGTACGGGTCGACCACCTCGGCCGTGACCGTCACCCCGATCCCGTCCTTCACCGCCCGGACGATCGCCGCCCGCGCCGCCTCCCGGCGCTGCGCGGAGGCCTCCGGCCGGGCCTCGACCCGGACGGCCATCCGGTCCAGCCGCCCCTCCCGGGTGAGCCGCAGCTGGAAGTGCGGCGCGACGTCCGGGGTGCGCAGCAGGATCTCCTCGATCTGGGTCGGGAAGAGGTTCACCCCGCGCAGGATGATCATGTCGTCGCTGCGCCCGGTGACCTTCTCCATCCGCCGGAAGGCCGGCCGGGCGGTGCCGGGCAGCAGGCGGCTGAGGTCGCGGGTGCGGTAGCGGACGATCGGCAGCGCCTCCTTGGTGAGCGAGGTGAAGACCAGTTCGCCGCCCTCGCCGTCGGGGAGCACCTCGTCGCCGAGGGGGTCGACGACCTCCGGGTAGAAGTGGTCCTCCCAGATGTGAAGCCCGTCCTTGGTCTCCACGCACTCCTGCGCGATGCCCGGGCCGACGACCTCGGAGAGGCCGTAGATGTCGACGGCGTGCAGGTCGAGGCGGTCCTCGATCTCGCGCCGCATCTCCTCCGTCCAGGGCTCGGCGCCGAAGATGCCCACCTGGAGCGAGGTGGTGCGCGGGTCGATGCCCTGCTTCTCGAACTCGTCCAGCAGGGTGAGCAGGTAGGACGGGGTGACCATGATGATCTCGGGCTCGAAGTCCAGGATCAGCTGCACCTGCCGGGCCGTCATGCCGCCGGAGGCGGGGATGACGGTGCAGCCGGCCCGCTCGGCGCCGTAGTGCGCGCCCAGGCCGCCGGTGAACAGCCCGTAGCCGTAGGCGATGTGCACCTTGTGGCCGGGCCGGCCGCCGGCCGCGCGGATCGAGCGGGCGACGACGTCGGCCCACATGGAGAGGTCGTTGTCGGTGTAGCCGACCACGGTCGGGCGGCCGGTGGTGCCGCTGGAGGCGTGGATCCGGCGGACCTGCTCCATCGGGACGGCGAACATGCCGAAGGGGTAGGCCTCGCGCAGGTCGGCCTTGGTGGTGAAGGGGAAGCGGGCGAGGTCCGCGAGCGTGCGGCAGTCCTCGGGGCGGACGCCGGCCGCGTCGAACTTGCGGCGGTAGAGCTCGACGTTGTCGTAGGCGTGCCGCAGGGTGGCCCGCAGCCGGGTGAGCTGGTGGGCGCGCAGCTCGTCCGGGCCCATCCGCTCGCCGGCGTCCAGGAGCGCGGGCGGGATCGGCTCCCCGAGGTGCCGGGGCGGGACGGGTGCGGTGCCGGTCATCGTCGCTCCTTCGCTGCTCGGCCGTTCCGGAGCCGCCTGCGGTCGGCCGTTCCGGAGTGCCTGCGGTGGGCCGTTCCGGAGCACCTACCGATCGTTCGGTCAGGCGCACTCAGGCCCAAGTAATCCAGGACCCGTACCGAGTGTCAAGGGATCGCGCAGCAGTTCCGGAATGCGAAGTTCCGACACCTTCGCGCCGACTTCGTCCCACCCGTTTGGCTGGCCGATATGAAAATCATTACAGAATTTTGACCCGGGGGCGGCCTCCCCCGACCCGACCGCATGGTTCAGTAGTTCGGTTTCTCCCCCGCACTCGAAAGTGAAAACCGTGCCCACGACTCCCGCCCTGGTCAGCGCGCTGCGCGAGCTCGGCGACCGGCCCGCCGTCGTCGCCGACGGGCGCGCGATCAGCGGCATCGGCCTGCTGCTCGGCGTCTCCCCGCCCGGCGGCCTCCCGCGAGCACTCGCCGAACGCGTCGCCCAGCACGCCGCCCTCGCCCCCTCCGCCGCCCGAGCCGCCGAACAGCGGCTGCGCTACTGGGCCGGCGTCCTCGGCCCGCCGCCGATCCGGCACACCGTGCTGCACCCCGTCACCGAGCTCGCCGTCGAACTCGCCCTCGCCACCCTGCTCGCCGGCGGCACCGTCCACTGCGGCGACCCCGACCAGCAGCCCGACCGGCAGCTCGCCGCCGTCGCCGCCCACGGCACCACCCACCTCAGCCTGCCCTCCGCCCTGCTCTGGCGCCTCAGCCGGCAGCCCGACCTCGCCGCCCACGACCTCGGCGCGCTGCGCCTCGTCCTGCACGTCGGCCCCGAACCCCGGCAGGAGGACGTGTACGCCGCCGTCGACGCGCTCGGCGCCGTCCTCGCCCACGTCCGCGCCCCGGACAGCAACGCCGAAACCGCCGACCGCCGACTGCGCGCCGCCGCCGACGCCGCCACGGCCGCCGCCTGGAAGCACAGCATCGGCATCACCGCCGACCAGGTCCACGACTTCGGCACCCACCTCGACCGGGCCGTCCTCCGCGCCCTGCTGCACGCCCTCCAGCAGCACGGCGTCCTCACCGACCCCGAACGCGGACACTCCGAGGCCGAGATCCTGGCCACCGCCATGGTCGCCCCCGCCCAGCGCCCCCGGGTCAGCCGCTGGCTGGACGCGCTCGCCCGGCACGGCCTGATCACCCGCCACGACGGCGGCGCCCAGGGCCCGCTCCACGCCGGCGGGCCCGAACTCGGCGCCGCCGAAGCCCGCGACGCCTGGCGCCCCGCCGTCGAAGCCTGGGCCGACGGCCTCGGCCCGGCCGCCCCGCTCGACCGGGTACGGCGCGGCGCGCTGCAGCTGCCCCGGCTGATCACCGGCGAGGCGACGCCCCACCCCGCCTCCGCCCCGGTCCGCTGGTACGCCGCCCGCGGCTACCTCGGCGCCACCCTCGGCACCCTGGTCCGCGCCACCGCCGAGGCCCACACCGGGCCGGCGCCGCTGCGCGTCCTCGAACTCGACCCGGAGGGCGCCGACACCACCGTCAGCCGGGCCCTCGCCGCTCGGCCCCGCCCCAACGCCGAACACCACCCCTCCCCCGACGGCGGGCGCTACGACCTCGTCGTCGCCGCCGCTACCCGGCCGCCGCAGGAGGAGTCCGCGGCGCTCGTCCCGCTGCTCGCCCCCGGCGGCCGGCTGCTGTTGCTCGCGCCGACGGCCGAACAGCTCGACCTGCTGATCACCGGGCCCGCCCGGCCTCAGCACTGCGCCCGTCCGGAGGAGCAGTGGCGGGCCGCCCTCACCGCGGCGGGCTGCCCGACCGTCCTGACCCTGCCTGAGGACGGGCACCCGATGGGGCTGCTGGGGCAGCGGCTGTTCGCGGCCCGGGTGGACTGAGCGCCGGTCGGCGCTTCCAGGGGTCGGCTTCCCGGAGGTCGGCGCGGTGGGCCGGGTCCGTGTCCGGCCCCGGCCCGGTATCGGTCCCGGGGCATCCGTGGACGTGCGGTGAATCCCGGGTCACGCACGGCCACCCGGTCCGTACCATTTCGATACCGAAGCCTGGATGAGCTGCGAGGATCCTCGCCGCCCGGGCCCGCCCACGGGTAGGCTCCGCTTGTCCTCCGGCCCTCGCGCAGGCGGCCCCCGCCGCCCGTGCCGCGTTCCGGGGACACACCCCCGCGGGCCATTCGGTGGGCACCGCGCACTCGACACCGCGCGCCAGGGCAGTCGCGCGAACGGCGAAGGGCATCGCATTGGCGGATCGGCTCACCGGAGGAGACTCCTCGCTGCTGCGGCGGATCAACGCGGCGGTCACGCTCCGGGCGCTGCGGGACGGCCACGCCGTGACCCTCACCCAACTCGTCGGCGAGACCGGGCTCTCCCGCCCGACCGTCGAGGGCGTGATCGAGGGCCTGGTCGAGACCGGTCTGGTCGCCGAGGTCGAGCAGCCCCGGGAGGACGGCCAGCCGGGGCCCGGCCGCCGCGGCCGCCCGGCACGCTGGTTCCGCTTCCGCGCCGAGGCCGGGCACATCCTCGGCATCGAGATCGGCGTGCACGACATCCGGGTCATCCTGGCCGACCTCACCGGCGAGGTGGTGGGCAGTCACTTCAAGCCGGTGGACGAGACCCTGGAGGCCGAGGACCGGCTCACCGCCGTCCGCACCGCCGTCGCCGAGGTGCTGAGGAAGGCCGGCATCTCCCGCGACAACCTCTGGGCCGTCGGCATCGGCACCCCCGGCATCGTGGACCGCGAAGGCACCATCCGGCTCGGCACCGCGATGCCCGGCTGGACCGGCCTCGACCTCGGCGCCCGGCTGCGGCGCTCCTTCCGCTGCCCGGTCCTGATCGAGAACGACGCCAACCTGGCCGCCATCGCCGAACACTGGCAGGGCTCGGCCGTCGGCGCCGACGACGTCGTCTTCGTGATGGCCGGCCTCAGCCCGGGCGCCGGCTCCCTCATCAACGGCAGGCTGCACCGCGGTTACGGCGGTGCAGCCGGCGAGATCGGCGCCCTCCACCTGCTCGGCCAGGAGGTCACCCCCGAACGCCTGCTGTCCACCACCGGCAAGCCGCTCAACCCGCTGGACGAGGCCGCCGTCGCCCGCGTCCTCCGGCTGGCCCGGGAGGGCGACGAGGTCGCCAAGGTCGCCATGGACCGCTTCCTCACCCGCCTCGTCCAGGGCGTCGCCGCGCTCGTCCTGGCCATCGACCCGCAGCTGGTGGTCATCGGCGGCTGGGCGGCCGGCCTCGGCGGGGTCCTGGACCCGCTGCGCGAACGCCTCGCCCAGTTCACGCTGCGCGCCCCCGAAGTCGCCCTGGCGGCACTGGGGTCGGAGGTGGTGGCGATGGGCGCCCTGCGGGTGGCCCTGGACCACGTCGAGGACCAGCTCTTCGCGGTGGACCCGCCCCGGGCCTGAGCCCCTTCTCCGTCCCCCTCGCGGCTCCGACGACGAAGGCCCGGACGCCACTCGGGCGTCCGGGCCTCGTCCTGAGGGTTTCCGGGGGTGGTTTCCGGCGGGTGGTTCTTTCCCGCGGGTGGTTCAGGAGGCGCGGACCTCGGTGGTCGCGGCGGTCGCGGTGACCGGGGTGACCTCCACCAGGCCGGCCTCGCCGAAGGTCAGCTTGCAGGTGTCCGCGCGGTAGGTGGAGACGGCGAGCGCCACCAGGCGGCCGGCGGCGGCGTACTGAGTGGTCATGACCAGGACCGGGGAGCCGGGCGGGCGCTCCAGGAGGGCGGCCTCCTCGGCCTCGGCGACGCCGAGCTCGACCGAGCGCGACTCACCGTCCACCTCCAGGCGCTCCAGCTGGCGCAGCACCGAGCGGGCGCGGTCGCTCTCGGCGCGGAACCCGGGCAGGTGCGGCAGCGCGGCGGCGGGGACGTGCAGCGACTCGGTGGCCATCGCGCGTCCCTCCACCAGGCGGACCCGGCGGACGGTGTGCACGGTGGCGCCCTCGGCGATGCCGAGGGCCTTCGCCAGCTGCGCGGAGGCCGGGGCGGTGGTGCAGTCGACCGTGCGCCAGGCCTGGCTGCGGGCGGTGCCGGGCCAGCCCTCCTCCTGCCGGTTGACCGGGACGCCGACCCGCGGGGCTGCGATCAGGGTGCCGATCCCCCGGCGGCGCACCAGGCGGCCCTCCAGCTCCAGCTGGTCGAGCGCCTGCCGCAGCGTCGCCCGGGCGACACCGAAGCGGGCGGCCAGCTCACGCTCGTTGGGCAGGACCTGACCGATGGAGAACTCCGAGTCGATGGCCCGCAGCAGCACGGTGCGCAGGTGCCAGTACTTCGGCTCCGGCACCGCAGAAAGCTGTCCTGTCGTCCCCACCGCGTCCTCCACCTGTTGTTCTGTCCGCCCTGCGACCAGGAGGGCGGATCCCGGGGCCCGCTGTCCGCTGTTGCGGCAGGTGGGAGAGCGAGCCTTTATCCGTCCTTCTTTATTAAAGGTCCTTGCAGTAAGCGACCCTAGGGGCTCCCTCCGGAGATGGTCAAGACCAATGGCGCGGCCTGATGCGACCGCCGCACATATTCATGCCGCGTTCACGACAGCTCGTGTCAGCCACTGTCAACACCTGCCACCGGTCGACCCGCACCGCGCGTCACGATTCGGGTCGGGTACGGCCAGTCGGTAGGCTGCCCGAGTGATCGTGGTGACGAGTGTGAACGTGAACGGAATCCGGGCCGCAGCCAGGAAGGGCTTCGTCGAATGGCTGGCCGGCACCGAGGCGGACGTGATCTGCCTCCAGGAGGTGCGCTCCGAACCCGAGCAACTGCCCGTCGAACTGCGTGACCTGGACGGCTGGCACGCGGTCTGGGCCCCCTCCGTCACCAAGGGCCGGGCCGGCGTCGCCATCCTGTCCCGGACGGAGCCGCAGCGCACCGCGATCGGATTCGGATCCGAGGAATTCGACAATTCGGGCAGGTACGTCGAAATCGACCTGCCCGGACTTACCATCGCCAGCCTCTACCTCCCCTCCGGCGAAGTCGGCACCGAGCGCCAGGACGAAAAGGAACGCTTCATGGCGGAATTCCTCGTCCACCTCGACGCCCTGCGCACCCGCGCCGCCGCCGACGGCCGAGAGGTCGTCGTCTGCGGCGACTGGAACATCGCCCACCGCCCCGAGGACCTCAAGAACTGGAAGTCCAACCAGAAGTCCGCCGGCTTCCTCCCCGAAGAACGCGCCTGGCTCTCCCGCGTCTACGACGAGGCCGGCTACGTCGACGTCGTCCGCACCCTCCACCCCGACCGCACCGGCCCCTACACCTGGTGGTCCTACCGCGGCCGCGCCTTCGACAACGACTCGGGCTGGAGGATCGACCTAGTTGTCTCTACTAGAAACCTCGCTGAGAAATGCGTCGAGGCCTACGTCGAACGAGCAGCTTCCCACGCCGAACGCTGGTCAGACCACGCGCCCGTCACAGCGGTATTCGATCTGCACAACTAGTCCGCAGAGAGGGGTAGTTCAACAGAATCAAGAGGCGGCCCCGACGCGGGGCATTCCACACGTCGGGGCTGCCTCTCGGCAGCAAATACGCCAGCGGCGAAGGAAGTCGCACGGCACTCCCGGAGTGGATTTTTCAACAAAGCGATTTACGTGACCCTGCTTCCACAAGCGAAGCACCCGTCCGCCCCAGATCAGCTCCCCCGACGATCCAGATCCGAACATCCCTCTAGATATGGCCACCGCCCGCAACCCCTTGACCCCCAGTCAGGAAGGGCTCCCTATTCCTGCCCTCCCCGGCGTCACCCGGATCAGGCTGCCCCCAGCTCCACCGCCCTGCTGCGACAGGATCAGCGGCGAAGGTCTCTCACCTCCACTCGAACCACCGCGCCTCACGGCGCACCCACGACCTGCGCCACACCGCGGCCAGCATCATGATCGCCGCCGACATCCCCGTCGCCGTCGTCTCCAAGACGATGCGCCACTCCACCCTCGCCATCACCATCAACCTCTACGGCCACCTCCTCAAGGACTCCGCCGGCGAAGCCGTCAAGGCGCTCTCCGCCGCCCTCGACCACGCGGACGCCCAGGCAGCCCGCCAGACGGACCCCGCCGTCGGTCGCAACTTCGGACAGGCGGCGTGAGCAGGGCGGGACCCACCAGTGCGCCGGGCAGCGTAGACATGAGCTGCCCGGCGGTGTCTGGGGCACGGGATCGACCGATCTCCCGTCGTCTACCAGGTCAGGGGCAGTTGCACGGGGATTCCGGAGGTCGTCTCCACTCGCGCGACCAGGTCGGTCGGGATCGGCACATCGAGCCGTACTGCGGCCGGTGTGTAGAGGTCCGTCTCGATCTCAGGTGTCGTGAGGGACACGAGGAGGTCGTAGGAGGCTGACTGGCCGACGCGGTCGGATCTGTTGCGGGACTTCCACCAACCACCGGTCGGGTAGACCGCCAGGGCTCCGCGGTCGGCGAGTCCGGCCGCGGTGCCGCGCCAGATGTCGGCGGGCAGGGAGCCGCGGTTGCGGTTCTCGGAGCCGACGAGCCAGGCCTTGTCACCCTCGAACTTTCCGGGGTGGTCATTCCGTCGTCCTCGGC
This sequence comes from Streptomyces sp. 1331.2, assembly GCF_900199205.1. Taxonomy (NCBI): domain Bacteria; kingdom Bacillati; phylum Actinomycetota; class Actinomycetes; order Kitasatosporales; family Streptomycetaceae; genus Streptomyces; species Streptomyces sp. 1331.2. The sequence continues at coordinate 6,866,316 of NZ_OBMJ01000001.1, read as the reverse complement.
CTGTGCGTCCTTCCCGATCCGTGTTTCGAAGTCGGCCAGGTTCTCCACGCCCTTGATCGCGAACCGCAGCCGGTGGGACGCGTAGGTGTGCTGGCCGAGGACGCCCTGCCGGCCGGGATGCCCGCAGAGCAGTCGCCACCGGACGCCGGTAAAGGCGGTCCTCCACCGAACCATGACACGCGGCCCCGCCGCAGAAAAAGGCCGTTCCCCGCATTCCTGCGGGGAACGGCCTTCCGGCCTGCATGAGCGTAGCGCCGACCGGGGCAGCAGGATCTGAATCTGCACCCCCCTGACCCCCATTCACCCTGTGATCTTTCCCGCCGAAAAGGCGGACATTTTTTCGATCACGGGTCGCAGAGCCAGGGATCCTGCCTCAGTGATCTGCATATTCGCCTCCTCGCGATCGTCCTACCGGTAACTTCTCCCGGCACTTTCGAGGATACTCCTTACTGCGAGAATTCGATCCCACCATGCACATAAGTTAATTTTTGAAAATTCCTCCGCGTGGCGTTTGACCAGAAATTCCACTCGAGAGATTTCCTGCGCCTCGCCTCACAGTCGCAGGATCCACCCTGGCCGAGGTGTCGCGAAGTGCCGGTGAGTCGTACGCCGATCCGCGTGGGCCCAGGCGATGAAGTCGGCCGACGGAGAGGACCGCTACGGGCAGACCGGGGTGCGTGGCGGAGTTCGAGACGAAGGTCGACCAGCGGCGACCCATCGATGCTCACCCCGCCCATCGACCACCCTGCTCACCCCGCCCATCGACCACCTCTGCTCACCCCGGAGGGCGGGGCTGCGGCCGGAGTACGGTGGAAGAGCGCACCGTCCACGAGCTGCAGACTTCTGCGTCGTCCTGGCGGTAGCACGAGGCCGTCCACGAACGAGCCCGAGGCAGGTGTCTCGACATGACCGCGACCCCCGATCCCACCGCCACCCAGCCACCTGGGCCGGGGCCGACGGTCCGCCTGTCACTGACACCCGAGGGCGCCACGCGCGGCCGGCTGGACGGAGCATGGTGGCCGCGCTCGCACGATCTCCTGCGCGAGCTGCCCCCGCTGGCGGCAGCACTGGACCCCACGTGGGGGAAGGTCACCCGTGTCACCGTGAATCCGACGCACTGGCCGGTCATCCCCCGACGCGTCCAGGTCGCAGGCCACGTCATCCACGTCGGGTGGTTCGAACAGGAGCAGGACGCGGACGAGGTGATCGTGTGCTCCTTCACCCCTCTACGCCTGGAGCTCCTGGTGATTCCCCCGGAGGCCGAAGCCTCCGCCGCCGAGTGGCTGATGACAGCGGCGTCCGACCCGGCCAACACGCGCACCGGCACCGACCTCCTGACAGCCGCGGGCGCGCCGACCGCAGACCCGCGGGCAGACGGGTGACTCCGTTCACCAACGGACACACCACACCGACCATCGTCGGCCCCGGCCCTCCTCCCCCGGCCGGCTGCGGGCTGCTCCGGCTACTTGCGTGACCACTCGGTCCTGGCCTGGGGCTCGCCGACCGTGTGCTGCCCCTCCCGGACCCGGACCCTGATCGCCGACCGGTGGCCGTACCGAGTCGCCCTGCCGGCACACCGGGCAGATGGCGGCGGCACACGCCGGAGGGAGAATGGGAAGTACCCACCGACATCGGAGGTTGCCGATGTTCGAAGCGGCTGACATCCGGGAATGGCGCGGCCCTCGACGCGGTGGATGCCGACCGCCACAAGATCGGCACGCTGGAACCCGTCTACGTCGACACCGCGACGGATCGGCCGGCGCTCGCCACCGTCACGGTCGGGCTGCCCACACGCCGCCGCCTGGTCTTTGTTCACGAGCGGTGACCGCCGCCTGGCACTCCGATACCCGCGCACGCATCGAAGGAGCCCGAACGATGGCACTGGTCCTGTTCCTGATCATCCTGGCGATCGTGCTCGGCATCGTCGGCGTGGCCATCCACGGCCTGATCTACCTGCTGTTCATCGGCATTGCCGTACTGATCATCGCCGTGGCCATTTCCGCTGTCCGGTTCCGGCACGGCGGCCGCTCCTCCAACCGCTGAGACCCGCCGGTAGTCCGCCAGTACGGGGGACCGCTTCGCAGTAGGTGCCTGCGACACGCCGAGTCGGGGCCGCCGGTCGGAACCGGGTGAGGCGAGCGAGGCACGGCCCTGCGCTCCGAGCACGAGACAGCCTGCGTGCGCCTTGCCCCCGGCAGGGGACGCCATGCGTAACACTGTGTGCCGTGTCGGATACGAGTCGAGGCGGCGAGGGCGGCGCACCGAGCCCCGACGCCCTGCTTTCGGCGCTCGGTGCGGAGCAGCTCGGGGTGTTGCGCCGGGTGGGGCTTGAGTGGGGTCGGGTTGCCGGGGATCCGCAGGCATGGCGGCATGCGCTGCCGGTGGATCCGGATCTCGGTCGTTATCCCGCTCCTTCGGAGATCCTGCCGGTCCGCTTCGGTCGTTTCGTGCGGGTCGCCGCGGTTGGCGGAGGACCGCCTGCGGTTGAGGCGACCAGCGAGGACACACGGACTTCCCGGCTCGGCCGGGTCGGTACCGGGGTGCGACACGTGGTGCTCGGGGCTCCGCTGAGGAGCACCGCGATCGCGCATGAGCGGATGCGCAAGCTGGTGGCGTTGCCGGTGCTTTCCGCCGACGCGCTCTCCTCGGTCGCGTACGGGCCCGAGGCGATGCTCGGCGTCCTCGTCCTGGCTGGTGCTGCGGGTTTGCGGTACTCGGTGCCGATCGCCGTGACGATCGTCTTCCTGATGCTCGCGGTCGGGGTGTCGTACCGTCAGACGATCCGGGCGTATCCGCACGGCGGCGGTTCGTACATCGTCGCCACCGCCAACCTCGGCCGCGTTCCCGGGTTGGCGGCCGCTGCCGGACTGATGACCGACTACATTCTCACGGTCGCGGTCTCGATCGCCTCCGGCATGGCGGCGATCACCTCGGCGATCCCCTCCCTCCAAGGCGACGTCGTGCCGATCGGCGTCGCCGTGATCGCCGTGCTGCTCGCCGGGAACCTCCGCGGTGTGCGGCAGGCGGGTGCACTGTTCGCCGCGCCGACCTACGCCTTCGTGATCGCGCTTCTGGCACTCGTCACCGTGGGTCTGTCCGACGCGGTCGGCCGCGGTTTCCACCCGGCGGCGACACCACAGCTGACCGCGACCGAGGGCGTCAGCCTGCTTCTGGTCCTGCGTGCCTTCGCCTCGGGTTCGACGGCGATGACAGGCATCGAGGCGATCTCCAACGCGGTGCCGGCCTTCCAGCCGACCGAGTGGCGCAATGCCCGCACGACACTGACCTGGATGGTCGGCCTGCTCGTCGCACTGTTCGCCGGCACGGTCACACTCGTCCACCTCGACGGCATCGTCCCGAACTCACGGGAGACGGTCCTGTCGCAGCTCGCCCATCGCACCTTCGGCTCGGGCTTCGGCTACGTGTTCACCCAGGCCTCCACCGCCGCGATCCTGCTCCTCGCGGCCAACACCGCCTACAACGACTTCCCCCGCGTCCTGTTCCTGCTGGCCCGTGACAGCCAGGCACCGAGGATCTTCTTGCGACTGGGCGACCGTCTGGCCTTCAGCAACGGGATCATCCTGCTCTCGGTCGCCGCGGCCGCCATCTACGCGGCGTTCGGCGGCAAGACCGGCCCTCTGATCCCGCTCTATGCCGTCGGCGTCTTCCTCGCCTTCACTCTGTCGCAGACCGGCATGGTCGTTCACTGGTGGCGCCTGCGCGACCGCCACTGGCGCAAGAGCCTCGCCTTCAACGCCACCGGCGCCCTGCTCTCGGCGGTCGTCCTCATCACCGCCGGCATCACCAAGTTCACCGAGGGCGCCTGGTTCGCCGTGCTCACGGTGGGACTGTTCGTCCTGGTCACGACACGCATCCGGCACCACTACGACACGGTCGGCGCGGCGACCGCCCTGCATCCGCATGCCGTCGAAGTCCCCAGCCGTACGGTCACACCGCCGAGTTCGGAGGAGCGCACGGCACGAGGCACCGCACGGACACCCGGCACCGCGCCCGGAGCAACGTTCGAGACCACGGCTGAAGCCGAGAGCGAGGAGACTCCCGAGGAGATCCACCCCCTGTCGATCGTGCCGATCGCCACCCTGGACCAGGCCGGCATGCGGGCCCTCGCCTACGCCGCCTCGCTCCAGCAGCCGGTCCTCGCGCTCCACATCAGCTCCAGCGCGGACGAGGCCCAACGCTTCCGCGCGTACTGGAACCTGTGGGGCGACCACCTACCCCTGAAGATCGTCCTCTCCCCCTATCGCGCGATCGTCGCACCGCTGGTCAACTACATCGAGTCGCTGCACCACCAGCGCCCGGACCTCACCTTGACCGTCATCCTCCCGGAGATCGTCGTACGGCACTGGCGCCACCGCCTCCTGCACAACCGTCTCGCGGCCAGGCTACGGAGAGCGCTGCGCCCCCTGCCGAAGGTCGTCGTCACGACCGTCCCGTTCCACGTGTAGCACAGCGGCGGCGCCGAGCACCCGAGGTGTCAAAACGGGGCGGTCGTACGAGCGACGACGCGACCCTGTTCCTGATCGAGTGGCGCTGAGACGCCCGCACCCCCGCCGCGGCTCTCCCGAGCGGCCGGATCGGTCCGGCGCGGGCGGAGTACCGTGGAGATGTCGGGGCGGCCCGAGCCGCCGCGCCCTGAGGGGCGGGTCTCGCTCAGCGGGCTCAGCCCGCGTCCACGGACAGGTGGCGAGCCATGTCGGACGAAGCCGGTGCCTCGCACCACGGGCTTCTGCCGGACCGGTTCCGGCAGGCCGCGCAGCCGGGGACGGTCCTGCTGCGCCTGGAGACCACCCAGTCACGCGAAGGTGCGCTCGACGGCGCGTGGTGGCCCCATTCACGGGACATCCGCGCAGAACTTCCCGGTCTGGTCAGGGCGTTGACCGAACACCTCGGGCCCATCGCGAGCGTCGGCCTGGACACGGAAGCCTGGGACGACATCCCGGCCCGCCTGGTCGTCGACGGCCGGTCGGTGCACATCGACCGGTACCCGGTCGGCGATGACACCGTGATCATCACGCGGGGCGACCGCGATCACTTCAGCCTGCTCGTCGTCCCCCCGCAGGCGAGCCAGGAAGCGGCCCTGGCCGCGATGGCCCGCGCGGTCGAGGCCGACGGAACCGACTCCGCGCGGCAGATCCTCATCGCCACCGGCACCGGTCTCGAGCCACCGGCCGAAGCGTCCTGAGGGACAGCCTCGTGGGCCGGGCTCCTCGGGCAGACAGGAAAGGCGGGACGCAGAGATGTCCGTCTACGTGAAACTCTCGGCCGACGCCCGGGCACCGGCGGAGCCGTCGAAGGGACCGCTGGACCTGCAGTACGAGGACCACACGGACGACGGCGTCACCTTCGAGTACGACCTGCACCCGAGCGGCGCACTGCGCGTCCTGCGGGTCTTCGAGGACACGCCACACCGGATCGAGGCGTGCTTCAGCCCCGGAGCGTGGCTCCAGGTCGCGGGCACCTACCTGCGAAGCGGCTCCGAGTACTGACGGCGATCCGGTTCAGAGCGAACCGCAGGCCCTCGGCGGCGGTTGCCCGGCTGTCAGCGGTGCGCGAATGGGCCCCCGTGCCGGAACCGGACGGCGGAGCACGACCTCTCCTCGCCGACCTTCCCCGCGGCTACGCGCCCTTGTTCGGCCGCGCCGACGCCACCGCGGCTTGACTCGGACCAGGCGATGGCCGTCACCAGTACCGTGCGTCGCCCAACGGGCAGCACCGCGCATTCGCAGCGGCCACCACGCCAGGTGCAGGGTCGACCTGAACGCCTGGTCGGGCAGGGTCGCGAGTGCGTTCTGGTGGGAGTCACCTCTACCCGTGGACGCTGGATGGGAGGGCGGTGTCGAGGGCGTCGCGCAGGGCGTACAGGTCGGCGATGGTGGCCAGTTCGGCGAAGCGGGCCAGCAGCCGGCGGACGGTTCGGTTGCCGCCGCCGCGCAGCGGCGATTACCTCACACCCGGATGCTGCAAAATCTATGCTTGCTGGAGCAGACATTCCTTGCGGACGGGTCTAATGTTTCTCTCGTAGACAGGAGTCGGCGATACCGGCCAGACACGGCCCGCAGGGATCAGGGGCCGCCACCAGCGGTACCTAGCTGTTCTGACCCGTGAGGTTGGGGATGCGGCTGGCGGGTGGCTTGCCTGCGAGTGCGGTGTGTCCGCGGTGGTGATTGTAGGTGTGGAGCCAGGCGGGGTAGGCGTCGCGGCGTTCTTGCTCGGTTTGGTAGGGCCGTGCGTAGGCCCATTCGTCGAGCAGGGTGCGGTTGAAGCGTTCGACCTTGCCGTTGGTCTGCGGCCGGTAGGGCCGGGTTCGCTTGTGGGTGATCCCGGCCTGGGCCAGGACGTCGCGCCATGGGTGGGACTTGTAGCAGGCGCCGTTGTCGGTCAGCACGCGCTGGACGGTGATCCCGGCCTGAGCGAAGAAGTCCTGGGCGCGGGTCCAGAACGCGGCGGCGGTGTCCTTGCGTTCGTCGGGCAGGATCTCGCTGTAGGCCAGGCGGGAGTGGTCGTCGACGGCGTTGTGGAGGTAGCTGTATCCGGTCCCGGAGCGGGTCCTGCGGCCGGCCTGGCGGCTGAGCACCCTGTGGCCGCCGCCGTGGGGAATGTTGCCGAGCTTCTTGATGTCGACGTGCACCAGCTCGCCGGGCGCGGAGTGCTCGTAGCGTCGGATGACGCGGCCGGTGGCGCGGTCGAGGTGGGTCAGGCGGGCGAGGCGGTAGCGGGTCAGGACCCGGTGCACGGTGGCCGGGTTGAGTCGCAGCAGGTAGGCGATGCGTGCCGGGCCCCAGCGTCGCAGGACGCGGACCTTGATGATCCGACGCTCGGTGCGGGTCGGGGTCCGGCGGGGGCTGTGGTGAGGGCGGCTGGAGCGGTCGCTCATGCCCGCCTCGCCGTGGGCGCGGTAGCGGTCGGCCCAGCGCTTGGCCGTGGTCGGTGAGACTTGGAAGCGTTCGGCGGCCCGCCGCAGCGGCCAGCCGTCCTCGACGACGCAGCGGGCCAGGCGCAGGCGTCCGGTCTCGGTCAGCGGTGCGTTACGGTGTGGCATGAGGGCCTTTCTGGGAGCCGGTGCAGATGTCGCAATCCACACCGAGCCAGAAGGCCCTCACTCATTTCAAGATCACCACGCCGTGAGCCCCGTCACCAACCTCCGTGGTCAATACACCTAGCACTACGCAATTCAGTGAGAGCAGTACCAGCAGTACCAGCAGTACGAAAGTGACAGTTCAGTACAGAGGATGAATGGAGGGCGCAAGCGCCATCAGGATCGCCCGGGCCGTGAACACTCACCCGGGCGGACACCGCAGACCCCAACGCAAGGACGGTGGTTTCCGGTCACGCATACGCGATCCCCGCACACCCCCCGGGGCAGTGCGGAAGTAACAGGACCGGCCAACGCCGGTAGGTAGATGGCGTTGTTACCCTTCGGGGCCCCGGAACCGACACGGCCCCGGGGCCCCTCGACGCGTTCTCCCCGAGAACCAGAGAGGTGCAGTGACTACAACGACCAGCTCCAACACACCCGACAAACTCGACGACGACTACCCCGCCTACACCATGGGCCGCGCCGCCGAGATGACCGGCACCACCCCCCGGTTTCCTACGAGCCCTCGGCGAACACCGCCTCATCACCCCACTGCGCTCCGACGGCGCACACCGCCGCTACGCCCGCTACCAACTGCGCATCGCCATGCGCGCCCGCGACCTCGTCAACCAGGGCAGCTGGCTCGGGCCCCGGAGCCGTCGCACCGGGACCCCCGGATGTGCGGGGTTGCGCCGTCCGTTCCAGCGCGGTGTGCCCACGGGCGGCCGGTGCGGCAGCTTCCCACTCAAAGCCGGCCTTCCGGCACGGATCCAGGACCCGCCGATGGCCTCACCGTGCGCGCGCTGAGAGCACCCGGACGCCGTCGCCTTCGCCATCGAGCCGGACACGTTCACCGACCCGGCTGGGCAGGCCACGCACCGAAGCATCGTGCATCTCCGTCCACGCACGTGTACCCGCCGTTCCAGCTCGGCCGGTTCCCCGCCGGGCGGCCAGCAGTGAGACGATGAAGAAGCGGCTACCGTGCCGCCGGCCATCGCACCTCGAAACGAGGGATGATCATGGTCAAGGTCCTTCGGGTGCTGCTGTGCCTGGTCCTGCCGTTCCTGGCAGTGCTGATCAAGGACGGGCCGAGCATGAAGGTGCTCTGGGCCTTCCTCCTCCAGCTGTGCGGCCACGTGCCCGGGGTCATCTACGGCATCTACCAGGTGGTGAAGGACTGAGGCCCCGCCCCGAACACAGGCACTCCGCACGCCGGGTTGGCACCCATGTCACGACACGAGAACGAACACCGGCACCCAAGCACAGCTGACGAGACCAGGCCCGCCACCCGTGGCGCCAGCCCTGCCGAGAGCCCGACCGACCTGCCCAAAAGGTCGTGGTGGGGAGTCCTGAAACGCACCACCAAGCAGTTCAAGGCCGACAGCCTCAGCGACGCCGCAGCCGCGCTCACCTACCACGGCCTGCTGGCGATCTTCCCCGCCCTGCTCGCGCTGGTGTCGATCCTGGGGCTGATCGGCAGCTCCGCCACCAAGCCGCTGCTCGACCACATTCGTGACCTCGGCCCCGGGTCCGCCCGCCAGATCCTCACCACCGTCGTGCAGCAACTCCAGAACGCCCAGGGCAAGGCAGGCATCGCACTGGCCATCGGAATCATCCTCGCCCTGTGGTCCGCCTCCGGCTACACCGCGGCCTTCATGCGCGCCGCCAACCACGTCTACGGCATCGACGAAGGCCGCCCACTCTGGAAGACCCTGCCCACACGACTCGCCCTGACCATCGTCCTCGTCGTGCTCCTCGCCCTCACCGCTACCGGTGTCGTCTTCACCGGCACCCTGGCCACCAAGACAGGGAAGATCCTCGGAGTCAGCGAAAACGCCGTACAGGTCTGGGGCATCGCCAAATGGCCGATCCTCGTCATCATCGTCACTGCGATGGTCACCCTGCTCTACTGGGCCGCGCCCAACGCCAAACGACCGAAGCTGCGCTGGATCCTGCCCGGAAGCCTGGTCGCCGTAGCCTTGTGGATCATCGCCTCCGGCGCGTTCGCCCTCTACGTCGCCAACTTCAGCAGCCTCAACAGCACCTACGGCAGCATCGGAGCCGTGATCCTCTTCCTCCTCTGGCTGTGGGTCTCCAACGTCGCGATCCTGCTGGGCCTGGAGTTCAACTTCGAGCTGGAACGCGGACGCGCGATCGAAGCCGGTCACCCACCCGAGGAAGAGCCCCACCCCGAACCCCGCGACACCCGCAAACCACCGCCCGACACCCCACACCATCACGACAGACCCCGTCACTGAGTGCCCGAGGGCGTGTCCAGTGGCCGTCGATCAGGTCCCCGGTCTGCCGCGACGGCAGCATCCGAGCGGTGATCACCCGCGAGTGGCCCGAGACGATCACCAGGGCCGGCGGGCGGCCGGACTGGCCGTAGCCGAGCCGCCTGATCGAATACGCGTACCGCATCGGCCGAGCCCTCCACGAACTCTGGCTCGCTGCCGCGGCCGAAGTCACTGCCGATACCTCTGGCCACGACCCCGTCCACGTCGTCCAGGAACCCCCACCCTCGTCCTCGGCCTCATCGACGCCCCCCCGAGGCCGTCACCGGCCTGGTGCGCCACGCCCTGCACGTCACCGACGGCCTCCTGCTCGACCCCGACGCCCTGCGCGAGCAGCTCGACGAGCATCTTCATCAGGATCGACGGGGAGCAGAAGTACCTCTGGCGGGCCGTCGACGCCGACGGCAACGTGCTCGACATCCTGGTCCAGAACCGCCGTGACAAGGCCGCGGCCAGGCGTTTCTTCCGCAGACTCCTCAGGGAGACCGGGTTCGTGCCGCGGGTCGTCGTCACCGACAAGCTCCGCTCCTACGGCGCCGCCGACCGCGAGGTGATGCCCTCGGTGGAGCACCGCTCACACAAAGGACTGAACAACTGGACAGAGAACTCGCACCAGCCGACCAGGCAACGCGAACGCGCGATGAAGCGCTTCCGCAGCGTCGGCGGAGCCCAGAGGTTCCTGACCGCCTTCAGCGGCATCTCACCCCACTTCCGACCCGGCCGCCACAACCGCACCGCACCCGACCACCACCACGCCCTGACGCCCCGCCAGACGCCTGCACCCCCAACAACGTGACAGTGCCCTACATAGCGCTACCACCGATGACGAAACAGAGCCGGTCGCCGTACAGACCCCATCACACCAGCAGGAGACCACCACACCGTTCCGCGCCGTCCTTCATCGCGATCAGGTTGGCCTGCACGTAGGAGATGTTGTTCCTGGAGTGCCAGTCGGTCGGGTAGTAGGTGACCAGCCGTGAGCTCTGGAACCTGGCCTGGATCTCCGGCACGAAGGCACGGTACTGGTTGTCGGTGTAGTACCAGAACGAGTTCTCGTTGTAGTAGGCGACATGTGTCGGGTCCTGGTACGCGCCCCTGCCGTCCGAGCTGGGCGTCAGGGTGAGGAGCATACCGCCCGGTGCCAGCAGTCGGTAGAGCTCGTTGATCAGCGGGACCTTCGCGGACACGTGCTCCAGGAAGTCCACCGCGCGGAGCAGGCCGACCGAGTCGTCCGGGAGGTCCAGTTTCCCGGGCAGGGTCGCGACGATGTCGACGCCTTCCCCGGGGTGCTGGTCCACACCCAGGTAACCGGGCGGCTTGCGATGCGCGGCGCCGAGGTCCAGCGCGAGCAGTCCGCGCCGCTTGGTCCAGGCGAGCGCGTTGGCCTCGATGTACTTGTCGTACAGCGCGACGGTCTCGCGCTGGATGTGCGCGTTGATCTCCGTGTCGCGCTGGGTGTTGTCGGCGTGCATCCGCTGGAGGTAGAGGCAGCGGGGGATCCGGTGGAAGTCGCCCGCCTGGAACAGACGGCACATCAGGTCCTGGTCGTCCAGCACCACGCGCGTGGCGTCGTACCCGCCAACCTGGTGGTAGACGTCCCTGCGGAACGCGCGCACATGGTTGGGGGCGTACCAGATGTACGAGACGTTGTGCGGCGTCGGCGCCATGGACACGGCCTGCAGAAGCCGCCGGCCGTCGACGTCCACCTCCTCGTACTGCCAGCCGTTCGCCTCGTTGAACCGCGTGTCGTCCCGGCGTCCGTCCTCGGTGACCTGAGCGGTGTGGCTGTAGACGAAGACGACGTCGGGGTTCTCGTCGAAGGCCCGCGCCAGTTCCGCCAGGCAGTCCTTCGTCAGCAGGTCGTCATGGTCGAGCTCCACGAGGATTTCTCCTCGAGCCAGTTCGCAAGCGCGCCGCTTGGCCGCGCCGACCCCCCGGATGTCGTCCGCGATCTCCACCCGGACACGGTCGTCGGGGTGTTCCGGCCGCCATCGCGCGCCGCTGTTGAGGAGCACGATCCACTCCCAGTCGGAGTGCGTCTGCGCCTGCAGGGTCGCGAGGCAGTCGTCCAGGAAGCGCGGCCGGTGGCTGGGGGTGAAAACCGAGAACTTCGGCGTGCAGGGAGAAGTCATCTGCTGGTACCTGCCTGAGGGACTGTCGGTTGCGGTGTCGGTGCTGCGCTCGCGGCATCTCGGAAGCGTTCCGGCACGAGCGGTTGGAGCGACGGGTCGGCGTGGACGGCGCGCCCGAAGGCGTCCTTGGCCTCGCTGTCGCTGCCCTTCTTCGCCAGGGCCTGCCCAAGGTGGAGGTAGGCCGTGGACGCCTTCGGGTCGGCACTCACGACGTGCTGCAGGATCGCGATCGCCTGATCGGTGTCGTTCGATTCGAGCAGGAGCGCCTTGTTGTAAAGGGCCGACTCGAAATCCGGATCGATCTTCAGAGAATTGTCGTAATCCGAGAGGGCCTCGGCCGTCCTGTTGTCGTCCTGGGCGATGACGCCGAGGTTGTACCAGGCGAGTTTGTTGGCAGGATCCAGCTTCAGAACCTGCCTGAAGCTTTCCGTCGCCGCAAGGAAATCGTGGCTTTCCCCTTGCCTGATACCTGCTTGGAGCACCACCCCCGCCTCGGAGGCGTTTGCAGCCGTGGACACCGTGGGCGCCGACGCGGGTCTGGCCGTGGGGTGCTCGCTGGACAGCTCGACCCAACCGGCCGCCATATTTGCGACTACGACCGTCACGGCGAGTCCCGTCCACAACCGCACTCGTTTCTTCACTGCGCTTTACCTCTTGGATCTGGTGAGAGCGAAGGAGACGGCCACCAACAGGAGGCGAGAACGTGGAGCCAAACGGACGCTATCGCTCGAGGAGCGGGCGCTGTGGCACCGGCGCGCCGTAGCCGCGGGCCGACTGCCCGCGGCTACGGCGCCATGGGCACGGCGCGTACACCGCGACCAAGCCAGCGGCCCTCACGCCCTGCAGATCGCGTAAACGGTGGTGGTGGTGGATACGCCAACGCCGCCTCCGATTTGTGCCTGATAGCCGGTGGGAGGCGAACCGATTGGATAGGCAGCACCCTGGAGGGGGAAATACAGTCCGGTTAGTGTGCTGAAGTTATACGCGCCGCCACCGGTGGCAAATTTGCCGGCGGGACACAAGACGGTGTTGAGAGTCGTGCCACTTTGAGGGCCGGCAAGCGTACTGGTCACGACGACGCTCTGTGTCCCAACGTCCCCTTGAGCACCCTGGAAGCCCTGGGGGCCCTGCGCGCCGGTGCTGCCCTGGAAGCCCTGGGTTCCCTGCGCACCCGTGCTGCCCTGGGCGCCGGTGTTGCCTTGGAAGCCCTGGGTGCCCTGGGCGCCGGTACCGCCCTGAGCCCCCTGAGTCCCCGGGTCGCCCTGACTTCCCTGGGTGCCTGTGCCGCCCTGGCTGCCCTGCGCGCCTTGCGCGCCGGTGCCGCCCTGCGTGCCCTGAGTGCCCTGCGTGCCCTGGTTGCCTTGGCTGCCTTGGCTGCCTTGGGCGCCCGCACCACCCTGGAAGCCTTGAGTTCCCTGGTTTCCTTGGCTGCCCTGCGCGCCGGTGCCGCCCTGGAGGCCCTGCGCGCCCTGAGCGCCGGTACCGCCCTGGAAACCCTGGGCACCGGTGTTGCCTTGCGCTCCTTGCGCGCCGGTGCCGCCCTGAGCGCCGGTACCGCCCTGGGTGCCCTGGGCGCCGATATCACCCTGAGCCCCCTGAGTCCCCTGAGTCCCCTGGACACCCTGCGTCCCCTGGGCGCCGGTACCGCCCTGCGCGCCCGTGCTGCCCTGAGGGCCGGGTCCACCCTGGTTGCCTTGGCTGCCGGTGCTCCCCTGGAAGCCCTGGACACCCTGCGTCCCCTGGAACCCCTGAGCACCCGTGCCGCCCTGAGCGCCCTGAGCCCCGAGGCCACCCTGATTGCCCTGAGGGCCCTGGGTGCCGGTGCTGCCCTGGGTGCCCTGGGTGCCCTGGGCACCCGTGCCGCCCTGGAAGCCCTGCGCTCCTTGAGCCCCGGCGCCCCCTTGGAAGCCCTGGTTACCCTGCGTGCCGACGCTGCCTTGCGCGCCGGTGCCGCCCTGCGTGCCCTGCGCACCTTGGGTGCCAGTACCACCCTGGAAACCTTGGGCACCCTGCGTGCCGGCGCCGCCCTGGAAACCTTGGGCACCCTGCGTACCGGCGCCGCCCTGGAACCCTTGCGTGCCCTGACTGCCCTGGCTCCCTTGGCTGCCCTGGACGCCCTGGACGCCCTGGACGCCCTGGACCCCCTGGAACCCCTGGAACCCCTGGACACCCTGAGCACCCGTGCCGCCCTGGAAACCCTGAGAGCCCTGAGCGCCCTGAGCGCCGGTGCCACCCTGGCTGCCCTGGCTGCCGGTGCTCCCTTGGAAGCCCTGGACACCCTGCGTCCCCTGGGCGCCGGTACCGCCCTGCGCCCCCGTGCCGCCCTGAGCGCCCTGAGCCCCGGGGCCACCCTGATTGCCCTGGGTCCCCTGAGCCCCGGTGCTGCCCTGACTGCCCTGGTTGCCCTGCGCGCCCGTGCCGCCCTGGAACCCCTGGACACCCTGAGCACCCGTGCCGCCCTGGAGACCCTGAGAGCCCTGAGAGCCTTGAGTACCCTGCGTCCCCGTGCCGCCCTGGGCCCCGGCGTTGCCCTGGCTGCCCTGGCTGCCCTGGCTGCCCTGCGCGCCGACGCCACCCTGGAAGCCCTGCGTGCCCTGCGCGCCCGTGCCGCCCTGGAAGCCCTGGGCGCCGGTGCTGCCTTGGAAGCCCTGCGCCCCAGGGCCGCCTTGCGCGCCCTGCACGCCCTGCGTGCCGGTGCTGCCCTGGGCGCCCTGGGCGCCGGTGCCGCCTCCAACACCCTGGCTGCCCTGGCTTCCCTGAGCGCCCTGGGCGCCCGTACCGCCCTGGAAGCCCTGGGCGCCGGTGCTGCCTTGGAAGCCCTGGGTGCCCTGGCCACCTTGACTGCCCTGGGCGCCCGTACCGCCCTGGAAGCCCTGGGCGCCCTGATTGCCCTGCGCGCCCTGCGCGCCGGTGCTGCCCTGGAATCCCTGGATGCCCTGGGCGCCCTGGTCACCCTGACTGCCTTGAGCGCCGGTGCTGCCCTGAGTGCCTTGGCTCCCGATACCACCTTGGGCGCCTTGGAAACCTTGGCTGCCCTGAGCTCCGGTGCCGCCTTGCGTGCCCTGTGCGCCCTGAGTCCCGGTCTCGCCCTGGTTCCCCTGCGCGCCCTGGGCGCCAGTGCTGCCTTGAAAACCTTGCGCGCCCTGGTCGCCCTGGCTGCCCTGCGCCCCCGTGCCACCCTGACTGCCCTGAGCACCGGTGCCACCCTGAACCCCCTGGACGCCGGTGTTGCCCTGAGGGCCCTGCACACCCGTGCTGCCCTGAGCGCCCTGCGCACCCGTGCTGCCCTGAGCGCCCTGCGCACCCGTACCACCCTGGCAGCCGACACAGGTACCCGAAGGACCCTGGGCACCCTGCGCCCCGGTGCTCCCCTGAAAGCCCTGCGCCCCGGTGTTGCCCTGCGCACCCTGAGCACCGGTCACACCCTGGACACCCTGACCGCCCGTGCCACCCTGGAACCCCTGGCTCCCGGTACCACCCTGAACGCCCTGATTGCCCTGGCCGCCCTGGACACCGGTGTCGCCCTGGCTGCCCTGCGCGCCGGTATCGCCCTGGAAGCCCTGGGAGCCCTGGCTCCCCTGAGCACCGGTGCTCCCCTGGTTGCCCTGGCTGCCGGTACCACCCTGCGCGCCCTGGGCCCCCGAACCACCCTGGCTCCCCTGCGAACCCGCCACCCCCTGGAAACCCTGCGAACCCGCCACGCCCTGGAAACCCTGGGTGCCCTGCGCCCCGGTATCGCCCTGCGAGCCCTGCGTACCGGCGGTGCCCTGATTCCCTTGGGCGCCGGTGCCGCCTTGGGCGCCCTGCGAGCCAGTGCCGCCCTGGCTGCCCTGCGAGCCGGTGCTGCCCTGGCTGCCCTGGCTGCCCTGCGCACCCGTGCCGCCCTGGAAGCCCTGCGCCCCGGTGGCACCCTGGCTGCCGGTGTCGCCCTGGCTGCCCTGGGAACCGCCGCTGCCCTGGCTGCCCTGCGTGCCCTGGCTGCCCGTGCCGCCTTGGAAGCCCTGCGTGCCAGTGCTGCCCTGGGCGCCTTGACTGCCCTGGACCCCCTGTGTACCGGCGCCGCCCTGGAACCCCTGGCTGCCCTGGCTACCCTGCGCCCCGCTAGCACCCTGCGAGCCCTGACTGCCGGTACCACCCTGCGCGCCCTGGGCGCCCGTACTGCCCTGGAAGCCCTGCGCCCCGGCGCTCCCCTGAGCGCCCTGGGCGCCGGTCTCGCCTTGGAAACCCTGAGTGCCCTGGGCACCAGCCCCGCCCTGGCTACCCTGCGCCCCCGCAACACCCTGGCTGCCCTCGGTGCCCTGAGCCCCGGTGCCGCCCTGGAAACCCTGAGTGCCGCTGATTCCCTGGTCGCCCTGCGCACCCTGCGTGCCGGTGCTGCCCTGATTCCCTTGGGTGCCGGTGCTGCCCTGCGAGCCCTGACTACCGGTGCCACCCTGCGTGCCTTGGGCGCCGGTACTGCCCTGGACGCCCTGCGGCCCGGCGTTTCCCTGAGCGCCCTGAGCACCGGTCACACCCTGGACACCCTGGCCGCCCTGAGAACCGGTGCCACCCTGGTTGCCCTGCACGCCCTGGCTGCCGATGCCGCCTTGGAAGCCCTGTGCGCCCTGGGCACCCTGCGCGCCGGTGCTGCCCTGGGCGCCGGCGACACCTTGCGCGCCCTGGCTGCCGATGCCGCCCTGACTACCCTGCGCCCCGGTATTCCCCTGCGCGCCTTGCACGCCGCTAACGCCCTGGAAGCCCTGCGCCCCGGCGTTCCCCTGAGCGCCCTGGGTGCCGCTCTCACCCTGGAAGCCCTGGCTGCCCTGGGTGCCGGAACCGCCCTGGCTGCCCTGATTGCCCACAGCGCCCTGCGCGCCCTGACTGCCCTGTGCCCCGGTTCCGCCCTGGGTGCCCTGGACGCCGGCGGTTCCCTGGCCGCCCTGCGTTCCCTGGGCGCCGGTGCTGCCCTGGAACCCCTGAACGCCCTGTTCGCCCTGGCTGCCCTGGGCACCCGTGCCGCCCTGGAAGCCCTGCGCACCGGTACCGCCCTGCGCGCCCTGCACGCCCTGCACGCCCTGGACACCGGCGCTGCCCTGACTGCCCTGCGCGCCGGTGATTCCCTGGTCGCCCTGCGCACCCTGGGTGCCCGTGCCGCCCTGGCTGCCCTGGCTGCCCTGGTCACCCTGGCTCCCCTGCGCACCCGCGCCACCCTGAAAGCCCTGGCTGCCGGTACCACCCTGCGCACCCTGCGCGCCCTGAGTGCCCGCGCTGCCCTGGCTCCCCTGCGCACCGGTACCACCTTGTGCACCCTGGCTGCCGGGGTCGCCTTGGGCGCCTTGAGCGCCGGTGCCGCCCTGGCTGCCCTGCGCGCCGGCGGTCCCCTGGTCGCCCGCCGATCCCTGGGCGCCAGTACCGCCCTGGGTCCCCTGCGCGCCGCTGGTGCCCTGCGGTCCTTGGGCACCGGCGCTGCCCTGGAAACCCTGAACGCCCTGATCGCCCTGGCTGCCCTGGGCACCCGTGCCGCCCTGGAAGCCCTGCGCACCGGTACCACCCTGCGCGCCTTGGGTGCCGGTGCTGCCCTGGCTCCCCTGCGCACCCTGGGTTCCGGTGCCGCCCTGGAAACCTTGAAAACCTTGCGCGCCCTGGTCGCCCTGGCTGCCCTGCGCCCCCGTGCCACCCTGACTGCCCTGAGCACCGGTGCCACCCTGAACCCCCTGGACGCCGGTGTTGCCCTGAGGGCCCTGCACACCCGTGCTGCCCTGAGCGCCCTGCGCACCCGTGCTGCCCTGAGCGCCCTGCGCACCCGTACCACCCTGGCAGCCGACACAGGTACCCGAAGGACCCTGGGCACCCTGCGCCCCGGTGCTCCCCTGAAAGCCCTGCGCCCCGGTGTTGCCCTGCGCACCCTGAGCACCGGTCACACCCTGGACACCCTGACCGCCCGTGCCACCCTGGAACCCCTGGCTCCCGGTACCACCCTGAACGCCCTGATTGCCCTGGCCGCCCTGGACACCGGTGTCGCCCTGGCTGCCCTGCGCGCCGGTATCGCCCTGGAAGCCCTGGGAGCCCTGGTCGCCCTGGCTCCCCTGAGCACCGGTGTTCCCCTGGTTGCCCTGGCTGCCGGTACCACCCTGCGCGCCCTGGGCCCCCGAACCACCCTGGCTCCCCTGCGAACCCGCCACCCCCTGGAAACCCTGCGAACCCGCCACGCCCTGGAAACCCTGCGAACCGATGCCACCCTGGCTGCCCTGGCTGCCGGTGCCGCCCTGGCTGCCCTGGTTCCCCTGTGTACCCGTACTGCCCTGGAACCCCTGCGAGCCCTGGTCGCCCTGGCTCCCCTGCGCACCGGCACCACCCTGGAAACCCTGCGAGCCGGTCCCGCCTTGGAAGCCCTGCGTACCGCTGCCGCCTTGATTTCCCTGGGCGCCCGCGCCGCCCTGGGTGCCCTGGGTGCCCTGGGCACCCGTGCCTCCCTGGAAGCCCTGCGAGCCCGGGCCGCCCTGACTGCCCTGCACACCGGCACCGCCCTGGAAGCCCTGAGTCCCGGTGGCGCCCTGCGTGCCCTGGCTGCCCTGCGCGCCGGCACCGCCCTGGGCACCGTTCCCACCCTGACTGCCCTGCGCGCCGGCCTCGCCTTGGGCGCCCTGCACCCCAGGGCCGCCCTGCAAGCCCTGGGAGCCCTGGGCGCCCGCGCCGCCTTGGGCTCCGGTACTGCCCTGGGCGCCCTGGACTCCGGCCCCACCTTGACTGCCCTGGCTGCCGGTACCGCCCTGGTTTCCCTGCGTACCTTGGGTTCCGGTCCCGCCCTGAGACCCTTGGGCACCGATGTCGCCCTGATTGCCCTGGGCGCCAGCGGCGCCCTGGCTGCCCTGCGCGCCGGCTCCGCCGAGCGATCCCTGTGTGCCCTGGGTGCCTTGGCTGCCCTGCATCCCCTGGCTGCCCTGCGCCCCCGTGCCACCCTGAAAGCCCTGCGCGCCCTGCGCGCCGGCGGTGCCCTGACTGCCCTGGCTGCCGGTGCTCCCTTGGAAGCCCTGGACACCCTGCGTGCCCTGCGCACCAGCGGTGCCCTGGCTGCCCTGCGCCCCCGTGCCGCCCTGAAAGCCCTGCGCGCCCTGGGGCCCCTGGTCCCCTTGGTCCCCCTGGGGACCCTGTGGCCCCTCGTCTCCCTGAGGCCCCTGTGGCCCCTGGTCCCCCTGTGGTCCTTGGGAACCATGGTGCCCGTGGTGCCCATGAGATTCGCCGCCGTCGCCATGATCCCCGGCCCCGCCGCCGTTCTCAGGGGGACCACCGCCGTCATCGCCGGGTTCCGCGCCGCCGTTGAGCATCGCTCGTGTGCGAGGGGTGAACGCGGCGCTCAGGGCGCCATTCGGGCCGGGCACTGAGTGAACGTAACCAACGACGGACTTCTCGATCGCGCCGGCGTCGGACGCCGACGGTGAGGACAGGCTGACAGCCAGGGCGAGAGCGCTCATTGCGGAGAGCATCGTGGCCGTCTTAACCCACGACCTGCGAAGAGACTTACGGTTCATTCTCGAGCCTCCGGAAGAACTCAAAGCAAACACGCAGAAGTGCACCAACCAGGGGGTGCTGAGGGATGAACCACACCGTTCGTCAGGCCGTATAAGTATGTGATCAAACGTTTTCACCTATACCAAATTCGCCCTGCTTCGCCGCTTTTTCACCCCAATAGCCACGACGTCACGGGCCCGCGCGACCTCACCGCCCCGAGGGCTCGTGGCGCGTCAAGCCGCTTCTCGGCCGCACACGATCCCATGACAGCCGATCAGCTCTCCGGGGAAGCCGGCGTGTGACTTCGAGACTCCAGTTCGCCACCGGCCGCGGAGTCAGAACCACCTCACAGGTCGCAGGTGGTCGTGGTGGCCACCTGCGCCAGGCCACCTCACGGGCGCCGACGCTCCCCGCCGCACAGGCAACGCCCCCGATCGCCTCGCCGCCGCCCACGGGCGCCTCCTCAGGCACCGACCAAGCGGGATCGCACCCGGCTCCGCGGCTGCGATCGGCGCGCGATCGGTCCGGCAACGTGCCTCTTGCCGGACCAACGCGACACTTGAAGCAAGCCTCACTGCCCCAGCGCAGAAGGCACTCCCGCGCGTACAGCTCCCGACGTGGGTCCGCTGACCGCGCCTGTGGCAGTGCGCCACCGGGGCAGCGACCTGCCCTACGAGGAGGCGACTCCGACCGGGAAGAAGCCGACGGTGACGGTGGCGGTGACGGCGTTGGTAGCCGTGTCGATCACCGACACCGTGCCGTCCCATTCGTCGGTGACGTAGGCGTGCGTCCCGTCCGGGGTGACGGCGACTCCGAACGGACCGTCGCCGACGGTGACGGTGGCGGTGACGGCGTTGGTGGCCGTGTCGATCACCGACACCGTGCCGTCGAAGAGGTTGGTGACGTAGGCGTGTGTCCCGTCGGGGGTGACGGCGACTTCTTGCGGGCTGTTGCCGACGGTGACGGTGGCGGTGACGGCGTTGGTAGCCGTGTCGATCACCGACACCGTGCCATCCCCGCTGTTGGTGACGTAGGCGTGCGTCCCGTCGGGGGTGACGGCGACTCCCTGCGGGCTGTTGCCGACGGTGACGGTGGCGGTGACGGCGTTGGTGGCCGTGTCGATCACCGACACCGTGCCGTCCCATTCGTCGGTGACGTAGGCGTGCGTCCCGTCCGGGGTGACGGCGACTCCATGCGGGCTGTTGCCGACGGTGACGGTGGCGGTGACGGCATTGGTGGCCGTGTCGATCACCGACACCGTGCCGTCCCATTCGTCGGTGACGTAGGCGTGCGTCCCGTCCGGGGCGACAGCGACTCCGAACGGGCCGCTGCCGACGGTGACGGTGGCGGTGACGGCATTGGTGGCCGTGTCGATCACCGACACCGTGCCGTCCCATTCGTCGGTGACGTAGGCGTGCGTCCCGTCCGGGGTGACGGCGACTCCATGCGGACCGTCGCCGACGGTGACGGTGGCGGTGACGGCGTTGGTGGCCGTGTCGATCACCGACACCGTGCCGTCGAAGAGGTTGGTGACGTAGGCATTGTGCGGCGATGCGGCACAGGCCGGGCGGGTGATCGTGTCAGTGTCCAGTGAGACCGCGGCGGTGCGGGCCAGTGTCCGACCGTCCACGGTCACGCCCGTCGTGACGGTGATCGACGCCTGCGCCAGAACGCTTCCCCGCAGCGTGGAACTGGTTCCAAGTGTCGCGGAGCTGCCGACCTGCCAGAAGACGTTGCATGCCTGCGCACCGTTGACGAGGTCGACACTGCTCGCCGATGCCGTGGTCAGCGTGGACGCGGCCTTGAAGATGAACACGGCGTTCGGGTCGCCCTGGGCGTCCAGCGTCAGCGTTCCGGTGATCCCGAACGTGCCCGCCGCGGAGTCGTACACGCCGGGGGTCTTGGTGGTGCCGCCGAGTTCCGTGGGAACGGTGGCGGTGGCCGGGCGCGCCGCGGCGTCGTTGTAGGCGGCCGTCAGGTCGTTCTGAGCCTGCACCGCGGCAGCATCGGCGACGTGTTGGGTGCCGTTCACCCGCCCGGGAGGAAACCCGGTCACCGAAGTGCCCGGGCTCAGTCCGAGGTCGCCGTTGATCACGGTGGCGCCGGTATTGGTGACGGTCGACGCGGCGAGAACCGCAAAGCCGGCGGCGGTACCCAGTGAGACGGGCGGCGTGACCACCCTCGCGCCCGCGTTCGCGTTCGTGCTCAGGGGTCCGACCACACCGATCAGGACGCTGGTCACGCACGTGAGAACCAACGCCGCCGGCCTGGATCGACCAGCGATCCTGCGGACGGCGCCTGTGATGCCTCGTGTCGTCATGGGCTTCCTTTCGTGCAGACCTACATCAGCGGGGATCCTTTCGCCGATCACGGTCGCACACGAACGACATCAATCCCGCGACGCTCACAGACGCTGGCGGAACTGATTGCCATTCACCCACCTGGAGGCGTCGGAAACAAGTTCGACGATGAAACGATGAGTGGAATCACTGCCCACCCGGGAGCGCGCCGTACCCCAGGCAGGTGGCGTACGAAGGCAGCAGCCCCCTTTCCAGTGCCTCGGCCAGCGACGGTGCCATCGCATCCCTGGCTGAGAGCAGCGGCTCCCCGACCGGCCACGCAATGCCCAACTCCGGGTCCACCGGGTGCACCGCGTGCTCGCCGGCCGGCCGGTACGCCGTCGAGCACAGATGACTGATCGTGGCGTCAGAGGCGAGTGCACAGAAGCCGTGGGTCGTGTCCCATGAAGTGGTGTAGTGGTCGTAGGCAAACGGTCATGAAGTAGGCGGGAGTTCGCTCCGGTTGGGCTCGTTGGGGTAGATCTTCTCCATGCTGGCCTCGGGTAGGTAGCGGCGGGGGAAGGCGATCCATTCGTCGTGCATCTCGAAGAGCACCGCGGTGACCAGCCGTAGGAGCGCGTCGTCGTTGGGGAAGACCTGGACGACGTCGGTGCGGCGCTTGATCTCGCGGTTGATCCGCTCCAGCGGGTTGGTGGACTGGATCTTCTTCCAATGGCGCTCGGGGAAGGCCGCGAAAGCGGTCAGGTCGTCCTTGGCCTCCAGGAGCATCTGGCTGACCTTGGGGAACTGCTTGCCGAGCATCTCGGCGACGGTGTCCAGCTGGGCACGGACCGCGGCTTCGCACTCCGGTCAGGCCGCGTTCGCGCAGGGAGCGCAGGAACTCGGCCCAGAACACCTCGGTCTCGCTGTCGCCGACCATCAGACCCAGGACTTCCCGGCCGCCGTCCTCGGTGATGCCGGTGGCCACGACCACAGCCCGGGAGACGATCTGGTGGTTCACGCGGGCCTTGCAGTAGGTCGCGTCCAGGTAGACGTAGGGGAAGCGGGTGTGGTCGAGCGGCCGGGTCCGGAAGGCGGTCAGCTGGTCATCCAGATCGGCGCAGATGCGCGAGACCTCGCTCTTGGAGATGCCGGTGTCCGCGCCGAGGGCTTTGACCAGGTCGTCGACCGAGCGGGTGAACACGCCCAGCACGTAGGCCTCCATGATGACCGCGTAGAGGGCCTGGTCGATGCGGCGCCGGCGTTCCGGCAGGCTGAGGAAGAAGCTTCCCGAGCGGACTTTGGGAACGGTCAGCTCCAGGTCGCTGGCCTGCGTGGTCAGGGTCTTGTCGCGATGGCCGTTGCGCCAGGTGGTGCGAGTCTCCGTGTGCTCGCCGGGCTCGGCGCCGATCCGGGCGGTGGCTTCGGCCTCGATCAGCTCCTGCAGGAGCCGCTGGGCGAGGCTCCTGATCAACTCGATTCCGTCCGCCGTACGCAGTGACTCCATGGGGCGGAGTAGGTCAGATTGGGACAAGGCCATAGCGCACCTCTCACTCAACGAGCATGCCTACTCGGAGAGTTGCGCGATGGCTCCTTTCCGACCAGGGGTTACGTCAAGATCCCTGCTACACCGCTCGGCGGGACGTCATCAAGCCGTGTCCCACTCCCTCCGACAGATAGACCGCGCGCCGCTCGACCGCGTCCAGCCGGATTCCTTCCCATTGACCGAAGTTGGGCGGACTGACCCGCAGGTCGACCACCACGTCCAGCACCGCACCGCCCACGCAGGTCACGTACTTCGCCTGCCCGGGCGGCACATCCGCGAAGTGGATGCCGCGCACCACGCCCTGGGCGGACACCGAGAGGATCCGTCATCCCCCGACCACCCACGCCCGAACGCCGAACCTGGACCCCCGACGAAGCGGTCCGCTTCCACCAGGTGCGGATAGTGATCTTCCGGACGGTGTGTCGTCTTGAGCATGTCGTCGCCATGTGGTTCTGACGTGCCTCGCGCACCGTCCCTCACGCTCTGCCGCCACGCCCGACCAGGCAGCGACTCTTGGTCCCAGGATCACCCGATTGGGAGAAGGGGAAGCTCATGGGACAGCGTGCGCGGCGGGGCCTGGTCTACCGGGGGTGCGGTTGTACGGACGGGCACGGGAAGCAGTTGGGTCCGTGGTGTGTGCGATAGGTGGAGGAGGCGGGTCACGGGCCGTGGACGTAACTCGGCCCCGTCCGTCCAGTCGGTGCTCCGAATCAAGTACCCCGTGCCGGTCTCCCCTGGCCGGTCATGGCTGCCTCGACTGAGGTCGAGTTCCTGCGCGATGTCGTGGATCCGGGGGCGGCGCGATAGCAGGACAGCTGGGATCGGTCGGGCGGACTGCGTAGCCCTGGCACTTGCTGCACCAGTCGTAGCCGTCGTCGTCGAGCAGGTCGGCGACCGTCAGCAGGGCGTCGCTGGCGACGACGCCGCGTTCCCGGGAGTTCAGGCAGAACGGGGAGCGTCTCTCGCCTTGGACCCGGGGATTGGCGTTCGTCGTGTAGACCTGCACGTCGGCGAGGACGCCGGGCGGGATTCCGCTGCCGCCGCCGTGCCATCGGGGGCCTCGAACGGCTGGAGCTCTAGGTCCTCGGTCGAGCAGCGCCTTGAGCGGATCAACGCCGAGCCTCTGGCGGGCCTGGGTCAGTGCGGAACCGGTCGGAGGGGTGTATCCATTGCGGCGGCACGGGCGGTGCAGACCTGTCAGGAGGCTGCCCATGACCGAGCGATATCCCGACGGGCACGAGCTGCCATACCCACTGAACAGGCACATCGCCAGGACGAAAGACACCGCAACCCTGGCCGCCGCCCCGGACCGGACCTGCCTGGTCGTCACCGCAGACGACCGCCCCCGCCGCGCCCGGGACTCTGCCCCGGGCGCAGCGGGGGCTCGGAGTGCGCGGCGCGCGCACGGTCCGGCGCCGGCTCCGTATCGCTGGCGCCGGTTCACTCTCCCGTCCGGCACCACCCGGTCAGGAGCCGCTCCTCATCGGCCGGGCCTGCTCGAAGCGCAGGTACCGTTCGACCGACCGGGCCAGCACCTCGTTGCCGCCGGCGGTGACCACGCGGTCCCACCAGGCACCGTAGATCCGGTCGAAGCGGTAGCCACCGAGTAGTTCGCCGGCGGCGCGCACGGCGTCGGGGCGCTCGGGGACGTGGTTGGCGTAGCTGTACATGATGCTGACCCACCGGGGGTCCGGGCCGACGTTGACGATGTCGCCGGTGAAGAGCGCGCCCTGGCCGGCGCTCCAGTGCATGACCGTGCTGCCCGGGAAGTGGACGCCCGGGTTGATCAGCGTCAGCTCGTCGGTCAGCCGGTGGGTCCGCCCGCTCCAGAAGCGCAGGGCGGGGTCGGGGCGGCCCACCCACTGCCGGTCGGCCTCGTGCAGGTACACGGGGGCGTCGAAAGCGTGCGCCCAGTCGACCATGGCGGAGTAAAAATGCGGGTGGCTGATGGCGATCGCGGTGATGCCGCCGAGTTCCCGCACTTCGGTGACGACCGCGTCGTCGAGGTAGGGCACGCAGTCCCAGAGCACGTTGCCGGCGGCGGTGCGCAGCAGCAGGGCGCGCTGGCCAATGGCGAAATCGGGGGTGCTGCCGATGCCGAGGATGTCCGGGCCCTGTTCCTCGAAGCGGCCCCGGTGGCCGTCGGCTCGCAGCTCGGCCAGGCTGGTCCACTGCTGGCCGTCGCGTCCGACGTACTGGCGCTCGTCCAGGCAGACCGGGCAGTCGGGGCGCGGGGCGGCGAACTGGGTGCCGCAGGTGCGGCAGACGGGCAGCGTGGTGCCGGTGAGGTCAGCCACGGTCGCCTCCGGTCAGCTCGGTCAGGACGTACGGGCGGCTGGGCCGCCAGCCGAGTTCGGCGAGGGCGCGTCGGCCGGAGACCACCTGGTTCAGGCCCAGGGCCTCGGCGAACGGGCCGCCCACGGCCTCGGCGGCCTGCTCCATCGGCCAGGGCTCGGCCCGGCCGGTGCCACCCGCGGCGATGTCGGCGGCTGCGGCGAGTGCCGCGACCGGCACCGCTTCGTGCGCCACGCCGTGCAGCACGCTGCCCGCGTCGGCCTTTGTCGCCGCCAGTACGAAGAGTTCGGCGAGGTCGTCCACGTGCACCATCGGCCAGCGGCTCGCGGCCGAGCCGACGTACCGGCCGGTGCCGTGCTCGCGTGCCCAGTCGGTCATCAGGCCGGGTATGCCGCCACCGCGGCCGTACACGATGCCGGGCCGCACGACGACCGCGCGCACGTCCTCGGCGACCTCGGCCAGCACCCGCTGCTCGATCCGCGGGCGGTAGCCGACGATGGCGATGGCGTTGGTGGGCGCGTCCTCGTCGAGGGGCGCGTCGCCGGTGGCGCCGAGCACCCAGACGCCGCTGGTGTAGACGAAGGGGCGGCCGGTGCCGCGCAGCGGGGCGGCGAGCGCCTCGATGACGGCGGTGTCGACGTCGGCGTCGCCGCTCGGGGGAGCCAGGTGGATCACGGCTTCGATCTCGGAGGTCACCGCACCGGCCAGCGAGGCCGCGTCGGCGGTGTCGCCGACCAGCTGGGCGTGCCAGGCCCGGCCGGCCTGCGGCTCGGCGTCACGGGTGAGCGCGACGACCTGGTGGCCGGCGGCGGTGAGGTGCTCGGTGACGGCGGAGCCGATGTACCCGGTGGCACCGGTGAGCAGAACCTTCATGACGTTCCTTTCTTGAGAGCGAGACGTCAGGTCTCGCTCGATGGGATGGTGATGTGCTTCGAAGCTGCGCGGTGTGCGCAGGGTTTCGCCTCAGGGATTGGTCATGTGTCCGGCCGGGCCGTGCGCGGCTTCCTCGACCGCCTCGCCCAGGGGCGGATGGGCGTGCACGCTGCGGGCCGCCTCGTGGGCGGTGAGCTCTCACCACTCAGCGAGCGTCAGCGCGGTCGCGTCGGGCCCGATCAGGTGGGCGCCGATGATCGCCGATGCGCCGTTCCTGCTTTCCGATCATCCGGCTGACCCGAGTCCGACCGGGCCGGACGGCAGAACGCTGCCGAGTACTGGCCGGCTAGCCGGCGCGGCCCCGGCTGAGCCTCCTCGGCTCGGCGGTCTCGCAGCGTGCGGGCGGCACGGCTTCGGCCGTCGTGGTGTACACCGCCTCGGCCGGTAGCCGCTGCTCCAGGGCGAGCAGCATGACGGCCCCCGCGGTCGAGCTCGCCGTCAGCACCAGCCAGGGCAGCCGGCCGTCGACGGCCAGCAGGCCGGTGAACAGTGACGGCGCCAGGGTCTGGGACAGCGCCCAGGACAGCTGGTAGGTGGCCAGGTAGCGGCCGCGCGCCTCGGCGGGAGCGGCGCTCACCGAGAGCGCGCCCGCGCTCGGGCTGTGCACCAGTTCACCGATCGTGTACAGGACCAGCAGCCCGACCAGGCCGGCCATCACGCCCTGGCGGGGCATGCCGCCCAACAGGGCGTAGCCGAGGAACGCGGTGGCGAAGACCAGGGCGCCGACCGCGGCCACCCGCGTACGCCGGGCGAAGCGCCGGCCGAGCCTGCCAACCGGCACGCCGGCGAACGCGCAGAGCGCGGTGTTGACCGCGAACAGCGGACCGGCCACCGAGGCGGGCAGGTCGAACTGGCTCACGGCGTACACCGGCAGCAGCACGCTGAGCGCCGAATAACCCAGGGCGATCAGGAAGTTGGCCAGGGTGAGCCCTGCGTACGGGCGATCGCGCAGGACGGTGCGGTAGCCGGCCGGTTGTCGGGCGGTTGCGGGGCGGAGCGAGCGGGGGGTCCTGATCCGCAGCGCGAACAGTGCCGCGACGAAGAAGGTGGCCGCGTTCAGCCAGGCGACCGCCAGGAAGCCGTGGTCCCCGCCGAGTTGGACCAGTCCGGCCGCGAGTAGACCGCCGGCGCCGAGGCCGGCGTTGTTCACGCTCCGGGCGAGTGCCATCAGCCGGTCCCGGTGCTCCCCCTGGGCGAGCTCGCCGATCAGGGCCTGCTGGGTCGCGGGGAACGCCTGGGCGCCGGCCGCGGTGAGGGTGGCGACCAGGGCGAAGACCGGCAGGGTGGTGCCGAGTGGGAAGGCCAGGAAGCCGAGGCCGCGGACCAGGTAGAGCGCCAGCCGCACCCGCCGGGCACCGAACCGGTCGACGGCCCAGCCGCCGACCGGCATGGCGCCCATCGCCAGCAGTCCGGCGACGGTCAGGACGGTGCCGATCGTCGGCAGTGGCAGTCCGGTGATCCGCTGGAAGAAGACCAGGCTGAACGGCACGTACATGCCGGTGCCCACTGCGTCCACCAGCATCCCGGCGATCAGGTTCCGCTCGCCGGGCACCCGGTGGTCCTTCGTCTTCATACCCTCTCCCCGACTGCAGGGTGCGGGGCGGACACGTGCTGCCTTCCCCGGCCGACCCTGTCGCGCAGCAGCTCCGCGGCCGCCGTCGCCCCGCCGGTGCGGACGGTGTCGGCCACGGCAGCCGCTCGTACGCGGGTCCCGGGGTTCAGGGCCGTCTTGAGTGCGGCCGACAGGGACTCGTAGGTCAGGGTCGGACCGTCGTGTGCCACGCCGATGCCCAGCTCGGCCACCCGGCCCGCCCAGTACGGCTGGTCCGCCATCTGCGGTACCACCACCTGCGGCGCGCCGGCCCGGGCGGCCGTCGTCGTGGTGCCCGCGCCACCGTGGTGCACGACGGCGGCGACCCGGGTGAACAGTGCCTGCTGGTTGACCTCGCCGACGGCGAAGCAGTCGTCCCGGTCGTCGGTCAGGGTCAGGTCGGCCCAGCCGCGGGAGAGAAGGACCCGCCGGCCCTGCGCGCGGACCGCCTCGACGGCCGTCCGGGCGACGCTCTGCGCGTCGTGGACGGGCATGCTGCCGAAGCCCACGTACACCGGGGGTGCGCCGGCGTCCAGGAACGCCCCCAGGTCGGCCGGGAGCGGGCGGTCGTCCGGCCGGATCCATGCGCCGGTCTGCACCACGTCGAGGTCGGCCGGCTGCGGCCACGGGCTCAGGGTCGGGTCGGCCGCCAGCCACGGGCGATCGGTGAAGACGTGGTCGCGGACGTTCTCCACCGAGGGCAGGCCGATCGCGGCCCGGTGGGTGTTGATCGCCTCGCCGAACAGCGCGTTCATGTGCTCGGTGTTCAGGTCCCACAGCACCCGGTTGTCGGTCACCTCCGGCGGGAGCGGCCGGCCCGGCCACGCGAGCGGCGGGTGGTGCGGCGACGGCAGGTAGGTCGGGAAGTAGGCGACGAACACGTAGGGGACGCCCAGCTTCTCGGCCACCGACCGCGCGGCGGCTGCGGCCGGGATCAAGCCGGTCGCCACGACGACGTCGCATCCCTCGGCCACCGCGGCGGCGGATTCGTACGTCTCGGCGACCATCCGGGCCGCACGCTCGGACAGGCTCTCCGCCGGCAGCGGCTTCCCCGTCCCGGTCACGGCCCCGGTCGCCATCGCGCGCAGCGACCGGCCGAGCGGCACCAGGGGGATGCCGGCACCGTCCAGCAACTCCGCGAAGTCCGGCGGAGCGCACACCTGCACTTCCGCGCCGAGCGCCCGCAGTTCCGCCCCGAGCCCGAGCATCGGCTCGACGTCCCCTCGCGAACCGTACGCCACCAACAACACACGCATTTCAGGATTTCCTTTGCTTTCCATGGATTTCGGCCCCGGCCGGCGTGGCGTCGCCCGCGCTCTTGCCGTAGCCGAGGGACTCGACGATCCGGCCGTCCTGCACGAGGATGAGGTTCACGCCGCGGACGGAGTCGGTGGGTTCGTCGCCGAAGTAGTACCGCCAGCGGACCGTGGCCCGTTCACCGGTGACGACGACGGCTTCCGACTCGAACCGGCCCGCGCGGTCCTCGGCGAGGGCCCGGCAGAACTCCAGGCACTCGGCGCGCCCTTCGTAGCGGGCTCCGTCGGGGGCCGGCCCCCTCGCCTCCATCACGCAGTCGTCGGCGATCAGCTCGGCGAGTGGCGAGGTGTCATGGTCGAGGAAGACCCGGTTGAAACGGTGGACGACCTCGGCCGTGGTACGGAACGACATGCCGCACCTCTCAGCAGTCCCACGAACGGTCGGTCACGGGTTCTCCTCGCGAGGCTCGGCCGCCGCGTCCGCGGTGACAGGGCCGGGGATCGCGTGTTCCGCGGCCCGGCTGACCTTCTCCCACGCCGCCCAGGTGGCCATGCGGGTGCGGACGATGTCGAACGCGAGGTCGTAGACCATGCTGCCGAGGAGGAGGCGCAGCGGTGGCTCGTCGCTGTCGACCAGCTTGAGCAGCGCGGCCGCGGCGAGCTTCGGGTCGCTGTCGACCGAGCCCTCGGCGAACTGCTTGGCCAACTCCTCCCGCAGCGGCGCGTACGCCTCCAGGGGGCTCGTGTTGCGCATGGCGGTGTAGAGGTCCGTCCAGTAGCCGCCGGGCTGGACGATGGTCAGCTTGACTCCGAAGCCGGCGGCTTCCGCGGCCAGGGCTTCGCTGAGCCCCTCCAGGGCGAACTTGCTGGCGCTGTAGAGACCGGTGCTGGGGAAGCCGCCCAGGGCGGCGATGCTGGAGACCTGCACGAGGTGCCCGGAGCCCTGTTCACGCAGGACCGGTATGACGGCCTGGGAGACCCAGAGGGCGCCGAAGAAGTTGGTGTCCAGTTGGGCCCGGGCCTCGGCCTCGGTGAACTCCTCGACCATGCCCATCGACAGCATTCCGGCGTTGTTGACGACGATGTCGAGCCGACCGAAGTGGGCGACCGCCTCGGCGACGGCGGCGAACACCGCGTCGCGGTCGGTCACGTCCAGCCCGAGGGGCAGCACCCGTCCGGGGTGGGCGGCCGCCAGTTCGTCGAGCGGGGCCGTGGTGCGGGCGGCGACCGCGACGCGGTCGCCTGCGGTCAGCGCCGCCTCGGCGAAGGCGCGGCCGAGGCCCCGGCTGGCGCCGGTGATGAACCAGACGCGGCTCGCGGTGTCGGCTGAGACGTGCATGTGCGGCACTCCTGTCTGAGGGACGAGACGCCCGGGGCTCGGTCCGCCGGGGTCTCGGGTGTGGGAGTTTCGGGTGCGTGTGTGGGTGCGTGCGCAGGCGTGTCCGGTCCGCCGGTCAGCTCCTGCGCGCGCTCCATACGGCGAGGGAGGTGAGGAGGGTGAAGAGGGCCCCGGTCGTCAGGGCGGCGTTGACGAAGAGGTGGGTGGCGACGATTCCACCGAGGAGGGCGCCGAGTGCGATGGCGAGGTTGTAGACGGAGGTGTTCAGGGCGGTGGCCGCCTCGGTCGATTCGGGTGCGGCCTTGAGGATCCAGGTCTGGACGGCGACCGGTACGCCGCCGAAGGCCAGCCCCCATGCCATCAGCAGGAGCGCGCCGCTGACCGGGGTGCGACCGGCGAGGGGGAAGAGCCCGAGGACGACGGTCAGCACGCCGCCGATGGTGATGATGGTCGCGCGGATGTTCCGCTCCGCAGCCGCGCCGGCGAGGAAGTTGCCGAGGATGCCGGCGACGCCGAAGCCGAGCAGCAGCGGGCCGATCATCGCCTCGTCGATCCCGGAGGTGGCCTGGAGGATCGGGCTGACGAAGGTGAAGGCGGCGAAGTGACCGCCGACCAGGAGAAAGGTGGCGAGGACGCCGGCTCGTACCACGGGGTGGCGGAACTGCTGCGGCAGCGTACGCAGCTGAACGACCTGCTGGGCGGGCATGGGAGGCAGCAGGAGGAGCAGGGCCACCAGCACGAGGAGACCCAGTGCGCCCGCGGCCACGAACGCCGCCCGCCAGTCCGCGAGCCCGCCGATCAGCGTCCCGGCCGGTACGCCCAGGACGTTGGCGGCCGTCGCGCCGCCGAAGACGATCGAAATGGCCCGGGGGATGGAGCGCTCCGGCACCAACCGCACGGCGAGACCTGCGGCGAGTGCCCAGAAGCCGCCGATGCTGATGCCGACGAGGAAGCGCGAACCCAGCAGGACGGCGAAGTTGGGTGCCAGTGCTGTCAGGCCGTTGGCCAGCACCATGAGGGTGATCAGGCCGATCAGGGCGACCCGCCGGTCGAGGTGCCGGATCGCCACCGGGAGCAGCGGTGCCGTGACGGAGGCGACCAGGCCGGGCACGGTCACCATCAGTCCAGCGGTCCCCTCGGAGACGTCCATCGCGCTGCCGATGAAGGGGAGCAGCCCGACGGGCAGGGACTCGACGGTCACCAGCGCGAACGTTCCGACCGCCATCGCGACGACGGCGAGCCACCTGGTGAGGGGTGTTCGCTCACCGGCGTCGGTGGTGCAAACGGTCGCGGAATCGACGATGGTCATGGTGGTACTCCGGTCTGTAGGGCTGATCGGCCGCTGACGGATCTTGATCACGGCGAGGTCGGGCCGGATGACCACGATGGACTCGGCTTCGTAGGTGACGGTCGGCGGCTGACGGGTCGTGCCGGGCAGAGCTCGGTGGGCGAAGGCGCAGATCTCTCCCAGGCCGGTCAGCGGGTCGCGTCCTAACGGGACAGCTCCGTGAACGCGTCCGGCAGGCCGTTTCGCCGGGCGTGCTCGACCTGGGCAACGAGGGTGACGACGGCGCGCATCTCCTCCTGTGAAACGGTGACGCCGGCGGCGAGGGGCTTCATGAGGGTGTCCTTCCTGGGGGTGCGGGTGTGCCGGCGCCCTGGGACAACAGCTGGTCTCCCGTCAGGCACGCTGTCGGCGGCCGCAGGCGGGCCTCCTGGCGGTGCGGTGTCACCGGTACGGGCGCCGCACCGCCCGCGGACCACCGCGCGGCGGTTCCGGCCGCTGTCGATCTTCCAACTCTCCACCGCGCCCATCAACGTCGAAGATCAGTAAGATCCGATAACTGAGACTTATGACGGGGCGGCACAGGTGGAAATACGCGACATCGAGATCTTTCTGACGTTGGCCGAGGAACTGCACTTCGGCAGGGCGGCCGCCCGGTTGCACCTCACGCAGGCTCGTGTCAGCCAGGTGATCGGACGCCAGGAGCGAAGACTGGGAGGCCTGTTGTTCGACCGTTCCAACCGCCGCCAGATCCGCCTGACCCCGCTCGGCCAGCAGCTCCGCAGCGACCTGCGGCCGGTCTACGCGAACCTGCGCGACAGCCTCGAACGCGCCCGGATGGCCAGCCGCGGCAAGACCGCACGCCTGCGCGTCGGCATGCTGCCGTTCAACGTGCCCGACATGTACCCCTACTGGGAGACCTTCCGCTCCCGTCATCCCCAGTGGGAACTGCAGCTGCGCCGGGCGCCTTACCTCGACCCGTTCGCCAGGCTGCGCGAGGGCGACATGGACGTCTTCCTCACCTGGTTGCCCGTCGACGAGCCCGATCTCACCGTCGGCCCCATCCTCTTCCGCGACCCCCGCGTCCTGGCCGTCGCCGCAGACCACGAGCTCGCCGAACGGCACTCCGTCCCGTTCGAGGCCCTGGCCGACTTCGCCCATGCCATGCCACCCGACATGCCCGACTACTGGGAAGACGCCTACCTGTCGTTCCACACGGCCCGGGGGAAGCCGATCGAACGCGTCGAACAGGTCACCAACGCCGACGAACTGATCCACCTCGTCAGCACCGGCGAGATCGTTCACCCCTTCCCCTCCCACGTCACCCGCTACTGGTCCATGTCCCACGTCCGCTTCATTCCCGTCCCCGACATGGGGACGATTCCCTACGCCCTGGTGTGGCGCAGGGACGGAGAGAACGAACTCGTCCGGGCCCTCGCCCAGACCGTCCGCGACATCGGCGTCCTGCACTTCTGACGCCGCCCGCGTGCAACCGTCGCCACCCGTACCCGGGCTTCGGCCTGCCGCAGTGTCGAGCTGGTGCGCCAGCAGGTGTCGAGGTCGGAGGCGATCCGCAGCAAGGTGGCGGTGCGCAGGCTGCGGTCGTCCGGCACGCAGGCCGTCGCCAGGCCACAGGCCGCGTCCCGCAGCGCGAGCGGGCGCAGGCAGGTCGCCACCGGCCGGGGCACCGTGCCGTCGGGGCCGGACGGGGCGGCGAGCAGCACCGGGCGGGCCGCCACGGCGACGCCGGACACCGCCGTCGCAGCGCCCACGGCCCTGGGCAGGGGGCGGTTCATCGCGGCTGCCTCCGTCGGCGGTCGGTGGGGACCTGTCCGGTGATGTTGCGTGCCATGTTGCCGAAGACCACCGAGTGGAACGGGGCGACCGACCACCAGTAGACGTGTCCGGCGAGCCCGTGCGGGTGGAACAGGGCGCGCTGGCGGTAGTGGGTGCCGCCGTTGCCGTCCGGGGCCACCGAGATTTCCAGCCAGGCGAGTCCGGGCAGCCGCATCTCGGCGCGCAGCCTCAGCAGCCGCCCGGAGTCGACCTCCTCGACCCGCCAGAAGTCCAGCGGATCGCCGACCCGCAGCCGGGCCGGGTCGCGGCGGCCGCGGCGCAGCCCGATGCCGCCGACCAGGCGGTCGAGCCGGCCGCGCACCGCCCAGGCCAGCGGGAAGGAGTACCAGCCGTTGTCGCCGCCGATCCCCTCCACCACCCGCCACACGGTCTCGGGCGGGGCGGGCACCCGGAGTTCCTGCACGTCCTGGTAGAGGCTGCCGCCGGCCCAGTCGGGGTCGGTGGGCAGCGGGTCGCTGGGGGCACCGGGCAGGCTGGCCGAGGACCAGTGGGTGGAGACCTCGGCGTCGCGGATCCGGCGCAGCGCCAGCTCGACGGCACGGTCGAAGCCCACCGGGCCGTCGGGCGGGTCGGGCGAATACAGGGCGATGTCGCGTTCGGAGCAGACCACTTCATGGCGCAGCGATTCGACGAGCGGCCGGGCGATGGAGTTCGGCACGGGGGTGACCAGACCCACCCAGTGGCTGGAGAGCCAGGGGGTGAGCAGCGGCGTCGGCAGGATCAGCCGGGGCGGCAGGGCGGCCACCCGGGCGTAGCCCTGCATCATCTGCCGGTACGTCAGGATGTCGGGGCCGCCGAGGTCGAAGCTCCGGTTCACCTCGGGCGGCAGGTCGGCGACCGCCACCAGGTGGCGCAGCACGTCACGGACCGCGATCGGCTGGATCCGGGTGTTCACCCAGCGCGGGGTGACCATCACCGGGAGCCGCTCGGTGAGGTAGCGGAGCATCTCGAAGGAGGCCGATCCGGAGCCGATGATCACCGCCGCCCGGAGTTCGGCGGTCGGCACGCCGCTGTCGCGCAGCTGCTGCCCGACCTCGGCACGCGAGCGCAGGTGCGGCGAGAGCCGGGCCAGCGGGACGCCGCTCGGGACGAGCCCGCCCAGATAGACGATCCGGCGCACCCCGGCGGCCCGGGCCGCGGCACCGAAGTCCCGGGCGGCCTGCCGGTCGGTGGCCTCGAACCCGGGCCCGGTGCCCAGCGAGTGGACCAGGTAGTAGGCGACGTCCACGCCGTCCAGCGCCCCGGCGAGCGTCTCGGGCCGGGTGACGTCGCCGCGCGCGGCCTCCACCCGGGCCCGCCACGGCTGGTCGCGCAGCCGTCCCGGGTCTCGGGCCAGGCAGCGCACCCGGTGGCCGGCGGCGAGCAGTTCGGGCACCAGGCGGCCGCCGATGTAGCCGGTGGCGCCGGTGACCAGGCAGGTGAGCGGTGCTGTCATGGCGGCCTCCCGGTCAGTCCAGGGCTCGGGCGGTACGGAGTCGGGCCGACAGGTCCTCCGGCGCGATCAGGGGGGCCGGGTAGTCGGGGGCGAGCAGCCACGGCCGGTGGATCGACAGTCCCGGCAGGTGGGCGAGTTCGGGCACCCAGCGGCGGACGTACGCGCCGTCCGGGTCGTACCGGTCGGCCTGTCGGAGCGGGTTGAGCACCCGGTTGGGCCGGGTGTCGGTGCCCGTGCCGGCGACCCACTGCCAGTTCAGCTGGTTGTTCGCCAGATCGCCGTCCACCAGCAGCTCCAGGAAGTGCGCGGCGCCGATCCGCCAGTCCTGGTGCAGCGTCTTGACCAGGAAGCTCGCCGTCAGCAGCCGGGCCCGGTTGTGCATCCAGCCCTCGTGGGCGAGCTGGCGCATGCCCGCGTCGACGATCGGGTAGCCGGTGCGGCCCTCGCGCCAGGCCGTGGCCTCGCGCTCGTCCCGGTGCCACCGGTCCTCACGGGTGCGGTAGTCCTGATGGGCCGCGTCCGGACGGGCGGCGAGCACCTGGTGGTGGAAGTCCCGCCAGGCCAACTGCCGGACGAAGCCCGCCGCCCCCTCGCCGCCGTGCTTCGACGCCAGGGCCGCCAGCTCGTTGGCCGACAGGCAGCCGAAGTGCAGGTACGGGGAGAGCCGGGAGGTGCCGTCGGCGCCGAGCGCGTCGTGCAGGTCGGCGTAGGAATCGATGTCCCAGCGCCGCCGGAGCTCACGGGCCGCCGTCTCGCCGCCCTCCGGCAGGGCGGGCGACACCGGCTTGGCCGTCGGCAGTGCGACACCGTCGATGCCGTCGGGAGTGGACAGCTTCCGCGGCGCACCCAGCACCGACCGGCGCGGCGCCTGCTCCCAGGCCCGGTGGTACGGGGTGAAGACCGCGTAGTGGTCCCGCCCGGCCGGCGTGACCAGGCCCGGCGGGAGCACGGTCAGCACCCCGTCGTGCACGTGCAGCCGGCCGCCGAGCCGCTCCCGCAGCCGGGCCTCGCGCCGCCGGGCGAACGCGCTGACGCCCGCCGCCACGTGCACCGTGTCGGCGCCGGCCTCGGCGGCCACCCGGGCGGCCTGCCCCGCCGGGTCGCCCCGGCGGACCACCAGCCGAGCGCCGGTCCGGCGCAGCGAGGCGTCCAGGTCCGCCAGGCACTCGGCGAGGAACGCCTGCCGGTTGGACGCGGCGAAACCGACCGCCTCCACGGCCGGGTCCAGGACGAACAGCGGCACGACCTGGTCCGCCGCCCGGGAGGCGGCGTGCAGGACCGGGTTGTCGTGCAGTCTCAGGTCCTGCGTGAACAGAGCGACAGAGACGGTCATCGGTGTTCCTCGGGGGGTTCGTCGGGTGCTCTGATCGGTGCGTCGGGCCCGCCCTCGGGCGTCTGCCCGGATGTTCGGAGCCCACCCGCGTACCGGATTGCGCCGGTTCAACCGGTGCTCAAAACGATGCACAATGGATGCGAGTCGCCCGCATCGATACGGCCGCCGCACAGTGACAGCGTGACTCAGACCACCTGCGAACGGCCTCTCGCGCAGCCCGGCGCCCCGGCACCTGCGGCGAGTCCGGTCGACCTGATGGCGGCGGTCGCCCGCGGCGACCAGGACGCGCTCGCCGAGCTGTACCCGACGCTCGCCCCCGCCGTGTACGGGATCGCGCTGCGGACGCTGCGCAACCCCGCCCTCGCGGAGGAGGTGACCCAGGAGGTGCTCCTGGAGGTCTGGCGCACCGCCGCCGGTTACCGGCCCGACCGGGGCGCCGTGCTGCCCTGGGTGCTCACCATCGCCCACCGCCGGGCCGTCGACCGGGTCCGCGCCACCCGGGCCGCCCACGACCGGGAGGTACGGGTCGCCCTGCGCGAGCAGCCGGAGAGCACACCCTCCCGTTGGACGCGGTGGCGGCCGGGCTCACCGGCCGCACCTTGCCGTTCCGGATGCTGGGCGCGGCCGTCCCGCCCCGGGCGCTGCTGGACGCCGTGCGCCGGCTCGGCCCCGGCGCCGTGATGCTCTGGTCGCAGAGCCCGCACACCACCGACCCCGAGCTGGTCCGGCAGGTCGTCCGCACCGCCTGGGGCGCCCGCGGATCCCGCAACCGCGCCCTGGTCCTCGTCACCGGCCCCGGCTGGCGCCGCTCCGACCACCCGGAGGGCATCGCGGGCCCGCGCACCCTGCTGAGCGCCCTCGACCTGCTGGAGCAGGCCGTGACCGGCTGACGCCCCCATTCGATGATCACCGCCCTCCGCTGTGGCGCACGGCCTCGGAGGTGACCGGGTCAGGCTCCGGCGTGCGCCCGCCGCCGAGCCGCCGTCGAGGCCTACGTCGAACGCGCCGCCACCCACGCCGAGCGCTGGAGCGACCAGGTGACCGCCGTCTTCGACCTTGACCCACGCCTGTGGCACCGACGGGAAGGGGGCCACCGGGCCGGGGCGCTGTCCAGGGGCGCGTCAGGTGAGGACGAGCTCCTTGGCGCGCTGGTACTCGTCCTCGGTGATGTCGCCGTGGTTCTTGAGCTCGGCGAGCCGCGCCAGTTCGGCGACGTGGTCGGTGGGCGCGGCGGTGGTGCCGGCGGCGTCCCGGATGTAGGTGCGGAACTCCTGCTCCGCCTCGGCCGCCTCCTGGTACTCGCGCTTCCCCATGCCCTTGCCCCTGGCGATCAAGTAGACGAACACACCGAGGAACGGCAGGACGAGCACGAACACGCTCCAGCCGGCCTTGGCCCAGCCGCTCAGGGCGTCGTCCCGGAAGAGGTCGCCGAAGACTCGGAACAGGAGGAAGAACCACATGATCCACAGGAAGATCCACATGGTCGTGAAGAAGATGTTGAGCAACGGGTAGTCCACCGGGGGCCTCCTGACATCGATGGTCTGCCCCGAACGCCGTGGCAGACGCGGTCTATTGCCGGTGTACCGGGCTGCGGCCCGGCGGGGCATCACCCGCGCCGGGTGAGTTCCGCGCCCGGGGCGGCTCCGCAGCGGCGGGGCTATTCTTGCGACTGATGGGCGGAGCGGAGCGCGCACAGCGGCGACGGCCCGGCCTGGGCGACCTGCTGAGGACGGTCCGGGCGGACCCTGCCCGCATGCCCGAGCGGCTGGCCGCCTTCACGGTGGAGTTCCTGGGCCCCCAGGCGGCCGACACGGTGGTGCGGGCGCGCGAAGCGGAACGAACCGGGACCCCGCGGGGCGAGAGCGTCGAGGCGGTGATCGGGCGGGGCGTGCGCCGCTCCGTGGTGGAAGGCTCGTTCCTCGGCGGTCCCTTCGTGCTCCTGCTGCCGGTCGCGTTCATCGGCGCACTGCTCGCCCAGCTGCGGATGGTGTTGGAGCTGGGCGCCCTGGCCGGCCGCGATCCGTGTGACCAGGAGGCGGCGGTGGAGATCCTGCTGGTGCAGGGCGTCCATCCGACGCGTGCGGAGGCCAGGGCGGCCCTGCGGGAGGCGTCCCGGGGCCCGGTCGACGAGGGCGGCAAGGGCTCCTGGTTCGACGTCGTCCGTCGGCAGGCCTACCTGATCGGCCTGTTGGCCCCGGACGACCCGGCCCGGAGCCGGATCCGCAAGTGGCTCGGCTGGGCCGGCATCGGGGCCCTGCTGGTCATCGGGACGGTGGTGCCGTTCGTCTGGGTGCCCGCCTGCGGCGAGATGTATCGTCGCGCCACCGACCGGCTCGCGGACCGTACCCTCGCCCTGCTCGGGTCGGAGGGCGGCGGGCCCGTGCCGGTCCGGGACCGTGACCGTGACCGGTCCGTGCTGCGCCCCGGCCTGCTCCTGGTCGTGCTGCGGACCGTGGGGGCGTGCGCGGCGACGGTGGGCGGGGTGCTCGTGGTGCTGCTCACCGGAGCTCGGGTCGCCGGCAACTCCTGGCTCGCCGTGTTCCTCGTCCTGCTGGGTGCGGGCGCGGTGGTGGCCGGCTGGCACTGGCTGCGCTCCCGCCACTGAGCACCCGGCTGCGTCCGCCCCCCCGATTCACACGGTCAGATCAGCCGCAGTTCACGGGCCCGCCGGACGGCCCTGCGGCGCCCGGAGACCGCGAGCTTCCGGTTGATGCTCTTGAGGTGCGTCTTGACCGTGTTCACCGAGAGGAACAGTTCGGCGGCGATCTCCTCGGTGGAGAGCAGCCGTGCGGCGCTCTCCAGGACCTCGATCTCCCGGTCGCTCAACGGCTCGACGGGCGGGTCCGGGACCGCGTCGTCTCCGCCCGCCGCCCCCGGCGGCCCCGGGAGGAGGTCGGGGGGCAGCCAGTCGTGGTCGTCCACCGGCGCCGGCCGGGCCCGTAGCAGCTGCCGCAGCCACGGCCCGGCCTCCCGGAACGGTCGGACCACCTGCTCGGACCTGGCGACCGTGAGGGCGCGGGTGAGCAGCCGCCGGGCGCCGGCCTCATCGCCCAGGGCCGCTGCGACCTGTGCCCTGGCCAGCAACACCCGGGCGGTGACCGCCGGCCCGTGGCAGTCACGGTCGGGGATCGCGTCCAGGGCCCGGCGGGCGCTCGGGCCGTCCCCGGCCGCGAGATGGACACGGGCCGCCGCGACGGCGCAGTCCGGGCCCCCGGCACCGTCGCGGTCCAGCACCGCCAGGGCGGCGGCCGGATCGCCGTCGGCGAGGTGCGCGGCCGAACCGACCACGGCCGCGCCCTCCGTCACCCAGGCCGGCAGTGGTCCGGCCGCCGGAGGACGGCCGTCGTCCACCCGGTCGAGCGCGTCCAGGGCTGCCCGGGCCCGGCCGTCGGCCAGCAGGATTCTCGCCCGGACGATCGCCAGGACGGCGGCGACCGCCGGATCGTGCCGGGCCGCGGCCGACCCGGCCGCCCGGTCGAGCGCCGCGCGGGCCGTCGGCAGGTCGTCCCGGTCGACGGCGAGCGTGGCGAGCACCAGCTGACCGACGCCGGTGCGGGAGACCGGCGGCAGGCCGGCGAGTTCGGCTTCGGCCGTGGCCCTCCGAAGACGGGCCTCCGACCGCCCCGGCCGCCCGTCCAGCAGGTCGATCAGGGCGAGGCAGGCCAGCGCCTCGTGGCGCGGACCGGCCGTGGTGGCCCCCGCGGGCGTCCTCGCTGCCGCCGCGAGCGCCGCACTCGCGGCGCCGAAACTGCCTTCCCAGAGCAGCGCCGAGCCGAGGTCGTTCAGCCGCAGCGTGGACAGCTCCGGGTGCCCCGCCACCAGGGCCTTCGGTACCGATTCCTCCAGCCGCTCGGCCTGTTCGGCGGCAGCCCGGGCCCGGTCGGCCGAGCCGGCCAGCCGAGCCGCCAGCACCCGCAGGTGGGCCAGGGTGAACAGGGCCGCC
The DNA here is from genome assembly GCF_900199205.1 of Streptomyces sp. 1331.2. Taxonomy (NCBI): domain Bacteria; kingdom Bacillati; phylum Actinomycetota; class Actinomycetes; order Kitasatosporales; family Streptomycetaceae; genus Streptomyces; species Streptomyces sp. 1331.2. The sequence goes on along the minus strand of NZ_OBMJ01000001.1, from coordinate 6,826,214 downwards.
GGGTCGTCCTCGCCCTGGTGTTCGGCGAGCAGCGCCTCCGCGCGCCGGAGGTGTTCGGCACCCTTGTCCACGTCGTGCCGGGTGAGGTCACAGGCTGCCCGGACCAGTTCGGCGGCCGGTCCCTGGGCCTCGGGGGCCATCGTGGCGAACAGCCGGTCCAACCGCTCCGCATCCCGGCCGGTGAACAGCCGCCCGATGGCCAGCTGATCGACCACCTGAGACGCGGCGAACTCCCAGTCACCGGCCGCCGCGGCGTGCGGAAGCGCCTCCGTCAGCTGCCCCGCCCCGGCCAGCCACCGGGCGGCCTTGCGGTGGAGTTCCCGTTCCAGCCCCGGGCTCCGGGCTCCCAGGTGGATGCGCAGGATCTCGGAGAACAGCGGGTGGCACCGGTACCAGGAGTGTCCGACGGGCTCCACGAAGGCGTTGGCCCGGGAGAGGGCGGCCAGGGTCCGCGCGCCGTCCGGGCGACCGGTCAGGGCGTCGGCGAGGTCCGGGTGGATCCGGTCCAGGACGCTCGTCCGCAGGAGGAGGTCCTGGGTCTCGACCGGTTGGGTGTCGAGGACCTCGGCGAGCAGGAAGTCCGCGACCGTGCTCTGCCCGGCCTCGAACTCCGCCAGGTACGCCGCGGGATCGGCGGCGCCCTGGGCGGCCAGTGCCGACAGCCGCAGGCCGGCGGCCCAGCCGCCGGTCCGCTCGGTCAGCGCGCGCACGTTCCCGGCGGACAGCGCGAGCCCGTGCCGGCGCAGCAGCACGGAGGCCTCCTCGGGCCGGAAGGCGAGGTCGGCGGCCCTGATCTCGGTCACGCTGCCGGACGCCCGGTAGCGGTGGATCGGCAGGAGCGGCTCCGTCCGGCTGAGCAGGGCCAGGCGCAGACCGGCACCCGCGTGGCCGAGCAGGAAGTGCAGACCGGAGGCCACCTCCGCGGAGGACACCTGCTCGAACTCGTCGAGCACGAGGATCACGGGCTCGTCCCGGACGCTCAGGTGGGCGGCCAGCCGGGCCAGCAGGGAGTGGTCGACCTCGTTGGCCCGGGCCGGACTGCCGATGCCGGCCGGCAGGGCGACGCCGTGGTACCGGAGCGCTTCCAGCAGGTAGGCCCAGAAGACCCCCGGCGCGTTGTCCTCGTGCTCGACGGTGAGCCAGACCGCCGGACCGGGCAGTCGCGCCGTGGCCACCCAGTCGGCGACGAACAGGGTCTTCCCGGCACCCGCCGGTCCGCTCACCAACAGCAGGGACGTCGGCAGGCCGTCGCCGAGCCGGTCGACCAGGCGCTGCCGGCGAACGAAGGTCTCCGGCGTCGCGGGCACCGCGAACCGCGCCGCGAGCACCGGGTCGCCGCCGGGTATCCGGGACGACGGCCCAGCGTCACCGCGGAAACCGTCCACCAGGTGGCCCCGCGTCCTGGCCGCTGGGCTGGAGGCCATGGTCGTCACCTCGGGGGAGTCATGGCGCGCCGACAACGCGGATGTCTGACGACTCCCATCGTTTCCGACTTCCTCCGGCTCGGCAAAGGGGGCGGGCGGTCCCGTTCAGGGGGCCGCCCGGCCTTCGTGCCTTCTAGCCGTCGTCCTCCCCGGTCGGCTCGGGGGTGCCCAGGAGCCTGGCCAGCCGGCCCTGGCCGGCCACCACGTAGCCGATGCCGATGCCGAGCGTGACGGCAGTGAACACCACGATCAGCCAGCTGAGCAGGGTGAAGACCAGTCCGAGCGGGCCGAACTGGGTGATGCTGCGGTTCAGCGAGCGGGGAACGTAGAGCTTCGACACCCAGGCGAGCGCGGTCAGGCCGGCACTGGTCAGCACGGCCCCCGGGATCAACGGGAGCCAGGAGACCCGCCCGCCGAGCAGAAGGTGCTGCGTCCACAGCCAGAGCAGACCGGCCGTGATCAGGTAGAGGACGACCCCGAGGGCCTCGCCCGCGCCGAATCCGCTCCGCACCTTTCCCTGGAGGACCAGGGCAACGATCCACACCAGCAGCCAGGCGAGCCACCGCCACGCCGCCAACCGCCCGGAAAGGTGGGGCAGGTGCCAGGTTCGCTCGCACAGGCGCTGCAGGATGCGGCTGCAACTCGTGGCCGAGAGCACGGTCACCAGGATGCCGATGCCGCCGAAGGCGTCCGTGGTCGCCTCCCGGCCGACAGGCTGGAGCGCCCGCTTGACGTCGTCGAGCGAGCTGCCCTGGAGGCCGAGTACGGTCCGCAGCGAGTCGGCGGCGCTGCTGCGCGCCTCCTGGGGCAGGAAGGCGGCCAGCACGAACAGCACCGGGATGGCCGTCAGGAACGCCTGCGCGGCGAGGCGGGTGGCGGTGTCCAGGACGTGGATGTGGATCAGCTGGGCCGCCAGCCGACGCAGGAACGGCGCGTCGCGCAGGTCGGCCGTGCGCCCCCGTAGCCAGGCTGACCTGGCGCGGAACCGGTCAGTGCGGGTCGGCTCACCACGCTGCTGCGCCACTCCGCTCTCCCTCGGTCGATGCCGGCGGCCGGGCCGCCGAGTCGCGGCCCGTCGCCGGTCGCCGGCCGCCCGGGTCCGGGGCGGCGGGCCGGCCACCGTCCCAGCCTGGCCGACGGGGCGCCGGGCGGCACCCCGGGCGGTCCGCCGTTCGGCGCAACCGGCGTGGCCGGCGCAGCCCGTCCCGGCGCGGGGGGGTGTTCAGCTCCCCGGCCAGCGGAGCGCCTCCGGCTCGGGCAGCCGGCGGAGCTCCATGACGTGCAACCCGAGCGCTTGGAACCGGCTGAGCAGGCCGTAGAGGTGGGCCTCGTCCGTGACGGGGCCGAACAGCAACGTCTGGTCCGGAAGGAAGACGCTCTCCAGCTCCGGAAAGGCCTCGCGGACGGTCAGTCCTGACATCGCCCCGGCGATACGGAACTCGTAGCGCATGGGGTCCTTCTCTCACGTGCTGTGCCGGGCCTCACCGGCCCCGGCCGGTGCCGGCGGGGGCGCGGTGGAAGTCCGGTCGCGCGGCAGGAACAGTGCGGCGCAGAGACCGATGAGGCCGCAGAGCGCGAGGGCTGCCATGGCCGCCGCATAGCTGTTCCGGGTGAGTTCGGAGACCAGGATCGTTCCGGCGACTGCGGTGCCGATCGAGGAGCCGAGGTTGGAGACGCTGCGGGAGAGGCCGGAGATCTCGCCCTGACGGCTGTCGGGGAAGGCGGACTGCACGATGTTGACGGAGGGGGTGAGCATCAGGCCGATGCCCAGTCCGATCAGCAGCAGTCCGGGGGTGAACGCCCAGACGGAGTCGACGGCGCGCACCAGCAGCAGGAGCACGACGATGCCGACGGTGGTGAGGGCGAAGCCCGTGATGATCAGGGAGCGCTGGGACCGTCGCTCGGCCAGGCGTTCGGCGGCGAGCGAGGTCGCGAGCAGTCCGAGCGTCGCGGAGGTGAACACCGCTCCGGTGGAGATGGCGTTGTAGCCGCGGACGACCTGGAGGTAGGCACCGACGGTGAACGACACGCCCATCAGCACGAGCCATTGGGCGTTCTGGGTGACCAGGCCCAGGTTCGAGGTGCGGTTGTGGAAGAGGCTGGAGGCCAGCAGGGGTTCGCGACCGGTGTCCTCCAGGCGGCGGATCCAACGGAAGAAGCCGCCCAGCACCGCGGCTCCGGCCAGCAGGAGGGCGATCATCAGCCAGGTGTTGTTGTCCGCGGCGAGGATGCCGGTGACCAGCAGGATCAGTCCGCCGGCTGACAGAACGGCGCCGACGGTGTCGAAGGGCCGGGTGCGGTCGGCGGGGAGCGGGTCCTCCAGTTTGCGGGTGAGGAACACGATCACGGCCACGATCACGACCTGGAAGCCGAAGTTGGCACGCCAGTTGATCGCCGTGGTGAGCAGGCCGCCGAGCAGCGGACCGGCTGCCGCGCCGACACCGCCCAGGGCCATGATGGTGCCGAAGGCGCGTGCCCGGGCGGCGGTACCGGTGAACAGCAGCGTGGTCAGGATGTAGACCGGGGGGATCAGCAAGGCCGTTCCGACGCCTTCGAGGATCGAGTTGCCGACGATCAGGACGCCGAGTCCGGGCGCGACGGCACTGAGCAGGGCTCCGACGCCGTAGGTGACGAGACCGACCCTCAGGCAGAGCTTGCGGCCCCAGCGGTCGGTCAGCTTGCCGCCGGGAATCATCAGCGCGGCCATCACCAACAGGAAGACGGTGATGACCACTTGGACGCCCTGGACGCTGGTGTCGAGGTCCGCGCTGATGTCGTTGATCATCACGTTCATGCTGGAGCCGGCGAAACTGCAGATGAACTGGGCCAGCGCCAGCGGGATCAGGACACTGCGCCCGGTCGCGGCGGGGGCGGCGATCGTGCCGGTCATGCCGGGTTTCCTTTCCTGGGGAGGTCACCTGGTACGCGGGGCGGGTGGACCCGCCCCGTGCACCACGTGTCCTCACGCGTCCCGAAGGCCCGTCTCGGCCTCGGATTGCGGCAGGCTCAGGCAGCCCCGTGGCGGTCGAGCTCCTGGTCGAGGGCGAGGGCCGCATCGATGAGTGCGAGATGGGTGAAGGCCTGTGGGAAGTTGCCCAGTTGCTCACCGGAGGGGCCGATCTCCTCGGCGAACAGGCCGACGTGGTTGGCGTAGGTGAGCATCTTGTCGAACGCGTAGCGGGCCTGGTCGATCCGGCCGGCCCGGGCCAGCGCCTCGACGTAGAGGAAGGTGCAGAGGTTGAAGGTGCCTTCGGAGCCGCTCAGTCCGTCGGGGGACGCGGCCGGGTCGTAGCGGTAGACCAGGCTGTCCTCGACGAGTTCCTGGTCCATCGCGTCCAGGGTGGAGAGCCAGTCCGGATCGGTGGGGGAGATGAATCCGACCTTGGGCATGAGCAGCAGGGAGGCGTCCAGGACCTCGGTCGAGTAGTGCTGGGTGAAGGCCTCGCGTTTGGGACTCCATCCGCGCTGCACGATCTGGCGCAGGATGTCGTCGCGTTCCGCGCTCCAGCGCCCCAGGTCGGCGGGGCGGGCGAACTTCCGGGCGATGCGGACGGCGCGGTCGAAGGCCACCCAGCACATCAGGCGGCTGTAGGTGAAGTCCTGGCGCCCGCCCCGGGTCTCCCAGATGCCCTCGTCCGGGCGGTCCCACTGCTCGGTCAGCCAGTCCACGAGCCGGCGGAACGCGTCCCAGCCGCGCAGGGCCCCCATGTCGCTCTCGTCCGCGGTGAACGCGTAGGCGGCTTCGCCGTAGATGTCGAGTTGGAGCTGGTCGGCGGCGGCGTTCCCGGCACGAACGGGGTAGGAACCGCGATAGCCCTCCCAATGGGTGAGGGACTCCTCGGTCAGGTGCGGGTCACCGTCGATGCGGTACATGATCTGGAGCCGTTCCCGCTCGGCTGCGGAGGCCTCGATCCGGTCCCGGACCCACCGGCGGAAGGCCAGCGCCTCGTCGCGGAAGCCGAGGCTGATCAGGGTGTGGACGGACAGCGAGGCGTCCCGGATCCAGGTGTAGCGGTAGTCCCAGTTCCGCTCGCCGCCGATCTGTTCCGGCAGCCCCATCGTTGCGGCGGCGATCAGGGCGCCGGTCGGATGGTAGCTGAGCAGCTTCAGCGTGATTGCCGAGCGCTCCACCATGGACTGCCAACGCCCCTGGTAGGTGGAGGACTTGAGCCACCCGTACCAGAACTGCCGGCAGACGTCGAAAGCGGCCAGCGCGGCTGCGCCGCCCGGTGCGGCGGGCGGAGCGGCACCCGGGGCCTGGGTGGTGAGGACCACGGTGGCCATCTCCCCCGCGTCCAGCGTGAACCGCGCGGTGACGTCGGAACCGTCCGCGCGGAGCACGACCTGGTCGGTGGCCTGGACGTGCAGTTCCTGGCCGGGACCCTGCAGCACCGCGCTGCGTTCGTCCGGCAGGGAGAGCCGGTGGGTGGCCCGGCCGTAGTCGAAGCGGGGCCGGCACTCCAGCACGAAGGGCAGCCGTCCGCGCACCACCCGGGCCGTGCGCAGGATTTGGTGCCGGTCGCTCGGTGACGGCGAGGTGTCGGGGAGCATGAAGTCGACGACCTCGGCCACGCCCTGCGGGGCGAGGAAGCGGGTCATCAGGATGGCCGTACCGGCCAGGTAGAGCTGCTTCACCGTGGCTTCCGGCACCTCGTCCCGGTCGACCGCGAGCCGGCACCGGCCGCCGTTGGCGTGGTCCAGCAGGGAGGCGAAGAGACTGGGTGAGTCGAAGCGGGGGGTGCACCACCAGTCGAGGTCGCCATCGGTGGAGACCAGGGCGGCGGTCTGCAGGTCGCCGATGACCCCGTGCTCGGCGATCGGAGGATACGGAATCACGATGTGCTCCCCGGTGGATTAGGGAAACGGATGGGCGGGGGAACGGCCACGACGGTCACGGGCCTTCACGGTCACGGTACGAACGGCGTACGGGAGGCGGATCACCCGGTCGGGGTGAGAGGCGGCGCCGGGCGGCAGGGCTCCGCGCGGGCCGTGGGCGGCGTTGCGGCGGGCGGCGACGGGGCCCGCTCACCTGCCGGAGGGAGGCGGCGCGCCGGGGAACGGGCGATCATGGGCTGAGCCGGGTTCAACGGTCGTCCCCGGCCGGGGACGGGAGGAGGCGCCTCGTGTCCACGCCCCGCAGCCGTCCCCCCACCGCGCGCGGGCCGGCCCCGGAGGGAACCGCCCACCGGACGGACTACGCCGGAGCGGTCTACGGTTCGATGCTGGCCGCCTCCGTGATCGCGGCCTCCGGAGTGCACGAAACCCGCCCGCGGCTGTCGCTCATCGTGCTGCTGGTGGTCACCGGGCTGGTCTTCTGGGTCGCCCACGTCTACGCCCACCTGGCAGGAGAGCGCGAGGTCGGCCGCCGGGTCCGGTGGAGCCGGGTGCGGGAGGTCGGCCGGGAGGAGTGGCCGCTCGTCGAGGCGTCGGCGCTGCCGGCCCTGGCGGTGTTGGTCAGCCCCTGGCTCGGGACGAGCAACAGCGCCTGGCTGGCCCTCGGCGTCGCCGTGGCGCAGCAGGTGGGCTGGGCGACCCTGGGCGCCCGTCGGGCCGGTGTCCCCACCGGCCAGGTGGTCGTCGAGGGCGTGGTGAACCTCCTGCTGGGCCTGATCATCGTGGCGGCCAAGGTGGCGGTCGGACACTGATCCGGCCGACGGGTCCCGGGGGATCCGATCCGGATGCGGTGGTGCCCGTCCCGGCGCCGGACCGGGACGGGGCACCACCGCGCGGACGGCGGCCGGCGCCGGCGGCGTCAGCCGGCGAGGAGCCGCTGCTTCTGCGTGGCGAACTCCTCCTCGGTGAGGACTCCCTGGTCCTTCAGCTGCGCCAACTGCTGCAGCTGGGCGATTCGGTCCTCCATGCTCGGTGCCGCAGGCGCGGCCGGGGCCGGGGGCGGGGGCGGGGGCGGGGGCGCCGCTTCGGCCTCCATGTCCTGCTGGGCCCAGCGGCCCGCCTGACGGCGGGAGACCCGGTTGGACACGGCGGTCGCCGTGCCGGCGACGACGGCGGTGCGCGCGATACCGCGCAGCAGTCCAGGCATGTCTCGTCTCTCCTTCTCTCCGCGGCTGTGCCGTGCGCGCCGTCAGCCGGCGGGGGACGGTCCGGGAACGGAGCCGTACGTGGGGTCCGCCGCGGCGATGCCCTCCAGGTCGTCCAGCGATTGCAGCAGGTCCGGCAGGGGTATCCGGCCGCTGGCGACGACCCGGGCGCCGCCCCGGCGCAAGGCCGTGGCGAACGGCGCGGCCCAGGTGTTCTCGTAGATCAGTACCCCGGCCGAGTTCCCGGGCTCAAGGACTCCGGCGGCCTCCGCCAGGTCGTCGGCGCCGACCAGACCCGAGCCGACTCCCTCGAAGACGGCCAGGTCCAGTCGACCGTCACCGTCGAAGTCGGCCAGTTCCATCGCCGCGACGGTGCCGTCGGCGTCCTTGCGCACGAACGCGAAGTCCAGGATGCGGATCACACCCCGGTCCACCAGGTCGATCAGCAGCGGCAGCCCTTCCCCGGTCATGCGGTTTCCGGGGAACTCGACCACCAGGTAGTCGACGGGCCCGGTCTCGACGAGGTCGTCATCGGCCATGGCGATACTCCTTCCACGTGGTGTCGGTCGCCCGGCCCACCGGCCCGGGCACCGGTTCGACGGTTCGACGGTTCGACGGTTCGACCCTAGGGACGGCCGTCCCCCTGCGGATCACCTGCCCGGGGTGAGAACAGCCGATTCCCTCGTCGGTGTCTCGGGACGCGGGCCGCCGGGCGTCACCACGTCGCGGGGCTTCCTGCTCCGGGCGGCCCAGCCCGGCGTGCCGGGTGGCCGCCGGAGTGGAGTGAATGGGGAACAGCGGTGATCCGGCCGCGTGCCGAACCCTGGAGGACCGTTGAACGGGCCAGTGGCACCCCCTCCGTCCGAGCCCCCCTCCGAAACACCGGACACCGGGGGACCTCCGTCGGAGCCGCGTCACCGCTCCCGGGCTGTGGGCATCGTCATGAGCACCGTCTCGGCCGTGCTGATCACGCTGGCCTGCATCCTGGTGCCGGTCTCGCTGCTCACCGTCTGGGTCCACGACATCGCCCTGGACACCGACCGGTACGTCTCGACGGTCGCGCCGCTGGCCACTGATCCCGCCATCCAGGACGCCGCGGTCAAGCGGATCAGCCAGGCGGTGGACGTGAAGGTGGACGGCTCGGCGGTCGCCTCCGACCTGGCCGGGTGGCTGGAGTCCCAGGGGCTGCCGCCCAGGGCCGCGGCCGCCGTCAAGTCACTCGGTCCCAAACTCGACGACGCGGTCGACCAGGTGGTGACCAAGGTCGCGACCGGGGTGGTGCAGAGCGACGCCTTCCCCACCGTCTGGACGCAGGCGAACCGCTCCGCGCACGCGGCCGTGGTCCAGGTCCTCACCGGAGAGGGCCGCGGCGCCGTCGGGGTCGAGGACGGCACCGTCACCCTCGACCTCGGGACGGTCGTCGACCGGCTCAAGGAGCAACTGGTGGCCGCGGGCCTCACGCCGGCCGAGAAGATTCCGGACGTGAACAAGCAACTGGTGCTGTTCCAGTCCGACAAACTGGCGAAGATCCGCGGCGGGGCGCACGCCCTGGACGTGGTGGGCAACTGGATGCCGGTGATCACCGTGCTGGTCGGCGCGGCCGGCGTGCTGCTGGCGCGGCGCCGGCGCCGGGCGCTGGTCACCACGGCCCTGGGCGCGGCCGGTGCCTGCCTCGTGGTGGCGATCGCCCTGGTGATCGCCCGCCACTACTACCTCGACCACCTGCCGCGCGCCGTGCAGTCCCCGGCCGCCGCGGCGGCCGTCTTCGACACGCTGCTGCACTTCCTGCGGATCAGCCTGCGCACCGCGATCGTGCTGGGTGTGGTGGTGGCGCTCGGGGCCTACCTCTCCGGTGCGGGGCGGCTGCCGCGCGCCGTCCGCGGTCGGGCCGACCGCGTCGCGGACTCCGCCGCCCGCTGGGGCGGCTCCCACGGCGTGACCACCGGCCGGGCCGGTACCTGGACCGATGCCCACCGCCGCGGTCTCGCCCTCGCGGTGGTCCTGGTCCTGGCTCTGGTGTTCGCCCTGTGGAACCACCCGACCGTGCTGACAGTGCTGCTGCTCGTCCTGGTCCTCCTCGCGGTGCTGGCCGTACTGGCGCTGCTTGCCGCCTCCGGGCGGCACGGGGGCCGGGCGCCCCAGGACAGGACGCAGGCCCGGCCCTACCGTGGACCTTAGGGCGACTGCCGAGTTCGGTGACTCCACCGCGTCGCCCGTGACCGGGGCCGGCCCCCACGGCTCGTCCGCCCCGGATCGCAAGCCGGACGGGTGCACCCTCCCCGGAGTCCCTCCCGCCGCGCGGCGGTCGCCAACGAAGGAGTCAACGTCATGAGCAGCAGTGTCACCGGAGCCGGCCGCACCGGCCAGGAACCCGAACGGCGGCGCTTCGCAACCGGGTGGACCGTCTTCGCCGCGATCATGCTGATCGCCGGCGGCACCATGGCGATCTTCCAGGGGATCTCCGCCATCCTCAAGGACGAGCTGATCGTCGTCACCCGCCACTACGTGTACTCGATGAACACCTCGGGGTGGGGATGGGTCCACCTCATCCTCGGGATCGTCGTCGTCCTGGCGGGTGTGGCCCTGTTCAGCGGGGCCGCATGGGCGCGGGTCGTCGGTGTCCTCATCGCCGGACTGAGCATGATCGCCAACTTCCTGTGGCTGCCCTACTACCCGTTCTGGGCCTTGGTGCTGATCGCGATCGACGCCTTCGTCATCTGGGCGCTGTGCGTCGGCACGACCAGGACGGCGGACGTGCCGGTCCCGGAGCCGCCAGTCCCGCCCGCGGCCACCGCAGCCGGCGACGGCGGGTCGGTCAGGTAGCCGTCCGACCGGTGACGGCCCGGACGGTCCGACGGGAGCCGGACCGTCCGCGGACCCGGGGGACCGGTCAGGCGAGGGTCTGGCAGAGGTTCTCCACCTGATGCTGGACCAGCACCTCGACCTGCTGGTCCGAGTGCACGAGCAGCACCGCGCCTCCGCTGAACACGTAGTCGCCGACCGCGTGGTACGGGTTTCCGGGGTGAACCTTGGCGGAGATGTGCGAAGACCGCGGAACGTCCCACAGCGTGCTGCCGTCCGGCAGGCGGTATTCGGTGGCTCGACCGCTCTGGTCTCGGTCGACCTGGGCGCCGGTGTCCACGTTGGTGTACCGCAGGATCAGCGGCCCTCGCCAGAGGACCTTCTCGGGAGAGCCGTCAGGGTAGCGGGCGACGGTCTTGGTCTCCTCCTGGTCGAGCAGGTCGGTGATGTGCAGGTGGAACGGGCAGAGCGTCCCGGCGGGCGCGTCGTAGTCCTGGCCGTGGTACGGCTGCCAGCCGTCATCGCCGTCGGCCTGCGCGGCCGGGGCCGCCGACATGAGGACGGCCGTCGCCAGGACCGCGGCGAGGGCGGCCGGTCGGGTGAGGTACGGCGGCATGCGCATGGACGCCTCCTGGGTGTCGGGTCGGGACCGAACGGCCGCCTGGAAGCCCACTGCCGCCGCGGCCGTGCACTGGGTATCGTCGGACCGGGGCGGCGCCGGCGCGACGCTTTCGGCCTGAGCCGAAAGCCCGGGCACGCCGGGAGGGGCGGAGCGTGGTGCTGCGGATCCACTTCACGGCCGAGGACCTGCTCGGCACCCGGTTCGCGGACGGGCCCGCGCCACTGCTGGAGCTCGAACTGACCGTCGCCATGCTGCAACGGCCCGGCGTGGACCCCGCGTTCGCCCGGCGAAACCGCCTGCTCGGCGCCGCGGCCTCCCGTTCCGTCGTGCCACTGACCGAGCTGGTCCCGGCGACCGGTGCGGGTCCGTTCTTCCTCGATCCGCTCAGTGTCGACCTGGAGCACGGGCTGGAGTTGGTTCGTTCGTCGACCAACGAGGTGGTCCGCAGCGAGCTCGACCGCATCTGCCGCAACGGACTGCCCGTCACCCCGCTGATGCGGGGCCTGGCGAACGCGGACCGGCAGGCCTGGCGGTACCTGGAGGACAGCCTGCGCACCTCCCACTCGGCGCTGATCGACGCGGTCTGGCCGAGGCTGCGCACCGGCTTCGACATCGACCTCGCCTGGCGCGGGCAGGTGCAGCGCGAGCAGGGGCTGCGCGGGATGCTTGCCGGCCTCTATCCGGGCAGCCGATGGCGCGGCAGCACGCTGGAGATCGCGGTGGCCAGGCAGCTGGACTTCCGCCTGGAAGGCGGCGGCGTCCTGCTGCTGCCGTCCGCGCAGTGGACCGGGGAACCACTGTGCGGGCCTCTGCCGGACGGACCGCTGCTGCTCGTCTACCCGGCGCTCACCCCGCTGCCCCACCTTCCCGAGGAGGCACCGGCACCGGGGGCGGCGCCGGAGGAACCGGTGGCAGCACTGCTCGGCCGGACCCGCTCAGCGGTCCTCCGGCTGACGCTGCGCGAGCCGACCACCAGTCAGCTGGCCCGTGAGCTCGGCATTTCGGTGGCCAGCGCCTCCGAGCACACCCGGACGCTGCGGCGGGCCGGGCTGGTGAGCACGGTACGGGCCGGTCGGGCGGTGCGCCACAGCTGCACACCGCTCGGCCATCGGCTGCTCGCCGCGGCGCAGTCCCCCGCGCCGCCGCCCCTGCCCGGCCGGGCAGGGGCGGCGGTGACGGCAAGCCGTGCTGTGGCCGGCCCTTGAGGCACAATCCCCGGCCACCCCACGCCGAGGTCCGACCACGCGCCCGTCACCGCAGCATTCGATTGCGGCGACAACCGACCTGCCGGCAGCCGCGCTTGGGCCGCGCCGGATTGCGGCGCAGGCCCCGGACGTGCTCCCCCAGCACCCGGCGGCCCGGTCGGGTCGAGCCGGAAGTCCGCGCAGGCGGACGCGGGGGCGTCCGCCCCACGGTCGGTCGGTCACGGGGCCCAGGCGTCGGCCGCGGGCGGCTCGGGCTCCTCGTCGTCCTCGTCGTCCCCCTTCGCCCGGACGTCCGGGGGCGTGGGAGCGGTGATGTTCCGCTGCTCCGAGGACCGCTCCCGGGTCTGCTCGTCGATCTGCGGAGCCTCGACCTGTGGGGTCCCTGGCTGCGGGGTCCCGGGCTGCGTGGTGTCGGGCTGAAGGGTGTCGTTCCGGTCGGGCACGCTCATGGCGAACTCCTTCCTCGTGGGGATCGGCCGGGAGAGCCGTCAGGGCGACCGTCCCGGGCCGTTGGACGGCGTCGGCAAACGGGTGTCGCACACGGTGTCGGCCAACCTCGGCGGGTCAGTCCGAACCGCCCCGCCCGGTCACGAAGTCCCGAGCGCGGTCGACCAGGCCGGCGCCCGCGGCGATCAGCTTGTTGTCGGGGGCGTTCGGGTGGGGCCTGGTGGGCGCGAGCTTCTTGGCCCGCCGGACCTGCTCCCCGAGCTCGTCGAGCCGCTCCGGCGGGCAGGCTTCGGCCAGGGCGGGGAACAGGTTCCGCTCCTCGTCCTGGACGTGCGCCGTGACCTCGGAGACCACCCGGTCGACCAGGACGTCGAATCGCGCGTCGCCGCAGTCCACGCCTTCGAGTTGCTTGAGGAGACGCTCCACGATCTCGTGGTCGGCGATCTCCTTGTCCGCGAGGGCGTCACCGCCGGGGACGTGTTCGCGCACCGCCGGGTACAGGTGCTGTTCCTCGGCCACCGAGTGGCGGACCAGCTCGATGGTGAACCGTTCGGCGATCTCCCCCCGCCGTTCGTCGCCCGCCGGCAGCGCCTGGACGCGGGCGAACAGCTCCTCCACCTCCCGGTGGTCCGTCATCAGCTCGATGATCACATTGCCGCCGTGTCCCATGGGCTTTGCTCCCGTTCTCGGAGTGGATGGAATGGCGTGCCCGGCCCGGGGCCGGGCACCGCCGCCCTCGCGTGTCCCCGACTTTCGCGAAGGTATGCCGGCGCCGGGCGGAAACGGATCGAACGGATCAGCCGCCGCCGTCCGGTTCAGGAGCCGTTCTCCGGTCCTGGACCGTCGTCCCGCTCGTCCGAGCCGAGCCGACGGGCCCGGCCGGGCTCGACGGTGGTCGCGTCCCCCTGCTCCTGCGAGGGAGCCTCGGCGGGGTCCTCGGACCCGTGTGGCCCGTGTGGCCCGTCCTCCCGGCCGCCGGCCTTCCCGACCGGCCCCGGTGCGCGGGGATCGCGGCTGTCGTCCTGCGGATCGTGGTGCAGCGGCACGCCGCCCGCACCGCCCTGGGGGATCTCGTCCACGACTGCCTCCTCGTCTCGTGGCGCGTACGCCGGTCGCTTCCTCGCCTCGCGCGTGCCCGGCCCGCGGCGGGCCAATCCGGGCCGGCGCCGCGGGCTCACTCGGGGCCGGTCGGCAGCGGCACCGGGTCTTCGGGGGCCGGCCCGGGCCTGCCAGATGCCGACCCTTCCGCTGGAAGCCCCCGCGGCCGGGGCCGCCCCGACGTCTCCCCGGCGGGCACCCGGCCAAACGCGCCCCGCCGGGAGGTGTAGCGGTGTCGGCCCGGGGCATCCGCCCGGCACGTCCCGGTTACGGAAACGACCACCGGGACGGCCAACGTCATCAAGAGGCAGGGTCGGCGATGCGCGCCACGACGGCGGGTCCACCGGTGAGGCAGGACCGGACGATTGCCCCCGCGCAAAACGGGCTGGCGCCCCCGTTCAACCGCTCCCGCCGTCGGACGGAGACCGCCATGAACGGTGCCGAAGGGTTCCCCAGCCGGCTGTGCGCCGAACACCGGGCCATCGAGGCTCTGCTCCGGCAGCTGGACCGGATCACCACCCGCCGCGGCACCGACGGCGAGGCGCTGCGCCTGCTGGACGCGCTGCGCCGGCTCCTCGAACCGCACCTGGCGGCCGAGGAGGACCACCTGTACCCGCTGGCCCGCCGCGCCCTGCCGAACGGCGAAGCGCTCGCGGACGCGGCCGTCCACACCCACGCGGCGATCCGCCGGCTGCTCGACCGGGCGGACGACGGCCGCCTCACCCCCACCGAACGGCGCCACGCGATGTCCGTGCTGGTCGTCGTGGTCCGCTCCCATCTGCGCGGTGAGGAGGAGCAGTTGTTCCCCGCCCTGCGGGTCGGCGGCGCGCCGGAGGACTTGCGCCGGTGCGAACGCCGGATGCGCGAGGCGCGGGCGCCGCGGGCGGGCGGCCCGGTCTGGGGGCTGCCTCCCGGAGCCGGGGCGATCGCCGCGCTGCGGGACGGCGTCAGCGGGCACCGTACGTCCGGCGACCGGCACTCGCCGTAGGGCGCGGCCCGCGCCGCGGGAACGGTTCACGCTCCGTTCGCCGCAGGCCGTTTGACACTCCCCGGCTCGGCAACCCGCAGAGGTATGGCGTACCTAGGAGAACCCGTCCCGACCGTCCCGCAGCCGCCTCCGTCCGACCACCGTGACCGGCCCGGCCCGTGGCTGTTCGACCACCGCGGCGCGGACGCCGCCGGCGCCCCGGCGGGCGCGGTGCTGTTCGGCCGGGACGGGGCGCTGCTCCAGGACGTCTCCTGCAACGGCGACCCCGCCATGGTCCACCCGATGGCGGGCGTCCGGGCCGCGCTCGCGGCGCTGCGCGCGGCCGGCTTCGCGCTCGGCGTGGTGAGCAACCAGCCGGGCGTGGCCCGCGGTCTGATCGGGCTTGACCAGGTCGAGGCCGTCCAGGCGCGTGCCGAGACCCTGTTGGGCCCGCTCGACGTCTGGGCGGTCTGTCCGCACGGCTCGCACGAGGACTGCGGCTGCCGGATGCCGGCTCCGGCGCTGGTGACGGCCGCCTGCCGGGCGCTCGGTCTGCCGCCCGCACGGGTCACCGTGATCGGGTGCAGCGACGAGGTGGCGACCGCCGCGATGGCGGCCGGGGCCCACGCGATCCGGCTGCCCGTGGCCGCGCCGCGGACGAACACCGGCTGCCCGCCGTGCACCCTGACCATCTGCCGGACCGCGGACGATCCCGAGCTGGCCGCCGACCTGCTGCTCCGGCGCTGAACTCCCCCGTGACACCCCGCCCCCGCCCCGACTCCAGGACGGAGAACGCACGATGACCGTGAACCCCGGACCCCCCGAGTACCGCCCCCACACTCCCCCCGCCGGCGAGCCGCACGGGCCCGGGCTCGGCCCCGCGCCGGCGTCCGACGACCGGGACGCCGGGGCCGGCGGGCGTGTTCGCCCGGACGCCGAGCCCGACGACCGAGCCCCTGAGGCCCCCGAGGCACCGAAGGCCGACGCGCCCGGCACCTGCGACGCCAAGGACGCCGCGCTGGACGCCTTCCGCGCCCCCGACCCGGACGGGGCGCTCACCACCGACCAGGGGGTGCGGATCGACGACACCGACAACTCCCTGACCGTCGGCGACCGCGGCCCCACCCTGCTGGAGGACTTCCAGCTGCGCGAGAAGCTCACCCGCTTCGACCACGAGCGCATCCCGGAGCGGGTGGTGCACGCCCGCGGCGCCGGCGCGTACGGCTTCTTCGAACCGTACGCGTCGCTGGCCGAGTTCACCTGCGCCGACTTCCTCCAGGAGCCCGGCCGCCGCACCCCCGTGTTCGTCCGCCTCTCGACCGTGCAGGGCCCGCGCGGCTCCGCCGACACCGTGCGCGACGTCCGCGGCTTCGCCACCAAGTTCTACACCCGGCACGGCAATTACGACCTGGTGGGCAACAACATTCCGGTGTTCTTCATCCAGGACGCCGTCAAGTTCCCGGACTTCGTCCACGCGGTGAAGCCCGAGCCGCCGAACGAGATCCCGACCGGCGCCTCCGCCCAC
The DNA here is from genome assembly GCF_900199205.1 of Streptomyces sp. 1331.2. Classification (NCBI taxonomy): domain Bacteria; kingdom Bacillati; phylum Actinomycetota; class Actinomycetes; order Kitasatosporales; family Streptomycetaceae; genus Streptomyces; species Streptomyces sp. 1331.2. The sequence continues at coordinate 6,810,086 of NZ_OBMJ01000001.1, read as the reverse complement.
GACACCTTCTGGGACTTCTGCTCGCTGCAGCCCGAGTCCACCCACATGCTGATGTGGGTGATGTCCGACCGGGCCATCCCGCGCAGCTACCGGATGATGCAGGGCTTCGGCGTGCACACCTTCCGGCTGGTGAACGCGGACGGGCGCGGCACCTTCGTGAAGTTCCACTGGCGCCCGCTGCTCGGGGTCTGCTCGCAGGTCTGGGACGAGGCGCAGATCACGGCGGGCCGCGACCCCGACTTCCACCGCCGGGACCTGTGGGAGGCCATCGCGGCCGGGGACTTCCCCGAGTACGAGCTCGGCGTCCAACTGATCCCGGAGCAGGACGAGTTCGCCTACCCCTTCGACCTGCTGGACCCGACCAAGCTGGTCCCGGAGGAGCTGGTGCCGGTCCGTCCGGTCGGCCGGATGGTCCTGGACCGCAACCCGCAGAACTTCTTCGCCGAGACCGAGCAGGTCGCCTTCCACACCGCCAACATCGTCCCCGGCATCGATTTCACCAACGACCCGCTGCTGCAGGGCCGCAACTTCTCCTACCTCGACACCCAGCTGATCCGCCTGGGCGGCCCCAACTTCCCGCAGCTGCCCGTCAACCGGCCGCTGGCCGAGGTGCGGAACAACCACCGCGACGGCTACGGCCAGCAGGTCGTCCACCCCGGCACCAGCTACGCGCCCAACTCCGTCGGCGGCGGCTGCCCGGCGGCGATGGGCGGCGGCCGACTGCCCGAGGGCGTCTTCGAGCACTATCAGGAGCGGATCGACGGCGCCGCGATCCGCCGCCGCAGCCCCAGCTTCGCCGACCACTACGGCCAGGCCGCGCTGTTCTGGCGCAGCATGGCCGACTGGGAGCAGCGGCACATCGTCGAGGCCTTCTCCTTCGAGCTGGGGAAGGTCGGGGGGCCGGAGGTGCGCCGCCGGATGGTCGGCAACCTGGTGCAGGTCGACCTCGGGCTGGCGGCGGAGGTCGCCCGGCGGATCGGCCTCCCCGAGCCCGAAGCCGAGCCCGAAGCCGAGCCCGAAGCCGAGCCGGAACCATTGGCCGGGGCCGGGGCCGGGGCCGCATCGGAGTCCGCAGCCGGAGCCGGGCCGCAGGTCTCCCCCGCGCTGAGCCTGGACAACCTGCGGGCTCCCGGCATCCGCACCCGCAAGGTCGCGGTCCTGACCGCCCCGGGGGTGGCCGGCGAGCAGGTGCGGGCCGCGCGCGAGCGGCTGGGCGCGCAGGGCGCCACGGTGGAGGTGCTGGCCGCGCAGGGCGGCCACGTGCTCGCCGCCGACGGCACGCAGCTGCCGGTGGACCGCGCGCTGCCCACCACGGCCTCGGTGCTGTACGACGCGCTGGTGGTCCCGGACGGCTGCGAGCGGACGCTGCCCGCCGATCCGGACGCCGTCCGCTTCCTCGCCGAGTCGCTGCGGCACGGGAAGCCGGTCGCACTGCTCGGCTCGGGCGTGGAGCTCTCCCGGACGGCCGGCTTCGGCGACCCGGGCGGGCTGGCCGGCGTCACCGTGCACGGGGGCGAGGAGCCGCTCGGGCCGTCCCTGTGGGAGGGGTTCGCCGGAATGATCGAGCAGCACCGCTTCCCGTCCCGTTAGGGGCGTGTCCGGCGGCGGCCGTGCGGGCGCACGGCCGCCGCCGGACACATCGCCGGGCACACTGCTCAGCGCGAGCCGACGGCCGCGACGCCTCTGCGCAGCGCCGTGTCGATGCCGCGCAGGAAGTGCTCCAGGTCGTCCGGGTTGCGCGAGGTGAGCAGCCGCCAGCCGTTGGCGTCGTCGGTGACCAGCGGCTCGTCCGCCCAGGTCGCGCCGGCGTTCGCGAGGTCGGTGCGCAGCGACGGGAAGGAGGTGAGCCGCTTGCCGTACGCGACGCCCGCCTCGGCCAGCAGCCACGGTCCGTGACAGATCGCGGCGACCGGGCGGCCCGAGGTGGTGAAGGCGAGCACCGTGTCGACGGCCTCCTGGCGCATGCGGAGGCTGTCGGCGTTGAGCGTGCCGCCGGGGATGAGCAGCAGGTCGTACTCGGCGGGGTCGATCTCGTCGAGGGTGAGGGTGGGCCGCACGGTCTCGCCGGCCTCCTTGTCCCGGACGAGGGTGCGGATGTCGTCCCGGTCGGGCGCGGCGATGTCGACCTCCACGCCGTCGTCACGCAGGTGCCGTACGGGGACGAGGAGTTCGTCCTGTTCGACGCCGTCGTTCATCACGATCGCCAGGACCTTGGTCTGCCGGGTCATGTTTCCTCCTGGTCGGTTTCTCGGCGACGGGCACCGGCGGGGTGCACCGGTGCCCGTCACCCGCGGACCAGGGCGGGTACCCGGTGGCCGGACGGCCATGCGGACGGCCCGGGTCCGATCCGCTCCGGGGCGTGTCCTGCAGGTGCCCCTCCCGCAGGCGTCGGGACGTTTCGGCACCGCCTGCGCGGCAAGACGCCCGTCATGCGGATCCACCTGATTCCGGGCCCCCGTACCGCGGCTCACCGCCCCGGGCCCGGACTTCATGACCTCGGGGGCGCCGCTGTCGCCCCGCCCTCCCCGGTCCCGGGGCGGTGAGCCGCTATGCCCGGGAACACCTCTCGGCCCGCCCTCCCCACCGTCGGGGTGGAGGAGGAGTTCCTGCTGGTCGACCGGCGCACCCGACTGCCCGCCGAACGCGCGCCGCAGGTCATCGCCGACGCCAGGAGCGAGTTGGGCGCGCAGGTGCAGGCCGAGTTCTTCGCCGTCCAGGTCGAGGTGTGCACCCTGCCCGCCACCCGGCTCACCGAGCTGCGCGCCGATCTGCTCCACCTGCGCTCGGTGGTCGCCGCCGCGGCGGCCGAGGCCGGCTGCCTGCTGGTCGCGTCGGGCACACCGGTGCTGCAGGACCCGCGTCCGGGCCGGGTCACCGACGATCCGCGCTACCGGAACATGGCGGCCCGCTACGAGGGCGTGGTCGACGGCTACGCCGGCGCGCTCTGCGGCTGCCACGTCCACCTGGGCACGGTGAGCCGCGGACGGGCGCTGGCGCTGGGCAACCACCTGCGCCCCTGGCTGCCGGTCGTCCAGGCGATCGCGGTCAACTCCCCCTTCACGGACGGCCGGGACAGCGGCTTCGCGAGCTGGCGCACCGTCCGGTGGGCGCGCTGGCCCACCGTCGGCCCGGCCCCGGTGCTGGACGAGGAGCAGTACGAGGCCCTGGTGGCCGACCTGGTGCGCTCCGGCGTACTGCTCGACCGGCGGATGGTCTACTGGTACGCCCGGCCGTCGGAGCACGTCCCGACGCTGGAGGTACGGGTCGCCGACGTCAACGCCGACCTCCGGACCGTCCTGCTGCTCGCGGCGCTGCTGCGCGGGCTCAGCGCCGTCCTGCTGGAGGAGATCGACGAGGGCCGACCGGCCCCGGCCTGCCCGGCCGGACTGGTCCGCGCCGCTCACTGGCAGGCCGCCCGCAGCGGGCTGTCCGGGGACGGCGTCGACCCGCGCACCGGACGGTACGCCCCGATGGCCGCGCTGGCCGACCGCCTCCTCGAACGGGCCACCCCGGGCCTGGCCGCCGCCGGTGACCTGACCGCGGTCGAGACCGCCCTCACCCGGATCCACCGGCACGGCACCGGCGCCGACCGCCAGCGGCGCTCCCTGCGCCGCCACGGCCGGCTGACCGCTGTGGTCGACGAGCTCGCGGCCCTCACCCTCGCGGTGCCCTGAGGCGGTCGCGGCCGTGGACCCCGCCGGAAGCACTGCGGCGGATCGCCTTCCTTCCGCGGCGGCACCTGGGCGCATCCGGGTGCCGCCGCACCGCCGCTTCGCCTCACGGCACCGGCAGTTCCCGTCGGGTGCGCAGGGGGCCGGTGAGGAGGAGCAGGGCGCAGAGCGCGTTGCCCGTGTACAGCAGCCACAGGGCGCCCCGGTCGCCGAGGACGGTGCCCAGGGTTCCCCCGAGGAGGCTGCCGATCGGAATCGTCCCGTACATCACGAAGCGGATGCTGGAGCTCACCCTGCCGAGCATGTCCGGGGGGCAGTAGGCCTGACGGAAGCTCACGATGATCACGTTTCCGGCGACGACCCCGGTCATCAGGCAGAAGTCTCCGACCAGGAAGGCCAGTAGGCCCGTGCCGTCCGTGGTGAGCGGGATCAGCAGTCCGAACGGGCCGCTGCAGAAGGCGCAGAGGACGACCGCACGGGCGGTGCCGAACCGGCGGGCCAGGCGGGGCGAGATCACTGCGCCCAGGACACCGCCGAGGCCGGTCAGGGCGATCAGGACGCCGATGACACCGCCGCCGACGCCGACCGTTCGGCTGAGGAAGACGATCGCCAGGCACTGGGCGCCGGCCAGGAACAGGTTCATCGCCGCGTCGCACGCCAGGATCGTCCGCAGGAACGGGTCCCGGGCGAGGAACGCGATGCCCTCCCGGATCTCGGCGGCCAGGGACCGGTCGGCTCCCGCCCGCTCCTCGCGGCCGGGCGGGCTCTCGCGAGCTCGGATCCGGGTGAGCAGCACGGCCGAGATCAGGAAGCTCAGGCCGTCGGCGAGGAAACCCAGGGCCGCGTTCGCCGTCTGGGCCAGCACGCCGCCCGCCCCCGGGGCCGCGACCTCGGCGGCGGACTCGCTGGTCTGGAGCTTGGCGTTGCCGTCCGCCAGTTCCTCCTGCGGCAGGAGGGTGGGGACGTACGCGCTGTAGGCCGCGCGGAAGAACACGTCGGCGGTGCCGGACAGGAAGGCGACGAGAAGGAGTTGACCGGTCGTGAGCAGGCCCAGCCAGTGCGCCGCCGTCAGGGAGAACATCAGCACCGCCGACACCGTGTTGCACACGATCATCACCGGTCGGCGTCTCATCCGGTCGGTCCAGGCCCCTACGGGCAGGCCGAGCAGAAGCCACGGCACCCAGGCCGCGGCGCCCAGCAGGCCCATGGTGAAGGAGCCTGCGTCCAGTGCGTTCACCGCGATCAACGGCAGGAGCACGCGGGTGGTCGCGCTGCCGAACTGGCTGACGGACTCGCCGGCCCACAGGAGGCGGAAGTCGCGCCGGCGCAGGGCGCGGGGTGTCGTACTCGTCGTGGTACTCGTCGTCGTGCTCGTCGGCGTACTCGTCGGCGTGCTCATCGACGGGCCACGCCTTCGCCCAGGAGCGCGGCGATCTGCGAGGCCGGTTTCGCGGCCATCATCTCGCCGTGCGTGCACGGTGCCTCGTGGTGGTCGATGCGGCCCGAGGTGTAGGGCTGCCAGGTCCCGGGCCCCGGTGCGTCGGCCTCGTGCGCGGCGCCCACGAGCGTGAGGTCACCCCGGAAGACGCCCGGACGGTGGGCCGCTGCCAGCGTGTCGTGATGGACGTACGCCTCCCCCAGCGCGGCGATGGTCCCCTCGTCGAAGGCCGCCAGCGGGCCGTCCGCCGTCCGGGCCGCGCGGAGGAGGTCGGTGAGGGTCATCGGGGCGAACCCCGTTGCGCAGGACGGCGCCTGTGCCGGGTAGCCGAGCGAGTCCAGCAGGTCCCGCAGGGGGTCCGCCGCGGCCGAGCCGGTCTGTGGCTGCGTCCCGGTGGCCGGGTAGCCGTCCAGGAGCACGAGCTGCGCCACGTCCTCGCCGTCCGCCTGGAGCCGCACCGCCACCGCGTGGGCGACCAGCGCGCCGAACGACCAGCCCAGGAGGTGGTAGGGGCCGCTCGGCTGGACCGTGCGGATCAGGGTGGCGTAGTCGTCGGCCATCTCCGCGACGCTCGCGGGCTGCGACCCCGGCTCGCCGAGACCACGGGCCTGCAGCGCGTGGACGGGCCGTTCCGGGTCGAGGTGGTCGAGGAGGGCCCGGTACACCCAGCCGGTGCCGGCGCCCGGGTGGACACAGAACAGGGCGGGCTCGCCGTCGGCGCCGGACCGCAGGGTGACGAGGGGGGCGAGCGCGTCGTCCGTACCGCCGGGCTCCGTGGTGCCACGCTCCGGTACGCGGGCGGCGAGGCCCGCGACGGTGGGGGCCGCGAAGAGGTCCTGGACACCCAGGTCCTCGCCGAGGGCCTTCCGGACCCGGGACATCAGCCGGGCTGCCAGCAGGGAGTGTCCGCCGAGGTCGAAGAAGCCGTCGTCGGCGCCGACGGAGTCGTGGGGCAGGCCCAGCGCTTCGGCGAACAGGCCCGCAAGGACCTCCTCCCGCCGGGTCAGGGGTGCCCGTCGCGCCGCTCCCGCCGTGTGGGCCGGATCCGGTGCGGGCAGCGCCGTCCGGTCGAGCTTGTCGTTGGGCGTGCGCGGGAAAGCGTCGAGCACGACGACCGCGGACGGGACCATGTGGGCCGGCAGGGCCCCGGCCACGTGGGCGCGCAGCGCGGAGGGCTCCACCGCGGCACCGTCCTGGGCCGGGACCACGTACCCGACCAGCCGCTTGCCGCCGCCCGGACCGTCGGACCGCAGGGTCACGGCGGCCTGGGCGATGCCGGGGGCGGCTGCGAGCACCGCCTCGACCTCACCGAGTTCGACGCGGAAGCCGCGGATCTTCACCTGGTCGTCGGTGCGGCCGAGGTACTCCAGCCGCCCTTCGCGGTCCCAGCGCACCAGGTCACCCGTGCGGTACATCCGGGCGCCCTCCTCGAACGGGCACGCCACGAACCGCTGGGCCGTCAGCCCCGGCCTGCGGTGGTAGCCCCGCGCCAGTCCGGCGCCCGCCAGGTACAGCTCGCCCCGCACGCCCGGCGCCACCGGGCGAAGCGCCGCGTCGAGGACGTACGCGCGGGTGTTGGCGACGGGGCCGCCCACCAGGGGGTGTTCGCTGCGGGCGGTGTCCCACCACAGGGCGTCGACCGTGCACTCGGTGGGGCCGTAGAGGTTGTGGCAGCGCATTCCCGGCGTGGCGCGCAGGCGGCTCCAGAGCTGTTCGTCGGCTGCTTCGCCGCCGATGAGCAGCATCCGCGGCGGGACGTCGAGCAGGCCTTCCGCCACCAGTTGGGCGGCGTGGGTGGGGGTCACGTCGACGACGTCGAGAGCTGCGTCGCCGATGTGCCGGACGAAGGCTGCGGCGTCACGTCGGACGTCGTCGCCGATGAGGTGCAGTTCGTGCCCGGCGACCATCCACATCAGGGCGTCCCAAGCGGCGTCGAACGACAGGGCGGCGGTGAGTGCCACCCGCAACTGCCCCGTGTCGTCGGCTCGTTCGGCGGCCGGGATGGTGTGGGCGCGATGGAAGGCGTGGAGGTTGCGCAGGGCCGCGTGGTCGACGACGACGCCCTTGGGGCGGCCGGTGGAGCCGGAGGTGTACACCAGGTACGCGGCGTCGGCGGGGCGGGGCGTGCGGGCGGGGCTCTCGCAGGGCTCGGCCGCGGTCGCGTTCCGGTCGTCGATGAGGAGGAGGGGGATGTGCGGGGCCGCGTCCAGCGGGAGCCGGTGGGTGGTTTCGCGGTCGGTGACCAGGAGCGCCGGGGCGCAGTCGGTCAGGATGTGGGCGATCCGCTCGGCGGGGTGGTCCGGGTCGACGAACACGAACGCCGCGCCCGCCTTGAGGACGGCCAGCAGGGCGCACACGGCTGCGGGCGAGCGGGGCAGGGCGAGCGCGACCACCTGCTCGGGGCGCGCGCCGGCCCGGGCGAGGCGGTGGGCCAGACGGTTCGACCGGGCATCGAGCTCGGCGAAGGTGATCTTCGTGGCGCCGTGCACGAGGGCGGTGGCCTGCGGGGTGCGGGCGCACTGGGCCTCGAACAGTTCGGGGAGGGTCGCGGGCGGCACCGGCAGCGCGGTGTCGTTCCACTGCGTCAGCAGGCGCTGCCGGTCGGCCCGCGTCAGGGGGTCGGCCGCGCCGACGGGCCGGTCGGGTTGCGCCGCGAGCAGGTGCAGCACCCGTTCCAGGGCGGCGGCGATGTCCTGGGCCGTGGTGTGGTCGAACAGTTCGGCTGCGTACTCCAGGAAGCCGCCGATCCCTGCGGGGGTACCGTCGGCGGCGCGGCGTTCCCGGACGTCGACGGTCAGGTCGAACTGCGCGACGTCGAAGCGGAAGGGTTCACTGCGGACGTCGAGTCCGGCGAGTTCGAGCGCGGCGTCCTCGGCGCCGTCCTGCACCTGGAGCAGGATCTGGAAGAGGGGGTGGCGGGCGAGGGAGCGTTCGGGGTTGAGCGCCTCGACGACCCGCTCGAAGGGGACGTCCTGGTTCTCGTACGCGGTGAGGTCGGCCTCGCGTACGCGGCGAAGGAGTTCGCCGAACGTGGGGTCGCCGGAGACGTCGGTGCGCAGGACGAGGGTGTTGACGAAGAAGCCGACCAGGTCGTCCAGTGCCTCGTCCGGGCGGCCGGCGACCGGCGTGCCGATCGGGAGGTCGGTGCCCGCACCGAGGCGGGACAGGAGGACGGCCAGGCCCGCCTGGAGCACCATGAACAGGGTGCAGCCGTGTTCCCGGGCCAGGCCCAGCAGGCGGGCGTGGAGGTCGGCGTCCAGTTCCACCGGCACCGAGCCTCCCGCGAAGGTTGCCGTCGCCGGACGGGGCCGGTCATAGGGCAGGGCGAGTTCTGCCGGTGCGGCGGCCAGCTCCTCGCGCCAGAAGGCGAGCTGGCGTGAGATCAGGCTTTCCCGGTCGTCCTCCTCGCCCAGAACCTGCCGCTGCCACAGGGTGTAGTCCGCGTACTGCACCGGAAGCGGCGACCAGTCGGGGTCGTGTCCCTCGGTCCGGGCCCGGTAGGCGTCGGCCATGTCACGGAAGAGGGGCTCCCAGGACCAGCCGTCGAGTGCGATGTGGTGGACCACCAGCACCAGCACCCACTCGTCCGCGCCGACGGCCAGGAGCGCCGCGCGCACGGGCGGGCGCCCGGCCAGGTCGAAGGGACGGGCCACCAGGGCGTCGAGGGCCTCGGCGGTGCCCTCGGGGCCGCACGGCACGACGTCGAGGGGTATCGCGACGTCGGCCGGCAGCACCTGCTGGTAGGGCTCGCCGTCCTGTTCCGGGAACACCGTCCGCAGTCCTTCGTGGCGGGCGATGACATCGGCGAGGGCCCGGGACAGCGCGTGAGTGTCCAGGCGGCCGCGCAGCCGCAGGGCGAACGGGCAGTGGTAGCCGGTGCCCTGGCCCGCGCGGCTCAGGAACCACAGCCGGCGCTGGGCGGGCGACAGGGGCAGGGTGTCCGGGCGGTCCGGGGCCGGGGTCAGGGCCGGGCGGGCGCGGCCCGGGCCGTCGAGGTCGCCGAGGCGGGCGGCGAGCCCGGCCACGGTGGGGTGCTGGAAGAGGTCCCGGATGCCGAGCTCGCCGCCGAGGGTCGCACGGATGCGGGAGAGCAGGCGGGTGGCCAACAGGGAGTGCCCGCCGAGGTCGAAGAAGCCGTCGTCGGCGCCGATGGCGGACAGGCCGAGCACCTGAGCGAAGAGTTCCGCCAGGATCTCCTCGCGGGGGCCGCGCGGCCCCCGCGAGGAGATCTGCGCGGTGAAGTCCGGCGCGGGCAGCGCGGCGCGGTCCAGCTTCCCGTTGCGGTTCATCGGAAGCGTCTCCAGGGCCACGATGGCCGAGGGCACCAGGTGGTCGGGCAGGCCGCCGGCGAGCCGCTTGCGCAGGGCGCCGGCCTCCACGGTGCGGCCCGCGGCCGCGGTCACGTACGCCACCAGGCGCTTTCCGCCGGGGCCGGTGTCCCGGGCGATCACCGCGGCCTGGGCCACCTCGGGGCAGCCGCGCAGCGCGGCCTCCACCTCGCCGGGTTCGATCCGGAAGCCCCGGATCTTGACCTGGTCGTCCGCGCGTCCCAGGTATTCGAGGCGGCCCTCGCGGTCCCAGCGGACCAGGTCACCCGTACGGTACATGCGGCCGCCGGCCTCGAAGGGGCAGGCGACGAAGCGTTGCGCGGTGAGCGAGGGGCGGTCGAGGTAGCCGCGGGCCAGGCTCGGGCCGGCCAGGTACAGCTCGCCGGGTACGCCGGGGGCGACCGGGCGCAGCCGGTCGTCGAGCACGTAGGCGCGGGTGTTGGCGATCGGTCGTCCCACCAGCGGCTGCTCGCTGTGGGCCGCGTCCCACCACAGGGTGTCGACGCTGCACTCGGTGGGGCCGTAGAGGTTGTGGCACAGCATCCCGTCGGCCTCGCGGACCCGGGTCCACAGGGCTGCGCCCGCCGCTTCACCGCCCAGCAGCAGCACCTGGGGTCGGTGTGCGGGGTCGTCCAGCAGTCCCTCCTCGACCAGTTGCTCGGCGTAGGTCGGGGTGACGTCGAGGGCGTCGATGCCTGCGCGGGCGATGTGCCGGACCAGGGCGGCGGCGTCGCGGCGGGTGTCGTCGTCGATCAGGTGGAGTTCGTGGCCCGCGACCATCCAGAGCAGGCCCTCCCAGGAGGTGTCGAAGGAGAGCGCGGCGGTGAGTGCCATGCGCATCCTGCGGCCGTCGCCGATCTCCTGTGCGCGGGAGATGACGCCGGCTCGGTGGAAGGCGTACAGGTTGCGCAGTCCGGCGTGGTCGATCACCACGCCCTTGGGTTCGCCGGTGGATCCGGAGGTGTGGATGACGTAGGCGGCGCTGTGAGGGTGGATCTCGCGGCCGAGGGGTGTGTCCGGGTAGTGGCCGGGGGCGTCGGCGAGGACGTGGGTGGCGCCGGTGTCGGGGAGGGTCGCCGTGGTGGCGAGGTCCGTGACGACGGTGGTCGTGGTGCGCAGCAGGCGGGCGATGCGCTCGGGCGGGTAGTCGGTGTCGACCGGGACGAACGCGGCGCCGGCCTTGAGTACGGCGAGGAGTGCGATCACCGAGACGGCGGAGCGGGGCAGGGCCAGCGCGACGCGGTGCTCGGGGCCGACCCCGTGGTCGGCGAGGCGGTGCGCCAGGGTGTTGGCGCGTGCGTCGAGTTCGGCGAAGCTCAGGGCGGTGTCCTGAAAGACCAGGGCGGTTGCGTCGGGGGTGCGGGCGGCCTGCGCCTCGAACAGCTCCGGGAGGGTCTGCGGCGGGACGGGGGCCGCGGTGTCGTTCCAGTGGATCAGGACCTGCTCGCGCTGTTCGGCGGAGAGCGGGTCGACGTGGGAGAGCGGCACGCCGGGGTCGGCGGCCAGGCGCTCCAGTACGCGGGCGAGGCCGGCCGCCAGGTCCGTGGCCGTCTCGCGGTCGAAGAGGTCCGTCGCGTACTCCAGTGCTCCGGTGACCCCGGCCGGGGTGCCGTCGCTGTCCGTCTGCTCGTGGAAGTCCACCGTCAGGTCGAACTTGGCGATGTCCCAGCCGACCGGCTGCTCGGCGCAGCGCGTGCCGGGCAGGGTGAACGCCGGGTCGTGTCCGCTCTCCAGCGTCATCATCACCTGGAAGAGGGGGTGGCGGGCGAGGGAGCGTTCGGGGTTGACGGCACCGACGACCCGCTCGAAGGGGACGTCCTGGTTCTCGAAGGCGGCGAGGTCGGCCTCGCGTACGCGGTGGAGGAGTTCGGTGAAGGCGGGGTCGCCGGAGACGTCGGTGCGCAGCACCAGGGTGTTGACGAAGAAGCCGACCAGGTCGTCCAGTGCCTCGTCCGAGCGGCCCGCGACGACCGTGCCGACGGGGATGTCGGTGCCTGCACCGAGGCGGGACAGGAGGACCGCCAGGCCCGCCTGGAGCACCATGAACAGGGTGCAGCCGTGGTCCCGGGCCAGGCCCAGCAGCCGCGCGTGCAGGTCGGCGGGCAGGGTGACGGGGACCGATCCTCCGGTGAAGCTCGACGTGGCCGGCCTGGGCCGGTCGTGGGGCAGTGCGAGTTCTGCGGGGGCTCCTGCCAGCTCCTTCTTCCAGAAGTCGAGTTGGCCGGTGATCAGGCTGTCCGGGTCGTCCTCCTCCCCCAGGACCTGCCGCTGCCACAGCGTGTAGTCGGTGTACTGCACCGGCAGCGGCTCGAAGTCGGGCGCCCGGCCCTCGTGCCGGGCCGCGTAGGCGGCCGTCAGGTCACCGAGCAGGGGCGCCCACGACCAGCCGTCCGTCGCGATGTGGTGCACCACCAGCAGCAGCACCCATTCGTCGCCGCCCAGGTCGAACAGCCTTGCTCGAAGCGGGAGTTCGGCGGTGAGGTCGAAGACGTGCCCGGCCTCCTCGGCGAGGGCGGGCGCGAGGCCGGCCTCCGTCGCCGGGGTGACCCGAAGGTGCGGGAGGCGGTCCGACACCTGCTGAACGGGCTCTCCGTCGGCCTCGGGGAACACGGTTCGCAGCACGTGGTGACGGGCGGCGAGGTCGCCGAGCGCCGCGTCGAGGGCGGCCACGTCGAGCGGGCCATGCAGTCGGGTGGCCAGCGGGCAGTTGTAGGCCGAGCCGGTCTCGCCCATCTGGTTGAGGAACCACAGCCGCCGCTGGGCGAACGAAACGGGAAACACAGGACCTCCTGGGTCGTGCGGGTGTACGACGTGCGGGTGCGCGACGGGCGGGTTCAGGACTTGGTGGGGCGCAGTGCGGGGCGCGCCAGGGGTGCGGCGGCCAGTCGGGCGGCGGTGGTGGCCGGCGTGGGGTTCTGGAACAGGTCGCGGATCTTCAGCTCGCGGCCCAGCTCCGCCCGTATCCGGCTGATGAGGCGGGTCACCAGCAGCGAGTGGCCGCCGAGGGCGAAGAAGTTGTCGTCGGGGCCGACCGACTCCTTGCCGAGCACCTGCGCGTACAGCTCGCGGACCCGCTGTTCGGTCCCGTCGCCGGTGTCCGGTGCGGCCGCGTTCTCGGACGGCCGGTCCTGGGCGGGGTGCGGCAGTCGCGCGAGCGTGCCCACCGGCTGCCCGGGGTCGGCCGCGAGGTGCCGCAGCACGGCGGCCAGCTCCTGCGCGATCCGCTCGGCGGTCCGGTGGTCGAACAGTTCGGTGGCGTAGGTGAGTTCGCCGGTGAGGCCGAGCGGGCTGCCGTCCGCCGCGCGCTGTTCGCCGAGGTCGAGGCCCAGGTCGAACTTCGACACCTGCCACTCGACGGCGTGCGCCTGTGCGTCGAGGCCTGCCAGTCGGGGCAGGGCCGGGGGCTCGTTCTGCACCTGGAGCAGCACCTGGAAGAGGGGGTGGCGGGCCAGGGAGCGTTCGGGGTTGAGGTCGACCACGACCCGTTCGAAGGGCACGTCCTGGTGCTCGTAGGCGGCGAGGTCGGTCTCCCGCACCCGGTGCAGGAGGTCGGTGAAGGTGGGATCGCCGGAGACGTCGGTGCGCAGCACGAGGGTGTTGACGAAGAAGCCGACCAGGTCGTCCAGTGCCTCGTCCGAGCGGCCCGCGACCACGGTGCCGATGGGGATGTCGGTGCCCGCGCCCAGGCGCGACAGCAGAACCGCGAGGCCGGCCTGGAGCGCCATGAACAGGGTGCAGCCGTGTTGCCGGGCGAGTTCCAGCAGGCGGGCGTGGAGGTCCGCGTCGAGCTCCACCGGGACGGAGCCGCCCGCGAAGCTCGCCACGGCCGGCCGGGGCCGGTCGTGGGGCAGGGCCAACTCGGCCGGAGCAGCGGCCAGTTCCTTCTTCCAGAAGTCCAGTTGGCGGCGGATCAGGCTGTTCGGGTCGTGCTCCGCCCCGAGCAGCTCGCGTTGCCACAGGGTGTAGTCGCTGTACTGCACCGGGAGCGGCTCGAAGTCGGGCGCGTGGCCTTCACGCCGGGCGGCGTAGGCGGTCGCCAGGTCGCTCAGCAGGGGCGCCCAGGACCAGCCGTCGGTGGCGATGTGGTGCACCACCAGCACCAGCACCCATGCGTCGCCGCCCAGTTCGAAGAGCCGGGCGTGCAGGGGCAGGTCCTGCGCGAGGTCGAAGTGGTGGCCCACCGCCTCGCGTACGGCCCCGGGCAGGTCCGCCTCGGTGAGGCGCTCGCACCGCAGCGTCACCGGTGCCTGTGCCGCGGTGCGCAGCCGGATCCGGGGTTCCCCGTCGATCTCGTCGAACAGGGTCCGCAGCACCTCGTGGCGGGCGATGAGATCGCCGAGTGCCGCGGTCAGGGCGGCCACGTCCAGCGGGCCGTGCAGCCGGTAGGCGAAGGGGACGTTGTGATCCGCCGACTGCTCCTGCGCCTGCTGGGCGAACCACAGCCGGTGCTGGGCGAAGGACAGCGGGGGCTCCTGCGCCCACGGTGTCCGGCGCAGTGACGGCCGGGCCTGCCCGGCGCGGCCCGCCAGTTCGGCCAGCGCGGCGACGGTCTGCGCCCGGAAGACGTCCCGCAGCGACAGTTCGACGCCCAGGGCCGTGCGGACGCGGCTGACCAGCCTGGTCGCGAGCAGGGAGTGGCCGCCCAGGTCGAAGAAGCCGGCGTCGGCGGCGACGGTGTCGAGGCCCAGGAGCTCGGCGAAGAGACCCGCCAGGATCTCCTCCCGGGGGTTGCGCGGCGGGCGGCCGCCTGCGGTGGACGGCGCGGGTTCGGGCAGGGCCCGGTAGTCCACCTTGCCGTTGACGGTCAGCGGCAGGTCGTCCAGGACGACGATGTGCGCGGGGATCATGTAGTCCGGCAGCAGGCCGGCGAGGCGGGCGCGCACGTCGGATCGGGACGTTGCGCCGACCACGTAGCCGACCAGCCGCTTCTCGCCGTCCCCGGCCGCCCGGGCGGTGACCACGGCCTGGCGTACGCCCGGGCAGGCGGCGAGCGCGGCCTCGACCTCGCCCGGCTCGACCCGGAAGCCGCGGACCTTCACCTGCTCGTCGGCCCGGCCGAGGAATTCCAGCAGGCCGTCCGTCCGCAGGCGGGCCAGGTCGCCGGTGCGGTACATCCGGGTCCCGGGTGCGCCGAAGGGGTCGGCGACGAATCGCTGTGCGGTCGCGGCCGGCCGCCGGTGGTAGCCGCGCGCCACTCCGGCACCGGCGACGTACAGCTCGCCGGGGGTGCCGGGCGGCACCGGGCGCAGCCGGTCGTCGAGCACGTGGACGCGGGTGTCGTCCAGCGGCCGGCCGATCGGCACCGGGCCGTCGGCGTGGCCGGTGACGAGGTGGGAGGTCGCGCAGAGGGTCACCTCGGTCGGGCCGTACAGGTGGCGGATGGCCGTGGCCGGGCAGGCGGCCTGCACCGCCCGTACCGCGGCGGGGCTGACCACGTCGCCGCCGGTCAGCACCTCGCGCACGGTGGCCAGGATGCCGGGGTGCTCCTCGGCGACCACCCGGAACAGTCCGGCGGTGAGGTGGACGGCCGTGATCCGCTCGTCGCGGACGAGTGCACCGAGTGCGGCGACGGTGAGTTCGCCCTCGGGGGCGACGACCACCTGCCAGCCGGACAGGAGGGCCACCCACAGCTCGTAGTCGGCGATGTCGAAGGCGTGCGGGGCGTGGAACAGCACGCGCTGGGGTCCACCGGTGTGCCAGCCGCGGTCCGCGACCAGGTCCAGGACGTCCCGGTGGGTGACGGCGACGCCCTTGGGTTCGCCGGTGGAGCCCGAGGTGTGCATGAGGTAGGCCAGCTGGTCGGGTCGGCACCGCGCCGGCGGGGCGGCGGGGTCGCCGTCGCCGGTTCCGGCCGCACCGTCGGCTTCGGCTCCGTTCACCAGGACGGTCTGCCCGCAGTCGAGTCCCAGCCGGTGGAACCGCTCGTCCACCAGCAGGACCGGGCAGCCGGCGTCGTCGAGGATCCGCTGGATGCGCGGGGCGGGGTGTCCGGTGTGCAGCGGTACGTAGGCGCCGCCGGCCTTGAGGACGGCCAGCATCGCCACGACCACGTCGGGGGAACGCCCCATCAGCACGCCGACCGGGGTCTCGGTGCCGACACCGATCCGGGTCAGCCGGTGCGCGAGCCGGTTCGCGCGCTCGTCGAGCTCGCGGTACGTCAGCTCGACCGGTCCGGCCTTGAGCGCGACGTCGTCAGGGGTGCGGGCCGCCTGGCGGGTGAACGCCAGGTGGACTCCCGCGGGGGCATCCGGGCGCGAGGGCGCGGCGGCCGGCCGCTCCCCGACCAGCCGGGTGTGCTCCCCGGGCAGCAGCAGCTCCAGCTCCGACACCCGGGCGCGCGGCCGGGAGACCGCCGACTCCAGGACCGTGCGCAGCCGTGCGCCGAGGGTGCGGACGGTGTCGCGGTCGAAGAGCTCGGTGCGGTACTTGGCCACGGCGCGCAGCCCGCCCGCCGGGCCGTGCTCCTCGGTGAACTGGAACGCGAGGTCGAACTCGGCCTCGGTGATGTCGACTTCGGTGGTGTCGGCGGTGAGCCCGGCCAGCTCCACGGCGGCCGTGGACGCCGCGCGCCGCAGGGTCAGCGCCACCTGGAAGAGGGGGTGACGGGCCAGCGAGCGGCGCGGGTTCACCGCCTCGACGACCTGTTCGAAGGGCACGTCCTGGTGGGCGAACGCGGCCAGGTCGGTCTCCCGTACCCGGCGCAGCAGCTCGCCGAAGGCGGGGTCGCCCGAGACGTCGGTGCGCAGGACCAGGGTGTTGACGAAGAAGCCGACCAGGTCGTCCAGCGCCTCGTCCGAGCGGCCCGCGGCCACCGTTCCCAGCGGGATGTCCGTGCCCGCGCCGAGGCGGGACAGCAGCACCGCGAGCGCCGCCTGGAGCACCATGAACAGGGTGCAGCCGTGTTCCCGTGCCAGCGCTTCGAGCTCGCCGGTGAGTGCGGCGTCCAGGTCGAAGGCGACCGCGTCGCCCGCCGGGCCGGCCACCGCCGGGCGGGGGCGGTCGGTGGGCAGTGCCAGCTCCTCGGGCAGCCCGGACAGCGCCTCGCGCCAGTGGGCGAGCTGCTCCTGCGCCACGCCCTCCAGCAGGTCCCGCTGCCAGAGCGTGTAGTCGGCGTACTGCACCGGCAGCGGTGCGCGGTCCGGCTCCCGGCCCTCCCGCCGGGTCGCGTACGCCGCCGCGAGGTCGCCCAGCAGCGGTCCCCAGGACTCGCCGTCGGTGGCGATGTGGTGGAGCGCCAGGACCAGGGTGTGCTCGTCGGCTCCGGCCGTCAGCAGGGCGGCGCGGACCGGGGCGGCCACGGCCAGGTCGAAGGCGCGGCCCGCGACCTCGGCGACGTCGGCCCGGGCGGCGTCGAGGATCTCCAGCTCCAACGGGGCCGCGGGCAGCACGCGCTGGCACGGCTCGCCGCCCACCTCCGGGTAGACGGTGCGCAGGATCTCGTGCCGTTCGGCGAGGTCGGCCAGCGCCGCGCGCAGCGCGGGCACGTCGACCGGGCCGCTGAGCCGGGCGGCCACCGCGCTGTGGTAGGCGGGGTTCGGCCCGTCGAGGCGGTCCAGGAACCACAGCCGCCGCTGGGCGGCGGACAGCGGCAGCCGGGCGGGGCGTTGCGCGGGCCGCAGCGCCGGGCGGGCGCCGCCCGCGCCGTCGAGGCGGGCGGCGAGGCCCGCGACCGTGGGGGTGTTGAAGACCTCGCGGACCCCCAGTTCCACGCCGAGGGCGCCGCGCACCTGGGTCACCAGGCGCATGGCCAGCAGGGAGTGGCCGCCCAGGTCGAAGAAGTCGTCGTCCACGCCGATTTCGGGCAGGCCCAGCACCGCGGCGAACAGGCCTGCCAGGACTTCTTCGTGGGCGGTGCGCCCGGTGCGGCCGCCCGTGCGGTGGCCGGGTGCGGGCAGGGCCCGTCGGTCGAGCTTCCCGTTCGGCGTCACCGGCAGGGCGTCGAGGACGACCACCGCCGGCACCATGTGCTCCGGCAGCACGGCGGCCAGGGCGAGGCGCAGCGCGGCGGGCGTCGGGTCGGCGCCCGTGGCGGGCACCACGTAGGCGACCAGCCGCGGATCGCCCGGCCGGTCCTCGCGGACGACGACGGCCGCGTGGGCGACGCCCTCGCAGCCCGCGGCGGCGTTCTGCACCTCGCCGAGCTCGATCCGGAAGCCGCGGATCTTCACCTGGTCGTCGGTGCGTCCCAGGTATTCCAGGACGCCGTCCGGGCGCCAGCGCACCAGGTCACCGGTGCGGTACATGCGCTCGCCCGGCGCGAAGGGGCAGGCCACGAACCGCTCGGCGGTCAGGCCGGGCCGGCCGAGGTAGCCGCGGGCCAGCTGGACGCCGGCCAGGTAGAGCTCACCGGCCGTGCCGGGCGCGGCCGGTTCGAGGCGGCCGTCGAGCACGTACGCACGGGTGTTGGCGGCGGGCCGTCCGATCGGGACGGGGCCGGGGCCGGGCCGGCAGGCCCACAGGGTGACGTCGACGGCGGCCTCGGTCGGGCCGTAGAGGTTGTGGAGCTCGGTGTCCGGGAGAGTGCGGAAGAACGTCTCCTGGGTGTGGGGGGAGAGCGCTTCGCCGCTGCTGATCACCCGGCGCAGCGAGCGGGCCCGCGACGCGTCCGGCCCGCTGAGGAACGCGTCCAGCATGGACGGCACGAAGTGCGCGGTGGTGACGGACTCGCGTTCGATCAGCTCGGCCAGGTACGACGGGTCCTGGTGGCCGTCGGGCCGGGCCACCACCAGGGTGGCGCCGGTCAGCAGCGGCCAGAAGAACTCCCACACCGACACGTCGAAGCCGCACGGCGTCTTCTGCAGCACGCGGTCGTCGGGACCGAGCCGATAGGTGCGCTGCATCCACTCCAGCCGGTTGACGATGGCCTCGTGGGAGACGAGGGCGCCCTTGGGGCGGCCGGTGGAGCCCGATGTGAAGATGGCGTAGGCGGGGTGGCGGGGGTCGAGGACGGGCCGGGGAGCGGGCTCGGCCTCGGGGAGCGGCGCGTCCACGCGCAGGGTCGGCGTTCCCGGCGCCTGCCAGCCGGAACTCAGCAGCAGTGCCGGAGCGGCGTCCGCCATGATGCCGAGGTTGCGCGCCTCGGGCTGGCCGAGGTCGACGGGCAGGTACGCGGCGCCGGCCTTGAGCACGGCGCACAGGGCGACGATCAGGTCCAGGGAGCGCGGCAGCGCGACCGCGACCAGGCTCTCCGGCCCGATGCCGCGGGCGGTCAGCACGGACGCCAGGCGGCCGGCGCGCTCGTCGAGCGCGCGGTAGCTCAGGTGCTGCCCCTCGAAGACGACGGCGGTGGCTTCGGGGGTGCGGGCGACCTGGGCCTCGATCAGTTCGGGCAGGGCCTGGGCGGGGAAGTCGGCGGCCGTGTCGTTCCAGTCCACGAGGACGCGGCCGCGCTCCTGGGCGGTGAGGGTGTCGAGGGCGCTGACCGGGGCGTCGGGGTCGGCCGCCCACCGCTCCAGCAGCCGTACCAGCCGGGCGCCGAGTTCCGCCGTCCGCTCGCGGTCGAGCAGTTCGGCGTGGTGGCTGAGCCTGAGCCCGAGTGAGGCGCCCGGCTCGACGACCAGGGTGAGCGGGAAGTGCGTGGTGTCCCGGAACCGGATCCGCGCGTCCAGGTCGACGCCCGGCAGGTCGAGCGCGTAGTCGCTCATCGGGAAGTTCTCGAAGACCAGGTTCGTGTCGAAGAGGGCGGCCGGGGAACCGGCCAGGCGCTGGAGCTCGGTCAGTCCGAGGTGGTCGTGGTCGGCCAGGTCGGCGCGCTGGTGCTGCAGCGCCCGGCACGTCTCGCGCAGCGGGGCGGATCCGTCGATCCGGGCGCGCACCGGCACAGTGTTGATGAGCATGCCGATCATCCGGTCGGAGCCGGCCAGTTCCGCGGGCCGGCCGCTGACCGTGCAGCCGAACACGACGTCGTCGTGGCCGGTGCTGCGCGCGAGCAGGACGGCCCAGGCACCCTGGATCACGCTGGTGAGCAGCAGGCCGCACTCCCGGGCCCGGGCGGTCAGGGCCGCCGTCTGCTGCTCGTCCAGGTGCAGGACCACGTCCTCCGGGGTGGCCCCGGGCGACACCTGGCCGCCCGGAGCGAGCCGGGTGGGCTGGTCGAGACCGGCCAGTACGGTGCGCCAGGCCTGCTCGGCCGCCGGGCGGTCGCGCTGCGCCAGATGGGTCAGGTAGGTGCGGTACGGCCGGACGGGCGGCAGTTCACCGTTCCCGTAGAGGGTGAACAGTTCGCGGAAGAGCAGTCCGAACGACCAGCCGTCCAGCAGCAGGTGATGGGCGGTCACCAGGAGCCGGTGCCGTGTGGCGCCGAGCCTGACGAGGGTGAAGCGCAGCAGCGGCGGGCGGCGGCTGTCCACGCCCAGGGCCCAGTCCTGCTCGGTCAGTTCGGCGGCGCGGGCCTCGGCGGCCGGTGCGTCGAGGCCGCCGAGGTCGTGCTCCTGCCAGGCCAGCGGCATGTCACGGCGGACCACCTGGACGGGGTCGCCGTTCCTGCGGTGGGTGAAGGCGACCCGGAGGTTGGCGTGGCGGCGCACCAGGGCGTCGGCGGCCTCCTTGAGCCGGTCCGGGTCGAGCGCGCCGTCCAGGTCGACGGTGAACTGCGCGATGTAGAGGTGCCTGGACTCCGGGTCGTACCCGGAGTGGAAGAGCATGCCCTCCTGCAGCGGGGAGAGCGGCAGGACGTCCTCGATCGCCGGCTGGCTGGTGTTCATGGGGTGGGTTCGCTTTCTGGAGTGCGTCAGAGGACGTCGAGGGTCAGAGGACGTCGAGGGAGGCTGCGAGGTCGTCCAGCTCGTCCTGGTCGATCGTGGAGAGCGTGAGATCGGCGGCGACCGCGGCGCCGGCGTCCGGGCGGTCGGCGTGGGCGACGAGGGCGGTGAGCATCCGGAACCAGGACTCGGCGAGTGCGCGTACCTGCGGCTCGTCGAGGACGCCCGGCGCCCAGGCCCAGTCGGCGTGCAGGACGGGCCCGTCCGCCGAGTCGAGGACGAACGCGTTGACCTCGACGGGGTGCGCCATGGGCATGCCGGGGCCGGGGGCGTCCAGCCGGGCACCGTACTCGGGCAGCAGCTGCCAGTCGGCGTCGGCCGCGGCGCCGAAGCGGCCGAGGTAGTTGAAGCCGAGCTGCGCCGGGTCCGTGGCGGCCAGCACCTGGCGGGCGTACGGGTCGAGGTGGCGCAGCAGGCCGTAGCCGAGCCCCTTGCGGGGGATCGCGCGCAGCTGTTCCTTCGTCCTCCGCAGGGCGAGGGCGATGGTGGGGCCGCCGTGCGCGGCGTCGGGTGCGTCCAGTCCGTCCAGCGTGAAGCGGGTGGGGAAGAGGGTGGTGAACCAGCCGACCGTGCGGGAGAGGTCGGCCTCGGCGGGGATCTCCTCGCGGCCGTGCCCCTCCAGGTCCACCAGGAGGCTCGGCCCGCAGACCGGCCAGCGGGCCAGGGCGAGTGCGAGGCCGGTCAGCAGCAGCTCGTTGGTGTCCGCGCCCAGCCTCTCGGGCACCGACGTCAGCAGCGGTCCGACCGTGGCGGTGGGAAGGCTCAGGGCGAGGTGTGCGGCCAGGTCCTCGTGGTCGCGGGCCGGGTCGAGGGGGCGGCGGCCCAGGGTGTCGGCTCCCGGGCGCAGCACCTCGCTCCAGTACGGGAGTTCGGCGGCGCTCCGGTCGTCGGCGGCTTCCGCCGCGAGCAGTTCGGACCAGCGGCGGAAGGAGGTGGGCACGGGGTCGAGGCGTGGCGCGCGGCCGGCCGTGACCGCCGCCCATGCCTGCGCCAGGTCGCCGGTCAGCACCCGCCAGGAGATGCCGTCGACGACCAGGTGGTTGACGACGAGGGCGAGGCAGCCGGGCCGGTCCGGGCCCGCGTCGAACCAGACGGCCTGGAGGAGCACGCCGTCGGCGGTCGACAGGCGGTCCCGGGCCGCGTGCACCTCCCGTTCCACCTCGCCGGCCCGTTCCACCTCGCCGGCGGTGTCCGCGCCGTCCGTGCGGACCCGCAGGAGGCAGTCCTCGGCCCGGACGGTGCCGGCCGCCCGGGTGTGCGGCACTCCGTCGACCGTGTGCAGCCGGAGCATGTCGTGCCGGTCGAGGACGGCCTGCAGCACCGTGTGGGCGGCCTCCTCGGTCAGTTCCGCCGGGGTGCGCACCACCAGGAACTGGTAGTAGCTGTCGGCCGGTCCGCCGCGCTCGCGCAGCCAGTGCATGATCGGTGTCGGCAGGATCGGCCCGATGCCGTCGTCCTGGCCGCTCCGGCGGGCGGGGGCCAGCGGTCGGGCGGTGGCGGCCAGCGAGGCCACGTCCGGCTGGGTCAGCACGTCGCGGACGGTGAGGGCCAGTCCGGCCCGGCGGGCGGCACCGACGACCTGGACGGCGATGATGCTGTCGCCGCCGAGCCGGACGAAGCCGTCCTGCGGCCGGACCTGCGGTATCGCGAACAGGTCCGCCAGTACGCCGCACAGGATCTGCTCCGGCGTCGTCACGTCGTTCTCCATCGTTGTCTGCCTCGTTCTCGCTCGTTCTCGTTCTGTCGCGGGCCGGTCAGGCGGTGCGGACCGTGCCGAACAGCGTGCGCAGCCGGGCCCGGTCGACCTTTCCGTTCGCGGTCACCGGCAGTTCCTGCAGGGCGTGGAAGTGCTTGGGCACCATGTACGCGGGCAGGTGCGCGGCGCAGTGCGCGGCGAGCAGTTCGGGCTGCGTGCCGTCGGCCGTGGTCGGGGTGTAGGCGGCGGCGAGCCGGCGGGAGCCGGCGACCTCCACGGCCACCACCACGGCGCGGCGCACGCCCGGCAGCGCGTTGAGGACCGCTTCGACCTCGCCGGGCTCGACGCGGTAGCCGTTCACCTTGAGCTGGTCGTCGGCTCGTGCCACGAAGTGGAAGTCGGTGCCGTCGAAGCGGACCAGGTCGCCGGTGGCGTAGCAGCGGCGCGCCGTGCCGTCCTCGTGCGGCAGGGTGCGGAACCTGGCGTCGGTGAGCTCCTGGTCGCCGAGGTAGCCGAGGCCTACGCTGTCGCCGGCGACGATCAGTTCGCCCTCCTCGCCCGGGGCGAAGGGCCGCAGTGCGCCGTCCGCGTGGCGGAGCAGTTCCGCTCCGGCGACCGCGCGTCCGATCGGCGGGTGGTCGGGCCAGTCGGCGGCCTGGTGGGGCGTCAGCCGGTGCTGGGTGACGACGTGGGTCTCGCTGGGCCCGTACTCGTTGACCAGGGTGATGCCGCCCGACGCGCAGAAGCTGCGCACCTCGGCGTTGACGACCAGGCGTTCGCCCGCCACGGCGATCTCCCGCAGGTCGGGCATCGCGTCCGGTTCGAACGCGGCGGCCGTGGCCAGCGCGTGCAGGCCGACCACCGGCAGGAAGAGCCGGGCCACCCGGTGCTCGCGGATCAGGTCCATCAGCGTGAAGGGGTCCTGGCGCTGGTGGTCGTCCACGACGACCAGCCGGGCTCCGGCGAGCCAGGTGGCGACGAGTTCCTCGTATCCCACGTCGAAGCCGATGGACGCCGCCTGGAGGGTGTGCGGCGGGCGGTCGTAGGACCAGTGCCGGAGGTGCCAGTCGCCGAGGGCGGCCAGGACTCCCGGCGGCACGGCCACCGACTTGGGCTCGCCGGTGGATCCCGAGGTGGGGATGACGTAGCCGACCGGTCCTTCGCGGGGTACCTCCAGCGGGTTGCCGCGCACCTCGTCGACGGTGTGCTCGCTGCCGTCCGGGCCGGTCGGCCCGGCGTCGTCGGCGCGCAGCACGAGGTCGCTGAACCGGGTGATCTTCGCGGCCCGGGGCGCGGGCATGCCGGGGTCGACGCAGACCACGCCGGTCCCGGCCCGCCAGGCGCCGAGCACGGCGGCGCAGCGTGCCCAGGACCGGTGGCCGTGGACGGCGACGACGTGGCCCGGTCCCAGGCCGCGGGCGGCGAGGCCGCCGGCGATCTCGGCGGACAGCCGGTCGAGTTCGGCGTAGGTGTGCCGGACGCCGCGGTCGACGACCGCCACCGAGGCATGGTGGCGGCGGACGGCGGCGAGCAGGGGGTGGATGAGCGACCGCCGTGAACCGCTCGCTTCGGTGTACATGCAAGTCCCTTCTCGGGTCGTGTCCGTCGCGGGCTCAGGCACCCGGCGTCGAGGTGCACTCGGCGACCAGCGCGGCCAGCCGGTCCAGCCCCGTCTCGATCTGGTCGGGGGTCAAGGAGCTGCAGGACAGGCGTAGTTGGCGGTGGGTGCGGTCGTTGTCACTGAAGTGGCGCATCGGGGTGAAGAGCACGCCGTGCCGTACGGCGGCGTGTTCGAGCAGTTCGTCGGTGACGGGGAACGGCACGGTGAGCACCACGAAGAAGCCGCCCGCGGGGGTGTTCCAGCGCACCCCGGGCAGTTCGGCGAAGCGTCGGTGCAGGCCCTGGAGGAGTCGGCCGAGGTTGCGCCGGTAGATGCCGATCTGGCGCCGGTTGGCGTGCAGCAGGCTGCCGCCGTGTTCCAGCAGCATGCCTCCCACCAGGGCCTGGCTCACCGGTGAGGTGTTGACGGTGACCATGCTCTTGGCCCGCGACAGCTCGTCGGCGAGCAGGGTCTCCTCCGAGCCCACGACGCGCTGGTCCGCCACGGCGAATCCCACCCGGGCGCCGGGGAAGCAGGTCTTCGCCAGCGACCCGAGGTAGACCACGCGCTGCCCGGTGTCGAGCGCCTTCAGCGTCGGGGGCCTGTCGCTCTCGGCTGCCCGGAAGTAGCCGTAGGGGTTGTCCTCCAGGAGCAGGATGTCCTCCTGGGCGGCGATCTCCAGCAGCCGGTGACGGGTCCGCACGTCCATGGAGTGGCCGCTGGGGTTGGAGAAGTCGGGCACCAGGTACAGCGCCCGGGGCCGCTCACCCGCCGCGCGGACCTCCCGGATCCGCTCCAGCACGTCCTCGGGGCGGACACCCCGGGGGCCTTCGTGGACCGGCCGCACGGGCAGGTCCACCAGCCGGGCGGCGCCGGTCAGGCCGACGTAGGTGGGGTCCACCGCGAGCACGACGTCACGGTCGGTTGCGCGCAGGGCGCGCAGCACCAGCCACAGGGCCTCCTGGGCGCCCACGGTGACCACGATGGCCTCCGGGTCCACGGTGATGCCCTCGTCCCGTTCGAGCTGACGGGCGATGAGTTCGTGGACGATTCCCTTGGTGCGGCCGTACTGGAACAGCTCCCGCCGCACCCGGGCCTCGTCGTAGCCCTTGTGCTCGGCCAGGTGGCGGCAGTAGGTGTCGAGGTAGCGGTGCAGATCGGCCGGGTCGAAGAGGTCCTCGGTGGGCCGGCCGGGGGCGAAGGAGACCGCCTCGGGGAAGCGCCCGGCCACCTCGTTGAGGAAGTTCATCGACAGCAGGGCCGGGTCGGCGAGCGAGGCGTGCAGATCCGCGCGGTCCAGCACCACGGGTGCGGTCATCGGGCCGCCCCCCGGACCGAGAGCCACGGTGCGTCGGCCGGGCCGGTGCAGCCGGACAGCTCCAGGGCGGAGTGCAGCTCGGTGCGCAGCAGGCGCAGGACCCGCCTCACCCCCTCCTCGCCGTCGGCGGCCAGGCCCCACAGGACGGGGCGGCCCAGCAGGACGCCGCTCGCGCCGAGTGCCAGGGCCTTGAGGACGTCGGTGCCGCCGCGGATCCCGCTGTCCAGCAGCACCTGGCAGCGGGCGGGGACGGCTTCGCGTACGGCGGGCAGCATGTCCACGCTGGCCACTGCGCCGTCCAGTTGGCGGCCGCCGTGGTTGGAGACGACGACGGCGTCGGCGCCGACGGAGGCTGCGGTGGCGGCGTCGCCCGGATCGAGGATCCCCTTGACGATCAGGGGCAGCCGCGTCTCGCCGCGGAGCCGGGCGAGATCGTCCCAGCCCAGGGAGCGGGCGAAGGTCTCGGCCGTGTGTTGCGCCACGGCCGAGACACCGGGCTGCCGCTCCCGGGCCCGGCGGGTACCGGCCGGGTCGAGGTGGACGGCCGCCACGTCGGTGGGCAGCGCGAAGCCGTTGCGCAGGTCGCGCAGCCGCCGGCCCATCGAGGGCACGTCCACGGTGACCATCAGCGCCGCGCAGCCGGCTTCCTCGGCGCGCCGGACCAGCTCCGTGGTGGCCGCCGGGTCCTGCTGGCAGTAGAGCTGGAACCAGGTGGTGCCGCCCAGCGCGGTGACGGCCTCGACCGGTTGGCTGCTCAGCGTGCTCACGGTGAACGGCACGCCCGCGGCCGCGGCCGCGCGGGCGGTGGCGAGTTCGCCCTCGGGGTGGACCAGCCGCTGGTACGCCATCGGTGCGACGGCGACCGGCAGGGCCGCGCGGGCGCCGAGGAGTTCGGCCTCGGTGTCGCTCCCCGCCGCGCCGGCGAGGACCCGGGGCACGATCCCGATCCGGTCCAGTGCGGAGCGGTTGGCGGCCAGGGTCAGTTCCTCGCCGCTGCCGCCTTCGATGAAGTCCCAGACCTCCCGGGGCAGTGTCCGGCGGGCGAGTTCGGCGAACTCCTCCAGCCGTACGGGGTCGCGGCCCGTGCCGTGAGCGCTCACCGCGGCACCGCCCCGGTGCTCAGGCGCTCCGCCTCGACGGCTTCGTACAGCGCCTTGATGTTGCCGTTGCCGAAGGTGCGGGCGCCGAAGCGCTCGATCACCTCGTGGAACAGCGTGCGCCTCGGATGGGTGGAGCGGGTGAAGATCTGGAACAGCTGGCCGTCGTGGTCCTCGTCGACCAGGACGCTGATCCCGTGCAGCTCGGAGGTGCTGTGCCGGGTCAGTTCGAGGCGGTCGGCGAGCATCGTGTAGTAGGCGTCGGGGACGCTCAGGAACTCGACGCCGCGCTCGCGCAGCGTGCCGACGGCCCGGACGATGTCGCGGGAGGCGAAGGCCACGTGCTGGACGCCGGCCCCGCCGTGTTCGGCCAGGAAGCGGTCGATCTGGCCGGGCTCGGCGCTCGTGTCGGGCTCTATCAGGGTCAGGGTGACCTCGCCGCAGGCGCTCTGCACCACCTTGGAGTCCATGGCCTGGGCACCGACCCTGATCAGCTCCTGGAAGATCATGCGGAAGCCGAGCACCCGCGTGTAGAAGTCCACCGTGCGCTCCAGTTCCCCGGACGGCAGGCAGACGGCGAAGTGGTCGATTTCCTCCAGGAGTTCGTCGCCGCGGTCCTGCGCGGCGTCCGGCAGCACGGTGAAGCCCGGCGGGATTGCGGTGGGCCCGGGATCGACGAGCGTGTGCACCACGTCGCCGAATCCGGCCAGCACCGCCGTGGTCCGGCCGTCGGGGTGGCGGCGCGGCACCGCGAGCGGCACCGCCCCGCGGGAGACCGCCTCGTCGAAGACGGCGGGTACGTCGGCCACGGTCAGCGCGATGTCGGCGACGCCGTCCCCGTGCGCCAGGACGTAGCCGGCTCCCGGGTGGTGCGGCGAGCGTGCCTGGGTGAGGACGAGGACGATGCGGCCCTGGCGCAGTGCGAGGGAGCTCGCCTCGGCGGATGAGGCGCGGGCCACCGGGCGGAAGCCGTAGCGGTCGGTCAGCTCGGCCGCGGCCGAGTCGACGTCGGCGACGTGGAATTCGACATGGCTGATGCCGAATGCGGGAGAGAAGGTCATGGTTGGGCCGTTCGTCAGAGGGCGGCGGTGGCGGGAGACGTGAGCGAGGCGATCCGGGTCGGAAGGTCGCGCCAGGTCTCGGGCGTGTAGAAGTGACCTCCCGGCAGGACGTCGTGGCGGAACGCACCGCTGGTCAGGCCCGCCCAGCGGGAGGCGACGTCGTCCCCGATCACCGGGTCCCGGTCGCCGGAGAACACCTGGAGCGGCACGTCGATCCGGGTCCCCGGGGTGTAGCGGAAGGTGTCCCGGGCGCACAGGTCGGCACGCATCAACTCCACGGCCATCTCGGTGAGTTCGGGTTCATCGAGGACGTGCTCTGGCAGCAGGCCGTGGGTGCGCATCCAGTCGAGCAGCTCGTCGTCGCGCTGCCCCTGCGCCAGGAAGCGGTCCCGGTCGGTCACCCCCCGGTCCGGGGCGTTGCAGGCGGAGACGACCAGGGCCTGTGGCGCGGGGACGCCCGCCGCCGCGAGCCGGGCGGTGACGTCGAAGGCCATCCAGCCGCCCATGCTGTGGCCGAACAGGACGTACGGTCCCTGCGCCGCGACCGAGGCGACGCCCTGCGCGGCGTCCGCGGCGAGCTCGGTCCACGTCTGCGCGTACTCCTCGGCGAAGCGCCCTTCACGCCCCGGGTAGCAGATCGCCACCAGGTCCACGTCGTGCGGCAGCGCCGGGATCCAGGAGTGGTAGGTCGCGGTGCCGCCGCCGCAGAAGCCGAGGCACACCAGGGTGCGGGCCGGGTCACGGCTGTGCTTCAGGCGCACCACGGTGGTGTCCGGGGCGCTCACGAGACCGCCCCCGCACGGACCGACTCCGCGTGGCGGGCCAGGTCGCTCAGCCGGGGGAACCGGTAGACGTCCTTGGTCCGCAGCACGATCCCGGCCTCCCGCTTGAGGCGGGAGACCACCCGCAGCGCCACCAGCGAGTGGCCGCCGAGGGCGAAGAAGTTCTCGTCCGCGTGGACGGTTTCGCGGCCGAGCACATCGGCCCAGACGTCGGCGATCAGCCGTTCGAGCTCCGTCCGGAGAGGCTGGGCGGCGGTGTTCGGCACCGACGTGACGGCGGGCAGCGCGGCGGTGTCCACCTTGCCGTTCGGGGTCAGGGGCAGCGCGTCCATCCGCACGAGGACGGACGGTACGAGGTGCCCGGGCAGCGTGGCGGCACAGTGGGCACGCAGTTCCTCACCGCTCACCCTCCCTCCCGGTGCCTCGACGTAGTAGGCCGCGAGGAAGGTGTCCCCGTCCGGGCCCGAGCGCGGCGCGGCAACGGCCGCGGTGACGTGGGGGTGCGCGCGCAGCCGGTCCTCCAACTCGCCGGGCTCCACCCGGAACCCACGGATCTTGACCTGGCGGTCGGTGCGGCCGAGGAACTCCAGTGCGCCGTCCGGCCGGCGCCGGACCTCGTCCCCCGTGCGGTACATCCGGGTGCCGTCGGCGGCGAACGGATCCGCGACGAACCGTTCGGCGGTCAGTCCCGGCCGTCCGACGTACCCGACGGCCACGGCCGGACCGGCCAGGTACAGCTCTCCCGTGGTGGCGGGCCTGAGCGCGCCGTCGAGCACATGGGCGCGCACGTGGGCCAGGCTGTCGCCGAGGCGTGGGGCGTCCCCGGTGATGCGGGTCGCGGTGGCGTCGACGGTGCATTCGGTCGGGCCGTAGAGGTTCCACGCCTCCGGCGACTCCGACCGGGCCAGCGACCGCCACAGCTGCTCGGGCACCGGCTCGCCGCCGAGCAGCAGCCGCAGGGCCCGGCCGGGCCGCAGCCGCGGACCGATCAGCTGCCAGTGGGACGGGGTGGAGTCGAGGTCCGTCACGGCGTGCTCGTCGAGCAGCGCGTCCAGCCGGCCGGGGTCGGTGCGGTCCTCGTCGGTCAGGACGACCAGGGTGTCCCCCCGGCAGACCCTGACCCACTGCTGCACGGACGCGTCGAAGGACAGGCTGGCGTTCCATCCGACCACCCGGTGCCCGGTCGGGTAGACGCCGCGCTCCTCCAGGCCCGCCACCAGTGCGGCGACACCCGCGTGCGCGACCTCCACCCCCTTGGGACGTCCGGTCGACCCGGAGGTGTAGATGACGTACGCCGGGGCGGACGAGTCACCCACGGCGTCCTCCGGCTCCTCGTCCGGCCGGCCCGGCTGGTGGGGGCTCAGCACCGGCAGGCCGTCCGCCCACGAGGGCCGGCCGGTGTCCGAGATCACCGCGCGCAGTCCGGCGTCGGCCGCGACGAAGGCGAGCCGGTCATCGGGGTACGCCGGATCGAGCGGCACGTAGGCGGCGCCCGCCCGCCAGACGGCCAGGGGGGCCACGACCCAGTCCGTTCCCCTGGGCACGCTCACCCCCACCCGGTCGCCAGGGCCGATGCCGAGCGCGCGCAGCGCCCCGGCCAGCCGGGCCGTGCGCTCGCCCAGTTCGGCGAAGGTGAGGGTCCCGTCGGCGCCGTGCACGGCGGCCCGGTCCGGGAACGACCGGGCGCTCTGCACGAACCGGCGCACCAGGGCCTGCGGGTCAGCCATGGGACACCGCCGTGGTGGCGGTCGCGCGCGGGGCGACGATCGGTGCGCAGTCGTACACCGAGACCGGCTCGCCCATGGCGACCACGATCCGGCGCTCGCCCCGGAAGGGGTCGCGGGCGTGCGCGGTCAGGACGTTGTCGACCAGCAGGAGGTCGCCCGGCTGCCAGGCGCGGCGCACGGTGGCGTTCTCGTACGCGGTGTTGATGCTCTCCAGGTCCGCCGCCGTGAGCGGGATGCCGTCGTCGATCCCGGTGTCGAACGGAAGCCCGTCCGGCCCGAGTTCGTCCAACAGGACTTCGCGGATCTCGTCGTCCAGGGAGAACCGGCTCCAGAACGCCAGGTGGTTGAACCACACGTCCTCTCCGGTGTGCGGGTGCCGGACGACCCCGGGCCGCAGCTGGCTGGTGCGCAGCCGGCCGTCCGCATCCCAGGCGCAGGAGATGTGGTTCTCTGCGCAGTACTTCT
The DNA here is from genome assembly GCF_900199205.1 of Streptomyces sp. 1331.2. Classification (NCBI taxonomy): domain Bacteria; kingdom Bacillati; phylum Actinomycetota; class Actinomycetes; order Kitasatosporales; family Streptomycetaceae; genus Streptomyces; species Streptomyces sp. 1331.2. The sequence continues at coordinate 6,780,143 of NZ_OBMJ01000001.1, read as the reverse complement.
CGACCTGCTCGGGGGACTCCGTCCCGAACGCGGACTGCCAGGCGACCGAGAGGCTTTCCGAGTAGGTGCGGGTCAGGATCCAGCCGGACGCGCGCATCCGCTCGACCAGCTCGGCCGGAAGGGTGCGCAGCACCTCGCGGCAGTCGGCGACCGGGGTGGCGCCGCCCTCCTCGGGCGCGGTCAGGCAGCCGAAGAGCAGCAGCCCCGGGAAGGTCAGGGTGTAGCTGTTCTCGTTGTGCGGCCTGATCGCCTGTCCGGCGGGCAGGTCCGTGGAGGAGAAGACACCGCCGCCGAAGTCGCTGCGCGGAGTGGCCTTCTCCCGGTACGGGGTCGCCCGCGGGATCAGCTCGTCGCGGACCAGGGCGAAGTCCTCCACGCTGCGGACCGGCAGCCCGCGCAGGTACACCGCCCCGTGACGGTGCAGTCCGGCCCGCAGGTCGTCGTGGTGGTCCGCGAGCCAGGCGCGGGCTTCGGCCGCGTCGGCCAGCTCGGGTGCCTGGACGGTGGCGGGGGCACCCGGTTCCGTGCGCCAGTCGAGGGCGCCGCCCCGGGGGGCTCCGCTCACCGGTGAGCTGTCCGTCGGTACGCCGGTCACTGCGCACCGTCCGGGGCCGGTGCGGCGTGGCGCAGTTCCAGGGTGCAGCACTTGACGCTGCCGCCGCCCTTGAACAGCTCGGAGAGGTCGACGCCGATCGGCTCGAACCCGCGCTCGGCCAGCCGGGCCATGAGGTCGCGCGCGGTCTGGGACAGCAGCACGTGGCGCCCGTCGGAGATCGCGTTGAGCCCGAAGGCCTCGGCGTCGGCCTCGGTGGCGAGGAGCGCGTCGGGGTACAGCGAGCGCAGGATCTCGCGGGACTCCGGCGAGAAGGCGCCCGGGAAGTACATGATCTCGTCGTCGTCGAGCACGGCGAGCGCGGTGTCCAGGTGGTAGAAGCGCGGGTCCACCAGGGTCAGGCTCACCACCGGGGCGCCCAGCACCTGCTCGGCCTCGGCGTGCGCGGCCGGGTCGGTGCGGAAGCCGGTGCCGGCCAGGATCCGGTCGCCGACGACCAGGTAGTCGCCCTCGCCCTCGTTGACGTGGCGGGGGGCGTGCACCTCGGTGTAGCCGTGCTGTTCGAACCACGCCTGGTAGGCGGGCGCCTCGGCGACGCGTTCGGCGTGCCGGAACTTGGCCACCAGGACCCGGTCGTTCAGGACCGTGGCGCCATTGGCGGAGTAGACCATGTCGGGCAGGCCGGGTACGGGTTCCACCAGTTCGACGGTGTGACCGAGCTCCTGGTAGAGGGCGTACAGCCGCTCCCACTGCAGGACGGCCAGCGCCGTGTCGGTCGGCTTGGCCGGATCCATCCACGGGTTGATGCGGTAGTCGACGGTGAAGTGGGAGGGGCGGCACATCAGGTAGTGCCGGGGGCGGGCGGTGCGCTGGATCGGCATCGGATCACGCCTCCTTGAGGGCGGCGATCAGGCTCGCCGGGCGCAGGTCGGTCCAGGTGTTCTCGATGTGGTCCAGGCAGTCCTGCCGTCCGGCCGGGCCGTGGGTGGCCGTCCAGCCCGGGGGGACCGCGAGGGAGGCGGGCCACAGGGAGTGCTGGTTCTCCTCGTTGACCAGGACGAGGTAGGTGGCGTCCTCGTCCTCGAAGGGGTTGGTCACGGATGCTCCTCTTGCGTCGTGTGACGGATGACGTCGTGTCGAAGGGATGGGTCGCCGGCGATGCGCCAGCCGCTGAGCGGAGGTGAGATCGCGAGCGCGCGGCGGCAGATGGCCAGCGCGGCGTCTCCGGCGGTCAGTCCGGGCGTCGCCACGGTGAACATCCCGAGGCGGATGCCGTGCGGGCGAACCTGCACGCTGACGTGCTCCAGGCGTTCCCCGGGGGCTGCCGCGGCCCAGAGCAGATCGATGATCCGGCGGCGGTCCGGCGGGCGGACCACGACCGGGTCGGCGGGGGTGAGCGCGATGAGGGTCAGCTCCACGCCGGGCTGCGTCAGTCCCAGATGAGGCCGTCGGCGGCCACGGCCGGTCCTGCCGCGTGGAGCGCCCCCGCGGCGCGCACCTGCGGGTGCCCCTGCCCACTCGGCTGCCCGGCGACGGCGGTCGCCAGGACGATGGCAGCGGCGCAGGCCGCACGGACGACGTGGATGCGAGAAGTCATGGCGGTGCCCTCATCGGAAGTGGGAGAGAGGTGGCCGGGTGAGCCCCCGGCGGGCGCCCGGCACCGGCCGGGGCGACGTGTCCATCCTCGCCGCCCGGACTCCTCCGGGGGAACGGGTTCAGGACCGGCAAAACCGTCCAGGCCGCTTTGTGACATCCGCTCACCTGCGTAGACCTGGCCGTGTATGGCTCGTAGATGCCCGGCGGGCAGGCTGGACGCGGATCCACCGGGTGACCACAGGAGGGAAGGCGGTGTCCGTGACGCTCTGCCTGGAGACGCTGGACCAGACGGTGTACGAAGAGATGCTCAGCCACACGGCGCTGGGCGTGGACGAGCTCGCGGCCAAGCTGGACGTCGGGCCCGACCGCATCCGCGACTGCCTCGACAGGCTGTTCGCGCTGCAGTTGGTCCAGGCGTCCTTCGAGGCCCCCAGCAGGTTCACCGTCGTGGACCCGGTCCTCGGGATGCAGCGGCTGCTGGAGCAGCAGCACGAGGAACTGGTCCGGAGCCACCGCCAGGCGGCGGGCAGCCAGCAGGCCCTGATCAGGATCCTGGCCGGCGCGGGCGGCGGCGCCCAGCAGGCGGACGGCGTCGAGCGGCTGGCCGGACTCGATGCGGTGCAGCGGCGGCTGGAGCGCCTGGCCCTGGAGGCCGGGAACGAGATCCTGACCCTCATGCCCGGCGGGCCCCAGTCCCCTGCCTCGCTGGAGGCCGCGCTGCACAACGACGCCCTCGTCCTGCAGCGCGGCGTGGCGATCCGCACCATCGGCCTGGACGCCGTCCGCGGCGACGCCGCGACCCTGCGCTACACCCGCGCCCTGGTCGAGCGGGGCGGTGAGTTCCGTACGGCCGCCGCGCTGCCGACCCGCATGGTGGTGGTCGACCGGGCGTACGCCCTGGTGCCGATCGATCCCGGGGACAGCCGCAAGGGCGCGCTCTTCCTCTCCGCACCGGGCATGATCGCCCCGCTGCTCGCCCTGTTCGAGCGGGAGTGGGGAGCGGCCGTACCACTCGGCAGCGACACGTCCGATGCCTCGTACGTGCCGAACGAGCAGGAACGTTGTCTGCTGGCCCTCCTCGCGCAGGGCCACACCGACGAGTCGGCCGCGGGCCAACTGCACATCTCGGCCCGCACCGCCCGGCGGATCATGGCGTCGATCATCGAGCGGCTCGGCGCCCGCAGCCGCTTCGAGGCCGGCCTGCGCGCGGCCCGGCTCGGCTGGGTCTGACCGTTCCCGGCCCGTGAGCAGGAGCCACCCGACGGGTGACGTGTCAATGTCATGATCTTGCCCCTTAGGATGACGACACCGGCGTGCACCCAGAACTGGAGACCAGCCGCCGGTGAGAGCTGTGCAGCCTCGGGGGGACTGTGGAATTCTTCGTGCTCGGACCTGTGGGCATGCGCATCGGCGGGCCCGTCGTCTCCGCCGGCCCGCCCCAGCAGCAGGCGACCCTGGCCGCGCTGGCTCTCCGTTCGGGCCATGTGGTTCCCCTCCACGAACTGATCACCGCCGTGTGGGGCGAGGCGGCACCGGACTCCGCGGTGATGATCCTGCGGACGTACGTGTGGCGGCTGCGCAAGCTCCTGGAGGCCGGTGGCCTCGATCCGCAGGTGCTGGCGTCCGCGAACGACGGCTATCGGCTCACGGTGCCGCCGGCGTCGGTCGATGCCTCCCGGGTCGAACAGCTGGCCGCGGACGCGGCGCGCGCTCGCGAGGCGGGCCGCTACGACGCGTCCGCCGAGTCGCTGGCCGAGGCCGTTTCGCTGTGGCGGGGAGAGCCGCTGGCGGGGGTACCGGGGCCGTTCGCGCAGAACCAGCGCTCCCGCCTGTCCGAGCTGCGCCTCCACCTGCTGGAGGAGCGCTTCGACCTCGACGTCCTGCGGGGGCGGCACGCCCAGGCGGTCCCTGAACTGACCGGCTTCATCCACGAGGAGCCACTGCGCGAGCGGCCGTACGGGCTCCTGATGCGCGCGCTGTACGCCGCCGGGCGTCAGGGCGACGCCCTGGCCGTGTTCGCCAGGGCGCGCGAGGTGCTGGCGGACCAACTCGGGCTGGACCCGGGCCCCGAACTCCGCGCGCTGCACGGCCGGATCCTGGCCTGCGACCCCGAACTGGCCGGCCCGGCACCGGCACCCGCCGGCACCGGGGCGGCGTCGGCGCGGGCGGAGGCCGGCGACGCCCGGGAAGCGGGTCCGCCCCCCTTCGTCCGCCCGGCCCAACTCCCCGCCCGCATCGCCGACTTCACTGGCCGGACCGCCGAACTCGCCACCCTGTCGGACGCCCTCGCCGACCGGGACCGCACCGCCCTGGCCGTCGCCACCGTCAGCGGGATGGGCGGCATCGGCAAGAGCGCGCTGGCCCTGCGGGTGGCGCATCAGGTCAAGGAGGAGTTCCCCGACGGCCAGCTCTACGCCGACCTGCGCGGCACCGGCACGGACCCGGCCGATCCGGGAACGGTCCTGGCCAGTCTCCTCGCCGCCCTGGGAGTGCCTCGGCGGGAGATACCCGGCTCATTGGACGACCGGGCCCGGCTGTTCCGGACGGTCCTCGACGGACGCCGGGTGCTCCTCCTGCTCGACGACGCGCGCGACACCGCCCAGGTCAAACCCCTGCTCCCGGGGTCCGCCCGGTGCGCGGTGATGGTGACCAGCCGGGCCCGCCTCGCCGGCCTGCTGTCGGGCAGCCACGTCCAGCTGACGGAGTTCAGCCCGGCGGAAGCCCTGGGCCTGCTGAGGAAGATCGTGGGCCCGGAGCGGATCGACCGGGAAGGGCCCGCCGCGGCCGCGCTCGTCGGCGCGTGCGCCCAACTGCCGCTCGCGGTGCGCATCGTGGCCGCACGGCTGGCGGCCCGGCCGGGCTGGACGGTGGCACACCTCGTGGGCCGGCTGGCCGACCAACGGCGACGACTGGCCGAACTGCGGGCCGACGACCTGGCGGTCGCCGCCGTCTTCGAACTCGGCTACCGCCAGCTGACGGACCGACAGGCGGAGGTGTTCCGTCGGCTGGCCTCCGTGGCCCGGCCGAGCATCGGCCTGGCCGCCGCGGCCGCGGCGCTGGACCTGGCGGAGGCCGACGCGGAGACGCTGCTGGAAGCGCTGGTCGACGCCGCGCTGCTCGAATCGCCGGAACCCGGCCGGTACCGGCATCACGAACTCGGCCGGGACTTCGCGCTGAACCTGACCGGGCCGCACACCGATCTCCCGGACGAGGACGACAGCGTGGTGCAGCGTCGCCTGCTCCACCACCTGATGGGCATGGCCGCCGAGGCTTTCCAGCGGATCGTGCCCGGGGACCCGGTGCACAGCACGTTCACCGCCACGACCGCGGAGCCGGGCGACGAACGGCTCGGGGACCTGGCCGAGGCCCGGGCCTGGGTCGTCGCGGAGTTCGACTTCGCGCTCCATGCCGTCCAGCTCGCGCTCCGACGGCAGGACGGCGCCGAATCGGAGCTGCTGACGGTGGCCGCCGACCTCCTGGTGGCCCTCAGCTCGTTCGGCCAGGACATCCCGTACGCACGCATCGCCGTCACCGCCGAGGCACTCGCCCGGGCCGCGGCGCTGAGCGGGAACCACCGCGCGGCCGGACGCGCCCGATTCATCTGCGGCAACGCGGCCCTCCAGGCCACCCGGTTGACCCACGCGCGCGCCAACTCCCACCTGGCGGTGGAGGCGTGCCTCCGGGCCGGCGACCGCGCCATCCTCCAGCAGGCGTACAACGACCTGGGCGTCATCGCCCAGTTCGAGCAGCGCTACGACGACGCGGCCGAGTGCTTCGACCGGGCGCTCGCCCTGGCCCGGGAGCAGGGGCACCGCTCGGGCGCACTGACCATCACGCTCAACGCCGCACTGGCCAGGATCCGCGGCGGTCGCGCCGCCGAGGCGCTGCCCGCCTGCGAGGAGGCGCTGGACGCGCTGCGCGCGCTGGCGGACCACCACGGTGTCGCACACGCGCTGTGCGTCCGCGGCCAGGCCCTGCACGAACTGGGCCGCCTGCACGAGGCGCTGGCCACCTACGAGGAGTGCCTCGACCTCTGCGAGACCGTACGGATACCGGGCCAGCAGGCACAGGCACGCTACCGGTACGCGGACACCCTGAACGCTCTCGGCCGTACCGAGCCCGCGCTGGACGCGGCGGCCAAGGCGGTGGCCCACCTTCGCACCGTGCCCGACCGTTACCGGGACCAGGGCTACGCCCTGCTGATCCACGCCCGCATCTCGCTCGACGCCGGCCACCGTGACGACGCGCTGACACACTCCCGCGAGGCGCTGGAGGTCTTCACCCGGGCCGGACTGCCCGAGGCCGCGCAGGCGCGCCTGATCCTGGACACCGCCGCTGCCCCGCTTCCGGCGGTCTGAGCCGGAGATCGCAGCGGGCGGCGTCCGGACGCCGTCAGGCCTTGGTGTTGAACTCCGAGGTCCCCTTGTCGGACCGCTCGGCCGAAGAAGCCGGTCGCGTGTCACCGGAGTGGCCCGTGTCGGCCACGGTTCCCAGGACGGCCAGGACGGCGGCCAGGGCGGCGGGAACGAGGAAGGCCAGACGGTGCGGGACGGACTTCTGGATGCGCTGCACGGGGGATCCCTGTCTGTTCGTCCAGGAGCCCGTGGGTGACACCTGGCGTGCGAGTTGTTCTGCGACCGACTATCGCAGGGCGCCATCTACGTCTCATATACGCGCCGAGCACGGGGCCGTCGCACGGCCGGGAGCGTCACCCGCGCCCACAGGTCACCGATCGGGTGAACGGCGCAGAAGACCTAGATGAATATGATTATCACCGCTACTCTGTCCCCGGCTCCCCGGACATGACGGTGAGCAGACAGGTCTCGTCGGCGGATCGGCGGCGAGTGGGCTGAGGGGCGGTCACCTTGGTGGAGACGAGTCTCGGCAGCGTCCGGCACCTCCCGGTGGCACCGGCGGAAACCCCGCCACCACGCTGGAGGTCGGCGCTGCTGATCGGAGTACCGGCGGTCGTGGCGGCGGCCGCGTTGGTAACGGTGTGGGACGCGGGGGGTGTGCAGACCTGGCGGACGGTCATGGTCGCAATCGTCGTGCAGGGCGCGCCGTTCCTGGTGCTGGGCACCGTGGTGTCGGCCGCGATCGGGGCGTTCGTCCCGGAACGGGTGTTCACCCGGGTGCTGCCGAAGAACCCGGCGCTCGCCGTGCCGGTGGCGGGGGTGGCCGGCGCCGTCCTGCCCGGCTGCGAGTGTGCGTCCGTCCCGGTGGCCGGCAGCCTGATGCGGCGCGGAGTGGCCCCGGCAGCCGCCCTGGCCTTCCTGCTCTCCGCGCCCGCGATCAACCCGGTCGTCCTGGTCGCCACCGCGATCGCCTTCCCCGGCAAGCCGGAGATGGTGCTGGCCCGGCTGCTGGCCTCGCTCGCCACCGCGGTCGTGATGGGCTGGCTCTGGGTGGCGTTCGGCCGGCCGGAGTGGCTGCGGCTGCCGAAGAGCTCGGCCGGTCACGGCGAGGGCGGCGCGCGCAACCCGCTGGAGGAGTTCCGGCGCGGGCTGCAGCACGACTTCCTGCACGCCGGCGGCTTCCTGGTGGTCGGCGCGGCGGCCGCGGCGACGTTCAACGTGCTCGTCCCGCCGTCGGTGCTGCGGATCTTCGCCGACTCGCCGTGGCTGGGCGTGCCCGTCCTCGCCTTCCTCGCCGTCATCCTCGCGGTCTGCTCCGAGGCGGACGCCTTCGTGGCCGCCTCCCTCACCGGCTTCTCCCCCACCGCCCGGCTCGCCTTCATGGTCGTCGGCCCGATGGTCGACCTCAAGCTGATCGCCCTCCAGTCGGGCGCGTTCGGACGCGCCTTCGCGCTCCGGTTCTCCAGCGCGACCTTCCTGGTCGCCGTCCTCGCCAGCATCGTGATCGGAGGCGCGCTGTGAAGGCCACCACTGTGAAGGCCACCGTCCGGGGGCTCGCCCCGTCCCTGCTCGTCGCGCTGGTCGGCGCGGCCCTGCTGCGGATCACCGTCGGCAGCGACGTGTTCCTGCAGTACGTCAAGGAGGGCCTGCGGATCCCGCTGATCGCCTCGGGGATCGTGCTGCTCGGGCTCGGGATCGCGGGCGTGGTGCGCCGCGTGACCGCCAACCGGCAGGAGCCGGTGATGCGGTTCGGGCGGGACGCCGAGGGCAACGCGGTCTGGCTCCGGCCCGTCACGGACGACGGACACGGACACGGACACGGGAAGGGGCACGATCACGACCACGGCCCGCGCGTGGCCTGGCTGCTGGCCGTCCCCGCCGTGCTGCTGCTCTGCCTCACCCCGCCCCCGCTCGGCTCGTTCACCGCCTCCCGGGACGGCACGGACGCCGTCGTCGAGCCGGCGAGGTACACCGACCTGTCCGAGCAGCCGGCCGCCCCGGGCAGCGCGGCCGGTGCCTCCGGTGCTTCCGTCACGCTGCCGACGCCGATGTCGCTGACCGAGTTCATCGGCCGCAGCCGCGACCCGCAGAAGAGCCTGGCCGGCCGCAAGGTCCGCCTGACCGGCTTCGTCTCCCCCGGCGCGCAGCCCGGCGAGTGGTACCTCAACCGGCTGGTCGTCAGCTGCTGTGCGGCCGACGCCAGGAGGCTGCGCGTCCTGGTGCACGCCTCCGGCCCGGCCCCCGCCGCCGACAGCTGGGTGGACCTCACCGGCACCTGGAAGCCCACCCCGGACGCGCCCGCCACCGCCGCGCCGCGGATCGATGTCACCGAACAGCACGCCGTCCCCCAGCCACGTGCCCCCTACCGGGACATCCCGCCCGCGGACCAGTAGGCCTAAACGGGGCAGTCGCCGTGCGCCTCCCAGGCGGGGAACGGGTCCTCATCCCGCAGAATCGGCTCGCCGTCGGCCAGCAGGCAGGCGGTGAGCCGGTCGTGCAGGGCGTCGGCGTTCAGTGCGGTGCCGATGAAGACCAGTTCCTGGCCTTGGCCGTCCGCGTGGACGCCGGCGGGCTCGAAGCGGGCGACGGAGCCTGCCTGGGACCAGAGGCCGGTGACGTGCGGGCGGGTGGCCAGGCGGAAGAAGCCCTTGGAGCGCAGGACGGTGCCGTAGGCGCCGCCCTCCAGGTCCTCGGTGACGAACTCCCAGAGCCGGCCGGGGTGGAAGGGCCGCTCGGCGCGGAACACCGTGCTGGAGATGCCGTACTCCTCGGTCTCGGGGATGTGGTCGCCGTTGAGTTCGGCGACCCAGCCGGGGGCCTGCTGGGCGCGCTCGACGTCGAAGCGGCCGGTGCCGAGCAGTTCGGCCGGGTCCACCCGGCCGTGCCGGACCGGGACGATCCGGGCGGCGGGGTTGAGCCGGGTGAGGGCGGCCCGCAGCCGTACGGCTTCCTCCTCGCCCACCAGGTCGAGCTTGTTCAGGACGATGACGTCGGCGAACTCGACCTGGTCGATCAGCAGGTCGCTGACGGTTCGTTCGTCGTCCTCGTACTGGTCGAGGCCGCGCGCGGCCAGCTCGTCGCCGCGGGCGAGTTCGGGCAGGAAGTTGGCGGCGTCGACCACGGTGGCCATGGTGTCCAGGGCGGCGACGTCGGTGAGCGTGGCGCCGTCGTCCCGGGCGAAGGAGAAGGTGGCGGCGACGGGCATCGGCTCGGAGATCCCACTGGACTCGATCAGCAGGTAGTCGAACCGGCCGTCCCGGGCGAGCCGGTCCACCTCCTCCAGCAGGTCGTCGCGCAGGGTGCAGCAGATGCAGCCGTTGGTCATCTCGACCAGCCGCTCCTCGGTGCGGGAGAGCGCGGCTCCGCCGTCGCGGACCAGCGCCGCGTCGATGTTGATCTCGCTCATGTCGTTGACGATCACGGCGACCCGCATGCCCGCGCGGTTGTGCAGGACGTGGTTGAGCACGGTGGTCTTGCCCGCGCCGAGGAAGCCGGACAGGACGGTGACGGGCAGGGGGCGGTGGGTGGTGGTCACTCGGTTCGCTTTCCTAGTCGACGGTGGTGCAGCCGGCGCAGACGCCGGCGAGTTCGACGGTGTGGTGGACGTCGCCGAAGCCGGACTCCTCGGCGATCCGGGCGGCCCAGGCCTCGACCTGTTCGGAGTCGACCGCGAGGCTGCGACCGCAGCGGCGGCAGACCAGGTAGTGCTGGTGGTGGGCCTCCGGCCGGTGACGGTAGAGGCGCTCGCCGGAGTCGTCCCGGACGATGTCCGCGAGACCGGCTCCGGTGAGTGCGGCCAGGGCCCGGTAGACGGTGCTCAGACCGACCGCACCGCCCTCCGTGACCATTCGCCGGTGCAGCACCTGGGCGCTGACGAAGCCGGGGCTGGCGGCGAGCGACTTCCGGACGAGCGCCTGCTGCGGTGTCGACCGCCAGGCCGGCACCGGTGTCCGTCGGGTCCTCGTCACGTCGTCCCTCCGCCGGTCAGGCCGTGGCCCGGCGAGTCGCCCGGCGGACGGCCGGGCGGACCAGGGCGGAGGCGCCGTAGCAGGCCGCCGCGATCGCCATGATGGCGAAGCTCGGCGGCAGTCTGGGCGCGGCGGCACTCAGTGCGAGACCCGCCCACAGTTCCAGCACGGCGAGGGCGGCGGAGAGTGCGAGGGCCCGGTACGGACGGTCGGTCAGGCGCAGGGCGGTACCGGCGGGCGCGGCCAGCAGGCCGAGCAGCAGCAGGGAGCCGACCGCCTGGGTGGCCTCGGCGGCGCAGGCACCGACCAGGGCGAGGAAACCGAGGCCGAGCGCGCCCGTCCGCACCCCGCGCGCGGTGGCGACGGCCTCGTCGAGGGTGGCGAACAGCAGCGGCCGGGCGATCAGCAGCGCGGCCGCGCTGACCGCCACGGCGACCAGGACGGCCATCGCGGTCTGGGCGCCGCTCAGGCCGTAGATGGAGCCGAACAGGACGCTGATGCCCGCGTTGCCCTGGGTGGTGCTGCGATGGGTGGTGTAGAGGGTGAGGAAGAAGGTGCCGAGGCCGAGGATCCAGGAGAACAGGGTGCCGATGACGACGTCGTCGGGCCGGCCGCGCCGGCCGAGGAGGCCGAGCAGCAGGGCGACGCCGATGGTGGCGGCGAACAGGCCGAGCCGCAGGTCGTAGCCGCCGGCGAGGGCCGCCATCGCGCCGGTGAAGGCGACGTGGCTGAGGGTGTCGCCGGTGAAGGTCTGGGCGCGCAGCACGAGGAAGTAGCCGACCAGGCCGGAGGCGAGGGCGATCGCGGTGCCGGCGAGCAGGGCGTGCTGGAAGAAGGCCTGGTGGAGGACGCTGGTCATGCGGGTGCTCCTGTCGGCAGCGGGGCGCGGCCGAGGAAGCCCGCCACCGCGCGGGCGAGGTGGGCGAGGAGGTACCCGGCGAAGGCGAAGGTGGTCACGAAGAAGCCGAGCGGGTAGGGCCGGTAGAACGCGGCGATCAGGCCGAGCCAGCAGGCGGCGAGGGCGAGCAGGACCCCGAGCAGCAGGCCGAGGGCCGGACGTGCGGTGAGCACCTGGGCGGTGGCGGCCGGGATGACCAGCAGCGCGAACACGAGCAGGCTGCCGGTGATCTGGCCGGCCTCGGCGGCGGCCGCGCCGAGCAGCAGCAGGAAGCCGAAGCCCAGCAGCCGCACGGGCACTCCGCGCGCGGCGGCGACCTCGCCGTCGAGCGAGGCGAACAGCAGCGGCCGCCCGATCAGCGCCAGCAGGGCCAGCACGGCCGCGCCGACGACGCTCAGCACGATGACCTGCTCGGTGGTGATGCCGAGGAAGGTGCCGAACAGCAGCGCCTGCGGGCCGCCGAGCAGCCCCTTGTACAGGGTGACGAACAGGAACCCGCAGGCCAGCGCGAAGGCCTGCACGGTTCCCGTCCCGGCGGACTCCTCGACGACGCCGGCCCGGCCCCGGTCGCGCAGCAGGGCGATGACGAACGCGCCGCCCAGGCAGGCGCCGAGGTAGCCGAAGGTGGTGGAGATCCCGAGCAGGGTGGCGAGGGCGGCGCCGGGGAAGGCGACCAACGACAGGGTGTGGCCGGCGAAGGTCTGGCGGCGCAGCACCATGAACCAGCCCACGGCGGCCGCGACGACGGCGACGACGGCGCCGGCCCGGAAGGCGTTGACCATGAAGGGATAGGCCCACATCTGCTGGAAGTCGGTCACCAGGTTCCAGGAGAAGGCCGGTGAGGCGGTGTCGGCTAGCAGCACGGGCCACAGCTCCTGCAGTCCTCCGGGACGCCGACCACGACGAGCCGTCCGTCGGCGGTGCGCAGGACGTCGACGGGCGCGCCGTATAGGCGGCTGAGGGTGTCCGAGGTGATCACCTGCTCGGGCCGGCCGGTGACGGCCCGTCCTTCGGCCAGGTACACCACGCGGTCCAGGTGGTGGAGGATCGGGTTGACGTCGTGGGCGACCATGACGACGGCGACGCCGTCCTCGCGGCAGATCCGGCCGAGCAGGGCGGCCATGGCGCTCTGGTTGGGCAGGTCGAGGCTGTCCAGTGGCTCGTCGAGCAGGAGCAGGCGCGGGCGGGTGACCAGGGCCTGGGCGAGCAGCAGCCGCTGCTGTTCGCCGCCGGAGCACTGCCCGATCGGCCGGTGCGCGTAGCCGGTGGCGCCGACCGACGCGATGGCCTCGTCGATGCGTCGGCGTTCGGCGCGGCGGCGGGCGCGGCGGATTCCGGGCAGCGGGACGCCCCAGCGGTGGCCGTCCAGGCCGAGGCGCACGACGTCGATGCCGCGGATGCGGACGCCCGGGTCGAAGCTGCGGCGCTGCGGGAGGTACCCGATGTCCGCGCGGGCCGGGACGCGCACCGCGCCCGCGGCGGCGGGGTGGGCGCCGAGGAGGGTCCTGACGAGGGTGGACTTGCCGACCCCGTTGGGGCCGAGGATGGCGGTGAACTCCCCGGCCCCGACGGTGAGATCGACGTCCGACCAGAGCGTTCGGCCGCCCACCCGCACGGCCGCGCCGTGCAGCTCCAGGACCGGAGCGGGGGTGGGGGCCGGGGCCTCGGTGGCCACGGCGTGCTCGACCGGTGCGATGGTCACTTGCCGGTCGCCTGCTTCAACGCGTCGGCGATGCCCTGGAGTTCGGTGATCTGCCAGTCCTGGAAGGCGGCGCCGGCCGGGGTCGGGGTCTCGGTGACGGTGGCGACCGGGATGCCCTGGGCCTTGGCGGCTTCGACCTGGGCCTTGACGTCCGGGGTGTCGTTCTGGCTGTTGTAGACGTAGACCTTGATCTGCTTGCTCTTGATCTGCTCGTCGGCGGTCGCCTTGTCGGCGGCGGTCGGGTCGGTGCCCTCGCTGACGGCGTCCAGCAGGCCCTCGGGGGTGACCAGTTTGAGGCCCAGGCCCTCGGCGAGCGGGGTGACGATCGACTCGGAGGCGCCGATCGGGGTGCCGGCGTACGTGGCCTTGATGTCGGCGATGAGCCGGTCGTACGGGGCGAGGGTCTTGCCGAGGAAGTCGGTCTTGTGCTGGTCGAAGTAGCCGGCGTCGGCCGGGTCGAGCTTCTTGAGGTCGGCGGTGATCCGGTCGACCACCTTGTGGACGCTTTCCGGGGAGTACCACTGGTGCGGGTTGCCGCCCTCCTTGACCCCGACCAGGTCGCCGACCTTGAGGGCGGCGCGACTCGGCGCAGGATTGGCGGCTATCAACTTGTCGGACCAGGCGTCGTAACCGATGCCGTTGGTGATGACGTACTGCGCGCCGGCGACGGTGCGGCCGTCGGCGGCGGTGGGCTCGTAGTCGTGCGGGTCGGCGTCGGGGTTGCTGATGATGTTCGTCACCTTGACGTGGTCGCCGCCGAGTTGGGCGGCCAGCGAACCCCAGAAGCTCTCGGCGGCGGCGACCTGGACGACCTTGCCGGAGCCGCCGGCGGTGTCCTGGGCCGGGGTGCTCTTGGCCGGCGCGGTCGAGCAGGCACTGGTGGCGGCCAGCGCGGCGACCGCGACGGCGGCGAGTCTGACGAAACGGGCAGGCAGGGCAGTACGCATGGTGGGGCGCTCCTCGCGGATGGGAGAGGGGGAGACGAGGCCACACACTAGATGGAAACGGTTTTCATCACCAGCCTGTTTAGGCAAATATGAAAATCATTACCGAACTTTGACCTCGCCCACGGCGGGTTCCGTGGCCCGCCGGTCCGTCAGCGGCTCGCGAGCCACTTCAGGGCCGATTCGGCCGCGTGGAAGCCGGCCATGCCGTGGACGCCGGCGCCCGGTGGGGTGGCGGCGGAACAGAGGTGGACGCCGGGCACGCCGGTGGCGTACGGGTCGGCTGAGAGGCGCGGGCGCAGGGCGAGTTGGCGTGCGGTGTTGGCTCCGCCGGTGATGTCGCCGCCGACCTGGTTGGCGTTCTCCGACTGCAGCCGGGCCACCGTGCGGACGGCCCGGGCGCGGATGCGGGTCCGGAAGCCGGGGGCGAAGCGCTCGATCCGGTCCAGCACCGCCTCGGTCGCGTCGCCCCGGTAGCCGTGCGGGACGTGGGCGTAGGCGTAGACCGGGTGGAGGTCCCCGGCCGAGCGGGACGGGTCGGCCAGGTACTGCTGGCCGACGAGTACGAAGGGCCGGCGGGGCATCCTGCCGCGGAAGGTCGCCTCCTCGGCGGCGGCGACCTCCTCGAAGGTGCCGCCGAGATGGACGGCGCCCGCGGACCGGCAGTGCTCGTCGGTCCACGGGATGCCGCCCTCGACCGCCAGGTCCACCTTGAAGGCCGCCGGGCCGTACCGGTAACGCCGGTAGGCGCGGGCGGTGCGGGGCGGAAGGCGGTCGCCGAGGATCCGGGCGGCGGCGTGCGGGCCGGTGTCCAGCAGGACGAGGTCGGGCCGGTCGAGTTGTTCGAGGTCGAGGACCTCCGCGCCGGTCTCGACGGTGCCGCCGAGCCGTGCCAGCAGCCGCGCCATCGCGGTGGTGATCGCCTGTGAGCCGCCCTCCGCCACCGGCCAGCCGTGGGCGTGGCCGACGGCGATCAGCATCAGGCCGATGGCACTGCTGAACGGCGTGCGCAGCGAGCTGAAGGCGTGGGCCGCCGCCCCGCCGAACAGGGCCCGGGCCTGGTCGCCGCTCCACCTCCCGGCCGTCCAGGAGGCGGGCAGCAGGGCCTGGGCGCCGAACTCGGCGAGGGCGAGCGGCGAAGCGGGCAGGTGCAGGACGGGGCGGAGGACGTCGTCGGCGAGCCGGTCGAAGCGGCGCGACAGGCGGCCGAACACCCGCCGCCACGTCCTGGCGTCTGCCGGAGGCATCTGCCCGGCCGTCCGGTCCAGGTCGCGCCACAGCACTCCGGCGGCGCCCGGGTCCAGCGGGTGGGCGAGCTCCACCGGGGCCCAGCGCCAGCGCAGGCCGTACTCCGCCAGGCCCAGCGACCGCAGGAACGGCGAGGCGACGCCGGTGGGGTGGAAGGCGGAGCAGTCGTCGTGGATCAGCCCGGGCAGGGTCCGCTCACCGGACCGGGTGCCGCCGCCGATCGTCTCCCGCGCCTCCAGCACCCGGACCCGGACGCCCGCCTGTGCGAGGCGGATCGCGGCGGCGAGCCCGTTCGGCCCGCTGCCGACCACCACGGCCGTCGTCATGGCGTCGGTCCCGTCCGTCTCCCCGAATGCGGGGCTCGCAGCTGCGAGGCGGTTTCTCGCGCCCGCCCCCGGAATGCCAGGAGGAACGGGGGAATTCCGGGGAAACGCCGGGGCAGCGGGAATTCCGGCCGCATTTCCATCGGCTGCGCCGGCGCCCTCGGCGGGCGCATTTCAGTCCGTGGCCAGGGCCACCTCGGTGGCCTTGATGAGGGCGACGACCGAGGATCCGGCGCTCAGGCCGAGCTCGGCCACCGCCTCCCTGGTGACGGCCGCCGTCAGCTCGCCGCCGGTGACGGCGACCTTGACGGTGGCCATCGCGGCGCCCGCGGACACCTCGGTGACCGTGCCGGGCAGCTGGTTGCGGATGCTCAGGCCGCCCACCGGGCCGGTGGCGAGCGCCACTTCGGTCGACTTGACCACCGCCCGCACGGAGCTGCCCTCGGCCAGGCCGAGGTCCTGCACGGCGTCGGCGGTGACGGCGGCGGTGATCTCCTGGCCGCCGTCCAGGCGCGCCTTGACCGTCGCCATCGCCTCGCCGGTGGTGACCGAGGTGACCGTCCCCGGGATCTGGTTCCGAATGC
The DNA here is from genome assembly GCF_900199205.1 of Streptomyces sp. 1331.2. Lineage (NCBI taxonomy): Bacteria > Bacillati > Actinomycetota > Actinomycetes > Kitasatosporales > Streptomycetaceae > Streptomyces > Streptomyces sp. 1331.2. The sequence continues at coordinate 6,763,972 of NZ_OBMJ01000001.1, read as the reverse complement.
TCAGGCTCATGGGTCGACCTCACGAAAAGGAGAACGGTCGGTTCAGGGGTTCGGGGTTTTCCGGGAATCACTGTACTACCGACCCGAATTCCGGTCCGCTGCACGGAATTCCCGTACCCTACGATGTGCACATGAGCGCAAGCACGCACCTGGCAGGTGCGCACGATTCGCAGGAGCAGGCCGACGAGCGGCTGGAGGTCGCCGCCGCCGTGCTCGCGCTGCTCGCGGACCGCACCCGGCTGGCGCTCCTGCAGCGCCTCGGCGAGGGCGAGGCCGATGTCACCACCCTGACCGAGATGAGCGGCGCGGCCCGGCCCTCGGTCAGCCAGCACCTGGCGAAGCTGCGGCTGGCCGGTCTGGTCGCGACCCGCAAGGACGGCCGCCGGGTGGTGTACTCGCTGCGCCACGGCCACCTGCGCCGGCTGGTCGACGAGGCGCTGAGCGTCGCCGACCACCAGATCGGTGCGCTGCCGCCGCACGACTGACCGTACGGGTAGCCCCGCACCGGGGGGATCACCAGACAATGGGTGCACAAGTACGCACATGTTGGCTAGGCTGGTGGTGTCTCACCGCACCGCCGACCGGGGACGGGCCCGATGCTCGCCGTACTGCGCAACCGCACCTACCGCCACCTGTTCACCGCCCAGGTCGTCGCCCTGGTCGGAACCGGGCTGGCCACCGTCGCACTGAGCCTGCTCGCGTACCGGATCGCCGGGAACGACGCCTCGGCCGTCCTCGGCACCGCGCTGGCGATCAAGATGGTCGCCTACGTCGCCATCGCCCCGCTGGCGGGCGCGCTCGCGGACCGAATACCGCGCCGGGCCCTCATGGTCGCGATGGACCTCACCCGGGCCGGCGTCGCCGCCACGCTGCCCTTCGTCACCCAGGTGTGGCAGATCTACCTGCTGATCCTCCTGCTCCAGGCCGCCTCCGCCGCGTTCACCCCCACCTTCCAGGCCACCATCCCCGAGGTACTGCCCGCCGAACGCGACTACACCGACGCGCTTTCGCTCTCCCGCCTCGCCTACGACCTGGAAAGCCTGTTCAGCCCCGCGCTCGCCGCCGGCCTGCTCGCCCTGGTCTCCTACGGCTGGCTGTTCGCCGGCACCACGGCGGGCTTCCTCGCCTCCGCCGCCCTCGTCGTCTCCGCCGCCCTGCCGAAGCCGAAACCCGTCGAGCGGACCGGCGGGGTCCACGCCAGGGCCGCCTTCGGCACCCGGCTGTTCTGGGCCACCCCCCGGCTACGGGCCCTGCTCGCCCTGGACCTCGCGGTCGCGGCCGCCGGGGCCATCGTCTTCGTCAACACCGTCGTCCTCGTCCAGGGCCACTTCCACCGCAGCGCGGGCGCCGTCTCCCTCGCCCTCGGCGCGTACGGCGCCGGGTCGATGGTCACCGCGCTGCTGCTGCCCCGGGTACTGCGACGACGCGGCGACCGCGCCGTCATGCTGCCCGCCGCGTACGCGCTGCCGCCGGTGCTCGCCGCCGTCGCGGCCGTCACCGCGGCAACGGCGGACCTCTGGACCTGGACGGCGCTCCTGGCGGCCTGGGCGGCGATCGGCGCCGCCTCCTCCGCGGTCCTCACCCCCGGCGGCCGGGTCATCCGCCGCTCCGCCGCCGACGCCGACCTCCCCGCCGCCTTCGCCGCCCAGTTCTCCCTCTCCCACAGCTGCTGGCTGCTCACCTACCCCCTCGCCGGTTGGCTCGCCGCCGGTGCGGGCCTGCCCGCGACCGCACTCGTCCTCGGCGCCGTCGCCCTGGCCGGCAGCATCGCCGCCACTGCCGTCTGGCCGCGCCGCGACCCCACCAGCCTCGGCCACCTCCACCACGACCTGCCCGCCGGCCACCCGCACCTCGCCGACGCCCGCCCCACCCCGGACGGCTGGCGCCACGGCCACGACTTCGTCATCGACCACCTGCACGACCACTGGCCCCGCCCGGCGGCACAACGGCCCACCGCCGGCGTCTGACCCACGGCCACCGGGCCACCGGGCCTGTCCGCCGAGGGGTTCGAAGACAGGCCCTTCGGCCCGAGGCTGCCGGGTGGGCGGGTGTGGGGGGAGGATAGGAGGCAACCCGCCACACCGGCTCGGGAGCGGCTGCGCCGCCCGCGCCCGGCAGAAGGAGGCCGAGCATGACTGCTTCCTCCGATGCTTCCTCCGGTGCGCCGCTGACGCCGTCCGGGCCCGGCGGGCTGCTGGATCTGCTCGGTGTCGCCGCGGCGGTGCTGGACGCCGACGGGCGGATCGTCCTGTGGAGCCCGCAGGCGCAGGACCTGTTCGGGTGGAGCCCCGAGGAGGCGCTGGGCCGGTACGCGGCGAAGCTGCTGGTGCGCGAGGAGCACGTCGACCAGGTCCTCGAACTGTTCGCGAAGGTCATGGGCGGTGCCGGGCCGTGGGCCGGGGTCTTCCCGGTACGGCACAAGGACGGCAGCACCCGGCTGATCGAGTTCCGCAACATGCGTCTGCAGGACGCGCACGGCGGCCTCTACGCCCTGGGACTCGCCACCGACATGGGCGTGCTGCGCGGCGTCGAACGCGATCTGGCCCTGTCCGTACGGCTGGTCGCCCAGTCCCCGATCGGGCTGGCCGTCTTCGACCCGCAGCTGCGGTTCGTCCTGGTCAACCCGGCGCTGGAGCGCATCAACGGGCTGCCGGCCGCGCACCACCTCGGCCGCACCGTCCGGGAGACCCTGCCCTTCCTCGACGCGGACGACGTCGAGGCCGTGATGCGCCGGGTCCTGGCCACCGGTACGCCCCGGCTCGACCACTACACGACCGGCCGCACACCCGCCGACCCGGACCACGACCACGCCTGGCTGGTGTCCTACTACCGCCTGGACGACCCGGCCGGACGGGTGATCGGCCTGGCGACCTCCGTCCTGGACGTCACCGAGAGCCACCTCGCGGCGACCGAGGCCGCCAAGACCAGGCGGCGGCTGGTCCTCATCGCCGAGGCCTCGACCCGGATCGGCACCACCCTCGACCTCGACCGGACCGCCCGGGAGCTGGCCGACCTCGTCGTCCCGGAGCTCGCGGACGTCGCCGCCGTGGACGTCCTCGACTCCGTCCTGGAACCGCGCACCAGCGCCGGGCCCGGCACCGGCCCGGCGACCTTCCGCGCCCTGGCCGTCCGGGCCACCCGCCCCGGCGCCGCCGTCCAGGCCGCCGACCCACCCGGGGAGATCGCCAAGTACGACGCCGACCGCCTGGTCACCCGGAGCGTCCGGACCGGCCGCCCGGTGCTCGTCGCCCGCGTCCGCGAGCAGGCCCTGCCGCGGATCGCCCGCGACGAGGCGGGTGCCGCCCTCCTCGCCGAGGCCGGCCTGCACTCCTACCTGGCCGTACCGCTGATCGCCCGCGGCGAGGTGCTGGGCGCCCTGGACCTCAAGCGCACCGACAACCCGCTGCCGTTCGACGAGGACGACGTGGTCCTGGCCGGCGAGCTGGCCGCCCGCGCCGCCGTCTGCATCGACAACGCCCGCTGGTACCAGAGCCAGCGCAACACCGCCCTCACCCTCCAGCGCCACCTGCTCCCCCGCCCGCCACCGCACGCCGCCGGTCTGGAGCTCGCCTACCGCTACCAGCCGGCGGCCGCCGCCTCCGAGGCCGGGGGCGACTGGTTCGACGCCATCCCGCTCGGCGGCGACCGGACCGCGCTGGTCGTCGGGGACGTCATGGGCCACGGCATCAACGCCGCCGCCACCATGGGCCGGCTGCGCACCGCCACCAGCACCCTGACCGGCCTCGACCTCGACCCGGCCCAGGTGCTGCGGCACCTCGACCGCACCACCGCCGACCTCGACGACGTGATCGCCACCTGCGTCTACGCCGTCTTCGACCCGCACCGGCAACAGTGCCGCATCGCCCTCGCCGGCCACCTGCCCCCCGTCCACCTGCGGCCCACCGGCCCGCCCGAACTGCTCGACCTGCCGACCGGCACACCCCTGGGGATCGGCGACACCGCCTTCCGCACCACCGAGCTCGACCTGCGCACCGGCGACCGCCTGCTGCTGTACACCGACGGCCTCGTGGAGACCCGCGACCAGCCCATCGACGCCCGCCTGGACCACCTCCTCGCCCTCCTCTCCGGCCCGCCCCTGCCCCTGGAGGCCACCGCCGACCGGCTGCTGACCGACCTGCGGCACCGGGACGACGAGGACGACGTCGCCCTGCTCATCGCCGAAGTCGCCGAGGAGACCGAAGGACCCGACTGACCGACTGACCGACTGACCGACTGACCGACTGACCGACTGACCGACTGACCGACTGACCGACACCATCCGTTCGCCACCTCACCGATGGATCCGGAAGGCTCCCCACGCACGGTTCACACCGTCCGTCCGGTGCCGGTCGGCGATCACCAACAGGTACGCGGCGAGGACGGTCGCCAGGAAGGCGATCGCGGTGGCGAGGACGGCCACGAGCGTCGCCCGCCGGCCGGGGGGCGGTGCGGCGGCGGGCCGCACGGGGTCGCCGTCCGGGCCCGCAGGCTCGGCCGGCCCGGGGGGCGGGGATTCGCGACCGGGGGCGGGGGTTCGCGACCGGCCAGGCACATCAGGCTTCTGCGGCCCTCGTCGTCCAGGCCCAGCGCCTCGGCGAGCAGCCGGATGGACTTCCGGTGGGGCCGGGCGACCTTCCCGCGTTCCAGGTCCCCGATCGCCCGCACGCTCAGCCCGGACCGCTCGGCGAGCTGTTCCTGTGTCAGTCCCGCCTCGATGCGTCGGTCCCGTAGCGCCGCCGCGAGCTCTGCCGCGTCCACCACACCCCCCGTGTGATCTCCACTCCGCCGATTGACGAGTACAGCACATGGCGGCTTCGGGCGAAACTGCCGGATTTTCTGCCAGTGCCTTCTGCCTGGTCACCACGGTGGCGGCTGTGAAGCATGGGTCCGGCCAAGTCGCCCCGGCCGGTCCGGGGCCCTCACGCACCGGGAGGACCGATGAAACGCATCGCATCGATCGGGATCGTCGCGGCGGCCGTGGCCGCCACGCTCGGCGTGACGACGAACTCGGCGTACGCCGCCGGGCCCGGGGGTTCCGAGGCCTGCCCCAGCGGGAGCATCTGTCTGTACTACAACTCCCCGCAGTACGGCTGGGGTGCCTTCGAGCACTGGAGCCCGGGCGGGTACGGCGACCTCGGCGAGTTCACCTTCAGCAACTGGGGCAACGGCTCCGGCTACGGGGTCAGCGTCGGCGGCCACGCCGCGTCGGTGGTCAACAACACCGGGAACCAACTCACCATCTACAACGGCACGTGGGGCCACGGGTCGGTCGTGGGCTACATCGGCCCCGGCTACGCGGGTGTCCTGCCGAACGGGCTCTACAACGCCGAGTGGTCGATGTACAACTGACGACGGGACGGAGAATCGCGTGAATCGGAAGATCGCCGCCGGCATCGTGGCGGCGGCCGCAGTGGCCACGCTCTGCGGGATGACGGGTTCGGCGTACGCCGCGGGGCCGGGCGGCGCCGAGGCGTGCCCCTCGGGGAGCCTCTGCCTGTACTTCAACTCGCCGCAGTTCGGCTGGGGTTCCTTCGAGCACTGGTCCCCCGGCAGCTACGGCAATCTCGGCAACTACCAGTTCCGGAACTGGGGCAACGGCTCCGGTTACGGGGTCACGGTCGGTGGCCACGCGGCCTCCGTGGTCAACAACACGAATCAGGACTGGATCATCTGCGCCGACACCGGCTGGTACAACTGCCAGAAGTTCGGTCCCGGATTCTCCGACGCTCTGCCGGCGTTCCTGCACGACGCCGAGTGGGCCATGGAGTCCACCGGCTGACCACGCGCGTGAAGGCGGCCCCGGTGTGCGCTCCGCCCGCACACCGGGACCGCCGGTCTGTTACTCCCCCTTCTCCCCCGCGAGGAGCCCGGCCTGGCGGTCGGTCAGCCGCCCCTGTCGGTGCAGCCAGCGCACCGTGTCGGCCATGGTCTCGGCGGTCGGCCTCGGCGTCAGCCCGCCGGTGCTCGCGGCCGGGTCCACCGGCGCCGCCCAGGCACAGGTGTAGACGGCGCCGAACTCCGCGGGGATGTGCCAGGGCCAGCCGCGCTGGACCAGGGAGACCAGCGCGCCCACCGGCAGCATGGCGCGGGCCGGCAGGAAGGCCGCGGGCAGCCGCCGCCCGGTGACCTCCCGCAGGATCCGCAGGTACTGCCGGGTCTCCAGGTGGAAGCCGGGGCCGAAGTGCCGGTCCGGGGCCGTGCTCGGCGCGGTCAGCAGGTGGCCGTGCAGGCGCGCGGTGTCGCGGACGTCGCCGACCGGGTAGCCGCCGAGCGGCCAGATCGGCATCAGCCCGCGCAGCGTGTTGCGCAGCCGGGTGTTCTGGTCGCCCTCCCGCGGGTCCTGCGGGCCGAGCAGCGCGGGCGGGTAGCTGATCACCACGGGCGCGCCCTCGCGCTGGTGGCGGCGGGCGATGCGCTCGGCGCCGGCCTTGGTCGCCATGTACGGATCCCGGGGGCGGCCGACCGGGGAGTGCTCCGCGAGCGGGCGCCCCCCGGAGGGCAACAGGGCGACGATGCTGGAGACGTGGACGATCCGGCCGGCGCCGGACCGCCGGGCGGCGGCCAGCACCACCTCGGTTCCCCGTTCGTTGGTCCGGCGCATCGCCGCGTACTGCCGGCTGTCGAAGGAGTACACGCCCGCAGCGTGCAGCACGGCGTCGGCGCCGCGTACGGCGCGGGCCGCGTCGCCCTCGTCGATGACGTCCCCGACGACCAGGTCGACGCTCCCCCGGTCCACCTCCAGCAGGCCGAGGGCCCGTTCGGCGGCGGCCGGGTCGCGGACCAGCATCCGCACCCGGTGTCCGCGGCGGACCGTCTCCGCGACCGAGTGGATGCCGACGAACCCGGTGCCGCCGGTCACGCTCACCAGCATCGGGTCACCCCCTCGCCCGGCCGGCGCTCGCCCCGCCGGCGCCGCCGACGCCCCGGTGGAAGGCGCCGCCGTAGAACAGCAGCGCCTGCCGGTTCTCGGCCCAGACCGAGGCGAGCACCTCGCCCAGGAAGATGGAGTGGTCGCCGCCGTCGTACTGTTCGGCGAGCTTGCACTCCAGCCAGGCGAGCGAGCCGGTGAGCAGCGGGGCGCCGGTGAACGGGCCGGGCTGCCAGTCGACGCTGTCGAACTGGCCGGCGCCGCGCGGCCTGCTCTTGTTCGCGAAGTACCGTGCCAGCGGCTCCTGTTCGTCCGCGAGCACGGACACCGCGAAGGAGCGGGTCGCCGTGATCGCCTGGTGCATGGTCGCGCTTCGGGCCACGCAGCACAGCACCAGTGGCGGTTCCAGCGACACCGAGGTGAACGCGTTGGCGGTCATCCCGTGGACGTACTCGCCGCCCGTGGTCAGCACGGTGATGCCGGTGGCGAACCGGGCCATCGTCTCGCGCAGGGTGCCCGGGAGGACGGTGATGTGCTCGGTGGCCGTCGGCGTCGGGGCCGGCGGCTGGGTGTTGACCAGGGCCCTGCCGTTCTCGATCACTGCGCCCTCCCCGCCGCCAGGGACCGGACGGTCGCCGGGTCGTCGGCGTACGGCGCCAGGGCCAGGCGCAGTTCCTCGGGTACCCGGGCCGGGACGGTCGCCGAGTTCGGCCCGCGCATGCACGCGATCCGCTGCCGGCCGCGGGCGATCAGGCTCTCCTGCCCTCCGTCGATGCGCAGGTAGTCGAAGCGGAACTGGATCTGGGTCTGGGTCAGCTCCTCCAGCCGCATCCGGACGGACAGTTCGGCGAAGGAGGTGATCTCGGCGATGAAGTCGCACTCCACCTTGAGGGTGAACAGCTTCAGGTCGTCCTGCAGCTCGGCGAGCACCCCCGGCGCCTTCTCCTTGAGGAACATCTCCCGGCAACGCCCCTGCCAGCGCAGGTAGTTCACGTAGTAGACGTTGCCGACGAGGTTGGTCTCCTCGAAGCCCACGGTGTGGCGGATCTCGTAGTAGGCCGACATCAGTTCTCCTTCCCGACGAGCGCCGCGAAGACCACCGGCTCCGTCCGGTCGTTGACGGTGGTCACCCAGGTGGCGACGGTCGCGTCACCGGCGGACAGGACGACCCAGCCGTCCGGGTGGGCGCGGTCCAGGGTCAGCGCCTGGCTGGTCGCGCCGGCCTTGCGCAAGCACTCCAGCGCGCTCCAGACCCTGGTGCCGGCCACCGCCGGGGTGTCGGCCGCCTCGGTCACCAGCAGGTCCCGCAGCGGGAGTTGGCCGCTGCCGAGCAGCGCCTGCCAGTCCTCGGCGCTGCGCTCCAGGACGGTTTCGAGGTCGCAGGCGAGCCGTCCGCGGCCCACCACCGCCATGGTCATCCCGGCGCCGTGCGAGGCCGAGACCGTCCAGCCCTCGCGTCCGGGCGCACCGGCGAGTTCGGGCTTGCCGTCCGGGCGGTGGCGCAGCTCGACCGGGCGGCCCAGGGCCCGGGCGACGGCCGTCCGGGTGCGGGTCCGGCGGTCACCGAGCGCGCCGGCGGACTCCACCGCGGCCTCCACGGCGGGTTCGGTGGCGGGTTCGACCACCACCGCGCGGCTGCCGCCCAGCACCCGCTCCAGGCTGCGCTCCAGGTACGAGCCGAGCATCGCGGGCACCCAGGGGCCGGCCCCGTCGCGCTTGCGGACGGCGACCAGGGTCAGACCCTCCCAGCGCTCGACCACGGTTCCGGAGGGGGTGCGCACGTCGAGGTCGTAGACGTAGCGGTCCCCGTCCTGCGAGCGTTCCCGGGCGTCGAGCACCACGTACTCGGCGTCCTGGTCGGCCCGGTCGGCCAGCCAGAGCCGTTCGATGCTCTCCGGCAGCAGCGTGGCGTCCGGCACGCAGCACTGGATGGCGTGCATCATCGCGTCCCGGGTGCCGGGGTCGGCGAGCAGCTGGTCCTGCGGCAGGAAGGCGGCGAACCACGGCGTCTGGGCGGTGGTGGAGATCTCCGCGAGCGCGTGCCGGGCACTGGCCCGCCGGTACTCCAGCAGGCGCTGGAACCGCTTGCCCTGGAAGAGCACGCTGCCGTACAGCTCCGTCACCGGGTCCACCTGCACCGGCGGCAGGCCGAAGCCGGCCGGCACCGGGGTGCCGGGCAGTTCGGGCCGGGGGTAGCGCAGCGTGGCCCGGAAGTGGTCGGCGGCGAAGTCGGTGTCCTCGCTGCGCAGCACCACGTCCACCGTCTCGGGGCTGCGGACCAGCGCCGCGATCCGGATGGTGGTCGAGCCGCCGGGACGCACCACGACGGGGCGGCGGAACTCGACGTCCTCCAGCAGCGGCGGGCCCTGGTGCCCACTCACCGCGGCGGCGACCTGGGCCATCGCCTCCATGCCGATCACGGCCGGGAAGAGCAGGTCGTCCTGGAGCCGGTGGTCGCTGAGGTACGGGTCGCCGCCCTCGGTCAGTTCGGCCTCGGTGATCAGCTCGATGTCCGGGTGATGTGCGACGACGCGCTCCACGAACCGGGTCAGTGGCAGTTCCCGCTGGGCGGTGGTGAGGGTGGGCAGGCCGCCGGCACGGCCGCTGACCACCAGGACGGGCCCGGCCGTGGGGTCGGCGAGGACGTCGCGGAGCACCTGGATGCCGTTCTCGGTGGAGATCGGCGTGATGCCTTCGCGGATCAACGCCTCGACCACACCGAGCCGTTCGCCCATTCCGGCGCCGGACCAGACCGACCACTCCAGGGCGAGGGCGCGGGCGTTCGGGTGCTGCTGCTGGAAGCGGACGGTCAGTTCGGTCATCCAGTCGTTGGCGGTCGCGTAGTGCGCCTCGCCGCGCAGGCCGGCCCGGCCGATGATCGAGCCGAAGGTGATCAGCAGCTTCAGGCGGTCCGGTTCGACGGCTGCCAGCACGGCCTCCAGGCCCGCGGTCTTGGGCGCCAGGGTCCGCCGGAAGTCCTCGGCGGTCAGGGCGTCCAGGGCGGCCGGCTCGTTGCGGCCGGCGCCGTGCAGGACGGCGGTGACCGGGCCGAGCTCGCCCTCCAGCATGCGCACCGCGGCGGCGACCTGCTCGGGCGAGGTGACGTCGGCCCGGGCGTAGCGGTAGCGCAGGCCGGCGGCGTCCATCCGGGCGAGGTTGTCGGCGAGTTCGCGGTCGTCGGCCGGGTCGGCGCGGCCGATCAGGGCCAGGCTCGCGCCGGAGTCCTCGGCGATCGCCAGGGCGCACTCGGCGGTGATGCCCTTGCCGCCGCCGGTGACCAGCAGGACGTCCCCGGTGTCGAGCGGGGAGGCGCCGGCCGGGGCCGGGCGGGGCTGCAGGGGGCGCAGCACCGGGACGGTGCGGCGGCCGTCCTGCTGGTAGCGGACCTCCGCGAAGCCGGCCGTGGCGGCCGCCTCGGCGACCACCCGGGCCACCGCCTCGTCGCGGGCCGCTCCCTCGGGGGCGGTGTCGGGCAGTTCGACCACCGTGGTCGGCACCGACGGGTGCTCCAGGTGCAGGGTCTTGGCCAACCCGCTCGCCCCGAGCCGGTGTTGGACCACGACCAGCCGGGTGCCGGCGGGGCCGGCCAGGGCTGCCCGCCCGGCGGTCAGGAAGAGCTCGGTGTCCTGCGGGCCGCACTCGGCCGGGAGGCAGAGCAGCACGCCGGAGCCGATCCCCGCCTGGGCGAGGGCGGCGCGCAGCGGTTCGGCCAGCGGGTGGCCGGGGGTGCTGTGCACCGTCCAGTCGCCGTCGGTGGTCCCGGGCGCGGGCTGCGGCCGGGCCGGGAGCGCGGCGTCCAGGTGCTCGACGGCGAAGGCCCGCACCCAGGGGGCGACCCCGGGGACCTCGCCGGCTGGGGCGGCGCCCTCCTGCGCGGTGTCCGCCAGCTGGTCGATCAGTTCGGCGATCTCGCCCAGGCGCACGGTGGCGTAGTTGGGCGTGGCGGCGAGCACGGGGCGGCCGAGCGCCCGGGCGACGTCGTTGACGATCTGGCCGATGGTGATGGAGCTCAGGTGCAGGTCGTCCATCGGGTGGGTCTGCGCGGTGACGGAGTCCAGCGGCAGCTCGACCCGTTCGGCGGCGAGCCGGCGCAGCAGTTCCAGGGTGTCGGCGGCCTCGGTGGCGGTGTCCGCGGACGCGGGCCCGGACGCGAAGGCGGGTGCGGGCCGTACGGACTGCTCGTCCTGGCCGGGGCCGTCGGCCCGGCGGTGTCCGTCCTGTGGCGGCAGCAGGTCCGCGCCGATGGCCGGAGCTGCCTCGCAGGGGTTGGCCAGGAAGGTCATCACCCCGTCCGCCGGCAGCGGGCGGACCAGGCGGTCCTCGAACAGCGCGGCGGTGCGGACCGGCGCGCCGAGCACGTACGCGGCGCCGACGATCCGGAGCAGCGCGCCGATCGAGGCGCTGTCGGTGTCGACCGCCAGGGTGGTGGCGCCGGGTGCGACCTCCGCCAGCAGGCCGGAGAGGACCCGGCCCGGCCCGACCTCGACCAGCAGGTCGGCGTCGGCGGCGACCGCACCGGCGGCCTCGTGGAAGCGGACCGGGAGCAGGACCTGTTGGCGCAGCAGCTCGCGCAGGTCGGTACCGGGGTCGAGGAGGCGGCCGGTGACCGTGGAGGCCATCGGACGGACCGGCTCGCTCAGCTCGAAGGCCGCCAGTTCGGCCGCCATCGCGACCGCGGCCGGCTCGACCAGCGGAGAGTGGAAGGCGTGCGAGACGTTCAGGCGGGTCGCCGGGACGCCCTCGGCCGCGGCTCGGCGGCAGACCTCGTCCACCGCCTCGGCGGGGCCGGATATCACGGTCTGCCGGGGCCCGTTGTAGCCGGCGATCACCACGTCCTGTCCGGCGGACAGTTCGGCGGTGCGCTCCGGGGTCGCCGCCAGGCCCGCCATCGCGCCGCCGCCGTGGCTGGCGCTGGCCATCACCCGGCCGCGGATCGTCGCGAGGCGCACCACCTGTTCCTCGTCCATCGCGCCGGCCCAGTGCAGCGCGGTCAGTTCGCCCAGGCTGTGGCCGACGGCGGCGTCGGCCCGGATGCCGAGGCCGTCCAGTACCCGCAGGGCGGCCAGCGAGCCGGTGACGATGCGCGGTTGGGCCACCTGGGTGGCGACCTGGTCGCCGCCGGTGGGCAGCGGGAAGGCGCGGAAGACGTCCTCGGCGGTGGCGAAGCGGCGCCGGATGGCGCCGACGGCGCCGCGGCCGGAGCCCTGGCCCGGGAAGAGGTAGACGATCCGGGGGGCGGTCCTGGCCCGGGCGAGGAAGATGCCCTCGCCGGCCGAGAAGGCCTCCCGGGCCCCGGAGTCGAGCAGGGCGAGCAGCTTTTCGAGGGCGCGGGCGGCGTCCTCCGGGGAGCTCGCGACGGCGGCGGCGCGGACCGGGCCTGCGGTGAGCCGGTCGGCCAAGGTCCCGGCCAGGTCGGCCAGTTCGGCCTGGGCCAGCTTGGGCACCAGGTCGAGCAGCCGGGTCAGCTCGGCCCGCAGCGCGGCCGGGTCCGCGGCGTCCAGCAGCAGGAGTTCGGCGTCCTGGCGGCCTGCGACCAGCCGGGTGGTGCGCTCGTCCAGCGCCTCGCGGCGGGTGGCGCCGGGCGCCTGGGCGACGGTGACGTGGGTGTTGATCCCGCCGAAGCCCATGGCCGACACCCCGGCCCGGACCGGCTGGTCGGCCGGCCAGAGCTCCGCCTGGCGGGGCACGTACATGGTGGCCGTGTCGCCGAGCAGGCCGGGGTGCGGGTCGACGTGGCCGGTCGCCGGGGGGATCACCTGGTGGTGCACGGCGAGGGCGGCCTTGATCAGCCCGGCGACGCCGGCCGCGGCCTTGGTGTGCCCGAAGTTGCCCTTGATGGTGCCGAGCGCGGCCGGGGCGGCCGTCGGGTCGGCGTTGCGGCGGGCGGAGGACAGCGCCTCGATCTCGGTCGCGTCGCCGAGGGCCGTACCGGTGCCGTGGCCCTCGAAGTACGAGACGGTCTCGACGCCGTAGCCCGCCCGCCCGTAGGCGCGGGCCAGGGCGAGCCGGTGGCCGCCCGCCTCGGGGCGGGTGATGCCGCCCTTGCCGTCCGAGGAGACGCCCCAGCCGCTGATGCTCGCGTAGATCCGCCGCCCCTGGGCCAGCGCGTCCTGTTCGCGCATCAGCACCAGCATGCCGGAGCCCTCGCCGGGCCAGAAGCCGTTGGAGTCCTTGTCGTAGACCTTCATCTCGCCGGTGGCCAGCGCGCCGGTCTTGGCGAAGCCGATCACCTCGAAGGGGTCGATGGACAGGTCCACCCCGCCGGCCAGGGCCACGTCCAGCTCGCCGTCGGCCAGCGCCTTCGCGGCCGTGACCACGGACAGCAGGGAGGAGGAGCAGGCGCCGTCGACCGTGTACCCGCCGCCGCGCAGGTCGAAGTGGTTGCAGATCCGGCCGGCGATGGTGTTGGCCAGGCCGCCGGCCAGCGAGTCCTCGTCGATGGGCGGGAAGGCGGACTTGTACTGGGGCTCCAGTTCCGTCAGGAACGTCGCGGCCTCCTCCGGGGACCAGCCCCGGCCGGCCAGTGCGGCGGCCACCGTGCGGCGGACGTAGGGCCACCGCAGCCGCATGATGTTGGCCCGCGAGAATTCCCCGGTGAGGCTGTTTCCGACCACGACGCCGGTGGACTGGTGGGGCAGTCCCGAACCGTCCGGGAATCCGGCGTCGGCGAGTGCCTCGTCGGCCACGTCGAGGGCCAGCCAGTGGGTCAGGTCGGTCGCCCGGTAGGTGCTTCCGGCGACGCTGTACTTGATCCGGTCGAACGCGTAGTCCCGCAGGACGGCGGCCTTCGTCGTGTAGTGGCGGTCGGGTGCGCCACGGTCCGCGGACCAGTAGTCCGCCTGGTTCATCCGCTCGTCCGGTAGCCTCCGGAAGGCCCTCCGGCCGCTCAGGACGTTCTCCCACAGTTCGCTCGCCGAATTGGCATCCGGGTATCGGAGGCCGATTCCCACGATAGCGATCCGCTCACTGCTCATGTATTCACCGCCCGTGGAGATGAATTGACGTCGAATCTCTTCGCCGACTCGACAGACCTGCACTGGTCAAGGGTGCATCGAGGCACGTCCGGAAGTCTTCTCCGAGTTTGCTTTGCGCTCGGCCGGGGCCGCGGTTTTGACATAACGGTGTGATTTCATCACGCTGTTATTCGATAACGTCGTTATTCGATAACGCCGTGATTAAATGCCGAATAAAGCGTTCCCGGCCGGAACGGTCGGTGCGATCGGTGCGATCGGCACGGTCCGTGCGGCCGGGAACGCGCCGAGGCTCCCGCCGGTGGCGGGAGCCTCGGGTGTGCGGGCGACTACCTGCTCAGCTGTGGCCGGCCGTGGTCACGCGCTCGGCGAGCCGGGAGCCCAGCTCCCGAGCCGCCGTCAGGGCGGCCCAGGAGGTGAGCTCGATCAGTGCGGTGTCGCCGGGCCGCCCGTGCCGGAACTCGGCGACGAGACGGTCGTCGACCTGGTACGAGGCCTTGGCGGTCAGCAGGGCCAGCCGGCCCGCCGCACGCTGTTCCTCGGGCAGGGCCGAGACGGCCTCCTCCACCCAGGCGCGGCCCAGTCCGGGCGCCTCACCGCTCCACCCGGCCAGTTCGGCCGTCACCAGGGCCCGGACGCCCTCCGGCACCGCACGGGCCCCCGCCGCGTCGACCGCGGCGGCCGCCCGTGCGAAGGCGCCCGCGACGCTCGGGGTGCCCGCCGCCCAGCGCAGGTCCCCGGGCAGGGGCGCGGACGGCAGCAGGTCGAGCGAGGTGCCGGCCGGCGGGGCGCCGCGCGCGGCCCTGCGCATCAGCCGGCCGAGCACGGCCAGCGCCGCCGAGCGCGCGGCCGGCGGGAGCCCGGGCGGCACCGGGCTCTCCGCGAGGAACAGGTTGACCATGCGGTTCAGGTAGTGGAAGGTGACCGCCACCCCGACCAGTTCGGGAGCCGCCTGCGCGGGGAAGCGCGCGCCCCCGGCCCCCCGGAGCCAGTCGGCCACCCCGGCGGCCGTCGCCTCGGCCTCCGCACCGGCCCCTGCCCTGGCCCCCGGACGGCCCGGGGCGGACCCGGCCGCCCCGGGCAGCAGCGCGGCCAGCGTCGCACCGTGCACCTGCACGCAGTACGGGCAGGAGTTGGCGGCCGAGACGGCGGCGGCCACCGCCTCCTTGGTCGCCCGGTCGACCCGCCCGCCGGCGACCAGCGTCTCCCGCAGCATCACCCAGGAGGCGGCCAGCACCTCGGGCGCGGCCGCGTGCAGGGCGATCGGCGGCGGGAGCATGCCGAACTCCCGCTCGGCCTCGGCGAAGACGCCGGCCACCTCCTTCCCCGCCCCGGCCGGCCGGGGCGGGGCGACCCGGCGGATCTGCGCCAGCGCCCGGCGCAGCGCGGGCCGCAACAGCGTTGTCGTCATGAGCTGCCCCTACCGGCGCATCAGGCCGGGCAGTTGCGCCTGCACCCCGCGCCGGCCGCTGGTTCCGCCGTCCGGCGAGGGCGCGCCGTACCGGACGTCGACGCCGCGTTCCTGGGCGGCGCGCACGATGCCGGGGATGGCGCGTTCGGCGAGCGCGGAGATGGTCAGCGCGGGGTTGACGGTGAGTGCCCCCGGGACGGCGGAGCCGTCGGTGACGAAGATGCCCGGGTGGTTGCGGAGTTCCTGCCGGTCGTCCAGCGCCGAGGTCTGCGGGTCGTCGCCGATCCGGCAGGAGGCCAGCGGGTGCACGGTGTACGCGCCCACCAGGTCGTTGGTCCAGGGCATGACGCGGGCCAGCCCGTCACGCTCCAGGATGTCCTTCACCACGGCGTCCGACTCGGCCCAGCCGCGCAGGGTGTTGGCCGTCGGCCGGTAGCTGATCGTGCCGCGCCCGAGCATCTGCTGGGAGATGCGCGCCGCGTTGCCGGTGGGCGGCGGCGGGCCGAAGACGCCCTCGTTGTCGTCCTCGACCATGGTGAAGACGGTCAGCCAGGACTGCCACTGCCGGACGAGTTCCTTCTTCTCCACGCCGAACCAGCTGGGGCCGGTGGCGTCGGGCACCTGCGCCAGGATGGTGCCGAACCCCGGGGGGAAGTAGAGCTGTTCCAGCGAGAACCGGGAGTGCTCCGGCAGCGAGCCGTCGAGGTTGTCCCAACTCGCCACGACCGGGCCCTTGCCGATCTGGTTGGCCCGGAACGCCCGGCCGTCGCCACGCTTGAGCCCCAGCAGGTCCCGGGCCCGGTCCTCGTTCACCACGGCCGTGTTGAGGCGCTCGCCGTTGCCGGAGAAGTAGCGGCCGACGGCGTGCGGCATGGTGCCCAGAGTCGCCTCGGAGCGCTGGAGGATCACCGGGGTGGCCCCGGCGCCGGCGGCGAGCACGACGATCTTCGCGTCGATGGTGCCGCTGCCCACGTGCACCCGGTAGTCGGTGTCGTCGATGACGTTGTAGTGCACCCGGTAGCCGCCGCCGTCCGTGCGGGAGAGGTGCTGCACCTCGTGCAGCGGCCGGATCTCGGCACCGTGCGCGAGGGCCGCGGGCAGGTAGTTCAGCAGCAGCGAGCGCTTGGCGTCGAACCGGCAACCGGACATCATCCAGTTGCAGTTGGTGCACTTCGCCCGGTCGATGGCGGCCGGGACGGGGTTGGCGGTGCGTCCGGCGTGCTCGCAGGCGGCGGCGAACAGGCCGCCCGCGTAGGTGACGTCGTTCCAGTCCTGCTGGGTGATGGGCAGCGCCTCGACCACCCGGTCGTACCACGGGTCGAGGACGTCCCGGTCGATGGCCGCCGGCCACATCCGCCGGCCGATGCTGCCCCGGCGGTCGAAGACGAACCGCGGCGCGCGCGGCATGGCGGCGAAGTACACCACGCTGCCGCCGCCGACGCAGTTCCCGCCCAGCAGGCTCATGCCGTCGCCGACCACGAAGTCGAAGATCCGGGTGTACGAGGAGCCGAGCAGGAAGTCGTGCTCGAAGTCGTTGGCCTCCAGCCACGGGCCGCGCTCCAGCACGGTGACCCGCGCGCCGCCGGCCGCCAGGTGGTAGGCCGCGATCGCGCCGCCGAAGCCACTGCCCACGATCAGGACGTCGGTGCTCTCGGTGTTCGTCATTCGGGGCTCCCTGAGGAGGTGGTGCCCGGGTGGGGATCGGCCAGCTGCTTGCCGTACGAGTACTCGGGGAACCGCCACAGGCCGTCGTCGCCCGGCTGCATGAACCCCATCATGGTCAGGCCCGGGTGGCCTGCCGCGAGCGCGTCCGTGGTGTGCAGGTGCGCGGCGGTGTCGAAGGCCATGTTGGCGAACAGCGCCAGCAGCACCCAGAGTTCGCGCTCCTGGTGGCCGGTCCCGGTCAGGGACTGCACCAGGCTGGTGCGGTCCGCGAACGGCAGGGCGACGAACGGCGGCACCGAGTCGTCGAGGCGCAGGCCGTGCTCGGCGGCGTACGCGCCGGCGTGGGCGTTCAGCGCCTGCTGGTAGTCGTCCAGGGCGTTCGACAGGCCGGTCGCGGGTGTCTCCAGCAGCTCGATGGCGCCTGCCTGCACGGCGCCGCCTCCGGTCGAGGCGCCGGCCACGGCCCGGTCGTCGGGGGAGCGTTTCTCACCCGGAACGATCGTGTCCGCGAACGCTTCCAGCGTCATGGTCCGGTATTCGTTTCCATCGGGGGTAGGTGAGCCCATCGGCGTCTCCTAGCTACTCGTCGAAAATCGGGTCCGGCAGATCGGCCGACCACGATTCGCATGCACGACTTTGGCATCGTCCGCGTAATGCGCCCTCCTCTGCATCTCCTGTGTTGCTGAGCGCCTTCGAGGGCCGTTCAAACGCGAATCCCCGGGTATCTCTTCACCGGGCATGCCAACGGCACGTGCCACCAGACCATTGCGGGTGACATGCTCCTGCTGCTACGGTCGTCACTTGCTATGGCGGCGACACATTTCAGCTTCGCCTTTCCGAAGGGTGGGTACCTCCCTTCGCTCGCCCTGGCACTTCTGACCACCGGCCTGGACGTACGGCCGCGACCTTCGTTTCCGATCGTTTCCGATCATCGCAAGGTGGAATTTCTGTTCATCCGCAGGTGCAACAGAGAAGCTGGAGTCAGTCATGACAACTGCCATCGAGCAAGCCGTGACCCGGGCCATCGAGACCATGCACGACAACATCGGCGAACTGTTGACGATCGACGATATGGCGCAGGCCGCCATGTACAGCAAATTCCACTTCTCCCGGGAATTCCAGCGGATGACCGGGGTGTCCCCGCGGCGGTTTCTCTCCGCCATCCGCCTGGAAACCGCCAAACGCCTCCTGGTCGAAACCTCGTTCACGGTGACCGAGATCAGCCACCGGGTCGGATACAACAGCGTCGGGACTTTCAGCTCGCGCTTCGCCAGCAGCGTCGGCATCCCTCCCACCGTCTTCCGTCAGCTCGGGGGTTACACCACCCGGATCGAAGTCGACCTCCGCGGCCTGGTCCGCAGCACCGAACTCTCCACCTTCCGGGGCGAGATCCGGCCCCCGGCCGGCGGAGCCCTCGGCCGGGTCTTCGTCGGCCTGTTCCCGACCCGGGTGCCGGAGGGCAAACCCGCCGCCTGTACCGTCCTCCCCCGCCCCGGGGTCTTCTTACTCGACCAGGTGCCGGCCGGCACCTGGTACCTGCTGGCCCACTCCGTCCCGGCCGCCTTCGACGAGGTGCTGACGGGTGACCACGCGGTCTCGGTCGGATCGGTCGGACCGATCGAGGTACGGCCGACCGTGCCGCTGCTGCCGATCGAACTGCGGCTGCGCCCCGCCCGCGTCCTCGACCCGCCCGTCCTGCTGGCCCTGCTCGACGCGCGGACGATCGCGCTCAGCGAGCGGACCGCGGTCACCGACAGCGCGTGACCCGGCGACGGCCCAGAGCCCCCGCGACGTCCACCGCGGGGGCTCTGCTCGTGGGGAGGGTCCTTCGGACCGGCCGTCAGCGGGAGTGCACGGTCATCGGCAGGCCACCGCGCACCCGCAGCGACAACATCGGCTCGGCCACCACCCGGTACCCGGGCACCTTGGCCAGCCGGAGGTCCCGGGCGACCATGGCGATGGTGAACGTGGCCTCCAGCAGCCCGAGGTGGTTGCCGACGCAGAAGCGCGGCCCCGCCCCGAACGGGATGTAGGCGTAGCGCGGCCGGTCCGTGGCCCGGTCCGGATCGAAGCGCTCCGGGTCGAACTGCTCGGGTGCGTCCCAGAACCGGGGGTGCCGGTGCAGGGTGTACGGGCAGATCAGGACGTCGGCGCCGGCCGGCACGTGGTACCCGCCCACCTCGTCCTCGGCCTGGGCCTGCCGCGGCAGGATCCACACCGGCGGGTAGAGCCGGATGACCTCTTCCACCACCCGCGCCGTGTAGCGCAGCCGGTGCAGGTCCTCGAACTCGGGCATCCGGTCGCCCAGCACCTCGACCGCCTCGGCGTGCAGCCGCTCCGCCACCTCGGGGTGACGGTCGGCCAGGTAGAAGGTCCAGCCGAGGGTGCTCGCCGTGGTCTCGTGGCCGGCCAGCAGCAGCGTGACCAGTTCGTCGCGCATCCGCTGCCGGCCGACCCGCTGGTCGGGCTCCTGCCGGGTGGCGACGATCAGCCGGGACAGCGCGTCGTCGCCCTCGATCCGCTCGCCGTCGCGGGAGATCCGCTCCGCCACCAGCCGGTCGACCACGCCCTGCAGGGACTGCCGGGCCTGCCGGAACCGGAGCTGCTTGGCGAGCGGCACCCAGCCGGGCACCATGCCCATGGTGACCATGTCGAACATCGCCTGGTCCTGGACGGCCTCGAAGTCGTGCCCGACGGCCTCGAAGGCGCTGAGGTCGACGTCGAGCAGCGTGCGGCCGAGCACGCCGAGGGTGAGCGCCGTCATCTCGCCGACCACGTCGACCGGTCCGCCGCCCTCGTGCGCCCGCAGCCGCCCGACCAGCTTGGCCGCCTCCTCGGCGACGACGCCCGCCTGCTGGGAGATCCGCTTGTGCTGGAAGACCGGCTGGATCTCCCGGCGCTGCTTGCGCCAGAGCTCGCCCTCGCTGGTCAACAGGCCGTTGCCGAGCGCCCGTCGGGCCTGGGCCAGGCCGATGCCCTTGTGGTAGTTGGCGGCGTTGTCCGCCAGCACGTGCTTGGCATGGTCGGGGTGGTTGAAGAAGTAGAGCGTCTTGGGGCCCATGGAGATCCGGACCGCGTCGCCGTACTCCGCCGCGGCGGAGCGCATCAGTTCCAGGCGGTCCCCCACCAGCCGGCGCAGCAGCACCGGGGCGGCCCGGCGCGGCGGGCCCGGCGGCACCCGGCGGTTCGCGGCCACGGCTAGCACCCCCCGACGGCGGTGAAGCGCTCGGCGATGGCCTGGCGCCACACCTCGTAGGCGGGCAGCGCGCCGGCCGGCGCGAACCCGGTCGGCCGCACCTCGTGGGTGACGGCGGCCGCCTCGGCGGGCGGCATGCCGCAGAAGACCCGGGTGGCCAGCTCGGTGTGCGGGATCAGCAGTCCGGAGCGGATCCTGGCCTCGGCCGCGAACGCGCTGCCCTGCGCGACCATCGAGCGGTGCGCGCCGGCCCGGTCCCGGAAGGCGCACAGCTCCGACTCGTCCACACCGCCGGCGTAGGTGGCCGCCAGGCCGGCCCCGCCGTAGAGGTCGGACCGCCGGGACTCCGGGAACTTCTCGATCATGGTGGCGATCAGGTCGACGTCGGTGCCGCCGACGAACCACAGCGCCCGGCCGATGCCCTGGTCGATCGCGCGGCCGGTGTACGACGGGGTGTCATGGGCCGGCCAGGGGAAGGCCTGGTCCCGGTACTGCTCGTGGACGTACTTGGCGGTGCGGAAGTACGCCTGGTGGAAGCCGTACCCGTCGAGCACCAGCCAGCGCAGCAGCGGGTCCATCGCGTCGATGTCGGGCCAGCAGAACCGCGGCAGCCGGGCCATCGCCCAGCCGACGCCGACGTACACCATGTAGTTGTGCTCGGCGCCCCCGCCGTTGAGGAAGCGGGCCACCGAGCCGCCGCGGCGGTTCAGCCTCAGCCCGTCCAGCATGGCGAAGCCCATGCCGGCGCCCTCGTAGGCGAAGCCGCGGAACTGGACCGGGATCCGGTCCAGCGGGATCTCCGCGTCCGCCGGGTACCGGGCCTCCACGGCGTGGGCGTAGCCCTCCAGGAACCGTGCGCCGACCGTCTCCAGGAGGTGCTGGGCTTCGGGGTTCTTCCGGTGGAAACCACGGGTTTCCAGGAGCGTTTCGGTCGTGCTCGGGGTGAGCACACGACGTCGGAGCGACCGCCATCCGCTGGCCACGCGATTCTCCTCTCGGGTTTGCGCGGGACGGCCGATCCGTCCCGCGGAGGTCTTCGGACCGGTCCGGCCCGGAACTCCTCCGGTCGCGGTCATTTCTCGGCCGCGGTCACTTCTCCGGCCGCGGCCGCTTCACCGGTGGCGCCGGGCGCGGTGCGGCGTTCTGGACCGGTTTCGCCACCGGGGCCGCCTGGGCCCCTTGGGCCACCGGGCGCGGTGCGGGCCGGAGCAGGTCCCCGGTGTCGCGGAAGTGCGCCCGCACGTTCGCCCGCCACAGTTCGTACGGCGGCAGCCCACCGGAGCCGGCGCCGGCCGGGCCGGCGGCTTCCGGCGCGCACTCGTCCGCCAGCTTCGCGGCCGCCTCGACCGACAGGCCGGTCAGCGCCGTCGAGGCCGCCTCGGTGTGCCCGGGCACGAAACCGGCGTAGGCGCGCGCCTTGGAGGCGAACACCGACCCCTGGGCGAGCTCCGCCCGGTACGGGCCGGCCTCCTCGCAGAGCACGCCCAGGCCCTCGGCCGGGCTGCCGCCCGCGAAGGTCGAGGCCAGCCCCACGCCGCCCCACAGGTCGGCCTGCCGGTCCGCGGCGAACCGGCGCACCGCGGCGGCGACCTGCCGCGGCGCGCCGCCGTGGATGAACCACAGCGCCCGGCCGATGCCCTGGTCGACCGCCCGCCGGAAGTACTCGGGGGCGCCCTGCCACGGGTACGGCTTCGGCCGGCGCTGCTCGTCCACCCAGCGGCGGGTGTGGAAGTAGGCGAGGTCGAAGCCGTACCCGTCGACCGCCAGCCAGCTCATCGTCGGGTGGTACGGCGTGCCGGTCAGGTCCGGCAGCACTTTGGTCCACAGCGGGCGCGGCAGCCGCGCCATGGCGAAGCCGATGCCGATGTACGCCAGGAAGATGTGCGGTTGCCCGGACCCGGTCAGCAGGTCCCGGGTGCGCCGGCCCCGGCCCATCGCGTCCAGGACGGTGAAGGCCATCGTGGCGCCCTCGTAGGCGAATCCGCGCTGTTCGGGGTCGACCAGGGCCAGCCGGCGCTCGACCTCCCACTGGCTCCGCGCGTCGATGCCCCACTCGAAGCCGCAGACCACCGCCCGGGGCACCGCCTCCAGCCGCTCGGTGGTCTCCGTCGGCTCCGCCGGGAATCCGCGCCCGGCGAAGGTCACCGATGCCAGTGACGGTGTCAGTACCAGCCTGCGCAGCGATCCGAAGGTCGTCGGCACGATCACTCCCCTGCCTCAAGTCCCGGATGACGGTCCCTCCATGGTCGTGAGGCGCCGTCACGGCCCGCATCTCCGCGGTTGCCGTCCTGGGACCTGTCCCCGGGCGTGACCGGGCCGGGCCTGGGCCGTCTTCAAAAACCTCCGCCCGTCGGGCATCTTCGGACGTGCTGCGCCCGCGGTCTCGCGGACCGCCGCCCGCAGGCCCGGCACCAGAATGGGACCGGCCCGTACGGCCCGGGGCCCGGCGGCGTCGGTCCGTCTCCCGGCAGGGCCGTCCGACCCGTCCAACCGAAGGAGAGCTCAGATGACTACGCATCGGCCGCACGTCGAGGCAGCGCCCGGGTCGCTCTGGGAGCGGGCGCCCGACCATCTCGCCTACCGCGGCTCCCGGGAGAACATCACCGGCTTGCTGGAGGACCGGCCCGACGTGGCCGGCGTGCCCGTTCCGGCCTGTCCGGGGTGGACGGTCCGGGACGTGGTCGGCCACCTGGTGGAGGTCTGCCGGACGGTGGCCGCCGACGCGCCCGGCAACCTGTGGGAGGTCCCGCACGCCGAGCCCGCCGCCGACTCCGCCGACGGCGTCGGTGACGGCCTCGGTGGCGGCCTCGGCGGCCTGCTCGCCGAGTGGTCGCAGCTGGACGTCCGGGTGGAGCACGTGGTCACCACGGCACCGCAGTTGCGGCACACGATGCTGATGATGGACGCGTTCACCCATGAGCTCGACCTGCGCGGCGCGCTCGGGGTGCCGGTGGTCAGGGACCACGCGTCCTACCCCTCCTCGCTTGACCTGGTCGTCCGGGGCTTCGCCAACGCGGTGCGCACGCACGGACTTCCCGCTCTGCGCATCGAGGCGCCGGGCGCCGCCTGGACGGCCGGCGACGGCGAGCCGGCCGCCGTCCTGCGCGGTCACCGCCACGACCTGCTCCGCTCGCTCACCGGCCGGCGCTCGCTCGCCCAGATCGCCGAACTGGCCTGGAGCGCCGCCCCGGAGCCGTGGCTGCCCGCCTTCACCTGGGGGCCGTTCCACCCGCCGACGGTGCCGGTCGAGGCCACCGTCGAGGGGTAGCCGGCACGGGAAACGGCTCCGTGGCGCTGCCCGAACGGGGCAGCGCCACGGAGCCGTTGCGATGTCAGGCGCCGGATGTCAGGCGCCCGGCGTCACGCGCCGGGTGTCGGGGCCCCGGCCGGCCGCGGGGTGCCGAGCGGGGCGGCGCCCGCGCCACCGGCCTGCTGCTGCGCGCCCGTCCCACCCGGGGTGTACGCGCCGCCCGCCTCCCGGGACCGCTTGATCCAGTGCGCGACCCACCAGCCCAGCCCGCGCAGGCCGCAGACGATGGTGGTGGCGAAGAACAGGGTGTAGACCACGTTGAACACCATCAGCACCGCGTAGACCGTGGCGACCGCCGAGCCGAACATGAACTGGGGCCAGGCCTTCATCGGGGTCGTGCCCGGGTCGCTGATCATGTAGTTGGTGAACAGCACGAAGGCGACACCGGTCATCGCGCCGAGGGCGGAGAACAGCGCGACGTCCCAGATCCAGTGCCGGACGAAGGCCTGGATGGCGAAGGCGCCGAGCCAGCCGACGATCAGCGGGGTCCGCTTGGTGAGCAGGGCGTTGATCACCGTCCCCGCGGTGGCGATGATCAGCGGGATCATGATCCGGAAGAAGGTGTTCGCGTTCTCCGTGAACTGGTACGGCGGCGCGATGCTGAACCAGGAGCCGAAGCACACCAGCGACATCGTGATCCCGAAGTTGGACGGGTTCATGAAGTGCCGCATCCGGCCGGCGACCGGCGCCTGCAGGGCGTGCTTGCCGCCGACGCCGATGACCACGCCGAAGATCACCGGCAGCAGCTGGTTGTTCCCGTAGGTCAGCATGTTGACCGCGAGCGCCGTGATGTGCGCCGGCAGCAGGAACTCGTAGAGCCCGCGCATGCCGTTGCCGAGGAAGCGCGGCCCGCGCCGCTGCGCCCAGGCGCTGATCAGCTCGAAGCAGATCTCACAGGCGTAGGCGGTGAACACCGCGATGAACGCCCAGAGCCAGGGCTGCTCGAAGCCGAGCAGGGTGTACCCGAAGGTGTTGAACACGCTGATGGAGATCGCGAAGTTCCGCAGGGCGAGGTAGCGCGGGTCCTTCGGCTTCGCGGGGGCGGCCGGCGCGGGCGCCGCGGGGGCGGCGCCGGGCCTGGATTGCGCGGTCACGCTCATCGGTTGGGGACCTCCTGGACGTCGCTGGTCAGCATGAGGGAGTGGGTGCCGGGGGTGAACTCCTTGGTCGTCTCGTGCGGTTCGCCCTTCGCGTCGCGCCAGGTCAGGTGGACGCTGACCGGACCGTGGTAGGAGCCGAGACCGAAGCGCACGTCGAAGCTGCGGTAGCCGCCGTGGCCGCCGCCGCCGTCGAGCTGGGAGACCTGGGTGCCCTCGGGGGTGGTGATGCTCACCTTGGCGTCGTAGGCCGGCGCCCCGGTGTTCACCAGGCCCTGGCCCGCCGTGTCCTCGCCGGTCGGCCGGTAGAGCCGCAGGTTGAGGTAGTCGCCCAGGTCCTTCGAGGTGTTGCAGTAGAAGGCCGGCGGGCCCCACTGGCGGGCCACCGCGAAGTCCAGCGCGCCGGTGCCCGTGGTGTCGCCGGTGGCGATGCCGCGGGTCGGCGTCGGCACCGCGATGCCCAGCTGGGAGCTGATGTTGGCGTACTTCCCGCCGGGGGTCTTGGCGTAGAAGGCGATCGCCTCGTCGCCGGCGATGTCGTCACCCGGCTGGACGTTGGGCCACATCGCGGGGTTGGACAGCAGGTCGTCGTTGGTCATGGCCATCTCCTGCAGCCACGGCCAGCGGTCGATCTTCCCCTTCACGAAGCCGGTGGCCTGCAGGACGTTCAGGTCGCCGTTGTTGAGGAAGTCGCCCATCTTGGCGTCCCAGCCCCACCCGGTCCAGGCCATGCCGTACTCCTCGGCCTCCTGGGTGAACGGTGCGACGCCCTGCTCCATCTTGCTGCGCATGTCGGCCTCGTCCTTGGCCCGGTTGATCCAGACGAAGTTGCTCTCCTCCAGGCCCCAGGCGACGGTGATGTTGCTGACCACCATGTCGAACTTGCCGTCGTGGCCGAGGTCGCCGAAGTCGACGCCCATGCCCTTGAACGAGCCGTTGCCGAGCACGAAGGACTTGGGGGTGGTCGGGGTGCGCTCGCCCTTGGCCTCGGTGAACCTGATCTTCCCGGGCGTGGACTGGTTGTAGAGCAGGTGCCCGTGGCCGAAGTCGTTGGCGATGTACAGGTCGGGCAGGGTGTCACCGGTCAGGTCGGCGCCGGAGATCGCCAGCGTCCACCCGGTCGACGCGTCCCACGGGATGGCGCCCTTCTCCTCCACGTAGGAGGCCGTGGGTGCCGGGCCCGTGGTGGCCTGCTGCCAGCGCAGCACGTGGTCGCCGCCGGCGTTCTTGGCGCTGGACAGCGAGTTGTTCATCACCACGTTGTTCAGGCCGTGCGGGTCGAGCACGTCGGAGTCGGGGAAGTAGTTGCCGATCACGATCGACGGGTGTCCGCTGCCGTCGAGGTCGCCGACGTAGGCGGCGTCGGTGTTCCAGCGCGGCCCGTGGTACTTGCCGTCCAGCGACTCCGAGGGCACCAGCTCGCGCGCCGCGTAGGCGCTCGGGGACGGTTCGGCGGCGTCCGACCTGGCCATGAACAGGATCGGCGTGCGGCCCCAGTACGTCACCAGGAGGTCCATCCGGCCGTCGCCGTTGAAGTCGCCGGGCGTGCAGCCGGTGGGCGCCATGGTGGAGTCCATCGGCAGCGGCGAGCCGTCCAGGACGAAGGGCGTGAACCGGTCGGCCGGCCGGGCGGTCGGCGTGTACGTCACGATGACGCTGTCGGTCCTGGTGTCGACGATGCACATGCTGTCGGCCACACCGTGCCCGGTGAGGTCGTTGATCGCGATGCTGGCGCCGACCGAGGAGATCCACGAACGGATCTTCTGGTAGGCCGGGTTGACGTCCCGGACCGTCCTCATCGGCTTCTGGTCGTAGCCCGGCGGCATCGCGATGGGCATCTCCTTGAAGCCGTACTGCTTCGCCGCCTCCTCCGCCCCGGCCACCGCGACCGAGCTCCGTACGGCGAAGAACAGCGAGGCGGCGACCAGCACCACCACCAGGCCTGGTATCAGTCTGCGGAATCGTTCACGGAATGCCACCGCGTTCCCCTCTCGACAGATCGCATACGACCCTGTAATCGCATTCGAGTTCCATGGCGCGGCCGGCTCCGACGGACAGGAAAGTCCCGGGCCCTGGAATCCGCGCTCTCGAATTGCGTCGGTGAATCCCACTTCACGCGCAGGTCTACCCCACGAGCATGGCCGCCGGGCACCCGAAACGGCTTCTCTCACATTGCTCAGCGGCCCACCGCGGATTTTGCCAAGAGTTTTCCCGTGCAAATGCACGGTCAATGTGGGGGGTTGGATATGCGGAAACGCCCCCCGCAGGTGCTGCGGAGGGCGTTTCGAAGGGAGTTCACAGGGGAGTCGCCTGCCGTGCTCAGTACAGGGCGGAGGCTCCCGGCGGGACGTCGTGGCGCAGCCGCCCGGCGGGGTCCACCCGGCGGCGGACGGCGTCCACCCGCTCGACCTCGGCGGCGGACAGGTGCCGCTGCGGCTGCTCCAGGCGCTCGACCAGGGTCGGCGCCGTCCGCCCGGTGTCCCAGGGCGCCAGCGCGGCCCGGGCCTTGGCGCAGTGCGCCCGGACCGCCGCCGAGGCGGCCGGGTCCAGCGCCAGCCCGCCGGCCGTGAAGGCGAAGGCGGCGTCCAGGTGGCTCAGCGCTCCGCCGTCCGGATCGGGCACCGCGAGCGCCCCGCCGAGCTGCCGCAGTTCGGCGTTGACCAGCGGCGAACCCGAGCCCTCGCCGAGCACCCTCAGGAAGGCCTCGGCGCCCTCCTCCCCCAGGTCGGAGAGCAGCAGGTGGTCCCCCAGGACGGGCACCGGATCGGTCGGGTCCATGTGCGTGCGGACCACGGCGGGCGGGGTGGTGGTGCACCAGGTGTCCAGCACCGGGTCGGCGACCGCGCGCAGCGGGCCGAGCAGGTCGGCGGCCTGGCCTTCGGCGGCGGTCAGGTCCTCCTCGGCCGGGGCGAGCACCACGCCGGCCGCGCAGACCACCGGTCCTGCGGTCAGCGCCGACGGGATCTCGGGCACCTTCGGCAGGTTCATCACCCGGAACACCGTGGTGACGGCCTCGGGTGCGCCGCGGCTCCAGCGCAGCCAGCGGGACAGCAGCTCGGGGCCGTGCGCGGCGGGCCAGAAGGCCGCGCCGGTGACCACCCGGGCGGCCGGGAAGAGACCGAGCTCGATCGCGGTGACGATGCCGAGGCCGCCCCCGCCGCCGCGCAGCGCCCAGAACAGCTCGGGGTCCTCGCTCGCCGAGACCCGGTGGAACTCGCCGTCCGGGGTGACGAGTTCGACGGCCCGGACGCTGTTGACGGCGAGCCCGGCCCGCCGGCCGTAGAAGCTGATCCCGCCGCGCAGCAGGTAGCCGACCACGCCGACGGTCGGCGAGGAGCCGTGCGGGGCGGCCAGTCCGAACTTCGCCGCCGCCTCGACCACCTCGCCCCAGCGGGCGCCGGCCGGGATGCGGGCGGTGCGGGCCACCGGGTCGACCTCGACCGGGCCCGCGGGTTCGGTGCGGATCAACAGGCTGCGGTCCATCGGGCGGGCCGAGGAGGAGGCGTGCCCGGTGGTGTGCACCCGGACCCACTGCCCCAGGCGTTCCGCGTGGCGCAGTGCCGCCCGGACCTGCTCGACGGTACGGACCGTCACCGCCGCCGCGGGCCGGACCGGCGCCGCCAGGTTGAACACGGCGCTCGCGGCGGCGAAGGCGGGCTCCCCGGGCAGTGCGACGGCCTGCTCGGTCTCGGTCATGGCTCGAACTCCCGCTCTGGCTAGGCGACTTGGTGATCCTCGGATTACCTGGGGGTACGCGGTCTACTTGACGCCGAAGCGGGCTCGGGCCAGCTCCCGGGTGGTCACCGCGGACAGGAAGACGCCGATCCCGGCGTGGCTGTGCAGCGTGGACAGGTCGCGCCAGACCCGCTCGATCCGCTCGCCCTGCCGCACCGAGCTCGACCCGGCCGTCGGGAACAACTGCCCCTCCACGGCGTGCCAGCAGAGCCGGATCACCTCGCGGCAGATGGTGGCGATCCGCAGGTCCTCCTCCCGGGTGAAGGCGCCGGGCCCCTGCGCGCACAGGTCCTGCCACTGCTTGACCGCGTGCAGCACGGCCGCCTCGGCGGTGGCGATCATGCCGGCCGCCTCGCCGTACCAGAACTGGTAGTCCGGGTCCTCGGCCCGGGTGACCACGGGCGGGAACAGCGTGGTGCGGCTCTGCATCAGCTCGCCGTAGGCGTCCAGCGCGCCCTGGGCCATGCCGACCGCGAGCGAGGCCACCTCCAGCACCATGAAGCTGAGCGAGCCGCCGCCGTACTCCGGGTTGCCGTGCAGCCGGTAGCCGGGCGTGCCCCCTTCCACGACCACCTCGCTCATGTGCGTCCTGGGCAGGGTGAGGTGGTCCGGGACGTGGCCGCCCTCGATCACGATGCTGTGCGAACCGCTGCCCTTGAGGCCGAGTTGGCCGCCCCAGTCGTCCAGCCGGCGGAACTGGCTGCGCGGGGCGACGAACAGCATCGGCGCGGGCGGCTCGCCCTCCGCGCCGGGCATCGGGACGTGGCCCATGAAGTGCGTCGCGTACGGCGAGCCCGAGCAGTAGTTCCAGGTGCCGTCGACCCGCCAGCCGCCGTCCTCGGCCCGCTCGGCGGAGCCGTTCGGCACGATGGTGGCGGGGCAGATGAAGTCGCCGCCGGCGAACAGCTCGGCCTGCGCCTGCTCGCCGAACAGCGAGGCCGCCGGGAGGGCGTGGGTGGCGCCGAGGCAGTACATCCAGCCCGTCGACGGGCAGCCCCGGGCGAGGATGGTCGCCACCCGCAGGAAGGTGTCGACGCCGAGCTCGTACCCGCCGTACCGCTTGGGGACGAGGATCCGGTAGAAGCCGGCCGCCGCGAACTCCCGGTGGGTGTCCTCGGCGTAGTAGGTGCGCTGTTCGGTCTCGGCCTGCCGGGGGACCAGGAGCGGGGCGATGGCCTCGGCCCTGGCGATCAGCTCGCTCGGCGTCGGCGCGGACTCGGGCGGCAGCGGCGAGCCGGACCCTGCGACATTCGTGGCGACCGTCATGGCGGCACAGCTCCTCTGCGGTTCGACCGGGCGTTGGGGAGTGTCCCGGCCAGCCTCGCGCGCGGGCGGGCCGCCGCGCACCTCCCCGATTGCCAGCACGATCGAAGAACCGCCCTGGCAGGGCAGTTGCTACGGTTCCGGGGCGAAATTCCGGCTGGATCCAGCGAAAGGAATTCCCGATGAGTCCCGATGCGAAGCCTTCCTCCGACGGCCCGGTGATCAGGCGGCCGCTCTCCTTCAACCAGGAGTTCCTCTGCGGCTTCGACCGCGGTGACGAGGAGGGGCCGTTCGGCCCGCGGTTCCACATCGTGCACGGCTGGCGCCTGCGCGGGAAGGTCGACGTCGAAACGCTGCAACTGGCGCTGGACGACGTGGTGGTGCGGCACGAGGCGCTGCGCACCGCCATCGTCCGCGGCGAGGGCGAGCGCCACCAGGAGATCCATCCGGCCGCGCCGGTGCGGCTGGAGCTGCGGGAGCTGACCGGAGCGGACTCCGCGGCGCGCGACCGGGCGGTGGAGGAGCTGATCACCGAGGTCGAGTCGGGCACCATCAGCGCCCGCCGACTCCCTCTGATCCAGGGCACCTTGCTCCGCTTCGACGAGGAGGACGCGGTCCTCGCCCTGGTCGTGCACCACACCGCGGCCGACGGCTGGTCGGTCCGGCTGATCATCCGCGATCTCGCCGTCCGCTACGCCGAGCGCCGCGGGCACCGTCAGCCCGAACTGCCGACCGCCCTGCCCTACCGTGAATTCGCGGCCTGGCAACGGGAGTTCGCGGCCGATCCGGCACTGGAGGGGGCTCGGGCGTTCTGGCGCAAGCAGCTGGCCGGCGCCCGGATCCTCTCGGTGCCCACCGACCGGCCGAAGTCCACCGGCTTGCCGGAGTCCACCGCCGTCCACCGCTTCACCGTCGACGCCGAACTGACCGCCCGGGCCGTGGAGATCGCCCAGGCGCTGCGCAGCACGCCCTTCATGGTGCTGCTCGGCGCGTTCGCGGTGATGGTCGCGCGCGACACCGGGAACCCCGACGTGGTGGTGCCGACCTTCTCGCCGGGGCGCGGCGAGGACCGGTTCCACCACACCGTCGGGCCGTTCTTCAACTTCCTGCCGCTGCGCACCGATCTGTCCGGCGCCCGGGACTTCGCCGAGGTGGTGACCAGGATCCGCACCACCAGCCTGGAGGCCTACGCCCATGACATCCCGTTCGGGCAGATCCTGGCCCAGGCACCGGAGTTGATGCTGCCGACGCTGGAGGACGGCCGGGCGGCCTGCGTCTTCCAGGTGTTCCCGTTCCCGTTCCTGCTGGACGCGGAGCTGATCGGGGACCTGGAGTACACCGAAGTGCGGCGCCGGCTCACCTCGCAGCCGGTGGGCTCGGACGTGCCCAACGGCGCGCTGTGGACGCTCAACCTCGACCCGGCCGGCGACGTGGTCGCGGGCATCCAGTACAACAGCAACCTCTACGACGAGCGCTCGGTGGCGGAGCAGGTGGACCGCTTCCGCGCGGTGCTGCGGGAGCTGGTCGGCGCGCCGGACGCGCCGCTGGAGCTCCGCCCGAGCGTTCGTGACGACGCCGGTCAGCCGACCCTGACGGGGCCCCGGGGGCGCAGCCCCCGGCAGGCCTCGTTGTAGTGGTCGAGGAGCTGCTGGGCCTGCGCGTTCGCCTCGGCGAAGCGGACGCGCGGGTCCACCTCCGTGACCAGGACGTCGTGCATGGCGGTGGTCAGCACGTCCTGGATCGCGGCGAACTCCCCGAGCAGCGCCCCCTGGGCGGCGGGCGTGCCGGCGTTGGCGCCGAGCTGGTCCAGCGCGGTGCGGAAGTGCGGCTTGTCGCGGAACCAGCCCTCCTGCTCCAGCAGGTCGATCGCCCCGCCGGTGACCGGGATGAATCCGGTCTCCCGGTGGCGGTCGGCGGCGATCCTCGGGGAGTTCAGGTACTGCATGAAGGCCAGGGCGCCGTCCTGGGTCGCCTCGTCCAGCCCGGCGGCCAGCCAGAGCGCGTCCCCGCCGATCACGTTGCCCGCGTAGGGCACCCGGTCGTTGTACGGCATCCGGCAGGTCTGCACCGTGAAGCCGCCGTCCCGGCCGGCCTGGGCCATCCGGGCGGCCTCGACCGAGGTGGTGAGGGTGAAGGCGACCTGCTGGTCGGCGAAGGCCCGGAAGTTGCCGTCCCAGTCGACCTCGCTGTTCACCCGGCTGGGGTGGTAGCGGTACAGGCCGGCCCGGTGGAGGCCGCGCCACCACTCGACGTAGGCGAGCATCGCGTCCGAGTCGAGGTACACCCGCTCGGCGCGGCCGGAGCGGCCGTTGTCGTGGTCGGCCAGCAGGGCGCCCTGCTGGGCCACCGACTGCTGGAACCACCAGCCGTGGTTGGGCCAGGTGATGGCGTGGGCCGGCCCGTCCGGGAGGGCGGCGACGGCCCGGCAGGCGGCCTCGATCCCGGCCCAGGTCTGCGGGACCTCGGTGATCCCGGCCCGTTCCAGCAGGGTGGTGTTGGCGTAGAGCAGGGTGGTGGAGGTGAGCGGCGGCATCGCAGCCACCGCGCCGTCGTGGCGGTAGTACTGCCGGGCGGTGGCCGTGACGTCGCCGAGCACGACCGGCTCGCCGAGGATCTCGGTCCGGCCGGCGATCGCCCGCTCGACCGAGGTGAACAGCGGTGAGCCGTCGGGCCGCCGGGCGTCGAGGGCGTCCTGGGTCGAGGTGTAGAAGTACTGGGCGATGGTCGGCGCGCCGTCCTTCAGGGCGGCGTCGGCCACGGCCTGCGGGACGGAGAGCCAGTCCGCGCCGGTGACGTGGATCCGGTACTCGGGGTGGGCGGCGGTGAACGTCTCCGCCAACTCCCTTGTCCGGTCCAGGAAGTAGGGCATGAACGGGTAGAGCGGCACCACGATGTCGATGTCGATTCGCTTGCTCATTTCCGGATTCCTTCCTCGGGCCGGGCGATCCAGATGCTCATGCTCCGGGGGCGGCCGGGCCGGGGCACCTCCGTTCTTGCTGAGTCCGGTAGCCGGTGGAAGACCAAGCGCGCAAGCCGTGAGAAGCGGCCACCGGGGCCGGACTGTCAGGCTCGGTTCGTCCGGTGAACCGCCAGCAAGGAGAGGCGTCTCTGATGGCCGAAGCCCCCGAAACCTCCGCCGGCGAACCACGCGGGACTCGCCCGCTGACCGGTTCCGAATACATCGAGAGTCTTCGCGACGACCGGGAGATCTTCCTCTACGGCGACCGGGTCAAGGACGTCACCGCGCACCCGGCGTTCCACAATCCGGTCCGGATGACGGCCCGGCTCTACGACGCCCTGCACGACCCGCAGTACCAGGAGGTGCTGACCACCCCGACCGACAGCGGCCGGGAGGGTTTCACGCACCGTTTCTTCACCACCCCGCGCAGCGCGGACGACCTGGTCGGTGACCAGCGGGCCATCGCCGCCTGGGCGCGCATGAGTTACGGCTGGATGGGCCGCAGCCCCGACTACAAGGCGTCCTTCCTCGGCACGCTCGGCGCCAACGCGGACTTCTACGAGCCGTTCGCGGACAACGCCCGGCGCTGGTACGCCGATTCGCAGGAGAAGGTGCTGTACTGGAACCACGCGATCGTCCATCCGCCGGTCGACCGCAGCCTGCCGCCGGACCAGGTGGCCGACGTCTTCATCCACGCCGAGAAGGAGACCGACGCCGGCCTGGTGGTGTCCGGTGCGAAGGTGGTCGCGACCGGCTCCGCGCTGACGCACTACAACTTCATCGCGCACCACGGCCTGCCGATCAAGGACCGCACCTTCGCCCTGGTGGCGACCGTGCCGATGAACGCACCCGGGATGAAGCTGATCTGCCGCCCGTCCTACACCGCGACGGCGGCGGCGATGGGCAGCCCCTTCGACTACCCGCTCTCCTCCCGCCTGGACGAGAACGACACCATCCTGGTGCTCGACAAGGTGCTCATCCCGTGGGAGAACGTCTTCATCTACGGGCAGCCGGAGAAGATCCGGATGTTCACCGGCCAGTCCGGGTTCATCGAGCGCTTCACCTTCCACGGCTGCACGCGGCTCGCGGTGAAGCTGGAGTTCATCGCCGGGCTGCTGGCCAAGGCCCTGGACATCACCGGCACCGGCGACTTCCGCGGGGTGCAGAGCCGGCTCGGCGAGGTGCTGGCCTGGCGCAACCTGTTCTGGGGGCTGTCGGACGCGGCCGCCCGCAACCCGGTGGCCTGGCGCAACGGCGCGGTGCTGCCCAACTCCCAGTACGGGCTGGCCTACCGGTGGTTCATGCAGACCGGCTACCCGCGGATCCGGGAGATCGTGCTGCAGGACGTGGCCAGCGGACTGATCTACACCAACTCCAGCGCCAAGGACTTCGACAATCCGGAGATCCGGCCCTACCTGGACCGGTTCCTCCGCGGCTCCGGCGGCGTCGACGCGGTCGAGCGGGTCAAGGTGATGAAGCTGCTCTGGGACGCCGTGGGCAGCGAGTTCGGCGGGCGCCACGAGCTGTACGAGCGCAACTACGCCGGGAACCACGAGAACACCCGGATCGAACTGCTCTTCGCCCAGCTCGCCAACGGCCAGCTGGACTCCTACAAGGGCCTGGTCGACGAGTGCCTGGCGGAGTACGACCTGAACGGGTGGACCGTACCCGACCTCGCCTCCTTCACGGACCTGCGGGATTCCGTCCAAGGACTGCTCGACAGCTGATCCCCGGCGCCGACAACCGGCCGACGACCAGCCGACGACCAGCCGACTGGCAGCCGACAACCAGCGGTCAACCACATCGATGAGGATCGGAGGGCATGGTGGCTTCCCCTTCCCTTCAGGGGCATTTCACGGAACAGGCGCTCAGGACACCGGACGCGATCGCCGTGTCGTCCGGCGAAGTCCGGCTCAGCTACCGCGAGTTGGACGAGCGGGCGAACCGGCTGGCGCACCGGCTGCGGGAGCTCGGCGTCCGCGAGGAGTCGCCGGTCGCCGTCCTGATGCAGCGCTCCGCCGACCTGGTGGTGGCGGTCCTGGCCGCGCTCAAGGCCGGCGGCTGCTACCTCCCGCTGCACAGCGCCTACCCGCTGCAGCGCAAGCAGTGGATCCTGGAGCACTGCGCGGCGCCGGTGCTGCTGACCGACGAGACGATGCGCCGCGACGGACTGCCGGAAGGCGCCGAGGTGGTCGTCGTCGACGGCGAGAAGGGCCTCACGGACTTCCCCGCGACGGCCCCGGTCCTCGCCGACGACCCGGACCGGCTCGCCTACGTCATCCACACCTCGGGCTCGACCGGGGAGCCCAAGGGCGTCGCGATCGCCCACCGGGACGCGCTCGGCCTGGCCCTGGACTCGATCTGGGCGGACGGCCGGCACGAGCGGGTGCTGATGGTGGCGCCGTACGCCTTCAACGTCTCCACCTACGAGTTCTGGGTGCCGCTGCTGCACGGCGGGCGGATCGTGGTGGCCCCGCCGGGCGACCTGGACGTGCACGCCCTGCGCCGGCTCATCGCCGAGGAGCGGATCACCGGCATCCACCTGACCGCCGGGCTGTTCCGGGTGCTCGCCGAGGAGGACCCGGGCTGCCTCGCCGGGGTCCGCGAGGTGCTCACCGGCGGCGACGTCATCGCGCCCGCGGCCGTCCGGCAGGTGCTCGACCACAACCCCGGCCTGACCGTGCGGGCCATGTACGGCGCGACCGAGGCCACCCTGTTCAGCACCAGCTCGCCGATGACGGCCCCGTACCGGGCGGAGGGCGCGGTGGGCGTCGGCCGGCCGATGGACAACGTCCGGCTGCACGTCCTGGACGCCGGGCTGCGGCCGGTGCCGGCCGGCGGGGTGGGCGAGCTGTACATCGCCGGACGCGGCCTGGCCCGCGGCTACTTCGGCCGGCCCGACCTGACGGCCGAACGCTTCGTGGCCAACCCCTTCGACGGGCCGGGCGAGCGGATGTACCGCACCGGGGACCTGGTCCGGGTCGGCCGGGACGACGGGCTCGAATACCTCGGCCGGGCCAACGACCAGCTCAAGGTGATGGGCTTCCGGGTGGAGCCCGCCGAGGTGGAGGCGGCGCTGGCGCGCTACCCCGGCCTGGCCCATGTCGCCGTCGTGGCACGGGAGTCGGAGTCCGGGGAGCGGCGCCTGGTGGCGTACTACGTCCCGGAGTCCGAGGGCATCGAGGCCGGGGCGCTGCGGGCGCACGCGACGGAGCTGCTGCCCGCGTACATGGTGCCGACGGCCTTCGTGGCCGTGCCGGCCCTGCCGCTGACCCCCAACGGCAAGCTGGACCGGCGGGCGCTGCCCGAGCCGGTGACCGGCTCGACCCGCCGGGCGCCGGCGACGGAGCGCCAGCGGCAGCTGTGCACGCTCTTCGCCGAGGTGCTCGAAGTGCCCGAGGTCGGCGTCGACGACAGCTTCTTCGAGCTGGGCGGGCAGTCCCTCACCGCGATGCGGCTGGTCAGCCGGATCCGGGCGGCGCTGGAGGTCGAGCTCACCGTCACCCAGTTCTTCGACGTCCCGTCGGTGGCGGCCCTGGAGGGCCTGCTGGACCGGCCGGAAGGAGCCCGGGAATGAGCGCGGGAACGACCGCAGGAACACCCGCGGGCACGAGCGCGGGAACGACCAACCCCTTCGACGTCGAGGACGCCGAGTTCCTGGTCCTGGTCGACGCGCAGGGCCGGCACTCGCTCTGGCCGGCCGCACTCCCGGTGCCGGCGGGCTGGACGACCGCCCACGGCCCGGCCGACCGGGCCGCCTGCCTCACCTACGTGAACGTGCACTGGACCGACCTGGGGCGGCCCGACCGCCTCAGCGGGCGCCCGCCGGGGCAGCCCGACAACTGACGAGGAGTCTGGACATGAGCCTTGACGCGAGTCAGGCGACGACCTTCGGCGACATGATCCTCGACCACATCGCGTGCTACGTGGCCGACCTGGCGGCCGCCACCGACTGGCTGGTCGGCGGCTACGGCTTCGAGGTGTACGCGGCCTCGCCCCCGCAGTCGCGCGAGCTGCGCTCGGTGGCACTGGGCCGCAACGGCATCCGGGTGCTGCTCAGCCAGCCCCTGGTGGGCGACCACCCGGGGGCGGCCTACGTCGAGAAGCACGGCGACGGGGTCGCCGACATCGCGCTGCGCGTCCCGGACGCCGCCGCGGCCTTCGCGACGGCCGTCCGGCGCGGCGCCCGGCCGGTCTCGGCGCCGGTCGCGCACGACGGGCTGGTCACCGCCACCATCATGGGCGTCGGCGACATCGCCCACACCTTCGTGGAGCGCCCCGCCGGGGGCGACGACCGGCTGCTGCCCGGCCTGTCGCCGACCGGCACCGGCCCGACCGAGCCGGACTGCGGCCTGCTGGAGGTCGACCACTTCGCGATCTGCGTCGAGCCGAGCCAGATCGACCCCGCGATCACGTTCTACCGCGAGGTCCTGGACTTCGAGCCGACCTTCACCGAGCACATCGAGGTCGACGGCCAGGTGATGATCACCAAGGTGGTGCAGAGCGGCACGGTGACGCTCACCCTGATCGCCCCGGACCAGTCCAAGGTCAGCGGCCACCTGGACTCCTTCCTGAAGGACCACGGCGGCGCGGGCGTGCAGCACATCGCCTTCACCACGGACGACATCGTGCGCTCGGTCGGCGGCATCGCCGCCCGGGGCGTGGAGTTCCTGGGCACCCCGCAGGCGTACTACCGGCTGCTGCCGAGCCGGCTCACCCCGCTGCGGCACGCGGCGCCGGAGCTGGAGCGGCTGAACATCCTGATCGACGAGGACCACGACGGGCAGCTGTTCCAGATCTTCACCCGCTCCGTGCACCCCCGCAACACCCTGTTCCTGGAGATCATCGAGCGGATGGGCGCCCGCACCTTCGGCAGCGGCAACATCAAGGCGCTGTACGAGGCCGTCGAGCACAACCAGGGCAGGGGTGGCCGCGATGACGTCTGACGTGGACGCCGACGGGCGGTTCCGGGCCGCGGTGGAGCGGCTGCGGGTCCCGGGCATGGGCACCGAGGTGGTGGCGCCGCTGCTCTCCCAGCTGGTCCACCTGCTGCGGCCGCGCCGGGTGCTGGAGGTCGGGATGGGGTACACGACCCCGTTCCTGGCGAAGGCGCTGGCGGAGGCGGAGGAGCTGGCCGAGGCCGAGGCCGCCGCGCTGGTCCGCAAGACCCAGCCGTACCTCGCCAAGGGCTGGGAGCTGGACGAGGCGTGGATCGACAGCGAGCCCGCGCTGCTGCTGCCGGCCGCCTACCACGAGCCGTACCGGCCCCGGTTCGTGGCGATCGACGACCTCTCCGACCCCGACTCCTCGGCGGGCCGGGTGACCGAGGCGCTGGCCGGACTCGGCCTCGCCGAGCGCGTCACCGTCGTCAACTCCGACATGCGCGGGGCCGTCGGGCGGCTGCCCGCCGAGTTCCGGCCGATCGACTTCGCCTGGGTGGACGCCTGGGACTGCCTCTACTTCTTCGAGAACTTCTGGGAGTTGATCGACCCGGACGGCGGGATCGTGGTCATGCACTACCTGATGACCTACCCCGAGGGCGAGGCGATCCTGGAGTACATCGCCGACACCCAGCGGCTGAAGCCCGGCGAGTTCGAGGTGCTGAACCTGCTGGAGAGCCGCAAGCTCCGGCAGAACAGCATGACCGTGCTGCGGCGCACCGCCGGCAGCCGGCCCCGGCAGTACTCCGACACCGGCCAACGGCCCCGGCTCGGCGGGCAGGTGCGCGCGGACGCCGTCGCGCTGGCCCGCTCCCTGGAGCGACCCGACGCACCGGACGCACCGGACGCCTCCTGAACCGCATCCGAAACACCTGACGCACCCCGAAACACCCGACGCGTCTGACGCACCCGACGCATCTGACGCACCTGACGCACCGTCAACTACCGGGCCGTCCGGGCAATCTGGAAGATGGCATGCCCACGAGGCCTGGCTAGATTGATGCACATCCACTGCGAGCCTTGCGAACAGAGGGGAACCACCGGCATGAGCACACTCTCCGAGGACCCGGACCTCGTCAAGTTCGTCTACTGGGACAACCTCACCTACGCGCCGCCCGGATCCCGCGCGCCCGAGGAGTGGGACCCCAAGCTCGGGGCCAAGCTCTACGAGAGCTACCTCGACCACTGCGTCGAGGCCGAACGCCTCGGCTACGCCGGACTCAGCGTGCCGGAGCACTTCGGCCCGTCCTCGCTGTCCCCGCACCCGAACGTCATGCTGGCCGCGCTCGCCGCGCGGACGACCCGGGCCCGGCTCGTCTCCGGCGTCAACCTCGCCCTGCTGCACCACCCGCTCCACCTCGCCGAGCAGTTCAACATGATCGACGTGCTCTCCGGCGGCCGGCTGGAGATCGGCCTCGGCCGGCGCGGGGACCGTGCCCTCTTCGAGAAGAACGTTGACATCATCGACGGCGCCGTCAACCGGATCGACCACCCGGTCGCGCCGGCCGACCTCACGCCCACCACGTCGGCCTTCCTCCAGGAGGCCGAGGTCGCCAAGGTCACCGTCTGGCCCCGGCCGGTCCAGCCGCAGGTGCCGCTCTGGGTGGCGGCGGAGACCGACGAGTCGCTGGCGACCGCGGCCCGCCGCGGCTGGAACGTCTTCACCGGGCTGAACCTCGACCCGGCCGCGGGCGGCATGTCCAAGATCAGCGTGGAGGAGATGGTCGCCCGCCTGCACCGCTACTTCGAGGTCGGCAAGGAGCACGGCCACGAGCTGTCCATGGCCAACACCGCGGCCAGCTGCTTCACCGTGATCGCCGACACCGACCGCGAGGCCGCCGAGCTGGTGCGCGACGGTTTCATGTCGCACGTCTCCGCCGCCGGCGGCTTCCTGGCCCGGATGGCCGGGGCCGCACCCGACGACAGCCCGCTGGAGCAGCTGGCGAAGGAGGGCGACACCGGCGTGCAAGGCGTGTTCGAGGCGCCCGCGGACTCCTACCTGCGCAACCCCTTCGCCCTGGTCGGATCGGTCGAGACGGTCCGGGCCAAGCTGGACGCCCTGGTGGCCGGCGGCTTCCGGCGCTTCGTGCTGCTCTGCGGCGGGGTCGGCAACGCCCACGAGCTCGGCTGGCAGTCCGCCACCGCGATGGCCCGCGACGTGGCGCCCGAGCTGTTCGCCAAGACGGCCGCCCTCGCCCCGACGGCCGAGTAGCGACGAACGAGCATGACCGACACGACCGTTGACCCGACCGGCCCGGTGGTGATCACGCCCGGGGACCCGAGGTACGAGAACCTCGTCCAGGGCTACAACCACCGCTTCGTCGGACGACCCGACCAGGTGCGCCTGGTGACCAGTACCGAGGACGTGGTGGCCGCCGTCGACGAGGCGGTGGCGGCCGGCCGGCGGATCGCGGTCCGCAGCGGCGGGCACTGCTTCGAGGACTTCACCGCCTCCCCGGACGTCCAAGTGCTGCTGGACGTCTCCCAGTTGAACCGCATCTCCTACGATCCCGGGCGCCGCGCCATCGAGGTCGGCTCCGGCGCCCTGCTCGGGGACGTCTACCGGACGCTCTTCAAGCGCTGGGGCGTGACGATCCCCGCCGGCACCTGCCTGGACGTCGGTGTCGGCGGGCACATCGCGGCCGGCGGCTACGGCCCCCTCTCGCGCCGTGACGGCCTCGTCGTCGACCACCTCCACGCCGTCGAGGTGGTGGTCGTCGACGAGTCCGGCCGGGCGCGGGCGGTGGTGGCGACCGCCGACCCCGAGGACCCGCACCGCGACCTCTGGTGGGCCCACACCGGCGGCGGCGGCGGCAACTTCGGCGTGGTCACCCGGTACTGGCTGCGCACCCCGGGGGCCGACTCCGCCGACCCGGCCGAGCTGCTGCCCAGGGCCCCGGCCCGGGTGTGGAAGCGGCTGGTGATGTGGCCCTGGGCGGAGATGACCGAGCAGGCCCTGACCACCCTGCTGCGCAACTACTGCACCTGGTACGAGCAGAACGAGGCCGTCTCGCCGGCGGCCGGCCTGTGGAGCAACCTGATCGTCACCCACCGCAACTCCGAGGCCTTCGGCATGGTCGTGGTGATCGACCAGGAAGGGCCGGAGGCCGAGAAGGTGCTGGCCGAGCACTACGAGTCGGTCACCGCCGGGGTCGGCGTGGAGCCGTCGGTGCACACCGTCGAGGTCGTCCCCTGGCTGAGCTCCTGGCTGCCCTCGTACAGCTTCCCGAACGACCCCAAGGGCCGCTACAAGGACAAGGCCGCCTACCTGCGCAAGGGCTTCACCGATCACCAACTCGCGGTGATCTGGCGGTACCTGAGCGACCCGGCGCACAGCAACCCGACGTCCTGCCTGGTGGTCGCCGGCTTCGGCGGGAAGGTCAACACCGTCCCCTCCGACGCCACCGCCACCGCCCAGCGGGACTCGATCCTCAAGGTGCTCTACGGCGGCGGGGTCTGGCAGTCCGCCGACCAGGACGAGGCCTGCATCGCCTGGGTCCGGGAGTTCTACCGCGAGGTGCACGCCGGGACGGGCGGCGTCCCCGTCTGCGACGGGCGCACCGACGGCGCCTACATCGGCTACCCCGACAGCGACCTGGCCGACCCGGCCTGGAACACCTCCGGGGTGCCCTGGTCGGCGCTCTACTACGGCGCCAACTACCCGCGCCTGCAGCAGGTCAAGCACACGTACGACGCCCGGAACGTGTTCCGCCACGCACTGTCGATCCAACCACCTTACGAACAGCCGGACTTGCTGGAGGATCAGGATGCTTGAGGACAAGGTCGTCGTGGTCTCGGGGGTCGGCCCCGGTCTGGGGCGGTCGATCGCCCTGCGCGCCGCACAGTCCGGGGCGGACGTGGTGCTCGCCGCCCGGACCGAGTCCCGGATCGCGGAGATCGCCCGCGAGGTCGAGGCCACCGGGCGCCGGGCGCTGGCGGTGCCGACCGACATCACCGACGACGAGTCGGCCGCCGCGCTGGTCAAGGCCGCGACGGACGCCTTCGGCCGGGTCGACGCCCTGGTCAACAACGCCTTCGCGGTGCCCCCGTTGGTCGACCTCGGCGAGGTCGACTTCGCGGACGTCCGCGCCGGCTTCGAGACCAACGTCTACGCGGCGCTGCGGCTCACCCGGCTCTTCTCCCCCGCGCTGGCCGAGCACCGGGGATCGGTCGTCATGATCAACTCGGCGGTGATCCGGCACTCCAAGCGGCTGTTCGGCAGCTACAAGATGAGCAAGGCCGCCCTGCTGTCGCTGGCCCAGAGCCTGGCCACCGAGCTCGGCCCGCAGGGGATCCGGGTGAACACCGTGGCCCCCGGCTACATCTGGGCGGACGCGCTGCGCGAGGGCTTCGGCCAGTGGGCGAAGCAGCGCGAGGTCACCGTGCAGGACATCTACGACGAGGTCGCGGCCACCCTCGACCTGGGCCGGCTGCCCGAGCCGGACGAGGTCGCCGACTCCGTGCTGTTCCTGCTCTCCCCGCTCTCCCGGGCCGTCACCGGCCACTGCCTGGACGTCAACGCCGGCGAGTACCACCACTGACCCCACCGAGAGCCACTGGCGCCACTGGCATCACTGGCGCCACTGCCACCACTGGACCGTCCGGACCGAACAGGGAAGTCGAGGAGCAACGGTGACACAGAACACGGAGCCGTCCGGGGCGCTGGCCACCGGACCGGGGCGCGCGAGACCCGCCAAGGCGGCTGCGGCCCGGCCGAGTTGGTGGCAGAGCCCATGGGTGGCGGCACTGGCCGTCCTCGTGGTGTTCAACCTCCTGTACGCCTTCCCCCGCTACCTGACCGGCGGGCCGGGACAGGCCCGGATCCCGCTCGACCCCTCCTTCCCGGCGCACTACGCGGTCCTGGTGGGGCACGTCGTCTTCGGCAACATCTCGCTGGTGACGGTCTTCCTCCAGGTCCTCCCGTGGATCCGCCGCCACTACCCCCGGGTGCACCGGGTGAGCGGCCGGGTGTACATCTTCGCCGGGGCGCTGCCGGGCGGGCTGCTGGCCCTGGTGCTGCTGCCGTACTCCACGGCGCCGAGCGGCCAGATCGGGCTGGCGATGATGGGCGTGCTCTGGCTGCTCACCACCATGCTCGGGCTCAGGGCCGCGCTGCAGCGCCGGTTCGTCGACCACCGCCGCTGGATGGTCTACAGCTTCGCGATGGCCCTCGGCACCAGCTGGGGCCGGGTGGTGGTCGAGCTGATGGCGCACATCCCGGGCTTCAAGGTCGACCTGCCGACCCTGCTCGACGTGGCCAACTGGGCGGGCTGGGTGCTCAATCTGCTGGTCGCCCACTGGTGGCTGGAGCGGACCGGACCCCGGGCGGCCCACCTGGTGCGCTGACCTCGTCCCACCCCGTCCGCGGCCGGCCGTGAACCCTCACGGCCGGCCGCGCACGTGTGTCCCGGCCCGACTCTGGCCCGCCCCGGCCCGCCCCGGCCCGTGCCCGGCGCGCACCCGGCCCGCACCGAAGACGGGCGCCGGAACGTCGAGAACGGGCCGTCGGCTCCGACGTCTCCTGTGGAGGCCTCGGGAGACGCCCGGCGGTCACGGTCCAAGGAGTGAGAATCATGAAGTACCTGCTCGTGATGCACATGGACTCGGCGCTGTGGGACGGCCTGTCCGTGGACGAGCAGCAGGAGGTCCACGCGGGCCACGGCGACTTCATGAAGCTCATCAAGGAGTCCGGCGAACTCGTCACCACGCACGCGCTGGCGGTGCCGGAACAGTCCACGACCGTCCGGGTCCGCGACGACACCCCGGTGCGCACCGACGGCCCGTACCTGGCCGGCCCGGCCTTCGTCTGCGGCTTCTACCTGGTCGACGTCGAGACCAGGGAGCGGGCGATCGAGCTGGCCGGGCTGATCCCGGATGCCCGGCACACCGGGGTCGAGGTCCGTCAGGTGATGTTCGACCAGGGCCTGGAGATGTGAACGGCAGCGGCGGGCCGGGCCACCGAGGGCCCGGCCCGCCGCTCCGTGCGGAACCGCTTCGAGCAGGATCAGCAGGTCAGTCGACGATCTCCATCTGGCCCATCATGCCCGCCGAGGAGTGCTCCAGCATGTGGCAGTGGTACATGTAGCGCCCGAGGTAGTCGTCGAAGGTCGCCTGGAGGCGCACGGAGGTGCCGGGCGGGACCGGCACGGTGTCCTTCCGGCCGATGTCGCCGGGCAGCGGCGGCCTGCCGTCCCGGTCGAGCACCCGGAACTCGGTCAGGTGCAGGTGGAACGAGTGCTGGATCGGCCCGTACTTGGTGGCGGTGTCGCCGTTGGTGACCGTCCAGATCTCGGTGGTGCCGCGCCGGATCCGCTGGTCGACCCGGTCCGCGTCGAACGGCAGGCCGTTGACCAGGCCGACCGGCGTGCCGTTCAGGTCGAAGGAGAGCGTCAGCTCGCGGTGGACGGTGGCCGGCGGCAGGTCGGGCAGCGGGCGCAGCGTGCCGGGCAGCCGGCTGCGGTCGCGCTCCCTGCGGTCCACCGTGAAGCAGAGCACCGGCTCGATCCGGTCGTCGCCGGTGAACTGGCCCTGGTTGGTGAGCATCGCCTTGCTGCCGACGGCCAGCCCGGAGAAGTCCACCACCAGGTCCAGCCGTTCGCCGGCGGCGAGCGGGAAGTCCGTCCCGGTGCGGTCGACGGGCGCGGGCAGCAGGCCGCCGTCCGAACCGATCTGGTGGACGGGCAGGGAACCGAAGTTGAGCTTCAGGTACCGCAGGGTGGAGCTGTTCAGCACCCGGAGGCGGTACTTGCGCGCGGCCACCGGGAACCACGGCTTCGAGCGGCCGTTGACCAGGATGACGTTCCGTGCCGCCGGATCCCCGTGCACCAGGCCGCCGTTCGGGTCGAACTGCGCGTCGCGGATGGCGATCGGGACGTCGTACTCGCCGCTCGGCAGGCGCAGCCGGCTCTCGTCCTCGCCCTCGATGAGGTAGAAGCCGTGCATGCCGCGGTAGACGTGCTCGGCCTCCAGGTGGTGGCTGTGGTCGTGGTACCAGAGGGTGGCTCCGGGCTGCCGGTTCGGGTACTCGTAGCGCCGTTCGGCCCCCGGGTCGATGACCTGCATCGGGTGGCCGTCGCTGTCGGCCGGGACGTGGCCGCCGTGCAGGTGCACATTGGCGGTCTCGGGCAGCCTGTTCCGGTAGGTGACCAGGACGCGGCGGCCCTCCCTGGCCCGGATGGTCGGGCCGACGAAGCTGCCGCCGAAGGTCAGGCACGGGGTCCGGACGCCGGCTTGCAGTTCCAGGTCGGCGGGCAGGATGTCGAGCCGGTAGACGTCGGTGTCCTCGGTCCGGGCCACCGGACGC
The DNA here is from genome assembly GCF_900199205.1 of Streptomyces sp. 1331.2. Classification (NCBI taxonomy): domain Bacteria; kingdom Bacillati; phylum Actinomycetota; class Actinomycetes; order Kitasatosporales; family Streptomycetaceae; genus Streptomyces; species Streptomyces sp. 1331.2. Next base: position 6,719,254 of record NZ_OBMJ01000001.1, on the reverse strand, counting down.
AGGGTCGGTGGCACCGGCATCCGTACGGAGAACGGCCCCTTGGCGCTCCCCCGGCCGGGCTGTCCGGGGGCTCCGGGTCGCCGAGGGCCAGTGCGCTCACCGGCAGCGCCACGCCGGTGGCGGCGGCGAGGCCCGCGAGGCCCAGAAATCGTCGCCTGTACAGGGTGTCCTCCCCAGGTCGTTCGGTCGGTGGTGCGGGACGGCGGTCCGGGCGTCAGGCGTAGCTGACGACCGCGCGGAAGCGGACCTCGCCGCGCTCGACCCGGTCGAGCGCCTCGGCGACCCGCTCCTTGGCGAAGGTCTCCACCATCGGGGTGACGGCCCCGGAGGCGACCAGGTCGAGGGCTTCGGTGAGCTGGTCGAGGCCGTTGTGGGTGGCGCCGATCACCTGCTGGCGCTGCGCCCAGAACGGGCTGGTGGGCGGAATCGTGAAGGAGTTCACCGGGTCGATGGTGGCGAGCACGAGCCGGCCGTTCGGCCGCAGGCCCTGCAGGGTGTCGGTGGCGGCCCGGTAGGAGGTGCCGGTCACCAGGACGACGTCGGCGCCGCCGGCCGCCCGCAGCTGCTCCCCGTCGGCGACCACGTGGTCCGCGCCGAGCGTCCGGGCCAGGCCGTGCTTGTCCGGGGAGCTGGTGACGGCCACCGTCTCGAAGCCGGCGGCGTGGGCGAACTGCACGGCGAGGTGGCCGAGTCCGCCGATCCCGAGGACCGCGACCCGCTCGTGCGGCTCCGGCTTCGCGGCGCGCAGCGCGCTCCACGCGGTGTACCCGGCGCACAGCACGGGCGCGGCGTTCTCGTACGAGAGGGCGTCCGGCAGCAGCACGGTGCTGTCGGCCGCGACCGCCACGTACTCGGCGTGGCCGCCCTGGACGGTGAGGCCGCTCATCACCGACTCCGGGCAGTTCATGCCGGACTGTCCGGTGAGCGGGAGGTTGAGCCGGCAGTACTCGCACCGGCCGCAGGTGGACTGCACCCAGGTGGTGCCCACCCGGTCACCGACCCGGCGGGTGGTCACGCCCGGGCCGACGTCGACGACCTCGCCCGCGGCCTCGTGTCCGACCACCACCGGGTCGAGCGGCGGGAAGGGGAACACGCCCTGGCTGACCCACAGGTCGTTGTGGCAGACCCCGCAGGCGTGCACCCGGATCAGCACCTGACCGGGCCCGGCCTTCGGGGTGGGGATCTCGCGCAGTTCCCAGCGCGCCTTCGCCTCGGGTACGACAGCTGCCCACATGGTTCGGACCACCCTTCCGGTCAGCGGCTCTGCGGCGTGAGGCGGACCGGGAGGGTCTCCACGCCGTTCATGATGAAGGTGACCTGCGGCGACAGGTCCTGTGCGGGGACGGCGAGTTCGAGGTCGGGGAAGCGCCGGAACAGCGCGGCGAGGGCGATCTCGGCCTCCATCCGGGCCAGCGGCATGCCGATGCAGCGGTAGATGCCGTGGCCGAAGGAGAGGTGTTCCTTGTTCGGCCGGGTGGCGTCGAAGGTGTGCGCGCTGTCGCCGTGGACGGTGCGGTCGCGGCCCGCCGCCGCGAAGTTGATCAGAACCGGCTCGCCCTTGGCGATGACCACACCGCCGAGCTCGATGTCCTCGACGGCGAAGCGGAACGGCAGGTGGGCGACGGGCGCCTCGGCGCGCAGCGTCTCCTCGATCACGTCCGCCCAGCTCACCTTGCCGTTCTTCAGCAGCGCCAGCTGCTCGGGGTGGGTGAGCAGGGCGCGGGTCGCGTTGGCCAGCAGGTTCATCACCGGCTCGGTGCCGGTGGCGAGCAACAGGTGCAGGGTGCCGACGAGTTCGGAGTCGTTCAGCCGGGAGCCGTCCTCCGCCTGGGCCTGGACCAGGTCGCTGGTCAGGTCGTCCCCGGGGTCGCGGCGCTTGGACTCGACGAACTCCGCCATCTCCCGGTGCCACTGGGCGACGTTGGCGGCCGACTCCTCGGGGGTGAGGGTGGTGTCGATGTTCGCCTCGCCGCCGCGCAGCATCTGCACGCGGTCCTCGGCGGGCACGCCGAACAGGTCGCAGATCACCCGGGCCGGCATCGGGCGGGCGAAGCGGGCCTTGAGGTCCACCACCTCGCCGGGTGCGCAGCCGTCGAGTTCGTCCAGCAGCTCGTCGACGGCCTTCTGCACCTCGGGCCGCAGCGCCTCGACGCGACGCGGGGTGAAGGCGCCGGCGGTCAGCTTCCGCAGCCGGGTGTGGTCGGCGCCGTACCGGGTGGTGAGGTTGTCCATCAGCACCCAGCCGATGAGCGGAAAGTCCTCGCCGATCCGGCCCTCGGCGAAGGCCGTCCAGTGCTGCCGCGGGTCCTTGGAGAGGCGGTGGTCGGACAGGGCCTGCCGGGCGAGCTCCTGGTCGGCGATCGACCAGGCGAGCACGCCGCCGGGCAGTTCGATCCGGGCGACCGGGCCGTTGGCCCGGATCCGGGCGGCCTCGCCGTGGATGTCGCGTCCGGCGGGGTCGAGGACGACGGGGGCGGGGTTTTCCATGGCAGCCTCCGGGCTGTCGGTGCGGGAGACGGACAGGGGTACGGACGGGCGTGCGGCCGTGCGCTCGTGCGCGCAGGGGTACGGACGGGCGTGCGGGCGTTCGCTCGTGCGCGCAGGGGTACGGACGGGCGTGCGGGCAGGCAGGAGCACGGGCAGGGCCGCCGCGGGTGCGGCCCTGCCCGGCAGGGGTATCGCCCTACAGGTACAGGGTGTTGGGCCCGAGGCCGCAGGCGATCCGGCCGTAGAGTTCGAGGTTGGTGTTCGGGTGGAGGATGGCGTGCAGGTTGAGGGCCTGGACGTCCCGCTCGATGCGCTGGATCGGGACGGCGGAGTAGATCGAGGAGCCGCCGCTGGCGGTGTTGAGGATGTCCACCGCCTCCTTGGTGCGCGCGCAGACCCCGCCGAGGTCGAGCCTGATCCTGGCCCGCTCCTCCAGCGTCCACTCCTCGCCGGTGGGGCCCTTGGTGTCGATCAGGGCGGCGGCGCGGTGGGCGTGGAACTCGGCCTCGTCGATCCTGGTGATGGCGTCGGCCACCTGGAGGTGGGTCACCGGGGCCTCGGACTGCTCGGTGTAGTCGGTGTAGCTGATCTTCCGACCGGGGAGCCGCTCGAAGAACGCCTCCCGGGCGGCGCGGCCCAGCCCGAGGGCGGGCGCGGCCACCGTGGCACAGGCGGTGGGCATGAACGGCGCCCGGTAGATGGGGGATTCGGCGTTCGCGACGGAGCGGTGCCGGCCCTGGAGGACCGGGACCATCGGCAGCACCCGCGCCTCGGGGACGAACAGGTCGGTGGCGATGGTGGTCACGCTGCCGGAGCCGCGCAGGCCGACGGTGTGCCAGTCGTCGACGATCTCCAGCTCCGCGAGCGGGACCGCCACCATGATCGGCTGCGGCCCCTCCGGGGTCATCAGCACGGCCGCGTTGGTGTTCCAGCTGCTGTGCAGGGAACCGGAGTTGAATGACCACTTGCCGTTGAGCAGCACGCCGCCCTCGGCCGGGACGGCGACCGCGGTCGGGCTGAGGATGCCGCTGACGCGGACCCCGGGGGCGGTGAAGATCTCGTCCTGCACCTCGTCCGGGAAGAGGCCGGCCATCCAGGAGCTGATCGCGTAGACCGACATGACCCAGGCCGTGGAGCCGTCGCCGCGGGCCAGCTCGGCGATCACGTCCACGACGGTGCGCATGTCCGACTCGTAGCCGCCGTAGCGGACCGGTACCCGCAGCTGCAGCAGCCCGGAGTCGGCCAGGGCGGCCAGGGTGTCGTCGGACAGTCGGCGGTTCTCCTCGTGCCACACCGCGTTCTTCTGCAGCAGCGGCACCAACTCTGCTGCGCGGCTGACGAGTTCTTCCCTCGACGGGGATTCCTTGGCTGTCATCCGGGGGCTCCTCCGAGGTGGCGCGGCCCGCAGCGGACGGCTGACCGTCCGGGCCGCGGTCGTTGGTCGTTGACCGTTGGTCGTTGATCGGCCCTGTCGAGGCTGACACCCGGGCGGGGTGCTCGCATCTCCCTGATTGCGGCGCGCCGGGCGGCCCCACTACCGGTATTCGCGTCAACCGACCAGCGCAATCAAGGAGTTGTCGCACCTCCCGGCCAGGTGTGAGGCTGGCCGCCACCCCGGCCTGCGCGATCGCGGCCGCGGGACCACCGGAGAAGGAGAACACCATGTCCGCCACTCCCTCGTCCAAGACCACCGAAGCCGCCCTGCGCGCCGTCCCCGAGCAGATCGTCGCGGCCTGGGCGCAGCACGACGCCGACGGCTTCGCCGAGGCGTTCACCGAGGACGCGACCCTGATCCTGCCCGGGGACATCTACCTGACGAGCCGTCAGGCGATCCGCGCCTTCATGACGCAGGCCTTCGCGGGCCCGTTCAAGGGCACCCGGGTCACCGGGCAGCCGACGTCGATCCGTGCGCTGGCCGACGGCGTGGCCGTGCTGGTCACCCAGGGCGGCGTGCTGGCCCCCGGGGACACCGAGGTGACGGCCGAGCGGGCGATCCGCGCGACCTGGGTGCTGGCCAAGCAGGGCGACGACTGGCGGATCGCCTCGTACCAGAACACCCCGATCGCCGGCTGAACGACCCGATCGCCGGCTGAATCACCGCAAGCAGCCGCCCCCGGCACGCCGTCCGCACCTCCCGCCCCCGCCCGTCCCGCCGACCCGTCGGCCCACCGAGAGGACCCGGTATGCGTCCCTTCCGTATCGACATCCCGCAGGAAGCCCTCGACGATCTGAACCGCCGGCTCGCGGCGACCCGCTGGCCCGGTGAACTGCCGGGCGTGGGCTGGGAGCGCGGGGTGCCGCTCGGCTACCTGAAGGAGCTGGCCGAGTACTGGCGCACCGGCTTCGACTGGCGCAAGGCCGAGGAGCACCTGAACTCGTTCCCGCAGTTCCTGACCGAGATCGACGGCGTGGACGTCCACTTCCTGCACGTCCGCTCGCCGGAGCCGGGCGCCGTGCCGTTGGTCATCACCCACGGCTGGCCCGGCTCGGTGGCCGAATTCCTGGACGTCATCGGGCCGTTGACCGACCCGCGGGCGCACGGCGGCGACGCCGCCGACGCCTTCCACGTGGTCGTCCCCGCGCTGCCCGGGTACGGCTTCTCCGGCCGGCCGCAGGAGACCGGCTGGGACACCGCCCGGGTCGGCCGGGCCTGGGCCGAGCTGATGCACCGGCTCGGCTACGAGCGCTACCTGGTCCAGGGCGGCGACTGGGGCATGCCGGTCTCGCTCCAGCTCGCCCTGGCCGATCCGGAGCACGTCGCGGGCGTGCACCTCAACATGCTCGCCACCTTCCCGCCGCAGGATCCGGCGGAACTGGCGAAGCTGGCCGGCTCGGACCTGGCCCGGCTGCAGTTCGCCGCGCACTTCGAGCAGGACGGGGCCGGCTGGCGGAAGATCCAGTCCACCCGGCCGCAGACCCTCAGCTACGGTCTGACCGACTCTCCGGTGGGGCAACTCGCCTGGATCGTCGAGAAGTTCAAGGAGTGGACGGCCGCCGAGTCGGTGCCGGAGGACGCGGTGAGCCGCGACCGCCTGCTGACCAACGCCGCGATCTACTGGTTCACGGCCTCCGCCGGTTCCAGCGCCCAGCTCTACTACGAGTCCAACCGGCTCGACGTGGACTTCATCCGCACCTGGGCCGGCCCCTGGCCGCTGGCCGCGCCGGTCGGGGTGGCCGTGTTCCCCGAGGACGCCGTCCGGCCGATCCGCCAGTGGGCCGAGCAGATCCTGCCGACCCTCACCCACTGGTCCGAGTTCGACCGCGGCGGGCACTTCGCGGCGCTGGAGGAACCCGAGCTGTTCGTCGGCGACGTCCGCGCCTTCGCCCGCCAGGTGCGCCAACTCCCCTGAGGCTTTCCCGAAACCACTCCAACGGTACCGATCAGAAAGGGAGTCGACTTGTCCATCATCCTCAGGACCCGCGGCGTCGGGCGCCGCGGGCGCCGCACCCCCGGCTGGGCCGGATTCACCGCGCTGGCAGCCCTCGTGCTGGCGATCGGGCCCGGCATGGCCGCCCCAGGGCCGGAAGCCGCGCCCGATCCGGCGGCCGTCGCGGAGAGCCACGGCCGCGGGGCCCACGCACGGGACTGGCCGCTCTCCAACGGCGATCTGACCAACACCCGCAACGTGACCCGGACTGCGATCGACTCCCGGACCGTCAAGGACCTCAAGGTCAAGTGGCGGCTGCCACTGGAGGGCAAGCCGACCTTCGCCGGCGTCATGGCCTCCAATCCGATCGTGGTCGGCGACACCGTCTACCTGATCAATCTGGACTCGGACGTCACCGCGGTGGACAAGGAGACCGGGAAGGTCCGCTGGAAGCGCGTCTTCGACAGCCCCTCGGTCGGGCCGAACGGCGTCGCGTACTCCCACGGCCTGCTCTTCGGGACGACGTTCACCGGCGTCTTCGCCCTCGACCCGGCGACCGGCCGGACGGTCTGGACGCGGGAACTGATCCCGGCCGGCCAGGGCGGCATCGACGTCGCGCCCCACGTGTACGAGGACACCGTGGTGGTCAGCACCGTCCCGAACACCTTCGGCAAGTACGTGCCGGGCGCCATGGGCACCATCTACGCGCTGGACGCCGCCACCGGCAAGGAGCGCTGGAACTTCAACACCATCAAGGACGGCGACCTCTGGGGCCATCCGGAGATCAACAGCGGCGGCGGCACCTGGTACGCGCCGGCCCTCGACTCGCACGGGCGGCTCTTCGTCACCATCGCCAACCCCGCCCCGCTCCCCGGGACTCCCGAGTACCCCAACGGCGCCAGCCGACCGGGCCCCAACCTCTACACCAACTGCCTGCTGGCCATCGACAGCAGGACCGGCAAGCTGCTCTGGTACCAGGCGACCGCGCCGCACGACATCCGGGACTACGACCTCCAGGACCCGCCGATCGTCACCACCACCCAGGTCAACGGCGTGCGCACCGAAGTCGTGCTCGCCGCGGGCAAGATGGGCAAGGTCTTCGCCTACCGGGCCGACAACGGCACCCCGCTGTGGACACTGTCGGTCGGCACCCACATGAACGACGAGGGCCCGCTGCCGGACACCCCGACCGTCGTCATGCCGGGCATCCTCGGCGGCGTCGAGACCCCGATGGCGCTCTCCCGCGGCCGGCTGTTCGTGCCGTGGGTCGACACCCCGAGCACGCTCACCGCCACCGGTGGGCTCCAACTGCCCGACTACAGCGTCGGCCGCGGCGGCCTCACGGCGGCGGACGTGTCCACCGGCAAGGTGCTCTGGAAGCGGGACCTGCCGCAGATGGCGCTCGGGGCCGCCACGGTGGCCAACGACGTGGTCTTCACCTCCACCTTCGACGGCCAGGTCTTCGCCTTCGACACCGCCACCGGCAAGACGCTCTGGTGCGACAAGACGCCGGCCGGCATCATCTCCTTCCCCGCCATCAGCGGGAACACGCTGTTCGTCGGTGCGGGCACACCCGGGCTCTCGGGCTCCTCGCAGTTCGAGCTGATCGCCTACTCGCTCTGACCCTCTCCTGATCCCTCCGGATCCCCGCACTGATCTCTGTTCTGATCGCTGCACTGATCGCTGCACTGATCGCTGCACTGATCGCTGTCCGACGGCCACCGGCCCGGCGTCCCACGCCGCGCCGGTGGCCGTCGTGCGTGCGTCCCGGGGACGCCCCGCCCGCCCGAAGCCCTCGCGCACGACGGCCCGTCGGAAGATCTCCGAAAAATTCTCCCGCCCGATGTCGAGACGCGCCGCCCGGCTCCGTCTACCAAGTGCCGGGCTCGGACCCCGGCGGTCGAGGACCCCGTGCCTCGACACCGCGCGGTCGTCGGGGAAGGAGTGGACGCCCTCCCCGGCGACCGCCGTCCTCCGCCGCCCCCCGGCAAAGGAGCCCAACAGGGACCACCGAGAGTGACCGGACGCCCGCAGCCCGGCCCCCGGAGCGCCCGCGGACGGTGTCCGCCCGAGGCCCGTCACCGCTGGCGCAAGCCCCCGGGCCTTCTCTCGTCGTGCGGTGCACAGCGGCCCCGACAGGCCCGATCCGGCAGCCTCCGAATGGCCTCCGTACACGGTCCGACCTGTGCTTTCCCGGGTCAAACCGGTGATCGTCCGGCCTGTCCCGCGGCCTCGGACGGTTCTTGACCATGCTTTCCGGACGCTGCTACACATCGACCCGTCGCCGACCGCACGTAGGCGGCTGATCTTCTGTGGGCACGACCGTGGAGGAGCCGTGGTGCAATCACCGACCGTAATGGCCGATGGACTGGACTTCCCGACCAGCCTGGCCTTCGACGACCAGGGCCGGGTCTACCTGGCCGAGTCCGGACTCCCCTTCGGAGGCGCCGCCCCGGGCGGCCGGATCTGGCGTCTGGAACCGGGAACCGACACCTCCGCGCGCACGCTGCTCGCCGACGGCCTGGCCGCCCCGGTGACCGGGCTGCTCTGGCACCAGGGCCACCTGTACGTCTCCGAGGGCGGTGCCGGCCGGATCACCCGGATCGGCCCGGACGGCGGGCGGACGGTCATCGTCGACGGCATGCCGGGGCCCGGCAACTACCACATCGACATGGCCGTGGCCGGGCAGGACGGGAAGCTGTACTTCGCCCAGGGGGCGATGTCCAACCTGGGGATCATCGGCCTGGACGCCTACGAACTCGGCTGGCTGGGACGGCTTCCGCACTCCTACGACGTCCCCGGCCTCGACGTGGTGCTCACCGGCGTCAACGTCACCACCGACGACCCGCTGGCCGGGCGGCCCGGCGCGAAGACCACCACCGGGGCGTTCGTCCCGTTCGGCACCCCGACCACCCCCGGGCAGCGGATACCCGCCGGACTGCCGTGCAGCGCGGCCGTGCTCCGCTGCGACCTCGACGGCGGCAACCTGGAGCTGGTCGCCTGGGGCATGCGCAACGCCTTCGGCCTGGGCTTCCTGCCGGACGGCCGGCTGCTGGCCGTCGACCAGGGCGCCGACGACCGCGGCAGCCGGCCGATCGGCAACGCCCCGGACCTGCTGTTCGAGGTCCGCGAGGGTGCCTGGTACGGCTGGCCGGACTTCGTCGGCGGCATCCCGGTGACGGACCCGGCATTCAAGCCCACCCGCGGCCCGCAGCCGACCTTCCTGCTCGCCAACCACGACGAACTCCCCGCCCCCGAACGGCCGGTGCTCGACTTCGAGTCCCACGTCGCGGCCACCAAGTTCGCCGTGGCCCCGCCGCGGTCGCCGCTGGCCGGGCAGCTGGTGGTCACGCTGTTCGGGGACGAGGCGCCGATGACCCTGCCGCCGGGCGGTCCGCAGCTCGGCCGCGACCTGCTGCTGGTCGACCCGGCCGACTGGTCCACCCGGGGCCTGCCCGCCGGCCCGCCGCTGCACCGGCCGATCGACGTCGGCTTCGCCCCGGGCGACGACGCGCTGCTGATCCTGGACTTCGGCGAGTTCGAGATGACCGACCACGGCGTCGAGGCCCGCAAGGGCACCGGCCGGCTCTGGCGCTGGACCGGCTGGGACCAGGCCTGAAGCGTGTCATCTCCGTTCGACGACAAGGGAGTTGCACCATGGCAGGCAGAAGCGGACTCTGGCTGATCGGCGGCAGGGGATCGGTGGCAACCACGGCCGTCTGCGGCCTCGCCGCGCTGCGGGCCGGGCTCGTTCCCGCGACCGGCAGCGTCAGCGAACGGCTCGGCCTCGACCCGGCCGTCTTCCCCGGCTGGTCCGAGCTGGTCACCGGCGGTCATGACCTCGTCCCCACGCCGCTGGGCAAGCGGGCGGAGGAGCTCGCCGCCGCCGGTGTGCTGCCCGGCTGGCTCCCGTCGGCGGTCGCCGAGGAACTCGACGCCGCCGACCGGGAGATCCGCCGCGGCTACGACCCGGCCGACCCGGCCGACCAGCCGCCCACCCAGGCCGAGGCCGCGGCCCGACTCGCCGCCGACATCGCGGAGTTCCGGCGCTCGCACGGCCTGGAGCGGGTCGTGGTGGTCAACGTGTCCTCCACCGAGCCCCCGCTCCCGCCGGCCCCCGAACTCGCCGACCTCGCCGCCCTCGAACCGGCCCTCGCCCAGGCCGGACGGCGGGTGCTCGGCCCGTCCGCCCTCGCCGCGTACGCCGCGTTCTCGGCCGACTGCCCGTACGTCGACTTCACCCCGTCGCCCGGCCTGCGCATCCCGGCGGTCACCGAACTCGCGGACCGGCGCGGCCTGCCGTACGCGGGCTGCGACGGCAAGACCGGCGAGACCCTGCTGCGCAGCGCGCTGGCACCGATGTTCATCGCCCGCGGGCTGCGGGTGCGGTCCTGGGCGGGGACCAATCTGCTCGGCGGCGGGGACGGCGCCAACCTCGGCCAGGAGGGCCGCGCCCAGGGCAAGTTGGCGGCGAAGTCGCGCGGGCTGGCCGCGCTGCTCGGCGAGCAGGTCACCGCGCCGCTGCACATCGACCACGTGCCGGACCTCGGCGAGCGCAAGGTCGCCTGGGACCACGTCTCCTTCGAGGGCTTCCTGGGCACCGCGATGAGCCTCCAACTGAGCTGGGACGGCTACGACTCGACGCTGGCCGCGCCGCTGGTCCTCGACCTCGCCCGCCTGGTGGCCGGGGCCCACGCGGCCGGACAGCGCGGGCCGCTCGGCGCGCTGGCCTTCTTCTTCAAGGACCCGCTCGGCAGCGAGGAGCACCGACTCGCCCAGCAGGAGCAGGAGTTGGCGTCCTGGGCGCGGCGGATCGCGGTGGCCCGATGAGCGTCACCGCACGCACCTGGCTGGACCTCGTCCGGGCACCCGCCGCGCTCACCGTCCTCGGGGACACCGTGGCGGGCGCGGTCGCGGCGGGCCGTCCGCTGCGCGGCCGGCGGCTGGCCCTGCCGCTCGCCTCGGTCGCCCTCTACTGGTCCGGGATGGCGCTGAACGACTGGGCGGACCGGGCGGTCGACGCGCGGGAGCGCCCCGAACGCCCCATCCCCTCCGGCCGGATCGAACCCGAGACCGCGCTCGCGACGGCCGCCGGGCTCGGCCTCACCGGACTGGCCCTGGCCGGCCTCGCGGGCGGCGCCGACGCGCTGCGGATCGCCGTCCCGCTCACCGCGGCGGTCTGGGCCTACGACACCGTGCTGAAGCCGACCCCGGCCGCGCCGCTGGGCATGGCGGCCTGCCGCGGCCTGGACGTCCTGCTCGGCGCCGGAGCCGCACACTGGCGGGCGGCCGGGGCCCCGGCCCTGGCGCTGGCCACCCACACCCTCGGGGTGACCGCGCTCTCCCGCGGCGAGGTGGACGGCGGCCGCGCCACCGACCGCCGGATCGCCCTGGCCGCCACCGTCTCCACCGCACTGCTGGCCGGCACCGGCCGGGCCGCCTCGGTACGGCACCGGACGGCCGGGGCGCTCTGCACCCTCGGGTACGCGGCCGCCACCGGAAGCGCCCAACTCGCCTCCGGGCAGCAGCAATTGGCGAAGGCCAAGGCCGACGCCGAGCCCAAGGCCGACGCCGAGCCCGGGTCCGACGCCGAGCCCGGATCGGCCCGGACCGCCCGAGCCGCGGCAGCCGTCCGGCGCGCCACCGTGGCCGGCATCCACGGCATGCTGCCGCTGCAGGCCGGACTGGCCGCCCGGCTGGGCTCGCTGCCGGCCGCGGCGCTGGTGCTCACCGCCCTGCCGCTCGCCCGGCGGCTGTCGGCCCGCCGGAGCCCGACATGAGCGCCCTCGCCATCGGGTACGGCACCAACGGGTTCTCCAACCACCGGCTGCCCGACGCGATCCGGGTCATCGCAGACCTGGGCTACACGTCGGTCGCCCTCACCCTCGACCACCACCACCTCGACCCCTTCGGCCCGGACCTGGCCCGGGAGACCGACCGGGTCGCGGCGCTGCTCTCCGCCTCGGGTCTGCGCTGCGTCGTCGAGACCGGCGCGCGCTACCTGCTCGACCCGTACCGCAAGCACCACCCCACACTGGTGTCCGGGGAGGCCGGGCCGAGGATCGACTTCCTGCTCCGCGCCCTGCGGATCACCGAAGCGCTCGGGGCCGACTGCCTGTCCTTCTGGTCCGGGGTGAGCGAGCCCGGGGTGGACGGCCCGACGAATCGTGCGCGGCTGGTCCGCCACCTCGACCCGGTGCTGGCCGAGGCGCAGCGCCGCTCCGTGCGGCTCGGCCTGGAACCCGAGCCCGGCATGGTCGTCCAGCACCTCGACCAGGCGCTCGACCTGCGTCGCGAGCTCGGTGGGCCCGACTGCCTGGGCATCACCCTCGACGTGGGGCACTGCGTCGCCGTGGAGCCGGTGGACGCCGCGGGTTGCATCCGGCACGCGGGCGGGCTGCTGGTCAACGTCCAGCTGGACGACATGCTCCCGGGCGTCCACGAACACCTGGAGTTCGGGCAGGGACAGCTCGACCTGGCCGCCACCCTGGCCGCCCTCGACGGCATCGGCTACGCCGGTGTCGCGGCGGTCGAGCTGCCCCGGCACAGTCACGCCGCACCGCACACCGCACGCACGGCCCTGGCGGCGATCCGCCGGGCCATGAAGACCGTTTCCGTTCCGCCGGTGCACACGGGCGCACCGGCGTCGTCCACGATCGGAGACCTCCCGTGATGGCGTACAAACAGGAACACCCCTGGCTCGAAACCAGCGTCTACGGCGGGAGCCGGCCGGAGACGCTGCCGGAGCCGCCGCCCGACTGGCTGGCCGAGGCCGAGCGCCGGGTCCGCGAGTGGCCGGGCACGATCCACCAGGAGTTCCCGCTGGCCGGCCGGATGGTCGGCCGCGAACCGGTGCGACCGGAGGCCGACCCGCAGGGGCTGGTGCACGGCACGGTCGACGACCGGGCCCGCGAGCGGCTGCTCACGGCGCTGGCCGACTCCCTGCCCGGCGCCGTCCTGGCGGCCGAGGTCGAGAAGCTGTACCGGCACGGCGACGACGCCGAGCGGCGCGGGGTGCTGCGCGCCCTGCCGGTGCTGCCGGACAGCGCGCGCCGGCTCGGCCTGAAGCTGGTCGCCGACGGCCTGCGCACCAACGATCCGCGGCTGGTCGCGGCGGCGATGGGCCCGTTCGCGGCCCGGCACCTGGGTCAGCACCAGTGGCGCCACGGCGTGCTGAAGTGCCTGTTCACCGGGGTGACGCTGGGGGCGGTGGCGGACCTGGTCGCCCGGACCGACTCCGAGCTGCTGCGGATGGCCCACGACCTGGCCGCGGAGCGCCGCGCCGCCGACCGCGAGATCGGCCCCGACCTGCGGGCGCTGCTCGGCATGACCGTGCTGCTCTCCCTGGTCCCCCCGCTCCCGGATGACCACGCACCGCAGGACTGCGCAGCGGAGCACTCCCGGCCGACGGACTGCCACACGGAGGACTGCCGCACGGAGGACTGCCGGTCATGAGGATCTTCGACCCCCACATCCACATGACCGCCCGCACCACCGACGACTACCGGAACATGCACGAGGCCGGCGTCCGGGCCGTCGTCGAACCGGCCTTCTGGCTCGGCCAGCCCCGCACCAACCCCGGTTCCTTCACCGACTACTTCGACACCCTGCTCGGCTGGGAGCGCTTCCGGGCCTCCCGGTTCGGGATCAGCCACAACTGCACGATCGCCCTGAACCCCAAGGAGGCCAACGACCCGCGCTGCGTCGAGGTGCTGGACGTGCTGCCGCGCTACCTCGGCAAGGACGGCGTGGTCGCGGTCGGCGAGATCGGCTACGACTCGATGACCAGGGCCGAGGACGAGGTCTTCGCGCACCAGTTGGCGCTGGCCGTCGACCACGACCTGCCGGCCCTGGTGCACACGCCGCACCGGGACAAGCAGGCCGGCACCCGCCGCTCCCTGGACGTGGTCCGCGAGTCCGGCATCGACCCGGGCGCCGTCGTGCTGGACCACCTCAACGAGGTCACCGTGGCGATGGTCGCCGACTCCGGTTGCTGGATGGGCTTCTCGATCTACCCGGAGACCAAGATGGACGAGCAGCGGATGGTCGCCGTCCTGAAGGAGTACGGCACCTCCCGGATCCTGGTCAACTCGGCGGCCGACTGGGGGAATTCGGACCCGCTCAAGCCGCACCTGGTCGGCCGGGCGATGCTCGCGGCCGGCTTCTCCGAGGCCGACGTGGACACCGTCCTGTGGCGCAACCCGGTCGAGTTCTACAGCCGCAGCGGCCGGCTGATCCTCGACGAGCAGCTGCGGGCCGCCGACACCGGCGCGGCCTCCTTCGAGGGCAACTCGGTGCTGCGGGGCGGCTCGTGAACCCGGCCGCGCACCGGACCGCCCACCGCCCGGCGAGCCAGACCGCAAGCCGAGCCGTGAGCCGCCCCGCAAGCCGAACCGCAAGCCGAACCGCGAACCGGCTCTGCTACTCGACCAACGTCCACCCGGCCGAGGACCTGCCCGGCATCCTGCGCCAACTCGACACCTGCGCCGTGCCGGTGCGCGAGCGGACCGGGTTCGACCGGCTCGGACTGGGCCTGTGGCTGGCCGCCGACGCCGCCGCCGAACTGGCCGCCGACCCGGCCCTGCTCCGGCGGCTGCGCACCGAACTGGACGCCCGCGAGCTGGCGGTGCTCGCCCTGAACGCCTTCCCGTACGGGGGCTTCCACCAGCGGGTGGTCAAGCACGCGGTGTACCGGCCGGACTGGACCGAGCCCGACCGCGCCCGCTACACCGCCGACTGCGCGACCGTCCTGGCCGGGCTGCTGCCCGACGACGCCGACGGCGGCAGTATCTCCACCCTGCCGCTCGGCTGGCGCCGGCCCTGGTCCGCCGCCGCGGACCGGGCCGCCGAGGAGGCGCTGCGGCGGACCGCGGCGGTGCTGCGCACGGTCTCGGGCCGGGCGGGCCGGCCGATCCGGCTGGCCGTCGAACCGGAGCCGGGCTGCGTCCTGGACAGCGTCTCGGACGCCGTGCGCTGGCTCGCCCCCCGCGCGGACCTCGAATTCGTCGGCCTCTGCCTGGACACCTGCCACCTGGCGGTCTCCTTCGCCGACCCGGAGCGGACGGTGGCCGAGGTCGAGCGGGCCGGCCTGCGGGTGGTCCGGATCCAGGCCTCGGCCGCCCTGCACCTGGACGACCCGGGCGACCCGCAGGCGCGCCGGCTGCTCGCCCGGTACGCCGAACCGCGCTACCTCCACCAGGTGCGGGAGCTTGACGGCTCCGGGCGGGTGCTCACCGCCGACGACCTGCCGGAGGCACTGGACCGGCTGCCCGGCCGGGGGCCCTGGCGGGTGCACTTCCACGTGCCGCTGCACGCCCGGCCGCCCGCGCCGCTGCGCGCCACCACCGAGGTTCTCCGCCGGGCGGTGGCGGCGGTCGGCGAGCGCACGGTGATCGAGGTCGAGACCTACACCTGGCCGGTGCTGCCCGGGGAGAGCGTCGGCACCCCGCCCGGCGCCGCGGCCGGCGCGCCGGCCGGTGTCCCCGCCGGCATCGCCGCCGAACTGGTCTGGGCGGAACGTGAGTTGATCGGCGAGGGGGTGGTCCGGTGAAGCCCGTGGTGCTGCTGGACGTGGTCGGCCTGACCCCGCGCCTGCTGCCGTACATGCCGAACCTGGCCCGGCTGGCCGAGCAGGGCGGGTCCGCCCCGCTGCGCACGGTGCTGCCGGCCGTCACCTGCAGCGTGCAGTCCACCCTGCTCACCGGCCGGCTCCCGGCCGAGCACGGCATCGTCGGAAACGGCTGGTACTTCCGGGAGTTGGGCGAGATCCACCTCTGGCGCCAGCACAACCGGCTGGTCCGGGCCCCGAGCGTGTGGGAGCGCGCCCGCGCCCTGCACCCCGGCTACCGGGTCGCCAACGTCTGCTGGTGGTACGCCATGGGCGCCTCCACCGACCTGCTGGTCACCCCGCGCCCGGTCTACCACGCCGACGGCCGCAAGTCCCCCGACTGCTACACCCGGCCGCCGGCGCTGCGCGACGAACTCACCGACGCGCTCGGGCCGTTCCCGCTCTTCCAGTACTGGGGCCCGACCGCCGGGATCGCCTCCAGCCACTGGATCGTCTCGGCGGCCCGCCGGATCCTGCGCACCGAACGGCCCGATCTGCTGCTGGTCTACGTCCCGCACCTGGACTACGACCTGCAGCGCTACGGCCCCGACTCCTCGCAGGCCATGCTGGCGGCCCGCGCGGTGGACTTCGAACTGGCACCGCTGCTGGAGCAGGCCGAACGGGCCGGCGCCACGGTGGTCGCGCTCAGCGAGTACGGCATCACCCCGGTGAGCCGCCCGGTGGACATCAACCGCGAGCTGCGCCGGGAGGGCCTGCTGGAGGTGTACACCCAGGCCGGCATGGAGTACCTGGACCCGTGGACCTCGCGGGCCTTCGCCGTCGCCGACCACCAGATCGCGCACGTCTACGTCCCCGACGAGTCCGATCTGCCCAAGGTGCGCGACCAGTTGCTCCGGCTGCCGGGCGTGGCCGAGGTGCTGGACCGCGCCGACCAGGCCCGCCACGGGCTCGACCATCCCCGGGCCGGCGAACTGGTGGCGGTGGCCGCCCCCGACTCCTGGTTCACCTACTACTACTGGCTGGACGACGCGCGCGCCCCCGACTTCGCCCGGTCCGTCGAGATCCACCGCAAGCCCGGTTACGACCCGGCCGAGCTGTTCTTCGACCCGGCGGACCCGATGGCCAGGGCCAGGGCCGTGCTCGGCCTGGCCCGCAAGAAGCTCGGCCTGCGCTACGCCATGGACGTCGTCCCGCTGGACCCGTCCTGGGTCCGAGGTTCGCACGGCCGCCTGCCGGACTCCCCCGCCGACGGCCCCGTGCTGATCTGCTCCGACCCGGCCTGGCAGTCCGTCCTGGATGCGACCGGCGCGATCAACGCCACCGATGTCTCCCGACTCCTCCTGAAACTCCAGGGTTTGGCGAACTGACGATCCGTCAGCTCTTCCCCAGCCCGTCGGCCCGGCTCTCCAGGTAGCGGCGCTCGGGAATGCTCCCGGTGCGCTTGGCCGCCTCCCGGAAGCTCTTCCGGGCCGCCTCCAGGTCCCCGCTCATCTCCAGCAGGTGGGCACGGACCGCGGCCAGCCGGTGGTGGCCCGTGAGCCGGCCGTCGGCCTCCAGGGTCGCCAGCAGGTCGAGCCCGAACTGCGGGCCCTGCACCATCGCGGCGGCGACCGCGTAGTTGAGCGTCACCATCGGGCCGGGGGACATCCGCTCCAGCACCTCGTACAGCGCCATGATCTGCGGCCAGTCGGTGTCGTCCGCGTGCGCGGCCTCGCCGTGCACGGCCGCGATGGCCGCCTGCACCTGGTACGGCCCGGCCACCGCCTTCGGGAGGGTCTCGGCGATCAGCGCCAGGCCCTCCTTGAGCGCGGCCTGGTCCCAGCGGGAGCGGTCCTGCTCGGCGAGCGGGACGAGGCTGCCGTCGGGCCGGGTACGGGCCGGGCGGCGGGCGTCGGTCAGCAGCATCAGCGCCAGCAGGCCGGCGACCTCGCCCTCGTCGGGCAGCAGCCGGTGCAGTTCACGGTTGAGCCGGATCGCCTCGTAGGCGAGTTCGGGCTGCTGCAGGTCGGGGCCGCTGGTGGTGGTGTAGCCCTCGTTGAAGATCAGGTAGAGCACCTGGAGCACGACCGCCAGCCGTTCGGTGCGCTCGCTCTCGGGCGGCATCCGGAACGGCAGCCCGGTGCTCTTGATCCGCTGCTTGGCCCGGCTGATCCGCTGGGCCATGGTCGACTCGGGCACCAGGAAGGCGTGCGCGATCTGCGCGGTGGTGAGGCCCCCGACGGCCCGCAGGGTGAGCGCGACCTGCGAGCCGGGGGTGAGCGAGGGGTGGCAGCAGAGGAAGAGCAGGGTGAGCATGTCGTCCTGCTCGGCCGCCTTGGGCTCCTCGCCCGGGCCCGGCGTCACCGTCTCGTCGGTCGGGGTGAGCGCGGCGGCGGTGGCCTCCCGGCGCTGGCGGGCCTGCTCGCTGCGCAGCGCGTCGATCACCCTCCGGGCGGCCACGGTGATCAGCCACGCCCTGGGGTTGCCGGGGACGCCCTGGTCGGGCCACTGGACGGCGGCCGCCAGCAGGGCGTCCTGGACGGCGTCCTCACAGGCGTCGAAGTGCCCGTAGCGCCGGACGACCGCGCCGAGGACCTGCGGTGCCAGCGATCGGAGCAGGTCCTCGACCCGGGCGTCAGGGTTCATCTGCTCAACTCTCCGTATCGGCTTCGAAGACGACCTGGCGGACCTCGATGCCGGTGTACCGGGCGTCGGGGATCTGGCCGGCCAGTTCGACGGCGCGTTCCTTGGAGACGCAGTCGACCAGGTAGTAGCCGGCGATGAATTCCTTGGCGTCCAGGTACGGGCCGTCGGTGACAGCGGGCCGTCCGCCGCGGAGCCTGACCGTGGCGCTGCCGGACGGGTCGGCGAGGGCCTGGGTCATCACCATCTCACCGGAGTCGAGGATGTTCTGCTGGAACGTGGCGTGTCCGGAGAAGACCGCGTTGCGCTCTCTCTCGGACAGGCCGTCCCAGACTACCGGGTCCATGTGGATCAGCAGCATGTACTTCATCTCATCATTCCTTGATCCCTTGCGCGGCCGACAGGTGCTCTCCACCTGAGACTGTTCTCTACCTGAGACGTCGCCGCGGGCGGCCCGCCCTCGACATCCAAGCCGAGATCAAGCCGCCCGGTCCCGGTTTCCGCGCACCGGCCGCCCACCGGCCGGCCACGTGCTACCGGCCGGGAGCGCCCGCTCACCCGTACGGCCGACGCCGCCGTGCCCCGGCACGAGGACCGTCGTTGGGAGGGCGGGCGCCCGTCCGTACGGATGACCACCGCACGGATGACCACGGTACGGACGGCCGGACGCGCCCACCCCCGAGGAGAGGTGTGGAAGGCATGACGCAGCTGGTGTCGGTGCAGTGCTTCAACGTGTCACGGGACGGGTTCGGCGCCGGTGAGGGGCAGTCACTGGAACGGCCCTTCGGCCATGCGGACCCCTCCCCCCTCTTCTCCTGGGCCGGTGCCACCGCGAGCTGGGTGAACCGCACCGACCCCGGCGGCACCCGCGGCCTGGACGACTACCTGACCCGCGACCACGCCCGCCCGCCCGGCGCGGTGATCATGGGACGCAACAAGTTCGGCCCCCAGCGCGGGCCCTGGGAGAACCACGACTGGAAGGGCTGGTGGGGCGCCAACCCGCCGTTCCACGCGCCGGTCTTCGTGCTCACTCACTACGAGCGCCCCTCCTTCACGCTGGCCGACACCACCTTCCACTTCATCGACGCCAAGCCCGCCGAGGCCCTGGACCAGGCCAAGCAGGTCGCCGGGGACCGCACCATCCGCATCAGCGGCGGGGTCACCACCATCCGCGAGTTCCTGGACGCCGACCTCATCGACACCCTGCACATCGCCGTCGCCCCCGTCGACATCGGCCGGGGCGAACGGCTCTGGCGCAGCCACACCGAACTGCTCGACCGCTTCCACCTCGACACGGTGCCCAGCCCGAGCGGCGTCACCCACCTGCTGTTCTGGCGCCGCTGAGCAGCAGCGACCAGCGACCCGCGACCCGTAGGAAACCGAAAACCGACGACCGACGGCTGTGGCCGGGGCCTTCCGCCCCGGCCACAGCCGTTCTCCTTTCTCGCCCCCGTTCAAACCTCCGGCGGGCAGCACGTTGGAAGAAACGACGATGTCGAATCCCTCCGTCCGGGTCCGACCTACGGGCGAGTGGCGCCGCGCCGCGTGCCACCCAGCAAAAGATCGGAAGGTACCACCGCCCGTTCCCCGCCCCGGGAGAGAGAGGTTGCACATGAGCTCACCAGCACCCACCCGTACGGCAACACTGCCGTCACTGGAGGGACTTCGCGCCATCGCCGTCGTCTTCGTCTTCGCCAGTCACGCGCTCGTCCTCGGCGCGTTCAAGGACCCGGACGCGCTCTCCGTCTTCAGCACCCTGACCGGAGACGGACGGATCGGCTTCCTCGCCGTCTCCTTCTTCTTCGTCCTCAGCGGCTTCGTGCTCACCTGGTCCGCCAAGCCCGGCCAGACGGCCACCGGCTTCTGGCGGCGCCGGGTGATGCGCATCGGGCCCTCCCACGTCCTGATCGGCGCCATCGCCCTGACCCAGTTCGCCGCTGCGGGCGAGACGATCAGGTGGGGGCCGGCGATCGCCAACCTCTTCCTGGTGCAGAACTGGTTGCCCTCCCAGGACCTGATCATGTACCAGTTCAACGGCGCGACCTGGACGCTCGCGGTGGAGATGCTCTGCTACGCGATGTTCCCGCTGCTGGTGCGCTACGTCCGGCGCCTGGACACCCGGGCCCTGTGGTCCTGGATCATCGGTCTCGGCGCGACCGCCATCCTGCTCCCGGCGATCAGCTACCCGCTGCTCTCGGGCTTCCCGCCGAGCCACTTCTACCCCCTGGGCTCCTGGCCCCAGCTGTGGGCGCTGTACTTCTTCCCGCCGGTCCGCTGCATCGACTTCGTGATCGGCATGTTCCTCGCCCGGATCGTCGCCTCCGGCCGCTGGCCGAAGATCCGGATCCTGCCGGCCGTGCTGCTCAACCTCGCCGCCTTCCTGCTGCTCTACCACCTGCCCATCCCGTTCGGGATCGCGGCGTTCTACCCCGTCCCGGCCGCGCTGCTGATCGGCTCGCTGGCCGCCCGGGACCTCTCCGGCAAGCGCACGATCCTCAGCACCCGGCCCATGGTCTGGCTCGGGGAGCTGTCCTTCGCCTTCTACATCATCCACATCACCGTGATGTTCGCGGTGCACGCGGCCTTCAAGGGCGAACTGGTGGGCTACGCGCACTCGTACACCCCGACCGCGTTCTCCACGCCCGTCGCCGTCCTGTTCATCATCGGCCTCTACGTCCTGATCGTCGCGCTCGCCTGGGTGCTTCACCACACCGTCGAGCTCCCGGCCATGCGCCGCTGGAGCCGCCCGGCACCCCGGCCGGCCGCCAACCGTCCGAAACCGGAACCCCAGCCGCAGACCTGACCGCCCCCACCACCGGAGACCGCCATGGACTCGTCCCCCCAGTCCGCGACGACCACGCCGACCGAGACCACGACGACCGCCACGACGACCGCCACGACCGGCACGACCACGACGACCGAGCACCCCGAGCCGCTGTCCTACCCGATCCGCCGGACCTGCCCGTACACGCTCCCCGAGGACTACCGCGAGCTCCTGGAGCGGCCGACCCCCAGCCGGGTCCGGCTGCCCAGCGGCAAACTCGCCTGGGCCACGGCCCGCTTCGAGGACGTCAAGGCGATGCTGGGCGACAACCGCTTCAGCTCCGACCTGCGCCGCCCGGGCTACCCGCTGATGATGGACCACCAGGTCCCCCCGCCGGAGTTCTCCACCTCGCTGGTCGGGATGGACCCGCCCGACCACACCCTGGCCCGCCGCGCGGTGGCCGGGGACTTCACCCCCCGCAGCATCAACCGGCTGCGGCCCCGGATCCAGGAGATCACCGACGAGCACGTCGACAGGCTCCTGGCCGGGCCCCGCCCCGCCGACCTCATCGACGCCTTCGCCAACCCGGTGCCGCTGCTGGTGATCTGCGAACTGCTCGGCGTCCCGTTCGCCGACCGCGAGTTCTTCCTGCGGACCTCCTTCATCCTGATGAACGCCACCACCCCCGAGGCCGGCGGCCAGGCCACCGGTGAACTCATGGGCTACATGGACGAGTTGGTCACTCGCAAGGAGCAGGTGCCGACCGACGACCTGCTCGGCCGGCTCGCCGCGCGGCGCGGCGAGCCGGGCGTCCCCGACCACCGCGACCTGGTGGGCATGGCGTTCATGCTGCTCATGGCGGGCCACGAGACCATCGCCAACGTCGTCGGCCTGAGCGCCATGCTGCTCCTCGAACGCCCGGAGCTGCGCAGCGCGCTGGCCGCCGACCCGTCGCGCTGGCCGGCGGCCGTCGACGAACTGCTGCGCTTCTTCACCATCGCGGAGATCGCCAACTCCCGGGTGGCGCTGGAGGACGTCGAGATCGGCGGGGTCACGATAGCCGCCGGCGAGGGCGTGCTCGGCCTGACGGTGGCGGCCAACCGGGACCCGAAGCGGTTCCCGGACCCGGACGCCTTCGACATCGGCCGCGTCGACCGCAGCCTGGCCTTCGGCTTCGGCGCCCACCAGTGCCTCGGCCAGCACCTGGCGAAGACCGAACTGGAGGTCCTCCTCGGGACGTTGTTCACCCGCGTCCCCGAACTGCGCCTGGCCGAGCCGGCCGACGCGCTGAGCTTCAAGGAGTACCACGTCAACTACGGCCTGCACACGCTGCCGGTCACCTGGTGAAGGGGGAACCCATGCAGATCCGTACCGATGCCGACCGCTGCATCGGCGCGGGCCGGTGCTTCCTCGCCGCGCCCGCGCTCTTCGACCAGAACGACCACGACGGGACGGTCGTGGTACTGGTCGAGCAGGTCACCGGCGACCAGGTGGAGGGCGCGCGGGCGGCGGTCGACGACTGCCCGACGCGCACCCTGTCCCTGATCGAGGGGTAGCGACAACGGAAGCCGGCGCGGGACCCGAAGGTCCTGCGCCGGCTTCGTCGTTGCCCGGTCCGTCAGGTCACTCGCCGCTGTCGGCACCGGCGGCGGCGCTGTTGCGGGCGGCCCGCTGGAAGTAGATCCCCGCCAGGACCGCCAGCAGGGCGAAGACCCCGGTGGAGACGGCCGCGACGGTGTTCAGCCCGCTCACGAAGGCCGCGTGCGCCGTCTTCAGCAGCGCCGCGGAGGCGTCGGCCCCGAGCTGCGCCGCCTCGGCGGCCGCCCCGGCGACGGTCTCCTGCGCCTGGTCGGAGCCGACCCCGCTCATGTTGCTGGTGTAGACCGCGGAGCCGATCGTGCCGAGGACGGCCAGACCGAGCGCACCGCCCAGGTAGTTCGCGGTCTCCGCCATCGACGCGGCCGAACCCGCGCGCTCCGGCGGCACCGAGCCCACCACCAGTCCGATGCCGAGCGCGAACATCGGGCCCGCGCCCAGGCCGATGATCGCGGTGCCGAGCACGATCGGCCAGGCGCCGTGGTCGCCGTTCACCAGGATCAGCACCGCCGCGCCGACCGCGGAGAGCAGCATGCCGCCGGTGATCGCGGTGCGCGGGGTGATCTTCCGCATCAGGGCCGGCGTGGACATCGTCCCCACCGCCATGCACAGGCCCATCGGGACGAACCACATGGCCGAGGCCAGCGGGGAGTAGCCGAGCACCGTCTGCAGCAGCTGGGTGACGTTCAGCGCGGTGCCCGCCAGGACCATCCCGGCCAGCGCCAGGGCGGTCAGCATGATCGTGAAGGAGCTGTTCGCGAAGAGCCGCAGGTCCAGCAGCGGGTCGTCGCCCTTGAGCTGCCGGCGCACGAACGCGGTGCCGAACACCAGGCCGACCGCCAGCGCCACCAGGCCGGGCACCGGGCTGCCGTTGCCGAGCGAGAGCACCTTGATCGCGTACACCACCGGCAGGATCCCGAGCAGGGAGAGCACGACGCTGACCAGGTCCAGGCGCTTCGCGTGCTCGGGGCGGAACTCCGGGAGCAGGACGGGCCCGGCGATCAGCACCACCGCCGCGACCGGGACGGCCAGCAGGAACACCGCGCCCCACCAGAACGGCACCAGCAGCACGCCGCCGAGCACCGGGCCGAGGGCGGCGCCGGTGAAGGTGCAGGTGGCCCAGATCGAGATGGCCTTCCCGCGCTGCTTGTCGTCACGGAAGATGTTGGTGATCAGCGCGAGGGTGGAGGGCATCAGGGTCGCGCCCGCCATGCCCTGCACGCCGCGGGCCACGATCAGCATGATCGGGCTGGTCGCCCAGGCGCAGGCCAGCGAGGCGAGGGCGAACACCGCCATGCCCGCCATGAGGAGCTTGCGGCGCCCGATCCGGTCACCGATCGAGCCCATGGTGATCACCAGGCCGGCGACCATGAAGCCGTAGGCGTCGGTGACCCAGAGCTGCTGGACGCTGCTGGCACCGAGGTCGGCGGTGAGCCTGGGCAGCGCCAGGAACAGGACGTTCGAGTCGAGCGCGACCAGCAAGGTCGGCAGTGCGAGGATCGCGAGTGCGAGCCAGGGCCGTGCGCTCGTGCGTGGGAGGTCTGTCTCCGCTGTAGTGACGGACATGGCCTGTCGCTTCCCTTCGCTCATGTCGTAATGCCGTTCACTACGTTGTCGAGACAGCGGGCCGATTCTTGCGCCGCTCCGGGGAACTTTTTCGCGGAACTTTTTTCCCGGGGGTTGCCACCGCCGCATCGACCACTCCCGACCCGGGCCCCGGCCGGGGTCCGGACACGAGAACACCGGCTGCCGATCGGGTCGGCAGCCGGTGTCAGGTCCGCGAGGTTCCTGCAGGTCAGTGGTGTTCGGTCAGTGGTGGTACTCACCGCAGTTGACGTCCAGGCAGTGGCCCGTGACGGCGCGCGCCAGGTCCGAGGCGAGGAAGATCACCACGTCGGCGGTCTCCTCCGGGGTCTGCAGCCGGCGCAGGTCCATGTCGGCGGCCACCTCGCGGTAGCCCTCCTCCAGCGACATGCCGCGCATCTCGGCCAGCCCCCCGATGAACTCCTTCACCTTCTCCGTCCACATCGGCCCCGGCGCCACGGTGTTGACCCGGATGCCCTGCGGGCCCAGCTCGGTGGCGAGGACCTGGGCTGCCGCGAGCAGCCCCGCCTTCGCGATCTTGTACGCCCCGCAGGCGCGCTTGGAGTGCCGCAGGACCGACGAGTTGATCATGACGATCGAGCCGCGGCTGTCCCGCAGCGCCGGGGTGAACAGCTTCGACAGCCGCAGCGCCGCGTAGACGCCCACCTCCATGCTGGGGCGGATGTCCTCCGTCGCGGTGTCGTTGAGCTCGGTGTGCGGCGGCTCCACCAGCGCGTTGTTGATCAGGGCGTCGACCCGGCCGAACCGGTCGAGCGTGGCGGCGACCAGCGCCTCCGCGGCGGCCTGGTCGGTGATGTCGGTGGGCACCGCGAGCGCGCGGCGCCCGGTCTCCTCGACGGCCTTGGCCACCTCGTCCAGGTAGGACGAGGTGCGCGCCGCGAGCACGACGTCGGCCCCGGCCTCGGCGCACCGCACGGCGAGCGTCCGGCCGAGCCCGGCCCCCACGCCCGACACGACGACGACCTTGTCGGTCAGCAGCTCCGGAACCTTGATGTGTTCGTCGATGTGCTCGTCCATGTGGTCGTCCTCTCGATGCAGTCGGCACGGGAGTGCCGAGGAAGAGGGGAGCCCGGGGGCCCCGAGACCCCCGGGCAACCGGTCAGGCGATTCAGGCGGACGCGCCCTCGCTGTAGACGATCGGCCGGACCTCGATGCCCAGGCCCTCGACGGCCGCGTCCGGGATCATCGCGGCGACCTCGTGGGCGCGGGCCAGGTCGGCGACCTCGATGATGTAGGCGCCGCCCACGTACTCCTTGGCCTCGGCGTACGGGCCGTCCGTCACCGCCGGCACACCGCCGCGAACCCGGACCACGGCGCTCTGGTCGGGACCGGCCAGGGCAAGGGTGCCGACGAACTCGCCGGTCGCCTTGATCTTCTCCATGAACCCGCCGTGCCCCTGGAAGACGGCGTTGCGCTCCTCCTCCGACAGGGCGTCCAGGACCTCGGCGTTCGGGTACATCATGATCAGGTACTTCATGGTCCGCTCCTTGCGACGAGAGGCGCCCGCTGCGCCCCCTCCACTTCACAGTCGGCGCCGCGGCGCCGTTCTCGACATGGTCGCGAAAAACTTTTTGCTTGCCCAACCGGACGGCCCGCCACCGCTTCCCGGCCCGCCACTCGCCTCCCGGCCGGCCACCGCGTCACGCCGTCGGCCCGCCGAGGGCCGAGGGCGGTACCGGCCGCCGGGCCGCCAGCAGGACGCGCAGCAGGGTGCGCGGGCGCATCAGGGACTGCGGGGAGGCCACCAGCCCGGCGATCCGCACCAGTGCGTCGGTGACCCGGGCGTCGCGGACCGCCGCCCGCTGGGCCAGCCCGACGTACCGGTTGACCAGGACGGTCTGCACCGTCCGACGGCCCTTGACCCCCGGGTAGCCCAGGTCGGACACGGCGGCGAAGGACCAGGGGGCGCGGATCTCCCGCGCGACGTCCCGGAAGAAGGCCTGGTGGCGCGGCAGCCGGCGCCCCGCGGTGTGCCGGCGCAGCACCAGCGCCTGCAGCGCGGCCGAGGTCATGCCCTGGGCGTAGGCGGGGTTGAAGCTGCACACCGCGTCGCCCATCACGAGCAGGCCCTCGGGGAAGCGCTCCAGCCGGTGGTAGTCCCGGCGGACGCTGGCCGGGAAACGGAACCGCAGGGGCTCGTCGAGGGGTTCGGCGTCGCGGATCGCCTCGTGGATCTCGGGGGCGGGCAGCGAGCGCACGTAGGCGTGGAACCCCTCGGGGTCGGTGGGCGGGTGGTCGCCCACGATCCCGGTCACCGACAGCTCCACCCGGTTGTCGTCGCCGGGCACCCGGTAGAAGAAGGCTCCGCGCGGGTGCGAGGGCGTGGCGGCCGGAATGATCGCGATCTCGCTGCCGAACGGGTCCTTGTCGAGCCGGTAGTGGCGGGTGGTGTACGCCAGGTCGATCTCGATCCGTTCCTCGGGCGGCGCGTCGTAGCCCAGTTCGGCCAGCCACAGCGGGGTCCGCGAGCCGCGGCCGGTGGTGTCCACGACCAGGTGCGCGTCGAGCGTGCGCTCCTCGGCTCCCGGGGTGCGCTGCTGCACCCTGACCCCGGTGACCCGGCGTCCGTCGGCATCGGCCACCGGGGCGATGATGTCGTGCTCCTCCAGGAACGTCACCTCCGGCAGCGCCCGTACCCGTTCGCGCAGGTGGTGTTCGAGCACCGGCCGGGTGGCGGGCACGGACGGCAGGCCGGTGCGGGCCTGCCGCAGCCGCAGTCCGTTGAAGTACCACCGGATGTCGCCGCTGAAGTCGCCCGGCCGCACCCCGGCGGCGATCAGCTCGTCGGTGAGGCCGGGGAACAGCGACTCCATGATCTGGTGGCCCCGGGCGACCAGCCCGTGGGCGTGGTTGCCGTGCGGGACTCCGCGGCGAGGGCCGCGGGTCCCGAGGATCTTGTCGCGTTCGACGATCACGACCCGGGGATAGGACTCGGAGAGCACCCTGGCCGCCAGCAGGCCCGCGATGCTTCCGCCGAGAACCACGGCACATTCGTCGGTACGGGTGCCCATGACGACTCCTTCTCTCGGATTCTCTCGGTTCCGGATACGCCGTAACTGCGTCAGCTGAACTGGCCGGGGGTGCGGCCGGGGCCGGCCGGGCCGCGGTAGGCCTGGGCGATGTCCAGCCAGGCGTCGGCGTCCTTGCCGTGGGCCGTCAGGGCGAGGTCGTCGCGGTGCCGGCGCCGGGTCACCAGGAGGCAGAAGTCGACGGCGGGGCCGCTGATGCACTGCTCCGCGTCGGCGGGGCCGAACTCCCAGCGCGCGCCGGAGGGGGCGGTGATCTCGTAGCGGAACTCGGTCTCGGGCGTGGCGAGTTTGCGGGCCTGGTAGCCGAAGTCCCAGGTGCGGACGGCGAATTCGACCAGGTAGCGGAGCCGGTCGGTGGGCTCGCGGCGCACCCCGAGCGTGTCGGCGATGTCCTGGCCGTGGCCGAACAGCTCCATCATCCCGGCGGCGGCGAGAATCGGCGCCGTCAGCGGGCGGACCAGCCACGGCACCGGCCGGTCCGCCGGGACGGCCGCCAACGCCTGCTCGGCGGCGCGGCGTTCGGCGTTCCAGCGCTCCAGCAGGATCTGCGGGGTGCTCGCCGCCAGGTAGGGCTTCAGGGCCTGCTGCACGGCTCCGTCGAAGTCCGATCCGATGCTCGCGGCCAGTGCCTTGAACGTCTCGGGGTCGCCCGCCGCCGTTCCGGCCAGCTTGAAGGTGGCCGCGAGGTGGGCGATCTGGTGGGCGATGGTCCAGCCGGGCGCCGGGGTGGGGCGTGCCCAGTCGGCGTCCGCGAGGTCGGCCACCAGGGCCTCGACGGCCTCGCCCTCTGCCACCAGTGCGGAGATCACGTCCTGCGAGCCGGCCATCTCTCTTCCCTTCCGTCGAGCGGATCCGGATATCTGATGCACCGTCAACACTCAAGCCAGAGCGGTTAATCGGGGCACATCCAGTATCATCCGCCCGGCGACCGGCAGGCTTCTCCGCCCGTGCTCTGCGCCCCCGACGACCACTCCCCGTCCAGGGCGCACGCACGGCGGCGGCGTCCCGACGGGGAGTGGTGGGCAGTGCCGGACCGGCCCTAATCGGCCGCCGGGGCCAGGGTGACGGCGGCGAGCCGGCTGCGCCGGCTGATGTACCAGGCGGCCGCCCCGCAGAGCAGGGCGAGCGCGGAGACCGCGAGCAGCACCGCGGAGGCCGAGGAGACCAGGCTCGCCAGCAGCAGCGGCCCGGTCAGGCCGCCGAGCCGGTTGAAGAGGGAGACCAGGCCGGTGGTCCGGCCGCGCCGTTCCGGGTCCGCGAGGTCGGCGGCGATCGGGAGGAAGATCGCGGCCATCGAGTTCACCGAGAACAGCGCCGCCACCAGGGCGCCCGCGCAGATCCAGCCCACCTTGGCCACCGCGCCGCTGGCGGTGAGCGCCACCAGCAGCACCGCGGTGGCGGTGGCCAGGCCGGCCGCCATGGACGTCGGTCCGAAGCGGCGGTAGCCCACCATCAGCAGCAGGGCGCACGGGATCATCGCGACCGCCGCCACGGTGAGCATCAGGTTGGCGGTGTGCACCGGCACCCCGCCGATCCTGGCCAGGCTCGGCACCCAGGTGCTGAGCCCGAAGGTCAGCAGTCCGATCAGGGTGGCGAAGGCGCGCTGCAGGCCGTGGGTGAGGGTCCGCGAGGAGTTGGGGAGGTGCTGGACGACCGGTGTGCGCCGAGCCGCGGGGGCGCGGGCGGAGCCGCGGTTGGGGACGAAGGGGGTGAGCAGGGCCAGGGCGGCTCCGGTGGGGGCGCCGATCAGCCAGAGGATCCGCCAGCCGAACACCGGCTCCAGCCAGAGTGCCGAGCCGGCGGCGATCAGGTAGCCGACGGCGGTGGCGACGACGGAGAGCGCCACCACCACCGATCCGCGCACCGGTCCGCCGACGGTCTCGGTGAGCAGGGTGATCAGCAGCGGGGCGAGGCCGCCGACCGCCAGGCCCATCAGGGCGCACATCACCAGGTTCCCGTGGAAGGTGGGCATCGAGCCGCACATGCTGGTGGCGGTGAATCCGAGGGTGGCGATCAGGTAGGAGCTGCGCCGGCCGATCCGGTCGGTGAGCACGCCGAACAGCACGGCGCCGACGGCCGTTCCGCTCAGTCCGCTGACCGCCAGCAGGGAGGCCGTCCGGGGATCGAGGCCGTACTCGGCCCGCATGCCGGGGATGACGAAGCCCAGGGTGGAGGTCTTGCTGATGTCGATGGTCAGGGCGGCCGTGCCGATGGCGGCGATCAGCAGCCGGCCGCGTCGGCCGGTCCGGGTGTCGGCCGCGTCGGCCGGGTCGGCCTGCGGCCGTCCGCGCAGGGCGGCGCCGACCACGACGAGCAGCAGCCCGGCGAGGGCGGTGAACATCTCCGGCATGTCCGAGAGGGCCATGCCGTGCAGCTTCCGTCCCGGGTCGGCCGGCATGTGGTCCATCGGCATCGCGGGATCCATCGCGAAGGAGTGGTGGAAGGCCACTGCGGAGGAGACCAGCACGATCACGCCGCCCAGGGTGAGGAGCAGGGTGGCGGCGGTTGCCCTGCCGGGGGCTTTGGTGGACAAGGGCGGCCTCCGTTGACCAGCGGGGTGACGGTCGGCGCGATGGGACGTCGACCTACTCGCTCCGGCCCTCGCCCGACCCTGGAACATTGCGTCAGGTGACTGGAAAGCTACGGGTGGCACCCGGAGCGCCGCTTCTCGCATCGTGCGGGGATCAGGGGGTTGTGCACCGCGAACGGCTCTGCCATAACGGCGTTTTGCTTCACTGGGGGGATGAGTCCGCGTCGATCGGATCCCAGTGCCCGTCCCACCCTGGTGGACATCGCCGCCCGGTTGCTGGCGGAGGAAGGCCCGCAGGCGCTGTCCGCCCGCCGCATCGCGAGCGAGGTCGGCACCTCGACGATGGCTCTGTACACCCACTTCAACGGAATGCGCGGGCTGGTGCGCGCCATGGTGCACGAGGGGTTCACCCGGCTCCAGCACTATTTCACCCGGGTCGAGTTCAGCGACGACCCGGTGAGCGACCTGGCCCTGCTGGGCCGCGCGTACCGGTGCAACGCGCTGGCCAACCCCCACCTGTACGCGGTGATGTTCGGCGGTTCCTCCTTGGCCGGTTTCTCGCTGGACGAGGAGGACCGGCAGTACGGCCGGTACACGCTGGCCGGCGTGGCCGAGTGCGCCGCCCGCTGCATCGAGGCCGGGCGGTTCCACGCGCAGGACGCCGAGCTGGTGGCCCATCAGATGTGGTCGGCGGTGCACGGCTTGGTCGTACTGGAGCTCGGCGGCTACCTGACCGAGCCCTGGGACGCCGACCGCCTGCTGGAGGCGCAGTTGGTGGGGCTGATGGTCGGGGTCGGCGACGTGCGGGAGTCCGCCGCCGGGTCGGTGGCGGAGTCGGCGCGACGGCTGCGGGAGGACCTGGAGGGCCTGGAGGGCCTGGAGGGCCTGGAGGACCACCGGCAACACCCGTAACACCTGCCCTGGCCACAACAGGCGTAACAGCCCCCTCCGGTGCATCTTCTGAATTGCTGCGGTATTTCAAACATATACCAGCCAGTATCCCGCAGCGGAGTTTGCCAATTGAAAGCACTGGGCATCCGTTGAACTTGTCATGCCCACCTGCTAAGGTCATCAGTTATTGTGACGCAACTCTGCGTCACCGACTCATTACGGAAAGGAGTGAGAAACCTCGCAGGCTCCGGTGGTCCAAGGACATCCGAAACCTCGGCGTCCCACAATTCGATACCGGAGCCGAGTCTCTGTCGACCAGCGGTACGGGAGAACCTGGAGTCGCTTTGAAGCCCGCTATCGAACAGGCCGTGGCTCGGGCCATCGAGGTCATGCACGAGAACATCGGCGAAATACTGACCATAGACGACATGGCACAGGCAGCAATCTACAGCAAATTCCACTTCTCCCGGGAATTCCAACGGGTGACCGGCGTCTCACCGAGACGCTTCCTCTCAGCCATCCGCATCGAAGCCGCCAAACGCCTGCTCATCGAGACGACCTACACCGTGACCGAGATCAGCCACCGCGTCGGCTACAACAGCGTCGGCACCTTCAGCTCACGGTTCGCCAGCAGCGTCGGCACCTCCCCCACCATGTTCCGCCAGTTACGCGGCTTCACCACCAGCATCGAGATCGACTCCCGCCGCCGGAGCCCCCTGGCGGAACTCACCACCGTCCGCGGCGAGATCCGGGCCTCCGTCGCCGAGGACCTCGGCCGCGTCTTCGTCGGACTCTTCCCCACCCGCATCCCCGAAGGCCGGCCCGTGGCCTGCACCGTCCTCCCCCGTCCCGGCGCCTTCCACCTCGACCGCGTACCCCCCGGGACCTGGTACCTCCTCGCCCACTCCGTCCCCGCCTCCTTCGACGAAGTCCTCACCGGCGAGGTCTCCGTCGGCTCCATCGGCCCCCTCGAAATCCGGCGGGACACACCGGTACGGCCGCTGGGACTGCGCCTGCGCCCGGTCCGCGCCCTCGACCCCCCGGTCCTCCTCGCCCTCCTGGACGTCCGGGCAGCGGCCTTCAACGGAGGCACCGCCATCCCGGAAGCCGGCTGAACCCACCGTCGCGACGGGCGTCCACCTCGTCGGGGCATTACCCCGTTCAGCAATCCCCACGCGTCATTTCACCCCCCTCGGAACGGCCCGAAATGCGCGCGCGTCGACCCACTCGTGATCCGCGTTCCCCTGGCAGTGCGTCGCGATCACGTGAACGGCACCCGAATTCAGCGCGAACAACCCTTCGGGTGCGGGCGGAACGGCGGCGCCGATGCCGAGATCGCGCGCCTCCTCCGGCGTCTCGATCCGGTCGATCGACAGGCTCGCCAGGTCCGCCGAAATGCTCGTGTCCCGGATATCGGAGAAGAGGACATCGATGCGCTCGTCGGCCTCGAACCTCGGCTCGCTGCGGAACAGGAGCCTGGAACGACCGAACCCGTAGGACCAGACCATGAATTCGCGATCCCATTCGGTCAGACGCATTCGCTGACCCCATCCGGTGTGACGCAACGGCCGAGAGGCCCCCTCGCGTGGCAGCAGCCACGGCGGAGGGGACCTCTCGGCCCGGCTATCCGATTCGACGAGCGGATCGACTACGTCCCGCCATTACCGGCACCGGCACGCGCGGCCCGGAATCCCGGTCATCCGGCGGCCCGCAGGGCGGCACGGTCGGGCATGTCCGGCCGGACGTCCTTGCCCCCGGGACGGAAGGTGATCGAGTCCCATGACCGGTTGCCCCACCTGACGGCCGCACCGATCTCATCCGCGATGAATGACGCACAGTCATGGATGCTCGCTCCGCTCACCGTTCGGCTCCTCCGCGGCGACGGTCGTCGATGCTCAGCCGGAGGACCAGGCCGACGATCACCGCGCCGAGGACCAGACTCACCGGGCCGGTGCCCAGGTCGAGGCCGCCCCGCTGGTGGCTGACTCCGGCCCAGTCGGCGAAGCAGGCGCCGAGCGGGCGGGTGAGCACGTAGGCCCACCAGAAGGTGAGTACCGGCGGAGCGCCCAGCAGCCGATGGGCGAGGGCGGGGACCGCGATCATGGCGGCGAAGAGCAGGCCGGAGGGCAGGTAGCCCCAGCCGAGCGTGGCAGCGGTCAGGTCCCCCACCGCCGTGCCCAGCGCGAAGGTGGCCAGGACGGCCGACCAGTAGAGGACCTCCCGGCGGCCGCCGGCCACCGACTCCACCGCCAGGGTGCCCTCCAGCCGCCACCACAGGCCGAACACCGCCGCCAGGGCCAGTGCGAAGGCGGCGGTGGAGACGGCGTACGGCACACCCAGCGCGACGTGCGCGACATCGGCGGCCATCGTCCCGAACACGCTGACCATCACCACCGCCGTCCAGTACACGGCCGGCACGTAGCGGCGGGCCCGGGCCTGTGCCGCCAGCGCGGCGGCCAGCAGGAGGCCCGCCGACGCGACGGCCGGAACCGGCCCCAGCACCCGGGCGAGGTAGTCGGAGGTGGTCTCGCCCATGCCGGTGGTGAGGATCTTGACGACCCAGAACACCGCCGTCACCTGCGGGACCTTGCTCCGCAGCAGGCCTACGGGGACGGGCCGGCGGTGGTCGGTCCCGCGCGGGACCGTGGTGGCGCCCACGATTGCGGCGCTCCCTTCTCTCGGGGTCAGCTCTCCTGACGCCGGCTCTCCTGAGGTCGGCGCTCGTGAGATCGGCTGGAGCCCGGGGTCAGCGGCCCAGGACGGTGTTGCCGGTGATCGCACCGCTGGTGCCGTCCAGCGTCACCAGGTGCCGCACGCCGTCCGGGCCGAGGACCACGGCCTGCCAGGCGCGGCCACCGCCCTGCTCGGTGACCGGGCTCAGCGACTCCACCTTTCCGCCGGCCACCGCCGCCGCGGCCTTCGCCACCGCGTCCGCCGCATCGGTGGACGGCAGCGGGGCCGGAGCCGGCCGGCCGACGGCCCGGGCGCCGCCCTGCCGGCCGCCGTTCCCGCCGTTCCCACCGTTCCCGGGGTGCTCCCGCTTGGCCTGGCCGTGCTCGCCACGCTCGCCGTCGCCGTACCCACCGTGACCGTGGTCGGCCGCGGCCACCTCCTTGCGGTCACCGCGGTGCTCGCCGTGGTGCCCGGCCACGTGGTGCGCCGCCACCGCGGCCCCGCCGGCCACCACGACCACCGCCGCACCGGCCGCCACCCACCGCACCGGACGCCCGCGCAGCCACCGCCGCGCTCTGCGCGCCTTGCCGACGGGCTTCGTCCCCTGCTGCTCCTCCGGCCGGCCCTGCTGCGGGCCCTGCTGCCGACCCTGTGCCTGCTCGAACTCCATGGGCTCGCTCACTGCGCCCACCCCTTTGCATCCCGGCCCGGTCCGGGCCCTGTGCCCGGATCACGGTCGGCACAGCATGTCCGGCCCTTGCTGAAGATCGGCTGAAGACCCGAGGGGGCCTTCAGCTGCCCCTCATCGCGACCTGCCACCCTGGGGGGCATGCGCGTACTGGTAGTAGAGGACGAGCGCCGTCTGGCCCTGGCCCTGCAGCACGGACTGACCACCGAGGGCTTCACCGTCGACGTCGCCCACGACGGCCTGTCCGGCCTGGCCAAGGCCACCGACCACGCCTACGACGTGATCGTCCTCGACATCATGCTGCCGGGCCTCAACGGCTACCGGGTCTGCTCCCGGCTGCGCGCCAGCGGCAGCGACGTCGGCATCCTCATGCTCACCGCCAAGGACGGCGAGTGGGACGAGGCCGAGGCCCTGGACACCGGCGCCGACGACTACCTGTCCAAGCCCTTCTCCTTCGTCGTCCTCGTCGCCCGCCTCAACGCCCTCGCCCGCCGGATCGGCACCCGGGCCCCGCGCCGCACGGTCCTGGGCGACCTGGTCGTCGACTCCGCCGCCCGCACCTGCACCCGCGCCGGCGGCACGATCCCCCTCACCCCCCGCGAGTTCGCCCTGCTGGACCACCTCGCCCGCCGGGCCGGGGAGGCCGTCTCCAAGCGGGAGATCCTCGACCAGGTCTGGGACAGCGGCCCCGACGCCGACCCCAACACCGTCGAGGTCCACATCAGCGCGCTGCGCCGCAAGATCGACGCCCCGTTCGGGCGCGCCGCGGTCCAAACCGTGCGCGGGGCCGGCTACCGACTGGCGGCCGACGGTGGCTGACCGACCTACGGTGGCTGACCGGCCGACGGCCCGCCCGCTGCGCCACCGGGCCCGGGCCGCCCTGCGCCGGGCCACCCGGCACCCCCGCACCACCGCCCTGATCCACCGGCTCGCCCCCCGCTCGGTCCGCACCCGCACCACGCTCGCCGCCTGCGCCAGCGTCGCCGTCGTCCTGCTGGCCGCCTCCGCCGCCGTCCTCCTGCTGCTGCGCGCCAACCTGGAACGCACCGTGGAGACCGGCGCCCGCGAACAGGCCCAGGCCGTCGCCCGGCTCGCCGCCGACCGCCAGCTCACCGCGCAGCTGCCGCTCGGCCACGGCACCGACTTCATCCAGGTCGTCAACGCCACCGGCCACGTCATCGCCGCCAGCGGCAACCTCGCCGGCCAGCCCCCGCTCGCCCCCGTCCGCACCCGGGACGGCCACCGGAGCTACAACGTCCACGCGCTCGGCGCCGAACGCCACCAGCGCGTCACCACCGTCACCGCGGCCTCCCCCACCGGCCCGGTCACCATCCACGTCGGCGTCTCGCTGCGCACCGTCGACGCCGCCGAGGACGTCACCACCGCCGCCCTCGCCGCCCTCAGCGGGCTGCTGCTGCTCACCACCGCCGTCCTCACCTGGCGCGCCACCGGCCGGGCGCTGCGCCCGGTCGAGGCCATCCGCGCCGAGGTCGCCGCCATCGGCGACCGCGACCTCGCCCGGCGCGTGCCGGAGCCGCGCAGCGACGACGAGATCGCCCGGCTCGCCCACACCATGAACGCCATGCTCGAACGCCTGGAAGCCGCCGGCACCCGCCAGCGCCGCTTCATCGCCGACGCCTCCCACGAGCTGCGCAGCCCGCTGACCGTGCTGCGCACCCAGCTGGAGGTGGCCCTCGCCGTCCCCGACCCGGACGTCCGCGCCGACCTCGTCGCCGGCGCCCTCCAGGACACCGAACGCCTCCAGGCGCTGGCCACCGACCTCCTGCTGCTGGCCCGCCTGGACGCCACCGGCCGGGAACGCCCAGGCCAGCGCGTCGATCTGGGCGAGCTCGTCGACACCACGGTCCGCGCCGGAGGCCCGCAGCCGCACCCCGTCACCGTGCACACGGCGGCCGACATCGCCGTCCCCGGCAACCCGCAGTGGCTGGGCCGGCTCCTGACCAACCTGCTGGACAACGCCCGGCGCCACGCCCGGCAGGAGGTCACCGTCCGGCTCCACCGAGACGACGCCACCGGCGAGGCCGTCCTGGACGTCTCCAACGACGGCCCGGGCATCCCACCCGCCGATCGCGAGCGGATCTTCGAACGCTTCACCCGCCTGGACGACGCCCGCAGCCGCGACGACGGCGGCACCGGCCTCGGCCTGCCCATCGCCCGCGACATCGCCACCCTCCACGGCGGCACCCTCGCCGTCCTGGACACCCCCGGCCCGGAGGTCACCTTCCGGGCCCGGCTCCCGCTCGCCACCGCCCCGGCACCCGCACCGTGACGCCCGGGCGGCCCGGGAAAAGCCGAGGGGCCCGCACCGTGCGCAGTGCACGGTGCGGGCCCCTCGTCGCCGGACGGAGCCGGCGTGCGTCACATCAGACCGGGCGGATGTTCTCCGCCTGCGGGCCCTTCTGGCCCTGGGTGACGTCGAACTCGACCTTCTGGCCCTCGATCAGCTCGCGGAAACCGCTGGCGGCGATGTTCGAGTAGTGAGCGAAGACGTCAGCGCCGCCGCCGTCCTGCTCGATGAAGCCGAAGCCCTTTTCCGAGTTGAACCACTTCACGGTACCGGTAGCCATGAGAAATCTCCTTCGAGACTGTGCGAAGTCTGCACCGTGCAGACTTTCGAGTCGCCGCGATGAGAACCCACCGGAAGAGCCGGAAACAAAAAATGCGCCTGCAAGGATCAGCAGGCGCACACAAAGTTCATGGGAACCACTACTGCAACTGCTTCGACTGTAGCAGGCCCGGGGCCGCCCCGACGGAAATTCCGGGTGAATTTTTTTCTCCACCCCGCACCGGGAGGGGGCTCAACCGGCCCGCCGGGGGCAGCAACAGGCCTACCCCGCGGGCTAGTTGGGCCATCCGCCGCGGCACGCGCGGCCCGCTCCGACCCGGCCGGATTTTCCACCCTCCAGGGCGCCCCGTTCCCCCGATTTTCAGAGCATACTGACCAGGGTGAGGAAAACACCGGCAGTCCGGCGCCCCCTGCCCACCAGTCCCTTCAAGGCCAGGCCCGACGCGCCGCCCAAGCGGTTCGCCGTCGGGGACCGCGTCACCCACGACAGGTACGGCCTCGGCCGGGTCATCGAAATCGAGGACGAGGGCAACGCCTCGGTCGTCGTCGACTTCGGTGCGCGAAAGGTACGGATCACCCCGCCCTACGCCACGATGTTCGTCCTCTGATCGACGGACACCCGGGCGAGCGCCCCGAGAACCCCGCGCGCCCCACCGGGCACCCCCGCGCCGTCCGCCGCCCCGTGGTGCGGGCGGTGTACGTCGCCGCGTTCCGGCTGGACGCGGGCCGGAGCATGGCGTCCTTCCTGGGGACACCCGTGCCGGACGACGGCACGGGCCAGGCCCCGCCCGTACGAGGACTCCCGGACCGTGCTCTTCGGTGACCTTCCGGACGGCGAGGCCCCTCCACCTACATCGTCTGCGACCGGGACCGGGCCCTCGAACCGGCCCGGCAGGAGGAGCTCGCCACCCGCTCCGAGGCCGTCCACCGACTGCCCGGCAGCCGCTCGCCGTTCCTGTCCATGCCCCGGGGGCTCGCCGGCTTCCTGGGGCGGACAGCCGCCCCCGCCACGGTGGGCTGACCGGCCGGGGGCCGCAGGGAACAGGGCCGGGGCCGACGCGGCACCCGCGTCAGCCCCGGCCGCAGCGGTGGCCCGGCAGCAGTCGGTCAGAACCACTCGGGCCGGCACTCCGCCGCCGTCCGGTCCAGGCCGTCGAGCAGGTCGAACTGCGGGCCGGTCCGCGGGAGTTCGACCCGGAAGAAATACCGGGCGGCCTGCCGCTTGCCCTCGTGGAAGGCCTCCGTCCCGGCGCCGAGGGCGAGGAACTGCTCCAGCCAGATCCAGGCCAGCACCACATGGCCGACCGCCTCCAGGTAGACGGTGGCGTTGGCCAGCGCGGCCGCCGGATCGCCGGTCGACCAGAGTGCGGCGGTGGTCCGCCCGATCCTGGCCGCGGCCGCCTCCAGGCGGGCGGCCAGCTCGGCCGCCTCTCCCCCGGCCTCGGCGGCCCGGGCGGCCGTCTCCCCGATGGTCTCCAGGAGCAGCGCCAGGCCCGCGCCGCCGTCCATGACGACCTTGCGGCCGAGCAGGTCCAGCCCGTGGATGCCGTGGGTGCCCTCGTGGATCGGGTTGAGCCGGTTGTCCCGGTAGAACTGCTCGACGTCGTACTCGCGGGTGTAGCCGTAGCCGCCGTGCACCTGGATGGCGAGGTCGTTGGCGGCCAGGCACCACTGCGAGGGCCAGCTCTTGGCGATCGGCGTCAGCACGTCGAGCAGCAGGTGGGCGCGGGCCCGCTCGGCCTCGTCCTCGGCGGTGGCCTCCTCGTCCAGCAGGCGGCTGCAGTACAGGCCGAGCGCCAGCGCCCCCTCCACGTAGCTCTTCTGGGCCAGCAGCATCCGGCGCACGTCGGCGTGCTCGATGATCGGGACCTGCGGGGCGGTCGGGTCCTTGTGCCCGAGCGGGCGGCCCTGCGGGCGGGTGCGGGCGTAGTCGAGGGCGTGCAGGTAGCCGGTGTAGCCGAGCGCGGTGGCGCCCTGGCCGACGCCGATCCGGGCCTCGTTCATCATGTGGAACATGTAGGCCAGCCCGTGGTGGGCCCGGCCCACCAGGTAGCCGACCGCGCCCGGGGCACCGCCGGGGGTGTGGCGGCCCTCGCCGAAGTTGAGCAGGGTGTTGGTGGTGCCGCGGTAGCCCATCTTGTGGTTGAGGCCGGCCAGGACCACGTCGTTGCGCTCCCCGAGCGTGCCGTCCGGCTCGACCAGGAACTTGGGCACGACGAACAGCGATATGCCCTTCACGCCCGCCGGAGCGCCGGGGATCCTCGCCAGCACCAGGTGGACGATGTTCTCACTGAGTTCGTGGTCGCCCCCGGAGATCCACATCTTGGTGCCGGTGATCCGGTAGCTGCCGTCGTCGGCCGGCACCGCCCGGGTGGTGATGTCGGCCAGCGAGGAGCCGGCCTGCGGCTCGGACAGGCACATCGTCCCGAAGAAGCGGCCCTCGGCCATCGGCGGCACATAGGTGTCGATCTGCTCCCGACTGCCGTGCGCCAGCAGCAGGTTGGCGTTGCCGACGGTGAGCAGCGGGTACGAGGCGGTGGCGATGTTCGCGGCCTGGAACCAGGCCCGGCAGGCGTTGGCGACCACGACGGGCAGCTGCTGGCCGCCGACCTCGTAGTCCATGGAGACGCCGACCAGGCCGGCCTCCGCGTAGACCCGCAGGGCCTCCTTCACCTCGGGGATGATGTGCACCCGCTCGCCGTCGAAGCGGGGCTCCTCGGCGTCGTTCTTCTTGTTGTGCGGGGCGAAGTGCCGGGTCGCGATGGTCTCGCTGAGCTCCAGCGCCGCGTCGAAGGTGTCCCGGTCGTGGTCGGCGTAGCGGGGGCGGCTGGTCAGGGAGGTGACGTCCAGCCAGTCGTACAGCAGGAAGGCGAGGTCGCGGCGGGAGAGCAGCAGGGAGTCCAAGGCGGGGCATCCGATCGGGAGGGCGGGGCGGGTACGGGTACGGCGGCAACCGGGACCTTCCCACCGGCCGCACCGCCGACACCACGGCTTGATCCCCGGGATCCGGCCCTCGGCTGATCCTCGGTGCCCACCGGCTGACCGGCGTCGGTCCCGGACCGCAGCACCCGGACCGCCCCTGCTCCCTCCGACGCGAGGCCCCCGCAAACCGTCGGGCCCGGCACCCCTGTCGAGAGGGGTGCCGGGCCCGGCGGTTGCTCGCGCACGCCCCCGCCGGGGCATCGACGGGGTTCGGCGGGGACGCGGCGAGTGCTCAGAGGTGGGCGGCGAGTTCCTTGGGGCTGAGCGCGTCCTCGCGCAGCCGCTCCTCGGCCGTCTCCTCGATCCGCGCCATGAACCGGCGCAGCAGCGGGGGCGCCATCAGCGAGGTGACGATGGCGACCAGGATGACGACGGTGTACATCTCCTGGCTCAGCACGCCGAGCTTGAGGCCGACCATCGCGACCACGACCTCGATCACGCCGCGGGCGTTCATCCCGGCGCCGAGCGCCAGGCCCTCCCAGTGGCTCATCCGGCTGATCCGCGCGCCCAGGTAGGCGCCGCTGAACTTGCCGATGATGGCGATCGCCAGCACCGCGAGGCCGGCGAGCAGCACGGTGGGCCGGGTGAGGGCGGTGAGGTCCATCCGCAGTCCGGCGGTCGCGAAGAACACCGGCGCGAGGATCGAGACCACGACGGTGCGCACCGGGGCGAGCCGGTTCGGGTCGGCCAGCGGGGTGCCGGTCAGGGCGAGACCGCACAGGAAGGCGCCGAAGACCGCCTCCAGGCCGAGCGCCTGGGTGCCGGCGGCGGCCAGCAGCAGCGCGGCGACCAGGAGGGCGAGGACGGACGGGCCGGCCGCGCCGTTGGCGAGCCGGGGCCCGGCCGCCTTGGCGATGCGGCGCAGCACCAGGGCGAGCACCACGACGACCACCAGGTTGGCGATCGAGTGCAGGATCTGGCCGCCGGAGACGCCGACGGTGGCCATCGCCGAGACGACCGAGAGCAGCAGCCAGCCGACGATGTCGTCGACGGTGACGGCGCAGAGGGTCAGCTGGCCGATGTTGCGGTGCAGCAGGCCCAGTTCGATCAGGGTCTTGGCGATCACCGGGATGGCGCTGACGCCCATCGCGACGCCGACGAACAGGGCGAAGGTGCTGCGGTCGGAGACCCTGCCGAGCAGCGAGTCGGGCAGCATGAAGGCCAGCCCGATGCCCAGGGCGAGCGGGACGACGATCCCGGGGACGCTCACCCGTACGGCGGTGGCGCCGCGCTTGCGGACCAGCCCGAGGTCCATCTGCAGGCCGGTCACGCCGACCATCAGGATGACGCCGATCTGTCCGAAGGCGTCCAGCAGGTGGAAGCGGGCGGGGTCGTGCGGCAGCAGCCACTCGGAGAGGCCGGGGGCGAGGTGTCCGAGCAGCGACGGTCCGAGCAGCACGCCGACGAACAGCTCGCCGACGACGGCGGACAGCCCGAGCCGGGTGAACAGGCGTCCGAGCAGGACGGCGAGCCCGAGCAGCAGGCCCACTTGGAGGAGGAAGACCATCAGGTCATGGGCGGCGAGCGGCGCGACCGGTCCGACGGCCAACGGCACGGGGACTCCCTTGGTGAGGATAGGGGGCGGACGGTGTCGGAGCGCCGGAGGCCGGGTCAGGAGCGGACGCAGAGCCGCTGGTCGATCAGTCGCGCATGATCCGCTCGGGGTCCTCCATGGTGAACGCGCTCACGGCAGTGATCCTCTCCTCGCACTGCGGGGGAATGTCGGTTCTTCAGTCCTGAGTGAAGAACCGACAACGGGCGGGCGCCGCCTACGTGGTGTGCACGGTCTTCGTGGTGTGCACGATGCTCGGGCAGATCCGGCAGGCGTCGGCGCCGCCCTGGGCCCACCAGCGGCAGGTCGGCCGGACGGCGCAGGGCGGCGGTGCGAGCGCGCCGTCCTCGGCGCGCTCGGCCCGGCCCAGCTCCGACACCGCGTCGCCGAGCGAGCACCGGCCCTGCGCCCACTGCCGGCACGCCGACTCGACGCACGGGCCGGCGAAGCGGAACCGGGCCTCGGGCGGGCGCAGCCCGGGGGCGGCCGCGCGCTCGGCGAACCCGGCGGTCACCGGCAGCGGCGGGTGCAGCGCGGCGACGCTGCCGTCCGGCCGGACGATGCCGAGCAGCAGGTGGCCGGGGGTGCAGGAGCTGCTGGGGCAGGTCGTGCCGCCCCTGTCCTGCGCACGGCCGGTGTCCGCACGGCCGGTGTCCGCGCCGACGGCCTCCGCCCCGGGCACTCCCCCGGCCACTACCTCTCCGGCTCGAAGATGATTCCCAGGAACGGGCCGCCCAGCGGGCCCGGCTTGGGGGCCACCTCGTTGGGAGCCACCTCGCGCAGCGGGGGCGCGAGGTCGAGCTCGGCGACCTCGTCGAGCACCGTGCGCCGCACGGCGTCCGCGATCCGCTCCATCGTCTTCGGCGGCAGGTCGCCCTGCACGGAGACCTTCAGGCCTTGCTTGGACATGCTCTTGTCCTCTTCTTCCGGGGATCGGGCCGACGGTCGGCCGACCCACCGACGACGCTCCCACCGCGCCCGGGGACCCGCGAACCCGGTTGGCCGACTCGGGTGAGCGCGCCGCACCGGGCCGGACTCCGCCTCGGGCCGGGCGCGGCTCAGGCCGGGGCGCCGTGCCACGGTGCGTGCACCGCGACCTGGGCGCGCAGCTGCCGCAGTGCCCGGGCGGAGGCGATGCCCACCGCGCCGTGGACGTGCCCGTCGCGTACGCAGGCGGCGGCGTAGCGGCGCTCCGCGAGGCTGCCGTCGACGGGCTCGAAGCGGTCGGCGTCGCCCGGGCTGCCGAAGGCCTGGATGCGCAGCCCGTACTGGTCGGTCCACAGGTACGGGACCGGTTCGTAGGGCTGGCGGGCGCCGTCCTGGCCGGCCAGCAGGTTGCGGGCGACGCACTGCGCCTGTTCGGTGGCGTTGGTGCGCTGTTCGAGGCGGCGCAGGCGCCCGGTGCGGGGGTCGGGCCAGGCGGCGGCGTCGCCGGCGGCCCAGACGCCGGGGCCGGCGGCGCAGTGGACGTCGCAGACCACGCCGTCGTCGAGCCGGACGCCGCTGTCGGCCAGCCATGCGGTGTCCGGCACGGATCCGATGGCCATCAGGACGACGTCGGCGGTGAGTTCGGTGCCGTCCGTGAGCCGTACGCCGGCGGCCCGGCCGCGGTGCCGGACGAGCTCCGTGGCCGTGCCCTGCCGGATCCGCACCCCGTGCTCGCGGTGCAGGCCGGTCAGCAGCGCGGCCGTCTCGGCGCCGAGGACGCCGGCCAGGGGTGCGGCGGTGGACACCAGCCAGGTCACCTCGGCACCGAGCTCGACGGCGGTGGCCGCCGCCTCGGCGCCGAGCAGGCCGCCGCCGACCACCAACAGCCTTGCACCTGCGTGGAGTTCGGCGCGCAGGGCGAGGGCGTCGGCGAGGGTGCGCAGCACGTGGGCGCCGGCTGTCGGCTGCTCGGCGCCGGGCAGCCGGCGGGGTCGGACGCCGGTGGCGAGGACGACGGCCTCGCACCGCACCCGCCCGCCGTCGGACAGCTGCACCGTCCGCTCCCGCCGGTCGAGGCGTTCGGCCCGGACCCCCAGGCGCAGGTCCAGGTCGAGGTCGTCCAGCGCCTGCGGGGCCCGCAGGGTCAGCCGCTCGGGCGTCCACTGCCCGCCGAGCAGGTGTTTGGAGAGCGGCGGTCGGTCGTACGGCGGCTCGGCCTCGGCCCCGATCAGGGTGAGGCGGCCGTCGTAGCCGGCCCGGCGCAGCGCTTCGGCGGTGTGCAGTCCCGCTGCGCCGGCGCCGACGACGGCGACCGCGCTCAGTGCGCTCACGCCTCCTCCAGCCGGATCGCGGCGGCGGGGCAGACCGCGGCGGCGTCCCGGACGGCCTGGTGGATGTCGGCCGGGGGTTCGGCGTCGAGGAGGACGACGATGCCGTCCTCGTCCCGCTGGTCGAAGACCTCGGGGGCGGCGAGCACGCAGCTGCCGGCGCCGCAGCACTTCTCCTGGTCGATGTGGACGAGCATGGGGGCGGTTCCCTTCGGAGCGATGGCCGGATGGGCCCGGGTGGGCCCGGGTGGGTCCTGGGTGCCGGTGGTCACCAGGCGACGGGCAGCTCGTGGACGCCGTAGACGAGCATCTCGCCGCGGTAGCGGATGGACTCGAACGGGACGGCCAGGCGCAGTTCGGGCAGCCGCCGCAGGACGGTGTTCAGGGCGATCTGCAGTTCCAGGCGGGCGAGCGGCTGGCCCAGGCACTGGTGGACGCCGAAGCCGAAGGCCAGGTGACGGCGGGCGTCGCGGGTCAGGTCGAGGGCGTCGCCGTCGGGGAACTCCTGCTCGTCCCGGTTGGCGGTGTTGACCATGCAGATCACGCCCTCCCCGGCGCCGATCCGCACCCCGGCCACGG
Organism: Streptomyces sp. 1331.2; assembly: GCF_900199205.1. Taxonomy (NCBI): domain Bacteria; kingdom Bacillati; phylum Actinomycetota; class Actinomycetes; order Kitasatosporales; family Streptomycetaceae; genus Streptomyces; species Streptomyces sp. 1331.2. The sequence continues at coordinate 6,675,478 of NZ_OBMJ01000001.1, read as the reverse complement.
TGACGTCCTCGGTGGCGACCCGGGTCAGTCCGGAGTGCACGATGGTCAGGTAGCGCAGCAGTTCCTCGACCGCGCCGGCCACGGACTCGGGGTGCGCGCGCAGGTGGGCGAGCTGGTCGGGGTTGCGCAGCAGGGCGAGGACGGACAGCGCGGTCATGTTGGCCGTGGTCTCGTGTCCGGCGACGAGCAGCAGGCGGCCCATCGCGCCGATCTCCCGGCTGTCCAGTTCGCCGCGGGCGACCAGGCGGCTGAGGATGCCGTCGTCGGGGTCGGTCCGCTTGGAGTCGGTGAGCCCGACCAGGTAGTCGGCCAGTCTCCGCTGGGCGGCTTCGACCTCCTCGGCCGAGGAGTCGCGGCGGAGCAGGACGCGGCTGCACTCCTGGAAGAAGTCGTGGTCCTGGTACGGGACTCCGAGCAGCAGGCAGATGACGAGGGAGGGCAGCGGGAGCGCGAACTCGCGGAGCAGGTCGCCGGAGGTGCGTCCGGCGGTCATCCGGTCCAGCAGGTCGTCGGCGATGCGTTGGATCTCGGGGCGCAGCGCCTCGACCTTCTTGATCATGAACTCGCCGGTGAGCATCCGGCGCAGCCGGGCGTGTTCCGGGTCGTCCATCCGGATGAAGGTGGGCTGACCGGTGCTCAGCTGCCGGGTGCCGGCGCTGACGAACGGGAAGCCGGCGCGGGTGGAGTCCGAGCTGAAGCGGGCGTCGCCGAGCACCGCCTTGACCTCCTCGTGGCGGGTGACCAGCCAGGTGGGGGTGCCGTCCCACAGGGTCACCCGGCTGACCGGCTCGTCCTGCTGGGCCTGGCGGTAGGCGGGCGGCGGGTCGAAGGGGCAGCCGCCGCGGGCGGCGGGGTGGACGGGGTGGGCGGAGCGGGGGGTGTGAGCGGCAGTGGCCATCAGGGGCTCCCTTCGCGGAGCGGTTCCGAACCATTTACATGCCCTAAGCAACTAACTCACCGTCACGCTAACTCGCGGTCCGTGGCGCCGAAAGGGCCTGCCGGGTGACGGCCGAATCTGTCCGAAAAGCAGTCACCGGTCGGCACCGCAGCCGCACCCCGCACCGGATCGCTACAGTTCCCCCATGCCGGACGCCACCGATCATCGGACCGCCACCTCCGACCTGGAGGCCGTGCTGGCCTCGCTGGCCTACCTGCTCACCCGCTCCCAGGAGCACGAACGGCAGACCGCCCGGGCCGGCATCACGGCGGCCCGCTCGGACGTCTACCTGCTGCGCGCACTCGCCGAGACGCAGGGCGCCAGCCGGGTCGGCGACCTGGCCGCCCGGCTGCTGGTCAAGTCCTCGCACGTCACCCGGCAGATCGACCGGCTGCAGAGCCAGCAGCTGGTGGAGCGCACCCCGGACGCCGCGGACCGGCGAGCCCGCCAGGTCGAGCTGACCGCCGAGGGGCGCGCGCTGCTCGGACGCCTGAAACAGGCCAACATCACCGGCCTCACCGCCGCCCTGGACGGCATCCCGGAGTCGGACGTCGCCGCCACGGTCTCCGTCCTGCGCCACCTGGTGGAGCGCTACGTCCACGGGGTCCGCGCGACGGCCCTCGCCGAGGACGACGCGGATCCCACCCGCGAGGACCCGCCGGGGGCCTGACCGGCCTCCGGATCCCCCTCCCCCGCCCCGCCCCGGGCGGGCGACACGGAACAGCTGAACCCGCACCTCTTCCGGTCCGTGGCTTCTTGCGGCGACTATCTTCCTCGTGCGCAGCAGCAGCTGCCGCACCGGAGGAACCGCGCAGGTCAGGACGACCGGGGGTTGCGCGCCGCTCAGGGGAATCAGTTCTAGGGGGGACTGTCACTCATGATCCAGCCCATCCGCTTCCGCCTGCTCGGACCGATGGCGGCGCACCGGGACGAGGAGGGCCTGGTCGTCGGCTCGCCGCTGCAACAGGCCATGATGGCCGCTCTGCTGCTGCGCGACGGCCGCGCCGCCAGCGCGGGCGAGCTGATCGAGGCCGTCTGGGGGCCCACCGCACCCGCCAGCGCCTCGGCCATGCTGCGCACCTACGCCTGGCGCTGGCGCAAGGCGCTCGAACGCGACCGCAGCGCACCGGTCGTCCTCACCTCGGTGGGCGACGGCTACCGGACGGTGCTGCCCGCCGAGAACGTGGACGCCGTCCGGGTCGAGTCGCTGGCCGCCGCCGCGCTCGCCGCGACCAGGAAGGCCGAGGACCACCCGCGGGCCCGGCAGCTGCTCGACGAGGCCCTGGACCTCTGGTACGGCGAACCGCTGGCCGGCATCCCCGGCCCGCTCGCCGAGCAGCACCGCGCTCGCCTGGAGGACCTGCGGATCAGCCTGCTGGAGGAGAAGTGCGGCCTGGACCTGGAGCTGGGCGTGCCGGGCCGCGCCGTCCCGGTGCTGCGCGAGCTGAACGCCGACCACCCGCTGCGCGAACGCCCGTACGTGCTGCTGATGCGCGGGCTCTACCAGAGCGGACGGCAGGCCGACGCGCTGGCCGTGTTCGAACGGGTCCGCCGGCTGCTTGCGGCCGAACTCGGCATCGACCCGGGCCCGGAGCTGCGGGCGATGCACCAGCGGATCCTGCGCAACGACCCCTCGCTGCTGCCCGCCGCCCCGCCCGAACCGGAGCCCTCGGTCACCGCCCGGACTGCCACCGGAACCGCCCCGGCCGTCCCGGTCCCGGCCCAACTGCCCGCCGATATCGCCGACTTCACCGGCCGCGAGGACGAACTGGCGGCGCTGCACACGGCGCTCGGCAAGGCCGTCCAGGACACCGCCGGCCACACCGTGCTGCCGATCGCGGCGATCTCCGGCATGGGCGGGGTCGGCAAGACCACCGTCGCCCTGCGCGTCGCGCACCGGTTGCGCGCCGGGTTCCCGGACGGCCAGCTCTACGCCGACCTGCGCGGCGACCAGCCCAAACCGGCCCAGCCCGGCGTGCTCCTGGTCAGCTTCCTCACCGCCCTGGGCGTCGCCCCCGGCGCCGTGCCCGAGACCCTGGAGGACCGCTCCCGGCTGTTCCGCTCCCTGCTCGACGGGCGGCGGGTGCTGATCCTGCTGGACAACGCCCGGGACGCGGCCCAGGTCAGACCCCTGCTGCCCGGCTCGGCCCGCTGCGCCGTCCTGGTCACCAGCCGGACCAGACTCTTCGGGCTCGCCACCGCCGTCCAGGTCGACCTCGACGTGTTCAGCGTGGACGAGGCCACCGGCATGCTGGCGCAGGCCGCCGGCGACGACCGGATCGACGCCGACCCGGCGGCCGCCGGCGAACTGATCCGCTACTGCGGCCGCCTCCCGCTGGCCATCCGGATCGTCGCCTCCCGGCTCGCCTCCCGCCCGTCCTGGTCGGTGGCCCGGCTCGCCGACCGGCTGGCCGCCGAACAGCACCGGATGTCCGAACTGCAGATCGGCGACCTCGCGGTGGCCAGCGCCTTCGAATGGGGCTACCGGCAGCTGACCCCGGAGCAGGCGACCGCGTTCCGGGTGGTCGCCGCAGTGAGCCGGCCGGACATCGGGGTGCCGGTCGCGGCCGTCGTCCTGGGCGTGGAGCAGCGCCGGGCCGAGGACCTGCTGGAGGCCCTGGTCGACGCCGGCATGGTCAGCGAGACCCACGCCGGCCGCTACCGCTACCACGAGCTGCTGCGGGTGTTCGCATCCCAACTCACCGAGCCGGACGACGCGGTGGACTCCGCGACGGCGCTCAGCCGGCAGCTGGACTTCCTGCTCGCCACCGCGACCGCCGCCTTCCAGCAGGTCGTCCCCGGCGACCCGATCGGCTCCGCGCTGCGCACCCCGGCGCTGGCCGGGCTGCGCTTCGACACCCCGCGCGCGGCCGCCCGCTGGGTGGGCGAGGAGTTCGACACGGCGATCGCCGCGATGCAGGCCGCGACGGCGCCCGACGGCTCGGCGCAGGACCTGCGGACCGCCGCCGACCTGCTGATCGCGCTCTGCCCCTTCGACGCCGACCCGCGCTACGAGCGGCTGGCGGTGGCCGCCGCGGCGGTCTCCGCCGCCGCCACCGGGCGGGCCGACCGGCACTCGCTGGGCCGGGCCGAGTTCATCCGGGGCAACCTCGCCGTCCAGGCGACCCGGCTGGGCGAGGCCACCGAGCACTGCCGCCGGGCGGCCGAGGCCTGCCGGGAGGTCGGCGACCGGGTGATCCTCCAGCAGGTGCTCAACGACCTCGGCCTCCTCGCCCAGTTCCAGCACCGCTTCGAGGAGGCGGTACGGCTGTGCGAGGAGGCCCACGAACTGGCCGTCGCGCTGGGCCACCACACCGGGCGGACCGTCACCCTGCTCAACGCGGCGATGGCCCGGGTGCGCGGCGGCGCGCCCGCCGAGGGGGCGCGGGTCTGCCGGGAGCTGCTGCCCGCCCTGCGCGCCGAGGAGGACCTGCCGGGGGTCTCGTACGCGCTGTTCGTGCTGGGCCTCGCCGCCCACCAGTGCGAGTCCTACCAGGAGGCGGCGGCCACTTTCCGGGAGTGCCTGGAGCTCTGCCGCTCCGCGGGCCTCGCGCTGCGCGAGGCCCAGGCCCGCTACCGGCTGGCGGACACCCTGCGCCGGCTGGGCCGCGGCGCCGAGGCGGTGACGGGGGCGCGGCAGGCGGTGGCGGAGTGCGAGGCGCTGACCGCCGACCGGGACCGGGCGCACGCGCTGGTGGTGCTGGCGCGGGCGCTGGCCGACCGCGGCCGGATCGCGGAGGCGCGGGAGCACCTGACCGAGGCCGAGGCGCTGTTCGACCGGCTGGAGCTGCCCGACGGCGAGCTGGTCCGCGCCCTGCTGGCCGACCTGGACGCGGCGGGGGCCGCGGAGTCGGCGGCCGGGTAGCCGGGCGGGGTGCCGGGCTGGGTCAGAAGGGCGGGGTCAGGAGATGACCTTCGGCGGGGTGACGGAGGAGGTGTTGTTCCAGACGTCGCCGGGGGTGCCCGGCGGGGTGGTGGTCGGCGCCGGGGTGCCGCCGCCGGAGGCGCCGTCGGCGACCGAGACCGTCACCCCGGCGGGGGCTGCCGCGCCGGGGTCCGACACCGCCGCGACGGCCGCCGCACCGCCGAGCACGGTCAGCGCGACGACGCTCAGGCGGACGGCGATGCGGTTGCGGACGCTCTTCATGTCATTCTCCTGGGTCGGTGTGGTCCGGTGTGCTGCGGTGTGACGAGCGTCGCAGTCGCCGATATCCGCCCGATAACCGCCGCCCGCGGGGGCGCGGATAGCGGCCGCCCGCGGGCATCCCGACCAGGCACTCCGTCAGGCCCCGGCCCCGGCCCCGCTTTGCCGGAACTCCACCGGGAGGTTGCGCAGGAAGCGGAAGTTGATGCTGTCGAGCCAGTCCACCTCGGGGTTCACCAGCCGCAGGTCCTCGGTGCGGCGCAGCAGCGTGGAGATCGCGATGTCGATCTCGGCGAGGGAAAGCGCCGCACCCAGGCAGTAGTGGATGCCGTGCCCGAAGGAGAGCTGGTCGTTGGCCCGGCGGCCGACGTCCAGGGTGTCCGGGTCCTCGTAGCGCAGCGGGTCGCGGTTGCCGGCGCCCAGGACCAGGATGACCGACTGGTTCTCCTCGATCCGCACGCCGCCCACCTCGATCGGCTCGGTGGCGATCCGGGTGGTGAACTGCACCGAGCTGTCGTAGCGCAGGAACTCGTGCGCGGCGTTGGCGGACAGCTCCGGGTCGCGGCGCAGCCGCTCCGCCTGGTCGGGGTTGCGGATCAGGGCGAGGACGGCGTTGGCGATCAGGTGGGTGGTGGTGGCCTGTCCGGCGTCGATCAGGAGCAGGAAGTTGGCGTACACCTCGTCGTCGGTGAAGTCCTCCTTGGCGATCTGACCGGCGATCATCTCGCTGAAGCGGTCGGTGGCGACGCCGGCCCGGCGGCGCTCGGCGACCAGGTCGAAGGCGGTGCGCAGGCCCTCCAGCCGGCCGAACTCGCGGGTGGACTGGCTGAACAGCTCGTGCAGCAGGCTCTGCCAGTCCTCCAGCAGGTGCGCCGCGTCGTCCGGGACGCCGGCCAGCGAGGCGATCATGCCGCGGGCCAGCGGCTCGGAGTAGTCGGCGACGACGTCGAAGCGGCCCTGCTCCATCACGCGGTCGAGCAGGGAGTCGGCGAGGTCCTGGATGACGGGCCGCATGGAGCGGATGAAGCGCGGGGTGAGCCCGGGCTTGATCAGGCCGCGCAGCCGGGTGTGCCTGGGCGGCTCGTTGAACAGCATCATGTCCGAGAGGGTGTGCGCCAGCGGCTCCATCTCGGCTTGGGCGGCGGGCGGCAGCGAGGCGTGGAAGTCGCCCACGCGGGCGCCGGACAGCCGCTCGTCGCGGCCCAGCTTGCTGATGTCGGCGTGGTCGAGCACCACCCAGGCGCGCATCATGTCGTCCCAGTAGACCGGGCCGCGCTCGCGGAGGATCCGGTAGAGGCCGTACGGGTCCTGGGTCCACTCGGGACGGAAGCCGTCCATCAGCGTGGGGGCGGGGGTGGTCTTCGCGGTCTTCGTGGTCTGCATGGTGTGTCCTGGTCTCCGGTCGGTGCGGCGGGGACGGGCGGGGCGGCGGCGGTGCAGCGGCGGGGCGGGGCAGCGGCAACGCGTACGGGCGGTGCGGGCGCGGGCGGGGACGAGCGGGGCGGCGGGCCCGCCCGGGCGACCGGCTGGCGGTCGGCGGGCGGGCCCGCGGCCGGTCAGCGGTGGGCGTCCCAGGCCGGCGGCTGCTCGCTCAGGCCGTGGTGCAGGTCCACCAGGGCGCCGTGCAGGGCGCGGGTGACCGGGCCGGGCGTGCCGTCGCCGACCACCCACTCCTCGCCGCCGTCGTGGAACGACTTGACCGGGGTGACCACCGCGGCCGTGCCGCAGGCGAACACCTCGGTGATGACGCCCCGTTCGACCTCGTCCTTCCACTGCGCCAGCGAGATCCGCTCCTCGCGCGGGGTGTGGCCCAGGCGCTCGGCCAGGGCGAGGACGGTGTCCCGGGTGACGCCCGGCAGCAGGGTGCCGGTGAGCAGCGGGGTGACCACCTCGGCGGACGGACCCTCGCCGCGGACGAAGAAGACGTTCATGCCGCCCATCTCCTCGATCCACCGGCGCTCGACCGCGTCCAGCCACAGCACCTGCGGGCAGCCGGCCTCCTGGGCCTGGCGCTGGGCCGCGAAGGAGCCGGCGTAGTTGCCGGCCACCTTGACGTTGCCGGTGCCGCCGGGGAACGCCCGGACGTAGTCGTGGCTGACCCACGCGGACACCGACTCGATGTCGTCGCCGAAGAACCCGGCGGCCACGAAGGCCATCAGCAGGAAGCGGTAGGTGTTCGAGGGCCGAAGCATCAGCGTGACGTCGGTGGCGAACATGATCGGACGCAGGTAGAGGCAGTGCGTCGGGTCCTCCGAGAGCATCCCGCCGTCGCGCTCGATCAGCTGCTCGATGGCGTCGGTGAAGACCTCCTCGGGCAGTTCGGGCATGGCCAGCCGGCGGGCGGAACGCTGGAAGCGGCGGGCGTGGTCCTCGGGGCGGAAGGCGGCGACGGTGCCGTCCACCCGGCGGTGGGCCTTCAGGCCCTCGAAGATGACCTGGCCGTAGTGCAGGCCGAGCGTGGCGGGGTGCAGGGAGAGGTTGTCGAGCGGCTTCAACTCGGCATTGTGCCAGCCCAGTTCGGGCGACCAGTCGATGCTGAAGAGGTGGTCGGTGAAGGCCTCGCCGTAGCCGGGGTCGGTGATGACGCGGGCGGGGTCGATCGCGATGGGCTTGCGCTGCGCAGCGGAGGTCACGGGTGCTCCTTCGGTGGGTTTCCGGTAGGCGGGTTTCCGGTGGGTGGGGGCGGGTGTGCCGGGCGGTTCCCGGCGCACCCGCCGGATGTGCTCAGACCAGCGAGGTGAAGAAGAAGGTGTCGCGGCGGGCGATCAGTCCTTCCGGCGTCGACTCGAAGAACTCGGCGAAGCGGTGAGCCGCCCGGCGGCCGTCGTGCAGGGTGCCGCGGAAGCTGCCGTGCACGGCGGTCAGTCCGTCGGCCTCGACCACCCGCTCCAGGGTGTGCCGGCCCTCCTTGATCACCCGCTCCTCGGCGTAGAAGCGGCGCAGCCGCTCCCGGCCGACCAGCGGGTCGTAGCCCGGCCGGTGGTAGGCGGCCTCGGGGGCGAACCGCCCGATCAGGCCGTCGATGTCGTCGGTGTCGATCAACTCGTAGAACTCGCGGGCCTGTTCGACGTTCATGCGGTGGTCCTCCTCGGGGTCGGGGCCTGCCCGGCCAGGACGGCGCTGACGGCGGCGATCGGTTCCGGCTGCGTCAGGGCGCCGTGGTGGCAGGCGAGATCGTGGCGGTGGACGGCCCCGGTGACGTACGGGCGCCAGTCCTCGGCGGTGGGCGCGTCGGCGGGCTTGCCGAGCGTGGCGGTGACGTGGATCAGGTCGCCGTCGTAGACACCGGAGACCCCGGTGTGCACGAGCTCGGCGTTGTTGGCGAAGACCGCGACCAGCGCCGCGAGCCGGTCCTCGTCGAGGCCGGACAGTGGGCTGCCCGCCTGCTCCAGCACCTCCCGCAGCCGGGCCCGGTCCAGCTCTCCCCCGCCCTCGGCGGGGTCGGGCACCGAGTGGCCCAGCGAGTGGAGCAGCGCGGTCAGCGTCTGCGGCTCCGGGGCGTCGGCGGGCAGCCGGCCGGCCTCCGGGTGGACGGGGAAACCGTCCAGCACGGTGAGCTGTTCGACCTGCTCGCCCTCGGCCTGCAGCCGCACGGCGACGGCGTGGGCGACCTGGCCGCCGAAGGACCAGCCGAGCAGCCGGTACGGGCCGTGCGGGCGGGCCTTGCGGATCTCGGCGACGTAGTCCTCGGCCATCTCGGCGATGCTCCTCGGCAGCGCCCCCGGCTCGGTGAGCCCGCGGGCCTGCAGCCCGAACACCGGCACCTGCGGGTCGAGGTGGCGCAGCAGCCCCGAGTAGACCCAGCTGACCCCGGCCACCGGGTGGACGCAGAACAGCGGGGTGGCCTCGCCGTGCGGGCGCAGCGGGAAGAGCACGCCGAGCGCATCGCCCTGCCCGCCGTCGTCCAGCGCGGCGGCCAGGCCGGCCGGGGTGGGTGCCGCGAACAGGTCGCGGATGCCCGGCTCCACCCCGAGGGCGGCGCGGATCCGGCTGGTCAGGCGGGTGGCGAGCAGGGAGTGGCCGCCGAGGTCGAAGAAGCTGTCGTCGACGCCGACCGTGGCCACGTCGAGCACCTCGGCGAACAGGGCGCAGAGCACCTCCTCGCGCGGGGTGCGCGGGGCCCGCCCGGTGCCCGCGTAGGCGGGGGCGGGCAGGGACGTGCGGTCGAGCTTGCCGTTGGAGGTCAGCGGCAGGGCGTCGAGCACGAGGACCGCGGAGGGCACCATGTACTCGGGCAGCCGGCCACCGACGTGCCGGCGCAGCTCCTCCGGGGCCGGCGGCGTGGCACCGGGCCGCGGCACGACGTAGCCGACCAGCCGCTGCCCGCCCGGCCCGTCCTCGCGGACGGCCGCTGCGCTCTGCAGCACCGCCGGGTGCGCGGCCAGGACGGCCTCGACCTCGCCGAGCTCGATCCGGAAGCCGCGGACCTTCACCTGGTGGTCGACGCGGCCGACGAACTCCAGCTGCCCGTCCGGGCGGCGGCGCACCAGGTCACCGGTGCGGTACATCCGCTCCCCCGCTGCGAACGGGTCGGCGACGAAGCGCTCGGCGGTGAGCCCCGGCCGGCCGAGGTAGCCGCGGGCCAGGCCGGTCCCGGCGAGGTAGAGCTCGCCGACGACCCGCGGGGGCACCGGGTTGAGGTACCCGTCCAGGACGTACGCCCGGGTGTTGCGGATCGGGTGGCCGATCGGCGGGGTGCCGGGGCGGGCGGTCAGCTCGGCGGTGGTGGACCAGACGGTGGTCTCGGTCGGCCCGTAGCAGTGGACCAGTCGGGAGCCGGCCACCGCCAGCCGGGCCGCCAGGGCCGGCGGGAGGGCGTCCCCGCCGACCATCATCCGCAGGCCCCGGACGGCGTCGGGGCGCTCGTCCAGCAGCGCCTGCCACAGGCTCGGCGTGGCCTGGCAGACCGTGACGCCGTAGCGCCCGATCAGTTCGGCCAGGACGGCCGGGTCGCGGACCTCCTCCCGGGTGGTCAGCGCGGTGGCAGCGCCCTGCATCAGCGGCAGGAACAGCTCCGCCACCGAGATGTCGAAGGCGGCCGTGGCCTGCTGGAGCATCACGTCGCCGACGGCCATCGGCAGCTCCTGGGCCAGCTCGGTCAGCAGGTTGACCAGGCCCGGGTGGTCGACCACGACGCCCTTGGGGCGGCCGGTGGAGCCCGAGGTGTACATCACGTAGGCCGTCTGCGCCTCGGCCTGCGGGACGGGGGGCGGGGCGGTGGCCGGGCGGGCGGCCAGCTCCGTCCGGGTGGACTCGGTGTCGAGGACGATCACCCGGGCGGCGCTGTCGGCCCGGCTGGTCGGGGACGCCTGGTCGACCGGGGCGGCCGGGGCGACCTGGGTGGCCCACTCGGAGCGCGCGCCGGCCCTGTCGGTGAGCAGCACCGTCGGCCGGGCCTCGGCCAGGATCTGCCGGATCCGGTCCGCCGGGTGGCCCGGGTCGACCGGGACGTAGGCGGCCCCGGTCTTCAGCACGCCGAGCAGCGCCACCGGCAGCTCCGGCGAGCGCGGGACGGCGACGGCGACCAGCTGGCCGGGTCCGGCGCCGTGCGCCAGCAGGTGGTGGGCCAGCCGGTTGGCCCGGGCGTCCAGTTCGGCGTAGTCGAGCTCGGTGTCGGCGAACCGGACCGCGACCGCCCCGGGGGTGCGGGCCGCCTGGGCCTCGACCAGCCCGTGCAGGGTGGTCGCCGGGACGGGCCACTCGGTGTCGTTCCAGGCCGCCAGCTCGCGCCGCCCGGCCGCGGAGAGCACCGGGAGCGCCCCGATCCGCGCGTCGGGATCCTCGGTGACCACGCCGAGCAGGTCGACCAGGCAGCGCAGCAGCCACTCGGCTGTGCTGCGGTCGAACAGGTCGGCGGAGTACTCCAGCGCGGCGGCCAGGCCGGTCACGGTGCCGGCCTGGTCGCGGACCTCGGTGAAGTTGAGGTTCAGGTCGAGCTTGGCCGCCCCCAGTTCGACGGGCTCCGCCTCGGCCGGCAGGCCGGCGAACTCGCCCTCCTCGATCGCGTGGTTGTGCAGGGCCAGGACGATCTGGAACAGCGGGTTGCGGGCGGCGGCCCGGGCCGGGTTGAGCACGTCGACCAGGCGCTCGAAGGGGACGTCCTGGTGGTCGAAGGCGCCCAGGTCGGTGTCCCGGACGCGGGCCAGCAGCTCGCGGAAGGTCGGGTTGCCGGACAGGTCGGTGCGCAGCACCAGGGTGTTGACGAAGAAGCCGACCTGGCCGTCCAGCGCCTCGTCGGTGCGCCCGGCCACCGGGGTGCCGATCGAGACGTCGGTGCCCGCGCCCAGCCGCGACAGCACGGTGGCGACGGCAGCGTGCAGCAGCATGAACAGGGTGACGCCGCCGGCCCGGGCGAGGCCGGCGAGCTCCTTGTGCACCGCCGCGTCCAGTTCGGCGTGCACCATGCCGCCGGTGTGCGAGGAGACGGCCGGTCGCGGCCGGTCCACCGGGAGGCTGATCTCCTCGGGCTGGCCGGCCAACGCCTGCTTCCAGTAGGCGATCTGGGCCGCCGCCAGGCTGTCCGGGTCGTCCTCCTGGCCGAGCAGTTCGCGCTGCCAGAGGGTGTAGTCGGCGTACTGCACCGGCAGCGGCTCCCAGCCGGGGGCCCGGCCGGCCCGGCGCGCGCGGTAGGCGGCGGCGAGGTCGCCCATCAGCGGGGCCATCGAGGAGCCGTCGGTGGCGATGTGGTGGATCACCAGCAGCAGGACGTGCTCCTCCGGCCCGACCACCATCAGGTGGGCGCGCAGCGGCAGTTCGGTGGTGACGTCGAAGCCGCGGCCGACGGCGGCGGCCAGCGCCTCGGCCGGGCCGGTGGCGGTGCAGTCGTGGACGGTGAGGCGCAGCCGGCCCGCGACGTCGTCCAGGACCTGCTGGCGCGGGACGCCGTCGGTCTCGGGGAAGACGGTGCGCAGCGACTCGTGTCGCCCGACCACGTCCAGCAGCGCCTGCTCCAGCGCGGCGGCGTCCAGCGGGCCGCGCAGGCGCAGGGCGAACGGGCAGTTGTAGTAGGCGTTCTCGTCGGTCCGCTCGATCCGGTTGATGAACCAGACGCGCTGCTGGGCGGAGGAGAGCGGGATGTCGCCGGTGCGCGGCATCGGGGTGAGCGGGGTGCGCACCGCCCCCTGCTCGTCCAGGGCGGCGGCCATGGTGCGGACCGTCGGGTACTGGAACAGCTCGCGGATGCTCAGCTCGGCGTCCAGGGTGGCGCGGATCCGGCTGATCAGGCGGGTGGCGAGGAGCGAGTGGCCGCCCAGCTCGAAGAAGCCGTCGTCGATGCCGACGCCCTCCAGGCCCAGCACCTCGGCGAACAGCACGCAGAGGATCTCCTCGCGGGCGGTGCGGGGAGCGCGGGCGGTGCTGCCGGCGGTGTAGTCGGGGGCGGGGAGGGTGTTCCGGTCGAGCTTGCCGTTGGGGGTCAGCGGCATGGCGTCGAGGACGATCACGGCGGAGGGGACGAGGTATTCGGGCAGCCGCTCCCCGACCAGGTCGCGCAGAGCAGCCGGGTCCAGGCCCGGTTCACCGACCACGTAGCCGACCAGGCGCTTGTCGCCGGGGGTGTCCTCGCGGGCCAGCACGACGGCCTGCCGGACGCCCTCGCAGCGGGTGAGTGCGGCCTCGACCTCGCCGAGTTCGATCCGGAAACCGCGGATCTTCACCTGGTGGTCGACACGGCCGACGAACTCCAGCTGCCCGTCGGGCCGGCGGCGCACCAGGTCGCCGGTGCGGTACATCCGCTCCCCCGAGGCGAAGGGGTCGGCGACGAAGCGCTCGGCGGTCAGCCCCGGCCGGTTCAGGTAGCCGCGGGCCAGGCCCGGGCCGGCCACGTAGAGTTCACCGATGACGCCGACCGGGACGAGGCCGAGGCGGCCGTCCAGGACGTAGGCGCGGGTGTTCCAGATCGGGCCGCCGATCGGCGGGGTGGTGTCCTCACCGGTCAGCGGCAGGCTCATGGTGGCGCAGACCGTCGCCTCGGACGGGCCGTAGGCGTTGATCACCCGGCGGCCGGGCAGCCAGCGCTCCACCAGTTCGGCCGGGGCTGCCTCGCCGGCGAGCACCAGCGTCATCCCGTCCGGCAGCCCGCCCTCGGCCGGCTGCTGCGCCAGCGCCGCCGGCGGCAGCGTGACATGCGTGACGGCCTGCTCGGCCAGCAGAGCGGCCAGCGGCTCACCCGGCATCAGCCGCGCGCTCGGCGCCAGCACCACCGTCGCACCGGAGAGCAGGGCGGTGCTCAGCTCGGAGAACGCCGCATCGAAGCTCAGCGAAGCGAACTGCAGCACCCGGCTGCCCGGCACGATCCCGAACCGGTCCACCTGCGCCGCCGCCAGGTTGGCAATGCCCCGGTGGGTGACGACCACGCCCTTCGGGCGGCCGGTGGAACCGGAGGTGTAGATCACGTACGCGGGCCGGGCCTGATCACCGACGGCCGGCAGGTCGTCGGCGCGATCGGCGGAGACGGCCTCGGCGATGTCCTCCAGGACCAGCCTCGTGGTGGTCCTGGGTGCCGGGACGGTCATCGCGCGGTCGGTGAGGAGGAGCACCGGGCGGGCGTCGGCGAGCATGAAGGCCTGCCGGTCCTCCGGGTAGGCCTGGTCGATCGGCAGGTAGGCGGCGCCTGACTTGGTCACCGCCAGGGTGGCCACCACCAGGTCGACGGACCGCGGCAGCGAGAGCGCGACCAGGGTCTCCGGACCGGCCCCGGCCGCCACCAGGTGACGCGCCAACCTGTTGGCACGGGCATTCAGCTCGGCGTACGTCAGGCTCTCGCTCTCGAAGACCACCGCCACGGCCTCGGGCGTCCGGGCCACCTGGGCCTCGAACAGCTCGTGCAGGTCACCGGCCGGCACCGCGTGGTCGGTGGCGTTCCACCCCGCCAGCACCTTCCGGTCGGTGTCCGAGAGCAGGGCCAGTGCACCGATCCGGGCCGCCGGGTCGGCGGCGACCGTGCCGAGCAGCCGCACCAGGCAGTCCAACAGCCACTGGGCGGTGCCCCGGTCGAACAGGTCCGCGGAGTACTCCAGCGAGGCCACCAGCCCGGCGGGCCCTCCCGTCTCGTCCCTCCGCTCGGAGAAGACCGCACTGAGGTCGAACTTGGCGCGCTCCCAGCCGAAGTCCTCGAAGTCGGCCTCCACGCCCGGGAATTCAGGCCGCACGTCGGCCGTGTTCTGCAGCTGCAGCAGCACCTGGAACAGCGGGTGGCGGGCACTCAGCCGGGCCGGGTTGACCAGCTCGACCAGCCGCTCGAAGGGGACGTCCTGGTGGTCGAGCGCCCCCAGGTCCGTCTCCCGGACACGGGCCAGCAGCTCGCCGAAGGTCGGGTCGCCCGAGACGTCGGTGCGCAGCACCAGGGAGTTGACGAAGAAGCCGACCAGCTCGTCCAGCGCCTCGTCGGTGCGCCCGGCCACCGACATGCCGATCGGGATGTCGGTGCCGGCGCCCAGGCGGGAGAGCATCGCGGCCAGCGCGGACTGCAGCACCATGAACAGTGTGACCCCGTGGTCGCGTGCCAGGGCCGTCAGGGCGCCGTGCACCTCGGCGTCGACCCCGGTGGAGACCACCCCGCCGGTGAGCGAGGCGTCGGCCGGGCGCGGACGGTCCGCCGGCAGCGCCAGCTCCTCCGGTAGGTCGGCCAACACGCCGCGCCAGTAGTCCAGTTGCTGCGACAGGCGACTGTTCGGGTCGCTCTCCTCGCCGAGCAGTTCGCGCTGCCAGAGGGTGTAGTCGGCGTACTGCACCGGCAGTGGCACCCAGGCGGGGGCCCGGCCCGTGCAGCGGGCGCGGTAGGCGGCGGCGAGGTCGCGCAGCAGCGGGCCCATCGAAGAACCGTCGGTGGCGATGTGGTGGAAGGTCAGGGCCAGGATGTGGTCCTCGCGGTCGACGCGGAGCAGGTCGGCGCCGAGCGGCAGGTCGGTCGCGATGTCGAAGGCACGGCCGACGGCGGCGGCCAGGGCCTCGGCGGGGCCGGTGGCGGTGCAGTCGTGGACGGTGAGGTGCAGGCGGCCGGCCACGTTCTCCAGGACGTGCTGGCGCGGGACGCCGTCGGTCTCGGGGAAGACGGTGCGCAGCGTCTCGTGCCGGCCGACCACGTCCAGCAGCGCCTGCTCCAGGGCGAGGGCGTTCAGCGGGCCGCGCAGGCGCAGCACGACCGGGCTGTTGTAGGTGCCGTCGGGGCCGTCCAGCCGGTTGATGAACCAGAGGCGCTGCTGGGCGGAGGAGAGCGGGATGTCGCCGGTGCGCGGCATCGGGGTGAGCGGGGTGCGCACGCCGCCCTGCTGGTCGAGGGCGGCGGCCATGGTGCGGACCGTCGGGTACTGGAACAGTTCGCGGATGCTCAGCTCGGCGTGGAGCGTGGTGCGCACGCGGCTGATCAGGCGGGTGGCGAGCAGGGAGTGGCCGCCCAGTTCGAAGAAGCCGTCGTCGATGCCGACGGCTTCCAGGCCCAGCACCTCGGCGAACAGCGCGCAGAGGATCTCCTCCTGCGGGGTGCGCGGTGCGCGGCCGGTGCTGCCGGCGGCGAAGTCGGGGGCGGGCAGGGCATTGCGGTCGAGCTTGCCGTTCGGGGTGAGCGGCAGTGTGTCCAGGACCACGACGGCGCTCGGCACCATGTATTCGGGCAGCCGCTCGCCGACCAGCTCGCGCAGGGCGGCCGGGTCCAGGCCGGGTTCACCTTCCTGCTCGGCCACGACGTAGCCGACCAGGCGCTTGTCGCCGGGGGTGTCCTCGCGGGCCAGCACGACGGCCTGGCGGACGCCCTCGCAGCGCGACAGCACCGACTCGACCTCGCCGAGTTCGATCCGGAAACCGCGGATCTTCACCTGGTGGTCGACACGGCCGACGAACTCCAGCTGCCCGTCGGGCCGTCGGCGCACCAGGTCGCCGGTGCGGTACATCCGGGTGCCCGGCTCGAAGGGGTTCGCGACGAAGCGCTCGGCGGTCAGCCCCGGCCGCTTCAGGTAGCCGCGGGCCAGGCCCGGGCCGGCCACGTAGAGCTCACCGATGACCCCGACCGGGACGAGGCCGAGGCGGCCGTCCAGCACGTACGCCCGGGAGTTCCAGATCGGGCCGCCGATCGGCGGGACGCCCGCGCTGTCGGTCAGCGGCAGGCTCATGGTGGCGCAGACCGTCGCCTCGGACGGGCCGTAGGCGTTGATCACCCGGCGGCCGGGCAGCCAGCGCTCCACCAGTTCGGCCGGGGCTGCCTCGCCGGCGAGCACCAGCGTCATCCCGTCCGGCAGCCCGCCCTCGGCCGGCTGCTGCGCCAGCGCCGCCGGCGGCAGCGTGACATGCGTGACGGCCTGCTCGGCCAGCAGAGCGGCCAGCGGCTCACCCGGCATCAGCCGCGCGCTCGGCGCCAGCACCACCGTCGCACCGGAGAGCAGGGCGGTGCTCAGCTCGGAGAACGCCGCATCGAAGCTCAGCGAAGCGAACTGCAGCACCCGGCTGCCCGGCACGATCCCGAACCGGTCCACCTGCGCCGCCGCCAGGTTGGCAATGCCCCGGTGGGTGACGACCACGCCCTTCGGGCGGCCGGTGGAACCGGAGGTGTAGATCACGTACGCGGGCCGGGCCTGATCACCGACGGCCGGCAGGTCGTCGGCGGACTGCTCGGCCACCTCGGCGGCGATGTCCGCCAGGACCAGGGTGCGGACGTCCTCCGGCGTCTCGGTCGGACGGTCGGTCAGCAGCAGGGCGGGGCGGGCATCGGCGAGCATGAACGCCACCCGGTCGGCGGGGTAGGCCTGGTCGATCGGTAGGTAGGCGGCGCCTGACTTGGTCACCGCCAGGGTGGCCACCACCAGGTCGACGGACCGCGGCAGCGAGAGCGCGACCAGGGTCTCCGGACCGGCCCCGGCCGCCACCAGGTGACGCGCCAACCTGTTGGCACGGGCATTCAGCTCGGCGTACGTCAGGCTCTCGTCCTCGAAGACCACCGCCTCGGCCTCGGGCGTCCGGGCCACCTGGGCCTCGAACAGCTGGTGCAGGTCACCGGCCGGGACCGCGCGGTCGGTGGCGTTCCATTCGGCGAGGGCGCGGCGGTCCGCGTCCGAGAGCAGGGGGAGGTCGGCGATCCGGGCCGCCGGGTCGGCGGCGACCGTGCCGAGCAGCCGCACCAGGCAGTCCAACAGCCACTGGGCGGTGCCCCGGTCGAACAGGTCGGAGGAGTACTCCACCGAGGCGATCAGTCCGGCCTCCGCGCCGGTCTCGTCCCTCAGCTCGGAGAAGGCCGCGCCGAGGTCGAACTTGGCGCGCTCCCAGCCGAGGTCCTCGAAGTCGGCTTCGACGCCCGGGAACTCGGGCCGGACCTCGTCGGTGTTCTGCAGCTGCAGCAGCACCTGGAACAGCGGGTGGCGGGCACTCAGCCGGGCCGGGTTGACCAGCTCGACCAGCCGCTCGAAGGGGACGTCCTGGTGGTCGAGGGCGCCGAGGTCGGTCTCCCGGACACGGGCGAGCAGCTCGGTGAAGCTCGGGTCGCCGGAGACGTCGGTGCGCAGCACCAGGGAGTTGACGAAAAAGCCGATCAGGTCGTCCAGCGACTCGTCGGTGCGTCCGGCCACCGACATGCCGATCGGGATGTCGGTGCCCGCACCCAGGCGGGAGAGCATGGCCGCCAGCGCGGACTGCAGCACCATGAACAGGGTTGCACCGTGGTCCCGTGCCAGGGCGTTCAGCGCCCGGTGGACCTGTGCGTCGACCTCGGTGGAGACCACCCCGCCGGCGAAGGTGGCGACGGCCGGGCGGGGACGATCCGCCGGCAGCGCCAGCTCCTCCGGCAGATCGGCCAACACGCCGCGCCAGTAGTCCAGTTGCCGTGACACCAGGCTGTCCGGGTCGCTCTCCTCGCCGAGCAGTTCGCGCTGCCAGGCCGCGTAGTCGGCATACTGCACCGGCAGCGGCTCCCAGCCGGGTTCGCGGCCGGCGGTGCGGGCCTCGTACGCGGTCGTCAGGTCGCGCAGCAGCGGGCCCATCGACCAGCCGTCGGTGGCGATGTGGTGGCTGACCAGGACCAGCACGTGGTCGTCCGGGCCGAGGGTGAGCAGGGTGGGGCGCAGCGGCAGGTCGACGGCCAGGTCGAAGAGGTGGGTCGCGGCGCGGTCGGCGGCCGCGGCCAGCTCCTGCGGCGTGCAGGCGGCCTCGGCCAGTTCGACGGTCGCCTGGGCGGGGTCCAGGATGTGCTGGTACGGCTCGCCGTCGTGCTCGACGAAGACGGTGCGCAGCGACTCGTGCCGGCCGACCACGTCGGTGAGGGCGGCACGCAGGGCGGGCACGTCGAGCGGGCCGCGCAGGCGCAGGGCCATCGAGCTGTTGTAGGTGTCGCTCGGGCCCTCCAGGCGGGAGACGAACCACAGGCGCCGCTGCGCGGAAGACGGGGGTATCACGGCAACTCCTTCTACCGCGGCCGCAGAGCGGGCCGGGCCTTGTCGGCGCCGGCCAGCCGCTTCGCGACACCGGCGACGGTACGGGCTTCGAAGATCGTGGTGATGCTCAGTTCGGCATCGAGTTCGGTGCGGATCCGGCTGATCAGCCGGGTGGCGAGCAGGGAGTGGCCGCCCAGCTCGAAGAAGTCGTCGTCGACGCCGGCCACGGCGTCCAGGCCCAGCACCTCGGCGAAGAGCGTGCAGAGGGCCTTCTCGTGCAGGGTGCGCGGTGCGCGGCCGGTGCCGGCCACCGGCAGGAGCGGGACGGGCAGGGCCTTGCGGTCCAGCTTGCCGTTCGGGGTGAGCGGCATGGTGTCCAGCGTCACGATGGCGCTCGGCACCATGTATCCGGGTAGTTGCGCGGCCAGGAGCGCACGCACTTCCCCGGCCAGGACGGCCTGTTCGCGCGAGCCGGCCGGCACGTTGGTGCAGGCGGCCAAGGCCGGCGTGGGCCCGGTGCGCGGGGCGGCGGGTGCGGCGGGTGCGGCCTCCGGTGCGGTGAACAGGACGTCGAGCGCGCCGGCTTCGTCCGGGGCCCAGCCGACCGCGACGCGGTAGCCGAGCCGTTCGCCGAGGCGGTGGAACTCCTCCGGGTCCGGGTCCGGGGCGGTGCCGGTGCCGGCGCGGTGGGCGGCCAGCGCCTGGGCGACCGTCCCGTCCGCCTCCAGCACCCGCAGGGCGGCGAGTTCGTGCGCGAGCCGGCCGTTGGGCACGTCCGTCACCCGCAGCCGAGCTGGGCGCTGCGCCTCCAGCCGGCGGGCCAGGGCATCCAGCCCCCCTTCGGACCAACGGAGTTCCGGCACCTGTGGCGCGGTCTGCTCACCA
This sequence comes from Streptomyces sp. 1331.2, assembly GCF_900199205.1. NCBI lineage: Bacteria > Bacillati > Actinomycetota > Actinomycetes > Kitasatosporales > Streptomycetaceae > Streptomyces > Streptomyces sp. 1331.2. The sequence continues at coordinate 6,656,160 of NZ_OBMJ01000001.1, read as the reverse complement.
CCCGCCCGGCGACGCAGCACCGCGTCGTAGCGGTGCCGGGTCAGCTCGTTGTGGTGCCCGCCGCGGCGCAACAACACCTCGGTGTCGGCCAGTTCGGGCAGCAGGCCGGGCAGCGCCGTGAACAGCGCCGGGTCGACGAGCAGTTCCTCCTCGGCGAGCACCGCGGCCTCGATCTCCTTGCGCAACACTCCGGCGTCGTCGGTCGGTTCGGCGCCGGCCAGCCGGATCGCGGCCTGCAGGCAGCGCTGCGTGCGCAGGTTGCGCAGGTCGCCGAGGAAGACGGTGCCGCCGGGCGCCACCAGCTCCAGGGCGCGTTCGATCACGCGCAGCAGGTACCCGCCGCTCGGGAAGTACTGCGCCACCGAGTTGAGCACCACGGTGTCGAAGCCGCCCAGCGGCAGCTCGGCGACGGCGTCCGCGGGCTGGACCGACAGCCTTACCCGGTCGGCGAGTTCGGGCACCCGGGCGACCTTTCCGCGCAGCGCCTCGATCGCGGCCGCCGACACGTCGGTGGCCCAGTAGGACGCGCAGTGCGGTGCCAGCGGTGCCAGCAGCAGCCCGCTGCCGACGCCGATCTCCAGCACCCGGCCGGGGCCCGGGCCGAGCGCGCGGATCCGGGCGACCGTGGTGTCCTGCCACTCGGCCATCTGCTCCGGCGGGATCGGCCGGCCGTCGTAACTGCTGCGCCAGAGCCGGAAGTCCTCACCGAGGGGGATCCCGGCGCTGGCCCGGTACTCGGCGTCGAAGACGGCCTGCCAGCCCTCGACCTGCCGGGCGTCCTGGGTCTCGGCCCGGTCGGCCGCCGGGCGGGCGGGCACCGCGTAGCCGACCAGCCGGACGTCGCCGGGCCGGTCCTCGCGGGCCAGGACGGCGCTCTGCGCGACGCCGGGGTGGCGCAGCATCGCCGCCTCGACCTCGCCCAGTTCGATCCGGTGGCCGCGCACCTTCACCTGGGTGTCGGCGCGGCCCGCGAAGCGCAGTCCGCCGTCGGCCCCGCGGCGGGCGAGGTCACCGGTGCGGTACATCCGGGTGCCCGGCGCGAAGGGGTCGGCGACGAAGCGTTCGGCGGTGAGCGCCGGCTGGCCCGCGTAGCCGCGGGCGAGGCCCGCACCGGCGATGTACAGCTCGCCCAACTCGCCGTCCGGGACGGGGCGCAGGGCCTCGTCCAGGAGGTGCACCCGGGTGCCGGCGATGGGTGCGCCGATCGTCGGTTCGCCGGTCGCCGGGTCGAGCCGGGCGGCCGTGGACCAGACGGTGGTCTCGGTGGGGCCGTACAGGTTGGTGACCTCGCCGAAGCGGCGGATGGCCGCCGCGAGCGGTGCCGGCAGCGCCTCGGCGCCCACCAGCACGCGCAGCCGGGGCAGTTCACCGCCGTGCTCGACCAGGGTGCGCCAGAGCGAGGGGGTGGCCTGCAGGACGGTGGCGCCCGAGCGGTGCAGCAGCCGGCCGAGCGCCGCCGGGTCGCTGACGACGGGCCGTGGCACCAGGACCACCCGGGCACCGCTGACCAGCGGCAGGTACAGCTCGGGGACGGCCATGTCGAAGGCGACGGTGGCCACCGCCGGCCAGCGGTCCCGCTCGGTGAGCGGGAAGCGCCGGCGGAGGGCGTCGAGCAGGTTGGCCAGGGCCGCGTGCGGCACCACGACGCCCTTGGGGCGGCCGGTGGAGCCCGAGGTGTAGACCACGTACGCGGGGTGCTGCGGGTGCAGCGGGGCGGTGCGCTCGGCGTCGGTGACGACGCCCGCCGGGCGCCGGGCCAGGGCCTCGGCGGTGGCGGCGGAGTCGACGGTCAGCGCGCCGGGCGGCAGCCGGTCGGCCAGGGCCTCGGTGGTGAGCACCAGGGTCGGCTCGGCATCGGCCAGCACGTGGGCGATCCGGCCGGCCGGGTGGTCCGGGTCGATCGGCAGGTACGCGGCACCGGACTTGAGCACGGCCAGCAGGGCGACCACCAGCCCGGCCGTGCGCGGCAGCACCAGGGCGACGGTCCGTTCGGGGCCCGCGCCGTGCTCGATCAGCAGCCGGGCGAGGCGGTTGGCGGCGGCGTCGAGTTCGGCGTAGCCGAGCACGGTGCCCTCGAAGACCACGGCGGTGGCCCGCGGGGTGCGGGCGGCCTGGGCCTCGAACAGCTCCGGCAGCAGGGCGGGCGGCGCGGGGGCCGGGTGGGACGCCGCCAGGGGCGGCGCGGGGGCCGGGGCCGGGTGCGTCCCCGCGGCAGGCAGCCCGGGTGCGGGCGGTGCGGGGGGCCGGCTCACGGTGTCTCCTTGCTCCGGCGCCGCAGGGCCGGGCGGGCCTTGCCGGCACGGGAGAGCCGCTGGGCCAGGGCGGCGACCGTCCGGGCCTCGAAGACGGTGCGGATGCCCAGTTCGGCGTCCAGGGCGGTGCGGATCCGGCTGATCAGGCGGGTGGCGAGCAGGGAGTGGCCGCCCAGGGCGAAGAAGCTGTCGTCGATGCCGACCTTCTCCAGGCCCAGCACCTCCGCGAACAGCGCGCAGAGGACCTCCTCCTGCGGGGTGCGCGGGGCCCGGCCGGTGCTCGCCGCGCTGTAGTCGGGGGCGGGCAGCGCCTTGCGGTCCAGCTTGCCGTTGGGCGTGCGCGGGATCGCCTCCAGGACCACGACGGCCGAGGGGACCATGTACTCGGGCAGGAAGGCGGCCACCTGCTCGCGCAGGTCGGCCGGGTCCAGGTCGGCCTGCCGGCCCTGATCGCCGATGACGTAGCCGACCAGCCGCTTGTCGCCGGGGGTGTCCTCGCGGGCCAGCACCACGGCCTGCCGGACGCCCTCGCAGCGCGACAGCGCGGCCTCCACCTCGCCGAGTTCGATCCGGAAGCCGCGGATCTTGACCTGCTGGTCGGCGCGGCCGAGGAACTCCATCACGCCGTCGGCGCGCCAGCGCACCAGGTCGCCGGTGCGGTACATCCGGGTGCCCGGCTCGAAGGGGTTGGCGACGAAGCGCTCGGAGGTGAGCGCCGGCTGGCCCGCGTAGCCGCGCGCCAGGCCCGGGCCGGCCATGTACAGCTCCCCGGCCACGCCCGGCGGGACGAGGTTGAGGAAGTTGTCCAGCACGTAGACCCGCTTGCCGGCGATCGGCCGGCCGACCGGCAGCGAGACCGACGAGGCGTCCGCCGGCACCGCCGTGTGGCACATGGTGAAGATCATGTTCTCCACCGGCGAATAGCCGTTCACCAGCCGGAGGTCGGGACGCTGCTCCAGGAGCTTGCGCACGTGCGGCATCGAGGCCGGCTCGCCGCCGGTCATCACCTGGCGCACCGAGCCGAAGACACCCGGGTACATGTCCAGCAGGAAGTTGAGCAGGCTCGCCGACACGTGCATCGTCGACACCTTGTGTTCGGCGACCAGCGCCTCGATCACCGCCGGCTCGGGGCGCTGGCCCGGCTGGAGCACGCAGGTGCCGCCGGAGAACAGCGCGCCGAACAGCTCCAGGGCGAAGGCGTCCCAGGAGACGGGCGAGCACTGCAGCCAGACCTCGTCCGCACCGAAACCGACGAACTCCTGGCCGACCAGGGTCGCCACCAGCGCACGGTGGGAGGCCACCACGCCCTTGGGACGGCCGGTCGAGCCGGAGGTTAACATCACGCAGGCCACGTCGTCCAGGCCGACGCTCAGGCCCGGGTCCGCCGGGTCCTGGGCGGCGATCCGCGCCGCATCCGCGTCCAGCCGCACCGCCCGCAGCTCGGGCAGCCGCTCGGCGTACTCGGCCGTGGTGACCACGACCTCGGCGTCCACCTGCCCCAGGACGGCCTTCCAGCGGTCCGCCGGGAAGTCGGTGTCCAGCACGGTGTAGCCCGCGCCGGCCTTCAGCACGCCCAGCACCGCCACCACCAGGTCGACGCCGCGCTCCAACAGCACCCCGACCACCCGGCCGCGCTCGACGCCGGCCGCGCGCAGCTGCCTCGCCAGCCGGTTCGCCCGGGCGTTCAGCTCCGCGTACGTCACCCGCTCGTCGCGGAAGACCAGGGCCGTCGCCTCCGGGGTCTCCGCGGCCCGGGCCTCGACCACCCCGTGGGCGCACTGCGCCACCGGCACGCCCGCCGGGCCGTTCCACTCCTCCAGCAGCGCCAACTCCTCGTCGCTGAGCAGGTCCAGCTCGCCGACCCGGGCGTCCGGGAACGCGGCCACCGCCTCCAGCACCCGCAGCAGGCTCGCCGCCAGCCACTCCGCCGTCCGGCGGTCGAACAGGTCGGCCGAGTACTGCAGGGTGCCGCTCAGCCCGGCCGGGCCGCCGAAGAGGTCCTGGCGCTCGGCGAGGTCCAGGGTCAGGTCGAACTTCGACCCGGTGCTGGCGGCGATCCGGTGCTCGGCGTCGAGGCCGGCGAAGTCCAGGCGCGCGGTGGCGGCGTTCTGCAGGACCAGCATCACCTGGAACAGCGGGTTGCGAGCGAGCGAGCGGTCCGGGTTGAGCTCCTGGACCAGCTGCTCGAAGGGCACGTCCTGGTTCTCGAAGGCCGCGAGGTCGCTGCGGCGGACCCGGGCCAGCAGCTCGGTGAAGGTCGGGTTGCCGGAGAGGTCGGTGCGCAGCACCAGGGTGTTGACGAAGAAGCCGACCAGCTCGTCCAGCGCCTCGTCGGTGCGCCCGGCCACCGGCGTGCCCAGCGGGATGTCGGTGCCGGCGCCCAGCCGGGAGAGCAGGACGCCGAGCGCCGCCTGCAGCACCATGAACAGCGTGCCGCCGTCGGCCTGGGCCAGCCGCGCCAGCCGGCGGTGCACGTCGGCGTCACCCTCGAAGCGGACGGTGCCGCCCAGGTGCGAGCCGACCGCCGGTCGGGGCCGGTCGGCGGGCAGCGCCAGCTCCTCCGGCAGATCGGCCAACTCCTGCTTCCAGAAGGAGAGTTGACGGGACAGCAGACTTTCCGGGTCGTCCTCCTCACCGAGCAGTTCGCGCTGCCAGAGGGTGTAGTCGGTGTACTGCACCGGCAGCGGCTCCCAAGCGGGCGCCCGGCCGGCGCAGCGCGCCTCGTACGCGGTGGCGAGGTCGCGCAGCAGCGGGGCCATCGACCAGCCGTCGCTGGCGATGTGGTGCATCACCACCACCAGCACGTGCTGCTGCGGGTCGACGGAGAGCAGCAGCGCCCGCAGCGGCATGTCCACCGCGAGGTCGAAGGGCCGCGCGGTCTCCGCGTCGACCAGCTCCTCCAGCTCCGCCTCCGTGCAGTCCCGGGTGACGAAGGTGAGCTGCACCGACTCCTCGTCCGCCACCTCCTGCCACAGCTCCCCGTCCCGCTCGCAGAACGTGGTGCGCAGCGCCTCGTGGCGGACCAGGACGTCGTGGAGGGCGCCGCGCAGGCTCTCGACCTCCAGCGGTCCCCGGAACCGTACGACCACGGGGACGTTGTACGTGCCGTTCGGCTCCTCCAGCTGGTTGATGAACCACAGCCGTCGCTGGGCGTAGGACAACGGGATCACGGGGACTCCTAGGGGTCGCGCGGGGCGGGTCAGTTCGACGCGTTGATCAGGCTGTTGGGCCGCATGTCCGTCCACGCGGACTCGATGTGGGCCAGGCACGCCTCCCGGGTGTCCTCGCCGTGGGCCGAGGTCCAGCCCTCGGGGACGGGGATCGAGGCCGGCCAGAGGGAGTACTGGCCCTCGTCGTTGACCAGCGCGTAGTACGACTCGTCCGGGTTCTCGAAGGGGTTGCTGCTCATGTCGGCTCCTGTGTCCGGGAATTCACTGCGGTATCGGGGTCCGCTGCGGGTTTCTGCTGCGGGTTTCTGCGGGGGATTCGCTGCGGGGGTCTGTCACCAGGGGATTCGCACGCGCCGCGGCCACGCCTACGACCGTACGAGCGGGGGGAAGCGCCGGGGGGCACTCGCTGAGGCAGTCCGGCGGCACTTCAGTCCAGCCGGGCCTTGCCGATGGCGGGCCGGAGGGCGGCGATGAGCGCCGCGAGCCCGGCCAGGGCGCCGTGCAGGAGCATCGTGGCGGGCAGCCCGACGGCGTTGACCAGCACGCCCAGCATCAGGTTGCCCACCGGCACGGCCGTGAAGGCCGTCATGTTGAGGACGGACATCACCCGGCCCCGCACCTCCGGCGCGGCCCAGCGCTGTACCAGCGAGCCGAGCACGTTGCCGACCAGCCCGGAGAGCATGCCGAGCCCGAAGTAGACGGCCACGGCCGGCCCGAAGGACCCGATCACGCCGAGGACGGCCAGCAGCAGGCCCTGCCCCGTCACCCCGACGACCACCATGCCGCCGCTGCGGCGGCGGGTCGGCCAGGCCGTCGAGATCAGGAAGCTGGCGACGGCGCCCAGGGTGAAGGCGGTGAGCAGCGCCCCGACGCCCAGCGGGGTGCCGTAGCGGTCGGCGAGCAGCACCAGGCCGACGTTGACCGGCCCCATGCTGGCGAGCTCGCTCAGGCCGATCAGCACGATCAGCCAGAACAGGTCGCGGTGGCCGCGGATGTACCGCAGGCCCTCCCGGATCCGGGCCGGCAGGCCCTCCGGCGGCGGGCCGCCACCGTCCTCGGCCTTTCCCGGGGACGGTGCCGCTGTCGGTACCGCTCGCCGTACGGCCGGGGCCCGCAGCAGCAGCACCGCGACGGCCGAGACGGCGAAGCTGACCGCGTCGAAGCCGGCCACCAGGGCCGCGCCGCCGACGCCCATGAGCAGCGCCCCGACCGGCCCGCCGAGTGCCTGGCCGCCGCGCGCGCCCAGCAGGAACAGCGAGTTGCCCCGCAGCAGGTGCTCGCGCGGCAGCAGGCGGGGGCGCAGCGCCCCGGAGGCCGGCATGAAGAAGGCGTCCATCAGGTTGGTCAGCAGCAGCACGGCCACGAAGACGGGCACCGACAGGTGGCCGAGCCAGGCGACGACGGCGGCCGCCGCCTGGACGGCGCAGCGCAGCAGGTCCGCCACGACCATGACCCGGCGCGGGCCGGTCCGGTCGACCACCGCCCCGCCGATCAGCAGGCCCAGCAGCGCGGGCAGCGAGCAGAGCGCCAGGACGGCGCCGGTCACGGTCGGGGAGGCGGTCTCGGTGAGCACCACGGTGAGGGCGACGAACCAGGCGGAGTTCCCGACCGCGGAGAAGCCGTTCGCGGCGACGAAGCCGAGGTAGCCGGGGCTGAACGGGCTTCCGTAGGCGTGCGGTTCGGGCTGTCCGGGCTGCCCCGGCCGGCCGGGCGGCTCCGGGCCGTCCTTGCGGACCAGGGTCTCGGCCTCAGCCACGGAGGTGGCCCTCCGCCTGGCTCCCCACCCGATGTTCGGCGGTGGCGGTCGTCGTGGGGTCCGCGCCGAACCAGACGTCCTCCGGGGTCAGCGCGCCGGTGGAGTAGACGCCGAGCGCGCTGGTGATCAGCCGCAGCTCCAGCGCCAGGCACTCCACCAGGCGGGCCAGGCCGTCCTGCGGGTCCTCGTCGACGGCCAGCAGCGCCGCCCGCCCGAGGCCGACGGCGGTGGCCCCGAGGGCGAGCGCCTTGGCCGCCCGGGCGCCCTCCCAGATCCGGCCGGCCGCGAGCAGGCAGCCGGTCGGGCTGACCCGGCGCAGGCACTCGTGCAGCGGGAGGCCGACCTGCGCCGGGAAGGCGCTGGGCGCCCAGCCTGAGCCGCCCTCGGCGCCGTCCACGGTCACCGCGTCGGCGCCGGCCGCCCAGGCCACCGCAGCGGCCGCGGCGACGTCCCGGGCCGGCGGGAGCTTCACCCAGACCCGGGCGTGCGGGAAGTTGTTGCGCATCAGCCGGATCTGCTGGCGCAGGATCTCGTCGGTGAAGGTGCCGGGGCTGCCGCTGCGCAGGACCCGCGGATCGTCCGGACCGAAGACCTCCTGGAGCTGGAAGCGGTCGGCGAGCCGGGCCGCCTCGGCGCGCGGCAGGACGGTCATTCCGCCGAGGCCGGGCTTCGCCCCCTGGCCGACCTTCAACTCGAAGCCCAGGCGCCCGGATTCGAGCAGTCCGCGGGTGCCGGGGTCGCTGTAGACCAGGTTCCAGACCTCGGCGTCGGCGTCCTCGGTGCTCTGCTGGACCACCAACCCGCCCAGTCCGTCCGGGAGTTCACCGGCATAGGCCTCGATCCTGCGCAGCAGGGCGCGCTGTTCGTCGGTCTCGGCGCGGCCGTAGCCCTGGACCGGGACGATGTTCTCGCCGATCACCATCGGCAGGCCGAGCCGGCCGGCCTGCCGGGCGGCGGCCACCCCGAGGTCGCGGCTGGCGACCTGGGTGGAGCCGAAGGCCGACACGTACAGCGGCAGTGCGGAGGCGAAACCGCCGACGGTGGTGGCGAGTTCGACGTCGGAGAAGAGCGGTTCGCGGCCCAGGTCGATCAGCTTCTCCAGCCGCTGCGGGACGAACACCGGCGGGACCAGCCGGGCCCGGTCGAGCGGGTCCGCGGCGGGCCGGCCGTCGTCGCCGTAGAGGGTGTGGCCGTAGTCGTCCACCGAGGGGAAGGCCGCGGCGGTGCCGGTGCGGGCGCGGGTGCGGATCTCGGCCTCCGGCAGGCCGACGGCGTGCAGGGCGCTCACGGCGACACCGTCCCGACCAGCTTGGGGAACGCGCTGGCCTGCCAGACGGCGTCCAGCCCGGCGACGTAGCGGGTGAGGCGCTGCAGGCCGATGCCGAAGCCGGAGCTGGCCGGGATGCCCTCGCGGGCGGTCTCCAGGTACCAGGCGTACTTGGCCGGGTTCTCGCCGGTCTCGCGGATCCGGGCGACGATCCGCGCGTAGTCGGACTCGCGCTCGCTGCCGCTGCACAGTTCGCCGTAGCCCTCGGGCGCGATCAGGTCGAAGTTGCGCAGCACGCCCGGATTTTCCAGGTTCTCCCGGTCGTAGAAGCCGCGCGAGCCCTTGGGGTAGTCGGTGACGAAGAACGGGCGGCTGGCCTTGCCGGAGAGCAACGCCTCGCCGGGCCAGTCGAGTTCGGCGTCCGGGCTCTGCCCGTGGCCGAGCTCGTGCAGCCGCTCGACGGCGGTGGCGTGCGAGATCCGGTCGAAGGCGGTGTTGATCAGGTCGGTGAACGCGCCCGGGTCGCGGCCGAGTTGCTCCAGGTCCTCGGCGTGCTCGGTGACCACGTGGCGGGCCATGTGGCGCACCAGGTCCTCGATCAGCTGGAGGATGTCGTCCCGGGTGGCGCCGGCCACCTCGACGTCCAGCTGGTGGAACTCGGTGAGGTGGCGGCCGGTGCCGGCGGTCTCCACCGGCTCCAGGCGGACGTTCGGCGCCACGTAGAAGATCTTGTCGAAGGCCAGCAGCGAGGCCTGCTTGTACAGGATCGCGCTGGTCATCAGCTTGTAGCGGTGGCCGTAGTAGTCGATGTCGACCTGCTTGGCGCCGCGGTTGCCCGGGTCGGTGACCGGCCCGATGATCGGCGGGAGCAGCTCGGTGAAGCCGTTGTCGCGCAGGAACTGGCGGGCGGCGGTCAGCAGCCCGCCCTGGATGCGCAGCGCGCCGCGGGTGACCGGGGAGGTCAGGTGCCGGCGGGGGTGCGGGAGTTCGGGCGTCTCGAAGGGGGTGTTCACGGTTGGGGCCTCGTGCTCTCTGGAGTGGATGAAGGAACAGTGGTGATCGACCGGCCCGCGGCGCGGCCGAGTTCCGCGCGGTCGTAGCCGCGTTGGACGTACGACAGCGAGGTCAGCAGTCCGGCCGAGGTGAGCGGCCGGGTGAGCCCGGTGACGGCGGCGCGGCCGAGCGGCATCGAGCCGGTCGCCGTCCAGCGCAGTCGGCCGGAGTCGTCGATGGTGCTGCGGGACAGGCCCGCGTTGTCCGGGTGCAGGCAGAACGGGACGTCCAGGTAGCCGCGTTCGAAGGCGGTCGGCAGGGAGCGGGCGACCACGCCGTCCAGGTCCAGCACCGCCTCCACAAAGGCCCGCGCCTCGGCGTAGACCTCGCTGTCCTCCTCGACCCCGGTGCCCGGTAGGGAGGTTGTCCCGGCTGCCACCCGGGCCGCGTGCTCCAGGGCGGTCATGTTCTCCCCGACGGTCGGGATCCCGAACGCCTCGGCGGAGGTCTTCACGATCAGCCGTGAGGCGCCTGAGCGGACCGCGAGCCGCGCCGAGGCGGCGAGCAGGTCGGCCGCCCCCTCGGGGGTCTGTGGGAAGACGCCCATGTAGGTGTAGACCACGATGTGCCAGGAGGGCGTGGGCAGGAACTCGGCCGCCAGCCGGCGCAGCGCGGCCACGGCCTCCTCGTCCTGCGGGCCGCTGGTCTGCTGGGCGTAGCTCAGCGAGACGTCGGTCACCCCGTTCTGGCAGAAGAACAGTCCCTCCAGGAGGCTGATGGCGACCAGCAGCGAGGGCGGGCAGAGCTGGCCCATCATGCAGCCGCCGAAGGTCTCCAGGTGCGGCTCCTCGCCGAAGTCCCTTACGGAGCCGAGCAGTCGGCAGCACTCGGCCCAGTTCTCCACCGACTCGCGCAGCGGCACCCGGCCGTACGGCAGGCAGTAGGAGGCCGGTCCGCCCTCGGTGGCGTGCAGGCCGGCCTCGGCCAGGGCGGTCATGATGCGCTGCGGCCGCGCCGAACCGTGCCGGACCTGGACGGGGAAGCCCTCGTCCAGCGCCCCGTCCAGGACGGCCCCGGTACGGGCAGTGCCGTGGGCGACGATCGGGTAGCCGTTGAGGCGCACCCCTGCGGCCAGCGCCCGGCGGGCGGCGTCGTGGTCGCCGACCCGGGTGTAGCTGTCCAGGGTGAGCGTGCCGACGGTGGTGGCCCGGGCCCGCTTGGTCGCGAGCAGCCCACCGCGCATCTCCTCGGGGTCGCTGAAGCCCATCCGGGGCTGGACGACCAACTGCCCGCGGGCATGCGCCCGGGCGACGAACTCGCCGAAGCCGGACCGCCGGACCGGGAGCACCCGGGCGGCGGACCGGGCGACCTCGCCGGTCCGCTCCGGATCGGCGGTTCGTACCGGTCGGGCGGTCCGGTCCGGTCCGGCGGCCCGCTCCGGCTCGCCGTTCATCGGGCGCCTCCCGCTTCCAGGGCCAGCGACGCCGGCGCCGTTCCAAGGCCGGCCTCCGACGTCCCCGCTCGCAGGGCCGCCTTCTCCAGGGATCCGACGAAGGAGCGGAAGGCCGTCACCCCGCCCGCGTCGTCGAAGACCGCGTCGAACCCGGCCGCCAGCAGCTCGGCCGAGCGGTCGCCTTCGTCGGCGCCGCGCACGCCGAGCTTCCCGCCGATGATCACCGGGCAGTCCGCCAGCTCCGGGCAGGCCCGCAGCCGTTCGATCGCCAGCAGGCCGTCCTGGGCACCGTGCCCGTTCACGCTGCTGAGCACGATCAGGTCCGGGCGGCGCCACTCGCACTCGGCGACCAGCAGGTCGCCGGGCACGCAGGGGCCGAGGTTGACGACTCGGTGCCCCAACTCCTCCAGCAGCAACTGGAGGTAGACGAGGTTCCAGGTGTGGGCGTCGGACATCACTCCGGAGACGACGACATCGAGTCCGGTTCTCGCGATGGCCGAGCGCGTGTTCTCTGTTTCCATAGTTCGCTTCCGCCGGGATGCCGCTTTTCGCGTCGCATCTGACGTCTCGATGAGCTCGCTGAGGTCGACTGTTTGCCGACTGAGCCGAACGTAGTGACGGCCCCGGCCCCCGAAGGGCACTCCCAGGGGCATCCGAGCGGTAGTTTCGGACCCACCGCGGGGTTCCCGCCGCGTGCTGCGACGCCACGAACCCCGCCCCGGGCCCTCCCCCGGACCCCACGCCGAATCCCGCCCCGGACGCGTCAGACCCCGCCCACGGGCACCGGCACGCCGGCCCCGGGCCCGGCTCCGGCCCCGACCGGCCGCTCGGCGGTCAGTGCACGAACCAGGTTGAGCACGGTGAACCGGCGCCGCAGCCCGTCGGCGGTCTCCCGCAGCAGACCGTGCACCAGCAGCCCGTGCACGGCCCGCGTGGCCTCCGCGTACCCGGCCGGGTCCGGCGCGGGGCCGGCCGCCTCGGCCACCGTCCAGGGCTCGGCCCGCCCGCCCATCCGCTCCAGCACCCTCCGCCCGGCCTCCGGCAGCGCGGCCAGGCTCCGGCCGAGGTGGCGACGGGCGTCCGCGTGCTGGCCCACCCCGCTCGGGGAGGAGGCCAGGATCAGCGGACTGTGCGTGGCCAGCGCCAGCAGGTCCGCCGGGCCCTCCGTCAGGAACCACTCGGCCGCGTGCGCCAGCGCACTCGGCACCCCGTCGAGCCGGCGGCAGATCGCCGCCACGGCCGGCGCGGTCGCCGCGTCCAGCCGGAACCCGGGGTGGAACCGGTGGACGTGCGAGACCAGCAGCCGGACGGAGTCGATCCTGGCCAGCTCGGCGGCCCCGGCCACCGACTCCGCCGGCACCGCCAGCGGACCCAGCGGGACGACCTGCTCCCCCGCCGTCCGCAACGGCGCCCGGGAGGTCACCACCACCCGCAGCCGGGGGCACCGCTGCAGCAGCCCCGCCAGCTCCGCCGCCGCCTGCTCACCGTCGGCATCCGATCCGTCGATCACCAGCAGGAGCTGCGCGTCACCGATCAGCGGACCGAGCGCGGCCAGGGCCCGCCGGGGGTCCTCCGCCGCCTCGGGCAGCAGCCTGCCGATCGGCAGGTCCGCCAGCCGACGGCCGCCCGCCTCCCGGCCCGACAGGGCCTGCCACGGCAGCCACAGCACCGGCCACCCGCACCCGGCGTGGACGGCCCCGGCGAGTTCGAGCGCCAACCGGGTCTTGCCGACACCCCCGAGCCCGACGATGCTCAGCGACCGATGACCGTCCACCGTCAACATCCGCATCAGACCGTCGAGTTCGGCGATCCGGCCGACCATCGGCGCGGTCGGCGCGGGCGGGGCCACCGACTCGCCGATGCCCCGCCGACCGACCGGCACCGGCGCGTACGCCGCCGACTCCAGCTCGGCCCGACGCGAGTCGTTCAGCCGCAGCACCTCGCTCAGCAGCCGGACCGTCTCCTGCCGGGGCCGCTGCGCCTTCCCCAGTTCGAGGTTGCGCACGGCGCGCACACTCAGCGTCGCCAGGTCGGCCAGCTGACGCTGGGTGAGCCCGCGCCGGTTCCGGTGGGCCCTGAGGAGTTCGCCGAATTGAGTCCCGTCCATGATGGTCTCCCCACGCTCATTCCCGCCCGGTCGGCCTCTGCCCCGCCGACCGGCGCGACGCCGCCGAGTCCAGCCCGACGACCGCTGGAGCGATCTTCCCGACCGGGGATCCACACCCGATCTCCGAGCGATCTGCGCCCCCCGAACCCCCAGCTCAACCCCCCTTCACCGCAGGGACCGGACGCCGCCCCTCCGCCCCACCGCACCCCCCACTCCCGCGTTCCCCTGCCCGGTCGGCGCCCTCCCCGCGCCTCATCCCGACCCACCGCGCTCCGCGTCCCCCGAAAGCCACCCGGGCGGCCCCTCCACCGCTACCGGTCTGTCTCACCCTCCCAGCGGGGCGGGCAGTGGCCGGGTGTGGAGGATGTCCAGCCGGGAGACCGCCCGGGTCACCACGACATAGAGCCGGTGGAGGCCACGCGGCTCGGCTGCCACGATCGCCGCCGGCTCCAGCACCACCACGTGGTCGTACTCCAGTCCCTTGACCAGCGAGGCCGGCAGCACCGTCACCCGGGCCGTGGTGCCGACCTGTTCGGCCGAGGCTGTCGGGATTCCGGCCGTCCGGAGGGCTTCGACGGCGTCCGCCAGTGCGCCGTCCGCCGCGATCACCGCGATCGATCCCTCCCGTTGCAGCGCGGCCCGCACCGCCGCGACCGCCGCGCCACCGAGGTCGCCGAGGTCGCCGCCATCGGCCTCGCCGACCCGCCGTACGGTCAACTCGCCGTCCTGCCGCAGCGAGACGGCCTGCGGCACGTCCACGTCCAGCGCGTCCAGCAGCCGGTTCGCCAGTGCCATCACCGCGGCCGGGACGCGGAAGCCGGTGGTCAGGGGCACCACGGTAGCCTCCGGCTTTCCGAGGTGGGCGAGCTGTTCGGGCCAGCTGCGGGCGGCCCAGGGGGCGGTGGCCTGGGCGAGGTCGCCGAGGACGGTGAGGGAGCCGAAGGCGCTGCGGCGGGCGATCGCCCGGCACTGCATCGGTGAGAGGTCCTGGGCCTCGTCGACGACGACGTGGCCGAAGCCGGCCGGGCGCTCGATCAACCCGGCCACCTCGTCCAGCAGCATCAGGTCGTGCTCCCTCCACTTGGCGCTCTTCTCGGAGCGTGGTGGCCGCCGCCAGAGGATCGCCGCCTGTTCCTCCGGGCTGAGCACCCCGTCGGCGGCTTCGGCCAGTACGGCGGGGTCGCCGAGCAGCGAGGCGACCACGGCTTCCGGGCGCAGGTTGGGCCAGGCGGCTTCCAGGAAGGCCGCGACGGGCTTGCAGCGCCCGACCTTCGCCCGCCAGGCGCCGGACATCACGCCGGCCCGCCGCTCGGCCTGGTCCTGCAGCAGGGCCACCACGCGGGTGCGGACGCTCTCCCGGCCGATCGCGTACGGCGGCGCCTGCTCGCGCAGTTCCGCGACGACCCGGTCGAGCTTCTCCGGCGGCACCCGCCACCGGTAGGAGCCGTCGGGGACGACCAGCGGCTCCGCGCCGGCCGCTCGGATCCGCCCGTAGAGGGCCCGGCGCAGCACGGTCGCCATCCGGACGTCCTGCTTGATCGTGGCGGCTCCTTCGTCGTCCACGGCCGTGACCGGCCGGGTGGCGACCAGGTCCGCCACGGTGCTCTGGGTGACGTCGATCTCGCCGAGCGCGGGCAGGACCTGGGCGATGTAGCGCAGGAAGGTCCGGTTGGGGCCGATGACCAGCAGCCCGCTGCGCCGGATCCGTTGCGGGAAGCTGTAGAGCAGGTAGGCGGCGCGGTGCAGGCCGACGGCGGTCTTGCCGCTGCCGGGGGCGCCCTGCACGCACACGGACTCGCTCAGCTCGCCGCGGACGAGTTCGTCCTGCTCCGGCTGGATGGTGGCGACGATGTCCCGCATCGGGCCGGTGCGGGGCCGTTCGATCTCGGCGGCGAGAATCCCACCCACCCCACCGCGCCCCGCCCCACCGCTCCCCGCCCCACCGCTCCCGGCTCCGCCGTTCCCCGCCGCTCCCCGACCGATTCCGTCGAGGCACTCGTCCTCCAGCCCGGTCAGTTCCTCCGGCGCGCCGAGGCTCCAGGGCGCCCAGCCGAACCGGCGGCGCTGCGCGAGCCCCTGCGGGTCGTGGGCGCTGGCCCGGTAGAAGGCGCGGGAGACCGGGGCCCGCCAGTCGACCACCAGGGGCGGCACGGTCGGGTCCCCGGAGATCCGTTGACGGCCCACGTAGTAGCGCTGGCGCCGGTGCTCCCCGGCCTGCGGGGTGTCGGCGAAGTCGAGGCGGCCGAAGAAGGACGGGCTCTCCGGCAGCTCCTTCATCTGCTTGGCGCGCGTCCGCAGGTACCGGCCGAGCGCCTCCGCGCTGGCGCCGTCGCCGGAGACGTCCTCTCCGGCGACGACCTGGTGGCTCGCGTCCTCGATCTGCCGGGCCAGTGCCACCCGGCAGACCTCGACGTAGGCCCGTTCCCGCCGCAGCTCGCCGTCGAGGTCCCGGGCTTGCGCCGCGGCGTCCGGCCGCCGGATTTCCGAGGTCATCGTGCACGTCCCTTTCCCCGTAGCGGGCTCACCCACTGGTCTGGAACCAGCTTAACTGAACCCAGTCAATATTCTTACTTGGTTACGCCAGCCCGGGGGGCGAGCCGGGTGAGCGCCACCGGAGGGACGGGACGGCAGGCTCGACTCAGGACACCAATGGCGCCTCCGCCAGCTCGGTCAGCGTCACGGTGCACAACCCGCCCCGCTCGGTCCGGACGTCCGTGACCTCCAGCTGCGTGCCCGGCAGCAGGATGAACTCCTCCTCGCCGGTGAACGCCGAGAAGCTCTGGATGCCGGTGGCCCGCACCGGTCGCACCTCGAAGAGCGTCCGCTTCCCTCGGCTGCCCAGGAAGGCCTGCGCCACCCCGAGCTCGGAGGTGCAGGAGGAGACGCCCCACCACGTCACCGTCTTGCCGAGCGGGTACTGCCGGCGGAGGTCCAGCGACACCCCGCGCCAGAGCGGCGCGGTGCGGACGGGCAGCCTCGACACCGCCGCGAACAGCAGCCGCAGGTACGGGAGGTAGGGCACCAGCCGGGCGCGGTCGGGCGAGCGCAGCACCGCGTTGATCTCCCGGTAGAACGCGGACTCACAGGTGTACAGGTACAGCGCGGCTATCTCGTCGGCGGACAGACCGGGAGCGGCCGCCTCGTCCACCCGCCGCTTCCCGAAGTCGTGCGACAGCGTGACGTGCCGGTCCAGGCCGCGCAGCAGCTCCGCGACCGGGGCGACGGCCTCCCGGAAGCCCATCAACGGGGTGTCGAACACCCCGGTGATGGCGGGCAGGACGAGGCCTTCGTCCTTCACGCTCGCGAGGCGGTCCAGGTAGAGCTGGTGCAGCTCCATCGTGGAGGCGATGAAGGCGCCCATCCGCTCGGCGACCCCGCCCTCCGCCCCGCCGCCCTCGACCGGCTGCGCGTTCCACCCGGCGCTGGGCAGCCAGTCGACCTCCTCGGCACCCAGCGAGGCGAGGGCGGCGTTCACCGTCCCGAAGTGCTCGCCGTCGCAGAAGATGTCCCCCTGGGCGGCCGGGTTGGCGTGGTCGATGTGCCGGACCTCGACCTCGGGGTACTTCTTCTGCAGCCGCAGCACGACGCTCTTCAGGTTGCGCGCGTGTGCACCCCACCAGGCGAAGACGACGTGGCGGTCCTCCTCGGCGGCCTGCTGCTTGGCCCGCAGGATCTCCTCGACGATCCGCTCCGCGACGGGCCGCCAGAACGCGGTGTGCTGGTCCGGGCCCATCGCGCCGTCGCTGCTGGCGGTCAGCGCCGCGTTCAGCAGCAGCACGCCCTGGGTGAGCATCGCCTGGAACCACTCCGGTGGCTGGACGGTCTCCTGCTCCTTCAGCAGCGCCCGTATGTCGGCGATCGGTGTCTTCTTGGGGATGCCGTACTTCCACATCGCCGCGGCCTTGATGATGCAGCGGATGCTCACCACCCGGCCGAACTTGCTGTCCTTCCAGTCGTGGAAGGTGTTGTCGAACATCGCGATGCCGGTCGCGCTCTCGGGCCGCGGGTACGGGTTCTGACCGAAGACCACGACCTTCCACTTGTGCGGCGCGTGCGGCTTGAGCGCCTGGAAGGTCAGCTCGCGGACCGGGACGACGTCCGGGCCGCGGGCGGGGCCGATGAAGGAGGCCGCGCCGGGCTGAGCCTCGATGACCGGCTTCAGCAGCGGGAGCCAGGGCTCGCCGCCGCCGGTGAACAGCTCCGCCAGGGCGAGCGGGTCGTTCGGGTCGGGCTGGGGGACGGTGGGGGTGTCGACAGCACTCATGGTGGTGCAACTCCGGCTGGTCGGGGCCGTGCCAAGGACGGACGGGTGGCAGACGAATGGCAGATGACGATCCGTCAGTTTCCCCTGGCGGACACCACAGTCCTACCAGCCGGGTCCGACAATCCGGGCCGCCCCGACAGCCGCCCGGAGGACCGATCCGGCACCCGGACGGATTGTCAGTGGCGCGCGCTAGCTTCGTCCCCGTCAGCAGGAACCGCACCGACCGACAGGAGCCCCGCCATGTCCACGGACCGTACGCAGTCGCCGCTCAAGGTGGTGCTGACCGACCTCAACGCAACGGTGGTCGAGTCGTGGCGCGCCGCCTTCGCCGACACCCCCGGCATCGAGATCCGGCACGCCTCGATCCTCACCGCGGAGGTCGACGCCTGGGTCAGCCCCACCAACTCCCGCGGCCGGATGGACGGCGGGACGGACGCGGCGATCAAGCGGCACCTGGGCGCGGGCATCCAGCTGCGGGTACAGAAGGCGATCCGCGACGGCCACGGCGGCACGCTGCCGGTCGGCAGCGCGGTGTGCGTCCCCTCCGGGGCCGTCACTCCCAGGTTCCTGATCTCGGCCCCCACCATGCAGACCTCCTCGCAGAACGTGAGCGAGACCTTGAACGTCGCGCTGGCCTGCGCCGCCGCCTTCCAGGCGGTCCACCGGCAGAACCAGCTGGAGCCGGGCTCCATACGGTCGGTCGCGCTGGTCGGCATGGGCGCCCAGACCGGCCGGGTGCCGGCCCGGGTCTGCGCCAACCTGATGTGGACGGGCCACACCCTCTTCAACGACCACCACTTCGAGGACGACGACGCCCTGCGCGCCACCATCCTCGCCCAGCTGGACGACCTCGAACGGGCCCCCGCCACCGAGCGGGTGCGGATCGCGCCGCCCGCCCGCGTCGCCTCCTCGCCCCGAAGGAGCTGACCACCGACGGAAGGCCCTCCATGCACCGTCCCGCGACATCGCCTGACACGAAGGCAGCCGGCTCCACCAGCCCGAGCAGGCAAGGACCGACGGCACCGACCTCCTGGTCACCGCCCGCGGCCACACCGACTTCTGGCGCGCCACCAGCTACGGCTTCGTCCGCGACGACGGGCACGCGCTGCTCACCGGCTTCCCGCCGGGCAGCGCGACGGAGGTGACCACGGTCCGTGCCCGCTGCGAGGACGGCCCTTGGCGCCCGGTCAGACGTGCGCCGCTGCCCCCGGCCGCACGGCGTCAGCCGGACCGTTCTGCGCCTCCCCCGAACGGGACGGCCGGCAGGTCCGCTTCACCCGGTTCGCCCAGGGACCGGCGGACGTGGCCCTGCACCTGGCACACTGACCGCCGACCGGCCCACCACGGCAAGCCCCCTCCGTCTCACGGAGGGGGCTTGCCGAAGACACCCTGCGGAAACGCCCACCGGAGCCGCCCCGTGACCACCCTCCACCTCGGCGTCGACGCCGGCGGCACTCACACCCGCGCCGTTCTGCTCGACACCACCGGCGCGCCGCTCGGTCGGGGCACCAGCGGCGGCGCCAACCCTGCCGGACGCGACCCGGCCAAGGCGATCGAGCACCTGGCCGCCGCCGTGTCGGCCGCGCTCGGCCCCCGGGATCCGGGCCGGGTCGGGTCGTGCCTGGTCGGCCTCGCCGGGTACCGGGCGCTGCCCGACCCGGACGGCTTCGCCCGCCGATCCGCCGCAGCCCTCAGCCTGAACTGCCCGGTTCGGCTCGTCCCGGACACCGTCCCGGCGCTGGCCTCCGGCGGCGTCACCGACGGCCGCGGCACCGTGCTGATCGCCGGCACCGGCGCGATCTGCGTCCGCCTCGACGGCACCCGCACGCTCACCCGCGCCGGCGGGCTCGGCTGGCTGCTCGGCGACGAGGGCAGCGGCTTCTGGCTCGGCCGCGAGGCGCTCCGACACGCCCACGCCCACCCCGACCCGGCCGACGCCCTCGGCGGCGCCGTCCGCGCCCACTGCGCCGCCGACTCGCCCGACGAACTGCTGCGATGGGCCTACGACGGCCCGCCGCAGCGGCTCGCCGGCCTCGCCCCGCTGGTCTCCCGACTGGCCGCGGACGGCGACCCCGCCGCGCTCGCCATCGCCCGCACCGCCGCGGACCACCTCGCCGACCTCGTCCGCGCCACCGTCGCGCCCACCGAACCGCTCGTGCTCACCGGCGCGGTGGCCACCTCACCCGGCCCGATCCGCACCCACCTGCTCCACCTCCTCGCCGACCTCACCCCACGCCTGCCGGTCACGGACGCCGCCACCGCCGCCGCCCGCCTGGCCGCCGGCCTCGCTCACCGCCCCCTCTGACCCCTCCGACCGCCTGCGCGGCCGACCGCCCGACCGACCGCCGCTACTCCAGCAGGCTCCCCATGTGCCCGTCCTCGATCCGTATCGGCCAGAAGTGGTCCTCGGAGGCGAAGGCCTCCGGATCCAGCCCGCGCAGGGCCCCCTCCGCCGCCCAGTCCAGCAGCTCCCGCGGATGGAAGACCGCCCACGGCACCGAGGTGTGCGGGTGCTCCCAGGGCCGCCGGTCGGCGCGCAGGCGCTCGTACGTCCAGACCACGTAGAGCAGCGCCGAGACGTCCTGGTGCAGGTACGCGGCGGGCGCGTCCCCGTCGAACCAGGCCGGGAGTTCGAGGCGCCCAGTGGCACCGTCGAGCGCGATGGGCATGTCGTACAGCCAGTCGGCGAAGGCCAGGAACCCGCCCTGGTAGGCGCGGTGGTGCTCCCCCTCGCCGTCCTCCCCCTCGCCGTCCTCCGAGTCGCCGTCCTCCGAGTCGCCGTTCTCCCCCTCGCCGTTCTCCGACCCGAAGGAGTCCGGGTACGTCTCCGCCATGGTCAGGAACGGACCCACCGGGTCGATCCCGAGCATCCCCCGGTCGGAGACCGGCAGACCGAGCGAGCCGAGCAGCTGCCGGGTCGGCGCATGGCTGAGGGCCGCGGGCAGGTCCTCCTCCTGGAAGCGCCGTACGGTGCCGTCGGTGAGCGCCGCGAGGTCCTCGACCAGCGACGCGTCGAGGGCGTACCGCAGGCCGCCCGGCTCGCCGGGCAGTGCGCCCCAGGCGAGCGCCCTGACCCGCAGCGCCGTCTCCCAGTGCGCGGGCCGGTCGTCCGTCCGCCGGAACAGCTCCGGATCGGCCTTGCGCATCCGCTCCAGGGAGACCCCGGCGACCTCGGCGACCGTCCCCGGGCCGCGCGGCTCGAACTCCTCGCCCTCCTCGGGCTCGTACGGCTCGGCCGCCCCCACCGTGACGGCCTCGACCTCGACCATCAGGGCGACCAGCGTGTCCAGGCTGCTGGCCAGCACGTCCCGCAGCAGCGCGCCGGACTCGTCCAGGCACGCCAGGTACACCTCGCCGGTGGCCCCGTCGAGCAGGACGTCCGCAGTGGAGAAGCCGAAGCAGTCGTCGTACCGCGTCTCGCCCAGCACGATCAGGCCCTCGACGCCCTCCAGCCGGATCCCGTCGTCGTACCAGGCCTCGGCCGTCAGCAACGGCTCGTGCCACGACGCCTGCAGGTCCAGGTACGCGTACGAGGCGGGCAGGCCCCCGGCGGCCAAGCGCTCGCGACTCGGCCCGTGGGTGAGCCCGGCGGGCAGCTCCCGGGGCACCCCCGCCCCCGCATTCGTCTCCACCATTCCTCCCCCTACCTCCCCGCCGCCTTCGACGGACGATCTTGCCTCCGACGCGACCGACCATAACCGACAGCACTGACAACCGGCCCGGCCCCCCGCAGCCCCCCGCCCGGACCCAGAGCCCGGCCCCCGCAGACCCTCGCCCACACCGTCGCCCGCACCCCCGACCCAAGCCCGCCCGAACCCACGCCCCACCCCACTCCCGCCCCGTCAACTCCTCCCCACCCCAAGGAAAATGGCATGCACGCCACTAGCCAACCGTCCAGTAGCCCCCCTACCGTCGATCCCCCGTGGTTTCGACGGAGGAGTCCTCCTTGCGCCTACGCCCCCACCCCCTCCGCTTCCCGGCCGCCGCTCTCGCGTCGGCCCTGCTCGTCACCGCCGCCCTGACCACCCCCACCGCGACCGCCTCCCCCACCACACCCACCAAGCCGGCGACCACCACCACAGCCGCCACAACCGCCGCCGCCAACGACTACTGCGGCGGCCACTGCGCCGACATCCTGCCTCCCGGCGAGAACGGCAACGCCACCCTCGCAGACATCCTGCTCAACCGGATGTTCGGCACCCGCCCCGCCCACACCGACGACCAGCTCGGCCCGTACGCCGCACTCGCCTCCGGCTACCCCGGCCTCACCGACGCCAAGCTGCGCGACTTCTTCAACGACGCCTCCTTCGGCGTCCCCGCCGACCAGGTCGCCGGCAGCACCAGCCCCCGCCCCGACGTCACCATCGTGCGCGACAAGGCCGCCGGCATCCCGCACATCACCGGCACCACCCGCTACGGCACCGAGTTCGGCGCGGGCTACGCCGCCGCCCAGGACCGGCTCTGGGTGATGGACCTCTTCCGGCACGTCGGCCGCGGCCAGCTGTCCGGCTTCGCGGGCGGCGCCGCCGCCAACCGCCAGCTGGAGCAGAGCTTCTGGCAGGCCGCGCCGTACACCGAGACGGAGCTGCAACAGCAGATCGACGCCATCGCCGCCCGCGGCGGCCGGGCCACCCAGGCCCTCGCCGACGCCAACGCCTACCTCGACGGCATCAACCAGTACGCCAAGGAGGCCTACAACGCCCGCACCTTCCCCGGCGAGTACGACCTGACCGGACACATCGACCCGATCACCAACGCCGGGTCGATCGAGCCGTTCAAGCTGACCGACCTGGTCGCCCTCGCCTCCGTGGTCGGCGCACTGTTCGGCTCCGGCGGCGGCAACGAACTCGCCTCCGCCCAGGTCAAGTCGGCCGCCGAGGCCCGGTACGGCAAGGACGCCGGGGACGCGGTGTGGAAGTCGCTGCGCGAGGCCGACGACCCGGAGGCCGTGCAGACCCTGCACGACGGGCAGAGCTTCCCGTACGCCACCGTGCCCGACCAGCCGCAGGGCGAGGCCCTGCCCGACCCCGGCTCGGTGGTGCCCGAGCGGATGATCTACGACGCCACCGGATCCGGCAACACCGCTGCCACCAAGGCGAACGGCGTGCTGCCCGGCAACCTGCTCACCGCCAAGCACGGCATGTCCAACGCGCTGCTGGTCTCCGGCGCGCACACCGACGACGGCCACCCGGTCGCCGTGTTCGGCCCGCAGACCGGCTACTTCGCCCCGCAGTTGCTGATGCTGGAGGAGATCCAGGGCCCCGGGATCAGCGCCCGCGGCGCCGCCTTCGCCGGCCTGAGCTTCTACGTGCAGCTCGGCCGCGGCCAGGACTACGCCTGGAGCGCCACCTCCGCCGGGCAGGACATCACCGACTCCTACGCCGTCCCGCTCTGCACCACCGACGGCTCCCCGGTCACCACGGCCGCCAACTCCTACCTGTGGCACGGCCAGTGCCTGCCCTTCGACCGACTGGACCGCAAGAACGCCTGGAGCCCGACCACCGCCGACTCCACCGCGGCCGGCTCCTACACCCTGGTGATGTACCGCTCCAAGTACGGCCTGGTCACCGCCCGCGGCACGGTCGGCGGCGCGCCCGTCGCCTTCACCTCGCTGCGCTCCACCTACCGCCACGAGGCCGACTCCATCATCGGCTTCCAGGAGCTCAACGACCCGGGCGCGGTGCACGACGCGGCGAGCTTCCAACAGGCCGCGCAGGACATCAACTACACCTTCAACTGGTTCTACGCCGACTCCCGCGACATCGCGTACTACAACTCCGGCAGCAACCCGGTCCGCGCCCCGGGGGTCGACGCCGGACTGCCCGTACTCGCCCAACCGGCCTACGAATGGGCGGACTTCGACCCCGCCTCCAACACCGCCCGGTACACCCCGGCGGCCCAGCACCCGCAGTCCGTCGACCAGGACTACTACATCTCCTGGAACAACAAGCAGGCCGACGGCTTCACTTCGGCCGGCTTCGGCAACGGCTCGGTACACCGCGGCAACCTGCTCGACGACCGGGTCAAGTCGCTGCTCCAGGGCGGCGGCAAGGTCAGCCGGGTCTCCCTCACCCAGGCCATGGAGAGCGCCGCGCTCGCCGACCTCCGGGCCGAGGACGTCCTGCCGGACCTGATCCGGGTGCTGCGCAGCGCGCCCGTCACCGACCCGGCGACCCTCACGGCACTCCAGCAGCTGGAGGCCTGGCTGGCCAATGGCGGTCAGCGGAAGGAGACTTCGGCCGGCAGCCACACCTACGCGGACGCGACCGCGATCCGGGTGATGGACGCCTGGTGGCCGCTGGTGGCCGAGGGCGTGATGCGGCCCGGGCTCGGCGACCAGCTGTTCGGCGCGCTGACCGGCGCCCTGCAGATCAACGAGTCCCCCTCCGGCGGCCAGAGCGGCCCGGCCACCGGCCCGGTGAGCGCCAACGAGGGCATCCCGCACAAGGGTTCGGCCTTCCAGTACGGCTGGTGGAGCTACCTGGACAAGGACCTGCGCTCCGTCCTCGGCGACCAGGTGAAGGGCCCGCTGGCCCGGCCCTTCTGCGGCGGTGGCGACCTCACGGCCTGCCGCTCCGTCCTGCTGGACACCCTCAAGCGCGCGGCCGCCCAGACCCCCGCCCAGGTTTACCCGGGCGACCCGGACTGCTCGGCCGGCGACCAGTGGTGCGCCGACAGCATCATCCAGCGCCCGCTGGGCGGCGTCACCGACCCCAAGATCACCTGGCAGAACCGCCCGACCTACCAGCAGGTCGTCCAGTTCCCGACCCACCGCTGACCCGCCACTGACCCACCGCCGACCCACTACCGAGCCCCACCACCCCGCCCCCGCCGGACTGTCGGCGGGGGCTGCCATCATGACCGCCATGAACACAGAAACGCTGCTGCACAAGCTGGCCGAGGAGTTCACCGACGAGTACCTCGGTGACCGCCCGCAGGAGTTCCACCAGATCGGCGGCCTGACCGTCGTCTCGGCGCTGGTCTTCAGCAGCCCCGACGCCCAGGAGTGGTCCGGCTGCGACGACGTGCCCGCCGGCACCCACCCCGTGCACATCGGCGTGGTCCGGCGACAGGACGCCGAGAGCGGCCGCGAGTCGGCGCACGTCACCATGGCGCTGATCCCCTTCGCCGACCCCGAGGCGATCGCCGAGGCCGAGTTCGAGGACGCCATCGAGGACTACCAGCCGCTCGGCCCCGACCACGGCTTCCTCTGGGACTCCACCGCGATGGACGCCCTGCGCTTCGACGGCCCGCGCCCGGACGCCTTCCCGGACCTCGACGCCTTCGTGGCGCACGTGGAGTCCGAGCTCGCCACCGCCGACGCGGCCGGCCGCATACCCGCCTGGGTGGACGTCACGGTGGACGAGCGCACCGGCGTCAACGTCCTGGCCTTCCCGGTCAACGCCGAGTCGGCCGGCTGCTACGAGGCCCGCGACGCCGACGGCCGCCTGGTCGCCCTCCTGTTCACCGCGTCGTGACCCTCCTCACCGCATGACCGTCCCCCGCCGGGTCAGGGCGCCTTCGCCGGCCCGGCGGGCTCCGGTTCGACTTCGACCGCCACCTTCCGCGCGCCGTCCGCCAGGTTCCTGGCCTCGTGCCGCAACCGCCCGGTCGCGAGGTAGTAGGTGTTCCGGCCCACCGGACGGGTCATCCGCATGTGGATGACGTCGACGAGCTCCGCCGCCGTCCCGACCAACTCGGCCAGGGCGCCGAGCAGCGCCGCCTCGTCGTTCGGCGGAACGTCGCTGCCGCGTGTCCGGGCCTTCGGCAGTGCGTCCTCCAGGAGCTTCGTCCTGGCTGCCCGGACCGCCTCGACCATGGCCTCGATCTCGCTGTCCATTGCTCCCCGATTCCCCGTCCGACCTCGTCCGACCTCCACCAACCCGGGGAGTGTGCCCGCGCGCACGGGAATCGCAAACCCACCCTGTAGTACCTGAAATGCCATTAGGCTACTTACATGGCACCAGCAGACTCCCTCGCGACCGGTCAGCGCTCGCTCGGCGACCCCACCCTCGACTACCCCCTCTGGCCCCCGCTCACCGCGGGCTGCCCCCGGACCGGCACCGAGGACGTCTCCTACCCCGTCGAGGTCGACTACGCCTACGACAAGGCCGACCCGGCGGCCCTGTTCGCCCCCGCGCCCACCCGCGGCGGCCTGGAGCAGTGGGCCCCGCTGCTGCCGCCGCTGCTCGCACCGGGCCTGGGCGAGGGCACCACGCCGCTGGTCGAGCTCTCGCCCGGGGTGTACGTCAAGGACGAGTCCC
The DNA here is from genome assembly GCF_900199205.1 of Streptomyces sp. 1331.2. Classification (NCBI taxonomy): domain Bacteria; kingdom Bacillati; phylum Actinomycetota; class Actinomycetes; order Kitasatosporales; family Streptomycetaceae; genus Streptomyces; species Streptomyces sp. 1331.2. The sequence goes on along the minus strand of NZ_OBMJ01000001.1, from coordinate 6,630,634 downwards.
GCAACCCCACCTGGAGCCACAAGGACCGGCTGAACCGCTGCACCACGAGCGCCGCCGTCGGCGTCGGCGCGCCCGGCATCGCGGTCGCGTCCTCCGGCAACCACGGCGCCTCGGCCGCCGCCTACGCCGCTCGCGCCGGGCTGCCCTGCGTCGTGTTCACCGGCCCCGACCTCCCCCCGAACGTCGACGCCTTCCTCAACGCCTACGGCGCCGTGGTGCTCCCGGTGCCCTGGGAGGCGCGCTGGCCGCTGCTGCGGCAGGTGGTCGACCGCCTGGGCCTGCACCCGGTCAGCAACCTCACCCCCACCCACACCGGGCACGCGTACGGCCCCGAGGGCTACAAGACCGTCGCGTACGAGATCTTCCGGGACATCGGCCTGCCGAGCGCGGTGTTCGTCCCCACCGGGTACGGCGAACTGCTCTTCGGCGTCTGGAAGGGCTTCGCCGAGCTGCACCGTCTGGGCCTGACCGACCGGGTGCCGCGCATCCACTCCTGCGAGGCCGCCGCCTCCGGCCCGCTGGCCCGGGCGATCGCCGACGGCCTCCCCGCCGCCCACGTGACGGTCGGCCCGAGCGCCGCGTACTCGATCGCCTCCCCGGTCAGCGGCTACCGGGGCGTCGTCGCGGTCCGCGCGAGCGGCGGCCGGGCGCTCACCCTGGACGACAGGCAACTCGCCGACGCCCAGCAGGAGTTGGCCCGCGCCGGACTCTGGGCCGAGCTGTCCTCGGCGGCCGGCCTGGCCGGGCTGCGCAGCCTCGGCGAGCCGGACCTCTCCGACGGCCCGGTGGTCTGCGTGTCCACCTCCAGCGGCTTCAAGGACCTGGGCGTCGGCACCCGCCGCACCGACCCGGTCGCCCCGGAGTGGGACGCCGTCCTGCGCCGCCTGCGGACCGCCGGGATCGCCACCGGCTGACCGCGCTCACCCCTTCACCGCGTACCCCGGACAGGTGACCCGCGCCGCCTCGCCGCCCCACCACCCGCATCGCCCCCCGAGGCCTGTCCGGCGGATCCCGCCGAGCCGAGATCCGCCGGACGCGCCCTAACCCACGCCGACCGCCCGCCGATGCGCACTCGGCGTCACCCCCCGCACCCGCTTGAACGCCGCGCTGAACCCGAAGGCATCCGCGTACCCCACCCGCCGCGCCACCGCCGCGACCGTCTCCGGCGACCGCACCAGCAGATCGGCCGCCCGCGCCATCCGCCACTGCGTCAGATAGGTGAGCGGCGGCTCCCCCACCAGCTCGGTGAAGCGCTTGGCGAGCGTCGTCCGGGACACCCCCGCCTCGGCGGCCAGCCCGGCCAGCGTCCAGGGGCGCTCCGGGGCCCGGTGCATGGCCCGCAACACCGGCCCGACCACCTCGTCCCCCTGCGCGCGGTACCAGCCCGGGGCAGCCGCCTCCGGCCGGTCGAACCAGTCCCGCAGCGTGCAGACCAGCAGCCAGTCCAGCAGACGGTCCACCACGATCTGACGGCCGGGGCGCCCGGCCGTGAACTGTGCCTGGAAGAAGTCCCGCAGTGCCGCACAGCCGGCCAGGTCCTCCTCGTCATCCGGGACGACCAGCACCGGCGGCAAGGCCCGCAGCAGCCGCTGCGGCACCTCACCCCGCACCCGGTAGGCCCCCGCCATGAGCACCGCGCCGCCGGCCGGCTCCCGCTCCGCCTCCCCGCCCGTCCGCCCATCCAGCTCCGTACCCGGAAGCCCGTCGGCCTCCGTACACCGGACGTCCCGCAGCAGCTCCGGACGGCCGGCGTCGGCCGGATCGGCCGCGAACACGAACGGCTCCGGGCCCCGCACCACCGCCGTCTCCCCCTCCCGCACCCGCACCGCCCGCGCGCCCGCCTCCCGGACGATCCAGCCCTCCCCGGCCAGCGGCACGCACAGCGTCAGCTCCGCCGCGTCCGCGAAGCGCAGCGCCCACGGCGGCGTGAGCACCGACCGCCCGAACACCGCACCCTCCGCCCGCAGCCCACCCAACAGCTCGTCGAACACGTCCATGCCCCGACCCTAGGCGAACGAACGGACATGCCCGCCGGACGATCTCCCATGGCTCCCACCCCCTGCCCGCGAGTTGACTTGCCGCCATGACCACCGAACACCACGAGATCCTCGTCCTGGGCGCGACCGGCAAGACCGGCCGCCGACTCGTCCGCCGCCTGCGCGAGCACGGAGGACTGCACGACCACGGACTGCGCGTACGGGCCGCCTCCCGCAAGGGCGAGACCCGCTTCGACTGGGACGACCCGGGCAGCTGGGACACCGCACTGGCCGGCGCCGGGTCCGTCTACCTGATCGCACCGGAGGACCCGGCCCCCGTCCCCGGGTTCGTCGACCGGGCCGTGACGGCCGGCGTGCGACGCTTCGTCGTGCTCTCCGGACGCGGGCTGGACCGGGTCGGCCCGGACTTCGGCCAGGGAATGGCCGCCGCCGAGCGCGCCGTCCGGGCCTCCGGAGTCGACTGGGCGATCCTGCGGGCCAACAACTTCCACCAGAACTTCGACGAGGACCTCTGGCACGCCCCGCTACGCGCCGGCCGACTGGCCCTGCCGATCGGCGCGGTCCCGGAGCCCTTCGTGGACGCCGAGGACATCGCCGAGGTCGCCGCCACCCTGCTCACCCGCCCGGTACCCGACACGCCCACCGCGCCCGACGCCCCCAACACCCCCGACGGCCTCACCGCGCTCGGCGGGCGGACGTACGAGCTGTCCGGCCCGCAGGCGCTGCGCTTCGACGAGGCCGTCGACGTGATCGCACGGGCCGCCGGCCGGCCGATGCGCTACGTCGAGCTGACGCCCGAGGAGTACCGGGCGGAACTGCGTGCCGACGGCCACCCCGAGGCCGCCGTACGGGCGCTCGACGCCCTGTTCGCCCTGCACCGCGACGGCCACACCGCCGAACCGACCGACGGGGTACGGCAGGTCCTGGGCCGGGAGCCGCGCAGCCTCGCCGACTACGCGGCCCGCGCCGCGGCGGCCGGCGCCTGGGCGTAGGCGAGCCCCGCAACGCCGGTCTTCCCCAGCGGACTTCCGCCCGAGGGGAGACCGGCCCCGGCCCCGACGACCACCGGAAGCCTGTTGTTCGCCGCCCCGTTCGCCGACCGCGGGCCGGCGTTCGCCGAAGCACACCACGCTGGCAGCGTCCCGACTCCCCCGCGCCATCCCCCGCGTCATCCCCGCGTCGAAGGGTCTGCCACCGTGTCGCGTTCCCCCGCCGTCTGCTGCCGCTGGCCGTCGCCGTCGCGGCGGTGCCCGTGCTCGCCGCCCTGCCCGCCGTCCCGGCCTCGGCGGCGTCGTACGGCACCCCGACGATCTCCTTCTCGGCCGGATACCTCTCCGGCGCGGTCGGTGCCACCGGCGACCCGACCGTGACGGTCACGGTGGCGCAGAGCGGCGCCTCGGCCTCCGCGCTGACCGTCGCCGCCACGGCCAGCACCCGCAGCACCGTGGCCCGCACCGGCGACGTCACCGTGACCGACACCGGCGCCGCCCGCACGCTGTCGGTCACCGCCCAGGGCGTCGGCTACACCGACCTGACCGTCAAGGTCACCGGCCTGGGCGGCCTGAGCGCCACCCGCACCCTGCACTACGCCGCCTCCGCCGCCGTCCAGTACTCCGCCGCCAGCCGCTACCTGACGGGCTCCAGCGACGCCTCGGCCGCGGTGGACGCGGGCGGCGGCTTCATCGTGGTCGGCGACGACGAGTCCAACACCCTGCGCCTGTACGACCGCAACAACTCCGGTGCGCCGGTGCGCAGCTGGGACTTCAGCACGGCCCTCGGCGTCTCCAAGGAGATCGACATCGAGGCCGCCACCCGGGTCGGCAACACCATCTACTGGACGGGTTCGCTCGGCAACAACAAGGACGGCGTGGTCAAGCCGGACCGGCACACCGTCTTCGCCACCACGATCACCGGTTCCGGCGCCGCCACCCAGCTCACCCTCGCCGGCCAGTACCACGGCCTGCGCGACGACCTGATCGACTGGGACTCCGCGAACGGCGACCGCTACGGTTTCGCGGCCGGCGCCGCCGACGGCCAGGTGCCCAAGCAGATCGACGGGTTCAACGTCGAGGGCCTGGAGTTCGCCCCCGGCAGCAGCACCACCGCCTACGTGGGCTTCCGCGCGCCGCTCACCCCGGCGGTCACCGGCGGCCGGGCGCTGCTGGTGCCGGTCACCGACTTCCCGTCCCTGCTGGACGGTTCGGCCTCCCACGCGACCTTCGGCGACCCGATCGAGCTGGACCTCGGCGGGCTGTCGGTCCGTGACATCCGCCGCAACGACCTCGGCCAGTACCTGATCGTGGCCGGTTCCTGGGCCGCGGAGGACAACTCCGCGCCGTACGCCCTGTACCGCTGGAACGGCCTGCCCGGCTCCCAGCCGGTCAAGCTGGTCGACCTGCCGACCGGCGACTACGGCGCCTGGGAGGCCGTCCCCGACGTCCCGGACCTGGACGCCCCGGGCGCCCGGGCCCAGCTGATCACCGACGACGGCTCCGCCGACCTCTACCACGACGGCACCGCCGCCAAGGACCTCACCCACCCCGAGTGGAAGAAGTCCCGCAGCACCTGGTTCACCCTCAACTGACCGCGTACCGGGGCCCCTCGGCCACCCGCACCGAGGGGCCCACCGGGCAGTCCGTGGCTCAGAGCTCGACCAGCACCTTCCCCCGCATCGCCGACCGGTCGAGGTAGAGCCCGCGGTAGGCGGCGGGGATGGTGTCGAACCCGTGGTGGACGGTCTGCTGGTAGCGCAGCTCCCCGCTGCGGACCAGCGCCCCGAGGTCCCGCCGCAGCGCGGCCCAGTTCTCCTCGGTGAACCACTCCAGCGAGAAGATGCCGCGGATCGTGGTGCGCGGGAACATGATCAGCGGCAGCAGCCGCGGGCCCGCCCAGTCCCCGCCGACCTGGCTCCCCCACTGCCAGCAGACGGCCACCCGGCTCTCCACCGCGAGCATTTCGAAGACCACGTCGGTCAGCGCCCCGCCGAGGCTGTCGAAGTACCGGTCGATGCCGTCCGGGGCCAGCTCGGCGAGTTCCTTGCGCAGCCGGTCCGGGGCGTCGCCGTCGCGGTACAGCAGCACCGCGTCGAAGCCCAGCTCCCACAGCCGCTCGGCCTTCTCCGGCGTCGCCGTGGTGCCGATCACCCGCGCACCGCGGTGCCTGGCGAGCTGCCCGACCAGCGAGCCGACGGCCCCGGAGGCCCCGCTGACCAGCACCGTCGAGCCCGGCCGCACGTCCAGGAACTTCTCGACCGTGCCCCAGGCCGTCATCCCCGGCCCGCCCAGGACGCCGAGCGCGGTGGAGAGCGGCAGCGCCTCGTCGTAGTGGTCGCGGTCCAGCCGGCGGAAGGCCGGGAAGACCATCGGGAAGGTCCCGGTCTGCCAGAGCCTGGGCGCGCCGTTGCTGACCAGGTGGGTGCGCCAGCCGCCGAAGCCCTGGACGAGGTCGCCGACCGAGAACCGGGCGGCCGGCCCGGCCTCCAGCACCTCCATGATCGAGTCGGCGCCCATGTGGTCGCCGATCGGGGTGTCCAGCGCGATGCCCTGCAGGTACGGGTCGACCGACACGTACCGGGTGCGCAGCAGCATCTCGTCCTCGGCGAGCCGGACGTCCACCTCCTCCACGACCTTCCGGTACACCCGCTCGACGTCCGGCACGCCGTCCACGTGCTCCTGGACGATCCACTTCTCGATCCTCACGAGGTGACTCCAAACTGCCGGTCCGCGGGCCCGACCGGTTCGATGAGCAGGACGGGCGGCGGCGCGCTGTCGTCCACCTCGGCGGTGAACGGCTTGCGGTCGTCCCGGCAGATGAACTGGACGACGTGCCGGCCGGCCGCCGCCGCCCGGATCAGCCCGCCGGTGGTCGCCCAGACGCCGGAGAGGTAGAAGTTGGCGAGGCCGGGCAGCCCGGGGCCGTTGCGCTTGATCTCCTCCTCCAGGGTCTCGCCGCTCTCCACGAAGGGCTGCCAGCCCAGCACCGTGCCGTCGTAGTTGCCGGTGTAGCGGACCTGGGTGAGCGGGGTGGAGACGTCCTTGACGGCCACCGCCTCCTTGAGGCCCGGGTGGTGGCCGTCCAGGTACTCGATCAGGGTGTCCCGCACCCGGCGCTTCTCCCGCTGGTACTCCCGGCCCCGCCCGACCGGCAGGGTGTGCAGCTCCTCGCCGCGCCGCAGCCGGGGCGTCTGCTCGGGGCCGGTGCTCAGCTTTCGCCAGGGGGCGATGTCGCAGAAGTAGCTGGCGTACACCACGGTGGTGCCGGCCGGGGACAGCTCCGGGTAGTGCCGGCTGCGGAACTGGACGTTGATGCTCGGGTGCCGGATGCCGGTGAGCCGGGCGGCGACCTCGTCCTCCAGCAGGTAGGTGGTGCACGGGTCGCCGGCCGGGAAGGGCCGGCGCAGGCCGAGGAAGACGGTCACGTAGCCGGGGAAGACCATGCCGGGTTCGGTGATGGTCCGGGTGTACAGCCGCCGGTAGGTGTCGTTCAGGTAGCGGCCCTTGAGCAGGTCCATCATGGTCGTCCGGCCGTCGCAGGCCGCCACCACGATGTCCGCCCGCACCTCCTGCCCGTCGCTCAGCCGCACCCCGACCGCCCGGTCCCGCTCGACCAGGATCTCGGTCACCTTGGCGTTGTACGTGATCTCCCCGCCGAGCCGGCGGTAGCGCTGCTCGATCGACTGCGCCAGGCCGAGCGAGCCTCCCTCCGGCACCCCGGCCGACTGCCCGGCGTGCGAGGCGAGTTGGAAGTAGGTGGGCAGCACCGGGAAGTTGGGGTGCTTCTCGTACAGGACGAAGTTGAACGCCTCGCGCAGCAGCGGGCTCCGGAACCGCGCCGAGTAGTCGCTCATCAGCACCGTGATCGAGCGGCGGATGACGTTGAAGTACGGCAGGAAGGAGGCGAGCATCCGCCACCGCTCCCGCCGGCCCATCAGCCCGACCGGCTTGAGGAAGGGGTAACGGGCCAGCGCCAGCCGGAACTTGCGCAGTCCGGCGCAGAACTGCCGGATCTGCCGGGCGTCCTCGGGCGCCAGGTCGAGCAGGTGGGCCTCCAGCCGGTCCGGGTCGGAGTAGAAGTACACCGCCCGGCCGTCCCGGGTGCGCACCACGTTGAAGACGTCGAAGTTGCGCATCCGCTTGCCCTGCAGCGCGCCGAGTTCGAGCCAGATCCGGTGCATCTCGTTGCCCGGTCCGCTGCCCAGCAGCCAGCTGACGCAGCAGTCGAAGGTGAACTCGCCGCGGTCCCAGCCGGTGCAACAGCCGCCGGGGATCTCGTGCATCTCCAGGATCCGGGTGCGGTAGCCGTTCATCTGCGCGTAGCAGCCGGTGGACAGGCCGCCGAGCCCGCCGCCGATGATGACCATGGTCTGCCTGCTGCTGGTCGTCGTCCCGCTCACTCAGGTACTCCCACGGTGGCCCGGTCGAGTTGCGGCAGGCGGCCCCACTTGCCCGCGTGCCAGGGTTCCTGGTTGTCGCTGGGCCAGGCCCGGAACGGCCGGCCGAGTTCCCGGCAGAGGTACTGGGCGGCGTACCGCCCGCTGGTGGCGGCGCGGATCAGCCCGCCGAGCGAGGCCCACTGCCCGGCCATGGAGAAGCCGCGCAGCCCGGGCAGCCGCATCCGGTCCCGGTTGACCAGCCGGTTGGCGGCGTCCTCGGCCTCGGAGAAGGCCTGCCAGGCGAGGATGCTGCCGTAGGTGTTGCCGGTGAACCGCTCGGTGGTCACCGGCGAGGCCACGTCGACCAGTTCGATCCGACCGCGGAGTTCGGGGTAGGTCCGCTCCAGGAACTCCCGGACGAACGCGGCGACTTCCTGTTTGCGCGCCCGGTACGCCCGGCGGTCCCGCAGCCGCAGGTCCTTCCAGGAGCGGTAGTCGCTGAAGTAGGTGCAGTGCAGCACCGACTTGCCGGGCGGCGCGAAGCCCTCCGCGTAGGCCGAGCGCAGCTGCACCACCAGGCTGCACTGCAGCGAACCGGGCAGCCGGTCGCCGTCCTGCGGCGCCAGCAGGTAGGTGGTGCTGTGCGGTTCGCCCTCCGGTAGCGGGCCGTCGATGCCGACGAAGGCGGAGACCACGGCCGGGTACAGGTTGCCCGGCTTGTTCAGGAGTTCGCCGTACAGCCGGTCGGTGGCGGGGCTGGAGTAGCGGCCCTCCAGCAGCCGGTCGAGCACCGTCGGGCCGTCGCAGGCGGCGACCACGTGATCGGCGAAGTGCCGGGTGCCGTCCCGGAGTTCCACGCCGACGGCGCGCCCGTCCTCGACCAGGATCCGTTCCACCCGGCAGCGGTAGCCGATCGTCCCGCCGAGCGAGGTGTACCGCTCCTCCACCGAGCGGGCCAGCCCGAGCGAACCGCCCTGCGGGAAGCCCGCGTTGCCGTTGTGCGCGGCGGCCAGGGTGTACAGGTAGGGCAGCAGCGGGAAGCCGGCGGGCTCCTGCAGGAACATGTTGGGGAAGGCCCGGCGCAGCAGCGGGTCCTGGAAGCGCTCGGCGAAGCCGCTCATCGGGGTGGTGGCGGTGCGCCAGAACAGCCGGAAGGCGGGCAGGACGGCGCGCAGGGTGCGCAGCCGCTCGGCTGTGCTGCGCAGCGGCGGCGGGGTGAGGTCCCAGGGCAGGTCGATGGCGGCGTAGCGGCGCAGGTCCCGGCAGAACGCCCGGATCGGCTTGGCGTCGCCGGGCGCGAGGGCCAGCAGGTGCTCCTCCAGCCGGTCCGGGTCACCGAAGAAGGTGACGGCGCGGCCGTGTTCGTCGACGACCCGGTTGAAGGTGTCGAAGCGGGTCACCGACTTGCCGTCCAGGGCGCCGAGTTCGCGCCAGACCTGGTGGGCACCGGTGCCCTCGGCGGTGCCGATCAGCCAGTCGATGCAGTAGTCGAACAGGTAGCCGTGCCGGGACCAGGCGGTGCAGCAGCCGCCGGGCAGGACGTGCTTCTCGAAGATCCGGGTCTCCAGGCCGCTCATCTGCGCGTAGCAGCCGGTGGCGAGGCCGGCCAGGCCGGCCCCGATCACGATGACCCGGGGCGGGCCGCCGGGGGCCCGCTCCCGGCCGGACCAGTCCGGTCCGCGGTCAGTCGCGGCCATCGACGGTGCCTCCGGCCAGGATGGCGCCGGCCAGTTCGGCGTTGCGGGCGGCGTGCTCGCCGTCGAGCATCTCGGCGTGGCTGCCGTGGCCGGCGTACACGGCGGTGCCGGTGGTGGAGGCGCCGTGCCAGGAGCCCTCCTCGCCGCCGACGTGCACGGCCAGCCGTTCCCGTTCGCAGACCACGTCGAGATGGGCCGCCACGGTGCCGGTGTTGGGGGTGCGGCTGCAGAACTCCAGGTAGTCCCGGGCCTGTTCGAGGGTTTCCTGGGCGACGATCCGCGAGCCGGTGTGCCGGTGCAGGTGTTCGTGGAGTTCGCGCTCGAAGACGGCCACGTGCTCCTCGCCCAGGTCGAAGGCGTCCCGGACCCGGTAGGCGTCCACCAGCAGCACCGAGCTCACCGTGCGGCCCCGGCGTTCCAGTTCCTTGGCGACCTCGAAGGCGAGGTTGCCGCCGAGCGAGTAGCCGAGCAGGACGTACGGCCCGTCCGGGTGCAGTTCCTCGACCAGGTCCGCGTAGCGGGCGGTCTTGTCGTCGCCGGTGAGGTAGTTGAAGGAGGCGATCCGGTGTTCCGGCAGGTGTGCGGCGAGCTGCCGGTAGACCAGGCCGTGGCCGCCGGCCGGCGGGAAGCAGAAGACCGTACGGCCTTCGGTCGCCTCGGGGTTGAACCAGAGGTGGGGCTGGCCGCCGGCCAGTTCGCCGGTGATGATCTGCTCGACGGTGCGGGCCATGCCGTGCAGGGTGGTGACCTTGAACAGCTGGCCGACCGGGATGCTGATGTTGAACTCGGTCTGCAGGTGGTGGATCAGCTCGATGAGTCGGATCGAGCTGCCGCCGAGTTCGAAGAAGTCGTGCTGGAGGCCGACTTCGTCCAGGCCGAGGAGGTTCCGCCAGTGCTCGGCGACCCGGATCTCGTAGAGGGTGACGGGCGGTTCGTGCTGGGCGCCCGCGGTGTCAGCCTTGGGCTCCGGCAGGGCGGCGAGGTCGACCTTGCCGTTCGGGGTGAGCGGCAGGGCGGGCAGTTCGGTGAGGTAGGAGGGGATCATCACGGTGGGCAGGTGTTCGGCGAGGTGCCGGCGCAGCTCCCGGCGGTCCAGCACGGTGCCCTCGGCGGGGACGACGTAGGCGGCCAGCACGGCCTCGCCCGCGGCGTCCTGGCGGACCGCCACGCAGGCCTGGGCGAGTTCGGGCCGGGCGGTGAGGTGGGCCTCGATCTCGCCCGGTTCGATGCGGTGGCCGCGGACCTTGACCTGGTTGTCGATCCGGCCGAGCAGGTGCGCGGTGCCGGCGGTGTCCCAGTGCCCGAGGTCCCCGGTGCGGTAGAGCCGTACGGGTGTGCCGTCGAGTTCCAGGGTGACGAAGCGCCGGGCGGTCTGCTCCGGGTCGTTGGGGTAGCCGGCGGCGACGCCGGCGCCGCCGATCCACAGCTCGCCGGGCACGCCGGCCGGGACGGGCTCGCCGTACGGGTCGAGGATGTACAGCGCGCTGTTCGGGAAGGGCCGGCCGATCGGCACCATCCGGCCGGGTTCCAGGCTGTCGGCCGGGCCCTCGTAGTAGGTGCTGTCGACGCTGGCCTCGGTCAGGCCGTAGGAGTTGACCAGCCGGGTCCGCTCGCCGCACAGGGCGCGCAGCCGCTGGTGCTCGACGGCCTTCCAGGAGTCGGAGCCGACGATGAGCAGCCGCAGGAAGTCCAGCCGCAGGCCCTCGCGTTCGCAGTGCGCCAGCAGGGCGCGGGCCACCGCGGGCACGAACTCGCCGCAGTCCACGGCCTCCTCGCGCATCACCCGGTAGAGCCGGGCGGTGTCGAAGAGCAGTTCGCGGTCGACCAGGACGAGGGTCCCGCCGGTGCCGAGGGCCCGGGCGAGGTCGCCGGAGAAGACGTCGAAGGCCGTGCCGGCCATCTGCAGGTGGGTCCGGGCCTCGGTGTCCAGGCGGTACTCGGCGCGCCAGCCGGCGGTGACGGCGGCCAGGTTGCGGTGGTCGACGCGGACGCCCTTCGGGCGGCCGGTGGAGCCCGAGGTGTGGATCACGTAGGCGGCGCGGTCCGGGTCGGCGGCGGGCAGCGGCCCGGTGGCTGCGGCGGGCCGGTCCAGTTCCTCCAGGGTGACGGGCGTGGCGGGCAGGTCGGCCGGGAGCGGGCGCCGCTCGTCGACCACGACCAGGGTGGCGCCGACGTCGGCGAGCTGGTGGGCCAGGCGGTCGGCCGGGTGCCCGGGGTCGAGCGGCAGGTAGGCGGCGCCGGCCCGCCAGATCCCCAGCAGGGTGGTGATCAGCTCGGGTGACTTGTCCAGGCAGACGGCGACCACCGAGCCTTCGCCGACGCCGAGTTCGCGCAGCCGCAGGGCCGTGCGCTGGGAGAGCCGGTCGAGTTCGCCGTAGGTCAGCCGCCGGGTCTCCTCCCGGCCGGGGGCGACCACGGCGACGGCCTCCGGGTGTTCGGCGGCGGCCTTGGCGATCAGCTCCGGCACCGGGGTGTCGTGGTCGATCCGCCGTTCGGCGCCGCTGAATGCGGTGAGGATCTCCCGGCGTTCGGCCGCGTCCAGCATCCGCAGCCGTCCGACCGGCTCGCCCTCGGCGGCGCGGGTCATGGCGTCCAGCAGGTTGCGGTAGTGCGCGGCGAGCCGCTGGACGGTGGCGGGCTCGAAGAGGTCGGAGTTGTACTTGAAGACGCAGTGGAAGCAGCCGTCCGACCGGTCCTCGTAGGCGGACAGGGTGAGGTCGAACTGCCCTTCTTCTTCAGGGAGTTCGATGTACTCCAGGCGGTAGCCGAAGCGCTCCACGGCGACCTTGTGGGTGAGCAGGATGAACATCGCCTGGAACACCGCGGACCGGCTCGGGTCGTGCTGCAGCCCCAGCTGCTCGACCAGCAGCGGGAAGGGGTACTCCTGGTTGTCCAGCCCGCCGAGCACGCTCTCCCGCACCCGGGCCAGCAGCTCCGGCACGGTCGGCTCCCCGGCCAGACTGATGTGCAGCGGCAGCGGGTTGACGAAGTAGCCGTAGACGGAGGCGAACTCCTCCTGGGTGCGGCCGGTGACGGGGCTGCCGACCACGATGTCCGGCTGGCCGGACCAGCGGTGCAGCAGCAGGTAGTAGGCGCCGAGCAGCACCATGAAGGGGGTGGCGCCGTTCGCCCGGGCCAACTCGTGGACCCGGGATGTCAGTTCGTCGTCCAGCCGGAAGAACTCGGAGGCCCCGTTGTGGGTCTGCACGGCCGGCCGCGGCTTGTCGGTGGGCAGCGCCAGCACCGGCATCTCGGCGGGCAGGTGGCCGCGCCAGTAGTCGAGCATCCGCTGGGCGTCGGGGCCGGCCAGGAAGCGGTTCTGGTGGTTGAGGAAGTCCAGGTAGCGGGCGGCCACCGGGGGTAGTTCGGGGGTGCGGCCCTGCCGCAGCGCCTCGTAGACCTCGAACAGCTCCTCGATGAAGGTGAAGGTGGAGATCGCGTCCGAGACGATGTGGTGGACGGCCTTCATCAGCACCCAGCGGTCCGGCCCGCGCCGGAACAGCCGCAGCCGGACCAGCGGGTCCTCGGCCAGGTCGTACGGCCGCCGGTACTCGCGGACGATCAGCTCGTGGATCTCCTCCCACGGCCGGCCCTCGACGTCGAACAGCCCGGTGTCGGCCACCGCCTCCTCGCGGATGCGCTGGACCGGCCGGCCCTCCTCCGCCGTGAAGGCGGCCCGCAGGCCGGGGTGGCGGGCGACCAGGAAGCGGAAGGCCGCGAACACCAGCTCGGGGTCGAGCACGGCGCGCACCTCGACGGCGCCGCCGATGTTGTACGCGAAGCCGTCCGGGTGCAGCTGGCGCAGGAACCAGAGCGCCTGCTGGTTGTGGGTGAGCGGGTAGCGGCTCTCGTCGGTGTGCAGCTCGATCTCGGCCCGGGCCGGGCCGCCGTCGGCGAGCCGTTCGGCCAGGCCTTCGGTGAGCAGGTCGACCAGGTCGCCGACGGTGCCGTTGCTGAGCAGGGCCACCACCGGGAGGGCGACACCCAGTTCGCCGTGCACCCGGGCGCGCAGCTCCATCGCGAGCAGCGAGTCGAGGCCGTGCGCGCCGAGCCTGGTGTCCGCATCGATCCGTTCGGCGCCGGTCCGCAGCACGGCCGCGGCGGCGGCGGTGAACCGCTCGGTGACCAGCTCCCGGCGGCTCTGCGGGTCGGCCGTGCGGTAGGCGTCCAGGAAGCCGCCGGTCTCGGCCGGGGCCTGTTCGGCGGCGTCGGCCGCCAGGTCGGCGACCAGCGGCGGCGGCTCCGGGTACCAGGCGAGGAAGGTCGGCCAGTCCACGACGGTGGCGACCAGCAGCTGGGCCCGGTCCTGGCCGAGGACGCGTTCCAGGACGGCCGTCCCGGCGTCCGGCGGCAGCGAGCTCATGCCGCGGGCGTCGCGGTAGTGGGCGACCAGGCCCAGTTCCTCGATCATGCCGGTGGCCCAGGGGCCCCAGTCCAGGCTGAGCGCGGGCAGGCCGTCGGCCCGGCGGTGGTGCGCGAGGGCGTCCAGGAAGGCGTTGCCGGCCGCGTAGTTGGTCTGTCCGGCGGTGGTGAGCAGCGAGGCGACGGAGGCGAACAGGACGAAGTGGTCCAGCGGTTCGTCGCGCAGCAGCCGGTGCAGCAGGTGGCCGCCGACGACCTTGGGGGTGTACCCGGCGTCGAAGGAGCTGCGGTCCATCTGCGCCAGCAGGGTGTCCTTGACCTGTCCGGCGAGGTGGAACACGCCGCGGATCGGCGGGAGTTGGCGCTCGCGGTAGTCGGCGAGCCAGGCCGTGAGGGCGGCCTCGTCGGTGACGTCCACCGGGGCGAGCAGCGGTTCGGCGCCGAGTGCCTGGAGTTCACGCAGGAAGGCGATCCGCTCCCCGGCGGGGGTCTGCGGGTCGGTGTGGGCCCACTGGGAGCGCTCGGGCAGCGGGGTGCGGCCGACCAGGATCAGGCGGCGGGCGCCGCGTCGGACCAGGGTGCGGCAGAGCAGCCGGCCGAGGGCACCGAAGGCGCCGGTGACGAGGTAGCTGCCGTCGGGGCGCAGGACGGGCGGCAGCGGCCGGGTGAGGCCTTCGGCCTGGCGCAGCCGGCTGGTCAGGCGGGCGCCGGCCCGCAGGGCGATCTCCTGCTCGTCCCGGGCGGTGAGTTCGGCGAGCAGCGCCTCGGCCTGTGCGGGGGTGTCGACGGCGGGGTCGAGGTCGATCAGGGTGCCGCGCTGGGTGACGAGTTCCTGCTGCCAGAGCACCCGGCCGATGCCCCAGGCGGGGGCGCCGAGCGGTTCGACCCGGTCGCCGGGGGCGGCGGGCTGGGTGCCCCGGGTGACGATGTGCAGCCGGCCGTCGGGGCGGGCGGCGGGCAGGGCCTGGGCGAGGGCGATCAGGGAGTAGGCGCCGTGGGTGGCGAGCGGGCCGAGCCGGTCGGGTGCGGTGCTGCCCAGCGCGGGCAGGTCGAGGTTCCAGAGGTGGACGACGGTGGCGTAGCCGGGGTCGAGGTCGGCGAGCAGCTGCTGGACGTCCTCGGCCGAGTCGGGCCGTACGGTCGAGTGCCCGTCCTCGTGGCGGTACTCGGTGCCGGGCCGGACGAGGTGGCAGCGGGCGCCGCGTTCGGCGGCCAGCGCGGCCAGCCGTTCGGCGAGGCCGCCCTCGTCGGCGAGGAGCAGCAGGTCGCCGGGGGTCCGGTCGGCGGGCGCCTCGGACGCCTGCACCCAAGCGGGTTCGGTGAGCCAGCCGTCGATGGTGGCCAGCCCCACCGTGGCCGGGGCCTGGGCGACGTCGGCGACCCGGAAGCCGGTGATCCGGCCGATCGGGGTGCCGTCCTCGCTGTGCAGGGCGATGTCGCCGACGAGCTCGTCGCCGCTGTCCCGGGTGACAGTGGCGCGGGCCCAGAGCGGCCGGGCGCCGATCTCGTCGAGCCGGACCTCCTCGATGGAGACCGGCAGCCGGACGCTGCCGACCTCGGGGGCGTGCAGCGTGGTGGCGAGCAGGGTCTGGAAGCAGGCGTCCAGCAGCACCGGGTGGAGGTGGTGGTCGGCGGCGTCGGGGCCGAGCAGGTCGGTGGCCCGGATCCGGGCCAGGGCCTCGCCGGGGCCCGTCCACACCTCCTGGACGGCCTGGAAGGCGGGCCCGTAGTGGTAGCCGCGTTCGGCCAGCTGCCGGTAGCAGTCCGGGCCGTCGAGGTGGCGCCCGTGGGCCTGCGGCGTGGCGACGTCCAGCGCGGGGCCGTAGGAGCGGCGCTGGCCGGTGCGGACCCGGCCGCCGGCGTGCACGACGGGTTCGCCGCCGGGCGGGGTGGAGGCGATGGTGAAGCGGGCGTCCTCCGGTGCGTAGCCGAGCTGGACGGTGGCGGGCTCGGCCTCGGAGAGGAACAGCGCCCGGTTGAGCTCGACCTCGGCCAGCACGACCTCGGTGCCGCCGGTGAGCGCACGCACGGCCTGGGCGGCCATCTCCAGGTATCCGGCGGCCGGGAAGACGATCTGGCCCTCGATCCGGTGGTCGTTCAGGTACGGCAGCCGCTCGGGGTCGAGCGCGGTGGTCCAGCCGGGCTGGGCGCTGGGCGTGCGGCGGCCGAGCAGCGGGTGGTCGACCTGTCCGAGCCGGACCTGCTCGACCGGCTTGGGCTCGACCCAGTACCGGTCGCGCCGCCACGGGTAGCCGGGCAGCGGTGCGGGGCGCCCGCCGGGGTGCAGCGCGTCCCAGGTCAGCTCGACGCCCAGGGTGTGCAGTTCGGCGAGGCTGCGGGTGAAGCAGGCGGTCTCGTCCTGGCGGCGGCGGATCGACGCCACGGTGTGCGCCTGGCCGGCGCACTCGCGGATCGCGTGGCCGAGCACCGGGTGCGGGCCGAGCTCCAGGAAGAGAGCGTGTCCGTCCTCGGCCATCCGCTCGACGGCGGCGCGGAAGCGGACCGGGTTGCGGACGTTCTGCCACCAGTACTCGCCGTCCAGTTCGGGCCCCTTGGCGAGACCTTCGCGCGCGGTGAGGTAGAGCGGCAGCCGCGCGTCCTGCGGCTTGATGCCGGCGAGCGCGGCGACCAGATCGTCCCGGATCGGGTCCATCCGCACGCTGTGGTAGGGCACTTCGACGTCCAGGAGGCGGGCGAACACGCCCTGAGCGGTGAGCTCTTCGGCCAGTTCGGCCAGCGCCTCGGTGTCCCCGGCCAGGGTCACCGCCGAGGGGCTGTTGACGGCGCCGAGCGAGACCCGGGTGCGGTACGGGCGGATCCGGCGCTCCGCCTCGGCCTCGGGCAGGCCGACGGCGAGCATGCTGCCGGTGCCGGCCAGCCGCTGCTGGAGCCGGCTGCGGGCCAGCACCACCCGGACGGCGTCGGCCAGGTCGTAGACCCCGGCCTCGTGGAAGGCGGCCACCTCGCCGGTGCTGTGGCCCACCACCGCGTCGGGGCGCAGTCCGTGGCTGCGCCAAAGCGCCGAAAGTCCCACCTGGACGGCGAAGTTGGCGGGCTGGGCGAGCCAGGTCCCGGCCATCCTGGAGTCGGCCTCGTCCCGGCCCAGCTCCTCCAGCAGCGACCAGTCGGCCTGCGCCCGGATCTCGCGGTCGACGGCCGTGACGGCCTCGCGGTAGACCGCTTCGGTCTCGTACAGGCCGCGGCCCATCCCCCACCACTGCGGGCCCATGCCGGTGAACACCCAGGCCAGGCGCCGCTGCCGGCGCTCCCGGGCGCGGCCCCGCACCACCTGCGGGTGGTCCTCGCCGCGCTCGCAGGCGGCCAGTGCCTCGTCCAGGTCCTGCCGGGTGGAGTACGTCACCGCGAGCCGTTCGGGCAGGTGCTGGCGGCGGTGGGCCAGGGTGTGTCCGAGGTCGGCCGGCGAGGCGCCGGCGGCGAGCTCCTGCCGGACGGCGGCGGCGAGTTCGGGCAGTCCGGCGGCGTCCTTGGTGCTCAGCGGGAGGATGGTGCGCACGGGCTCCGCGACCGGCGCGGCGGGCCCGGGGCTCGGCGGTTCCTCCAGCAGGACGTGGGCGTTGGTGCCGCCGAAGCCGAAGGAGTTGACGCCCGCGCGGGCCGGGCCGCGGTGCTCGGGCCAGTCGACCGGCTCGGTCGGGATCTCGAAGGGCAGCGCGGCGAGGTCGATGCCAGGGTTGGGGCGTTCCAGGTTGAGGTGCGGCGGGATGCGGCGGTGCTTGAGGGCGAGCGCGGTCTTGATCAGCCCGGCGACGCCGGCCGCGGCCTCGGTGTGCCCGATGTTGGTCTTGACCGAGCCGACGTAGCAGCGGTCCCCCGAGCGGCGGCCGATGCCGAGCACCCGGCCGAGCGCGGCCGCCTCGATCGGGTCGCCGACCGGGGTGGAGGTGCCGTGCGCCTCGACGTACTGCAGGCTGCCGGGTGCCACCCCGGCCTCGGCGCAGACCCGTTCGATCAGAGTGACCTGGGCGTCCGCGCTGGGGACGGTGATGCCGTTGGTGCGGCCGTCCTGGTTGACGCCGCTGCCGAGGATGACGGCGTGCACCGGGTCCCCGTCGCGCTGCGCGTCGGAGAGCCGCTTGAGCACGACCACGCCGACGCCCTCGGCCCGGACGTAGCCGTCGGCGGAGGCGTCGAACGCGCGCGAGCGGCCGTCCGCGGAGAGGAAGCCGCCCTTGGTCTCGGCGATCGTGTACTGCGGTGCCATGTGCAGCAACGCGCCGCCGGCCAGGGCGAGTTCGGTCTCTCCGCGGAGCAGGCTCTGGCAGGCGAGGTGGACCGCGACCAGGGAGGAGCTGCACGCGGTGTCGATCGAGACGCTGGGGCCGCGGAAGTCGAAGCAGTGCGAGATCCGGTTGGACACCATCGTCATCATGGTGCCGGTGGCGGTGTGCGCGGCGATGGTGGCGAAGTCGAGGTCGGCGAACTGCAGGATCTTCCAGTCGAGGGTGAAGGCGCCCATGTAGACGCCGACTTCGCGCCCGGCGAGTTCGCCCGGGCGCAGGCCGCCGTCCTCCAGCGCCTCCCAGCTGACCTCCAGGAGCTTGCGCTGCTGCGGGTCCATGTGCTCGGCTTCGCGCGGGCTGATCCCGAAGAACTCCGGGTCGAAGGTGTCGAAGCCGTCGATGTAGCCGCCCCGGCCGCCGATCAGCCGGCCCCGCTTGGCCCGGTCCCGACTGCCCAGGGTGCCGGTGTCGTACCGGTCGGCGGGGGTCTCGGTGAGACAGTCCCGGCCCTCGATCAGGTTGCGCCAGTAGGTCCGGTGGTCGTTGGCGTGTCCCGGCAGGCGGCAGCCGATACCGGTGATCGCGATGGGCTCGCGGGGCACGGCGAAGGGCGAGGAAGTCATGATCCAATCCGAGGGTGATGGCGTGGCGCCGTGGACACGGGCAAGAGGGGGCTGCGTGGGCGGGTCAGGCGGACTGCTCGGTGGTCTTCGCCCGGCGCCAGGGGTGCAGCAGGGTGGCGCCGAGTTCACCGGTGGCGGGGAACGCAGCGGGATCGGTGAGGCCGACGGCCTTCGGCGCACGGCCGGGACGCCAGGTGAAGCTCCCGAACACGTGGTCCCAGAGCGAGAGGTCGGAGGAGTAGTGGCCGGCTTCGCCGAGGTCGGTGCTGTGGTGCAGGCGGTGGAGCTCCGGGCCGGCCAGGACGTGGCCGAGCGGACCGAGGTGGACGTCGATGTTCGCGTGGACGAAATACCCCTGAGCCAGAACGAATATTCCGACCACGAACACCGAATCCGCAGAGAATCCGATCAGCGCCAACGAGAGCTGGACCACGGACTGCGCGACGAAGACGTCCAGGAAATGGTTGACGCCGTTGTTCGCGACGTTCACCTTGTCCGGGACGTGGTGCACTCCGTGCAGCCGCCAGAGCCATCGGTTCCGGTGCGACCAGCGGTGCACGAGGTAGTCGCCGAGCGAGCCGACCAGCAGCGCGAGTGGGATCTCCACCGCGAACGGCAGTGCCGGGTGTGCCGGGCCGAGCACCTCCACCAGCGCCGTCACCAGCCCTTGGGCCAGTCCGCCGCCGACCATGCTCAGCACGAAGTAGACGCTGTACCAGCCTAGTTCACGACGGCTCGGGTGCCAGTCGGTCCGGTACGGGATCACCCGCTCCAGCACCGCCAGGTATCCGATGACGGCGATCAGGACGAGCGGGGAGACCCGGTCGGGTGCCCAGTGGAAGTGCAGGGTCGCAACGGAAATGGACAGGACACCCAGGAGCAGGAGCGGATGGGCGAGCCGGCGCGCAAGGGCTGAAAGCACGCGCCCCCCGTTCTTCGCGGACTAACGACTGGAAACGTCAGAGACTCTAGCGGGAGCCGCAAGCCCAGGAAGTCATTCGACGTGTTAACGCCATGAATGACCCGATCGGCGGAAGAATCGCGCACGAAGTTGACGCTCGAACGGCGTGAAGGGGGCGCATTTTGTGGCAGGAGTAGGAATTATCGGCGTGCGGCACCACTGTTCACCACCCCTCTTTGGTCGCACGCCCTCCCATGCGCCCCTGACGGTCGGGAGTCCCGAACGCCGCTCGCGGTCAGGACCGGGCCAGCTCCGCCAGCCGGTGCGCGGCGCGCGGTTCGTGCGCCGCGAGGCGTCCGCGCAGGCCGCGCAGCTCGTGCTCGACCAGCGCGGGCAGGGCGGTCGCGGGAGCGGCCTCCAGGGCGGGGGCGAGGATTTCGAGGGCCGTGCGCGGATCGTGCGCGCAGGCATGGCAGTCGGCCGCCCGGACGATGAACAGCAGTCGACTGGCCGGCAGTTGGTTCGGGCCGAGCAGACCCAGCGCGGTCTCGGTGGCGCTCAGCGCCCGGCGGGCCAGCCGCAGGTCGTCCCCGGCCGCGGCGAGATCGCGCAGCGCGGCGGCCGCCGCGGACTCGACCCGCATCCGCATCGAGGCGATGGAGAGCCAGGGCACGTCGACCTCGTCCTGCGTGCCGATGTGTTCCAGGTGCGCCCGGGCCAGACCGATCTGACGGACCGCCGCCCGGACGTCGCCGGTGAGGGCGTACGCGCGGGCCCGGCTGACCCGGTCCATCGCCCCGGCCCAGGGCCGGCCGGGGGCGATGCGGTCGATCTCGCGGGCGTAGCCGAGCGCGGCCTGCGGATCCCCGTCGAGCCGGGCCAGGATGCTCAGGTCGCTGAGCGTGCCGACCTGGGTGGCCAGGTCGCCGGCCAGCCCGGCCCAGGTCAGCGCCCGGTCGTAGCAGGCCATCGCGGTGGCGTTGCGGCCGTCCTGCATGCGCAGTGCGCCGGCGGCGTGGGCGTGCTCGGCCGCCAGCCGGGCCAGCGGTGCGCGCCGGGCGGCGGGCGCGGTGGCGAGCCGGGCGAGCACGGCGTGCAGGGTGCGTTCGACGGCGGCGGCCAGGCCCGGGCGGCCGCCGATCTCGCCGGCCCGCAGGTGGGCGGCGAGCAGTCCGGTGAGGGCGTGCGCGGTGCCGGCGTCCAGCGGCGGCGCGGCGGCCGGGTCGGCGAGCACCTTCGGTGAGCAGAACTCGGCGTAACGGGCCGCGAGTTCGGCGGGCCCGGGGACCTCGCAGCCCTCGGCGCCGTGCAGCGGGCAGAGCAGACCGTAGTCGGGCAGCCGCGCCGGGGACGGCAGGACGGCGTCGGCGGGTGGGACGGCGGCCGGCGCCCCGGCGGGCAACGGGGGGCGCAGCAGCGCGGGTGAGAAGGAGTCGAGCGCGGACAGCTCGGCGGTCTCGGCGTGCAGGCAGGCGGCGCTCAAGTCGCCGCCGGCGTCGAGGAGTCCGTCGATCCGGTCGGCGGTCCTGGGGGTGACCCGGCGGGTGCCGTGCTCGATCTTGCTGACCGCGGTGTGGTCGTAGCCGATCCCGGCGCCGAGTTGGGCCTGGGTGAGTCCGGCCCGGCGGCGCCAGTGCCGCACCCGGGCGCCGAACTCCCGCCAGGCGCCCTGGCCCTGGCCGGTCGGCCACGCCGGTAGCGCCGCCGCAGGGGCCACACGGTTCCGCTGCACGGCTGCCTCCCCGGGTGCGCCGTTCGTCCCCGGCCGGTCGCGGGGCCCGTCGGCGATTCCAGTGATTCCGACGACTCCGATGACTCAGATGACGAGGACGGTACTCGATGGCCACCCGCCCCGTACATGACGTGGTCTCAACCACTCGCAGAAAAGCCCAGCTTGACGCGAAGCGGAGGGGTCGGCTTGACGGAATTTGCCAACCCTATGCATCGCCTGCACCGGCCATTGACCCGAGCATGACGCCATGTGAGGGTTCGGGCACCCGAGCGCGGACGGCCCGCACGGCCGTCCCCCAGGCACGGCCTGCGGTGCGCCACCAGCCATGCCCGTCCGCGGTCGAGGACCCCCACACGCGAGGAGCCTCGATGCAACGCAGAGTTTCCACAGGTCGGTTGCTGACCACGGCGACCACCCTGACCGTGCTGGCCGGCATGATCGCCGCCGCCGCGGGGCCGGCCACCGCCGCGCCCACCCCCTCCCCCACACCTCCGAGCGCCCTGGCCGCCGCCGTCAACGCCGCCGACGCCGCGGCCGCGGCCGGCCTGGACGCCCTGGCCAAGGGCCCCGGCGAGACCTACGAGCGCCGCGCGGTCACCCCCTGGGTCGGCGGCCTCTACTCCGTCGCGTACGAGCGCAGCTACCGCGGCCTGCCGGTGGTCGGCGGCGACGCGGTGGTGCTCGCCGACGGGCAGGGCAAGGTCCGCGGCCTGCAGTCCGCCGCGACCGGCCCGGTCGGCGGCTCCGTCACCCCGCAGATCGGCGCGGACACGGCGGAGAGGACCGCCCGCACCAGGCTGCCCGTCGTGGACACGGTGGAGTCGAACCGGCTCGTCGTCCGGGTCAAGGACGGCAGCGGCGGCCGGCTCGCCTGGGAGACCGTGCTCAGCGGCAGCAAGGGCAGCGCCCCGAGCCGGCTGCACGTCTTCGTGGACGCGGCCACCGGCGAGGTCATCGACAGCTACGACGACGTCCGCGCCGGCACCGTCAACAGCAAGTGGAACGGCCCCGCGCCGGTCACCATCAGCACCACCGGCTCGGGCGGCTCCTACTCGCTGCGCGACCCGAACCGCCCCGGCCTGTCCTGTTCCGACTACAGCACCGGGCAGGTCTTCTCCAAGTCCAGTGACTCCTGGGGCACCGGCAGCCCGACCAGCAAGGAGACCGGCTGCGGCGACGCGATGTTCGCGGCCCAGAAGGAATGGGACATGCTCCGCGACTGGCTGGGTCGCAACGGGCACAACGGCAACGGCGGCAGCTGGCCGGTGAAGGTCGGCCTCAACGACGTCAACGCCTACTGGGACGGCAGCTCGATATCCATCGGCCACAGCCAGTCCAACGAGTGGATCGCCGCGATCGACGTGGTCGGCCACGAGTTCGGCCACGGCATCGACCAGTACACCCCGGGCGGCGCCAACAACGAGTCCGGCCTGGGCGAGGCCACCGGCGACATCATGGGCGCCCTCACCGAGGCCTACGCCAACGAGCCGGCGCCGTACGACAGCCCGGACTACACCGTCGGCGAGATGATCAACCTGGTCGGCAACGGCCCGATCCGGAACATGTCCAACCCCTCCTCGGTCAACAACGATCCCAACTGCTACTCCTCGTCCATCCCGCAGACCGAGGAGCACGCGGCGGCCGGTCCGCTGAACCACTGGTTCTACCTGCTGGCCGAGGGCTCCAACCCGGGCGGCGGCAAGCCCTCCAGCCCGACCTGCAACAACTCCTCCGTCACCGGCATCGGCATCAAGGACGCCGGCCGGGTCTTCTACGGCGGCATGCTGCTCAAGACCAGCGGCATGACGTACAAGCGCTACCGCACCGCCACCCTGACGGCGGCCAAGAACCTCGACCCGTCCTGCACCTTCTTCAACCGGGCCAAGGCCGCCTGGGACGCAGTCAGCGTGTCCGCTCAGAGCGGTGACCCGACCTGCACGCCGTCCGGCACCAACGACTTCTCGCTCTCGCTCGGCCCGGCGTCCGGCTCCGTCCAGCCCGGCTCCTCGACCACCGCGACGGTGAACACCGCGCTCACCTCGGGCACCGCGCAGTCCGTCAACCTGAGCGTCTCCGGCTCCCCGGCCGGCGTCACCGCGACGGTCAGCCCCTCCTCCGTACAGACCGGCTCCTCCGCCACCCTGACCCTGTCCGCCTCCTCGGGCGCCACGGCCGGGACGTACGTGATCACCGTCACCGGCACCGCCGGCGCGGCCACCCACACCGCCCAGTACACCCTGACCGTCGGTGGCGGGGGCAACCCCGGCGGGCCCGCGCCCGACATCGACGTGGCCAAGGTCCAGGCCCACCTGTCACAGCTGAACGCCATCGCCAACCAGAACGGCGGCAACCGCCGGGCGGGCAGCGCCGGGCACAGCCAGTCGGTGGCGTACCTCAAGGCCAAGCTGCAGGCGGCCGGCTACACCGTCAGCGAGCAGACCTGCACCTCCTGCACCTACCAGTCCGACAACCTGATCGCCGACTGGCCCGGCGGCCCGTCCGACCAGGTCACCATGTTCGGCGCCCACCTGGACAGCGTCGGCGCCGGCCCCGGCATCAACGACAACGGCTCCGGCTCGGCCACCCTGCTGGAGAACGCGCTCGTGCTCGCCCAGCAGAACCCGTCCCTGACCCGGCACGTCCGCTTCGCCTGGTGGACCGGCGAGGAACAGGGCCTGCAGGGCTCGCAGTTCTACGTCGGCCGGCTCGGCTCCGGCCAGCGCTCCGCGATCAAGGCCTACTACAACTTCGACATGGTCGGCTCGCCCAACGCCGGCTACTTCATCAACAACCTCACCTCCGCCGCCTCCGCGCCGATGAAGGCCTACTGGGACTCCCTCAACCTCCAGCCGGAGGAGAACGTCGAGGGCCAGGGCCGCTCGGACGACTACTCCTTCCAGCAGGCCGGCATCCCGACCTCGGGCTACGCGGCCGGCGCCAGCGACACCAAGACCTCCGCCCAGGCCGCCAAGTGGGGCGGCACGGCGGGCCGTTCGTACGACTCCTGCTACCACCAGTCCTGCGACACCACCGGCAACGTCGACGCAACGGTGCTCAACCGCAGCGCCGACGGCGTGGCCTACACCATCTGGAAGACCTCGGTCGGCGGCACCACGCCCGCCAACGACTTCTCCCTCGCGGTGAACCCGGCCACCGCCACCGTCCGGCCCGGTGACACCGCCACGGCGACCGTCGCCACCGCGACCACCTCCGGCTCGGCCCAGACGGTCAACCTGACCGCCACCGGCGCCCCGGCCGGCGTCACCGTCTCCTTCAGCCCCTCCTCGGTGCAGTCCGGCGGCTCCGCGACGCTCACCGTCGCGACCTCCGCCTCCACCGCGGCCGGCACCTACAGCATCACCCTCACCGGGACCGGCTCCGCCACCCACAGCACCAGCTTCTCCCTGGTCGTGGGCAACGGGAACCCCGACCCCGGCGGCACCTGGACTCCCGGCACCACCTACAAGGCGGGCGACACCGTGACCTACAACGGCGTCAGCTACGTCTGCGTCCAGGGTCACACCGCCCAGGTCGGCTGGGAGCCGCCGATCGTCCCGGCCCTGTGGCAGCCGGTGTGACCAGCGTGACCGGGGCGTTCTGACGCCACCTGAAACCGCTGCGCCGCGGTCCGTCGAGGGGGACGGACCGCGGCGCAGCCGTCTGTGCGGGGGCCCGGTTCTCAACCGGCGTGGAAGGCCACCCGGACGTCGGCGCCGACCGGGAGGACCAGCACGTTCCCGGTCTCCCACGTCCACTGCCGCGGGATCAGGAACATCCGGCCGCCCGCCTGCGCCAGCAACCGCAGGCCTTCGTAGCGGTAGCGGAAGTGCGCCCCGGCCTCGGCGGCCGGCAGCGGTGTCTCCCGCACCCCGGACCAGCCCAGCGAAAGCCGCTCCGACGTGTCGAGCACGACCGCCGGGCGCAGATGGAGGTTGTGGGAAAGCTGTTCGGCGTCGGCTTCCCCCTTCTCCTGGGCATAGCTGCCGACCGCCCAGTACGCACACAGTGCGATGATCGCCACCGTGACGCCCAACGCCGCCCGCTCGCCCGCCGCGGGGAACGCCGCGCCGGTGCCCCGCACGTTCAGCAGCCGCGCCAGGAGGGCGAGCAGCAGTGCGCCGCCGATCAGCACCGGAGTGCCCATCGGGCCCGCGTCGATCGCTTCGATCCCGGCCAGCAGGCCGAGCACCAGCAGTGCGGCCACCGGCAGGACGAGAGCCAGGCACACCCGGCGCAGTACCCGGGAACTCCCCGCACTGCGACGGGCTCTGCCGGACACGAGCGGGATCGCCAGGGCGGCCACCAACACCCCGCTGAGCACGACCCCGGCCGGCAGGTAGAGCGCCGAGGAGCTGCGCAGGAGCAGTTCCTGGGTGGAGAAGCCGATCGTCGCGGCGTCGATGCCGAAGTAGCTGTAGAGGGAGTTGGTGTAGGCGTAGCCGAAGAAGAAGAGCATTGCGGTGACGAAGGTGGTCGGGGCGATCCAGCCCGTGAGCGTGGCGATCCAGCCGCTCCACGGGCTTGCGGCGGGCCGTTCCTCGTCGGACGGCCGTTCCCCCTCCTCCACGGGCCGGTCCTCCCTGGAAGGGCTCAGGGCGCGCTCCCGCTCTCGGTGTCGGTCCCCCCGCTGCTTTCGTACGAGGTTGCGCCTCCGCCAGGGCTCGTCGATCCGCCACTCGGACCGGTCCCGCCGGTGCCGGGCGTGCCCGTGTCGGCCGTGCCGGCGACCGCTCCCGTCGCCTGGAGGTCCTGGCTCTCCCCGTCGATGGTCACCGTGTAACAGACCGGTCGAGTCGTCCCGCTCGACGTCGGGAGGGTGAACTCCACCGGTTCGCTCCCGGCGTCGGTCACGGTCACCGTGGCCTCGCTCGGGGTGGCGGGCGTGGCGTTGTCCGTGCAGTCGGTCACGTTGCTGATGACGGCCTCGGCCGGGGTGGGCGAGGAGCTCTTCAACATGACGACGGCCTTCGTGCCGGAACCGCGCGCACTGGCGGACACCGCGCCGGCGTTCTGGAAACTGCCCTGGATCTCACGCGCCTTGGTCCGCCGGTCGTCGGGCTGCGGGCCGCTGCTCTGCCCGTTGTCGGCCTGGCCGCTGTCGGAACCGCCTCCGCCCCCGCAGGCCGCCAGGGCCGGGGCGAGCAGGGCGGCCGCCAGCCACCGGGCCGCTCGGCGGGTCCAGCCGCCTCCGAAGTTCCGGGTCACGGGCATGCCCTCTCCCATCCGCGCAGCGAGCCGGGGCCGGTCGGCCCCGCCGCACGGTACCCGTTCGCATACGGCCCGGCGGGTTGCCGCGCGGGCTCCGGCCCGGCCGGCCACCCGGTCGGCGCAGCCCGGCCGACTCGGCCGGGCCGGCCGTCGAGCTGGCATAGAGTCTGAACGGACGAACCGTCAGCAGACCGGAAGGAACCCGCCCGTGAGCACGGAAACCCGCCCGGTACCGGAGTTGGGCCCCGAGATCGTCGAGCAGTGGCGGGCCGAGGAGGCCGAGCTGGTCGAGCTGCTGGCCCGGACACAGCGCGGCGTCGGCGGTGTCGCCGCGTTCCGGCTCGGCCCGACGCCGACCGTCCTGGTCACCGACCCCGCCGCCGTGCAGCACGTCCTGGGCCGCCACCCGGACCGGTACGTCAAGCGCTCGCACCGGGCCAGGATGCTCGTCGGGGACGGCGTGCTGTCCGCCACCGGTGACCCCTGGAAGCGCCAACGGCGGTTGCTGCAGTCGCAGTTCACCGGCACCGGGATGCGCAGGTACGAGCAGCGGATCGCCACGGCGGCGCGCCGGACGGCGGAGCGCTGGGAGCACCACCGGCGCACCGGGGAGACCTTCGACGTGGCCGAGGAGATGCGCCGCTTCGCCCTGGACACCGTCTGGCGGGCGCTCACCGGGCTGCCGCTGGACGACCGGACGGATCGCGAACTCCGGGCAGTGGAACGGGTGGTGGCCGCCATGCCGAAGCTGCCCACCGACACGGCGGACGCCCGGGACGCCGTCGCCGAGGACCTGGCCCGAATCGACGTCGTCGCTCACGCGGCGATCGACGCGGCGCGGGCGGGCGGCCCGGTGGAGGAGCCGGGCCTGCTCCGGGTGCTGCTGGAGGCGGGCGACCAGTACCCCGAGTACACCGACCGGTTGATCCGCGACGAGCTGGTCACCCTGCTCGTCGCCGGGCACGAGACCACCGCCACCACGCTGACCTGGCTCTTCCTGCTCCTCGACGAGCACCCCGAGGCCCGGACGGCCGACCCGCAGGCGCTGGTCAGCGAGGCCCTGCGGCTCTACCCGCCGGCCTGGCTGCTCCCCCGGCACGCCGTCGAGGACGACGTCATCGCCGGCCACCGCGTCGCCGCCGGGACGGACGTCCTGGTCTGCCCCTACCTCACCCACCGCGACCCCGCCCTGTGGACCGACCCCGAGCGCTTCGACCCGGCCCGCTTCGCCCCCGGCGCGGACCGCCCGCGCCAGCTCGGCGCCTACCTCCCGTTCGGCCTCGGCGCCCGCGCCTGCCTGGGCACCCAGTTCGCCCTCCGGGAGACCACGGCCCTGCTGGACCTCCTGCTGCCGATGGGCCCGTTGGAGTTCCGCGCCAAGCCGACGGGCGCCGCCTACAGCATCACCGTACGGCCGGACGGGCCCACACCCGCCGTCCTGCGCCCGGGCCCGGGCCGGCCCTGACCTCGACCGCGCGCACCGCGCCGCCGGGCCGCTCGCCCGGCTCACCACCATCGGCCCCGACGACGGGCGGTGGAACTCCTTTCGGCAGCGGTGTCACAACCGTGCCTCGGGATCCGTCGGAGCAGTGACAGCACCGCTGATCACGCCGACATCACGGCATCCCGAGAGGAACACCACGTTGACCACCCGATCGATCACCACCGAGATCCCGCAGCGCCCCCGCATGGCCCAGGACCCGGTGCAGCTCATCCCCGAACTCGCCGAGGTCTCGGCCGCGTTGTTCAAGGCCGTCGGCAACGGCTCGGTGCCCCGCAGCACCATCAGCCTGGTCC
Source organism: Streptomyces sp. 1331.2 (assembly GCF_900199205.1). Classification (NCBI taxonomy): domain Bacteria; kingdom Bacillati; phylum Actinomycetota; class Actinomycetes; order Kitasatosporales; family Streptomycetaceae; genus Streptomyces; species Streptomyces sp. 1331.2. The sequence continues at coordinate 6,602,705 of NZ_OBMJ01000001.1, read as the reverse complement.
AGCTGCGCGCCGGCCAGATCGCCGGCAACACCTACCTGACCGTCCTGCACACCGGCTTCCTCCGCAAGGCCGGAGTGAGCGAGGAGCAGATCACCTCGGTCTCCTCCTGGCAGGACTCGCCGTACTTCACCGCCCCCGAGCGCGCCGCGCTCGCCCTGGTCGAAGCCACCCTGCAGCCCGCCGCGGACGGCGAACGCGTCAGCGACGCGCTGTACGCCGAGGTCGCCGGGCACTACGAGGAGAAGGCGCTCGCCACCCTGATGATCGCCATCGGCCAGGTCAACTTCTTCACCGCCATCGCCCTCATCGCCAAGCCCGTCCCGGGCCGCTCCTTCACCGATCCCTGGGCCTGACCCCCGCCCTCCCCCGGGAGGCCCGCCGGCCGAGTCTTCACGGCCGGCGGGCCTCCCGCTCTCGACCGATCCCGGCGCTCGGCTTAGGCTGGTCCGCGCCCGAACTGATCATGAACGGTTCGTCCGGGCGCGGCGGGCCGGGATGCCGGAGGGGGCAGGTCCGCGACAGGAGAAGGACCAGGGGGACCAAACATGCAGGACGAACAGGAATACGACGCGTACGAGGACGAGGCGCAGGAGCGGGCCCCGCGCCGGCCGGCCGCGAAGCGGATCCTGCTGGTGACGGCCGGCGGGGTGTTCGCCGCGCTGCTGGCCGTCGGCGGGTACGGCGCCTACAACATCGTGAACGCCGTCTCGAACGGCAACAGCTCCCCGGGTGCCGCCGGCCACCAGGGCTCCGCCGGCGCCGCGCAGACCCCGCAGGAGCCGGCGACGGCCGAGCAGGCCGAGAAGGTGTCAGCGGAGTTCCTGGCGGCCTGGAGCCGGGGGGACGTCGCGGCCGCCGCCGGGCTGACGGACAGTCCGGAGACGGCCCGCGCCGCGCTGGCGACCTTCCACGAGCAGGTCGCGGCCCGCACGCTCACGCTGACCGGGACCGGCCCCGCGCCGGCCGCCCCGGCGGGCCAACCGGCCGCGCCGGCCGCTACGACCTCGCCGAGCGCACCGACCGCGCCTGCCGTCGGCTTCCGCGCGAAGGCCGAGTTCGACGGCGCGACCGGCGCCTGGGAGTACGACAGCGCGCTGAGCGTCGTCCGGGCCCAGGACGGCCGGGCCGTCGTGCACTGGACACCGACGGTGATCCACCCCCGCCTCGGCCCGGGCCGCACGATCGCCGTGAAGGCGCTGCCCGACCCGGTGTCCAAGCCGACCGACCGCAACGGCAAACCGCTCGACGGCTTCCCGTCGCTGAGCGCCGTCCTGCCCCTGATCGCGCCCGCCGACGGCACGACGGCCGTCACCGGGCGGGCCGTGGTCGTCTCGGGCGGCGCCGGCAAGGAGCCCGAGCAGCTGTTCGTGCTGACCCCGCCGAGCGCGCCGCAGGTCAAGCTCACCCTGGACGCCGACCTCCAGCAGGTCGCCGAGGAGGCGGTCAAGCAGCAGTCGGCGGGCGGCAAGCCCGCCTCCCTGGTGGCCGTCCAGCCGAGTACCGGCCACATCCTCGCGATGGCCTACTCTCCGAGCGGGTTCAACCGCGCGGTCGCGGGCGGCCAGCCGCCCGGCTCCACCATGAAGGTGATCACCTCGGCCGCCCTGCTGCAGGCCGGGGTGACCCCGGACACCGTGGTGCCGTGCAAGGAGACCACCTACTCCCCGCGGGCCTGGCACAACGACGACAGCGGCGACTTCCCCTCGTACACGCTCACCGACGACTTCACCCACTCCTGCAACACCGGCTTCATCGACAAGGGCCTGGAGAAGCTGCCGCCCGGCACCCTCACCAAGGTCGCCCGCGACCAGTTCGGCCTCGGCCTGGAGTGGCACATCGGCATCCCGAGCCGGGACGCCACCATCCCGGTGCCGGGGACCAAGGACGAGGCGGCCGCCGAGTACATCGGCCAGGGCCAGATCCAGGTCAACTCGCTGCTGATGGCCTCCGTCGCCGCCACCGTGCAGAACGGCACCTTCCGTCAACCCGTCCTGCGGGAGGACGCCAAACGGGTGACGGCCCCCGGGACGCTGCCCGCCGACGTCGCCCGGGACCTGCGCGCGATGATGGCCAGGACCGCCACCCAGGGCACCGCCCGCGCCCCGATGTCCGGCCTGTCCGGCCAGATCGGCGCCAAGACCGGCACCGTCGAGGCCGGCAGCCAGGCCACCAACAGCTGGTTCATCGCCTACCGCGGCGACCTCGCCGTCGCCGCCGAGGTCGAGGGCGGCGGCCACGGCAACAGCGCCGCCGGCGTCGCGGCCGCCCAGGTCCTGAAGGCCGGCGGCAAGGGCTGACGGCCGGGCTCCCTCCCCTGCGGGGGGCAGGGAGGGAGCCCGATCGGAAAACCAGTTGCCAAGCCGGGAGTTCGGGTGCCACCATCGGCGCCATGATCACGAGAATCGAGCCCACCGACCGCTGGTGAGCGCCACGTCCGGGCGCCGGGCGCCCGCACCCACGAGCAGTCTGTACGACCACGCGCTGCGCCTGCACCGGCGGACGCCGGACGGGCCGCTGCCCCGGGGCGGGAAGCCGTACCCCGGCGGCCGTCGGCCCCGCCCCGAACCGCCCGAGGACTACCGCACGGCGGGCGTCCCGGTCGCACGCCTCCTGGACGAGCACTTCGCGCAGCCGCTGGCCCAACCCCGGGGGCTGGCGCAGGCGTTCCGCGAGGTCCACGTCCCGATCCACCCCGACGAGCACATCGCCAGGGCCGCGCACCGGGCCGCCCCCGAGCGTGCCCGGCGCACCGGGCGGTGGCTCGTGCAGCACGGGCACGAGGAGAGCACCGTCACGGTGGGGCTCGCCCTGCTCGCCGCGGTCGGGACGGCGGACGACGCCCCGCTGATCCGGACCATCGGCCTGCTCTCCGACACCTTCGGCCCGCTCGCGGCGCACGCGCTCGAACGGACCGAGGGCGGTGCGGCGCACCTGCTCTGGCTGGCCGACCGGGTCACGGGCTGGGGGCGGGTCCACGTCGTGGAGGCGCTGTGCCGGCTCGACGACCCGGCGACCCACCCGTGGCTGCTGCGCAAGGCGATCGACGGCGACTTCCTCAACGGCTACTTCGCGGGCAAGGTCGCCACCGCCGCCCGACTCCACGAGGCGCTACCCGAGTTGGGGCAGGACCGCGGACTGCTCGACCACACCGGGCAGTTGCTGCGGATGCTGACGCACAGCGCCGGCATGGGCATGGCCCTGCGGCACTACCCGCACGCCGCCACCGTCCTGGCCGCCCACGCCCGCCACGCCGGCGGCCCGCCACCGACCGTCGAACGCTTCTGCGTGGTGGCCACGCTGGCGCTGCACCTGGCCACCGAATCCGCCGAGTACTCCGGCTGCACCGAGGCGCAGCGCGAGGCGATCCTCGCCTCCTACCTCGCCCTCCTCGACCGCGAGGACTGGTACGCGACGGCCCGCGCCGCCCTGGCCGCGCAGAACAGCTGGCTGCTCTGGTTCGCGGACTTCAGCGAATCCGGACTGCGGCTGCGGGTGTTCGAGGACTGGAAGGCTGCCGCCGACGGCGCCGGGGAGGGACGCTGATGTCCAGCGGGAACGCACCCGACGCTGGGAGGAGGCGCGGATGACCTCCTCCCCACTCGGTGATTCCGTGCTGCGCGGTGTCGCCGCCAACCCGGCGCTGTCCGCCGCACGCCTCCACGCGCGGGGCCGGCGCCCGGCTCGGTAACGGACTTGTCCTTCCCGCAGCCTGGCACAGGCCCTGGCCGGCGGGAAGGACCTGCCGTCAGGCGAGGGCGGTGAGCTGCTTCGCCACCGTGGTGGGGCTCGGCATCCTCGCGATCTCGGCGCTGACCTCGCGGGCGGTGCGGGCCAGGGCGGTGTCGGTGAGCAGCTGGTCGAGCAGGGCCGGGCCGATCTCCTCGGCGGTGGCGCTGAGGCCGGCGCCGCGGTCGCGGACCGCGTGGGCGTTGATGTGGCGGTCGGAGCCGTCAGGCAGGGCGAGTTGGGGGATGCCGGCGTCGAGGGCGGCGAGCGCGGTGCCACTGCCGCCGTGGTGGATGGCGGCCGTGCAGGTGTCGAGCAGGGCGCGCCACGGCACCCAGCCGTGGGCGTGGACGTTGTCGGGCAGGGTGCCGAGGGTGGCGAGGTCGAGGTCACCGGTGGCCAGGACGAAGTCGGCGTCGGTGTCGGCGGCGGCCGCGATCACCCGCTCGATCCTGGTCAGGCCGTCGGTCTTGGGCGGTACGGTGCCCAGGGTGACCGCCACCCGCGGGCGGTGCGCGGGTGCGGCCAGGGGTACGGGGAGAGCGCCGTCGCCGTTGTAGGCGACGGGCCGCAGGAAGCAGCCGTACGGCTCCGGTCCGGCCATGCTCGGCGGGGCGAGGTCGATGGTCTCCGCCGGCTGGGGCAGCGGGTCGATGCCGTACCGGGCGAAGGTGTCCGCCATCTCGGCGAGCATCAGCGCACGCAACCGGGGGGTGCGGACGAATCCGAGGTCGTGCTGGACGGCGGGCACGCCCAGGACGGTCGCCGCGAGCAGGGCCACCGGGAACTGGTAGTCGTACACCACCAGGTCCGGCCGCCACTGCGTGGCGAGTTCGACGGCGGCGTCGGCCACCGCGCTGTTGACGTGGGCGGCGAGGGGGACGAAGGCCTCGCGGTCGGCCGAGTTGGTCTCGATGGTCCGCTGCAACAGCTCGGGCCGTTTGGTGCGGCCGGCCTCCCGGATCTCCCGGCCCCAGTCCACGCCCGGGGCGAGGGGCAGGTAGGGCAGCCCGGAGGCGGCGACCGGTTCGCCACCGTCCATCGAGGTCACCGCGACCTCGTGGCCGAGCTCGCTCATCGCTCTGGCCAGCGGTATCAGCGGGAAGAGATGGCCGGCGCCGGGCACGCCGGCGAACAGTACACGCATCGAAAGAACCTCGGTAGGGAGGACGACAGAAAGAAGGGGGTCAGCCGGCGGCGCGGTGCAGGGCGGCTTCCAGGCCGTTCAGCACGGCGTTGCAGTCGCGCTGCAGGGTGGCGGCGTCGACGGCGCTCAGCAGGTAGACCCCGAGCCAGTTGCGCGAGCCCGCGTTGGGGTCGAAGGCGGGCACCGGCTGTCCGGCCGGCATGGCGAAGGCGGGGACGGCCTCGATGGTGCTGCCCGGGGACAGCAGGCTCTGCCAGTCCACGGCCTGCGGGTTCCAGACCGGCCTGGTGCGCCAGGGCACGCCGAAGGCGTCGGCGGGGACGACGGCCACCGACGCGGCGGCGCGGATGCCGTCGGTGAGCATGGCCTCGGGGTAGTCGACCGGTTCGCCCAGCAGTTGCCGGACCAGCATGCCGATCGGGTCGAGGCCGAACACCTCGTGGACCTGGCGGGTCGTCAGCAGGCCGCCGAACCGGGCGGCGGTCTCGATGACCACCAGCTCGCCGTCCTTCATCAGCTTGAGCTCGGTGTGGGTGCCGCAGTTCTCCAGGCCGAGCGCGTCGACGGCCTGCCGCGAGACCTCCTCGATCCGGCGTTGCAGCGGTACGGCCATGACGGAGGGTGAGGTGCTGGCCACCTCGACGAAGGACGGGACGGTCGGCAGCTTGGCGGTGATGGCCAGCGGGCGGTAGACGCCGTCCGCGACGATGCCCTCCACGCTCACGTAGTCGCCGTAGCCGGGGTCCTGGTACCAGCCTTCGGTGGATCCCTGGGCGATCTCCTCGACCAGCCGGTCCCGGTCGGTGTCGGCGGCGTAGAGCTCGTTCATGCCGACCCGGCTGCCGGCCTGGAGGCCGCGCTCGATCTCGGCCCACGCCGGGGCGGCGTCCGCGGCCGAGTCGAGCACGATCTGGGCGACCGATCCGGCGCCCCAGGCGGGCTTGAGCAGCAGCGGGGGCGTGAACGCGGCCAGTGCGGCGTCGAGGTCGGCGAGGCTGTCGACCCGGCGGAACCCGGGGATCGGCACCCCGGCGGCGGCCCACGCCTCCCGCATCAGCCGCTTGTCCCGGGCGCGGACGATCCCCTCGCCGGGCCCGGCCAGGCCGAGCCGGCGGGCGGCGTGCGCGACGGCCAGCACCGCGAACTCCGAGAGCGTCAGCACCGCGTCGGCGCCGATCGCCTTCGCGTACCGGGTGATCAGCTCGACGAGTTCCTCGCCGCGCGGCGCGTCCGGCACCAGTTCGATGCTGGTGCAGCTGGGCCGCCACGCGTCCTGCGCGGTGGTGGGCAGCGGGGCCAGTGCGAGGACGTGCAGTTCCCCGCAGGCGGCGATGCGCGGGAAGGCGTACTCCAGCGGGGCGCCGCCCTTGACGTAGACGTACAGGATCCTCTTCAACGTGCTTTCTCCTGAGGGAAGTTCGCTCGGCCGTGGCGCACGCGGGGACGGTGACACCGGCACCCGCCGCGCGCGGGTCAGCGGGCGGCGGTGCGGAAGGGGCGCAGCTGCAGCAGGTCGATCCGGTCGCCCTCGATCGCCCACTCGATGTCGACCGGGTCGGCGTAGCTCTCGTCGGGCGAGAAGTGGGACTGCAGCAGCCGGCTGATCAGGGCCAGCCGGCCGACCAGGTCCTTGGTCGCGGGGTCCAGGTCGGTGCCGTCGGTGCCCAGCGAGACCGTACGGCTGCCGCCCTCCATGGTGTTGCACAGGTACTGGAGCGGGGCGCCCTGACCGGTGACGACCTCGGTCACCGAGCGCGGCGAGATGTTGACGTAGACGTCGCGGAAGTCCTGCGGGCTCAGCGGGTTGCAGGTGACCAGCACACCGCCGACGGCGGCGCCGACCTGCTCCTGGACGATGACGCCCATGCCGCAGTGGTCCAGCGGGATGCCCGCCTGCTGCCGCAGCAGGACGGCGCGGGGCGAGAGCAGCGAGGCCCAGACCTCCCGGACCGCGGCGAGGACGGCATCCGGGCCGCTGACGTTCGCCACCGATTCGTAGAGTCCGGCTGCAGAGAAGCCGGGCAGGTCCTCGGCGTTGGAGGAGCTGCGCACGACCACGAGCGGTGCGCCGTACAGGTGCCGGTCGAGCGCCCGGTCGATCTCGGTGCGGATCGGGTCGGGCAGCGGGGTGGCGCGGATCAGCTGCTGTGCCGCGCGGCAGAGCTCTTCCAGCTGCGCGGCCGCGGCCGCATCCGCCCCCGTCCCCGTCCCCGCCGTCCCCGTGCTCGTCCCCGAAGTTCCGTTCAGGAGCGCGGAGTCGAGCCGGTCGAGGGCTTCCCGGAGTTCGGCCGAGGAGTCGAGGAAGCGCTGCTGGAGCGAGAACGGCAGCACGATCCCGCGCGGCACGTGGGCGTGCTCCTTCACCAACCGCTGTGCGGCGGCGTCCAGTTCGGCCTCGTCGGCGTGCTCCGGGAGGCCGAGCTGCCGGGCCAGGTAGCGCAGCAGGTCGGCCCGGGGCGGGCGGGGGACGCGGTAGAAGCCGAGCCAGCGGGGCGAGCCCTGCTGGAGGAGGTGGGTGAGTTCGCCGAGGTTGGCGGCCTTGGTGCCGAAGCGGACGTGGTCGCCCGCGCGCAGGTCGGACAGCGCGGTGACCGGGGTGGGCGTGCGGTCGGGCCGGTCCACGGTGACGCGTTCGGCCGGCGGTGTCGGCGCGGCACCCTCGGTCCGCGGCGGCGCGGCTTCGAGGTGGAGGTCGGAGCCGTCGGCGTCGACCCGGTAGTGGACCCACCGACCGGCCAGCCCGGCCCGCTCGATCCGGTCGACGGCGTCGATGCCGACGGCGTTGGGGATCCGCCACCCGGCGGCCATCACGTTGATGTGGGAGAGCGGGGTGGTGTGCTCGGTGTGGATGATGCCCGACACCCGGGGAACGTCCTCGGGCACCCGGGGCATCACCACGATGTCGTGCCACTCCAGCGGTTCGGGGTCGGCCCGGTACTCCGCCTCCGAGCGGAACACCCGCAGCCGCCCGTGGGCCTCCCCGGCGTTCAGCGGCACGAAGGAGGCCGTGGAGTAGAGCTCGTGGGAGAGGACGCGCGGGATCTCGCTCTCCGGGATCCCGGCGACGTAGGCCTCCTGCCGGTGGTTGGCCGGCTTGAGGAGCAGCGGCAGCGCGGGGTCGATGTGGGCGCGCACCCGGTGGTAGAAGGCGCGCAGCATGTCCTGGGACATGGTGTCGACGTCGACGGTTTCCAGGGAGAGGAAAGCGGAGCCGCGCCGGTCGTGCAGGGCGAGGGTTCCCAGACAGAAACGGCGGTCGGGATTCCGGTAGACGTCGTCATTGAACGAATCGAGCCCGCGGGCCAGTTCGTCGATCGACATGCCGAGGATCTCGCACGCGATGTAGCGGACGTGGAGGGTGCCGTCGGCGCTGTCGATGAAGTGGAGCACCGACTCGGTGCGGTCGAGCACGATCTTCACGTAGGGGTAGCCGCCGACGGTGCCGGCGAGCCCCCGGAACTCCCGGGTGGTGAGCTTTTCGCCGGTCAGGCGGGGCCGCGTGGTCGCTTCGTTGCGATCCGAACGGGTCAGGCGCACAGTTCAGCCATTCGTCATCATGTACACGATCAGTGTGCAGCAGGTCAGAAGGTGGTACGGCTGCATACACACTGCCATCAAATCCGAACAACTGACGAATAGTCATGTGACATCAGGCCACCACGAAGTATTTCAGCCATGTGAACGGCATCAATTTGCCGTGGCGGCAAGTCAAGTCGTGGCAAAGGTCACAACAATGAGGCGCCTTGACGATCAAAAACGATCAAACATCGCCAAACTGTTAATTCTTGTACGATCTCCCGCCGGTCACGCCGACGGAACGACGGCGCCGGGGGACGGGCGCACCGCGCAGTGTGGAGGGTGCGGCATTACTGCTTGACAGAGTGCGTAATACTGTAACGCGCGCGGGTCCGGGACGGCGGTGGAGCCGGGCTGCGCGGCGTCCTCTCCCAGCAGCTCGGAGCACCACATGCACCCCTTCCTCGACCACCCGGGGCCGCTGGCCTTCGCCCACCGCGGTGGCGACCTCGGCCACCCCGAGAACTCGCTGGCCGCCTTCGAGGCCGCCGTCGCCCTCGGGTACCGCTACCTGGAGACGGACGTCCACGCCACCGCCGACGGCGTACTGGTGGCCTTCCACGACTCCCGCCTCGACCGGGTCACCGACCGCGCCGGAGCCGTCGCGGAGCTGCCCTGGGAGGCGGTCGGGCGGGCCCGGATCGGCGGCACCGAGCCCGTGCCGCTGCTGGAGGACCTGCTCGGCGCCTTCCCCGAGGCCCGGTTCAACATCGACGTCAAGGCCGCGCCGGCCGTCGCACCGCTGGTCGAGGCGATCCGCCGGACCGGCGCCTGGGACCGGGTCTGCGTCGGCGGCTTCTCCGACAGCCGGCTCGCCGCCGTCCGCGCCGCCGCCGGCCCCCGCCTGGCCACCTCGCTCGGCCCGCGCGAGGTGGCCCGGCTGCGGCTGCGCTCGCTGGCCGGGCCGCTGCTGCCGGGACGCGGGGCGCCGTACGCCGGGGTGTGCGCGCAGGTGCCGGAGCGGCGCCGGGGCGTGCGGGTGGTCGACGGGGCCTTCGTCCGGGCCGCCCACCGCCTCGGCCTGCAGGTCCACGTCTGGACTGTGGACGATCCCACACGGATCAGGGCTCTCCTGGACCTGGGTGTGGATGGCATCATGGCCGATCGCATCGACGTCCTGCGGGACGTCCTCGGCGAGCGCGGCTGCTGGACCGACGGCAGCACCGGCTCCAGCACGGTGATGGGGACCCCATGAGCACCACGAACCCGGCGAAGCACCTGCCGGACGATCCACCGGCCGACCCGGCGGCCCCCGCGGCGACGGGCGGCGACGACGGCCGTGCCCTGCGCCGGGTGCAGTTCGGCTGGTACATCAACGACTGGGCCAACGCCGCCTTCTCCGCCACCGTCCTGACGGTGTTCCTCGGGCCGTACCTGACCACCGTCGCCAAGAACGCCGCCGACGCGTCCGGTGACGTGCACCCGCTCGGCCTGTCGATCCGCGCCGGCTCCTACTTCCCGTACACCGTCTCCTTCTCGGTGCTGATCTCGGTCGCGGTGATGCTGCTGACCGGCACGGTCGCGGACCGCACCGGGCGGCACAAGGAGCTGATGTGCGGCTTCGCCTACGTCGGCGCGGTCGCCACGATGGGGATGTTCTTCCTCGACGGCGACCGCTACCTGCTCGGGGGCGCGCTGCTGGTGGTCGCCAACATCGCGTACGCGGTGTCGGTCGCGCTCTCCTACGCCTACCTGCCGGGCCTGGCCGCTCCCGACGAGCGGGACGCCGTCTCCTCCAAGGGCTGGGCGTACGGCTACGCGGGCGGCGGACTGCTGCTCATCGCCAACCTGGCACTGTTCCAGGGCCACGACGCGCTCGGCCTGTCCTCCGGCACCGCCGTGCGGATCTGCCTGGCCTCGGCGGGCCTGTGGTGGGCACTGTTCACGATCGTCCCGCTGCTGCGGCTGCCCTCCCGGGCGGGCGTCGCCCCGGGCACGGCCGGCACATCCCGTACGTCCGGTGCCTCCGGTACGTCCGGTGCCTCCGGTACGTCCGGTGCCTCCGGTACGTCCGGTGTCTCCGGTACGTCCGGTGCCTCCGAGGAGCCCGCCGCCGGCAGCCTGCGCGAACTGGGCCGGACCCTGAAGGGCATGCGCCGGCACCCGCTGACGCTGCTCTACCTGGCGGCCTTCCTCTGCTACAACGACGGCATCCAGACCGTCGTCTCCCAGGCCTCGCTCTACGGCAGCGAGGAACTCGGCATGGACCAGACCTCGCTGGTCGCCGCCGTCCTCATGGTCCAGGTCGTGGCGATCGGCGGCGCCCTGCTGCTCGGCCGGATCGCCCGGCGGTACGGCGCCAAGCGGACCATCCTCGGCTCCCTGGTCGGCTGGGTCGTCACCCTCGCGCTCGGCTACTTCATGCCCGCCCACCAGCCGCTCTGGTTCTACGCCCTGGCCTGCATGATCGGGCTGGTGCTCGGCGGCAGCCAGGCGCTGTCCCGCTCGCTGTTCTCCCACCTCATCCCGGCCGGGAAGGAGGCGGAGTACTTCAGCGTCTACAAGGTCAGTGACCGCGGCACCAGTTGGATGGGCCCGCTGGTCTTCGGCCTCGCGTACCAGATCACCGGCAGCTACCGGTCGGCGATCATCTCGCTGCTGGTGTTCTTCGTGATCGGCTTCGCGGTGCTGGTGAAGGTCCCGGTGCGGCGGGCCATCGAGGCCGTCGGGAACCCCGTCCCCGAGCGGCTGTGACGGGCCGGGCCCGGCGGCTCCTCGGCTCAGCCGACCGGTCAGGAGAGCCAACCGGCTGAGCCGGTCAACTGCGCCGGTCAGGAGAGCAGCAGGGCCCGGTCCCACCCGGGTGGCACGGGCGTCGTCGCGGCCAGCAGCACCAGCAGCACCCCGGCGGCGCCGTCGAGCAGCCCCGGGGTGAGCGCGGGGGCCCGTGCGTCACGGTCGTCCAGGCGTTCCAGGCCGTCCGGGCCGTCCAGGCGGTCGATCAGGCGGTCGATCAGGCGGTCGGCCAGGCTCCGGGCGGCCTGCCGGAAGGCCGGGGCCACCGGATCCCCCCGCTCCCCGGCGTCCCGGGCGAACCGGAGGGTGATCAGCAGCAGGCCGGCCAGGCCGTGGCAGAGGCCCGGCCGGCCGTCGACCCGCCGCAGCCCGGGCGGTCGGCGCAGCGCGGCCAGCAGCGTGTCGCGGGCGAGTTCGCGCAGGGGCGCGTCGTCGAGGGCGGTGCCGGCCAGCCAGAGCGCGCGGGCGATGCCCGGACCGCCGTGGCACCAGGAGGCGGGCACGGATCGGCCGTCAGGGCCGGCGTCCCGGTCCCCCGTCAGGTGCCAGTCCGGGCCCCAGTCGTCGTCCCGGCGGTGCTCCAGCAGCCGGTCCAGGGCCCGGCGGGCGGCCGCGCGCTGGCCCGGCACCTCGACGCCAGCCGACAGCGCCAGCGAGAGCAGCGCCAGCGGGCCGGCCGGGCCGTGGGCCATCCCCGGTGACTCGCCCGGGAACGCCGTCACCCGACGGCCGAGGTCGGTCAGGGCGGCGTGCAGCCGCTCGTCGGCGGCCGGGTCCTCCGTACGGCCGTCCTGACGGTCGAGCGTGCGGTCGAGCAGGACCGCGCCGCTCCCGGTCAGGCCGGAGCTGAGGTCCAACCCCCGGCGGTCGGCCTGCCCCGCGTGGTTGTCCGGCCGGAGGGTGAGCGGTCGCCCCAGCCGGCCCGCGGCGAAGGCGAGCCCGCCGAGACCGCCGAGCAGGCCCGGGGCGCGCAGGCGCATCCGCTCCGCGCCGCGGACGGCGGCGTCCAGGTGGCCGACGGCCACCGCGTGCCAGCCCTCACCGGGGCGGCAGAGGTCGAGCTGGTGGTAGGCGAGGGCCAGGCCCGCGCCGCCGCTGCCGAGGTCGGGCCGCACCGCTCGGGGCGCCGGGCGCGGTCGGCCCGCGACGGCGTCGACCAGCCGCCGGGCCGCGTCGGCCGCGGGGCCGTCGAGCAGGACGGGCCAGGCCGGGCCCGAGGAGCTACCGGAGTCGCCGGTCAACGGCCCCACTCCGTCGATAGGGGTGCTCTGATGATCGGGTGCTCTGATGATCGGGTGCTGTGAGGCGCCGGTGGCGGCTCTCACAGCACCACGGGGGTGGGCCGTCAGTCGACCGGGTCGAGACAGAGGTCGGTCGGCTCGTAGCTGTGGTGGCCGGTGTCGCAGCACATCATCGGCTCCAGCGGCTGCTCCTCGGTCTCGGGCAGCTCCTGCAGCTCCAGGACGGTGCTCTCCATGGTCATCCCCCCTCTCCGGGGCTCGGGTGATGGTGGTGGTGCGGGTCCGCGGCCGGCCGGTCGACCAGCCACGATCGGGGGCCGCCGTGCAGGCGGCGGAGCAGGAGGTCGAGCACGCCGCCGTAGCCGACGTTGTAGGCGGCGGTGACCTCCCTCAGGGTGTCGTCGGGGACGAGGTGGCGGCCGTCGCGGAGCGTGGCGCGCAGGGCGATGCCCTGGATGAGGTCGTCGGCGCGGGCGAGGTGGCGGTCGTCGCCGGTGGCGGCGGCCAGGTCGAGGAGCAGCTCGGCGTTGCCGGCCAGCCCGTGGCAGCTGCCGGGCCCGAGGCGGTGGCGGTCGCGGTGCACGGCGAGCGCGGCGCCCTCGGCGTGGGCGAGGTGGCGCCGGTCGCCGGTCTCCTGCCAGAGCCGCAGCAGGAAGGTGCCGATGCCCGAGGAACCGTGGCACCAGTAGTTCAGGCCCGGGCGTTCGGTGCGGCCGGGGCCCTTGGGCCAGTACGCGGCGCCGTCGCGCCAGTCGGTGAGCGCGCACAGGGCTTCGCCGCCGCCGAGTGCGATCCCGGTCAGTTCGGGCCGGCGCAGTTCGCGGCCGGCGGCGAGCAGGAAGGCTGCGTTGCCCGCGACTCCGTGGGCGAAGCCGTAGTGGGTGGAGCCGGCCAGTTCGGCGCGGTACCGCGGGCCGAGCGGCCAGTCCACGCCGGACCGACGGGGCTGACCGGACCCGCCGGACTGGCCGGACTGGCCGGACGTCAGCAGCTGCAGCAGCCCGTCCGCGCACTCCCGGGCCCGGTCGGCGAAGCGGCGGTCGTCGGTGCGGCGCCAGAGGTGGAGCTGGGTCAGGCCGGCGCCGGCGAGGCCGTGGCACACGTCGGCGCTGCCCGAGGCGAGCGGGATGCGCAGGGCGAGGGCGAGGGCCCGGTCGGCGAGTCGGCAGTCGTCCAGGGTGGTCGCCGCGTCGTGCAGGGCCCAGGCGGTGCCGGAGCGGCCGAAGTGGAGCCCGGGCAGGATCCGGTCGGGCTCGGCGAGCCTGGCGTCCAGCCAGTCGGCGGCCTCGCGCAGCGCGGGCCGGGCGGCCTCGTACCCGCAGCGGACGGCCCGGGCGAGCACGGCGAGCAGACCGGCGGCGCCGAGCTGCACGTTGCAGGGGTCGCCGTTCGGGAGGGAGCGCGGGGCGGGCCAGAGGTATTCGGCGGCGGTGTCCATGGTGGCGGCGAGGTGGGCGAGGCCGTCCTCGATCAGGCGCTCGGCGGTCACGCGCGAGGCGGTCGGCGGTGCGGCCGGGTACCCAGCGGTGGGCACGGTGGGCGCGGCCGGCGCGGCCGGCGCCGCCTCGCCGTCGAGGAACGCCGCCGCCCTGGCCACCGTCCAGCGCCGCGGCATCTCCGCCGTCAGCCCGGTGATCAGGGGCGCCAGGGCGCGCAGCGCGGGCAGGTCCGCAGCGGCGGCGGCGAGCAGTGCGGCGAGCCGTTCGCCGGCCGGGCGGGCCGGTGCGCTGTCCGCGGCGAGCACCGGGCTGATGCCGGCGACGGCGTGCAGCAGGGTCGCACCGAGGCTGAAGCAGTCCGCCTCCGGGCCGGGCGCGGGAACCGGCCCGACCACGGGCTCCACGGACGGACCGTCCAGGTACCCGGGGTCGGTGAAGCCGCGGGTGCCGGCCGGGTGGGCGGTGGCGCCGAACCGTACGGCGAGTTCGAGGTCGACCAGGACCGGCCGGTCCTGCGGGGTCATGATGACGTTGCCGGGCTTGAGGTCGCGCAGGACGAGCCCGGCGGCGTGCAACTCCCCCACCAGCCCGACGAGTCGGCGGGCGAGCGTGCGCGCCGCGGCGACGGGGACCTGCCCGTCGCCCCGGTCCAGGTGTTCGGCGGTCCACTGCTGGAGGTTCCGGCCGGGGATCAGGTCCTCGACCAGGAACAGGTGACCGCCGGCCTCGAAGAGTTCCCGCACCCGCGGGGTGACGCCCCGGGGAGCGAGTCCGTCCAGGACCTCCGCCTCGTAGCGCAGCCGGTCCCTGGCGTCCCGGCCCTGCGGGTCGACGCCGACGTGCGGCCGGGCCTCCTTGAGCAGGACGGTCTCGCCGCTGCGGGTGTCCTCGGCGCGGTAGACGCCGCCGCGGTTGGAGTGCCGGATGGCCTCCTTGACCAGGTACCGTCCGGCCAGCAGGACGGGCTCGCCCTTGCGGCGCGGCTCTCCCGCGCGCCGGGGCGCGGCGGGCACCCGCTCCGCAGCGGCGAACGGGTCCTCGGCCCACGGGGGCGGCGAGAACCAGGGGTTGCGCTCGTCCGGGTGGAGGCTGCCGTCCGGCGCGACCAGCCGGCCCTCGTAGAACCCCTCGTCGTTGAGCAGCCGGGGCCGCGCGAAGCAGCCGTAGCGGTAGTGCACCAGGCTGCCGGGGCGGTGGCGGCGGTCGGAGAGGATGGCGGGGCCGGGCAGTCCGGCGGTCGCCTCGGACAACTCCTCGGCGACGAGCCGGAGTTGGTCGTCATCGGCGGGGTAGGCGGTCAGGAACTTGCCCGACTGCGCCCGTACGGCCCGGGTGCCGGTCAGCTCCGCGGTGACCTTCGGCCGGGCCGCGAACTTGAACGCACAGCCGTGCGCGACGAGCACCCGGCCGGCGCGCTCCAGCACCTGCGGCGCCGAGACCACGGTCGCCGAGACGTGCAACTTCCATCCCTGGCGCCGCGGTTGGTGGCGCGGTGGGGTCACCATCCACCACGGCTCGACATGGCGGACGCGCCAGCCGGCATCGTGATCGGCTCGCGTCAGGACTTCCGCGAGAACGGACCGGTAGGCCTGGGTCACACGGCGACGCTAGCAACGGTCAAATCGCCAACACAAGCCTACTGCAGGCGATTTGATGCCGAGTTGGGGTCTTGATCAGCGTGGGAACCCCCAGGGCGGGCCGGTCCCGGCGCTCCGGTACCGACCCGCTCCCGGGGAAGGGTGCGTCAGTTGGTGGTGGCGGCGATGCCCTGGATGCTGCTGCTGGGGACGAGGTAGAAGGTGGTCCAGCTGCCGTCGGCCTTCTTGTCGGCGGTCCAGATCCGGTCGTCGCTGCCGATGGCGAACACCCGGGTGGTGTCGCCGATGGCGGTGGTGGCGACCTGCTTGACGCCACTGGCGTTGGGGACGGCGTCGAAAGCGCTCCACGGGCCGTTGTCGGTGCTGTCGGTGATCCAGATCTGCTGGTCGCCGCCGATGGCGAACAGCCGCACGGTGCTGCCGACGGTGGTCGCGCCGATGTGCTGGATGCTGCTGCTGGGGATGACCGCGAAGGTGGACCAGCCGCCCGCGGTGTAGTCACCGGTGGTGGTCCAGATCCGCTGGTCGCTGCCGATGGCGAACAGCCGCACCGTGTTGCCGACGACGGTGGCGGTCACCTCCTTGACCCCGGAGGCGCCGGGCAGCGCCTGGAAGGTGGACCAGGTGCCGGCGGTGTAGTCGCCGGTGGTGGTCCAGATCCGCTGGTCGGAGCCGACCGCGAACAGCCGGACCTTGTTGCCCATGGCGACGGCGGTCAGCTGCTGGATGCCGGCGGCGTCGGGCAGCGGCTGGAAGGTGGACCAGGCGCCGTTCACGCCGTCCTTGCTGGTGGTCCAGATCCGCTGGTCGCTGCCGACCGCGAACAGGCGTACGGTGCTGCCCATGGTGACGGCGGCGACCTGGCGGATGCCGCTGCCGTCCGGCACGGCGTCGAAGGTGCCCCAGGTGTTCGTGGTGTACGAGCCTTCGTTGCCCCAGATCTTGGTGTCACCGCCGATCGCGAACAGCCGGCTGCCGGGGCGCGACGCCTTCACCTGCTGCACCCAGGTGCCGAGGTCGTCGACCCGGCTGTTGTAGGCGCCGGTGCGGGTCTCGGTGGCCGGGGTGCCCAGGCAGCCGCCCTGCCAGGAGCGGGAGGCCACCGCGACCAGCTCGGCCTTGCCGTTGGTCTCCCGGATCGCCGGGGCACCGGTGTCGCCCTTGCAGACCGCGGCGCCGCCGGTGCCGGTGGTGCCGATGCCCGTCGCGCTCACCGTGTCCAGCGAGAACGCGCCGGTGTGCAGCTTCAACGGCGCCCACTCGTCCTTCGTCCGCCCGAACCCGGCGACGCGCAGCGTCTGCCCGGCGGTCGGTGCGGTGCCGGCCAGCGCCAGCGGGGCCACGCCGTCCACGGCCGCCGTCAGCCGGGCCATCACCAGGTCACGGTCCTGACGCGGCACCAGCTCGGCGACCTCGGCGGACTTCCCCGCGATGGTCGCGGTGGTCTTCCACTTCGGCGCACCGGCGGCCACTGCCTGCGGCTGCGCCGGGTCGTCGGCGAAGCAGGACGCGGCCGTGACCACCCAGTACCGGTCCACCAGGGCACCGGTGCAAGCCCGCAGGTTGTCGCCGATCGTCAGGCGTGCGGTCGAGGCGTAGGAGCCGTCGGCCGCAGCGTCACCGACCACCGCACCGGCCGGAGCGCCGGAGAAGGTGGCCAGCGCACTGGTCGCCGCAGCCGCAACCAGCACCCCCGCCCGTCGGTTGCGGGGCTTGGTCTCGCGGTTCATGGGGTTCTCTCCTCGGAGGTATGGGACGGTCGCGCCCCGTGGATGCCGGGGGCGAATCGGATGGACCGGGTGGACCGGATGCCGGTCAGGGCGCGGAGGGGCCGCCGTGGTAGCGGACCCAGCCCGGGCCCTGCGGGTCGACGGACCACAGGGTGCCGTTGCCGTCGCGCACGAAGGTGACCAGGTGCTTGCCGACCGGGTCCACGACGGTCTGCGGGACGGCGTCGGCGGCCAGGGCGGTGCCGGCCGGGGTGAGGATGAACTCGGTCCACTTCCCGGTGGAGAAGTCCAGCGAGTTCAGTCGGTTGTTCGGGCCGTTCACGTACACCACGGCCCTCCGGGCGCCCTGGTCGGCGATCGCGACCGGGTCGGTGGCGGCCATCCCGCCCCAGTCGCGCCAGCCGGGCCCGTACGGGTCGACGGACCACAGGTGGTGGGCGGTGTCCCGGACGAAGGTGGTGAAGTGCCCGGTGGCGGGGTCGACGACCGTCGAGGGAACGGCGTCGGCAGCCAGCACCGTGCCGGCGGCGGTCGGGACGAACTCGACCCGGCCGGCGCCCCGGCGGTCGATCGAGTTCAGCTTGTTGTCGGGCCCGTTGACGTACACCACGATGTGTCCGTCGTTCGGGTTGACGACCGGCACGGGGTCGGTGGCGGCCAGCGGGCCGTAGTCGTACCAGCCCTCGCCCTGCGGGTCGACGGACCACAGGTGGTGCGCCGTGTCGCGGACGAAGGTCACCAGGTGCCCGGTGGCCGGGTCGACCACCGTACGGGGCACGGCGTCCGGGGCGAGGACCGTACCGGCGGTGGTGCGGATGAACTCCGTCCACTTGCCGGTGGTGCGGTCGTAGGACCAGAGCTTGTTGTCCGGCCCGTTGACGTACACCATCACGTGGTTGTCGGCGGGGTTGACGATCGCGGTGGGGCGGGTGGCGGCGTAGCCGCCCAGGTCGTTCCAGCCCTCGTTCTGCGGGTCGACGGACCACAGGTGGTTCTTGCTGTCCTGGACGAAGGTGACCAGGTGCCCGCTGACCGGGTCGGCGACGGTGAACGGCGAGCCGGTCACCACGGTCCCGGACGGGGTGCTGTGCCGGACCTTCTCGATCCAGGCGCCGAGGTCGTCGACCCGGGTGCCGTAGGCGCCGGTGCGGGTCTCGGTGGCCGGGGTGCCCAGGCAGCCGCCCTGCCAGGACCGCGAGGCCACTGCGACCAGCTCGGCCTTGCCGTCGGCCTCCCGGATCGCCGGAGCACCGGTGTCGCCCTTGCAGACCGCCGCACCGCCCGTGCCCGTGATGCCGATCCCGGCCGCGCTCACCGTGTCCAGCGAGAAGGCACCGGTGTGCAGCTTGTTCGGCACCCACTCGTCCTTGGTGCGCCCGAACCCGGCGACGCGCAGCGTCTGCCCGGCGGTCGGTGCGGTGGTGGCGATCGTCAGCGGGGTGACGCCGGAGACCGGCGCCGCCAGGCGGGCCATCACCAGGTCCCGGTCCTGACGCGGCGCCAGCTCCACCACCTGAGCCGACGTGCTACCGACGGTGGCGGTGGTCTTCCACTTCGGTGCACCGGCGGCCAGTGCCTGCGGCTGCGCCGGGTCGTCGGCGAAGCAGGAGGCGGCGGTGAGCACCCAGTACTGGTCGACCAGCGCACCGGTGCAGCCTCGCAGGTTGTCGCCGATCACCAGCCGGGCGGTCGAGGCGTAGGAGCCGTCGGCGGCAGCGTCACCGACCACGGCACCGGCCGGGGAGGTGGCGAAGGTGGCCAGTGCGCCGGTCGCGAGAGCGGCGGTCAGTGCGCCGGCCCGGCGGCGGGGCGAGGAGTTGCGAGGCATGGGTTGGGTTCCCGGGGGTGAGAGAGGGGTGCGGGGAGCGGTGTCAGCCGGTGACGGTGAGTTCGACGAGGCTGGTCGGGGCGCTGCCGGTGCCTTCGCCGGTGCCCTTGAAGCCGTCCTTGGGGATGTCGAGGGTCTGGGTGGCGGTGCCGGCGGTGAGGCCGGCCCGGATGGCGCGGCCGGTGGTCTGGAGGGCGAATACGTCGGGCAGTTGCAGGGTGAGTGAGCCTGTGGTGCCGTCGGCGGTGAAGCAGATCTTGTTGTCCGGGTTGCCCGGGGCGCGGGTCCAGATCTGGATCTGGGTGGGCTTGGCGCAGTCGCCGAGCAGGATGTGTCCGTCGCCGCGTATGAGTTTGACGCGGGTGATGGCTGTGGCGCCGGGGTAGCTGAAGTCTTCGACGGCGGGGGGTGCGGCGGAGTTGTCGGCGGGCGGTGTGGTGTCGGCCGCGGCGAGTGCGGTCGCGCCGAGGAGGGCTGCGGTGGTCGCGGCGAGGGCGGCCGTCCATCGGCGGGCGGTGGTGCGGCCGGTCGTCTTCGCCGTGCGCGGGGGGTTGTGGGTCACCTGGGCTCCTGGGGGAGGGTGAGCGGGTGCCGGCGGTGGTCAGCCGATGATCCGCAGTTCGAGGAGGGCTGCGGGCTTGCCGGTGCCGGTGCCGCTGCCGATCCCGACGCTGGCGCCGCCGGGGCCCTTGGCGATGTCGATGGTCTGGGAGACGCCTTCGCTGGTGAGTTTGGCGCTGACTGCGTAGTCGTCCGTGCGGATCCGGATGACGTTCGGCACTTCCAGGGCGAGGTAGCCGGTGTTGGTGGCGGCGCGGAAGCAGATCTGGTTGCCGCTCTCGTTGGGCAGGTCCATGCTCAGGACCTTGATCTGGTCGTCGACGGCGCAGTCCGACAGCAGGATGTGGCCGTCGCCGCGCAGCAGCTTGACGTTGCTGTAGGGGGCCGGGCCGGGGTAGGTGAAGTCCTCGACCGCGGGCGGTGCGGTGGAGTTGTCCGCGGGGGTGCCCTCGGCCGAGGCGAGCGCGGTGGCGCCGAGCGTGGTCGCCACCGCGACGGCGCCGGCGGCGATCCACCGGGACACGTGCTTTGCCATGACTATTCCTCTTCGTTCATCTCGTGTTGCCCGTTGGGCGGGTCCTCGGAATGCGGTGAACCGACCTGGACGGTAGGCGGACCGACTCGCTGGGACGGCGCGTCAAGGGGGGTGGAGGACACCTCGGAACGATCGCTTCGCCACCCCCGGCGATCACAACGGAATCCGGGCCATCGAACCAGAGAGTCTGACATTACGCCAACTTCCGACCCGTTCTGAGCAGGCACTATGTCACGTTTTCGAACAGCCTGGGCGCTTGCTGACGATGCGTCGGAATTTACTGACTATGCATGGCTAACGGCAGTCCATTGCAGGCCGCATACCTCTCGACTTCGCGAGTTCATGCACTTTCTGTCACGGCAGAATGTGTCGGTAAGCTCCACTGCGGCCTTATTCGGCCGACATCGACAGTGGAGGTTCCTGGTGCGTCATCCGATATCCCGTTCACGCCGGCCTTCACCGCCTGGCGAACGAGCGGGATCGGGATCTCCGAATGGTCGGCGAACTGGGTCATGTTCCACCCGGCCGGGAACTGCCGTAGGACCACGACACGCCCGTGGGAGAAGCGGCCTCCGCCCCCTGAACGGGCGGAGGCCGCTTTCGTGTTCCGGGGACCGTCAGCCGGCGTCCGGGGTCTCCGCCGTCGGTTCGGCGCCGGTCCAGCCCTGGTTGGCGTCGACGGTGGTGAGGGGGGCGACGGAGGTGGGGCCGGCGGTGCCGAAGGCGGCGCAGACGGGGTCGGCGGTGTCGACGGTGACCAGGGGGTCGCGCAGGCTGGTGTCGAGTTTGGTGTAGAGGAGGAGGGTGCCGCCGGTGGTCTGGGCCGGGGTGCCCGGTTGGACCGTCACCGGGTGCTGCCAGCGCCAGGCGCCCCAGGTGAGGGTCACCGGGGTGTCGGCGGGCTTGCCGTCGGGGCGGGCGAGCAGGGCGTAGACCTGGCCCTGGTAGCTGTGGTCGTACTGGTAGACCCAGTGGGTGCGGGCGTCGCAGCCGGAGCCGGCGGCCGGCCAGGGCAGCGGTGCGGGCGGCGGGACGACGACGACGGTGGGCAGTGCCCGGGAGGGTGTCGGCTGGGGGCCGGCCTCGGCCGAAGCGGTGTCGCGCGGGAGTCGGAGGCCCGTCAGCAGGCCTGCGGTGAGGCCGACGACGAGGGCTGCGGCCGCGGTGGCGGGCCGTGAGGTCCACCACCGCGGGGTGGCCGAGGAGACGGGCCGTAGGGCCGGCGGCCGGGGCGGTCCGGCGTCGGCGGGCCGTGCGGGGACGGAGCCGTCCTCCGAGGTGGCCGGCTCGCCCAGCGCGTCGCGCGCCCGCTCCCAGTGGTCGCGCCACGGGGCGGGGTCGGTCTCCCCGCAGGCCTCCAGGAAGGCCTCGACCGTCGCCCAGGTCGGCAGGTCCACGCCGCCGGCGGCCTCGGAGAGGACCGTGGTCGAGCGGTGCACGCGCCGGCTCATCGTGGCGAAGGTCGGGTCGCCGGCCCGCTCGCGCAGGGCGCGCAGTCGCAGGGCGAACTCCGCGACCGGCCCCGCGCCGGGGTCCAGGCTCCGTTGTCTGCGGCCCACCGGTGCTGCCCTCCCCCGTACTGCGGCTTCGCGCTGATTGATTGTCCGGACGAAATTGTCCGCAACCATCTGCCCGGTGACCAGGGGTTGATCTTTTTCCGTGATTGTTTGTCCGAGTCCCGACGGTGTTGGCCACGACCGACCGGCCCGCCACTGTGGTGGGCGCACCGGGACCGCCGGACTCACAGGTGCACCACCAGCCCCGTCCGGGAACCGTCCACACCCTTTCCGGGAGACCGCTATGAAACCCCTCGCACAGTGGCTCGGACGCATCGTCGCCACGCTGGCCGTCCTCGCGGGCGGGCTGGTGGCGTTCGCCGCGCCCGCCTCGGCCGCCACGATCTGCGGCAACTCGCCCGTCCCGCCCGGGCAGGTGATCACCGCCGAGCGCACGAGCAACAGTTGTGGTGGCTACCTGGAACTGACCGTCCAGCCGCCGTTCAACGGCATCGGCATCTGCGGCGGCTCCCCGATCCCGCCCGCCTACGTGATCACCTCGGAGCAGACCAGCAACAGCTGCGGCGGCCACCTGGCCCAGACGATCAACATCGCCGCCTCGCGCATGGGCATCTGTATGGACTCCCCCATACCGCCGGGCTACGTGATCCTCTCCGAGCAGCAGACCAACAGCTGCGGCGGCCACCTGGGCGGGTACATCAGCAACGAGCTGTTCCCCGGGATCGGCGTGTGCGCCGACTCGACCGTTCCGGCCGGCTGGGTGATCCTCGCCGAGAACCAGACCAACAGCTGCGGCGGGCACCTGGCCGAGACCATCACCAACAGCCTCTTCAACGGCATCGACGTCTGCGCCGACTCCACCGTCCCGGCCGGCTACGTCATCACCGCGGAGCAGCAGAGCAACGGCTGCGGCGGACACCTGTCGGAGAACCTCAACACGCCGTTCCCCGGCATCAACGTCTGCGGTGACTCGCCGATCCCGGCCGGGTACGTGATCACCTCGACGCAGCAGAGCAACGGCTGCGGCGGGCACCTGGTGGAGATCATCACCAACAACCTGTTCAACGGCATCAACGTGTGCGCCAACTCGACGGTCCCGGCAGGGTGGTGGGTCGCGTCGATGTACACCACCAACGGCTGCGGCGGGTACCTGGGCGAGATCCTGCAGCACTGACGGCACCGGCGAACGCAGGTGCGTCACCCCTGATCCCCCGGCCCCGGTCGCCCGCAACCCCCGCAGGGCGACCGGGGCCGGGTCGTGGACTCCGCCAGGACGGCGGCCGCCCCCAGGGGGGAGGGGCGGCCGACCGCCGGCTCTGTCCGGCCGCCCGGGCGGGCATCCGCCGGGGCTGCCGATCGGCACCCCCGCATGCGGCGGAGATCTGCCGATCGGCACTACCGGAGGACCGTGCTGAAGGGGGAGGGTGAGGGGCACCAGGGGCCGCCGAAGGAGTGGCCCGCAAGGAGGTGAGTCGCTTGCGCACGTCGACGTGGGGAGCCCCCGGGCTCAGCGCACCCGCCCGTCCCACTGCCAGCCCTCGGCCGGGCGACGGGGGTGCCCGGGGAGAGCGGTCCGGCCGGTGCACCAGAGCAGGGTCTCGGCGTTGCCGTGGCCCGTCGGCGCCTCCGGGAACAGCCTGGCCACGGCCGGGCCCGCAAGGTGCTCCGGTGGCTGCCAGTCGAGCTCGAATGCCTGGGTCAGGTCCCAGCCGTGGACGAGGAGTTCGACCACGGCCATGGCCGCGAAGCCCGGACCGTCCGCGTGGCCCCAGGGGTGCCAGGCCCTGGCCTCCGGCGGGGTGTCCCGCACGGTGGCGGCGAGCAGGCTGCCCGCGATGCGCAGGCCCTCCAGGCAGTGCGGGATCGGGGCGCCCGGGTCCAGGGAGCCGAACAGGGTGATGTAGCGGTCGGTGGGGCGAGCGGTCAGCAGGCCCGCGTAGCCCAGCACGCCGAGCGCGAGGTGGTCCAGCATGGCCCGGGCTGACCAGTCGCTGCCGGCGGCGTGACGAGTCCAGTCGGCATCGGCGGCCCGTTCGAGGGCGCTGGTGGTCGTCGCGGCGGCCTCGACCACCAGCGCGGCCCAGTCGGCCCGGGAGAGCGGGGGGGCAGCGGGGCCGCTGACGCCCACAACGGAAGCAACGGGAACAACGGTATTCAGGGGAGCAACAGTTGACGGTTCGATGAGCATACGAACAGTATCCGGCATCAGCGTGGTGGAAGGAGCGCTCACTTCTCGATGACCTCGATGAGGCGCGCGTAACTGTCGGCCCCGTGGCCGGCGTCGATGGCCTGGCGGACGTGGCCGGCGAAGACCTCCGGCAGGGTGGTGTCGATGCCGCGCGCGTGGCTGGCGTGCAGCAGGTGCTCCATCGCGGCCAGGTGGATGTCCAGGCTGGCGTCGTCGCCCGGGTAGCTGCGGGCATCGGTCTGAGCGGCGTAGCGGCTGATGAACCCGGCCACCGCGCCGGACAGCCAACGGTTGGCCACCGGCGTGAAGTCGGCGGCCCGGACACCGTCCGCGCCGACCAGCGCGACGCCGTGCAGCCAGCCGCTCAGCGCGGACCACATCAGGCCGAGCAGCGCCGCGTCGTACAGGCCGGCGACCCCGGCGTCCGGGCCGAGCTCCACCGGCTCGCCGAGGGCGGCGAGCGTCGCGTGATGGCGGGTCAGGACGTCCGGTGCGCCGCTGTAGAGCACCGTGGCGTCCGGGCCTCCGATGCCGGGCGGGGTGATCATGATGGCGCCGTCCAGGTAGGCCAGGCCCAGCCCGGCGGCCCACTCGGCCATCTCCCGGGCCTGCTCGGGCGAGCCGGAGGTGAGGTTCACCAGGGTCCGCCCGGCGAGCGCCGCCTCCTGACCGGCCAGCACGGAGCGCAGCGTGTCGTAGTCCAGCACGCAGGCGACGATCAGCTGGCTGGCCGTCACCGCGGCCTCGGGCGAGGCGGCTGCGACGGCACCGCGCGCGACCAGCGGCTCGGCCTTGGCGGCCGTACGGTTCCAGACGGTGGTCGGGTGGCCGGCGGCGAGGAAGGCGCCCGCCAGCGCGGTGCCCATCGCGCCGAGGCCGAGGACGGTGACGGATTCACGCGCCAGCTCGTTGGACGACTCGTTCGACGGCTCGTTCGACATGGTGTTCTCCTGCTTCCGGTGGTTCAACGGGCCGGGCGCGCCCGGGCCTTGATCGACATCACCTACTTTCGCAATGGCCGAACGCCGCCGACAGTGGCAGGATTGCCCTTCACCGAACGGTTCCTGCCAGGGAGGTATCCACCGCCATGTCCGTTCCCGCCACCGGTCCCACAGCTGGTCCCGGCTTCGGCCCCGCCACTGGTCCCGGCACCGTGGCCGTCGCCGTCCTCGACCATGCCGAGCTCCCGCTCTGGGACCTGTACGAACTCGGCATGGCCTGCGCGGTCTTCGGCATCCCGCAGCCCGAGCTCGCCGACCGCTGGTACGAACTGCGACTGTGCGCCGAGACCCCGGACGCCCCGGCCCCGCCCCCGGCCCCCGGCGGCTTCGGCTTCTCGCTGCGCGCCGAGTACGGCTGGGACGCGCTCGCCGGGGCCGACACCGTGATCGTCACCTCCGTCCCGGACACCTGTGTGACCGGCGAACGCGAGGTGCCGCCCGCACTGGTGGCCGAACTCCGTCGCGCCGCCCAGGCCGGCGCACGGATGGTGTCCCTGTGCACCGGCGCCTTCGCGCTCGCGGCCGCCGGCCTGCTGGACGGCCGACGGGCCACCGCGCACTGGTCGCACACCGCCGACCTGGCCCGCCGCTACCCTGCCGTCACCGTGGACGACGGCGTGCTCTACGTCGACGACGGCGACGTGCTCACCAGCGCCGGCGTCGCCGCCGGGCTCGACCTCTGCCTGCACCTCGTCCGGCGCGACCTCGGCGCCCACGTGGCCAACCAGCTGGCCCGCAAGCTGGTGGTGCCCGCCCACCGCCCGGGCGGACAGGCCCAGTTCGTCGATCTCGCCATCCCCGTGGCCGACGACGACAGCCTCTCCCCCGTCCTCTCCTGGGCCACCGAGAACCTCGACCGCCCCATCACCACCGACGAGTTGGCCCGCCGGGCCAGGATGAGTCCCCGCACCTTCTTCCGCCGCCTCCAGGCCGCCACCGGCACCACCCCGCTCCAGTGGCTCCTCAACCAGCGCCTCGCCCGCGCCCAGTCCCTCCTCGAAGCCACCGACCTGCCCGTGGAACAGATCGGCGAACGCAGCGGCCTCGGCAGCGCCACCAACCTCCGCCGCCACTTCACCGCCCGCGTCGGCGTCACCCCCACCGACTACCGCCGTGCCTTCCGCTCCCCGACCGCCTCGATCTGACCGGAGTTCCACCCCGGCCGTGGCAGGCCCGGTCAGCACCGATCAGTGCCGGGCCGTTCCGATCAGTGCCGGTCCCCGTCGGGGTCGGGTGCTGTGAGCCGGGACACAGTTGAGGTTGACCCTGGGTCAGGGTGAAAGCTCCTCGCAACGGCCCGACAGCGAGTCGGAACCGTCCCACCTGGAGGAGCAATCATGACCGTCACCCTTTCCGTGCAGGGGCAGCACCGTCCGGAGCTGCGGCAGGCGATGGAGGAGATCGTCGCGTCGGGGTTCCTCGGCGTGCAGCTGCGGGTGAACGACGAGCGGGGCGAGTGGGTCGGCGGGGCCGGGGTGCGCGAACTGGGCGGGACCTCCGCGCCGTTGACCGAGGGACACTTCCGGGTCGGCAGCATCACCAAGAGCTTCGTCGCGACCACGGTGCTCCTGCTGGTGGCCGAGGGCAGGATCGGCCTCGACGCCCCCGTCGTCGGCTACCTGCCCGGGTTCGGGCTGGACCGGCGGATCACCGTGCGGATGCTGCTGCAGCACACCAGCGGCATCTTCAACCACACCGGCGAGCTCGGCGCGGACGGGACCTTCGAGCCCGGGGTCGCCTGGCGCGGCAAGGAGTGGGTGGACGGCCGGTTCCGCTCCTACCCGGCGGAGGAGCTGGTGCGGCTGTCGCTGTCCAAGCCGCCGCGGTTCGCGCCGGGGACGGACTGGAGCTACGCCAACACCAACTACGTGCTGGCCCGCCTGGTGGTCGAGAGCGTGACCGGCCGTCCGTTCGCCGAGGAGTTCCGGCGGCTGGTCCTGCGGCCGCTGGGCATGACCGGCACGGTGGCGCCGGGCACCTCCCCGGAGCTCCCCGAGCCGCACCACCACGGCTACTACCGCTACGAGGACGCCGGGCAGCAGAGGACGATCGACATCACCCGCCACAACCCCTCCTGGGTGTCGGGCGGCGGCGACATGATCTCCACCACCCGGGACCTGCACACGTACTTCTCCGCCCTGATGGGCGGCAGGCTGCTGCCCGCCGGGCTGCTGGCGGAGATGCGCACCCCGGAGGCGAAGGCCGGCTACGGCCTGGGCGTGTTCGTCCAGGACACGGGCGCAGGCGGCACCCTCTTCCACCACAACGGCGCCACCATCGGCTCGGCCGCGCTGATGTACAGCACGCCCGACGGCCGCACCACCCTCACCGCCGGGCTGAACTACGTGGACGACCCCGACGTGTCCATAGCCGCGGCGTTCCAGCAGGCCCAGCAGCGCCTCGTCGACGAGGTCTTCCGTGGCGGACCGGCCGAACACAAGGCAGGCTGAGCGGATGATCAACGGAGTCACGATAGGACAGGCGGCGGCGTTCGTCGGCGTCACGGTGAAGACGGTGCGGCACTACCACCGGCACGGGCTGGTCGCCGAACCGGAGCGCGACGGCTCCGGCTACCGCCGGTACGGCTCGGAGGAGTTGCTGCGGCTGGTCCAGGTCCGGGCGCTGGCCGCCGCCGGGGTGCCACTCGCCGAGATCGGGCCCCTCCTCGACGCCGACGCGGACGACTTCGCCGCCACCCTCGCCGACGTCGAACGGCGCCTCACCGAACGGATCGCCGACCTCACCGCACGCCGCGACACCCTGCACCGCCTCGCCGCCGGCGACCGCGCCCTCCTGCCCGACCGCGCCTGCACCATCCTGGAACGCATGCCCGGCCTCGGCTTCGGCCCCGACTACGTGGCCGCCCAACGCGAAGCCCTGGTCCTCGCCCGGGCGCTCGTACCGGAGGGCTTCGACGGCTTCCTCACCCAACTCGAACACCGCCTCGACGACCCCGAGTCCGTCGAACTGACCAAACGCGGCTGGGAAGCCGAGTCCTGGGAACCGGACGACCCGCGGATCGAAGAACTCGCCACCGCCATGGCCGACCACTACCTCGCCAACCCCGCCCTCCTCGGCAACCCCGCCAGCCTCCGCGCCTGGAGCAGGGCCGCCGCCC
Organism: Streptomyces sp. 1331.2; assembly: GCF_900199205.1. Taxonomy (NCBI): domain Bacteria; kingdom Bacillati; phylum Actinomycetota; class Actinomycetes; order Kitasatosporales; family Streptomycetaceae; genus Streptomyces; species Streptomyces sp. 1331.2. The sequence continues at coordinate 6,574,764 of NZ_OBMJ01000001.1, read as the reverse complement.
AATACCGACTGATCAACAACCACCGCGAGGCCCAGGCACCCATTTCCGCCCGCCTCACCGCCCTCACCGAGGCCAAACTCCGTGCCGCCGGCTTCCCCCTCCCCCACCGCTGACGACCCCACCCGCGGCCGCCCACCCGCCACCCCCAGCCGTCCGCGCCGGCCGCCGCCCGCTGAAACCGTCGGCGCCTCAGTGGCGGTGGTGGTCGTCGGGTGGGGCAGTGGGCAGGAGGGGGTAGCCGTCGAGCAGGCCGAGGACGGCCGTCATGCCTCCACCACCAGGGCCACCGTCGGGGCGTACTGGCAGCGGCCGAACCACATCACCTTGGCGAGGGCCCAGAACGAGCCGGGCTCGGCGGATTCGGCGGCGGACACCGTGAAGTCGACCACCGTGGAGGAGCCGGCCGGAACGGTGAAGCCGCGGACCGGGTCGGCGACAGCCTCCCAGGTGCCCCAGGGCGAGACCAGTTGCAGCTCGCCGCGGATCTCGCCGCGGGTGCGGTTGGTTAGGGTGAGGCTCAGCACGGATCGGCCGCCGGGGGTGACGCGGACGGTCTCGGTGGAGACGGTGACGTCCAGGCCGGTGGCACGTCCGGTGGTGGCCTTGGTGCCCTGGGCGGCCGTCCAGTCCTCGGGGGCGTCCCCGGGGAGGGGCAGCAGGTCGGGCAGGTCGCCGACGGCGATCGTGACCACGTCCTCGATCTGCTGGCCGCCGTGTTCGATCCGGACGACGGCGAAGTGCAGCCCGGGCTGGGCGTCGGCCGGCGGGGTGAGGGTGACCGGGAAGCGCAGGTGACCAGCGGGTGCGAGCCGGTACGGGTGGCTGCCGAGGCTGGTGGCCCAGCCGTCGGGCGGCAGTACGGTGACCGTGCCCTCGACGGCTGCGTCCTGCAGTTGCGAGGAGAGGGCGACGGAGAGCGTCACCGCCTCCCCCGCCGTCCGCAGCAGCCCGGGCGAGGCCCCGACGGACACCGGCAGGTAGCCGAGCGGTGCCGGGCCCCGGTTGTGCAGCCAGTAGCGGGCATGGACCGGCTGGGCGGGTTCGGCGGTCGGTCCGAGCGTCGGTCCGTCGGCCGGTGCCGTGACGCTGGGCGCGGCGAGCAGGGTGGCGATCCGGGAGCCGGGGAGGTTCAAATCGGCTGGACCGTACGGGTGTTCCAGCAGGTCGGCGGAGCGCAGGTCACCCAGGCCCAGAGCGCCGCCGAGCTGTGCCGTCCGCCCGAGGCCCGTGGACTCGACCAGGCGCACGGTGAGGTCGCCCCTGCCGTCACACCCGGCCGGGGCCGCCGAGCCCCGTGCGATCGGGTTTCCGGCCGGTTTGAGGGCGCCGAGCAGCACCTCGCGCTGCGGCTCGACCCGCAGCCAGGAGAGGGTGGCCGGGAGTGGGCCGTCCTGGGCCGGGGTGATCCGCGCGTACAGCGGGTGGTTGAACTCCTGGCCCTGCGCAGGCAGGGTCTGGTCCCGCCAGTCGCCCTCACCGCCCACCAGTGCGTAGCTGAACTCATGGGTCCAGTGCTGGAGTTGGAAGGAGGTAGCGTCGGGCAGGGTGCGCCGGGGCGGGTCGATCCAGACGCCGGACGGCCAGCCGGTGCAGGACCGCATCAGCGACAGGTGCAGGGCGCCGGTGGTGTCCACCGCGAAGCCGGGCAGGCCGAAGCTGAGCAAGGCCACGGTGTGGTCGGCGAGTTGGTCGTCGACGACGGACGGGCGGACGACGGAGGGGCAGACGACGGAGGGGCAGACGACGGTGATCCGGGCGTCGGCGAGGTCGTCGACCAGCGAGGAGAGGTCGGACACGATCAGCGCGGGCAGCGACCGCAGGTCGCGCAGGTCGGCATCCGGCCGCCAGACCTCGGCGAGCGGGGTCAGCGCCGGCACCCACACCGCGCCGTGCGCCTTGAGCACGGCCGCGCACTCCTCGCCCGCCCGCTCGATCAACTCCCGTGCCACATCGTTGACTTCTGGCGCACCGACGACGATCCGGAAGTCCGGCAGGTTGGAGTCCACCGCCAGCCAGCCGTACCGGGCCCAGTCCGCCGCCGAGGTCGTGGCGGTGACCCCGACCCGGGCGAGGGCGACCACCAGCGGGCGGGCGTCGGCGGCTTCGTCCAGGGTCGGGACGACGACTTCCGCCACGCCGAGGGCGCGCGAGCCGATCACCGTCCCGGTCGTGTCGGTCAGCACGGCCCGCGCCGTGGCGCCCACCCCGAACCAGGTGTGGGCCGGATTGTCCGGCGTCCACGGCGCCTCCGCCGAGTCCACCTCGGGCATCGCGAAGCCGCGCCCGATGACCGCGCCCGCGACCTCGCTCACCGGCAGGCCGCCGGGGACGTCGACCGGGAAGCGCAGCCGTAGCAGCCGGTCGGAGCCGGAGTGGTCCAGGACCCGGGTGCGGCAGTCCACCCGGTCGAGGCCGCGCCACAGCGTCACGGTCTGCGCGTACCGGACGGAGTCGACCGTCCCCTCGATCACCAGGCGCTCGCCGAGCGGCCCGGTCTCCCGGCGGACGGATGCAGCCTTGGAATCGCCGGAGCCGACGACCGGGCCGCTCGGCACCAGGTGCCAGGGGCCCTCGCCGAAGTCGGGGTGCTGCGGGTACTCCTCGTACACCCGCAGTTCGTTGCCGATCCGGCCGTCCTGGATCAACTCCCGCTCGTACCGGAGGTCGTAGACGGAGGAGAGCCCGCCGCCGCGCGCCGGGTCGGCGGTGACGCGGTACCGCTGGTTGGTGATGCAGACGCCCTCCGCCGCCGTCCAGGGCTGCTCCGCGTCGCCGTCCACCAGGCGCCAGGTGCGCCAGCCGAGCGCCGGCACGGAGGAGGCGAGGAACCGCAGCGTCCCCCGGTCGACGGCGCTCGGTACGGCCGCACCTACATCGTCCACGACCCTCACCGACCGTACACCGGCGGGGAGTTCGACCGTCACCAGGTCACTCCGGTCGAAGGAGAGCGTGTTGGTGACCACGACGGCCGCCCCCTCCCCCACCGTGGAGATCCGCGCCGTGAGCGCGTCCAGCGAAGCGTCCCGGACGGCGGCGGCCAGGTCGTACGCCTCCCGCCAGCCGCCCAGCAGGTCCAGGTACACCTGGTCCGACTCGGAGCCGGTGATGGCGTCGTGGTGGGCGCCGTAGGCGAGGTGGCGCCAGACCTTGTCCAGCGCCGCGCTCGGGTAGCGGCCGAGTCCGTGGACGGCGGCGAGGGTGGCGAGCTTCTCGGCGTCCACCGCCGCGACCTCGCCGGCCCGTTGGGCCTGCTTGGTGTCGATGTAGGAGACGTCCTTGCCGGTGTAGACCGGGTTCATGTCGCGGGTCTGGGGGCTGGGTCGCCGTCCCGTCGAGGCGAGTTCGGCACGGACGGCGTCGAGGAAGTCGCGCGGGGTGGCGCAGACGAACCGGGGCCAGAGGTACTTGGCCGGCCAGGAGCGGTGGATCTCGGTGACCCACTTGTTCGGCGGGGTGTAGTCCGTCCCGACGGGCAGCAGCAGGTTCTTCGTGGCGCCGACGGGCTTGAGCTTGCGGTACAGCGCGTAGACGGCCTGCTCGGCGGTGGCGAGATCGGGCGAGGAGTCCATCCACCAGCCGGCCGAGTAGTGGTGCGGCATGTAGTGGGTGAGCACGCCCTCGCCGCCGGGGGCGATCCACTCGAACTCGCTCGGGAACTGCATCACCCGGGCGTCGTCCTCGGCCTCGCGGAAGTTCTTCTGGATCGGGCCCCACTGGTGGAACGGGCCGCGGGCCCAGGCGCTGCCGGTGAGGCCGGCCGCGGCGAGGTGGCCGGGGAACTGCGGGTCGTGTCCGAACACGTCGAGCTGCCAGGCGGTCTGCGGGTCGCCGCCGAGGATGTCGCGCTGGTAGCCGATGCCGTGGACGAGGTTGCGGATGGTGGCCTCGGCGCCGGTGAGGTTGGTGTTCGGCTCGTTGTAGGTGCCGCCGACGAGTTCGACCTGCCTCCGCTCCAGCAGCAGCCGCAGGGTCGCGCGGCGTTCGGGATGCTGGTCGAAGTACGGCTTCAGGTAGTCGACTTCGGCGAGGACGAACTTGTACACCGGGTCCCGCAGGGCGAGGTCCAGGTGGGCGTCGACGAGTGCGAAGCCGTTGCGCTCCCAGCGGGGCCGGGTGGTGGCGTCGGCGGCGAGCAGGTCCCACGGGGAGGTGTAGGCGGCCTGGGTGTTCCACCAGACCGGGTCGTAGTGGAAGTGCGAGACCAGGAACATCGTCCAGCCCGGTTCGGCAACCTCCAACACCCCTTCCGCACGGGCGTCTTCGCAGCCGACCGTGACCGGGATCCGGTCGCCCGGCCGGGCTTCGGCGGCGATCTCCAGCGGGACTTCGACCGGCCCCGTGCCGGTCGCCTCGCCGCGGACGCCCGGGCCGCTGACGGTGATCCGGGCGGCGGCCGGGCCCTCGATCGTCACCCGCAGGAGCTGGCGCGGGGCGTCCTCGGGGCCGACGAACAGGTCGGTGCTTTCTACGGCGGTGATGGTGACCGGCACGGGGGTGGTCCTTTCCGGAGATCGAACTTCCGAAGACCAGGGCGGGGCTATACGCCCCAGGCCTCGAACTCGTAGATGCGGGCGGCCGGATCGGTGCTCTGGGTCGGCTTGGTGACGACCAGCCGCACGTAGCGAGCGGTGGTGTTCACCGGATGGGTGGTGGTACCGGCGGTGTTGCCGGTGACGGTGGCGACCGTCGTCCAGGGGTCGCTCGTGCCGGACCGGACCTGGACGGAGAAGTCACGGGTGTTGTACGAGGCGCTCTCGCCGCCCGCCGACGCGTGCTTGACCACGAACTTCGACAGCTGCTTCGCCGAACCGAGGTCCACCTCAAGCCACTTGGCGGAGGTCAGCGTGCACCACTTGTCGCTGTTACCGCCGTTCACGCTGCCGTTGACGGCCTTGCCCGGGCCCTCGTTGGTGTTGCACTGGCCGGAGGCGGTGGCCGGCCGGTTGAGCGCCAGGTTGCCCGAGGTCGGCGGCGTGCTGTTCCACCCCACGCTCGTCGAGGCCGCGTTGGAGCGTCCGTAGGTGGTGGACACGGCCTCGACGTCCAGCGTGGTGGCCGCTTCGCCGCCGGCCCGGTCGAGGCGGCCGACGAAGTAGGCGTCGTTGGGCGTCGCGCCGAGGAAGGTCCGGCTGCCGTCGGCGTTGCGCCGGTACACCTCGTAGTGGTGCACGTTGCCGCCGGGCGCCGCCGTCCAGGACAGCCGCAGGGACTGGCTGGAGCCGGCCGTCACGTCGCTCGCGCCGAGCACGGTGAGGCCGCTCGGCGCCGCCGGGGTCTCCACCGTGCCGTCGTACACGGCGATTCGGCCGACCCGCAGGTCGTACGCGGGGTCGGAGCCCTCGACCCGGAGCGCGATCTGGGCGATGGTGCGGCCCGCGTACGGGGAGAGGTCGAGGGTGTGGCGCTCCCAGCCGCTGCCGGCGTCCGCTCCGACGTCGATCGTGGTGAAGCTGTTCGGCGCGTCGGTGAAGGCGACGGCGGCCTTGAGCTTGGTCGGCCCGGCGGCCGGGGTCTTGACGACCAGGTCCAGCTTGGTGGTGGCGGCGACCGGCAGCTTGGTCTCGTACAGCCGGACGGTGTTGGCGGCGTCCAGGGTGCCGGTGAGCCGCAGCGAGGAGCCGCCCTGGTAGGAGTCCGTGAAGTCGACGGACGGGGTCAGCCTGCTGCCGCCGGAGTCGACCACCCAACGGTAGGTGGGCGGGACGTCCTGGAGCGAGAGGTTGTTCCAGCCGCCGGTGGCCACCCGGGTGCCGGCCGCGTTGTAGAAGTCGCCCTGCCCGGTGTCGAAGTTGGTGACGAAGGGCTTGGCGGTGATCGGTGAGGACTCGGCGACGTAGCCGGCCAGGCCGGGCCAGCTCGACGAAAGATCCGTACGGGACGGGTCGCTGGCGGCGCCGACCCAGTAGCGGGCGTCCTTGGTGTAGAAGTCGGCGCGGTCGGTGGCGGACTTCCAGGTCCACTCCGGGCGGTAGAGGCCCAGCGAGGTGGTGTGCGGGCTGCCGGGCGGGAAGAGGGTGTTCCAGTCCACCGAGGAGTTGTAGCCGTTGGCCTCGGTGTCGATGCCGGAGTAGAGCTCGTACTCGCTGCGGCCGAGTTGGCGGGCGAGTGTGCGCGAGGAGTCCAGGCCGCCGGCCGACCAGTCGAAGTTCAGGAACATCGAGTCCGAGGTCCGCTTCGAACCGTCCTGCAGGAAGGGCGAGTTGGCGGAAGTGAGGGCGTTCTGCCAGTTGACCGAGCCGGAGGTGGTCATCGCGTCGTACCACATGAACTCGGTGCCGCTCTGCGCCTTGGTGTACTGCATGAGGTTGCGCAGCTCGCCGGCGAGGGTCGAATCGCCGCCGCCGGTCTCCTGGTTGATGAACCAGCCGTCGAAACCGTAGTACTGCGCGGCCTGGGTGAGCTTGTCGGCGACGGGGTAGCGGCTGCCGGACTTCTGGACGAAGTCGCGCACCCACTGGAGCTGGCCGCCGTACGCGGCGGGCGGGAAGAAGACGGTGCCGTAGACCTTGACGCCGTTGCGGTGAGCGGCGTCGATCACCGTCGGGTTGGGGGCGAGGATCAGACCCTCGCTCGCCGAGCCGCCCCAGAACACCAGCTTGTCGACGTACTGCCAGTAGCCGAAGGCGTAGTAGTTGGGGTCGGCGGAGCCCTGCGAGGGGTTGTTGGAGGTGGGGGCGAAGGAGACCAGCGAGGCGATCTTCCCTTCGCCGGTACGGGCGTTGGGGTTGGCCTTGAGCACCGGGTCGCTGGTGCGCGGCTGGAGCGGGACGCGGGAGCGGTTGAAGCGGGCGTCCGGGTCGGTGGCCGGGTCCCAGGTGAGGATGGTGCCGGGGTACCAGTAGGAGGCGAAGGGCTGGCTGCCCGGGCCGGCCGCGGCGGTCGGCACCACCGCGGAAGCCGCGGCCGGTGGCGGCGCGGCCCAGGCCGCGGGGGTGGCGGTCAGCACCGCCGTCGCCAAGGCGGCGCTGAGCAGCAGAGGGAGGCGTCGTGACATGCGGGGCTCCGATCGCGCGGAGGGGGTGGGGGCGGGCCGGCCGTCGCGTACGGGGCCCGGGGTGCATGCGGGCGGTGCCGGTGCTGGAAACGCGTGCCGGGAAACGCGTGCCGGGAAACGCGTGCCGGAAGGCCGAAGGATTCCGGAGCAGAGCGCGCCGAGCGGGCCCGCTCGGCGCTGCGAGGCTAAACCGGTTCAGAATCGCTGTCAACGACTCGCGCAGCAACCACTCCGGAGGAGGAACCGGAGCTGGAACCCGCGACGGAAGCGCGGCTCAGGCCACGGAACCGGCCCCGCCACCCCCCGGCGGCGAGGTGGACTCCCGCACGGTCAGCCGCGGTGTCGGCATCTGCAGGTCCCGCCCCGGCCCGGCCTCGTCCAGCGCCTCCAGCAGGCTGCGCGCGACCTGCTCGCCGAGCGCGAAGGTGTCCCGGCTGAGCGCGGTCAGCGGCGGGTGGACGATCCGGGCCAGCACCGAGTCGTCGAAGGAGACGATGGACAGCTCCCCGGGCACCGCGACGCCCATCTCCCCGGCCACGCCGAGCCCCGCGACGGCCATCACGTCGCTGTCGTACACGATCGCGGTGGGCCGCCGGGCCCGGGAGAGCAGGGTGCGGGTGGCGGCCGCGCCCTCGGCGTCGCTGAAGTCGGTGGGCACCGACACCGCCTCCTCCAGGCCGAGCCGGCGCGAGGCGTCGCGCAGCGCGCGGATCCGCCGCTGGGTGTGCTGGAAGTGCGGCAGCCCGGCGAGGTGGGCGATCCGGCGGTGCCCGATGGCGGCCAGGTAGTCGACGATCGAGAGCATCGCCTCCCGGTCGTCGGCCCAGATCCGCAGCTGGTTGCCGCCCTTGCCGGGCCCGCCCAGGACGACGGCGGGCAGCCCGAGTTCGTCCAGCACCGGCAGCCGCGGGTCCTTGACCTGCAGGTCGACCAGGACGAAGCCGTCGACCCGGTGCTCGGAGGCCCAGCGGCGGTAGACCTCGATCTCGGCGGCGGTGTCCTCGACGACCATCAGGTGCAGCGCGACGGAGCTCGCCGAGAGCACCGCCTGGAGCCCGGAGAGCAGTTGGCTGAAGAACGGCTCGACGCCGATGGTGCGGGCCGGGCGGGCGATCACCAGCCCGACGGCGTCGGCCCTGGCGCCGCCGAGGGCACGGGCGGCGCTGTGCGGGCGCCAGTTCATCTCCTCGGCGACCCGCAGGATCCGGGCCCTGGTCGCCTCGCTCACGCCCGGCCGGCCGTTGAGCGCGAAGGACACCGCGCCCTTGGAGACACCGGCCTGGCGGGCGATGTCGGCGATCGTCGGTCTGCCCACAGATCCCGACTCCTCTCTTGACAGCCAAGTTTAGGCCGGAGCATAGTCCCTGCCAGAGCTGGACCGGTTTAGTTATGCAGGTTCTGAAACACACCCCCCACCCCATCCCAGAACCCCAGGACCACCGGGAGACCCTCATGCGAAGAATTTGGGCGGCACTGACGACAACGGCCCTCACCGCCGCCGCACTCACCGGCTGCGGGCTCGGTTCCGGCGACACCGGGAACAGCGACAGAGTGGCGAGTGCGGCCGCCACCGGCGAGGTCAAGGGCAAGGTCTCGCTCCAGACCTGGGCGCTCAAACCGAAGTTCACCGACTACATGCAGGGCGTCATCGACGGCTTCAAGAAGAAGTACCCCGGCGTCGAGGTCGAATGGCTCGACCAGCCCGGCGAGGGCTACTCCGACAAGGTGCTCAGCCAGGCCGCCGCCGGCACCCTGCCCGACGTGGTCAACCTCCCGCCCGACTTCGCCCTCCCGCTCGCCAGGAAGGACCTCCTGCTGGACGTCGCCAAGGCCGACCCCAAGCTCGCCGACGAGTACGTCGCCGGCGGCGTCGACGCCTACCGCTACGCCGGCCTCCAGGGCACCTTCGGCTACCCCTGGTACCTCAACACCGATGTCAACTACTGGAGTTCGGACCTCCTCACGCAGTACGGCCTGGACCCGAAGAAGCCTCCGACCACCCTGGACGAACTGATCGCCCAGGCTCGGGTGATGAAGGAGAAGTCCGGCGGCAAGGCCTACTTGATGAGCCGCAAACCCGGCATCGGCGACCTCTACAACGCCGGTGTGAAGATCATGTCCGACGACGGCAAGAGCTTCACCTTCAACACCCCCGAGGCCGCCGCGCTGCTCGACAAGTACCGCGACGCCTTCAAGGCGGGCCTGCTGCCGAACGACGTCCTGACCAACACCTACGCCGGAAACTCCAAGCTCTTCAACGCCGGCACCGTCGCCTGGACGACCGCCGGCGCCAACTACATCACCAGCCTCGCCACCGACAACCCGACGCTCGCCCCGAAGGTCGTCCCGTCCCCCGCGATGGCCACCCCGCCGCTGTACGTCCAGGGCCTGTCCATCCCCAAGGGCACCAAGAACCCGGCCGCCGCGGTCGCCCTCGCCCGCTGGGTCACCAGCGCCGAGAACCAGGCCGCCTTCGCCCACCTGACCAGCATCTTCCCGTCCACCAAGGCTTCGGCGAACGACCCGTTCTTCAGCAGGAGCGACGGCAGCAACGCGGGCGACGCCAAGGTGATCGCCTTCAAGTCGCTGGCCGAGGCCAAGCTCATCCAGCCGGTCCAGGTCGACGACGCGATGAGCACCATCGTCAACCAGCAGATCGCCCTGGCCATGAGCGGCGACGCCGGCTCCAAGCAGGCGCTGGACTCCGCCGTCGAGCAGTGCAACAAGCTGCTCAAGGGCTGAGCCCACGCCCGGGGCTGATCCCCGCTGCCACACAACCGCCCCACCCGGCACCGGCGCAGCGGCGGGCCCCGCACACCCGCCGCTCCCGGGAACGACCCGCACCCGCCCCGCACCCGCACCATCCCCCCGGCCCCACTCCCGGCCCAGGAAGGCAGGCGCATGACCCACCGGCGTTGGTTCACTCCCTGGCTGCTCGCCGGGCCCGCGATCGTCTGGCTGGCCGTCTTCAACCTCTGGCCGGCCGTCAACACGGTGATCCTGTCCTTCACCAACGCCAAGCCCCTGGGCGGTGGGCAGTTCACCGGCCTGGAGAACTACGGCCGGCTGCTGGACGACGAACAGCTCGCCGACGCCCTGCTCAACAGCATCGTCTTCATGCTGGTCTGCCTGCCCCTGCTGACCGTCCTGCCGCTGCTGCTCGCCCTGCTCGTCCAGCGCAGGATCCCCGGCATCACCTTCTTCCGCACCGCCTTCTACACCCCGGTGATCGCCTCCGCCGTCGTGGTGGCGCTGATCTGGGGCTGGGTGCTGGACGACCGCGGCCTGGTCAACGGAGTGCTCCAGCAGAGCGGGCTGACCGACTCCCCGGTGTCCTTCCTGACCGGCCGCTGGCTGCTGCTGTTCAGCGCGATCGCCCTGACCGTCTGGAAAGGCCTGGGCTACTACATGGTCATCTACCTGTCCGCCCTCGCCAACGTCCCGCGCGAGCTGCACGAGGCGGCGGCCGTGGACGGTGCCGGGCCGCTGAGCCGGTTCCGGCACGTCACCCTGCCCGGGGTCCGGCCGACCATGGTCCTGATCTCCGCGCTGATCTCGGTGAGTTCGCTGCGCGTCTTCTCCGAGCTGTACGTGCTCTCACACGGCCAGGGCGGCCCCGGCGGGCGGGACATGTCGGTGGTGATGCTGATCCAGATGTACAGCCGCGGCTTCAACGGCCACCTCGGCTACGCCTCCGCGCTCAGCCTGCTGCTGTTCGTCGTCACGCTCGGCCCGATGCTGTTCCTGATGCGGCTCAACCGGAAGGCGGCCTGACCCCGTGACCACCAGCCGCACTCCCGCGACCAGCGTCCGCCCTCCCGCGTCCACCGCCCGCACCAGGGCCGTGCACGGCCCCCGGGGCTCCCGGGGCTCCCGGGGCTCCCAGGGCTCCCGGGGCTTCAACACCCCCTCCCCCGCCGACACCGCCGTCCGCTACCTGCTCCTGCTGCTCGTCCTGCTCCTGGTCATCGGCCCCTTCCTCTGGCAGCTGTCCACCTCCCTCAAGGGCCCGGCCGAGGACGTCTACACCAGCACCCCGGCCTTCCTGCCCGACCAGCCCACCATCGGCAACTACGGCAAGGTCGCCGACACCGTCCCGGTGTGGACCTACGCGCTCAACTCGGTGATCGTGGCCGCGGTCTGCATCACCGGCAACGTGGTCGGCTGCACCCTGGCCGGCTACGCGCTGGCCCGGCTGCGCTTCCGCGGCGCCAAGCTGCTCCTCGGCCTCCTCCTCGCCACGCTCGTCCTGCCCGGCGAGGTCACCATCGTCTCCCAGTACGTGCTGGTGCGCAGCCTCGGCCTGGCCGACACCCTGGCCGGCGTCGCATTGCCGGGCTCGGTCGCGATGCTCAACGTGCTGCTGATGCGCACCGCCTTCGCCGCCGTCCCGGCCGAGCTCGACCAGGCGGCGCTGGTGGACGGCGCCAACGTCTGGCAGCGGCTGTGGCACATCGGCCTGCCGAACGTGCGCGGCATGCTCAGCGTGATCGTGATCTTCACCTTCATCGGCGCCTGGGACGACTTCCTCTGGCCGCTGATCGTGCTCAACGACCCGCAGAAGTACACCCTCACCGTCGGACTGCAGTACCTCAACGGCACCTTCTCCGCCAACCCCCGGCTGATCGCGGCCGGCACCATGATCGCCTTTCTGCCGATCGTCGTGGTGTTCGGCGTCTGCCAGCGCTTCTTCTTCCAGGGCGTCGAGCAGGGAGCCGTCAAGGGCTAGGACCTGCCCTCGGGCGTCCTGTGACGCGCCCCAGGCGAAGTCCGGCCCCGGCCCACCGTCCGTACGCCCCACCACCGTCGAGGAATCCACCGAAGATGACCGGCACCCCGCAGGCGCCCCGTTTCGGCGTCAACTACACCCCCACCGTCGGCTGGTTCCACCACTGGCTCGACTTCGACCTCGACTCCGTACGCGCCGACCTCGACTCCATCGCCGCCCTCGGCCTGGACCACGTGCGGGTCTTCCCGCTCTGGCCGCTGTTCCAGCCCAACCGCACCCTGATCCGCCCGCGCGCCGTCGACCAGTTGGCGGCCCTGGTGGACGCGGCCGGCGAACGCGGGCTGGACGTCGCGGTGGACGGCCTGCAGGGCCACCTGTCGAGCTTCGACTTCCTGCCCTCCTGGACCCGGACCTGGCACCGGCGCAACCTCTTCACCGACCCCGAGGTCGCCGACGGCCAGGCCGCCTACCTGCGCACCCTCGCCGAGGCGCTGAACGGGCGGCCCAACTTCCTCGGGATGACGCTCGGCAACGAGATCAACCAGTTCTCCGGCGCCCCGCACCCCGACCCGGACCGGGCCACCCCCGCCGAGGCCGAGGCCTGGCTGCGCCGGATGCTCGCCGCCTGCGAGGCGGGCGCCCCCGGCCGGCTGCACCTGCACGCCTCCTACGACGCCGCCTGGTACCTGGACGAGCACCCGTTCACGCCCTGGCACTCGGCCCGGATCGGCGCCGCCACCGCCGTGCACTCCTGGGTGTTCAACGGCACCGCCCAGCGCTACGGCGCCCGCTCCACCGCGACCGCGCAGCACGCCGCGTACCTGGTCGAGCTGTCCAAGGCCTGGGCGGAGGACCCGGCCCGCCCGGTCTGGCTGCAGGAGGTCGGAGCGCCCGCCCCGCACATCGCCCCCGGGGACGCCGCGCGCTTCACCGGCGCCACCGTCGAGGCGGTGCTGGACTGCCCGGACCTGTGGGGGGTCACCTGGTGGTGCTCGCACGACGTGGACCGCTCGCTCGCCGACTTCCCCGAACTCGAATACGGCCTGGGCCTGTTGACCACCGACCGGATGGTCAAGCCGGCCGGCATCCGGCTCGCCGAGGCCGCCGCCGAGGCCCGCCGCTGCTGGCAGCCGCCGAAGCCGCGCGGCACCGCCGTGGTGGTCGCCACCGGCGACGAGGTGAACTCCCCCGAGCGCTCGGTCTGCGGCCCCGGCGGTCCGGTGTTCGAGGCGTTCATGCGCCTCACCGAGGCCGGGGCCCGCCCGACCACCGTGCTCGCCGAGCGCGCCGAGGACCGGGCGCACCTGGCCGCGCGCGGCATCACCGAGGTGGTCCGCCCCGAGGACGTACGTTCTCCCTGACCCACCGCCCCGCCGACCGACCGACCCGCTGTCCCACCGATCCATCGCCCCACCGCCCTCGCGCGACTGTCCCTCCCGCCTGCACGCAACGGAGCCTGCCGACATGCACGATGACCGCACCCTGGTCGAGTCCCGCCTCAAGCGCGTCCTGGAGGAGCGCATCCGCCCGGCCGTCTACCCCGAGTCCGTCCCGCTGGAGGTCGGCATCTGGACGGCGCCGGGCGAGCCCGTCCCGGTCGCCGAGGGCCTGGCCGCCCCGCGGACCCCGATCGCGGTCGGCGACTCCTGGGGCGCACCGTGGGGCACCAGCTGGATCACGGTGACGGGCACGGTGCCCGAGGCCTGGGCGGGGCGCACCGTCGAGGCGCTGATCGACCTGGGCTTCGACGCCAACATGCCCGGCTTCCAGTGCGAGGGCCTGGTCTACCGTCCGGACGGCAGCCCGGTGAAGGGCCTGAACCCGCAGAACCAGTGGGTGCGGATCGCGTCCCCGGCGGCCGGCGGGGAGCAGGTGCTGCTGCACGTCGAGGCCGCCTCCAATCCGGTGATCCTGGACTACCACCCCTTCCTGCCCACCGAGTTGGGCGACAAGGAGACGGCCGGCGACCGGCCGCAGTACCGGCTGGCCCGGATGGACCTCGCCGTCTTCGACGAGACGGTCTGGCAGCTGGTGATGGACCTGGAGGTGCTCGGCGAGCTGATGGCCGAGCTGCCGGTGGAGGGCGCCCGCCGCTGGGAGGTGCTGCGCGCGGTCGAGCGGGCGCTGGACGCCGTCGACCTGCAGGACGTCAACGCCACTGCGGCCCGGGCACGTTCGCACCTCGCCGGGGTGCTGGCGGCGCCCGCCGTGCCGTCCGCGCACCGGATCAGCGCGATCGGCCACGCGCACATCGACTCGGCCTGGCTCTGGCCGCTGCGCGAGACCGTCCGCAAGGTGGCCCGCACCACCGCCAACATGACGGCGCTGCTGGAGGACGAGCCGGACTTCCTCTACACCATGTCCCAGGCGCAGCAGTTCGCCTGGATCAAGGAGCACCGCCCCGAGGTGTACGCCCGGGTCCGCAAGGCCGTGGCGGAGGGCCGGTTCGTGCCGGCCGGCGGCATGTGGGTGGAGTCCGACACCAACATGCCCTCCTCGGAGGCGATGGCCCGTCAGTTCGTGCACGGCAAGCGGTTCTTCCTGGACGAGTTCGGCGTGGAGAACCACGAGGCCTGGCTGCCGGACACCTTCGGCTTCGCCGGCGGCCTGCCGCAGATCATCCGCAACGCGGGCTCCCGGTGGCTGCTGACGCAGAAGATCTCCTGGAGCCAGGTGAACCGGTTCCCGCACCACACCTTCCTGTGGGAGGGCATCGACGGCACCCGGATCTTCACCCACTTCCCGCCGGTGGACACCTACAACTGCTCCATGAAGGGCAGCGAAATCGCCCATGCGGCACGGAACTTCAAGGACAAGGGGGTGGCCCGGCACTCGCTCGCCCCGACCGGCTGGGGTGACGGCGGCGGCGGCACGACCCGCGAGATGGTCGCCAAGGCGGCCCGGATGCGGGACCTGGAGGGCTCGGCCACCGTCCGCTGGGAGAAGCCCGCCGAGTTCTTCGCCAAGGCCGAGGCCGAGTACCCGAACCCGCCGGTCTGGGTCGGCGAGCTCTACCTGGAGCTGCACCGGGCCACGCTGACCAGCCAGGCGAAGACCAAGCAGGGCAACCGGCGCAGCGAGAACCTGCTGCGCGAGGCCGAACTCTGGTGCGCCACCGCCGCCCTGCGCACCGGCGCCGGGTATCCGTACGAGCAGCTGGACCGGATCTGGAAGACCGTCCTGCTGCACCAGTTCCACGACATCCTGCCCGGCTCGTCCATCGCCTGGGTGCACCGCGAGGCCGAGGCCACGTACGCGGCACTGGCCGGGGAGTTGGAGGAGCTGATCGGCGCGGCCCAGCGGGCGCTGGCCGGGCAGGCCTCGGGCGGGCGGGAGTTGGTGTTCAACGCGGCGCCGCACGCGCGTTCGGCGGTGCCGGCGGGCGGGGCCTCGGCCGCCGCGGTGTACGGCCCGGACGGCACGGACCGCCCGGCCGGCACGGACTGTACGGCGGTCGAGCGGCCCGAGGGCGGCTTCACGCTGCGCAACGGCCTGGTGGAGGTCGTGGTGGACGCCGACGGCCTGGTCGCCTCGGTGGTCGAGGTCGCGAGCGGCCGGGAGACCGTCGCGCCCGGCAGCCGCGCGAACCTGCTGCAACTGCACCCCGACTTCCCCAACATGTGGGACGCCTGGGACGTCGACCAGTTCTACCGCAACACCGTCACCGATCTGACCGGCGTGGACTCCCTCACCGCCTCGTGCACTGCCGGGCGGGCCTCGGTGCGGATCGCCCGCTCCTTCGGTTCCTCCACCGTCGTGCAGACGCTCACCCTGCGGGCCGGCGAGCAGCGCCTGGACATCGACACCGAGGTCGACTGGCACGAGACCGAGAAGTTCCTCAAGGCCGCGTTCCCGCTGGACCTCCACACCGAGCGCTACGCCGCCGAGACCCAGTTCGGCCACCTCCACCGGCCCACCCACACCAACACCAGCTGGGACGCCGCCAAGTTCGAGGCCTGCAACCACCGCTTCGTCCACCTGGAGGAGCCCGGCTGGGGCGTCGCCCTGGTCACCGCCTCGACCTACGGCCACGACGTCACCCGCACGGTGCGCGACGAGGACGGCGGCACCACCACGACCGTCCGCTTCTCGCTGCTGCGCGCCCCGCGCTTCCCCGACCCGGAGACCGACCAGGGCCTGCACCGCTTCCGGCACGCCCTGGTCCCGGGCGCGACGATCGGCGACGCCGTCCGCGAGGGCTACCGGATCGGCCTGCCCGAGCGCCGCGTCACCGGCTCTGCCGAGCGGGTCGCGCCGCTGGTGGCAGTGGACGAGGACGCGATCGTGGTCAGCGCGGTCAAGCTCGCCGACGACCGCAGCGGGGACCTGATCGTCCGCGTCTACGAGGCGGGCGGCGGCCGCGCCCGGGGCCGGCTGACCACCTCCTTCCCGCTGGCCGACGCCGTCCCCTGCGACCTGCTGGAACGGCCCTGGGACGGCACCCGCGGCGAGGTCGCGGTCGAGGACGGCTCGGTGCGCCTGGCGCTGCGCCCGTTCGAACTGGTCACCCTGCGGCTGCGCGCAGCCGAGTAGCGACAGGGCTCCGGGCCCTGCTCTACGCTGTGCGGCGCCCCGCCCCTCACCGGCCGGGGCGCCGCCCCTACCTCCACTGGAGCTCATCGTGCCTTCCACGCCGCTGTTCGCCGCCGTCGACATCGGCGGCACCAAGATCGCCGGAGCGCTGGTCGACGGCGCCGGGCGGCTGCGGCACTCGCTCCAGCTGCCCACCCCGGCGACGGAGTCGGGCGCGGCCGTGCTCGCCGTCGTGCACAAGGTGCTGGACCAGCTCTCCGGTACGGCCGACTGGGCCGCCGTGACGGCCGTCGGGATCGGCAGCGCCGGCCCGGTCGACCTGGTCGGCGGCACCGTCAGCCCGGTCAACATCCCCGGCTGGCGCGGCTTCCCGCTGGTCGCCGAGGTCGCCGCGCACCCGGCGGTGGCCGCGCACCCGGCGGTGGCCGGGCACCCGACAGCGGCCGGCCGCCCGCCGGCGGCCGGCGGCGCGCTGCCTGTCCGCCTCGCCGGGGACGGCGTCGCGATGGCCGCCGCCGAGCACTGGCAGGGCGCCGCCCGGGGCGCCGCCAACGCGCTCTGCCTGGTGGTGTCGACCGGTGTCGGCGCCGGGCTGGTGCTCGACGGCGCCGTGCGCCCCGGCCCCAGCGGCAACGCCGGGCACCTCGGGCACATCACCGTCGACCTGGACGGCGAGCCCTGCCCCTGCGGCTCCCGCGGCTGCCTGGAGGGCCTTGCCAGCGGCACCGCGATCGCCCGCCGGGCCCTCGCCGAGGGCTGGCGGCCGGACGGCGAGGACCGCTCTGCCCGCGCCGTCGCCGCCTCCGCCGCCGCGGGGGATCCGGTCGCGCTCGCCTCCTTCGACCGCGCCGCCCGGGCCCTGGCCGCCGGGATCGCCGCCACTGCCGCCCTGGTGGACCTCGACCGGGTGGTCATCGGCGGCGGCGTGGCCACCGCCGGGGACCTGCTGTTCGCCCCGCTCGCCCGCCACCTGGACCGCTACGCGGCCCTCTCGTACATCCGCGGCCTGGACGTGCGCCGCGCCGAACTCGGCACCGACGCCGGGCTGATCGGCGCCGCCGCCCTCTGCCGCTGAGCCACCTCCGCCGAGCCGACTCGGCTGAGTCACCTCGGCCGAGCCAGGGGATTCCCCTCGCCCACCGAGGAGTTCACGTTCTCCGGGCCCGACCGGACTCCCCGACGGCGCCGGACTCGCCCTTCCGGCAGGCGGGTCCGCCGACCTGCCCCCGGGCGCCGGGCCGGTCGGGCTGACCGGCCCGGAGGCGGAACTGCACCGGGCCACCACCGGGCCGCCACCGGGTGACGCCCGGCGCGACCGCTCGGACGGATGCAGGCCCTCGGGCGCCGGGTACCGGCGCTCAGGCCGGCGTCGGGTGCCCGAACAGCAGGTCGTAGCCCGCCGGAAGCTGCTCGACCACCCGGTCGACCAACTCCCCGGGAACGAGGTCCGCCAGGGTGCTGAGCACCGCCCCGATGTCCCACTGCGCCGTCGCAGGGGTCGCCCCGTCGATCCAGCCGACCACGGCCTGGACGAAGCGTTCGGCGGTCAGCGGCTCGCTCGCGGGCTGGGCGTCGCGCAGCAGCGAGGCGTACGTCCCGGGCAGCGCGTCGGCGAGTTCGCTCCGATCGGAGCCCACCAGGTGCTCGCCGAGCAGGGCGAGCACGACCCGGGCGGCGTGGTCGGCCTCCGCCTCGCCCCGGTACTCGCCGCGCTCCACGACGCGGGCGAGGAAGTCCTCCCAGGAGATGGTCATCGCGTCCTCCTTCCGGTCGGCGGGACCGGTAGGGCCGACGGCGCTCTGCGCCTGGACCGGGGAGGGGAGGTCGCAGCCCGTGACCGCCGTGGGACGAACCGGTTGCCCGTGCTGCTCAGCGTAACTCCGCCCGGGGCGTTCGGAACCGGCCGGGCACCGGGAAGCCGGTCCGGCGGATCGACGCCGTTGTCGATCACGCCGCCGGCCCGGGCACCGGCCCGGGATCGCGCGCCGCCACAGCACGGCTGCAGCGCGGTGCGGCTGCGGCTGGCACCGATCGGACGCCGAGCGGTCCTCAGCCCGCCGAGGCGCGACACCGCCGCCGCGGCCTGCGCGCGGACGACCGCCCGCCACCGGCGGCCCCCGAGGCCACCGAGGTCACCGGCGTCACCGCGGTCACCGAGGTCACGCGCTGCGCCGGCGCCGTCGCCGTCGCGGTGGTCCTCGCCGAGGCCAGCGCGGCCTCGGTGCGCGCCGTGTCCGGCATAAACGCCGACAGAAAGCGCCGCTCGTTCTCGCTGAGTTTGCGCGAGCGGCCGGTCTCGCGGTCCCGCGCGACCACCACGGTCCGCGCCCGCATAAACGTCCGCGGATCCCGGCAGACATTCACCTCGACGTGCGCGGAACTCCGTCCGAGCCGTTCCACGGTGAGCCGGACCGCCAATGGCTCGGGCTGGTGGTGCAGCTGCTCCAGGTAATCGATCTCGTGCCGCGCGATGATGAATCCGGACGGGAACAGCGATTCCCGGACGGCGGTCGCGTGGTGGCAGAACAGGTCGTAAATCCCCTCCTGGATGTAGCCGACCAGCCGGGCGTTGTTGATGTGCCCGTTCTCGTCGACGTCGCTCCACCGGGTGGGGCAGGACAGCACGTGCGCGCCCGGGTGCACCGCGCTCACTGCTGCGTCAGCCCGGCACCGGCACCGGCGGGGAGCAGCGCGCGCTGGAGCCTGGCGTAGTAGGCGGAGTGTTCGGCTGCCATCCGGGCCGCCGTCCAGCCCTCCTCGGCGGCCTCCGCGGCCGCCTGGACGACCAGGCTGTCGAGCACCGCGTCGACCGACCGGCACAATTCGGCGACGGCCGCGAGCCGCTCGGTCACATCGGATCCGCCCGGCGCGTTCCGGGCCGGGAATGCGGACAGCGACTCGACCGCGAGCTGCAGATCGTCGAGCGTGTCCGGCCGGTTTTCCGAAGGGGAATTCCGCATGTTTTTCTCCATGACTCATTCGGCCATTACGGCCCGGTAGCTGGCGTTCGAATGCACCTGATCGGTGCCGACCCCCCGACGCCTTCGACGCTATCCCAGCCGACCGGGGTCGACGGATGGTTTTCGGACCGCGACGGGAAACTGACTTCCATCGGAGTAGTTTGCCGGGGTACACAATATGCCCCATCAGCCGAATGCTGTCCGCAATTCGGGTGGTATCGCCGACGCGAGCTCCAAGATCGACTACTCCGGGCCTCAGATCTGCTAATAGCCACTCCACCACCTCCCTCGTGCCGGTCCCACCCTGCCGCCCCGCCGCACCTACCGCCCCGCGACCAGGTCGGCGAGCCGGGCGATCGGCGAGGTGGTGGCCCGTCCGGTCGCCTCCTGCCGGTCGGCCGCGTGGTAGGCGGCGTACATCGCCTGCACCCCGAGCCAGCGCAGCGGTTCCGGTTCCCAACGCCGCACCGTGTGGCCCACCCAGGGCAGCCGGGTCAGTTCGCTGTCCCTCCCGAGCACCAGGTCGCACAGGGTGCGCCCGGCCAGGTTGGCCGTCGTCACCCCGCTGCCGACGTACCCGCCGGCCCAGCCGAGCCCGCTCGACCGGTCCAACTCCACGGTGGCGCACCAGTCCCGGGGGACACCGAGCACGCCCGCCCAGGCGTGGTCGATCCCGGCCGTCGCGGCAGCGGGGAAGAACCGGTCCAGGATCGCGCGCAGTTGGCGCACCGTCTCCGCCTGGGTGCTGCCGTCCGAGTCCGTCCGCGAGCCGAAGCGGTACGGGATCCCGCGTCCACCGAGCGCGATCCGGTCGTCGGCGGTGCGCTGCGCGTACATGTAGGCGTGCGCGAAGTCCCCCAGCACCTCGCGGCCCTGCCAGCCGGTCTCCGCCCAGAACCCGGCGGGCAGCGGCTCGGTGACGACCATCGCCGAGTTCATCGGCAGCCAGGTCCGCTTCTCGCCCCGCAGCCCTGCGGTGAACCCCTCGGTGGCGCGCAGCACATGGTCGGCGGTGACGGTGCCGAGCGGGGTGACGGCGCGGGGCCTGCGGTGGGCGGTCCCGGGGAGGCCGGGGAGGATCGCGCCGACGGCCGTCCCCTCGTACACCTCGACTCCCGCGTCCCGTACGGCCCGGGCCAGTCCGCGCACCAGCTTCGCGGGCTGGATCCGCGCACCGTACCGGGACCAGCAGCCGCCGAGCGTGCCGGCCACCGCTACCCGGTCCGTGGCCTCCTCGGCGCTCAACAGCTCGACCCGGTCCGCCCCGTACGCCCGCTCGGCCCGGACGAAGGCCCGAAGCCGCTCCAACTGCGGCCGGTTGCGGGCGACTTCCAGCACACCGCTGCGCACCAGGTCCGCGTCGATCCGCTCGGCGACCGTGACGTCGACGACCTCGCCGACGGCCTCGTCCATCACCCGCTGCATCGCCGCCGCCCGCTGCTGCCCGTACCGCCGGGCGAATGCGGCGCGCCCCGCGAAGCCGTTGTACAGCCAGCCGCCGTTGCGCCCCGAGGCGCCGTAGCCGCAGAAGCGCTGCTCCAGGACCGCGATCCGCAGCGAAGGGTCGGCCTTCTTCAGGTAGTAGGCCGTCCAGAGCCCGGTGTACCCGCCGCCGACCATGCACACGTCGACGTCCCGGTCCCCCGGCAGCCCGGGCCCGGGCTCGGGCACCCCGTCCGCCGCGTACCAGAACGACACCCCGCCGTTGACCGCCGCCACCGGACACCTCCTGCACCCTCGCCGACCTGCCCGGACGCTACCTCCGGACGATCGGCGTGGACCACCCCGCACAGTGCCAGGATCGCCGGCCGCGATCAGCCACCCTGTCAGTCCCGCAGCAGCTCCAGGGCTCGCGTCCAGCTGTACGCCCCCGGCACGAACTCCGCGACCCGCACCCCCATCGCCCGCAGCCTCGCCAGGCTCTGCTCGTACGCCGGATGCGCGGCCTGCGCAGCGCTCAGACACGGCTGGACGGCGACCGGGATCCCCCACCCGTAGGACTCGCAGAGGATCCCGAGCGCGAGCGTGTCCGAGATCCCCAGGGCCCACTTGTTGACCGTGTTGAACGTCGCCGGGGACACCACGATCGCCTCAGGGTCCGGCAACGGCCGCGGCGCCCCCGGCCTGCGCCAGGCCGACCGGATCGGATACCCCGTCTGCGCGGTGATCGCCTCCGCGTCGATGAACCCCATCGCCTGCGGAGTGGCCACCACCCCCACCTGCCACCCCTCCGCCTGCGCGGCCGCGATCAACTCCCCGACCCCGCCCGCGACCCCCGCCGCACACACCACGACGTACAGCACCGGCTTCCGCACCTCGGACACCCCGCAACCCCCGCTCTCCAACACTCTCGAACCGTCGACGGATCCCAGAACAGTAAGCCGCCGACACGGCCGGGGACGGTGTCGGTGGCTTCGGGGCCGTCGAAGCCGATGCCGCTGCCCGCCCCCGGTGAGCTCGCGGGGGCGGGCAGCGGCGTTCGCGGGGCCGGTCAGCCGATGGTGGAGCCGGCGATCGGGGCGGACAGCTCGACGGTCTCACCCTTCAGACCGGTCTTGACGAACTGCCAGGTGAGGCCACTGATGACGCCCTTGTCGAGCGGGGCCAGCTTGGCGAAGGCGGGCTGGCTGAGGTCGATGTGGGTGGAGTCGCAGGAGGGGCACTGGTCCTTGACCGGGACGATGATGGTCTTGCCCTGGTAACTGACCTTGACCGAAATGCCCTTACAGACCGGGTCGTTGTTGGGGTTGGCGGTGGTCCACCAGGTGTGCGAGACGGCGACCAGCATCTGGGAGGAGGCGTTGATCTGGGTGCCGCAGGCGCCGTAGCCCGAGTCGGTGTAGTAGGTGGCCTTGCCGGTCATGGGCTTGTTGATCGGGATCGCGGCGCTGGCGGTGCCGGCGGTGAAGGCGATGAGAGCGGCTGCGGCGAGCGGGGCGCCCGCGAGGATCCTGAGGTTCTTGCCGATGGCGCGCATGGTCGTTCCCTCCGGTTGCAGTGCTGGCAGACGTACTGCTGGCCATGGGCGTGACAGAGCGAAGTCGCGCCCTCTGCAAGGAAGTTCAGCGACTCCGTGTCCGCCCGGTGAAGGGAACGTATGCGCCCGTCCTCGGTATGGTCCAGACCTCCGCGATGTTGGCATGAACACAAGGCAAGGATCTTTACGAATGCGTCCGAAGGGGCGAAGATACGTGACCGCACCGACACGGAGGGTGTTGACAGTCCGTCACCCGCATGCCCGCACCTCGCATGCCCGCACCCCGCACCGGAGGCCCCGTCCCATGCGTCGCACCGTTCTCGCCGCCCTGTTCCTCGGCGCCCTCCTGGTCCCGGCCGGCACCGCCACCGCTGCCGCCGCCGACTCCACCGCCACCGGCTCCACCCCGCGCGAGGTCAACCAGGGCTACAGCATCCCGGTCGGCGGGGTGACCGACCTCGGCGCACTGCCCGTCCTCGGCAGCCTCGGGCTGGACTTCGCCCGGCTCCTCGGCCAGTAGCATCCACAGCAGTCACGGAACGTAACGGCGCGCCGCCATCCGGGCAGGCCGAAGCCCCGGCGCGGGAACCCCCGCGCCGGCCCGGAATTACTTCCGCTCCGAAAATTAGTAACCCCCGCACCCGCAGGACAAGGCCGAACGCCCGCGCGAAGCGCGCCCGCCATCCGCCCGCCATCCGCCGCAACGGGCCGACACAGTCCGCAAGCGGCCGAAACGAAGCGGCAACAGCCTTTCCCACCAGGCAAGATGACGATTGACAGGCGGGCGCGGGCGTCCGCACCATGAAGCCCGAGCCCACTCGCAACGAGCCGGAAGGAGGGCCGATGCACACCGCCGTCCGCCCCGTTCCCCGCCGTTGCCGGCGCCGCTGTTGTCGCGGCGCGCTCGCGTTCTGACCGTCCGCACGACCGGACCGGCCCCCTTCACCCCGCCTTCCGTGCACCCTGCCGCGCCCTGCCGGGCGCCGCGGACCCGCGCCCCACCGCGCCCGCCGCGCCCCGCCACACCCGTTGTGCATCACTCACCGTCACCACACGCACCCGAAAGGGCCCCGCCATGACCACCACCCCGACCGCCCCGACCACCGTCCCGACCGCGACCACCACCTCGGCCACCACCCCCACCGCCCTGCGCCTCACCCCCGCCGCCGGCCGCCTCGGCGCCGTCGTGCACGACATACGCCTGGGCGGCGACCTCCCCGCCGAGACCGTCACCGCCCTCGAAGCCGCCCTGTACGAGCACAAGGTGCTCTTCTTCCGCGGCCAGCAGCACCTGGACGACGCCGAGCAGGAGGCCTTCGCCCGCCTGCTGGGCCACCCCGTCGGCCACCCCACCGTGCCCAGCGCGGACGGCCGCTACATCTTCGAGCTGGACGCCACCAAGGGCGTGCGCGCCAACAACTGGCACACCGACGTCACCTTCGTCCCGTCCTACCCCAAGGCCTCGATCCTGCGCGCCCTGGAGGTCCCGCCGGCCGGCGGCAGCACCGTCTGGGCGAACACCGCGGCCGCCTACCGGGACCTGCCCGCCCCGCTGAAGGTCCTCGCCGAGTCCCTGCGCGCCGTCCACACCAACGACTACGACTACGCCGCCCGGCTCGCCCTGCGCCCCGAGCTGGCGAACAACGCCGAGGTCGCCAAGCTGTTCCGGGACGTCTTCGTCTCCACCGCCTTCAAGACCGAGCACCCGGTGGTCCGGGTCCACCCCGTGACCGGCGAGAAGTCCCTGCTGCTGGGCGCCTTCGCGCAGCGGATCCAGGGTGTGTCCGGCGACGACAGCAAGGCGCTGATCGACCTCTTCCAGCGCTACGTCGAGCGGCTGGAGAACACCGTCCGCTGGGACTGGCAGGTCGGCGACGTGGCGATCTGGGACAACCGCGCCACCCAGCACTACGCGGTCGCGGACTACGGCGACGAGCCGCGCCTGGTGCGCCGGATCACCCTGGACGGGGACCTGCCGGTCGGCGTGGACGGCGCCCCGAGCCGCCTGCTGGAGCCGGCCGACCCGCCGCGGGTGCCCGGCCTGGTGCCCGCCGCGGAGCTCGAAGCAGCCCACTGACCCGCAACGACCGCCCCGCTACGACCGCCCCGAACCCGCCGCCCGACGACTCCCCGCGAACGAGACCATGCCCACGACCCTCCGCGCCGGCGATGACCGCCGGGACGCCAACGCCGCCGCCGTCCTGCGCACGGTGCTCGACCACGGGCCGATCGCCCGCAGCCGGGTCGCCGAGCTCACCGGGCTCAGCGCCTCGGCGGTCTCCCGGCAGACGGTGGACCTGGTACGGCTCGGACTCCTCAGCGAGCGGCCTGAGTTGGCGGGCGGCGGCACCGGTACGGTCGGCCGCCCGCAGCTCCCGCTGGCCGTGGACACCGACCAACTCGCCGTCGCCGGACTGCACATCGGCGTGCCGTACACCACCTTCGCGCTGCTCGACCTGCGCGGCCGGGTGCTGCGGCGCAAGGAGGTCTCCAACCGCGGCCGGACCGGACTCGCGGTGCTGAAGCCCCTGCTCGCACGACTGCCACGGCTGATCGACGCCCTGGCCGGCGGCCGTACGGTGGTCGGGCTGGGCGCCGTGAGCGGCGGCTCGGTCGATCCGGAGCGCGGCCTCGTGCTCCGCCACGGCCCGCTGGACTGGCAGGACCTGCCGCTGCGCGCGCTGCTGCGGGAAGCCACCGGGCTGCCGGTCCGGGTGGACAACCACGCCCGGGCGCTCACCCAGGCGGAGATCCTCTTCGGCCACCCGGCGGCCCGCCGCAGCATGGTCCAGCTGTTCGTCGGCCACGTCGTGGACGCGGCGCTGGCGGTCGCGGGCACGGTCCACCTGGGCCCGCCCTCGACCACCGGCGACCTCGGCCACCTGCCGGTCACCGGCACCGTCACCGACCCGGACGCGCAGAGCGAGGCGCGCTGCCACTGCGGCCGGCTCGGCTGCCTCTCGGTGGCCGCCTCCGACACCACGCTGTTCGAGGCGGCCGCCGCCGCGGGCGTCACCGCCGAGCCCGACCGCGCCCAGCTGATCGCGGCCGTCAAGCGCGGCGACCCGGGCGCGGACCGGCTGGTCCGCAACCGCGCCCGGATCATCGGCCGCGCCCTGGCGCTGCTCGCCGACGTGGTCAACCCCGACCTGCTGGTCCTCACCGAGACCTTCTCCTTCCTCGACCCGCGCTACCTCGACGTCGTCCGCGCCGAGTTCGCGCTCCGCTCGCACCTGCGCCGGGACGCCGACCTGCTGATCGCCCAGCGGCGCGGCCCGGACGTCCTCGCCGTGGCGGCCGGCACCCCGGTGCTCGGCGAGCTGTACGCCGGGCCCGTCCGCGCGCTGGCCCACCACCACTGACCGTCGTCCCCCTCCCGAAGGACCGCCATGACCGCGCTCACCCGTCCCTCCGCACCGAGCCGCCGCGCCCTGCTGCGCGCGGGCCTCGCCGGCGCCGGCCTGCTGACGCTCGCGGCCTGCCGGTCCGCCGTCGACGAGGCCTCGAACTCCGCGAAAACGGCGGGCAGTTCGGACGCCCCCCGGAAGGGCGGGGTGCTCTCCGTGGCCACCGGCGTCGACTTCACCCCGAGCCTGCTGTTCGCCCAGAGCGCCAACACCCTGGTCCAGCGACTCGTCTTCAACACCCTGACCAGGTACGACGACCAGCTCCGGCCGCAGCCCGAACTCGCCACCTCCTGGCAGGTCGCGCCGGACGGGCAGAGCGTCACGCTCAAGCTCCGCGAGGACGTGCTGTTCCACAGCGGCCGCCGGTTCACCGCCGACGACGTGGTCTTCGCGGTCAAGAACCTCCAGAACCCGGCCCGTTCGGCCCAGTTGCGCTCGACCGCCGCCACCGTCACCGACTTCCGCAAGAACGGCGACTTCGAGCTGACCCTGGTGCTCGCCCACCCGGTGAGCAACCTCTTCGACCTCTTCGAGTTCATGATCATCCCGGACTCCGGAACCGTCGAGGACGCCGTCGCCGGCACCAGGCTGATCGGCACCGGCCCGTTCACCCTCACCGACCGCAAGCCCGGCTCCTCGCTCACCTTCGCCCGCAACGAGACGTACTGGAACCCCGGCCGCCCCTACCTCGACGGCGTGGAGATCCGGATCGTCCCGCAGGCCGAGTCCCTGCTCTCCTCCCTCAAGACCGGCCAGACCCACCTGTCGTACAACGTCCGCGGCAAGGACGTGGCCGCCCTGCGCACCGACCCGCAGTTCCGGATCACGCAGTACGACACCGGCGCCGGCGCCCACTACATCGGCGTCAACGTCACCGCCGAGCACGTCGGCGACAAGCGCGTCCGCCAGGCCATCGCCTGGGCGGTCGACCGCGACCGCTTCGTCCAGCAGGCCCTCGGCGGCTACGGCAGCGTCTCCTCAATACCCTGGCCCAAGTCCTCCCCCGCCTACACCGAGGCCGGCGCCACCCACTACCGCCACGACCCGGACAAGGCCCGCGCCCTGCTCAAGGAGGCCGGACTGGAGAAGCTCACCCTGCCCTTCGCCCACTCCAGCGAGCCGGGCTCGACCGCGATCGCCCAGATCCTGCAGTACGACCTCCAGCAGGTCGGCATCGAGACGGTGCTCCAGCCCACCGACTCGCCGACCATGCAGAAGCAGCTCATCTCCCAGTCCATGCCCGCCCTGTGGACGCTCAGCCACGGCTTCGCGCAACTCCACCCGGCCACCCTCGCGGTGAGCGCCTACCCCTTCAACGAGGCCAAGAACAGCTCGCACTTCGCCTCCCCCGCCTACACCGACGTGGTGCAGCGGGCCTGGAACCGCAGCGACAGCGACAGCCCCGAGGCCAAGGCCCTCTACCAGCAGATCACCGACGTGCTGCTGGACGAGGAGTTCGTGATCGACCTCGCCATCGCCGGACTGGTCGAGGTCGCCGGCCGCAGGGCCCAGGGCGCCACGCTCAACAAGTTCGGCTACCTCAACCTCGACGACGCCCACCTGACGGCCTGAGCAGGACGGCCCGGAACCCGACCCATGCGCACCTTCCTCCTCAAACGCCTCCCCAGCGGACTGCTGGTCCTGGCCCTCGCCTCCTTCCTGGTCTTCCTCATCCTCCGCCTCATCCCCGGCGATCCGGCCACCTCTCTGGCCGGCCCGGACGCCTCCCCCGCCACCGTCGAGGCCATCCGCACCCAACTCGGCCTGGATCGGCCGCTGTTCGGTCAGTACCTCAGCTGGCTCGGCCACCTGCTCGGCGGCGACCTCGGCCCGAGCTACGCGATCGGCGGCCAGGTCGCCGACCTGATCGGCAACGGCCTCGGCGCCACCACCCAACTCGCCCTGGGAGCCCTGCTCCTGGTGGTACTGATCGCCCTGCCGCTGGCAGTGGCCGGAGCGACCGCCCAACGCCGACCGGCCGCCGCCGCGATCCAGGCATTCACCACCGCCGTCCTCGCGATCCCGCCCTTCGTCACCGGCGTCGTCCTGGTCCTGGTCTTCGCCGTCTCACTCCACCTGCTCCCGGCCGGCGGACAGCAGTCCCTGCTGGACGCCCCGGACCTCGCCGTCCAGTACCTGGCGATGCCCGCGCTCTGCCTGGCCCTGCCCAGCGCCGCCGTGCTCGCCCGCTACCTCAAGGACGGCATCGAACGCGCCCTCGCCGAGGACTACGTCCGCACCGCGACCGCGCTCGGCGTCTCCCGGCGGCGGATCGTCTGGCGGCACGCACTGCCCAACGCGCTGCCCTCCGCCGTCACCGTCCTCGGCCTGCAGATCGGCCAACTCATCGCCGGGGCCGTCCTGGTGGAGCGGATCTTCGCCTGGCCGGGCCTCGGCCAGCTGATCGAGCAGGGCGTCGCCCGCCGGGACTACCCGGTGGTGCAGGACCTGCTGCTGCTCGTGGTGGCGGTCTACGTCGCCGTCCAGCTGCTCACCGACCTCGCCTACGCCTGGCTCGACCCCCGGATCCGCTGGGAGTGACCCGATGACCACCGCCACCCTTCCCCTCAAGTCCCCCGCACGGCACAACCGTTACCTCTCCGGGCTGCGCACCTGGCGCGGCCTGACCGGCCTCGCCCTGGTCGGCCTCGTCGCCCTCGCCGGGCTGCTCGCCCCGCTGCTCACCTCCACCGATCCGAACGCCCAGAGCGCCCTCGCCCTGGCCGGTCCCGGCGCCGGACACCCCTTCGGCACCGACGACCTCGGCCGCGACCTCTACAGCCGGGTCCTGCACGGCATCGGCACCGACCTGGCCCTGATCGTCACCGCCGTCCCGATCGGCGCCCTGCTCGGCTGCTCGGCCGCACTGCTCGCGGCCACCTCCCGCTGGGCCGACCTCGCCGTCCAGCGGGCCTTCGACCTGCTGCTCGCCTTCCCCGGGCTGATCCTCGGCCTCGCCGTGACGGCCGTCCTCGGCCCGGGCCGCTGGCCGGTGGTGGTCGTCATCGCGCTGGCCGAAATCCCGGGCTTCGGGCGGCAGTTGCGGGCCGGGATCCTGGTCCAGCGGGAGCGCGAGTACGCCCTGGCGGCCCGCGTCGGCGGCGCCTCCCGGGCCCGGGTGCTGCTGCGGCACGTCGTGCCCAACGCCGTCGACCCGCTGATCGTGCAGACCGCCGTGGCGCTCTCGCTCGGCGTGTTCATCGAGGGCGCGTTGAGCTTCCTGGGCCTCGGGGTCCGCCCGCCGGAGCCCACCCTGGGCAGCATCCTCAGCCAGTCCGTCGCCTACCTCGCCACCGACCCGACCTTCGCGGCCGCCCCGCTGGCCGCCACCACCGCGCTGGTGCTCGGCTTCACGCTGATCGCCGAGGCCCTGAACCGGGGGATCCGCCGATGACCACCGCGCTCGACGTCACGGACCTCACCGTCCGGTTCGGAGATACGACCTCCGACGCCGCCACCGCCGGCACCACCGCCGGCACCACCGCCGTCGACGGCGTCGGATTCGCGCTCGGAGCCGGTGACACCCTGGGCATCGTCGGCGAGTCCGGGTCCGGCAAGTCCACCACCGCGCTCGCCCTGCTGCGGATGCTGCCGCCCGGCGGCCGGATCACCGCCGGCTCAGTCGAACTCGCCGGGCAGGACCTCGCCGCCCTCCCCGAGGAGGCGCTGCGCGCCCTGCGCGGCCGGCGGATCGCGATGGTCTTCCAGGACCCGATGTCCTCGCTCAACCCGGTCCTCACCATCGGCCGACAGCTCGACGAGGCGCTGCGCGCCCACGGAAGCCACCCGAAGAAGGCCGAACGCCTCGCCCGTGCCGCCGAATTGCTCGACCTGGTCGGCATCCCGGACGCTGCCGGCCGGCTGCGCGACCACCCGCACCAGTTCTCCGGCGGCCAGCGCCAACGCATCATGATCGCCCTCGCGCTGGCCCACGACGCCGAGGTGCTGGTCGCCGACGAGCCGACCACCGCCCTCGACCCGACCGTCCAGCAGCAGATCCTGCGGCTGCTCACCCGGATCAACCGGGAACAGGGCACCGCGCTGGTGGTGATCAGCCACGACCTCGGGGTGATCGCCCAGACCTGCCGCCGCCTGCTGGTGATGCGCCACGGCCGGGTGGTCGAGCAGGGCGTCACCGCCGAAGTCCTCGCCGACCCGCAACACCCGTACACCCGCGAGCTGTTGGCCGCCGTTCCCCGGCTGGACGAGCCCTCCCGGGCCGCCGCCAACAGCACCCCGGACCCCCGCCCCCTGCTCACCGTCCGCGGCCTGGCCAAGACCTACGGCTCCCGGCGGCGCTCCGTCACCGCGCTGCAGGGCGTCGACCTCGACCTGCACCCCGGCGAAACCCTCGGCCTGGTCGGTGAGTCCGGCTCCGGCAAGTCCACCCTCGCCCGGGCGCTCGTCCGGGCACACACGCCCTCGGCCGGTTCCATCCGCTTCCGCGGCGAGGAGCTGGGGCCTGCCCGGGGCCGCGGCAGCCGTCGCGGCGGGCCGCACCGCGAGGTCCAACTGGTCTTCCAGGACCCGTACTCCTCGCTCAACCCCCGGATGACCGCCGGGCAGATCATCGCCGAGCCGCTGATCGCCCACGGTCTCGGCGGCCGGGAACAGCGCGCCGCCCGGGTCGCCGAACTGCTGGAGCAGGTCGGCCTGGACCCGGCCACGGCCGACCGCCACCCGCGCGCCTTCTCCGGCGGTCAGCGCCAACGCATCGGCATCGCGCGGGCGTTGGCGCCCGAGCCGAGCGTGCTGATCTGCGACGAGCCGGTCTCCGCCCTGGACGTCTCGGTCCAGGCCCAGGTGATCGACCTGCTCGCCCGGCTGCAGCGCGAGCTCGGCCTGGCGATCCTGTTCATCGCCCACGACCTGGCCGTGGTCCGGCAGGTCAGCCACCGGATCGCGGTGATGCACCAGGGCCGGATCGTCGAGACCGGCCCGGCCGACCGCGTCGTCACCGCGCCCGAACACCCTTACACCGCCGAACTCCTGGCTGCCGTCCCGCGCCTGGAGACCGCACGAGCCACCACCCGGAGCAGCACATGACCACCACCCCCGGAGCGAACCCGCACCGGCGCGACCCGTACGCCGGTTTCCCCGGCACCGTCGGCCGCACCTTCCGCGAGTCCACCCCCGCCTGGCCGCAGCCGGTCCGCCCGCGCGAGGGCGCCCCCAACATCGTGGTCGTCCTGATCGACGACATGGGCTACAGCGACATCGGCCCGTTCGGCGCCGAGATCCCCACCCCGACCCTGGACCGCCTCGCCGCCGGCGGCGTCAAGCTCGCCAACTACCACACCATGCCGCTCTGTTCGCCCGCCCGGGCGGCCCTGCTGACCGGCCTCAACCCGCACCGCGTCGGCTACTCCTTCGTCGCCAACGCCGACCCGGGCTTCCCCGGCTACGGCATGGAGGTCGCCGGGGACATCCCCACCCTCGCCGAGCTGCTGCACGACGCCGGGTACGCCACCTACGCCGTCGGCAAGTGGCACCTCACCCGCGACTCCGCCTCCAACGCCGCCGACGACCGCGCCAACTGGCCGCTGCAGAAGGGCTTCGACCAGTACTACGGCGTCCTGGAGGGCCTGACCAGCCTCTTCCACCCGCACCAACTCGTCCGCGACAACAGCCCCTTGGACATCGACGAGTTCCCCGACGACTACTACTACACGGACGACATCACCGACCAGGCCATCAAGATGGTCAAGTCGCTGCGCGCCCACGACGACGACAAGCCCTTCTTCCTCTACCTCGCCCACAACGCCGTGCACGGCCCGCTGCAGGCCAAGCCCGCCGACCTGGCCCGCCACCGGGGCCGCTACGACGGCGGCTGGGACGAGCTGCGCCGCACCCGCTTCGCCCGCCAGCTCGCCGCCGGCCACTTCCCGCCCGGCACCGAACTGCCCGAGCGCAACTCCGAGGCCGGGTACGAGGTCGGCCCCTGGGACGAACTCACCGACGTCCAGCAGAAGTTGTACGCCCGCTACATGGAGGTGTACGCGGCGATGGTCGACAACGTCGACCAGAACCTCGGCCGGATCACCGACACCCTGGCCGCCCTCGGCGAACTCGACAACACCATCATCGTGTTCACCAGCGACAACGGCGGTACCGGCGAGGGCGGCGCCGAGGGCACCCGCAGCTACTTCAGCCGCTTCGTCCACCACCCCGGCCTCCCGGACGACTGGAACCCGGACGTCCAACGCGAGATCGACCTCATCGGCGGCCCGCAGAGCCTGGTCCACTACCCGCGCGGCTGGGGCATGGCCTCCAACACCCCGTTCCGGCTGTACAAGGGCCAGACCTACGCGGGCGGCGTCCGCGTCCCCTTCGTGCTCTCCTGGCCGGCCGGCCTGCCGCGCGCCGAGGGCGACGACGGCGTCCGCGCCCAGTACCAGTACGTCACCGACGTCCTCCCCACCCTGCTCGAACTCGCGGGTGTGGCACGGCCGTCGGAGCGCCGGGACCGACCCGTCCAGGAACTCGACGGCACCAGCTTCGCCGCCGTCCTGCGCGACGACGCCACCCCGAGCACCCACCACGAGCAGTACTGCGAGATGACGGGCAACCGCAGCTACTACCGCGACGGCTGGAAGCTGGTCACCCTGCACCGCCCCGGCACCCCGTACGACGACGGCGAGTGGGCGCTGTACGACCTGCGCACCGACCCCACCGAGATCCACGACGTCGCCGCCGACCACCCCGCCTTGGTCAAGGAGCTGTCCGCCGCCTGGGAGGCGGCCGCCTGGCGCAACGGCGTCTTCCCGCTGGCCGACGGCAGCGGCGCCCTCGCCCTGCGCGGCCCCGGGACGGACCGGCTGCGCCGCCCGCTCACCCTGCTGCCCGGCACCCCCGAGCTGGAGCGCTACCGCTCCTCCCGGCTGATCTCCTTCCGCTCCTTCACCGTCGAGGTCGCGCTGGACGGCTACCGCGACGGCGACCAGGGCGTCCTCGTCTCACACGGCGACCAGGGCGGCGGCTACAGCCTCTACGTCGAGGACGGCCGGCTGCGTCTCGCCTACAACCAGTACGGCGAGCTGCTGGAGGCCGACGGCGGCCCACTGGCGGCGGGCACCCGACGGGTCACCCTGGAGGCCACCGCCGTAGCCGACCTCAAGTGGGAGTTCCGGCTGCTCGTGGACGGCGCCGAGCCCCGGGGCGGGGTCGGCCGGCTCGGCCCGGTCCACCAGCTGATCGGCATGGCGCCGTTCCAGGGCATCAGCGTCGGCATCGACCGCAAGTCCCCGGTCTCCTGGCCGGTGCACGAGCGCCACCGTGCCTTCCGCTACACCGGCGCGCTGCACTCCGTCACCTACCTGCCCGGCGCACCGGCACCGTACGACCCGGAGACGGTCGCCCGGGCGCTGCGCGAGGCGGCAGCCGCCTTCGAGTAGCACCAGCCCTCGCCTAGGGCCTCACGCAGGCGACGGACCTCCGGGAACGGCCCCCCGGGATCCCCCCGCCCGGGTTACCCTCGTCCCGCGCGGCGACCGTCCCGCGCGGGAGAACGAGGGGGGAACGGGTGATCGGGGACCTGCTGCCGGAGGCCGTGGTGACCGTGGTGGCGTACGACGACCCGCCGGAGGCCCGGCTGGAGCCCGAGGAGGAGGCCGTCCTGGCCCGGGCGGTCGACAAGCGGCGCCGCGAGTTCACCACCGTCCGCCACTGCGCCCGGGCCGCCCTGGCCCGGCTCGGCGTGCCCTACCGCCCGCTCGTCCCGGGTCTGCGCGGCGCGCCGAGCTGGCCGGACACCGTGGTCGGCAGCCTCACCCACTGCGACGGCTTCCGCGCGGCCGCCGTGGCCCGGGCCGGCACCCTGGCCTCCGTCGGCATCGACGCCGAGCCTGCGGCACCGCTGCCGGAGGGCGTGCTGGACGTCGTCGCCCTGCCGGTCGAGCAGAAGCGCCTCGCCGAGCTGGCCGGCGCGCACCCGGGCACCCCGTGGGACCGCATCCTGTTCAGCGCCAAGGAGTCGGTGTACAAGGCGTGGTTCCCACTGACCGAGCTGTTCCTGGAGTTCAGCGAGGCCGAGCTGGACCTCTCCCCCGACGGCACCTTCACCGCCCGCCTGTTGGTCCCCGGCCCGGTGGTCGGCGGGCGCCGCGTCGACGGCTTCGACGGACGCTGGGCCGTCCGGGACGGCCTGCTGGCCACCGCCATCGCCGTCGAGCCGTAGGGCCTGTCCGGCGGAGCCCCGCCGTGAAGCCCCGTTCCCGGCCCGGGCATATCCTCGACCCCGTGACGGTGACCTATGTGATCGACGGCAGGAAGATCGGCACCCTGGAGGACTTCTGGGACGTCGTCGGGCAGGAGATCGGCGACGACGGCTACTTCGGCCGCAACCTCGACGCCTTCGCCGACTGCCTGCGCGGAGGCTACGGCACGCCCGACGACGAGGACTGGGTCATCGAGTGGCGCGACCACGAGGTCTCCCGCCGCAACCTCGGATACCCGGAGACCGCGCGCCAACTGCAGCTGCGGCTGGCCCGCTGCCACCCCGCCAACCGCGAGTACGTCGCCGCCGAGCTGGCCGCCGCCCGGGCGGGGAAGGGGGCGACGGTCTTCGACTGGCTGGTCCGGATCATCGAGGAGGAGCACCCCGGGGGGCTGCGCCTCGCGTAGTCGCTCCCCGAGGACCGCCCCCGCCCGGGCCTACATCACGTCCGAGAGCCGGACGAAGCGCCGCCCGGCCGCGAGCATCCCCGGTACCGCCGCCGCCACCCCGGGGGCGGTGCCGCCGCCCGGGTGGTTCAGGTGGCCGATCACGATCGCGCCCGGCCCGGCCGACGCGACCTCCTGCCGCACCTGGGAGGCGCTGAGTGTCGCCCCGCCGTCCCCGTTCACGGTGAAGCCGGCGACGCGTTCGCCCAGGTCGGCGACGATCCGGGTGGCGACGTCGTCGTAGTGCGCGGTGCCGGAGCGGAAGAAGCGGGGCGGTTGCCCGAGCAGTGCGGCGAGTTTGCGCGCGTTGCCCGCCACCTCGTCGTACACCTCGCCGACGTCGCTGGTCCCGGCGATGCCGTAGGCGGAGCGGCCGGTGACGGAGAGCGGACGGTGGAGGGTGCCGTGGTTGCCGATCTCGAACAGCGGGTCGGCGGCGAGCTGCTCGAACTCGTCCGGGTTGGCGTCGATCCAGCGGGCGTTCAGGAAGAGCGTGGCGGGGACGGCGTGCGCGCGCAGGAAGTCGATCAGGTCGGCGTCGTAGCCGTTGCCGCCGGGGCCGCCGCAGGCGTCGAAGGTGAGCGCCGTCGCGCTCTCGCCGTCGGGCAGCTCGGTGATCACCCCGGGGACGTCCAGTCCCCAGTCGGCCGGGCTCGCCTCGCCGTACCGCTCGACCACCTCGGCCCGGGTCGGCTCCTTCTTGGGGGCGGCGGTGGCCGGGGCCGGGGCGGTCGGGGCCGGGGCGGTCGGGTCCGCGGGCGCCGGGGTGGCCGCAGCCGTCGGCGCAGCAGCGGCCTCCGCAGGTATGCCTGATTCCGTGCCGGACGCCGTCACCGGGGCGGAGACCGACGGTACGGGCGCCCCCGACACCGCCGTCCTGGCTCCGCACCCCGCCAGCGCGCCCCCGGCCACCACCATGAGCAGCGTCCGCCGACTCACCGCCACGTCCGCCTCCCGGCCCATAAATCGTCATATAAACCGCTTACACGACTATGAACCGACCATTCGTCACTCCCCGCAACTCGCCCCCACCCCCGGCCGGCCCCCTCTTCACCGACCCGCCCGGCCCCGTGAGCCCCGACTCACCCCCGGTTCACCCACCGGGGTAAGCCCGCGAGCGACCCGCCCGCCGCGCCCCGGAGACCACGATGCCGACCGACCCCACCGATCCCACCGAGCCCACACAGCCCCCGAACCCCGCCCGCCGCGACCTGCTCCGCACCGGCCTCGCCACCGGCGCCGCCACCGCCCTGGGCCTGGCCGCCACCACCGCCACCCCTGCCGAAGCCGCCGCCGCACCGAGCCAGAACCCGAACCCCGGCGACCGCGTCCTCACCCTCACCGGCCATCTCCCCACCGGCGCACCCGACTTCGTCCACCTCCCGGTCGAAGTCCCGGAGGGTGTCCGCGAGATCGCCGTCTCCTACGGCTACGACAAGCCCCCGGTCCCGGCCGGCACCCCCGGCAACTCCTGCGACATCGGCATCTTCGACGAGCGCGGCACCGACCTCGGCGGCCCCGGCTTCCGCGGCTGGTCGGGCGGCTTCCGCACCGAGTTCAGCCTCGCCCGCGACGCCGCGACCCCCGGCTACCTCCCCGGCCCGATCAACCCCGGCACCTGGCACGTCGTGCTCGGCCCGTACCAGGTCGCCCCGCAGGGCCTGGACTACCGCGTCCAGGTCACCCTCCGGTTCGGCGCGCCCGGGCCGCACTTCACCCCGCACTACCCGGCGGAACGGGCCCGCGGCCGCGGCCGGGCCTGGTACCGGGGCGACTGCCACCTGCACACCGTGCACTCCGACGGACGGCGCCTGCCCGAGGAGGTCGCGGCCGGGGCCCGCGCCGCCGGACTGGACTTCATCGTCTCCACCGACCACAACACCAGCTCCTCGCACGCCGTCTGGGGCCCGCTGGCCGGCCCGGACCTGCTGATCCTCCCGGGCGAGGAGATCACCACCCGCAACGGCCACTGGCTGGCCCTCGGCCTGGAGGCCGGCCGGTTCGTCGACTGGCGCTACCGCTCGCGCGACGAGGAGTTCCCGCGCTTCGCCCGCCAGGTCCACCGCTCCGGCGGCCTGGTGGTGCCCGCGCACCCGTACTGCCCGTACGTCGCCTGCCAGTGGAAGTTCGGCTACGACCAGGCCGACGCGGTCGAGGTGTGGAACGGCCCCTGGACGTACGACGACGAGTCCGCGGTGGACACCTGGGACGGCCGGCTCGCCGTCGCCCTGCGCGAGGGCCGTTCCTGGCTCCCGGCCATGGGCAACAGCGACGCGCACAGCGAGCCGCAGGTCATCGGCTCCCCGCACAACGTGGTGCTGGCCGAGGACCTCACCCGGGACGCGATCCTGGACGGGCTGCGCGACGGGCGCAGCTGGCTCGCCGAATCCTCCGCCGTCCGACTGGAGTTCACCGTCACCGGGCACGGCCGCCAGGCCGGCATCGGCGAGGAGCTGACCGTCCCGGGAGACGCGCCGCTGGACGTCCGGCTCACCGTGGCGGGCGTGCCCGGCGGCACCGTCCGGCTGATCACCGACGAGGGGCAGATGCACCAGGAGCCGCTGCCCGCCGACGGCTCCGGCACGGTGGTGTGGCGCACGACGGCCTCGCTCGCCGCGTACGTCCGGGCCGAGGTGCGCCACCCCAAGGCGGACGGCACGCCGGGCAAGGGCAACGCGATGGGCCCGGACCTCCCCTGGGGCCCGATGGCGGCCCTCACCAACCCGATCGTCCTGCGCACCCAGGACCACTGACCGGCCACCGCCCCGGGCCGATCCCACGCCGAATCCCCCTGCCGCCCCACCCGCCGCCCCGGCCGTTCACCAGGCGGGGGACGACTCCGGCACCCGGTTGGACTAGGTTGATCCCCGAAACGCATCAGTCGTAGGGACGAGGCGGTCGGCTGTCCGGATCCGTGCCGACCAGCTCCTCCGCACTCCGACCGCCTCGCCCCGGCTACCCGCCCGTCCCCGGCCCGCGAAGGGATCAGCAGCTGTGAACCGTACGACCGAAGGTGGGCCGGAGCTCGGGGGCGGCCGGGGCGCCGGTGGCGTCCTCGTCCTTGTCGACCCGTCCGGGGCGGGGGACGGCCCGGTCGCGGCGCAGCTCGCACGGGAGCTGAACCCGGGCGTCCACCTGCGGACGGCCGACTTCCTGCGGGCCATCCGCGGCGACCAGCCGCCGCCCCACCTGCCGGAGGCCGGACGCCGGCACGCCGCCGCCCTGGCCGCCGCCGCCCAGGCCGCCTTCGCGTACGCCACCCGCGGCTACCAGGTCGTGGTCGAGTGCCGGACCGCCCCCGCCGCCCTCGACACCTTCCGCCGCGAGAGCCGCGCCACCGGCACCACCCTCCACTACGTCGTCCTCCACCCCGGCCCGGCCCCCGACGGCACCACCCACACCCTCGACACCACCGACCTCACCACCGAGACCACCACCAAGTCCGTCCTCGCCGCCCTCACCCACCGCACCCACCTCCTCGGCTGGTAGCGCGGGCCGGGCGCCGACGGCGCGCCCTACGCCCCGCTACGCCCCCACGACGCCGTCGATGGCCTCGCGCAGGAAGTCGGCGTGCCCGTTGTGGCGGGCGTACTCGTGGATCAGGTGCAGCATCACCAGGCGCAGCGACACCTCGGCGTCCCATCGGGCCTGGTAGCCGGTGACGTCGAGGGAGTCGGCGGCGCGTTCGATGCGGCGGGCGTGTTCGACCTCGGTCTGCCAGGCGGCGAAGGCCTCGGCCCGGGTGGATCCGGTGGGGTCGTAGGCGGCCTGGTAGTCGCCGTCCGCGGACCAGACCAGCGGGAGGTCCTGGCCGTCGATCACCCGGCGGAACCAGGTGCGTTCCACCTCGGCCATGTGCCGGACCAGGCCGAGCAGGGTCAGTGTGGAGGGCGGGCTGGAGCGCTGCCGCAGCTGTTCGTCGGTCAGGCCCTCGCACTTCATGGCGAGGGTCGCCCGGTGGAAGTCCAGGAAGCCGCGCAGCATCTCGCGCTCACCGCCGGTCAGCGGCGGGGCGGGGCGTTCGTCGGGGACGTTCACGGGGACGTTCTCCTCAGGGTGTGGTCACGATCTCGGGAATCCCGCGGACTGTAGCGAACCGGCCGCCCGCCCGTCGGGGATTTTTCTCCCCCGGTCCGATCCGGCGGCCCCATCCGCCTGTCACATCCGCCCGTCCTCCGGTGTCTTCATGCCCGAACGACCCGAACACACCACCACACGAGGAGGATTCCATGGCACTCCGCCTGCCGAAGGCCCAGCTGCCCACCGAGCTCGGCGAGAAGATGATCGAGGCGTTCGGCGCCGTCTTCGAACCCACCGAGGTGATCTGGCACAACCCCGGGGTCGCCGCCGCGAACACGGAGTTCGCGGGCAGGCTCGCCACCTGGGACGCACTCGACGAAAGCCTCAAGTCCTTCGCCCACATGGCGGTGGCCTCGCTGGTCGGGTGCAGCTGGTGCCTGGACATCAACTACTTCCAGGCGCGGAACCAGGGCCTGGACCTGGCCAAGGCCAGCCAGGTGCCGAACTGGCGGGCCTCGGAGGCGTTCACGCCGCTGGAGCGGGACGTGATGGAGTACGCCGAGGCGATGTCCGTCACGCCCCCGACCGTCACCGACGAGCAGTACGGGGTTCTGCTCGACGCGCTCGGCCCCGCCGCGATGGTCGAACTCACCGCCTACGTCGCCTTCGCCAACATGGCGGCCAGGAACAACATCGCCAACGGGGTCTCCTCGCAGGGCTTCTCCGACTCCTGCGAGGTCCCGCTCGCCGGGCGCCCCGCCGCCGGAGGGCCGTCGGCATGACCGTGACCCCGGCCGCCGACCCCTTCGTCACCCACCGCAGCCTGCTGTTCACCGTCGCCTACGAACTGCTCGGCTCGGCCGCCGACGCGGAGGACGTGCTGCAGGAGTCCTGGCTGCGGTGGGCCGGCGTGGACGAATCGCAGGTACAGGACGCGCGGGCGTACCTCGTCCGGATCGTCACCCGCCAGTCCCTCAACCGGCTGCGGACGCTGTCCCGACGGCGCGAGCAGTACGTCGGCGAGTGGCTGCCGGAGCCGCTGCTCACCAGCCCCGACGTCGCCGAGGACGTCGAACTCGCGGAGAGCGTCTCGTTCGCGATGCTCACCGTGCTGGAGACGCTGGGGCCGACCGAGCGGGCGGTGTTCGTGCTGCGCGAGGTCTTCGAACTGCCGTACGAGGAGATCGCCGAGGCCGTCGGCAAGAGCTCGGCCGCCGTGCGGCAGGTCGCCCGGCGGGCCCGCGGCCACGTGGCGGCCAGGCGGCCGCGGGTGCGGGTGAGCCGCACCGAACAGGAGCGGGTGGTGGAGCGCTTCCTGGAGACGCTGCGCACCGGTCGGCTGCAGGACCTGATGGAGGTCCTGGCGCCGGACGTGGTCCTGATCGCCGACGGCGGCGGGATCGCGCCGGCCCTGCTCGCCCCGCTGCACGGCGCCGAGGCGGTGGCGGCCCTGCTCGCGCGCGCCCACCGGGCGCCGCTCGGGTTCGACACCGAGACGGTGTGGCTCAACGGCGCGCCGGCCGGCCGGATCGACCTCGGCGGCGAGCCCTCGGTGGTCAGCGTCGCCGTGGAGGACGGCCGGGTCACCCGGGTCTACATCGTGCGCAACCCCCGGAAACTGACCAGGATCGACGCCCCGGCCGACCTCTCCCGGTAGCCGCCCCCGGTCGCGTGGTGGTGTTCCGAGCCCCCTCGGAGCACCACCACGCCCCTTTTCCCACCAAGCACATCCGTCCATCACGTACCGTGTTCGGACCACCACCGGTTTGGGTACGTACCTCGGCGCGTCCGGCGCCCGGGCGCCCACCGAGCAGGAGACGCCCAGCGATCAGGAGACCCAGCGGCCCATGGACCACAACCGCATTCCCCCGACCGTACGCCAGACCTACGGCGCCGGTGACCTATCGAAGGCCGCCAGCTTCGCCGGCGGATTCATCAACTTCGGCGACTGGCACGGCATCGACCTCACCGCCCCCACCCCCGACGACCGCGTGCACAGCCAGGAGCAGCTGTACCGCCGCGTGCTGCGCACCTTCCCCGAGCCGCGCGAACAGCTGCGCCTCGCCGAGGTCGGCAGCGGACGCGGGCTCGGCGCCGCCCTCGCCCTGCGCGAGTTCCGCTTCGCCGCCGTCACCGGCGTCGACATCCACCCCGACCAGGTCGAACGCGCCCGCGCCGTCAACGCCAAGGCCCTGGCCACCTACCCCGACCGCCTCGCCTACGCCATCGGCGCCGCCGACGAACTCCCCTTCTCCGACGCCTCCCTGGACGGCGTCTACTCGGTCGAGGCCGCCCAGCACTTCCGCGAACTCACCGGCTTCGCGCACGAGGCCGCCCGCGTCCTGCGCTCCGGCGGCCGGCTCGCCGTCACCACCTTCTTCGCCGCCGGGGGCCCTGAGGTCGCCGAGCGCCTGAGCATCCTGCTCGCCAGCTTCGCGGACGGGCTCGACGTCCCGCACACCCTCGGCGGGTTCACCACCGACCTCGGCAAGGCCGGCTTCACCGACGTCCACACCGAATCGGTCGGCTCCGACGTCTGGCCCGGCCTCGACCGCTACCTCGTCGACGTCGTCCCGCCCGGCCACTGGACCCGCAACTTCCTCCCCGCTTGGCGGGACGGACTCCTCGACTACCACGTCGTCACGGCCGTGCGCTCCTGAGCCGCTGCGTCCCGGGCCCCCGCCCGCCACCGTGAGCAGGGTGAGCGGGCGGGTCCCGGCGGGGGCAGAGCTCGGCACCGGCCTCAGGCCCGGAGGAACTGCAGCACCGCCAGCACCCGGCGGTGCGTCTCCTCGGCCGGCGGCAGGTCGAGCTTCATCAGGATGTTGCCGATGTGCTTGCCCACCGCCGCCTCCGACACCACCAACTCCCGGCAGATCGCCGCGTTCGACCGCCCCGCCGCCATCAGCGCCAGCACCTCACGCTCACGCGGGGTCAGCCGCTCCAGCGGGTCCCGGCGGCGGCGCAGCAGCTGCCGCACCACCTCCGGGTCCACCACCGTTCCCCCGGCGGCCACCGTGTGGACTGCCGCCACGAACTCCTCGATCTGCCCGATCCGGTCCTTCAGCAGGTAGCCGACGCCGCTGCCGTCCCCGGCGTCCAACAGCCGGGCCGCGTACGAGCGTTGCACGTACTGGCTGAGCACCAGGACGGGCAGCCCGGGGGTCCGTTCGCGCAGCAGCAGGGCCGCCCGCAGGCCCTCGTCGGTCTGGCCGGGCGGCATCCGGACATCGGTGACGACGAGGTCCGGCCGGTGCTGCTCGACCGCCACGCACAGCGACCCGGCGTCGCCGACCGCGGCCACCACCCGGTGCCCGAACCGGGCCAGCAGCCCGACCAGTCCCTCGCGCAGCAGGACGCCGTCCTCGGCGACCACCAACCGCAGGCCCTCCGCCGTCGGTTCACTCATCGTCGCCCCGCTCCTCCGTCGATCGGGGTGCAGGGGATCTCCACCCGCACCAGGGTCGGTCCGCCGACCGGACTGCTGACCGTCAGGATGCCGTCCACGACCGCGATCCGGTCGGCCAGCCCGGTCAGTCCGGTGCCGCATTCGGGGTTGGCGCCGCCGCGGCCGTCGTCCGCCACCTCGACCGTCAACCAGCCTTCCAGGTACCGTCCTTCGACGCTCGCGGTGCTCGCCCCGCTGTGCTTGGCGATGTTGGCGAGCGCCTCGGTGACGACGAAGTAGCCGGCCGACTCGACCGGCGCCGGCAGCCGGCCGGGCAGGTCGAAGCGGGTGGTGACGGGGATCGGCGAGCGGTCGGCGGCGTCCCCGCAGGCCTCCGGCAGGCCGTGGTCGGTGAGCACCTGCGGATGGATCCCGTTGATCAACTCCCGTAACTCGGCCAGGACTTCACCCGCCTCCCGCTGGGCGTCGGCGAGCCGGGCGACCAGCGGACCGTCCGCCGGGGCGTCCAGCCGGGCCAGCCCGAGCGCCATCGTCAGGGCCACCAGGCGCTGTTGGGCCCCGTCGTGCAGGTCGCGCTCGATCCGCCGCCGCTCCGCCTCGAAGGCGTCCACCAACCGGGCTCGGGAGCGTACCAGTTCACCGATCCGCTGCTCCCGCCCGCCGGGCGCCGCCAGCACCAGCCGGACCAGCGACGCCCGCGCGGCGGCCACCACCGCCACCGGATAGGCCAGCAGCGGAAGCAGCAGCAGCCCGGCCAGGCCGAGCAGCGCGGCGAGCACCGCCGAGTGCACCTCGACGACCTTGAGCACGTTCACCTGCTCGCCGTCGAGCACGAACAGCGGCAGCGCGGCGACGAGGTAGCCGGGCACGGCGAGCACGCAGCCGACCACTGCCAGGTCGATCGGCCAGAGCACGAACGCGGCGAGCAGCGCGAAGCCCAGCTCCCGCCAGGTCGCCTGTTCCCGGTAGCGCAGCCGTAACCAGGCTGCCAGGCCCGGCCGTTCGGGGACGCGGTGCGGGTCCGCAACGCGGCCGCCGTCCAGGTAGCGGACCAGCCGGCGCTCCCAGGCGGCGACCGGCAGCCCGGCCAGGCCCAGAGCCGCCGCCAGCGGCACCCCGATCAGCACCGCCGCCAGGGCCCCGGCGACCACCGCCGACAACAGCAGCCCGGCGCAGA
Organism: Streptomyces sp. 1331.2; assembly: GCF_900199205.1. Classification (NCBI taxonomy): domain Bacteria; kingdom Bacillati; phylum Actinomycetota; class Actinomycetes; order Kitasatosporales; family Streptomycetaceae; genus Streptomyces; species Streptomyces sp. 1331.2. Next base: position 6,531,897 of record NZ_OBMJ01000001.1, on the reverse strand, counting down.
GCAGCAGCCCGCTCACCCCGGTGACCAGCAGGTATCCGGCCGCCCGCCAGGGCGCCGAGGAGCGCAGGAAGCCCGCCCTGGCCACCGACGCCCAGGCGCTGCCCGTCCCCTGCCCGTCCTCCGCGACCGTCCCGGCCACCGCGCCCCCGCTCACCTTTGATCCCCTTGCCGCAGAAGTCCCGCCCGTACACCAACGCCCACCCTAGGCAGCGCAGCCCCGCCCGGCGGTAGGGTCTGGCCTACTTTCTCCGGCGTTACGACCTCTCGGCAGCCGCACACCGCCGGCACCGCACCCGGGCAGGGCCGGTAGGGCCACCCCTACCGTCCGGAGCGGCCCCTGACCCACTGTCGGACGTAGGCCCTGACGCACCGTCCGAAGTAGACCCTGCCCCGCCGACCGCCCCCGCCCCGGGGCGGTTCGCTGGAGGCCATGAGAATGCTGCGGATCGCCCTCGCCTCCCTGACCACCCGCTGGCCGTCCCTGCTCGGCGCCTTCCTCGCCCTCGTCCTCGGCGTCGCGATGACCGCCGTGATGCTGCTGGGCCTGGCCGCGGCGGTCGAGGCGCCGCCCGGCGGCGAGGAGTCGGTCTCGCTGGTCGCCGCCCTGGGAACGGCCGGCGGGGTGAGCGTGTTCGTCTCGGCGTTCGTGGTCGCCTCCACCTACTCCTACGCGGTCGTGCGGCGCCGCCGCGAGCTGGGTCTGCTGCGACTGGCCGGCGCGACCCGGGCGCAGGTGCGCCGTACGGTGCTCGCCGAGGCGCTGCTGCTGGCCGCGGCGGCGTCCGCCGTCGGCTGCGGGCTGGGCCGGTTCGGCGCGCCCCTGCTGATCCGGTGGCTGGCCGGGGTCGGCATGGCCCCGGCGGGTTTCGCGCCGAGCGGTTCCGTCTGGCCCTTGCACGCCGCGTTCTGGACCGGTCTGCTGGTCGCCCTGGGCGGGGTCGCGGTGGCCGCCCGCCGGGCGGGCCGGGTCGGCCCGCTGGACGCGCTGAGCGCGGCCGACGCCGACACCGGGGTGCTGACTCCCGGCCGGCTCGTGCTCGGTCTCGGCCTGCTCCTGGGCGCCGCCGTGCTCGCCGGTACCGCGCTGGCCACCGACCCGGCGGACCTGCTGCACCGCAAGACGTACACCACCCGGCCGATGTGGCTGATCTGCGCGTGCGGCCTGCTCTCCCCGCTGCTCGCGCCGCCGCTGGTGCGCGGGCTCGGCCGGCTGCTGCCCGCGCGGCTGTTCGGCCACGCGGGCCGGCTGGCGCGCGCGAACGCCGGCTCCGCGCTGCGCCGGACGGGGGCGGTGGCGGCGCCGGTGCTGGTGGCGGTGGCGCTGACCGGTTCGCTGGCGGGCGCGCTGGACACCGTGAGCGCCGCCCGTGGCGCCGAGGCCGCCGCCCGTACCTCCGCCGACCTCGTCGTCGTGCCCGGCTCGGCCCCGACGGCGCCGACGGCACGGCTGGTCGCGGCCCTGGGCACGGTCCCGGGCGTGGATGCCGTCTGCGCGACCGCGCCCACCCGGCTCGCCCTGGTCGAGCCGGACGGCGTCCCGGTGCGCGCCGAGGCCCGCGCCGCCGCCCCGGCCGGACTGACCGCCCTCGCCCGGCTCCCGCTGCTGGCCGGCACCCCCGCCGCCCTGGACGACGACGCCCTGGTGCTGCCCGCCGAATGGGGCCGTACGGTCGGCGAACGGGTGCCGGTGATCCGGGCCGACGGCAGCCGGACGGCCCTGCGGGTCGCCGCCGTGCTGCGCGACGGCCTCGCTGCCGACGGGCTGTACGTCACCCCCGCCAACGCCCCGGGCGCCCGTGTCGACCGGATCGAACTCCGCCTCGCCCCCGGAGCCGACCGTACGGCCGCCCTCGCCGCGGCACGCGCCACCGCCACGCCGTACGGAGCGACGGTGCTGACCCGGGCGGACTGGCTCGCCGTCGCCGCGCCTGCGACCGGCCGGATCGCCCGGCTCCGTACGGCCCTCGTGCTCGGCCTGGCCGTCGTCTACACCGGCATCACGCTCGCCGGCACCCTGCTCACCACCACGGCGGACCGCCGCCGCGAACTCGCCCTGCTCCGGCTGGCCGGCGCCACCCGGGCCCAGGTCGTGCGCCTGGTGACCGCCGAGTCGGTCCTGGTCGCGGCCGTCGGCGCAGCACTCGGCTGCGCCGTCACCGCCGCCCAACTCGCCACCATGCACGCCGCCTTGGCCGCCCTCGGCGTGCCCGCGCCCTGGGCCCTGCCCTGGCGTCCGGTCGGCCTGGTCACCGCGGGGGCAGTCGCCCTGGCAGCCCTGTGCACCGCCCCGGCCACCGTCTGGGTCCTGCGCGCCCGCCCGGTCATCGCCGCCGCCCGCTGACGGATCGCACCGCACCGCGACACACCGCAACGCCCCGCAACGCCCCGCGCCGAGGCTCAGCCGACCGCCACACCCGCCCGCCGCGCCGGCTCGGCCCCGGCGGCGGCCGGCCCGGCCAGAGCCGCCAGGCGGCGCAGGCTGGCCCGGCGCTGGAGCGCACCGAGGCCGACGGTCGCCGCGCCGAGGGCCAGCCAGCCGGCCGGACCGGCCGCCATCACCGCACCGGTGAGCAGCAGCGGGCCCGCCGACTTCTGCACCGACTGGGACATCCCGGCCACCCCCAGGTAGGAGGCCTGGGCGCGCGGCGGCGCCAGGGAGACCGCGAGCTCCCAGGAGCTCACCGAGCGCAGCAGTTCCGCCAGGGTGATCAGCATCGCCGCGGCCAGCAGCGCGATCGAGGCCGTCCACGGCCCGCCGTCGGTGGCGAGCACGATCAGCAGGCAGCTGCCCAGCAGCGTCGCCCCGTACCAGCGCACCGCCGCGGCCGCCCCGCGCGGGCCCTCCGCCCAGGCGGAGATGCGCAGTTGGAGCACGACCACGAGCACGGTGTTGAGGACGAGGAAGACCGGGACGACGGCGTGCGGTGCGCCGGTGTGGTGGACGAGCCAGAGCGGCAGTCCGACGTTGAGGATCGAGTCGTCCAGGTTCAGTGGCATGTCGAGCAGGACGAACAGCAGGTAGCCCCGGTCCCGCCAGGGGCTCGGCACGGGCGTCGGGTCGCCGGCCGGCTGTTCCCCGGCGGCCGCCGCGGCCAGGCCGTGCCCACGGGGCTCCCGGGTGCGCCAGACCAGCACAGCGGCCAGCACGTAGGAGAGCCCGTTGGCGAGGATGAGCGCGCGGTAGGCGGTCGTGGTGCCGACGGCCAGTCCGATCGCCGAGACGCCCGCGCCGAGGGCGTACCCGGCGTTGGCCACGCTGCGGAACAGCGCCTGGTAGGTGCCGCGCCGCTCGCCCGCGACGCGGGTGGCGAACAGCATCTCCAGGGTCTTGGCGGCCCGTTCGGCCAGGCAGGTCAGGGCGACCACGGGCAGCAGCGCGGCGAAGTCGTCGACGACCAGCAGCAGGCCCATCGTGCCGAGCCGCAGCAGGTGGCAGCCGATCAGCAGCCATCGCACCGGCACCCGCTCGGCCGCCCGCCCGGCCAGCGGCGACCCGGCGATCCCGGCCGCCGCGCCGACGCCCAGCAGCAGACCGAGCTGCCGGGCGTCCATCCCGCACACGTAGGTGAAGTACAGGACCGAGGCGGCCGCCCACACGCCGGTCCCGGTCCGGTCCACGCACTGTGCGAGCAGCATGATCCGCGCGTCCCGCCCGCCCGGCGGCTTCCGCAGCTGCGCCATCAGTCCGTTCCCCTGCATGGCAGGCCCCCGTTGCATGATCGACATCAATCTCGACATCAAGATACTTCATATCAAGACACCTGCGGAACCCCCATCTTCCCGAGCCCCCACCACCCGACCCCGAGCGCCCGGTCCCCTCGACGCGCCGCAGCAGGTGCGCCACACTCTCCCCAGCAGCACCCCGCGCTCCCAACGCACCGGCACGACGTCACGCCCACCGCACAACGGAGAGCCTCACCGTGACCACTCGCCACCCGCTGGAGATCGCCTTCTCGTCCGGACGCGCCGGTTCCGGGCCCGCCACCTGGGGCCAGCAGGCCATCTGGGACGCCGTCCGACGGCTGCCCCCGGCCGACGCGCCGCGCTACAACATCACCACCGCGGCGCCGCTGGACCCGGGGCTGCCGCTGCCCGTCCTGCTCGCCGCACTGGAGCGCCTGCTGCACCGGCACGACTCGCTGCACACCCGACTGCTCCCGCCCGACGACGACGGCGGCCCGCTGCGCCAAGTCGTCGACCCGGAAGGCACCTTGGGCATCGACGTCCGGACCGCCGGCGAGCGCGATGCCCCGGCGGAGCTCGGCGCCCGACTGCACGAGGAGCTGGCGGCGCAACCCTTCGACACCGCCGCGCAGTGGCCGATCCGGGTCGGCCTGGTGGTGGCGGACGACCTGGTCCGGCACATCAGCCTGGTGCTCTCCCACACGGCGGTCGACGGCTCCGGGATGAGCCGCCTGGTCGCGGACCTGACCGCGCTCTGCCTCGACAGCTCCCCGCAGGCGTCGGCCGAGCTCCGCAGACCATCCCAACAGCCGCTGGAGGAAGCCGGGTTCCAGACCTCCGAGCGCGGTGCACGCCGCGACGCGGCCGCCCGCCGGCAGGTCCTGCGCAAACTGCGCCAGGGCCCGCCCCGTCTGTTCCCGCCCGCCTCCGACCCATCCGCCCCGTTCCCCAACGCGGTGCTGCGCTCCCCCGCCCTGGCCCGCGCGGTCGAACGGGTGGCGGCCGCCCACCGGGTCAGCACCGGCTCCGTGCTGCTCGCCGCGACGGCCGCGATGACCGCCAGGCTCGCCGGGACGACCGAGGCCGTGCTGAACGTCGTGGTCAACAACCGATTCCTGCCCGAGCTGGCCGACGCGGTGAGCGTGGTCGCCGGCGACGGCCTGTTCCATCTCCCGGACGCCACCGGCGAGTTCGGCGAGGTCGTGCGCCGCACCCACGCCGCCGCGATCGGCACCTACCGGCACGCCTACTTCGACCGGCTCGCCCTGGCCACCGAGATCGAGCGGCTGACCGCCGAGGGCGTCCCGCTCGCCGACCGGTCCTGCGTCTTCAACGACACCCGCGACCTGCTCCCGGCCGCCCCCGACCCGGGCAACGACCGGACGACCCTCAGCTGGCCGGTCGAGTTCGAGCCCCGCCCCGGCCTGACCTACGCCCTGGACGCCCTGCAGTCCCCCGAGGCGATCAGCCTGGCCATGACGGCGAACCCGGCCGTGCTCCCGCGCCCGGCGATGGAGCGTTTCCTGTACGGCATCGAGGAGTTGGTCCTCACCGAGGCCGACACCGGGGCGGGCAAGCCGGGCACCGAGGCGGGCGTCGCCCCACCCCGCTGACGCTTGAACCTGACACCGGTGTCAGGTTCTACCGTACCGGCATGACCACCACCACGGAATCCCTGCTCAGCCCGTACCGCCTCGGCTCGCTCGACCTCCCCAACCGCGTCGTCATGGCCCCGATGACGCGTTACCGGGCCGCCGAGGACGGTACGCCGCTGCCCGTCGTCGCCGAGTACTACGCCCAGCGGGCGAGCGCCGGCCTGATCGTCACCGAGGGCATCTGGCCCAGCAGCCGCGGCCAGTCCGGCTGGTTCCTGCCGGGCCTGGAGACGCCCGCGCACGTGGCCGGCTGGCGTGCGGTCACCGAGGCCGTGCACGCGGCCGGCGGGCGGATCGTCGCCCAGCTGATGCACGGCGGCCGCCAGGGCCACCCGCTCAACCGGCTGCTCGGCGACCTCCCGGCCGGCCCCTCCGCCGTGCCCGCACCCGGCCCGGTGCACGTCAAGGGCGGCGGCAAGGCCGAGGCCGTCACCCCGCGCGCGATGACCCGCGAGGAGATCCGGCAGGCCGTCACCGACCACGTCGACGCCGCCCGCAACGCGCTCGCCGCCGGCTTCGACGCCGTGGAGCTGCACGGCGCCAACTCCTACCTCATCCACCAGTTCCTGGCCGACAACACCAACCTGCGCACCGACGAGTACGGCCCCCGCACCCTCGCCGACCGGCTGCGCTTCCCGATCGAGCTGGTCACCGCCGTCGCCGCCGCGATCGGCCCGGAGCGCCTGGGGCTGCGCCTGTCCCCCGGCAACCCGCAGTTCGGCATGCACGAGGCCGACCCGGCGCCGGTCTACCGGGCCCTGCTCGCCGAACTGGACGGCCTCGGCCTCGCCTACCTCCACCTCACCGACAACGACGACTACCCGGCCCTGGCCGACCTGCGTCCCCGCTGGTCCGGCCCGCTGATCGCCAACGTCGGCGAGAACCGCGCCGCCACCGACCGCGAGCGCGGCGAGGCGGTCCTGGCCTCCGGCGTGGCCGACCTGGTCTCCTACGGCCGCGCCTTCATCGCCAACCCCGACCTGCCGGAACGATTTGCCGCCCACGCCCCGCTCGCCCCCGTCGACCCGACCCACCTCTACGGCCAGGAGGCGACCGGCCTCACCGACTACCCGAGGTTCACCGACGCCGCGAAGTCGATCGACTGACGGCGGGCACCCCCGTCCTGACCGGTCGTCAGTGCCACCCGCCGAGGTCGGCCCCGAACGATGGTCCCGGTCCGCGACCTCATACCTCTCGCCGTCCGCCGCCGAACCGAACTGCTGGCGGCGGACGGCGCGGGCGCGGCCCGGCCGGCCGCTCCCGCGCGAGCGGCCGGCCGGGCCGCGCCCGTCACCTCGGCACAAAGTGCGGGCGTCAGTGCCCCGCGTCGTGCAGCGAGTTGGTCTCCTGGATCTTCTTCCAGGACTTGGGCTCCGCCGGCACCTGCGCAGCCTTGCCCGCAGCCGCACCTGCACCACCCGCATCCGCTCCCGCTCCCGGCGCGAGCGAGGCCGCCGCAGCGGTGCCCGCCGGCACCGGCCCGGTGGCCGGCTTCGCGGCGGTGAACAGCCAGGTGTCGAAGAGGTCGCCGAGCTTCTTGCCGGAGACCTTCTCGGCGTACGCCCGGAACTCCGGGATGGTGGCGTTGCCGTAGCGGCGCTCGGTCGGCCAGCCCTTGAGGATCGCGAAGAACTTCTCGTCCCCGACGGCGTTGCGCAGCGCCTGGATGGCGACCGCACCGCGGTCGTACACGGCGCCCGCGAACTGGTTGTCGGGGCCCGGGTCGCCCGGCTTGACGGTCCAGAACTTGTCGTCGGCCGGGTGCGAGGCGTAGACGTAGTCGGCCAGCTCCTGCGCGGTGCCCTCGTTCTCGTGCTCGGACCAGAGGAACTGCGCGTACCGGGCGAAGCCCTCGTTGAGCCAGATGTCGCTCCAGCGCGAGAGCGAGACGCTGTCGCCGTACCACTGGTGGGCCAGCTCGTGCACGACCACCGAGGTGTTGGAGCCCTTGGCGAACTGCCGGGGGCTGTAGAAGACCCGGGTCTGGGTCTCCAGCGCGAAGCCGGTCGGCACGTTGGGGACGTAGCCGCCGACCGAGCTGAACGGGTAGTCGCCGAAGTAGCCGCTCAGCCAGTCGACCAGTTCGCCGGTGCGCTCGACGCTCGCCTTGGCCGCGTCCGCGTTGTCGCCGAGGTCCTTGCTGTACGCGTTGTAGACCGGCAGCCCGCTCGGCGTGGTGTCGGTGGTGACGTCGAACTTGCCGACCGCGAGGGTGGCCAGGTACGTCGCCTGCGGCTTGTTCTCGCGCCAGCTGTAGCGGGTCCAGCCGGCCTGCGAGGAGGTGCCGGCCAGGATGCCGTTGCTGATGACCTGGTTGCCGTCCGGCACCAGCACCGAAATGTCGAAGGTGGCCTTGTCGCTCGGGTGGTCGTTGCTGGGGAACCACCACCACGCCGACTCGGGCTCGCCGGCGGCCACCGCGCCGTCCGGCGTGCGCAGCCAGGCGGTGAAGCCGTACTTCTTCACGGTGGACGGCACGCCCTTGTAGCGGACCACCACGGTGGCCTGGCTGCCCTTGGCGAGCGGCCGGGCGGGGGTGACCTCCAGCTCCTGCTCGCCGCTGGTCCGGAAGGTCGCGGGCCGTCCGTTGACCCGTACCTCGGAGACGTCCAGCCCGAAGTCGAGGTTGAACCGGGAGAGGTCCTGGGTCGCCGTGGCCAGGAGGGTGGTGGTGCCTTCGAGTTCATCGGTGGCGGGCTGATACTTCAGCCGGATGTCGTAGTGGGAGACGCGGTATCCGCCGTTGCCGTAGGTCGGGTAATAGGAGTCGCCGACCCCGGCCGCACCGGGTTGGAAGTCGGATGCCGAGGCGGGAACGGCCAGGAAAAGGCTCAGGGCACTGGCAGCAGAGACGATCAGCCTCTTGCGCACGTGGTCCTCCAGGGATCACCGGAACGATGGGTTGGATCGATCCTTGTCCCGGCGGTGCCCGCTCCACTCCCCAATCGTGAGATGTTCATGAAAAGAAACGCGCCGAAATGACGCCGTCGCGGCACGGCCGCAACGGCGTCACGATCCCCACCCGCACCCCCAACCCCTCAGGCCCCACCCGCCCCTCAGGCCCCGAGCACCACCGGCGCCCGCACCAGCGATCCGTACTCCGTCCACGAGCCGTCGTAGTTCTTCACGTGCGGGTACCCCAGCAGCTCGGTGAGGGTGAACCAGGTGTGCGCGGACCGCTCGCCGATCCGGCAGTAGGCGATCACCTCGCGCTCCGCCTCCACCCCCCGGCCCCCGTACAGCGCCCGCAGCTCCTCCGCCGAGCGGAACGACCCGTCGTCGTTGGCCGCCTGCGACCACGGGATGTTGACCGCCCCCGGGATGTGCCCCGGCACCTGCGCCTGCTCCTGCGGCAGGTGCGGCGGCGCGATCAGCTCGCCCCGGAACTCGGCCGGCGAGCGGACGTCCACCAGCACCGCGTCCGCGCCGGGTTTGGCGAACACCTCGGCCTTGGCCAGCACCTCGTCCCGCATCGCCCGCAGCTCCGGCCGCTCGGGCCCGGTCAGCCGGTAGCCGGTGTGCTGGTAGTCCATCACCTCCTGGACGAGCTCCCGGCCCTCCAGCTCCCACTTCTTGCGCCCGCCGTCCAGCAGCCGCACCGGCCCGAAGCCGCGCAGCCGCAGCAGCCAGTAGGCGTACGCGGCGAACCAGTTGTTGTTGCCGCCGTACAGCACCACGGTGGTGTCGTCCTCCACCCCGGCCGCCCGCAGCAGGTGCTGGACGCCCTCGCGGTCGGCGTAGTCCCGGCCGACCCGGCTGTGCAGGTCGGTGTTCCAGTTCCAGCCGACCGCGCCGGGGATGTGGTCCCGGTCGTACGCGGTGGTGTCCTCGTCAACCTCGACGATCCGGATCGTCCCGTCGTCGAGGTGGTGGGACAGCCACTCGGTGCCGACCAGCGCCTCGGGGTGTGCGTAGCCGTTGCCGGTCATCCCAGGCCCTCCTTCGCTCCGCCCAGGGCTGCGCCGACCGGGCCTCCGGGCGCGCACACACCGGCGCACCGCGAACGGGCCGGACACACTTCGAACGTACGTCGGAGCGCACCTCCCGGCCACCCCGGCCGGACGCCGACCGCTCCGGCCGGGCCGCGCAGCCCGTCAGCCCTTCGCCGCCCCGTCCGGCCGCGCCACGTAGTACAGGTTCAGGATGTCCCCCTCGACCCGCTTCACCCCGACCGATCCGAACCCGGCCTCGGCCAGCATCCGCCGCGCGGTCTGCTCGCCCCACACCGTCCCCAGGCCCTCCCCGCCCTCGCCGAGCGAGACCGTCATGCAGTAGAAGGTCGAGAAGGCGTAGAGGGCCGGCGCCAGCGGGTGTTCGAGGTTCTCCTCCAGCTTGCTGCTGGCGGCGACGTCGCCCATCAGGAAGACCCCGTCGGGCCGCAGCGCGCCCGCGATGGCGGCCAGGGTGCGGGTCGGCCGGGCGAGGTCGTGGATCACGTCGAACGCGGTTACCAGGTCGTACGTCCCCTCGATCGCGGCCGAGTCCGCCACCTCGAACCGGGCGTTGTCCAGCCCGAGTTCGGCCGCCGAGGCACGGGCGGCGGCGATCCCGTTCTCGGCGATGTCGATCCCGGTGACCCGGCTGGCCGGGAAGGCCTTGGCCAGCACCGTGACGGCGTGCCCCTCCCCGGTGCCGACGTCCAGGACGTCGATCCCGGCCCGCAGCCGCTCGGTCAACCCGGGCACCAGCGGCACGATCGCGTCCACCAGCGCCAGGTCGTACACCCGCGCGCTCTCCTCGGCCTGCAGCTGCTGGAAGCGCGGGTACGCCGAGTACGGCATCCCGCCGCCGGTACGGAAGTGGCCGAGCAGTTCCTGTTCGACCTCGCCCATCATCGCGAGGAAGGGCATCATGGCCGCCAGGTTGTCCGGCCCGGCCGCCCGGGTCAGTGACGCCGCGTGCTCGGGCGGCAGCACGTAGGTGTGCCGCTCGGGGTCGTACTCCACGAAGCCGGCCACGACCATGCCGCCCAGCCACTCGCGCACGTAGCGCTCGTTCAGTCCGGCGCCGCGCGCGATCTCTTCGCTGGTCGCCGGGGCCAGCCCGGCCATCAGGTCGAACAGCCCGGTCTGGTGGCCGAGGCTGGTCATCAGCCCCAGGCAGGCGTCGTTCAGGACTTCCACCATCCGCCCGGCGAACTCCTCCTGCTTCACCGCGTCCAGTTCCCGTACGGACATCGTTCCTCCTCCGTCGGCGGGGCCGTCGAAAGGCTCCGAAACGCCCTCCTTCACGCTACGCCGCCGCCGAGAGCCGCCCCAACGGACGGGCGGCCCGGTGACCGGTCACAACCGGTCACCGGGCCGCCCCCGGGTCGGTGGGGTGCTCGCCCTCAGGAGAAGACGACGGAACGCAGCTTCAGGCGGTCGCCGAGGATCTTGCCGGGGTTCATCACGTAGAAGGTGTCACCACTGCAGTCGAAGTCGAGGAAGACCGTCGCGGTGGAGGCGGTGAGGTTCTTCGGCGCGAAGGCCGGGTCCGTCTCGGTGGCGCCGAAGAGGTTGATGCACTTGCCGCTCTCGGGGTCGGCGATCCCGGCCGGGACCCCGGGGCCGACCTTGTAGAGGAAGTCGCCGATGGCGGCGTTGGCCGAGGTGGGGACGGTGAGGACGAGGGCGGCGGCGCTGGCGGCGGCGAGAACGGCGTTGCGGAGTCGCATGGATGAGGGCCTTTCAGGTGGTACGCATCGGTACCCGGTTCATTGGTGCGAATCCACCCTAGGGGCCCAAAATCCGCAGAAACGCTTCTTCCAATCCACCCGTTCGAGTGGTTTAAGCGGGAAAGCCGCGACCTCACCGCCCGCAGGAGTTCGGAGTTCCCTCAGTTGGGCGGAGCCGTGAAGAAGTACCCCGAGTCGATGAGCACCGGCAGGTACGCCTTCAGCGCCGCCACCGTCTGCGAGCGGTCCCCGCCGCCGTCGTGGTTGAGCACGATCGAGCCGGCCCGGACGTCCTTGAGGATGCAGTCGATGATCGCCGAGGTGCCCGGCCGGGACCAGTCCCTCGGGTCCACCGACCAGCCCATGTTCCGCATCCCGAGGTCCGCGGCCACCTTGAGCGAGACCGGGGACCAGTCCCCGCCCGGCGCCCGGAACCAGGTGGGCAGCCGGCCGGTGGTCCGGTGCAGCAGGTCGGAGGTGCGCTCCAGTTCCTCCCGTGCCTTGGCCTCGGAGAGGTTCCGCAGGTCGGGGTGGGTCCAGGTGTGGTTGGCGATGTGGTGGCCGCGGTCCGCGATCTCCCGCACCAGGGCCGGGTGCTCGACGGCGTTCTCGCCGATCAGGAAGAAGGTCGCCCGGATCCCGTACTGCTGGAGCAACGCCAGCACGGTCGGCGTGTACCGGGGGTCCGGCCCGTCGTCGATGGTGAGCGCCACCACCCGTCGCGCCGAGTCCAGTTCGTACACCGGCTTGCTCTCCGCCTCGGTGAGCACCTTGTGGACGGGCACCACGCCCTGGGCGGCACCCGGGGCAGCGGCACCCGGGGCAGCGGCTCCCGAGGCAGCGGCGGAGGCAGGCGCGGACGCCGCCCCCGCAGCGGCCGCCGAGGGCGCCCCCGACTGCGCGGCCGGTACCGCGCCCGGCGCCCCCTCGGGCCCGGCCGGCACCGCCGGAAGGACGGTTTCGTCAACTCCCGCCGCGGCCCCGCCCTCCCCGCCGCTCCAGGGGCTCCGGCAACCGGCGGCCGCCCCCAGCAGGGACATCCCGGCTGCGACCAGCAACAATCTTCGCGAAGTAATCTGACGATCTGACAGCATTCTTGATGCTTGCCCCGGCACTCACCGCCGCTCCCCGCCGGTGCTCCCGACGGCCCCGATCACCACTCCGACGGCCCAAGCGGGCCCGGGCCGTCAGGACCGCTACGCTGTGCCTTTCCCAGTGTGATGATCTGCCATCAGAGGACGTGGCCATGACGACAAGTCAGGACTTCCCCCAGCAGGCCCCGCAGGACGACACCGCCGAGCCGAGCCAGTGGGAACGTTTCGGCGTCGACACCACCACCCCGCACTCCGCGCGCGTGTACGACTACTGGCTGGGCGGCAAGACCAACTTCCCGCCGGACCGCGCCATGGGGCAGGCCATCGAACAGGCCGTGCCGAGCGTCAAGGAGATGGCCAAGGCCAACCGCGCCTTCCAGGGCCGGGCCGTCCGCCACCTGGCCCGGGAGCACGGCATCCGCCAGTTCCTCGACCTCGGCACCGGCATCCCCACCTCGCCCAACACCCACGAGATCGCCGAGGCCGTCAGCCCCGGCACCCGGGTCGTCTACGTCGACAACGACCCGATCGTGCTGGCCCACGCACGGGCACTGATGGTCTCCAGCCCGGCCAGCCGCACCACCTACATCCACGCCGACCTGCGCAATCCCGAGGAGCTGTTCGCCGACCCGGCGCTCACCTCCACCCTCGACCTGACCCAGCCGGTCGGCCTGCTGATGATCGCCGTGCTGATGCTGATCGCCGACGAGGACGACCCGTGGGGCCGGGTCGCCGCGCTGCGCGACGCCCTGCCCGCGGGCAGCTGCCTCGCGCTGACCACCCCCACCCCGGACTTCGACCCGGAGGCCGTCGGCAAGGTCGCCGAGGCCGCCCGGGCCGGCGGGATGACCCTGGTGCCGCGCGGCTACGACGACGTGCTCCGCTTCTTCGACGGCTGGGAGCTGGTCGAGCCGGGCGTCGCCCCGGTCCTGGCCTGGCGCCCGGACGGCGAGCCCCCGGCGGACCCGAAGGCCGCCTACTACTGGGGCGGCGTCGCCATCAAGCGCTGACCGGACCACCACCGGCCGAGGCGGGGCCGTCCGGGCCCCGCCTCACTTCAGCAGCCGCGACAGCCGCCGGTCCGCCAGCGGCTTGCCCCCGGTCTGGCAGGTCGGGCAGTACTGCAGCGAGGAGTCCGCGAAGGACACCTCCCGCACGGTGTCCCCGCACACCGGGCAGGGCTGCCCGGTCCGGCCGTGCACCCGCAGCCCGAGCTTCTTCTCCGCCTTCAGCTCCCCCGCCGCCAGCCCGCGCGATCGCTCCACCGCGTCGCGCAGCGTGCTGCCCAGCGCCTCGTACAGCCGCGCCGTCTCCTCCTCGGTGAGACTGGCCGCGATCTTGTACGGCGACATCCGGGCCGCGTGCAGCACCTCGTCCGAGTAGGCGTTGCCCACCCCCGCCAGCACGCTCTGGTCCCGCAGCACGCCCTTGATCCGGCGCCGGTCGCCGTGCAGCAGGGCGGCGAAGGCCTCCTGGGTGAAGTCCGGGTCCAGCGGGTCGGGGCCGAGCCTGGCCACGCCCGGCACCTCGGCCGGGTCCTTCACCACGTAGACCGCGAGGCCCTTCTTCGTCCCGGCCTCGGTGAGGTCGAAGCCGTCCCCGGCCTCGCCCTCCAGGCGCAGCCGCAGCGCCAGCGGGTTCTTCGGGCCGGGGTGCGGGGGCTCGGCGGGCAGGGTGTCCTTCCAGCGCAGCCAGCCGGCCCGGGCCAGGTGGACCACCAGGTGCAGCCCGCCGGCCTCGATGTCCAGGAACTTGCCGCGCCGGGTCACCGGGCCGACCGTGCGCCCCTCCAGGGCCGTCACGGGTGGGTCGTAGGTCTTCAGCGCGCTGATCGCCACCGGCTGCACCCGGGCGATCACGCGCCCGGTCAGCCGCTCGGACAGGAAGGCGCTCAACGCCTCGACCTCGGGCAGCTCCGGCATGCGCCCAGTCTCCCGCACCCCGCCGCGCGCCGCCCGCCCGCGCGCTCTCCACTGATCCCGGGCCGCCCCCCATTGGTCCCGGGCACCCCACGTGCGCCTCAGGCGCTCCCTTTGGCCCCGCCTGCCACGGAAGCGCAGGCTGGAACGGAGGGAGGTGCCCCGCCGCCATGAGCACCCTTGAGGAACAGATCGACATCGCCGCCCCCGTCCTGGCCGCCTGGGAGCAGCTGCACCGGGTGCACGAGTACCCGCGGTTCGTCGACGGCGTGCGCAGCGCCCACCCGCACGGGCGCAACCTCGCGCACCTCGGGGTGGCGGTCGGCGACGCCGAGCGCTCGGTCGACACCGAGATCACCGACCGCGGCCGGGGCCGGGTGATGGCCTGGCGGACGCTGGACTCCCTGCGGCTCAGCGGCGCCTTCGCCCTGCTGCCGCTCGACCCCCGGCACACCCGGCTGCAGATCCGGGTGGAGTACGACCCGGAGGCCGTGCACCGGGCGTTCGGCGGTCCGCGCGGCTTCGCCCAGGCCGGGGCGATCGAGCGGACGGTCCGCGCGGACCTGCGGCACTTCCGGGAGCTGGTGGAGGCCCGGGTGGGCGCCGCCGACGGCCCTCCCCAGGAGCCGTAAGGACCACATAAGCCCAGTTCAGAGCGGGTGGTGAGGCGCTTCACAGCGTTCCGCCGAGCCGACCGTTCCACGGTCGACCTGTGGCAGACTCGAATGCCATGGACATCGGCCCGGTCACCAGGACGCTCCGCGCGGCGGTCTTCGCCGCGCTGGTCGTGCTGCTCGCCGGGCTCGGCCAGGTACTGGTCACCGGCCGGGCGCTGCCGCTCGGCCCGATGGTGGTGGCCTCGACCGCCGTGTTCACCGTCGCCTTCGCGCTGGCCGGTCGTGAGCGCGGCTACCCGGCGGTCGCCGCGGTGTTCCTGCCGCTGGAGCTGGGGGTCAGCGCACTCTTCGACCTCGCCCAGCGCAGCTGCCCGTCCCTGCCGCCCGGTGCCGGGCACGGCCTCCAGCCGCTGCTCTGCGGCGGCGGTTCGCTGGGCGGTTTCCTGCTCGGCCACGGGGTCTCCCAGCAGACCGGCGTGCTGCTGCTCCTGCTGCTGCACTCGGTGATCGCCCTGGCCGGGGCGTACTGGCTGCGCCGCGCGGACGCCGCGCTGGCCGGCCTCGCCCGGACCGTCCGGATGCTGGGCGAGTTCCTGCACCGGCACCTCCCGGCGGCGGCCCGCTGGCTGCTGCTGCTCGCCGCGCCCGTCCCGGCCCGTCCGGTGGCCCGGGTGCCGTTCCCCGGGGCCAGCCGCGCGCTGGTCCCCGCCGAGGACGTCCTCGTCCGTCCGGCCGTCCGGCGCGGTCCGCCGCTGTTCGCCCTGGCCGCCTGAGCAGTCCCTCCGCTCGGCCGCCCTCTCTCCCCGGCGCAGACGCCGTTCCGTCGCGCCCGCCCCCGTACGTCAGAGAGCACAGGACGACACCCCATGAGCAACACCCGTAAGACCGACAAGAAGACGTCCGCCACCGAGCGCATGCGCTCCGCCCGGGTCCGGGCCGAGCGTTCCGACCGGATCCGCCGCCGGGTCGTGGTCGGCGCAGCCTCGGCCGCCGTGCTCGCGCTCGCGGCGGGCGTGGCCTTCGCCGTCGGCGGCTCCTCCGGCTCCGGTTCGGACGCCGCCGCGAACGGCCCGCTGGTCGTCCCCGCCAACGCGACCGGCTCGAACGGCACCGTGATCACCTACGGCAAGGCGGACGCGCCGCACACCCTGGAGGTCTACGAGGACTTCCGCTGCCCGTTCTGCGAGCAGCTGGAGACCACCACCGGCCCGACCGTCCAGCAGCTCGCGGACGCCGGCACGTACAAGATCGAGTACCACCTGGCGACGTTCCTCGACAAGAACCTCGGCGGCAAGGGCTCGCGCACCGCGCTGGCCGCCGCCGGCGCCGCATTGAACGAGGGCGTGGACAAGTTCAAGCAGTTCCACGACGTGCTCTACGCCAACCAGCCCGACGAGCGCAGCGACGCCTTCGGCGACGTCAACCGCCTCCTGGAACTGGCCGGCCAGGTGCCCGGGCTGAAGACCGACTCCTTCGTCAAGGCCGTCCAGGACGGCACCTACGCGCCGTGGGCCGCCAAGGTCAACGAGGAGTTCGACAAGAGCGACGTGACCGGCACTCCGACCGTCAAGCTGGACGGCAAGAAGCTGGACGTCCTGACCAACGGCAAGGCCGTCTCGCCCGAGCAGTTCACCGCGCTGGTCAAGCAGGTGACCGGGTGACGCCCGCTGCTCCCGAGGCCGCCACCCCCGAAGCCACCGACCCCGCCGAGCGGACGACGTACGGCGCGAGCCGCCCGTTCGCCTGGCTGCTGCTGGTCGGCGGTGCGGTCGGCCTGTTCGCCTCGGCGGTCCTCACCCTGGACAAGATCCGGCTGCTGAAGGACCCGTCGTACGTCCCCAGCTGCAACATCAATCCGATCATCAGCTGCGGTTCGATCATGCGCAGCGCGCAGGCCGAGGCCTTCGGCTTCCCCAACTCGCTGATCGGGCTGGTCGCCTTCGGGGTGGCCGTCGCGGTCGGCGCCGGGCTGCTCGCGGGTGCGAGGTACCGGCGCTGGTTCTGGCTCGGCTTGCAGGCCGGGACGGTCTTCGGGATCGGCTTCGTGAGCTGGCTGATGTACCAGGCGCTCTACCGGATCGGCGCGCTCTGCCCGTACTGCATGGTGGTGTGGGCCGCGGTGATCCCGCTGTTCTGGTACACCACGCTGCACAACCTGCGCTCGGGCGTGATCCCGGTGGGCCCGCGCCTGCGGGTGGTCGTCCGGGAGGCGGCCCGCTACCACTGGGTCGTCCCGGCGCTGGGGTACGCGGTCGTCGCGCTGCTGGTCCTCAACCGGTTCTGGTACTACTGGAGCACCCTGATCTGATCCCCCGTCCGCCGCCCTCCCGCGCCACGCGGGGAGGGCGGCGGACCATTCCTCCCGGTGGGGTGCCATGCGCCGCAGGATCGTCCTCTTCGTCTCGCTCTCGGTCGACGGCTACTTCGAGGGCCCGGACCACGACCTCAGCTGGAACCTGGTCGACGACGAGGTCCACACCCACTTCAACCGGGAGCTCGCCCGGATGGGTGGTTTCGTCTCCGGCCGGGTGACGCACGAGCTGATGGCCTCCGTCTGGCCCACCGCCGACCAGGATCCGGCCGCCGACGGCCCGATGCGCGAGTTCGCCGGCATCTGGCGCGCCATGCCGAAGACGGTCTTCTCCCGCACCCTCGACCACGCCGACTGGAACACCACGATCGTCCGCGAGGTCACCCCCGAGTCGATCGCCGCCCTCACCGCCGGCCCCGGCGGCGACCTCTCCCTCAGCGGCGCGAACCTCGTCGAGTCCTTCCTCGCCCAGGACCTGGTCGACGAGTTCCGCCTCTACGTCCACCCCGTCGTCCTCGGCCGCGGCACCCTGTTCTTCCGCCCCACCGGCCGCCCCACCCCGCTCACCCTGCAGGACACCCACCGCTTCACCAACGGCGTCACCCTGAACCACTACGTGCGCAGCGGCCCGTCCCCCCTCGACGGGTGACGGGCCGCTGCGGCAGGCGCTTCCGGACCGGGGCCGACTAGAAGACGAACTCCTCGACCTCGGCGAGGAGTTCGGCCCGGCGGCGGTCGCTGATGAACGAGGCGCGGAAGGAGTTGGCGGCCAGTCGGCGCAGGGTGTCCTGGTCGAGGCCGAGGGCGGCGTGGACGGCGCGGAAGTTGTCCTCGACGTAGCCGCCGAAGTACGCCGGGTCGTCGGAGTTGACGGTGACCAGCAGGCCGGCCTCCAGCATCTCCCGCAGCGGGTGGTCGGCCAGCGTGTCGATGCAGCGCAGGCGGACGTTGGAGAGCGGGCAGAGGGTCAGCGGGATCTGCTCGCGGACCAGCCGGGCGACCAGCTCGCCGTCTTCCAGGCAGCGCAGCCCGTGGTCGATGCGCTCCACGCCGAGGACGTCCAGCGCCTCGGTGATGTACGAGGCCGGGCCCTCCTCCCCCGCGTGGGCGACGCGCCGCAGCCCGGCCTCCGCGGCCCGGCGGTACACCTCGCGGAACTTCGCCGGCGGGTTGCCGACCTCGGCCGAGTCCAGGCCGATGCCCGCGATCCGGTCGAAGTACGGCCGGGCGGCCTCGAAGGTCTCCAGCGCGGAGTCGGCGGACTCGTCCCGCAGGAAGCACATGATCAGCTGGGTGCTGATCCCGTACCGCTCCTCGCTGCGCTCCAGCGCCCGGGTCAGGCCGTCCACCACCACGCCCAGCGGCACCCCGCGGGCGGTGTGCGCCTGCGGGTCGAAGAAGATCTCCGCGTGCCGCACGCCCTGCTCGGCGGCCCGCGCCAGGTAGGCGTCGGCGAGGTCGGCGAAGTCCTCCTCGGTGCGCAGCACGGCCATCAGCGCGTAGTACAGGTCCAGGAAGGACTGCAGGTCGCTGAAGGAGTACGCGGTGCGCAGCTCCTCGGTGTCGGCGAACGGCAGCCGGACCCCGTTGCGGGCGGCGAGCTCGAAGGCGAGCTCGGGCTCCAGGGTGCCTTCGATGTGCAGGTGGAGTTCGGCCTTGGGAAGCGGCATCAGCGATCTGTCCGAGCGGTAGCGGGGGGAACCCGAAGGTACGGATGAATTCATCCTACGATCCGGGCGATCATCGCACCGCCTCCGCGGCTCCGGTCGGCAGTTCCCGGACCGTGCGCAGCGGAGACAGCAGCGGCAGCGCCGCGCACAGCGCCAGCAGTCCGGTCATCACCCACATGGTGGCGCGCAGGCCGATCACCGCGCCCAGCGCGCCGCCGGCCAGGGCGCCGAGCGGGATGGTGGCGTGGTTGGCGCACATCGACGTGGCGGCGACCCGGCTGAGCAGCGCCGGCGGGAGGTAGGACTGCCGGAAGCTGTCGAGCACGACGTTGCAGAACACCACCGCCGCGACCACGACCAGCGCCCCCACCAGGTACAGCAGCATCCCGGGGCCCGGTCCGGCCAGGGCCATCAGCATGCCGAAGGGCGACAGCGCAACCAGCACGGTCCGGAGCGCGCGGGCCGTGCCGAGCCGTCGGCACAGCGGCCGGGCGGCCAGCGCGCCGAGCACTCCGCCGACCGCGCCGGCCGAGGCGAGCCCGCCGACCCAGCCCGGGGCGACTCCGGCCTCCCGGATCAGGAACAGCGCGGTGATCGACTGGTAGCCGGTGAGCGCGAAGTTGGCGGCCGCACCGTAGAGCGTGAAGGAGCGCAGGTAGGGGTCGCGCAGCAGGAAGACGAGACCCTCGCGGGCCTGGCGCAACGTCCCCTCGGCCGCGGTTCCGGCCGGGGCGGGGCGGGGCCTGGCCCTGATCCTCAGCAGGGTGACGGTCGCGACCAGGAAGCTCGCGGCGTCGGCGAGCAGCCCGGTCGTCGCGCCGAGCAGCTGGACGGTCAGGCCCGCCAGTCCGCGCCCCGCCACCGCGGCCGCCGAGGCGCTGCCCTGCAGCTTGGCGTTGCCCTCGATCAGGTCCTCGGGCGCCACCAGCTCGGGCAGGTAGGCCTCGAAGGCGGCGTCGAAGAACACCGAGGAGACCCCGGTCGACACGGCGACCACCAGCAGCTGCGCCAGGGTGAGCGCCCCGAACCAGCCGGCCACCGGCACGCTCGCGAACAGGACGGCGGAGGCGAGGTTGCAGGCGATCATCACGGTCCGTCGGGGCACCCGGCCGACCCAGACTCCGGCCGGCAGGCCGAACACCAGCCACGGCAGCCAGACCGCGGCGGTCAGCGCGCCCGTCGCGAGCGGTCCGGCGTCCAGTGCCAGCACTGCGACCAGCGGCAAGGCCACGGAGGTGATGTTGCTGCCCAGTTTGCTGACGGTCTCGCCCGCCCAGAGCAGCCGGAAGTCGCGCCGGGCGAACAGACCCCAGCGCGAGCGGGCCCTCCCGGACGCCCGCTCCGGGGCCAGGACCGCGCTCACGGCTTGGCCGGGACGCTGTGGGCGAAGGCGAGGACGGTCTCGCGCTCGCACCCGTCCTCGGGCACCGGCCGGTTCGCCCACTTCTGGATCACCTCGTGCAGGTCCGCCGCCAGGCTCCGGGCCTCCTCCGGGGTGAGCCGCAGCCAGGCCTGGGTGGCCACCGAGCAGCCGTCCCGCCAGTCGGGCCGGTACCCGGCGCGCCGCACGGCCCATTCGCGGACCAGCTCGACCTGGCGCTCCAGCAGGATCGATCCGGCTGCGTCGGCGACCGCCTCGGTGACCGGGTCGCCGTCGAAGTCGGCCCTGGTCCAGCTGAGTTCACGGTCCGCGCGGCGCCACCACCGCTCGCGCCTGGTCCGGGCGAGCTCGGGCGCCTCCTCGATCAGTCCGCTCTCGGCCAGCACCTTCAGGTGATGGCTGACGTTGCCCACCGCCTGCTCGGTGCGCTCGGCCAGCTTCCCGACCGTGGCGGGGCCGTCCACCTTGAGGAGGTCGAGCAGCCGGCGGCGCAGCGGGTGGGTGAGGGCGGCGAGCACCCGGGAGTCCTGGATCTCCCGGGCGCCGCGCGGCTCGTCCGTCGGATCGGTCGGATCGGTCGTGTCGGTCATGCCCGGAGACTACCAACAAGATCTCTTGTACGATATTCCTTTTACAACTCTCCTTGTTGATACATCCGCACCACCCGCCCCGGGATCGAACGGGTGCACCGGCGGCGGTCGGCGGGCACCCTGTAGGAGGGGACTTCCGCCGAGGAGGCACCGAGATGCGGCACGCCGACGACCCGCACATCCGGCCCGCGGGCATCTCCCCGCACGCCCTGGGCAACGACACGCTCCTGCACGAGCTGGAGCAGTTGCACCGCACGCGCCACGAGACCTTCCTGTACGGCTCGGAGGACGCGCTGAAACGGCACACGCTGCGCACCGGGGAGCTGGAGGCCGAGTACCTGCACCGCTTCCCCAACCGGCAGGTCACCGCGGCCAGGACCAGGGCCGGTGCCCGGGCCAGGGAGGCGGCGGCCCGGGTGGAGTCACTGCCGGAGTGACCGGCCCCGTCCGCCGATGTGACCGGCGCCGCCCGCCGGAGTGACCGGCCCCGTCCGCGCACCCGGCGGGACACGCCGGGCGCGCCGTGGCGTGCCCGGAGCCGGGCCGTCGGGGAGGGTGTGAGGGCAGACGCACCGGACCCAGACCCCCTCGGGAGCCCCGCATGCCCATCGCCAGCGTCAACCCCGCGACCGGCGAGACCCTGCAGACCTTCGAACCGCTCGACGCGGCCGGGATCGAACAGCGGTTGGCCCGCGCCGAGGCCGCCTTCCACAGCTATCGCAGCACGCCGTTCCCGGTCCGCGCCGGACTGATGCTCGCCGCGGCCGACCTGCTGGACCAGGACCTGGAGGCGGTCGCCCGCACCATGACGGAGGAGATGGGCAAGCCGCTCGCCGCCTCCCGGGCCGAGGCCGCCAAGTGCGCGAAGGCGATGCGCTGGTACGCCGAGAACGCCGAGGCGCTGCTGGCCGACGAGCAGCCGGCCCCGGCCGACGTCGCCGACTCCGGGGCCGCCCGGGCTTACGTCCGCTACCGCCCGATCGGACCGGTGCTGGCCGTGATGCCGTGGAACTTCCCGTTCTGGCAGGTGATCCGGTTCGCCGCACCGGCCCTGATGGCGGGCAACGTCGGCCTGCTCAAGCACGCGTCCAACGTGCCGCGCACGGCGGTGGCGATCGAGGAGCTGTTCCGGCGGGCCGGCTTCCCGGAGGGCTGCTTCCAGACCCTGCTGATCGGCTCGGGCGCGGTCGAGGGCGTGATCCGGGACCGCCGGGTCGCCGCCGTCACCCTCACCGGCAGCGAGCCGGCCGGGCGGGCGGTCGCGGCCACCGCGGCGGACGAGGTCAAGAAGGCCGTGCTGGAGCTGGGCGGCAGCGACCCGTTCGTCGTCCTGCCGAGCGCCGACCTGGACGCGGCGGTGCGCACGGCCGTCCGGGCCCGGGTGCAGAACAACGGCCAGTCCTGCATCGCCGCCAAGCGCTTCATCGTGCACACCGACGTCTACGACCGCTTCACCGCCGGCTTCACCGCGGCGATGCAGGCGCTGCGGGTCGGCGATCCGATGGACGAGGCCACCGACGTGGGCCCGCTGGCCAGCCGCCAGGGCCGGGACGACCTGGAGGAGCTGGTCGAGGACGCCCGGACGCACGGCGCCCGGGTGGAGTGCGGCGGCGGGCGCCCGGAGGGCTGGGACAGCGGCTGGTTCTACGAGCCGACGGTGCTGACCGGCATCACCCCGGCGATGCGGATCCACCAGGAGGAGACCTTCGGCCCGGTCGCCACCGTCTACCGGGTCGCCGACCTGGACGAGGCCGTCGCGGTCGCCAACGACACCCCGTTCGGCCTCAGCGCCAACGTCTGGACGACCGACGGGGCCGAACAGGAGCGCTTCGTGCGCGACATCCAGGCCGGCGGGGTGTTCTTCAACGGGATGACCGCCTCCCACCCGGCGCTGCCGTTCGGCGGCGTCAAGCGCTCCGGCTTCGGGCGGGAGCTGTCCGGGCACGGGATCCGGGAGTTCTGCAACGTCACCACGGTGTGGATCGGCTGAGTCGTCCCGGACCCCGCCCTCCGGCCGCTTCGGGAACGCCCGGCCGGGTCAGGCCGCCATCCGGTGCCTGCCCTGGCCGGGCGTCATCCAGCGGGCGAGCACGCCGCCCATGGCGACGACCGTCAGCCCCCAGAAGATCGCCAGCACGACCAGCACCCACAGCTGGCTCACCTGGACGGCGACCATGCCCAGGCCGACCGAGAGCGCGACCATGATCGTCACCACGGTCGGGCTGAGGGTGAGCAGCCAGACCCAGGCCCGGTGCCCGAAGCTCTGGTTGCGCTGGGCTTCGGGGCGGGATTCGACTTCCTTGTAGGTCAGCAGGTCCATCGGGATCGCCTCCAATGCTGGACGGGAGGGAAGGCCTGGCCCAGGGACGGGTCAGGAGGCCTTGCGGGGAGCCGCGGACTTCCGGCTCGTGGTCTTCTTCGCCGCGGAGGCCGTCTTGGTCGCCGACCCCTTCGCCGGCGTCTTCGCCTCCGACGTCTTCTTCGCGGCGGTCTTCTTCGCGGCCGCGGCGGTCTTCTTCGCGGGGGCGCGCTTGCGCGGCGCGGGCTCCTCCTCCGGTTCCGCCTCGGGTTCCGCCTCCGCCGCCCCGGCCGGACCGCGCCCGCCCTTGGGCCCGCCCTTGGCCTGCTTGAGGCTGCTGCGCAGCGCCTCCATCAGGTCGATGACGTTGTCCGGGGCCTCGCCCGCCTCCTCCTCGTGCGGGATCTCCACGCCCTCCAGCCGCGCCGTGATCACCTGTTGCAGCGCCTGCTGGTAGTCGTCGTGCAGCTGGGACAGGTCGAAGTCCTCGGAGAGGGTGTCCATCAGCGACCGCGCCATCTTGAGCTCCTGCGGCCGGACGGTGACACCCTCCTCGGGTGCGATCCCGGCCGCCGGGCGGACCTCGTCGGGCCAGATGCAGGTCTGCAGCACCAGCGTGTTGTCGTGCACCCGCAGCACCGCGGGGGACTCCCGGGTGCGCAGCGCGATCTTGGTGACGGCGATCTGCCCGGAGTCGGTGAGCGCGTCGCGCAGCAGGGCGTACGGCTTGGCGGCGGCCTTGTCGGCGACGCCCACGTAGTAGGCCTTGGAGAACATCAGCGGATCGATCTCGCCCTCGTCCACGAAGGCCAGCACGTCGATGACCTTCTTGCTCGGCAGCGGCAGGTCGGCCAGGTCCTCGTCGCTGAGCGTGACGGTCCGCCCGTCGGGGGACTCGTAACCCTTGGCGATCTCCGCGTACGGGACCTCCTTCTCCTCCCGCTCGCAGTACCGCTTCATCCGCACCCGGCCGCCGTCCTTGGCGTGCACCTGGTGCAGCGGGACGTCGTGCTCCTGCGTCGCGGAGTAGAGGTGGACGGGGATGCTGACCAGCCCGAAGCTGATCGTCCCCTTCCAGGTGGTCTGCATGGGGTCGCTCCTGACCGGCGCCGGGAACCGACCGCGCCGAG
This sequence comes from Streptomyces sp. 1331.2, assembly GCF_900199205.1. Lineage (NCBI taxonomy): Bacteria > Bacillati > Actinomycetota > Actinomycetes > Kitasatosporales > Streptomycetaceae > Streptomyces > Streptomyces sp. 1331.2. The sequence continues at coordinate 6,507,891 of NZ_OBMJ01000001.1, read as the reverse complement.
AACGCTCGGGGAATGCCCTCGGGGGGTGCTCCGACGAGTGCCCCGAGAGTCCCACTCTGCTCTGGTTTGCCCCGATCGGCCACACCGCGCCGACAATGGGCCGAGGAGGTCGATGCGGATGTCCGCCACACCCCGGCCCGGCCACGCTCCGCCACCGGACCGCACGACGTACCGGGTGACCTACACCGCGTTCGGCGACGGCCGGGTGCGCGAGGACGAGGTCACGCTGGTGCCCGGCTACTCGCGGGAGGACGACATCCCGCGGATCCTCGCCGCCCGGCTCGCCGGCCGACTCGCCGCCCGCCCGAGTGGACTCCGCCCGGCGCGGCGCCCGGAGGTCGTCGTCCTCGATGTGAGCGAGATCTGACCTCCTACACCTTCCCGTGACCTGACTATGTGTCAGATCTGAGCTTTTCCGACCCCCATTACACCGGCCCTGACCTGGGCTTTTATGTCCGGTGAGCGAACAGTTATCAAAGGATTGTTCCGATACTCGGGCGTAGAAGTTAGGTTGCACCGCAATGCGCGGGTCTGTCCCCCCACCCTGTGGCGCGACGAGCCGAGGGTCGCCGCGCTGGAAAGGCACAGGGCACCCCTAGATGAGTGCGAACACCACGAAGCCGACGGCAACCGCCCAGGTCCCCCACCAGGCGGGGCCGCACGGGCACGGTGGCGACGGCCACCTGAAGGCCGGGCTCAAGAACCGCCACCTGTCGATGATCGCCATCGGCGGCGTGATCGGCGCCGGCCTCTTCGTCGGCTCCGGCGCGGGCATCGCGTCCACCGGCCCCGGCATCCTGCTGTCCTACGCACTGGCCGGCGCGCTGGTCGTGCTGGTGATGCGGATGCTCGGCGAGATGGCCGCGGCCGACCCGCAGAGCGGCTCGTTCTCGGCGTACGCGGACCGCGCGCTGGGCCGCTGGGCCGGGTTCACCATCGGCTGGCTGTACTGGTTCTTCTGGGTCGTGGTGCTCGCGGTCGAGGCGACGGCCGGCGCGAAGATCCTCAACCAGTGGGTGCCCGGCGTACCGCAGTGGGGCTGGGCACTGATCGTGATGGCGGTGCTGACCTCCACCAACCTGTTCTCGGTGGCCTCCTACGGCGAGTTCGAGTTCTGGTTCGCCGGGATCAAGGTGGTCGCGATCGCCGCGTTCCTGGTGATCGGCACGCTGGCCGCCTTCGGCCTGCTGCCCGGCACCCACGCGGTCGGCGCCAGCAACCTGACCGGCCACGGCGGCTTTCTGCCGCACGGCGTGGGCGCGGTGTTCACCGGCATGCTGACCGTGGTCTTCGCCTTCATGGGCAGCGAGATCGTCACCCTGGCGGCCGGCGAGTCGGAGGACCCGCAGAAGGCGGTCACCAAGGCGACCAACAGCGTGATCTGGCGCATCGGAATCTTCTACCTGGGCTCGATCCTGCTCGTGGTCACCCTGCTGCCGTGGGACTCGGCCGAGGTCAAGGCCAGCCCGTACGTGGCGGTGCTGGACCACATCGGCATCCCGGGCGCCGGCCAGGTGATGGACGTCATCGTGCTGACGGCCGTCCTGTCCTGCCTCAACTCCGGGATGTACACGGCCTCCCGGATGGCCTTCTCGCTCGGCCAGCGCGGCGACGCCCCGAAGGCCTTCGCCAAGGTGACCGAGCGCGGCGTGCCGCGGGTGGCCATCCTCTCCTCGGTGGTCTTCGGCTTCGTCGCGGTCTTCTTCAACTACACCTCGCCGGACACCGTCTTCGCCTTCCTGCTCAACTCCTCCGGCGCGGTCGCGCTGTTCGTCTGGCTGGTGATCTGCGCCACCCAGCTGCGGATGCGCAAGATCATCGAGCGGGAGATGCCCGAGCGGCACACCGTCAAGATGTGGCTGTACCCGTACCTGACCTGGACCGCGATGGGCATGATCGGGTTCGTCATGGCGTACATGTTCACGGACGCCGACGGGCGCAAGCAGATGTACCTGTCGCTGGTCGCCGCGGCGATCGTGCTCGCGGCCTCGGCCGTGGTGGGCCGCCGGCGGCGGGCCGCGGTGGCGGCGGGCTCCTGACCCGTCCGATCCGCTCGCAGACGCCGGGCCCGGGAGCCGTTGCGGAGGCTCCCGGGCCCGGTGCCGTTCTCCGGGGCCGTGCCACCGCCCGCGCCCACCGCCCGGCCGAGCGGCGCACCGGCAACAGGGCACCGGCAGGAGGTCGGCGCACCCTCGTTTGACCAAGGCACGTCAAGGGGGATACCTGGGCATGGCGCTCCCCCACGAGCGTCCCCCAGCCCTCCGGGAGATCCCGTGCCGCCCCTGCCCGCCCCCACGCCGCACCAGCCCGCAGCCACCCCGCCCCGGCCCCGCACCGAACCCGAGTCCGCGCGACTGCGCTTCGGGCGCCGGCTGCGCCACTGGCGAGAGGCCCGCGGCCTCAGCCAGACCGAGTTCGGCCGCCTGCTCGGCTACCACAACTCGCTGATCAGCCGGGTGGAGAACGCCCGCCGCTGGCCACCGCCCGGCTTACCCGCCCGAGCGGACGAACTCCTCCTGGCCGGAGGGGAGCTGGCCGCACTGTGGCAGACCGTCCGGCAGGAGCGCGAACGCCTCGACGAACTCGCCGCCGCCACCCGGCCGCCGCTCGCCGCCGACGCCGCCCCACCGGACGCGGCCACCGTCGAGGTGCTCGCCCACCTGCTCACCGGCTACCGCGCCGCCGCCTGCCGGATCGGCGGCGAGGAGCTGACCGCCGTCCTGGAGCACCACGCCCGCACGCTGGCCGGCTGGCAGCACACCGCGCCGCGCACCAGCCTCGCCGCCGTCCGCTCGCTCGCCGCCCAGTACGCCGAACTCGCCGGCTGGGCCCACTTCGAGGGCGACCGCTGCGCCCGCGCCCTCAGCTGGTACGCCACCGGGCTGGAGTGGGCGCACGCGACCGGCGACCGGGCCACCACGGCCGCACTGCTCGCCCGGCAGAGCACCCTGCACTGGTGGAGCGGCGACCCGGCCACCGCACTCGCCCTCGCCGAGGCCGCCCGGGCGGCCGCCCCTCCGCTGCCCGAACTCCGGGCCTGGGCCGCCGTCGCCAAGGCCCACGCCCACGCGCTGGTCGGCGAAGCACCGCAGGTGCGCCAGGCGCTCGCGGACGCCCACCGGCTGACCGAGGCCGCCCGGCACTCCGACGGACCCACGCCCTGGTCGGCGCGCGCCGACCTGGTCCTGGCCGTCGCCCACGGCACCTGCCACCGGGACCTCGCCGTCCACACCGGCCGCCCCGCCCACGCCCGCACCGCCGCGGCCCGGCTGGAGGCCGCCCTGGCCCTGCTCGACCCGGCCGCCCACCCGCGCGACCACACCCTGGTCACCGCCCGTCTCGCCGGAGCCCACGCCCACGCCGGGCACCCCGACGCCGCGGCCGCCCTGCTCGCCCGCCTGCCCCCGGGCACCACCGGCCGGATCGCCCGCGAACAGCGCCGCGCCCGGGAGTGGCTGCGCAGCTGAAGGCCCGGGCAGGGCGGGGCCCTGCTCGGGCACTGGGCGAGGCTGCCCAGGCGCAGGGGGGTTCTCATCAGGGATCTCCTTGTGGCGAGTGAGAGGGAGTGTGCACGGCTCGTCGAGGCGAGCGCGTTCCAAAGCCGTCGGCATTCACACCGGGCGACCTTTCGCTCACGGTGCGCGCATCCTGACGGCGCGCTCCCAGCCAACCGCCGGGGCCGTGGCGCACGCCACACGGAGTGGCCGATCGACGCCCCGCCCACCACACGCGGCAGGGCCGACCACCACCTGCGGGTGTGGTGACCGGCCCTGCCGTACCAGGGTCAGGCGCTCAGAGGCCGGCGGCCGCGGCGGCGATGTCCGCCGCGTAGGTGCTCACCTGGGTGTACACGCCCGGGTAGCCGGCGCGGGCGCAGCCGTTGCCCCAGCTGACGATGCCGACCTGGACCCAGCGGCCGGCCGTGTCCTGGCGGACCATCGGGCCGCCGGAGTCGCCCTGACAGGTGTCCACGCCGCCCTGGGCGACGTAGCCCGCACAGAGCGAGCCGGCGGTGTTCAGGCCCGGGTACGCGCCGGCGCAGGTGGCGTCGTCGACGAACGGGACGGCGGCCTTGAGCAGGTACCGCTGCTGGGCACCGCCCTCGCGCGCCGCGCCCCAGCCCATGATGGTGAAGGTGCCCTTGTCGTAGGCCGTGGTGGTGGCGATCGGCAGGGTGCTGACCTGGCTGCTGGTCACCGGCGAGGCCAGCTTGATCAGCGCCCAGTCGTCGCCGTTCTCGGCACCGGTGAAGGCGGGCGACTGGTAGACGTACGAGGACTGCACCTTGATCGCGCTGCCGCTGCGCAGGTCGACCACGCCGAAGGTGGCGGTGATGCTGCTGTCGGCGCCGGTGCCGTCGACGCAGTGGGCGGCGGTGAGCACGATCTGCGAGGTGTAGAGCGCGCCGCCGCACCCCATCGAGAGCCGCACCATGAACGGGAACTCGCCCTGCGCCGCCCGCGTGCCGCCGACGACGGTCGGCGAGGGCGCGGGCGAGGCGGCAGCGGGCAGCACCAGCGCGCCGGCGCCGAGCACCAGGCCGGCCAACAGGCTGAAGACTCTGCCGAGTTGACGCTTCATCACGATCCTCCTTGCAGGTGGGGGAAGACCGAGAGTGGCCCGGCGAGCCGCGCGACAGGAGGGGGTCGGCCTTGCCGGTCGAATCTGGCAGGAACACGGCAATGCACGGTTCCGGCTGCGGAGGCTCTAGGCTCATCGCCCATGCGGGATCTTGTGGCGGGGATGAAGTACCTGGTCGAAGGCCAGAAGTGGGTGGGCCGGCACGGCCGCTGGTGGGGCTTCGGGATGCTGCCGGCCCTGCTCGCCCTGATCGGCTACGTCGCCGCGCTCGCCTTCCTCGCCGCCCGCGCCGGGGACCTCGCCGCCTGGGCGACCCCGTTCGCCGACCACTGGGGCTCACCCTGGCGGGCACTGCTGCGCGACACGCTCGCGGCGGTCGCCTTCGGCGGCGGCCTGCTGCTCTCCGTGCTCACCTTCACCGCCGTCGCACTGCTGGTCGGGCAGCCCTTCTACGAGGCGCTCTGCGCCAAGGTCGACGAGACCGAGGGCGGTGCACCCACCCCGCCGGACACCGCGCTCTGGCGCGAGCTGCTGGTCGCGCTGCGCGACAGCGCGTCCGTGCTGGTGCGGGTGGCCGGGTTCGGTGTGCTGCTGTTCGCCTGCGGGTTCATCCCGGTGGTCGGGCAGACGGTGGTCCCGGCGCTCGGCTTCCTGGTCTCCGGCTTCTTCCTGACCGTCGAGCTGACGGCCGTCGCCCTCCAGCGGCGCGGGGTGCCGCAGCGCGAGCGGATCCGGCTGCTGCGCGCCCGGCTCGGGCTGGCGCTGGGCTTCGGGACGCCGCTGGTGCTGGCCTTCCTGGTGCCGCTGGTGACGGTGCTCGCCATGCCGGGGGCCGTCGCCGGCGCCACCCTGCTGGCCCGCGATCTCGTCCCGGCCGGGGCGGGAGAGGAAGAGGAGGAGAAGGAGGAGGAGCAGCCGACCGCACCCTTCCCCACCCCCGCCGCACGGCCCGCTCCCGGGAACCCGTACGCGACCCCGTGACTCCGTGACCGCCCGGTCACACTGCGCCGAACTCGCGCGGTCGACGATGTGAGGCCGCCCACAGGGGGTCCGGCGTCTACGATCCTCGCTAGTGGACGGTCGCCGGGCCGCCCCCGCCGGAGCACCGCCGCCGTGTGCCGTCCAGGCAGCGACCCCGTACCGGCTACCTGAAGAACGCAGGCCACCATGCCTGTCACTCTTACGTTCCTCCGATGTCACCCGGTCGCCACCCCCGAGTGCGCAATGTGGACAAACCCTGCCAAATCCCCCGGCTGGCCCCGCCGCGGCCGCCCCGCGGCCACTACCCGGCGTAGTAGCGACTGCCTTTGCCACCCGTCCCGGGCCCTGCCAAGAATGGCCCGTCGCCAGGCAGCGCGGTCCGACCCCGACCAGGTCCCGCCGCGCAGCCCGCCCGCCCCGCCGCTTCCGCCGGGGCGCCACGGCCGTCCCGGACGGCCGCGCGGGCCCCGCTCACCCGGAGCCCGTGCGATGCGCCGTGCCCGGCACCACCGGCACGGTCCCCGACGGAGAAGGAACGCCCGCTTCATGCAGCTCAGCCATGCCCGCCGCAACTCCCTGATCACCGGCATCGCCACCCTCGTGGTCGCGAGCGCCGCCACCGCCGCTCTCGCCATCCCGCAGGCCGGGAACACCATCGAGGCCGCCGCCCCCGCGGCCGCCGTCTCGGTGGACGGCAAGCCGGCCGCCGACCAGGCCCGGGCTGACACCGCTGCCGCCGACCAGCAGGCCGCCCAGGACGCCCAGGCCAAGGCCGACGCGGACGCCGCCACCCAGGCCGCGGCGCAGGCGGCCGCCCAGGCGCAGGCCGAGGCCGAGGCGAAGGCCCAGGCGGACGCCAAGGCCAAGGCCGACGCGGACGCCGCCGCCTCCCGCTCCCAGCAGCGCCAGAACCTCGCGACCACCTACTCCGGCACCCCGCAGCAGATCGCCGCGCAGATCGTCCCGGCCGGCCAGCTGCAGTGCTTCAGCAACATCGTGTTCCACGAGAGCAGCTGGAACCCGCTGGCCGTCAACGCGTCCTCCGGCGCCTACGGCCTGGTCCAGGCCCTGCCGGGCTCCAAGATGGCCTCCGCGGGCGCCGACTGGCGCACCAACCCGGCCACCCAGATCAAGTGGGGCCTCGACTACATGAACAGCCGCTACGGCAGCCCCTGCGCCGCCTGGTCGTTCTGGCAGGCGCACCACTGGTACTGAGCCGACCCGCTCACCCGGCACCCCCGGAGGCCCGCGACGCACCGACGCGTCGCGGGCCTCCGCCGTTCGCGCGCGTCCTTCCTGCCGCCGGGCGGTCCGGCCCAAGGCGTCCGGCGCCGGGCGTCCGACCCGACGTCCGGCCTGACGTGGACGCGTCCGGAAGGTGACGTGAAGATATGGCGCACGGTCGTACGATTTGCCGCCAATTGCTGGGAATTACGCACCGTCAGGGCTTTGCCACGGTCCGCGGGCCCTCTTACGCTCCGGCGTCATGGCCTCACCCCTGATCAGCGTCGTGCTCCCCGCCTACGACCAGCACGAACAACTCGCCGACTGCCTGGACTCGCTGCTCGCGCAGTCCCTGGCCGACGTCGAGGTGATCGTGGTCGCCGACCGCTCCCCCGAGACCGCGGCCGGACTCGCCGACTCGTACGCGGCGCGGTATCCGCGGGTGTCCGTGCTGCACCTGAACGCGGCGGTCGGCGTCGGGGTGGCCCGGAACGCGGGGGCCGCCCGGGCCTCCGGCGAGTACCTGCTGTTCCTCGACGCGGACCACCTGCTCCCCCGGGACGCGCTCCAGGCGCTCGCCGACCGGCTGAAGCAGACCGGCCCGGTGGACGTGCTGCTGTTCGGCCACTCCCGCCGGCACCAGGGCCGGGACTGGCCCGGCGGGGCCGAGGCGCTGCTCGCCGAGGCAGGCCCCGAGGTGTTCGCCCCCTTCGACCGGCCCGAGCTGTTCGGCGCACCGCCGCTGGTCTGGGACCGGCTGATCCGCCGCGGCCACTGGGCGGGGCTGGAGCTCGCCTTCCCGCCCGGCCGCTACGAGGAGGTCCCGGTGGTGCACGCGGCGCTGCTCGGCGCGCAGAAGGCCGCCGTGCTGGCGCGCGAGTGCGTCCAGCTGCGCCGCCGGGAGACCGTCCACCCGGCGGGCGGGCCGGGCAGCAGCGTCTTCGACCTGTTCGAGCAGTACGAGCGCAGCTTCGCCCTGCTGGAGGAGCAGCCGCACCTGTACGCCGTGCGGGACGCGCTGTTCGTCCGGATGATCCGGCACTACCTGTTCGTCTTCGACCTCGCGGGCTGCGTCAGCCGCGCCGAGCGGCCGCAGTTCTTCCACCGGGCCGCCGAGCACCACCGCCGCTTCCTGCCGCCGGGCCACCGCCGGCCGGGCGGCCGCGAGGGGATCAAGTTCTCGCTGCTCGCGGGCGGCGCCTACCCGGCGTTCGAGGTCGCCAAGCTCTCCCACATCGCGCGCGGCACGCTCACCGGGCGGAAGTAGGCCCGCCCGGGCCCGGGACACCCCGACGGTGGTACCCCCGTCGCGCCCGGTACCCCTTCGGCGCCCCGGCTGCGATCATCGGGCCCTGCCCTGTCGCGCCCGGGAGGTCCCTGGTGAGCCGTCCGTCCGCCGTCCCCGGCGCCGAGCTGGCCCGTGAGCTGGCCGCCGTGCTGCGCGGCGAGGTCCGCTTCGGCGCCGCCGAACGGACCGTCTACAGCCACGACGCGTCCAACTACCGGCAGCTGCCGCTCGGCGTGGTCAAACCCGCCGACCCGGACGACGTCCGCACCGCGCTGGCGCTCTGCCGCCGCTACCGGGTGCCGGTCGTGGCACGCGGCGCCGGGACCAGCATCGGCGGCCAGGCGATCGGCCCGGGCGCGGTGGTGCTGGACTTCCGCCGCCATCTCGGCGAGGTGCTGGCGATCGACCCCGAGGCGCGCACCGCGCGCGTGCGCCCCGGCACCGTCCTGGACGACCTCCAGCGCGCCGCCAGGCCGTACGGGCTGCGCTTCGGCCCGGACCCGTCCACGCACAGCCGCTGCACCATCGGCGGCATGATCGGCAACGACTCCTGCGGCTCGCACTCGCTCGTCTGGGGGCGCACCGCCGACAACGTCGAGCGACTGGAGCTGCTGCTCGCGGACGGCACCGAGCTGACGGTCGGCGGCCGGCTCACCGCCGCCGAGCGCGCCGCGCTGGCCGGGCAGCCCGGGCGGGCCGGTGAACTCCACCGGCAGCTCCAGGAGTTCACCGACCGCAACCTCGCCGCCATCCGTCAGGGCATGCCCCGGCTTCCGCGCCGCACCTCCGGCTACCCGCTGGACGCGCTGCTGCCCGAGCAGGGCCACGACCTCGCCCGGGCGCTCACCGGCACCGAGGGCACCTGCGCGCTGCTGCTGGCCGCGACCGTCCGCCTGGTCGCGGACCCGCCCGCGCGCGCTCTGGTGGTGGCCGGCTACCCCGACGAGGGCGCCGCCGCCGACGCCGTCCCCGCGCTGCTGCCGTACGGCCCGCTGACCGCCGAGGGCATGGCCGCCGACCTGATCGCCGCCCTGCTCGCCGCCGGCCCCCGCCCGCCCGCACTGGACCGGCTGCCCGCCGGCGCGTGCTGGCTGTTCCTGGAGACCGGCGGCGACACCCCGTTGGCCGCCTACCAGGCCGCCCGCCGGCTCGCCGACGCGGTGCGCCGCGAGCGCTCCGCCTCCGTCGCCCTGGTCACCGACCCGGCCCAGCAGCGCCAGCTGTGGGCCGTCCGGGAGGCCGGCGCCGGAATCGTCACGCGGCTGCCCGGGGGCGGGGAGGCCTGGCCCGGCTGGGAGGACTCTGCCGTCCCGCCCGAGCGGCTCGGCGACTACCTGCGCGCCCTGCGGGCCCTGCTGCGCCGGCACAGCCTGCACGGTGTCCCGTACGGGCACTTCGGCGACGGCTGCGTGCACCTGCGGATCGACTTCCCGCTGGACGAGCCCCAAGGGGTGCTGGTCTTCCGGGAGTTCCTGGAGCAGGCGGCCGATCTGGCGGTCTCGTACGGCGGTTCGCTCTCCGGCGAGCACGGCGACGGCCAGGCCCGGGCCGAGCTGCTGCCGCGTATGTACCCGCCCGAGATCATCGGCCTGTTCGGCGAGTTCAAGCGGATCTGGGATCCGGAGAACCTGCTCAACCCGGGCGCCCTGGTCGACCCGCGGCCGCTCGACGCCGACCTGCGCTTCGTCACCGCCCCGCGCCGCCCGCTGCCGCTGGCCCTGCCGTACGAGCAGGACGCCGGCAGCCTGGCCAAGGCGGTGCACCGCTGTGTGGGCGTCGCCAAGTGCGTGGACCCGACCACCGGGGTGATGTGCCCGAGCTACATGGCCACCGGCGAAGAGCGGCACTCCACCCGGGGGCGGGCGCGACTGCTCGCCGAGATGCTGCGGGGCGACGCGATCCCCGACGGCTGGCGGTCCGCGGAGGTCCGGGAGGCGCTCGACCTCTGCCTGAGCTGCAAGGGCTGCGCGAGCGACTGCCCGGTGCACGTCGACATGGCGACGTACAAGTCCGAGTTCCTGTACCAGCACTACCGGCACCGGCCGCGCCCGCTCGCCCACTACTCGATGGGCCGGCTGCCGCTCTGGCTGCGGGCCGTGGCACTCGCGCCCGGGGCCGCCAACACGCTGCTCCGCTCACCGCTCGGCGGGCTGCTCAAGCGGCTCGGCGGGATCGACCCGCGGCGGGTGCTGCCGGTCTTCCCGCCGGAGACCTTCACCGCCTGGCACCGCCGGCACCGCGCCGCGCACCCGGCACCGCCGGGCGCACGACCGGTGCTGCTGTGGCCGGACACCTTCTCCGACCACCTCCAGCCGAACGTGCTGCGCTCGGCCGTCGAGGTGCTGGAGCACCTGGGCTTCGAGGTCCGGCTGCCCGCGGGCCCGGTCTGCTGCGGCCTCACCTGGTACTCCACCGGCCAACTCGACGGCGCCCGCCGGGTGTTGCGGCGGAGCCTGCGGGCCATCGGGGCAACCGGAGTCCCGGCCGACACCCCCGTGGTCGGCCTGGACCCCAGCTGCACCGCGACCCTGCGCGAGGACCTGCCCCGGCTGCTCGGCACGGACGGCCGCCCGCTCGCCCAACGCACCCGCACCTTCGCCGAGTTCATCGACGAGTACGCCCCGGACGCCCCGCTGCCGCGCGTGCCGCTGGAGGCCGTCACCCAGACCCACTGCCACCAGCACGCCGTGCTCGGCTCCGCCGCCGACCGCCGGGTGGAGGCCCGACTCGGCCTGGACAACCGGGTTTTGGACTCCGGCTGCTGCGGTCTGGCGGGCAACTTCGGCTTCGAGCGGGGCCACTTCGAGGTGTCCGAGGCGATCGCGGAGCGCGTCCTGCTGCCCGAGCTCCGGGCGGCCGGCCCGGACACCGTGGTGCTCGCCGACGGCTTCAGCTGCCGTACCCAGATCGCCCAACTCGCCGACGGGAGGCAGGCCCTGCACCTGGCGGAGCTGATCGCCCGGGCCCTGCGCACCGCGGGGTGACCGCGTCGACGCTACCGCTCGAAGGGCCGCCGCTCCGGTGCGAACGGCACGCCGGAGGCGAGCGCGCGGCAGCCGACCACCAGCGCCTCCCCCAGGAAGCCGACACCGATGGACAGTTGGACCGGCCGGGCGTCCGCCGCCAGGCCGTTGCGGGCGGCGAGCGCGGCGAAGCCCGCCATCGCGGCGAGCGAGAGCCCGGCCACCAGGAAGGTCCGGCCGGTGTAGCGCTGCCACAGCATCCCGTCCCGCTCGTAGACCCGGATGGTGGCGCCGCGAAGCGCCCCGAAGGCGACGCCGAGCACGGCACCCGCCCCCACCCAGATGTAGTCCCCGACGCCCAGGCCGTGGTGCTGCGAGAGCGCCCACAGGCCGAGGCCGGTGAGGACCACCGGCGGCGCGAGGAGGTCCCGCGCGTTGAGCGGTTCGCCGCGCAGCCGCCGGACCACCACCACGACCACCACGGCGGCGATCAGCGCCGTGTGCACCCAGTTGTTCATCCCTGCTCCCCGAATTTTTATAGCTCGATCGTGCTAAATCGGCAATTTAGCTCGCCCGTGCTATAACGGCAACATGCCGAAGATCGTCGATCCCGCCGAACGCCGCCAGGCCGTCGCCGACGCCGTCCTGCGCGTCGCCGCCCGGGAGGGCCTGGAGCACGCCTCGCTGCGCAACGTGGCCGACGAGGCCGGGCTGGCGATCGGCTCGGTGCGGCACTACTTCGCGGGCAGCTCCGAGCTGATGATCTTCGCGATGCAGGAGCTGGCCCGCCGGATCGACGCCCGCATCCGCACCCACGCCCGCGCCCTGCTCGACCCGGCACACGCCCCCGGCACCGACCGGCGTGAACAGACCGCACGGCTGCTCGCCGAAACCCTCCCGCTGGACGCCGAGCGCCGGGAGGAGTCCGCGCTCTGGCTCTCCTTCGTCACCGCCGCCCGCACCCGGCCCGAACTCCGGCCCCGCGCCGCCGAGCTGCAGGCCGGCCTGGACGAGCTGGTCCGGCGCGTCCTGGTCGAGATCGCCCGGGCCGGTGCCCTGGCCCCCGGCCTGGACCTCGCCGTGGAGACCCGCCGACTCTCCGCCCTCCTCGACGGCCTCACCCTGCAGGCCGTCCAGCACCCCGACCTGGTCGGCCCGGAGGACCTGCGCGCGGTGCTCCGCCGCCACCTGGACACCCTCGCGACGTCCTGACACCCCGCCAACGCTCTTGGCACAATGGCGCGATGACCCTCACCCCCGCCGAGGCGGACAAGATCCTGGCCGAGAACTTCGCCCCCTGGGTGCAGGCCCTCGGCCTGACCACCACCGAGACCGGCGAGCAGCACGCCGTCCTGCGCCTGCCCTGGTCCGACCAGCTCGCCCGCGAGGGCGGCGCACTCTCCGGCCAGGCCCTGATGGCCGCCGCCGACACGGCCTGCGTGATCGCGGTCTCCGCGGCCCGCGGCGGCTTCGGCCCGATGACCACCGTCCAGCAGTCCACCAGCTTCCAGCGCGCCGTCCTCGACCGCGACGTCCTGGTGCACGCCCGGATCACCAAACTCGGCCGCCGGATCGCCTTCCTCGACGTCACCCTCACGCCCGAGGGCGCCGAGGGCCCCGCCGCCCACGCCACCACCGTCTACGCCCTGGGCTAGGGCCCCACCTCCTGAAGGCCCCTCCCCACCCCCGCCCCGGCCTGGCGGCGCCGTTCACCGCGGCCGGGGCCGGTCCGATCTCCGTGCGCCGGGTCAGCCCTGCAACGCCTCCTTCTTGGGCGGCTCCTCGGCGCAGACCGCCGACACGAACTCCGCGAGCCGCGCCTGCGGCAGGCCGCGCGCGATGTCCGCCTCGCTGATCATGCCGACCAGCTTGTGCTCCGGATGGTTGATCACCGGCAGCCTGCGGACCTGGTACTGCTCCATCACCCGCAGCACCTGCTCGCAGTCCTCGTCCGCCTCCACCGTCATCGGCCGCCCCTGGGCCAGTTCGCCCGCCGTCACCTGCGCCGGGTCACGCCCCTCCGCGACGCACCGCAGCACGATGTCGCGGTCGGTCACGATGCCGAGCAACCTGTCGTTCTCCCCGCAGATGGGCAGTGCGCCCACGTGTCGTTCCCGCATGATCCGGGCGGCGGCCGCGAGCGTCTCGTGCTCGCGGATGCACTCCGCGCCCGGGTGCATGATGTCGCCGGCACTGGTCATGGTCCGCCTCCTGACCTGGCTTGCTCCCCCTCGTCCATCCTGGTCCGACCGGGTGACGGACGCCACCGGGCACCGTCAGGACGCCTCCTTCGGCTCCGTACGGTCCTGCGCCACCGCCTCCGCCACGGCCTGACCGTCCGCCTCCGCCCGCCCGCCCTCCAGGTCCGCGCCTTCCAGCGGCGAGTGGGACAACAGCTCCTCCAGCGGCGGGACTTCACGCGTGGGCTGCTCGCGGCCGAGCTCCTCCTCCGAGACCTCACCGCTCTCCACCGCCTGCTTCGCGGACTTCGCCGCCGCGGCGACCGCGGCCGCCGCCAGCAGGTCCCGCTGCTGGGACTCCGTCGCGCTGTCCAGGAAGCGCAGCAGCTCCACCGGGAAGGGCAGCACCAGCGTCGAGTTCTTCTCCGCCGCCACCTCCACCACGGTCTGCAGCAGGCGCAGTTGCAGCGCCGACGGGGTCGCGCTCATCACCGCGGCCGCCTCCGACAGCCGGGACGAGGCCTGGTACTCACCGTCCGCCGTGATGATCCGCGCGCGGCGCTCCCGCTCGGCCTCCGCCTGGCGGGCGATCGAGCGCTTCATCGACTCCGGCAGGGCGACGTCCTTGATCTCCACCCGGTCGATCTCGATGCCCCAGCCCAGCGCCGGGCTGTCGATCATCAACTCCAGGCCCTGGTTGATGGGTTCGCGGTTGGCCAGCAGGTCGTCCAGCTCGCTCTTGCCGATGATCGAGCGCAGCGAGGTCTGCGCGACCTGGGAGATCGCGAAGTTGTAGTCCTGCACGTTGACCGTCGCCTTCACCGCGTCCACCACCCGGTAGTAGACCACCGCGTCCACCCGCACCGTCACGTTGTCCCGGGTGATGCCCTCCTGCGCCGGGATCGGCATCGTCACGATCTGCACGTTCACCCGGCGCAGCCGGTCCGCGATCGGCACCAGCGCCACCAGCCCGGGCTCGCGCACCTCGTCGCGCACCCGCCCGAACCGGAACACCACGCCCTTCTGGAACTGCTGGACCACCCTGATGCTCAGGCTCGCCCAGATCGCCCCCAGCCCGGCCAACCCCCCGAGAACTCCCAACACCGCATCGACGATCATCGCGGCCTCCTCGCGGCCTGCGCGCACACCGGAGCGTCCGACCACCCGCGGACCCGACCGGGCCGGGGCCGCCGGAACAACTGATTCCACGCTACGCCTGCCCGGAAGCCACCGGACGGCGGTGCAGCCCGCCGGCGGAGAGCCCTGGGCGCCGTGGAAGAGCCCTAGGATCGGGGCCATGCCGAGCGTGGCCACTCCCCACTCCCCCGCCGACGACCCCGGCGACCCCCGCCACCCCGCCGACGCCGCCGCCCTGGCCCCCGGACTGGCCGCGCTGGACCGGGTGGTCACCGACTGCCGGGCCTGCCCCCGGCTGGTCCGGTGGCGCGAGGAGACCGCCCGTACCAAGCGCCGCGCCTACCAGGACTGGGAGTACTGGGCCCGCCCCATCCCCGGCTTCGGCCCGCCCGACGCCCCGCTCGTCCTGGTCGGCCTCGCCCCCGCCGCCCACGGCGCCAACCGCACCGGCCGGATCTTCACCGGCGACCCCTCGGGCGACCTGCTCTACGCCGCCCTGTACGACCTCGGGCTCGCCAACCGCCCCACCTCCGTGCGCCACGGCGACGGCCTGGAACTGCACGGCGTACGGATCACCGACCCGGTCCGCTGCGCCCCGCCCGACAACAAGCCCAGCACCGCCGAACGCGACACCTGCCGGCCCTGGATCACCCGCGAACTCCAGCTGCTGCGCCCCACCGTACGGACCGTCGTCGCCCTCGGCGGCTTCGCCTGGCAGGCGCTGCTCCCGGTGCTCGCGGACGCCGGCTGGCAGGTCCCCCGCCCCCGGCCCGCCTTCGGCCACGCCGCCCGGGTCGACCTCCCCGCCCGGGACGGCGGCCCCGCCCTGCGGCTGTACGGCTGCTACCACGTCAGCCCGCGCAACACGAACACCGGCCGGCTGACCACCGACATGCTCCGCGGCCTGCTGCGCGAGGCGGCGCACTCGGCGGGGCTCACCACCCTGTAGTCGGCCCGCGCGGCCTGCCCCCACCCGCCGGCGGCACCCTCGACGGAAGCCCCTTCGACGGCCGCTACCCGAACCGCGTCAGCTTCCGCTTCCCGGCCCGCTTCCACACCCCCGGCAGCCGCTCGCGCGCCGCCTCCGCCGCGGCCAGCTGGCGGCCGTAGAGGACGCCGTAGCCGAAGGCCTCGCCGGAGGCCGACGCGTGGGCGGCCAGGGTGGCGGCGGCGACCACGGCGTCCTGGTGTTCGCCCAGCACCTCCTGGACGGCCTTCATCCGCTCCGCGTAGCGCTCGGCCCGGGCGCCGACCGCCGGGGCGGCGGTCTCGCCGGCGTAGCGGGCCCGCTTGGCCGCCTTGCGGGCCTCGTGCAGGGCACGGTCGCGCTCCTCGGGCCCCGCCGCGAGGGCCGTGCGGACCCGCTCGGCGGTACGGTCCTGCTCCCGGGCGGCGAGCCGGGACAGCTCGGCGACGGCGGGGCGGGCGGCCCGGTGGCGCAGCGGCGGATCGGCGAGCAGGGCGGCCAGGGCGTCGCCGAGGGCGCGGCGGCGCGGGCTGTCCAGGGCGGCCACCACCTCCGGCCAGACCTCGCGGTACGCGGCTTCGCCCCACCGCTCCAGCGCCGCGGCGACCCGTTCCGGATCGCACTCGGCGGGCAGCTCGCGGGCCTGGGCGGCCAGCCGGGCGGCCAGCACCTCGCGGTCGCGGGCGCCGCCGAGGGCGCCGGCCAGCCAGCGCAGGTCCGCGACCAGCCCGTCCGTCGCGCCCCGGGTGAACAGCCGCCGGAAGGTCCGCAGCGCGCTGCGCAGCCGCCGGCAGGCGACCCGCATCCGGTGCACCGCGTCCGGCTCGTCCGCCCGGACGGCGTCGTCCAACCCGGCCAGCACCTTCGCCTGCGCCTCGATGCGGGCCAGCAGCACCTGCCCCACCGTGGTCTCGGGTTTCGCCATGTGCGGTCATCCCCTCGTCGGGGTCACTCACCGGGAACGCTTCCAGGCTAAGGCGTGTCCGAGCGCGCAGGGTACTGAGCCGCTGTCAGCCGGAACAGGGACGTACGGGCCCTCGTCCCGGATACGGGCGTCATGACATACTCCGGGGCGTGACGACCTCGACCCATGCGACCAGGGCCCTGCGGGCCGCGGTGTTCACCGCGCTCGCCGTGCCGATGGCCGCGCTGGGCCAGGTGGTCATCACGGGCCGCCCGCTGCCGCTGTCGCTGGTGGCCTCGGCGTGCGTCGTCGTCTTCCTGGTCGCGGCCGCGATGGCCGGCGGGGAGCGGCGGATGCTGCACATCTCCGGCGTGATGGTGCCCGTCGAGCTGCTGCTCAACACCACCTTCAACCTGGGCCAGACCAGCTGTGGGCCGATGCTCACCGGGCAGGTCCCCGCCCGCGGGGTGAACCTGCTGGTCTGCGGCGGCGGTTCGATGGACGGCTCGCTGCTCTCCGGTTCGCTGGGCCACGCCGGGCAGTTGGCGCCGGTGGCGACCCAACTGCTGCTCCTGCTGGTGCACCTGGTGATCGCACTGGCCGCCGCCGGCTGGCTGCGGCTGGGCGACGCGGCGCTGTCGGGCCTGGCCCGGGCGCTGCGGGCGCTGCAGAAGTCCCTGGCCCGCCCGCTGCGCGCCCTGCTCGTCCTGCTGCTCCCGGCTCCGGTGCGCCCGGTGCTGCGGGTGCCGCTGCCGGTCTCGGACCGCGTGCGGCCGCGCCGCGAGGACGTGGTGCTGAGCCCGGCGCCCCGGCGCGGCCCGCCGGCCTTCGCGCCTGCCTGCTGATCGCTTCCGCCGGTTCGCCCGCGTTCGTCGATCACCCCTCCCGTACCCGGCCGGACTCCTCCGGCCCCCCTACGCCCGCAGGCAGTGCGCACGACTCCCGCGTTCCCCGACCCCGCCGCACCCGGTGCGGTTTCCCGCGCGCACCCGCGCGCCGCGTACAGGAGTTGACTTCCCATGGCTCAGACCCCCAGCAAGCAGCAGGACAAGCGCATCAGTGCCCGTGAGCGGATCCAGGAGGCGCAGCGCATCGAGCAGCAGGCCGCCAAGCGCCGTCAGCGGATCGTCGTGACGGTCTCCGCCGTCGTGGTGCTCGCCCTGGCGGGCGGTGTCGCGGTCGCCGTCAACTCGGCCTCGAACAAGGACGACAAGGCCTCCGCGGCCGCGAGCTCGGCCGCGCTGGTCGTCCCGGCCAACGCCACCGGCCCGAACGGCACGGTGATCACCTACGGCAAGGCGGACGCCCCGCACACCATGGAGGTCTACGAGGACTTCCGCTGCCCGATCTGCAAGCACTTCGAGGCGGCGAACGGCGAGACGGTCAAGAAGCTCACCGAGGACGGCCGGATCAAGGTGGAGTTCCACCTGGCGGCCTTCCTGGACAAGAACCTCGGCGGCAGGGGCTCGCGCACCGCGCTGGCCGCCGCCGGTGCCGCGCTGAACGAGGGCGTGGACAAGTTCAAGCAGTTCCACGACGTGCTGTACGCCAACCAGCCCGACGAGCGCGAGGACGGCTTCGGCGACGTCAACCACCTCCTGGACCTGGCCGGCCAGGTGCCCGGGCTGAAGACGGACGCGTTCGTGAAGGCCGTCACCGACCGGACCTACGCGCCGTGGGCGGCGAAGGTCGCGGACGCGTTCAACGACAGCGGGGTGACGGGCACCCCGACGGTCAAGGTGGACGGCAAGCCGGTCACCCTGTTCGCCGGCAACGCGGTCGTCTCGCCGGAGCAGTTCACCGCCCAGGTCACGCAGGCCGCCGGCCTGCAGTAAGGCCGGTCCACCGCACGGCACCACCGGCCCGGCCGACTCCCGGCCGGGCCGGCCCTCCCCCCGCCACCACCGGAGTGTGCTGCCATGTCCGCCGCTACCACCGTGCACCCCTCCCGTCCCGCCCCCGACGCCTCCGGCAGGGCCCCGATCGGGGCGAGCCGGGCCTTGGCCGTCCTGCTGTTCCTCGGCGGGCTGGTCGGGCTGGCCGCCTCGGCCGTCCTGACCTTCGACAAGCTCCGCATCCTGGAGAACCCCTCCTACGTCCCCGGCTGCAACATCAACCCGGTGATCAGCTGCGGTTCGGTGATGCGCACCGAGCAGGCGGAGGTGTTCGGCTTCCCGAACCCGCTGCTCGGCCTGGCCGCCTTCGGCGCGCTGACGGCGATCGGCGCGGGGCTGCTGGCCGGTGCCGCGTACCGGCGCTGGTTCTGGCTGGGCCTGCACGCGGGCACCGCGCTGGGCGTGCTGTTCGTGCACTGGCTGATCGGCCAGGCGCTGTACGAGATCGGCGCGCTGTGCCCGTACTGCATGGTGGTGTGGGCGACGGTGGTGGCGCTGTTCTGGTACACCACGCTGCACAACCTGCGCTCGGGCGTGATCGCGGTGGGCCCGCGCCTGGGCGTGGTGGTGCGGGAGGCGGCCCGCTACCACTGGGCGCTGCCGGTGCTGTGGGCGGCGGTGATCGCGCTGCTGGTGCTCAACCGGTTCTGGTACTACTGGAGCACGCTCCTCTGATCCTCCTCGGCCGTGGTCGTCAGCCCACGTACCCCGCCGAGTGCAGCAGGGCGGCGGCGCCGGTCCGCCGGGCCTCCAGGGCCCCGGTGAGCCGGCGCGCCGCGCACGGGTGCAGCACGGCGGCGGCCTGCGCCGGGGTGAACCAGCCGTGGTCGGCGATCTCCTCGGCCTGGAGACGGACCGCCACGCCCGTCTCGGCCGTCCCGCCGTCGAACATGAACTGCACGGCGGGGTGGGCGTGTTGACCCTGGTCGGGGATAGCGTCGCGCCACTCCACCACGAGCAGCCGGAGCGCGCCGACGACCAGCCCGGTCTCCTCGCGCAGCTCCCGCGCCGCGCACTCGGCGGGCCCCTCCCCCGGGTCCATCCCGCCGCCGGGGAACTGCCACTGGTCGCGGTAACTGGCCTTCAGCAGCAGGACCTTGCCCGCCCCGTCGGTGAGCAGCACGCTGCAGCCGACGTAGGCGCGCACCAGCCGGGCCAGCCAGTCCTCCTCGGTGAGTGTCCAGGTTTCCGTCATCGCGCCTCCTCCGCCGGGTGCCGTTCTCGTGCTCACTCTGCCGCGATCGCCGCTCCGCAAACGGTGGTTCGTACTCCATCACCCGAACGAGTGCCGTGGAGGTCTACCCGAAGACCGCCCTCCGGAAGGCGTTGCGCAGATCGGTGAGCGGCTGGGTGAGGCGGTCGTAGTGCACCTTGTTGGTGAGCAGCAGTGCCCAGCGGCCGAGTCGCGGGGAGACCCAGAAGCCGGTGCCGGTGAAGCCGTAGTGAACGAAGGTGCCGTCGGCGGGCTCGGTGCCGGGGGCGTACAGCCAGGACAGGCCGCGGGCGGGCCGCAGTCCGCCGGTCTGCTCGCGCAGCGACTCGCGGATCCACGGCTCCCCCCAGAGCAGGCCGGGCGGCGGGGCGAGCAGCGCGGTGAGGAAGCGGGCGAGGTCGCGGGCGGTGGAGAAGGCCCCGGCGTTGCCGGAGACGCCGCCGAGCAGCCGGGCGGAGGGGTCGTGGACGACTCCGCGCAGGTGGCCGCCGGCCCGCGCCTCGTACTCGGTGGGCGCGGTACGGGCGGTGAGCGCGGCGCCGAGCGGCCCGTACCGGGTGTCGGCCATGCCCAGCGGGTGCCAGGCCCAGCGCTCGGCGAGGACGTCCAGCGGCGCGCCGCCCAGGTCCTCGACCAGGTAGCCGAGCAGCACGGCGGCCCGGTCGGTGTACTCCACGGACGTGCCGGGCGCGCGGGCCACCGGGGCGGCGATCACCCCGGCCCGGATCGCGGCGGGGTCGGGGCCGTACAGCGACTCGAAGCGGGTGTACGGGAGCATCCCGGCGGTGTGGGCGAGCAGCCCGCGGGCGGTCACCGCGCCGACGGGGTGCCCGGCGGCCGGCGGCCACCACCGCCCGAGCGGTTCGTCCAGCGGCAGCCGTCCGGACTGCCGGAGCACCCCGGCGCAGGGCCAGAGCGCGACGATCTTGGTGAGGCTCGCCAGGTCGTACAGCGTGTCCGGCCCGGGTTCGAGCTCCGCGTACGGCCCCAGGCCGAGCCGGCCGTGGCTGCCGCCGCCGAGCGTGCCCCCGGCGTCGCCGACCGCCCAGACGGCGCCGGCCCCGACGGCGCGGACGCCCTCGCGGAGCAGCCGGTCCAGCTCCCCGCCCGGCGCGGCCAGGGCGGGGAGCCGGTCGGCTCCGGGTGCTCGGTGGCTCATCCGTTCTCCCAAGGACCGGTCGTCAGGGCGACCGGAACCTACCCGGGGCGGCGGCCGCTCAGACCGCCGCGACGGGCTCCTCGGCGGGCTCCTCGGCAGACTCCTCGCCGAGCTCCTTGCCGAGGCAGACGCTCAGCGGGTGGTCCTTGTAGAACCCGAACTTCCGGATCGCGACGTAGCCCTCGGACTTGTACAGCGCGATGGCCTCGGGCTGCTCGGTGCCGGTCTCCAGGACGAACCGGGTGCGGCCGGCCTCGACGGCCGTCCGCTCCAGGTGGCGCAGCACGGCCCGGGCCAGACCGCGGCCGCGGGCCCCGGGGACCACGAACATCCGCTTCAGCTCGGCGTCGCCGTCGCGCAGCCCGTCCGGGCCGCCCTGCTTGGCCCGCCAGCCGCCGCAGGCGACCGGACGGCCGTCCAGGTAGGCGATCAGGAAGAGTCCGGCCGGCGCCTCGAAGTCCTCGGGGCTCATCTCGGTGAAGTCGGGGTCGCCGTAGCGCCGGACGTACTCCTGCTGCACCTCCGCCGACAGGGCCTGGGCGTCGGGGTGGGCGTAGCCGGTGATGCGGAACTCGACGGTGCCGGTGTCCTTGGTCGCACTGGTGTCCATGGTCGAAGAGCCTACGGTCCCGGCTCAGCGGGCCTCGAACCGGGCGACCAGCTCCTCCTTGCCGAACATCCGGGCGGTGTCGACGGCGCTCGGGACGCCGGCGTGCGGGTCGGCGCCGCCGGCCAGCAGGGCGGTGAGCACGTCCTCGGCGCCCTTGAAGACGGCGCCGGCCAGCGGGGTCTGGCCGCGGTCGTTGGCGAGGTTCGGGTCGGCACCGTGCCGGAGCAGCACCTCGACGGTGGCGGCGTGGCCGTGGTACGCGGCGAGCATCACGAGGGTGTCGCCGCGGTCGTTGGTGAGGTCGGCCGGGGCCCCGGCCTCCAGGTAGGCGGTCAGGGTGTCGGTCTCCCCGGCCCGGGCGGCGTCGAAGAGCTTCCCGGCCAGGGCGATCACCTCGGCGTCGGGGGCGTCGGCGGGCTGCTGGCTGGCGGCGTCGGTCATGGCGGGCGGCCTTTCCGGTCGGTTCGTCGGGCGGTCACGGGCTGCGCCCAGGGCACGGTAGCGGCCGCCGCCGGAGCGGGCCAGCCGTCGTCCGTGATCCGGATGACGGCCCGGGCCGCCCCGACACGCGGCCGCACGGGTTGCACGGCCATCCGAGCGAACTTCCCGGACCCCCGGGAAACTTCCCGCCCACCCCCCGGGAATGCCTGGCGGCACCGAATCCCCGCAGCGACCGGCTCCACCCCGGCCGGTTCGCATACCGCCATCCGGTGTCCGGAACGGTATCGGACGGCAGAACCACCCATTTGCACCGTTCCATCATCTATTACTTTTTGTCACGATTAATGCACTTTCCGTAACACCCCCGCTTGTCCCCCCTCCCGAGGAGCGGATCGTGATCCTCTCGATTTCCGGCATCGTCCTGTTCGGCACCATCGCATTTCTCTTCTTCCGAAGGGACGGACTGAAGGTCTCCCACGCCATCGTCTGCGCCCTCTTCGGCTTCTACGTCGCCGGTTCGTCGATCGCCCCGAGCATCACCGCGGGCGGCGCCAGCCTCGCGAGCCTGCTCGGCGGCATCAGGTTCTAGCCGCCACTCTCCCCCGTTCCGGCCCGGGCGCGGATCCCACACCGCCCCGGGCCCCGTCGTACCCCACCGCCCCACCCGTCCCACACCTCCCACCCGTCCCACTCGCCCGGGGAGTCAAGGAATGCCGCTCCACCGCCACCTCAGCAAGGGCCGCGAGATCGCCCGGACCGCCGGGGACCACGCCTCCGACATGTTCGCCCCGCTCTCCGTCATCGGCCGCGGCCTGCGCCACCACGCCGACTGGGCCAAGGCCCGCTGGCAGGCCACCCCGAAGGAGCGCCGCGGCCCGACCCTCTTCCTGTCCGCCGCGATGCTGGTCGGCATCTACCTGCTGCCGCACGGACTGCTGTTCGCGCTGATCGCCCTGATGGCCAGCACCGCCTGGGCCGGACGCGCCCCCAAGGCCCCGCCCGCCCCGCCCGCGCCGGACGTCGCCGACCTCAAACTGACCGCCCTCTACTCCGCGCTCACCCCCTACCTGTGCGGCCCCGAGGACGCCAACCCGCTCTACCACTTCGAGGGCAGCTACAAGAACGCCTTCGGCTCCTGGGAGTTCGACGGCGAGGGCCGGCTCTCCCGGCTGGAGCTGAGCTACCCCGCGTACTTCACCGACACCGAGCCCGCCGCCCGGGCCCGGATCGAGCAGGTCGTCCAGGGCAAGGCCGGCCGGGCCCGGGAGTACCGCTTCGACTGGGACGAGGAGTCCAACCGGCTGAGGATCGCCGCGCTCGCCCCGCTGCCCACCGACGTCGTCGCCCAGCGCTTCGTCGCCACCCCCGGCGAGATCGTGCTCGGCTTCACCGACGAGGACGGCACCGCCCGGACCATCCCGGTCACCCAGGGCGGCACGACCGTCCAGCAGCCGCCGGTGGTCTGGCGCACCGGCCCGCGCTCCTCCGAACCGCACCTGCTGGCCCTCGGCGTCACCGGCTACGGCACCTCCAGCCTGCTGCGGTCGATCGCCCTGCAGGTCCTCCCGTACGCCGACCTGGTGGTGGTCGACGGCGCCGGGACCGGGGAGCACGCCTGCCTGGTGAACCGGCCCGGCGTGCACACCGTGGAGACCAGCCTGCACGGCGCGCTGGCCGCACTGGAGTGGGCCGCCCAGGAGACCGACCGGCGGCTCACCGCGCTCAACGCCGCCCGGCACGCCGGTACCGCCCCGCCCGAGGACGTCACCCGGCCGCTGTGGCTGCTGCTGGACCACCCGACCGAGCTGAGCGAACTCGCCCAGGCCGAGGGCCGCCCCGACCCGCAGGACCTGCTGGAACTGCCGCTGCGGCACGGCCGGGCCGCCCGGGTCACCGTGGTGATCGCCGACGACGTCGAGGCCCGGGACCGGATCACCCCCACCGTCCGCGCCACCACCCGGGCCCGCGTGGTGCTCGGCCCGGCCGGCCCCGACGAGGCCCGTGCCGCGCTCGGCGCACCGCTGGACATCGTGCCCGCCGCACACGCCCCGATCGGCCGCGGCTACGCCAGGGTCGGCAACGGCGCCCCGGTCCGGCTCCAGGTGCCCGCCACCGTCGACCCGCTGGACGACGAGGCCCCGGCCCCGCTGAGGGACGCGGTGATCGCCCTGCTGCCGCACCGCGACACCCGCATCGAGGCACCCGCCGGCACCCCGCCCCGCCCGGAGCGCCCGCCGACGGCCGCACCGGCCGATCCCGCCCCGGCCGCCCGCCCGGTCGACCTGGCCAAGGACGAACCGATGATCCGCCCACGTCCGATCTCCTGACCGGCCCGAAGGCTCCGGGTCGGGGCCGCCGAACGCCGTCAGAACCCGTCCCGGTACGCTCGTCACAGAAAGTCCGCACGATCACCAGATGTGAAATAGGTGACACCTGGGGTGATATCACCGGCCAGATGTGACAAATCGGGCGCAGGTGGGTACAAACAGGGGCGGCACGACAGACGACGCATGTCCCGGGACGGGAATCTTCGTCGGAAGCCGAGCGTTGACCGAACGACGAAGAACAGCGACCACTAGTCCTGTGGGCCATAAGCCCGGGAGGCACGATTCATGAGCGAGCGAGCTCTCCGCGGCACGCGACTCGGGGCCACTAGCTACGAGACCGACCGCGGTATCGATCTGGCTCCCCGCCAGACCGTCGAGTACGCATGTCAGAACGGACACCGATTCGAGGTTCCATTCTCGGTCGAGGCGGAGATCCCCGCAGTCTGGGAATGCCGCTTCTGTGGCCAGGAGGCAGCACTCCTCGACGGCGACGAGCCGGAGGAGAAGAAGACCAAGCCGACGCGCACCCATTGGGACATGCTGATGGAGCGCCGGACGCGCGAGGAGCTGGAGGAGGTGCTGGCCGAACGGCTGGCCGTGCTCCGCTCCGGCGGGATGAACCTCGCGGTGCACCCGCGAGACACCCGTAAGAGCGCCTGACCTCGCTCCCGCCGCGGCGGGAGGACGCGAAAAGGGACCCTGGTTTCCAGGGTCCCTTTCGCGTTGTCCGGTCTCTTTCGTGCGCTCCGTCACCCGGTGATCGGCGGGCGGTAGGTGGTGTCCGGGCCCTGCGGGCCGCGCGGTCCTGCCTCCGGCTCGACCACCTCGCCCTGGATGACCTTGCCGTCCGGGCGGTGGATGCGCAGCTGCTCCTGCAGTCGCATCGCGTCGGCGAACGGGTCGGCGCCGACGGTGGAGGTGGCGCGCATCGCCTTGTCGGCGACCCGCCGAGCGGCCGCTCGCCACAGCGCCCGGGTGGGCGGGAACAGCAGGGTCAGGGCCACCAGGTCGGACAGGAAGCCGGGGACGATCAGCAACAGGCCGGCCAGCACGGTCATGCTGGTGCCGGTCTGCGGCTGCGCGGACTGCGGGTTCTTGCTCTGCTCGATCGCCGCCGACAGCGCCTTCAGCCCGGCCCGCCTGATCAGCGACCCGCCGATCAGGGCGCCCGCGATCAGCAGCAGCAGGACGGTCAGGCCGCCCAGCCAGGAGCCGACCTGGACCAGCAGCCAGATCTCCAGCACCAGCCAGGCGGTGAGCAGCAACGGCAGCACCCGGCGGAGCTTTCCGCGCGGGGCCGGACGGGTGGGGGCAGCTTGCTGGGTCACGGTACGAATCCACTCCATGCGGTGCTCTGCGCGCCGCACGGGAGGTCCGGGCCGGCTACGGCACCACCTGGTCCAACGATTCCTGCCCGGCCGGTGTTCCGGCGCCCGACCGCCGACGGCGTCCGACCAGCACGGCAGCGCCGCAGGCCAGCAGGCCGCCGATGGCCAGCGTCCACTCCGGGGCGGCGCCGACCCGGTCGGCCACCGTGGTGCCGTCGCGCAGCGGGACGGTCGCCGACAGCTCGGCCGGCGTCAGCTCCTGGGTGCGCTGCTGGACGGTGCCGTCCGGGGCGATCACGGCACTGATGCCGCTGGTGGCGGCGATCAGCACCGCCCGGCCGTGTTCGACCGCCCGCAGCCGGCTCATCGCGAGCTGCTGCTCGGGCTGGCCGGTCTTGGCGTAGGTCGCATTGTTGGTCTGGACCACCAGGACGCGGGCGCCGCTGTCCACGGTGTCGCTGACGATCTCGTCGTACGCGACCTCGAAGCAGATCACGTCGCCGATCCGGGCCGGGCCGAGCTGCATCACGCCGTTGTGGTCGCCGGGGTAGAAGTCCCGGGCGACCCGCTGGAGGCGGGTGATCACCTTCATCAGCTGGGCACGGAACGGCACGTACTCGCCGAACGGGACGGGGTGCTGCTTGGTGTAGGAGGCGCCGGGGCCGGTTGCCGGATCCCAGACGATGCCCTCGTTCTGGACGTGCTGGGCGTCCGGGCCGTCCACCAGGGTGCCGACCAGGGTGGGCACGCCGATCGCCTTGACGGCCTCGTCGATGCGCAGGCGGGCCAGCGGATCGCTGAACGGGTCGAGGTCGGAGGAGTTCTCCGGCCAGATCACGATCTCCGGGCGCTCGACCTTGCCGGCCGCGACGTCGGCGGCCAGGCGCTCGGTGGCCGTGGCGTGGTTGTTGAGGACCATCATCGGGCGGCCGAGGAAGTCCATGCCCGGGTTGGGCACGTTGCCCTGGACGATGGCGACCTTCACGGAGTCGGCCGCGGCGGTGGGCACCGGGACGAGGTAGCCGGCGAGCAGCGCCGCCACGGCGCCGAGCGCCGCCAGTGCCGCCGTCTTCGGGGCCTTGCCCGGCCCGCGCAGGCGCAGCGCCGCCCAGGCGAGCAGGCCGCCGGACAGGGCCACCGCGAAGGTCACCAGCGGCGCACCGCCGAGCGCGGCCAGCGGGGTGTACGGGGTGGCGGTGTTGGCGAAGGCCAGCCGGCCCCAGGGGAAGCCGCCGAGCGGCAGCCGGTCGCGGGCCCACTCCTGGGTGATCCACAGGCAGGCCGTCCAGAGCGGCCAGCCGGGCAGCCGGGAGACGAGGGCCAGTGCGCCGCCGAGCAGTGCCAGGAACAGCGCCTCGACGATCGACAGGCCGACCGTGGCGTCCCAGCCGACCACCCGCAGCCAGCTGAGCAGCATCAGGAAGAACGGCAGGCCGAAGGCGAAGCCCGTCCACAGGCCCTGACGGAAGGTGCGGCCCCGGGTGAGCAGGGAGAGCGCGGCGACGCCGAGCAGCGACAGCGGCCAGAGGTCGTACGGCGGGAAGGCGAGGGCGAGCAGCAGGCCGGCCAGGGCCGCGAGGCCGGTCCGGGGCAGGCCGGCACGGACCTTGGCGAGCGCCCGGGCGCCGCGGCCCGGGCGGGGCGCCGGCTCCTGCGGCTCGGGGGCGGTCCCGGACCGCTCCTGGGTGACGGGACTGGCCACCGGCGCACCATCTTCCTGGGGCTTGCTGTTTCGGACGCTGTGCGAAGAAGGTACCCCGGAACGCCGGTGGGACGTGAGGTGAGGGTGCCGGGCCCGAACCGGCTGGCCAGCGGGCGGTGTAGCGGATCTCGCCGAGTGGCCACTGCTCGGCGAGCCAGGTGGAGACGGCGTGGTGGAGCGGGGCGTCCAGGTGGGCGCGGTCGGCCCGGACCCAGGAGCTGACGCCGACCGCGGACGGGTCCTCGCGGTCCGGGTAGATGTAGACGCAGCCGATCACCTCGCTCCCCTCGGGTTCCAGGACGGTGTAGGTGAAGCCGGTCCGCGCGGCGAAGTCGGCGGCGTGGCGGCGCAGGTCTTCGAGGTTGCGCTCCGGCGACATCCCCTCGACGGGAGGCCAGCTGCCGCCGACGAAGCCGGGGGTGGCGCGGATGTGCTCGATGCTGCCGGTCCAGGCCGCATGGTCGGAGGCGTTGTGCTGCTCGCCCAGGGGCTCCAGGCGGAACTCCGGGGCGAGCAGTTCGCGCGGGACGGTGAAGTCGGCGGGGACCAGCGGATGGGTCGTCATGGCGATCAACCTACGACCGGTGCCGCGCCGCTTCAGCCGGTTTTGCCGTCGGTAGGCGGCGACCCGTCGCCGGGCGGCCACCGCTGGTCGGCGGCTACCGCCGGTGGACGGTGCGGCCGCGGACCACGGTGCGCAGGCAGGTCGGCAGCGGGTGGCCCGGGGTGAGGTCGGGCAGGCCGGGGGTGCCGGAGCGCGGGTCGGTGGACCAGCCGGCGACCCGGGAGTCGGGGGCCTGGACGACCAGCTCGCCGGCGGCCCAGATCGCGTAGCTGGCGACGGCTCCGGGCACCAGCACGCCGTCCTGGTCTCGGCCGATCGCTCGCCAGCCGCCGCGGGTGTGGGCGGTGAAGGCGGCGCGGACCGAGATCCGGTGGTCGAGGGTCCGGTGGAAGGCCGCGGCGCGGACGGTGCCCCAGGGGTCGAGCGGGGTGACCGGGGCGTCCGAGCCGAAGGCCAGCGGGACGCCGGCCCGCAGCAGGGCGGCGAAGGGGTTGAGGGCCGCGGCCCGCTCGGCGCCCAGGCGCTGGACGTACATGCCCTCCGGGCCGCCCCAGGCGGCGTCGAAGGCGGGCTGGACGGAGGCGGTGAGGCCCAGCTCGGCGAAGGCGGCGATCGACGTGTCGTCCAGGGCCTCGGCGTGCTCGACGCGGTGGCGCAGGGCCTTCACCCGGCCGGCGCCGACCCGCTCGCCGGCCGCCCGGACGCCCTCGATGACGGCCGCCACGGCCGCGTCGCCGATGGCGTGGAAGCCGGCCTGCAGCCCGGCCTCGGTGCAGGCGGCGACGTGGTCGGCGACCTGCTCGGCCGTCAGGTAGGCGGTGCCGGTGTGCTCGGCGTCGTCGTACGGGCTGTGCAGGCAGGCGGTGCGGGAGCCGATCGCGCCGTCCACGAAGAGGTCGCCGCCGGCGCCGACCGCGCCGAGCCGGCGGGCCGTCTCCACGCCGCCCAGCTCTCCCCAGTAGCCGAAGACCTCGGGGCCCTCGCCCTCGGCGGCCAGCGCCAGCAGGGCTGCCAGGTCCTGCTCGGAGGAGATCTCCGGCCCGGCGCACTCGTGCAGGGCACCGATGCCGAGTTCGGCGGCGCGGGCCAGGGTGGCGCGCTGGGCGCGGCGGCGCTGCTCGGGGGTGAGGCGGGCCAGCGCGGTCTGCCGGACGACGTGGTGGGCGTCCTTGGTGAGCGGACCGTCGGCGGCGTACCCGGGCCGTTCGGCGAGGCCGTCGGTGAGGGTGCGCAGGGCGGTGGTGGCGAGCGCGGAGTGCACGTCGGTGCGGGAGAGGTAGAGCGCGGCGCCGCGGGCGGCCTCGTCCAGTTCGGCGAGGGTCGGCGGGCGGCCCTCGGGCCAGGCGCTCTCGTCCCAGCCGTGGCCGATCAGCACCCCGCCGGGCTCGGCCTGGGCGTCCACGAAGGCGGTGACGGCCGCCAGGGCGGCGGCCAGCGAGGGGCTGCCGGTGAGGTCGAGGCCGGTGAGCGCCAGGCCGGTGGCGGTGGCGTGCACGTGGGCGTCCACGAAGGCCGGGGTGACCAGGGCGCCGTCCAGTTCGACCACCTCGTCGGCGCTCGCGGCGTACGCCTCGGCGGCGCCGTCGCTGCCGACCCAGGCGATGTGCTCGCCTTCCACGAGCATCGCGGTGGCGAAGGGGTCGGCGGGGCTGTAGACGGCGCCGCCGCGCAGCAGGACGGTCCGGGAGGTGCGTTCGGTCATGGCGCCAAGTCTGCACCCCGCCCGTTCGGGGTCAGAGCTTCGGGGGTCGGGGATTCGGCAGTCAGAGCTTCGGGGGCCGGGCCTCGTACGGGGTGGACAGCACGACGGTCGTACGGGTGGAGACGCCGGCGGCGCTGCGGATGCGCGCGAGCAGGTCCTCCAGGTCGCCGGGGGCGCCGACGCGGACCTTGAGGATGTAGTTCTCGTCGCCCGCGACGCTGTGGCACGCCTCGATCTCGGGCAGGCCGGCCAGGCGCTCCGGGGTGTCGTCCGGGGCGCTGGGGTCGAAGGGTTTGACCGAGATGAAAGCGGTCAGCGCCAGGTCGACCGAGTCGGGGTCGACGATCGCGGTGTAGCCGCGGATCACCCCGCGCTGTTCGAGGCGGCGCACGCGCTGGTGCACCGCCGAGGTGGACAGGCCGGTGGCCTTGCCCAGGTCCGTGTAGCTCATCCGGCCGTCCTCAAGCAGCAGCTGGACGATGCGTTGGTCGAGATCCTCCACAGTCCGTCAACCTACCCGGTCGGGTGCACGGGGGGCGCACGAGGTGGCACGAGAGCGGCAGGAGCAAGCACCGCAGGTGCGGGGCGGGGCACATGCCGCGTGAATGTGGCAGCGGATGTGGTCAAGGACACACCCGGTGCATCACGGTGCACAACACCGCAGGGTTATGAGTCCGAATCGCAGGGAAGTGCTGGTTGTGGCCCTGGACGACCAAGTCGGGCCCGATCCTAGGGGGATCCTCATGCCTGCTACTGACCAGCGCGAGCTGGCCGCCGACGAGACCGACGATATGACCGGCCGCGACGACCTCGCGGTCGACCACGCGCCGGGCGCCGAGCTCGGCGAGGCCGAGACCTGGGAGATCTTCCGGGTCCACTGCCCCGAATGCCGCCGCCCGATCGCCCTGGTGGCGGACGAGGAGCGGCTGCCGGAGCACGCCCTGCTGCCGACCGCCTGGAACCCCTTCGCCCCCGCGGTCTGCCCTGGTTCGGGCACGCCGACCGACGACCTCGCGGAGGTGGAGGCCCCGGCGGACGCCCAACCGACCGGATTCGGGGCCCTGTTCAAGCTCCCGAGCGAACTGGACTGGCGCACCCAGCCGTTCTCGCACGCGGTGGCGCACTGCCCGGTGCGGGTCGCGGCGATCGGCCAGGCCGTGCCCGCCCTCGCCTCCGTCCCGACGGTCTCCGCGCTCCGTGCCATCCCGGAGCAGCGCCGCCGGCTCGTCCGGCACTGACGGTCGGAGCAACGCGGGCCGGTCGGAGCAACGCCGGCAGGTCGGCGCACCGCACCGCCCGCGGCGCACCACCAGAACGCCTCCGGCCGTCACTCCGCACCCTGGAGTGACGGCCGGAGGCCGTGCACGGGGAAGGCGCCGGGTCGCCGCGGGGCGCCCGGCCCTCCCGGGGGCGTCAGCCCGTGGTTCAGCCCTTGGTGAGGTGGCGGCCGATCACCAGGCGCTGGATCTGGTTG
Organism: Streptomyces sp. 1331.2; assembly: GCF_900199205.1. Classification (NCBI taxonomy): domain Bacteria; kingdom Bacillati; phylum Actinomycetota; class Actinomycetes; order Kitasatosporales; family Streptomycetaceae; genus Streptomyces; species Streptomyces sp. 1331.2. The sequence continues at coordinate 6,477,250 of NZ_OBMJ01000001.1, read as the reverse complement.
GTGCCCTCGACGATCTGCAGCACCTTGGCCTCGCGCATGAAGCGCTCGGCTGGGAAGTCCTGGGTGTAGCCGTAGCCGCCGAGCACCTGGACGGCGTCGGTGGTCACCCGCATCACCGTGTCGGTGCAGAACAGCTTGGCCATCGCCGCCTCCTTGGAGAACGGCCGGCCCGCGTCCTTCAGGCGCGCGGCGGACAGGTAGAGCGCACGGCCCGCCTCGATCTGGGTGGCCATGTCGGCGAGCATGAAGGACAGGCCCTGGAACTCGGCGATCGGACGGCCGAACTGGCGCCGGGTGCGCGCGTAGTCGACCGCGAGGTCGAGCGCGGCCTGGGCGACGCCGATCGCACACGCGGCGATGCCGAGGCGGCCGGAGTCCAGCGCGGCGAGCGCGATCTGGAAGCCCTGGCCCTCCTCGCCGATCAGCCGCTCGCGGGGCACCCGGGCACCGTCGAAGTGCAGTTGCGCGGTCGGCGAGGAGCGCATGCCCATCTTCTGCTCCGGCGGGGCCGAGGACAGGCCCTGCTGGGTGCCGGGGACGAGCAGGCAGCTGATGCCCTTGGGCCCCTCCTCGCCGGTGCGCACCAGGGCGCTGTAGAAGTCGGCCTGGCCGCCGTGGGTGATCCACGCCTTGGTCCCGTTCACCACGTACGCCTCGCCGTCGAGGTCCGCACGGGTGCGCAGCGCGGCCGCGTCGGAGCCGGACTGCGGCTCGGAGAGGCAGTAGGCGCCGAGCTGTTCGCCGGAGAGCATGCCGGGCAGCCACGTGTCGCGTTGCTCGTCGCTGCCGAAGGTGGCCAGCGCGTGGCAGGACAGGGTGTGCACGCTCACGCCGAGGCCGATCGCCAGCCAGCCGGCCGACAGCTCCTCCAGGACCGGCAGGTACACCTCGTAGGGCTGCTCGCCGCCGCCGTGCTTCTCGTCGTACGGGAGGGAGAGCAGGCCCGCCTCGCCGAGGGTGCGGAAGACCTCCCGCGGGAAGCGGCCGGCGGCCTCGTCCTCCGCCGCGCGCGGCTGGAGCTCGCGCCGGACCAGGTCCCGGGTGAGGCTCAGCAGCTCGCGCGCCTCCTCACTGGGCAGCTGGCGCTCCACGGCTATCACAGGGGAGGGGGTCATGGCGGTGGTCGCCTCCTCGATCGGGCGACGGACCGGCCTGTCGGCTGGTCCGGCGCGGGTGTGGCAGGTCGGACCGACCTTCACCGGGTTGCGGTGAACGGTCGTTCACAGGCGTGGCGAAGCGAGTATGCCCGAAACCCGCGCTGCCGTCACGACCTGCACAGATGAACTGTCCGCAGTGGTGGGGTACGGCACCGTAGGGTTGACGTTGTGGCTGCTTTCGGACCCTCCTCCTCCCCCTCCCGGCACTCCCCGGTCGACGGGCCGAGCGCGCTCGCGGTCGAGCTGAGCGCGCTCGCCGCGGAGCTGCGGGCGCTGCCGCCCTCCTGCGGGCCGGTGCGGCTGGTCGCGGTGGACGGGCACGCGGGCTCCGGGAAGACGACCTTCGCCGGGCGCCTGTCGGCGGCACTGGGCGGGGCGCCGGTGGTGCACCTGGACGACCTGGCCACCCACGGCGAGCTCTTCGAGTGGACCGGGCGGCTGCGCGAGCAGGTGCTGGAGCCGCTGGCGGCCGGCCGGGACGCCGCGTACCGGGTGTACGACTGGACGCTGCGCCGCTTCGCGGGCACGGCCGCGGTGCCGGCCGCCCCGGTCGTGCTGGTCGAGGGGGTCGGCTCGGGCCGGCGGGCGGTGCGGCCGTGGCTGGCCCGGGTGATCTGGATGGAGCTGGACGCCGGTGCGGCCCGCCGCCGGGGCGAGGAGCGGGACGGCCCGGAACTGGCCGAGTTCTGGGCGGGCTGGGCCCGGGCCGAATCGGCGCATTTCGCCGACGACCCGAGCCGCCCGTACGCCGCGACGCGGGTCGACGGGGTGACCGGCCGGATCGCGCCGGGCACCGTCGGTGAAACTTCAACAAGCGCCTTGACCTGCGACATCGCCAGGACTTAGGTTCTCCTCAGTCGCCGGAACGAAAGCGTCCGGTGCCTCGGACCCGGCGTCCCCGGCTTGTTCCCCCGTGAGCCGGGGGCGCCGTCCGGTCCTCTTTCCGAAACCCGCTCCCCCGCCTTTCTGCGCCGCTCCTCCGGCGCCCGGTTCGGCAGCTGTTTCGACACCCGTCCTGGCGTCCGTTTCGACGCCCCTTCGACACCGTTCCCGGTGCCCGGCCGCTCAACGGCCGCTCGCCCGATCACATTTGACCCCGTTAGGCACCCTTCCGGATCAGCCCCGCGCCGGTACGATTTCCTGGCGGGCGCATATGCGCCGCAGGGGCTCGACGACCACCGGTCAGGCAGCGCGCACGCGAGTCACCGGCCGGGCCCCGGGCCACACCGCGGGGGGCGTGAGTGACGGTGGACAGTTCGGACAGCACGGCGGGCGGCCCGGACCGGCTCGCCGACCGGGCCTGGCTTCGCGCCATGGACGCCTACACGGCCGGCGCGTACGCCCGGGCCGAGGAGGAGTTCCGGGCGGCCGTCCGGCTGGACCCGGGCATGGCCGACGCCTGGCTCGGCCTGCACGCGCTGCGCAGCGACACCTCGGCGGCGCTGCTGGCGATGTACCGGCACCAGAAGCGGTTCGGCGAACAGCGGCGGCTGCACCGACGGCCGCTCAGTTCCTGGTACTGGCTGGGCTGGTGGGTGCAGCCCGTGCTGGAGGACGCCCGCGACCTCGCGCTGGCGCACGCCTCGCACTGGCTGGACGGCCGCCACCTCGCCGAGCTGGACCGGGCGTTGGAGCAGTGCCCGGCCCCCAGCGAGGACCCGTCCGCCCGCTTCCTGTACGCCTGCCGGTCCTACCTGCTCAAGGACTGGGAGCAGCTGATCCGGGACACCGACCGGCTGCTGGACGACCCGATGCTCGGCATCGAGGCCGGGCTGTTCGCCGGCATGGCCCGGGTAAGGCTGGACATGTGCGCGCAGGCGCAGGCGCCGCTGGCCGCCTCGCTGGCCCGCTGCCGCTCCGAGCAGCCGCAGCGCAAGGAGCTGCGGTACTGGCTGGCCCGGGCGTACGAGGGGGCCGGGCGCAGTGCGGCGGCGCTGCCGCTGTACCGGGCGGTGCACCGGGCCGACCCGGCGTTCATGGACACCGCGGCCCGGCTGGCCGCCATCTCGGCCGAGGACGAGCTCTCGGACGGGCTCGCGGGTGGGCTCGCGGAGGCGCTGGCGGGTGGGCTCGCGGACGGGCTGCCGGCGGGCGGGCGTTCGGGCGGGGCCGAGGACGCCGGGCTGGACGTCGGGCCGGAGGTCGGGCCGGACGCCGAGGTCGGGCTCCCGGACGACGCCGGGTACGCCGCCGGGCCGGGGTACGGCGAGGAGTTCGAGGACGGGGTCGGGCAGGGCGGTGCGACCGTGTCCGGCGACGGGGTGCTGGACGACGTGATGCCGAACGGGGGCGTACCGTCCGGGGCGCCGACCGGCGGACCGGCGGTGGACTCCGGCCTCGCGGACTCCGATCTCGCGGACGGCCGCCCGGCAGGCAGGACGCCCGTCGACGGCGCACCGCAGGCCGCCGGGGAGCGGTCCGGGTCGGGCGGCGCCCAGGGCGGCCCCTCCGCGCCTCCGCCGCTGCCGGTCCGCGGCCAGCCGCAGCCCCGGTCGGCGGCCGAGCCCGCACCTCGACCGGACAGTGACGAACGGGAGCTGGACGCCGCCCTGGCCGAACTCTCGCTGATGGTCGGCATGGAGCCGGTGAAGCGCCAAGTCCGGGCGCTGTCAGCCCAGTTGAGAATGTCGCGACTGCGGGCCGCCCAGGGCCTGCCGGTCCAGCCACCCAAGCGCCACTTCGTCTTCTCCGGCCCCTCCGGCACCGGCAAGACCACCGTGGCCCGCATCCTCGGCCGGGTCTTCCACGCCCTCGGCCTGCTCTCCGGCGACCACCTGGTGGAGGCCCAACGAGCCGACCTGGTGGGCGAGTTCCTCGGCCAGACCGCGGTCAAGGCGAACGAGCTGATCGACTCCGCGCTGGACGGCGTGCTGTTCATCGACGAGGCGTACAGCCTCTCCAACTCCGGCTACACCAAGGGCGACGCCTACGGCGACGAAGCGCTCCAGGTACTGCTCAAACGCGCCGAGGACAACCGGGACCGGCTGGTGGTGATCCTGGCCGGCTACCCCGAGGGCATGAACCGGCTGCTCGCCACCAACCCCGGCCTCAACTCCCGCTTCACCACCCGGGTCGACTTCCCGAGCTACCGCCCCGGCGAGCTGACCGCGATCGGCGCCGCGCTGGCCGGCCGGGACGGCGACGGCTGGGACGAGGATGCCGCCGAGGAGCTGGCCAGCATCTGCACCCACGTGGTCCGCGAGGGCTGGATCGACGAGCTGGGCAACGGGAGGTTCATCCGGACCCTGTACGAGAAGTCCTGCGCCTACCGGGACCTGCGGCTGTCGCTGCTGCGCGAGCCGCCCGGGCGGGAGGACCTGGCCACTCTGCGCCTGCCGGACCTCGTCCAGGCGTACGGGGAACTGATCGACGGCCGGGGCTGAGCCCCGGACCGGCGGACAGGCCCAAGGGCGTGTCCTGCCGCCCGACGCGGGAGTCACAGCCCGGCTGATCCCTTGAGCAGCGCGGCCTCCCGGTCGGGGTCGAGGCCGACGGTGGCCCGGTCGGAGCGTTGCGGGGCGGTGCCGCCGATCTCCTGCAGCCAGGCCCAGGTGGACTCGACCGTCTCCGCGACCGGGCGGCAGCGCAGCCCGGCGCCGACGGCACGCTCGACCGAGCCGGTGTGCAGGAAGTCGTACAGCTCGCCGGGGGCCAGCCAGATCGGCAGCTCGGTCCACGGCTCGATGCCCGCCGCCAGGATCCGCTCGGGCTCGGTCCAGCGCAGCTCGGCGTCCGAGCCGGTGGCCCGCACGCAGGCCTCCAGCAGCTCGCCCATCGTGGCGTGGCCGGACGGGCTGACCACGTTGTACGGGCCGGCGAGGCGGGCCACCGCGGCGTCCAGGGCCCAGGCCGCGAGGTCGCGGGCGTCGACGTACTGCAGCGCCAGCTCGCGCGGCCCGGGGGCGAGCACCGGGCCGCCCCGGGCGATCCGGTTCAGCCACCAGGGCAGGCGGCCGATGTTCTCGTGCGGGCCGAGGATCAGTCCGGCGCGGGCCAGCAGGGCCTGCCCGCCGAACTCCGCCTCCAGCGCCAGCTCGGCGCCGCGCTTGGCCTCGGCGTAGGGCACCTCGCCGGTGAGGTCCGGCGAGGAGGCCACCACCGGCGCCGACTCGCCCGCGTCGGCGGCCAGCGGGTACGCGTACACCGACCGGCTGGAGACGTACCCGTAGTGGCCGACCCGGCCCTTCAGGGCCCGGGCGCTGTCGCGCACCGCCGCCGGGGCCCAGGACCAGGTGTCCACCACCGCGTCCCACTCCTGCGTCCCGAGCGCGGCGAGCCCGTCCTCGGCCGTGCGGTCGCCCTCCAGCACCCGGACGCCGTCGGGCGCGGGCTGTGTGCCGCGGTTGAGGGCCGTCACCTCCCAGCCCCTGGCCAGCGCCTCCTCGGCGACGACCCGTCCGACGAACTTCGTTCCACCCAGCAGGAGAAGTCTCATGCCGGCCACTCTCCTCCGAGGGCGGCCGGCATGGAACGGCTGCATGCTCTGGGCAGAATCGCCGGGAGCGGACACGCCCTCGGCGAACGCGGGAACCCCGTGGTGCGAACGCGGGAACCGGAGGCGCCGGGACGGGGACGGGAGACCTACGCGGTCGCGCGGTGGTCGGGGTCGTGCATCTCCCCGATCAGCTCCTCCAGGACGTCCTCCAGCATGACCACGCCGAGCGTGCGCCCGTCCTGGTCCAGCACGGCAGCCAGGTGGCAGGCGGCGCGGCGCATCGCGCCGAGCGCGTCGTCCAGCGGGAGGCCGCCGCGCAGCACCGTGATCGGCCGCCAGAGGCGGGCCGGGACCGGGGCCGAGGGCTCCTCCACGTCGAGGAGGTCCTTGAGGTGGACGTAGCCGAGGTAGCCGTGGCCGGCCGGGTCGCCGTCGGTGACCGGGAAGCGCGAGAAGCCGGTGCGCAGGGCGAGCTCCTCGATCTCGGCGGCGGTCGCCTTGGTGTCCACGGTGACCAGCTGTTCGGGCTTGAGCAGCACCTCGGTGACCGGGCGGTGGCCCAGCTCCAGGGCGTCCTCCAGGCGCTCCTGGCGGTCCTCGTCGAGCAGGCCGGCGTCCCGGGAGTCGACCAGCAGGTACATCAGCTGCTCGGTGGTGAAGACCGACTCGACCTCGTCCTTGGCGTCGACCCGGAACAGCCTGAGTACGCCGTTGGCGAAGGCGTTCAGCACCCGGATGACCGGGGCCAGCCAGCGGGCCAGCCGGTCCAGCGGCGGGCCGAGCCAGAGCGCGGCCTTCTCCGGGCCGGCCATGGCCATGTTCTTCGGCACCATCTCGCCCATCACCATGTGCAGGAAGACCACGAGGGCGAGCGAGATCCCGTACGAGAGCGGGTGCATCAGGCCGGACGGGATCCCGATCGCGTGGAACGGGTCCTCCAGCAGGGAGGCGATGGTCGGCTCGGCGAGGGCACCGAGGCCCAGCGAGCAGACGGTGATGCCGAGCTGGGCGGCGGCCAGCATCGCGGAGACGTTGGACAGCGCGTGCAGGACCGTGCGGGCGCGCTTGTGCCCGGCCTCGGCGAGCGGTTCGATCTGGCTGCGGCGCACCGACACGACGGCGAACTCGGCGCCGACGAAGAAGGCGTTGCCCAGCAGGAGCAGGAGGGCGACGGCGAGTTGGAGGGCGATCATCGGACGGCCTCCTCGTCCTCGCCGAACACGGCGGGTGCGACGGTGCGCTCCACCCGGACCTGGCTGGTGCGGTGGCGGTCGACACTGGTCACGGTGAGCCGCCAGCCGGGCAGCTCGGCGTGCTCGCCGACCTCGGGGAGCTTGCCGAGCAGGTCGGCGAGCAGGCCGGCCAGCGTCTCGTACGGGCCGTCCGGGGCGTTCAGGCCGATCTGCTCCAGCTGGTCGATCCGGGTGCGGCCGTCGGCCTCCCAGACCGGCAGGCCGTCGACGGCCGGCAGCCGGAACAGTTCGGGGTGGTCGTCCGGGTCGTGCTCGTCCTGCACCTCGCCGACGATCTCCTCGACGATGTCCTCGACGGTGACGACGCCGGCGGTGCCGCCGTACTCGTCGACCACGATGGCCATCGGCTGGAGGCGGCGCAGCCGTTCGAGCAGCCGCTCGGCGGGCAGGGTCTCGGGCACCAGCAGCGGCGGCGAGGAGAGCTCGCCGACGCGGACCAGGCCGCGCCGGGCGGCCGGAACGGCGAGGGCGTCCTTGAGCGTGACGATGCCGGTGACCTCGTCCAGGCTGTCGGCGTACACCGGGAAGCGGGACAGGCCGGTGGCCCGGGTCAGGTTGAGCACGTCGGAGGCGGTGGCGTCGCGCTGGAGCGCGGCCACGTCGACCCGCGGGGTCATCACGGACTCGGCGGTCAGCTCGCTCAGGCCCAGGGTGCGGACGAACAGGGTCGCCGACTCCTCGTCGATCGCGCCGGCCTTGGCCGAGTGCCGGGCCAGCGAGACCAGCTCGGCCGGGGTGCGGGCGTGGCCCAGCTCCTCCTGCGGCTCGATGCCGAAGGCCCGTACGGTGCGGTCGGCGGCGCCGTTGAGGAAGCTGATCAGCGGGCGGCAGGCGAAGGAGAACGCCATGTGCGGGGCCGCGACCGCGCGGGCCACCTGGAGCGGGCGGGAGATCGCCCAGTTCTTGGGCACGAGCTCGCCGATCACCATCTGGACGACGGTGGCCAGCACCATGCCGACGACCACGGCGACGCCGCGGGCGGCCGAGTCGGGCACGCCGAGGCCGGACATCACGGGTGCGAGCAGGGTCGACAGGGCCGGCTCGGCGAGCATGCCGACCACCAGCGAGGTGACGGTGATGCCGAGCTGGGCGCCGGAGAGCTCGAACGAGAGGTGCCGCACGGCCCGGGCGACGCGGGCGGACTTGGCGTCGCCCGCCTCGGCGGAACGTTCCACCGCCCCGCGCTCGACGGTCACGAAGGCGAACTCGGCGGCCACGAACAGGCCGTTGGCGAGGATCAGGAGAACGGCTGCGAACAACAGCAGCCAGGCGGTGATCACAGTGCCGCCTGCCTTCCGTGGATCGGAAGTGAGGCGGCGCAGGTACTACCGGACGGATCGTCCATCGAGGGGGAGAGTCACTCCTCAGGTCGGTGCGGGGACGCATCCGCGGTCGCTGCCGGAGGCCGCGTCGCGGTCGCGTCGGGGTCGCGCGTCGGAGCAGGGCGAACTTTGCCCTGCTTTTACCAGCGTAGACCATACCCAGGCGGAGGCAGGAAGCGTGTTCGGACTCAGGGCGGGAAGGGTGCCAGGACCCACCGGGGCCCGGAACCGCAGGTCGGGGCTCCGGAGCCGCGGCCCGTCCTCAGACCTTCGCGTGGTGCTCGACCAGGTCGCGCAGGGCGCGGGCGTCCGCGATCGCCTGCGCCTTGCCGACACCGGACTGGATGCCGACCGCGGCGAGCGAGGTGCCGTCGGCGAGGTCGAGGGTGGCCCACGGGTCGCCCTGGCGGAAGTTGACCCGGACGATCTCGGCCCAGGCGAGCCGGCGCTTGCGGACGAAGTTGACCACCGTCACGCCGTCCCGGTCGGCGCTGACCCGGGGGCGGGCCAGCATCAGGCCGACGGCGGCGAACAGCACGCCGCTGCCCGTCATCATGATCCGGTCGTTGAGCTGCCAGTTCTCCGGGAGCAGCACGGCCAGCACGGCGAACAGCGCCACCAGCACGACGCAGACCGGCAGCAGCACGGCGCGGGTGCGGCGCGGCGCCCAGGTGACGGGGAACTCGACGGGCGGCGTGGACACGTGGGGTCTCCGATGGGGTGGTTCCAGGCGAAGGGCGGGGACGCCGTCCGGCGTCCCCGCCCCATTCAACCCTTGCTTAACTGCGCGACGACGACCGGCCGGGCCGGAGTGCGCAGGTCAGAGGCGGCAGGCGTGGATGTTGGTGACCAGGATGGCCCGGGCGCCGATGCCCCACAGGTCGTCCATGATCCGCTGGGCCTCCTTGCGGAGCACCATCGCGCGGACCGCGACCCAGCCCTCGGTGTGCAGCGGCGAGACGGTCGGCGACTCCAGGCCGGGGGTGAGCGCCACGGCGGCGCCGACGCTCTCGGCGCGGATGTCGTAGTCCATCAGCACGTAGCGGCGGGCCACCAGCACGCCCTGGAGGCGGCGCAGGAACTGCTCCACCCGTGCGTCCTCGCCCGCGCCCTTGGGGCGGATCACCACGGCGTCCGAGATCAGGATCGGGTCGCCGAAGACCTCCAGGCCCGCGTTGCGCAGGCTGGTGCCGGTCTCCACGACGTCGGCGATCACGTCGGCCACACCCAGCTGCACCGCGGTCTCGACCGCGCCGTCCAGCTTGGTGACCGTCGCCTTCACGCCGTGGTCGGCCAGGTGCTGCTCGACCAGGCCGGTGTAGGAGGTCGCGATCCGCAGGCCCTCCAGGCCCTTGACGTCCTCCACGGCGACGCCCTCGGGGCGGGCGAAGCGGAAGGTCGACCCGGCGAAGCCGAGGGCGAGCACCTCCTCGGCGTTGGAGTGCGAGTCCAGCAGGAGGTCGCGGCCGGTGATGCCGACGTCCAGCCGGCCGGAGCCGACGTAGACGGCGATGTCGCGCGGGCGCAGGAAGAAGAACTCGACCTCGTTGTTCGGGTCGACGAGGACGAGCTCCTTCGGGTCCTTCCGCTGGCGGTAGCCGGCCTCATGGAGCATCTCCGCCGCGGGACCCGAGAGAGAACCCTTGTTGGGGACGGCGATGCGCAGCATGTGAGGTTGCTTCCTTACCTGTTGGGAGGGGTGTGCTCGGGGAGCTTGTCGGTCAGAGGTACTTGTAGACGTCGTCGAGCGTCAGTCCACGGGCGATCATCATCACCTGAAGGTGGTAGAGGAGCTGCGAGATCTCCTCCGCCGTCTGCTCGTCCGACTGGAACTCGGCGGCCATCCAGACCTCGGCGGCCTCCTCGACGACCTTCTTGCCGATCGCATGGACGCCCTGCTGGACGAGCTGCGCGGTACGGGAGGACGAGGGGTCGCCGGTGGCGGCCTTCTGCTGGAGCTCGGCGAAGAGCTCCTCGAATGTCTTCGAAGCCATGATGGGGCCACCTTACGGCGTGCGGGCGGACGGACGGTAAACGGTCCCGGACCGTGGACAGTCCGGTGGACGTCCACGGTCCGGGACCGCTCCGGCGCCGTACGGGCTGTGGTCAGAGCGCGGCGCGCAGCACCGCGGCGGTGGCGACGGCGGCGGTGACCGCCTCGTGGCCCTTGTCCTCGGCGGAGCCGGGCAGGCCGGCGCGGTCGAGCGCCTGCTCCTCGTTGTCGCAGGTCAGCACGCCGAAGCCGACCGGGACGCCGGTGTCGACGCTGACCTGGGTGAGGCCCGCGGTGGCCGCCTGGCAGACGTAGTCGAAGTGCGGGGTGCCGCCGCGGATCACCACGCCGAGCGCCACCACGGCGTCGTAGCCGCCCTCGGCGAGGCGCTTGGCGGCGACCGGCAGCTCGAAGGTGCCGGGGACGCGCAGCACCGTCGGCTCGGCGATGCCCAGCTCCTTGAGCGCGCGGTGGGCGCCGTCCAGCAGGCCGTTCATCACCGTGTCGTGCCACTGGGCGGCGACGACGGCGACCTTCAGGTCGGCGGCGCCGTCGATGGTCAGCTCGGGGGCTCCGTGGCCGCTCATGTCTTCCTGCTTCCTGTGGTTGGTGGGGTACTTCAGGAGCCGAGGCCGGGCAGGTCGTGGCCCATCCGGTCGCGCTTGGTGCGCAGGTAGCGCAGGTTGTGCTCGCCCGGCGCGATCTCGACGGCCTCTCGCCCCTTGACCTTGAGGCCGTGCTCGGTGAGCGCGGTCAGCTTCTGCGGGTTGTTGGTGAGCAGGGTGAGCGAGCGGATGCCGAGGTCCACCAGCATCTGCGCCGCGATGCTGTAGTCGCGGGCGTCGGCGGGCAGGCCCAGGTCCAGATTGGCCTCGACGGTGTCGCGGCCCTGCTCCTGCAGCTCGTACGCGCGCAGCTTGTGGGCCAGGCCGATCCCCCGGCCCTCGTGGCCGCGCAGGTAGAGCACCACGCCGCGGCCGGCCTCGGCGACCCGCCGCAGCGAGGCCTCCAGCTGCGGGCCGCAGTCGCAGCGCAGCGAGCCGAAGACGTCACCGGTCAGGCACTCGGAGTGGACCCGCACCAGGACGTCCTCGCCGTCCGGCAGCCGCCCGTCGGCCGCCAGGCCGCCGGCCACCAGCGCGATGTGCTCGACGCCGTCGATGGTGCCCTTGTAGCCGACGGCGGTGAACTCGCCGTACGCGGTGGGCAGGGCGGTGACGGCGGCGCGGTCGACGTGCAGCTCGGTGCGGCGGCGGTAGGCGATCAGTTCCTCGATGGAGATGATCGCGAGGCCGTGCTCGCGGGCGAAGACGACCAGCTCGGGCAGCCGGGCCATGGAACCGTCGTCGTTGACCACCTCGGCGATCGCGCCGGCCGGTGCCAGCCCGGCGAGCCGGGCCAGGTCGACGGCGGCCTCGGTGTGGCCGGGGCGCACCAGCACGCCGCCCTCGACGGCACGCAGCGGGAAGACGTGCCCGGGGCGGGTGAGGTCGCCGGGCTCGGTGCCGGGCGAGGAGAGCAGCCGCACGGTGCGGGCGCGGTCGGCGGCCGAGATGCCGGTGTCCACCCCCTCGCGGGCGTCCACCGAGACGGTGTACGCGGTGCCCTTGCGGTCCTCGTTGACCTGCGTCATCGGCGGGAGCTTGAGCCGGTCCAGCTCCTCGCCGGTCATCGGGGCGCAGATCACGCCGGAGCTGTAGCGGATGGTGAAGGCCATCAGCTCCGGGGTGGCGGCGGAGGCGGCGAAGACGATGTCGCCCTCGTTCTCGCGGTCCTCGTCGTCGACCACGATCACCGCGCGGCCGAGGGCGATGTCGGCGATCGCCCGCTCGACCGGGTCGAGGACGAGCTCGACCTCGGTGGTGCCCTTGCCGGACTGGTTCTCGGTCATGCCGTGACTCCCTGCGGGACGGTGGCGGACTTGACGCGCGGCTCGCGGGTGCTCAGCCACCAGGAACGCAGGCCGAGCAGCACCAGGACGAAGTAGACGGAGTAGGTGAGGCCGGAGAAGGTGTAGCCGCTGTTGAAGGCGAGCGGGACGCCGACGACGTCGACCGCGATCCAGGCGAACCAGAACTCCAGCCAACCGCGGGCCTGGGCGACCATCGCGGCCAGCGTGCCGACGAAGATGTACGCGTCCGACCAGGGGCTCCACGACAGGTTGGGGAAGGACGTGAAGAGCAGGGCGAGCGCGACCGTTCCGACCGCGGTGCCAACCACCAGCGCGATCCGCTCCGGCCAGTTGGCGAACCGCACGGCGATGGTGCCGCTGTCCCGGCGACCCCGCCGCCACTGCGCCCAGCCCCAGGAGGCAGTGGCGATGACGATCAGCTGCTTGCCGATCAGGCCGGGGACGTGGCCCCCGAGGTAGGCGGTGATCAGCACCGCGCCGGACAGCAGCTGGACCGGCCAGCTCCAGACCGAGCGGCGCCAGCCGAGCGCCAGGCCGGCGAAGCCGAGCAGGTTGCCGAACATGTCGGCCCACTTCACGTGTTCGCCGAGGACGGTGAACGCCTCTCCGCTGAGCCAGCTCACTTGGACTCCCCCGGGGTCTCGTCGGTCGACAGGGTGGTGCTGTCGGGCAGGTTCGGCAGGGCCTGCAGGTTGGGCAGGGTGCGGGATTCGAGCAGGCGCTCCACGTACTTGGCGAGCACGTCCACCTCCAGGTTGACGCTCTCGCCGACGGCCTTGGCGCCGAGCGTGGTCAGCGCGAGGGTGGCCGGGATGAGGCTGACGGTGAAGCTGTCCCGGGCAGCCTCCACCACGGTGAGGCTGACGCCGTCGACGGTGATCGAGCCCTTCTCCACCAGGTAGCGGGAGATGGTCTCGGGCAGCGAGAACCGCAGTACCTCCCAGCGCAGTTCGCCGTCGGCGTCGCGCTCGCCGGGCTCGCGGCTCAACAGCCGCCCGGTGGCATCGACATGGCCCTGGACGAGGTGGCCGCCGAGCCGGGCGCCGAGCGCCATGGCGCGCTCCAGGTTGACCCGGGAGCCGGGCTTCAGCTCGCCGAGGCTGGAGCGGTGCAGCGTCTCGGCCATCACGTCGGCACTGAACTCGCCGGTGCGCTCGGCCAGTTCGGCCGGGGAGTCGACGACGGTCAGGCAGACGCCGTTCACCGCGATGGAGTCGCCGTGGCCCGCGTCCGCACAGACCACCGGGCCGCGCAGTCGAATACGCGAGGAGTCGCCGATCTCCTCGATCGACACGACCTCGCCGAGCTCTTCGATGATGCCGGTGAACACCCGGGTTCTCCTCGCGCTTGGGGCGCGGACTCCGGGGCGGCAGAAGGGAGATGACACGGACGGGCAACGGTGCACGAGCCGCCGGCACCACCCGTCGCCGGGGTTGCCGAGGCCGCCGGGAGATCGCTCGCCCGGCCCGGGAGACACCGCTCCCGCCGTCCACCTGACCGTGGTCCGGTCCGGTAACGATGGACCACGGGTACTGCTCTTCGTCCGCCCGCGCACGCCTCCCATCCGGACTTTAACCGTCGGTCCAGGAATTTCACCTGGTCAACCGGCCGCTGGCTGCGGACGGGTCGCGGACTGTAACCGCCGGTTCGGATTTTCACCGACCCCGGAGTGCGCTGAACGTCACTGCTGTTGCGGTCATTCTGCCACGGCCCGCGCGAGGGCAGGGAGGGGGTTGCGCTGTGGTCTGTTTCACGGACGGGCGGGGAATGCGCGGCGGGGGTGCTCCGGGCCGTCGCCGGATCCGGCGCTTCGGGGCGGTCCGCAGTGGTCCGCGACGGTTCGCGGTGGTTCGCGGTGGTTCGCGGTGGTTCGCAGTGATCGCGGCGGTTCGGTGGCGGAGGCGGCCGGAGGGGGCGAGGCTGGGTGATGGGGTCCTGCCGGTGACGCACCGAAGCTACGGAGGCGAGGGCGATGGCGAAGTTCATGGACGTCCACCACGGGATGGCCGGAATCACGGCGGACCAGCTCAGGCAGGCCCACGCTGCCGACCTGGCGATCCAGGGCGAGGAGGGCGTCCACTTCGAGCAGGCGTGGGCGGACCCGGAGTCGGGCACGGTGTACTGCCTCTCCGACGCGCCCTCCAAGGAGGCCGTGCAGCGGGTGCACAGCCGTACCGGGCACCCGGCGGACGAGATCCATCCGGTGCCGCTGACGGCCTGAGCCCGCGAGGACGGCGCCCGGCACAGCACGGCGCGAGAAGGTGCGCGGCGCTCGACACAGCACGGCGCGAGAAGGTGCGCGGCGCTCGACACAGCACGGCGCGAGAAGGTGCGCGGCGCTCGACACAGCACGGCGCGAGAAGGTGCGCGGCGCGCGGATGTTGCGCGGCGCGGATGTTGCGCGCCGTGGATGTTGCGCGCCGCGGACGATGCTCAGAGCGTCGCGGGGGTGGCGATCTGCAGGAAGTGGGTGACCTCCGGAGGGTGGGCGAGGTAGCTCAGCTCGCCCTCCGACCAGACCGGCCGGATCCGCCACATCGGCCCGGCGTAGCCGCGCAGGGCCGCCTCGTCGCGCCAGCGGCTCACCACCAGTACGCGGCGTCCGTCCTCCGTCACCGAGCGCAACAGCTCGCCGCCGAGGCAGCCGTCCGTCTGCCCCAGCTGCGGGATCACCTGGGTGGTCAGGTGCGCGCAGAACTCCTCGATGCGGCCCGCCAGGACCTGCCCGGCCCAGATTCTCACGATCACGACCACCACCTCCGCGCGGCTGGAGTCCCTGGCCCCATTATCAGCGGAAAACCGCTGGTGGCGAGGGGTGGAGCCAGGATTCGGCGAGGGGTCCCGGCGGTGGCTTCGACGCCACCCTCGGCCTCCGGGAGGCCTCACCGGCCGGGGTGCGCCGAGGGGGCTCGGTTAGATTCCCGGTATGACCACCACACCGGAAGCTGTCGTCCCGTCAAGCCTGGGTCCGGACCGGCCGGGCAGCCTGTTCGCCGCTCTCAGCGCAGGGGCCCTCACCGACCCCGCCCAACTGCGCGAGGTCTACGAGCAGCCCGGCGACCACGCGCGCCGCAAGCAGGTCGACCACCTGCACGAGGTCGCGAAGCGCCTGATCGCCTGCGCCTCCCTGGTGTTCGTCGCCAGCACCGACGCCGCCGGCCGCTGCGACGTCTCGCCGCGCGGCGGGCCGGCCGGGCTGGTCTCGGTGCTCGACGACCACACCCTGGCCCTTCCGGACGCCACCGGCAACAAGCGCCTGGACACCCTGCACAACATCCTGGAGAACGGCCGGATCGGGCTGCTCTTCGTCGTCCCGGGCCGGGACACCACGCTGCGGGTCAACGGGCGGGCCTGCGTCTCCACCGACCCGGAGCTGCTGCGGCAGCTGACCGCCGTCGGCAAGCCGCCGCGCAGCGCGATCGTGGTCGGGGTCGAGGAGGTGTACGCGCACTGCCCGAAGTCGCTCATGCGCGGGTCGGCCTGGAAGCCGGAGAACTGGCTCGCCAAGGACGCGCAGCCGAGTTCGGCGGAGGTCACGCTCTCGCACCTGCGGGACGAGTCGCTGACCATCGAGATGATCGAGCAGAACGAGCGGGAGGCACTGCTGTACCGGTACGAGTGAGCCGGCGGCGCGGCAGCGTGCCGGTGCGGGGTCGGCTGGTGGGCCCGTGCGGGGCCGGGTCGGCGGGCCGGGTCGCCCGCCGGCCGGCCCTGTGCGCTCAGGCGGCCTTGGGGAGGTCCACCACGGATGCGCCGTCGGCGGCCCGCTGGACGGCGTCGACGCCCTTGTGGGCGGCCTCCTTGCTGACGTAGCCCTGGCCGGTGGCGACGATCTCGCCGTTGCCCGCCTTGAGCCGGAACCGGTACTTGCCACCGGCGTCCTCCTAGACCTCGAACTTGCCCGACATCCGGGCCACCTCCTCGTGCGGCGCGTGACGCGCCGCTGGTCGGCCCCCTGCAGCACCGTGCGCCCGCCGGCCGGTCGGCCGCACCCGGTCGGCGGCCGGACGGGTGAAGCCGGGCCCACGGGGGTTTGCCGGGGTGCCGGGGCGGCCGCCGGTGGCTTGAATGGACGGATGGACTGCGTCTTCTGTGCGGTGGTGGCGGGCGAGGAGCCCGCGCACCTGGTGCTGGAGGACGAGGCCGCGGTCGCCTTCCTGGACCGCCGGCCGCTGTTCCCCGGGCACGTCCTGGTCGTCCCCCGCGTCCACCACCGGACGCTCGCGGACCTGCCCGCCGAGCTGGTGGGACCGTTCTTCCTGCGGGTGCAGCAGGTGGCGGCGGCCGTCGAGCGCGGGATGGGTGCGGCGGGCAGCTTCGTGGCGGCGAACAACCGGATCAGCCAGTCGGTGCCGCACCTGCACGTCCACGTGGTGCCGCGCAATCCCAAGGACGGGCTTCGCGGGTTCTTCTGGCCGCGGGGGAAGTACCCGGACGAGGCGGGCGCCGCGGAGGTCGCGGCCCGACTGCGGGCGGCGCTGGAACGGTGAACGCGTTCCGGCGGCCGTGCGTAGCAGGTGACATTCCGGGCCTACCGCGCCGGGCGCAGCGGGGCGTACTCCTGGAGGAGCATCGGAGGCAGCCGAGATTCATTGTCCCGGCTGACGATTCGGCAGGTGGGGCCGCCTAGTCTCATGGTCATGAACGAACTCGCGTGCGTCGTGCAGGAGACGGCTGACCGGCTCGCGGGCCGGCACGTCGGCGCGGTGGTCGCCGGGCTGGCCGGCGGTGCCACGGAGATCCGCGGCGTCGGACGGACCGGGCCGGGCGGCGGCCTGCCCGGGCCGGACACGCTGTTCGAAATCGGCTCCGTCACCAAGGTGTTCACCTCGCTGGTGCTGGCGCGGCTGGCGCTCGACGGCACGGTGCGGCTCGACGAGCCGCTGGCCGAGGTGCTCGCCGGGGTGCGCGACGGAGTCCGCGAGGGGGTGCGTGGCGGAGTCCGCGAGGGCCGGGCCGCCGTTCCGGGCCGGGGCCGGGAGCCGATCACGCTGCGGCACCTGGCCACGCACACCTCCGGGCTCCCCCGGCTGCCCCGGGGCATGCTGGTGAAGGCGCTGCTCAGGCCCAACGACCGGGATCCGTACGCTCGTTGCACGGCCGAGTACGTGCTGGACGGGCTCACCCGGACGAGGCTGCGGACCGCGCCCGGGCGCGGCTTCCGCTACTCCAACCTCGGCGCCGGGCTGCTCGGCCTGGCCCTCGCGCACCGCAGCGGCACCGGGTACGAGGAACTGGTGGCCCGGGAGGTCTGCGAGCCGCTGGGGCTGACGGACACCCACGTGCGGTCGGACGCGGAGCAGTCCGGGCGGCTGGCGCACGGGCACACGACGGGCGGGCGGCCGGTGCCGTACTGGGAGATGGCGGCCATACCCGGCATGGGCGCGCTCCGCTCGACCGCCGCCGACCTCGCGATACTCCTGCGGGCCCAGCTGGCCGCCGGGCGCGAGCCGGACGCGCCGCTGGCGCCCGCGATCACGCTCACCCGGGAGACCAGGCACCGGGTCAATCCCTTCGCCTGGGTCCACCTGGGCTGGCTCGGCCATCGGCTGCACACCCAGCAGGGCGGCCACCTGCAGATCTGGCACAACGGCGGCACGGGCGGCTTCCGCTCGTTCGTGGCCTTCGACCCGGAGACGCAGGTGGGGGTGGTGGTGCTGGCCAACACCCGCCGGTCGGTCGATCCGGACGGGACGGCGCTGCTGCGCCGGCTGCAGAAGGACTTCGCGGCGACGACGGCGGGCTGAGGCAGGGCGGCCTGTGCCCCGAGGTGGCCGTCGAGGGGTGGGAGGGGTGCCGGGAGGATCTGCTGGAGGCCGCCGCCGACTACGCGGCCGCCCTCCCGGAGCCCGGGCACGGCGACCTCCTGGTGCTGGGCGGGGAGCCGCTGCCGGTCGGCTGGCTGGCCGAGGAGCGGGTGTTCGTCAGGCCGCTCTGACCGTCGAGGTGCCGCCCGGGTGGTACCGGGTGCAGTCGCTGAAGGTCGAACCCGGCAGCCGGGCCCCCTTCTGCCTGGAGCGCCTGCTGCCACGGTGAGCTGCTGCTGCGGCGGTGCGTGACCTACTCCGGTGAGCGCCTGCTGCCCCGGTGCGCGGATTGCCAGGGTGAGCGGCCGCCCGGGGCCGCGTGCGAAGATGGCAGGGCTGGTGGGAACGATCTCCGGACGCCTCTGGGACGGTTCTCTGGCCATGGTGGACGACAACGCGCAGCGCGCGGAGGAGCCGCGGCAGGACGCCCTGCAGATGGTGCCGATCGCCACGGCGCTGATCGCGGCCGACGGGCGCATCCTGCACTGGAGCGGCGACGCGGAGGCACTGCTCGGTCACCGTGTGGAAGAGGCGGTGGGGGCGACGGCCGCCCAGCTGCTGACCTCCGACGACGAGCGGCCCGAGGTGCTGGAGCTGTTCCGGCAGATCCTGGAGGGCCGGCCCTGGAGCGGCGTCTTCCCGGTGCGCCACCGCGACGGGCACCTGGTCAACCTGGAGTTCCGCACCCACCCGATCCGCGGGCCCGGCGGTGAGCCGCTGGTGCTGGCCGTCGCCTCCGAGGTGACGACGCTGCGCCGGATCCAGGCGGACCTGGCCGTCCTGGACGGCTTCTTCACCCAGTCCCCGGTCGGCATGGCGGTGTACGACACCGAGTTGCGCTTCGTCCGGCTGAACGAGGCGCTGGCCCGGGCGAACGGCCTGACCGCCGAACAGCACCTGGGCCACCGGCTCACCGAGGTGCTGCCCGGGCTCAACGGCGCCGAGTCCGAGGCGGTGATGCGCGAGGTGCTGGAGAGCGGCGAGCCCGTGCTGGACACCCGCTCGCACGGCCGCACCCCGGGCGATCCGCAGCACGACCACGCCTGGTCGGCCTCGTACTTCCGGCTGGAGGACCGCAGCGGGCGGGTGCTCGGGGTGAGCGCGACGGTCATCGACATCACCGAGCGCTTCCGCGCCGACGCCCGTGCGGCCCGCGCCCAGGAACGGCTGGCCCTGCTCGTCGACGCGACCGCCTCCATCGGCACCACCCTCGACCTGCGGCAGACCGCGCGCGAGCTGGCCGACGCCATGGTGCCCAAGCTGGCCGACATCAGCGGGGTGTTCGCGCTGGAGGCGCTGGTGGCGGGCCGCAACGTCGAGCCGCCCGCGCCGGACGCCCCGCAGCTGGTGCGCCGCCTGGCGCTGGCCACCGCCGATCCGCTCTACCCGTCCGAGGCGCTGCCGGTGGACACCGTCTACGAGCTGCCGCCCGACTCCTCGTACGCCCGCGCGCTGATCACCGGGCGGACGGTGGTGGTGCCGTCCTGGGAACTGCCGGCGCTGAGCGAGGGCATCAACGAGAGCCGCCGGCAGGCCTTCCTCGGTGACCGCCCGCGCTCGGTGCGGATCACCCCGCTGGTGGCGCGCGGCACCACGCTCGGCATGGTGGTGTACTCGCGGCGCGGCGAGCGCGAGTCCTTCGCCGAGGCCGACATCACCCTCGGCGACGAGCTGGCCTCACGGGCCGCCGTCGCGATCGACAACGCCCGGCTGTACCTGCGCCAACACCAGACCGTGCTGGCCCGCCAGCAGGCGCTGCGCGAGGCGAAGGCCGCGCAGGAGCGCCTGGCGCTGGTCAACGTGGCCTCCACCCGGATCGGCACCACGCTCGATCTCGCCCAGACCGCCCAGGAGTTGGCCGAGGTGGCGACGCCCCGGCTGGCCGACACGGTGGTGGTGGAGGTGCTGGAGGAGCTGGTCCGCGGCGAACGCGAGGCCCGGGCGCCGGCGGACGGCTCGGCGCTGCTGCGGCGGATGGCCTTCCACTCGGTGCACGGCTCGACCATGCAGCCGATCGCCCGCACCGGCAACGTGCACCGCTTCCAGCCCGGTTCGCCGTACGCGTGGAGCCTGGCACACCGCAAGCCGGTGCTGGTGCCGCGGATGGACGAGCACGGGCTGGCCTGGTTCGCCGACGATCCGGTGCGCACCGCCGCCGTACGGGAGCAGAACGTGCGCTCGTTCATGGTCGTCCCGCTGATCGCGCGCGGTACGCCGGTCGGTGTCGCGGGCTTCTACCGCACCCTCGTGGAGCGCCCGTACGAGGACGACGACCTCGCGCTGGCCGGGGAGTTGGCGGTGCGGGCCGCCGTCTCGATCGACAATGCGCTGCTGTTCGGCCGCGAGCGCGACGCGGCCGCCGCCCGGCAGCGGGCGCTGGACGAGGCCTGGGCCGCCCAGCAGCGGCTGTCGCTGCTCAACGAGGCCAGCAACCGGATCGGCACCACGCTCGATCTGCACCGCACCGCCCAGGAGTTGGTGGAGGTGGTGCTCCCGCGCTTCGCCGACTTCGTCACCGTGGACCTGCGTGACGCGGTGCTCAGCGGCGAGGAGCCCGGGCCAGTCCCCGCGGAGGGCAGGGTGCTGATGCGGGCGGTGGCGGTCGGCGAGGCGGGCCCGGACGGCAGCCTGACCGGGGCCGCCGACCAGGTGGGCGAGACCGCGCAGTCCGCCCAGCTGTACGCGCAGAGCCTGCGCACCCGGCGCTCGATCCTGGTGTCCGAGGTGACCGAGGAGGAGCTGCGCCGGATCGTCGCCTCCCCCGACCGGGTCCAGCCGGGCCTGGATGCCGGGGTGCACTCGTACCTGATGGTGCCGCTGGTGGCGCGCGGACACGTGCTGGGCGGCGCCGAGTTCGTCCGTACCCACAACCCGGTGCCGTTCGGCCCGGCGGACCGCTCGCTGGCCGAGGAGCTGGCCGCCCGCACCGCGCTCGCGATCGACAACGGCCGTCTCTACCGGCGCGAGCGGGACACCGCGCTCACCCTCCAGCGCAGCCTGCTGCCGCAGGAGGTGCACCGCACCCTCGGCCTGGAGATCGCCTACCGCTACCTGCCCAGCAGCGTGGTCAGCGAGGTCGGCGGCGACTGGTTCGACGTCGTCCCGCTCTCCGCCGGGCGGGTCGCCCTGATCGTCGGGGACGTGATGGGCCACGGCATCCGCGCCGCCGCAACCATGGGCCAACTCCGTACCGCGGCACGGACGTTGATCACCCTCGACCTCGACCCGGCCCGGGTCCTGTACCGGCTCGACGAGGCCACCACGACCGTCGGCGAGGGCCAGTTCGCCACCTGCGTCTGCGTGGTGTACGACCCGGTGGACCGTCGCTGCACCGCGGCCTCCGCCGGGCACCTGCCGCCCGTGGTCGCCGACACCGAGGGGCGGGCGCACCTGGTCGAACTGCCCACCGGCGCACCCCTCGGCGTCGGCGGAGTCCCCTTCGAGAGCGCGGAGTTCACCCTCCCCGAGGAGGGCATCCTGGTGCTCTACACCGACGGGCTGGTCGAGCGCCGGAGCCGCGACCTGGACGAGGGCCTGCGGCTGCTCTGCCGTACCGTCGCCGACCGGCGCGCCTCGCTGGAACAGACCTGCGACGCCGTGCTGACCAGGCTCACCGGCCGCACCAGCGAGGACGACATCGCCGTCATCATGGCGCAGGTGCGCCCGCACGGCGCGGACCGGATCGCCACCCTGCCGCTCACCGGCGACCACGCGATGGTCGCGCACTCGCGCCGCTTCACCCGCGAGACGCTGAACGCCTGGGGGCTCGACACGCTCGCCGACTGGGCCGAACTGCTCACCAGCGAGCTGATCACCAACGCCCTGGTGCACGCCGGATCCCCCACCCAGCTACGGCTGTTCTGCAACCGGGTGCTCACCGTCGAGGTCGCCGACCAGGAGGCCGCGGCGCCCCGGATCCGCCGCGCCCGCACCGAGGACGAGGGCGGTCGCGGCATCCACCTGGTCAACGAGCTCGCGCACCGCTGGGGCAGCCGCCGGACCGCGGACGGCAAGGTGGTCTGGTTCGAGCTGGAGCTGCCCCCGGGCGGTTCGTCGGCGGCCTGAACAACCGACGGTTGTCGGACCGGCGCCACGGTTGTTGGCCCGGCGGCCCGCCCCTGCGGTTGTCTGGTGCCACGGCGGGACAGCCCCGACCGGACGGACCAGAGGAGCCCAGCGTGCAGCACCCCGACGCCCGCACCGTCGTCACCGACTACGTCACCCTGCTCGCGGCGGGCGAACTCGACGCCGCGATCGCCCTGTTCGCCGAGGACGCCACCTGGACCTACCCCGGCAGGCTCGCCCTCTCCCGCACCTGGCGCGGCAAGCAGGAGATCTTCGGCGACTTCCTGGGCCAGGTCGGCGCCCTGTTCGCCGCCGACGGCCTGCCCGCCATCACCCTCACCCACGCCCTCGCCGACGGCCCGCAGGCGGTCGCCGAGTGGACCGTCGTCGGCACGGCTGCCAACGGCGAACCGTACGAGAACCATTGCCTGGGCGTCTTCACCGTCGAGGACGGCCGGATCACCGCCGTCCGCGAGTACCTCGACACCGACCACGTCGCCCGCACCCTGCTGGCCTGACCCGCCTCCCCGGTCGGCACCCGGTCCGAGAGGTGGAGTCCGCCCGAGCGGAGAAGTCAGTCCGGCAGGAGGAGGTTGACGTCGCCGAACTCGTGCCAGAGGTAGCGCTGTCGGACGGCGGCGCGGTAGCAGGAGGTGAGCAGCGGGCGGCCGGCGACGGCGGCGAGCATCAGCAGGTGGGACGCGCGGGGCTCGTGCCAGCCGGTGAGCAGCCCGTCGACGGCACGCACGCCACGCTCGGGGGTGATGACCAACTCCGTCCAGCCGTCGGCCTCCTGGAGTGTGCCGTCCGGTCCGACCGCCGATTCCAGGGCACGGACCACGGTGGTGCCAACGGCGATCACCCGGCCGCCCCCGGCCCGGACATGGCCGGCCAACCGGGCGGTGGCGGCCGGGACATGGAAGCGTTCCGCGTACGGGGCCTCGTGCGCCTCCGGCGAGGCCACCCCGGTGTGCAGGGTGACCGGCGCGACGAGCACCCCCCGGCCGGCCAGCCTGGCCACCACCTCTGCACTGAAGGGGCGTGCGGCGCTGGGCATTTCGCTGCTGCCGGGGACGGTCGCGAAGACCGTCTGGTAGGCCTCGATCGGCCACTCCCGGTCCACGTAGCCGTACCGGATCGCCCGGCCGTGCAGCGTCAGGTACGGCAACAGCGTTGTCGGCAGGGCGAGTTCGGCGTGCCAGAGGCGGGAGGTGAAGGCCCCGGTCAGCTCCGCCGCGCCGCCCGCGGGCAGGGTGACCCGCAGGCCCGCCCGGGCCGGGGACTCCTCCGGCGGGTAGTACGCCGCCGCCTGCCCGGGCACGACGCGGCGCAACTCGACCAGATGGGCGCCGTGCCGGTCCGGTTGGGCCGAGGAGAGGTGCACCGCGACGGGCGTGCCGTCGGGCAGCCGGCCAGGCAGCGCAGCGGGCAGGGTGGCCGAGTTGTTGACCACCAGGAGGTCCCCCGGGCGCAGTACTTCGGGCAGTTCGGCGAAGCGGCGGTGCTCGACCCCGCCGGTGGCGCGGCGGCCGACCAGCATCCGGACGCCGTCCCGGGCTTCGCCGCGCGCTTCCGCCGGTGCGCGGGCGGAGAGTTCGGGCGGGACGTCGAGGTCGAGACCGAGGTCGAGGCCGAGGTCGGTGCCGAGGTCGGTGCGTGCGGTCACCGGCCACCCCGGTCCGCGGCTGCGACGGCCGGCTGCTGCTCGGCCGGGGCGGTGGGGTTCTCGGCCGGGGCTGCCAGGTCCTCGGCCCGGTAGCGGCCGGACGGGGTGCGGTCGCGGAGCAGGCCGAGCAGGAGCGGCGCCACCTGCTCGGGCAGCGGCTCGCCGGAGATGTCCTCGCCCGGGCTGGCCTCCTGGAGCATCCGGGTGCGCATCGAGCCCGGGTCGACCGCCCAGACCCGCAACTCCGGCTCCTCCCGGGCCAGGACGGCTGTGGCGAAGTCGAGCGCGGCCTTGCTGGCGCCGTAGCCTCCCCAGCCGAGGTAGGGCACCACGGCAGCGTCGGAGCTGACGTTGAGCACGGCGCCGGCGTGGGCCCGCAGTTGGGGCAGGACGAGCTGGGTGAGGGCGATCGGGGCGAGCGCGTTGACCTCGAAGGTCTCCAGCAGGTCCGGCAGCGGGTAGTCGGCCAGTCGGGGCAGCGGCTCGGAACCGGGGGCGGCGGCGCCGTTGAGCGTGCCGGCGTTGTTCACCAGCAGACTCGCCCCGCCCAGGCCCTCGGCGGCCTCGGCGAGTCGGGCGCGATGGTCGTCGTCGACGATGCTGCCGGGCAAGGCGACGACCTTGGTCACGGCGGCCAAGTCGGCCTCGGCGGCCGCGAGTTCGGCCGCGCCCCGGGCCGTGATCACCAGGTGCCAGCCCTCGGCGGCGAGAGCGTGCGCGAGGGCCAGCCCGAGGCCCCGGGAGGCGCCGGTGACCAGGGCGACTCGGGCGGTGTGCGGCGCAGCGGCGTGCGCTGCGACGGGGTGCGGCGTGGTGGGGTGCGATGCGACGGTGTGCTGTGCTGCGTTCATGCCGCAACGATGGCGCCGCCGGGGCGGGCGGCGGATCGGCCACCGGGACCGGGCCCCGGTCGGACCTTGGGCCTAGGGCGACGGACGGTCCTAGTAGGGCTTGGTCAGGTCTGTTTTCGTGTGGGTATGTCGCGGTGGCAGGTGGGGCAGGCGCCGGCCCAGGTCGCCAGAAGGATCTGGAGCTCGCGGACGACTTGGTAGAGGCTCAGGCCGGCCCCGCGTCTTTTGGGGCGGTGGCCAGTCTGCGCAGGGTGCAGAACGCGTGGGCGAGAGAGACGAGCGTGACGTGGTGATGCCAGCCGGTGAACGTGCGGCCCTCGAAGTGGGCCAGGCCGAGGGCCTGTTTCATCTCCCGGTAGTCGTGCTCGATCCGCCAGCGGAGCTTGGCCATTCGCACCAGAGTGGTCAGCGGGGTGTCGGCGGGCAGGTTCGAGAGCCAGAACTGGACCGGCTCGGCTTCCTTGGCGGGCCATTCGGCCAGCAGCCAGCACTCGGCCAGCTCCACGCCCTCGGTGGCGTCGCGGATCTCGCGTCCGGCCGGGCGGATCCGCAGCGCCACGAAGCGCGAATACATCCGCTTGAAGCCGCTCTTCGCCTTGCCTGGGCGCGACCCCTCCCGCCACGACACCGGCCTGGCCGCTTTCGGCCCGGCAGCGATGGCCAGGTCCTTCACACTGCGGGCCTTGTCCGGGTACTTCGCCACCGGCGGCCGGCCGGTGCCGCTGTAGGCGGGCGTGACGGGCCGGGCTTCGGCAGGGTGCGCGGTCGGCGTGGTGGAGATCCCCAGCACGTAGTGCAGGCCGCGTTGCTGGAGGCCGAGGCGGAAGGCCGCGGCGTCGCCGTATCCGGCGTCGGCGATGGCGAGCGGGACGTGGACACCCCAGCACCGGGTCTCGTCGATCATGTCCAGGGCCAGCTGCCACTTCTCCACGTGGCCCAGGCCTGCGGGGATGCCGCACCGGTCTCGCCGGGCGACCTTGTCCGGGTCGGCCTTCGTCGATTCGGGGTCCCAGGACGCGGGGAGGAACAGCCGCCAGTTGACCGGCGCCGAGGCGTGGTCACGGGCCAAGTGGAGCGAGACGCCCACTTGGCAGTTGGTGACCTTGCCCGCGGTTCCGGTGTACTGCCGCGACACACACGCCGACGCGTCGCCGTCCTTGAGGAACCCCGTGTCGTCGATGATCAGCGCGGTCGGATCGATGGCGTCCTGCATCCTCCAGGACAAACGGGCCCGGACATGTGCCGGATCCCAGGGGCTTGTCGTGACGAAGTGCGCGAGAGCCTGCCGGTTTCCGTCCTCCCCGAGCCGCGCGGCCATCGGCTCCACCGACTTCCGCTTGCCGTCCAGGAGCAGCCCACGCACGTACGCCTGCCCCCAACGCCGCTGGTCAGCGCGCGTGAACGCTTCGAACAACCCCGCCGTGAACGCCTCCAGGTCCTCCCGGACCTCGGCCATCTCCCCAGGTGTCACACACCAACAACGCGCCACCTACTCCCCAGGACACGCCACCACGGCACCGACCTGACCAGGCCCTACTAGGACCCGGTGCCGGTCCCTTCCTCCCAGCCGGCCGGGTCGGTCCAGGCGGCCAGGGTGCGGCGGGTCTCGAACCGGCGCTCGCGGCCGGTCAGCGGGTCGGTGAACTCGACCACCGAGGCGAGCAGTTGCAGCGGGCGGCGGAAGTCGTCCGGGGCCGGTTCGGGCAGGACCACCGGGTACACCGGGTCGCCGAGGATGGGCAGTCCGAGGCCGCTCATGTGCAGCCGCAGCTGGTGGGTGCGTCCGCTCAGCGGGCGCAGCCGGTAACGGGCGAGGCCGTCGCGGCGCTCCAGCAGGTCGATCCGGCTCTCGCTGTTCGGCGGTGCGTCCTCGACCTCCTGCGCGGCGATCACCCCGCGCTCCTTGACGATGTGGCTGCGCACGGTGCGCGGCAGGCTCAGCTCCGGGTCGTAACCCGCGATCGCCTGGTACTCCTTGCGCACCAGGCGGTCGCGGAACAGCGTCTGGTAGGCACCGCGGTCCTCGGGGCGGACGATGAACATGGCCAGGCCGGCGGTGAGCCGGTCAAGGCGGTGCGCGGGGCTGAGCGCGGGCAGGTCGAGACTGTGCCGCAGCCGGGAGAGCGCCGTCTCGGTGACGTGCTTGCCGCGCGGGGTGGTGGCCAGGAAGTGCGGCTTGTCGACGACCACCAGGTGCTCGTCGCGGTGCAGCACGACCAGCTCGAACGGGACGTGCACCTCGTCCGGGAGGTCGCGGTGGAACCACAGGTGGGCGCCGGGGCGAAACGGTTCGTCCGGGGCGATCGGGCCCTGCTCCCCGACGATCTCGCGGTCGCGCAGCGCCGCGTCGATCCGCTCGGCCGGGACGGCGGGCAGCCGGTCCACCAGGTGGTCCCGCACGGTCGGCCAGGGGCCTTCGAGCGGCAGCCGCAGGTGCACCGGGTCCACACCGTGGCGCTGCGGGAGGGGGGAGGCGGGGCGGCGGCTCTTACGTCTCATGTCCCGGCCCAGCGTAGTGCGCGCCCCGAGCGGGCCCGTGACCGAGGTACCAGGCCGGGGGCGGCCCGACGCGCCGGGGGCGGGGGCGGGCCGAGGTGCTGACCCGGGGCCGGGCGAGGAGAGTGGACCGAGGCCCTCGCTCCGCCGGGGGCCTCCGACCATCTGCCGGACACCTGTCGGATCAGCCGACGGACCACTGGAGGACGCGTGACCGCCGACGGCCCGGACGGGGTGCCGCCGCTGCACCTGCCCCGACGGACCCGGATGCTGCTGTACGGCTCACTCCTGCTGCTGGTCGCAGCCGTGGTGGCCGCGCTGGCCATCGGCCCGGGGACCACCCTGTCGCCACTGCTCGCGGTGGCCCCCGTCCTCGCCGGGGCGACCACCCGGCGGGCCCGGGTGCCGCTACTGGTCGGCGCCGCGGCGCTGCTCGCGGTCGGGCTGCTGGAGTCGGCCAACACGCAGCTGCCGGCCTCCGTGCGGATCAGCGTGCCGGTCACCGTGCTGGCCTCCACCCTGGCCAGCGCCGCCAGCGTGGTCCTGGTGGCGGCCCGCGAGCGGGAACTGTTCCAGGTCCGGACGGTGTCCGAGGCCGCGCAGCGGGCCCTGCTGCGGCCGCCTCCCGAGCGGGTCGGCCCGCTGCGGGTGGCGGTGCGCTACGTCGCGGCGGCGGCCGAGGCGCGGATCGGCGGCGACCTGTACGCGGTGGTCGACACCCGGTTCGGGGTGCGGATCCTGCTCGGCGACGTCCAGGGGCACGGGCTGCCGGCGGTGGAGACGGCGGCGGACGTGCTCGGGGTGTTCCGGGAGGCGGCGCGGACCGAGCCCGATCCCGGGCGGCTCGCGGAGCGCCTGGACGCGGCGCTCACCGCCCGCCCGGACGGGGACCGCTTCGCCACCGCGCTGCTGCTCGACGTGGCGCCGGACCGGGGGCCGGTGCGGGTGGTGAACTGCGGCCACCCGCCCCCGCTGCTGCGCCGGGCGGGCCGGGTGAGCGAGCTGGAGCCTCCGTTCTCCGCGCCGCCGCTGGGGCTGCTCGGGCTGACCGGCGACGAGTACCAGGCGCGGGCGTTCGAGCCGGAGCCGGGCGACGTGCTGCTCCTGCACACCGACGGCGTCTCGGAGGCCCGGGACGCCGGCGGGCGGTTCTACCCGCTGGCGGAGCGGCTGCCCGGACTGCACGGTGGGAGCCCGGCGGACCTGCTGGACGCGGTGCTGGCGGACGTCGGCGGCTGGGTCGGGGACTCCGGGTTGGCGGACGACGCGGCGGTGCTGGCGGTGCGCTGGGAGCCGTGACCGGGCGGCGCTGCTCCCCCGGTCGGCTCGGGCTCGATTGTCAGTGCCGTGTGCAAGGCTTCATCCGCGGTCGGCGAGGTGCCGGCCGTACGGGCGGCTGACGGCAGACGGCAGACGGCAGACGGCAGACAAGGGGACAGTGCCATGGGGAGCAGGGCGAGCGGGTCGTTCGAGGTCACGGCGTTCGAGCCGGTGGAGGCGGAGGAGCGGGAAGGCGGTGCGGCCTTCGGGCGGGTCCGGATCACCAAGGCGTTCACGGGCGGGCTGAGCGGTACGAGCGAGGTACGGATGCTGTCCGTCGCCGGCCCGAGCGGCGGCCCGGCGTCGTACGTCGCGGTGGAGCACGTGACGGGTGAACTGGACGGGCGGGAGGGCTCGTTCGTGCTCCAGCACGCGGCCTGGGACACCAGCGGCACGACGGTACGCGTGGTGCCGGGCACGGGGGCGGGCGAGCTGGCCGGGATCACCGGGGAGTTCCACCTGACCGTTGACGAGTCCGGCGCCCACACCTACGTCCTGGAGTACGAGCTGGGCTGAGGCCCGCCGCCCACTCGGGCCCGGCGTGCCGCGCCCGCCCGGCTCCGGGCCGCGCTGTCACGATGATGCGATCAGTGCACGATCGACATCGGAGGGTGACGCATGCCCGGAACGGCGATGGGTGGTCGGACGGTCACGGCCGGGATGACCGGGACGGCCGGGACTGCCCGACCGGCGAGCACGGTCGAGGAGGTGGTCGGCAGGCTGCGGGAGATCGGGGCGGGGCTGCCCCCGGCCGACGGGGTGGCGGTCTTCAACCGGCTCTACCTCGATGTGACGGAGGCCGTGCGCGACGGGCTCGGCGCCGGGTACTTCACGGATCCGCCGACGATGGCCGAGCTGGACGTGGTGTTCGCCGGGCGGTACCTGCGGGCCGTGGCCGCCGACACGGCCGGGCAGGAACCGCCCGCCTGCTGGCAGCCGCTGTTCGCGCTGCGCACCCACCCGGGCGTGCACCCGCTGCAGTTCGCCTTGGCCGGGATGAACGCCCACATCCAGCACGACCTGCCGCTCGCCGTCATCGACACCTGCCGCCGCCGGGGCTGTGCGCCGGCCGACATGGAGGAGGACTACCACCGGATCAACGAGGTGCTGGCCGCCGTGGAGACGGCCGTCCGGGAGCAGCTGATGCCCGGGCCCGACCTGCTGGAGTGCGCGGAGCCGCTCACCCACCTGCTCAGCGCCTGGTCGGTGGAGGCCGCGCGCGAGGGAGCCTGGTCTGCTGTCCGGGCGCTATGGGAGCTGCGCCACCTGCCGGGCGCGGCGCGGGCCTTCGCCACCGCACTGGACTGCTCGGTCGGGCTGCTCGGCCGCGCACTGCTGGTCCCCCTGGGGACCTCAGGGCCGCGCCACCCGTCGGGCCACCGGCCGGGCCGTCGGTCGGACCACCCGACGGACCACTGGTCGGGTGACCCGTCGGACCACTGGTCGGGTGACCCGTCGGGCCTCGCCCCCGGCGGCCCCGGCACGGCGCCGGCCGGCCGGCTCCCCGAGGCGAGGAGCCGGCCGGCCGGTGGATCCGCCGGAGCGGACGCGAGCGCCGCAGAAGCAGGCGCCGCGTCCGCGGCCCCCGCTCACGCGGGTGCTGCGGACGCGGGTGCTGCGGACGCGAGCGCCGCCGACGCGGGTGATCAGGCCCAGCTGGAGTGCAGCGGCTTGCCCTCGGCGTAGCCGGCCGCGCTCTGGATGCCCACGATCGCCTTCTCCTGGAACTCCTCCAGGCTGCTGGCGCCCGCGTAGGTGCAGGAGCTGCGCACGCCCGCGATGATCGAGTCGATCAGGTCCTCGACGCCCGGGCGGGCCGGGTCGAGGAACATCCGGGAGTGCGAGATGCCCTCCTCGAACAGCGCCTTGCGGGCCCGGTCGTACGAGGAGTCCTGGGCGGTGCGGTTGCTCACGGCGCGGGCCGAGGCCATGCCGAAGCTCTCCTTGTACTGGCGGCCGTCGGCGGCGGTCTGCAGGTCGCCCGGGGACTCGTAGGTCCCGGCGAACCAGGAGCCGATCATCACGTTGGAGGCGCCGGCGGCCAGCGCCATGGCGACGTCGCGCGGGTGCCGCACGCCGCCGTCGGCCCACACGTGCTTGCCGAGCCGGCGCGCCTCGGCGGCGCACTCCAGGACGGCGGAGAACTGCGGGCGGCCGACGCCGGTCATCATCCGGGTGGTGCACATGGCGCCGGGGCCGACGCCGACCTTGAGGATGTCGGCGCCCGCCTCGACCAGGTCGCGGACACCGGCGGCGGAGACCACGTTGCCGGCCACGATCGGGATCTGCGGGTCCAGGCCGCGCACAGCGCGCAGCGCGCTGATCATGGACTCCTGGTGGCCGTGCGCGGTGTCCACCACGAGCACGTCGGCGCCGGCCTCGATCAGGGCCTTGGCCTTGCCCGCGACGTCGCCGTTGATGCCGACGGTGGCGGCGATGCGCAGCTTGCCGTTCGCGTCCACGGCCGGGGTGTACAGGGTGGCGCGCAGCGCGCTCTTGCGGGTGAGGATGCCGACCAGGCGGCCGTCGGCGTCGACCACCGGGGCGAGCTTGCGGTGCGCCTCGGTGAGCTTGTCGAAGGCGGCCCGCGGCTCGATGCCCTCGTCCAGCAGCAGGAGGTCGCGGGACATGATGTCGGCGAGGCTGGTGAATCGGTCCACGCCCTGGCAGTCGGAGTCGGTGACGACGCCGACCGGCTTGTCGTCCTCCACCACGACGAGGGCGCCGTGCGCGCGCTTGGGCAGCAGCGAGAGCGCCTCGGCGACGGTGGCGCCCGGGGCGAGGGTGATCGGGGTGTCGTACACCAGGTGGCGCCGCTTGACCCAGGTGATGACCTCGGCGATGACCTCGGTGGGGATGTCCTGCGGGATGGCGACCAGGCCGCCGCGGCGGGCGACGGTCTCGGCCATCCGGCGGCCGGCGATGGCGGTCATGTTGGCCACGACCAGCGGGATGGTGGTGCCGGTGCCGTCGTTCGAGGAGAGGTCCACTCCCTGCCGGGAGCCCACGGCGGAACGGCTGGGGACCATGAAGACGTCGTCGTACGTCAAGTCGTACGAGGGCTTGAGGTCGTTCAGGAAGCGCATGAAGGGGGCTCTCTGGCTGGGAGAAATTACACCTCGGGTGCGGTTGCGGCGATGCCGTCGGGGCGCACTCGGGCGCCCTGCACCCAGCGTTCGATTCTCCGTGAGGGTGGGGACAAAAGCCAGTTCGAGGAACATTGCTGGGGCAGTCCACAAACCGTGATCAATGCTTCGCGCGTAGACATGGAGGATCATCCAAATGACCTCCCCACACCCTCTCTGACGTCCGCTTTTCGCCCCGGCCGGGACCACTCCCGTAGCATTCACGCGGTAATGGGCAGGGCGAGCAGGAGAGCGGCAGCAGGCGTGGGCATCGGGCAGACGGACATCCGGCAGGGCCAGGACGAGGACACCGAGGAGGAGATCGACTACGGTCCCGGCCTCGACCCCGAGCGGCTGAAGCTCTGCCTGGAGGTGCTCGCGGACCTCGACCGGCTGCACGTGGACCACCCGGACGCGATCACCGTCCGCAAGGCCGTCGGCGGTATATTCCGCACGCTCAAGCAGCGCCGCCGCCAGGAGACCCGGGCCCGCAAGACCGCCAACGACCGCGCGGTCACCGCCCGCACCGCCACCGGCGCCCCCACCCGGATCGACGACGAGACGGCCGGCGCCTTCGGCCTGACCACCGTCACCACCACCGAGATCGCCGGCATCCTGGAGCGCCCCCGCTCCTGCTACACCTGCAAGCAGCGGTACGTCGAGGTCGACGCGTTCTACCACAACCTCTGCCAGGACTGCGCCGTCAAGAACCGCTCCCGCCGGGACGCCCGGGCCGACCTCACCGGCAAGCGCGCGCTGCTCACCGGCGGCCGGGCCAAGATCGGGATGTACATCGCGCTGATGCTGCTGCGCGACGGCGCCCACACCACCATCACCACGCGCTTCCCCAACGACGCGATCCGCCGCTTCAAGGCGATGCCGGACAGCGCCGACTGGATCCACCGCCTCAAGGTCATCGGCATCGACCTGCGCGACCCGGCCCAGGTCATGGCCCTCGCCGACGAGGTCGCCGCCGACGGCCCGCTGGACATCCTGATCAACAACGCCGCGCAGACCGTGCGCCGCCCGCCGGAGTCCTACCGGGAGCTGGTCAACGCCGAGTCCGCGCCGCTGCCCGCCGGCGAGCTGCCGCAGGCCATCACCATCGGCCGCTTCGGCAGCGGCAGCGTCGACCTGCCGGCGCTCCCCCA
This sequence comes from Streptomyces sp. 1331.2, assembly GCF_900199205.1. Classification (NCBI taxonomy): domain Bacteria; kingdom Bacillati; phylum Actinomycetota; class Actinomycetes; order Kitasatosporales; family Streptomycetaceae; genus Streptomyces; species Streptomyces sp. 1331.2. Next base: position 6,444,697 of record NZ_OBMJ01000001.1, on the reverse strand, counting down.
CCAGGCGAGCGGCGAGAGCGAGCGGATGGCCGCGGAGGACGTCACCTCGCTCGCCCTGGTCACCGGCTCCGCCACCCCCGCCCGGATCGCGGCGGGCACCGCGATCGACGCCGGCGGCCTGGTGCCCGACCTCGCGCCCACCAACAGCTGGGTGCAGTCCGTCAGCGAGGTCGGCCCGGTCGAGCTGCTGGAAGTCCAGCTCTGCAACTCCACTGCGCCGTTCATCCTGATCAGCCGACTGCGCCCGGCGATGGCCGCCTCGGCCTCCCGCCGCAAGTACGTGGTCAACGTCTCCGCCATGGAGGGCGTCTTCCAGCGCGGCTACAAGGGCGCCGGCCACCCGCACACCAACATGGCCAAGGCCGCGCTCAACATGCTCACCCGCACCAGCGCCCAGGAGATGTTCGAGTCCGACGGCATCCTGATGACCGCCGTCGACACCGGCTGGATCACCGACGAGCGGCCGCACCCGGACAAGATGCGCCTCGCCGACGAGGGCTTCCACGCCCCGCTCGACCTGGTCGACGGCGCGGCCCGGGTGTACGACCCGATCGTGCGCGGCGAGCAGGGCGAGGACCTGTACGGCTGCTTCCTCAAGGACTACGAGCGCTCCAACTGGTAACCAGCTGAAGGAGACCGCGAGTTGAGCACCACACCGACCGCACCGCTGCTCGGCGCCGGGATCGTCGTCCCCACCGGGGACGGCCGGGTGCTGCTCGGCCGGCGCACCACCGCCGGTGAGCCGCCCACCTGGAGCCTGCCGGGCGGCAAGGTCGACCCGGGCGAGTCCTTCGAGCAGACGGCGGCCCGCGAACTCGCGGAGGAGACCGGCATCCTGCTGCCGGCCGAGGCGATGCGGGTCCTCGGGGTGCACCTCGACCACGAGCTCGGCCGGCCCCGGCTGACCGCCGCCGTGCTGGCGCCGCCGAGCCTGGCCGAGGCGGTGGTCACCGAGCCGCACGCCTGCGGCGGCTGGGAGCGCTTCCCGCTGGACGCGCTGCCGGAGCCGATGTTCTACCCGTCCGCGCTGGTGCTGGGCAGCTGGCTGCCGCACCTCGCCCCGGCGCTTCGGGCCGGGACGCACGGCTACCCCGTCGCCCGCTGACCGGCGGGCGACGGGGCGGACGGGCAGACGGGCAAACGGGCGAGGTCAGCCGTTGTGGGCCGCCGCCGGTCCCGGTGATCCGCTTCAGCAGCGTCAGCGTCAGCGTCAAGGCGATGATCCCGACCGAGGCGTAGCCGGCGAGTTACGGCCATGACCTGAGGAGACGTCAGAACGCTGACGCAGCAGCGGGAGTGCAGGGGGCGGCCCCCACGGCCGCCCCCTGCCCCGCACCTCGGCCCGACGACCCCCACGATCACCGGGCCGTGGCGGCGCCCGGGCACGGGGGAGGGCGCCGCCGGTACCCAGCCTGCCCCGGCGGGGGTGCGGCTGCCGAGGGTCGAAGGTCCCGGCTGCGGGGACGAGCGGCACTGGCGGAACGCCGCGGCCGACCATGGCGGCCACGGCCGGTACTACGGGCGCGCACCACTCTTGTGCGCGGGAGGCCGTCGGGTGGAGATTGGGTGGCGCGCCACCTTGATCCCCGACGTCCCCGAGGAGCCGTCACCGTGTCCAGCACATCCCGCCGCCCGGCCCGGCCCGCGTCGCTGCCGCGACGAACCGGCCGTCAGCTCCGGCGGGCCCTCGCTGCCCGGCACGAACCGCTCGCCCGCCCCCTCGACCGCTCCCGCGCCCGCGCCTGGCTGCTCGCCGCGCTCGGCGCGGTGCTCGCCGTCGCCCTCGCCGCGGGCGGCGCCCTGCTCCTCTACCGCGACACCGCCTCCCGAGCCGCCGCGGAACGCGCACGGCTGCACCAGGTCGACGCGGTGATCCACAGCGCCCCGGACCACGCCGCTCCCGCCGGCAGCCGCTACGCCGGGGGCTACAGCAACCGGGCCGACGTCGAAGCCGCCTGGACCGGCCCCGACGGCAGCCGGCACGTCGGCACCCTCCAGGCCACGCGCACCGCCCTCACCGGCACCCGGATCCCGATCTGGATCGACCAGGCCGGCAACGCCTCCGCACCCCCGGTCGAGCGCATCACCATCGCCCTCTCCGCCGCCTGCACCGGCAGCGGCGCCCTCGTCGTCCTGCTCGCCGCCCTCACCATCGCCCTGCGGCTGCGCCTGCGCGCCCTCGACCGCCGCGCCGAAGGCGCCTGGGGTGACTCCTGGGCGCGGCTGGAACCGCTCTGGAGCGGCCGCGCGGGCCACCGGCACGAGGACTGAGCCGGCGAAGGCGGGTTCGGACGGCGTGGCGGCGGTGCCGCAAGCGCCTGGTGCGGCCGGCGGGCTCAGCGCGGTCGGGTCCAGGCGGGCGCCGGGGTGGGCTTGGCGGCGTGGTGGGTGAGGGCGACGACGGTGAGGAGGAGGGCGAGGGCCAGGGCGAGGGCGGCGGGGACGGTGGTGTGGAGGACCAGGAGGGCGCCGAGGAGGGCGCCGGCGAACATCCAGACGGCGGAGGCGAGGCGGCGGGGGCCGGCGCGGTCGGCGGCGAGGGCGGTGATGGTCATGGTGAGCACGGTGGTGGTGAGGTCGGGGACCTTCAGGGCGCGGACCACCGCGTTCTGCCCGCCCATGGCGAAGCCGAGCAGCCCGATCAGGCTGTAGCGGGCCGGGTCGGAGCTGTGTCCGACGGCCGCCGCCAGGACGGTGGCCCCGGCGAGGAGCACCGCCTGGACGGCGACGGCGGCGGTCAACAGGTGCCCGCGGTGGCCGGGCAGCCGGCGGGTGAGGTGGCCGCCGGCCATGGCGCCTAGCAGGAAGGCGACGAGGGCGGCCAGCGAGGCGGTGGCGGAGAAATTGGCGGCGCCGGCCAGGGCGAAGCCGAGGAACACCACGTTGCCGGTCATGTTGGCGACGAAGACGTGGCCGAGTTCGAGGTAGCTGACCGCGTCCACCACCCCGGTGACCACGGTCAGCACCAGCAGCATCGGCACCAGCGGCCCGTGCTCGGGGTCGGGTCGGCGGATCGGCATCGGGCCTCCCAGGCGGTTCGCGCGTTGGTCCTGACGTCGGTGTGACGGACTTTCCGTTCTACTCCCCCGGCCTCCCCGGGTCTCCTCAGGCCTCCTCAGGCCTCCCGGTCTCCTCAGGCCTCCTCAGGCCTCCTCAGGCGAGCGCCGGGTTGCCCGGGTCCTCCGGGTCCTCGTCCAGGTGCCAGTGCAGGTCGCGGACCCCGGGTTCCAGGGACAGCCGGGTGACGACCTGTTCGAGGGCGGGGGCGACCTGCCCGGTGGTCGCGACGGTGGCCCGCAGGTTGGTGGCGTCGCCCTGTTCGGTGCGGCGGGCGCGCAGGCCGGTCGGGGCGAGGCCGGAGGCGGCGAGGGCCTGGAGCAGCAGGGCCCGGATGTGGGTCTCGGACTTGCGGTCGCACTCCAGGTGGACGGTGGCGCGGATGGTGGAGTCCGGGTCACTGCCGGACTGCGGGGCCCGGTCGAGCAGCCGGCCGGCCGGGCGCAGGACGAGGTGCACGGCGAGCACGGCGAGCGTGCCGAGGACGGCCAGCTCCAGTTTCCCGGCCGCGGCCAGCACCCCGACGGCGGCCGAACACCACAGTGTGGCGGCGGTGTTGAGGCCGCGGATGCCGGCGCCGTCGCGCAGGATGACGCCACCGCCGAGGAAGCCGATGCCGGAGACGACGTAGGAGGCGACCCGGGTGGGGCTGCCGGTGTCGGCGACGGCCTCGCTGTACAGGACGAACAGGGTGGCGCCGGCGGCGACCAGGGCGTTGGTGCGCAGGCCGGCCATCCGGGCCCGCCACTGGCGTTCGACGCCGATCAGGGCGCCGCAGGCGACGCCGGTGGCGAGCCGGACCAGGAACTCGACGGTGGTCAGGGTGTGCACGACGGCACCTCCTTCACGAGGGGGCCTTCACGGGGAGGGTGGACGGACGGGGCTCAGTGACTCAGCGCGGTCTGGACGACCTTGATGATGACCATGATCATTGCGATCAGCAGGTAGGCGCGCAGGGCGCCCATGCCGGCCTTGCGGGCGGTGGACATGGCGGGCTTGGCGAGGGTTTCCAGCGGGGGCATCCGCCAGTTCTCCCGGTCGGTGCGGTCGACGGGGTCCTCCTTGGTGGCCGTACGGCCGGAGGTGAAGAAGTACCCGGCGACCAGGACGCCGGCCACGCCGCAGCCCGTCATGATCCACAGGATGGCCTGGGAGCTGATGTCGGGCCAGACCACGGCGGCGGTCAGGATCATCGAGAGCGTGACCAGGACGCCGACCACGGCCGAGGTGAAGGCGTTGGTCCGCGGTCCGTTGACCCAGGGACCGAGGACGGCCTTGTCGTTGCAGAGCAGGAGCAGGAAGACGGTGGCGGAGGGCAGCAGCACCCCGGCGAGGACCTGGACGAACTGGGTCATCAGGCCCTGGGTGTACCCGGTGGACAGCAGGGTGATCGCGGCGGCCACGGTCACCAGGCCGGCGTAGATCCCGTAGAAGCCCTTGGCGCCCTTGACGCCCCGGTGCAGCGAGTGCCTGATGCCGAAGACGTCGCCGATGGCGTAGGCGGTGGACAGCGACACGGCGAAGGCGCCGATGATGGAGGCGTCGAGCAGGGCGATGGCGAAGAGCACGCCCGCCAGGTGACCGGCCTTGGCCTCGATGCCCCGGGCGACGGCGGCCGCGTCGGAGAACTGGCCGAAGCCGTCGGTGCCCGAGAAGGCCGCGGCGGTCAGGCCCGTCATCGCGGCCGCGCCGACGATCACGACCACGATGCCGATCCACAGGTCGATCTTCTCGTAGCGCATGAAACGCGGGGTGATCCGCTTGTCGATGACGTACGACTGCTGGAAGAACAGCTGCCAGGGAGCGACGGTGGTGCCGACGATGGAGATGATCACCAGCATCACGGCCGCGAGCTGACCGGAGCCGCCCGGCATGGCGGGCACCACGAAGTCGTGGGCCATCTGCGAGGTGCTGGGGTGGACCAGGAAGTACACCGGCACCAGCAGCAGCGAGCCGACGCAGAGCGTGATGGCGACGCGTTCGAAGCGCTGGAAGGAGCCGGTGAACGCCGAGGCGATGATGATCGCGGCGGCCAGGACGACCGCGGCGGCCTTGGGCAGGCCGAGGTAGCCGGCGGCGAGGGTGACGCCGATGAACTCGGTGACCAGGGTGAGGGCGTTGAGCAGGAACAGGTCGATCACGCTGAACGCGCCCCAGAACCGGCCGAAGCGCTCCAGGATCAGGCGGGCGTGGCCGACGCCGGTGACGGCGCCCAGGCGCAGCACCATCTCCTGGTTGACGTACAGCACCGGGACCAGCATCAGCAGCGTCCACAGCAGCTGGGTGCCGTAGTTCTGTCCGGCCTGGCCGTAGGTGGAGAAGGCGCCGGCATCGTTGTCGCCGACCATGACGATCAGGCCGGGGCCGATGATCGCGAGGAGTGTCTTGAGCCGGGCGGAGAGCCCGTGGCGCGGGGTGGTGTCGTCGAGCCGGATGGTGCCGAGGGCACCCTTGATGTCGCCGACGTGGGCGTCGTCCAGCACCGCGGTGCGCGGCGTCGGGACCTTCGGGTCCAGCATCACATTGGTCATGACAGGGCCTCCCTGAACCCTCTTGTGCGAGGGGGAAGTTGGGGGCACGCAGCAGCAACCCCCCCCTGCGGGCGCGCGACAGGAACGCATGGCACCGGACCGCATCGACACCGGACCTCATGGGCGCCGGAACGCACGGCACCGGACCGCACGGCGGCGCTGAGCGGCGGCGGCCGTACGGGCGAACGGATGGTGCGCGGCTGTGGTGACGACGCGTCAGGCCGCTTGCATCAGCGCACGGTTGGGCGCAGGAGCGAGCAACTGGTTTACGCGCAGGGGTGGTTGTTACCGCGTGCCGGAGGTGTGCGAGGGCATGCGGGGACAGGGGCAACTGTGGCCCGGACTACTGCAGTCCATGTCTCTCGCCTCCTCCCGGCCGGGGGCGCACCGTCTGTGCGCCGCATCACGACACGGCAAGGAGCACACCGGCCCGTACGGGACCGGCACACCCCAACTCGTCAGAGCTTTGGCACTCCACGGCGTGTCCGGCCGACCGGCCGGAAGCCACTTGGGGTCAACCCTTAACTCGGGAAGACCTGTCCTGAACCTGGGCGTCTCTCGACGTCGTCGGGTCAGTGGCCTGTGTCCGTGAAGACGCCTCACCGAACGAGGTGCCTCTTCAAACCTCGAAGAGCATAGCCCCGCCGCGGGCGCCGTGGGACCGCTTTCCGGCCGATCTTCGACAGCTTTGTAGAACTTTGACCAATCCAGCCCGACTTGATCGCCAGCCTCCGGCATATATAGTTCACCGACATATAGTTCATCGACATATGCAGCTGAACAGCCCACAAGGGGGAAGTGTGTCCCACACCGATCCGAGCCGATCCGCGCCCGTCCTGCGCCTGGCCGACGTCACCCGGGTGCACGGGCGCGGCGCCGCCGAGGTGCACGCCCTGCGCGGGATCGACCTGGCCGTCCACCCCGGCGAGTTCGTCGCCGTCATGGGGCCGTCCGGCTCCGGGAAGTCCACCCTGCTGACCCTCGCCGGCGGGCTCGACCAGCCCAGCGACGGCGAGGTGCTCGTGGAGGGCGTCGCGCTCGGCGGCCTCGGCCGCGGCAAACTCGCCGACCTGCGGCGGCGCTCCATCGGCTACGTCTTCCAGGACTACAACCTGATCCCGGCGCTCACCGCCGCCGAGAACATCGCCCTGCCGCGCGAACTCGACGGCGTCTCCGGGCGCCGCGCCCGCCGGGAGGCGCTGGCCGCGCTGGAGGAGCTGGGCATCGGCGAGCTCGCCGACCGCTTCCCCGACGACATGTCCGGCGGCCAGCAGCAGCGCGTCGCCATCGCCCGGGCCCTGATCGGCGAGCGCCGGCTGGTGCTCGCCGACGAGCCGACCGGGGCGCTGGACTCCGCCACCGGTGAGGCCGTCCTCGCCGTCCTGCGCGCCCGCTGCGACGCCGGAGCGGCCGCCATGATGGTCACCCACGAGGCCGCGCACGCCGGTTGGGCGGACCGGGTGGTCCACCTGAAGGACGGCACGATCGCCTCCGAGAGCCGCGGCTACCGCTCCGCGACCTGCCCGGCGAGCGTCCACCGTCCCGCCGAGACGGGCGGGGTGACGCAGTGAGGCTGGGAGCCTGGCGGGTCGCCCTGCGCATCGCCCGCCGCGACGCCCTGCGGGCCAAGGGCCGCAGCGCCCTGATCGTCGCCATGGTCGCGCTGCCCGTGCTCGGCGTCACCGGCGCCGACGTCGTCCACCGCAGCGGTCAACTCACCCCTGCCGAGCGGGTCGAGCGGGTGGTGGGCCAGGCGGACGCCCTGGTCACCGCGCTCTCCCCGGGCCGCGCCGTCGAGCAGGCGCCGGTCGCCGAGGACGGCGCCTTCAGCGTCGACACCCGCGCCGGGCAGCAGCCGACGGCCGAGCAGCTGAAGGGCGCGAGCACCGACCCGGTGACCCTGGTCTCCGCCCTGCTGCCGCCCGGCAGCGCACTCACCCCGGCCCGGCCCGGGTCGGAGACCGGCGCGAACACGCCGGAAGGCCTGGTCCGCACCCTCACCACCGAGGCCGACCTCGGCGACCCGATCTGGCACGGCCGGATCGACCTGGTCGAGGGCCGCGCCCCGAAGGCACCGCACGAACTCGCCGTCACCCGCGCCTTCCTGGACCACTCCGGGCTCAAGGTCGGCGCCACCACCACCGTTCTCGGCCTGGAGAGCACCCCCTTCACGGTGACCGGCATCGTGGAACACCCCGACGACCTCGGACGGGTCGAACTCGTCGCCAGGCCGGGCGAGTTGCTCGACCCGATGGCCGCCGCGGCCGCGCCCGGCCAGTCCGCCGCCGAACGCACCTCGGGCGAGCGCACCCGCTGGCTGGTCCGGCTCCCGGCGGGGGCCGCGCTCGACTGGGCCAAGGTTCAGGAGTTCAACGCCTACGGCTACACGCTCACCGCGCGCTCCGTCGCGCTCGCCCCGCCGCCGAACGCGGCCGTCCCGTACTTCCGGGACGGCTACCGCTACCGCGACCCGGCGGCCGACAACAGCACCAAGGTGGTCGTCGGCACCGTCACGGGCATGGCGCTGCTGGAGGTCGCCCTGCTCGCCGGGCCCGCCTTCGCCGTCGGCGCCCGCCGCTCCCGCCGCCAGCTCGCCCTGCTCGGCGCGGCCGGCGGCCGGCGCACCCACGTCGGCGCGGTGGTGCTCGGCGGCGGCCTGGTCCTCGGCGCGGCCGGGGCGCTGGCGGGCGTGGTGCTCGGCACCGGACTGGTCGCCGTCCTGCGGTCGCGGATCGAACAGGTCGGCGGCGCCCGCTTCGGGCACTTCGCCCTGCCCCCGCTGGACCTGCTCGCGATCGCCGGGATCGGCCTGGTCACCGCCCTGCTCGCGGCCGCGCTGCCGGCCCTGCAGGCCGCCCGCCGAAGCGTCACCGCCGGGCTCACCGGCCGGGACACCATCCGCAGGCCCAGCCGTCTGATCACCGTGACCGGCCTGCTGCTGGTCCTCCTCGGCGCCGGCGTCGCGATGTACGGCGCGGGCGCGGTGCAGCGCGGACTGCCGGTGGTCAGTACCTTCGACACCCGCACCCTCACCGTGCTCGGCGGCTCGATGACCGCCGAACTCGGGCTGCTGCTCTGCACCCCGATGCTCGTCGCGGCGATCGGCCGGGCCGCCGGGAAGCTGCCGCTGGGGCCCCGGCTCGCCCTGCGCGACTCCGCCCGGCACCGCTCGCGCACCGCCCCGGCCGTCGCCGCGGTGATGGCCGCGGTGGCCGGTGCCGTGGCCATCGGGGTGTACAGCACCAGCACCGACGCCGAGAACCGGCGCGACTACCGGCCGCAGGCCCCGTACGGCGCCGTCCGGCTCACCAGCTTCACCGAGGGCGCCGGGACCGACCAGGTGCGCACCGAGGTGGAGAAGCAGCTCACCGGGCTCGGCCCGCGCGGCGACCTCGCCCAGGCGGTCTACCGGTTCTGCCCCAACTGCTCCAGCACCGTCCAGCTCAAGGGCACGGCGAACTGGCGCACCCTCACCGAGCAGCCGCACCTGGCCGTCGGGGACGCCACCGTGCTGCACAACCTGTTCGGCATCCACGACCCGGCCGCCGAGCAGGCGCTGGCCGCCGGGAAGCTCCTGGTCTTCGACCGCACCCTGGTCGGTGCCGACGGCAAGGCCGTCATGGTGCTGCGCGGCGGCGGCGGTGAACCGCTGCAGCCGGGCGAGGTCCCCAAGCCCGACCTCCAGGAGGTCCCGGTCGAGGCGGTCCTGGTCGACAACCCGAACGCCGCCCGCTTCGCCCAGGGCATGGTCCTGCCCTCCGCGCTCCCGGCCCTCGGGCTCTCCGCACAGCCCACCGGCTCCGTCTGGCTGCCCGCCACCCCGCCCGACCGCAAGCAACAGCAGCGCGCCGAGGCGGCCACGATCCGGGTCGACCGCTTCTCCACCCTGGACATCGAACGCGGCTACCAGCCGAAGAGCGACGCCCTCACCCTGGCGCTCACCGGCTTCGCCGGGCTGGTCGTGCTCGGCGCAGCCGGGATCGCCACCGGCCTCGCCGCCGCCGACTCCCGGCAGGACCAGGCCACCCTGGCCGCCGTCGGCGCACCGCCGCGGATCCGACGGACCATGGCGGGCCTGCAGTGCGCACTGATCGCCCTGCTCGGGGCGCTGCTCGGGGCGGCCAACGGGTTCGTGCCGGCGGTGGGGCTGCTCAAGTCCCGGGCCAGCGGGTTCGGCGCCCGGCCGGCGATGATCACCGCGCCGTGGGGCGAGCTGCTGCTGGTCGTGCTGGTGCTGCCGGTGGTGGCGGGGCTGCTGGCGGCGCTGTTCACCAAGTCCCGGATCCCGCTGGGGCGGCGGCTGTCCTGAGCGCTGGTCGGACACTGTTCGATCACTCCCTGACATCACCGGACACCACGTGGACACCGAACGGAACACGCCGGGCGTCCGCCTCCGCAGGCCGGAGGCGGGCGCCCGGCGCTCGCCGTACCATGGGCGGCGCTCCGGCGGGCAGAGGACGCGCCGGTTCGTAGGCTCAGTAGGTTCAGCGGTCCGTAGGGTCAGCGGTTCGTAGGGTCAGCGGTTCAGCGGTTCGGCAAGGGAGACAAGGCGGTGCTACGGGGGTTCGGCGACCTGGAGGCCGAGATCATGGACCGGCTCTGGTCCTGGGGCCGGCCGGCCACGGTGCGCGAGGTGGTGGACGACCTGCAGCAGCAGCGGGCGGTCGCGTACACCACCGTCACCACGGTCGCCGACATCCTGCACACCAAGGGCTGGCTGCGCCGCGACAAGGTCGGCCGCGCCTGGGTGTACGAACCGACCTGCACCCGCGAGGAGTACACCGCCCGGCTGATGCACCAGGCCCTGGACACCACCTCCGACCGGGCCGGAGCACTGCTCCGGTTCATCGACCGGATCAGCGGGGACGAGGCCACCGCCCTGCTCGCCGCCCTCGAACAGGTGAAGGCCCGGGACGCGCAGTGACCCTCGCGCTGCTCCTGCTCTACCTGATGGCGGTCGGCGTCCTGCTGCCCCGCCGGCTGGCCGGCTCCGCCCGGCTCCAGGCCCGCCCGGCGGCGGGCGCGGCGCTCTGGCTCGCGCTGATGGCCTCGTTCACCGTGGCTGCGGCGCTCACGGCGCACCACGCGCTGGAGCCCTTCGCCCACGAGCCGGCCGGGCTGCTCGGTCTGCTCCCGCACGCCGAGCCGGCCGGGCCCGTCCTCCCGCACACCCACGACTGGTGGCTCCTGACCGCCGCCGGCGCCGCGGTCGCCGTCCTGGTGGCCGCCGTCGGCCTGCGCACCGGGCGGGCCCGGCGGCGGCACCGGGCGATGCTCGACCTGGTCGCCGTACGGGACGGGCGCTGGGGCGCGCTGGTGCTGGAGCACGCGCACCCGACCGTCTACTGCCTGCCCGGGCGGCGCGCCCGGGTCGTCCTGTCGAGCGGGGCGCTGCGGCTGCTGGACGAACGGCAGCTCGCCGCAGCCGTCGCCCACGAACACGGGCACATCCGGGGCCGCCACCACCTGTTCCGGCTGCCGGCGGACACCTTCGCGCTGCTCCTCGGGCCGCTGCCGCTGGCCCGCACGGGGCGCTCGGAGGTGGCGCTGCTGCTGGAGATGGCCGCCGACGACGCGGCGCTGGCCCGGGTGTCGCGGGGCGAACTCGCCTCGGCGCTCTGCAGCTTGGCGACCTTCGGGGCCTCGCCCGCTCCAGCCGGCGAGGCACCCGGGGAGGCGCCCGGCGAGGCCCCCGGGGAGGCGCTCGCCGCGGCCTCCACCGGAACGCTGGCCCGGGTGCGTCGGCTGGCCCGCCCGGGCGGCGGCCGTCGGCAACGCGCCTGGCAGTTCGGCCTGTTGGCGCTGCCGGTGCTGCCGTACCTGCTGGCCTGCGCGCCACACCCGTAATGCACCACACCCGTAACGCGCCACAGCCGTAACGCACCGCAGCCGTAGCGGGGCCGGACCGGACCGCCACGGATGCGGGCGCGGACGGGCGCCGGTCAGGCCGGGCGGACGGCGCCCTTGTACGGCATCACCGAGATCGGCAGCACCTCGATGTTCTTGCCGGTGCGCGGCGCGTGGATCATCTTGCCGTCGCCGATGTACAGCCCGACGTGGTGGATGTCGTCGTAGAAGAAGACGAGGTCGCCGGGCTGGAGGTTGGCGCGGTCGACGTGCGGGCCGTCGTTCCACTGGTCCTGGGACATCCGGGAGATCCTGACGCCCGCCGCCTTGTACGCCATGCTGGTGAGGCCGGAGCAGTCGAAGCTGTCGGGGCCGGTCCTGCTCCAGCCGTACGGCTTGCCGAGCTGGGCCTGGGCGAAGGCGATGATGGTCGCGGCCCGGCCGCTCGCGGCCGGCACCGGGGCGCCCGGGTCGGGGCGGTCGGCGGAGCGGGAGGCCCGGTCGGCCGCGGCGGCTGCGGCGGCCTGCTTGGCCTCGGCCTTGGCCTTCTCCGCGGACTGCTGGGCGTTGATCTTGGCGCGGTCCTCGGCGCTGAGCTTGTTGAGCATCTCCTGCGACTTGGCCAGCTTGGTCTGGATGTCGTTCTTCTGCTCCGCCAGCTGCTTGCCGACCGAGTCGAGCGCGGCCAGGGTCGCGGTGGCCTCGGCGCGGTCCTGGTCGAGCCTGCGCTGCTCGTCCTGGGCCTGCTTGAGCAGGCCCGCCTGGGTCTCGGAGACCTGGTTCTGCACCGCGGCGCGCTCCAGGTAGCCGGCCGGGTCGGAGTCGAGCATCAGCTGGACGGACGGGTCGATGCCGTTGTTGCGGTACTGGTCGGCGGCGACCGAACCGAGCCGGGTGCGCAGCTCGTTCATCGCCTCCTGTCCGCGGACGACCTTCTCCTGGATCCGGTTGGCCTCGCCCTGGAGGTTCTGCTGCTTGGCCTGGAAGCCGTTGAAGCGCTCGATCGCCTGCTCGGCCTCCTCGTTGAGCTGGTCCACCTGCTCCTTGACGGAGGCGAGGGTCGGCGTGGGCTCGGCGTGGGCGGTGCCGGAGGCGAGGACCGCGCCACCGGCCGCCATGGCCGTGGTGAGGACCGCCATGCGGGCCCGGCTCGGGGGGCTGGGCTTGCGGCGCTTTCCCATGGGCGGTCGGCTCTCCTTCGGGGGAATTCCGCGGAGGCCGGGGACGGCTTCGCGGGGGGGGGCCGGGGCAGGCGAAGGCAGGCAGGGCCGACAACGGGGGGATGCCGCCCCGCCCACCTTCTTCGAAGTAACTTAATAGATGAGTGGCATGGTTCCGCAATCCCCCTGATCATGGCTTTACGGGCCATGACGGGGCGGATCGCCTTCCGCCTCAACGATGTTGACTACGGACACCGCCGGGGTTCCGGTTCAACCGCCGTCCGCACCCCGCCGGACCCGCCGACCGCCGCCCGGGACACCGCCCACGACACCGTCTGCCGCACGGAGTGCCAAGGCCCTGCCAAATCGAGGGAAACGTCACACGCGCCTCCCCTCCTGCGGCTCTGCGAACGGGCGCTAACCTGCGGACATGAAGGTCCCGCCCGAAGGGCTCCCCCTCGCCGCCGAGTTTCCGGCCGCGCACCGTGAGCAGTGGCAGCAGCTCGTGCAGGGCGTGCTGCGCAAGTCCGGTGCCCAGCCCGAGGACGGCGCCGCCGCCGAGCAGGTACTCGCCACGACCCTCCAGGACGGGCTCGCCGCCCGGCCGCTGTACACCGCCGAGGACACCGCGGTCAACCCCGGGTACCCGGGCTTCCCGCCCTTCGTCCGCGGCGGCCGCCCCCAGGGCTCGGCCGTCGCCGGCTGGGACGTACGCCAGCGGCACACCGACCCGGACCGGCAGCGCACCAACGAGGCCGTCCTGGCCGACCTGGAGAACGGCGTCGGCTCGCTCTGGCTGGAACTCGGCGGCGAGGGCCTGCCGGTGGACGCCCTGCCCGAGGCGCTGACCGGGGTGTACCTGGACCTGGCCGCCGTGGCGCTCGACGCCGGACCCGAATTCACCGACGCCGCCGAGCAGTTGTTCAAGCTCTACGAGCAGCGCGAGGTCTCCCCCGGCGCGGCCGCCGGCAACCTCGGCGCCGACCCGCTGGGCCTGCAGGCGCGCACCGGCGACACCGCCCGCACCGACGCCCTGCTCGCCGAGGCCACCGCCCTGGCCGCCCGCTGCGCCGCCGGCTACCCCGGCGTCCGGGCGCTGACCGTCGACGCCCTGCCGTACCACGAGGCCGGCGCCTCCCCCGCCCAGGAACTCGGCTGCTCGCTCGCCACCGGCGTCGCCTACCTGCGCGCGCTCACCGCGGCCGGACTCTCCGTGGACGCCGCGCTCGGCCAGCTGGAGTTCCGCTACGCGGCCGACGCCGACCAGTTCCTGACGATCGCCAAGTTCCGTGCCGCGCGCCGCCTCTGGGCCCGCGTCGCCGAGGTGTCCGGCGCCTCCGGCAAGGCCTCGGCGCAGCGTCAGCACGCCGTCACCTCCCGGGTGATGATGACCGCCCGCGACCCGTGGGTGAACATGCTGCGCACCACCATCGCCTGCCTGGCCGCCGGGGTCGGCGGCGCCGACGCCGTCACCGTGCTGCCCTTCGACAGCGCGCTCGGCCTGCCCGACGCCTTCGCCCGCCGGATCGCCCGCAACACCCAGTCGATCCTGCTGGAGGAGTCCCACCTGGCCCGGGTGGTCGACCCGGCCGGCGGCTCCTGGTACGTCGAGCAGCTGGGCGAGGAGCTGGCGCAGGCCGCCTGGGCCTGGTTCCAGGAGATCGAGCGGGCCGGCGGACAGCAGGCCGCCCTCGGGTCCGGACTGGTCGGCGAGCGGATCGCCGCCACCTGGGCCGAGCGCTCCGTCAAGCTCGCCAAGCGGCGCGAACCCGTCACCGGTGTCAGCGAGTTCCCGCACCTCGACGAGCAGCCGCTGGTCCGCGAGGCCGCGCCGGCCGGGCGCACGGGCGGCCTGCCGCAGGTGCGCCGCGCCGAGGCCTACGAGGCGTTGCGGGACCGCTCCGACGCCCTCCTCGCCGCGACCGGGCAGCGGCCGAAGCTGTTCCTGGCCTCGATCGGCACCGCCGCGGCGCACACCGCGCGCACCACCTTCGCGGCCAACCTGTTCCAGGCGGGCGGCATCGCGACGGCCTCGACCGAGTCCGTCGATCCGGCCGCGTTCGCCGAGGCGTTCCGCGCCTCCGGCGCCACCGTCGCCTGTCTCTGCTCCAGCGACGCCCTGTACGGCGAGCACGCCCCCGCCGTCGCCGCGGCCCTGCGGGCGGCCGGCGCCCGGCGGGTGCTGCTGGCCGGTCGGCTCGGCGAACTGCCGGACGGCGTCGACCAGTTCATCCACGCGGGCGGGGACGCGGTCGCGACCCTGACCGGTCTGCTCAACCTGATCACCGACGAGAGCGAGGCGGCCCGATGATCCCCGACTTCACCGGAATCGGGCTGGACGGCGGCACCCGCGGGCCGGTCACCGACGCCCAGTGGCAGTCCGCCTGGCGGGAGTCCACCGGCAAGGACGTCGACGAGCAGGTCTGGGACACCCCCGAGGGCATCGGCGTCAAGCCGCTGTACACCGCGGCCGACCTCGCCGGGCTGGACTTCCTGGAGACCTACCCCGGGATCGCCCCGTACCTGCGCGGGCCGTACCCGACCATGTACGTCAACCAGCCGTGGACCGTCCGCCAGTACGCGGGCTTCTCCACCGCCGAGGAGTCCAACGCCTTCTACCGCCGCAACCTCGCGGCCGGCCAGAAGGGCCTCTCCGTCGCCTTCGACCTGCCGACCCACCGCGGCTACGACAGCGACCACCCGCGCGTCACCGGGGACGTCGGCATGGCGGGCGTCGCCATCGACTCGATCTACGACATGCGCCAGCTCTTCGACGGCATCCCGCTCGACCGGATGTCGGTGTCGATGACCATGAACGGCGCCGTGCTGCCCGTCCTGGCGCTGTACATCGTCGCCGCCGAGGAACAGGGCGTGCCCGCCGAGAAGCTGGCCGGGACCATCCAGAACGACATCCTCAAGGAGTTCATGGTCCGCAACACCTACATCTACCCGCCGCAGCCGTCGATGCGGATCATCTCGGACATCTTCGCGTACACCTCGCAGAAGATGCCCCGGTACAACTCGATCTCCATCTCCGGCTACCACATCCAGGAGGCCGGTGCCACGGCCGACCTGGAGCTGGCCTACACCCTCGCCGACGGGGTCGAGTACCTGCGCGCGGGCCTGGACGTGGGCCTGGACGTGGACGCCTTCGCGCCGCGGCTGTCGTTCTTCTGGGCGATCGGCATGAACTTCTTCATGGAGGTCGCCAAGCTGCGCGCCGCCCGGCTGCTCTGGGCCAAGCTGGTCAAGCAGTTCGACCCGAAGAACGCCAAGTCGCTGTCGCTGCGCACCCATTCGCAGACCTCCGGCTGGTCCCTCACCGCGCAGGACGTGTTCAACAACGTCACCCGCACGTGTGTGGAGGCGATGGCCGCCACCCAGGGCCACACCCAGTCGCTGCACACCAACGCCCTCGACGAGGCGCTCGCGCTGCCCACCGACTTCTCCGCGCGCATCGCCCGCAACACCCAGCTACTGCTGCAGCAGGAGTCCGGAACCTGCCGGGTCATCGACCCGTGGGGCGGCTCTGCCTACGTCGAGAAGCTGACCAACGACCTGGCGGCCCGCGCCTGGCAGCACATCCAGGAGGTCGAGGCGGCCGGCGGCATGGCCAAGGCCATCGACGCCGGCATCCCCAAGATGCGCGTCGAGGAGGCCGCCGCCCGCACCCAGGCGCGCATCGACTCCGGCCGCCAGCCGGTCATCGGCGTCAACAAGTACCGGGTGGAGAGCGACGAGCAGATCGACGTGCTCAAGGTCGACAACTCCTCGGTGCGGGCCCGGCAGATCGAGAAGCTGCGCCGACTGCGCGAGGAGCGCGACGAGGCCGTCTGCCAGGACGCCCTGCGCGCCCTGACGGCCGCCGCCGAGGCCGGCCCGCAGCGCGACGGCTCCCTCGACGGCAACCTGCTGCACCTGGCCGTCAACGCGGCCCGGGCCATGGCCACCGTCGGCGAGATCTCCGACGCCCTGGAGAAGGTGTACGGCCGTCACTCCGGCCAGATCCGTACCATCTCCGGTGTGTACCGAGACGAAGCGGGCCCCTCGGCCTCCCTCCAGCGCACCCGCGACCTGGTCGAGCAGTTCGAGCAGGCCGAAGGCCGCCGACCGCGCATCCTCGTCGCCAAGATGGGCCAGGACGGCCACGACCGCGGCCAGAAGGTCATCGCCACCGCCTTCGCCGACCTCGGCTTCACCGTGGACGTCGGCCCGCTGTTCCAGACCCCGGCCGAGGTCGCCCGCCAGGCCGTCGAGGCCGACGTGCACATCGTCGGCGTCTCCTCGCTGGCCGCCGGACACCTCACCCTGGTGCCCGCGCTGCGCGCCGAACTCGCCGCGGCCGGGCGGGAGGACATCACCATCGTGGTCGGCGGAGTCATCCCCCCGCAGGACTTCGACGCCCTGTTCGAGGCGGGCGCGGCGGCGGTCTTCCCGCCCGGGACGGTCATCCCGGACGCGGCGTACGACCTGCTGAAGTCCCTGGCGGCCGACCTCGGCCACGAGCTGTAGGTCTTCGATCGCATGCCTCCTCGGACGATCGACCTCGACAGCTACGCGACGGGCGTGCTGGACGGCTCGCGCGCCTGGATCGCGCGCGCCGTCACCCTCGTCGAATCCACCCGGCCCGACCACCGCGCACTCGCGCAGCAACTGCTCCAGCGGCTGCTGCCGCACGCGGGCGGGGCGATCCGGGTGGGCATCACCGGGGTGCCGGGTGTCGGCAAGTCGACCTTCATCGACTCCTTCGGCACCATGCTGACGGGGCTGGGGCATCGCGTCGCCGTCCTCGCCGTCGACCCGACGTCCAGCCGGACGGGCGGCTCCATCCTGGGCGACAAGACCCGGATGGAGCGCCTGGCCGTCGACCCTGCCGCGTTCGTCCGGCCGTCCCCGACCTCGGGGACGCTGGGCGGGGTCGCCAAGGCCACCCGGGAATCCATGGTGGTCATGGAAGCGGCCGGCTACGACGTCGTGCTGATCGAGACGGTGGGCGTCGGCCAGTCCGAGACCGCCGTCGCCGGAATGGTCGACACCTTCCTGCTGCTCAGCCTCGCCCGCACCGGCGACCAGTTGCAGGGCATCAAGAAGGGCGTCCTGGAACTGGCCGACGTCATCGCCGTCAACAAGGCCGACGGCCCGCACGAACGCGACGCCAAAGCCGCCGCCCGCGAACTCGCCGGCGCCCTAAGGCTGTTGCAGGCCCCGGACGCCGCCTGGACCCCGCCGGTGCTGACCTGCAGCGGGCGGGACGGCGCCGGGCTCGACGTGCTGTGGGAGCGGCTGCAGCAGCACCGCAAGGTCCTGGACGCCACCGGCGCCCTCGCCGCCAAGCGCCGCGACCAGCAGGTGGAGTGGACCTGGGCCATGGTCCACGACCAGCTGTACGCGCGGTTGCACGAGCACCCCGAAGTGCGGCGCCTCGCTCCCGAGTTGGAGGCCGGCGTACGATCCGGAACCCTGCCGGCCGGGCTGGCCGCCCAGCAGATCCTGGACAGCTTCTTCGGCTGACCGCCCGCCCGACAACGAAGCGCCGTGCCCCCACACCCTGCATGGGTCACGGCGCTTCGTCGGCTCCGGGGTACTCGAACCACACCACCTTCCCCGCCCCCGCCGGGTACCACCCCCACGCGTGCGCCAGCACGGCATCGTCCGCCAGCGGGACACCCCACTGCAGCGGGACCGGAAACCGGGCGTTCCTCCATGGACCGGCCATCAGAGTTGCCCGGTACCCCCCTCCTGGCCGGCCATCAGGCGACCTTCCCGGTTGTGCGGAACGAACAGACCAGACGCGGACTGGATGGCATAGGTGCGGAATCCCCCGGCCACGCCGGTGGGTGTGAACCCGGCCTTGAGGAGTACGCGGCCCGACGCTGGGTTGTCAGGGTGGTGCTTGGCGTGGACCTCTGGCAGTCCGAGGTGGCCGAAGGCGAGGACGAGGATCTTGCGGACCCCCTCGGTGGCGTGGCCCATGCCCCAGGCGTTGGGTCGCAGGATGTAGCTGATCGCGGCGACGGGCCGGTCAAGGTGGAGCTTGACGACTCCGAGGAGGTCATCGCTTACGGTGAGTCCGAGCGTGTACAGGGCGCGTGGGGTCGATGCTGCGGAGGCTTCGGCGGTTCGGGCATAGGACCGGGCGGCGGCGGCGTCCATCGGGGCCCTTCCCACGTATTTCGTCGCCTCAGCGCTGTAGATGCGAAGTAGGGCGTCAGCGTCGCCGGGGACCAGCTCCCGCAGTTCGATCACGCGTCCGCGGCTTTCACGAGCCTCGTCAACTCGGCGGCGGTCGGGCGGTCGTCGGGTGCGGCCAGGAGGACGTGCCGCAGGCGGGCTTGGAGGGACGGCCAGGGCATGGTGGTGGACAGCGGGACGGCGCGGTGGGCGATGGCTTTGCGCAGGACGTCCAGTGGCGTCCCCCTGCCGAGTCCGGCGGTCTCGTAGTCCAGTGGCCAGGTGCCGGTGACGCCGGTCCACAGGGTTCCGGCAAGGGCGTAGACGTCGGCGGTCTGCGTGGTCTCGACGGGTTGGGGCCCGTTGATGATCCGGGCGGCCAGCTCGGGCGCAGTGAGGTGGATCATCGTGCCGTCGAACGTCGTCCACGGCGTGGTGCCGAGCGGCCGGGACCACGCGAAGTCGAGGAGACGGACGCCCTGCTCGGTGTGGATGCCGTGCTGGGGCTGGAGGTCCCCGTGCACCCAACCGGCTTCGTGCAGATCTTCCACGGCACGGCACAGACCGACCGCAGCGGCGAGGGCTTCGGCCTTCCCCCCGACGCCCTTGCGCACGCTGCGGAAGACGTCCCAGGTGGACGGCCCGGCCTGCCACGGGGTGACGTACCAGACGCCGTCGGCAAAGCGGCCGACGGTCACGGTGTACTCGGGGAGCTGGTCCAGCACGGCAGCCTCGCGGGCGGTGACCTCGGCGGCGTCGCCGGTACCGAGCTTGATGCTCGCCACGCCCTGGGGGCCGCTGGCCTTCCACACCGCCGAGCCGCGCCGGTTGTTGATTTCCTCCAGTTCGAACGGCCCGCAGACGGCCTCCGCTGCCGTCAGCGCCGCTGCGGCCTCGGAAGTGAACGTGCCCATTCTCGTACTGCCTTCCACTCGCAAGGGATGTGCTCGAAGACGTCCCGGCCGTCGTCGGCCGCTACGGGAAGCGCTGCGGCAAGGTCGGGTGTCGCCTCCAGGAACATCGGGTCCAGCGGCCGGACGCCCGCCCGTGCCGGAAGGAACGACAAGGGTGGCGGCGGGATGCTCTGCCCGCGCCGGCCAGTCTCGGCAGCACCCTGGGCGAACTTGCCGAACATGATCCCGACCGGGACGTAGAGGTGTTTGAGCGCCCAGTGCGGCCAGGCCATCAGCTCCCGATGGTCAGCGCCTTCGCAGTGCCCAAGCAACACCACGTTCTCGCACGCGAGAACACCGTAGGGCCGACCCATCAGCGGGCGGACCCATTCCGCGGCCTGGACCCCGGCGTAGAACAACTCGGCTTCCACGGCGTACTGGTGGCTACCCGGTGTGATCTCGTAGACGGTCCAGCCGGTCATGCCCCGGCGGATGGACGGCCGCAGGAACGGGCAGTGCTCGTACAGGTCGGCGAGGTAGCCGCTCACGTCCACGGTGACGGGGTTCTCCGTCCGGGCCTCGGTGAGGCGGAGCGCCCCGGCGGTCGGCCGGGACGCTCCGTCGGATGGTGCGGTGATCACCGGGTGGTCTTCTCCGGGGTCACGACGCCGTGGTCCCCGTCTCCGCCGGCGGGCGAGCAGTCCCACTCGGCGTAGACCTCGCCCGTGTCCCGGTAGCGGGCCAAGGCCTCGGTGTTGACCGTGCCGTTGGCGTCGGTGAACCAGATCTCCGGCAAGGGGCCGTACGCCTCCTCGTACGCACTCACCCAGGCGATGTGGCCGTTGCCCGAGCTCTCGACGTGGGCCAGCTTGCGGCCGGCGTGCCGGAGCGCGAACGCGTCGTGCGCGACGGGGTCGCCGACGAGCTGGTGCCACGCGGAGTCGATGGCGGCGGAGAACATCTCCGGAGCGGTCTGGCCCGCGTCGATCCGGCGCGCGGCGATCGTGAAGAACTTGCCCAGCTCGTCCAGCTCGGTGCTGGGCTCGGTGGTGGCGGTGCTCACGTGCCTCTCCAATCGGGTTGGCTCTGCCCTCCCGGGGACGGGCGAGCAGTTGTGCGTGGTGGTGCAGCCCGGCCCATCAGACCCTTTCCGACGGGCCGGGAGGCTGTGGGCGCCCGAAGGCGCGGGGGCCGGCAGGAGGAACCCGAAGCGCCCGCAGATGCCCTAGGGCCTGTCCGGCGGATCTTGTCGGATCAGCGCGCGGCTCCCCCAGCCTTCGG
Organism: Streptomyces sp. 1331.2; assembly: GCF_900199205.1. Classification (NCBI taxonomy): domain Bacteria; kingdom Bacillati; phylum Actinomycetota; class Actinomycetes; order Kitasatosporales; family Streptomycetaceae; genus Streptomyces; species Streptomyces sp. 1331.2. Next base: position 6,423,757 of record NZ_OBMJ01000001.1, on the reverse strand, counting down.
CCGGGAGGTACCCCCACTTCGCGCCCGTCTGGGCGTGCGCCCGAATCGCCCTCGTACTGGGTGTACTTGGACGATTCGGGCGTGCGTCCAGGCGGGATGATCCGGCGTCGTGCGCCCGGCAAGATCCGCCGGACAGGCCCTAGCCCCAGGTGTCGTCGGCAGACGACTGGGACTCGTACGCCGTGGCTCGGCTCAACTCGGCCTTGCTCGGACCGATGACGACTTGGGGGTGCGTCTCGCCATCGGTCTGTCCTCCTTCGCCGTGGCGGTGGCGGGTGCGTGATAGACCGTAGGAGTTTCAGTCAGACGCTCTCCAGCAAGTTGCACGCAGTTGCACAGCAGTCACCCGAGAGAGTCAATCGCCTCTGTGATCAGGGCACGAGCGGCAGCGCCGTGCACGGCATCTGCGGCCAGTTCCCCGAACCGGCTGACGTACATGGCTACCTCGGAGGGCTGCGTGATCTGGAGGTAGCCGGAGACGAGTTCGACGTTGGCCTGGGCCGAGTCGTAGAGCGAGAACGCTTCGACCTGCATCGAGTGACGCGAATAGCCCCGAGGAACGATTCCCAGGCTCACGTTCGCCAGGGATGCGACAGCGACCAGGTGGGCGAGTTGGTCGGCGGCTACCTCCGTGCCGCCAAGGCCGTGGTACAGGCATGCCTCTTCGATGATGAAGGCGAAGGTCTTCCCGTGGTCTCTCAGGATCTCTTGTCGCTCCATGCGCACCTGCACGGCCGCTTCCACGTCGTCCACGGCAACACGACGGCGTTGGGTGGCTTGGAGTACCGAGCGGGTGTAGTCCCGGGTCTGGAGAAGACCGTGCAGGATGCCAGGTGTGTACGCCCGGAACCGTGTGGTCCGCTCGTACAACGGCAGGACAATCTCTTGGGCGCGCTTGAGCCCGCTCCGCTCCATTCGTCGCCACTCGGTGAACATGGTCTCTACTGAGCGGAGGGAAGCCACCAGGTCCGCGGCTTGGTCGTCGGCTCCGCAGGCGCGGCACCAATCCCTGACATCCTGCTCGGACGGTGCGGTGATCGCGTTCTCGATGCGGGAGCACTTCGACTTGCTCCAGCCGCAGGCGAGGGCGAGAGCAGGCCCGGTGAGCCCGGAGTCCTTGCGGATCTCCTTGAGCCGTTCGGCTAGGGCTTTCCGGGCCTGCTGAACGCTCGATGAGCGAGAGGTACGCATCTCGTTCGGTTACTTGAGCACGTAGTCCTCGTGTGGAGTCGCCCTGTGCCACACGGTCTCGAAGGCGTTCTTCACGAGCTGAACGACGGCAGGTTCGGTCGTCCACTCCCGGTCCACCACGTCCCCGTCGCCCGAGAAGAAGGTGAACATGATCTTGGAGTCATCGAACATCCACAGGTCGGTCCCGGGCAGAGCAATGTCTGCCGCCAACCGGCGCGGAAGCCACCGAACCTGCTCGCCGATGGCCACGTTCAGGAATGTCACGTGGTGCTCGTAGCGGATGTACTCAGTGACCGGCTCGGAGACGATCCGAGCCCGGCGCATGGCCACGCCACGGTCAATCGCCTCTCCAGCGAAGTTGGTCCAGTAGTGGAACCACTCCGGCCGGTCGTTCGGGTCGTAGCGGAGACCCTCCCGATAGCGCCGGAACTGCGGGTCGTTCGGCGTGTAGTTGTCGCGCATCTCCAGGTGCACGGCGGAGAACTTGGCCTCTGCCATGGCCGTGGCGATCGGGTTGGCCACGCTACTCCTTCTCGTCCACTTGAGTGGCCAGCCTGGCGGCGAGGTCCACGATGAACTTGATCATTTCTTCCGGGAGGCGGATCACGGTCTCGTGGTCAGGCACGTCAGTCGAATGCCCGGGGACCGAACCAACCTCCTTGCAGCGGCTCAAGTCCTCTTCGCTGGCCTTGTAGGACTGGATGAGCAGATCGCCGTTCGCCGGGTCACGCCAGATCGTCGGCGAGTCAACCTCTGGCGTGTTGGAGATGATCCCGATGAACTGTAGAGGCTCCACGATGCTCCCTGTGACTCTGGGTCCGCGCAGTTGCACAACCGGTGGGCTCATCCTGGCGCGTGCACGATCGACCTGTCAGGCGTTTCCATGTCTGATGAACTGCCAGCTCGGCGGGGGCCGGGGCCGGCGCGTCAGGGGGTGGTCTGGACGGGGAAGCCGGTGGGGCGGCCTTGGGACTTCAGCCAGGTGAGGACCTGGTCGAGGGCTTCGACCGTCTGTTGGCGGTCGCCGCCGCCGTCGTGGAAGAGGATGGTCGGGCCGAGGTGCATTTCCTTCTTGACCGTGTCCACGATGGCGGCGGTGCCGGGCTTGTTGAAGTCCTTGGAGTCGACGTTCCAGCCGAGCGGGCGCATGCCGTTCGCCGCGGCGATGCGGCGGCTGTCGGGGGTGAAGGAGCCGCCGGGGGCCCGGTAGTAGAGGACCTTGGCGCCGCCCGCGGCGTCCTCGATCATCTTCTTGGCGTCCAGGATCTCCTTCTCCTGGTAGGCGACGGGCTTCTTGTCCATCGAGGTGTCGTGGTGCACGGAGTGGTCGCAGAGCCGGTGGCCGGCCGCGACGACCTGCTTGACCAGGTCGGGGTGGGCCTTGGCCTGCGGTCCGATCATGCAGAAGGTCGCCGTCACGCCGTGGCGCTTGAGGACGTCGAGGACCCTCGGGGTCCAGGTGGGGTCGGGGCCGTCGTCGATGGTGATGTTGACGGCGTTGCCTCCGCTCTCGGAGGCGTGGGCTATGCCGTCGGGTATCCCGCTCGGCTGCTGCGTGCCGCCGTCGCCGGCGCCGTCGGAGCCGTCGCCGCCCTTGCTGCCGTCGCCGCCACTGCCGTCGGAGGACGTGTCGTGCTCCTGCGCGACGTTCTGCTGCGGAGTGCCGTCCGAGTCGGTCAGGGCCGCCACTCCCCAGGCGCTCGCCGTCAGGACGACGGCCGCCACCGCGAGCGCCACCCGGCTGCCGGCCAGATTCTTCACACGTGCGTTGAGGTCCATCGGCTGTCTGCTCCCCCAGCTGTCTTCGAGCGTTCCGAGGTTCATGACGTGAACCGGCTCGAACGGGTTCCCGGATTCCCGCGTTCTTGCAGGTGGGGACGAGGGTGGGCAGGGGGCAGGCCCCGGACCGCCCGACCGGGCCGGGGCCTGCTGCACCTGACGGCTGTCAGGCGGTGGTGGCGGCCGCGAAGCGGGCCGAGACGTCCTGCCAGTTGACGACGTCCCACAGGCGGGTGACGTAGTCGGGGCGGACGTTGCGGTACTGGAGGTAGTAGGCGTGCTCCCAGGCGTCGAAGGCGAGGAGCGGGGTGGTGCCCTGGCCGACGTTGCCGTGGTGGTCGTAGACCTGCTCGACGATCAGACGCTTGCCGAGCGGCTCCCAGGAGAGGATGCCCCAGCCGGAGCCCTGGACGCCGGTGGTGGCGGTCGTGAGCTGCTTCTTGAAGGCCTCGAAGCTGCCGAAGTGCTCGGTGATGGCGTCGGCCAGCTCGCCCTCGGGGCGGTCGCCGCCCTCCGGGGAGAGGTTCTGCCAGAACAGCGAGTGCAGCACGTGGCCGGACAGGTGGAAGGCGAAGGTCTTCTGCAGGCCGACCAGGCCGCCGAACTGCTCCTTGTCGCGCGCCTCGGCGAGCTGCTCCAGGGTGTCGTTCGCGCCCTTGACGTAGGCGGCGTGGTGCTTGGAGTGGTGCAGCTCCAGGATCTCGGCGGACATGGCCCGCTCAAGCGCGGAGTAGTCGTACGGGAGGTCGGGAAGCGAGTAGGTGCCCATCAGGACACGGCCCCTTTCGGCGGGTTGAACGATGCTGATCGTGCCGGGACAACACTATTGCGTATGAGTTGCAGGAACGACCCATGGGCTCCTGCTTATTCCGCACGTCACACACATCTCGTCAGGTGATGACTTTTTCGCTCCCGGGGGCTTCCCGCGCTTGACCTTGGTGTGACATTTTACATGTCACACATTGGAGCGGCCGTGTCCCCAACCACACGGCCACTACCGGCCCCTAACGGCCCGGAGGCCCCCACCTCATGCGTCCCTTCCGGATAGCGAAGGCGCACGCGCGCAGAGTCCCTGCGCTCGGCGCCGCCTTCTTCCTCGCCCTCGGCCTCTTCGCGCCGCAGGCGCACGCGGCCGACACCCCGTCAGCCCCCGCCGCCAAGACCGTGAACACGACCGCGCCCCGGGCGATCCCCGTGCCCAAGTCGCCGGACACGCCCAAGGACGCCCGCCCGCTCGCCGCGGACCACCAGGCCAAGCCCGCCGCCCCGACGGGGGGCAGCTCCGTCGGCGCCGCCAGGACGGCGAAGCAACTCACCGCCGCCGCCTGCACCGTGTCCGCCTTCACCGGCAACTCCGGTGCCGCGCTGGTCCAGCAGGTCAAGTCGGCCGGCCTCGACTGCGTCAACTCGCTGTTCACGCTCACCGGCAACGACGCCAAGGGCGCCTTCAACGAGGCGCAGATGGTCACCGTCGCCAACGCACTGCGCGACGTCTCCGCCGCGTACCCCGGCGACGACTCCACCTCGGCCGGCCAACTGGTGCTCTTCCTGCGCGCCGGCTACTACGTCCAGTGGAACAACAAGGACGTCGTCGGCCCGTACGGCACCGCCCTGCAGACCGCCATCCGCGGTGCGCTGGACGCCTTCTACGTCGCCCCGCACAGCAGCGACGTCACCGAGGCCAACGGCGCCACCCTCGCCGAGGCCGTCACCCTGATCGACAGCGCCCAGGAGAACGCCCGCTACACCGGCGTCGTCAAGCGGCTGCTGGACGGCTACACCAGCGCCTGGACCGGCTCGATGGCCACCGCCGTCGCCAACACCGAGACCGTCATCGAGCGCGGCTACGACCTGCCGGCCTTCACCGCCGCCCTGCAGGCCGACCCGTCCTTCGCCACCAGCATGGCGGGCTTCGTCACCCGCAACAGCTCCCAGCTCACCGGCTCGGACCCGGTGACGAGCATCGGCATCCAGATCGGCAACCTGCTCGCCAACGACGCGCTGCGCGCCCAGGGCCGCCCGATCGTCAAGGACCTGATCAACCGCTACCCGCTGGTCGGCAACACCGCCCCGCTCACCATGAACCTGGTCTGGTTCGCGGAGAACAAGGACAGCGGCAACTGCGCCTACTACGGCACCTGCGACCTGCCCACCCGGCTCGTCCCGCTCGTGCTCACCGTCGACCACACCTGCAGCGCCACCCTGCGCATCCGCGCCCAGGACATGACCGCGCAGCAGCTCGCCGACACCTGCACCAGCCTGATCAACCAGGACGCGTACTTCCACCGGGTGGTCAAGGACAACGGCCCGGTCGCCGACGACGACAACACCAGCCTGGAGGTCGTCGTCTTCGACGACTACTACAACTACAGCCTCTACGCCTGGGAGATGTACCACATCGCCGTCGACAACGGCGGCATGTACGAGGAGGGCAAGCCGAACGCGGCCGGCAACCAGGCCCGCTTCATCGCCCACGAGGCCTCCTGGCTGCGCCCCCAGTTCCAGATCTGGAACCTCAACCACGAGTACACCCACTACCTCGACGGCCGCTACGACTTCTACGGCGACTTCGACGCCGGCATGACCACCCCGACCGTCTGGTGGGTCGAGGGCCTGGCCGAGTACATCTCGTACAGCTACCGCGGCGTCCACTACGACGACGCGGTCGCCCAGGCCGGCAAGGGCACGTACGCGCTGAGCACCCTGTTCGACAGCACCTACGCCAACGCCGACTCCACCCGGATCTACAACTGGGGCTACCTGGCCGTCCGTTACATGCTCCAGTCGCGCCCGCAGGACGTCGACGCGCTGCTCGCCAAGTACCGCGTGGGCGACTGGAACGGCGCCCGCGCCCTGCTGAAGAACACCATCGGCACCGCGTACGACGCCGACTTCGCCACCTGGCTCAAGGCCTGCGCCGCCGACAACTGCGGCTCGCTGCCCGCCACCCAGGCCCCGCTGTGCACCGCCGCCGACACCCGGCAGTACGACAAGAACTGCCGCCGCGACGGCGTGGCCGCCACCACCGGGAACTACAGCTACGCCTTCCTGTACCTGCCGGCCGGCGTGAAGCAGCTGACCGTCACCGCCGGCGGCGGCACCGGCAACGCCGACCTGTACTACAACGGCGGCGCCTGGGCCACCACCGGCTCGTACCTCGCCAAGTCCACCAACGGCGGCAACGGCGAGACGCTCACCATCGCCAACCCGCCGTCCGGCTGGGTGTACTTCAGCCTCTACGCCCAGCAGGGCTTCGGCGGCGTCACGGTCACCACGACCTACAACTGACCACCGGCCACTGCCCGTTCCCTCGGAGGGCCCCGCGATCCTGCGGGGCCCTCCGCCGTTCCGCCGTCGCGACAAGGCCCCGCTCAGTCCCGGGTCAGCTCTCCTCCCCCGCCGCGCGCTGGGCCGGGACGGTACGGTCGCGCTGCAGGTCGAGCAGTTCGCGGAACAGGCCGTCGGGCCGTTCCGCCAGCTCGGCCCAGGTGCCGGTCTGCACGATCCGACCCTTGTCCATCACGATCACCCGGTCCGCCACCGCCGCGTTGGCGATGTTGTGGGTGACCAGGAGGGTGATGCGCCCCGGGGCGAGGGCGCGCAGGGCGTGCAGGATGCGGTGTTCGGCGCGCGGGTCGAGGTCGGAGGTCGGCTCGTCCAGGATCAGCAGGCCCGGGCAGCGAGCCGTGCGGTACAGCGCCCGGGCGACGGCCGCGCGCTGCCAGCCGCCGCCGGACAGTTCGGCGCCACCCCACCAGCCCTGGGCGAGCAGGGTGCGCCAGCCGGAGCGCAGCCGGTCCACGATCTCGTCGAAGCCGGTCCGGGCGGCCGCCCGCTCGACGTCGGCCATCACCTGGTCGGTGAGGTGGCCGAGGTGGATGTTCTCGGCGGCGCCGAGCGGCCAGCGGGCGAACTCCTGCGGCACCCGGGCGACCCGGGACCACATGCCCTCGGCGTCCAGTTCCTCCACCGGCACGCCGTCCCAGGTGATCCGGCCGGACTGCGGCAGGTAGAGGCCGGAGAGCAGCTTGAGCAGGGTCGACTTGCCGCTGCCGTTCTGCCCGATCACGGCCACCACCTCGCCCTCCCGCAGGCTCATGCTCACCCCGCGCAGGGCGGGCTCCTGCTGCTCGCCGGGGTAGGCGTGGACCAGGTCGGTCACCTCGACCAGCCGCGGGGCGGCGGGGATCCGGTGGCCCCGACGGATCCGGTGGCCGCCGGCCTCGTCGAGGAAGGTGAAGTAGTCGTCCAGGTAGAGGCCCATCCGGTACAGCCGGGCGCCGTTGCCGACCAGGCCCTGCAGGCCGGAGGAGGCGGTGCGCAGCGCGAAGGTGGCGGTGCCGGCCGCGGCGAGGTCGATCCGGCCGCTCGCCACCAGGTAGAGCAGGGTGCCCCAGATCAGGGCGCTGCCGGCGCCGGTGCCGAGCGCGGCCAGCAGGGACACCTTCGCCGCCTCCCGGGTCGCCCGGTCGGTGGCGGCGACGATCTTGGCTTCGGCGCGGCGGTACTTGGCCATCAGGAAGGGCGTGACCTGGTCCGAACGGACCTGGTCGGCGCGGGTCTTGTCGATCAGGAACCAGCGGTACACGCGCAACGCCCCGCGGTCCTCGTTGGTGGTGACGGCCGCCAGGTAGTGGATCCGGGCGGTCCGGACGGCGGCCACCGCGGTCGGCACCGAGCCGAGCAGCAGCAGCGGTACGAGCCAGGGGTGCAGAGCCGCCAGGACGCCCGCGGCGGCGGCGAGCGAGACGGTGGAGGCGATCACGTCCTGGGCGTTGGAGAGCAGGTCGGGCGTGGTCGAGGCGCCCCGGTCGGCGGCCTCCCACTGCTCGTTGTAGGTGGGCTCGTCGTACGCCTTCAGCTCGGCGGCGCACCCGGCCGCGATCAGCGCCAGCTCCGCCTCCCGGGTGATCCGCGGCGACACCCGGCCGGACAGGCCGACCACGGCGATGCCCAGGACGGCGCGCAGGGCGGCCGAGAGGGTCAGCAGGAGCAGCGAGGGCGCGGCGGTGCGCAGGTGCTCGGTGACCGGGCCGGGGACCAGCAGCGCGGCCAGCGTGCCGGTGGTGGCGTACAGCGCGAGCGCCCCGAACACCCCCGCCAGCGCCTGGCAGACCAGCAGCAGCACGGTGGAGGTCCGGTCCGCCGCCCAGGCCAGCGTCATCGCCCGGCGCACCAGGTGGGGCAGGCGGCGCAGCATGGCACTCGCGGACATCGACGCGCCGGCCTGGGCGCGGCGGTCGCCGGGGAAGCGGAGCCGCAGTTCCTCGTCGTGCTCCTGCTCGGGGTGCTCGTCGTACTGCTCGCGGTGCTCCCGCTCGGGGTGCTCGTCGTCGGGGGTGGTGGCGGGTTTCCCGGGTTCCACGACCTGCTCGGACACAGTGCTCCCTGTTCCCTGGTAGGGCGGCCCCGCGGCCGCGGTGGTTCCGCGCCCGGGCAGCCCTCGACGCCGGGTGGGCGTGCGGGGTCGACAGCGGTGCCTGCGGACCCTGCGCGGGGTCGGCCTGCCGGTGCGGACCCCGATCCTGGCAGCGGCCCGCGGGGCTCTCCGGCGTGTCCCGGCGGGTCTCACTCGATCCGGGCAATTCCGTGTCGGCGACGGCGAGTTGGTGGCGAACGATCACCGCGGGAGTACGCGATGTCCGGTTCTCCTGTGGCAGTGCCCTGCGGCGCGGGTCAGGATGAAAGCCCGGCCGACGCCGGTCCCGGCCCGATCGGAGTGCGATGAGCGAGCAGCACAACGCCGTCCTGCTGACCTTTCCCGGCCCCGCCGGCTGGCGCCCCGCCTTCGACGAGGCGGAGCACCTGCCGGGTCTGCGGGTGGCGGCCGCGCTGGAGCGCGGCACGGACGGCGTGCTGGAGGTCAAGGACACCTTCACCCGGGGCGCGGGCGTGGCCACCGTCGGCTCCGGCGTGCTCGGCGGACTGGTCGGGCTGGTCGGCGGGCCGATCGGCGTCCTGCTGGGCTTCACCGCGGGGGCGGCCCTCGGCAACGCGGCGGAGGAGCGCTTCGCGAGCGAGGCCGGCGCCGCGCTGATCGTGCTCTCGGCCCGGGTGCCGGACGGCGGCGCGCTGATCGCCCTGGACGTCCGGGAGGCCTCCCCCGACCCGGCCGACGAGCTGGCCGCCCGGCACGGCGCGACGGTCGAGCGGATCGACGCGCACACCTTCACCGAGCAGGTCCGGGCGGCGGAGAAGAAGGCCGAGGAGCGCACGGGCGAGGAGCCGACCGCGGCGGAGCGGATGGCCGCGGGGCCGGACGGCGAGGCCTGAGCCGCGTCGTCCGGCCCCGCGCGGAACCCCCGCGCCGCAGCCCCCGCCCTCACTCCGCCGTCACTCCGCCCGCAGGGCGTCCACCGTCCGCGAGCGCGCCGCCCGTACGGCCGGGAGGAGCGCGCCGAGGACCGCGATCAGCACCCCGCCGAGCCCGAGCAACACCAGCGCCGGGGTGCCGAGGACGTCCACCGCCGGGGCGGGGAAGTGCAGCCCTGCGGCCCGGCCCATCGCGGGCACCGTCGCCCGGTGCAGCAGCACCCCCACCGGCAGTCCGGCCGCGCCGCCGGCCGCACCGACCAGCAGGACGGAGGCGAGCACCACGCCGACCGACTGCGCCGGGGTCATGCCGATCGCCTTGGCGACGCCGGTGTCCCGCCGCCGCTCGCGGATCTCCAGGACGACGGTGTTGAGCACCCCCAGCCCGGCGACCGCCACCAGCAGCCCGGTCAGCGTCGCGGTGAGCGACCGCAGCGCGAGGATCGTGCCGCTGCTGCCCTGCGGCTCGGCGGACCGGGCGATCAGGTGTGCCGGGGCGAGCGCGGCACCGAGGGCGGCGGTGTAGCCGGTGCGGTCGGTGCCGGGCTTCAGCCTGACGGTCCAGGAGTCCGGCCGCGGGGCCGTGCCGGGCGGGTAGCCGGCGGCGTCGGTGAGGAGTTCATTGGTCTGCACGTGCGGGTCGAAGACCTCGCCGACGATCCGGACGGTGACCTCCTGCCCGTGGCTGGTGAAGGTCACCCGGTCACCGACCGCGATCGAGGCTTCGGTCAGGAAGGTGGCGGGGGCGACGGCCTCGCCCGGGCCCCGGTACCAGCGCCCGGAGACCATCCGGTAGCCCGCCCAGGAGGAGTCGCCGTCGAAGGCGGTCACCGTGGTGCTCCCGGACACTCCGGGGACGGTGACCTCCTCGGTGCCGGTGCCGAAGTACGCGGCGGTGCCCGGCTGCGCGTCCAGCGCGGCGGTCACCTCGGCCCGGTCGGCCCGGTCGGCCCGGTCGGGCCCGGCCGCGGGGCCCGCCGGGGGCGGGCCGTCCGGGCGCGCCGGGTGCACCACGACGTCCCCGGCCCGGTGGGCCTTGGCCTCCTGCGCCCAGGTCATCGTCCCGCCGATGCCGACCGCGAAGACCGCCGCCGCCGTGCCGAACAGCACCGCCGCGAACATGCCGGCGGCCCGGGCCGGGCGGGCGAAGGGCTGGGCGAGGCCGAGGCTCAGCGGCCGGGGCAGCGGCAGCCGGGCGGCCAGGGCGGCGGCGCGGGCGGCGAGGGCGTCCCGCCGGGTGGTGCCGGCCGTGCGGCCGACGGCCAGCGCGTCCACGGTGCGCAGCCGTCCGGCGCGGGCGGCGGCCGCCCACGCGACCAGGGCGACGGCGGCCGGCGTGCCGCCGGCCACCGCGACGTCCACCCAGGGTGCGAGGCCGGAACTGCTGGTGCCGTAGAGCTGCCCGGTGGTGGCGAGCACGGGGACGGTCAGCAGGTTACCGACGAGCACGCCGAGCAGGGTGCCGGCGGTGGCCGGGATCAGCGCCTGGGCGACGTACGCCCGCATCACCTGGGCGGGGGTGCACCCGAGCGCCTTGAGCACGCCGATCCGCCGGGTCGCGGTGCCGACCGCGCCGGCCACGACGGTCCCGGTGACCAGGACCGACAGCGCGATGCCGAGCAGTCCGAAGGCGACCAGGAAGGGCAGGAACAGCGCGGTGTTGCGGTCCGAACCCTGCTCGGCGGTGAGCCAGGACTGGACACCGGTCAGCGCGTCGGCCGGGACGGCGGCGGCCAGGGCGGCCCGGTCGGCGGCCACCTCGTCGGCGCTGCCGGCCCGGGCGAAGCGGTAGAGCATCCGGTAGCCGGGGGTGCTCCCGGGCGCGGTGAGGGCGTCGATGGCGTCGGGCGTCACCCAGGCGTCGGAGGTACGGCTGACGGACCGGGCGGAGCCGACGACCTTCAGCGTCGGCGCTCCCGGCAGACCGGGCAGGCGCAGGGCGCCGCCGACCCCCACCTCCTGGTCGTGGTAGCCGGAGTCGAGCACCACCTCGTCCGGGTGGGCCGGCCAGCTCCCCCGCAGCAGTTCGACGGCGTCGACGCCATCGGCGGCCGGTACGCGCCCGGTGACGGTCATCGGCGCCATGGTCACCCCGGCCGGGGCGTCCGAGCCCGGGCCCGGCTCCGGGTCGACGGTGACGGTCCGGAACGGTCCGGCGGCCGCCGTCACGCCCGGGAGGTGCGCGGTGGCGGCGAGCCGGTCGGCGCTCGCCCGGGTGCCGTCGTAGCGCGCCGTCAGGTGTGCGCCGTGCTGCCGGGCGAAGGCCTGGTCGAAGGGCGCCCGGGAGGCGACCAGGAGCGACCCGCCGAGGACGGAACAGGTGGTGGCCACCAGCGCGGCCAGCCCGATCGCGACCGACTGCGTCCGGCGCCTGCGGACGCCTGCCCGTACCACGCTTCCGAGCGAGGTCATGCCGCCACCGCCGAGTCCGCCTCGATCCGGCCGTCCCGCATCCGGACCGTGCGGGTGGCGCAGTCCTCGGCCAGCCGCAGGTCGTGGGTGACGATCAGGACGGTCTGGCCGTCCCGGTGCAGCTCCCGGAACAGCTCCTTGACGTCCTCGCCGGAGGCCGAGTCCAGCGCACCGGTCGGCTCGTCGGCCAGCAGCAATGTCGGCCGGTTCATCAACGCCCGTGCCACGGCTACACGTTGACGCTCGCCGCCGGAGAGCCGGCCGGGGTGGGCACGGGCGTGCCGGTCGATGCCGAGCGCCGCCAGCAGCTCGGCGGCCCGCCGCCGGGCCTCGGCGCGCGGGGCTCCGGCCAACTCCCCCGCCAGCACCACGTTGTCGACCACGGTGAGGTCGTCCAGCAGGTTGAAGAACTGGAACACCATGCCGATCGTGCCGCGCCGGTAGCGGGCCGAGCCCGCCTCACCGAGCCGGTCCACCCGCACCCCGGCCACGGTGACCGTCCCCTCGCTCGGCCGGTCCAGCCCGGCCACCAGGTTCAGCAGTGTGGACTTCCCGCTGCCGGAAGGGCCGAGCACGGCCACCGACTCCCCCGTCCGCACGCTCAGCGTCACCCCGTCCAGCGCCGCCCGGGCGCCCTCGTAGCGGCGGCTCACCCCGCTCAGCTCGACCACCGGTTCTCCGCCCGTCCCCGCGCCGTTCGTTCCCGCGCTGTCGATCCCCGCGATGCTCATCCCCGCTCCTCGCGCCTCGTCGGCCGTTCCCGACCGCCCCCGTCTGGTGGACGGCACGACGGTACGGACGGGCCGCGTGCCCCGGCGTCCGCCGCCCGCGGCAACTTCCGTACCGCGCCGGGAGGACGGCCGTCGGCGTCATCCTTCCGAGGTAGTCGCCGGGTGTACCGGCCGCCGCCGCCCGCGGGCTGTCCCGCCGGGCGGCTGGGCCCCACAATGTCCCGGTGATCAACCATCCGACGGTGCGTCGGCTTCGCGCGGCGGCGACCCGGCCGGGCGCGGGGCCCGACGCCGCTCCCCCGTCCCGGCCGACCCGGCGCGGCCAGGCCTTCGACCTGGCATTGGCCCTTCTCCTGGCCTTCGTCTGCGGCCGCTACGCCACCCTCGCCGACACCCTCGACACTTCCGCCCCGCACGGGCTGTTGCCGCTCGTCCCGCTCGTCCCGCTGCCGCTGGCGCTGCGCCGCCGCCACCCGCTGGCGGTGCTGTGGACGGTGCTGCCGGCCGCGCTGCTGGTCCGGCACCTGTCGCAGGACATCGCGTACGGGGCCGGCGTGGCGGTGGTCGTCGCCGCGTACAGCGCGGCCGCGTACGGGCGGCGGCCGCGGGCCGTACTGCTGAGCCTGCCGGCCGCGACCGCCGCGCTGGTGCTGCTGTTCACCGAGGCGAAGCTGCCGCACTTCCCCAACGGGGTGATCGCCGTGCTGGTCCTGGTGCCGGTGTTCGCGGTCGCCTACGAGCTGCGGATGTGGCGCCGCCGGGTGGACGAGGGCCGCGAGCGGCTCTCCGCCCTGGAGCGGGAGCAGCTGGCCGCGCTCGACCGCGCGGTGGAGCTCGAACGGGCCCGCATCGCCCGGGAGCTGCACGACGTCGTGACCCACAACGTGAGCATGATGACGATCCAGGCCGGGGCCGCCCGCAAGATCCTGGACACCGCCCCGGACAAGGCCCGCGAGGCGATGGCCGCGGTGGAGTCCGGCGGGCGCGCGGCGATGACCGAACTGCGGCACGTCATGGGCCTGTTGACCATCGACTCGGAGAGCGGCGAGGACCCGGCCGGCGGGGCCGACCTCAGTCCGCAGCCCGGCCTCGGCCGGCTGGACGCGCTGGTCGAGGGCGTGCGGCGGGCCGGACTGCCGGTCGAACTGAGCGTCCGCGGTGAACGCCGGGCCGTGCCGCCGGGGGTCGAGCTGGCCGCCTACCGGGTCGTCCAGGAGGCGCTCACCAACACCGTCAAGCACGCGGGCGGCGCCGACGCCGCGGTGACCGTCGAGTACGCCCCGGACCACCTGCGGGTGGACGTCACCGACACCGGCGGGCGCCCCACCGGCGCCGCCGCCACCGGCGACGGACGCGGGCTGCTCGGCCTGCGCGAGCGCCTGGCCGTCTACGGCGGCACCCTGCAGACCGGCCCCCGGCCGCGCGGCGGCTACCGCGTCACGGCCCTGATACCGCTGGAGAGTTCATGAACGCGCAGCCCGTGCGGGTGGTGGTCGCCGACGACCAGGCCCTGGTCCGCACCGGGTTCCGGCTGATCCTGGAGTCCGAGGGAATCGAGGTGGTCGCCGAGGCGGAGGACGGCGAGCAGGCCGTCGCCGCCGTCCGCCGGACGGTGCCGGACGTCGTCCTGATGGACATCCGGATGCCCGGTCTGGACGGGCTGGAGGCGGCCCGCCGGATCCTCGCCGCCGACCCGACGCCGCAGGCGCAGTCGCCGTCGCCGCCGCCGCCGTCGCAGCCGCAGCCGCAGCGGCCGCGGATCATCATGCTGACCACCTTCGACCTCGACCACTACGTCTACGCGGCGATGGCCGCCGGGGCGAGCGGCTTCCTGCTGAAGGACGTCACGCCGGAGCACCTGGCCGCCGCCGTCCGGCTGGTCCGCACCGGGGACGCGCTGCTCGCGCCCGCCATCACCCGCCGCCTGGTCGAGCGCTTCGCCCGCCCGGACGCGCCCTCGGCGGCGGCGCCGCACCGCGAGCTGGGCACGCTCACCCCGCGCGAGCTGGAGGTGATGGCGTTGCTCGCCCGCGGGCTCAGCAACGCCGAACTCGCCGCCCGGCTGGGGCTGTCCGAGGCGACCGTGAAGACGCACGTGGCCCGGATCCTCGGCAAGCTGGGCCTGCGGGACCGGGCCCAGGTGGTGGTCGCGGCGTACGAGACCGGGCTGGTCAGCGTGGGGTCCACCCCTCAGGTGCCGTGACGACTGGCGGGAGCCCGGGGGTTGACGCCCCCGGGCTCCCGCTCTCACCAGCAGATACGGATCAGACCAGGTCGAAGCGGTCCGCGTTCATGACCTTGACCCAGGCCGCGACGAAGTCCGTCACGAACTTCTCCTTGGCGTCGTCGCTCGCGTACACCTCGGCGACGGCCCGCAGTTCGGCGTTGGAGCCGAAGACCAGGTCGGCCCGGGTGCCGGTCCAGGTGACCTTGCCGGCGGCGTCCCGCGCCTCGAAGGTGTGCGAGTCCTCCGAGGTGGGCGCCCAACGGGTGTCCAGGTCCAGCAGGTTGACGAAGAAGTCGTTCGTCAGCACGCCGGGGGTCGCGGTGAGCACGCCGTGCGTGGACCCGCCGTGGTTGGCGCCGAGCACGCGCAGGCCGCCGACCAGGACGGTCAGCTCGGGGGCGCTCAGGCCCAGCAGGTTCGCCTTGTCGAGCAGCAGGTACTCGGCCGGCAGCCGGTTGCCCTTGCCGACCCAGTTGCGGAAGCCGTCGGCCTTCGGCTCCAGCGCGGCGAAGGACTCGGTGTCGGTCTGCTCCTGCGAGGCGTCCACCCGGCCGGGCGCGAACGGCACCTCGACGGCGAGGCCGGCCGCCTTGGCCGCCTGCTCGACGCCGACGCCGCCGGCCAGCACCACGAGGTCGGCCAGCGAGACCTGCTTGCCACCGCCCTGCGCGTTGAAGTCCTTCTGCACGCCCTCCAGGGTGCGCAGCACCGAGGCGAGCCGGTCGGGCTCGTTGACCTCCCAGCCGATCTGCGGCTGCAGCCGGATGCGGCCGCCGTTGGCGCCGCCGCGCTTGTCGCTGGAGCGGAAGGAGGAGGCCGCCGCCCAGGCGGTGGAGACCAGTTCGGCCACCGACAGGCCGGTGGCGCTGATCCGCCGCTTGAGGTCGGCGACGTCGGCCGCCTCGACCTGCTGGTAGGAGGCCTGCGGCAGCGGGTCCTGCCAGAGAAGGTGCTCGCTCGGGACCTCGGGGCCGAGGTAGCGGACGACCGGGCCCATGTCGCGGTGGGTGAGCTTGTACCA
Source organism: Streptomyces sp. 1331.2 (assembly GCF_900199205.1). NCBI lineage: Bacteria > Bacillati > Actinomycetota > Actinomycetes > Kitasatosporales > Streptomycetaceae > Streptomyces > Streptomyces sp. 1331.2. The sequence continues at coordinate 6,408,084 of NZ_OBMJ01000001.1, read as the reverse complement.
GGCGCGGGCGAAGGCGTCCGCGAACTGGTCCGGGTTCTCCAGGAAGCGCCGGGAGATCGGCTCGTAGACCGGGTCGAACCGCAGCGACAGGTCGGTGGTCAGCATGATCGGGACGTGCCGCTTGCTCGGGTCGTGGGCGTCCGGGACGGTGCCCTCGCCGGCGCCGTCCTTCGGCTTCCACTGGTGGGCACCGGCCGGGCTCTTGGTGAGCTCCCACTCGTAGCCGAACAGGGTCTCGAAGAAGCTGTTGTCCCAGGTGACCGGGGTGGGCGTCCAGGCGCCCTCCAGGCCGCTGGTGATCGCGTCGACACCGACGCCGGTGCCGAAGGCGCTCTTCCAGCCGAGGCCCTGCTGCTCGATCGGGGCGGCCTCCGGGTCCGGGCCGACGTTGTCGGCCGGGCCGGCGCCGTGGGTCTTGCCGAACGTGTGGCCGCCGGCGATCAGCGCGACGGTCTCCTCGTCGTTCATCGCCATCCGGTAGAAGGTCTCGCGGATGTCGCGGGCGGCGGCGATCGGGTCCGGGTTGCCGTTGGGGCCCTCGGGGTTGACGTAGATGAGGCCCATCTGGACGGCGGCGAGCGGGTTCTCCAGCTCGCGGTCGCCGGTGTAGCGCTCGTCGCCGAGCCAGGTGGTCTCCGGGCCCCAGTAGACGTCCTCGTCGGGCTCCCACTCGTCGACCCGGCCGCCGCCGAACCCGAAGGTCCGGAAGCCCATGCCCTCCAGGGCGACGTTGCCGGCGAGGATCATCAGGTCGGCCCAGGAGAGGCTGCGGCCGTACTTCTTCTTCACCGGCCACAGCAGGCGGCGGGCCTTGTCCAGGCTGGCGTTGTCGGGCCAGCTGTTCAGCGGGGCGAAGCGCTGCTGGCCGCCGCCGGCGCCGCCGCGGCCGTCGCTGATCCGGTAGGTGCCGGCACTGTGCCAGGCCATCCGGATCATGAACGGGCCGTAGTTGCCGTAGTCGGCCGGCCACCAGTCCTGGGAGCTGGTGAGGACCTCCTGGATGTCCCGCTTGACGGCGGGGAGGTCGAGCGCGCTGAAGGCCGCCGCGTAGTCGAAGTCCGCACCGAGCGGATTGGCCACGGCGGGGTTCTTGGCAAGGATCTTCAGGTTGAGCCGTTCCGGCCACCACTGGCGGTTCCCGCCGCCCTGGGTGGGGTGCGGCGCACGCCCGTGGTTCACCGGGCAGCCCTCCGCCTTCGCCTCTACGCCAGTTGCATCGTGGATGTCAGACATGGGAATCCTTCCCTCACAAGGCGGATCACGGTGTCTTCTGTGCTACCTACGGCATGTCGTGCTGGTACCTAGGCTAGCGCCGGAGCCGATCCTACGATGGACCGAATCCAAGTCAAGAAAGACACCAAACCCATATCCGATCGGGATCCGGATACCTCAGGATGTGTATTGGTAAACTCCGGTCTTCCCCTTGACCTGAATAGGTGAACCGATATGAGTGACCTGCTGGAGCGGCTGCGCGGGCGCGGCTGGCGCCTCACGTCCCAGCGGCGTGTCGTGGCCGAGGTCCTGGACGGCGAGCACGTGCACCTGACCGCGGACGAGGTGCACGCCCGGGCGGCCGAGCGCCTCCCGGAGATCTCCCGGGCGACGGTCTACAACACCCTCGGCGAGCTGGTCACGCTCGGCGAGGTCATCGAGGTCTCCACCGACGGCCGCGCCAAGCGCTACGACCCCAACGCCCACCGCCCGCACCAGCACCTGATCTGCACCGGCTGCGGCGCCATCCGGGACGTCCACCCGCTCGGCAACCCGCTCGCCGACCTCCCGGCGGAGCAGCGCTTCGGATTCACCGTCTCGCAGGCCGAGGTCACCTACCGGGGGCTCTGCCCGCGCTGCGCGGGCTGACCGCGGGGGCCGGAGTCAGAGGCGGCGGGCCTGCCGCACCATCGAACGGGTGATCAGCGCACCGGTGGCCAGCGCGATGCCGGCCAGCACCAGCATCCACGGCCAGGCCGTCCCGAACCCGAACAGGGCCGCGTCCCGCAGGCAGCGGATGCCGTAGGTGACCGGGTCGGCCCAGGACAGCCAGCGCAGCAGCGGGGCCATCTGTTCCACCGGGTAGAACGACGGGGCGGCGAAGAGCAGGACGGGCGCCAGGACGTTGATGGTGACCGTGAACCGCTGGAAGTCCTTGAAGGCCGTCGCCAGCAGGAGGTAGAGACCGTTGAAGGCGACCGAGGCCAGCACGGTCGCCAGCAGCAGCGCCGCCCAGTGGTCGGCCGGCCAGCGGAAGGAGAACAGGACACCGGCCAGGGCCAGCGCCGCCAGGGTCTGGGCCAGGACGAGCACGGCTCCGGCCGTGAGTTTGGCCGTGATGTAGCTGCCGCGCCGCAGCGGGTACGACCACAGCTCGACGTCCATGTTCCCCATCCGCTCCTGGAACAGCGAGGCACCGGCCGTGGTCGCCGCGGCCAGCATCGAGGAGAGCAGCAGGGCCGGGACGGTGAACTCGGCGTAGCCGAAGGGCCGCCCCTGGTACCGGACGTCGCCGATCAGCCGCGACAGCGAGGTGGCGAACAGCAGCAGGTAGACGGCGCTGGGGGTGATGGCGAGGAGCAGGTTGGTCCGGTTGCGGGTGAGCAGGCAGTACTCCCGGTAGAGCACCGCGAGGACGTCGTGCTGCCAGGTCCTCCGCCCCGCCTCGGCCTGCCGTGCTACGGCGGTGGCGGGAGCGTCCTTGGTGGTCGCAGCAGCGTCAGGGGTCTCGGCGGTCTCGGCGGTCTCAGGGATCTCAACGGTCACGGCGGTTCTCCACGAGCTCCAGGAAGGCGTCTTCCAGCGACGGTGTGCGGAACTCCACCGGGGCGCTCCGGCCCTCCGGCGAACCGAGCCGGGCCATGACACCCGGCAGCAGGTCGCGGACCCCGCGCCCGGTGATCCGCACCGCGCCGTCCGCGGCGACGGCCCTGAGTCCGGCCTGTTCGGCCAGGCCGGCCAGGCGCGCCGAGTCCTCCGGATCGACGGGCCGCACCAGGGCCGTCTGGTGGCCGAAGCGCTCGGCGAGGTCCGCCGGTGAGCCGTGCTCCAGCAGTCGGCCACGGTCGACGATCAGCACCCGGGCGCAGTTGCGCTCCAGTTCCTCGACGTAGTGGCTGGTCCACAGCACGGTCGTGCCGTCCTGCTCCCGCAGTTCGCGCAGCAGTTCCCAGATCCGGCGGCGGCCGCTGACGTCCAGTCCGGCGGAGGGTTCGTCGAGCAGCAGCAGCCGGGGGCGGCCGAGCAGGGCCCGGACGACCTGGAGCCGGCGCTTCTCTCCGCCGGAGAGGGTGAAGACCAGCTGGGAGAGCGCGTCCTTGAGGCCGAGGGCGTCGAGCAGTTCGTAGCAGGCCGGTCGGGCGTTGCGCCAGCGAACGCCCTTGAGGACGGCGGCGATCCGCAGGTTGTCCAGGACGGTCAGCATCATGTCGAAGGGCGCGGACTGGTGGACGACCCCGATGTCGAGCTTGGCCCGCCCGCCGTGCGCCGAGGGCCCGGCACCGAACACGGTGATCCGGCCCCCGGTGGGGACGGCGGCGCCGCAGAGCAGCTTGGTGAGCGTGGTCTTCCCCGCGCCGTTCGGTCCGAGGAGTCCGACGACCTCCCCCGGTTCGATGCTGAAGGAGAGTCCGTCGACGGCGTTGCGCTGCATGCCCTCGTACCGCTTGACGAGGTTCTCGGCGTGTACGGCGGCGGTCATCGGGGGCACCCTCCGTGGGTGTCGGTCAGCGGGGTGGCGGCGGCCAGCGCGGCAGCGGCGGTCCGGGCGGCCGAGGCCAGCGCGGCGGCGACCGGCGGGGCGGCGACCGGCGGCGTGGTCGCGGCCGGCCGGGCGACGGCAGGCGGGGCGACGGCAGGCGGGGTGGGCCGCAGGGCGCGGACGCGGTCGGCCGCGAAGTCCAGCGTGGCGGCCAGGCCGGGCGGGTCGAGCGGGCTGCCGAAGCGGACGTGCAGGTCGGCGCTGTCGGGCGGCAGCAGCGGCCGTCCGCCGTCGGCCGCCTGCGGGTAGCCGAAGGAGTACCCCACCAGGAGGGTGAGGTCGCGCCCTCCGGCGGCGCGCAGCACGGTGTCCAGCGCCTCGGGCGGCAGGGCGCCGAACGGGGAGATCCCGATCACCGGCCCGGCGAGGCACCCGGGGCGCTCGGGGCGCTCGGGGCGCTCGCACTGTCGGACGTCCAGGCCCGTCGACCGGTGTCCGGCCACCGGGCCGGGGACCAACAGCCGGGTACGGCCCGGGCCGTCGTCGTGCTGGTGGTCGCGGTGGTGGTCGCGCGGAGGCGGCCCGAGCGCCGAGAGGTCGGGCTGCCGCGGCGGCACCGCGGCGCGGTACTCGGGCACCACGCCCAGGTAGCCGTCCGGCCCCACCACGGGGTCGAGCAGCGGAAGGTTGTCGCCCGCGGTCAGCAGGACGTCCGGGGCGGTCGCCACCACCCGGTGCACGATGATCCGTGCGCCGACGGCGGCGGCGACCACGTCGCCCGGGACGACCCGGGGCAGCGGCAGGGCTTCCACGGTGACGACCGTCCCCGGCACGATGGCCGGCAGCATGCTCTCGCCGCGGGTCCGCAGTCTCGCCCTCCCGGCGGCGGCGAGCACGGCGCGCAGCACGATCGCCTCCGACGGTCCCTCAGGCGTGTGCCGCACCGGACTCCTCCTGGACCAGCCCCTCCGCGACCAGCCGGCCCACGAACTCCTGGATGTCACGGGTGATCAGTGCCTGCTGCGCGGGGCTGGTGGCGCCGTACCGCCGGATGAGTTCGGCGGTGGCATCCTCCGCCGAGCGGTCCTCGGAGAGCAGGATCCAGATCTCGGCGGCAGTGCTGTTGAGGGTCTGGAACTCGCCGATCCGGGCGGAGTAGAGCCGCACTTCGCCGTCGGAGGGGGTCCACACGACCTCGGGGTCGATCCGGTAACGCATCGGTCGGTCCTCTCAGTTGGCGAGCGGCAGCAGGCGGCGCTCTGCGGTCTTCCAGTCGTCGTGCACGGGGTGGACGGAGTCGTCCAGGACCAGCCGGGGGGTCATCATCGTTTCCTGCTCGGCCTTCAGCCGTGCTCCGGGGACGCCGGTGGACTCCCAGATGCTGGCGATCATGGACCGGCGCAGGATCCGGCAGAGGTGGCGGCCGTTGCGGTGGATGTCCCCGGTCTCCGCCATGTGGTACGCGCGGCAGCCGCCGCCGCAGGCGCCCCGGATGTAGCAGCGGCGGCAGTCCTGGAGGTTCTCGCCCGCGTAGACGCTGTTGCGCCGCAGGTCGGCGAGGACGGGCGCCGCGAAGATCTCCGCGAGCGGCTTGCGGCGGACGTTGCCGGCCAGGTGCTGCTTCTCGGTGACGAGCTTGCAGGGGTACACGTTGCCCAGCGAGTTGATGTAGATCTCGTTGCCGCCCATGCCGCAGTTGCCCCTGATCGAGCAGGGCTTGCTCGCCTTCGGGCCCTCCGGCAGCAGGTTCTTGGTGAGCGGGTTGGTCCACATGAAGTCGAGGATCTTCTGGTACTCGCCCCAGCCGAAGTCGTAGCCGTCGGTCGCGGCCCGGCCGAGGTCGGAGTGGTTCATCAGCCGTACCCGGGCGATGTCGAGGCCGCCGACGAACTCGGCGAGCCGGTCGAGCAGGTCGACGTTCTCCGGGGTGACCACGTGGTTGATCACCGGCACGACACCGGCTTCGTTCAGCAGCCGCAGTCCGTTGGCGGTGCGGGCGAACGTGCCCTTCCCGCGGGTGCGTTCGTGCATCTCCGCGGTGCCGCCGTCGACGCTGACGGTGACCAGGTTGAAGAGCTCGGCGATCTGCCGGGCGGTCTCCGGGCGGCGGATGACCGTCCCGTTGGTGATCATGTTGACGGCCAGCCCGCGGTCCCGCGCGTGGCGGGCGATCTGGAACAGGTCCTTGCGCAGCATCGGCTCGCCGCCGGTGAAGATCAGGTGCCCGACCTTCATGTCGGCGATCTGGTCGACCAGATCGAGCGACTCGGCGGTGTCGAGCTCCCCGGGCAGCGCCTTCTCGGAGGAGGCGTAGCAGTAGGGGCAGCGCAGGTTGCAGCCGTCCGTGATGGCGTAGTACACGGTGGTCAGCGGCGGCTCGGGCTCGCGGATCGCGGGCCGTCTGCCGGGGAGGTAGACCAGCCAGTTGAGCACCAGCTTGGCCAGGGCCCGTTCCGCCGCGTCGGTGTCCTCGGTGGCCGGCGCGGGCCGGGGCCGGCGGCGGGCCAGCGCCTGGAGCACCCGGGTCTCCAGCTCGGAGAGGATGCACCAGGCCGCCAGCTCGGGGTTGGTGACCAACCGGTCCCCGTCGTTCGCGAAGTACACCAGGTCGTCGGGGACGAGGAGGTCGTCCCACAGGTCCAGCAGCTTCATCCTTGACCTCGCCAGTGAGTGAGGGGTGGTGCCCGAGCAGGAGCCCCGGGCACCACCTGGTGTTCTGATGGCGGAGCAGCCGGCGGCGGACCCCGGCGTTCAGGCCTCGGCCGGCTGCGGACCCCGGCGTTCAGGCCTCGGCCGGTGGCGGACCCCGGCGTTCAGGCCTCGGCCGGTGGCGGACCCGGCCGGCCGGCGGTCAGGAGTCGGACTGGCCGCTGCCGGAACCGGCCAGGGCGCCGCAGGCGCAGGCGCAGCCCATCTCCGCGTCGAAGTCGACCGGGGCGATCTCCGGCTTGATCCAGGCGCTCTCGTGCATGGTGCTTCCCTTCTGTCGGTGGAACGCGGACACAACCGGGACGAAGGACGGGGGGTCATTCATCTCAGCTGATGCGGAGGAATCTATCTCAACTGAAATGCATGTCAATGGAATGCGCGGAACGCCCAGGCCGCGCGAGGACACCCCGCGGGCGTCGCCGTGGTCATCGCCGTGGTCATCGCCGTGGACGTCGCCGTGGACGTCGCCGAAGCTTCCGGGCCGGACCGGGCCCGCCGTCACCGCCCCGTCCGGCGCACTACGATGGCCGTCCACGACATTCCGACCGAGGAGGCGCAGTGGCACCCGAGCCGGGCGCACCCGCACCGACGCTCGCCGAACGGATCGACCGGCTGTTCCAGACCATCCGCCGGCCCAGCCACGAGCCGTACAGCAACGAAGAGGTCGCGCGGGCCTGCCGGGAGGCCAGCGGGGAGAGCTTTTCGGCCACCTACCTGTGGCAGCTGCGCACCGGGCGGCGGGACAACCCGACCAAGCGTCATCTCGAAGCGCTGGCACAGTTCTTCCAGGTCCCGCCCGCGTACTTCTTCGACGACGGGCTGAGCGAGCAGATCGCGGAGGAGCTGGCGCTGCTCGGCGCGCTCCGCGACGCCGGGGTGCGCGAGGTCGCGCTGCGGGCCGTCACGCTGTCGCCCGAAGGGCTCGGCACGATCAGCGACATGATCGAGGCGATCGCACGCAGAGAGGCCAGATCCCAGCGTTCTGACTGATTCCGCCGGCGTGCCGCGCCCCTCTACGATCTAGCGATCAACAGCGGACCGGACGGCGGATCCGGCGGACGAGGGGGCAGCGCTCGTGGTTGTTGGCTGGCAGCGCACGGTCGGTGGCCGACAGCAGCGGGAGCTGTGGCGGCGATGTCGCAGCATCGCGGCCACCCTGCCCGTCCGGGAGACCTTCGACCCGGACGCCCTCGCGGCCGACCTGTCGGCCCGGCTCGGACGGCCGGTGGAACTCCTGCCGCTGGCCTGGCCCCCCACCTCCGGGCCCTGCGGGCTGCTGGTGAGCACCGACCGGGCGGACTACATCGGCTACCCCCGCGACACCACCCCCTGCACCAGCGGCACATCGTGCTGCACGAGGTCGGGCACCTGCTCTGCGGCCACCGCGGCGGGCCGGACGGGCTCGCCGGGGCGACCGCCGAAACCCTGCTGCCGAGCCTGTCGGGCGAGCTGATCAGACGGGTGCTCGGCAGGACGGGGTACACCGAGACCGAGGAACGCGAGGCAGAACTGTTCGCGTCCCTGGTGCTCCACCGGGCGGCCCGGCAGGAGCGGGCACCCTCGGCCGCCGCCGGTGGTCCGGAGGCCTCGGAGACCGCCGCCCGGCTCGGTTCCGTCTTCGGCGCCACCGCAGCGGGGAACGCTCCGGCGGCAGGGAACGCCCCCGCGGCCGGGAGCTCCGTGGCAGACCGTGCGGCACCGACAAGACCCGTGGCCGCCCCCGGGCGCGGCCCCCGGTGACCGAGCTCGTGGCCTACCTGGCCGGCGCGGTCGCCCTCCTCAGCGCGGGCCACCGGATCCGGCTGATCTGGGGACACCGGGCGGATGCCGGGGCCCGGTACCTGATCGGCCTCGGACTCAGCGTCGGCCTGTCCCTGGTCCTCCTCTCGCGCTCGGCCTCCCAGGCGGTCCGGCCGCCGCTGACCGACCTGCTCCCCCTGCTCGGCGGAGAGGCGAAGCTCGCCGCCGCGTACTTCCTCGCCCTCATGGCGCACTCGGTGCGGCCGGGAGACCGGGCCCGGCAGTGGGCGCGCCGCCAGAGCGCCCTCTCGCTCACGGTGATGGTGACCGCCGCGGCGGCGTACCTGGCGGCCGGAGTACGGGCCGGCGACGGCGAGTTCACCGTGTCCGACAGCGGACGGGCCGCGCTCACCGTCTACAACGCCCTCTTCACCGCGCACAGCCTCGCCTGCGTGGGCCTGTTCACGGTGGTCGTCCACCGGTCCGCCCGGCACGTCGGGCCCGGCCTGCTCAGGACCGGCCTGCGGGTGGTCGTGGCGGGCGGCGTCTCGGCCTTCGTGTGGTCGGCACTCGGCCTGTTCCCGCTGGTCGTCGCACTCAGGACCGGCCACCGGGCGACCGCCGAGGCGTCCTGGTCGGTTCCCTTCGCCCTGCTCTCGTCCGCGCTCGGCATCGGCGGCGCCACCCTGCCCGGCTGGGGCGCCCGGCTCGCCGGGCCCGCGCGGCGGCTGCGCGCCTGGCGCAGCTACCGCAGGATCGGACCGCTCTGGTCGGCCCTGCACGCCGCCCACCCGCAGATCGCGCTCGACGCCGGCACACCCGGCGGGATGCTCTCCGTCCCGCTGCGCAACGCCGAGTTCGCGCTCTACCGCCGGGTCATCGAGATCCACGACGGCCGGCTCGCGCTGCGGGCGCACGTCCACCCGCAGGTGCCGGACTGGGCCGCCGCGGCCTGCGCGGGCCTGCCGGCCGGCCCCCCGCGGGCCGCGACCGTCGAGGCCGCCGTCATCGCCGCAGCCATCGAGGCCGCCGCGGCCGGCCGCCGCTTCCGGGTTCCCGCCGTCAGCCCCGCCCCGCACCCGGACCCGTGCGACCTGGCGGCCGAGGTCGGCTGGCTGACCGACGTCTCGGACGCCTTCGCCCGCTCCGCCGCCGTCGAACGGATCCGCCGCCGGGTCCGTACGGACCTCTGCGGGAACCTGCCCGCCGGGGATGCCGCGCCCGCGGATTGACGGGTCAGCTGCGCGGCCGCCAGCGGACGTGCAGGTGCTTGAGGCCGTTCTGGAAGTTCGACACCAGGCGGTCGGGCGCCGCGCCGGGAACCAGGGCCAGCCCCGGCAGTTCGGCGAGGACCCGGCGGAGCATCGCCGTCATCTGCAGGCGCGCCAGCTGGGCGCCGACGCAGAAGTGCGGGCCGAAGCCGAAGCTGACGTGGTCGTTCGGGGTCCGCGTCACGTCGAAACGGTCCGGGTCCGGGAACACGGTCTCGTCCCGATTGGCGGAGGCGTGGTAGACCACCACCTTCTCCCCCCGGCGGATCAGCCGGCCGCCCAACTCCACGTCCTGGGCGGCGGTCCGCCGGAAGTCCACCACGGGCGGCCAGTAGCGCAACATCTCCTCCACCGCCGAAGGCACCAACTCCGGCCGCTCGCACAGCAGTCGGTACTGCTCGGGATGGCTGAGCAGCGCAAGCACGCCGCCCGGCAGGGCGTTGCGCACCGTCTCGTTGCCGGCGACCGCGAAGAGGAAGAACATCGTCTCGAACTCCGCGGTGTCCAGGCCGCCCTCCCGCATCCGGGCCAACATGCTGCCGGGGCGCGGCCGTTCGGCGAGCGCGTGGGCGTAGGCGAACATGTCGGCGAGGGCGGCCCGCGAGCGCGGATTCACCGGACGGCCGTCCGCGGTGGTCCGGGCGGTGGGTCGGTGGGCGAGCGCCGCCCGGCCGATGTCGCTGAGGCCGGCCGGGCCGGCTGTGCCGGAGTGGGCGTAGTCGGCGTCCTGGTAGCCGATCACCCGGTTCGCCCAGTCCTGCAGCAACTGCCGGTCCTGCTCCGGCACTCCCATGATCCAGGCCAGCGTCCGCACCGGCAGATCCGCGACCAGCCCGACGAAGTCCGCCTCCCCCCGCGCCCGTACCTCCCGGACCGCGTCCGCGGCATGCCGCTCGATGCCCGCCGCCAACTCCCCCAGCGCACGCGGCGTGAACGCCCCCGCGACGATCCGGCGCAGCCGCGAGTGGTCCGGCGGATCCTGGTTGAGCATCATCGCCCGCGCGAACTCCAGGTCCGCGGCCGAATCCGGATCCCGGATCTGCGTCGCCCCCGACTGCGAGGAGAACACGGCCGGATTGCGCAGTACGTGCTTCACATCACCGTGCCACAACACCGCCCAATAGCCGGGCCCGGACGGCCACTCCCCCACCGCCGGCTCCTCCACCCACCACACCGGCGCCGTCGCCCGTAACTCCCGGAAGATCCCGTACGGGACGCCGCCGGCATAGGTGGCCGGCAGGAAGATCTGGTTCACGTAGGCCTGGTCGAGGGTCACGTGGAGGGACGCTACGGCAGAGCCTCCGAGTTGTCCGGCGGTTCCATAATGGAGGCCATTCGACACGCCGGGTGGTGGGGGCGCACAGGTGCAGGAACAGCAGGGCCGGCTGGTCAGGAACGGCATCGACAACAGTACGGTCAACGGCAACACCTTCCAGGCGGGCGAGATGACCGTCAACCTGCCGCCGGCTCCGGCCGGTACGCAGTGGCCGGTGGTGGTCGGGCGGATCCCGCCCAGGGCGAGCGCCTTCCAGCCGCGCGCGGAACTGCGGCAGGCGATCGACGCGGCCCGGGAGCAGTACGGCACGGTCGTGCTCAGCCAGGTGCTGGCGGGCGGCGGAGGCGTCGGGAAGTCCCAGCTGGCCGCCCACTACGCACGGGAAGCCCTCGCTGCGGGGACCGAGTTGGTGGCGTGGGTGAACGCCGCCGAGCCCGCCGCCGTCACCGACGCCTACGCGAGGGCCGCCGCGCTGGTGCGGGTGCCGGGGGCGAGCGGCGCAGTCGCGGACGTCGAACGGGACGCGGAGCGGTTCCTGGACTGGCTCGCGGCCACCGGGCGGTCCTGGCTGATCGTCCTCGACAACACCACCGACGCGACCCCCGAGGACCTGTGGCCGACCGCCTCCCAGAGCGGCCGCGGGCGGGTCATCGCCACCACCCGGCACCGGGGCGCCGCGAGCACCGGCAGCGACCGGGCCCTGGTGGACGTCAGCACGTACTCCCCCGCCGAGTCCGCCGCCTACCTGCGGGAGCGGATGGACCGCGCCGGCTGCGCCCACCTCCTCGACGAGCACGCCGTCGAACTCGCCGACGCCCTCGGCCGTCTCCCGCTGGCGCTGGCCCACGCCGCCGCCTACATGATCAACACGCGGCGCAGCAGCGGCCGTTACCTCGAACTCCTCCGCAACCGCAGTCGCACGCTCGATCAGGTGCTGCCCGCACGATCCGGCGCCGACGGCTACCGGGGCCCGGTGGCGACGGCCCTGCTGCTCTCGGTGGACGCCGCTCAGCAGGAGGATCCGGTCGGGCTCGCCCTGCCCGCCCTGCGGCTCGTCGCGCTGCTCGACCCGGCGGGCCACCCGCAGGACCTCTGGGCGACCGAGTCCGTACTGGGCCGGCTCAGCGCCGCGGCCGGCACACCGGTCGAGGCGGACGATGCCCGGGACGCCCTCGCCGTCCTGCACGCGTACAACCTGGTCACCCTGACCGAGGCCCCGCACCGGGAGGTGACCGTCCACGCCCTCACCGCCCGGGCCGCGCGCGACGCCACGCCCGAGGACGAGCGCCCGCACCGGACGGCCGCCGACGCCCTGATCGAGCTGTGGCCCGAGGAGGAGCACACCGACCGGGAGCTCGCGGCCGTACTCCGCGGCAACGGTGCCGTGCTGGCCGAACACGCGGGGGACGAACTGCTGGACCCTGCCGGCGGATCCCACCCCCTGCTCCACCAGCTCGGCATCAGCTTCCTCGCGGCGGGTCTCCACACGGCCGCCCTCCGGCACTGGGAGCAGTTGGCCTCCTGCTGCGAGCGCGTCGCCGGCGCCCACCACCGCGACACCCTCGCCGCCCGCAACAGCCTCGCGGCCGGCTACCACTCCGAAGGTCGCTACAACGAGGCCCTCGGCCTCCTGGAAGTCGTCGTCGCCGATCACGAACGCGTCCTCGGCTCCGACCACCCCACCACGCTGCTGCCCCGGGCCAACCTCGCTGCCTGTTACCGGGAAACGGGACGCACGGCAGAGGCCATCTCCCTCGGCGAGCGTGTGCTCGCCGACTTCGAACGTCTCCTCGGCCCGGACAGCCGCAATGCCCTCACCACCTGCGCCAACCTGGCCGGGGCCTACCAGGAGGCCGGACGCACCGAGGAGGCCATCCGGCTGCGTGAACGCGTGCTCGCCGCCCGCGAGCGCCTGCTGGCACCGGACCACCCCGACACGCTGCTCGCCCGCTCCGAACTGGCCATCTCCTACTCCAAGGGCGGGCTCGTCAACAAGGTGATCGACATCGAGGAGAAGGTCCTTGCCGACACCGAGCGCACCCTCGGCAGCGACCACCCGCGGACCCTCACGGCCCGTGCCAACCTCGCCGCCTCCTACACCGAGGTGGGGCGCACCGGGGAGGCCATCTCCCTGTTGGAACTGCTCGACACGGATGCCGAACGCATCCTCGGCCCGGACCACCCCAAGAGTGTCAACATCCGTGCCCAACTCGCCATCGCCTACCTGGATGCCGCCCGTACCCGTGAGGCCATCGAACTGAACAAGCGCGTCCTCGCCGACCGCACCCGCCTCCTCGGCCCGGACCACCCCGACACCCTGACCGTCCGGTCCCACCTCGCGAACTGCTACTGGTACGCGGGGCGCACCGCCGCAGCCACGCAGCTCCACGAGCGCGTCCTCGCCGACCGCGAACGCATCCTCGGCCCCGACCACCCCGACACCCACACCGCTCGCTCGAACATCGCCGGCTGCTACCGGGTGACGGGCCGGGTCCACGAAGCCGTCGCCATCGAGGAGCAGACGCTCGCCGACCGTCTGCGCCTGTTGGGCCCGCACCACCAGGACACCGTCGTCACCCGGATCAACCTCTCCGCCGGTTACCGCGACACCGGGCGGCTCAACGAGGCGATCACGGTCCTGGAGCAGGTCGGGACCAAGACCGAGCGCCGCCTCGGTCGTGATCACCCGTACCTCGTGATGGCCCGGGGTTGTCTCGCCACCCTGTACCGGATCGCCGGGCGGCGGGCGGATGCGCAGCGTCTGATGCGGGCGGCCCTGGCCGACCACGTGCGCGTCTTCGGGCCCGACCATCCGACCACGGTCGCCCTCCGGGAGACCTCCGTGCGGTTGGCGATCGAGCCGGGGGCGCCGGCCCCGTCGCAGCGGCCTCAGCAGCGCGGGCGCCGCTGAGGCCGGTGGTCAGCGCGAGGCGGACCAGGACAGCAGCAGGCGGAGGGCGTCGTCGGAGGGGGTTCCGGGGTCTGCGGTGTAGGTGATGAGGGCTTGGCCGGGGTCGTCGGCGGGGCGGAGGGTGTCGTAGGCGAGGTCGATGGGGCCGGCCAGGGGGTGGTGGAAGAGTTTGCGTCCCGAGGTCTTGTCGGCGACCGGGTGTTCGGCCCAGAAGTGCTGGAACTCCGGGCTGGTGATGCAGAGTTGGCCGACGAGTTCGGCGAGCAGGGGGTCGTCGGGGCGGCGGCCCGCCTCCAGGTGGAGGAAGGCGACGTTCTCGCGTGCGCAGTCGGCCCAGTCACCGTAGAGGTCGCGTGAGGCGGGGTCGAGGAAGGTGATGCGGGCGATGTTGCGTTCTTCGAGGGGCAGGGCGCCGTAGTCGCCGAACAGGGCGGTGGCGGCGCGGTTCCAGGCGAGGATGTCCATGCGGTGGCCCATCACCACGGCCGGGGTGTGGTCGAGTCGGTCGAGCAGGCGCAGCAGGGAGGGACGGGGCTGCTGGCGGGTGGTGGGGCGGCGGCGGGGGCGGTCTGCGGGGCGGGCGAGGCGGTGGAGGTGGCCGGATTCGTCGGGGGCGAGGCGCAGGGCGCGGGCGACGGCGTCGAGGACGGTTTCGGAGGGGTTGCCGACGCGGCCCTGTTCGAGGCGGGTGTAGTAGTCGACGCTGACGCCGGCGAGGTGGGCGAGTTCCTCGCGGCGCAGGCCGGCCACGCGGCGGCGGCCGCCGTAGTCGGGGAGGTCGACGTCCTCGGGCTGCAGCCGGGCTCGGCGGGTGCGGAGGAATTCGCTCAGGGCGCTGCTCGGGTTCACGGAGGGGATTCTCACCCGAAGGGGTGTGTTCGTGCCTGGTCCTGGCAGGACCAGGCACGAGTGCACGGGGAGGTGTGGAGGTTCAGCCGGTGAGGGAGGGGAAGGCCGGGACGAGCCCGCCGTCGATGGCGAGGTCCTGTCCGGTGATGTAGGCGGCCCGCTCGGAGAGCAGGAAGGCCACGGTCTCGGCGACGTCCTGCGCCGTGCCGAGGCGGCCGAGCGGGACGCCGGCGCGGATCGGTTCGTGGTCGGCCGGGTCCGGGATGGCGGCGTGGAACATCTCGGTGACGATGTAGCCGGGGCTGACGGAGTTGACCCGGATGCCGCGCCCGGCGAGTTCGGCGCCGAGGGTGCGGGCGAGGCTGAGGACGGCCGCCTTGGTGGCCGCGTAGACGGCGGCGCCGGGCAGGCCCCGGTGCGGGGTCCAGGAGGCGTTGAGGACGACGGATCCGCCGCCGGCGGCGTCCAGCAGGGGCAGGGTGTGCCGGACGGTGAAGAGGACGCCCTTGAGGTTGACGCCCACGGTCCGGTCGAACTCGGCCTCGGTGACCGCCTCCAGCGGCTGGAAGCTCGCCACGCCGGCGTTGGCGAAGACGCCGTCGAGTTTGCCGTACCGCTCGCGCACGGTTTCGGCGAGGCGGACGAGGTCGGCGGGGAGGGCGGCGTCGGCGCGGACGGTGAGCAGTCGGTCGCCGGCGTCGAGCTGCCGGGCGGCGTGGGCAAGGCGGGTGTCGTCGCGGCCGGTGATGACGACCCGGGTGCCGGCGGCGAGGAGGCAGTGGGCGGTGGCGAGGCCCATGCCGCTGGTGCCGCCGGTGATGAGGACGGTGCGGTCGGAGGAGGGCGCGTGGTGCGTGTTCATGCGCCCCACCTTCGCGGCGCGCGCCGGGGCGGTACCAGGCCTGCCTCGACCCTGGGTCCGGGAGGACCATCCTGCGTTCGGGAGGACCGCCCTGCGGCGGGAATCGATGCGCTCCGGGTGTGGTTGGGCCAAGGCGACGAGCCATTTGGCGACGAGCCATTTGCAGCAGCACTCGCAGACGAGGGGCTTTCACATGAAGATCGGCATCATCGGCGCGGGCAACATCGGCGGCAACCTGACCCGCCGGCTGACGGCGCTGGGGCACGAGGTCTCGGTGGCCAACTCGCGTGGCCCGGAGACGCTCAAGGCCCTGGTGGAGGAGACCGGCGCGAAGGCGGTGACGGTCTCCGAGGCGGCGCGCGGCGCGCAGGTCGTGGTGGTGACCGTCCCGCTGAAGAACGTGCCGGACCTGCCCGCCGGGCTGTTCGACGAGGCCGCGGAGGGCGTGGCCGTGATCGACACCGGCAACTACTACCCGAAGGAGCGGGACGGGCGGATCGACGCGATCGAGGACGGCGGCCTCACCGAGAGCCGCTGGACGGAGCAGCACCTCGGGCACCCGGTGGTGAAGGTGTTCAACGGCACCTACGCGCAGGACCTGTTGGACCGCCCGCTGCCGGCGGGAGACCCGGCGCGGCTCGCCGTGCCGGTGGCGGGGGACGACGAGGCGGCCAAGCGGGTGGTGCGGGCGCTGGTGGACGAGTTGGGCTTCGACACGGTGGACGCGGGCGGGATCGACGAGTCCTGGCGCCAGCAGCCGGCCACCCCGGTGTACGGGCTGCGCGCCGGGGTGGCGGCCGTGACCCGGGCGCTCGCGGAGGCGTCCCCGGAGCGCCCGGAGGCCCATCGGGCGTGATCAGCGGACTTCGAGCCGGATTCCGAGCCGGATTCCGAGCAGCGTGGCCGGCGGATGCCGAGCGGTGTGATCAGCCGATCCGGCGCGCCCCCTCGGCCGGGACGGCGGTGAGGGTGCGCGGCTTGGCGTAGCCGGCGGTGCGGAACGCGGCGGTGACCTCGGCGGCGACGTGTTCGGCCTCGGCGGCGTCGACCAGGGCGATGACGGAGCCGCCGAAGCCGCCGCCGGTCATCCGCGCGCCGTGGGCCCCGGCGGCGACGGCGGCTTCGACGGCCAGGTCGGTCTCCGGGCAGGAGACCCGGAAGTCGTCGCGCAGCGAGGCGTGGCCGGCGGTGAGGATCGGGCCGAGCGCGGGGAGGTCGCCGGCGTCCAGGTGGGCGACGGCGGCCTCGACGCGTGCGTTCTCGGTGACGACGTGGCGCACCAAGGGGCGTAGCTCCGTGGGGAGTCGGTCCAGGGCGGCGGCAAGCCCGGAGAGGTCCAGCGAGCGGAGTGCGGGCAGCCCGAGCAGCGCGGCCGCCCGTTCGCAGCCGGCCCGCAGGGCGGCGTACGCGCCGTCTCCGAGGTCGTGCTTCACCCGGGTGTCCAGGACGAGCAGCGCGAGGCCCGCGCCCGCGAGGTCGACCGGTACCTGACGAGACGTCAGGTCACGGCTGTCCAGGAACAGGGCGGCGCCCGGGCGGCAGCACATCGAGGCCATCTGGTCCATGATTCCGCACGGCACGCCGACGAAGGCGTTCTCGGCGCGCTGCGCGAGCAGGGCGAGTTCCGGTGCGGTGCGGCCCAGTTCGTACAGGTCGTTGTACGCGGCGGCGACGACGCACTCCAGGGCCGCGGAGGAGGAGAGCCCGGCGCCGCTGGGGACGTCGCTGTCCAGGCGGATGTCCGCGCCGCCGACCCGGTGTCCGGCTTCGCGCAGCGCCCAGACCACGCCGGCCGGGTAGCCGGCCCAGCCGGGGACCGTGCCCGGAGCCAACTCCTCGACCCGGAGCACTTCCAGCTCCCGGCCCTGGGCGGACCAGAGCCGCAGCAGCCCGTCCTCGCGCCGGGCCGCCTGGGCGCGGACGGTCTGCGGCAGGGCGATCGGCAGCACGAATCCCAGGTTGTAGTCGGTGTGTTCACCGATCAGGTTCACCCGGCCGGGGGCGGCCCACTCCCCGTCGTACGGACGGCCGTAGAGCTCGGTGAAACCGGAGGCCACGGCGAGCTCGGCGGACTCGGCGGGCTCGGCGGACCGGGGCGACTCGGAGAAGGTGTTCATGCGGCGGCCTCCCGCAGCCGGCGGGCCGCGTCCTCGGGGGTGATGTCGTTGACGAAGGCGTCCATGCCGGATTCCACGCCGGCCAGGTACTTGAGCTTGTCGGCGGCGCGCCGGATGGTGAACAGCTGCAGGTGCAGGGCGAGTTCGTCCCGGTGTCCGGCGGGCGCCTGGTGCCAGGCGGAGATGTACGGGGTGCGGCCGGCGGGGCCGAAGAGCCGGTCGAAGCGGCGCAGCAAGTCCAGGTAGAGGGTGGGGAACTCGGCGCGCTGCGCTTCGTCCAGGGCGGTCAGGTCGGGCACCCTGCGGTGCGGATGGAGGTGGACCTCGTACGGCCAGCGGGCGGCGAAGGGGACGAAGGCCGTCCAGTGTTCGCCGGCGAGCACGATCCTTTCGCCGTGGGCGCGTTCGGCGGCGAGGAGGCCCTCGAAGAGGTTGCGGCCGGTGGCGGCGCGGTGTTCGGTGGCGCGGGCGGCCATCCGGGCGGTGCGCGGGGTGGTGAAGGGGAAGGCGTAGATCTGGCCGTGCGGGTGGGCGAGGGTGACGCCGATCTCGGCGCCCCGGTTCTCGAAGCAGTAGACCTGCTCGACGCCGGGCAGGGCGGAGAGTTCGGCGGTGCGGTCGGTCCAGGCGTCCAGGACGAGGCGGGCCCGTTCGGGGGTGAGGTCGGCGAAGGAGGCGTCGTGGTCGGCGGTGAAGCAGACCACCTCGCAGCGGCCGGCACCGGGCCCGCTGGTCCAGAGGCCGGCGGCCTCCCCGGTGAGCGTGGCGGCTTCCCCGGTGCGCGTGGCGGGCGGGCCGGCCAGCGAGGGGAAGCGGTTCTCGAAGACGGCGACCTGGTAGTCCTCGGCGGGGATCTCGCTGAGCCGGCCGTCGCGGGACGGGCAGAGCGGGCATTCCTCGGCCGGGGGCTGGTAGGTGCGGGCCTGCCGGTGGGCGGCGATGGTGACCCAGTCGCCGGTGGCGGGGTCGAGCCGGATCCGGGAACCGGGTGCCTGCGCGTCGAGGGGGCGCTGGTCGACGGCGGTGCGGGGGGTAGCGGTGCCGCGGTCGTAGTAGATCAGCTGTCGATCGTCCGCGAGGGTGGTCACTGTCCTGACGGTGGGCTGGGTCAGGGTCGTCCCGGGCATGGCGTTCTTCCTCTGAGTGGCGTCATGTGAGTGGCGTCATTGGAATCAACAGAAAGCTACAATCTCAAACATTATCCACCAGCATTCCACATCCAGAGCCAAGCACCCACCCCCGAGGTGGTCGAAGGAGGCCTCCCGATGGCTGACAGCGCCCAACCGCTGGCCGAACAGCGCCGCGTGCTGATCCTGGAGCAGGTCCGCGCCCGCGGCGGAGTCCGGGTGACCGAGCTGGTCAGGGACCTCGACGTGTCCGACATGACGGTCCGCCGCGACCTGGACGCGCTGGCCCGCCGCGGCCTGGTGCAGAAGGTGCACGGCGGTGCGGTCCGGGTCGAGGCGCCGTCCAGCGGCGAACCCGGCTTCGAGACCAAGGCGACCTGGGAGCTGCCGGCCAAGCAGGTCATCGCCCGGGCGGCCGCCGCGCTGGTGCCGCCCGGCTCGGCGGTCGGACTTTCCGCCGGGACGACCACCTACGCCGTCGCCCGGCACCTGCGCGCGGTCGAGGGCCTGACCGTGGTGACCAACTCGCTGCGGATCGCCGACCTGCTCGAACAGCCCGACGAGGACGGCACCCCCGCCACGGCGACGGTGATCCGCACCGGCGGCGTCCGGACGCCCTCGGACGCCCTGGTCGGACCGGTCGCCGACCAGGCCATCCGCTCGCTGCACGTCAACCTGCTGATCCTCGGCTGCCACGGCCTCTCCCCCGAGACCGGGCTGACCACGCCCAACCTCGCCGAGGCCGAGACCAACCGCACCTTCCTGCAGTCAGCTCGCCGGGTCGTCGCGGTGGCCGACCACACCAAGTGGAACGCGGTCGGCCTGGCCTCCTTCGCCGCCCTGGCGCAGCTGGACGTCCTGGTCACCGACGACGCCCTGCCCGCCGAGCACCGGGCGGCGGCGGCCGGACTGGTCGGCGAGCTGATCGTCGCGTCATCCGGCGACTGAGTCGGGTCCGAGGCCGGGCGGTCCGCTGCTCGGCTGCCCGCTGCCCGGCTGTCCGCCACCGGGTTGCCCGCTGCTGGCCCGTACCACCAGCTCCGTCGGCAGCTCGGCCCCGGCCGTCGGCGCCGCCTCCCCGCGCACCTGGGCGAGCAGCCGGGCGAGCAGCACGGCGGCGATCGGCCGCAGCGGCAGCCGGACGGAGGTGAGCGCGGGGTGCAGGTGGCGGCAGAGCGGCGTGTCGTGGAAGCCGGTGACGGCCACCCCGCCCGGGCCGACCGTGAGCCCTTCGGCCCGGACCGCCTCGTACACGTCCAGCGCCAGCAGGTCGCTGCCCGCCGCGAAGGCGGTCGGCCGGTCGGGGCCGCGCAGCAGCGCCCGGACGGCGTCGACGGCCGTGCTCGGCGGGGCACCGGCCGAACCGACGGCCGTACCCGCCGTAACGGCCGTACCCGCCCCACCCGCCGTGACCGCCGTGACGGCCGTGAGTCCCAGCCGGCGGGACTCGGCGAGGAAGCCCGCCCGGCGCGCCGCCATCCACGGCAGCTCCTCGGCGGCCCCGAGGTAGCCGATCCGGCGGTGGCCGAGCGCCGCGAGGTGCCGCACCACCGTGGCCATCGCCGCGTCGTTGGCGATGTCCACCCAGTGCTGCGGCTCCCCCGGCCCGGTGCGGCCGAAGCTGACGAAGGGGACGCCGAGCCGGGCGACGTGCGCGATCCGGGCGTCCTCGGCCAGCACGTCCGCGAGCACCAGGCCGTCCACCTGACGGGCCGCCACCAGCTCGTCGATCGCGGCCGTCGCGGCCGCCGCGTCCCCCGAGGTCGCCGAGGTCGCCGAGGGCCGGAACAGCAGCACCCGCTGGCCCTCGGCCCCGGCCGCGTCGACCAGGGCCTCCAGGAAGCCGGCCATCAGCGGGTTGGGGTCGAGCGGGTCGTCCACCGGGGCGAGGTAGCCGATCGTGCGCCGGGCCCCGCTGCGCAGGGAGCGGGCCGACTGGTCGGGCTGGTAGCCGAGTCCGCGGATCGCGGCGGTGACGCGCTCCAAGGTGTCCGGGCGGACCCGGTGCGGGGCGTTGAGCGCATTGGAGACGGTCTGCCGGGAGACCCCGGCCGCGCGGGCGACCTCCTCGATCGTGGCGGCGCCGCGGCGCGGTCGGTGTGGCCCCTCGGGCATCCGGTCCTCCAAGCGTGGTCGGGGGCGGCTCGTGGTCGGGCGACTCGGAGCCGCCCGTCGGCGGTGACCCGTCAACGACAGCCCGTCAGGGGCGGCGCAGGGTGAGCAGCCCGCCGCGCGGGACCGGGATCACGTCCGCCCCGGCCAGCTCGACCTCGCCCTGCCGGACGATACGCCCTCGGGCGTCCTGCACGGTCACCGAGGCCGTGCCCCGGCCGCCGGTGAGCCGGACGTCCGGGTCGGCGTCGGCGTTGGCGACCAGCAGGGTGCGCCAGCCGTCGCCGGAGGCGTTCACCGGCAGCGCGGCGTAGCGGGCGACGGCGACGACGTCGGCGCCGCGGGCGGTGACCATCGGGTAGCCGAGGTCCGGGCGGGCGGGCAGCAGTTCGCCGAGTTGCAGGGTGGCGGTGTGCTCGCGGAAGACGCCGAGCCAGAAGGCGATGGCCTCGCGCTGCCCGGCGTCCTGCGCGGCGAGGTCGACGGAGATCTGCGGGACCGAGAACAACACGTTGATCAGGTGGCAGGCGATCTGCTCCGGCGGTTCGGCCGGGTGCCACATCAGCATGTCGGCGTGGACCGGGACGGGCCCGGCGGCGAGCCGCACGTCGATCGTCCGCTGGCGGTTCTCCTGCGGGCTGAGCGGGCAGTCGGTGGCGCGGATCATGGTGACGTACGGCCACAGGCCCGGGCTGACGTACGGCTGGCGGTGCTCGATCATCGCCTCCGGGTCGGCAGCGGTGATCCGGCGGCGGATCTCGGCGAGCAGCCGTTCCACGCCCTCATCCACGCTCGTGCAGTCCGCCTCGGGCCCGGCCTCCGGGGTGTCGGCGGCGGCGCGGGCGAACCAGTCGACGAAGTCGACCTTGAGGCCGTCCATGCCCCACTCCTCGACGGCGCGGGCGAGCCGGTCGGTGAGGAAGGCGCGGACCTCGGGGTAGCGCGGGTCGGCGACGATCGCCCCCATGTGGGCGGCGTCGGCGAGGGCGTAGCGGCCGATCCGCTCGTACGCGGCGCTGTCCTTGCCGATGAACGGCAGTGCGTACCAGAGCAGGTAGCGCATGCCGAGGTCGTGGACGCGGCGCACGTGGGCGGCCGTGTCGGGCAGCGAGATCGGCTCCCAGTCGCCGCAGTGGGCGTAGCCGCGGGTGCGGTCGGCGGTCATCCAGCCGTCGTCCACGATGATGACGTCCATGCCGAGCTGCTCGCCGAGCGCGGCCTGGGTCTCGACGGCCTTCGGCGAGATGTCCTGGTGCATCGAGTACCAGGTGGAGTAGGCGGGGCGGCGGGCGGCCTCGGGGATGGCGATCGTACGGCCGGAGGCGGCGTGGCCGGAGGCGGCGTGACCGGACGCCGTGTGGCCGGTGCACCACCAGTCGGCGAGGTCGGCGAGGCTGCGGGCGTAGTGCCGGCGCGAGGTGTCGATGCGCACGGTGAGCCGGTCGGCGGCCTGGGCCCAGCAGCGGAACTCGCCGGTCTCCTCGACCACTCCGGCGCCGGCCAGGACGTCCGGGCGCCCGGCGGCGAAGGCGCAGAGCGCGACGTCCCCGGTGCCGACGAGGGCGGCGATCGGGGCACCGACGGTGAGGCCGGTGCGGCGCGGGGCGCTCCAGGCGGCGGGCAGCCAGCCGGTGCCGCGCGGTTCGGGCGTCCAGAAGGCGGTGGCGTCGGTGCAGGGCACCCGCCACTCGATCCGCACCTCGCCCGTGCCCTCGGCGCTCACCTCCACCACCCCGTCGGCGAGTTCCCGGACGGTGGCCGTGCCGCTCGCCCGCAGGTCCAGCTCGCCCGGCCCGGGTGCGTGCAGTGGGCGCAGGGCGCCGGTGGCGGTGGGGGCGTGCGGCTCCCAGATGTCGGTCACGGTCGTCATCCCTTCGTGGCGCCGGCCAGCAGGCCGGAGATGAACTGCCGTTGGAGGACCAGGAAGAGGACCATCATCGGCAGGGTGGACAGCGCGGTGCCGGAGAGGATCGCGCCGTAGTCGGTGGTGCTCTGGTTGCCGTGCAGGGTGGCCAGGGCGACGGGCAGGGTGTGCATCCCGGGGCTGCGCAGGGCGATCAGCGGCCAGACGAACTGGTTCCAGGAGCCCAGGAAGAGGAAGATCGAGAGGGCTGCCAACACGGGCCGCATGACCGGCACGACGACGCTCCACAGCACCCGGAACTCGCCGGCGCCGTCGACCCTTGCCGCGTCCAGGAGTTCGTCCGGCAGGCCGGCCAGCGACTGGCGCATCAGGAAGATCGCGAAGGGCACGCACAGGCCGGGCAGGATGAGCGCCTGGTAGGTGTCCAGCAGGCCGAAGCTCATCATCATCTTGAACAGCGGTACCAGCATGACCTGTTCGGGCACCACCAGGGTGGAGAGCAGCAGCGCGAAGAGCAGGGTCCGGCCGCGGAAGCGGAACTTGGCGAAGGCGTAGCCCGCGAGCAGCGCGACGACGAGGGCGCCCAGCGTCTGGATCCCCGCCACCAGCAGGGAGTTGCCGACCACCCGGAGCAGGCCGATCCTCCGGTCGAGCCGGTCGAGGTTGTCCCCGAGGTGTCCGCCGGGCAGCAGCGACGGCGGCCAGTCGAAGATCTCGGTGTCCTTGCGGGTGGTGGCCATCACCAGCCAGTAGAACGGGCCGACGGAGAGCCCGGTGATCGCGGCGAGCAGGAAGGTCAGCGGCCAGCCGCGCAGCTTCTTGAGGTTCATCGGTCACGCTCCCCCATCAGGCGCATCTGCACCGCACCGAGCACCGACACCAGCAGGGTGAGCGCGTAGGCGATGGCGGAGGCGTAGCCGAAGTCGAAGTACCGGAAGCCGTTCTGGTACAGGTACATGGAGACGGTCAGGGTCGCGTTGTCCGGGCCGCCGCCGGTCAACACGTAGGGCTCGTCGAAGAGTTGCAGCGTGCCGATGGTGGACAGCACGATCGTGAACAGCAGCACCGGGCGCAGCGCGGGGACGGTGATCGCGGTGAAGCGGCGGACGGGGCCGGCGCCGTCGACCATCGCGGCCTCGTACAACTCCTTGGGGATGGACTGAAGTCCGGCGAGGTAGATGACGGCGTTGTAGCCGGTGTAGTGCCAGGTGAGCACCAGGACGACGGCCATCCGGGCCCAGAACGGCTGCCCGAGCCAGTCGACGCCGGACAGACCGACCGCCTGCAGCAGCCGGTTGACCGCGCCGTTGTCGGTGTTGAGCAGGAAGCTGAACATCACGCCGGTGGCGACCAGGCCGGTGACGGCGGGCATGAAGACGCCGAGCCGCCACACCGTACGCCAGCGCACGAGTGCCGAGTTGATGCCGACGGCCATCAGCAGGGCCAGTCCGAGCATCAGCGGGACCTGCACGACCAGGATCTCGCCGGTGTTGCGCAGGGCCGTCCAGAACAGCGGATCGTCCAGCAGGCGGCGGTAGTTGGCGAGTCCGGCGGCGCGGGTGGCGGTGCCGGAGCCGGTGGTGAAGGAGAGCAGCAGGGAGGAGACGACGGGGTAGGCCTTGAAGATCCCGAAGGTGATCAGGGCGGGGGCGAGCAGCAGGTACGGCAGGGCGGTGCGGCGCCGGCGGGAACGGCGGGGGGCGGAGCGGCGGGCTCGTACGGTGGCGGACTTGACGAAGGTCGGCCCCGGGGCGGCGGCGGATGGTCCTGCGGTGGACGGGGTGGTGGCGGCGGTCATGCGATCGTGCGTCCGGTCTGCTGGGCGAGCTGCTTGGCGGCGTCCTGGAGGACGGCGGCCGGGTCGCCGTCCTTGAGGAAGACCTTGGTCTGGGCGTCGCTGGCGAGCTTGAGGGCACGGGCGTAGTCGCCGGAGTAGTTGGTGGGGTCGCCGCCGTCGGTGGCGAGTTCGGCGAAGGTCTTCAGCGGGGAGTCGCCGCCGAAGTAGGCGCTGGGCTTGGCGTACGTCGGGTCGGTGTAGGCCGCGGTGAGGGCGGGGAAGACGCCGCCGGCGGTGAACATGGCGTTGACGGAGGCGGGGCGGGTGAGGGCGTACTCGACGAACTTCCAGGCGGCGCGGCGGCGCGGGCTGGAGGCGGCGACGGCCAGGTGGGTGGAGTTGACCAGGGCGGTGCGCTTGCCGCCGGGGGTGACGGCCGGGGGCTTGGTGAGACGCCAGTTGCCGCTCTGGTCGGCGAACTTGGTCTCCAGGTAGTGCGCGGCCCAGGCGGGCATCGGGGCGACGGCGAGCTTGCCGGCCTTCATCAGGTTGCGCCAGCCCTGGTCGCCGGAGGCGTCGCCGACCAGTCCGGCCTCGTGCAGGCGCTTGACGATGGTCAGGGCGCGCACGTCCGGCTCGGAGGCGAGGGTGACCTTCCCCTGGAGGTCGAAGTAGAAGGCGCCCTGGAGCTGCATCAGGGACTGCAGGAAGTCGAGGTCGGGGTCGGGGTTGGCGGTCTTGTTGATGCCGATGAGGTAGGTGCCGGGGTTGGCGGCCTTGAACCGGTCGGCGGCGGCGATCAGGTCGTCCCAGGTGGCGAGGGAGGCGGGGTCGATGCCCGCCTTGTCGAAGTAGTCCTTGCGGTAGAAGAAGCCGAGCGGGTTGACCTCCCAGGGCAGGGCGTAGGCGTGGCCGTCCTTGCCGGTGACGACCGGCCACAGGCCCTTGGCGAACTTGTCCTTGTGGGCGTCGGCACCGAGCGCGGAGAGGTCGGCCAGGCCTCCCGGGAACTTCTCCAGGTAGCCGGGCAGGTAGTCGCAGCCGATGTGCAGGACGTCGCCGAGGCCCTGGCCGCCGGCCGCCAGACCGACGGTGATCTTGTCCCAGATGGCCGGGTTGCCGATGTCCTGGACGTCGATCTTGATGCCGGGGTTGTCCTGCTCGAAGGCCGGGACGATCCCGCGCAGGGCCTCGGCGGCCGTCGCCCAGGACCAGACGGTGACCGTCCCGGTCTCGGCGTCCCCGCCCGAGGCGCCGCCGGAGCCGGAGTCGCCGCAGGCCGCGAGGGTGCCGCCGGCGGCGAGGGCCAGCAGGCCGGCTCCGGAGGCGCGGAGCAGGTCGCGTCGGGAAAGGTGTGACATTGCATTCCTCTCGATGGGGCGGTGGCGCTGGCGGGCTTGAGGGGCGCGGGCGCTGGGGTCGGCGTCGTTTTGAACGTTCAAATACACAAAACAAACCAGAACCAAACAGGTTCCAACGAGCGGGACACAGCAAACGCCCGTCCTCCTCGTGCCGTCAAGACCTGGGCACGGGAAGGACGGGCGCCGCAACCGTTCCGTTATCCGGCAGCCACGACCGGCGTGCCCGTCAGGTCCACGCCCGGGGCTGCCGTCCGCCTGAACAGCACTGCGCGAGAAGTCGGCCGGACCGACTTCTCGCGCTTCACACCGCCGGCATCCTCGTCCGGTCAGCCCGTTGGACGCCGAGGAGGCACCTCAGGCCCGGCGCGCCACGGCCAGCTCCAGCGCGCGGTCGAGTGCCGCCCCGGCGTCGCACGGGACGTCGGGGCGGACGCCGGTACCCTCCCAGTTGGTGCCCGAGACCGGGTTGACCGCGCGGGCGACGGGCACGCTGAGCTCCAGGTGCGGGTGCACCGTCCAGCCCTCGCGCGGGTGGGCGCCGCCCCGGGTGGGCTCTCCGACGATCTCGGCGCGGCCGAGCTGCTGCAGGTCGTACGCGAGTTCCTCGCCCGCGGAGAAGGTGGTTCCGCTGGTCAGCACGTAGACCGGCTTGTCCGCGCCGAAGCGGGCACCCGGGACGAACGGGGGCGTCCAGGACTGCTCGGCCACCTCCCCTGCCGCGAGACCAGGGTGTTGAGGTGGGTGCGGCCGGCCAGCAGGTACCCGCAGATGAAGGCCACCGTGTTCGGATCGCCACCGGCGTTGCGGCGCAGGTCCAGGATGAGGGCTCGGGCGGGGCCACCAGGGAGAGCGCCGCGGCCAGCGGCTGCGCCGCCCAGTCCAGCGGGAACGTCTTGGGCCCGATCTCCAGGACCGCGACGCCGCCGTCGAGGAGTTCCACCCGCGGCACACCGCCCAGCGAGGCATCGAACTCCCTGCGCATCGCGGCGAGCACCGCCGCGCCCCGCTCGCTCGGCACCGGCACCTCGTGGTGCTTCAGAGCCAGGTGCAGATCGCCGTTGACGGACCGCAGGTCGGCCGTGACCGCATCGGCCAACTCCTGCGCGGACTCGGTCCGGTAGGAGCCCTCGGCGCTGCGGCGCCGCAGCAGGTCGGCCAGCTGCCGGGCGGCATCGGGGAAGACGTAGTTCTCGCAGACCAGGTCGGCGATCGAGTCGACAACGACGGCGGCGTCCAGCGCGGAGGGCGATGTGGTGGAAGTCATGGGAGGGAGTAGACCAGCGACTTGCCAAAGCGTCAACCGTACTTAACGCTTGATCAGGTGAGTCATCAACCAGACGAAGACGTGCAGCGGATCAGCACGCCGCTGCAGCACACTGCACTCGCCCACCCGGTGCGCCAGCGCCTGCTCTTCGCCCTGAGCGCCCGGCCGTCCACGATCAGCCGACTCGCCGCACAGCTGGGGGTGAACAAGGGCAGCGTGTCCCACCACCTGAAGGTGCTGTGCGAGGCCGGGCTGGTCCAGGACGCGGGAACGCGAACGGTGCGCGGCGGCACCGAGAAATACTACCGGCGGACCGCCGAACGACTCCTCGTCCCCGAACCGCAGGCCGAGGGCACGGCCGCGCTGTTCGGCGCCATCGCCCAGGAGTTGGACCGCTCACCCGTCGACCACCTCCTGGCGCTGCGCCACGTCCGGCTCAGCCCGGCCAAGGCGGCGCGGCTCGCCGAGGCGCTGGCCGCACTGGTCGACGAGACGGAGGAGGATCCGGAGGGCGAGCCGGTGCACGGCCTGCTGGTGACGCTCTACCAGCAGGCCGGCGCG
This sequence comes from Streptomyces sp. 1331.2, assembly GCF_900199205.1. Classification (NCBI taxonomy): domain Bacteria; kingdom Bacillati; phylum Actinomycetota; class Actinomycetes; order Kitasatosporales; family Streptomycetaceae; genus Streptomyces; species Streptomyces sp. 1331.2. The sequence goes on along the minus strand of NZ_OBMJ01000001.1, from coordinate 6,380,592 downwards.
TAGTGGGTCCGGCGCGAACCGCGGGCACGACGGCGTGGGAGCGCGCCGCTTCAGGAAGGCGGCTCAGCCGTTCCAGAGGCTCCGGAAGCGGTCGGGGGCCGCCGGATCGCGGGCGGCCACCTGGACCGGTGGCCAGGCCCACTGCCGGACGCTGGTGCCCGGCACGCGGGAGAACCGGATCGTGCCCCGGGTGCCTTCGACCGCGATGCTCGGCCAGGCCTCGGCGATGCGACCCCGGTCCACGCCCTGTGAGCGCAGCGCCTCGGCGAGGACGGCGATCGTGTCGTAGCCCTCGAAGGCGACGAACGACGGCGCTGCGGCCAGCCGTTCGCGCAGTGCCGCCTCGACGCGTGCGCCGAGGGGGTCGAGGCGTTCGGGCAGGTAGCGCAGGAAGGGGATCGCGGCGCCGTCGCGGCCCAGCAGCGACGCCCACTCGGTGAACTCCGGCTGCCCGGCCGGGGCGCCGACCAGGACCCCGGCGAGATTGACCGTTCGTGCGTGCCGACCTACCGGCCGACCTCCCGCAGGCGGAGGTCCTCGACCGTCTCCCGCCTGATCAGCAGCCGGGCCCGACCGTCCCGCACCGCCGCCACCGCCGGGCGGCCGACCAGGTTGTAGCCGGAGGCCATCGAGAGCTGGTACGCCCCGGCCGCCGGCACGGCCAGCAGGTCGCCAGGTCGCAGGTCGGCGGGCAGGGCGGCACCGCGCACCAGGACGTCGCCGGCCTCGCAGTGCCGGCCGACCACGTCCACCCGGGCCGAGCCCGCCTCCGACCGCCGGCCCACCAGGCGGACGCTGTACGGCGATCCGTACAGCGCCGGGCGCGGGTTGTCGCTCATCCCGCCGTCCACGGCAACGAAGCAGCGGCCGTCCGCCGTGTGCTTGACCGACAGCACCCGGTACACCGCCACCGCCGACGGGCCGGCCACCGCGCGGCCGGGCTCCACCACCAGGCGCGGCACCGCCAGCCCGGTCTCGGCGCAGCGCACCGCCAGCCGGTCGGTGACCCGGACGGCGAACTCGGCGAGGTCCAGCTCCTCGTCGTCGGGCAGGTACTTGATGCCGTGGCCGCCGCCGAGGTCCAGCTCGGGCAGCTCGACGCCGTGCCGATCCCGGACCTGCGCCAGCAGGCCGACCAGCGCGTCCACCGCCCGTAGGTACGGCTCCACCTGGGTGATCTGTGATCCCAAGTGGCAGTGCAGACCGGCGAGTTCGAGGCCCGGCTGATCGAGCACCCGGGCGATGGCGTCCGCGGCGTCGCCGCCCTCGATCGGGAAGCCGAACTTCTGTCCGCCGACGCCGGTCCGCACCGCCGCGTGGTGCCCGGCCGCGATGCCCGGGACGACCCGCACCAGCACCTTCTGCGGGGTGTCGGCAGCCACCAGCGCGGCCAGCCGGGCGATCTCCGCCGGGCCGTCGATGACGATCCGCCCGACCCGCAGCCGCCGGGCCAGCCGCAGCTCCTCCGGGGACTTGGCGTTGCCGTGCAGCAGGATCCGCTGCGCCGGGAAGCCCGCCGAGACGGCCAGCCGGAGTTCGCCGGCGGAGCAGACGTCCAGGCCAAGGCCCTCGTCGGCCACCCAGTCGGCCATGGCGCTGCACAGGAAGGCCTTGGCCGCGTACAGCACGTCGGCGTGCGGCAGTGCCCGCCGGTAGGCCCGGGCGCGGGCCCGGACCTCGCCCTCGTCCAGCACGTACAGCGGGGTGCCGAACCGCTCGGCGGCCTCGGCCAGCCCGACCCCGCCGACCAGCAGGTCGCCGCTCCGGCCGGGCCGCGCCGAGGCCGGCCAGGGGCCGCCGAGCACGTCGGCGGGGGCGTCGGCCGCGGGGGCATCAGTGGTCGGGGTTGCGGTGGCGGGGCGGGCGATGAGCTGGGACATGGGGTGCTCCTGGGAAGGGGTCGGGGCGGCGGCCGGTTCAGTCCTCGAAGTGCATCGCGGTGCGGCAGTGCGCCGGGCGGGTGCGGATGCGGTCGCGGTCGGCCGGGGCCGGTTCCGGCGGCTCCGCGTGGGCGGTCCGCGACAGCAGACGGATCGTCCGCACCGGCGATTCGTCGGCCTCGACGGCCCCGTTGACGCCGAGAACGCCGATGGCGGTGGTGGCACTGGTCATGGCGGGGATCCCTTCGGGCGGCGGGCCGTACGGCCGGACCCCTCCAGTGGAGACCCTGCGCACACCGACCGCACCCGTCCTTGACGCATGGCCTACGCCCCCGCTCCCGTCCTTGACGCCCCCCTGACAGCGGCCCGTTGACGGTGTCAGGGAGTCGTCAAGGACGGCCCGCACGCCGCCAAGGCCTCGTCAATGCGGGCATGGCGCGCCGGGCCCGGTGGTGTTCGTGCCGGGGCCGGGCTGCGCGGCATCCGCGCGCCGTCGGCGGACCGCCACGGCTGTCAGCAGGCCGTCAAGATGCGTCCCGGAGCCGTCATGACGGCGTCATGACGGCTCCGGCGGCGGTACGGACGGACCGGTTCCGGGGTTCACTGGAGTCATCCGAAGCAAGGAGTGCCTGACCGGGAGAACTCCACCGGGAGACCGCCGGGGAGACCCCACCCGAGAAACGGAGGCGAACGGCCATGACCGGGACCACCCGAGTGATCGTCGGCCTGAGCGGATCACTGAGCAGTCTGGCCGCCCTCTACCACGCCGTCGGCGAAGCGGCCCGGTACCGGGCGGTGCTGGTACCCGTCGCAGCCTGGAGCGCCGACGGGCGGGACGACCTGCGCCCGCTCTCCGAACTGGAGCACGCCGCTCGCCGGCGCCTGGACATCGCCTTCGAGCAGGCCTACGGCGGCTACCCGTCCGGCCTGGTCATCCACCCGCTGGTGGTCAACACCGACCCCGGGCCCGCCCTGGTCGGCGCCGTCACCGGCCCGGACGACCTGCTCGTCCTCGGCGCCGCCACCCGCCGCCGCCTGGACCGGCTGCGCCACGGCTCGGTCGCCCGGCACTGCCGCCACCGGGCCGGCTGCCGCGTGGTCGAGGTCTCCCCCTCCGCCCTCCTCACCCGCCTCGAACTCACCGCCCGCACCGGCGCCCCGCTGCCCCTCCTGGCGCGCTGAGACCGACTGAGCCCCGCTGAGACCGACTGAGGCCCGCTGAGGCCGGCTGCCGCCCCACGACCCGTGCCCCACGGCTCCCCGGCTGCCAACTTCGACAGGACTGTCGAAGTTGGCATGCTCAGGCTATGCTGGTACGAGGTCCGACCCCTCCGAACCCGAGCTCCCCACCCCGTCGACGAACGTGCCCCACGGCACGCCCGACCGGAAGGAGGCGAGACCCGAGGCGTCCGCGTGGCGACCAATCAGCCGACCAATCAGCCGACCAAGCAAGTCATCTGACGGTACGTCAACTCCGATCCGGCGTTTCACCGCCCGGCCCGCCCAAGCGTGCCCCGGACCGCCCGCCGCCGTTGTACGGAAGGTGAATCGCCGCACCCGCCCCGAAGCCCCGGCCACCCCGCCGAGGAAGAGGTTCCGCATGACGACGTCCCGGCTCCACCCGCGCCCCGGCGAGGCCGCGGTCCTCCTCACCGTGCTCGGCCTGCTCGTCCTGGAGGAAATCGCCCTGGGCATGGCCGAGGAGGACGACCGCCCCGTCATCGGCGGCATCCTGATCGGCGCCTCCGGCACCGGCCTGCTCGTCGTCGGCGCCGTCCTCCTCAGCCGCTGGCTCGACACCCGCCGCCCGCTCCCGCTGCCCCCGGTCGGCCCCAACGGCCGCGAATACAGCGCCCGCGCCCTCGAAGGCTTCCCGATGGAAGCCGTCCGCCCGCTGCTGCTCACCGAGAACGCACCTCAACTCGGCCAGCTCTACTCCGCGTGGATGCTCGCCTGCGCCGGCCGCCCCGCCCCCTGGATCGCCCGCCGCCTCGACATCCCGCTCGACGCCGCCCACCTCCTCGCCGACGCCGCCCGCTCACGGAAACCCGACCCCAGACTCGATCAACGCCACTGACCCGCCGCCGCGCCCCCGACGCCCGCTCCCGCGCCGGCACATCCACCGGAATCCGCGCCTACGAGGGATCCTCCACCGGCACCCGGGCGAGGGCGGCACGGACGACGTCCGCAAGGTCTCGATCGACCACGCCCCACTCATGAAGCCACGAGTGGATCTGCCGGGCGGACCTTCCGAGTCGATCTTCCTCTCTCAGCAACAGGGCCAACGAGGACGGCCTACTGGACGATCTCGCGAAGGACCGAACCAAATCCTCCGCCTCCCGCAGGGAGACATCGGCCGGGAGCGTCTCCGTCGACACCGGGATCCCGCACGCCTTGAGGCGAGCCACGAGCTCTTCCGGGTTCCGCCCCGTCGCGCTCGCCGCCATGATCAGGTCGGCGAACGGCACGACACTGCCGACCTCCGTGTTCGGCCACTTCATCGGGCCGTGGCCGGAGAGCAGTTGGAAGTCCAGGAGGGAATTCACCTCCGGCGCATTCATGGGAACGTGGAATCCATAGGTCCGATACCGATCGATCGCCTCCTGCAGCGTGAACACACCACGTCCGACAACCGCGAAGAGGCGTCCATAGGAAAGGCTGTCAAACCACCGGAACCCGCCCGCCTTGTCCCTGAAGAGCTCCACGTCCTCGGCACTGGCGTCCGCGGGCAACGACGGAACCGGGATTCCCACAGCCGTCAGCCGATCGATGACGTCAGCCACACCGATCGACTCGGTCGCCGCGGCTTGCAGCACGTGGACCACGGACGCCGTCTTCGAGCGGTTGAGCCAGGGGCTCGTGCCGTTGAGGCGTACGCTCAGCGACCTCACGTCATCACTGGACGGGAAGTCCGGAAGTCCTGTGGCATCAGCCGCGATTCCGTACTTGGCAAAGGCAGCACAGGCCTCGGAAGTCGAAATCCCGAGCACCGAACTCGCTTTTGCCAGATACCCTGGCGCAACCGAGCCATCCCGCTCGAACGGCGTGCCGAACGTTGACAGGCCCTTTCCTCCAAGCAGAAGCACCGGATCGGCCACCATCGCTGCAGCCGTCTTCGACACCTCGGCGGAAACGACCACGCCACGGCTGGTCAGACGTTCGACGACAGCCTCCATCGGCTCCCTTCCGAACTTCCAGATCTCGAACAGCTCGGCTACACCGATCGGCAGAGCGGCTTCGCCACCACCGGACGGTGACACTCTCTCGTCGTCAGCTTCGAGCCCGAGCGCAGCAGCCCGTTCACGCACCTGCTCATGAGTCAGGCCCAACTCGGCGGCCACCTCGGCGAGCCAGCTCTCGGATACCGACTCCCTCCAGGTCCGTGCCTGGCGGCGAGAACCTCGCGTGATCAGGAGGGCCGAGTCGGAAGGCTTCGCCAATCGGATGTCTCGGGTTGCGAGAGCCATTGCGGACACACCAGCCAACCGTTCCAGTCGGTCTGTCCTCCCGTGCGCCATCAGCCTCCAGAGGAGCACGTGATCCGATGGCGTCGCGCTCTCCTGGTTCCTCCGGTTCTCCTCCGGGTCGAGTCCGATCCCGATGTAGCCAAGAATCCTCCGGTCTGCGGGGAAGAGTCCCGCTCTTCCCAGGTCGAATGCGATCCCTTGTGACGTCAGCCGGCAGCCCTGACGTACCGCCTCCGCTGCCACCAGATCGGCGAGCTGAATGCAGTCGTCAGTGAGCCGACCGACCCATTCCATTCCGAACAGTCCCGAATCGGACCTGACGAGTTCACCGGCCCCTTCGGCCAACAACGCGCCGACCGTTCCCGACGTGTCGTCGATGACCCGTCGCCGATCCACCGACATCTTCCCCGGCGCGAAGCGGCCCGAGAGGTTCACCACGGCACCCGCAAGGCTGTCTTTCCACGGCGAGAAAACTCCTCGCCTCACCTCCGGTTCGACCAGCAGGCCGTCGACCAACAGCGCTCCGCCTTCCTCGCACCAGACCACGTGCGCACCGTCCGGAGCGTCCTTCCACGAAACCGTCACGCCGTGCGCGTCGAGGCCGAAGGTCTCGCTCTCAGGCGCCGACCGGGGCCTGAACACTCCCGGTTCCCAGACCGATCCGCGCTCGCCATGGGCGACGGTGGTACGGAACTCCGCTACTCCCAGCAGGCGTTCGAGGACGTCGAGGGCGGACCAGGTCTCCTCCAGGTCGATGTCGTCCCGCAGGTACAGGCGGACGGTGGTGCCGGGCTTGCGGCAGCTGTCCTCGCGTTCGGTGATGCGGAAGAGGTGGCTGGGGCCGTAGATGGAGACCTCCAGCCGCGGGCCGATCCGGCCGGTGGCGTCCATGCGGCAGGTGGTGACCTGGATCTCGTCCGCGAGCATGAAGTAGCTCAGCACGCCGATGCCGAAGCGGCTGTTGGGGTACAGCTCGACGGGCGGATCAGCCTTCCGCCATTCGGCACGTTCGAGTTTGAAGTCCAGTTGCTCCGCGAAGCGGGCGCCGGCATTCGAGAACACTCCCCGCAGCTCGGATTCGCCCATGCCGACGCCGTTGTCCTCGCACTCCAGGTAGGCGCGGCCGTCATGGTCCACACTCTGGCGGAAGTCGATGCGGCCGTCGTAGGTGAACCTGGCGCCGAGGGTGTTGGTGCGGTCCAGGTACTCCGTCCTGGCCCGGCGGTAGCGGCAGGCGTCGAGGGCATTCTGGTAGAGCTCGCGGACGGCCAGGTCCCGGTCCCGGTAGAGCTCCACGCCCATCAGCAGGCTGCGTACCCGGCGTTCGTCCAACCGGAACCTCGCCCAGCCGGTGAAGGCACCGGCGGCGGGGGCGGCCTCGTCGGAGGTGAGACGGGTGGGGAGCGGGTGCCCCACCAGCACGCGGCGGACGGCGTGGAGGAGTTCGTCGGCCCTGGCCGTGTACTCGCGCAGGCCTTCGACCACCGCCTCGTGCCGGCACTCCGCTCGCAGCACCGGCAGGTCGTAGGAGCCGCCCCAGACCGCCAGTTCGAGGGTCTCCCGCAGGTCGGCGAGGTCGACTTCGTGCGGGATGCCGAGGTGTTCGGCGACGATGTCGGGCAGGGCCGTCGTCTCGATGGCGGTGCCGTAGGCAAGGGCGAGAATGAGCGCCAACCTCGGTTCCCGGACGTGCTGTTCGCCGGGGGCGCGCAGGTGGTCGTCCTCGCGGAGGCCCGCGAGGTAGTCGCGGTTGGTGACGTCGGGGCCTCGGCGGAGGCCGTGCAGGAGGGCGCAGATCCGCTTGAGCGCGAAGGTCTCGCCGAGTTCGTCCAGCACCGGCAGCCGGTCGAGGATTTCGCGGACACCCTCGGGATCGGCCAGGTCCTCGTGCTGGTCGAGCCAGCGGTGGTAGAGCCACCAGCCGATGGGGGCGGCGGAGTCGGGGCGGGTGCGGGTGCGGTGGGTGAGCAGGTCGTAGGACTCGATGAACTGCTCGTACGCCGCCCGGTCGCCCTCGGGGGCCGCCGTGGGCCGGAGGTCGGTCGGGCGTACGGTCGTCCGGGCGGCGGCCAGCTGCAGGGAGCGGACCCGGTAGAGGAAGGGGACGACCGCCAGCAGCGCCGCCTCGGCCGGGTAGAGGTCGAGCGAGCCGTCCCCGAGCAGCCAGCCGACGCGCGAGGCGAAGCGGACGGCGATCCCGGGGTCCTGCCAGGGGTCGTCCGCGAGGTCGTCCGCCCGGTCCACCGCGTCGCGCAGCCGGGCGAGTCGGCGGACGGCCGCGAGTGCGGCCCGCCGGTACGTCTCGGCATCCCGACCGGCCCGTACGTGCTGCCAGGCGCGGGATTCCGCGGCGATGCGCACCCACGGGTCGTCCCCGTCCTTCACGGCCGGCGGACGCCGCCCGTCCAGGTAGACGTTGCCGATGTACCCGGCCTGGACGGCGTCCCCGTGCACGGTGCCGTTCATCGTGTTCGAGCTGTCGACCACCGCTCGTGCCCCTCCCCGCGTGCAGGGCACGAGCGTAGGGCAAACCCGGGGTCAGGGTGCGGTGGTGAGCGTGACCCGCTTGGCGTCGGCCGCGGCCGACGGGGTGGCGCCGATATTGGTGACGGTGGCGGTCAGGACGGCATCGGTGTCGGGGATCCAGTTGAAGGTCTTGGACTGGACGATGAACTGCCGTTGCTGCGGCGTCCCGTCGCAGATCACGTCCTTCTCGGCGGTCCGGCTGGAGCCGAAGCCGATCGCGGAGGAGTCCTGCGGGTCCTTCTGCTCGACGGAGACGGTGAGGGAGCGGGCTTCGGCCGCCACCGTGCAGAGGTAGCTGACGTCGACGCGGACCCTCCCCGGCTGTTTCGGGTCGATCTTGGCGCCACCGAGCGTCACCGTGGTGGTGGCGGGGGCGGGGTCGGTGGTGCCGGCGGCCCCGGCGGGGGCGGCGAGGCCGGCGAGGGACGAGGTGAGTACCGTCAGGACGATCCAACGATGCACTGCAGCCTCCCTGAACCGAGGACGTGGTGCGGCCGACGCTAATCGCCCGGCCGGACCACCGCGCGCCGAGGACGTCCGGCCGTCATACCAACAGCCGAGTCCCGCGTCCCCCAGCCGGGCGCCGCACCCTCGCCACCTCACCCCCGCCACCTCACCTCCGCCGCAGCCAGACCGCCCAGGTCAGCACCGAGCAGAGCACGTACGCCCCCAGGAACCCCAGGTACGCCGCGTCCCCGTTGTGGCTGGCGAGGAAGGACTGCCGGAAGGCCAGGTTCACCAGCACCCCGCCGAACGCCCCGATCGCCCCCGCGAGCCCGATCAGCGCGGCTGACCGGCGGCGGGAGTCGGCCTCGGCGGTCGCCGGGTCGGCGCCGGCCGCGACCGCCGAGCGGGCGAGGGCCTGGTAGTGCGCCGGGATCATCTTGTACGTGGAGCCGTTGCCGATGCCGCTGAGCACGAAGAGGGCGATGAAGCCGGCCAGGAACAGCGGCAGCGAGCCCGCCCGGGACGCGGCCAGGACGACGGCCGTCCCGGCGCCCATGGCGAGGAAGGTGCCCAGGGTGACGACCGCCCCGCCGTAGCGGTCGGCGAGCCGTCCGCCGACCGGCCGCAGCAGCGAGCCGAGCAGCGGCCCGAGGAAGGTGAGCGCCGCCGCCTTGACCGGGGTGTCGAAGCGCTCGTGGAACTGCACCTGGAGTACCTGCCCGAAGGCGAAGCCGAAGCCGATGAACGAGCCGAAGGTCCCGATGTACAGCGTGGAGACGGCCCACGCGTACGGGTCGCGGGCGACCTCGCGCAGCGCCCGCCCCTCCCCCGAACGGGGGCCCGCCACCGCCAGGTTGTCCATCCGCCGCCACGCCCCGGCCGCCGCGAGCACGATCAGCGGCAGGTAGAGCAGCGGCAGCAGCCGGGGGTGGGTGGCGCCGGCGGTGGCCAGCACCAGCAGGCCCAGCAGTTGCACGGCCGGGACGCCGAGGTTGCCGCCGCCCGCGTTGATGCCGAGTGCCCAGCCCTTGAGCCGGTGCGGGTAGAAGGCGTTGATGTTGGCCATCGAGGAGGCGAAGTTGCCGCCGCCGACGCCCGCCACGCAGGCCACGGCCAGCAACGTCCCGTACGGGACCCCGGGTTGCAGCACGAGGGCCGCGAGCCCGGTGGGGACGAGCAGCAGCAGGGCGCTGATCACCGTCCAGGTGCGGCCGCCGAAGCGGGCGACGGCGAAGGTGTACGGCAGGCGCAGCAGGGCGCCGAGGGCGGTCGGCAGGGCGGTGAGGGTGAACTTGCCCGCGGTGTCGATGTGGTACTCGGGGCCGAGGAAGAGGACGAGCACCGACCAGAGGCTCCACACCGAGAAGCCGATGTGTTCGGAGAGCACGGAGAAGACCAGGTTGCGGCGGGCGACCCGGGCGCCGGTGCGCTCCCAGAACTCCTCGTCCTCCGGGTCCCAACTCTCCAGCGGGGAGGGCGTTCTCGTGTCGAGGACGGTGGTCATGCGGCGCTCTCCTCGGGGTGGATCCGGACCGGCCAGCGCCGGAGCACGGCGGGGGTGCCGTCGTGGGTGGTGTCCTCGTCCAGGCAGCGTCCGTCGGTGAGGTCGTAGACCTGCTTGTACATGGGGGAGATGAGGGTGGGCCGGTCGCCGCGGTTGCCGAGCAGGCCTCGGGAGAGGACGGGGGCGCCGCTGAACGGGTCGAGGTTGTCGACGGCGTGGAGGGTTCCGGCGCGGTCGCGGAACAGCGCGACCTGGTCGTGGTCGGGCAGCAACACGGCGACGCCGCGGCCGGGTTGGAGGTCGGCGAGGGTGCAGACGGTCTGCCAGTCGCTGCCGTCGTGGATCTGTACGGTCACGGGGTGAGCACCTCCGGTCGGGCCCCGGCGACGAGCACCGGGGAGGCGAGGGTGTGGCCGGCCTCGCCGGGGCGGGCGGGGCGGATCTGGCCGCGTTCGGGGACGAAGGTCACGGCGGGGTCGGGGGTCCCGGGCGCGTTGACGAAGGAGGCGAAGCGGCGCAGCCGTTCGGGGTCGGTGAGGGTTTCGGCCCATTCGTCCCGATAGCCACCGATGTGACGTTCCATCAGGTCGTCGAGCTCGGCGGCGATGCCGAGGGAGTCGTCCAGGACTACGGCCCGCAGGTGGTCCAGGCCGCCCTCCAGCCGCTCCAGCCAGACCGAGGTGCGCTCCAGGCGGTCGGCGGTGCGGATGTAGAACATCAGGTAGCGGTCGATGGTGCGGATGAGGGTGTCGCGGTCGAGGTCGGCGGCGAGCAGGTCGGCGTGGCGGGGGGTCATGCCGCCGTTGCCGCCCACGTAGAGGTTCCAGCCGGCCGAGGTGGCGATGATGCCGAAGTCCTTGCTCTGTGCCTCGGCGCACTCGCGGGCGCAGCCGGAGACGGCGGCCTTGAGCTTGTGCGGGGAGCGCAGTCCCCGGTAGCGCAGCTCCAGTTCGATGGCGAGGGTGGTGGAGTCCTGGACGCCGAAGCGGCACCAGGTCTCGCCGACGCAGGACTTCACGGTGCGCAGCGACTTGCCGTAGGCGTGTCCGGACTCGAAGCCGGCGTCGACCAACCTGCGCCAGATGGCCGGGAGTTGGTCGACGGTCGCGCCGAACATGTCGATCCGCTGGCCGCCGGTGATCTTGGTGTAGAGGCCGTGGTCGCGGGCGATCTCGCCGATGGTGATCAGGCCCGCGGGGGTGATCTCGCCGCCGGGCACCCGGGGGACGACCGAGTAGGAGCCGTTGCGCTGGAGGTTGGCGAGGAAGTGGTCGTTGGAGTCCTGCAGCGCGCCCTGTTCGCCGTCCAGGATGTGGCCGTTGCCGAGGCTGGCCAGGATGGAGGCGACGGTCGGCTTGCAGATCTCGCAGCCCTCGCCGCCGGTGCCGTACCGGGCGAGCAGTTCGGAGAAGCCGGCCACCCCGGTCACCCGGACGATCTCGTACAACTCGGCCCGGGTGTGCGTGAAGTGCTCGCACAGGCCGGTGCTGGTGCTGACTCCGGCGGCCGCCAACTCCTCCTTCACGACGGTGCCGAGCTGTTTGAGGCAGCTGCCGCAGCCGGTGCCGGCCCGGGTGCACTTCTTGACGGCGGCGACGCTGTCGGCGCCCTGGTCGCGGACGGCGGCGCGCACCGCGCCCTGGGTGACGTTGTGGCAGGAGCAGAGCACCGCGTCGTCGGGCAGGACGACCGGTCCGGCGATCCCCGCGAATCCGGCGGGCAGGACGAGCTGTTCGGGGGCGACGGTGAGCGGCTTGCCGGCGACGGCGAGCGGGCGCAGGGTGCCGTAGCCCTCGGTGTCGCCGACCAGGACGCCGCCGAGCAGGGCGCCGTCGGCGCCGATGACGAGCTTGCGGTAGACGCCGCTGCGGCTGTCGCTGTAGAGCACGTCGAGGGCGCCTTCGGCGGTGCCGTGCGGGTCGCCGAAGCTGGCGACGTCCACGCCGAGCAGCTTGAGCTTGGTGGAGGTGTCGGCGCCGGTGAAGCCTTCGCCCCCCGGGGTGGCTCCGTCGGGCAGCGCGATGGTGCGGGCCGCCGTCTCGGCCATCTGGTAGCCGGGGGCGACCAGGCCGTAGACCCGGCCATCGGCGGCCTGGGCGCACTCGCCGATGGCGAGGATCGCCGGGTCCTCGGTGCGGCAGTGCGCGTCGACCACCACGCCGCCGCGCGGGCCGACGGGCAGTGCGCAGTCCCGGGCCAGCTGGTCGCGGGCGCGCACGCCGGCCGAGAACACCACGAGGTCGGCGGGGAGTTCACGTCCGTCGGAGAGCGCGAGTGCGCGGACCCGGCCGTCCGGGCCGGTGAGCACGCCGCCGGCACCGGCGCCGGTGTGGACGCTGACGCCCAGGTCCTCGACCTTGCGGCGCAGCGCCGCGCCGCCACCGTCGTCGACCTGGACGGCCATCAGCCGGGGCGCGAACTCCACGACGTGGGTGTCCAGTCCGCCGGCCCGCAGGGCGCCGGCCGCCTCCAGGCCGAGCAGTCCGCCGCCGACCACCACGCCCGTTCGGGCGGTCTCGGCCTGGGCGCGGATGGCGTCGACGTCCTCGATGGTCCGGTAGACGTGGCAGCCAGGGGCGTCCGCGCCGGGCACCGGCGGCACGAAGGGCACCGAACCGGTGGCCAGCACCAGGACGTCGTACCGGACGTGGGAGCCGGACCGGGTGCGCACCAGCTGCCGCTCCCGGTCGATCGCGGTGGCCGGGTCGCCCAGGCGCAGGTCGATGCCGTGCTCGGCGAGGAAGCCGTCCGGGCAGAGCGCGAGGTCGTCGGCGGTGCTGCCGGAGAACAGTGCGCTGAGGTGGACCCGGTCGTAGGCGGGCCGGGGTTCCTCGGCGAGGACGGTGACCCGCCAGCCGCGGGCGGCCGGCTGTTCGGTCCAGGCCTCCAGGAAGCGCTGGCCGACCATGCCGTGGCCGACCAGGACGAGGTCCCGGGTACTGCGGTGGTCAGTGGTCAACGCATGTCTCCAGTCATCGCAGTTCCTTGGGTGAGCAGGTGCAGGGGGTGGCCGGCGAGTGCGCCGTCGTCGGCGAAGGCGCCGGCCAGCGCGTCCACGGTGGCCAGGTCGCCGAGCAGGATGGCGCCGACCAGGCGGTCGCCGCGCAGGACGAGCTTCTTGTAGCTGCCGCGGGTGGCGTCGGTGAGCCGCAGCACGTCCAGGCCCGGGTCGAGGGTTTCGTCCACGGTGCCGAAGGCCGCGTACTCCAGGCCGCCGGTGCTGAGCCGGGCGCGCGGGCGGGTGCCGGGGTAGCGGGCGTCCGGTTCGGCGCCGGAGAGGCGGCGGGCGAGGACGTCGGCCTGTTCCCAGGCGGGGCCGGCCAATCCGTGGACGGTGCCGCGGTGTTCGGCGCAGTCACCGACGGCGTGCACGTGCGGGGCGACCGCCAGGGCGTCGTCCACCAGCACGCCGGTGGCGACGGGCAGTCCGGCGGCGTGCGCGAGCGCGGTGCGCGGGCGGGTGCCGCAGGCCAGCACGACCAGGTCGCAGTCGAGCCGGTAGCCGCCGGCCAGCTCCACCGCCCCGACCCTCTCGCCGCCGTGGACGGCCCGGGCCCGGTTGCCGGTGTAGCACTCGACGCCGAGCGCCCGCAGCCGCTCCCGCAGCACCTCGGCCGCCTCACCGTCGAGTTGACCTTCGATCAGATGCGGTGCCTGGTGGACGATTTCGGTGCGCACGCCGAGCGCCGCCAGCGCCCGGGCGGCGCTCACCCCGAGCACCCCGCCGCCGATCACCACGGCCCGCTTGGCGCCGACGGCCTCCTCGGCGAGGCGGGCGCAGTCCTCCACGGTGCGCAGCGTGTGCACGCCCTCGATCAGCGTGTGCCCGCCCCCGGCCGGCCCGTGCCGGTCGGCGCGGCGCAGTCCGCGGACGGGCGGCAGCACCGGGTTGGCGCCGGTGGCCAGCACCAGTTCGTCCCAGGCCTCGGTGCTGCCGTCGGCCAGCCGAAGCGTCCGGACCCGCGGGTCGAGCGCCACCACCTCGCACCCGGGCCGGGCCGTCGCCCCGCCGAGCGGCAGCGCGATCGACTCGGCGTCGTAGCGCCCCGTCAGCACCTCGGCGAGCAGCACCCGGTTGTACGGGGCGCGCGGCTCGGCGCCGTACACGGTGACGGTGCCGGGCCCGCCGAGCGCGCCGTACCGTTCGGCGAAGCGGGCGGCCGCCATGCCGCCGCCGACCACGGCGATCCTCGGGGTCACGTCGTCACCTCTTTCAGGACCGGCTCCACCCGCACCGCGCAGAGCTTGAACTCCGGCATCCGCGACACCGGGTCGAGCGCCGGATTGGTGAGGCTGTTGGCCCTGCCGGCGCCCGCCCAGTGGAAGGGCATGAACACGGTGTCCGGCCGGATGGCGTCGGTGACCCGCGCCGGGGCGACGGCCCGGCCGCGCCGGCTGGTGACCGCGACCGGCTCGCCGTCCGCGATCCCGAGCCGTTCGGCGAGCCGGGGGTGCAGTTCGACGTACGGGCCGGGCGCGGCCGCGTTGAGCTCGGCGACCCGGCGGGTCTGCGCGCCGCTCTGGTACTGGGAGAGCACCCGGCCGGTGGTCAGGTACAGCGGGTACGCCGCGTCCGGCTCCTCGCCGGCCGGGCGGTGGGTGACGGCGGCGAAGCGGGCCCGGCCGTCCGGGGTGGCGAAGCGGTCCAGGAACAGCCGCCGGGTGCCCGGGTGGTCGGCGGACGGGCAGGGCCAGAACACCCCGTCCTCGGCGGCGATCCGGGCGTAGCTGATGCCCGCGTAGTCGGCGTCGCCGCCGGCCGAGGCACGGCGCAGCTCGTCGAAGGCCCGCTCGGCCTCGACCGGGAAGCCGTCCGCCGGGAAGCCCGCCGGCACGCCGAGCCGGGCGGCCAGCTCGCGCAGCACCCACAGTTCGCTGCGCACGCCCTCCGGCGGGTCGAGGGCGCGTCGGCGCAGGATCACCCTCCCCTCCAGGTTGGTGGTGGTGCCGTCCTCCTCGGCCCACTGGGTGACGGGCAGGACGACGTCGGCGAGCCGGGCGGTCTCGGAGAGCACCAGGTCGGCGACGACCAGCAGGTCCAGGGAGCGCAGCCGCTCGGTGACGTGCCCGGCGTTCGGCGCGGACACCGCCGGGTTGGAGCCGGCCAGCAGCAGCGCCCGGACGCCGTCGGGCCGGCCGAGGCCGTCCAGCAGCTCGTACGCGGACCTGCCCGGGCCGGGGATCGTCGCGGGGTCGACGCCCCAGACGGCGGCGACGTGGGCGCGCGCCGCCGGGTCCTCGATCGAGCGGTAGCCGGGCAGTTGGTCGGCCTTCTGGCCGTGCTCGCGCCCGCCCTGGCCGTTGCCCTGGCCGGTCAGGCAGCCGTAACCGCTGTACGGGCGGCCGGAGTTGCCGGTGGCCAGGCACAGATCGATCCAGGCGCCGACGGCGTCGGTGCCCTTGCTGTGCTGCTCGGGGCCGCGCGCGGTGAGCACCATGCCGGTCTCCGCCTCGCCGAACATCCGGGCCGCCTCGCGGAGCCGGTGGGCGGCGACACCGGTGATCCGCTCCACCCGGTCCGGCCAGTGGGCCATCGCCGCGGCGCGGGCCTGCTCGAAGCCGGTGGTCCGCTCGGCGACGAACTCCTCGTCCACCAGGCCGTCCGCGATCACCAGGTGGAGCAGGCCGAGGGCCAGCGCCAGGTCCCCGCCGGGGCGCGGCTGCAGGTGCAGGTCGGCGAGTTCGGCGGTGCGGGTGCGGCGCGGGTCGACCACGATCAACCGGCCGCCGTTCTCCCGCAGTTCGCGGAAGTAGCGGACGGCCGGCGGCATCGTCTCGGCCGGGTTGGCGCCGACCAGGATCAGGCAGCCGGTGTGCGGGATGTCCTCGAGCGGGAACGGCAGCCCGCGGTCCAGGCCGAAGGCCCGGCGGTGCGCGGCGGCGGCCGAGGACATGCAGAACCGGCCGTTGTAGTCGATGTTGGCGGTGCCCAGCACCACCCGGGCGAACTTGCCCAGCAGGTACGCCTTCTCGTTGGTCAGCCCGCCGCCGCCGAACACACCCACCGCGTCCGGCCCGTGCTCGGCCCGCACCCGCGCCAGCCCGTCGGCGACCCGGTCCAGCGCCTCCGGCCACCCGGCCGAGCGCAGCGGCCCGCCGGGGCGGTCGCGCAACAGCGGGCCGGTCAGCCGGACGTCCCGGGCCAGCAGGGCGGGCGCCGAACGGCCCTTACCGCAGAGCGCGCCCCGGTTCACCGGGAAGTCCGGGCGCTCCAGCACCTCGACTCCTCCGCTGCCTCCGGTCACACCGGTCGCCAGCCGCATGCCGCACTGCAGCGAGCAGTACGGGCAGTGCGTGTCGGTGGCCGCGGCGGGGGCCGTGGCGGGGGCGGCGGTGCTGGTCGGCGTCATGCCGAGAAAGGTGACGGCCCGCTGTTTCGCGACCGGGTCACGGATGTTGCGGCCGCGGTACGCCTCGCTCACGGCGCCCGGGCACCGGGGTGCACGGCCGGACATCTGCCGTAACCGGAGCGGCACTTTCGCTTACCGCCGGGTGACGGCCGGGCAACGCCCCCGAAACACCCTCGCCGCAGGCTGACCCGCATGGCAGCAACCCTCACCCAGCCCGGACCGCTCACCGGCTTCACCATCGGGGTCACCGCCGCCCGCCGCCGCGAGGAGCTCACCGCCCTGCTCGCCCGGCGCGGCGCCCAGGTGGTCGAGGCGCCGGTGCTGCGCATCCTGCCGCTCGCCGACGACCTCGCCCTGCGCGAGGCCACCGACCGCTGCCTGACGGGCCCGCTCGACTACGTGGTGGCCACCACGGGCGTCGGCTGGCGCGGCTGGATGAGCGCGGCCGAGGGCTGGGACCGCGGCGCCGCCCTCGCCGAGGCCTGCCGCGGCGCAGTGGTGCTCAGCCGCGGCCCCAAGGCCACCGGCGCCGTCCGGGCCAGCGGGCTGAACGAGGGCTACTCCCCCGGCACCGAGGCCACCGACGAACTGCTCACCTGGTTGCTCGCCCGCCCCCTGGCCGGGCGCCGGATCGCCGTCCAGGAGCACGGGGTCCGCCTCGACGCCTTCGCGGCCGCGCTGCGCGAACGCGGCGCCGAGGTGATCTCCGTCCCGGTCTACCGCTGGGCGCCCCCGGAGGACCCGGGCGCGGTACGAAGACTCCTCGACCAGACCGTCCGCCGCCAGGTGCACGCCCTCACCTTCACCAGCGCGCCCGCGATCACCGCACTGCTGGCCGCCGCCGAGAGCGAGGGGCTGTACGAGGCGCTGATCGACGCCCTGCGCGCCGACGTCCTGCCGGTGTGCGTGGGAAGCCTGTGCGCCCGCCCGCTCACCGACCTGGGACTGCCCGCCGTCCACCCCGAACGCGGCCGGCTCGGCTCCCTCGTCCGACTGCTCGCCGAGGTCCTGCCGGTCCGCACCAGACGTGAAGTCGACCTCGCCGGGCAGCGGTTGACCCTCCAGGGGAACGCCGCCCTGGTCGACGGCGAGAGCCACTGGCTCAGCCCGCGCGGCGCCGCCGTGCTCCGCGCCCTCGCCGAACGCCCCGGCCGGGTCCTCAGCCGCGCCGAACTCCTGCGCGCCGCCTGGCCGGACGCCACCGCCGACGAACACGCCGTCGAAGCGGCGGTCGGGCGCCTGCGCGCCGCCCTCGGGCCGCACGCGGCGCTGATCCGCACCGTTCCCAAGCGGGGCTATCGGCTGGCGGCGGGCTGATGCTGCTCGCCGTCGCTCATGGAAGCCGAGACCCGGCAGCGGTCACCTCGGTACGGGCGCTGCTGCGGGTGGTGCGCACCCTGCGCCCCGAACTGCCCGTCCGCTGCTGCTTCCTGGACCTCGCACGCCCCTCGCTTGAGGACGCCCTCGCCCAACTCGCAGGCCGCCAGCCGATCCTGGTCCCCCTGCTCCTCGGCACCGGCTACCACCTGCGGGTCGACCTCCCCGCCGCCCTCGCAGCGGCCGGCCTCCCCCGCACCCACCTCGCCCCCGCCCTCGGCCCCCACCCCCTGCTCGCCGAAGCCCTGGCCGACCGCCTGACCGAGAGCGGAGCCCCGCCCCAGGCCCCAGTGGTGCTGGCCGGCGCCGGCTCCTCCGACCCCACCGCCCTCGCCGACACCGAGCGAATGGCCTACCTCCTCGCCACCCGCCTCGGCCGCGACGTCACCCCGGCCCACCTCTCCGCAGCCACCCCCACCCCCCGCCAGGCAGTCGCCACCCTCCAAGCCGCCGGCCACCCCGCCGTCGCCCTCGCCACCTACCTCCTCTCCCCCGGCTTCTTCGCCCGCCGCGCCACCGGTTCCGGAGCACCCTGGACCACCGCCCCCCTGGCAGCCCACCCCGCCGTGGCCCGGCTGGTCCTCCACCGCTATGACCAGGCCCGAGCGGCAATACCCCTGAGGTCCGCCGCCTGAGCCGCCCTACGCCGTCAGGTGGTCGAACTCGCCCGCCTTGACGCCGCCAAGGAAGACCCGAAGCGCGTCAGGAGTGGTGGTGATGATGGTGCCGGGGTCATCACTCTCACGGAGCTTGATGGCGCGGTCAGGAGCTGCGGCAAGGTAGATGCAGTTGGCCGACTCAGAGCTGTAACTGGACTTCTGCCAGTTGAGAGCTTCCATGTCGCTTCCTCTCAGGTGTCCCCATTGACGCTACGGCGCCGGGGGGTTTCCTGTCACTCGTCGCCGCTTCGACCACGCCGAAGCGGCGACGCCCCCCAAAGCCGCCTGCAGGATCGTCCGGAGGGATCACGTAGTCAGGTGGTCAAACTCTCCCGCCTTGACACCGAATATAAGGATGCGGAGCCTGTCCGGCGCGGTGGTGAGGATGGTGCCGGGGTCATCGCTCTCGCGGATCCTGATGGTGCCGTCAGCAGCCGCTGCGAGGTAGATGCAGTTTGCTGCGTCTGCGCTGTAGCTGGACTTCTGCCAGTCGGTAGCGGCCATGCTTCGTTCCTGTCCTCAGATGCTCTGGGCGATGTGGCGAATGAGGTCGCGGGATGCACGCGGCTTGAGCGAATGTGCCTCCAGCCGATCCATCACGGCTCGGTACTTGATCAGCTGTGGCTCGGTGTCGATGAACTCGGACTTGTCCGTGTCGACCTGGACAGTGTCCAGCCGTGGCACCGAAGCACTGAAGTAGACAATGCCAGCGCCGGAACCGGGGTAGCTGCCAGTGCCGAATGGGATCACCCGAAGGTCGATGTGAGGCTTCTCGCTCATGGTCAGCAAGTGATCCAACTGTGCGCTCGCGACGTCCCGGCCACCGAACCCCATACGCAGGGCGGCCTCGTGGACGATGGCCGACAACTGGACGGGCTGATCGCCAAAGATCACTGCTTGCCGTTTGATGCGATGGGAGACGAGATGCTCTACCTCGGGTGGCGACAGGGGCGGAACTGCATCTCGGAAGAGCGCGCGAGCGTGTTCCGGGGTCTGGAGGAGTCCGGGGATGTGAATCGCGGAAGCGATCCGCATCGAATGCGTGTGGTGTTCGAGTTCGGCCAGGTCGAGCGCTCCAGCTGGAAGGATCTCTCGGTACTCCTCCCACCAGCCTCGCGTGCGGCCACCGGTCATGTGCGTCAGCGCCTCGATCAGGGCGTCGTCCGTGCAGCCGTAGAGACGCGCCAGGGTCCGCACCCGGTCCGCGCTCACCGGGTATCCCCCGGATTCGATGTTGCTGATGCGGGACTGCTGGGTGCCGTGCAGTTCCCCGGCTCGCGTGACCGACAGACCTGCCTGCTCGCGCAGCCGGCGCAGTTCTGCGCCGAGGCGCCGCTGCCGAATGCTCGGCGGAATCTTGCTGGGCGGCATCCGCTGTCTCCTCACTCTCAACCGCCATCGTCGGCATCCATCACCCATTGGAGTGAAGGTGCTTCAAATATCTCAATGGCGGTGGACTACATATTACCGACTGGCTACTTTTGATTCTGCGTCAGGTACGCCTGCGCTGCTACGATCGTGGCAGCGCAGGCGTCCACCTCCCGTTTTATGTAGGAGACTTCCATGACCGCTGCGCCCTCACCAAACCTCCACTCGGTCGGGCTCGGGACGCCATCCGCCCCGACCTTCGAACAGGAGCTGTGCGAGCTGGTGCTCGACACCGCACCCCGGCTGTTCGCCGTCGTCCAGGTGTCCGACGAAGGCCTTGCGGACGCCGACGGGTGGGTGGTGGCCTGGGGATTCGCCAACGGTGACGGGTCGGCGCACGTGATCGGCATCGACGGGCGGGCCCGATTGACCCTCTCCTCCCCCGACCGGGCCGTCCGGCACTTCGCCGGGCGGCCCGGGATCACCTCCCGGCTGATCTGGCTCGCCCAGCCGGGTGCCGCCACGACCAGCCGGGCCGAGGCCGCCTGAGCCCTCCGAAACCGGCGCCGCCGCCTCCGGATGTGTCCACAAGCGGAACCGTGCGAACCCATGGCGCCAACGAGACTGCCGTGCCAGCCTGTTCGAGGCCTCGAACGGGCACCGGTCGACATCGGACCGCACCCACCGGCCTTCCTGCACTGTCGACTTGGGACGGGAGTACGGAATGCGCATCACGATCAAACCGCGTGCGGCCAGGCTCGCAGCAGTGGCGGCACTGACGGCCGGCGCGGTGGCCATGGCCACCGGCAGCGCCTACGCCGCAGGTCCGGGCGGGGTGGAGGCTTGCCCCAACGGAACCGTCTGCCTGTACTACAACTCTCCCGGGGTCGGCTGGGGTTCGTTCGAGAACTGGTCCCCGGGCCAGAACGTCGACCTGCACAACTTCACCTTCGCCCACTGGGCGAACGGCTCCGGCTACGGCCAGACCATCTACCAGAACGCCGCCTCGATCGTGAACAACACCGACCACACGGTGTGGGTCGACAAGATCAGCGACGGCTTCTGGCTGTCCTACCCGGCCGGCTACGCCGGATCCCTCAACGGCGCGGCCAACAACGACGCCCGCCTGCTCTCCTGACAGACCATCCGAGGAATCCGCAGGGCCTCCACCTCACGTGAAGGCCCTGCGGGCTTCCTGAACCGCCATCCGTCAACACACCCGTCCGGATGGCGCGCCGGCCGACGAAGGCATGGGTCGGCTCCCTCACGGGTCATCCCGTTCACCTGCGCCCGCCGCTGCCCTCTCGTTAGCGTGAGAACCAGGAGTGTTGCCCAGGAGACCAGCAGGATCACCGACGCGATGAGGAAGCTCGCTGAGGGGCTTCGGATCACGGCGGCCAACTACTATCGGCAGGAAGCCGCCGTTGCCGAGCAACTGCAGAACGCCGCTTCCTTGTTGGAGGGCAAGAACTGATGCCGTCCGTCTACGACGAGGCTCCGGACGGCCGCCGCAAGGTCGCCGAACCCGTTCACGAGCGTCACTTCGCGAAGCCAGTCACACTGCAGCAGATTCGGTCCTGTGACCCCGAGGCATTCCATCGGGCAGCAGAAGAGTGGGACAAGGTCGGGACCGCCCTTGGCTCCGCGCGCTATCTCGCCGTCGACGTGCTCTCCACGCTTCAGGAGGGCTGGAGCGGCGACGCCGCCGACCTGGGGCGCCGGGTGCTGTCCGACCTGCTTGACGAATTGTCCATCGCCGAGCAGGAGATGGAAGCTGCTCGGCTCACCCTGGTGAATGCCGCCGCAGGTCTGGCCCTGGCTCGCCGGTGGGTGTTCGAGGCGGACGATCTCGCTCATGCCAACGACCTCACGATCAAGGACGACGGCGACATCGGCTATCCGGCTTGGTTGAGCGGGAGCAACGACCCGGAGAGCCTGGGTGAGTCCCGTCGCCTGGCCGCCGTTGCCGGAGACATCCGTAACCTGTTGACGGCTGCCAAGAAGTACGCGGCCGATGTCAGCAACACGGCGGGGCAGGAGCTGGATCGCATTGACGACGCAGTGGCCTACCGCCACCTCGATGACTGGACGAAGCGGGTGGTGAGTGAGGATCTGGCCGCGGCACGCGCCCTACCGAAGGTCTTCGGGGGTGAGGGCGGGGTGCTGCTGCCGCCCGATCCCTACGACCGGGGCGCAGGCGACTACAACACCGAGAGCCCTACCGACAAGGACCACAAGCTGGCAGCCACGCTGGGGGCCGGAATCGCCGCCATGCCATTCGCGGCCGGTGGCACACATGCCAGCGCCAACATGGCGCACTACCTCTCCGGCACGGGCGAGCCGCTGGACCTGAACGTCGAGGACATGCTGAAGGACATCCCCGACTTCCAGCAGAGCGTGAACACCACGCTGGACGGAAACCTCAGCGGCTGGGAGGCCGAGGCCCTGGCGGAGTACCGACGAACGGGCAAACCCGTCGCGCTGGTCCAGCAGACCGGTTGGCAACCCATGTCCGCAACGCCGGACAGCAGCAAGGACTGGTTCTACGCGGTTGGTTCCTTCCACTACAACACCGAAGCGAAGGTCGAGGTCAAGCCGACGTCGCCCGGCGCTCCACCCGAGGTGACCGTCACTTACAGGACGAACGTCCGCGACCGGTACAACTGGGACAACGGGAAGAGCACCGATGTGCCAGGGGTGGGACGGGTGACGGACCAGGACATCCAGCGCCTCCACCGCACCGGACTGGCCCGGGAGTTCGACATGGGGGGGAACCAGCAAGACCAGGAGCAGGAAGCTCTGACATGACATACAGCCGGCCCGATCGCAGGCCGTTGCGGCGTGGAGTCCTGGGCGCGTTCCTCGGGCTCTGCATCCTGGTCACCGTGGGATGCCTCTGGTGGGGGGCGACCGGGTTCCTCCGGTTCGGCGATCAGCCTGAGACCGACAGCGACCGTGCGGAGCGGGTGGCGGGGCTGCATCACGACCAGCATCCCAAGAAGGGGCGGTACTACGTGCCGGCGGACGCCGTGCTCGCCCGGACCGTCGGCGGGGTGCCGGTCGCGTACCTGCACTACGGGATCGACGGCGGCGACGACGTCAACGTCGACGATTTCCTCAGCACGTACGACCTGCCGCAGCCTGGTACCACTGCCCCCCTGCCGGAGGACCTGAGGGCGGCGCTCCCCGGCGACGAGCCGGCGGAGGGCGCGCTGGTTCCGGAGGGGCAGGCCGGGCGGCAGGTCTTCGTGGTGCGCCGGCCCGGCGGCCGCCGGGGGGCGGCGGACGTCTACGTTCGAGCCACGGGCGGCACGTGAGGACGGCCCGCCGCGCGAAGTGGCGCGGCGGGCCCGGGTCGTCGTCGAATCTCAGGAGGCGGCGAGCCAGGCGGCGGGGCCACCGACCTGGGTCCAGTCGGTGCCGCCCTGCCACTGGAAGACGCCGCTGCGGTCGGAGCTGAGGCCGTACACGTGGCCGGCACCGTCGATGGTGAACTCGGCGCCGGGGCCACCGATCCGGGACCAGCTCCCGCCGCTGTAGCGCCAGACGTCCCCGGTCGTGGGGTTGGTGGCGAGCAGGGTGCCACCACCACCCGCGACGATGCTGCCGGCCGGGCCGCCGACCTGGGTCCAGTCGGTGCCGCCCTGCCACTGGAAGACGCCGCTGCGGTCGGGGCTGAGGCCGTAGACGCGGCCCGCGTCGTCCACGGCGAACTGGGCGCCGGGGCCGCCGATCCGGGACCATCCGGTGCCGTCGTAGCGCCAGACGTCCCCGGTACTGGGGTTGGTGGCGATCAGGGTGTTGCCGCCGGCGGCGATGCTGCTTGCCGGGCCGCCGATCTGGTTCCAGTTGGTGCCGCCCATCCAGACGAACACACCGCTGCCGTCGGGGCTGAGCCCGAAGACGTGGCGGCTGCCGTCCAGGGCGAACTGCTTGCCCGGCCCGCCGATCCTGGACCAGCTGTTGGGGCTCCAGTTGTAGACGTAGAGGTCCCCGCTGGTCGGGTTGGTGGCGACCAGCCCGCCGCCGCCGGAGACGATGGTGGCAGCCGGACCGCCGACCTGGGTCCAGGTGGCGCCGTTCCAGTTGAAGACACCGCTCCGGTCGGGGGAGAGCGCGAACAAGGCGGTCGACACGGAGATTCGGGCGCCCGGCAGGGCGACGGACGCGGCCGCGCTCACCGGTGCGAGAGCGACCGTAGAGGTGGTGGCCTGGGCCGGGACGGCCAGCAACGGGGCGGCGCCGAGGGCGAGCGCCAGGCCGGCGAGGAGGAGTTTGCGGGTCGTGGCACGGAGGTGCATCGCTTCCAACCTTCTGGTGGTGTGGGAGTGCGAATGGCGCGTGCTGTTGATCCGAGCGGCAGAGCAGAACTGCCGGTGATCCGCATGGACATGCAGAAGACAGTCTTGCCCGCGGGCCCCTGGCCTGTCTTACGACGAACTGCGGATTGTCCGCCACACCCGGGTGCGCTACAAGCACCCGGGGGCCGCGAAGATCCGCCCGCGGGGGCCGTGGTCACTGAGGTCAGACCTTCGTGAGGCCATGCGCATCGCTGTAGGCGCCCTCAGCAGCCGGACTCCCGCCAGCCGGCAGTGCGTAGATTCCACACCGGGAAACGGGCTGACGATATCCTACTAAGCCGCTTTCACCTTGATAGTTACGATCTCCGCATCCTCCAACTTGTCAAGCTCTACGGAAATCTTCACCCTGCCCGGCTCAATTGGCATTTGGAAATATGGCTTCTCGCCAACAATATCCGAGATCTCAAGAATTCCGCTTCGACACTCAATGGTTCCCAAGAATGCCAAAGCTGCGCCTCCCTCATCGCCATGTTCGCCAATTCTTACTCGCACGGGCCCAAAGTCACCATGCAAAACCGTGACGGTCACACAGCGTTCGTTCGCCGATACCGGTCGGCCCCCTCTGTCCGCATCTGGGATATCCCCACCGCCGCCCGCTGCCTCAATCTTCAAGATCCCCCAGGGAACGTTCGCCATGAACTCGTCCATGTCCACCATCCAACAATCGGTCGCGATCCTATGCAGCATTCAAACTATCCGACTCGACAAATTCATCCAAAAATTCACCTTGCGTCAGGGCTGCTCCCACCCTCCCTGGCGTCACCCGGATCAGGCTGCCACCAGATCCACCGCCCTGCTACGACAGGGTCAGCGGCGAAGGTCGAACCAGCTCGATCAGTCATTCGCTCGCCTCGATAGCGTTCATCGTCCATCAAATCTTGCCGCTCGGTCCTTCCAGTACTGCGTCACGGCATCGGCTGCGCAGCGGGCGGCGCGCGCTGAGTCGGCCGTATGGGACGTTCGAAGCACACAGGACAGGTAATGCCGGACGGTGGCAAGCAGTTCACCGGCCGACGGCCGACTCAGGCGGGGCAGGCACCAGGACTTTAACTGCCGAACCTGTTCACCGGCGCGGCGATTAACCCGCCTGTGTCGAACTCTGGCTTACGGGACACTCTGGCCCCCATCCACCCCACATTGCTCATAGCACTCCGCCCCGCTGGATGACCAGCGGGGCGGAGCAATCAAACAGTGCCCGAGATTCTGGCGGGGGTCACCGGGAAGCTATCTCCCTGCGCGAAGCCCTTCATGAGCCAGGAAATCGAGGAAGCTGGCGGCCTCAAATTGAACTCGCCCATCCTCGTGATCCCAGAAATTGATCTGGTCCGCACATCGCCCGTCAATGACCGAGAACCCCCACCAGTCTCCTGTGCCGACCGGGGCTACAGCGATAAAGTCGGCGTCAAGGAACTCCCGAAGGTTCACCTTCAGTAGATCGTCTTCCTGGTCGTCGGAACTAGCGATCGGCAGCAAGTCGAGGAATAGGAACATCCCTCCGCCATATCGCTTCATAAACTCCTTGTACTCACCAGGAAGCCGCGCACCTAGAGCTTCTTCAGCCACCATGAGGTCATCTTCCGAAGCGGTTCGAAACTCAAATACATCAAACCCCTCTGGACTGTTGAGGCCAGCACGTTTTGCGCGAGCCGCAACCAATTTTGCTTCAAACTCTTCAAACTCCATGACTCTCACCTAACGATCATTCCGCCCAGTTATCGAACCAATGGTCCGGGCTGTACGTTCCCCAACCCTGCTCCTGGGACCTGTACCACCAGTGCAGCTGAGTATCTTCCTTGCGCATATCCTTCGTGACGCCTTGATTGTGCGGATTTCGGTGAAGATCCGTTCCGGCCCCTCGGTGAACACTTTGATCAAGCTCGTGGATTGCCGACCCAGGCATCTGATCTGCATGGTGAATCTCCATTCGGCTTCCAACCTGATTGGGTCGAAGTCCAAGCGAGCCTCGAATAATGTCAGAACGAGTCCAAGGCCCGGAATTCCGGATTGCCACGTCCGCAGGGCCCGTACCTGTACCAGGAAGGCAAACGCATTGCACCCCGGGTGGAGTGTCCCCGCAATTGTGCACGAGGATCGGCGTGGCCCCTGTCAGCACATAGTACGTATGGAGCTGACTAACGGTCAGGTTATAGGCAGACGTCGAGTCAGTGTGGTAGTTGCGAACCGATGCGACGGTGACGGTGTCGCCCGCTGGGGTCAGGAGCTGGTGGCCGGCTTGGAGGTCTGCCGCATCGGTCCACCGCTTGGTGGTGACGTCCCAGTACGGGTGGTGTTGGGTTGAGGTGATGGTACTGGGGACCGCCGCCGGGTTTGCCTCTACCGCGGTCGTCAATTGGAGATCGGTGAAGTCCTTGTCATCGGGCGTGATGATGGTCTTCGTGACACGCTCGCCGGCGGTATCGCCGGTCTGGGGGTCGGTGGCGGTGACCTGGTCGCCGATGGTCAGCTGCTCGATCGGCTTGGTGGTTCCGTCGGCGAGGAGAACCTTGGTGCCGGCAGGGAAGCTGTTGCACCACCCTTGTGGAACTTCCGGGTTGGCGGCGTAGGCATCGCCGACCGCAGCAGGGGCGTACGCTCCCGACACAAAATGTGCACTTTGCGGGTCAAGGCCGTGACCTTGGGCCCAGTCTATATAGGTAGCCATCGGGCCTGGCTTGCTATATTCGTGATCACCCAAATGAATAACCGTGTGCACGAGATCAAGCGGCGCCACCACGATTGTGCCGAGGCCAAAAAGGAAGTCCCTGTTGTTGCCTTCGTGGCCTTCCTTGGAATTTGGGTTGCATCGACCGTTGCTGCATTTTGTCGCATATTGCTCGCGAAGCGTCTTATGCGTTCGCCAGTAGCTGTATGCGGAGTACGCCTGGAACTGTTCGGTCTTCTTGTTTTCTTCTACGATCTGGTCGTAGTCTCGCCCCTTCTCGATCGGCGTGATCCCGCCGCTGCACGTGTACATCCCGTTGCTGCACTCCTCGAAGTGCAGGCCTGAGGGGTCGGAGAGGTTGACGGGGTTGTTGTTGCTGTAGGCGTAGCCGTTCCACTGCTGCGGGTCGGCGGCGTCGAGGATGGGGTCGGGGTTGATGAAGCGGCCGGTGGTGGGGTCGTATTGGCGGGCGCCGAGGTTGGTGAGGCCGGTGGTGTCGTCCTTGGTGCCGCCGACGAAGCCCTTGGTGCCGGCCCACTGGCCGGCGGTGGGCTGGGTGCCGCGGAGGTTGCCGAAGGGGTCCGTGTCCCGGCGGGTGACCGTTTGGGCGGCGTCGGTGTTGATCTGGACGCTGTTGGTGCCGTGCGGGTCTGCGGCCTGGATGAGGACGGTGCCGCCGCCGATGGGGGCGGTGACGCGGGTGAAGGTGAGGCCGCCTCCTGCGCTGATGGAGCGCACGTTGCTCATGGAGCCGGTGGCGGTGTCGAGGGTGAGTTCGTCGGTGGGCAGGAACAGGGTGGTCTTGCCGGGGCTCCGGCGGATCAGCGGGTTGCCGTCGGCGTCGTAGAGGTAGGTGGTGGCACCGGCCTGGCCGGTCCTGGCGTAGGAGGCGAGCTTGTCCTCGCCGTTCCAGGCCAGGGTGGCGGTGCCGCCGGTGTCGGTGATGGCGGTGGTGCGGCCCTTGGCGTCGTACTGGTAGCTGACGGCCTTGGACCCGGTGGGAGTTGTGGTGGTGGAGCTAAGCAGCGCGTGGGGCCCGCCTGTTCCACCGCCGGTGTTGGGTGCAGCGGTCGGGGTGTTGGTGCTCCCCATCGGTCGGAAGGCCTGGGTCGTGCTGCTGCCCGTGCCGTTTCCGGTGGCGACTGTCGACCAGGCGGACCACTTGCCGGTGGTCCCGTCCCTCGTGGTCTCGCTGAGCTTGCCGGCCCCGGCGACCGTGACGTTGAGGCCGACCCCGGCCCCCGCAGCGCCGACGGTGGTCAGCGGGGCGATCTGGCCGGCCACGCCGGTGACATCGGCCCACTGGGACCAGGACCCCGCGCTGTTGCGCACCACGTGCCATGGCTTGCCCTGGGCGAGTGCGACGACCTGGAGCCCGTCGTCGGTGTTGGCGAGCGCGAGTTGGCCGTGGTCGGTCTGTGCCCCGCTCAGCGCGCCGGTGACGCTGTAGACGTCACCCCAGCCCTGGACCTGCCAGTTGCCGTCCGGCCTGCGGAGGGGTGCGCCAGAGCTTGCCACCGGCGCTGACCATGACACCAGCGCTTCAACCTCGCCTCCGACGGCACGGTTCGGGCCGGGGGCTACTGCCTCTCCACCAAGGACAACGCACTCCTCGACGGAACCGGCGTCATCCTCACCGACTGCGACGGCAGGACCGGCCAGAGGTGGACCGTGCGTCCCGACGGTCGCATCTACCTCCCCGCCACCGTGGACCCTGCCGCCAGTCCCTCCGGCAGGTGCCTGGAGGTCCCCAACGGGGCGACCGATCAGGGCGCTCGCCTCGACATCTCCAACTGCCCCGGGATCCAGGCGAACCAGCAGTGGACCCTGAACCCTGAACGCACCCCGTGACGTGCCAGGCGAGGTGACGTAGCAGCGGGAAGCCGGGTCACGGCAACGTGACCCGGCTTGCCGGCCAATTATGCTGCGGGCCTGGGGAGTTGGAGAGTACGGACGGAGTCAGCGGGCGGCGGCGGCGTTCCGGGAGTCGCGGTTCTCGTCCTCGTCCTGGTCGTCGTCGTCCCAGCCGTCGCTGCGGTCGCGGTAGAGGGTGAAGCGGTCGTAGAGGACCGGCGTCGGGAGGGGGTTGGCGGCGGTGGCCGGGACGGAGTGGTAGTAGCTGACGGTGATGGTGGTGCGGCCGCCCGGGAGCAGGCCCGGGTCGACGTCGAACACCGCGACGCCGTACGGGAAGTGGGTGTCCGGGTCGGTCACGGCCGACCAGTGGGCCTTCTCCTTGGCGTCGGGGTCGGCCTTGAAGGTGAGCCGCTGGGTGCGGACCGAGGCCTGCCGCACGCCGTCCGCGTCGGCGGGCAGGTAGACGTCGTCGTGTCCGGCCGTGCCTCCGCCGCCGAGGATGAGGTGGACGGTGCCCTGCGAGGTGTCGATCTGCCGCAGGTCGTCGTCGGCGACGGCCGGGGTGAGCAGGCCGCCCGGTTCGGTGCCGCGCACGGGGTGGGTGCGCTCGTAGTCGTGGTCGTGGCCGGCCAGGACGAGGTCGACGCAGTAGCGGTCGAGCAGCGGCAGCAGCTTCTCGCGGATGCCCATGTCGCCGCCGTGGCTGGCGGCCGAGGAGGACATCGCGAACTGGTGCAGGTAGACCACGATCCAGTCCACCGAGGACCCGCCCCGGGCGCGCGACAACAGCCGCTCCAGCCAGCGCAGTTGGGCGCCCTCGCTGTAGTCGCTGATGTAGATGGAGTGCCCGGTGGCCGGGTCGATGCTGGCGTCGTCCTCGACCGCGATCTCGTTGCCGTCCAGGCTGACGAACAGCACCGAACCGACCTGGAAGCCGTACCAGTTGCCGCAGTGGTCGCGGGTGCCGTTGTCCGGCAGCTCGAAGCGGGTCAGGTAGGAGGCGTACCCGAGGTCCCCGCCGCCGGCCTCGACCTCGTGGTTGCCGGGTGTGGGCATCCACGGGCGGTTGGCGGCCGACTTCGCCATGTTGTTCATGAACGCGTTCCAGGCCTGCGGCTGGAGCTGCGGGTTGTTGTTGGCGTACGCGAGGTCGCCGTTGAGCAGGTGGAACAGCGGGTCGAACTGCTCGACCTGCCGGACGGCGGCCGCGCCGTGGATCGAGGACTTGGCGAACACGTTGTCACCCGTGCCCAGGTCCCCGAAGCTGGTGAAGCGGAACGCGGCCCGGCCGCGCGCCGGCGCCGTGCGGAAGGTGCCACGCACCGGCTCGGCGCCGTCGTGCAGCACCTCGTAGACGTAGGTGGTGTCGGGGCGCAGGCCGTTCAGCCGGGCGTGGTGGGTGAAGGTCTCGACCTTGTTGAGGCCGTCCACGTAGCTGCGGCTGCGCGCGCCGACCGTACGGCCCGCGCCCTCGCGCGGCGTCCCGATCCGCACCCGGGGGCGGTTGACGCTCGCCGCCGTCGCCCAGGAGACGGTCATCTCGCGGGACGGCTCGTTGCCCCACTGGAGGTGGACCTGCTCCGGCCCGGGGGTGCCGGCCACCGCGGGCTGGGTCCACAGCAGGGTGGACGCGGGCAGCGCGGCGAGCGTGCCGACCGCCGTGGCGGTGCGAAGGACGCTCCTGCGCGAGGGATGTGCCGAAGGGTGTGCCACCACTGCCGCCTCCTGGGCTCCGGGAATCGCCGAGGAGGCTCCCAGTCCCACCGCACGCCCGGGCGACTTCGGACGGTTCCCACGGCGAACGGCAGTTGAACGACCGTGACGACCGTGACGACCGCGCGGCACGTACGGCCGGTTGGCCGCGGGCCGCCGGGGTGGTCCGGGCCTGCCGTACGGGTGACCCCACGGACGTGTCGGCGGCGGGGCGCCCGGCCGGTCGTGCGTCGGTGGGAGGGCGCCGACTTCGGACGGCGCAGGCCCTGTCCCCGAACCTGAGAGCCGCCCATGCCTGCCACCGGTTGTCTCCGCCGCCTCGTCCCCGCCGCGCTCTGCGCCCTCACCGTGGCCCTCGCCGCCGCCCCCGCGGCCCACGCCGCACCCCCGGGCCGCAGCACCGGCTCCGACCCAGGCCGGGCGGAGGACAGCCGGGCGAAGGAGAGCCGGCCGCAGGACAGCCGGCCCCAGGACGGCCGGTACGACTGGGACAACGTGGCGGCCTGCGAGAGCAGCGGCAACTGGCGCGTCAACACCGGCAACGGCTACTACGGCGGGCTCCAGTTCGACCAGGCCACCTGGCGCGAGAACGGCGGCCTCGGGTACGCCCCGCGCGCCGACCTCGCCACCCGCGAGCAGCAGATCGCCGTCGCCGAGCACCTCGCCGAACACCGCGGCCTCTCCCCCTGGCCCGTCTGCGGCGCCCGCGCCACCCGCAGCCACGATCGCGACGCCGCCGTCCTCCCGCCCCCGGCCGCCGCGCCGAAACACTCCACGACGCCGAAACCCACCGCCGCGCCGACCGCCGCCGAGGACGGCACCTGGACCGTCCGCGACGGCGACACCCTCACCGACCTCGCCGAACGCCTCCGTGTCCCGGGCGGCTGGCCCGCCCTCTACGCCCTCAACCGCAGCACCATCGGCGAGGACCCGGACCTCATTCAGCCGGGCACGGTCCTGGACCTCCCCGCCTGAGGCCCCGCCCCCTCCGAGCCGCCGCCCACGCCCTCCCCTCCCGGGCGTGGGCGGCGCCATTCGGTCCCGTACCGCCGGAAGGCCCCGGGAACGCCGACGGCCCGCCCGCTCACGAGGAGCGGGCGGGCCGTCGCCCGGAAGGACCCGTCAGCCGACGTGGACGCGCGGGCGGCGCGAGCGGTCCGGCTCGGCCTCGCGCAGCACCTCGCGCGTCACCGGCGCGACCTCGCCCTGCCCGAACAGGAAGAACCGCAGGAACTGGGCGAACGGGTTGCCCTCGGTCCACTCGAAGTACAGGTGCGGCCGCTGCCCGGTGCGGTCCCGGACGGTGAGCGCCAGCGCCGCGATCGCGTTGGGGATACTGGAGCTCTCCAGGGTGAGCACCCGGTAGCGCCCGTGCAGGACCTCGCCCCGGACGGTCAGCTCGGACTCGAAGTCCGACGCGTCGTCGACCGTCACCTCGACGAAGACCAGGTCGTCCTCGCCCGGGATGTCGTTGTCGGCCCGGATCTGCCGGATCTTGTCGCGGTACTCGGCGACGTCCCGCTTGGTCGGCTCGTTGGCGATCAGGCGCAGCGGGCGGTGGGCGTAGTCGCGGATGAACCGCTCGGCCGTCTCGTCCAGCACGACGGCCGTGACGCGCAGCTCGAAGGCCCGCTTGAGGCGGGAGAGCAGCGAGACCAGGATGATGCCGGCGATGAAGCAGGCACCGATCTTGACGCCGTCCGGGCGCTCCATGGTGTTCAGCACGGTGGTGTAGAGGAAGACCGCCGCGATGATCCCGAAGGCGATGGTCCAGCCGCGCTGGCGCTTCTTGTAGGCGGCGATGGTGACGGCGATGGCTGCCGAGCTGATCAGGACCAGCACGCCGGTGGCGTAGGCGCCGCCCTGGGCGTCGACGTTCGCGTCGAACAGCCAGGTGATCAGGAAGCCGATCATCGTCAGCACGATCACCATCGGGCGCACGGCGCGGGCCCAGTGCGGGGCCATGCCGTAGCGCGGCAGGTAGCGGGGCAGCAGGTTGAGCATGCCCGCCATGGCCGAGGCGCCGGCGAACCACAGGATGGCGATGGTGGACAGGTCGTAGACGCTGCCGAAGGTGCCGCCCAGGTACTCGTGCGCCAGGTAGGCGAGGGCGCGGCCGTTGGCGTCGCCGCCGGTCTCGAACTCCTTGGCCGGGATGAGCAGGGTGCAGATGAAGCTGGTGGCGATCAGGAAGGAGCTCATGATCACGGCGGCGGTGGTGAGCAGCTTGCGGGTGCCGCGGATCCGGCCCACCGGGCTCGCCTCCGTGTCGCCGGCATCGCCCTTGATGTGCGGCATCACGGCGACGCCGGTCTCGAAGCCGGACATGCCGAGCGCGAGCTTCGGGAAGACGACGAGCGAGACGCCGATCATCACGAAGATGTTGCCGTGTTCGGCGGTCAGCGCGTTGGACCAGTCGGTGACGACGTGCGGCGCCTGGACGATCTTCCAGATGCCGACCGCGACGACGACCACGTTGAGCGCCAGGTAGATCCCGACGAGCCCCACGGCCAGGCCGATCGCCTCGCTGAAGCCCTTGAGGAAGACCGCGCCCAGCAGGGCGACCAGGATCAGCGTGATCACCATCTGCTTGCCGCCGAGCACGCTGGTCAGGTGCGGGTTCTCGACCAGGTGGGCGCTGGCGTCGGCGGCCGAGAGCGTGATCGTGATGATGAAGTCCGTCGCCGCGAAGCCGAGCAGCGCGAGGACGAACAGCTTGCCCTTCCAGAACGGCAGCAGCCGCTCCAGCATCGCGATCGAGCCCTCGCCGCGCGGGCTCTCCTTGGCGACCCGACGGTAGACCGGCAGTGCGCCCAGCAGGGTGACCAGCACGAGCACGATCGTGGCGATCGGCGACAGCAGGCCGGCCGCGAGGGCGGCGATACCCGGCTGGTAGCCGAGCGTCGAGAAGTAGTCCAGGCCGGTCAGGCACATCACGCGCCACCACGGCTGGCCCGTGTGCGCAGAGTGACCAGGGTGATCGGCGGAGCCCCCCGGCTCCCCGCCTTCACCGTCCTGCTGCGCCTGCGCCTGTGCCCGCTCGGCGTCGGCCTTCTGGGCGGCCTTCTCCGGGGACATGTCCTCCAGCAGCCAGCTGCGGAGCCGTATTCGCGCCGAGGACGGATCCTCCGTCGCCGTCTCCGTCGAACCCGACGAAACCACCTTGCACCTCTTGTTCAAGACCCCGTAAAGCGCCGTCGGGCGACGGCAGTGCGCCAGGCTATGCGACAGGCGTCAAGGAGTCGTCATCGGCCCGCGTTAAGAAAACGTCATGACGGCGCAGGTCGGGAAGGGTGACCCGGCGCGGCGGGTGGCGCACCGGGGTCGGGCGCCGGGGCGGGAATCATGATCCCCGCCCCGGCGTCTCGGCATGCGGACGGGGTTACGCCCGGTAACCGAGGACGGTCATCATGCCCGTCTCCGCGTGGTACACGTTGTGGCAGTGCACCATCCACAGCCCCGGGTTGTCGGCGTCGAAGTCGACGGCCAGGGTCGCGCCCGGCAGGACGATCGCGGTGTCCTTGCGCGGGCCGCCGTCCGGCAGCGCGAAGCTGTGGCCGTGCAGGTGGACCGGGTGCCACATGGCGCTGCTGTTGCGGAACTCCAGCCGCACCCGCTCGCCCGCCGCCACCGGGTAGCGCTGCGCCGGGTCGTACGGGCGGCCGTTGAACGCCCAGTCGGCCTTCGCCATGCCGCTGGTGAGCTCCAACTGCACAGTCCGGTCAGGTGACTTGACGGACAGTCGGACACTCGGGTCGGCCTTCAGCTGCGCGGCGGTGACCAGCTTGCCGTCCAGTTCGGCCGGGCGTGCCGAGGCGTCAGGCGCGACGCCGCCGCCGGTGCGCAGCACGGCCAGTGCGGTGGCGTTCTTGCCCTCGGCGAGCGCGGTCAGCGGGAAGGCGCCGTCCTTGGCGGTGACCAGGACGTCGTAGCGCTCGCCCATGCCGAGCAGCAGCGCCTGGGTGGTGGCCTGCTCGACCGGGAAGCCGTCGGTGTGGGTGACGGTCAGCTCGTGGCCGCCGAGGGCGACCCGGTAGGCGGTGTCGCCGCCCGCGTTGATCAGGCGGATCCGGATCCGGTCGCCGGGCTTGGCGGTGAAGGTCTCGGGGGCGGTTGCGAGACGGCCGTTGACCAGGTGGAAGGGGTGGGCGACGTCACCGGCGTCGCCGCCGAGCAGCGGGCTGGTGGCGCCCATCAGCATCCGGGCCGGGCCGCCGGGCGTGCCGGCCGTGCCGGGCGTGCTCGGTTCGCTCGGTGCGCTCGGTGCGCTCGGTGCGCTCCCCATCCCGGGCATCCCCGACATGTCGTGGCCGGAGTGGTCCATGCCGCCCGTCGAGCCGGCATCGGCGCCCGTGCCACCCGTGCCGCCCATGCCCTTGGCGAGTTCGGCCAGGACGGCGTCCGGGGTGCTGCCGTCGATGCCGTCCACCCAGTCGTCCAGGACCACGACCCATTCCTTGTCGTAGCGCAGCGGCTCCTTCGGGTCCTCCACGATCAGCGGCGCGTACAGGCCGCGGTCCTGCTGGACGCCGGAGTGCGGGTGGAGCCAGTACGTGCCCGGGTGGCCGAGCGCGAAGCGGTAGTCGAAGGAGGCGCCGGCCCTGACGGCGGCCTGGGTCAGGCCCGGCACACCGTCCATGTCGTTGCGCAGCGCGAGGCCGTGCCAGTGCAGCGAGGTCGGCTGCGGCAGGTGGTTGGCGAGGGTGAGGGCGAGCGTGTCGCCGACGGTGGCGCGGACCTCCCGGCCGGGCAGACGGTCGCCGTACGCCCAGGTGCGGACGGTGCGGCCGCCGAGGTCCAGGGTCGTCTCGGTGGCGGTGAGCGCGACCTTGCGCTCCGGGCCGGGATTGCGCCGGGCCTCGGCGGCCGCGACCTCGGGGCCGTTCGGGGAGAGGTAGCCGGCGGGGGCGGTGGGGTTCGTCGAGGCGGTGGGATTCGTCGAGGAGTGGTTCATGGACGAGTGGTCCATGCCCTTCATCGAGCCCGAGCCGGAGCCGGAGCCGGAGTCGGAGGAGCAGGCGGTGAGCAGGCCGGTCCCGGCGGCGGCGAGCGCGGCGCCGAGGACGGTACGACGGGTGGGTGTGCGCATGGCGGAGTGCACCTCGTGCGGTGGGTGTGGGTGTGCAGGACCTCGCGTCGGCCGTTCCGCGCGCGGGCGCCTTGCGGAGCACGCGGGCACGGGACGGCGGGCGCGCGCCTACTGACGCAGCACCGACAGCCGGTTGAGGAGGATCCGCCCGCCCCCGGGCGGGGGCTGCGCGCGAACGGCCCGCAGCAGGCGGGCCCGTACGTCGGCGGCGGCGTCGCCGCTACGGCGCAGCAGCGGGCCGGCGGCGGCGAGGAGCACCAGGGTCCAGCCGGCGAGGACGGCGAGGCAGACCGTCATCGGGTCCATGCCCTCGTCGGCGGCTGGCTCGGCAACCGTGGCAGCGGCCTCGGCGAACGTGGCAGCGGCCTCGGCGAGCGCAGCAGGGGACTCGGCCTCGGCCGCACCTGCCATCGGTACGCCCCCCGCGTGGTGCCCCGGCAGTTGCCGGGCTGCCACCTCACGCCCCCCGTGACCGCCGGTCGGATGGCCGAGCGTGTGCATCGTCACGATGCCCAGCAGCAGCGCGGCGAGGAGCAGCAGGCGCAGCGCCCGGGGCAGCGAAGGGCCGAACGGTCGCAGCTGCGCCATCGTTCGCCTCCCCACCGTCTCCGTCCGCACCGTACCCCGGCAGGGTATCCCGAAGTGCGGCGGACGATCCGAGTCGGGGTCAACCCCGTTCACCCTCTTGGCAGGTGCAATTTCACATTGCTATGTTACGGCTCACTCGGCGGCGGTCACGACCCCACAGCGCCCGCCCCGACGCTCCCCCGGCAGTCCCGGGCCGGAACCCATGGCACTGCCGCCTCGCACCGCCCTGCTACTTCCCCCTCCAGGAGATTCGGTGTCAACTTCCCGCGTTGCCAGGCGAGTTCTGCTCGCCGCCGCGACGGCAGCCACGCTCACGCTGCCCACCCTGCAGACCGCCCAGGCTGTCACCCCACCCACCCCGACCACGTCCGCCACCGCGCCGACGACCGCCCAGGCCGGCCCCGCCAAGGCCGCACCCACCCCCGCCGGTTCCACCCCCACCGACCCCGACCAGCGCACCGCCTACGACGACGCCGACCACCTCGGCACCGACGCCGCCAAGCCCGGCGCACCCGCCCCGGCCCCCGGCGGCGGCTCGCTCGGCAGCACCCTCGTCCCCGGCCTGCTGCCCGACCACGTCGGCGCCCCCGCACCCACCGCCGACCAGGTCGCCGCCGCGCCCGGCGCCACCGCGCCCAGCACCGCCGCCGGCGTGCCCTGTACCGTCGACGGCTTCACCGGCCTGTCCGCCGCCCAGCTGACCGCCTTCCTCACCGACCCGGCCGTCACCGCCGACGGCTGTCTGCGCACCGTCATCTGGACCTGGGACGCCCGCTTCGCCACCACCATGGACAACGCCCACGTCCAGGCCGTCGCCAACCGGATCACCCAGCTGTCCGCGACCGACGACGGCACCGGCAGCTCACACCTCTACGAGCTGTGGACGTACCTGCACGCGACCGTCTACCACGCTTTCAGTCACCACGAGTTGAACATCGGCGACCCGGCCACGCTCAACGCGATCCAGCAGGCGGTCACGGCGTACGCGGGCAGCGCGCACGCCTTCGACCGCACCGACCTCGCCGCGAACACCCTGCGCGAGACCGCCATCACCGCCGGCGCCGACGGCCTGCGCCAGCACAACCTCGGCCTCGCCCGCCGGATCCTGGGCGTGCTCGCCCCCGGCACCACCGTCGCCGACAGCGCGGCCTGGGGCAACGCCGTCCTCCAGGCGCTCAACCTCAACTACCTGGGCATCTACAACCAGGACCCGGCCTTCCTCTCCGCCGTCGCCGCCGACGCCGACTACCGGGCCGCGTTCCGCGCCTACGCCTCCTGGGGGCACCTCAAGGGCACCAAGAACGCCTGGGCCGCCCGCGACGCCGTCGGCGAGTACGGCCGCTTCGGACAGGTCCCTGCCCTGCACGACGCCACCGTCGCCGACCTCGGCCCGGTGATCGACGCCACCAAGGCCGCCTTCGGCGAGTGGTCCGACCCGTGGGCCAAGGCCATCGGCTGGGCCAACACCTACGGCGTCTGCAAGCAGTACGGCGTCTGCATCGCCGACCTGGAGGCGAAGCTCTTCCCGAACACCTTCACCTACGACAACGGCGCCATCGAGGTCCGCACCGCCCTCGACAAGGCCACCGTCGACCAGATGTACTACGCGAGCAAGCAGGTCAAGACCCAGTACTTCCGCGTCCTCGGCACCGACCAGCCGCTCGCCGGGGACGTCAACTCCACGCTGCACATCCACCTCTACGCCTCGCGCGCCGACTACGAGGTCTACCAGCCGATCCTCACCGGCTACAGCACCAGCAACGGCGGCATCTACATCGAGCGCGGCGCCACCTTCTACACCTACCAGCGGCGCGTCCCGCAGGACTCCACGCTCACCCTCGAAGAGCTCTTCCGCCACGAGTACGTGCACTACCTCAACGGCCGGTGGGCGGTGCCGGGTTACTTCGGCGACCCGCG
Source organism: Streptomyces sp. 1331.2 (assembly GCF_900199205.1). Lineage (NCBI taxonomy): Bacteria > Bacillati > Actinomycetota > Actinomycetes > Kitasatosporales > Streptomycetaceae > Streptomyces > Streptomyces sp. 1331.2. The sequence continues at coordinate 6,342,827 of NZ_OBMJ01000001.1, read as the reverse complement.
CTGGTACGCCGACGACAAGACCACCGCGATGGACGAGGGCACCGCCGAGTTCTTCGACGGCTCCACCCGCGACCAGGGCATCCTGGTGCGCAAGTCGCTGGTCCGCAAGCTCGCCTCCGACGAGGCCGCCGGCATACCCCGGATGACCGTCGCCCAGCTCCTGCACGCCAAGTACACCGACACCCCGGCGTTCCACTTCTACAACTACGCCGGCACCTTCTTCGAGTTCCTCTGGCAGCAGCACCCCTCGCTGCTCCGCGAGATGTACGGCTACCAGCGCGCCGACGACCCGGCCGGCTTCGACGCCTGGCGCGACCGCCTCGGCGCCGACGCGGCCCTGCAGAGCCAGTACTTCGCCTTCCTCGACGCGCAGATCAAGAACGTCGACAAGCTGTACGTCCCGTCGACGACCTTCACGCCCAACGCCTCCCTCGACCTCGCCTGGGCGGACGACGTCCAGGAGGAGTTCGCCGCCGCCACCGGCTCCACGCCGAACTGCAAGGACAACGGCGACTGGGCCAACAAGCCGATGCGGTTCGTCTGCACCGGCCGGATCACCGCCAACCTCTCCGACGCCAAGAACCCGGACAAGGTCTTCAAGGACATGTCCGACACCGTCGACTACTTCATCCTCACCCGCACCAAGAACGTCGAAGGGGCGAACAACCTCAACGACATGAACTGCAGCTTCGGCAAGGTCGACATCTGGACCACCGGCAAGGCCGGCACCTCCGACTACACCTGCGAGGGCCCGCTGCGCCGCTGACGTTCAACCCCCGGGCGCGGTAAGGACTGTGGGGTCCGTACCGCGCCCGGTGCTGTTTCGTCGCCGCGCCCAGGGGCTACTCGCTCCGCGCCTGCCGGACGGCCGCCGCCAGGTGCTCGCGGAACCAACGATGGCCTGGGCCGGCCCGCCCTCCAGCGCCTCCGGCAGGAACAGCACGTCGACCTTCGGCGCCTGTGCGCGGATCCGCTCGGTCAACGGGCCGGCCACCCGCGCCGGCACCACGTCACTGGTCTGCACGGTGAAGGTCCGCTCCAGGTGCACGGGGTCGAAACCCGCACCGGGCCGCAGCACGTTCTCGCAGCCGCGCAGCAACTCGCCCACCTCCTCGCGCAGTTCGACCGCCCGCGGAGTCGGCACCAGCCCCTGCCCGGCCCGCACCAGCCGCGGATCGCCGACCGCGCGGCGCGCGGCCCGCACCGCGCCCGGAGTCTTGCCGCCGTCCGGGGCGGGGCGCATTCTGGGTCCCACTCGGCGATTCGGGGGGAGGCACGGTGGGACGCGGCTTCGGGGTGCTCTGTTCGACGGTGGCGCTGGTGACGGTGCTGGCCGCGGCCACCGCGTGCGAGCCGGTCCTCGTCCCGGCCCGCCGGCCCGTGCTGCTTCCGGAGCCGGCCCCGGCGTCCGCGCAGTGGATCGTGGACCTCGTCGCCGCGCTCAACCTCCCGCCCCAGTGCCCCGAACCGACGCGTTCGACCATGACGGTGCTCGACACCGACGGCCAGGACCGGGCGGTGGCGTTCTGGATGGTGGACAGCCTCGACGTCTGCTACGCGATCATCAACCACAGGGACGTCGCGCCGACCACCATCTGGTTCGCCGCCGTCGAGGACCTGCTCACCCGCACGCCCATGCCGGCCGACACCACGGCGGGCCTGGACTCCTACGCCTTCACGGCCTACCGCGGCCGGGTGGCGCAGATCGAGGTGTCCGGCGACCCCGACCACCTGGTCAGTCCCGTGCGCCTCCGCACCATCGACCTCGGCGCCGCCGACCTCGTCACCTTCGCCGCATACCACTACCGGATCCCGGCCACCGGCAGGCCCCTCTCCCTCTCCCTCTGCACCCCCACCGGGGCCTGCCGCGACGCCCACTGACTTCTCGACGCCCACTGACCGGGTGACGTCATGTCGATCCGGCCAAGGAGGAGGCCTCAAGATCATCACCGACCACAAGGGCCCCGACCGGTCCGGCCGGTCGGGGTCTCCGTGCATGCGGGCTCGGCAGACCCGGAGCCGGACGGGAGACCGCCCGAGCAGCATCGCGGGTCCGCGCGGGGGCAGTGCTCAGACCACGGCCACGCCGGTGCCGGCGAGGGCCTCGGGCCGCAGCAGGGCCGCGAGCCGCTCCGCGGGCAGGAGCCCCCGCTCCAGTACGAGTTCGGCGACGCCCCGGCCGCTGGCAAGGGCCTCCTTGGCGATGTCGGTGGCGGCCGTGTAGCCGATGTGCGGGTTGAGCGCGGTCACCAGGCCGATGGAGTTCTCGACGGTCCGGCGCAGCATTTCGGTGTTGGCGGTGATGCCGTCCACGCAGCGCTCGGCGAGGGTGAGGCAGGCCGCGCGCAGGTGGGTGATGGACTCCGACAGCGAGTGCAGGATGATCGGCTCGAAGGCGTTGAGCTGGAGCTGCCCGGCCTCGGCGGCCATGGTGACGGCGACGTCGTTGCCGATCACCTCGAAGGCGACCTGGTTGACGACTTCGGGGATCACCGGGTTGACCTTGCCGGGCATGATGCTCGAACCGGCTTGCACCGGCGGCAGGTTGATCTCGCCGAGGCCGGCGCGCGGCCCGGAGGAGAGCAGCCGCAGGTCGTTGCAGGTCTTGGACAGTTTGACGGCGACGCGCTTGAGGACGCCGGACATCTGGACGAACGCGCCGCAGTCCTGGGTGGCTTCGACGAGGTTGGCGGCGGTGACCAGGGGCAGCCCGGTGATGGCGGCGAGGTGGCTGCGGGCGGCTTCGGCGTATCCGGCGGGGGCGTTCAGGCCGGTGCCGATCGCGGTGGCGCCGAGGTTGATCTCGTGGATCAGCTCGACGGCTTCCGCGAGTCGGCTGCGGTCCTCGTCGAGCATGACGGCGAAGGCGGAGAACTCCTGGCCGAGCGTCATCGGCACGGCGTCCTGCAACTGCGTGCGGCCCATCTTCAGGACGTCGCGGAACTCGACGGCCTTGCGGGCGAAGGCGTCCTGGAGGACGGCCATCGCGTCGAGCAGGCCGCGCACGGCGGACACGGTCGCGATCCGGACGGCCGTCGGGTACACGTCGTTGGTGGACTGGCCGAGGTTGACGTCCTCGTTGGGGTGCAGGTGCCGGTACTCGCCCTTGGCGTGTCCCAGCAGCTCCAGGGCGCGGTTGGCGATGACCTCGTTGGCGTTCATGTTGGTCGAGGTGCCGGCGCCGCCCTGGATGACGTCCACGACGAACTGGTCGTGCAGCTTGCCGCCGCGGATCTCGCGGCAGGCGGTGACGATCGCGGCGGCCTTCGCGGGTTCCAGCAGGCCGAGTTCCTCGTTGGCGAGGGCTGCGGCTTCCTTCACGGCGGCCAAGGCGTCGATCAGGTGCGGGTAGGCGGAGATGGGAGTGCCGGTGATGGGGAAGTTCTCGGTGGCGCGCAGGGTGTGGATGCCCCAGTAGGCATCGGCGGGGACGTGGCGGTCCCCGAGCAGGTCGTGTTCGCTGCGGGTGGCGGCGGTCATGGGTGTGCGGGTCCTCTCGACGTGGTGGGCCGGATGGGCCCGAGGGTCAGGCGCGGGCGAGCAGGGCTGACGGGTCCAGCGCGGCCACCGGCCGTACGCCACCGACGGGCCGGCCGCCGCCGGCCGCCGGCTCCCCCGCGAATTCGGTCAGCAGTCGCGGGTCGACTCCCGCCAGCGCCAGGGCGGCTGCCGTCACCGGGACGCGCGCCCGGTTCGCCCCGTCGGCGATCTTCAGGGCGACGGCGCGGCCGTCCGCCAGCGCGGCGATCTGGACGCCCTCGAAGCCGTCCTTGGAGAGCAGCCCGGGGACCGCGTGCATCAGTCGGGCCACGTCCCGCCCCTCGCCGGAGGCCATTTCCGGGTGGCTGCGCAGTGCGTTCGCCACCCGGAATTCGGGTGTCCCGGGCGCGCCGGTGGCGATGCGCGCGGCGGCACGGGCCAGTCCGTGGAGGGACACCGCGAAGAGGGGGGTGCCGCAGCCGTCCACGGTGACGTGGGCGATGCGCTGGCCGGTGAGGTCCTCCACGGTTTCCGCGATCGTCCGTTGGAGCGGGTGCTCGGGGGCGTCGTAGTCCTGCAGCGGCCATCCGTTGAGCTTGCAGAGGTGGAGCATCGCGGCGTGTTTGCCGGAGCAGTTCTGGGCGATCCGGGAGGGCAGGCGGTCCTGCCGGATCCAGGCATCGCGGACGGCCGGGTCGTACGGCAGGTCGGGGACGTTGCGCAGGTCGTCCTCGGTGAGGCCGGCGAGTGCCAGGATCCGCCGGGTTCCGGCGAGGTGGCGTTCCTCGCCGGAATGGCTGCCCATCGCGAGGGCGAGCAGTTCGCCGTCGAGCGGCAGTCCGGCGCGGACCATGGCGACGGCCTGGAGGGGTTTGAGGGCCGAGCGCGGGAAGAAGGCGGTCTCGACGTCGCCGAGGCGGAAGCGGACGCCTCCGGCCGCGTCGAGGACGACGACGGAGCCGTAGTGGGTGCTCTCGACCACGCCGCCACGGGTGACGTGGGCGACCGGAACGTGGCGGGGCTCGCGGATCGCGGGTGCGTCCGCACGGGGGCTGGTGAGCATGACTGCCTCGATCGTGATGACGTGGGGGGTGCGGACCTGCGGGCGGCGGGCGCGGGCGGATGCGCGGGTGTTCCGCGCATCCGCCCGGGCCGTCCGGTGTGTCAGTCGCCGGTTCCGGCGGCGACGCGCGCGATGCGCCCGCGGATCGCGTACCAGCCGGCGACGAGTGCGGCGGCGATGAGCGGTACGCACAGCACGGTGGTGCGTCCGGCGCCGCCGTCGGCGTACATGAGGACCAGGACGGTGGCGAGGAAGCCCAGCGTCAGGAGTTCGGTCCAGGGCGAGCCGGGCAACCGGTAGGCGGGGCGGGTCAGTTCGCCGGCCTGGGTCTTCCGCCAGAACAGCAGGTGGCAGACCATGATCATGCCCCAGGTGGCGATGATGCCGATGGCGGCGAGGTTGAGCACGATCTCGAACGCGTCGGCGGGGACGACGAAGTTGAGGACGACGCCGAGCACGCACATGCCGCTGGTGAGCAGGATGCCGCCGTAGGGCACCTGGCTGCGGCTCATCCGGGCGGTGAAGGCCGGGGCCGATCCGTTGACGGCCATGGAGCGCAGGATGCGGCCGGTCGAGTAGAGGCCGGAGTTGAGCGAGGACATCGCCGCGGTGAGGACGACCAGGTTCATCACGCTGCCCGCCGCCGGGACGCCGATGTGGGAGAGCACCGTCACGAAGGGGCTCTGGCCGGAGCTGTACGAGCTCCACGGCATCAGCATCGACAGCAGCACGACCGAGCCGACGTAGAACAGGCCCACGCGCCACATGATCGAGTTGATCGCCTTCGGCATGATCTTCTCGGGGTTCTCGGTCTCCCCGGCCGTCACACCGACCAGTTCGACGGAGGCGTAGGCGAAGACGACGCCCTGGATGATCAGCAGCATCGGCAGCAGGCCGTTGGGGAAGATCCCGCCGTTGTCGGTGATCAGGGACGGACCGGGCACGGTGCCGTCGACGGGGTGCTGGGTGACGAGCAGGAAGATCCCGATGCCCATGAAGACGACCAGGGCGCTGACCTTGACGATGGCGAACCAGAACTCCAGTTCGCCGAAGATCCGCACCGAGATGAGGTTCACGGTGAGGACCACGGCCAGGGCTATGAGCGCGATCACCCATTGCGGGACGTCGGAGAACAGGTGCCAGTAGTGGGTGTACGTGGCGACGGCGGTGATGTCGGCGATGCCGGTGGTCGCCCAGTTGAGGAAGTACATCCAGCCGGCGGTGTACGCGCCCTTCTCCCCCAGGAACTCCCGGGCGTACGACACGAAGGCGCCGGAGGACGGGCGGTACAGGACCAGCTCGCCGAGCGCTCGGACGACGAGGAACGCGAAGACGCCGCAGACGGCGTACGCGACGAACAGGGAGGGCCCGGCATCGGCGAGCCGTCCGCCCGCGCCGAGGAACAGCCCGGTCCCGATCGCGCCGCCGATGGCGATCATGTTGACGTGCCGGGGTTTCAGGGACTTGCTGTAGCCGGTGTCTCCGGCGTCGACGTGACGGGTCGTGGGGCGCTTCTCGTCTTTGAGGAACTGCTCGCTCACGCCTCGGCTCTGCCTTCTCTCGGGGTGTCCGCCCGCTGGGGGCGCACGATGTCGGTCAGGGTGGCCTCCACGCGGTGGAGGTGGTGGGACATCGCCTCGACGGCGTCGGACTCGGAACCGTCGATCAGGGCCTCGACGATCGCCCGGTGCTCGCAGTTGGACTGCTCGCGCCGACCGCCGAGTTCGTTGAGGAAGGTCGACTGACGCGCCAGTGCGTCACGGATCTCCTCGATGACCCGGCGGAACACCGGATTGCCGGAGGCCTCGGCCACCGCCAGGTGGAACACGGTGTCCAGCGCGACCCACGCCGTGGTGTCGGTCTCGCGCTCCATCCGGTCGAGCAGGTGGGCCAGGTGGTCCAGGTCCTCCGGGGTCCGGCGCAGCGCCGCGTACCCGGCGACCGGGATCTCGACGTGCCGGCGCACCTCCAGGAGGTCGCTGGCGGCGTAGTCGCCGAAGGTGGGGTCCTCGACGGTGTTCGCCACGACGAAGGTGCCCTTGCCGGTCTTCGAGACCGTCAGACCCATGGCCTGCAGGGCCCGCAGGGCCTCCCGCAGCACGGGCCTGCTGACCTCCAGGATCCGGCACAGCTCCGCCTCGGACGGAAGCTTGTCACCCACGGCGTACTCACCGCGCTCGATGGCGCTGCGCAGGTGGCCGAACACCGCTTCCATCGCGCTGACGCGCCGCGGGACCGATCCACCTGTCTTGCTGTCTGACAGGTTCACGGGCTGATCCTGGGCCCGGAGCTCCGCGGTGTCAAGACACCGCGGTCGTACCGGTGACTTCGGGTGCACTCCGCCGGACCCGGGCCCTCCGCTCTCCGGCGCGGCTCGGAGCGGGAGGCACGGGCGGAGTCGACCTGGCCGCGGCCACCAGCGCGTGCACCACCGCCGAGTCGAAGGCCATCTCGGGATGCCACTGCACGCCCACCACGAAGCGGTGCCGAGTGCTCTCGATCGCCTCGATGGTGCCGTCCGCCGTGCGCGCACCCACCACCAGGCCGGCCCCGAGGGACTCCACCGCCTGGTGGTGGTGCGTGGCGACGTGGCGCGTCCCCGGGAGGAGCGCGGCGATCCGCGTCCCCGGCACCGTGGTGACGGCGTGCGGCGAGAAGTGCCCGCCGTGCAGGTTGTGCCCGTGGTGACCCACCGCTTCGGGCAGGTGCTGGATCAGCGTGCCGCCCGCGTGCACGTTCAGCAGCTGCATTCCGCGGCACACTCCGAGCACCGGCATGTCCCGCGCCAGGGCCTCGGACAGCACGGCCCACTCCCACCGGTCGCGCTCGTGCACCGGCGGTCCCGTGCAGGGGTGCGGCTGCGCCCCGTACAGCGCGGGATCCACGTCCTCACCGCTGGTCAGGACGATCCCGTCCAGCCGCGCGACGACATCGGCCGCGGCCTCCGGAACGTCCGGCGGCAGGAGGACCACGCGGCCGCCCGCCGCCTGGACGCAGCTGTTGTACGCCGCGGGCAGCAGCGCGGCGGGCAACTCCCACTCCGCCCACTGGGCGTGGGCGAGGTACGTGGTGAGTCCGATGAGTGGCTTGGGCATACCACTTCCTTCCGGGGGTGGCGGGATTCGACCGTCGACGGCCGTCTCCCCCGCAACCCGACCGACGGAGGCGGTGGCGGGCGGGCTGCGGAGGAGGGGGTGCACGGCCCCGACGGGCGCGCGAACGCGCCCGACGACGGTGGGGGTGACCCGCGGACCCGGGCTTGCGCATCCGGGCCGCGAGCAAGAATCCTGCTGCCGTTCACGCTTAAGCACAAGAAAAGACATCTTCGCGACAGATAAGTGAGCGTTAACTCGGTGCAGAGACTCGACCCCCGGCTGCTCGCCACCCTCGAAGCCGTGGTCCGCCACGGCTCCTTCAACGTCGCCGCGCGCGAACTGGGCTACAGCGCGCCCGCCGTCTCCCAACAGATCGCCGAACTGGAACGCCGGGCCGGCCTCATCCTGATAGAGCGCCGCCCGGTGCGCGCCACCCCGGCCGGCATGGTCCTCCTCGACGCCGAACAGCGCGTCCGGAGCGCCCTGGCGGCGGCCTCCGTGGAACTCGACGCGATGCGCGCGGGCACGGCGGGACGGATCAGGCTCGGCGCCTTCGCCTCCTCCGCCGCCGGCATCGTCCCGCAGGCGCTGGCGGAGCTCCACGCGGCCTACCCCGACGTCCGGGTCAGCCTGTCCCAGGTGGAGCCCGAAGCCGGCTACAGCCGGCTCAAACGGGGCGACATGGACCTGGCCCTCACGTACGACTACGACTTCATCCCGGTACCGCCGCCCCGGACGCTGCGCCGACTGCTGGTCGCCCGGGACCCGGTGGTGGCGGTCGTCCCGGCCGACCACCCCCTCGCCGACCGGGACGTCATCGCCCTGGCCGACCTCGCCTCGGAGACGTGGATCGCCGCCCCCGAGGCCGCCCTGCGCCTGGAACTGCTCGCCCAGATGGCCAGGACTCCCGGCTTCCAGGCCCGCCTGGACTACGACGGCGACGACTTCAACACCGTGCTCGGCTTCGTGGCCGCCGGCCTGTGCGTCGCCGTCATGCCCAGGCTGGCGCTGCCCCCGGGCAGCGCGCAGGTCGTGGCCCGCCCCCTCGCCGACCCGGAGCTGACGCGTTTCATCTACACCGTCCGCATCGACACCCGGCACGCCCCGTGCGCCCTCCTGGCCCTGGAACGGATGCTCGCCGCGCAGGCGCAGGCCGCCCTCTCCTGAGCGGGGGCAACGCCGCACGGTTCGGAGCGTTGCCGGCCCGCCTGCGGGCCGGCCCTGCGGGCAGTCCCTCAGGCTTCCGAGTGGACGCTCCGGTCGGCGGTGAGCCGCTCGCGCCACTCGGCCACGGCGCCGGGGGACATCGCCGCGAGACCGGCGATCACCTCGTCGTCCCGCCCGTCGGTCCAGCTGAGGACCCGGGTCAGGACGGTGTTCCGGACCAGGCGGACCTCCTTCAGCAACTCCTCCAGGCGCTTCAGCTCCTCCCCGGTGGCGGCGAGCGTGTCGTCGATCGCCGCCCTTTCCTCGGCCCGCTGTTGCCGCAGGTGGGCCGGCAGGCCGGTGAGGACCACACCGTCGTCGGCCGCGGCGCTGCGGAACGTCTCGGCGAGATGGTTCAACACGCAGTCGGGGGCGTCGGCGAGGCTCGCTCCCACGACCTTCGCGCCCTCCCAGCTGCTCCGTCCGGCGTCGGTGGTCCGCAGCCAGATCCCGGCTTCGACCGGGGTCCGGTCGCCGCAGGCGGCCGCACGGTAGGCGTACAGGGCGGCCCGGTGGCCGTAGAAGGTGTAGCCCTCCTCGATCCGGACGCCCGCCGTAGCGCACATCAGGCCCGGAACGCCGCCGTATCCGGAATCGGCCTGGTAAGCGGCACAGCCGTCGAGCTCGGCGTCGGTGGCTGTCGCCCAGGCCGGGTCGCAGAGCTCGGGGTTGCGGGCGAGGAAGTCCTGCACTTCGATCCGCCACGCGGGAACCGGGCTCATGCGGGGTTCGGACCAGGTCACGGTTCCCGTCGCGTCGAGCGTGAACCGGCAGGCCTGTTCGAGATCGGTCCAGGCCGTGGCGGCTTCGGCGGACCATTCCGGATCCCCGCCCGGGCCCACTCGGTGCAGCGAGCCGATCACCCGCTGGACCAGGGGCAGTAGCCGCCGGACGAGCGCATGGAGTTCCTCGACACCGAAGAAGCGCCAGGTGTCGGCTCCCCGGTCGTCGACGGTCCGGTGGGTGAGCGGGATCACGAACACGGCCGGGGACGGCAGTGCGCCGTCGCCGACCGTGGCCCGGCGATGTCCCGGGAGCGAGTCGGCGACCTCCTCGTCCTGTGTCCGCCAGTCGGTGTCCCCGAACCAGATGGCGCCGGTGGCGACATCGACGGCGATCCACTGCTGGTAGCAGTTGCCCGGCCCGAACCGGTCCCGGCGGTGCTCGGCCTGCCGGTCGTGCCACACGTATTCCGCTGGAGGCGGACTGAACTGGACGGCGACGAAGCCGTCCTGCGGGGTGTATCCGACGACCACGTGTGCCGTTGGTTTGCTGTGCTCGGTCCCGGACATGCGGCTCCCTCCGTGCCGGACCGTGGCGGGTCCACCACTGTGCGGCACCGAGCCTGCCCTGTGAGAGCCGTACGATCAAATCCGATCAGTTGCGGACTTCTCGTCCTGCGACGAGCAGGAATCGGACCTTGACGCCGCGCGGTCGGGCGGCGCATGATCGAGCCGAGAACCTGTCAGACAGCAAGACGGGTAGCTTGGTTCAACGCTCACACCGAAGGAATCGGTTCCGCCCGCACGTGCGCCGACCATGGTTGTCCCCGTAACGGTCCGCGGTGTTGGGCTCGGAGTGACGAAAAGTATCAGACGATCACCCCGCTTTGAGAAGGGTGTAGCCGGATGATCTCCTGATGGCTCGTGGTGGGTCAGCGGGTCCTGAAGCGGCGGTAGAGGTTCCGGGCCACGAACACCCCCGGCCCGCCGAAGCCGACGAGGTCAACGCGCCCCTCACCGGTGATGTCGCCGACGAAGCGGGGGTGCCGGTCGACCCGCCAGGCGCCCGCGTCGTCGCTGTAGCCGAAGCCGCGGCACACCAACTGAGGCTGCCCGAACCGGCCGTCGCCGAGGCCTTGCGACGCCCAGACGCCCTCGTCACCGAAGCCGACGATGTCCGGGGTGCCGTCGCCGGTGACGTCGGCGAGGAACCGCAGGTGCTTCTTGGGCGTCCACCCCTGCGCCGTCCCGAAGTCGTTCAGGACCAGCTTGGCGGGCTCGAAGGTGCCGTCGCCGCGCCCGCGGGACACCGCGACGCCCTGCGGGCCGAACCCGACGATGTCCATGGGCCCGTCGGCGGTGGTCCTGACCAGGAAGCGGGGGTGTTTCGCGACCGACTTCCAGCCCTGGACGGTCCCGAAGTCGCCCAGGACGAGCGAGGGTTCGGTGAACGTGCCGTCGTCGCCCTGGAGGGAGACCCAGACGCCCTCGTCGTGGCAGCCGACGAGGTCGAGGCGGCCGTCGCCGGTGGTGTCGGCGAGGAAGCGGGGGTGCCTGTCGAGGAGCCAGCCGCCCGCCTTCTCGCCGTGGCCGAACGCCCTGAGGGCCGGCTCATCCGGGAGATCGGCGAACGTGCCGTCGTCGGCCTGGAGGGAGATCCAGACGCCGTCCTCGTGGCAGCCGACGAGGTCGAGGCGGCCGTCGCCGGTGGTGTCGGCGAGGAAGCGGGGGTGCTGGTCGGCGAGCCAGCCACCGGCCTTCGGGTCGCTGCCGAACGCCTTGAGGACCAACTTGCCGGCGGCAGGGGCGAACTTGCCGCCGTCGCCCTGGAGGGACACCCGGACGCCGTCGGCGGCCAGCACCACGACATCGGGCTTGCCGCTGCCCGTGGTGTCGGCGAGGGTCCACAGGTCGGTGGGCGCCAGGGCGGGCGCGGACTTGTACAGGGCCTGCTCGTCGTCGAAGGTGCCGTCGCCCCGACTGGGCGCCGTCACGGCCCCCTTGGCGGGCCGAAGTGCCACGATGTCGTGCCGCCCCGCCCCCGTGCGGTCGGCGAGGAACCGCGCACCGGCACCGGCCCACCAACCCGGTTGACCAGGAACGCGGTTGGGCCCCTCGCCGGTCCACTCCCCGGCGGTCTTGTCGCTCCCGAACTGCTCCAGGACGAGCAGCATGTCGCTGAAGGAGGGGGTGGCGCCGGGGACCATCCGCAGCGCGGTCGAGCGGACCAGGGGCCAGGACCGGCGGCCGTTCCAGTGGTCGCGCTGGGCGAAGCGCAGCACCAGGTCGCTGGTGCGGACGGGTTCGGCGGTGACGAAGCGCCAGCGCTGGCTCTTCGCGGCGTCGTCGTACCTGCGCAGGACGACACGGATCTCGGGCTCATCGGCGTCGTCCTCGTCACGGTCGGGGAGGTCGAGGACGGTGCCGTCGGTCACGCTCTCGATGAAGTAGAGGCCCGCCTCACCCTCGACAGGGACGACGTGCCACTGCTGGTCCTTCTTGCCCGCTGCGGCGGCCGACCGGCGGACGCCGCCGTCCTTGCTGATGGGTTCGAGCGCCTTGTTGTCGGCCGCGTTGCGGATCACATAGCCCTGGTCGTCCTGCTCGAACCCGCCGTTCGCGGTCTGCACGGGGGCGAGCTGCCACTGCTCCGGGCTCGGGCCGTCCCCGGGGAAGCCGCGGACGACCAGTGCCCCGTCCGAGTTCGGCGTCGGCGGGGCGCCGAGGGTCTTCCCCGTGGCGGCGTTGACGATCTCCAGCTTCAGTTCTTGCGTGGGCACGGGCATCGTGGCGCCTCTTCCAACTCTTCAAGGCATTAGGGGATTTGGCTAGGGACGGTGGTGACGCGGCGACGGGCTCGGCTCACGTGAAGACGTGGTGGTACGGCACGTTCCACTCGTTGGGCAGCCGCGGGTAGAAGGTGTTGATGATCGTCCCGGTGAAGTCTCCGCCCCAGTTGTAGGTGGTGCGCACCTCGTTGTCGGGCGTCACCGCGTAGTCCTTGAAGCCGAGGATGGCGTCGGGGTGGGTGATCGGCACGAAGGTGATCCCGCCCCACGGTGTCACCGAGACGACGAAGAGCTGGGTGTCCTCGGGGGCGCCGTTCTTGCCGCGCCACTTGTCGCCGACCTTGCTGGGGAGGCCGACCTGCACGGTGTCGGCCGCCGTGGCCTTCGGGGCGTCCTGGTGGACGCTGATGCGGCGCCGCTGCGGCTTCGGGGTGCCGTCGTCGCCGCGCCCGGCGGCGGTGCCGGCCGGATCGATGGGCGCGGGCATCGTCTGGCCGGCGGCGCTCTCCAGGAAGTAGAGCGGTCGCTGCCCGAAGAAGCCGCCGGGCGTGATGTACCAGAGGTGGCCCTTCGCGTCCTTGGTGTCCGGGTCCAGCGTGGTGGCCAGCTTGACGCCCTTGTCGTGGACCGAGTCCTTGAGCTCGACGGGCCGCAAGTAGCCGCCGTTGAAGGCGTGCACGAGCATGACCGGGCGGTTCTCGATCAGTGCCGCCACGATCGCGTTGTCGTAGCTGTTCACCGCCACCGGGCCGCCGACCACCAAATTCGCCATCGCGGTGCGTTCTTGGGTGTACATCGCGGAAACCTCACCTGTTCGGGATGTGGGAGAACAATGCTTCGGACGCTCGGTTCAGGAGTGCATTTGCACGGAAACTGCCAGCGGCGCCACGGTTCCATAATCACCAACTGGTGTGTAGAGCACGGAGGTTGCTTCACCCGAACGAGTGTCATGCGGGGACAGGTCGCTTCCGGCGATAAGGCCCGTGCTAGCTTCGGTCGCCGGAACGTGCGCACAATTCTGTTCCCATTTCACCGAGTTCACCGATCGCGGTTCGACCGGATCATTCGAGGACATCATCCGAGGACGGGGAATGCCTTCCAACGCATACAACCTGGATCGGGCCAAGCGCCAGCCGCTGACCAAGAAGAACCTGCGGGAACTGGGCATCGAGCAGACCTGGCAAGCCATCCTGGAGCACCCCAGCCTGGTCTACGTCGACGATTACGGCGTACAGCACAAACCCGTCGGCTTCTCCGTCAACAAGGCGAGCTTCGGCACCTTCCCCGGTACGGCCCACCAACTCGGCTGGCTCGCCTACATGAACCTCGGCGAGCCGCTGATCGAGGAGCGGCGCGACATCCAGCAGCCGCCGCCCGACATGTTCTCCTCGCGCAGCTACGTCAACCGCAGCCTGACGTCCGACATGAGCTTCACCGACACGGTCGACTTCACCGTCTCGAACGCCGTCACCTGGTCACTGCAGGGGTCGTCCCAGCTGACCTTCGGCGGCAACGTCAGCGCGCAACTCCAGCTGCAGTTGCAGAACCAGCTCCAACTGAGCCTCCAGGGACAGCTCCAGGGACAGCTCCAGGGACAGCTCAGCGCCCAGCTGCAGAACGCCATGGCCAACAAGTGCACCGCCACGGTGACCAACAAGAACAGCAAGGACAACGTCGGGTTGGACAACGCGAACGCCACCGAGAACGGCGTGACCAACACGATGTCCACTACGGCGCAGGCCTCCGCCACGGCCACCGCGACATCCTCGATCACGGACTCGGTGGCGTTCACGACCACGGGCAGCGCCACCGGGAGCGCGCAGCTCAACGCCGCGTTGATGCAGGGCATCACGGCCTCCGTCGGTGGCACCCTGACCACCAGCTGGAAGTCCACCTCGCAGATCTCCGGCAAGGTCCCGCCGACCACCCGGATGGCGACCATCGCCAGCCAGCGGCGCACCCGCAAGCAGTACTCCTACGAGATCCCGGTGACCTTCTCCGGGCTGCTCGCCGTGCAGTACGACGTGCCGGTGGCGGTTCTTTCGCCACCGCAGCCCGGGGACTACCCCGGCCTCGCCAAGTTGGTGGCCCGCGACATCGCCGACCTCGACCTGGCGGGCGGCGGCTTCCGGATGAAGGGGCTGGCCGAGGTGGTCTCCGCTCTGGAGGTCCACCACACGATGTTCGACGGCGAGAGCCTGACCGACAGCGAACGAGACCTTTTCAAACTGCCCTGACCGAGCTGTTCCAACAGCCGTGAACGGGCGCGGCGCCGCCACGACGACCAGAGGTGACAACCATGGTGTTCGGCAACATCTTCGAATCCGCGGGCACGGGCGCGGGGCTCTTCTCGGTGATCTCCGACGGCGACAAGCCGGAGCCCGGCGCGGACGTCGACTTCGAGGACTCCGACGACGAGACGTACGACGACACGACCACGAGCCTGTTCACCAGCGGGATCCACGGGGCCAACAACCGGGCAAAGATCGTGCAGGAGCAGTCGCCCGAAGCACGGGCCATCCTGGGTTTCCTCGGCTCCTTCGTCCAGACCACCCAGGCCTCGGCCGGCACGCAGGCGCAGTACGCCAAGGACCCCGGTTCGGTCTCCACGGCCGCGGCCGGCCGCATGCGGGCAGCCAGTCCGACGGTGACCCAGAACGACGATCTCCAGAAGGCCCCGGACTTGGTGAGCAGGCCGAAGAGGGACGACTACAAAAAGCCCCCCAAGCCGGAGAAGCCGACCGTGGAGGCCCCCGAGCCCCCCGCGACGCCCGAGGCCACCAAGCCGACCGCGGAGGCCCCCGAGCCCCCCGCGACGCCCAAGGCCACCAAGCCGACCGCGGCCGACCCGTCGAGCTCCCAGTAGTGGTCGACCGCGAAGGGGGTCAGGGGCGCTGCCGCCCCTGACCCCCTTCGCATGTGTCAGAGCTCGTGTCAGACGGGGAGCAGCTGCCACTGCCGGTTGCGGTGGTCGCCGTCCGCCTCGTACTGCTTGATCGCCGCCGGCCCCGTGGCATCGACGCGCAGCACCAGACCGCTGTGCCGGTTGGCGATCTCGAACACCCGGGGGCTGTCGCTCGCGGGGCCGATGGGGATCAGCCGCCACTGCTGGTGGTGTGCGTCAACGCCCTGGTAGGCGCCCTGCGCCGCCACCGCACCGGCGGCCTCCTCCGCTTCGAGGATCTCCAGGACCTTGCCGCTGCGCACGTTCTCGAACCTGTAGAGCACCTCGCCGTCCTGCTGGCCCGCCACCACCAAGCGCCACCGCTGGTGCTCCCGGGGGACGGCGAGGGACTGGTGGATCTCGGCCCCGTCCTCGGTGGACTCGCGCAGCACGCCCATCCGCAGCCTGCTGCGGACGTTGGCCCAGGAGACCACCGTGCCCGACGCGGGCAGACCGGCCATCAACGGCGAGGCGATCTTCCGGATCCGGTGACCGCCGTACTCGGCGATGTAGAGCGTGTCGACGCTGTCCAGGGCGAGCGCGGACGGGAGGCTCACCTGGGCCTTGTCGGCCGGGCCGTTGTCACCGGTGGAGGCGGCAGTGCCGGTGCCGGCGATGGTGGTGATCGTGCCGTCGGCCGCGACCTTCCTGATCCGGTGGTTGGCGTGATCGGCGATGTAGAGCACACCGGTGCTGTCCACCACCACCGCCAAGGGGCTGTTCAGTCGGGCCTTGGTGGCCGGGCCGTTGTCACCGGTGGAGCCGGCGGTGCCGGTGCCGGCGATGGTGGTGATCGTGCCGTCGGCCGTGACCTTCCTGATCCGGTGGTTGCTGCCGTCGGCGATGTAGAGGGCGCCCGCGCCGTCCACCGCCAGCCCGCGCGGGTAGTACAGCTGGGCCTTGTTGGCCGGGCCGTTGTCACCGCTGAAGCCCGCGACCCCGGTCCCCGCGACCGTGCTGATCCGGCCGTCCGTGGTGATCCTCCTGACCCGGTGGCCGTTGTAGTCGGAGATGTAGAGGATGCCGGTGCTGTCCACCGTCACCGCCAACGGGTAGTTCAGCTGGGCCTTGTTGGCCGGGCCGTTGTCACCGGTGGAGGCGGCGGAGCCGGTTCCGGCGATGGTGGTGATCGTGCCGTCGGCCGTGATCTTCCGGATCCGCTGGTTGGCGGCGTCGGCGATGTAGAGGGTGCCCGCGCGGTCCGCCGCCAGTCCGCGGGGCTGGTTCAACTGGGCCTTGTTGGCCGGGCCGTTGTCACCGCTGAAGCTCGCGGAAGCGGTGCCGGCGATGGTGCTGATCCGGCCGTCCGTGGTGACCTTCCGGATCCGGTTGTTGCTGTAGTCGGCGATGTAGAGGGTGCCCGTGCTGTCCACCGTCACCCCCAGCGGGTAGTTCAGCTGGGCCGAAGCGGCAGGGCCGCCGTCCCCGGCGAACCCTCCTGTACCCGTCCCCGCGGCCGTGGCGATCGGAGGGACGGACGGGTTGTTGGGAGTGCTCATCGTCATTCCTTCGGTCGTGGTGCCCGACATTCGGTCAGATGGGGAGCAGCTGCCACTGCCGGTTGCGGTGGTCGCCGTCGGCCCCTCGCTGCTGGACGGCCGCGGGGGTGGTGGCGTCGACGCGCAGCAGCAAGCCGCTGTGCCGGTTGGCGATCTCGAACACCCGGGGGCTGTCGGTCGCGGGGCCGATGGGGATCAGCCGCCACTGCTGGTGGTGTGCGTCAGCGCCCTGGTAGGCGCGCTGCGCGACCACCGTCCCGTGCACCTTCAGCCCGTCGGGGACCTCCAGGACCAAGCCGCTGCGCACGTTCTCGAAGGTGTAGAGCACCTCGCCGTCCTGCTGGCCCGCCACCACCAGGCGCCACCGCTGGTGCTCCCGGGGCGCGGCGATGACCTGGTGGATCTCGGCCCCGTCCTTGGTGGACTCGCGCAGGGCGCCCATCCGCAGCCTGCTGCGGACGTTGGCCCAGGAGACCACCGTGCCCGACTCGGGCAGGCCGGCCGTCGCGGGTGAGGTGACCTTCCGGATCCGGTGGCCGCCGTACTCGGAGATGTAGAGGGTGCCGACGCAGTCCAGAGCGAGCCCCAAGGGGTTGTTCAGTTGGGCCTCGTCAGCTGGGCCGCCGTCGCCGGTGGAGTCGGCGGTGCCGGTGCCGGCGATGGTGGTGATCGTGCCCTCGGCCGTGATCTTCCGGACTCGGTGGCTGTTGTATTCGGCGATGTAGAGGACGCCCGTGCCGTCCACCACCAGCCCGGTCGGACAGTTCAGTTGGGCCTCGTCGGCTGGGCCGCCGTCGCCGGTGGAGTCGGCGGTGCCGGTGCCGGCGATGGTCGTGATCGTGCCCTCGGCCGTGATCTTCCTGATGCGGTGGTTGTCGGCATCGGTGAAGTAGAGGGTGCCCGTGCCGTCCATCGCCAGCCCATGCGGGCGGTTCAGTTGGGCCTGGTCCGCAGGCCCGTTGTCGCCACTGAACCCCGCGGCACCGGTGCCGGTGTCGGTGCCGGCGATGGTCGTGATCGTGCCGTCGGCCGTGATCTTCCTGATGCGGTGGTTGTCGCGGTCGATGAAGTGGAGGGTGCCGGTGCTGTCCACCACCAGCCCGGTCGGACAGTTCAGTTGGGCCTTGGCGGCCGGGCCGTTGTCGCCACTGA
The DNA here is from genome assembly GCF_900199205.1 of Streptomyces sp. 1331.2. Lineage (NCBI taxonomy): Bacteria > Bacillati > Actinomycetota > Actinomycetes > Kitasatosporales > Streptomycetaceae > Streptomyces > Streptomyces sp. 1331.2. The sequence goes on along the minus strand of NZ_OBMJ01000001.1, from coordinate 6,324,877 downwards.
AGCCCGCGGTGCCGGTGCCGGCGATGGTGGTGATCGTGCCGTCGGCCGTGATCTTCCTGATGCGATGGTTCTCGCCGTCGGTGAGATAGAGAGTGCCCGCGCCGTCCACCGCCACCCCGCGGGGGTAGCTCAGTTGGGCCTTGGCGGCCGGGCCGTTGTCGCCACTGAAACCCGCGGTGCCGGTGCCCGCGACCGTTCCGATCCTCCCGTCGGTCGTGACCTTCCGAAGCCGGTGGTTGTCGCGGTCGACGAAGTAGAGGGTGCCGGTGCTGTCCACCGCGATCCCGAACGGGCCGTTCAGCTCTGCCCGGACCGCAGACCCGTTGTCCCCCTTGGGGCCCGCGACTCCGGTCCCCGCCACCGTGCTGATCACGGGGGCGGGGCTCTCGCTGCCTGTGGTTGCCTCAGGAGCAGTGCTCATCGTCATCCCTTCACCGTTCACTGGCCGCCTGTTGGTCTTTTGCAGGGGGCTGTCGGGTGATTCCAGAAAGTCATATGGACATGGGGATGGCAATTGCCCGTCCGAGTGCTACCTCGCGCAACAGGTTGACGTGCCTGGTGGATGGTCAACTTGTCGGAAGATCAGTGCATGAGTGAGATCCGGACACAAGGGAGCCGGCAGCGCTGGAGCCACTCGCGCACCAGCTCGACGTCCCGCCGGCCCGAATCAGCGACGCCGGGCACGAACCCTGCCCTCAGCAGCCCGAGGTGGCGCGGGCGCACCTGCGCCGGTCGGACAGGAAGGGCAGGGAGCCAAGGGTCGCGCTTCAGCTGCTCGACCCGCGAGCGTTCAGGTGCGTGGAAAAGAAAGCGGTCAGCTTGTCGACGGCCGCATCGATGTACTCCTTCTTGTCATACAGATCGACGTGACTGGCGCCTTCGATCCAGTACAGCTCGGCCGGGCCGGTGGCACGCTGATGTGCCTGGACGGCCATCCACGAGGTGACGGCACGGTCGCCGACGATCTGCAGCATCGGACGCGGGCCGATCAGCGGGACGGCGAAGAACGGGTCGTAGCCGGCCAGGCGGTCGATGCTTTCCCAGGCCAGGAACTTCGCGGACCGTTCGTGCTCGCCGCGCGTGGTGCAGTAGTACTCGAATCCTTCGACGCCGTGCTCGCCGCCCAGCGCGTGTGCCTGCTCGGCGCTCCGCGGGAACATCGTCATCACACCGGGGTCCTTGCCGCGGGCGGCTACGGTACGGGCCCGGGCAGCCGCGTCCAGCAGGGACCGGAAGACGGCCGGGTTCTGCCCCCCGTCGGCTCCCAGCCGGAACTGGCGGGAGGGGTCGGCGGTGCACACGGCGGCCACCGCCCGCACCCGGCTGTCACTGCCGGTCGCGGACAAGGAGTACCCTCCGGACGCGCAGATGCCGAGCAGGCCGATTCGGTCCTCTGCGATGTCGTCACGCGCGATGAGGTATGACACCGCGGCCTTGAAATCCTCCACACGCTGCGCCGGGTCCTCCAGGCCCCGCGGAAGACCGCCGGACTCGCCTTGGTGGGCGGCGTCGAAGGCGAGGGTCACGAACCCGCGCTCGGCGAGCCTTTGCGCGTACGTCCCGGAAGTCTGCTCTTTCACCCCTGTTCCAGGATGGCCTACCACCAGCGCGGGAAGAGGGCCCGCAGTGGGGGTGTCGGGAGTGTACAGGTGCGCGGCGATCTCGATGTCGGCACTGTAGAAACGGATGTCGGACCTGGCCATGCGGGCACTCCTTTGAGTCGGTCGGTTCGTGGGATTTCCGGCAGGTTCCGGACGCGTGAGGATGGGACTGTCCCTCCCGGGCCGGAGGCCCCTGCCCCGGTGCCGCGGGCTGGGCGTGCGGGCCGAGGCAGGAGCGGTGTCAGACCTGGTTCCAGTACTCGTCGAACTTGGTACCGATGACCCTGGTCGAACCACAGAGAAGGGCGAGCAGCGCACGGATCCGGGCGCGGTTGTTGTGGCCGTCCGCAGGAGTGTGTTGCGTCTCCTCCGGCCGCGCGCGGCGGTAAGGCGCGAGACGCCCGCCACACCTGCACGGGACGCAGATCCGATCCTGACGTGTCAGCACGGACCGACGCATCAGTCGTATGACTCAATACGACCGATTTCGACGTCGAGGCGGATCAGGGTGCCCTCGACGGTGGGGAGTTGGCCCTGGTGGTCGCTCCAGGCGGAGCGTCGCCGGACGCGGGGGTGCAGGCGGTGCCAGGCGCGGACGCGGGCGGTGCTGCGGGAGGCGCAGGCCGTGTGGGAACGGGTCGTGATCGCCCGGGAGACGGTGGGCGAGGTCCTGGCGGAACCTCGCGGACGCGGGGAGGATCCCACACTGGTCGCCCCCGGCCCGGGTACTGGCCAGGGTTCGACACTGGCTCGACGGGCCCGTGGTCCCGGGATCGTGGTCGGTGGACGCCGACCGGCTTCCGTTGCGGCGAAGAAGGAGTTGACGAGGGTGGAGCCTGGCGGCAAGGGCAGGCCGGACGGGACGGGGGATCCGTTGTCGCCGCAACTGCGCGGACGCGCCCGGGAACAGGAAGTACTCGATCGGCTGTTGCTCGACCTGCGCCGCGGACACAGCCGCGTACTGGTCCTGCGCGGGGAGTCCGGCATCGGCAAGACCGCGCTGCTCACCTATCTGGCCGGTCGCGCCCCGGCAGGCCGCGTCGTCCGCACGGTCGGGGTGGAAACCGAGTTCGAGATCGCGTACTCGGCTCTCCAGCAGATGTGCGCTCCGCTGCTGAGCCAGCTGGACCGGTTGCCGGCGGCGCAGCGAGCCGCTCTGGCGACGGCGCTGGAGCTGGAGCTGGAGCTGGGGCTGGAGCGCGGACCGAGCGATGGCGGATCGCCTGGCGGTCTGCTGACCGGACTGGCCGTGCTGGGCCTGTTCGCCGAGGCCGCCGCTGTCGAGCCGCTGGTCTGTGTCGTGGACGACGCGCAGTGGATCGACGGGATCTCCGCGGCCGTCCTCGCGTTCGTCGCCCGGCGGCTGGACGCCGAGTCCGTGGCCCTGGTCTTCGCCGTGTCCACCTCGGCGTCGGTCCGCACGCCGACCAGCGCCGGACTCCTTGCCGGCCTGCCTGAGCTACAGGTCGACGGGCTCCGCGACGACGACGCCCGGGCGTTGCTCGACTCGGTGCTGCCCGGTCCGGTGCTCCCCCGCGTACGGGACGCGATCGTCGCCGAAGCACGCGGCAACCCGCTGGCGCTGATGGAGCTGCAGCGCGGTGAGAGCGAAATCAGGAAGAGGTAGGGGGACACATGACCGGGTTGCAGCGATGGGGCGTCACCACGGCGATGGTGGGCCGCGAGGACGAGCAGGCGGAGCTCGTGGCGTTCGTGACGTCCGCCACGGGCCAGGCTCTCGTCCTGCGAGGGGAGACGGGGGTCGGCAAGAGTTCGTTGTTGGGCCACGCCGCCGCGCTGGCGGAGCAGGAGGGCCACGTCGTCCTCCGGGCCGCCGGTGTCGAGGCGGAGTCCGAGCTGCCCTATGCCGGGCTGCACCAGTTCCTCCATCCGCTGCTCGCCGACGTCGCGCGGCTGGACGACGGGACCCGGGCGGTGTTCGACGCTGTGTTCGGCGGAGTGCAGGGCGATCCGCCGTCGGTCATGGCGCTCGGCATCGCCGTGCTCAGCCTGTTGTCGCTCTCCTCCGCACAGCGGCCGCTGTTGTTGGTCCTCGACGACGCGCAGTGGCTGGACGACTCCAGCGCCGACATCTGCGGGTTCGTGGGCCGACGCCTGGCCGGCAGCCCGGCGAAGATGCTGGTCGCGGTCCGCACCGACCTCACGTCCCGCTTCGACACCGCCGCACTGCCCGAACTGCCGATCACCGCCCTCACCGACGAGGACGCGGCCCGCCTGCTGGACCACCGGTACCCGGAGCTGAGCCGACGGGTCCGTCGAATCGTCCTGGAGCAGGCCCAGGGCAACCCCCTGGCCTTGGTGGAGCTGCCCGCCCACTTCGCCGGCCGGTCGAGCGACCTCCCGGTAGAAGATCTGATCGGTCAGCACGGCGTGCCCCTGCCCCGGCGGCTGCAACGGCTGTTCGGCACCCGCATCGCCGCCCTCGACGAGCGGGTGCGGACCCAGCTGCTGATGGGCGCGCTCGACGGCGCCGGGACCCCGAGCGGCACCGACCCCGTCCCCGGCACCCGCTACAGCATGCGCGACGCCGACACGGCGGTGGCCGCTGGTCTGCTGGACATCGACGTGGTCACCGCCGATCTCGTCTTCCGCCACCCGCTCGTGCGGTCCGCCGTCATGCGGATGGCCACTCCCAACCAGCGCCGCGCCGCGCACCTGGCGCTGGCGCAGTTTCATCGGGAGAACCTCGAACGCCGGGCGACGCACCTGGCAGCGGCAACGGTCGATCCGGACGAGGACGTCGCCGACATTCTGGAGGCGGCGGCCGAGTCGGCGACCCGGCGCGGCGGCGCGCTGGCCGCCGTGACCTGGCTGACCCGGGCCGCCGAGCTCAGCGAGAACCACGCCGACCGGTCCCGGCGACTGACCAACGCGGCCTTCGTCGCCGGTCACGCCGCTCGCCTTGGTCAAGCGCACCGTCTGGTCCAGGCAGATCTCGCGCCCGGCTCGACGGACTCGCCGGCCTCGGTGCTGGCGGCCGCCTACCGGGCGCTCTACCAGGACGGGGACGTCCGCTCCACGCACCGCCAGGTCTCGGCCGCGATCGAGAAGCTCCGGGACGCAGGGACAGCCATCGCCGGCGAGGCCGCCGAACCCGACGAGGTCCTCACCCGGCTGGTGATCCTGCTCCTGGCCATCAGTCAGTTCAGCGGGGACCGCGCGGCCTGGGAGAGCACGCGCGAACTCCTCGCCTCCATGGGCGACCTCGTCACCGAACACTCGCGCCTCTACAGCGACACGTGGAGCGATGTGACCAGGCACGGAGCAGGCTGGGCCGGGCCGGTGCGACAGGCCGCCGCGAACCTGTCCGAGCTGGAACCCTGGGCCGTCACGCGGCTCGGCGCGTCCGCGTACCACCTCGACGTCCTGAGCCACTACCGCCCCCACCTCCAGCGCGTCGTGGACCGCGAGCTGGAGACCGGAGCCGTGGCCACCGGCATGGTCATGCTGCACCAGATCATGCTCGACCAGATGACGGCCGGCGAATGGGCCCAGGCCGAGGACACCGGACAGCGCGGCCTGGACCTGGCCACCGAGCACGGCCACCACCTGTTCGCCGCCCAGAGCCGCGCGTACCTGGCCCAGCTGGCGGCGCTGCGCGGTCAGGTCGGGCGGGCGCGGGACCTCCAGGCCGAGGTGGACGCCTGGGCCCGCCCGCGCGGTCTGGGGTTCCTGGCCCAGGTCGCCGACTCCGCCGGCGCGACCGCCGCGCTGGGCTCCGGCGACTACGAGACCGCGTACCTCTACGCCATCGGCATCACACAGCCGGGCACGTTCCGGCCCTACGCGTACCAGGCCTCGCGCACCCTGCTCGATCTCGTCGAGGCCGCCCGGTACACCGGACGCGTCGAGCAGGCCCGGGCGCACGCACTCGCCGCGCGCGACACCGGTCTGCCGAAGGTGTCGCCCCGCCTGGCACTGATCACCTACGGCGCGCTGGCGATGACCGCCGAGGACGAGCGGGAGGCCGCCGAGATGTTCACGCGGGCCGAATCCCACCCGGACGCCGACCGCTTCCCGTTCGAGCTGGCCCGGATCCGGCTGGCGCACGGCATCCGGGTGCGCCACGTCCAGGGTCCGGAGGCGGCACGGCAGTACGTGGTCCCGGCGGCCGAGGCGTTCGAGCAGCTGGGTGCGGCCGGCTGGACCGAACGGGCCCGGGCCGAACTGCGCTCCACCGGGGTTGCCCCCCGCGTCTCGACGCTCAACCTGGCCTCGCTGACCTGGCAGGAACGCCGCATCGCCGACCTGGCCGCCAGCGGCCTGACGAACAAGGAGATCGGCCAGCGGATGCACCTGTCGCCACGAACCGTCAGCTCACACCTGTACCGCATCTTCCCCAAGCTGGGCATCACGGCCCGGGCCGCGCTGCGCGACGCACTGAGCCGGACCGACGCGGCGCAGGTCTGATGCCCGCGCTCAGCCCCCTGCGACCACGGCCTCGACGCCGTTGGCGGCCAGCCAGACGAGGACGTGGTCGGCGACCGAACGCCAGCCGCTGTCGAACACCAGGGAGTGCCCTCGATCGGCGAACTGCTTCAGGTCCGTCACGGCGGAGGAGTCGCCGTAGAGCTTGTAGACCGAGCGGGTCACGGCGTCCGGGACGATCCGGTCCTCCTGGCCGGACACGAGCAGGAGCGGTCCGCGTGCCGAGTTGGCCGCGTTCACGACGGTGTCGGCCGGCCCGGCGGCGGTGCGGTCGAGTCCGAGGTCCGCGAGCAGCCGGAGCGGGGCCGGAACGGCGTACCGGTCGAAGAGCTTCTCGGCCTCCTCCTCTCCGACCGCGTTGACGACGAGGTGTCGGAACCGGGCGCGCGGCAGCAGCCCGAAGCCCGGGTTCCGGGTCGTGCCGGCCGACATCGGCGACCACGGCCGGGGCCGGCCGTCGTCCAGCGGCACACCGCCGGGCGGCAACGGAGCGAGGGCGACGGCGGCACGGCCGAGGCCGGCCGCGAGGAGGTGCTGGGCGATGAGGCCGCCGACCGAATGCCCGATGAGGACCGGCGGATTGTCCAAGGTACGCACTACCTCCTCGTAGTGGGCGGTGAGCGCGGCGAGCCCGAGGTCGCGCAGCGGGCCGGGGTCGCGGCGGGCCTGGTCGGCGGTGGGCGCTTCGCCGGGCCAGCCCGGGACGCACACCGCGTAACCGTGCGCGGTGAACCGTTCGGCCCAGCCCTCCCAGGAGGACATGTGGAACCACGCACCGTGGATGAGGACGACGGGGGTTTGCTTCACGGCCAGACCTTCCGATTGCGCACACGACGACCCGCCGGCATCGCGGCGCTCCTTCGAGGATCACCGAGCAGTAGGACGGCGGAAACAGTCGAATGACTGAATCTGGCGGCCCGGCAGACCCTTCGTGCGTCTGTGAGCCTCTTCGTGCGTCTCGACGTCATGTGACCGATGCGCCGGGCCGGTGACCGAAGAACAGTGGAGGCATCAGCAGGTCTCCAGGAAGGATCAGACATGATCAACAGGCGTACCTTCACCAAAGCGGTCGGTCTCGGCGTGGGCACCACGGCCGTGTCGCTCGGCGCGGCATCGAACGCGCCTGCCGCCTTCGCGGGCGGTGCCGACCGGCCCGGCCGACCGGCCCCGGTCATCCCGGCCGTCGCCCCGGGCACCCACACCACGTTCACCGACCTGAAGCGCATCCGGGCCGGCGTGCTCGACATCGGCTACGCCGAGGCCGGCCCGAAGCACGGGCCCGTGGTCATCTGTCTGCACGGCTGGCCCTTCGACATCCACAGCTATGTCGACGTGGCGCCGCTGCTGGCGGACGCCGGCTACCGGGTGATCGTGCCGTACCTGCGAGGCCACGGCACCACGAACTTCCTGTCCCCGACCACCGTCCGCACCGGGCAACAGGCCGCGATCGCCCTCGACGTCATCGCCCTGATGGATGCCCTGAAGATCCACAAGGCGGTGCTGGCCGGTTTCGATTGGGGCTCGCGCGCCGCCGGAACCGTCGCGGCGCTGTGGCCGGAGCGGGTCAAGGCTCTGGTGGCGGTGAGTGGTTACCTCATCGTCAACGTCCCGTCGCAGAAGAACCCGTTGCCGCCGAAGGCCGAGCACACCTGGTGGTACCAGTACTACTTCGCTACCGACCGCGGCCGCGTCGCCATGGAGACCAGGCAGAACCGGCACGACCTGTGCCGGCTGGTGTGGGAGGAGACATCCCCGACGTGGAACTTCGACGACGCCACCTTCGAGCGCACGGCCACGGCGTTCGAGAACCCTGACTACGCCGCCATCGTGATCCACAACTACCGCTGGCGCCTGGGCCTGGCCGACGGCGAGCGCTGCTACGACCGCTACGAGCAGCTGCTCGCGGCCCGACCGCCCGTCACGGTACCGACCATCGCCGTGGACCCTGCCCTCGACCCGTTCCTGCCCACGACCGACGGCAGCGGGTACCGGCAGTTCTTCACCGGCCCCTACGAGCACCGCGTCCTCGCGGGCATCGGCCACAACGCGCCGCAGGAGGCGCCGACGGCGTTCGCCCAGGCCGTGGTGGACGCCGACCACCTGTGACCCACAAGCGGGTCGACCACATGGAGGTACGAACGTGAGTGATCCCAGTCCCGGCACGCACGAACAGGCGACGGAAATCCGCAAGGCCCGATTCGGCGCGCTCCCGGAACGCGTCCTCTTCGAGGACATGGTCGAGGAGAAGGCGGTGCTGCCGGCGTATCGGGCGGTGGACGCCCACGACCCCGATGCGCTGGCGGTCAGGTTCTCCTGCCTGGCAGCGGATCCGGGCCTCTGAGCACAGCAGGTCAGGCACGACGCGGCACTGGCGAACAAGACGTTCTCCGCCGATGACGGCACATCAGTCACCTGACGCCCGGTCGTCGAGGCCGCTCGGAGGCGCGGAGGGGCCCGGAAGCGTGAAGTCACATGACCGATGCGCCGGGAACGGTCCGAGGGCGACAGTGGGGACCGCCGGATCCACCGCACTGTTCGAAATCCCTTGGAGTGTTTCCATGTTCAGCATCCAGAAGGGCCGCACGCGCCGCTTCATCGCCGGCGCCGCCACCCTCGTCGGCGCGTTCGCCGTCGTCGGCACCGCGAATGCCGCGACCCAGGACTCGGCCGCCGACCGGGCCCCGAAGCCGACCGTCGTCCTCGAACACGGCGCGTTCGCCGACGGCTCCAGCTGGGACGGCGTGATCGCCAAGCTGCGCCATGACGGCTACCCGGTCGTCGCGGCCGCCAACCCGCTTCGCGGCCCGGCCTCCGACGCCGCCGCGCTGCGCAGCCTCGTCGACCACATCAAGGGCCCGGTCGTCCTGGTCGGCCACTCCTACGGCGGTTCGGTCATCAGCGAGGCCGCCGTCGGTGAGCCGCGGGTCAAGGCCCTCGTCTACGTCGCCGCGTTCCTGCCCGCGCCGGGAGAATCCGCGCTGCAGCTGACCGACCGGTTCCCCGGCTCCACCCTGCCCGGCACGCTGGACCCGGTGCCGTTCACCAACGCCGACGGCAGCACCGGCACCGACCTGTACATCCAGCAGGACAAGTTCCGGGCCCAGTTCGCCGCCGACGTCCCGGCCGACCGGGCCGCGCTGGCGGCCGCGTCGCAGCGGCCGATCGCACAGGCCGCACTGACGGAGAAGGCCACCGCAGCCGCCTGGCAGACCGTACCCAGCTGGGACATCGTCACGACCGAGGACCTCAACATCCCGGCCGCCGCGCAGCGGTTCATGGCCGAGCGCGCCCACGCCCACACCACCGAGGTGGCCGCGTCCCACTCCGTCGCGGTGTCCCACCCGGGCCTGGTGACCGGGGTCGTCGAGAAGGCCGCCCGCGCCACCCGCTGAAGGCCCTGCCCGGCGGCCGGCTACTGCCCGGCCAGGGCGCCGTCGAGCTCACGGCGGGAGGAGATCCCCAGCTTGGCGAAGACCTTGCGCAGGTGCCACTCGACTGTGCGGGGGCTGAGGAACAGCCGCGCTCCGATCTCCGCGTTCGGGTGCCCGCCGGCCGCGAGGCGGGCGATCTGCGCCTCCTGCGGAGTCAGGACCGGCGCGCCGGGGGCCCGCTTGCGGACGGTCTCGCCGGTGGCGAGCAGTTCTCGCCGGGCCCGCTCGGCGAACGCCTCCATGCCGAGCGGCTCGCCGAAGGACGCGGCGGCCGCCCGGCCACCGCGCGCGAGGGCCCGGTCGGCGGAGCTCTCCAGCGCGGCCGCCACCTGCTCGTCCGGCCCGACCGCGGCATGGGCCCGGTGCCAGGCCTGCCGGTCAGGGTCGCGCTCGGCGTCGGTGGCCGGCGCGTCCTCGACGGCGTCTGCCTGACCGCCTCCCCCGGCCACCGGATCGGCCTGATCGGGGAGAACGGCGCCGGCAAGTCCACCCTGTTGCGGGTTCTCGCCGGCACTCCACCGTGCTCGACCATGGCGACGGCCTGCAGTGCTTCGCCTTCGGCACCTACGGCACGGCATCAATGCCACTGGTAGAAGGAACCGTCGGCCCGCCGGAACGAACGTGGCGCCGGCGCAGCCCTGTCGGCCGGCGGCGCCCGCCGCGCAGACCCGCCGAAGCCCTGGGTGTGTCCTGCAGTCAAATGACTGATGTGTGCCGGGGACGGGTCGGCGACAGTGGTGCGAGCCGGGGGTGCCCGGCGGCGGGCGCGTCCGGCGTGCCGCGCGCTCGTTGATAGATGAGAACGAGGAGCAACAGAATGACCATCAGTCAGCGGCCCGGCGGGAAGTGGAAGACGGCCGCGGTCGCCGCGGTCGCGGCACTGGCCGTCACCGGCGCCATCGCCGCGCCTGCCAGCGCCGCACCCCAGGTGGTTTCGGCGGCGGACCGCCTGAGCATGGGGACCCAGGACCTGTACGAGGCCGCGCAGTCGGGAGAGCCTGCGAAGCCCCGCGACCACCCGGCCGGGCGCCCGCTGCTCCCGCACCGCTGGGTATCCGTGCTCGGTTACGGCGCCGTGCAGGCCCTGAATCAGAAGACCCACTTCGGCTGGCAGCGCAACTACAAGGACTGGTCGGTCGCCATCGTCGGCAACAACATCCAGGGCAAGGAGGTGACCATCTACACCAAGATCACCAACCTGATCTACGGTGAGGGCGGCGTCATCGGCGCCCGGACGGCTCCGACGGGACAGGTGGCGGTCGCGCACAACACCATCGTGGCTCAGGGGAACGTCAACATCGTGACCGAGATCGTGAACGTCCACCTCATCAGCCCCCAGTTCCAGGACGTCTACAGCGGCCAGTGCTATGCCCAGGAGGACCTCCGAAACAGGATCAAGGCAGAGCTCGCCTGCACGCTGGGCTGAGCCGTAGCCGGGCGGGCCCGAGCGTGTTGCGCTCGGGCCCGCCCGCTCACCGGCCCCGCCAGGTGGAGAGGGACCCGTCAGGGAGCGCCCGGCGCGCATGGATCGGCTCGGCACCGTCCGACACGGTTCAGCCCTGATGCCATCAGGAACATCTCACCCGAGATCCTTCGACATGCCGCTTCCGTTGGTGACGATGCGTAGTGGACCAGTCGGACAGGTAGGCGGCCGGCCGACAGGCCATACCCGCGCCAAATCCACCGATCGCTGTCGGCGCACGGCTCCGCCGCCCGGGGACATTCACCCGTTCGGGTCACAGGTCGACAGGGCGGCCCTTCGGTGGACGAGTATCTGACAACGTGTCACTGGCATGCGAGGAAGGGCTACGGCGGCTGTTCCCCAGCAGGCCGCAGCGGCGCAGATACGTTTCTCCCCCACATGGGCCGGACGTCCTGCACCCGTGTCGACCGGAGCGGTGCGAGAAGGAGGAGGGGTTGATGCGGGTCGGGGTCGTCGGGGGCGGGATTGCGGGACTGAGCTGCGCGCTGAGCCTGCACGCGGCCGGGTTCCGCCCGTGGGTGTGCGAGGCGGCGCGGGCGATCGAGGCGGTGGGCGTGGGGATCAACCTGCTGCCGCATGCCGTCCGGGAGCTCGCCGAGCTCGGCCTGGCCGACGAACTGGCCGCGATCGCCCTCGCGCCGCAGCGGCTGCGCTACTACGACCGGGCCGGCGCACCCGTGTGGGACGAGCCGCTGGGTACGGCGGCCGGTTACCGGTGGCCGCAGTACTCCGTACACCGCGGCCGCCTGCACACCCTGCTGCTGGCGGCGGTGGTCGAGCGGCTGGGCCCGGACGCGGTGCGCACCGGGCGGCGGCTACAGCACTTCGAGACGGTGCCGGGCGGCGTCCGGGCCCACTTCCTGGACCGGCCGACCGGGGCGACGGTGGTGGAGGAGGCCGAGGTGCTGGTCGGCGCCGACGGCATCAACTCCGCGGTCCGGGCCCGGCTCCACCCGCACGAGAGCGCCGCACGCCGGCACGGCGTCCTGATGTGGCGCGGCATCGCGCCCCGCCCGCGGCTGCTCGACGGCCGCTCGCTGGTCGTGGCGGGCGGCACCCCCGGCGCGAAGTTCGTCGCCTACCCCATCGCCCCGACCGCCGAGCCCGGCGAGGATCTGCTGAACTGGGTGCTGGAGGTACCCGACGAACCGCCCGCAGCGGCGCCGGGGCACTCCGGCTGCCCCACCACCCCCACCGAGGCCCGCCCGGTCACCGCGACCGAGGCCCAGGCCCGCCTGCGCGAGTGGCAGCTACCGTGGATCGACCTGCCGGCCCTGGTTGGGCACACCTCCCCCGTCCTCGCGTACCCGATGGCCGACCGCGACCCGCTGCCGTCCTGGAGCGCGGGACGGGTCACCCTGCTCGGGGACGCCGCCCACCCGATGCTCCCGATGGGAATGAACGGCGGCTCGCAGTCCGTGATCGACGCCCGGGTCCTGGCCTGGTGCCTGGCCCGGGAGGCCGACCCGGTGGCCGCCCTGCGGCAGTACGACGATCTGCGCCGCCCGGTCCTGAACGCGCTGGTCCTGGCCAACCGCGCCCTCGGTCCTGAGGAGATCATCGCCCGCGCGGCCGAGCACGGTGGCCCACTGCCCGCCGACCGAGCCGCCGCCGTCTCCGGACGATACAAGGAGCTGTCCCTGGCCACCGTCGCCGACGTCAACGACCGCCCCTCCTGGACCGTCCCGCGGCCCGACGTCCGCTGACACCGCCGCGCCCCCGAGGCTGGCGGTGTTCTCCGGAAAGATGCCGGACTGCACGGTCCGGATTCCCGGCGGCGTCGGTGGAGGCCAGCAGGGCCTGGAGCAGGGCCACCCCGACGCCCCGGCCTTGGGCGTCGGGGTGGACGTGGCTGGAGGGCGCGATCACGGAGGCCGCGAGGCCCTCCACGCCAAGGCAGGCTTCGGTGTGGTCGGCACCCGCGAACGCCTCGGCCGCCACAACGGCGGCTGGCGCGACGTCGTGTTGGTGGAGCGCCGCAGCCCCGTCATCTCCTGACCGGCCTGGCGGCCTGGCGGACGTTCGCCAGGCCGCCAGGGCGAGTCAGAACCGGCCGGCCCCGATCAACTGGCCGGGGCGGCCGTTTGCGGCGGGGGCGAGGTCACCGACGACTACGCCACCATGCGCTCCGCCCAAGGCGGTCGGCCCCTACCTGGAGTTCGTCCGCACGCCGGACACCGAGAGCGTGTGGAGCCGCGTTCACCTCGACGTCCGCCCGTGCCGCGGTGACGACATGGCGGCGGAGGAGTCCCGACTGCGCGCCCTTGGCGCCCCCGACCCCGGTGTCGGCCGGTCCGCGATCTCCTGGACCGTGCTCGCCGACCCGCAGGAGTACGAGTTCTGCCTCCTCACTCCCTGCTGACCGACTCCGGCCCCTGATCGTTCGTTTCCGTTCGACGGCCGCCGGTGATGCGTTAGGTTCCGTGTCGTGACTGACAACTTCGGGCGCCTGCTGGCCGGGCGGTACCGGCTGCGCGACGTGCTCGGCCGGGGCGGCATGGGGACGGTCTGGCGGGCCCACGACGAGCAACTGGACCGGGAGGTGGCCGTCAAGGAACTGCGGCTGCCCGAGGGCATGGAGCCCGCCGAGCGGGAGTCGTGGATCGGGCGGCTGGACCGCGAGGCCCGTGCCGCCGCGAGGCTCAAGCACCCCGGGGTCATCACCGTCCACGACCGGGTGGCGGGGGAGGACGGGCTGCCGTGGATCGTCATGGAACTGGTCCGCGGGCGCTCGCTGGACGACCTCCTCCAGGAGGAGGGCTCGCTGCCGCCCGAGCGGGTCGCGCGCATCGGTCTGCAGGTCCTTGAGGCACTGCGGGCCGCTCATGCGGCGGGCATCACCCACCGGGACATCAAGCCCTCCAACGTGCTGCTGGAGGGCGGGCGCGTCGTCCTGACCGACTTCGGGATCGCCGCCGTCGAGGGCGACCTGACGCTGACCCGCTCGGGCGCGCTCCTCGGCACGCCGGCCTACATGGCCCCCGAGCAGGTCCGTGGGCTCCCGGCGACGGCCGAGTCCGACCTGTGGGCCCTGGGCGCGACGCTCTACACCGCCCTGGAGGGCCGTCCGCCGTTCGCCGGTGCGGGCGCCGGGGCCGTGTTCCTGGCCATCGTCACGGAGGAGCCGACACCGGCCGCCCACGCCGGGGCGCTCGCACCGCTCCTGACGGGCCTGCTCCGCAAGGCGCCCGCGGACCGCCTGACGGCCGAGGCCGCCCACGAGCTGCTCTCCGGACTCGCCCTCGACACCAAGCGCCTCCCACGGGACTGGGCGCCGCCCGCCGCCTCGCACCCGACGCCGGGCACCATGCGCCTGGCGCCACCGGTGGAACGGCACACGCGAACCCGCCGCGCGCTCCTCGCAGTTGTCCTGGCGGCTGCCGTCGCCGTTGCGACGTGGAAGCTGTGGCCGGAAGCGGCATCCGACGCCGGGAGGACTGCGGCCACCAGTGCGCCCACCACGACCGCCAGCAGTGCCGGCACCAGCTCCAGCACCGCGCCCGCGCCGACTCGGACGCCGACCCCGACCCCGGTGCGCACGCCGACCTACACGCCGAAGCCCGCCGTCCCGACGCTCGACCGTGCGGCCGTCGACCGGGTCTTCCAGGTGTACATGAACGGCCTGGCCAACCACGACATGACGGCCCTGCGCAGCGGGACCTGCCCCCGGCTGCGCTCGACGCTGCTCGGGTTCGCGCTCAACGGCTACTACGTCGCGCGCTGGCAGCTCCAGCCGTACGACATACCCGTCGGGACGGACCAGCTCAGCGTCGAGGCGACGGTCACCCAACAGGACCCGAACACCGGGCGCCTGGCGGGCGACGTCAACTACCAGTGGATCGTCGAGCGGGACGCGGACCAGAACTACTTCGTCTGCGGCTGGCTCAACCAGCGCTGACCGCCGCCCGCGGGCATGTCAGGCCGGCCGCCCGGCGAGCCGCGCACGGCAGCAGTCGGCGAAGCAGTCGGAACTGAAGCAGACCCCGGTGCGGTCGTCGAAGAACCCGACGGTCGCCGGGTTGTCGAACAGTGGCGGCCGGAACGCGGTGAGCGTCCGGTCCCCCACGTCGATGGACTGACCCGGGTTGAGCAGGTAGATCCGGTCCATGGGCAGCGGATGCTCCGTCGATATGATCCCGGCGCCCACGAAGGTGGTGATCACCCGCGCCTGCGGGGCGGCGTCGCAGCACGCGCCTCGAACTGGAGCTCAGGGATCCGGTGGCCTCGCCTGGACCGTCAGTCGGTGACGCCGGCCAGATGGCGAGCGAAGTAGGCGGTGAGTTTGCCGACAGCGGGGTCGATGTACTCGGCCTTGTCGTAGAGGTCGACGTGGCCGGGACTTCAGTCGTACGACTCAAGTCAGCGGATCTCGGTCGGTGCATCCGGACAGCCGCCCGCGCTTGGACGTCCTGAGGCTGAGGAAGCGGCCCTTTCACTGCTGCCTGGACACATGGAGCTGAAGGATCATCAGCCAGTTGTCATCGGATGTCAGGTGACGAGGTGCCGCCGCGCCATCTCGCCGAATGTGGGGTCTCGGTGTCGCCGCCTGCCGCGCAACGGACGGTCGAGCTGACGGAGCAGGAGAGCCGGATCGCCAGGCACGCACGGGACGGCCGTTCGAACGCGGAGATCGGAGCCGAGCTCTTCCTCAGTGCACGGACGGTCGAGTGGCACCTGCGCAAGGTGTTCACCAAACTCGGCATCAGCTCACGGCGGGAGTGGCACACCGTGCTGCCGTAGCCGTCCCACGGGCCCGCCGGGCATCGGCGATCACCGCATGGCGGTCACCGCTCCGACAAGGCGCCGTCGATCTCTCGACGGGAGGAGATCCCCATCTTGGCGAAGACCTTGCGCAGGTGCCACTCGACCGTACGAGGGCTGAGGAACAGGTGTGCGCCGATCTCCACGTTCGGGTGCCCTGCGGCCGCGAGGCGGGCGATCTGCGCCTCCTGCGGGGTCAGGACCGGCGCGCCGACGGTCCGCTTGCGCACCGTCTCACCGGTGGCGAGCAGCTCACGCCGGGCCCGCTCGGCGAACGCCTCCATGCCCATGCGCGCGGCCGCCTCGTACGCCGCCCGCAGCTCGGTACGGGCCTGCGCGCGCCGGTTCCGGCGGCGCAGCCACTCCCCGTACAGCAGTCGGGCCCGGGTCTCGAACACGCCGAGCCCGCCGCGGCCGAAGTGGTCGATGGCCTCGCGGTAACGGTCTTCGGCCCGCTCGGGCGCTCCGGTCAGGGCGTCGGCGACCGCATGCGCGCCCAGGGCCCAGGGCGTGCCGGCCCGGCTCCAGTCGGCGAGCCGCTCGCGCGCCCCGGCCGCCACGGCCGGCTCGCCGGCCCTGGTCGCGGCCTCGACCAGCTCGCTGCACGTCCAGAAGTGCACCACGAGGTCCTTGTGCCCTCCCCCGCGCAGCGCCGCTTCCATGGCGAGCGGATAGTTGCCCAGGCCGTTGTGGAGCACGGCCCGCTCGCACGCGGCTACGCGGATCAGCCGGCCCAGGCCACGCTGCTCGCCGTCCCGTTCCATGGCCCCGAGCAGTTCCAGGGCCTCTCGCTCCCGTCCCCGGTACGCGCCGATCAAGGCCGCCGTGGCCGTGCGCATCGCCACTCCGGTGGCCGTGTCCATGGCTGCGGCCTCGGCCAGCAGGTCCTCGGCTTCGGAGAGACGCCCCGCATGGCCCAGCGCGCCCGCCCGGTAGGGCAACGCCGTCGAGAGGACCGACAGCGTGCCCGTCGTCCGGGCGAAACGGACCGCCCGATCGGTGACGTCCAGCCATGCCTGGAGATCGCCCAGCTCCGCGGCAGCGTTCGTGGCCGCCCACAGGACGGACGGCTCCTCCTCGTCGGCGAGGGAGCGCAGCGCCCGCGCCAGTAGCGGGAAGGCGGCGGCCTGCCCGTCCGTGGTCCATGCGACCAGGGCACGGAGGAAGATTCCGGCCGGCTCGTCGCCGGGTGTCAGGCCACGAGCGACCTCGGCCGCTCGCCGTATTCCGCCTTCGTCGAGCGGCCAGGCCCAGATGGCCGCGTCGAACGCCGCGAGGCAGGTCTCCCGCGCGACGGCCGGGTCGAGGTCCCTGAACTGGCGCGCCGCGTCGAGCAACGGCTGCACCGCGCCCTTCCCCGAGTCGGTCATGGACGACGCCTTGGCCCGCAGCCGGCCGGCATGGGCCTGCTGCAACCGGTCCAGCGGCCCCAGCTCCGCGGCGGCGAGCAGGTCGGGCACCCGGGTCGGCAGGCCGGCGGCGACGTTGGCCGCTGCGGCCGCCAGTGCGCGCCGCGCCCGCTCCTTCCGGTCGGGGGTGAGCGCGGCGGCCCGTTCCAGGAAGGAGGCGGCGGCCGCCCGCCCACCGCGCGCCAGGGCCCGATCGGCGGAGCCCTCCAGTGCGGTGGCGACCTGCTCGTCCGGCCCGACCGCGGCATGGGCCCGGTGCCAGGCCCGCCGGTCGGGGTCGCGCTCGGCGTCGGTGGCCTCGGCCAGGGCGCGGTGCGCCTCCCGCAGCTCGGCGGGCTCCGCGCCCCGCCAGACGGCGGAGCGCACCAGCGGGTGCCGGAACCGCACCGAGGCTCCCAGCGTGATCAGGTCCGCGGCCTCGGCTGCCGCCGCTGCCTCCGGACCGACTCCCAGCAGGCGCAGAGCACGCCACAACAGCGACCCGTCGCCGACCGGTTCGACCGCCGCGACCAGCAGCAGGGCGCGGGTGTCGCCCGGCAGCGCGTCCACGCGCCGACGGAAGCCGTCTTCGAGCCGGGTCGCCAACGGGCCGGCGCCGGGCCCGCCGAAGCCGAACGCCAACTCCGCCGGCGACAGGCCCCGGGTCAACTCCAGCAGGGCGAGCGGATTCCCGCCGGTCTCGGCGACGATCCGGTCCCGCACCCGGGCGTCGACCGGCCCCGGCAGCACGCCGTCCAGCAGCGCCCGGGCGTCGGCATCGGCCAGCCCGCCCAGAGGAAGGTCCAGCAGACCGGAAAGGCCCTCGTCCTCCGCCTTCCCGTCCGTGATCCGCTCGGCGAACACCAACGCCACCGATTCCGCGTCCAGCCGGCGTCCGACGAACGCCAGGATCCGCTGGGACATCAGGTCCAGCCACTGCGCGTCGTCGACCAGGCACACCAGCGGAGACCGGGCCGCCGCCTCGGCGAACAGGCCGAGGACCGCCATCCCGACCAGCAGCATCTCGGGAGGGTTCCCCGCGCTCAGGCCGAACGCGACCCGCAGTGCGTCCTGCTGCACCTCCGGCAGCCTGTCGAGGTGCGACAACAGCGGGGCGCACAGCCGTTGCAGAGCCGAGTACGCGAACTCAGCCTCGGCCTCAACGCCGGCCGCGCGCACGACCTGCCACGGCCCCGCCTGACCGGCCAGATGGTCGAGCAGCGCCGACTTGCCGACGCCGGCCTCACCCCGCAGCACCAACACCCGGCTGCGCCCGTCGCCCACCTCGCGCAGCAAGCCGGCCAGCACGTCCAACTCCCGGGCGCGCCCGAGCAGCTGGTGTTTCGCGCGCTGTGCCATGAATCCTCCGGTACGAGTTCCTCCCGGAGGAGCTACACCCATCCTACGAAGAGCGGGGCCGGCTGAGCCGCACGGATCCGGTCGTCCCCGGCCGTCCCCGGGCCGGTGGCGCGGGAGGTACGGACACGGTGTGTCCCTTCGGGGCGGGCGTGCGTTCTCCGTCGTCGGTTCCGCACCACCGTTCGACATCGGTCATTTGACGGTACGTCCGCTCCGTCAAGCCCCGAACCAGGCCCGCTCACCCCCCGGCCGTGGCTCACCGCCCGACGTGCAACCGACGCGATCAACCAGTCGGCTCCCGCAGTCAGATGACTGATGTGCCGACGCGCGGCGGTGAAGCACGGTTGGCCAGCGGTTCCGCTCGATGCGTCGTGCCCCCTCTGCCCGACCGTACCCCTCGATGGCCGCGCGCAAGCAATGTCACCCAGCCTGTATCGGCTCTACAGGCCGACCCCCGAAAGCGAGTTCCACCATGGCCCGCACATCCCTCCGGCTGAAGTCCGCCGCCGTCGCGACCGCCCTCGCCGGCGCGGCGCTGATCGCCACGGCGACTCCGGCGTCCGCGGCGAACCCGCCCTACGACGGCTGCCCCGCGTGGGCGCTCTGCCTCTACCAGCACGAGGGCGGGACGGGTTCGAAGGCGATCGTCACGCCTCCCCCGGCCGGTGGCAACGCGGCGATCGTGCGCCTCACGCAGGTCCACTTCCTGAACGGGGAGATCGCCGACAACCAGGTGTCGTCCTGGATCAACAACTCGCAGTGCTCGGTCAAGTTCATGGACGACCCGTACGGCGAGCTCCACCCCTCCGACCTGGACTACACCGAGACGTGGCACTGGGGTGCGACGGCCGACTACGGCACCGGAAGCTCCAAGTACTACGTCAACGACCGGATCTCCTCCCTCCAGTTCTGGTGCCCATAGCAGCAGAGTCCGGCCCGAGAGCGGTGCCTGACGGATCCGCCCCGCTCGCCACTGCCCCCGGCACCCGCCCCGGAACCATCCGATGACACGGAAGGAACTCCCATCAAACGTCTTCGACCAGCGGCCGCGCTGCTGTCCGGCCTGCTGCTCTCCCTCACCGTCCCGGCCCTCGCCTCGGCTGCGCCCGTCCTCGAAGCGGCAGCCCCCGCCACCGCGGTGACGGCCGGCCCCGGGGCCGACGGCCCGGACCTGAGCTTCGCCAACCGCACGTCGCCGCCCCCCGGGATGCCGGACTGGTCCCGCGTGGGCTTCCGGGGCGGCCAGCAGCTGCCCAGTGACGGTGACCTGACCGACGATCCCGGTTGCCGCATCACCCCGGACGTGCTCGCCGCCCGATACGGCGTGCGGGCGAACGACGGCGCCGACGACACCGCCGGGCTGCAGAAGGCCATCGACGAGGTCAAGGCCAACTGCTCGCCGAACGCCAACTTCAACCGGCTCTCGCTCATCTCCCTGCCGGCCGGGCGGATCGACGTGTCCCGGCAGATCTACGTCGACGCCGACTACCTGGTCCTGCGCGGGCAGGGCTCCGGCGACGGCGGCACCCGGCTGGTGTTCCGGCCGGACGTCAACACCCGCTACGACACCCTGGTCAACGGCCGCTGGGACCAGGACAGCATGAAGGCCGGCAGCGGCAGCGACGTCGGCACCGGCGGCTGGATCTGGCCCGGCCGCGGCCTGTTCCGGGTGCAGACCCACGACATCGCCGACCGCTACCAGGACGACTGGGCGGCCGCCCCCACCAACCGCAAGGACATCTTCGAGGGCAGCGTCAACCAGCACTGGGCCTCCGGCATCAAGGTCGCCGCCCCGGCCGCCGACCCCGGCTACGCGGCCCGCCAGGGCCAGAGCACCGTGCAGCTGGACGCCAAGGCGGACATGAAGAAGTTCTCCCCGGGCGGCTACGTCTGGGTCGGAGCGGCCAACAGCGTCAAGTTCTACGAGCAGCAGGGCGTGTCCGACCGCAGCCAGATGGACAACCTGCACATGCGCCAGCAGATGTTCCGGGTCAACTCCCTGGACGCGGCGGCCAAGACCGTCACTCTGGACCGCCCGCTGGAGTGGGACCTGCCCGTCGACTCCACCTCCGACGGCTCCCCCGCCCTGGGCGACAAGCCGTACGCCAGCAAGGTCACCCCGCTCAAGGTCGTCCAGGGCGTCGGCTTCGAGGACTTCGCCTTCACCCAGGACATGAACGGCCTGCCCAAGCTCGGCGGCGGCACCTACCAGCTGACCCCCGACCAGGCCGTGCACAACTACGGCAACATGGCCCCCGAGTACGCGATGCACGGCATCGTCTTCAAGTGGGCCGCCAACGACTGGGTACGCGGTCTGAAGGCCGAGATGACCGGCTCGCACCCGATCGTCACCGAGGACGCCCGCAACCTCCAGATCGAGCGCAACAGCTTCGACGGTGCCTGGAACAAGGGCAAGGGCGGCAACGGCTACCTGCGCGGCAGCCGCGTCTGGGACTCGCTGTACGCCTACAACCTCAGCCGCAACCTGCGCCACTTCACCTTCCAGTGGTCGGCCAGCGGCAACGTCGCCTTCCGCAACGACCTCGACTCGGACCTGAACCTGCACGGGGGCTGGGAACACAACAACCTCTTCGAGCAGAACAAACTGAGGGTCCCGTACGAGCACCGCTCGGGCAGCTGCCAGACCAACTGCGGTGGCGAGGGCGGCGAGGTCGACGAAGGCACCTGGTACCCGATCTGGTGGGCGGCCGGCCCCAAGGCGGTCAAGTGGTCCGGTTCCTCGGGCCCGCAGAACGTCTTCCACGACAACACGATGGTCAAGCAGACCACACCGGGCGGGGCGTACGAGCCCTACGCGCCCTACGGCACGCAGTCCGGCACGGCCTTCCAGTTCGGCTCCGCCGCCGGCGCCCCCGACCGGTTCCAGCCGCTGAGCCAGGACGGCCAGGCGATCCCGGACTGGGGCGGCCGGGA
The DNA here is from genome assembly GCF_900199205.1 of Streptomyces sp. 1331.2. NCBI lineage: Bacteria > Bacillati > Actinomycetota > Actinomycetes > Kitasatosporales > Streptomycetaceae > Streptomyces > Streptomyces sp. 1331.2. The sequence goes on along the minus strand of NZ_OBMJ01000001.1, from coordinate 6,303,471 downwards.
GACCCTCGACTACACGAACAAGGGTGTCGTGCCCCTCGACACGGGCAAGCGGCCGTCGCTGTTCCTGGCGGACACCGGCGGACTCGAACCGCGCGACGACAACACGCGCAAGGTCGCCACCTGGAACATGCAGGGGGCGGACACCCCCGACGCCAACGGCAACAAGTACGCCAACGACCTGCCACAGCTGTACGGGCGCGGCTTCGGGCAGGCCGGAGCCGACGTCATCGCCCTGCAGGAGGCCGGCGCTCCGCCCCGCGGCGCCACGTTCCTGGGGGACATCGCGACCGCCAACACCCAGTGGTTCGACAACGGTGGATTCACCGTTCCGGTCCAGGAGTACCGGATCGGCAGCGCCGCCCGGCCCACGGGGTTCCTGTACTGGCTGCACACGGACACCAGTCCCAGGCCGGGAACGGTCGGGCGGGTGAACATGGCAGTCTTCAGCCGCACCCGGGTCGACCGCAACGGCGTGTACACCACCCGGGAGGGCAGGATCACCGACGGCACGGACTCCCGCCCCGCGCTCGGCATCAACGTCGGCGGCGTCGTCTACTTCTCGGTGCACGGATCCTCGGGCAGCGGCAGCGACGACCCCCAGCTCCTGCACAACATCCGGGAGCAGTTGAGGGGCACCGACCTGCCCTGGATCGCGATGGGCGACTACAACCGCGCCGTGGACAGCCTGCAGGCCGCGATCGCCCCGGACTTCACCATCCACTCCCAGCAACTGCCCACGCGCCCGACGCCGCTGGTCACCAGCACGGCGCCGTCCTCGACCATCGACTACGCGGTCGTTCCCGCGGTCCAGGCGCAGCCCAGCGTCACCGGAGCCGTGCGGGTCAACCTGACCACGTCGGACCACTACCCCGTCGTCTTCACCCTCGCCAACCTGCCCGACCAGCAGGCGCCGGCGCAGCAGCAGGCCGCGCAGGCCGTGCCCGCCCAGGTCGTGGTGCGCAGCGCCGCCACCACCAACGTGGCCGGCCCCTCCGGCACCAGCCACGTGGTCGCCGATCAGCCGATCGACCAGGCGAACCTCCCGTCGCAGGTGTTCAGCCTGACGCCCGACCCCGAGTACCCCGGCTACTACCGCCTGTTCCACGCGAACGTTCCCTTCAGCGGCCGCTACCTGGGGCAGGAGGGCGGCACCCGAAACGCGCGGACGGTGCTGTGGCCGAACGCGGCACTGGACCAGCTCTGGGCGCCGGTCGACCAGCTCGACGGCACCTGGACCCTGCAGAACTACGTCACCCGGCAGTTCCTCACCGACGTCGGCAGCGGCCAGGCGCTGGCCGGCCGCGACTACGACGGCTCGGCCGCCCAGCGCTGGTTCCTCCAGGACCCCCGCGAGGCCGCGGGCCTCAACGAGATCGTCTCCGGGGACAACGGGTCCCAGCCCTCGGCGCTCACGGTGGACGATCTGGAGACCGCGCCCCACCCGCTGTTCTTCGCCCCGAACGGGCACAACGGCAACCAGCGGTTCGGTACGGTCTCCGCGGGTCGGATCGGCTCGGACGCCTGCTTCTACCTGGTCAACCAGGGGCAGTACGTCAACTCGACGGCGGCCCATCCGGGGCAGCCGCTGGACGGCAGCGCCGTCACCATGGGCGGCTTCCGCCCCAACGACGACGGCTACCTGTGGTGCGCGACACCCGACGGCTCGAACGGGACCCTCCTGACCAACCGCACCACCCCCGTGGAGCAGCTGAACCTCACCCGGAGCGCGTCCTCCGACGTGGCGACGATCAGCAGCCCCGCGTCCACCGCACCCAAGCTCCACTGGAGCTTCCTGCCGGTCACCGGCTGACCCCCGTGGCGCCCGGCCTCCCCCGGGCGCCACAGCATCTCCCCACCTCCGGCCGCTCTCCGCGGCCGGCCCCGAGCGTCCGCCCCGCCGGCTGCAGTCATACGAACACCGCGGTCGGCTGAGCTGCACGGATTCAGTCACGCTCGACCTGGCCGGCATCGCGGACTCAGCGTCATATGACGGATGTGCGACGGATTCACCGCACGGGACAGTGATGACCGATGGTCTCACCACAGACAGAAGGGGCTTGACATGACTCGCACGTGGTTGATCACCGGCGCGTCCCGGGGCTTCGGGCGGCGCCTGACCGAAGCGGTTCTGGAGAACGGAGAGCAGGTCCTGGCGACGGCTCGGCGACCGGAGCAGCTGGCGGACCAGGTCTCCCGCTACGGGGCGCAGGTCCGCACCGCGGCCTTGGATGTGACCGACGCGGCTGCGGCCCGTGCCGCGGTGGACAGCGCGGTCACGGCGTTCGGGCGGCTGGACGTGGTGGTGAACAACGCCGGATACGCCAACAGCGGCCCGATCGAGGAGATGACGGACCAGGACTTCCGCGAGCAGTTCGAGGCGAACTTCTTCGGGGTCGTCAACGTCACCCGGGCCGCGCTGCCGGTGCTGCGCGAGCAGCGGTCGGGAGTGTTCGTGCAGTTCTCGTCTCTGGGCGGCCGGGTCGGAGGCACCCCGGGCATGGGCGCCTACCAGAGCGCGAAATTCGCCGTCGAGGGCTTCTCCGAAGTACTGGCCGGCGAGGTCGCCCCGTTCGGGGTGAAGGTGGTCATCGTCGAGCCCGGAGCCTTCCGAACGGACTGGCAGGGCTCGTCCATGGAGCTGCACCCGGTGGGGCCCGACTACGAGGAGACCGTCGGCGCCATGAACCGGTACCGGCGGGAGAACACCGGCACGCAGCCCGGCGACCCGGCCCGCGCCGCCCAGGTGATCATCGACGTCGTCGGCCACGACGACCCGCCGCGCCGGCTACTGCTCGGCGCCCAGGCCGTGACCGTCGCCCTGGCCGCCGGTGAGGCGCGCGCGGAGGAGACGCGGAAGTGGGCCGAGGCGAGCGCCGCCGCCGACTTCCCGGCGGGGCAGTGAGCTACCGGTGCCCGCACGGCCTCGGCGCCACCGGTACAGGCCCCGGCAGACAGCCGGGCCTCCGGGCAACACCGACCCCAATGCCGTCACAGGCCGTCGCGGCGGCCGACCAGGAGCAGACGTGAACAGCAGCCAACTTTTCGACGGTGTCGCACACCACCCCCGGCAGCACGCTTCTCCCGCCACCGGTCGCGCGGGCTCACCGCTGCGCGACTACGTCCTGTGCAGCCTTCCCGCCGCCCTCAGCGACCTCTCGGCAGGACGCCTGACATATGATCAACTCACCGACTCGTACGAGCAGATGCTCCGGAAAGTCACTCCGCAGTGCCTCTCCGAGGACGACGAGCGGACCGCGCGGCTCCTCCAGCTCGATCTGCTCTTCCTGCTCAGCGGCTACGCGCCCGCAGGGCCGCACGCCGCGCCCCGCGCCCTGGCCGAGCTGATATCCGCCCAGTGCGCCAGGTTCCCCGCCCTGGATCCCCATCTGAGCTATGAACTCCTGATCGACGTCAACTGCGAGGAATACCGGCGCAGCGGGGACATCCGGGTGTTCTCCGCAGGCCGGGACGCCGCGCTCGAACGGGACTTCTACCTCGGCCACCACCTCTCCGAACCATGGGCCAAATCGGCCGCCTACGGCCTGCGCTCGCTGGTCCTGCCGGCGGCCGCCGCCCGACCGGCCGCGGTCCTGGACGACGTCGTCGAGTACCTTGCGGAGTTCACGCGGCACATGGCCAGGTACCGCAAGCTGTCGCAGCAGGCGTTCAACCGGTTCCGCCCCTACCACATGGGCCATCCCGGCGGCCCGCGCGGCGCGAGCGGTGCGTTCATGCCCAGTGTCCACCTCCTCGAACTGGCCCTGCTGCCGCCGTCGAAGGAGTACGGCATCTTCCTGGACCAGTCGATGTCCTACTTCCCCTCATGGTCCCGGCCCGTCATCGCGCGGTGGCGGGGGGACTCCATCCGCGGGGCGAACGTGTCCCAGCAGCTGCGGGACGGACGGCTGGTGCTCGACCCCGCGGGCCGCGACCGGTTGGTCAGGGTGATCGACAAGTTCGTGGACTTCCGGATGGCGCACCTGGGCGTCACCCGGCACGCGCTCCCCGAGGCGTTCCGGGAGCGGACCGGGCTGACCCGTCGCGACATCCGCGAGCAGGGCGGCGAACACGACATCCTGGACGGCCGGGACCCCGGCACGTCGGGGTTCAGTGTCCGGAACGTGCTCACCAATGCGGTGTACCGGCTCCTCGCGCTTCGCGCCGATCTCGCCCGCCCCGGCTCCACTCCGGCCAACCAGTAGGCAGGCAACCGATGTCAGCATTCCGTGTCGCGGTCGTCGACGCGTTCGGCACGTCCTTCGGGTTCACCGGCGCGTTCGCCTCGGTGGGCGGCGAGGTGATCCAGGTCCGGAGCTCGCCCGCTCCTCCGGTCGGAGTCGATCCGGTGGACAACCGGGCCTTCGCACATGTGCTGCTCCACGACGGCGAGTTGGACGTCCTGGCCGCGCGGCTGGCCGCGCTGGGGCCGGCCGCGGTCGTGGCCGGTCGCGAGACCGGCGTGGAGCTCGCCGACGCCCTCTCCGAGCGGCTGGGGCTGGCCTCCAACGGCACGGCCCTGAGCAGCGCCCGACGCGACAAGTACGTGCAGATCGAAACGATCAAGGCGCAGGGCGTCCCCGGCATGCGGCAGCTGCGCACCGGCGACGAAGCCGAACTACTGGCCTGGCACGAGAAAGCGGGCGGGACCGTGGTCGTCAAGCCCCTGCGCGGCTACTGGGGTGCCGGCGTGTCGTTCTGCGACCTGCCGCAGGACTCGGTCGCCGCGCTGCGCAGGCTGCGCAGCCGCCGTACGGTGCTGGGCGAGCCGATCACCGAGGTCGTCGCCCAGGAGTACCTGGTGGGCGCCGAGTACATCGTGAACACGGTCAGTTGCGCGGGTGTGCACCAGCTGACCGACGCCTGGCGCACCGAGCGGATCCAGGCCAACGGGGTGCGTGACCTGGTGACCGCGCAGGTGCTGCTGCGCTCCGACGAACAGCCGGTCGGCGAGCTCTTCGGCTACGGCCGCCGGGTGCTGGACGCCCTCGGCATCCGGTACGGCGCGGCGCACCTGGAGATCAAGCTGACTCCGGACGGCCCACGGCTGGTCGAGGTGGGCGCCCGCGTTTCGGGGCTGCCGTACTACACGGCCGACGTCCTGGGCGAGGGCCAGCTGGAGTGGACCGTCGACGCCTACGTCCGGCCCGAGCGGTTCCGCGCCCGGGCGGGCCGGCCCTACCAGCGGCGGCACGCGTTCGCCTGGGCGGCGCTGGTCGCTCCCGCTTCGGGCCGGCTCCGGGGCTACCGCGCGCTGGACCAGCTCAAGCAGCTGGCGAGCTTCCGCTCCCTCACCGTGCTGGTGAAGCCCGACGACGCGATCACCGCGACAACCTACGATCGCGAATACCCGGCTACCCTGACGCTCAGCCACCCGGTGGACGCCGTCCTGCAGCGCGACCTCAACACGGTGCGCTACCTGGACGGCCCCGGGATGTACGAGATCGCCCCGGCGGCCGACTGACAGGTTCGCCGTCCAGATCGCCATCACCCCGACGGCCGGCTCGAAGGCCCGTTCTCCGCGCGGCCGGACAGCACGCCGCTGCGGTCGACCGCGGCGGTAGTTGCACAGGCAGGCACGCAGCACGGTGCGTCAGGGACGGACGAGTTCGGCCAGCAGGCGCGACTCGCGGCGGAACACCTGGTGGATCATCGCCATATCGCGGGTGCAGGTGGACGGTGGCATCGGAGGAGTTGCTCGACGTCATGACACCCAGTCTTCGGAGCCCGGTTGCAGGGCACTTGCACCCGACCTGCCGCGCTGCACCGGTCGCCGCAGACCGCCGCGCTGGTGGCGGGAGCGGCGGTGGGCATCCCCGTCCGGCTGCTACGCGGCCGGTCGATGGGAGTGCGGCGCGGGACGGTCGGGCACCGAGACCCGCGATGCGGGGGGCTCAGGCCGGCGGCAGGGCCCGGGCGAGGTCCTCGGCCTCGCGCAACTGCTCGACGCCCAGCCGCCGGAGGTCCCGGAGCAGCAGGGCGGCGTCGGTGACGGCCTCGCCCGGCGCCGGGGCGGCCGCCGGCAGCGGGAGGCCGAGGACCGCGGCGAGGTCCGCCGCGGGCAGGGCCAGCACGGTGGCGAGGTCGGCGACCAGCTCCGGGGTCAACTCGGCCTCGCCGGACGCGATCCGGCCGTAGGCGGTGGCCATCCGGGAACGGCCGGTCAGTAGCTGGACGACCTTCGCCGCGCCGTTCCAGCCGAGGTTGCGGTTGGCGACCATCCGCATCAGCAGGTTCCCCGGCGTGTGCCGGTCCGGGAGGGCGGCGGGCAGGCCCTCGATCCGCCCGCGGTGCCGTGCGGACGGCAGCTCGGCGACGCCGGCGCGGAGTTCGGCCCGGGACGCGGGCGGCAGCGCGAGGACGAGCCGCACCAAACCGGTGATCGAGGTGGTGGCCATGCCACCGGCCGGGGCGAGGTCCTCCGGCAGCGGGAGGGCGGCGAACTCGAAGAGGTCGGCGGCGTCCAGGCCGAGGGCGGGCGCGAGCCGGCGCAGCAGCGCGGGTCCGGGCGCGGCGCCGGCGAGGACCGCAGCCACCTCGGGCTCGGCGGCCTCCGCCCGCCGGGCCAGGTCGGCGGGCGCCAGGCCCCGGTGGTCCAGCAGACGGGCCAGCAGGACGGCGAAGCCGGGGAGCTCGATCATGGCCCCAGCCTAGGGCGCGGCGGGTCCGGCCGGCGCGGACGGGCGCGGCGGGAGGCGACCGGACGTAACCGGCCGCCGGCCGGGCGTGCCCGCACGGGGGAGGTTCCGGTCGGGTCATTCGGCAGTGCCCCCTCCCTGCGCCCCGTCCGGGCGCAGTACCAGGGCGGGGTCGAGTTCGAGCAGCCGCTGACGATGTTCTTGATGGTTCGTGCTTGCGGCGCGCGGGGTTGCCCGTGCGCACCTGGCCCTCCTTCACGGGCGCTGAAGCCGCAGGAGTCCCTGCCCGAGGCCGCAACCCGCACCGATCCCTGAGGAACAACCCCTAAGGGCGTAGACACGCCGGCTGGCGGGCATGGCACGGTCGTCATCAAATGCCATCGGCCGTGAGAAGGTAGCAAGAATGAGTACAGTGAAATTCATCCTGAATGTCATCTGGTTGATTTTCTGCGGCATTTGGATGGCTCTTGCCTACGCGGTCGCCGGAATCATCTGCTGTCTGCTCATCATCACCATCCCATTCGGCATTGCTTCGTTTCGGATCGCCGGCTTCATCCTCTGGCCGTTCGGACGAGCAGCGGTGGAGCGGCCGGACGCCGGGGCGGCGTCCTGCGTCGGCAACGTGATCTGGCTGGTCTTCGCCGGCTGGTGGCTGGCGCTCGCGCACCTGATCACCAGCGTTCCGCTGTTCCTGTCGATCATCGGGATCCCCTTCGGCTGGGCCAACCTCAAGATGATCCCGGTCTCCCTCACACCGCTGGGCCGCGAGATCGTCTCCACCGACAAGGAATGGGGCACCTTCTAGCCGGCCGCCGCGAGCAACGATGGCCGGCGAGGGCGGGGTCCTCGCCGGCCGTCGGCGTTCGTGCGCTCAGTCCCGGCGGGCGAGGGCCCGGCGGAGGCCGTACGCGGCGGCGCCGAGGGCGAGCACCGTGGCGCCCCACAGGACGGAGGTCGCCGGAAGGGCGAACGCGAGGGCCAGGCAGCCGGCCGTACCGACGATGGGGACGGCCCGCGGCGGGCGCCCCTCGGCGCGGGTGAGGGTCCAGGCGGAGGCGTTGGCGACCGCGTAGTAGGCGAGCACGCCGAAGGAGGAGAAGCCGATCGCGCCGCGCACGTCACCGACGGCCGCGACCGCGGCGACCACCGCGCCGACGGCCAGTTCGGCGCGGTGCGGGACGCCGAAGCGGGGGTGGACGGCGGCGAGCGAGTGCGGCAGGTGCCGGTCGCGGGCCATCGCGAGGGTGGTCCGGGAGACGCCCAGGATCAGCGCGAGCAGCGAGCCGAGGGCGGCCACCGCGGCACCGGCGCGCACCACCGGGACGAGGCCGGCCGCCCCGGCGGCCCGGACGGCGTCGGCGAGCGGAGCCCCGGCGTGGGCGAGGCGTTCGGGGCCGAGGACGGCCAGGGCGGCGAGCGCGACGGCCGTGTAGACGACCAGGGCGATGCCGAGCGCGAGCGGGATCGCCCGGGGGATCGTCCGCCGCGGGTCGCGGACCTCCTCGCCGAGGGTGGCGATCCGGGCGTAGCCGGCGAAGGCGAAGAACAGCAGCCCGGCGGCCTGCAGCACGCCGTGCGGGCCGGCGTCGGTGCCGACCGCCCAGCGGCCGGTGTCGGCGTCGCCGCTGGTCAGACAGGTGACGACCACGGCGGCGAGCACGGCCAGCACGACGGCGACGATCGCCCTGGTCAGCCAGGCGGCCTTCTGTACGCCGGCGTAGTTCACCGCCGTCAGCGCCACGACGGCGGCGACCGCGACGGCGTGGGCCTGAGCCGGCCAGAGGTAGGAGCCGACGGTGAGCGCCATCGCCGCGCAGGAGGCGGTCTTGCCGACGACGAAGCCCCACCCGGCGAGGTAGCCCCAGAAGGCGCCGAGCCGTTCCCGGCCGTAGACGTAGGTGCCGCCGGACTGCGGGTAGCGGGCGGCGAGCCGGGCGGAGGAGGTCGCGTTGCAGTACGCCACCACGCCGGCCAGCGCCAGCCCTGGCAGCAGCCCGGACCCGGCGGCGGCCGCCGCCGGCGCCATCGCGGCGAACACGCCCGCACCGACCATCGAGCCCAGCCCGATCACCACGGCGTCGAACACGCCCAGGTGCCGCCGCAGCTCCCCCGGAGCCGTACTCGTCACTGCAGCCCCAGGATCCGCAGCGCCGCCTCGCGCATCTCGACCTTGCGGATCTTCCCGGTGACCGTCATCGGGAACTCCTCGACCACGTGCACGTAACGCGGGATCTTGAAGTGGGCGAGCCGGCCCGCGCAGTACTCCCGGACGGCCTCGGCGGTCAGTGGCGCGGCGCCCGCCCGCATCCGCACCCAGGCCATCAGCTCCTCCCCGTACTTGGCGTCGGGGACGCCGATGACCTGGACGTCGAGGATGTCCGGGTGGGCGTGCAGGAACTCCTCGATCTCGCGCGGGTAGAGGTTCTCCCCGCCGCGGATGACCATGTCCTTGATCCGGCCCGTGACGGCGAGGTACCCGTCCTCGTCCATCACCGCGAGGTCCCCGGTGTGCATCCAGCGGGCGTTGTCCACGGCTTCGGCGGTGCGCTCGGGGTCGTTCCAGTACCCGAGCATCACGGAGTAGCCGCGGGTGCACAGCTCGCCCGGTTCGCCGCGCGGCACGGTGCGGCCGGTGGCCGGGTCGACGACCTTGACCTCCAGGTGCGGGCCGACCCGGCCGACGGTGGAGACCCGGCGCTCGACCGGGTCGTCCACCCGGGTCTGGGTGGAGACCGGCGAGGTCTCGGTCATGCCGTAGCAGATGGAGACCTCGGCCATGCCCATCCGCTCGATGACCTCCTTCATCACCTCGCTCGGGCAGGGCGAACCGGCCATGATGCCGGTGCGCAGGCTGCCGAGGTCGTGGCGCTCGAAGTCGGGGTCGGCGAGTTCGGCGATGAACATGGTCGGCACGCCGTACAGCGAGGTGCAGCGTTCGGCGGCGACGGCGGCCAGGGTGGCACCGGGGTCGAAGGACGGGGCGGGGATGACCGCGCAGGCGCCGTGGGAGGTGGCGGCGAGATTGCCCATCACCATGCCGAAGCAGTGGTAGAACGGCACCGGGATGCAGATCCGGTCCTGCTCGGTGTAGTTGAGCAGCTCGCCGACGAAGTACCCGTTGTTGAGGATGTTGTGGTGCGACAGGGTCGCGCCCTTGGGGAAACCGGTGGTCCCCGAGGTGTACTGGATGTTGATCGGGTCGTCGGGCGCCAACTCGCCCTGGCGCCGGGCGAATTCCGCGCGCAGCGCCTGGTCGGCACGACGGCCGGCCGCCAGCGCCTCCTCCCAGGCGGGGCTGCCGGTGAGCAGGACGCGCTCCAACTCTGGGCAGCGCGGCCGGACTTCCTCGATCATCGCGGCGTAGTCGGAGGTCTTGAAGCGTTCCGCGGCGACCAGCAGCCGGATCCCGGCCTGGTTCAGCACGTACTCCAGCTCGTGGGCGCGGTAGGCCGGGTTGACGGTGACCAGGATCGCGCCGAGCTTGGCGGTGGCGTACTGGGTGAGGGTCCACTCGGCGCAGTTCGGCGCCCAGATGCCGACCCGGTCGCCCTTGGCGATGCCGAGCTCCAGCAGGCCCAGGGCCAGGGCGTCGACGTCGGCGGCGAGCTCGGCGTACGTCCAGCGGCGGGCGGTGGGACGGTCGACCAGGGCGTCACGGTCGGGGAAGGTGCGGACCGCGCGGTCCAGGTTCTCCCCGATGGTGTCACCGAGCAGCGGGACGCCGGAGGCGCCGGAGGCGTAGCTGCGCGGGGTCGGCGTGGTCGGCACGTTCTGACTCCTGGGTACGGCGGTGCGGGTCGGGGACCATGGTCCCGGTCCCGCGGCCGTACCGCCACCCCCGAACGGGGGTACCGGGGCCAGGCACGAGCACGACACCGGGGCCGCCCGTCGTCTCCGACGGACGGCCCCGGCGCTGGGGTCAGGCGTTGATGCAGGTGTTGCCGAAGGCCGGGTTCAGGATCGAGATGATGCCGATCGAGTTGCCGCAGACGTTGAGCTCGGCGTTGATCGGGATCTGGATCAGGTTGCCGGACAGGACACCCGGCGAGCCGGCGGCAACACCGTTGGCGGTGGCACTGCCGGCGGCGGCGGTACCGGCACCGGCAACGACGCACACCGCGGCGACGGCCGTGGCGGCGAGGTAGGTGCGAATACGCATTTGCGTCACTCCTTGAGAGGGTGGCGGAACTCCGTGTGACGATCACACTCGCACCGATCGAAACCGACCGCAGGCCGGGAGCGTCCGAATTGGTCACTCAGAGGGCGTGTCGCTCTCCCGTCCCGCCGCCGCGACCCCGCCGGAACCGGCCACGCTGAGTGATTCCAGCAGCTCACGCGCCTGGTTCAGGCCCGGCTCGGCCTCCAGCGCCCCGCGCAACCGACACCGCGCGGCGGCCGCGTCCCCGGCCTCCAGGGCGTCCAGCGCCCGGTTGTAGTCGATCCGAGCGGCGTAACGCAGCCGGAACAGCACCGACAGGTCCTCCCGGCAGGAGGGGCAGCACAGGCTCTGGCGGTCCGCCGCGACCCGGCACAGCGGGCAGGAGACCTCCGGCTCGGTCAGGGTGCTCATCGCGGCCCCGCCTCCTCCGGGCGCACCGGGCCGAGCGACTCCGCGGTCGGCTCGCTGCCGAGCTCCCGCTGCGCCTGCGCGTACAGCGCCAGCAGGTTCGACATGTGCCTGTTGACCTCCTCCATGTTGGGCGCCTCCACGGCGGCGTCCAGGCCGCGCAGCTCGGCCATGATCAGCTGCGCCAGGGCGGGCGAGACCATGTTCTGGGTCACGTACACGTTGCACATGGTCAGCATCCGCATGGTGTGCCCGAGCGAGTCGCAGAGCTCGTCCGCCCGCTGGGCGGCGCGCATCGCGCCCTCCCAGTCGGCCGCCTCGCGGCGCAGCCGCAGCTCGGCGGAGACCGAGCGGAGCCGGTCCAGGTCGCTCGGGTCCAGGTGCTTCTCGCAGTAGTGGATGAACAGGCTCAGGTACGCCTCCGAGCCGCGCACCCAGCGCTGAGCCTTGAGCTGCAGCTGGGCCCGCTCCAGCGCCTCGTCCACCGACCGGCCGCGGGTCTGGCCGGCCGCCAGGTCGTCCAGGGTGTCCATCAGGCGCTGGGCCTCGCGCATCTCGGCCTCGGTCAGCTCGCCGCCCCAGCGGTCGGTGAAGGACTCGATCTGTCGCTGCTGCTCCTCCACCTGGACCTTCAGCTCGGGGTCGAGGGTGACCCGCTCCAGCTTGACGGTCTTCTCGGCGCCGCCCTGGATCCGTACGGACAGGGTGATGGTGCGGTCGCGGTCGAGGCCGAAGGAGACCTCCACCGGGGTGCGGCCGCCCAGGCCCTCGGGCAGGCGCAGGGTGAGGTGGCCGATGAGCTCGTTCTGCTGGGCGATCTCGTGCTCTCCCTCGTAGACCGCGATCTCCAGGCGCTGGCGGCCGCTGCCGGAGACCACGAACTCCCGGCTCACCGGCGAACTCGTCGGGTAGCTGGTGTTCTTGGGGATGATGACGGCGAGGCGGCCGTCGTTGAGCTCGATGCCGAGGTTCTTCGGGGTGATGTCGAAGGGGTTGGTGACCTGCATCAGCTCGCCGCAGCCGGTGCAGACCTCGGTGCCGGGCGGGTTGACCACCGCGCAGGAACCGCAGCGCAGACCGACGTCCTCGGCGGCCGTCGAGGACACCCTGGTCCCGCCCGGGGCGGCCGAGTTGAGCGGTTCGCCGCAGAGTTCGCAGGCGGTGACGCCGGGGGCGGCCGGGGTGCCGCAGCGCGGGCAGTTGTCGCTGCGGACCACGGTGGTGGCCTGCGCCTGCTTCGGGACGGTCGGCCCGGAGCCGCCCGAACCGTCCATGGACTGACCGCACTTGGGGCAGTCGGCGGCCTCGGAGTCCACCGGGATGTGGCAGGTCGGGCAGGGGACGCGGTCCCCGCCCAGCAGGGTGGTCGCGCAGTTGGCGCAGTTGGAGGCGGACAGGTCGCCGGGGGCCCGGCACTCGGGGCACTCCACCTCGCCGACCAGCGCGGACTGCACGGCCGCGCCGAGCGCCACGCACTGCATCGGGTTGACCCCGCGCCGGATCCGACGCGGGCCGAACACCTCGCCGAGCCGCCGGGCGACCAGCGGGATCGCGGTGGAGCCGCCGACCAGCACCACCTCGTCGATGTCCCCGACGGTCAGGTTGGCCTGCATGATGGCCTTGTGGGTCAGCTCGATGGTGCGCTCGATCCGGGCCTCGATCAGGTCCTCGAAGCGGGCGCGCTCGAACTCCGTCTCCAGCACCAGCTGTCCGGCGCCCAGGCCGGGCAGGATCACCTCGGAGGCCTCCTGGTTGGAGAGCTCGATCTTGATGGTCTCGGCGGTGGAGGCGATCTTCGGGCGGTCGCGCAGGTCGGGCTGGTAGTCCGAGCCGTACTCCTCGCGGATGTCCTCCAGCAGCGCGGTGGTGATCGCCCGGTCGAAGTCGTCGCCGCCGAGCAGGTTGTCGCCCTCGATGCCGAGCACCGACACCGAACCGGGCACCAGCAGCAGGATGGAGATGTCGAAGGTGCCGCCGCCGAGGTCGTAGACCAGGACGGTGCGGCCCTCGTCGCCCGCCTCGGAGGTGATCCCGTACGCGAGCGCGGCGGCGGTCGGCTCGTTGATGATCCGCAGCACGTGCAGGCCGGCCATCCGGCCCGCCTCCTGGGTCGCCGCGACCTGCCGCTCGCCGAAGTAGGCGGGCACGGTGATCACGGCCCGGTGGAAGGGCTCGCCGAAGCGCTGCTCGGCGTCCTCCTTGAGCCGGTGCAGGATGATCGCGGAGATCTCGATCGGCGTGTAGGAGCGGCCGTTGAACCAGACGTTGACGTCGCCGTCGGTGCCCGCGGTGACCTTGTAGTCGACCTCCTTGAGGGCTGCCTGGACCTGCGGGTCCTTGAACTTGCGGCCCATGAAGCGCTTCACCGAGCGGATCACGTTGGCGCCGTCGATGGCGATCCGGCTGCGCGCGGTGGAGCCCACCAGCAGCTCGCCCTTGCGGCCGCTGCCGACCACGGAGGGCGTGGCCTCCTGGTTCTGCCGGTTGAAGATGATCTCCGGCTCGCCCCGGCGCAGGTGGGCGACCACGGAGTTGGTGGTGCCCAGGTCGATGCCGAGTGTGCGGTACATGTCGTTCCCCTCTTGCCCCTCGTGGTCCTGGCTACTTCTTGCGCTTGGCCCGCTTGCCCGCGGCGCCCTTGCGGCGGGCCCGGGGCGGGGCCGCCTTGGGCCGGGCGCGGGTGACCGGCGCGGCGGCTTCGGCTTCCGCTTCGGCGTCGGCTTCGGGCTCGGGCGTCGGTTCCGGCGTCGCTTCGGGCGTCGACGCGGGCGCCTCGGCCGCGGGCAGCTCCCACGGCTTCTCCGACTCCGGTGCGGCGACGACCACTTGGGCCCGGCGCAGCACCTCGTCCTCCCAGAAGAACCCGGTGAGCACCGTCCGCACCACCGTCTCCGGGGCCACCCCGGGCCGGGCCTCCGTCCCGACGATCTCGGTGAGGTCCGGGTCCGCCGTCATGCCCTCCAGCCGCATCGGGCGGACCTTGGCCTTGGCGAGCTGCCCGAGCAGCCGCCGCCGGGTGGCCTCGATCCCGGCCCCCCGCCCGAGCGCCACCAGCTCGCCGTCCAGCCCGAGGGCGGCGAGCGCGTCGTCCACCTCGACCAGGATGCCCAGCAGTTCGCGCTGCTCGGCCCGGGCGGCCTGCCGCTGCTCGGTCAACTTGCTGCCCAGCAGCGAGGCCCGGAAGAGCAGCTGCCCGAACTTCCGCTCCAGATCGACCTCTTCGACACCCGGCGGGATCTCCAGCCGCCGGTGGCCGTCGAGCAGGGGTGCGGCCGGTTCGGTGGGCGCGGTCGGCGCGGTCGGTGCGTCGGTCATTCGGGAACCTCGATCTGCGGCAGGACGGACAGGTCGGCCGCGTAGCGGGCGTGGACGGGCGGTTCGGGGTCGGCGCCGGACGGGGCCGGATCGGCGTAGTCGGCGGCGAGTTCGGCGCGGTGCAGGGCCGGCAGGGCGGAGGCGGGCGGCAGTGGCGGGCGCTCGATCACCAGCAGCGGTTCGGCGAGGGCGGGGGCGAGCAGGTCGGCGGCCTGGTCGACCGGCTCCGGCGGGAGGGGCTGTTGGAGGTCGGCCTCCAGCCGCCGGTCCGGGTTGCGCAGCAGTGCGGCGGCCTCCTGGACCTGCTGGCGGGTGTAGCGGCCCGCCCTCGTCGCCGTTCCGACGGCGAGGTTGATCTCGCGCACACCGGCCGTGAGCGGGATGCCCAGGACCTCGTACGGCGACGGTTCGTGCAGTGGCATGGCGGGCGGCCCCTCTCCTCACGGCGACTGGAACGGCGGTACTGCGGTATGGCGGTGCGGCTGAGCGGCGCGGCGATGACAGGTCCTACGGCTGAAGGACGATGCCGACTGCCGTGCGGTTGCCGTCAGTAGAGCCCGTTGATACGCCGCTGCATGGCGCGCAGCTCGGCGTCCTCCGGGCTGTGCTCGACGGCCTGGCGGGCCAGCTCGCGGGCCTCCCGCAGTCGGCGGGCGTTGGCGCTCTGGACGGCGTACGAGCCGTAGACGATGCCGAGTTCGCGGTGCAGCTTGGCGACGTCCTCCGGTGTGCGGGAGAGGCCGAGCGCCTCCTCCAGCAGTCGGATCGCCTGCACGTAGCTGCGGGCCTCGTAGTGGCCGATGGCCTCGCCGCGCCAGACGCTGACCATCAGTCGGCGGATGTCGTCGGAGTCGTCGTAGGACTTGGCCTTCTGCAGCAGGGCGGCCTGGGTGGTGAACGGCTTGTCCTGCAGGGCGTCCACGACGTGGTTGGCGAGCATCACCGCGACCCGGCGCGGGGCCTCGCGGCGGGCGTCGCCCTCCCATTCCGGGTCGGCGTCCAGGGCTTCGGCCATCCGCTCCACGGCGCGGACGCGGTCGTCGGCGAAGGCGGCGGAGCGGGCGAGGTGGCGCAGGACGAAGGCGAGGCCGAGCCTGTTGTCGGGGTCGGGTTTGAGCGCGATCAGGGCCCGCCAGGCGTCGGCGGCCTCTTCCAGTTCGGCGTCGGTGGCTTCGGGGTGGCTGAGCTGTCCGGCCCGGTTGCCGAGGGCGGCTTCGAGGAAGTGCCGGGCGGTCGGGTCGCCGGGGACGAGGTCGAGGCTCTTCTGCAGCAGGTCGAGGGCCCGGGTGTAGTCCTTGTCCTCGTTGTTGATCTTGCGGGCCCACTGGGCGTAGGTGGCGCCGAGGTCGCCCCGGACCTCGGGGTCGTCGGGGGCCAACGCCAGGGCCTTCTCCAGGAGTTCGGCCGCTCCGGGCTGGTCGTCCAGGCTGTTCTTGAGCAGGGCGCGCGCTGCCCGGACGCCGGACTCGGCGGCGATGGCGGCGGCGTCGGCGGGCAGCACGGCGCCGGGGACGGCCCGGGCGCGGGTGAGGCAGTCCAGGGCCTCGCGCCAGTCCTGGTTGCGGTGGTGCTCGCGGGCCTGGGCGACCAGGGAGTCGCGGAGCAGGGCCTGCCATGCCTCGCCGCGCTCGTTCTCGGCCACCGCGTCCAGGGCGGCGACGGCGGCGGCCTGACGGCCCTGGAGCTGCAGGTAGTACTGCGGGCCGAGGGCGCCGAAGAGGCTGAGGGCCCGGGTGAGCGGTGCTGCGCCGGGGCCGGGGGCGCTCTGCCGCCAGGGCCGTACGGCCCGGTCGAAGGCCTCGGCCCACCCGGTGGGGCCGGATTCGGCTGCGCCTGGCTCGGCCTGTCCGGACTCGGCCGCGCCGGGTCGGGCGCGGAGCAGCCGGTCGAGGGTGGGGCCGGCGGTCAGCCGGCGGGCGGGGCGGCCGGGAAGGGTGATCCGGACGTCCTCTTGGGCGAAGGCGTCGGCGCCGTGGGCCTCCATGCCGAGGCGCAGCGTCCAGGCGGTGATCTCGTCGCCACCGCGCCCGGCCGCCCGGTCGAGGGCGCGCAGGTCGTCGCGGAGGCGGTCGATCAGCCCGGCCCGGGCGGCGGCCAGCCGCTGCGGTTCGGCGGTGCGGCCGGTGGTCCGGGCGGTTTCGGCCCACAGCTCGGGCTGGTACAGGGCGGCGACGAGGCAGCCGAGCGTCCAGGCCCAGACCTCCTCGTCCGCCGTGCCGGGCCCGTCGGGTGCGCCTGCGGCGGCCGCGAGGCGGTAGCCCGCCAGGCCGAGGGCGTGCAGCAGCCGGGGGTGGGCCGGGTCCTGGCGCAGCAGTGTGCGGTAGGCCTCCCAGGCCTCGCGGTGGCGGCCGTCGAGGGCGTGCTGGTGGGCCTCGTGCTCGGCGAGCAGCACCAGGGCGCCGGCCGCCTGCGGGTGGTCCGGGGTGAGGGCGAGGGCCTGGCGCAGGTCGACGGCGGCCTGGCCGGGCCGGTCGGCGGCGAGGGCGGCGCCGGCCCGGCGGACCAGGACGGCGGCGCGCAGGGCGGTGGCGTCCGGCGGGAGGTCGGCCAGTGCCTCGTCGTGGCGGCCGAGTTCGGCGCGCAGCAGGGCGAGGTCGAGGCGGACGGGCGCGGCAGCGGTGCCGTCGCCGTCGCCGTCGCCGAGGACAGTGGCCCAGGCGGCGAGGACGGGCTCGGCCTGGTCGGGGGTGCCCGCGCGGCGGGCGCAGTCCAGGACGGCGCGCAGCGCGGGGCCGGCGCAGCGGATGCAGCGGGGTGAGGCGGTGCCTTCGGGGGCGTACAGGTGGTCGGTGCAGGCCTCGCGGCCGCAGCCGCCGCAGGCGCCGGTGGCGGGGCGGTCGCAGCCGGTGCAGTCGCCGAAGGCGGGCGGGGCGTCGTCCCGGGGGGCCGTACCGGCGGACAGGAAGTGTCGGTACCAGTCCAGGGCGACGGCCCAGTTGCCGGCCCGTTCGGCGAGCAGGGCGCGCAGTCGGGCGGTCGCCGGGTCGCCGGCCGGGTCGGGCGGGCCGAGCAGGGCGATCGTCTGGGCCGGGCGGCCGGCCAGCAGGGCGACGGCGGCCAGGTGGTAGCGGTCGCGCAGGCCGCCGGTGGCATCCAGCAGGGTGCTGACGGGTTCGGTCGTACCGTCGGCCAGGGCCAGGGCTGCGCGCAGCCGGGCCTGACGGTGGGTGAGGGCGCCGGGCAGGGTGTCGGCGAGGGCGAGCGCGGCGGTGGCGCCGTGGCGCTGCTCGGGGCGGTCGCGGCCGGTGACCAGCAGGTGGGCGGCCTCGCGCAGGGCGGCCTCGCGCAGCGCGGCGCGGTAGCCGGGGGCGGCCGGGTGTTCGGCGGCGGCCTGCTGCCAGAGTTCGCGGGCGGCGGCGGGGTCGGTGGCCAGGCGGGTGCGGGCGAGCCGGTCGCGGGCCAGGGCCCGGCGTTCGCGCAGGTCGGCGTCGTCCAGCGGCTCCCAGCGGGCGAGGGCGCCGGCCGGGTCGTCGGTGCGGGCCAGGGCGAGGCCGTGGTGGAAGGCGGCGATCGTGGTCCAGCGGGTGCCCGGTTCGGTGTCGGCTTCGGCGCGCAGGACCGGCTCGGCCTCGGCGGGCCGGCCGGCGGCGAGCAGGGCGGCGCCGAGCCGGATGCGGGCGGGGCGCCAGTGGGGGGCCTGGTCGAGGCCGGTGCGGTAGTCGGCGGCGGCCTCGGCGGGGCGGTCGGCGCGCTCGTGCACCAGGGCGAGGCCGAACCGGGCCGGGGCGAAGGAGGGTTGGACGGTCAGGGCGGCGGTGAACTGGTCCCGGGCCTGGTCGTCGGCGCCGAGCAGCAGGGCGAGCCGGCCGAGGGCGTAGCGGGGGCGGGGGTCGGTGGGGGTCTCCACGGCGGCGGCGGCGAGGTCGCCCCAGGCCGCCTCGGTGGCGCCGAGCCGCTGGCGGGCGAGGCCGCGGAAGAGCAGGGTGTCGGTGCGCAGCGCCGGGCCGCGGCCCCACGGGGAGGGTTCGCCGGGGCCGCGGCGCAGGGCCTCGTCGAAGGCGGTGACGGCGGGTTCGTCCCGGTGCAGGGTGTACAGCTGGGCGCCCCAGCGGAACCAGAGTTCGCCGCTGCCGCCGGGGGCGGTGGCGGCGAGCAGGGCCTCGGCTTCGGCGGCCCGGTCGGTGTCGCGCAGCAGGGCGGCGCGGGCGAGGACCGGCCAGTCGCGGCCGGGCAGGGCGGCGAGGGCGCGGGCGGTGGTCTCCTCGCGCTGCGCGGGGGTGCCTTCGCGGCAGCGGCGCTGCAGCCAGTCCAGGGTGCGGGCGGCGGTGTCGGCTTCCTCGCCGGGTTCGGCGCCGGCGGCGGTGGCCTGGAGGAAGGCGAGCGGTGCGGCGAGGGCGAGCGGGTCTGTGGGGGTGCGCGGTGCGGCGGGGTCGAGCGGTGTGGCGGGGTCGGGCGACGGCGCGAGGTCGCCGTCCGCGGTCCGTATCCGTTCCTCGGCGAGCTGGCGCAGGCTCCACCGGGGCAGTTGGCGGGCCGGGTCGGCGAGCAGCGGGAAGGCCTCGCGGTGCAGGGCGAGGGTGGCCTGCCGGTCGCCGGTGGGGATGGTGGCCTCGGCCTGGCCGAGCAGGGCCAGGCCGCGTTGCGGGCGCAGTTCCGCGGGCCCGGTGGCGAGTTGTCGGGCCAGTCGCGCGTAGCGGCGGCGGGCCTGGGCGGCCTTGCCGGCGGCAAGCCGTTCGGCGGCCGTGGCCAGGGCTTTCGCCACCGCCTCGGCGTCCGGGGAGGTTCTGCGGCGGACCAGTACGACGGTGGCCGCACCGGCCAGTGCCACCACGATCAGCAGCACCGCTAGTAGCGCCATGCACCGTCCCCCTGTGGTCGGATTCCGCCACTCCATGATCAAAAACCGTCGGGCAATCATGAGTTGACGTCGTGTCGTGATGTTGCTCGGGCGCCATCAGAATAGGCCCTCGCCCGGACAGACGAACAGGAAAGAGCACTATCCTGGGCGGCGCACCACCTGTCCATTCACCTGTCCAATCACCTGTCCGTGCACAAGGGCGTCAACAGCGGTCAGAACCGTCGGGGGTCGTGTGTCCGAGTCGCGTTGGGTGCCCGGGCTCCGGTTCGGGCCGGAGTTCGACCCCGAGCAGTACGAACTCCTGGAGTTCCACCACCGGGGCGGCGAGGCCGAGGTGTGGCGGGCGGTGCGCACCGGCCACAACGGGCGCAAGGAGCTGGTCGCCGCCAAGATCATGCTGGAGCGCGACCCGTCCGAGGTGCGGCGCTGGCTCGGCCGCTGGGACGACGTCTCGCACAACGCGCACCGACTGGGCGTCACCGACCTGGTCGTGCCCAGCTTCCTGCTCGGCCCCTCCCCGCACCGGCCCGGCACGGTGCCCTCCGGCGGGCTGCTGGGCTACCAGATCTCGCCCTGGGTCGAGGGCGTGCCGCTGCACACCTGGGCCCGCACCCAGCGCGGCGGGCCGCCGGCGGTGGCCGAGGTGCTGACCCGGCTCTGCCGGATCGTCGACGAGCTGCACCGCAAGCGCTGGGTGCACCGCGACATCTCCCCCGCCAACGTCCTGGTGGACGGCCAGGGGCAGGTCAAACTGATCGACCTGACCTTCCTCGCCCCGCTCGACCACACCCTGACCGTCGCGGTGTTCACCCCCGGACACGTACCGCCGGAGGCCGAGCAGGTCGGCGGGTTCCCCACTACCGCCAAGGACCTGTTCGCAGTCGGCACCCTCGCCCGCACCCTGCTGCTGCCCGACCACGGCCGGCTCGACCACCGGCTCGCCGCCGAACAGGCCCGCGCCGAACTCCTCGCGGCGGGCTACGGCGAGGAGTTGACGCGCTGGGCCTGCGAACCGCTGGCCCGCGACCCGGACCGCCGCCCCGCCCCGCTCGGCCCCTGGGTCGGCCGCGGCCGCGAACTGCTGCGCGCCCACCGGCCGGTGGCCCGCACCGCGGGCCTGACCGTGCTGCCCGACCGGGCCGGGCGCCCGCTGCTCGTCACCGGCGGCGCCGACGGCACCGCCCTGGCCGGCCCCGGCGGCACCGGCCGGCGCCTGCCCACCGGCCAGGGGCCTGGCGCCGTACGGGAGTTGACGGCCGGCTGGGCCGGGCGCCAGGACGAGCTGGTGGTCTGCGTCGAAGACCGCGGCGGCTCCCTCTGGGTCGGCACCGCGGGCGGTTGGTGGGAGGCGGCGCGCGGGGTCAGCGGCCTGGCGGGAGCGGTCAGCCCGGCCGGGGAGATGACGGTCTGGACGGCCGCCGGCGGGGCACTGCGCTCCTACCGCTGGGCGCCCGGCCTCACCCTCACCGGCCAGGAACTGCCCGGCTGCCCCGCCGACCGCGTCCTCGCGGCCGTCGAGGAACGCCCCGGCAGCTGGCTGCTCCTGGTCGAGCACCGCGAACGGGTGCTCAGCTGGCGGCCCGGCGCCACCGAACCGCCGCTCCCGCTCGGCCCGGCCGGCCCGCTGCGCGCCGGGGCCCTGGCCCGCACCTCCGCCGGACCGCAGGCCGCCACCCTGCGCCCGGACGGCTCCGTCCAGCTGCACACCCTCGGAACCGCCGGGCCCGGCACCGAGATCGGTGACGGCGAACCCTCCCTCGACATCGCCATGGTGGGCCACCGCGGCGGCCCGACCGTCGCCCTGGCCGGCGCGGGCGGCGTCCGGCTGCGGCTGCCGGCCGGCGGCGCCTCCCGCCGCCCGCGCTGGTGGCGCCCCACCCTGCGCCCGGCCACCCGGGTCGCGCTCGCGATGGGCGACGACTGGCGGCTCTGCCTGGCCGCGGTGGTGGAGGGCGAGCTGCAGGTCTGGCAGGAGGACGCGGCGTACCGCTGGCAGGCGGTGGAGCTGCCGGAGGAGGCGTGAGGCCTGGGGTTCGCTGCGGGGTTCACCTCGGGGGTTCGCTGCGGGGTTCACCTCGGGGGTTCACCGCGGGGTTCGCTGCGGGGTTCACCGCGGGGTTCGCGCCGGGGTTCGCACGGCACGGGCGGGGCGGGATCCTTTCGGCCGCCGAGCGAGTTGGTACCCCCGATCGGGCCCGCACGGGGCCCCGACGGAGGGGGCGTGAAGCCGGATGGAAATCGGGACGGGACGCGGGACGGAACGCCGGAGGGTGCCGGACAACCCGGCGCAGCGGCAGGTCGAGGCGCTCCTGGCTGAGGTCACCGGCTCCGGGGCGGAGCTCGGCGTACAGGTCGCCGCGTGGCTGGACGGCGAGTTGGTCGTGGACGCCTGGGCGGGCGTGGCCGATACCGCCTCGGGCTGCCCGATGGGGCCGGACACACTGGTCCCGGCCTGGTCCACCGGGAAGGGCGTGGCGGCCGCCCTGGTCGCGGTCCTGGTGGACCGGGGCGTGCTGGCGTACGAGGAACCGGTGGCCCGGTACTGGCCGGAGTTCGGCGCGGCCGGCAAGGAGCGGATCACGCTCGGGCAGGTGCTCTCCCACACGGCCGGACTGCCGCAGTTGCCGGCCGACATCACCCCCGAGCGACTGCTGGACCTCCCGGCCACGGCCGACTGGCTGGCCCGGCAGCAGCCGCTGTGGGAGCCCGGCAGCGCGGTCGGCTACCACGCCTGGACGTACGGGGTGCTGGTCGCCGAGATCCTGCGCCGCGCCACCGGCCGGAGCTGCGCGGAGCTGCTGCGGGAGGAGCTGGCCGGGCCGCTGGGGATCGCCGACGACCTGCTCTTCCACGTCCCCGAGCACCTGTCGGCGCGGGTGGCCACCTGCTACGACGGCGGCTGGGCGGCCCGGCTGGAGGGGATCCCGGCCGGGGCGCCGTTCTTCGTCTGCGCCCCGCCCGCCGTGCTCCCGGTGGCCGCGCTGGCCAACCGCGCCGACTTCCGGCGCACCGCGCTACCGGCCAACGGCGTGATGACCGCGCGTGCGGTCGCCCGGCTGTACGCGGCACTGGCCTGCGGCGGCGAGCCGGGGGGGTGCAGTTGCTCTCCCCGGCGACCCTGAAGGCGGCGACCACCGGCCGGGCCGGCGGCGTGGACCGGATGCTGGGCATCCCCTGGACGATGGGCCTCGGCTTCGTGGTCGGGGACGACTCCGGGGCGCCGGTGCGCCCGGCGGACGGCTTCGGGACCAGCGGGTCGGGCGGCAGCACGGCCTTCGCCGACCCGACGCACCGGTTCTCCTTCGCGCTCGTCAAGAACCGGATGACCGTCGGCGGGCTCGACGCCCGGCTGGTCGGCGGGATCCGGACGGCGCTGGGCATCGCGGACGGCTGAGCGGGCGGTCTGCCGGCGGCGTCGCGGGCGGTCTCGCGTCAGGCCTCGCGTCCGGTCGGGGAGCGGCGGTCCGCCGGACACACCGCGGGCCCCGGCACCGCTGGGTAGCGGTTCCGGGGCCCTGGGGGCCAGCGGTGGAGGGCCTGGGGGCCTGCGCCTGGGAGGCTCAGCGGAAGCGGCGCAACCGGAGGCTGTTGCCGACCACGAAGACCGAGGAGAAGGCCATCGCCGCTCCCGCGATCATCGGGTTGAGGAGGCCGGCGGCGGCCAGCGGCAGGGCGGCGACGTTGTAGCCGAAGGCCCAGAACAGGTTGCTCTTGATGGTGCCGAGGGTGCGGCGGGAGAGCCGGATGGCGTCCGCCGCGGCCAGCAGGTCGCCGCGGACCAGGGTGAGGTCACCGGCCTCGATGGCGGCGTCGGTGCCGGTGCCCATGGCCAGGCCCAGGTCGGCCTGGGCGAGCGCGGCCGCGTCGTTGACGCCGTCGCCGACCATCGCCACGACCCGGCCCTCGGCCTGCAGCCGCTTGACGGTGTCGACCTTGTCCTGCGGCATGACCTCGGCGATCACGTGCTCCGGCGCGATGCCGACCTCGGCCGCCACCGCCTCGGCGACCAGCCGGTTGTCCCCGGTCAACAGCACCGGGGTCAGGCCCAGTTCGCGCAGCCGGGCGATCGCCTCGGCGCTGGTCGGCTTGACCGCGTCGGCCACCTCCAGGACGGCCCGCGCCTCGCCGTCCCAGCCGACCGCGATCACCGTACGGCCGGCCGCCTCGGCGTTGAGCTTGATCTCGGCCAGGCCCTCCGACAGGTACTGCGACCACTGGTTCAGCAGCGCCTCCCGGCCGGCCACCACGGCGTGACCGTCCACCACGCCCTGGACACCCAGGCCCGGGACGTTCTCGAAGCCCTCGACGGCGGGCAGTTCACCGGCCCTGGCGGCGGCGTCGGCGATCGCCCGGGCGATCGGGTGCTCGGAGGCGTGCTCCAGGGCGCCGGCCAGACGCAGCACCTCGGCCTCGGTGGTGCCGGCGGCGGTGTGGACCGCGAGCAGGGTCATCCGGCCGGTGGTGACGGTGCCGGTCTTGTCGAGCACGATGGTGTCGACCTTGCGGGTGGACTCCAGCACCTCCGGGCCCTTGATCAGGACGCCCAGCTGGGCGCCGCGGCCGGTGCCGACCATGAGGGCGGTCGGGGTGGCCAGGCCCAGGGCGCACGGGCAGGCGATGATCAGCACGGCCACGGCGGCCGTGAAGGCGGCGGTCCAGCCCTCGCCGGTGCCCAGCCAGTAGCCGAGGGTGGCCACCGCGAGGGTGATCACGATCGGGACGAAGACGGCGGAGATCCGGTCGGCGAGCCGCTGCGCGGCGGCCTTGCCGTTCTGCGCGTCCTCCACCAGCTTGGCCATCCGGGCGAGTTGGGTGTCGGCGCCGACCCGGGTGGCCTCGACCACCAGCCGTCCTCCCGCGTTGACGGTCGCACCGGTGACACTGTCGCCGGCCCCGACCTCGACCGGGACGGACTCGCCGGTCAGCATCGAGGCGTCCACCGCCGAGGCGCCGTCGACCACCGTGCCGTCGGTGGCGATCTTCTCCCCGGGCCGGACCACGAAGCGGTCGCCGACGGCGAGTTCGGCGACCGGGATGCGCACCTCGGCCCCGCCGCGCAGCACCGTCACGTCCTTGGCGCCCAGCTCCAGCAGCGCCTTGAGCGCAGCACCGGCGGTGCGCTTGGAGCGGGCCTCGAAGTAGCGGCCGGCCAGGATGAAGGCAGTGACGCCGGCCGCCGCCTCCAGGTAGATGTTGGAGGCGCCGTCGCTGCGGGCGATGGTGAACTCGAAGCCGTGCCGCATGCCCGGCATCCCGGCGTCGCCGAAGAACAGTGCCCACAGCGACCACAGGAACGCGGCTCCCGTACCGAGCGAGACCAGGGTGTCCATCGTCGCGGCGCCGTGCCGGGCGTTGGTCCAGGCGGCCTTGTGGAACGGCCAGGCGGCGTAGGTGACGACCGGGGCGGCCAGGGTCAGGGACAGCCACTGCCAGTTGTCGAACTGCAGCGCGGGCACCATCGCCATCGCGATCACCGGCACGGCGAGCGCCAGCGCGGTGAACAGCCGCTGCCTCAGCGGGGCCAGTACGTCGGCCGGCTCGGCCGGCTCCTTGCCCTGCCCCCGGCCCTGCTCGGCCGGAGGCCTGGGCACGGCGGCGGTGTAGCCGGTGGCCTCGACGGTGGCGATCAGGTCGGCGACCTCGACGCCGTCCTCGAAGGCGACCTTCGCCTTCTCGGTGGCGTAGTTGACGCTGGCGGTGACCCCGTCCATTCGGTTGAGCTTCTTCTCGATGCGGGCCGCGCACGAGGCGCACGTCATTCCGCCGATGGAGAGTTCCACCTCCGCGGAGGCGGGTGCCTGCGTAGTCATCGTTGCTCCTCGTGACGTTCCGGGGCCGGTACCGGGGTGGGGTATCGGGTGGTGTTGCCGGTGGTGCCGAGATCCATTTATACCCCCGAGGGGTATCTGCAGCAAGCCTTGACCGATACCCCGGGGCGGTATTTTTCCCCGGCCCGATCGGGCTTGACCTGATACCCCCATGGGGTATTCACTCAAGGCACCCCACCCACCACCGGAACCCGAGGAGGCACGCATGACCGGCTACCGCACCGAGAAGGACCAGCTCCTGCGCAGACTGCGCCGCGTCGAGGGCCAGATCCGCGGCCTCCAGCGCATGGTCGACACCGACACCTACTGCATCGACGTCCTCACCCAGGTCTCGGCCGCCACCAAGGCCCTCCAGTCCGTCGCCCTGCACCTGCTCGACGGCCACCTCGCGCACTGCGTCCAGGACGCCATCGCGGGCGGCGCCGGCAACGACGAGGCCGACACCAAGATCACCGAGGCCACCCAGGCCATCGCCCGGCTCATGCGCACCTGAGCCGGCATCCGTGACGCCCCCTTTACGCCCCGAGGAGCACCCCGCCATGAACACCGCGCTGCGCGTCACCGCCTTCACCGCCGGCCTCGCCGCCGCCTTCGGCCTCGCCCTCGGCGTCGGCCACGCCACCGGCAGCGGCCCCTCCGCCGGGCCTGCCCCTGCCACCCACGCCGCCGGCCACGCTGCGCACGCCGAACACTCCGAGGACGGCCCGGGCGCCGACCACCTCCCCGGCGGGCTGGAGATCTCCGAACGCGGCTACACCCTCAACCTGGACAGCCCCTTCGTCACCGCCGGCTCCCCCACCGACCTGCGGTTCCGCATCCTCGGCACGGACGGCAAGCCGGTCACCGCGTACCAGCAGCAGCACGAGAAGGAGCTGCACCTGATCGTCGCCCCGCGCGACCTGTCCACCTTCCAGCACCTGCACCCCACCCTCGCCGCCGACGGCACCTGGAGCGCCCCGACCGCCGTACCCGCCGCCGGCGAGTACCGGGTCTTCGCCGACTTCACCCCCGCCGGCGCCGCCGAAGGCCTCACCCTCGGCGCCGACCTCCACGCCGCCGGCGACCTCCGCCCCGCGCCCCTACCGCAGACCGGCCGCACTGCCACCGTCGACGGCTACACCGTCACCCTCACCGGCGACCTCACCCCCGGCCGCAGCAGCCGACTCACCCTGAACGTCAGCCGGGACGGCAAGCCCGTCACCGACCTCCAGCCCTACCTGGGTGCGTACGGCCACCTGGTCGCACTGCGCGCCGGCGACCTCGCCTACCTCCACGTCCACCCGGACACCAGCACCCCCGGCCCCGAGATCGCCTTCACCACCACCGCCCCGAGCGCGGGAAGCTACCGCCTCTTCCTGGACTTCCAGCACGGGGACACCGTCCACACGGCGGCGTTCACCGTGACCACCGGGCAGGCGTAGCCGGAAGGTGCCGGGCGGTCCCTGCGGGGGTCCGCCCGGCACCTTCCGTTGTCCGTTCACGCGAGCGGGTTGCGGGCGGCGGCCTGCCGGAGCACGGCGCGAAGGAGGGCTTCGGCGTTGCCCGGGGTGGCCGCCCAGCGCTGCATCTCGGTGTGGGCGGCATGGCGGCGGGGGCTGATGGCGCGGATCGGGCGGGAGAACTGGGCCTTGAGGCACCACCACATCTCGATCCGCGTCCAGCTGAGTCGCCGCCCGGTCAGGCGGGCGCCGCCGCACACAGGTAGATCGGATGGATCGATTCGATGCCGATGTAGGCGATCGCGCACACCACGCCGAACTCGACCAACCGGTGGGCGATCCGGGCGGCAGAGGCCTCGCCGAAGAGGTCGGCGAGGTAGGCGGACTGATCGTCGTCCAGCGGGAGCCGGGCGAGGCTGGCACGGATGGCAGCCAGGGCGTCGGAGAGCTCGGTGAAGGTGGCGACCTCGGTGACGCCCTTGATCTCCACGGTGACAGGGAACGGGAGTTCGGGGAGTTCGACGTTCACTCCGTACCCCCGTCGATCAGCGCCCACATCACCTTGCCGATGCCACCCACCCGCGGGCAGCAGCCCCAGCCGGCAGCGAGCTGGGAGACGAACCAGAGCCCCCGCCCCGTCTCGTCCTCCTCGGAGACGGGACGCGGCACCGAGGGTCGGTTGGAGTCCGCGTCGTGCACCTCGATGCGGAGGGCGTCCGGGCGGAACTCGAACTGGACGTAGATGAGCCGCCCCCTGGGGGACTTGGCATGCAGGACCGCGTTGGTGACGAGCTCGCCGAGCACCAACTCACCGGTGTCGAGAAACCGTTCACCGTCGGGCTGGGCGGTGAGGAAGGTTCGGAGCAACCGCCGGGCGAACCCGGCGGACTTGTGGTGCCTGGGCAACCACCAGGAGAACGGATTGGTGGGGGCGGGCGGCTTCTCCAACATTCCGGGCATGGCGGGGCCTCCTCCGGGGGTGGTGGGAAAGATCGCGATCCGAAGGACGGCGGAGGGCAAGGGAATGCCCGAGCAATGAGCCGCGAGGATCACGCTGCGTGGTGACTTGCACCACACTTCGTAAGCATGCTCCTTGGCGGTGGATCGGTGCAACGCGATCCATCAAAGTGCATATGCTTCTTCGGACCTGATGTGACGAAACCACTTCCGCTACGCCAGACTGACGCGACGACAGAGCGCGACGAGGGGAGGCCGGAGCGTGGCCGCAACGCCAACGGTGCGCCGCCGAATGCTGGGCGCGGAGCTTCGAAGGATCCGAGAAGGACTCAACCTCAAGGTCGATGACGTGGCAGCACGTCTCGGATGGCACCAGTCCAAGGTCAGCAGGCTGGAGAACGGCCGCCACGGAGTACGAGCGAACGAAGTCGGGATACTGCTCGACGTCTACGAGGTCACCGATCCGGAAACCCGGGAGGCACTCGCAACGCTGGCACGCGAGGGCAAGCGCAGAGTGTGGTGGCAGCCGTACTCGGATGTGATCTCGCAGCGCTATGCCTCGTTCATCAGCTTCGAGGCGGAGGCCGTGTCGATCCGGAACTTCGAATCGTCTCTGATCCCTGGATTGCTTCAGACCGCCGACTACGCACGGGCGGTGACTCGAAAGCTCCAGCCAGAGGGCACAGCCGACGAGGTCAACGCCCTGGTCGACGTGCGCATGGCGCGGCAGAACGCCGCGCTACGGCGGGAGGAACCACTCAAGCTCTGGGCGATCGTAGACGAAGCCGCACTTCGACGGGTCGTCGGCAGCAAGGCCATCATGTCGAAACAACTGCAACAGCTCATCGCAGCCTCCAAGGAACCGAACGTGACCTTGCAGGTCGTGCCGTTCGAGGCCGGCGCACATCCCGGCGTTCTGGGCTCGTTCGTGATCATGGAGTTCCCCGTTCGGAACGATCTCGATGTGGTGTACACCGAGGCTCTGACGAGTAGCCTCTACCTCGAACGGGATGACGATGTAACAGCCTACGACCAGGCCTTCGACCGGCTTCGGGCAGCGGCCCTCGACGTAGGACCGTCGCGGCGGCTCGTCACACAGATTGCAAAGGAACTCGAATGATCGACCCTGGTCGGGACAGCCTGAAGTACGCGGCTTGGCGCAAGAGCAAGTTCAGTGGCAACCAGGGAAACTGCATCGAAGTCGCCGACGGCTTCACCGGCATCGTTCCGGTCCGGGACTCGAAGGACCCCAGCGGGCCGGCGCTCGTCTTCCCCACCGACGCGTGGACGGCCTTCGTCGCCGCCATCAAGAACGGCGAACTCCCCACCGCCTGAACCATCATGTGCGCGAGAAGTCGGCCAGGCCGACTTCTCGTGCACACCTCTCCACTTCGAGCGACTAATCAAAATCTGCTTCGAACCGGGCCAGGGCAGTCCAGTCCAGCGATCGCACGATCTCGGCCAACCGGCCGAAGGGGTCATCGCCGGCCCGCTGGAACCACACCACGGACAGTTCGCTGTGACCGGGGTCGGTCACCCCGTCGGGGCACCAGGGCGCGCTCAGCCGGGCGTGCACCCTGATCCGTGGCAGCCAGGTGTCCACCCGCGCCGCGGCGTCGGCCCGGATGCCGTCCAGGTCGTGCACGTACATGCCCGGCGTCTTTGCGAGCTGCTTCTCCAACTGCATGACCCTGAACCGGCGGTGCAGGTACGGCGTGCCCTCGATCATCCCTTCGAGGTCGTCCGACATGTTCAGCCCGCGCAACTCGGCGTGCATCTCGCCCACCTGAAACGTACGCAACTCAAGATTCCCGGTCACGACCTCAGCCTAGGCCGTGCGTCAAAAGTGAATCTTGACGCGTGAATCAGTGGGCGACACTGGAGGGGCTGTGACCACGCTCGACCTTGAGCAGAGGGCGGACGGGCCGGACGAGGCATCACCCCACCCGGCCCGTCCGCGCTTTCAGCACGGTCGCAACAGACCCTGATCTGGGCGGTCAGGCGGTCAGCGCAGCAAGCTCCGCGTTGGCTCGCTCGGTGACCAGGGCGAGGACGCGGCCGGCGGCGGCCAGGTCCTCGGCGGGTATCCCGCCCCAGATGCGTGCGGTGATCGGGGCGGTCTCCGCGTCGACGGCGGCGATCAGCTCGCGCCCGGCGTCCGTGGGACGAAGGCGCGCGCCGTCCGCGACGAGCAGCTGCTTGGCCAGCAGTTCGTCGAGAGTGGCGTGGATGTCGGCCGGATCGGCCTTGAGGGAGCCCCGGACCTGGGTAACGAGATCGTCCGGCGTCTGCGGGGCATCGACGGTGATCGCGGCGCGTAGCGCGATCTGCTGCGGGAACGTGATGCCGTGCCGGGTCAGAACGTGCTCCAGGACACCGCGGGCGGCGTAGTGGGCCAGGCCGAGGGCGCGGCCGTCGGCGACGGATGCGGTGGTGAAGTCGGTGGTGGTCATGATGTTGTCCCCTGAGTGGTCTCGTCGTTCGGTACGGATGGTGCGAGAGGCGCGTCGAGCAGAGTCGTCAGCTCGTCGGTGAACGCGCGCGTCCGTGGGGCGTCGAGGCCGCCGAGCGGTTCCAGCAACTGCTGGAGCAGGTCCTGCACCACCGCGATGGCCCGCCGCGTGACGGCCTGGCCCTGCTCGGTGAGGGCGAGCTGTACGGCGCGCGGGTCGCGGGGATCGCGGGCACGCTCGATCAGGCCGGCCGACTCCAAGGTGCGCGCCAGCTTCGAGACGTACAGCGCCTCCAGGCCGGTGCGGTCGGCGAGTTGGCGCTGACTGGGCCGCTCGCCGGCGCGCTGCATGCCGTACAGCGACGCGACCAGTGCGTACTGCGCGTGCGTGAGGCCCAGCGGAGCCACCGCGCGATCGACTGCGACGCGCCACTTGTTGGCGAGCCGCCATACCAGGAAGCCGGGCGTGGGACCCAGTGAACCCTTGCTCATGTCGAATAGAGTACATGGATACTATGTCCATGGCTACTATTTTCTGGCGGACGCGACGGCACCCCTCGCGCGCAACGGCTGGTATTACTGGGGCATGCAGGAAGAGACGGCACGCTCCGCGATCGACACGTTCATCTCCGCGTTCAACGCCTCGGACGACAGCTATGTGACTGCCCTGCTCTCCCAGGCCCTGACCTCGGACGTGGTCTTCTGGGGGCCGTTGGGCCGCAGCGAAGGACTCGCGGCGGTCGAACGGTTCGTGCTGGACATCCGGCGCCACCCGGCGGGGACCGGCACGATGGCGCGCTGCTCGGCGGTGGACATGCCTGACGAGTGGGCCCGGTACCGGTGGGTCTTCACCACACCGGACGGAGGCCCCCGCCTGGCGGGAACGGACGTCGTCCATCTGCGGCGGAACCTCATCGACCAGATCATCGTCTTCGCGGGGGAGATGGAGCCGTCCGCCTCCGGGCCGTCCGCCTCCGAGTCGCCCTCCTGAGTCGTCCTTCTGGCGCTGTCCTCCTCGTGAGGTCGTCCCTGTCGGTCACCGCACCG
The DNA here is from genome assembly GCF_900199205.1 of Streptomyces sp. 1331.2. Classification (NCBI taxonomy): domain Bacteria; kingdom Bacillati; phylum Actinomycetota; class Actinomycetes; order Kitasatosporales; family Streptomycetaceae; genus Streptomyces; species Streptomyces sp. 1331.2. The sequence goes on along the minus strand of NZ_OBMJ01000001.1, from coordinate 6,272,433 downwards.
GCGGCTACTCAGAGCCGCATGAGCCCGGCGGCGGTCGGCCGGAATCCGCACTGGCCGTAGAAGGACTCCAGATGCGGCTCGTAGTCGACGTGCAGCCACTCGGCGCCGCGTGCCCGCGCCTCCTCGGCAGCCGCACGCACCAGCCGCATCCCGAGCCCCTGCCGGCGCTCGTCCGGGTGCACCGTCGTGTCCAGGACGAAGGCGTGCGCACCGCCGTCGCCGACGACGTTGACGAAACCGACCAGCCGACCGCCCCGACGCGCCGCGATCCAGGCCAGACTGCGGGCCAGCACCGGCACGAAGGACGTCGACCGGTGGTCCGGCCACGACGCGCCGAACAACTCGTTGAGCTCGGCATCCGTCAGCTCGGGACACACCACCAACACCTCGTCACCAACCTGCGACGCATCACTGATCACCATGCGGAGCAGCCTGCCATGCGTCCGGGGCCGTGATCACCCCTCCTTCGATCGGTGCGCGGGAAGTCGGCCGGGGCGGCCTCGATCGTCGCCGACGGTGCTCTGGTGTCGCTGGGGTAACTCTGACACCATTCTCAGCTGAGGTGAACGAACTGTTCGCAGGGGTTCACTTCAGCTCAATCAATCCCCCGTGCGCGTAGCGCGTCGAGAAGAAGCGAGACAGACCTTGAAGACCTTACGGAACCACTTCCCGAAGCTGCTGACGGTCGTGTTGATGCTGCTGGGCACGGTGACCGTCGCGACCGCGCAGGCTCAGGCGGCGCCGCAGCGGGTCACCGGCAGCATGACCGTCTGCTCCAACTCGCCCATTCCGGCGGGGTGGGTCATCACGAACTCCTACAGCAGCTTCAACTGTCCCGGCACCGGTGTCTCGTACACCATCACCGATTCGAACGGGCAGACCAGTCTGGGCGTGTGTTCCTTCTCGCCCATCCCGGCGGGCTGGGTCGTCACCAGCTCCTACGGCGGTGCGGTCAACTGCGCGGGCAGCGGCGTGAATTACTCCATCATGAACTCCGCCAACCAGACGAACCTGGGCGTCTGCTCCTTCTCGCCCATTCCGGCGGGCTGGGTCGTCACCACCTCCTACGGCGGCGCCAACAACTGCGCGGGCAGCGGCGTCGCGTACACCATCCTCAACGCCGCCAACCAGACCTATCTGGCCGTGTGCTCCTTCTCGCCGATTCCGACCGGATGGGTCGTCACCAGCTACTACAGCACCACCACCTGCGCCGGGAGCGGCGTCGCCTACTCCATTCGCAAGGCCTGACGGGCCGCAGCGGCCACCGGACGCGTCAGTGGTGGTCGTGCGCATGGTGGGCGGACTCCGGCGAGCCGCCCATCATGCGCAGCATGGCCGCGCCGCCCGTGCGGAAGAAGCGGACCAGCAGGGCGGCGGCGAGCAGGAGGAAGGCGATGTTGAGCCAGGTGGTGTAGTTCCACTCGACGCCTGACATGGGGACTTCGGCCGTCCGCTGGTCGGGGATCAGCCCGAGCCCGCCGAAGAGGAGTTCGACGGCGTACCCGGCCAGGACCATCGCCGTGTAGAAGGTGCCGAGGAGGAAGAGGGCCGTCCGGCGGCCGTAGTACTTCCGGTAGATGGTGAGGATCGGCAGGATCAGCAGGTCGGCGAAGATGAACGCGACCACACCGCCGAAGCTGATGCCGCCATTCCAGAGGACCACGGCCAGCGGCACGTTGCCGATCGAGCAGACGAAGGACGCGATCGCGACCAGCGGACCGATCAGTGGACCCCAGAGTTTGCCGGCGAGGGGGTGGTCGGCGAAGAAGAAGGCCTGCCAGAAGGAGTCGGGCACCCAGGCGGCGATGGCGCCGGCGATGAGCAGGCCGAGGACGAGGTCGCGCAGGATCGCCGCCCACTCCATGACGAAGACGTGCGCGACGGACGTGACGCCCTGGCGGGACCGCAGCCGGCGCACGAAGGAGCCCTCCCCGGCGACCGACATGTCCATCGCCGCGTGGCCCTCCATCGCGCCCGCCCGGCCGAACTCGGCCTCGTGGCGGGCCTGGCGGACCAGGGAGTCGCGCAGCAGGAGCCGGAAGAGGACGGCGAGCACCAGGATCATCACCGGTCCGCCGACGAACTCGGCCGCGGTGAACTGCCAGCCGAGCAACAGGGCCAGGATGACGCCGAGTTCGACGACCAGGTTGGTGGAGGCGATCTCGAAGGCCATCGCGGCGGTGAAGTTCGCGCCCTTGCGGAACAGCGAGCGCGCCAGGGCGACGGCCGCGTACGAGCAGGAGGAGGACGCCGCTCCGAGGGCGGCGGCGACGGCGAGGGTGCGCGGGCGGTCGTCGGCGAGCAGACGGACGACGGTGGACTTGTGGACCACGGCCTGGACGACGGCGGAGAGCAGGAAGCCGAGGATCAGGGCCCAGGTGATCTGCCAGGTCATCGCTCCGGCGATGGACAGTGCGTGCAGGATCGCGTGCATGGCGGTCCGCCTTCCCCGCGGCGTGGTGGGACTCGATCGGCGCGGCCACACCATATACCCATGCGGGGTATCCAAGCCCATGGCGCGCCGCGAGGCATTCAGGGGCCATCAGAAACTCGTGGATACCCTAGGGGGGTAAGGTATGTTCAGAAGCGAAGCAGCCGCCGGGGCCTACTCCCCGTGCGGCGCCGGGCACTTGACGACAGAGGGAGCACACCCATGAGCGAGACCACCGCCACCGTCCAGCCGGCCACAGTCGAGGCCTCCTCCTGCTGCGGCTCGTGCAGCACCGGCGCCGCCGAGGCCCCCGCCGCGCCGTCCGCGTCCGCCCTGAGCTCGGCCTTCCAGGTCAAGGGCATGACCTGCGGACACTGCGTCAGCTCCGTCACCGCCGAGCTGAAGAAGCTCGACGGTGTCACCGATGTCGCCGTGGACCTCGCCACCGGCAAGGTCACCGTCGGCAGCACCCGGCCGCTCGTCGACGCCGACGTGGCTGCCGCCGTCGACGAGGCCGGCTACGACCTGATTGGCCGCCTGGACGGCTGATCGCCCAGTCGTCGGCCCGGGCGACCCCCACGCCCGTCCGGGCCGACTCCCCTTCCCTCACACGCCGGTAGGGTGGAGAACCGCCTCACCGCACAGGAACCGGTCCGATCCGGCCGCTTGCGGGTACGGGGTGGGGGTATCGGGGGGTATCCAAGGGAGGGCGGCCCACAGTGCCGGGAATCGAGTTCGTTCGCCGCCTGGACGGCCTGGTCTACCACTTCGTCCCGGACGGCACCTTCAACGGCCGGCCGTCGTTCAAGCGCACCGACCTGGACGTCTGGTGCCGCTGGCTCCCCGAACGCGGCTGGTGCACCGTCGGCGCCGACGGGGTGCCCAACTCCGCGCCACTGCCGGGCGGAACGGCCGGGGAGCCGTTCCCGCCGCTCTGCCCGTGGCGCAGCTGGAAGGCCGGCAAGTCGTACCTCTACGACCTGCGGCACGCTGTCGCATAGGAGTTGACGAGACGTCAACTCTCTGACGGTGCCCGCAGCAGCGGCATGACGACCTCGTCCAGGACCTCCGCCACCACCCGGTCGGACGGCACGGTGCCGCCCGTCAGGAACGCGTCCCGCAGCAGGTCGAGCGGGAGCGAGACGACCCGCGGGGTGACCCGGGCGGGGTTGATCTCGCCCCGGTCGGCGGCGCGGCGCATCATCGCGCCCAGGCTGTCGACCGGCCCTCGGGCGGTCAGCCCGTGGGTGAATCCGGCCCGTAGTTCGGGGTCGCGCAGCAGGTCGACCAGGAAGCCGTGGACGGCGTCGGTCGGCAGGTCGTCGAAGCGGTGCAGCAGGCTGCCCAGGAAGAGCGCCAGGTCCGCCCGCAACTCGCCGGTGTCCGGCGGCTCCTGGTAGTCGGGGGCGTTGCGGCCGAGGGCGGCGATGACGAGCGCGGCCCGGTTGGGCCAGCGGCGGTAGAGCACCGGTTTGCTGGTGCGGGCGCGGGCGGCGACGCCTTCCATGGTGAGCCGGTCGTAGCCGTGATCGGCGAGTTCGGCCCAGACGGCGTCCAGGATCGCCCGCTCCAGTTCGTCACCGCGCCGCCGCGAGGCGCCCGATGCGCCCGAGGTGCCTGATGCCTCCGAGGTGCCCACCCGCTCGTTCATCCCGACCCTCCCGCGCCGACTCTCGTAGATACGTTGCGTTTCTTACCGGGCCGAGTCTACAGTCGAAGACAAGAAACGCGCCGTATCTTATGACCGAATGGCCAGGGGGAGTCCGCCTTGCACACCGCCATGCACACCCACGATCAGACGAACACCATCGACGTCCTGGTGGTCGGCGCCGGCCCGGTGGGCCTCGCGCTCGCCCTCGGGCTGGCCCGCGCCGGGGTGGGCTGCCGCGTGATCGAGCGGGAGCCGCGCTTTCGCGACCGCGGCGTCCGCGGCAAGGGCGTCAACCCGCGCACGCTGGAGGTCTTCGACGATCTCGGCGTCGTGGACGCGATCCTCGACCGCGGCGCGCTCGACCTCAAGGTCCGGACGTACGAGGGGAGTCGCCTCCTCGGCGAGGTCGACCCGGCGGCCGGCAACCGCCCGGCCCCCGACCGCCCGTACCCCGGCATGCTGCTGCTCAGCCAGCACCACACCGAGGAGGTGCTGCGCTCACGGCTCGCCGGGTACGGCGTCACCGTCGAGACGGGCACCGAGCTGATCGACTACACCCAGGACGCGGACGGCGTGCTCGCCACCGTCCACCGCGCCACCGGCCGCGACAACGACGGCCGCGACACCGCCGGCCGGACCGAGCAACTGGCCGCCCGCTACCTGGTCGGCTGCGACGGCGGGCGCAGCACCGTCCGCAAGCTGGCCGGCATCCCCTTCCTCGGCGAGACCTGGGAGGAGGAACGGTTCCTCATGGCCTCCATGGACGTCGACGGCCTGGACACCGACGCCATGCACATCTGGAACGACCCCCGGCTCGGCGTCGGCGCGCTGGCGATGATCCCGATGCGGGCGGACGCCAACTGGGCCGTCCACCTCTCCGTCGCCCCGGACGAGCACGGCGCGATCCCGGCCCCGACCGGGGACACCTTCCGTCGGCTCTTCGCCGAACGGGCCGGCCTGCCCGGGATCACGCTGCACGAGCCGGTCTGGTCCACCGTCTGGCGGCCCACGGTCCGGATGGTCGAGCGCTACCGCGACGGCCGGGTGCTGCTCGCCGGGGACGCCGCGCACTGCCACTCCGCGGCCGGCGGCCAGGGCATGAACACCGGCATCCAGGACGCGCACAACCTGAGCTGGAAGCTCGCCGCCGTGCTGCGCGGGGCCGCGGACAGGCTGCTCGACAGCTACCAGGCCGAACGGCTTCCCGTCGCCCGGGCCGTCCTCGCCGCCACCTCCGCCCAGCACCGGGTGCTGTTCGGCGCCGACGGCGCCCGCGCGCTGACCGAGCAGTTCGTCCACCTGGCCGCCGCCGGGAACGACTTCACCGGGCTCTCCGTCGGCTACCGGGGCGGGCCGCTCGGCCGCGATCTCGACGACACCACCGGCATCCGGGCCGGCGACCGCGCCCCCGACGCCCCCTGCACCACCGCCGACGGCACCCCGACCCGACTGTTCGACCTCTTCCGCGGCCCGCACTTCACCCTGCTGACCGTCGGCGCCCACCCGGCGCCGGAGACCTCCGCCCCGCTGCCCGTCGCCACGCCGCTGCGGCGGGCCGCGGTGCTGGACCCCGGGGGCCACGTGGCCCGGGCGTACGGGCTGCGCGGCCCCGCCGTCGTCCTGGTCCGGCCGGACGGCTACGTCGCGCTCACCGGCGCCACCGCCGATCCGGGCACCCTCGCCGAGCAGCTGCTGAGCTACGGCGCGCGCTACGCCCCGGTGGCGTGAGCCGGGGCGGCAGCCCGCGCCCGCTCGTCGGCGCCGGAGAGCCGGAAGTACACCGGGGCGAGCCCGAGTTCGATCCCCATGAGCACCAGCTGGAACGCGTGCGGCCGGCCGTCCACCGCGAGGGACAGCACCCGCCCGAGGCCGCCGAGCAGCAACACCGCCGCCAGCCACCGCACCGCCCGGGCGGGCACCGGCGTCTGCCGGGCGACCGCGATCCAGGCCGCGCCGTACCCGGCGAAGACCGCCCCCATGAAGCGGCCGAAGCTGCCGACCGTCGGGCCGGCGCCCGGGGTGTGAAGACACGCCCCGGGGCTGTGACGCTTAGGGCCTGTCCGGCGGATCTTGCCGGGCGCACGACGCCGGATCATCCCGCCTGGACGCACGCCCGAATCGTCCAAGTACACCCAGTACGAGGGCGATTCGGGCGCACGCCCAGACGGGCGCCCGACGCCGCGCGCTGATCCGACAAGATCCGCCGGACAGGCCCTAGCATCGGTCCGTAACGGGAAATACCGCCTGAAGCCTCCAACTGCGGTTGAAAATATGACAGTTGAAGGCGAAGGCCGCACCTCACCCGAAGGGCCCCATGGACTCCGCCGCAGCCGACACCCGGACCACCCTCCCGCCGCTCCACCGGCTCCCCGTCTCCCCCGCCCGGCCACCCCACCCGACCACCCTCCCCGACGGCACCCCCGCCTGGCTGGTCACCCGCTACCACGACGTCCGGCAGGTCCTCGGCGACCCCCGGATCACCCGGGCCGACCTGCACGACGTCGGCACCGCCGGCACCACCGCCGACGTCGCCGCCAACCCGGCGTCCCTGTTCAACCAGGACGGCCCCGCCCACCGTCGCCTGCGCGGCACCGTCCAACGCGCCTTCACCCCGCGCGCCATCGCCGGTTGGCAGCCCTGGGTCGCGGCCGCCGTCCAGCAGTCCGTGGACGCGCTGGTCGCCGCCGGACCCCCGCCGACCTGGTCACCGCCTTCACCCGGCCGGTGCCCTTCGCCGTCACCACCCGGCTGATGGGGCTCGACGGCGACGGGCCCGACCGCCTGGACGAGGCCCGGCTGCAGCGCTGGACCCTCGCGCTGCTCGCCCAAGGTGACGGCGAGAACCAGGGCAGCAGCGCCGCCGACCACGCCGAAGCCCTCGCCGAGTACGGCGAGTTCACCACCGAGCTGATCCGACGCCGCCGCCGCGAACCCGGCGACGACCTGGTCAGCCGACTCGTCCAGGCCGCCGACCAGGCCGGTGGCCACGACGACAGCCAGGACGGCGGGATCCCCGAGGAATCACTCGTCTACCTCACCGCCGGACTCACCGCCAGCGGCAACGAGAGCGTCGCCGGCGCCCTCGGCAACGCCCTCCTCTACCTCCTCGGCGAACGCCCCGACCACTGGCCCCGCCTCGCCGACCCGGACACCGCCGAGCGCACCGCCGAACGGCTGCTGCACTTCATCCCGCTCGGCGACGACGAGGCCACCATCCGCCGCGCCACCGCACCCGTCGAACTCGGCGGCACCACCATCCCGGCCGGCTCCGTCGTCGCCATCAGCCTCGGCAGCGCCAACCGCGACCCCGCCGTCCACCCCGAAGGCCTGGACGCCGACCTCGACCTCCCGCTCGCCGCCCCCACCCTCGCCTTCAGCGCCGGGCCGCACTACTGCATCGGCGCCTGGCGGGTCCGGCTCGAAATGCGCGAATCCCTCCACCGCCTCGCCACCGCCCTGCCCGGCCTGCGGCTCACCACCCCGGTCGCGGACATCGCGTGGCAGCTCGGCGGCACCACCCGGAGCCCGGCCCGGATCCCCGTCGACTGGTGACGCCGCCGGGCCGTGCCGCCGGGTCAGAACAGCCACGGCGGCACGGCCCGGACGCTCAACCGAACAGCCCCTCCCCCAGCACCCGCCCCTCCGGCGCCCCCGGCAGGACGTACGCCACCGCCGACGCCGTGTGCTCCAGGAACGGGTTCAGCGCGTCCCGCGCCGCAAGCCGGGTCTGCACCCGGGTGAACTGGGCCGGATCCCGGACGAAAGCGCAGAACAGCAGGCCCCGGTCGCCCGGCCCGTCGTCGTAGCTGTAGCCGCGCCGCAGCATCCGGGCGCCGCCGTCCAGCCGGGGGCTGGAGAGCCGGACGTGCGCGGAGGCGGGGATGACGTACGAGCCGTCCGGGTTCTTCGCGTAGATGTCCGGCTCGTCGTGCTCCGCCGTCCCGGTGAGCGGCGCGCCGTCGCCCGACCGGCGGCCCATCGCCAGGCCCTGCCGGTCCGCGGGCAGGGCCGCGAAGGCGCCGGTGTCCATCCGGATCCGCCGGTAGACCAGCACCGTGCCGTGCTCGTACGGCCCCGGCGGGCCCCAGACCCACTGCCGGGCGGCCTCCTCGTCCGGGTTCGCCGTACCGTCCTTGAAGCCGAACAGGTTCCTGGGCGTCGCGCCGCCGGCCGTGCGGGGCAGGAAGCCGGACTGCGTCCACCGCATGGAGGCCCCCGCCGCCGTGGCCGCCGCGGCAAGCTGCTCGGCGACGACGGACAGCGGCCACCGGTCCGCCGCGCACAGCTGGACCAGCAGATCGCCGCCGCCGCGCGCCGGGTCCAGCCGGTCCCCGGGGAAGGCGGGCAGCTCGGTGAGGACCGGCGCCGGAACGTTCAGCCCCAGCCGGGCGGCGAGCCCCGGGCCGACGCCCACCAGGCCGGTGAGCCGGGCCGGCTCCCCGCCCCGCAACCGCTGGTCCGCCGAGGTCCCGCCGGCCGCCTCGGCGAGCACCCGGGTCACCTCTGCCAGCAGACCCCGCAGGGCGGTTCGGCCGTCCGAGATCGCGGCGGGGGCCAGGTCGAAGGCGAACAGCTGAGTGGCCGGCTGCTGCGGGGCCGTCACCCCGGCCTGCCGTTCGCCGTGGAAGGGGACGGCCGGCTCGGGCGGCGGCGCCGCGGCCGGTGCACCGTCGCCGCCGCGGGCCAGCGCCGCGACCCCGGCCCCCACCCCCGCGCCGACCCCGGCGGCCAGCACCGCCCCGCCCGCGAGCAGGGCCCTGCGGTCCACGCCGCCTCCGACAGTTCGTGGCCGGTCCTGCGCCTTTCCGGTTTCGGCATGCATGGGCGACATTGGAGACGATAGAACACGCATTATGCAACTTTTGACCACACGTCACTTTCCTCGCCCCACAACACCCGCACCCAGGCGGGGAGTCCGGGCACTGATTCCCGCTCTGCTCACCTCCGCCGCCCTCGTCATCTCGACCGCCGTCTCCGGCTGCGCGTCGGCCGGTTCGACCTCGTCCGACGCAAAACATCCCGAAGGCACGGTCGTTCGCGTGCCGCAGCACTTCCCGACCATCCAGCGGGCCGTGGACGTCGCCCGCGAGGGGGACACCGTGCTGGTCGACCCGGGCACCTACCGCGAGAGCGTCCGGATCACCAAGCCCCGGATCGTGCTGCGCGGCAGCGACCGCAACGCCGTGGTCCTGGACGGCGGCGTGCGCCTGGTCAACGGCGTCACCGTCACCGGGCCCGGGTCGGTGGTCGAGAACCTCACCGTCCACGGCTACCTGGCCAACGGCGTCCTGTTCACCGGCGTCACCGACGAGAAGCTGCAGCAGCGCGGCGCCGGCGGCTCCGCCTACGACCCGCTGGACACCGCCCGCTTCCCCGTCGTCCAGGGCTTCCGCGCGACGCGCGTCACCGCCTACGACAACGGCCTGTACGGCATCTACGCCTTCGACGCGCGCGGCGGAGTCATCGAGGAGTCGTACGCCTCCGGCCAGGCCGACTCCGGCATCTACGTCGGCCAGTGCAGGCCCTGCGACACCCTGGTGCGCGGCAACACCGTCGAGCGCAACGCCGTCGGCATCGAACTCACCAACGCCTCCGACGGATTGACGATCCTCGGCAACCGCGTCACCGGCAACCGGGTCGGTGTCACCGTCAACTCCAACGACCTCGAAGCCCTCGCTCCGCAGCACGGCGCGGTCATCGCGGGCAACGTCGTCGCCGACAACAACGCCGCCGACACCCCCGAACAGGCCGACGGCGGTTTCGGCATCGGCATCGGCATCGGCGGCGGCACGGCCAACCGGGTGCAGCGCAACCTCGTCCAGGGCAACCGCGCGGTCGGCATCATCGTCACCGACCCGCCCGGCCACCCGGCGAGCGGCAACCGCATCGAGGGCAACCGCGCCACCGGCAACGGCACCGACCTCACCCTGGCCTCCGTCGACCCGGGCAACTGCTTCACCGGCAACCTGCCCGCCGTCCAGAGCCCGGAGAACCTGGAGACCCTGGCGGCCTGCGGGGTCCAGGGCGGAGCCCAGGGCCGCGGGCCCGTGCCGGCCGGCCACACCAGCCCGGTCCAGGCGCCCCCCGGCATCCCCTTCAGCCAGGTGCCCGCCCCACCCGCCCAGCCGTCTCTGCCCGACCCGGCCGCCCCGGGCCGCCCCGCCACCGACCTCCCGGGCCCGGTCGACCCCGACGCCTACCCCCTCCCGACGAGCACCGACACCGTCCCGACACCCTGACCGCCCCCGCGCCGCCGCGTCCACAACCGCCGGGGCCCGTCTCCGGACCCCCGTCGTCCACCGGGGGTCCGGAGACGGGCCCCGGCCGCAGGAGTGCCACGCTCGTCAAGGGCGCCTCGGGGCTCGGACAGCCGGAGGCCCCGCCCGCACGGCCGCGAAGCCCCCGCCCGCACGGCCGCGAAGCCCCCGCCCGGACGGCCGCGAAGCCCCCGCCCGGACGGCCGTGAAGCCCCCAAGAGTTCGCAAACCCGCAGGACAGTCCGGGCGCCCCGGGGCGACCCGGACTTCCTTGCCGACACGGGCAGTTCGGGACAGCCCGGGCACTTCGGAATCCATCCCGACCGCCCTCCGCGGACATGACATACTGCCTCGGTGACCGCAGCAGACCTGGCCGAGAAGCCACCCAAAAGCCGTCCGCAACTGGGCCGGAAATTCACCCTGCTGTGGTCGGCCTCGGCGATCTCCTCGGTCGGCGACGGCATGCGGGACTCGGCCCTGCCGCTGCTCGCGGTGGCGGTGTCGGACTCGCCCAGCGCGGTCTCGGTGGTCTCCGTCGCCGGGTCGCTGCCCTTCCTGGTGATGTCCCTCTACGGCGGGGTGCTCGCCGACCGGAGCGACCGCCGCCGGCTGATGTGGACGATCGACGCCCTGCGCGCCGCCGTCGTCCTCGGCTTCGCCTGCTGGGTCTTCCTCGCCGACCCGCCGCTGATCACGCTCGCCGCCCTGGCCTTCCTGCTCGGCTGCGGCGAGACGGTCTTCTCCAACGCCGCCACCTCCGCCGTCCCGGAGGTCGTCCGCCCCGACCAGCTCGACGCCGCCAACGGCCGGATGCAGGCCAACATGCTGGTCGGCGGCAACCTGATCGGCCCGCTGCTGGGCTCCGCACTGTTCGCCGTCGCCGCCGGCTACCCCTTCACGGTGGACGGCATCTCCTTCGCCCTCGCCGCCGCCCTGGTCGCCGCCACCGGCCGCTCCACCGCCACCCGCGCCCGGACCGGCCGCCCCGTCCTCACCGAGATCCGCGAGGGCGTCAGCTGGCTGGCCCGCCACCGCGAGGTGCGGATGCTCGCCGTCCTCTCCACCCTCGGCGCGCTGACCTGCTTCATGGGCACCACCATGATGGTCCTGATGGTCACCAGGGTCATCCACGCCCCCGCCGCCTCCTACGGCATCGTCCTCGCCGCCGGCGCGATCGGCGGCACCGCCGCGAGCACCCTGGCCGGCCGGATCAGCCGCGTGCTCAGCCGCGGCACCCGGATCGCCCTCTCCTTCCTGCTGATGGGCGTCTCACTGATCCTGATGGCGTTCAGCACCTCGGTGTTCGAGGTCGCCGCCCTGTACGGCGTGATCGGCTTCGGCATCGTCACCTGGAACATCCAGGCCATCTCGCTGCGCCAGCAGGCCGTCCCGAAGGAACTCCTCGGCCGGGTCAACAGCTGCTACATGCTGCTGTCCCGACTCGGCATCATGACCGGCGCCGCCCTCAGCGGCTGGATCGCCTCCACCACCAGCATCCGCGTGCCCCTGCTGCTCGGCGGCGGCCTGCTGCTCGCCCTCCTGGTCGCCGTGCTGCTCCTGCTCCCCCGGATGACCGCCATGGAGTCCCGGGCCCAGACCGCCGAACCGGCCGCCGACCGGGCCGCCGCCGAGGACGTTTAGGACCAGCCCGAGGGCCCTGATAAATCGCTACCAGGCGGGCGGGGCGCGGTGATAGACATCCGGGGTGCACAAAACCCTGAACTTCGCTGACCACCTGCGGCTGATCGACGAGCGGTCGACCGTCTTCCGTGCTGCCCTCGCCGCCGCACCCGACCTGGACGCGCAGGTGCCCTCCTGCCCCGACTGGACGCTGTTCGACCTGGCGCAGCACATGGGCCAGAGCCGCCGGCGCTGGGCCGCCACCGTCGCCGCCGGGCCCGCCGACACCCCGCCGGCCGGGTTCGAGCCGGGGCGCGGCCCGGTCGCGCCGCGCGGCCGGGAGGAACTGCTCGCCTGGTCGGCCGAGTCGACGGAGCTGATGCTGGAGGCACTGCGGGAGGCCGGGCCGGATCGCGGCTGCTGGACGTGGTGGGGCAAATCGCTGTCGCCGCAGACCTCCGGTGCCGTCGCCCGGCACCAGTTGCTGGAGATCTCGGTGCACACCTACGACGCGCAGCTCACCCTGGGCGCCCCGCAGCCGCTGCCGGACGCCGTGGCGCTCGACGGGGTCGAGGATTTCCTGCACACCTGCAACGCGACCACGTCCCCGTGGCCGCACGAGCCGGCCGTCCTGGACTACCACATCGCCGGGGGCCGTTCCTGGCGCCTGCGGTTCGACGCCCAGGGCGCACGGCCGATCCTGCTGCCCGCGGAGGGCGAGGCCCCGGAGGCGGCCGACCTCTCGGCCCGCGGCACGGCCGACGAGCTGGTCATGACCATGTACGGCCGGGCCCCCTTGGAGTCCCTGAAGCTGGACGGCGACCGGCGGGTCCTGGACCGGCTGGTGGAGTGGGTGCCGGAGTGAGTCGACCCTGATCGACCATGATCGCCTGCGATCGAACGGGGGCGGAACCGACCGGTTCCGCCCCCTTCGCGTTCCCCGTTCAGCATTCGCAGCCCGAGAACCGTCGTATCCGACCTGTCCGGATCACGTCATGCCGGTTCCGGAAGCGCGGATCCCTTGAACGCCGTGGTCATGCCGAATGACGATGGTCGTCGCAGGAGCGACCCTCCGGCCGCGCCGAAAGGCCCGGGACCGGTACCTCCTGCCCTCCCCACGTGGTCTCCCTCACGTCGTCTGACACCCCACAGAACGGCTGGCTTCCGCATGGCGCTCGACGAACGGCACTACCGGTTCTTCCCCGTCCCGAAACTCGACGATTCCGTCCTCCGCGAATTCCCGACCCTGCCCGTGGACCGGTACTGCGACGGCAAGTTCCGCCACCGCCGGTTCTCCCAGTACCGGATCGCCCACTCCGCCACCGCCGGCTGGCAGTTGGAGCTGCTGCCGCACCGCCCGTTCTGCCAGGCGACCAAGTTCAACGGTGTGACGGGCGGCCAGCTGCGCGACTTCGACCCGCTGCGGATCGACCCCGGCCCGCTGGTGCGGGCGGGCGCGGAGGAGGTGCCACTGGACACCGCCACCGACTGGCAGGTGGACGTGCACCAGTGGCGGATCGTCTCGGACGACAGCACCCGCGGCGTCTCGGTGCCGGAGGGGCCGCACCAGGACGGGCACACGTTCAGCGTGATCGCGGTCATCGACCGGGTCAACATCACCGGCGGCGAGACCCAGTTGCTGCCGATGGACAGCGACGAACCCTTCGTGCGGACGGTCCTCCGGCCCGGGCAGGCCGTCGTGCTGGACGACCGGAAGATGCGGCACTACGCGACCGACATCGCCGCGCCGCCCGGCGAGCACGGGCACCGCGACATCTTCCTGCTCGCCTACAACACCTGGCCGGAGCGGCGCTACGGGGAGGCGTACGAGAAGGCCGTGCTGGCCGGAACCTGGTGCTAGGGCGTGCCTGACGACCCCTAGGGTCCGGTCCGCCGCAGGACAGCTTCCCGAGAGGACGCACGCCATGGCCCACCCCCCGTCCCCGCACCCTTCGCCGGCCCCGCAGCTGCCGGAGCACGACCCGGACGACCCCGTCGAGAACGCCGTCATCGCCCGGCTGGCCGGCAACTGGGCCCGGCGGGCCTCGGTGAAGCGGGCCGAGCCGGACCTGGACGACCTGTTCGAGCCCGACCGCCCGGACTACCCGGAGCACCTGCTCCCCTTCCACGACCACCCCGCCTACCTCGCCCTCGACGGCGGGCAGCGGGCCCGGCTGCTCGCCTGGGCCTGGGTGGCGTTCAACAAGAACGTGATGGACAACGAGCAGCGGGTGGTGAACCCGGGCTTCGAGCTGATCACCCGGGACGCCTTCGGCACCGGCCTGTCCGAGACCACCGTCCTGGCCGCGACCCAGGCCATGGTGGACGAGCAGTACCACACCCTGATGCACCTCAACGCCAGTGCGGTGACCCGGCGTCGGCGCGGCTGGCAGCTGCCGGAGAGCGCGCTGCCGGTGGCCCGCAAGGCCCGCCGGCACGCCGAGCGGCTGGCCGAGGCCGGGCAGCCGTGGCAGCGGGAGCTGACCACGCTGGCCTTCGCCACGGTGTCGGAGCTGTCCATCAACGCCTACCTGAACCTGATCGCCGAGGACCCGGAGGTCCAGCCGGTGAACCGGGCCACCGCGACCATGCACAACCGCGACGAGTACTGCCACTCCGCGATCTCCAAGGAGGTCGCCAAGGAGGTCTGCGCCGGCCTGGACGCCGAGCGCCGGGCGTACTTCCTGGACGCCGTGGGCGACGGCATGCGGGCGTTCGGCGCCAACGACTTCACCACCTGGCGCCGGGTGGTCCGGCTGGTCGGGGTGGCGGACGGCGAGCGGATGATGCGCGACGTCGAGCAGGACCAGGGGCGCACCATGCTCGTCCAGGACTACAGCGCGCTCTACGCGCTCTGCACCGAGCTGGGGGCACTGGAGGAGATCGACTTCGACTGGGGCGGGGTGACACTGCGATGACCGTCAACTCCGGTCGTACCAGGGTGAGTCAGCCCACCCTCCCGGTCCTGGACGGCACCTGGCTGCGCCCCGGCGATCCCGGCTACGACCGGGCCCGCCGGGTCTGGAACGGCATGCACGACCGCCGGCCCGCCCACATCGTCCGCTGCGCCAGCGTGGCGGACGTCCGCCGGGCGCTGCGCTTCGCCGCCGGGGCGGGGTACGAGGTGACGGTGCGCGGCGGCGGGCACAACGTGGCGGGGACGGCGGTGGCCGACGGCACCGTGATGGTCGACCTGTCGCTGCTGCGCGGTGTCGAGGTGGACCCGGCGGCCCGGACGGCGCGGGCGCAGGGCGGCTGCCTGCTCGGCGACCTGGACGCGGCGACCGAGCCGCACGGGCTGGTCTGCCCGACCGGGATCATCTCCCGCACCGGCCTGGCCGGGCTCGCCCTCGGCGGCGGGTACGGCTGGCTGAGCCGCCGCTGGGGCCTGACCTGCGACCACGTGCTTTCCGCCCAGGTGGTCCTGGCGGACGGCTCGGTGGTCGAGGCGACCGAGCGGGACCACCACGAGCTGCTGTGGGCGCTGCGCGGCGGCGGCGGGAACTTCGGGATCGTCACCCGGTTCACGCTGCGGCTGCGGCCGGCCGTCCCGGTGCACCGCCGCACCGGGGTGTACGAACTCGCCTCGGCCGAACAGGCGTTGGCGAACTACCGGGCGTTCGCGGGCGAGCTGTCGGCGGACCTGCACGTGGCCGGCGCGCTCAAGGTCGCGGGCCAGTACGGCGGTTACGAGACCTGGCTGCCCGAACGGCTGCGCGGCCGCCCCGCGCTCTACCTGACGGCGGTGTGGTTCGGCGCGCCCGAGCGGGCCGAGGCCGCCTCCGAGCCGCTGTTCGCCGCCCTGCCGCCGGCCGCCGCGAGCAGCGGGCCGATCGGCTACCGGCAGCTGCAGAGCGGCGGCGACCACGAACGCCCGGACGGCAACCGCTACTACACCAAGACCCGCTACCTGGCCGACGTCCCGGCGCCGGCCGCCGCCGAGATGGTCGACTCGCTGGCCGCGATGCCCTCCCCGCTGTCCTCGATCAACTTCGAGTACCTGCGCGGCGCGATCGCCGACGTCCCCGACCAGGACAGCGCCTTCCCCGGCCGGGAGGCGCCGTTCATCCACACCGTCTCCGCGCAGTGGAGCAGGCGGGCGCAGGACCTGGAGAACATCGCCTGGACCCGGCGCTCCGTCGAACGGCTCGACCCGTGGAGCCACACCGGCGCGTACGTCAACTACCTGGTGGACGAGCGCCCCGACCGGGTCCGGGAGGTGTACGGGGACGCGCGCTACCGGCGGCTGGCCGCCGTCAAGGCGGCGTACGACCCGGGCAACGCCCTGCACCACAACCAGAACATCCGCCCCGGCCAGGGGAACCCCGAGTGAGGAGCCTCGCATGCGCATCGCGGTAGTGGACGGCTTCTCGACCTCCCGGCTCCTGGTCGGACAGCTCGCCGAGCACGCGGTGGAGTGCGTCCACCTGCGCACCCAGCCGGCCTTCCGCGAGTCCTACACCCGCGGCTTCGACCCGGACGCCTACGCCGTCGACCTCGGCCACCTGCCGGAGGACGAGGCGGTCACCGCCCTGCGCCGGCTGGGGGTGGACCGGGTGATCGCGGGCGGCGAGTCCGGGGTGCTGCTCGCCGACGCCCTGGCGCACCGGCTCGGCCTGCCCGGCAACGACGTGCGCACCGCACCCGCCCGCCGGGACAAGGCCCGGATGGCGGAGCTGCTGCGCGCGGCCGGGCTGGCGGCGCCCTCCGGCACGCTCGCCGCCGACGCCGGGCAGGCCACGGCCTGGTTCACCGCGAACGGCGGCACCACCGTCGTGGTCAAGCCGCTCGCCAGCGCCGCGACCGACGGCGTCCGGGTCTGCACCACCGCCGCGCAGGTGCGCGAGGCCGCCGAGGACGTCCTCGGCCGGCCGAACTTCATCGGCGCCGCCAACCGGGCGGTGCTCGTCCAGGACTACCTGGAGGGCGACGAGTACATCGTCAACACCGTCTCCCGGGACGGTGTTCACAAGGTCGCCGAGATCCTCAAGTGCACCAAGAACAAGGGCCCTCACGGCTCGCCGGTGTACGACTACCACGAGCCGGTGCAGCGCTCCGACCCGCGCGGCGAGCAGGTAGTGGCGTACACCAAGGAGGCCGTCACGGCGCTCGGCATCGCGCACGGCGCGGCGCACAGCGAGGTGATGCTCACCCCTGCCGGGCCGGTGCTGATCGAGACCGGCGCACGGCTGATGGGATCCATCCACCCCTGGGTGCACGAGAAGTACCTTGGCACCTCGCACGTCCACCTGTACGCCCTGGCCCTGACCGACCCGGAGGCCTTCAAGGCCTTCCCGGACGAGGACCTGCGCTGGTCGCAGGAGCTGCGCCAGGTCTACCTGTCCAACCACCGGGCCGGGGTGGCCGGTTCGGACGCCTGGCAGGAGCGCTACCGCGCGCTGGAGTCCTTCGTGGAGCTGAGCGCGCCGCTCTCCCCCGGGCAGCCGGTGCCGCGGACCGTCGACCTGGCCACCGTCCCGGGCTACGTCTACCTCGCCGCGCCCTCGCTCGCGACGGTCGACCGCGACCGCGCCCGGATCCGGGCGTACGAGGACCAGGGCGTCTACGTCCTGCCGTGAAAGCGTCACCCCGTCCCTGCCCCACCCCGCCCTCGCCCCGCCCCGCAGACGCCTCCCGCACGCCCCCTCCGAAGGGAACCGCCATGCCCAGGCTGCTGATCGGCAACTGCTTCACCGACGAACTCGCCGGCGACCCGGCGCTGCTGCCGCAGGCGCACCTGCAGACGGCCGCCGCCTCCGCCCAGCTGCTCATCTGGTTCGCCCGGCCGGACGACATCGTCGTCCTGCCGCAGGAGCCCGAGGAGGAGCTGGTCGACTACATCACCGCCCTGACCGGCACCCCGCGCTCCTCCTTCCAGGTGCTGGTGCCCCCGCCCGGCGTGGTGGGCACCGACCTGCTCACCGCCGACCGGCTGGCCGACCCGGAGTTCCGCGGCGACCTCGCCAAGGCCATCGCCGACCGGCCCGTCGAGGACGTGATCCCGCTGACGCCGGAGGCCTCGGTGGTCGAACTGGGCCGCGCGCTCGGCTTCCTGCAGGCCGTCCCCGGCCACGCCTTCGTCGGCCAGGGCGGCGGGATGCTGCTCAACAGCAAGGCGGTCTTCCGCGCGGTGGCGGCCGGCTCCGGCGTGCCGCTGCCGGAGGGCGGGGTGTGCACCAGCAAGGTCGACGCCGAGGAGGTCATCGCCGGCCTCTTCGCCAAGGGCTACCCGGTGATGGTCAAGCGCGACTACTCCTGCGGCGGGCTGGGCAACGAGATCGTCAGCCCGGTCGACGGCTACCGCCCGGTCGGCGCCGAGCGGGTGCTCGTCCTGCCCGACCGCGCCGCGATCCGGGCCTACCTGGACGAGCGGTGGGAGTGGGCCACCAACGGCAGCCGCTACCCGGCCGTGGTCGAGCGCTACGTCCCCGACAGCCGGGGCATCTTCGTGGAGTTCGTCATCACCGACGACGGCCCGGTCTTCTCCGAGCACGGCGAGATGCTCTCCGCGCCGGTCGCCAACGCCCAGGTGATCCCCTCCCCCGGGCTGCCGCCCCGCGCGCTGCCCGAACTGGTCGCCGCCGGCGGCCGGTTGTGCGAGACGCTGCGGATGATGGGCTTCCGCGGGCAGTTCTGCGCCGACGCCATCGTGACCGGCACCGGCGAGGTGATGTTCACCGAGTACAACGGGCGGATCACCGGTTCCACCCACATCTACACCGTCATCGGCCGGCAACTGGTGGGGCCGGACTACGCCGACAGCCGGGTGCTCGTGGAGTACTGCAAGTGGCCGGTGCCCTCGTTCACGGCCGCCGCCGAGAAGCTCGCCGCGGCCGGCCTCGCCTACGACCGGGCCAGTCGCACCGGCGTCGTCCTGGTGAAGGCGTTCAGCCACGCCGACGGCACCGTGCGGTTCTGCGTGATCGCCGAGGACTTCGAGGCCGCCGAGGTGGTCCGCGAGCGGGTCGAGTCCCTGTTCCTGCCCACCCCGGCCTGACCGCGAGCCCGCACCCGCGCCCACGGCGCGTACCGACCTGACGAAGGATCAACCATGGCACTGCTGAACAGCTACGACGAGTGGTCGAGGCTGCGCGAGGTGGTCGTCGGCTCCGCCGAGAACTACACCTCGCACGAGCGCGAGCTCTCCTTCGACCTCTTCCACCACGACAACCTGATCCGCTCCGAGTGGTACTACCCCCGGCTGACCGCCCCCGGCTCCACCTCCGGCGCCGACGGCGGGGCGAACGGTGGCCAGGGCCCGGGCCGCCGGAGCGGCCAGTCGCCGATCAAGCAGCGCTACGTCGACGAGCTCACCGAGGACATCGAGGGCATCGCCGCCACCCTCCGCTCGCTCGGCGTGAAGGTGCTGCGCCCGCTCCCCCTCGACAAGGCCACCGTCGAAGTGCGCACCCCCGCCTGGTCGGCCGCCGTCGTACCGCCGCTCAACCTGCGGGACAACACCCTCGTCCTCGGCGACGAGATCGTCGAGACGCCGCCGATGATCCGCTCCCGCTACTTCGAGACCCAGCTGCTCACCCCGGTCTTCGCCGAGTACTTCGCCTCCGGCGCCCGCTGGACGGTCATGCCGCGCCCGCTGATGACGGACGCCTCCTTCGACCCGTCCTACGCCAACAGCACCATCGGCGGCCCCACCGAGCCGGTCCGCGACCCGCAGCCCTCCCCGTACGACGTCGGCTTCGAGATGATGTTCGACGGCGCGCAGTGCCTGCGGCTCGGCCGCGACGTCGTGGTCAACATCTCCACCGCCAACCACGCCCTCGCCGTCGACTGGCTGGAGCGCCACTTCGAGGGCCGGTTCCGCTTCCACCGGGTGCACCGGCTCAGCGACAGCCACATCGACAGCATGGTGCTCGCGCTGCGCCCGGGCACGCTACTGGTGCGCTCCGAGAAGGTCGCCGAGCTGCTGCCCGAGCCGCTGCGCACCTGGGACCTGATCGTCCCACCGGTGCCGGAAGTGAACAACTTCCCGCAGTACGAGGACGACGACCTCATCCTCACCAGCAAGTACATCGACCTCAACGTGCTCTCGGTGGACGAGGAGACCGTCCTGGTCAACGCCGCCTGCCCGGAGCTGATCCGCACCCTGGAGCAGGCCCGCTTCACCGTCGTCCCGGTGGTGCACCGCCACCGCCGGCTGTTCGGCGGCGGGTTCCACTGCTTCACCCTGGACACCGTGCGCGACGGCGGACCGGAGGACTACCTCGCATGAGCGCGATGCGCGAGACCCCAGAGGCCTACGAGGCCTACGACCACGACCGGGTGCTGGAGCGCTTCCACCTGATCGCCAACGGCCCCGCCCTGTTCAACGCGGTGGTGGCCGGCGCCGAACTGGGCGTCTTCGACCACCTGTCGCGGCACCCGAAGTCCTCCTTCGAGGAGATCCGCGCCGCCCTCGGCCTGCCCGCGCACCAGCTGCGGGTGCTGCTGTTCGCGCTGTGCACCACCGAACTGATCCGGCGCGACGGCGGCGCGTACCTGAACACCCCGGTCGCCGAGGACTTCTTCGCGGGCGAGGGCGAGGACGGCTGGCAGGACATCCTGCTCGGCTGGCAGCGGATCTACTACCCGGCCTTCGCCCACCTCACCGAGGCGCTGCGCACCGGCCGGAACACCGCCCTCGCCGCCTACCCCGGCAGCGAACCCACCCTCTACCAGCGGCTGGAGCACCGCCCCGAGCTGCAGGACGTGCTGCACCGCTCGATGACGGCGTTCACCCTGCGGTCGATGAGCGGCATCGTCGACCACCTGGACCTGGCCGGCGTGGACCACGTCCTGGACGTCGGCGGCGGCGACGGCACCACCGCCAAGGCGCTGGCCGCGGCCCACCCCGGCGTGCGGTTCACCGTCTTCGACATGCCGGGCGTCGCCGAGATCGGCACCCGCCGGATGGCCGCCCCGCTCGCCGACCGGGTCGCCCTGCAGCCCGGCGACATCTTCCACGACCCGTTCCCGCGCGACGCGCAGTGCGTGCTGTTCAGCCACTGCCTGGAGGTCTTCGACGCCGACCAGATCCTGGCCCTGCTGGCCAAGGCCCACGACGCCCTGCCGCCCGGCGGGATGGTCGCGGTGTACGGGTACCACGCGGCGCAGGACGAGCAGCGCGGCCTCTACGGCGCCCGGCTCTCGCTCTACCTCAACGTGCTGGCCACCGGCCAGGGGATGTCCTACCCGGCGGCCGACTACGAACGCTGGCTCGCCGAGGCCGGGTTCGTGGACATCGGCACCGTGCCGGACCTGCCGTACGAGCACGGGCTCGTCACCGGCGTCCGGCGGTGAGGTGTGCTGCGGTGAGGCGGCCTTCGGTGAGGCCTGCTGCGCTGAGGCGGCCGGCGGTGAGGCGGCCTTCGGCGGGCCCGTCACAGGAGGGGCGGCCGTGCGCTTCGGCATCGTGATCCTCCCCGAGCACCGCTGGCCCGAGGCCCGCGAACGGTGGCTGCGGGCCGAGGAGTTCGGATTCGACCACGCCTGGACGCACGACCACCTGAGCTGGCGGTGGCTGCGCGACGAGCCCTGGTTCGGCTGCCTGCCGACCCTGGCCGCCGCGGCCGCCGTCACCTCGCGGATCGGGCTGGGCACGCTGGTCGCCACCCCCGAGTTCCGCCACCCCGTCCCGTTCGCCAAGGAGGTCATGACGATCGACGACGTCTCCGGCGGCCGGATGATCTGCGGGCTCGGCGCGGGCGCGGGCGGCTTCGACGGGACGGTGCTGACCGGCCGGGAGCGACCGCCGGCCGAACGGGCCGACCGCTTCGCGGAGTTCCTGTACCTCACCGACCTGCTGCTGCGGCAGCCGGTCACCGACCACACCGGCCGCCACTACGGCGCGCACGGCGCCCGGATGATCCCCGGGTGCGTCCGGCGGCCCCGCGTCCCGCTCGCGGTGGCCGCCGGGGGCCGGCGCGCGCTGCGGCTGACCGCCGAGTACGCCGACCTCTGGATCACCAACGGCACCCCAGGCCGGTTCGACGCGCTCCCCTATCGCGAGGCCCTGCCGCTGCTCGCCCGGCAGCAGGCCGCGCTGGACGAGGCCTGCGCGGAGGTGGGACGCGATCCGGCGACCCTGCGCCGGCTGCTGCACACCGGCGCGACCGTCGGCGGCGTCCTCGACTCCCCGGCGGCCTTCGAGGACGCGGCCGGGAGCCTCGCCGAGCTCGGGTTCACCGACCTGGTGGTCAACTGGCCCCGGGAGCAGCACCCGTACGCCGGGTCCACCGCCGTACTGGAGAAGATCGCCGCCGAGCTGGCGCGGATCGCCACCGCCCTGCCGACCGACCCGCCGAGGTGACGCCCGTGTTGAGCATCGACGACCTGCACGCCAGCGTGTCGGACCCGCTCCTGGACACGATGAACTTCCTCAACGAGATCACCACCCGCTACCCGCAGGCGATCTCCTTCGCCCCCGGGCGGCCGTACGACGGTTTCTTCGACGTCGAGCAGGTCTTCACCCACCTGCGCCGCTACCTGCGCCACCTGGAGGAGACCGGCTGCTCCCCCGGGCAGGTGCGCGACGCGCTGTTCCAGTACGGCCCGACCGCCGGGCGGATCCGGGAGCTGATCGCCGACTCGCTGCGCAAGGACGAGGGGATCGACGTCCCGCCGGAGGCCGTGGTGGTCACGGTCGGCTGCCAGGAGGCGATGCTACTCGCGGTGCGCGCGCTGCACGCCCGCCCGCAGGACGTCCTGCTGGTGGCCGACCCGTGCTACGTGGGCATCGCCGGGGCCGCGCGGGTGCTCGGCGTCGAGACCGCGCCCGTCCCCGAGCGCGACGGCGGCTTCCACTGCGACGAACTGCGGGCCGCGGTGCTCGCCGCACGGGCCCGCGGGCTCCGGCCCCGTGCCTGCTACCTCGTCCCGGACCACGCCAATCCGCGCGGCACCACCGTCCCGCTCGCCACCCGGCGCGAACTGCTGGACCTGGCTGCCGAGTTCGACCTGCTGATCCTGGAGGACAGCCCCTACCGGATGGTCAGCCCCGGGCCGCGGATCCCCACCCTCAAGGCGCTGGACCGCGACCGGCGGGTGGTCCACCTCGGCTCCTACGCCAAGACGCTGTTCCCCGGCGCCCGGGTCGGCTACGCCGTCGCCGACCAGCCGGTGGCCGACCGGGCCGGGCGCACCGGGCTGCTGGCCGCCGAACTCACCAAGATCAAGAGCATGGTCACGGTGAACACCTCCCCGCTCAGCCAGGCCGTGGTCGCCGGGATGCTGCTCGCCGCCGACGGCCGCACCGCCGAGCTCAACACCAAGACCTCGGCGTACTACGGCGACACCCTGCGGGCCACCCTGCGCCGCCTGGACGCGTGCTTCCCGCCCGAGCGCCGCGACGCCCTCGGAGTGCGCTGGACCCGGCCCGAGGGCGGGTTCTTCCTGGCCCTGGACGTGCCCTTCGTCGCGGACAACGCGGCCCTGACCCGCTCGGCCCGGCAGTTCGGCGTGATCTGGACGCCGTTGTCCTACTTCCACCCGCACGGCGGCGGCACCCACGGCATCCGCCTGTCCACCAGCTACCTCACCGAACACGACATCGCCGAGGGCATCTCGCGTCTGGCCCGCTTCGTCGAGGCGGAGGCGGCGGAGGCGTCCGGTGAAGGAAGGCCTCTTCGTTGACCCCGGCACCCCGTATCCGCAGCCCCCGTACACCGCGCGGCACCCGCCGCCAGTGGGGATGGACCCTCCGATGACCCTCAGCACCGTCGATGCCGCCATCGATGACCCTGCCGACGTCCGCGACGACACGGCGGGCTCCACGGCCGTGCCGCCCCCTGCCGTCGCCGTGCGCCGCCACAGCCGGCCCTCGGTGCTGGCCGGGCCCGGCCGGCCGGGCCGCGCCCCGGCCGCGCCGCGCATCGCCGGGGTCGGCACGGCGGTGACGGCAGACTCGTACAGCCAGCGCGAACTGCTCGACATCTTCCGGATCGAGGACCCCAAGGTCCGCTCGGTCTTCCTGAACAGCGCCATCGAACGCCGCTACCTGACCATCCCGCCCCGGGACGAGGACGGCCGCTGCCAGCCCGAGTCCCAGGGCGAACTGCTCGCCAAGCACCGCCGGCTGGCCGTCGACATGGGCTCGCGGGCCCTGCTCGACTGCCTCGCCGACGCCGGACTCGGCCTCGCCGACATCGACTACCTGTGCTGCGTGACCACCACCGGCTACCTCACCCCCGGCCTGACCGCCCTGCTGATCCGCGAACTCGGGATCGCCCCGGACTGCCACCGGGTGGACGTCGTCGGCATGGGCTGCAACGCCGGGCTCAACGCCCTCAACGCGGTCTCCGCCTGGGCCGCCGCCCACCCCGGGCAGGTCGCCGTGATGGTCTGCGCCGAGGCCTGCTCGGCCGCGTACGCCTTCGACGACACCATGCGCACCGCCGTCGTGAACAGCCTGTTCGGCGACGGTGCGGCGGCGATCGCCGTGGTCGCGGGCGAGGAGGCCACCCCGGCCGGGGATCCCGCAGCGGAGCCGGTCCGGGCGCCGGGCCCGCGGATCCTCTCCTTCGCCAGCCACATCATCACCGACGCCCTCGGCGCGATGCGCTACGACTGGGACGACGAGCAGATCCGGTTCAGCTTCTTCCTCGACCCGGAGATCCCGTACGTGGTCGGCGCCAACGCCGAGCGGGTGGTGGACGGCCTGCTCTCCGGCGCGGGCCTGCGGCGCAGCGACGTCGCCCAGTGGCTGGTCCACTCCGGCGGCAAGAAGGTCATCGACGCCGTCCGGCTCAACCTCGGCCTCACCCGGTACGACGTCCGCCACACCACGGGCGTCCTGCGGGACTACGGCAACCTCTCCAGCGGCTCCTTCCTGTTCTCGTACCAGCGGCTGCTGCGCGAGCGGGTCGTGCAGCCCGGGGAGTACGGCGTGCTGATGACGATGGGCCCGGGCTCGACGATCGAGACGGCGCTGGTGCAGTGGTGACCGACGGAACGGGAAGGGCGACGGAGATGGACGACGCGACCGCAACGGACGTGGTGACCCTCGCGATCGACGGCACGCAGCCGCTGTCGGCGGCCTCGGTGGCCGCCGTGGCGCAGGCCTGCGACCGGGTCCAGCACGGCCCCGGAGCCCGGCTGGTGCTGCGCGTCGCGGGCACGCCGGGCCCCGGCTGGACGGACGGCCTGACGGTCGGCCTGGTGAGCAAGTGGGAGCGCGGACTGCGGCTGCTGGAGCGCCTGCCCGCGCTCACCGTGGCCGTGGCGGACGGCGACTGCGGCGGCACCGCCCTGGACGCCCTGCTCGCCGCCGACTACCGGATCGCCACCACCACCGCCCGGCTGGTCATGCCGGTGACCACCGGCGGCGCGAGCGGCACCTGGCCGGGCATGGCCCTGTACCGGCTCGCCCGGCAGGGCGCGGGCGTGGCGACCGTCCGCCGGGCGCTGCTGTTCGGCGAGCCGATCGACGCCTTCCGGGCCCGGTCGGTGCAGCTGGTGGACGAGGTCTCCGACGACGTGCCCGGCGCGCTGTCGGCCGCTCTGGGACGGCTCGGCGCATCGACCGGGACGCCGGCCGGCAGGCTCTGCGGGGCCGAACTCGCCATCCGGCGCCAGCTGATGTTCGACGCGGGCACCGTCTCCTTCGAGGAGGCGCTGGGCGTGCACCTGGCCGCCTGCGACCGGGTGCTGCGCCGGACCGCGGACGGGGGGACGGCGTGACCGACGTGACCGACGTGCGTGACGTACCCGACGCGGCCGGCTTCGCCGCGGAGCTCGCCGCCGTCCGGGGTGAACTCCCCGCCGCCCGCAAGGCGTTGGCCCTCGCCGCCGAACGCTGCGAGGCCCGCCTCGCCGTCCTGCGCCCGCCCGGCCGCCGCTCGGACGCCGACCGCGCCGCCGCGGCCGAGGCCCACGACGAGGCCCGCACCCTGCGCCACGCCTTCCTGACCGCCCACGTCGACGCCGTCCACGACGAACTGACCGCCGGCCGCACCGCACACCTGCGGATCGGCGAACTCGCCGCCGCGGCGGCCCTCGCCTTCCCCGGGCTGGTGCCCGGCGCCGACGCCCTCACCGCCGAACACGCCCTCCCGCAGGCCGAGAAGGAGGGCCGGGAGATCGACCAGGGCCTGTTCTTCCGGCACGTCCTGGCCTCGCCCACGGCCGGCCCCCACCTGCTGGACGCGATGCTGCGCCCCACCGACCGCGCCCTGGCCCTGCTGCCGGAGTTCACCGCCACCGGCCGCGCGGACCTCGGCTCCGTCCGGATCGAGCGCACCGACGGCGCCGCCCGGCTCACCATGGTGCGGGAGGACTGCCTCAACGCCGAGGACCCGCGCCAGGTCGAGGACATGGAGACCGCCGTCGACCTCGCCCTGCTCGACCCGGGCACCGAGGTCGGCCTGCTGCGCGGCGGCGTGATGAGCCACCCCCGGTACGCGGGCCGGCGGGTGTTCAGCGCGGGCATCAACCTCAAGGCCCTGCACGGCGGCGGCATCCCGCTGGTCGACTTCCTGCTGCGGCGCGAACTCGGCTACATCCACAAGCTGATCCGCGGCATCCTCCCCGCCGACGGCCCCGACGACGGCCCCGCAGGCCGCCCGCGCTGGGACCGCCGGACGGTGGAGAAGCCGTGGGTCGCCGCCGTGGACACCTTCGCGATCGGCGGCGGGGCACAGCTGCTGCTGGTCTTCGACCACGTGATCGCCGCCGCCGACGCCTTCTTCAGCGTGCCCGCCGCCCAGGAGGGCATCGTCCCGGGGGCGGCCAACTTCCGCCTCGGCCGGGCGATGGGCGCCCGGCAGTCCCGCTCGCTGGTGCTCGGCGGCCGCCGCATCCGGGCCGCCGAGCCGGACGCCCGGCTGTTCGCCGACGAGGTGGTCGAGCCCGCCGAGGTGGACGCGGCGGTGGAGCGGGCCCTGCGGGCGCTACGCGGCCCGGCGGTGCTCACCAACCGGCGGATGCTCAACCTGGCGGAGGAGCCGCAGGACGCGTTCCGCCTCTACATGGCGGAGTTCGCCCTCCAGCAGGCGCTGCGGCTGTTCGGCGAGGACGTCCTGGCGAAGGTCGGCCGCTTCTCGGCGCGCTCCGCCCCGCAGCCGTCGAACCCGGAGACGGCGGCGCCGTGACCGAACCCCCGCGCGTGCTCTACGCCAAGGACGGGCACGTCGCCCGGGTCACCGTCAACCGGCCGGAGGTCCTGAACGCGATGGACCTGCGCACCCACGCCGAGCTGGCCGAGGTGTGGGACGACGTCCAGGCCGACGACCGGATCCGGGTGGCCGTGCTGACCGGCGCGGGCGACCGCGCCTTCTCGGTCGGCCAGGACCTGCGCGAACGCGCCCGGCTCGACGCCGAGGGCACGCCGCGCAGCTCCTTCGGCAGCCGCGGCCTGCCCGGCCACCCGCGGCTGACCGAGCGCTTCGGACTGGTCAAACCGGTGATCGCCCGGGTGGACGGCTACGCGCTCGGCGGCGGCTTCGAACTCGCCCTCGCCTGCGACCTGGTGATCGCCTCCGACCGCGCCGTCTTCGCGCTGCCGGAGGCCGGTCTGGGCCTGATGCCGGGCGCGGGCGGCGTGTTCCGGCTGGTCCGCCAACTGCCCCTGAAGGCCGCGATGGGCCACCTGCTGACCGGCCGCCGGCTGGACGCCGCCACCGCGCTGCGCTTCGGCCTGGTGAACGAGGTCGCGCCGCCAGGGGAGCTCGACGCCCGGACCGAGGCCTGGGTGCAGGACGTGCTGCGCGGCGCGCCGCTGTCGCTCTACGCCATCAAGGAGGCGGCGCTGGCCTCCCTGGACATGCCGCTCCCGGAGGCCTTCGGCACCCGCTTCACCTGGGAGGAACGGCGCCGCCACAGCCGGGACGCCATCGAGGGGCCCCGCGCCTTCGCCGAGAGGCGCGAACCCCACTGGACCGGGCTGCCCGCCGACAGCCCGGAGTAGGAAGCCGACTTCCGGCGCCTTCGGGCGTCTTCGGGCGCCTTCAGTCGTCGGCGAGCGCCGGTGCCTGGGCGGAATCCGGTGCGGCCGCGCCCTGCTCGGAGGCCGCGCCCTGCTCGGAGGCCGTGCCCTGCCCTCCCGTGCCCTGCTCGGCGGGCTTCGGCTCGGCCATCCGGTAGCGGGTGAACTCGGGTGCCGCCTTGGCCAGCGCCAGCGCCCCGAGCACGCAGGCCACCCCGCCGGAGACCGCCGCGACCGCGGGCCCGACGGCCGCCGACACCAGGCCCGCCCGGACGTCGCCGAGCCGGGGGCCGCCGGCACCGACCACGGTGAGCACCCCGGAGGTCCGGCCGCGCAGCTCGTCGGGCGTCTCGTGCTGCAGGATCGAGGACCGCTCGACCGCGCTCACCGTGTCGGCGTAACCGGCGACCGCCAGCAGCAGCATCGCCGTCCACAGTGAGCCGGCCAGCCCGAGCGCCCCGAGCGAGAGGCCCCAGGCGAACACGGCCAGCAGCGCGGCCCGTCCGAGCCGGCGGACCTTGGGCATCCAGCCGCCGAACATCGAGCCCAGGAAGGCGCCGGCGGCCAGCGCCGCCGAGAGGTAGCCGGCCAGTTCGGGGCCGCCGTGGAAGCGCTCCACCGCGAGGATCGGGAACAGCGCCGTGGGCATCGCGAAGACCGTCGAGTTGAGGTCCAGGACGTAGCACATCCACAGCACCGGGCGGGACTTGAGGTACCGGATGCCCTCGACCACCGAGGACAGGTCGGCGCGGCGTCCGCCGCCCTCGGGCAGCACCGACGGCAGCCCGGAGATGAAGGTGATGGCGAGCAGGAAGCACACCACGTCCACCGCGTACGCGGCGCCGTACCCGCCGAGCGAGACGGCCGCGCTGGCCGCCAGCGGGCCGCCGACGATGCCGACGGTGAAGACCAGCAGCAGCAGGGCGTTGGCGGCGGGCAGGTCCTCCGGTGCGACGAGCCGGGGCAGCAGCGCCCGCCGGGTGGGCAGGTCGATCGCGAAGAACGCGGCCTGGACGGTGACGCAGGCGTACAGCACCCAGAGGCTGTCGGTGTGCACGAGCGCCTGGACGGTCAGGGCCACGCTCACCGCCGCCGAGCCGGTGGAGGTGATCAGGATCAGCCGGCGCCGGTCCATCGAGTCGGCGATCGCCCCGCCGTAGATGCCGAAGACGACGATCGGCAGCAGGGCGGCGAGGCCGACCAGGCCGAGCGCGACCGAGGAGTGGGAGGCCGAGTAGACCTGCCAGGGCACCGCCACCTGGGTCACCTGGCTGCCCACCATGGTCAGGCACTGGCCGACGAACAGTCTCCGGAACGCCGGGGACCGCCGCAGCGGTGTGACGTCGGCGAGCAGTTCCTTCATCGGTGCTTCCCCCTGTGCAGAGCGAGCGCGGGCGCGGACCAGTCTTCGGCCGTACGGCGGCCGACACATCGGGAGATCACGTCGTGTCGGGCGGGCGCCGGTGGGGCGGGGTAAGGGGCGGGTAAGGGCGTGCGCTCAGGGCTGCGGGGGCGGGCCGAGCAGGCGGCGGCGGTGGGCGGCGTCGACCGCCTCGGTCCGGCTGCCGGCGTCGAGCTTGGCCATCACCCGGGTCAGGTGGACGCTGACGGTCTTCTCGCTGATGAACAGCCGCTCGCCGACCTCCCGGTTGGTGAGGCCCTGGGCCACCAGGGCGAGCACCGACCGTTCCCGGCCGGTGAGCGGGCCGTCCGCTGCCTGCGGCGCCGCCGGCGACCGGACGCCGATCCGGCCGGCCAGGTCCTCGACGGCGGCCAGCAGCGGCGCCGCACCGAGGCGACGGGCGATCCGGCCGGCCTGGTCCAGGTCGGCGCCGGACTGCGCCCGCAGCGCCTGGCCCGCCCGGCGGCCGGCGCCCGCCGAGCGGGTGCGGACCAGCACCTCCGCCCGCCGCCAGAGCGCCTGCGCCCGGCGGTAGCGGTCGCCGCCACCGATCCCCTCCGGGGCGGGGAAGGCCGCGGGCGCGAAGGCCGCCGCGACCTCGGCCCACTGCTCGGCCGTGGCCTCGCCGAGCGCCGTCCGGTGCTCGGCGTCGATCCAGGCCAGCCAGCCCCGGGAGGGCGCGTCCCCGGCGCGCGAGCGGGCCCGCCGCGCCAGCGCGGCCACCCCGTCGGCGTCGCCGAGCCGGCCGTGGGCGGTCGCGCCCAGCGCGCACAGCGGCAGTTCCTCGGCCCGTCGGGCCGCCGAGTCCTCGCCGCAGTCGCGGTCGAGCGCCCGGCGGACCAGGTCGGCGGCCGCCTCCGGCCGGCCCTGCCAGAGCGCCGCCTCGGCCCGCGCCTGGGCGGCGAGCAGCGCGAGGTGCGGGGGCAGCGCCCCGTCGCCGAGCCCGGCCACCTCCTCACCCCTCGCCGCTGCCAGCACCGTTGCGGCAGCGTCCAGTTGACGAGTGATCAGCTTCGACCCCGGGACGTGCTCGGGTCGCAGTGCCCGGTCGGCCCCGGCCCAGTCGCCGGCCCGGAACAGCGCGAGCGCGCGGGCCGTCCGCAGCCGCAGCCCGTACTCGCTCCAGGTCGTCCCGGTCCGGTCGGCCCGCTCCTCGCCGGCCGCGAACTCGGCCACCGCCCCGGCCGGGTCGCCGGCCAGCAGCCTGGTCAGCCCCAGGCCGTAGTGGGCGCGCAGCTCTACCCCGAAGTGCCCGGACACACCGCCGTGTTGGCGCATGTCGGCCAGGACGGCGGCGGCGCCGGGGCGGCCCAGCCCGGCGAAGGCCAGCGTGATGCGCGCGTCGGCCTCCGCGCCCAGGGCGTCGCACTCCGGCCCGTACGGGTCCGTGCCGGGCGCGAACGCCTCCTGCGCACCCGCCGCCAGGGCGTCCCGGACGGCGCTCGCGGCCTGTTCGGCCGCCTCCTCGGCCCGGCCCAGCCGGTGCAGTGCGCGAGCGAGCAGCGCATGGCTCCAGGCCCGGTCGGCGGACGGCGGTGCGGGGGCCAGCAGGCGCAGCGCGATCTCGGCCTGGCGGGCGGCCCGTTCGGCCCGGCCGGGGAACTCCAGCAGGCGCAGCCCGTACCGCAGCCGGGTCGCGGCCGCGACCGCCGGATCGCCGTCCGCCTCGGCGAGTTCGACGGCCTTCTCCTGGAGCGCCAGGGCCCGTTCGGGTTCGCCGCTGTCGCCCGCGCCCATCGCGGCGAGCCTGGTCAGGCCGACGGCGCTCGCCCCGGTGACGGCGGCCGCATCGGGCACGGCCGGCCAGAGCTCCAGGGCGCGTTCGCCGTGCGCCAGGACCTCGCCGAAGGCGCCCCGGTGCGCGGCGTCCCGGGCGGCGCGCACGCTGGCATCGAGCGCCAGCGGGAGGTCGTGCGCGGCCAGCGCGTGGAAGGCCGTGTCCGCCGCGCTGCCGCCGGCCTGCTCCAGCAGGGCGGCGCACCGGGCGTGCAGGCGGGCGCGCGGGCCGGGGAGCAGCCGGTCGTACACCGCTTCGCGCAGCAGGGCGTGGCGGAAGCCGAAGTGCCGGACGGCGGCGGTGCGGGCCGCCGGGGCGGTCGTGGGGGGTGACTCCGGGATCAGCACGCCGTGGTCCAGGGCCTGTTGGAGTGCGTCGTCCAGGTTCGCGCCGTCCAGTTCGGCGAGCGCCCCCAGGGTGCCGGCGGGTGTCGGGTGGCCGATCACGGCGGCGGCCCGGAGCAGGAGCCGGGTCGGGTCCGCGAGGTGGTCGACCCGGGCGGCCAGCACCTCGGACAGGCCACCGGTCAGGGCGCTCGTCCCGGCCGTGACCAACTCCTCGGCGAAGAACGGGTTTCCGTCGCAGCGCCGGGCGATCCGTTCGAGCTCGGCGGCGCTCAGCGGTGGCCGTCCGGTCTCCGGGGCCGCCAGGGCGCGGACCAGGTCGAGGGTCTTCTCCCCGGTCAGCGGGGCGAGTCGGAGCCGGTGCACGCGCGGGAGCCGGTAGAGCTCGGCCAGCACCCGGCGCAGCGGGTGGTGCGGGCCCAGGTCGTCGCTGCGGTGGCTCACGACGGTCAGTACCGGCCCGATGCCCGGCCGGGAGAGCAGGTAGGACAGCAGGTCGAGGCTGGAGCGGTCGGCCCAGTGCAGGTCCTCGACCACCAGCACCACCAGGGTCTCCCGCGCCAGCTCCCGGACGGCCGCCTGCACCGCCGAGAACATCCGCACCCGGCCGGCGCCCGAGCGCTCGTCCTCGGGCGTCGGCCCGGCGGTCAACAGCCTGAGCGCGCCGCGCCGTTCGGGAAGTTCAGGTAGTTCGGAAGGTTCGGGAAGTTCGGGCAGCCGGCCGGCCGCCGCGGCCTGCTGCACCAGCTCGGCGAACGGCAGGTACGGCAGGGCCGAGCGGGTGTCCACGCAGCGTCCGGTCAGGACCAGCGCGCCTTCGCGCCCGGCGGCGGCCGCGAACTCCGTGATGAGCCGGGTCTTGCCGATGCCCGCCTCACCGGACACCAGGACCGCCCCGGGCTCTCCGGCCCCGGCACGGGCCAACGCGCCGAGCAGGTCGCGGAGTTCGCCGTCCCGCCCGACGAGTTCGGTCCCGGTCCGGCGTCGCAGCACGGCGTCGAGCATGGCACGGGCGCCGGAGGTGATCAACGAACCGCGCCCCTCACCGACCCGCTCCTTTCTGCTCCGACCCGCCCGTCACCGGTCCGACCCGCTCGTCACCGACCAGCCCGTCACGGGTCCAGCCAGCCCTCGCGCGAGGCCAGCGCCCCCGCCTGGAACCGGCTCCGGGCGCCGAGTTGGGTCATCAGCTTGCCCGCGATCCGGCCGACCGTGCGGCTGGAGATGCCCAGTTTGCGACCGGCCTGCTCGTCCGTGTAGCCCTCCTGCAGCAGTTGCAGCACGGCCCTGGTGTCCCCGGCCAGTTCGACCCGGGTGTCGCCGGCCTCCCGCTCCCGGTCCGGTGCCCCGAACGGCGCGGCCTGCTGCCAGGACTGGTCGAACAGCGAGGCCAGCGCCACGATCGCGGCCGTTCCCGGGCCGGAGAGCAGGATCGCGGCCTTGCCCTGCGCGTCGTCCGGGTCCACCGAGAGGAGTGCTTGCTCCTGGTCGAAGAGGATCATCCACGGCGGCAGCAGCGCGGTCGTCCGGACCTCGACCCCGCGTTCCTGGAGCCAGCGCAGATGGGCACGGGTGGCCGGGTCGTTGCAGGCGGTGTTCAGGTAGATGGACCGGGCCTCGACCCCGCGCGAGCGGAGGTCCTGGTGGGCGTCCCGACTGGTCACCAGCGCCTCCGGGGGCTGCGGCCCGCCCGGCACGAAGGCCAGGATCTCGTGCCGGGCCTCGCGGGAGAGCCGCCGCACCTGGTCGCAGACGGTGTCGGTGCCGGTGAACTCCTCCACGTCCATCGTCGTCAGCCGCCGGTCGGCGAACTCGCTGCGGAGCACCTGGAGCGCCGCGTTGCCCTCCTCGATCCGACTGCGGCTGCGCGCCAGCTCGACCCGCTGCCGGGTCAACAGGTCCTGCAGGCCCACCTCCGGGCTGACCGCGTAGAGCGTGTCCGGGGCGTCGTACGAGGGCCGAAGCAGGCCCAGGCCGGCGAGCTTGGCGATCTCGGCCGCCGTCCGGTTCTGGTCCCACCCGAGGCTGCCCGCGATCCGCGCGATGTCCGTGGCGGGATTGCGGAGCATCGTCAGGTAGAGGTTTTCGCTTTCCGGCCCGAGGCCGAACGGTTCAAGCATCAGGAAACCCCCGTGACACATCCCTGATAAACCCGATCTTCTCTATGCCTAACATCGGAGTCGAGACCTCCGCAATACCCGCACCTTGATCGTCGAATTCCGGGCTCGGTGTCCCGCCCGTCGACCGATCCGTCCGGATCCGGGCGCTATTCCCGTAACAACCCGATAATCATCCATTCGCACACCGGACTTGAGGTGTCTGCAACAAGCCATGTCCGGATCCGGAAGCCCCCGCTTCCTTGCCGCCACCCCGACTCCACGGCTACAAACGGCTATATGTCCAGAATTGCCGTCCAGACCCCCTCCGCCCCCACCCCGGTCGGCAGCTACTCCCAGGGTGCCCGCCGCGGCACCCTCCTCCAGGTCGCCGGCCAGGGCGGCACCGACCCGGCGACCGGAAAACTCGTCCCCGGCGGAGTCGCCGAACAGACCACTCGTACACTGCGCAACATCGAGGCCATTCTCCGCTCCGAGGGAGCGAGCTTCGCCGACGTCATCATGGTCCGCGTCCATATCGCACACGCGCACGATTTCCCCGCCATGGACGCCGCCTACGCCGCATTCCTCGGCCAGCCCTTTCCGGCCCGCACCACCGTGATCGTCGGCCTCCTCTCCGGAATGCTCGTGGAGATCGACGCCCTCGCCGCCCTCCCCGACCACTGACCCGGCGTGGATCCGTATGTCCGCCAGGACAGGCCCTACGGGAGCCGGACCGGCGGGAAGACGCCGGGCGGGGTGTCGGCGAGGGCGCCATCCAGGGCGTCGCGCCGGACGGGCCCGGCGAGGGTGCCGCCGAAGGCCTGGGGGACGATCGTTCCGCCGATGCGCCGGCCGTCCAGGGGCTTCGGGTTGTCGGTGTCGCTGACGACGGTCGCGCCGGCCATCTCGGGGTTGTAGCGCCGCGCGGCCGACCGTCTGCCGCTGCGCCTCCGCGACCTTCCGCGGATCGTCCCCCGCCTCGTCGACGAACACGTTCTTCACGTACTGGCGGACAGGGCGATGCCCGCCGCCACCACACCGGCGATCACGCTGATGCCGATCAGCCGCGCCCCGTGCCCGGTCCTCCGTACGCCCGTTCCCACCCGCTTCTCTGCCACGGGCCGGACCGTACGGGCACGTCATGAGGAAGCCGTAAGGATTCGACGCCGCATGGTCACGGCCGGGGCGACAGTCGGTTCCCGGCCGTCGCCCCGGCCGTCACCGCCGTTCGCGGGTGGTCAGGATCCTGTTGCCGCGCGCGGCTTGACGGCCGCCGCGCAGCGGTCGTCGATCACCGGGTGCCCGCCATCAACGGCGTCACCCGCTCCTCGCCGATCCGCGCCCGCAGCCCGCCGTCCGTGACGCCGAGGCCCGCCTCCGGGGCCAGGCAGAGGATGCCGACCTTGCCGGTGTGCCGGTTCTGCTGGATTGCGCGGGCGGCCTCGCCGACCGCCTCCAGCGGGTACGCCCCGGAGATGATCGGGAAGATCCGGCCCTGCTGGATCAGCCGGTTGGTCTGCCACTGTTCGTGCAGGTTGGCGCCGTGGCTGCCGACGATCTTCTTCAGCCGCATCCACAGGTAGCGGTTGTCGAAGGTGTGCTGGTAGCCGGTGCTGGACCCGCAGGTCACGATGGTGCCGCCGCGCCGGGCCACGAACACCGAGACGCCGAAGGTGTCCCGGCCGACGTGCTCGAAGACGATGTTGGGGTCCTCGCCGATCTTCTCCCGGATGATCCGCCCCAGGCGCTTGCCCGCCTTCAGGGTGACCTCCGGGTCGGCGGAGAGCTCCCCGATCTCGCGCCGGTCGATCACCAGCTCGCAGCCCAGGCGCTTCGCGATGTCGGCCTTCTCGTCCGAGCTGACGATCCCGACCGGGATGCCGCCCCCGTTGCGCACGAACTGGGCGGCGTACCCGCCGAGTCCGCCGGCCGCGCCCCAGATCAGCACGACGTCGCCCTGCCGCATGTTGGCGCCGCGCTCGCTGACCAGCATCCGGTAGGCCGTGCCGGCGCACAGCGGGTTGACGGCCGCCTCCTCCCAGCTCAGGTGGGCGGCCTTGGGCAGCAGCTGGCTGGCCCGCGCCACCGCGTAGTGGGCGAGGCCGCCGAAGTTGGTCTCGAACCCCCAGGCCCGCTGCTCCGCGCCGAGCATGCCGTCGGCGTGGGTGACCGGGTCCTGGTCGTCGACGTGCGCGGTCGCCACCACCACGTGGTCGCCGATCTTCACGTTGCGCACGCCGCTGCCGGCCCGCACGACCACGCCGGCCGCGTCCGAGCCGATCACGTGGTACGGCTGGTCGTGCCGCGCCGCCCAACCGCCCTGCTTGCCGTAGTACTGCAGGAAGTTGAAGCTGGGCAGCGGCTCGAAGGTCGCCGACCAGATGGTGTTGTAGTTCAGCGCGGAGGCCATCACCGCGATGAGCACCTCGTCGGGGGCGAGCTCCGGCATCGGGACCGGGCCCAGCCGGATCGACTGGCGGACGTCCTTGTCCTCCTGGCCGGAGAACAGGCCGACGTCCTCGATTCTCAGGTGGGCGGCCAGGTACTCGGCGGGGAGCGGCGTGCGCTCGATGACCTCGGGAGAGGCTCCTGTCACCACGGCGCGGGCGAGTTCGTCCATCATGTCCGTCCTGTCGTTGCGGTGTCTGTGGTGTGTGCGGGCTTTCACGCGGTTCGCTGTACGGGGTTCACGCGGTGCCCAGCCGGACCGGCAGGGAGACCAGCGAGCGGGCGATCAGGCTCGGCTGCCAGCGCAGTTCACCGGCGGGCACGGCGAGCGAGAGGTCGGGGAAGCGGTTCAGCAGGGCGGAGAGCCCGATCCGGGTGTCCACCCGGGCCAGGGCGGCGCCGGGGCAGCGGTGGATGCCGTGGCCGAAGGCGAGGTGCCGGTTGTCCGCGCGGTGCGGGTCCAGCTCGTGGGGCCGGTCGAACTGCCGGGGGTCGCGGTTGGCGGAGGCCACGGCGACCAGGAGGATCTGCCCGCCCTCGATGGTCCGCCCGCCGATCCGGACGGGTGCGGTCGTGAAGCGGTAGCTGGAGATGTTCCCCGAGCTCTCGTACCGCAGCACCTCCTCCAGGAACGCCGGCGTCAGGCCCGGCTCCCGCAGCAGCTGCGCGCGCAGCTCGGGGCGGTCCTGCAGCATCAGGACCGCGTTGCCGATCAGACCGGAGGTGGTCTCCTGGCTGCCGAGCAGGATGACGTTCACCATGGCGACGAGTTCGCGCCGGTCGAGCCGGTCGCCGTCGTCGGCCGGGGCCAGCAGCTCCGACATCAGGTCGTTGCCGCCCGTGCGCTCCCGGGCGTCGATGAGGCGGTTCACGTAGTTCCCGAAGGCGGCGGCCGCGGCGTGCCGTTCGGCCGCGTCCGCGGTGGACACCTGCGTGGTCAGGGACTTCTCGAACTCGCCGCGGTCGGCGGCGTCGATGCCGATCAGCTCGCAGATCACGGTGCAGGAGAACGGGTACGCGTACTCCGCCAGCAGGTCGACGGTCTCCTTGCCCTCGATGCCGTCGAGCAGTTCCTGCGCGATCCGCTCGATCCTGGGGGTGAAGTCGTGCACCACCCGGCTGGACAGCGCCTTCATGGCGGTCTTCCGCAGCCGGGCGTGGCGCGGCGGGTCGGAGTAGAGCATGTGGTCGTTGACCGGCGGGTCGAGCCGCAGCACGGCGTTGCCGTTGGCCTGCGCGAGCTCGCCGGCCGGGCCGTAGAGCTCCTTGCTGACGGTGGGGTCCGTCAGGGCCTGCTTGGCTTCCTCGTAGCCGGTGACGAGCCAGGCGCGCACGCCGCTGGGGAACTCCACCCGGTGGACCGGGCCGAGTTCGTTCAGCCGCCGGTACTCGGCGTGCGGGTCCTGGAAGAAGTCCTCCGTCAGCCGGTGCACGGAGTCCGCGGGTACGGAGTCCGCGTTCACGGTGCTGCTCATCGGTCTCCCGTCTTCGAAGAGTCGGTTGCTTCCGCAGTTGCCGTCGCAGTCGCCTTCGCGGAACGGAAGGCGAAGGTCCCCAGGAACGCCAGCGCGGCCATCACGGCGGCGGCGGCGAACGCTGCGGTGATGCCGCTGACCATGGCGTCCTTCGGGGTCCCGGTCGCGTCCCGGGAGTACGCCCCGAACACCGTGGTCAGGATGGCCACGCCGAGGGTGACCCCGGTCTGCTGGATGGTCTGCATCGCGCCGCCGGCGGACCCGGCCGCACTGGACGGCACCTTCGCCATGATGATCACGGCCAGCGGCATCAGCCCCAGGCCGGTGCCGCAGCCCATCAGCACGGTCGCCACGAACACCAGCGGGAAGTAGCCGGTGTCGACGGTCAGTCGGGTCAGCAGGAGCAGCCCGGCGAGCAGCAGCACGGTGCCGGTCATGGTCACCGGCTTCGGTCCGAAGCGCCGCAGCAGTGTGGGCGCCAGCCGGATCATCGCGAACATCAGCACGGCCGTCGGGAGGAACGCGAACCCGGTCGCCAGCGGGCCCGCGTCCCGTACGTCCTGCATGAACAGGGAGAGCACGAAGAACATCGACATGCTCGCCATGTAGCCGACGAACACGTTGGCGTAGGCGGTGGCGCGGTCGCGGTCGGCGAACAGCACCAGCGGCAGCAGGGGTTGGGCCGCCCGCTGCTCCACCAGGACGAAGGCCACGAGCAGGGCCGCGCCCGTGAGCAGCGAGAGGTCGATGCCCAGCCCGCCCCAGCCGTGCGTCGCGGCCTGGATGAAGCCGTAGACCAGGGCGGCGACCCCGCCCGTCGCGGTCAGCGCGCCCAGCAGGTCCAGCCGGCCCTCCCGCCGCGGCACGAGCGGCAGGTACCGCCAGGCCAGCAGGACCGCCGGGACGCCCAGCGGGACGTTGATGAACAGCACCGCCCGCCAGCCGAGCCACTGGGCCAGCAGTCCGCCGAGGATCAGTCCGACGGCGAAGCCGGCACTGGCCATCCCCGAGTACAGCGCCAGGGCGCGCATCCGCGCCTTCGGCTCGGTGAAGACCGTGTTCAGCAGGGCCAGCGCGTTCGGCCCGGCCATGGCGGCGCCCACGCCCTGGGCGACCCGGGCGCCCAGCAGCCAGCCCGGCGACTGTGCCAGGCCGCCGGCCAGCGAGGCGGCGGTGAACAGGGCGACACCCGTGATGAACAGCCGCCGCCGGCCGAAGAGGTCGCCCGCCCGGCCGCTGACCAGCAACAGCCCGCCGAAGGCCAGGGTGTAGGCGTCGAGGACCCAGGGCAGCGTGGTGGCACCGAAGTGCAGGTCGGCGCGGATGCGGGGCAGCACCACGTTCATGACCGTGACGTCGAGGACGATCAGCAACTGGCAGCTGAGCAGGGTGGCCAGCACGATGCCGGGGCGGAGCGGGCGGACGTCCCGGCCGGTTCCGGTGGCCGGGAGCGCTGCGACATCAGACATGGGGAGACTCCGAGAGGGGGGCGGTACCAGCGGGCGTCAACCGACCGAGATGCGGCGCAGCTTTCTCGGCGAGTCCGCGGGGTAGGCCGCGCGCGCGTGCACGACCCGCCGGTTGTCCATGACCAGCACCTGGCCGGCCTGCCACCGGTGCGGGTACATCACCTCGGGGGCGGTCAGCCAGCGGTCCAGCACCTCGAACAACGCGGTGCTCTGCTCCGGGGTGTAACCGCGTACGGCCGCACCGAAGTTGCGTTCCGGGTCCGGCGGGTAGTCCAGTCCGACCCACAGGGCGTCCCCGCCGGTGACCGGGTCCACCTGGACCGGCGCCACGACCGGGTTGCCGTCGGGCCGCTCCACGTAGAAGCCCGAGACCCGGGACCAGTACTCGATCTCCAGGCCGCGCAGGGTCTCCACCAGGTCGGCGGGGGCGGCGGCGAAGAACGCGGCGCTGCCGGCGACCAGCGTCTCGCCGCCCTCGTACGGGGCTTCCAGGCACTCCAGCCCGATGTAGCTGACCTTGTTGGCGTTCAGGTGCCCGTCGACGTGCATCGGGATGGCGCCGGTGCGGAACTGGGAGTTGTCCGTGCCGGGCCGCTGCTCCTGGATGAGCTGGCTGCCGAAGCCGTACGCCGCCCCCTCGCCGAGCGGCGCCATGATGTCCTCCAGGGACATCTGGTCCGGGCCCTCGGGCTCCAGGACGACGAAGCCGTGGCGTTGCAGCTTCTCCAGGTACGGCGAGGGCGCCGCCCGGCCGCAGCGGGCGTCGGCGGCGGCGAGCCGCATGTCGGTGGTGGGGTCCATGGTGTCCCTTCTTCGCGGATCGGTGACGGTCGGTGACGGTGCGTCAGGCCCTCGGCGTCCGGCCGCCGGTGAGCTCCGTCCGGGCGTAGCCGGCCGCGGCCGGGCCGAACTGGAGCGTCGCGTGGGAGCCCGCGGTGTGGATGTCGCGCCACAGCCGCTGCAGGACGGACCCGGTGCTGTGGCCTGCGGCGCCGGAGGCCCGCATCAGCCGGTCCACCGCGCCGACCAGCAGTTCGGCCGCGAAGGCGCAGTCCCGCTGGTTGCGCGCCACCTGGGCGCGGGTGACGGCCGGCGCGGTGTCGATCAGCTGCGCGATGCGGTCCAGCAGCAGGTCGGCTGCGTCGATCTCGGCGGAGCTGCGCGCGAGCACGTCCGCGAGGTGGGCGACCACCGGGTCGTAACCGGCCGGGCGGGCCTGCAGCTTGGCCGAGGTGAGCTCCTGCCAGTGCCGCAGTGCGCCGCGGGCGGCGCCGAGCATCGGCAGGCAGAACAGGAAGGTGTTCACGGCTTGCAGCGGCACCGCACGGCCGTCCGGGCCCGGCTGCGGGGCGTCCAGGTCGGCGAGGACGGCGACCGGGAAGGTCAGCTCCTCCGGGACGAAGACCTCCTCGACGACCACCGTGTGGCTGCCGGTCGCCTGCATCCCGACGTCGTCCCAGGTCCGCTCGATGCGGACCTCGGCGCGCGGCACCAGGCACACCAGCGGCCCGGCGGCGGCCCCGCCCGCGGTGGCTCCCTCCCCTGCGGCGGCGCTGTCGTTCCCCGCGAGGGCGAACAGCAGGATCCAGTCGGCCCGTTCCGAGGAGGAGACCAGCGGCCAGGCGCCCGACAGCAGCCGGCCGCCCGCCACCGGGACGGCGCTGCCCCGGGGCGTCACCCCGCCCGCGATCAGGGTGTCCGGCCCGTCCGCCCAGAGCCGCTGCTGCCCGGCGGGCGGCAGGTGGGCCGCGGTGCGGGTCATCAGCCCGGCCACGACCGTGCACCAGGCGGTCGCCGGGCAGGACGCGCCGAGGACGACGGCCGCCTGCTTCAGCTCCGCGAAGGTCCCGCCGGAGCCGCCGAAGGAGGCCGGTACGAAGTGGCGGGCGGCCCCGGCCGCGACGAGCGCGGTGACGACGTCGAGGTCCGGGGTGCGGGCGGCCTCGGCCTTCTCGGCCTGACGGCCGGCCAACTCGGCGATCTCTCCGGCTCGTTCGACCAGCAGCCGCAGGGGACGGATGGCGGTCACCGCGGCGCTCACCTGCGCACCGCCCGCTGCGCGTCGGTCTGCGCGTCGGCCTCCGCGTCGATCGGCTCGCCGATCTGCGCGTGGATCTCCGCGGCGAGGCGGGCGACCGTCACCGGCTCGCGGAAGAGCTCGGCGACGGCGAACTCGACGTCGAACTCCTCCTCCAGGACGGATAGCAGCCGGACCAGGTTCACCGAGTTGACCCCGGCGCCGACCAGGTCCGCCTCGTACTCCTCGGGAGCGATCCGGTAGCCCTGCCGCGCCAGTTGGTCCACGATCGTGCCGGTCACGTTCGGCTCGTTCGCTTCGTTCGCTTCGTTCACTGCCGTCACTGCCATCCGCCCTCGATCTCGTCCTGGACCCGCCGTACGTTCTCCGGCTCGAACACGTCGAAGTGCCCGCCCGTCAGCGCGACGGTGCGCACCGTCGGCGCCCACTCCCGCCAGGCCTGCGGGTCCGGCTCGGCCGGCCGTTCGGCGGCCCGGAACTGGACGAGCGGGACCGGCACCCGGCCCGGCTGCCAGTCGCGCAGCAGCAGCATGTTCTGCCGGTACACCTCGAACCTGCGGTGCAGCGCCGGGTCGCCGGCCACGTCGCCTTCCGACGCCACCACGCCGCCCGCCCGCCGGATGTCCTCCACGAACTCGGCCACCATCGCCGGGTCGGAGTCCGCGCAGCGGCGCGCCGCCTCCGACACCGGGGTGTCGAGCACGACGACCCGGGTGACCGGGTACGAGGAGGCCCGCGCGGCCTCGGCGGCGAGCGCACCGCCGAAGGACCAGCCGACCAACACGCACGGCACCTCCGGGTCCTCGATCCGGGCCTCCAGGTGCCGCAGGCACTGCTGGGCGGCCGCCGCCAGCGTCGGGGCCGCGTCGGGATCGAAGGGCCGGTCGAAGCCGAGCAGGTGGACGTCGAGGTCGCCCGGCAGGCTGCGGACCAGTCCGGCGTAGCAGGCGACGCCCCCGCCGACCGGCGGGAAGACGAGCACCCGGCCGCGCGGCTCGGCCACCGGGCGCGGGGTGAAGCTCCACACCGCCTCGCTCGCCGAGCCGCGCCCGGTCCGGCACAGCCGCGCCAGTCCGGTCACCGTCGGGTCGGCGAGGAAGCGACCGAAGGCGATGTCGTACCCGAACCTGCCGCGCAGCATCGACAGCAGCCGGATCGCGTCGAGCGAGGAGCCGCCGGACTCGAAGAACCCCTCCGTGCCGGGCGGGCGGCCCAGCAGTTCGGTCCAGCAGGCCGCCACCTCCTGGGCGTGCGGGCCCCGGTCGAGCGGCGCGGCGGCCGCGGCCGGCGCGGCGGGCGGCGGGGCCGCGGAGCGCAGCCGGCGGTGGTCGACCTTGCCGTTGGCGGTCAGCGGGATCTCGTCCAGGTCGACGAGTGCGAACGGCACCATGTAGGAGGGAAGTTGGTCGCGCAGCGCGGCGAGGCTGCGCTCGCGCCAGTCGGCGGGGGCGTCGGCGGCGAGCGTGACGTAGGCGAGCACGCCGCCGCCGTCCGGCGGGACGCAGACGGCGCTGCGGCCCACGTGTTCCATGGCGTTGAGCTGCGCCTCGATCTCGCCCAGCTCGACCCGGTAGCCGTTGACCTTGACCTGGGTGTCGGCCCGGCCGAGGAACTCCACCACGCCGTCCGGGCCGCGACGGCCGCGGTCGCCGGTGAGGTAGATCCACCCGTGCTGCGGGTCGTCGAGGAAGGCCTCCGCGGTGCGCTCCGGGTCGTTCAGGTACCCGTCGGCGACGCCGTCGCCCGCGATGTGGATCTCGCCGATGTGCCAGTCCGGGCAGACCCCGCGCCGGGGGTCCAGCACCAGGATGTCCTGGCCGGCCAGCGGCTTCCCGTACGGGATCGACCGGCCGGTGCAGTCGGCGGGCGTGATCCGGTGGTGGATCGACCAGATCGAGCCCTCGGTCGCGCCGCCCAGGCTGGTCACCTCCGCCCCGGGGGACAGCCGCTCCAGCCCGGCGGGGAGGTTCAGCGGGATCCAGTCGCCGCTCAGCAGGTAGGAGCGGATCGACGGCAGTGCGGCGCCCTCCTCGGCGAGCAGGGCGGCCAGCGCCGGGGCCGAGTTCCAGACCGTCACCGCGTGCTCCGTGACGGTCCTGGTCCAGGCCGACGGGGTGCGCGCGGTGTCCTCCGGCAGCATGACCACCGCGCCGCCGACGAGCAGCGGGCCGAAGACGTCCCACACCGACAGGTCGAAGCCGATCGAGGACACCGAGAGCACGCTGTCGGACGGCCCGAGCTTGACCAGGTCGTTGACGGCGTCGACGGTGTTCAGCACCGCGTGGTGGCGGATGACCACGCCCTTCGGCTCCCCGGTCGAGCCGGAGGTGAAGATCACGTAGGCGACGTCCGGCGCACCGCGCTCCGGCAGCCGGCGCCCGCCGCGGGCCGCGGCCTCCGCCTGGGTGGGCACGGCGATCGGCTCGACGCCGCGCTGCTGCCAGCCCTCGGCGGTCTTCCGTTCGTCGGCGGTCTTCGGTTCGCCGGCGGTCACGGCAAAGCGCAGCCGGGCCTGGCGGGTGATCCGGTCGAGCCGGCCCGGGGGCAGGCTCCAGTCCAGCGGGACGTACACGCAGCCGGCGAGCAGGGCGCCGAGGATCCCCACCACCTGGCCGCGGCCGCGCGGCAGGTGGATCGCGACGTGGTCGCCGACGACGGCGCCCGCGGCCGTCAGCCGCTGCGCCACCTCGGCGGCGGCGTCGGCCAGTTCGGCGTAGGTCAGCACGCCGTCGGCGTCCCGGACGGCCGGCGCGTCGGGGGTCCGGTCGACGGTCGCCAGCACGCGCTGCTGCAGCGTCGCGTCGCCGTGCAGCGCGGGGCGGGGGCGCTCGGGGCGGACGGCCGCCGGGAGGGCGGGCTCCTCCGGGAGGGTCCAGTCGGCCCCGTCGGCCGCCAGCCGCTCGACGGCCCGGGCGTACTGGTCCACGAAGTCGTCGAGGAAGCCCTCGTCGAAGGCGTCGGTGCGCCAGTCGAAGCCGAGCCGGATGGTGCCGTCCCGGTCCACGCCGACCTGGTGGTCCACCAGGACCTGCGGCACCCGCAGTTGCAGGGTGTCCCAGTCCCGTTGCAGGCCGAGCGCGGCCTCGCCCGGCGTGTCCAGTTCGGTCGCGGTGAACGCGAACGGGTACAGCAGCCGACGCCGGTCGCCGGCCGGGTCGGCCAGCCGGGCGATCTCGGGGCCGCTGAGCGAGGAGTGCAACGACTGCTCCAGGACGCGGCCCTGCACCTCCCGTGCGAGCGAGACGAAGTCGCGTCCCTCCAGCGCCG
Source organism: Streptomyces sp. 1331.2 (assembly GCF_900199205.1). NCBI lineage: Bacteria > Bacillati > Actinomycetota > Actinomycetes > Kitasatosporales > Streptomycetaceae > Streptomyces > Streptomyces sp. 1331.2. Next base: position 6,228,239 of record NZ_OBMJ01000001.1, on the reverse strand, counting down.
GTACCGCCACCGGGAGGGGGGTTCCGTGGTTGCCGAGCCGCCCGTCGCCCGCGGCCGGGTCCTGCTGGGAGCGCACCAGGGTGACGGTGTGCGGCCGGCCGCCGCCGACGCTGCCGAGCAGCGCCCCGTACACCGTGAGGAGCACCATCGGCACGGTCAGGCCGTGTTGCTGGGCCCGCCGGGTGACGGCCTCGGCGGTGGGGCGGTCGAGGTGCAGCATCCGGTGGGTCACGGCCCGGCCGACGTGCCGCCAGTCGGGGCGCAGCGGTGCCTCGACGGTCTCCGGCAGCGTCGGCGCCACGGCGCGCCAGTACCGTTCGTCCCGCTCCCGCCGCCGCCGGCCGACCGGCTGGGCGGCTCCGGCCTCGGCGTCGGCCGGTACGGAGTCGGACGGTACGGAGTCGGCCGGCTCGCCGTCGATGCCTTCGCCGGCCAGCGCCCGCAGGAAGCGGGCGAGGGAGGCGGCGTCCATCAGCCACAGCGCGTAGACGAGGTGGAGCCGGGCCCGCCCTCCGGAGCGCACCGCGGTGACCTTCAGCTGGGGCCAGGCGTCGAACTCCAGGGTGTCCGAGCGGAATTCGTCCCGGACCGCGCCGTCGACGGTGTCGAAGGCGGCCTCCGTCGCGTCCAGCACGGTGACCGGGACGACGGGCTCCTCGGTGACCGGCGTCCGGGTCAGGTCGGCCCCGACCCGGGTGCGCAGGATCGGGTTCTCCCGCACCAGCCGGTCCAGGCGCTGCTGGAGGGAGTCCACGGCGGACACCGGCAGCTCGCAGGCGAGGTAGTACCGGGCCGGGCCGCGCAGTTCGAGCCCGTCCTGGTCGCCGACCAGGTAGGCGCGCTGGAGCGGGCCGAGCCCGTGGTCCGCCGCCGCCGTCCCGGCCGGCAGCTCGGCGTGTTCGGACACGGCGTGTTCAGGCACGGCGTGTTCAGGCACGGCGTGTTCAGGCACCGGTCGCCTCCTCGCCGGAGCGGATCGCCCGCAGCAGTGCGCGGTGCACCCGCCCGATCTCGTCGGCGCCGGAGATCCCCTTGCGGTAGTAGTACGTCATGACCATCTCGGGCCCGGACATCTGAAGTTCCCCCTGCAGCTGGTAGCGCAGTGCACGGCCGAGTGCCCGCGGGCTCCACGCCCCCAGGTCGCGGGCCCGCAGGTCCCGCGGCATCGGCCGCTGGTTGAACAGGACCGTGGACAGCGGGAAGCGGCTCGTCGCGGCCAGTCCCAGGTCGGCGATGCGCTGGTCGAACTCCCAGTCGCCGTACCGCGTCCCGTCGGCGAGCTGGCTCGCCATGGCGCCGATGTTCTCCCGCAGCGAGGCCGCGCCCGGTCCGCGCACGATCAGGCTGGTGGTGAAGTTGCCGACCACGGCGGCGTCGCTGTCGCCGCGGTTCTGGCTCACCACGATGACGGCGGGGCGGTCGAGGCCGAAGGTGTCGGCGACGGCCCGCTCGAAGGCGGCCAGCGCGACGGTGAAGGCGGAGACGCCCGACTCCTGCGCGATCGTGTGGATCCGGCGGGTGCACACGGCGCCCAGCGGGAGGGAGAGCAGTTCGCCCTGTTCCGTTCCGGGGCCGGTGGCCTCGGGCAGCTCGACCTGGGTGGCGCCGGCCAGCAGGCTGCGCCAGTACGCGGCCGCCGGGCCCGGCTCGGTCTCCCGGGCCGTCGCCAGGCAGAACGCCCGGTAGCCGCCGCCGTCCCGGTCCCCACCGGAGTCCACACCGGAGTCCTCGCCACCGTCGAGGCTGCCGACCTCCGGCCCGCCGGACAGCGCGGCCCGCAGCTCGCCGGCCAGCACGTCCAGCCCCAGCCCGTCCACGAACAGGTGGTGCGCCACCAGGACGACCGAACTGCCGGTGCTCCCCCGGACGAGCGCTGCCCGGATCGCGGGCGCGGCCTCGGGGTCGATCGGCTCGGCGACCAGCGCGGTCCGAGTGGCCTGCACGCAGTCGCGGAAGGCCGGGGTGTCCGTCGCGGCGTCGGTGTCCACGACGCTGACGGCGCAGGACAGTTCCTCCGGCGCCGTCCAGGTCTGCTCCTGCCAGCCGGGGGCGAGCGCCAGCCCCAGCACGTCGTGCCGGGCGAGCAGCCGCCCGATCGCCTCGCCGAGCTCCGACTCGGAGGGCCGGTGCGGGAGGGGGATCTCTCGGGAGATGTTGCACCAGTTCGCGTTGCCGCCCGCCATGCAGACCCACATGTAGGCCAGTTGACGGGAGGACAGCGGGTAGCGCTCGGGCGCCGCCACTGTCGCGGCCGGGAGGGAGACCCGGTCGGTGCCGACGGCGCCGCCGCGCGGCCGCCGGCGGCGGTCGATCTCGCGGGCCAGCGCGGGAACGTCGCGCAGCCCGAAGGACTCCGCGACGGTCAGGCGCACTCCGTAGGCCCGGTGGACACTCGACACCGCCGCCAGCATGTCCAGCGAGGAGACCCCGGCGTCGACCAGGCTGAGGGTGCCCTCGTCGGTGCCCAGCAGGGCGTGCAGGTGCTGCTCGACCTCGTGCCCCTCGGCCGCGGCGGTCTCCTCGGCCGGCCCGGCGGCGAGCCGGTCCAGGGAGGCCAGCAGGGCCCGCCGGTCGATCTTGCCGCTGCGCAGCATCGGCAGGTCCGCCCGCAGCCGCAGGGTGAACCGCGGCAGCCGCCGGCCGCGGCCGAGCCCGTGGACGGTGGCGGCCAGCAGGTCCTCGGCGGGTGCCGCGCCCGGCACGGTGGTGACGAAGAGCTGCGGGCCCCCGTGGTCGACGACCACGCACTGCCGCACGCCGGGCAGCGCCTCGATGTCGTCGATCAGCGGCTGGAAGGAGACCCTGCGGCCGCCGAACTTGAGGTCGTTGCCGGCCCGGCCGACGATCACCAGGGCGCCGTCCTCGCTCCGGCGGCCGAGGTCGCCGGTGGGCAGCGGGACGGGGAACGGCGTCAGCTCGTGCCGGTCGCCGGTGGCGGCGCCCAGCAGGCCGAGCGCGGGCGCCGGTGAGGTGACGAGCACTTCGCCGACCCCGGTGTCGTCGGGGTCGCGCAGGTCCACCCGGACGCCGGGGCGCGGCACCCCGACGGGGATCGACCGCGCGTCGCCGTGGTCGAGGTCCTGGACGTCGCGCCGGTACAGCTGGGCGAGCGTGGCCTCGGTCTGGCCGTACAGGTTGACGATCTCGGCGCCGGGCGCGATGGCGGCCCACTGCTCCACCACCCGCCGGCCCAGGACCTCGCCGGCGAAGAAGAGCAGCCGCAGCCGGGGCAGTGCGGCCGGCCCGAGCCGCGGTTCCTCGGCCAGCCGGGTCGCGATGGACGGCACCAGGAAGGCCACCGTCGGGTCGCTGTCGACCAGGTGGTCGGCGAGCGCCGGCAGGTCGAGCTGGGCGTCGACGGGCGGCAGCGACAGCACGCCGCCCGCGCCGAGGACGCCGAACAGCTCCCGCAGCGAGGGGTCGAAGTTGACCCGGGTGACGGCGGCGCAGCGGTCCGTGTCGGTGAGCGCGAACTCCTCGCGGAACCAGTCGAGGAAGAGGTCCAGGCCGTGCCGGCTGCCGACGATGGCCTTGGGTTCGCCGGTCGAACCGGAGGTGGGGATGACGTAGCCGGCGTCCGGGTCCGGGAACCGCCGGGTCGGCCGGGCCGGCCGTTCGGTGGGCGGGGCGGCTTCGAGGAGGACGGCCCCGGTGGCGGAGTCGAGGACGAGCTCGGTCACTCCCCCGCTCGCCCCCCGGTACTGGTCGGCCGGGGTGGCGTCGTGGCTGACCACGGCGGCGGGGCAGGTGCGCTGTTCGAGCCAGCCGTACTGCTGCGCGGTCAGTCCGGCGTCCACCGGGACGGGCACCGCGCCGGCCCGCCAGGCGGCCTGCAGCCCGACCAGGTACGCGGGCGACAGCGGGCCCATGACCAGGACGCTCGCGCCCGCCGCGCCCGCTGCGGCCAGCCGCTCGGCCAGGGCGGCGACGGCGGCCTCCAGCTGCCCGTACGTCATCGACCGGCCGCACCACTGCACGGCGGTCCGCGCCGCCCGTTCGCTGCCGGTGGCCGGACATCGCAGGCCCGCGGCTTCCACGGTGGTCATACCGTGAGCACCCCTTCCTCCTGGAGGGCGCGCTTGACCGCCGCGTAGTCGGTCTTCCCGACCGGGGTCCGCGGCAGCGCGGCCGCGAAGCCGTACCGCTGGGGCAGCTGGTACGGGAGCAGGTGCGCGCCGGCCTGCCGGCGGACCGACTCCGGGTCGCACCCGGGCTCGGCCACGACCAGCGCGGCGACCTGTTCGCCGCCCTCCCCGTCGGGCAGCCCGACGACCCCGCAGTCGATGACGCCCTCGCACCTGCGCAGGGCCGTCTCGACCTCGATCGGCGCGACCTTGTTGCCGGTGACGTTGATGAAGGTGGACTTGCGCCCGCGGATGTACCAGCCCTCCGGCCGTGCCACCACGAGGTCGTGGGTGCGCAGCCAGCCGTCCACGAACATCGCCGACTCCGCCACCGGGTCGCGGTAGTACCCGCGGGCCATGGCCGGTCCACGCACCAGGAGTTCGCAGACCTGCTCCTCGCCGTCGGAGCCGTCGGAACCGTCGAGGCCGCCGCTGCCGTCGACCGGCTCCAGCTGCCACTCGATCCCCGGCAGCGGCAGCCCGATCGTGCCCGGTCCCGCGTTGTCGGCGTCGTAGGTGATGGTGCCGATCTCGCCCAGCCCGTAGCCCTGGCGCAGCGGCAGGCCGAAGCGCTCGCCGAAGCGCGCCTGGGTGTCGGCGGCGATGGGGGCGCTGCCGGTGAGGGCGAGCCGCAGCGAGCGCAGCATCGCCGGGTCGACCCCGTCGGCGGCGACCAGCATCTGGTACATCACCGGCAGGCCGCTGACGAGGGTGACCTCGTGGTCGGCGATGGCGCGGGCCAGGCCGCGGCCGGTCAGGTGCGAGCCGCGGGTGAAGACGACCTTGGCCCCGCTGAGCAGGCTGGGCAGCGTCAGCACGTCGATGCCGTGGCCGTGCCAGAGCGGCAGCGCGCACAGCACCACGTCCGAGGGCCCCAGGGCGCCCTTGCCGGCCCAGGAGCGGACCCGCTCCAGGACGGCCGCCTGGCTCATCACGATGCCCTTGGGCTCGCCGGTCGAGCCCGAGGTGCAGTGCACGACGAAGTCGGCGGGCAGGTACGCGTGCGGCAGCCGCGCCGTGGGGTCCGTGTCGCGGCCCGGGGCGGTCGGCTCCGCCGTGACGGAGCCGATGCCGTCGGGGCCGTCGCGCAGCACCGCGTCCAGGTCGAACTTGGCCGCGAGGCGGGCCGTCTCCTCGGGTGCCGCCCGGCCGTCCAGCAGCACGATGACCGACTCCGCCTTGGCGGCGGCGAAGTAGGCGGCGACGAAGGTCACCGGGTCGTCCAGTGCCAGGCCGAGGACGGAGCCGAGCCGGCCGGCGGCGAGCCGGTCGTAGCCGAGCCCGTCGGCGTCCAGCTGCTCGGCGATGGCGTCGGCGTGCTCCACGAGGCGTCCGTAGGAGACCTCGGTGCCGTCGTAGGACACCACGGCCGTCGCCCCGGGCCGGCGCCGGGCGACGCCGAGCAGTTCCTGATACAGCGTCATGAGGCGGCACTCGCCCCGTTCTTGGCCTCCGTGCCCAGCACGTTGTGGAAGTGCCCGTGCATCGCCTTCGCCGCGAAGGTCCGGCGGTGCACGGCCTTGGAGTCCTCGCGGCTCTGCTCCAGGGCGGCCCGCATCCGGCCGGTGAGCACGTGCTTGGTGGCCGAGAAGGCGACCTCGGGGTAGCGCGCCATCCGCCGGGCCCGCTGGAGGGCCCGGTCGAGCAGGAACTCCGGCTCGCAGGCCTCGTCGGCCATGCCCCAGCGCAGGGCGGTGTCGGCGGGGATCGGGCGGCAGCCCATGATGACGTGCCGGGCGATGTCGTACCCGGTGCTGGTGGAGAGGATGGTGGCGGCCATGGAGGCCCCGATGCCGTGCTCCAGCTCCGGCATCAGCAGGTTCGCCCGGGTGGACATGATCTTCCAGTCGAACATCATGGCCAGTTGGAATCCCAGGCCGACGGCGTAGCGGTCGATCGCCGCGATCGTCGGCTTGTGGGTGTCCAGGACCGACAGGTAGAGGTCGGTGCACCAGTCGATGGTCTCGTTGACGGCGTCGTCCGTCCCCAGCTGCAGGGCCTCGTTGAAGTTCCCGCCGGCGCTGAAGCTGCGGTCGTGGCCGCCGTGGACGACGATCGCGCCCACGGTGTCGTCCCCGTCCGCCTCGCGGACGGCGGCCATGAAGGCCTCGGCCATCTCCTTGCCGAACGGATTCGTCGGCTTCTCGTGGGCCAGGGTCAGGACCCGGACTCCTTCGACGTCCTCGATGTCGATCAATCCCACGACGTTCTCCCCCGTTCTCAGTGGTACTCGCGGACGTAGGCGGCCACTGCCGCCTCCAGGCACTTGTCCGAGTCGATCGGCTCGTGCGGTGAGTCGACGAGCGCGCCGGCCTGTTCGGTGGCGACGAGCTCGTAGAAGCGCTCCACGTCGACCTCGGCCCGGCCGATCAGCCGGGCCACCGCGCCGTCCAGGTTGGCCTGGACGCCGCTGCCGTGGTGCAGGGCCTGCTTGGGCCGCCAGGCGATCTGCGGCGGCAGCAGCGCCTCCGCGGCGACCCGCATGTGGCCCTTCTCCCGGTCGCGGTGGCGCATGACCAGCGGATCGGTGTCCAGGGCGGCCTGGATGACGGGCGTGTTCCAGTACATGTGGCGCAGCGTGTAGCCGTACGCCGCGGCCGCCACGCCGGACAGCTCGCCGGCCGCGGCCGCGTCGGCCAGGCACTGGGCGACGGCGCGCTGCAGGTCGGGCACGGTGCCGGCTTCGGTCCGCAGCCCGGAGTTGATGAAGTCGGCGCCGACGCCGGTCAGTACGGTGCCGGCGGGGATGCCGCCCTGGCGGTAGACCGCGACGAGGTTGACCCCGCCGGCGACCATCTCCCGGTTGGGGACGCCGAGCATCCGGACGGTCTCCGGGATCGCCCGGAGGATGTCCTCCTCGGAGAGCGCCAGGTGGCGCACGGGCAGGCCCAGGTGGGCGCCGAGCTCGTCGGCGGCGGCGTACTCGTCGCCCCACGGGGTGCCCAGGGTGGCCAGGTGGTCGAGGATCCCGGCCTGCTGGGCCAGCGCCGCGACGAGCCCGGAGTCCACGCCGCCGGAGACGATGGCGGTCACCGGCCCGGGCGTGCCGGAGGCGGCGATCTCCCGGCGCAGGGTCTCGATCTGCCGGGCGCCGGCCTCGACGGCGCTCTCGCCGGTGATCACGGCGGCCTGCCAACTCTGCGACACCGTCTCGGTGATGGCCGTCGGGCCGCCGTTCGCGGAGCGGGAGAGGACGACGGTGCGGCCGCCGCCGATCGCGCGGATCGAGGCGCGGACGGCGCGGATCTGCGCGACGCGGTCGGGTCGGGCGCCCTGCAGGGCGATGGCGCGCGCGGTGAGCTCGGCCAGGTCGGTGCCGATCAGGACGCGGCCGGTGCCCGGCTGCTGCCAGTGGCGCAGGATCGTGGGGTTCTGCCGGCTGGTGCGGACGGTGACCTGCTCACCGGTCCACTCGACGGTGTTGCAGTCGTCCACGCCGCCGGAGGGCAGTGCCTGCCCGCGGCCGAACTCCTCGACCACGAGTCGGCCGGTGTCGGGGAGTTGACCGGCACCGTCGAGCCGGATCACCAGGCCCGCGCGCTCGCTGCGGACGTCCAGAAGGAGCGAGGGAAACGTGTTCATCGTGCCGTCGCCGCTCAGGCGACCGACAGCCGGACCAGCTTGCGCGGCTGGTCGGGGAAGGCGGCACGACCGTGGACGACCTGCAGGTTGTCCTGGACGATCACCTCCCCGACCTGCCACTTGTGCGCGTAGAGCACGCTCGGCTGGTGCAGGACGGTCTTGATCCGGTCGAGCAGGTCGGCGCTCTCCTCGGCGCTGCGGCCCACGATCGCCGCGTCATGCGTGCGCATCGGGTCCTCGGGGTCGGTGAGGCCGATGACCAGCCGCTTCTTGCCGGTGACCGGGTCGTCCTGGATCGGGGCCACCCGGGGGTGGTCGCCATCGGCCCGGTCGCGGTAGTAGCCGGCGATCCGGTTGCGGTACTCGATGGTGACGCCCTGCATGTCCGCCAGCAGATCGGCCGGAGCCTGGGCGAAGAAGGCGTCGTTGCTGGCGATCAGCGTCTCGCCGCCGACCGCGGGCGCCGTCTCGCAGTACATGCCGATGTACCGGACGGCCGGCCCGGCGTTGAAGTTGCCGTCGGTGTGCAGCGGCATCGCGCGGGTGGTGAACTGCAGGTTGTCGGAGCCCTCCTTCGGCTGGAGGTCGAGCTTGGGGCCGAAGCCGTACTCCACGGGTTCGCCCAGCTCGCACATGATGTCGTCGAGGCTGCGGTCGTCGGCGCCGCCCGGCTGGAGGACGACGAACCCGTACTCGTCCAGCTTCTTCCGGAAGTCCTGGTGCTGTCCGGCGGGACAGAGCGCGTTGCGGGCGATGTCCCGCATGTCGAGCGAGTTGGCCATTTCCACTCCTAAGCGATCCGAAGCAACGCATGCGCGGCGCACCGACCCGGTGGACGTCCCTGACACCGGAGCGGCGATCCGTGAGCGAGTGAGTGAACGAACGAATGGACAGATGAACCGGCAGTACCGCCGGGGGGCAGGGCAACACGGCCTGGCCGCACCGGAGTTCACACGGCGCGAGCAGGAGCGGCGGCGGAGGCGGCAGCCGAGGCCCAGAGGCCTAGGACCTGGGAGTTCTCCCGGACGACGACCCGAACCGTACGCCCGGACACGACACCGACGCTCGTCCCATGATTCCCCCCGTGGTCATTGATGATGAACCGTCAACCAAGATCCGTGAAAAGCGCCCCGTTGTCCCCACGGATCCTCGAATACCCCTGACGGGCAATGCCCCGCCGCGGTCGGGGAGTTGACCCGACCCTTCATACCTGGGGTGCTCTCTCCCGCCGGGCGACCGCGCTCGGCAGGATCGATCACCACCGTAAGCGCCCCGATCGCATACCGTCAAGGAACTCATGCACGACATGACGTGCCATCACCTCGGCCGTGGCACAGTCGAAGTGACGCATCCGACAGCGCACTTGACACAGCTCGCGGACCCGGCCGGCTCACCGCCGCTCGACCGCCGCGCAGACCGCCTCCAGGGCCCGCCGCTCGTCCTCCCCGGCCTGCCGGAGCAGCCGGCGGGCGGCGTCGAGGAACACCGCGCTCTCCGCGTGCAGGAACTGCAGCGCCCTCATCCGCAGCAGCCCGACCGTGGTCACTCCGTCCCGCCCGCGGCCATCTGCCGGGCCAGGGAGCGGATTTCACCGAGCAGGTCGGCCGGCCCGCGGCCGAGGTCCAGCGCGTGCTGGTGGAGGACGATGCCGGCGTGCCGCACCCGGTGGGCGGCGTGCGGGGCGTTGCCCTTGGCGTAGATCAGGTGCCCTTCCCGCAGGTGGAGGGCGGTGCAGTAGGCCAGCATCTGGTAGAGGTCGCCGTCGGGGTAGCCGCCGGACTTCTCGGCCTTGTACTTGGCGTCGGCCACCGCCTGCGGTTCGCCGTCCGGGCCGTACAGGACGAAGTCGGGCTTCATCCGGATCCCGCCCGCCTCGTCGAGGTGGTGCGGATCCTGGAACCGGCAGGTGCGGTCCGTGCCCCGGAACGCCTCGCGCAGGGCGACCGTCACGAAGTCCTCGAAGAGCTTGTTCATGTCGAACAGGAAGCCGTCGATGCGCAGTTCACCGGCCACGTGCCCGGGTGACGATCCGTCGAGGACCACACCGGCCAGCTGGAGGGCGTGCTGGTAGCGGGAGTTGAGCCGGGTGGCGTGCCATTCCGGCAGCTCCTGGCCGCGCACCAGCGGGGTGACGTCCGCGAGGCGTACCCGCTGGTGCAGCAGGCGGCGGCGCACGTCCTGGGGTACGCCCGGCAGGCGGAGCAGGCGTTCGACCGCGGCCCGCAGGATGCGGTTCTCCGCGATGTCGGTGGTGAACTCGTCGTACGCGATCTCCACGGGCAGGGCGGCGCCGAACCTGCGGCGTATCTGCTCGGCTTCACGGATCCGGCCCCGGACCACGAGCGCGGACTCCTCGACCGCGGTGTATCCCTGCAGGAGGCCCTGGCGCAGCGCCCGGTCCACCTGGCGCTCCACGGCGTGGGCGAGGGCCGGCAGGAGTTCGTCGTGGTCACCGGCCTCGACGTCGCCGTCCCGCCAGCCGCGCGGGTCGAGGCTGTACCCGATGAGGAAGAACAGGCGGGCGATCGGCACCTTGGGAGTGATCCGCACGGTGACCGGGTCGCCGCCCGGCACCGGCAGGCTCACCGCGCCGACCTTGCTGCCGGCCCGCAGCGTCCAGTGGCCCGTCCGGTACGGATCGGGGGCGGCGGTGTCGAGGATGCGGGAGGCGGCGACGGCGCGGCCGGCGGCGTCCGGGAGGGGAACGGACACCGCCGGGGCGTGCTCGGTCAGGTGGACGACGGTCACGACTCGGCCGGGGACTGGCCGTCCCACCGGATGTCGCCCGGCTGCACGGCGAACCTGGAGCGCTTCGCGGCCACATCGGCCTGCAGCGCTTCGAGGCCGTACCGCTTCTCGATGTCGACGCCCTCGCCGTAGTGGTGCTCCTCCAGCAGGGGAAGGATCTTGGTCCGCCAGGTGCGCTCCAGACCGCCCTCGCGGTAGACACCCGGCTTCATCAGGTACGAGGGCCCGATCCGGAAGTCCGCGTCGTCGATCCGGGCGTTGAGCGCGGCCAGCAGGTCGGCCGGTTCGCCGTCGCGCTCCTGTGCCGCGAGCCAGCGCCGCAGCAGGCCGCTGGTCGGCTCGGTCCGCGGCGACAGTTCGACGAACGCGAACCGGCGCCGCATCGCCGCGTCGACCAGGGCGATGGAGCGGTCGGCGGTGTTCATGGTGCCGATGACGAACAGGTTCGGCGGGAGGGCGAAGTCGTCGCCGGAGTAGGTGAGCCGGACGGCCTTGTTGCGGTACTCCAGGAGGAAGTACAGCTCGCCGAAGACCTTCGCCAGGTTGGCCCGGTTGATCTCGTCGATGATCAGGAAGTGCGGCACGTGCCGGTTGCCCTCGCGGGAGGCGAGGTCGGCGAGTTCGCGCAGCGGGCCGGCGGTGAGGCGGAAGGCGACCTCGCGGGTCTCCGGGTCCTCCTTGGGGCGGAAGCCCTCGAAGAAGTCCTCGTAGGCGTAGGAGGGGTGGAACTGGACGAGCTTGACCTGCTCGGGCCCGCCGCCCAGGAACTCCGCGAGCTTCTGCGCGAGGTACGTCTTGCCGGTCCCCGGAGGGCCGTAGAGGACCAGCTGGCGCTCGTCCCAGAGGAGGTCGCGGACCTCCCGGAGCCATGCCACGTCGTGGACGAGCAGGTCCCGGGCGAGCTCGGGGGTCGGCTCGGGCAGCTCCAACTCCCGCCGGGCGATGAGGATCTCCGCACTCGGGTCACGCTCGGTGGCCTCGGCCTCCTCCGCCAGCTCCTGGTCGCTCACCCCGAGGCCCTTGACCAGGGCCTGTACGGAGGTGAGGTCCACGACGTCGTGCTGCACCGAGAGCCTCTGTTGAAGCTCCTCGGGCAGCTGGGAGTACGGGTACCCCTCGCTCTGCCACTCCACCGGCCGGCGCAGGTTGGACCGCCCGTCCTCCGACGCCGTCTGCTCCACCGGCCCGGTCACCTCGCCCACGTGGAGCCGGCCGCCGGACAGGGTGCACACGGTGTCACCGGGCTTGATCCGGGACAGGAAGGCGTGCAACTCCTCGACCAGGTCCTGCTTCTGGCTGTACGTGGCCGTGGACTCGTAGTCCTCCTGCACGAACGCGCGCAGCCTCTCCTTGCTCTCGCCCTTCTCGACGCCCTGCCGCAGCCGGGACGCGGCCAGCGTGACCAGCCCCTCGGGAAGCCACAGCCCCTGGACGAGGTCGAGGCCCGAGACATTGGAGCCGCGGACCAGCCAGGCCCGGTTCGGGCCCATCCAGACGCCCGGCATGAACTCCGACAACGGCCGGTCGTCGTCCTCCGTCCGCCACCGCGACCACCCGTTGGCCGCACGGCCCATCAGGATCTCGGCGGCGGCGGACGGCGAGCCGCACTCCACGTCCGCGACCAGTTCGAGGTGCCCGGGCCACCGTTCGGAGGGCCGCAGCCTCCCGTCCTCGATCAGCTGCGTCCGGAGCCGATGCGAGGACGCGTTCCGCACCGAGAAGGACGGCACCACGCTCCCCCGAGCCGGCGCCCCCGCGTACACCAGGAACTTCTGACTCCCGTTACTGCCCTTCTCCGGCAACAGCCGCCCCCGCGCCACCGGCCCCCCGTTGGGCAACCGCAGCCGAAACTCCTGCTCCTCGTCCTGCACGGACAACTCCCGCCCCTCGTCCTCAGAGATCCCGTACGCACCATAGGCCCTACCCCTGACAAGAAGGCAGGCGGATCACGAGGTCCGAGGACACCCGCACGGGGAGTGCGCGGCGGTCGGCGGGCGGACGGCGGGTCAGCGTTCCCGGCCGCGCGGCTTCAGGGGTAGTGCGGGGAGGTCCGGAGCAGGCAGTCGGGCCCCGTCGTAGCCGTGCACCTCGCCGAAGCGGGTGCCGGCCGTCCAGTCGGCGCGGGCCCGGGCGATGTCCTCGGTGGTGCGCCCGATGAAGTTCCACCACATGAGGATCTTCTCCTCGAAGGGCTCGCCGCCGAGCAGCAGGACGGCCGCGTCGGTGTGGGCGCGGAGCGGGAGGTGGGGGCGGCCGCAGCCGAGGTAGAGCATGGTGCCGGGCTCGACGGGGACGCCGTCGACGTCGACCCGGCCGGACATGGCGAGGACGGCGTACTCGAAGTCGGGGACGAGCGGGAGCCGCAGGTCGGCGCCCTCGGTGAGGGCGAGGTCGGCGCCGACGAGAGGGGTGTGGGTGGTGCCGGGGGAGGTGGCGGTGTCGAGGGTGCCGAGGATGACGGTGGCGCGCAGGCCGCCGGCGGTGACCACGGGCAGGTCGGGGTGGTGCTCGAAGCGGGGTTCGGTGTGCCGGTGGGCGTCCGGGAGGGCGACCCAGAGCTGGGCGCCGTGCAGGTAGCGGGCGTGCGGGCGCGGGGACTCCTCGGAGTGGGAGATCGCCCGGCCGGAGGTCATCAGGCCCAGTTCGTACGGCCGGACGGTCTGCAGGCTGCCGAGGCTGTCGCGGTGCAGCACCTCGCCCTCGTGCAGCCAGCTGACCGTCTGCAGGCCCATGTGCGGGTGCGGCGGGACCTGCATGCCGGGTTCGTCGGCGATGTCGTCCGGGCCGTAGTGGTCGACGAAGCACCAGGCGCCGACCATCCGGCGGCCCAGGTTGGGAAGCAGTCGGCGGACCACCGTGCTTTCGCCGAGCGGGACGTGACGTGGCGCCAGCAGATCCCGTACCGGGCCGCCGCCGGCCTCGCGGCCGCAGACGGTCGGGGTGGGCTTGAGGTCGAGGTTGCTCATCGCGGTTCCACCACCGTACGAGGAGGGCCGGGCGGGGAGTGAAGGGGTCCGTCACCGATCATGCGCCACGATCGGCGGTTCCTCCACCCACGCCCGGCCGTCCGGCGGTCCTGCCGCGCCGAGGAGACGGGGAGCCGGGAGCCGGCCTCAGTGCTCGCAGGCCCACCAGGCGTCCGCCGAGGCCTTGTCGGCGAGCTCCCGCAGGTTGCGGACGGCCGCCGCCGGGTCCTGCGCCCCGTACACGGCCGAGCCGGCCACGAAGACGTCCGCGCCCGCCTCGGCGCAGCGCTCGACGGTACTGGCAGCCACGCCGCCGTCCACCTGGAGCCAGAGCTCCAGGTCGTGCTTGGCGATCAGCTCCCGGGTGCGGCGGATCTTCGGCAGCATGATGTCCAGGAACGCCTGGCCGCCGAAGCCGGGTTCGACGGTCATGATCAGCACCATGTCGAGCTCGGGCAGCAGGTCCTCGTAGGGCTCGATCGGCGTGCCCGGCTTGAGCGCCATGGAGGCCCGGGCGCCCTTGGCGCGGATCTCGCGGGCGAGCCGGACGGGCGCGGCGGCGGCCTCGACGTGGAAGGTGACGGAGCCGGCACCGGCCTCGACGTACTGGGGGGCCCAGCGGTCCGGGTCCTCGATCATCAGGTGGCAGTCGAGCGGGATGTCGGTGGCGCGGGCCAGCGACTCGACGATCGGGACACCCAGGGTCAGGTTGGGCACGAAGTGGTTGTCCATGACGTCCACGTGCAGCCAGTCGGAACCCCGGACGGCCTCGGCCTCGTCGGCGAGCCGGGCGAAGTCCGCGGACAGGATGCTGGGGTTGATCTGGGCCATGACCGACTACCTTCACATGAGGGCTGGGGCGCCCCGGGATCGGGCACCTCGTCCCATCATCTCGCGCCGCGCAAGCGCCGACCGCCCCACCCCCGGCCCGGCCCGCCACCGCCGCGCCCCGCCGACCCCCGCCCGCCCGGGTCCGCGCGTGACCGTCATCACACCCCGCCCGGGGTTACCGGGCCCCCCGCCGTGGTCATCAGCACTTGAGCGGTCCTCGCACCCGCCCCGCACGGTCCGCGACCCGGGCCGTCCCGGCGCCCGTCGGGCCGTGCCCGTCCAGCCGAGCCCCCGCTCCGTCGGGGAGCTCCGTCCGAGGAAGGTCTGCCGATGACCGATCTCGTCCACCCCGCCCGCGCCCTGTGGTGGCTCTTCGAGCCGGTGCACGCCGTCTCCGGCTTCCAGCCCGAGACCCGCGAGGCCTACGAGGCCGCCGGGCTGCACGGCGCCTGGCGCGGCTACTTCGCCGGGCGCTCGGCCCCGCTGGGCGCGGTGGACGCTCCGCCGGTGATCGCCGCCTTCTTCAACTTCGCCCCGTCGCTGGTCGAGCGCGTGCTGCCGGAGGCGTGGACGCACGCCGGCCCGGAGGAGGTGCTGACCGCCCGGCTGAAGGGCGCGGCGGCGACGCTGGCCCGGCTGCTGGAGCACGTGGACCAGGAGCAGGTCGAGCAGGTCACGCAGACCCTGGAGCAGGCCGCGGCGCGGCTGGACTGCGCGGGCCGGGTGCTGGCCGCCGCCAACGCCGCGCTCCCCCGGCCGACCGGCCTGTACGAACGGCTCTGGCAGGCCGCCACCGTGATGCGGGAGCACCGCGGGGACGGCCATGTCGCCGCCCTGGTGGCGGCCGGGCTGGACGGCTGCGAGGCACTGGTGGTCCGGTGCGCGATGGACATGCGGCGGGAGATGCTGCAGCCGCTGCGCGGGTGGACGGACGCCGAGTGGGAGGCCGCCACGGGGCGGCTGGTGGAGCGCGGCTGGCTGACGGCGCAGGGCGCGGTCACCGAGCTCGGCCGGATCCGCCACCAGGGCCTGGAGGCGGCCACCGACCTGGCCGCCGCCCGGGTCTGGGAGGACTACCCGCGCGCCGAACTCGACCTGCTGGCCGCGGCGTTGAAGCCGATATCGGCGCTCTGTCGCGGCGCACTGCCGGTCAACCCGATGGGGCTGCCGGACAAGATCTGACCGGCAGCCCCGAAGTCCACTGCTACCGGCCGCCGGGCGGCCCGAGCACGATCCCCCGCCCGGCGTAGAACTGCCCGAACGAGCGCCACGGCACCCGCGCGAAGGCCTGCGACTCCCCCGGGAACCCGGACGGGTTGTGGACCAGCAGCGCGGTGTCCGTGGCGCCGACCGCCAGCACCAGGTGCCCGCCGCGCCGCACCGGCTCGGGCCCGCCCGGCTCCCGGATCGAAGGGTGCACCGACACCATCACCAGCCGCCCGCCGACCACCTCGGCCGCCACCTCCTCGGGCGTCAACTCCGCTTCCTGCGCGGCCAGTCCCCAGCGCCGGCGGACGTACCCGGCGAACGGCGCGTGGATCAGCCCGCGCAGGCTGTCGCCGTCCCGCACGTACGCGCCGGCCGCCACGCACTCGCCCGCGAGCGCCATCGCCGTCGGCGTCACGCCCCACCAGTGCTCCAGCGCCATCCGCAGGCAGGCCACCCCGCACAGCCGCCAGGACCACCACGCGTACTCCTCCGGGGTCGCCGCCCCGGACTGCCCCCAGCGCGGGTCCGCCGCCGCGTCCAGCCGCCCGTCCACGATCTCCCGGACGAGTTCCGCGGACTCCCACTGCGCGCGGTACGGCACCTCGTGCACCACCCGCGCCCCCTGTACGGCGCGGGCCGGCCGCTCCGGCCGGCCCGCCCGCACGCTGCCCTGATCAACCATCCCCCGACGCTCTCACGCGGCGGCGGCCGGACGACTCACGACACTCCCTGGGCGCCGCCCGTGTCCCCCACGGGCTCGCCGACCTGCGCACCGGCGGCGGCCTCCGCACCGGCAGTGGCCTCCGCACCGGCCGCGACCGGCGCGCCCGCCGCGTTCGGCTCCCCCGCCGCACCCGCCGCACCCGCCGCACCCGCCGCGGCTTTCCGGCCCGACCGGTACGCCAGGCGCTGCGCCGCACGCCGGCCGCGCTGCTCCACCGGGATCGCGCCGGTGGCGCCGGCCAGGCCGAACGGCGGCATGTCGAAGTAGATCGACTCGTACCCGCCCTCCGGCACGATGTACGTCTCGTGCCAGAGCCCGACGTGCCCGCGGGTCCTGCCCTCCGCCAGCTTGCGGTTGGCGATGCTCCACGCCCGGTGGTGGAAGCCGTCCGGCGCGGTCGCGTAGTCGTACAGCTTCTCCTTGGACTCCCAGTACTGGACGACGTAGTAGGTGCGCGGCGAGGCGGTGAGCAGGATGCGGCCGAGCATCCCGCGTTCGGGGCCGCGGCTCAGCTCGTACAGCATCCGGAACATCGCGAACATCACCGGGCCCCACTGGTGCACCGCCCAGAACCGGTTGATCCGCATGCCGATGAGCAGCACCACGGTGTCGCCGCTCGCGGCGGCGGTGGTGAAGCCCGGCAGCGGCTTGACGAACAACGGCATCTGCGCCTCCCCGTACGGCTGATGTAATCGGTGATTACATCAGCGCGCGATACCCCGGTCAAGGCACGCCACAGGCACAATTCGGCTACGGGACAAGCGGGTTGACCGCCATGGACAAGTTGACGGCCATCGCCGGGTCGGCGGCCACACGCCAGCCGGCGTCTACGGCGCAGGCCGGTTGGCGATGCCCTGGCCGAAGCTGTCGAGCACCCGACCGGCCACCTCCTCCGCCTTCTCGGCCGGCAGGTAGCCGTCCACGATCATCTGCGCCAGCCCGTACACCAGCGCCTGCCCCGCCAGCGCGACCAGCGCCGGGTCACCGGGGCGCAGCCGGCCCGCCTCCTGGTCCGCGACGATCAGGTCGGTGAACGCCCGGTCGATCCCGTCCAGTTGCTCGCGCAGCTCGGGCTCCCGGGTGGCCGTGAACACCCGCGAGCGCACCAGCTCGAACCGCTGCGGATGGCGCACCGCGTACCGGACGAACCCCATCCCGATCGCCCGCATCACCGACCTGCCGTCCGGGCCGGCCGCCGCGACCTGCGCCTCCTGCCAGCGGGTGAAGTCCGCCAGCACCCGGTCCGCCAGCGCGGTCAACAGCGCCTGCCGGTCGGCGAAGTGCCGGAACGGCGCCCCCGCCGACACCCCCGCCCGCCGCGCCACCTCCCGGACGCTCACCTTCTCCAGCCCCTGCTCGTCCAACACCTCGAACGCCGCCGTCACCAACGCCTCCGGCAACGCCCCGTGGTGGTAGCCACCCCGCTCTCCGGCGCTTTCCCTGATCTCCCTCATGTCTGTCTTGCTACCACAACCGGCCGGCACCGCCTTCTCCCCGAAGGCGGTGCCGGAGCCGGACGCCGAACCGCACGTTCTACCAGGCGTAGTCCTCCGGGGCGGGCCGGTGCCCGGGGAAGAGTTCGTCGAGGCGGTCGAGGGTCTTCTGGTCGAGCTTCAGGTCGAGCGCCACCAGGGCGGCGTCCAGGTGGGCCGGGGTGCGGGGGCCGATGATCGGGGCGGTGACGGCGGGGCGGGAGAGCAGCCAGGCGAGGGCGAGGTCGGCCGGGTCGACGCCGAGTTCGTCGGCGAAGTCCTCGTAGGCCTGGAGCCGGTCGCGGTGCTTGGCGAGGAGTTCACTCGCGTAGCCCATGGCGCTGCGCGCCCGGGTGCCCTCGCGCTCCTTGCGCAGGACGCCGCCGAGCAGGCCGCTGCGCAGCGGGGACCACGGGATGAGCCCGAGGCCGTAGTGCTGGAGGGCGGGGATGACCTCCAGCTCGATCGCGCGGTCGAGCAGGTTGTAGAGGGACTGCTCGCTGACCAGGCCGAAGAAGTGGCGGGAGCGGGCGGCTTCCTGGGCCTGGGCGATGTGCCAGCCGGCGAAGTTGCTGGAGCCGACATAGATGATCTTCCCCTGGGCGACCAGGACCTCCATCGCCTGCCAGATCTCCTCCCAGGGCGTGGCCCGGTCGATGTGGTGCATCTGGTACAGGTCGATGTGGTCGGTCTGCAGGCGGCGCAGGCTGGCCTCGACGGCCCGGCGGATGGCGAGCGCGGAGAGCTTGCCGTCGTTGGGCCAGTCGCTCATGTTCGCGTAGGCCTTGGTGGCGAGGACGGTCCGCTCGCGGCGGCCGCCGCCCTGGGCGAACCAGCGGCCGATGATCTCCTCGGTGCGGCCCTGGAGCCTGCCCTCGCTGTCGCGGCCGTAGGAGTTGGCGGTGTCGAAGAAGTTGATGCCGCGCTCGTGGGCGGTGTCCATGAGGTGGTGGGCGTCGGCCTCTTCGGTGTGCGGGCCGAAGTTCATGGTGCCGAGGCAGAGGCGGGAGACGGTCAGGCCGGTACGGCCGAGGTGGGTGTACTCCATGGGGCCCACCTTCGGCCGCACCGGGCCCGGTGTCCAGCACATTTCACGTCCGGACGGGGCGAACGAGCCGGACGAGCCGGACCAGCCGGACCAGCCGGACCAGCGGGTCACCGCCCGTGCGTGGCGAACTTCCGTACGGCCAGCGGCCCGCAGACCGCGAGCAGAAGTCCGCTCCAGAGCAGCGTGGCCAGGACGGCGTGCTGCATCGGCCAGGCGGCGCCGGGTGCGGACGGGTTGCCGAAGAGCCCGCGGGCGGCCTCGACGACGGAGCTGATCGGGTTCCAGTCGGCGACCGTCCGCAGCCAGCCGGGCATGCCGCCGGTGGGCACGTACGCGTTGGTGACCATCGCCAACGGGAAGACCACAACGGAGAGTTGGCCGGCTGCCTCCTCCTTGCCGACGGCCAGGCCGAGCAGCGTGCCGAGCCAGGTCATCACGAACCGGAACAGCAGCAGCAGCGCGAACGCCCCCAGCGCGTCGGCGACTCCGTGCCGGGCGCGCCAGCCGGCGGCGAGTCCGACCAGGGCGAGCAGGGCCAGGACGACCACGCTGACCAGCAGGTCGGCGAGGGTCTGCCCGAGCAGCAGCCCGGTACGCGAGACCGGCATGGAGCGCAGCCGGTCGGTGACCCCGCGCCCGACGTCCCGGGCGGCGCCGACCATGGTGGGCATGACGCCGTTGGTGGCGACCATGGCGAACAGCCCGGGCATCAGGAACTCCCGGTAGTCACCGCCGCCCGGCACCTGCATGGCACTGCCGAAGACGTACCCGAAGACCACCACCATGACCACCGGGACGCCCAGCGAGGCGGCCAACAGGCCCGGCGAGTGGCGGTAGTTGAGCAGAACGCGGAGCATCGACGTCCAGGTGTCGGAGGCCAGCCGGCCCCCGACCGAGGGGCGCCCGGCGCCGTACGCGGCGGTTTTGACGGTGTTGGCCATCAGGCGGCCCTCCCCATCGCAGCGGCGGACTCCTTGGTCAGCGCGAGGAACACGTCGTCCAGCGAGGGCGCCCGCACCGCGACGTCCTCCGCCAGGACGCCTGCGCCGTCCAACTCCCTCACCAGCGAGGGCAGCTGGACGGACACCCCGGGCACCGTCAGCACCGTGACGGTGCGCTCGGCCACGTCCACCTGCGCGTCGCCGCCGGTCAGGGCGGACAACACCACCGCGGTGGAGGCGAGTTGGTCCGGGTTGGCCAGGGTGACGGAGACCTGGCTGCCGATCGCCGCCTTGAGCCGGTCGGGCGGGCCGGTGGCGATGGCGGCGCCGTGGTCGACGACCACGATCTCGTCGGCGAGCCGGTCGGCCTCCTCCAGGTACTGGGTGGTGAGCAGCACGGTGGTGCCGCCGTCCGCCAACTCCTTGACGGTGTCCCAGATCTCCAGTCGGCTGCGCGGGTCGAGCCCGGTGGTGGGCTCGTCCAGGAAGAGCACGGGCGGGCTGGTGACGAGGCTGGCGATGAGGTCGAGGCGTCGGCGCATGCCGCCGGAGTAGGTGCGGACCAGCCGGTCCCCGGCGTCGGCGAGGCCGAAGCGGGTGAGCAGTTCTTCGGCGCGCTGCCGGGCCCGGCGGGCGCCGAGGCGGTGCAGCCGGCCGAAGAGGTGGAGGTTGTCGCGGCCGGTGATGCCCTCGTCCAGGGCGGCGTGCTGCCCGGCGAGGCCGATCGCCCGCCGGACCTCCTCGGGGTGGCGGACGGCGTCGTGCCCGGCGACCCGAACGGCGCCCCGGTCGGGGGCGATGAGGGTGGCGAGAACGTGCACGGCGGTGGTCTTGCCGGCGCCGTTGGGGCCGAGGAGGCCGCAGACGGTGCCGGTGGGGACGGCGAGGTCGAGGCCGCGCAGGGCCTCCGTGGCACCGAACCGTTTCTCCACACCCGCCATCTCGATGGCCGGTCGACTGGCTTCGGACATGGCTGATCCCTCTCTCTAGGTACAGCGTACGTAGAAGCGCGCGCAAGCGCATCCTACTACGTACGCCGTACGTATCTAAGATGGGGAACCGAGGTGATCTTCCAGTGCCGTCCAGCAAGCCCAGCCCGTCCGGCGACGCCAGCCCGTCCGGCAAGCCCGGCCCGTCCGGCCCGTCCGGCCCGTCCAACGAGCCCCGCCCGTCCAGCCCCTCCGCCAGGCCCACGCCCCCCGAGGCGCCCGAACTGATCTGGCTGCGCCCCGAGCGCACCGGCCGCGGACCGCGCCCGGCCCACAGCCGCGAATCGATCGCCGCCGCGGCGATCGCGATCGCCGACGCCGAGGGCCTGGACGCCGCCTCCATGCGCCGGGTCGCGGCCGCGCTCGGCGCGGGCACCATGTCGCTGTACAACTACGTGCCGAAGAAGGAGCACCTGCTCGACCTGATGCTCGACGCCGTCATCGGCGAGTACCGGCTTCCGGCCGAGCCGAGCGGCGACGTCCGGGCCGACCTCACCCGCCTCGCCCACGAGCAGCTGGCCATCCTCCGCCGCCACCCCTGGGTGCCCGCCGTGGTCCTGGCCCGCCCCGGCATCGGCCCCAACGCCCTGCGCTACACCGACCACTTCCTCGCCGTCACCGCCCCCACCGGCCTCGACGGCGCTGCCCGGATGGAGGCGATGTCCCTGTTCAACGGCTTCCTCACCCAGTACGCGCAGTACGAGCAGACGGCGGCCGCGGGCGCCAAGTGGCAGGCGGAGCTGGTCGGTTACCTCACCCAGGCGGCGACGAGCGGCGAATACCCGCACCTGGCCCAGGCATTCGCCACCTCGGGGCCGCCCGCCGACCCGGACCGGACCTTCGACCGCGTCCTGGAACGGGTCATCTCCGCCGTCCTGGCCTCGGCGGCGGGGCACTGAGGGCAGGGGCTCGGGGGGTTGATCACCCGTCCGAGTGGTTTGAGGGGCGCGCCACCGGAACCCCAGAGGCTTGGCACGCCAGACTGAGCCGCTGTTGCAGAGATCAACTCCCCTCACCCATGGAGGCTTTCGATGGCCGGCTGGGACTACTCCGACGTCGGGCTGCCGACGGACCCGCTACAGATCACCAGCATCACCGTCACCCCGGACCCACCCCTCCCGGGTAAGACCAACGTCTTCACCATCAACGCCACCGCCCAGGAAGAGATTCAGGACGGTGCCTACCTCGACGTCGTCATCAAGCTGGGCCTGATCAAGCTGATGGCCAAGAAGTTCGACCTCCTCGCCGAACTGCGCGGCGAGGGCAGCCTCCAACTGGCCTGCAGCACCAGCGACGGCAAGAGCCCGATCCCGAAGGGCCCCACGACGCTGACCCTCACCCTGGACCTGTCGAGGGAGACACCGCGGGCGAAGTTCAGCATCAACGTCCGGGGCTACACGGTGGACGACGACGACCTGCTGGGACTCGACGTCAAGGTCGACTTCCTGACCGCCTGACCGCCTGACCCGCGACGCCGCAGGACGCGTCTCTATCCGACGGCCAGAGCCGCCCTCGGCAGCACCGCCGCGACCCGTCCGTCCACCAGCACCGCCACCCCGGGCCGTGCCTCCCCCAGCGCCGCCCGCGCCTCGGCCGGCGACTGCCCGACACCCACCGTCGGCAGCGCCGGCCCGAGCAGCGCACCGCCCACCGGGTCCCCCAGCGGGTCGCCCGGCTTTGCGGAGCCGTCCGTGAGCGCCGCCGCCAGCTCCGCCCGCTCCACCGAGCCGACCACCTCCGCCGCGGCCACCCCGAACGGCCGCGAGGCCCGCGCGAGCACGACCGGCGCCAGCCCGCCCGGCGCGTCGCGCAGCGCCTCCAGCGCCTCGCCGACGGTCGCCCCGGCGTCCACGGCCACCAACCGGCCCCCGTCGAGCAGGCCCCGCAGGCTCTCTCCCTCCTCTTCCAGGAACCCCCACTGCCGCATCCAGGCGTCGCTGTGCACCTTCGACAGGTACGAACGCCCCGAGTCCGGCAGCAGCACCACGACCAGGTCCTCCGGCCCGAGCTCCCGCGCCACCCGCAGCGCCGCCGCCACCGCCGTCCCGGAGGACGGACCGGCCAGGATGCCCTCCTCCCGCGCCAGCCGGCGCGCGGTCAGCAGCGATTCACGGTCCGGAATCCGCTCGAAGGCGTCGACCACCTCCGGCCGGTAGGCCTGCGGCCAGCGGTCCTCGACGGTCTCGGGGTGCAGGAAGTGCCCGATGCTCTCGACGTACCAGGGGCTCCCGTCGCCGCCCCCGTACATCGAGGACTCCGGGTCCGCGCCGACGACCCTCACCGCACCGCCCGAGGCCTCCTTCAGGTACGAGCCGGTGCCGGTGACGGTGCCGCCGGTTCCGACCCCCGCGACGAAGTGGGTGATCCTCCCCTCGGTCTGCTCCCAGATCTCGGGGCCGGTGGTTCGCACATGGGCATCGGGGTTGGCCAGGTTGTCGTACTGGTTGGCCAGCCAGGCGCCGGGGATCTCCTCCTCCAGCCGCCGGACCAGGTTGAACAGGTGCTGCGGGTCCTCCTGCGGCACGGAGGTCGTCGCGTGCACCACCTCCGCGCCGTACGCCCGCAGGATGTCGGACTTCTCCGCCGACGACTTGTCGGACACCCCGACGATCACCCGGTACCCGCGCTGCCGCCCGACGATGGTCAGGCCGATGCCGGTGTTCCCGGAGGTCGCCTCGATGATCGTCCCGCCGGGCTTCAGCAGACCGTCCCGCTCGGCGGCCAGGATCATGGAGAGCGCGGCGCGGTCCTTGACGCTGCCGCCGATGTTGAGGAATTCGGCCTTGGCATAGATCGGCGCGGCGCTGTCCGCGCCCAGCCGGGCGAGGCGGAACAGCGGCGTCCCGCCGATCCCGTCGAGAACGGATTCGTGAACTGCGGCCATCTGGCGGCCCCTTTCGCTAGTCGTCCGCCCCAGACTGCCCAGGCCGGCGGCCCGTTATTGAGGCTTCGCCACATTGTCGGTGGCGGCAGGTCGCGGGAATGAATCACAGGACCTCGTGGCTGTCGGATCACGTCGGGGTGATCACAGTGCCCCGACCCCGTGTGAGCAGTCTTGAGGGAGTGTCAGCGTCATGTCCGATACACAGCCTGCCGCCGAGCGCGTGCGCGTCTCCGCGGAGCCCGACTGGTACGAGTCGGCCGGCATATCGCTCGGCGTCCGGGTCGGGAACCTGGTCTTCACCTCGGGGCAGGCGCCGATCGATGCCCAGGGCGCCACGGTCGGCGCCGGGGATTTCGAGGCGCAAGCCCGTCAGGCGCTCGCCAATCTGTCGACGGTCCTGACGAACGCAGGTTCCAGCCTGGCCGAGGTGGTCAAGGCGACGGTGTTCGTCACCGACATCACCCAGCAGGACGTCTTCGCCAAGCTGCGCGCGGAGCACTTCCCGGACAAGCCCCACCCCGCGGAGTCGTTCGTGGAGGTCTCCTCACTCGCCGACCCTGCGTGGATGATCGAGATCGAGGCCATCGGACTCGTCCGGTGATGCCGGGCGTCGACACCCGTCTCTGCCTCTGGGCGTGAACAGGGGCGCGCGGCCGCCCGTACGCGCCCTGCAGCTCAGC
Organism: Streptomyces sp. 1331.2; assembly: GCF_900199205.1. Classification (NCBI taxonomy): domain Bacteria; kingdom Bacillati; phylum Actinomycetota; class Actinomycetes; order Kitasatosporales; family Streptomycetaceae; genus Streptomyces; species Streptomyces sp. 1331.2. Next base: position 6,204,041 of record NZ_OBMJ01000001.1, on the reverse strand, counting down.
CGCACTCCAAGGTGCGCAACGCTGCGGCCCGCGCCCGCCCCACCGACGGGGTGTGTGCAGAGAGTGACCGATCGTCAGATCAACGGACCGAAGACACCGCGCTCCCAGTGGCCGAGCCAGGAGGCCGTACGGGAGGGCAACTCCTCGTCCTCCGTGGACTCGTCGTAGGGGAGCATGGCGGTCGGCGCGAACCAGCCCTCGCGCGGCTCGATGCGGATCCGCAGCAGGCCGACCGGCTTGTGCTGGGACAGGCACATCCGCAGGTCTTCGGTGTGCGGGTGGTGGGTCTCGTAACGGTCGCGCACGGTACGGCAGATCGACAGGATGTTGCTGGTCGAGAGGAGCAGGTACCGGGTGCCGGGGCCGAGGTTGACGCAGAGCCGGCGGCGGGAGGTCCGGCGCTCGGCGTACGGCAGGTTCTCGTGGTGGTCGATGTGCACGCCGGGGCGCAGGCCGGACTCGGGAAGGCGGTGGGTGACGGGCTCACCGGGCGGGTCGTCGGTCTCGCCGAGGGGGACGGGGTGGGGGTCGCCGAGCTCGCCGACCAGGGCGGCGAGTGAGTGGCGGTCGGTGACGGTGTCGGGGAGGCGGAAGAACTCGACCAGGCCGCTGTCCTGGGTGAAGATGCTCGGCGCGTACCGCTCGGGGTGGTCCTCGGGCAGCGGGGACCAGTCGCCGGCGGGCAGCACGGCACCGCTCTCGTAGCCGGGTTCGAGGTGGAGGCGCTGTCGGACGCCGCCGATCTCGCACCGGTCCAGGAAGGCGGCGGGGTCGCGGAAGGCGATCGCGGCGGGGTGGATGTTGACCATGGGTCTTCCTCGGTCAATCGTCGTGGTCGGAACGGTCGTTACGGTCGTTGGGGTCGTTACGGTCGTCGTCGTTGCGGCGGGTGATGCCGGTCATGAGGGCGGCGGCCAGGGTGGTCCACCAGACGACGTCGGCGGTGGCCGGCTCGCGCGCGGGGACGAGGTCCGAGGCGAAGCAGGCGAGGGCGAGGCTGGCGACGGTGATCGCAGCCGTGGACGTGACCTTGATCGGGCTCAACTCCTGAGCAGGACGCGCGCCCAGACCCGCTTGCCCGCGTCACGGCGGGCGATGACGCCGAAGTCGAAGGCGAGCTGACGGACGAGTTCGATGCCGCGGCCGCCTTCGGTGAAGCGGCACGGCCGGGGCCGGCGGAGCGAGAGGTCGCCGCGCGGATCCCAGACTTCGAGGCGGCAGTCGCCGTCGAACTCCTGGAGGTAGAGGCGGACTTCGCCGTGCCCCTGACAGGCGTGCACGACGGCGTTGGTCACGAGCTCGGAGGCGATGAGGACGAGGTCGTCCACGGGTTCGCCGCTCCAGCCCCAGGAGGTCAGTTGGGCGTGGATGAGGCGGCGGGCGGTACGGACCGAGGTCGAGTGCTCGGTGAGGACGGTCTCCCAGGTCTGGAGGACCGGGTTACGCATGGTGGACATGGGTCACCCCACACCTTCAGTGGCGTGTTCGTGCGGTCACGTTGAGTGTGGGGCACCTCAATTCGAACCTGCAACCCGAACGGAACAACAAATCCGTGGATCTTGAAACGAGTTGAGCCACCTGCGCATCATGGCGACACTGGACCCACACTCAGAGGGAGGGGCGCCACTTGAGCAAGGACCTGTCAGCGATCAGGCAGATCCGCCTCGGCGACGAGCTGCGAAACTGGCGGCTGGACAACAACAAGACCCTTGCCGATGCCACAGCAGGCCTGAAGGGTTGGAACCCCGCCCGTCTCAGTAGAATCGAGCGCGCCCACCAGCAGATCAGCGCGGCTGACTTGAAGACGCTGTTGGATCACTACGGCCTCGAAGGGCAAGAACGCGAGGACTTCGAGGTCCTGCTCAATGATCGTCCTACCAAGCGCTGGTGGCGTGGACTGGACTTTGCTGACAGCATCACCGCAGCCTTCGCGGAGTATCTCGACCTCGAAGCCGATGCCTCACACATCTCCGAGTACTTCCCTGCAGCGTTCCCTGGTCTGCTCCAGACCGAGGGCTATGCAACCGAAATGATCGCAGCCAGCCTCAGCGCGCCCAATGACGAGCAGATTGAAGCAGCGACAGAGCTTCGGATTCGTCGCCAGCGCAGGCTAACCGACAGCCACCCAGTCAACTTCGATGCGTACTTCGGAGAGGTCGCCCTACTGGTGGCCGGGGACCGGCAAGTTCTGGCCGATCAGATCCGGCATGTCATCAAGGTCGCTCAGTACCCCAACGTCAGCGTTCGCATGGTGCCACTCAGTGCAGGACGGCCCGGGATTCTGGCGTCAGGTGTGGTGCTGATGCGCTTCCCTGGAGAGCCAGAAGGAGGCTTCGTCTTCATCGAAGCGGTCGGCGGTATGCTCCCACGCAGAACGGGACGCGACGTACGACGAGCCGAGCGGGCCATCGCCCGAGTTGAACGCCACGCGCTGTCACCCGAGGACACCATCGCTGCCCTTGAACGCAAGCTGGAAGAGCTGACGTGAGCAACCTGAACGACCCCTATGACCACAAGCCCGCCGACGCCGAATGGGTCAAGTCCCCGTTCTCTGCTGACGACAACGGCAGCTGCGTGATGATCGCCCGCTTCCCCAACGGTGACGTCTGGGTCGGCGACGACAAGAACCCCGACCGCCCCCACCTCGCCTTCGACCAGGCCGAATGGACCGCCTTCGTCCAAGCCATCGAAGCCCGCGACCCCCGCTTCACCGCCTGACAGCCTGCCCGGAGTGGGAAGTCGGACCCGCCGACTTCCCACTCCCCCGCCCGGGGGTGCCGCCCGGTCCCCGCGCATGACGCCCGCACTGCCCGCGGTACCGCAGAGTGAAGTCGACGACACCGACGGCACCGAAGTGGGCGGGCATGGCTCCCCAGTTGGCACTCCGTTTGGCACCGAAGACCGCGCGCAGCGCCGTCCCCCTGGCGGGCGCCCTCGCGCTCCCCTACATCGCGCTGAAGACGTACTGGGCGGCGGGCGGCCGGGCAGGCGTGGCCGACGGCTTCGACGTGGCGGACGAGTTCGCACGCAACGGCGCGCCCACCGCCCTGGTCTGGCTGGAGCGCCACGGCGTCGACTTCACCGCCGTCCTCGCGCTGATCGGCGTCGCGCTCGCCCCGGCCTGGGCCGGCACTCTGCTGATCCCGTACGGCCCGCTCACCGGCTGGGTGGCTCCGGTCGGAGCCGCCGCCTTCGTCGGCATCGGTACGGCGCTGGGCATCGCCACATGGTCGCACCGCCCGTCGGCCGGGGGATGACCATCCGTCACCACCGTCCCGGATTCGGCGAATACCGCTTCCATCTGCTCGGGATCTGCCCTGCGGCGCAGGGCAGATCCCGAGCCGTGGTCACCGTGCGCGGGGCGTGTCACCTCCGGTACCGCTGCGCCACTGCGGCGAAGGCGGCCTTGGGTTCCCATTCCATGTCGGGGTAGGTCTGTCCCCGGCGCCCTTCGAGGAGTTTGACGATGCCCAGACCGGCCCGGTCGAGGTCGTCCCGGGGGTCGCCGTCCGGGCGGTGGGGGTAGCCGGGCAAGGCGAACAGGAACACGAACGCGCTGTCCACGCCCTCGGTCTCGAAGATCTCCAGCAGTTCGCTCAGGTATGCAGCCTGGCCGGCCTCGTCACGCTCGTACACGCCGTTCAGCCGTACCGGGGCCTTGGTCTCCGGGTCATGCTCGACCACTTCCAGTACCCGCCCACCGCGGTCTCCCGCGCCGCGGTAGGCCGCGGTGCCGAACCCGGTGATGGCGAGTGGCTTCGGGCCCTGGGCCAGGGTGCGCACCGCTTCCCGGAACCGGTCGGCGACCTCGGCGGAGCGGATCAGCTCGAACGTCATCATGTCGAAGGGGGTCCAGTCGACCTGTTCGAACTGGATGGATGCGTAGGTGAGCTTGCCCTGGAAGTGCTCGCGGACCGTGGCCGCGGCGTCGCGGAGGAATGCGTTGATGCGCACGCCGAGTTCGCGCATCGCAACGGATCGCTGCTCGGGTCGGCTCATCAGCTGCTCGACCCGCTCCTCGGGGCTCTCTCCGGGCAGGAACCCGCGGTTCATCACGCTCAGCTCGACCCCTGCGACGAACACGACGGTGGCCCCCTGCTGCCGGAGCCGTTCCGCGCGCTCGGCGCAGTCGCGGAAGAGCGTGAGGATCTGGTGCGGATTCAGCTCCAGCGGATAGGGCGAGAACCAGACCTCCAGGCCGAGTTCGGCGGCGGCATCGGCGGCCAGTTCCATTCGGTCCGGGTCGCCGCCGATGATCTGGACCGCGTTGCAGTGCAGGTCGTCGCGGATGATGGCGAGTTCACGCCGGACCACCGCGGGGTCTAAGTGCTCGCGGGATGTCTGGCCGTGCACGACGAATCCGGTGTCGTAGGTCATTCCTCTTGCTCGCATGGCGACGTCCTCTCGGTCGGTCTCGGTCGGGTCGAGGCTGACAGGGAACTTGCGTGCGCGCAAGTTTGCGTGCACGCATCCCTGTGTGGAACGCTGGCACCGTGACGACACCACCACCAGGGCTGCGGGAGCGGAAGAAGCAGGCCACGCGCGAGGCGCTACGCGAGGCGGCCCTGCGCCTGGCTGTTGAGCGCGGACTGGACCAGGTGCGGGTCGAGGACATCGCGGGGGCGGCCGGGGTCTCGCCGCGCACCTACAACAACTACTTCGCCAGCCGCGAGCAGGCGATCGTCTCCGCTGTCACCGCGGACCGGGAGGCGCGCATCGCGGCATCCGTCGCGGCCCGGCCCGCAGGAGCCCGCCTGGCTGACGCCGTCACCGAAGCAGTGGTCGAGCAGTACACGAACACCGGTGAGCACGAACACGAGGCGCTGCTGCTGATCACCACCCAGCCCGCGCTGCGCGACGCGTTCCTCGACGCCACCGCCGGCATCGAGCCCCCTCTCACGGCGGTGATCGCCGAACGCCTGGCTGACACCGGAGCACACACAGCCCGCGTGCTCGCGGCGAGCGTGGCCGCGGCGGTTCGCATCGCACTGGAAGGCTGGCTCCAGCCGGCCGGGAGCGCAGGGGCCGCCGGGAGTTTCTGCGCCGGAGGACTGGTCGTGCCCTCCGGCTCACTGCCCGACCAGCTCCGCACGGCACTGGCCCCGCTCGCACCCGCGTTCGACGCCGCCGAGCGACGCACCCAGCGGTGAAGTCGACCCACCTGGGGCATCCGCTGGACAGACAACCTGCCGCTTCAACGTAGATGATGGTCGCCGGGCACCGAGGCGGCCACGCTGATCGTGCCGAGCCTGGCCGGCTCCCTGCGGGCCGTCCTCGACCAGCGCAAGGTCCTGGAGAAGCGGATCCAGGAACTGCTGGACGAGCACCCGCTGTCCAAGATCCTCACGTCCATCCCGGGCATCGGGACCAGGACCGGTGCCCGGGTCCTGAACGACGTCGGCGACGCGAGCGCCTTCCCGACCGCCGCCCACCTCGCCTCCTACGCCGGGCTTGCCGCCGCGACCCGCAGTTCCGGCTCCTCCATACGCGGCGAGCACCCCTCGCGCCGGGGCAACAAGCAGCTGAAACGGGCGTTCTTCCTGGCTGCGTTCGCCTCGCTCAGCGACCCGGCCTCCCGCGCCTACTACGACAAGAAGATCGGCCAAGGAAAACGGCACACCCAGGCCCTCCTCTGCCTGGCCAGACGCCGGGTCGACGTCCTGTTCGCGATGCTCCGCGACGGAACCTTCTACGAATCCCGGGTGGCGGCAGAGGTCAGCTGAACTGCGGGTCCGCCATCAGCACCACGCGATCGGCCGCGGGGTCAAACCCGAGCACCGGGTTCCCGTAGTCGCCTTCGGCGGTCATGGCCACCGGCTTGCCCAGTCGCCGACCGACCGCCGCCAGGAACCGGCACAGAGTGTCCACTCCCTCCTGGCCCTGCAGCTCGCGAAGGTCGACATCGAAGTCGATCTCCTCGGCAGACATCGGACGGAAGATCGCCAGCACGCCCGGAACCGGCCAGACCTGAAGGTTGACCGTCTCGGCGCCGGCCGGACGCGACAACACCTCCGCTGCGGGAGGCAGCGGCACGGCGACGCGGCCCTCCAAGTACTCCCACGCCCAACCGCTCGACCGGACCAGATCGAACACCGCCTGCCAGTCATCCACCGAAGTGCCTTCCACGGACACGTCCGGCAGAGCACCCATCAGGTCAGGATCGAAGAAGTTCCTGACGTCGTCCCACAGCAGATCCGGCATCCCGCCATGCTGCCCTCCAACGCCACCCGAACGCAGCCCGATTTTCCTTGACGAACCCCATAGAGGCGCCCCCGGCGAGGAGTGGGAAGTCGGACCCGCCGACTTCCCACTCCCCCGCCCGGGGGTGCCGCCCGGTCCCCGCGCAGGACGCCCGCACTGCCATCGAGCCTGCAGGGTGAAGTAAGGCCCTTCGTCGGCATAGGAACGGCAAGGCATGCCGAAGGGCGGCCCCGGCCGGTTTGCCGGGGCCGCCGAAATCACCTGTCCTGTCCGTGACTCCACGGATCCGCAGGGACCTTCCCGAGCAGCGCGCCGGCGTCAGGCCATCCGGATCCGATCCCGCCGCTCCGACCGCGCCTCGAACCCACCACTACCAGCGGCAAGCCGCCCGAGCGTCATAGACCACCTTCAAGCACGTGGGCTAACGTTGGTCGCATGTCGGGAGAACCGCCGGAGCTGCGAGCCTCGCACGCGGACCGGGATCAGGCCGTGGACGTCCTGCGTCTGGCCGCCGGCGACGGCCGGCTGAGTACCGATGAGCTCGAAACCCGTGTGGAAGCCGCGCTTTCGGCTCGGACCATCGGCGAACTCGCCTCGCTCACCTCTGACTTACCGGCCGCCAAGCAGGCCGAGGAGGTGCTCCACATCAACCAGCGCTTCGGCCGGTTCGAACGCACCGGCCGATGGACCGTGCCTCGGCGGATCGCGTTCGGCACCCACTTCTGCCGCGTCATCCTCGACTTCACCGAAGCAGAGATCACTCATAGCACCCTGCACATCGACATCGATGCGCAGGGCGGGAAGCTAGTCCTGGTCACCAAACCCGGCATAGTGGTGGACACCACCGAGCTCAATGTGGAGTTCGGCAAGATCAAGGTCAGGCCGCCCGTCGACTCAGGCATACCACTCCTGGTCCGTATCGAACTGGTTGGCGCGGCCCGCCACATCCGCGTTGTGGAGCAGTTCGTCACATCCGAGGTGGCGCGCAGGGCCCGGCGCACATAACGATCTACGGCAGCCGCACCTTCCCGAGCGCCGTCGTCGCTACCCCGGACGCCTGCGCGTACCGGACCGGGCAGCACTCGCGGGCGTGATGTACGTGCTGCGTATCGGCGTTGCCGGCGGCGGCTCCGCCTCCACCCGGTAGGCTTCTGTTACAACTACTGGTCCCGCCAGGAGACTTCAGCACATGCGGCGGTCCAACCGGCTCGTGGGCACGGCACTTCTCCCCACGGCCGGCCTCGCGACCGCACGCACCGGCGGCGGCACCGCACCTCAGGGCGGAGACGGGCCGTGGGCCTTGAACGGGCTCGTCGCCACGTCCGCCAGTGAGCCGATCCAGCGCAGCATCGATGCGCGGCCGTCCATGGGGGCTGCGAAGGTCCTTGGGATTGCCGGGATTTCGGGCACCGACGCGATCCTCTCGGTGAGGGACGGTGCCTGCCAGGTGGCGCTCCTGCCGGACTCCCTGACCGAGCCGACCACGACCGCTCCGACGTCGCTCGGATCACCTCGACCGACTGGCCGTACCGGATAGAAGTCAGGTGATTCGCTGCAGTTCTGGCGGGAAGCCCAGGACGCGGTGCTCGCCGTCGGCCTCCCCGAGGCCATCCATCGGCCGGCCCCGTAGCACAGCAGCTCCTGAGGAACCCTGGCCAACCCGCACACCCCTCCCGATCGCCGCCCGAGTCCGTCACACCCGCCCCACCCGCCCCGACGTGGCGAAATCCCCTCGTCACGACCGCTCCGCTCCCGTAGCGTGGTCCGGTCGATCTTGAGGTCAGAACGGGGCACCACATCATGCAGCAGTACCAGGGCTGGGCCGACGAGCGCTTCGGTGCCGTCGCCGACGTCTTCGCGCGCAACTTCGCCGAGTTCCCCGAACTGGGCGCCGCCGTCACCGTCTTCGTCGGCGGCCGCAAGGTGGTGGAGCTGTGGGGCGGCACCGCCGACGAGCGGACCGGGCGGGCCTGGACGCAGGACACCCTCGTACCCGTCTTCTCCTGCGCCAAGGGCGCGGTGAGCATCAGCGCCCACCTGCTCGCCCAGCAGGGCCGCCTGGACCTGGACGCCCCGGTCGCGCGCTACTGGCCCGAGTTCGCGCGAAGCGGCAAGCAGGAGATCACCACCCGGATGATCCTCGGCCACCGCGCGGGCATCCCGGCCCTGGACGCGGTGCTCTCCTTCGAGGAGATCGCCGCGTGGACGCCGGTGATCCGGGCGATCGAGGCGCAGCAGCCGCTCTGGGAGCCGGGGACGACGTACGAGTACCACGGCCATGTGCTCGGCTTCGCGGTCGGCGAGGTGATCCGCCGGATCACCGGCCTCACCCCGGGGGCGTTCCTGCGCAAGGAGATCGCCGAACCGCTCGGCGGACTGCCGGTCTGGATCGGCCTTCCGGAGAGCGAACTCCGGCACGTGGCCCGGCTGGTGGAAGCCGAGGGCCGTCGTCCGATGCCCGGCCCGGAGCACCTGCTGACCCGGATCGTGACGATGAACGGCGCGCTGGTCTTCCCCGGCCTGGACGTTCCGCACGGGTGGAACGACCCGGCGCTGCACGCGATCGAGCTGCCCGGTGCGGGGGCCGTCGCCTCCGCGACGGGGCTGGCCGGCCTGTACGCGGCGGCGGTGACCGGCCTGGACGGCTCGCCCCGGCTGCTCTCCCGCGAGACGGTGACCGACGCGGTGCGCGAAGTCTCCGCCGGTGCGGGCTTCCTGGGCTTCGACATGGGGGCCCGCTGGGGTTCCGGGGTGCTGCTCGACTCCCCCGCCTTCCGCAGGCTGCTCGGCGCGCGCAGCTTCGGCAATGACGGCGCCGGCGGCCAGTTCGCCTTCGGTGACGACGAGTTCGGCGTCGGCTTCGCCTACGTCGCCAACCGGATGATCGGCCACGGCGACGCCCGGGCGAACCGGCTGATCGAGGCGGTGCGCGAGTGCCTGGGGTGACGGACTTCCTCGGCCGGCTGACCGCGCTCGCCCTCACCGGCGGCCTCGGCGATCTGCGCTACGACGCCTCGCTGCCCGAACTCGCCGCCCGCTACGGCGATCCGTGGGACGGCGGGCGGGTCCACAAGGAGTCGCGCTGGCCGCACGCCTTCGGCTGGGGAGACGCCCAGACGGTGTTCTGCCGCTGCCGCCGGCTCCGCAGTCTCTCCCTGCCCACCTGGCACGGAGAACTCGAACTCCCGGAGGGCGACGGCGGGTTCGGCACGCTGGACACCCGTGTCACCGAGTCCGCCCTGGTCGCCGCGCTCACCGCCGCCGGCTGCACCTGGGAGACGGTGACCTACGAGAACATCCCCGGCCAGCGCACCCTGGAGGTGGCCCCGGCCGAGCAGCTGCGGGTCGCCTTCGTCCTCGTGGACCGGATCGGCCACGACGAACCGCCCCTGGGCGACTGGCTGTTGCACAAGACCGGCCTCTGGGGTTACGACCACCCCGACTGCCCCGAGCCGGACCGTACGCTGCCTGACGACGGCTGGGGCGCGGCCGAATCCTGAGCCGACGGCGGGCCGTTCCCACCCCCGTGAGGAACGGCCCGCCGCCTGGCCCGGTACGGGGGCCCTACTTCAGGAGGAAGTCGTACACCGCCTGTCGCCCGGCCGGGTTCGCCGCCCGGGACTGCACCGAGTGCGCCGCCCCGGGAACGATCACGATCTGCGGGTCGTGCGCCTGCGCGGCCTCCTCGTACAGCCACTCGTACGGCGTGGAGAGGTCCCGGTCACCGCCGATCAGCAGCACCGGCACGTTGGGCAGCTTGCGGTGCGCGGGCGGCGTCGGCGGCACCGGTTCGCGCGGCCAGTCCAGGCAGACCAGCAGGCTGCCGAGCCCGGTGGCGGTCGCCGCGTCGTACGGCCAGGTCTGTTCGGTGGTCAGCCGCTGCCGGGTGCGTTCCAGTGCGGCCGCCCGGCCGGCGACCGGGGTGTCGGTGGTGCCCCACGGGAAGTGCGAGTCGGCGCACAGGGTGGCGGCGTGCAGGCCCTGGCTGAGGAATTCGGCGGGCGCGGCGTCGTTCTTGTGCACCTCGTCGATGAAGGCCTGGAGCTTGGCCGGCTGCCCGGCGGCGGCCTCGTGCAGGGCTTCCGGCACCCCGCCGTAGTCGGGGTCGGCGAACTCGTAGCTGGTGAGCGCGTCGAGGATCTGCGCCCCGTTGCCGTACCTGCGGACGGTGGCGGCGAGGTCGGCGGCCGGGTCGGTGGTGCAGCCGGTGGCCTGGCAGGCGGTGTGCAGGACGCGGGCGGTGGCGGGCAGCGCGCCCAGGTCGAGCGGGTCGAAGCCGCGTTGCGGCACCACCGAGTCGAGCACCAGGCGGGCCACGTGGGCCGGGTGGGCGAGGGCGTACCGCTCGGCGACGAAGGTGCCGTAGGAGACGCCGTCGATGGTGAGGCGGCGGTCGCCGAGGGCCTGGCGCAGGAGGTCCATGTCGCCGACGGTGTCCGCGGTGCCGTAGTGGCGGGCGTTCGGGCCGAGGGCGGCGGCGCAGTCGGCGATGGACTGCTTGCGGGGCACGGCGAGGTCGGAGGAGCCCATGTCCTCCTGCAGCCCGGGGCACTGCAACGCGCGTTCACCGGTGCCGCGCTGGTCGAACATGACCAGGCGGTAGTCCTTGAGGACGGGCGTCAGCTTGCTCGCGACCCGCCGGATCAGCGGTACGCCGGGCTGGCCGGGTCCGCCGGTGAGGAACAGCAGGTCGCCCTTGGGGGCGTCGGCGTTGCCGGTCATCGCCACGTCGAGCTGGAGGGAGCCGGGGGTGGCGCCGCTGTGGTCGAGCGGCACGGTGATGGTCCCGCAGGTGAACTCGGGCGCCCCCTGGCAGGGCGCCTGCCCGGTGATCCCGCCGGACTGCCCGGTGATCCCGCCGCCGGGCCGGGCCGCTCCTGCGGCCGGCGCCGCGACGGCGGGGGCGGCCAGGGTGGTGCCGGCGACCACCGCGGCAGCGCCCAGCAGGGCGGCGACACGGCCGCGCGTGCTCGTCATGTTCGTCCTTCCGTTCGCACCGCGTCCGTGCTGACGCGGTCACGGAAAACAGCTTGAGCCGGGGCGGTCCCGAACGCGAGCATTCGTGTCAGGATTCGACCAGAGTCGAAAGGTCGGAGCCGAAAGGGCGCCGCACGGCAGTCGAATCCGGCGGTCCCCAGGCGATCTCCCACGGACAGGACGGCATGATCCGACTCACCATCGACTCGGCCGGGCTCGCCCGCACCCGCTTCGTGGTCTCACCGCTGCACGAGGCCGTCAACACCCTGATGGCCTTCTCGCTCAACTCCCGTACCGGCCCGTACGCCTGGGTCGGCCGCACCCGCCGGGTGCTGCGCCGGGAGAAGCTGGAGCTGCTGTCGGGGCTGGCCCTGGACCAGCCGGGCGGCTACATCCCGGACTTCCTCTCCCCGCACCCGGCCGGGCCGGAGCCGACGGTGGCGGAGCAGCTGGAGGCCGTCCGCCGGGCCGACCCGGAGCGGGTGCGGGCGGAGCTGGAGACCGTCCGGCACGGCCTGCCCGCCGCCAACCTGGTCGGCCGTCAGGTGCCGGACGTGGTGCTGCGCGCCGTGCAGCGCGGCCCGCGCTACTTCGCCGAGCGGGTCGCCGACGAGCTGGGCCGGTACTGGGAGGCGGCGCTCGCACCGTACTGGCCGGACGCCCGGGCGGTGCTGGACGCCGAGGTCGACGAGCGGGGCCGCTTCCTGGCCCGGTACGGGACCGGTTCGCTGTTCAACTCGCTCTCCCCGGAGCTCTCCTGGGCGGACGGGCTGATCCGGTTGGAGAGCCGCTTCGAGGTGACGATGCCGGCCCGGATGGTGCTGCTGATGCCGACGCTGGTGAGCCGGCAGATCCACGTCATCCTGGACCCGGTCGACGGCTGCCACCGGGCGCCGACCCTGATGTACCCGGTCGCCAAGCCGCCGGCCGTCCCGCGTACCCCCACTCCGGCGCTGGCCCAACTGCTCGGGCCGACACGGGCGGACCTGCTCGCCGCCCTGGTCGACCCGACGACCACCGTCGACCTGGCAGCCCGGCACTTCCTGAGCGCGGGCACCGTCTCGTACCACCTGGGCGTGCTGCACCGCTCGGGTCTGGTCAGCCGGATGCGCAGCGGCCGGGAGGTGCTGTACCGGCGGACGCCGCGCGGCGAGGAGCTGCTGGCGACCCGCTGACGCCGCAACCGGTCCCGGGCGTTCCGTCGCGTCAGGCCGGCGCCCGCCCGCGGCTTCAGGCCAGCGCCCGCGGCAGGACCACCCGCACCCACTCCTCCGGCTGCGACAGGTGCGGGGCGTGCCCGGCGCCGACGTACAGGTGCCGCTCCGCCTTCGGCAGGGCGAGGTCGATGAGGTCCAGCACCTCCCCGAACATCGGGGCGCTGTCGTCGCTCTGCGTCAGCAGGGCCGGGTCGGGGTAGCGGGCCAGCCCGGTGAGGTCGAGGTCGAGCGCGTCCGGGTCGCGCAGCTCGTCGAGGTAGGTCGGCGCGTTGCGGATGTAGGTGTGCCGGATCGGCGCGGGCAGCTGCTCCCAGGCGCCGGGCCCGAAGGCGAGGCTGTCCACGTACAGTTCGGCGGCCGCGGCCGATTCGGCCTGTTCCAGCAGCTCGCGGACGGCGGCGATCCGGTCGGCGAAGGCGGTGCCGATCGGGCGCAGGTCCGGGTCGGCGAGCAGGATGCCGGTGCCCGGCGGCTCGTGCCCGGCGATGCCGCGGAGCAGGTCGGGGCGGGCGGCGGCGAGCCGGAGCGTGACCAGCGCGCCGTAGGAGTCCCCGTAGACGAAGGCGGGCCCGAGGCCGAGCTCGTGGATCAGCCCGGCCAGGTCGGCCGCGTCCTCGTGGACCGAGCCCTGGGTGAGGGAGTCCTCGCTGCGGCTGTGTCCCCGGCGGTCGTAGGCGACGACGGTGGTGGACTCGGACAGGCCCGGCATCACCCGCGCCCAGGAGTCCCCGTCGCTCCACGAACCGTGCACCAGGACGACACCGGGGCCCTGCCCGCGGGCCTCGTAGTGCAGCGTCACCCCGTTCACGCTGATCTCGGCCATCAGAGCCTCCCGATCTCGGCGGTGCTCCCCCACCAGCCTGACACAACCGCCCGGAAGGCTCAGGTCCCGCCGGTGGGAGGCCTGCTCCCGCGTACCGGGGAGGACCGGGACGAAGATCATCCTCACGTGTGATCCCGCTGCGTCACGGCCGTGCCAGGCTCGGTGCATGCCCTACGTCGTACGCCGGATCGCCGCCGAGGAGTGGCGGGAACTCCGCGAGATCACGCTGGAGGCGCTGCAGGACTCCCCCGGCGCCTTCCACCTCTCCTATGCCGACGCCGCCGCCCGGCCCGACGGCCACTGGCAGCGGCAGGCCGCCGCCGAGGCCACGGCCGAAAACGGCTCCGCCACCCTCACGGTCCGTGACGAGGCCGGGAGCTGGGTGGGAATCGCGGGGGTCGAACCCGTCCCCGACGTCCCCGACACCGTGTGCGTCCGCTCCGTCTACGTCGCCCCGGCCCACCGCGGCGCCGCCGGCCCCGCCGTCGACCTCGTGCACGCGACGATCCGCCACGCGCGGGACCACACGGACGCACGGTGGCTGACCCTCGGGGTCAACGAGAGCAACGGGCGGGCGCTGGCCTTCTACCGGCGGCTGGGCTTCGAGGACACCGGCAAGGTGATTCCTTACGTGCGGAACCCGGCCGAGCGGGTCTTCATCCTGGGCTACCCGGACTTCCGGTCCTGACCCGTCCTCGCGTCACCCGGCGTCACCAGGTCACCCGCGTCACCCGGCGTCACCTGGTCCCCCGGCACCACCGCGTCACCCGGCACCACCCGCAACGGGCCCTCAGCCCATCCCGCGCACCGGCGGCTCGTCCCGCGTCCCGTCCTCCGCCACCACCGCGAACCGGTCCGGCCCCGCGACCGACAGGTCCACCGGGTAGAGCGAGGACGTGCCGTTCACGTCCAGCTCGGCGCTGCGCCGTCCGGTCGCCGCGTCGACCCGGACGATCCGGCCGCGCGTCATCGCCCACACCGAGCTCCCGTCCACCACCAGGCCGGTCACCTGGTCGTCCAGCCCCGCCGTCCACCGCTGCCCGCCGTCGGCGAGCGAGTACGCCACGAGGCGGCCGGTGGCGCTGCGGCTCGGGTGCTTGCCGCCGCTGATGGTGACGTCGCCGGGCTTCTCGCCCGGCACGATGAACAGGTCGCCGACGACCACTCCGCCGAACAGCGGCCGGGCGTCGAACTCGTCGAAGGCGTGCAGCCCGCCCAGCATCACGTCCAGGTCGTACTCCTCGCCGGAGACCGGGATCGACGCCCGCTGCCGCCCGTCCCGGTCGTAGCCGAGCACCGCGTGCGTCCCGCGCTCGCCCTGGGCGTCGACCCAGACCGCGAGCGGGTCGACCGACACCACGGCGAGGTTCTTCAGGCCGCCGTCCGCCGGCAGGGCGATCCGCGACCGCTCCTGCCCGTCGACGGCCGCCAGCGACCGCAGCACGGGCGGCGCGGCGCCGCACTGCGCGACCGTCACCACGTCCTGCGCCCCGCCCGCGACCTGCAGCGGGGCGCAGCCGGGGTCGGCCGTACCGCGCCACAGGTCCGCGCCGTCCGCCAGGCGGACCGCCCGCCAGCCGTCCTTCTCCTGCAGGACGGCCTGCGGCCCGGCGACGGCGACCACGTCCGGCGCCGCCGAGTCCCCGTCCCGGGCGGGCGTGTCCACGGCGGCGGTCCAGCCCTCCTTGCCGTCGGTGAGGCCGAGTGCGGTCACCGCCGCGCACGGCTTGTCGTGCGGCGAGTGGCCGATCAGCCCGATCCCGCCGGCCTCGCCCTGCCCCGTCCCCCGGCTCATCGCGCACACCGAGTCCTGCCCGGGCGGGGTCCACCGCCACACCACGGCGCCGGTGGCGCTCCGGTACGCCACCACCAGGTCGGGCCGGACCCGCACCACCAGGTCCCCGGCCGTCCAGCTGCCCAGCGCGCGGGTCGTGGACGGCCGGTCCAGCGGTGCCGTCCAGGTGTCGTTGACGCCGTCCCCGGCGAAGCAGAGGAAGATCCCCAGCCCGAGCAGTGCTCCCACGGCGGCCGACGGAAACCCGACCCGGGGGTGAATCAAAGCCCAGACGAAGCCCGCACCGCAGGGCATCAGCCCGAGGATGCTGATGATGCCCATGAACGCGAGGCTGTCGCCGCCGAACCCGTTCGCCGGCCCGAACAGCACCGCCAGCCCCATGCTGACGAACATGGCCCCCAGCACCCCGCCGGAGACCACCATCCAGGTCTCCTTGTCCCAGGCGAACCTGTTGCCCCAGGCGAACCTGGCCCTCCACCCCGCCCGGACGACACTGTCCTCGGGCCCACCGGCCATGCCCGTCTCTCCCCTGCGACGCGTCGCCCACCGCAACGAGGCGACGATCTTCGGATCGTCGCAGAGCCCGCCATGATCCGAAACAAAGAGCAGGGAAAACCCCAGCCATCACCTGCACATGAAAGGCCCAAGGTGGGGTGATCCGCACGAATCCCCACTCCGCCCGCGCAGCTCCGCCGGCGCTCCTACCAACGAAAACGGGCCAATCTTGGCCCCTCAGCCTGGGCCGCCCAACCCGCTGGACTGCCGCGCTCCGCAGCCGAGGAGAGTCCGCCATCAGCGACCCTGCCCGCCGCCTGACCCGACCGCGCGCACCCGGGGAACCCGCTGGATCCCCTGGTCACCGACCGGGTCCCCTGGCCCCGGCCGGCGCACCGCGCCCCGTCGCCGGAACCGTAGAATCCGCCTGTACACATCAGGGAGGATTTCGCGTGTTCCGAGCGCAGCGTCCGCGCACCGCAGAGTTGACCCCCCGGCAGGGGGACGGGCCCGTCAACGGCGTCGCCCTGCTGCTACCGGGCGGGTTCATCCGGAGCCACAGCGGACCGCTGAAGGTCGCCGAACGCGGCCTGCGCGACCTCGCCGTCGAACTCACCGACCGCGGCCGACCGCACGGCACCGCCGTCCACCTGCTGCGCTACCGGTACAGCGGCTGGAACGGCGCGGACGCCGACACCGCCGTCGACACCCGGTGGGCGCTCGACGAACTCGCCCGCCGGTACGGCGACGTACCGGTGGTCCTGATCGGCAACTCGCTCGGCGGGCGCGCCGCGTTCTGGTGCGCCGGGCACCCGTCCGTCGTCGGCGTCGCCGGGATCGCCCCCTGGCTGCCCAGCGGCGACGCGGTCGACCAGCTGGCCGGGCGGCGGGTCCTGATCGTCCACGGCACCGGCGACCACAGCGCGGCCAACGCCACCCAGTCCCTGGAGTACGGGCTGCGCGCCCGCGAGGTCGTCCCGGACCTCGCCCGCTACGAGGCCCCGGGCGCCAACCACTACCTGCTCCGCGAGGCCCGCGACATCAGCGCGCTCACCACCGCCTTCACCCTCGCCGCCCTCGGCGCCGAACCCGCCCCGCTCGCGACGGGCAGCGTCTGCACTCGCCTCCCCGTCCGGGTCTGACCCACCCCGACTCCCGGGCCTCCCCTGCCGATCGGCAGGGGAGGCCCGCCGCATTTCCCGCCGGATTCCTGCCGATCGGCACATACGCAACCGCCCCCCCGAACCCCCACCCTTGACACCACCAAGCCCAGTCAAGGAGCCCCCATCATGCGCCCTACCCCCACCCCCACTCCCCGCCTCTCAGCCCACCACCACCGGCCGACGCATCACCTCCTCCAGCCAGCCATCACCCCACCCCAGCACCCCCGTCGCGGCCGCCACCCACCACTCTCCACCCCTCCCCCTCTCCACCCACCGGCCCCAACGCCGCCGGAGGCGCGGGCGGGTTCACCTTCGCCTGCTCCGCGAGGAGGTCCGCGAAGGCGACCGTGAGCGGGTCGGGCCGGGTGCGGGTGTAGGCGGTGAGGGTGCGACGGATCGGCGGGTCCGGGCGGAGCAGGGCGCCGTCGAAGTGCGGCGGCACGATGTTGGCGGGCACCAGGGCGGGGCCCAACCCTGCCGCGGCCAACAGCGGTGCGGCGGAGGTCTGTTCGGCGCGGACGGCCGCGCGGGGCTGGAATCCGGCCCGGGCACCGACGCGGTCGAGCAGGTCTGCGAGGCCGTTGTCGGGGGCGTAGTGGACCCAGTCCCGGTCCGCGAGCCGGGCCGGATCCACCGTGCCGCCGGGGCTGTCGGCCAGCGGGTCGTCCGCGGGCAGGACGATCACGAACTCCTCGACCCCGAGTTCGCGGATCGGCCCCTCCCAGCCGGTCGGGGCAGGGCCGATGGCGACGTCGGCGCGGCCCGCGCTCATCGCGGCCTGGAGGCGATCGGCGTGCGGGTACTCGCGCAGTCGGATCCGCACGCCGGGGTGCCGGCGCCGCCAGGCCCGCAGCACGGGCGGCAGGATGCCGAGGCTGACGGAGTAGACGGCCGCGACCTCCAGCTCGCCCTCCTCCAGCCCCGCCGTACGCCGGGCCACGGTGCGCAGGCGTTCCGCTTCGGCGAGCGCGGCACGGGCGTGCGGCAGCACCGCCCGCCCCATCGGGGTGAGCCGTACCGTGCGCGGCAGGCGTTCCAGCAACGGGCCACCGACGGCCTTCTCCAGGGCCCGGATCTGGTGGGAGAGCGCGGGCTGGGTGACGTGCAGCTGCTCGGCCGCGCGTGTGAAGGAGCCGGTGTCGACCACCGTGACCAGGTATTCGAGCTGCCTGAGCGTTGCCATGAACACATTTTATCGTCGGCGTAGAAAACAATCCTTGGACTCATCACCGCAGCTCAGGCGAGGCTCATGGGGTACCGCCGCCGCCCGCAGAACAGCAAAGCGGCGGCTCCTGACCCGAACCGAAAGGAACACTCCCGTGTCCGAGCTCCCCGACCTCCCCAACCCCAGCACCCCCACCGCCCTCACGGGCCGGCGCCTCATCGTCGTCGGCGCCGGCTCCCGCACCGGCCGTGCTCTCGCCAGGGCCGCGTCCGCCGCCGGTGCCGAGCTCGTGCTGGCCGGTCCGGATCCGCGCAAGCTGGAGTGGACGGCCGGTGAGCTGTCCGGCCCGTCCGAGGTGCTCGCCCTCGACCTCGCGGAGGAGCGGTCGATCGCCGAATTCGCCGCCCGGGCCGGCCGGTTCGACCACCTGGTGTCCACCGCCGCGATACCGGCCAACGGCCCGCTGCAGGAGCTCGAAGTGGCCGACGTGCAGCGGGCGTTCTCGGCCAAGGTGATCGGCCCACTGCTGCTGGCCAAGCACCTGGCCGGGCAGGTGTCCGAGGACGGCTCGTTCACCTTCTTCTCCGGTGTGGCCGCCTGGCGCCCGTCCCCCGGCCGCACCGTGATGGCCACCACCAACGGCGCCCTGGCCTTCCTGGTCCAGGCGTTGGCGGTGGAGCTCGCGCCGGTGCGGGTCAACGCGGTCTCCCCCGGCATCGTCGACACCGGTTCCTGGGACGGCCTGGGCTCCGACAAGGAGGCGTTCCTGCGCGGCGTCGCGACTCGCAATCCGGCCCGCCGCGTGGGCAGCCCGGAGGACCTGCTCAAGGCCGTGTTCTACGCGATCGACAACCCGTACGTCACCGGCACCGTGCTGCACGTCGACGGGGGTGGCCGCCTTGTCTGAGCCCCGGCCCGGCACCGCCGCCACCACCACCGCCAGCTCCGCCACCGCCAGCTCCGCCACCCGCCGGCGCCTCGCGCCGCGCACCGCCGCCGTGGCCGCTGCCTTGACCGTCCTGCTGGGCACCACCGCCGCCGCTGCCCCGGCCCACTCGCCCACCCACTCGCCCACCCATCACCCCGACCCACAGCCCTGGCCCCAGCGCCTGGTCGACCGCTCGCCCGACCTGGTCCAGCCGAAGGCGCTCACCGTGGACCGCTCCCTCGGCGCCCGGCGCGCAGCCCAGGAGGTGCACCTGGCCCAGCAGTTGTACACCTTCTGGAACACCGGGCAGCAGCGGTACCTGGACGCGGCGATCAGCCCGGCCTTCCGGGACAACACGCTCCCGCCCGGCCGCCCGCAGGGCCCCACCGGCCCGGTCCTGGCCTCCCGGACCTTCCGGGCCGCCGTGCCGGACCTGACCTGCGAGCTGTCCGAGGCCCTGGTCACCGGGGACCGGATCACCGCCCGGCTGGTCTTCCGCGGTCACTTCACCGGCACCTTCGACGGTGTCCGGGGCAGCGGCCAGCGCATCGAGTTCAACGCCATCGACATCCAGCACGTCGGCACCGACCGGATCGTGGAGGACTGGCACATCGAGGACAACACGGCCCTGCTGTCCCAACTGGGCGTCACCGGCTGACGCCCGCCTCCCCGACGAGCGGCCGCCGACCGACGCACCGCCACACCGCCACACCGGCGAAATCGCATTGGCGGTCGGCGGCCCCTCCTGCCTATCGTCGGGAGATGACCACCCGAACCTTCCGCATCATGGTGCGCGGCGTCTTCGACGGCCTCACCGAGGAGCAGCGCGCCGAACTCGTCGCCGCCGCGCCCGAGCACGACGTCCTGCGCGCCGCCTTCACCCGTGAGGGCCACCTCAGCTACGACCTCTCCGCCCGCACCGCCTTCACGTTCCGCTTCCTGGACGAGGGCGAGGCCGAGGAGGACATCCTGGAGGCCACCGAACGGGCCGAGCAGTCCGCAGAGAACTGGCTGACCGAACGCGGCTACGGCTACAAGAACCTGCGTTCCCAGGCGGAGGACCTCTCCCAGGCGCCGCTCGGCAAGCGACAGCGCCGCGCCGCCTCCACCATCCGCTGATCCGACCCCCCTCCCCCTCCGCCACCTCCTTGGCGGCTCCCTCCGGGGATATACTTGAGCAGTCAAGGAGGTGGCAATGACAGAGCGCACAACCGACCGTACGACCGAGCACACCGAAACCGACCCGAGCCCCGACCCGCTGGACACCGCCCTGCGGCTGGTCCGCGCCCAGACCGCCCTGGTCAAACGATTCGACGCGAGCCTCAGCGGCCTGCACGGCGTGAGCCTGTCCGACTTCACCATGCTGCTCCACCTCGCCCAGGCCCCCGGCGGCAGAATGCGCCGGGTCGACCTCGCCGAAGCACTCGGCCTCACCGCCTCCGGTGTGACCCGCGGCCTCGCCCCACTGGAACGGATCGGCCTGGTCACCCGCGAGGCCGCCGCCCGCGACGCCCGCGTGGCGTACGCCGCCCTCACCCCCACCGGCCGCGACCGGCTCGCCGAGATGCTGCACACCGCCCGCCAGGTCGCCGCCGACCACTTCGCCGCCGCCCAGTGGAGCCCCGACGACCTCACCCGCCTGTCCGCCCTGCTCACCCGCCTCGGCGGCACCGCCCCCGGCCAACGCCTCACCTGACCACCACCCTCCGACGCCACCCCCACCCGACGCCGCCCCTCACCCGCCACGCCGCCTAGGCTGAACCCCCATGACCCGCCCCATTACCACCCCCGACCTCACCGTCGACGGCACCGGCCTGCTCTGCGTCCAGCTCCTGCTCCGACTGCGCGCCCACATCGCCCACCTCCCGGCCGGCGCGGTGGTCCACATCCTCACCACCGACCCCGCCGCCCCACTCGACCTGCC
The DNA here is from genome assembly GCF_900199205.1 of Streptomyces sp. 1331.2. Classification (NCBI taxonomy): domain Bacteria; kingdom Bacillati; phylum Actinomycetota; class Actinomycetes; order Kitasatosporales; family Streptomycetaceae; genus Streptomyces; species Streptomyces sp. 1331.2. Next base: position 6,183,353 of record NZ_OBMJ01000001.1, on the reverse strand, counting down.
CGCCTGGTGCCACCTCACCGGCCACGACTACCTCGGCCAGGTCCCCCACGAGGCCCCCGGCCATGAGATCTACGCCCTCCGCCTCACCTCCACCCCCACTCCCACGCACCCCACCCGCCCCTGGCACCCCACCCCCACCCCCACCACCCCCTGACGCCCCCACACCCCAGCTCCCCAGCCCCACCTCCCCGACGGAAAAATCCCCGCGCACCCACCCCGACCGCCGGTGCAGACGTCCGCCATGCCCGCCGCCGGCCCACCGGGTGATCGCCGAGCACGGCGTCACCGTCCTGACTACCGTCCGCTGCGGAACGTCTGGCAACGGGCCCGAGAACGGCTCAGTCCCGACTTCCGTCGGCCGCCCGGTGTGCCACGATGAGGGAACACGAACGGCCCATGCCCACAGGGAGGTTGACCACCATGGACCCGACCCTCCACTGCCACTGGCACGACAAGAACGGTCAGTGGGCGCTGACCGTCAGCCACAACGGTCACGACTGGGAGCTGTTCGCCGCCACACCCTTCGGGTCCGAGTCCCTACCGTTCGCCGACCCGGACGAGGTCCGCCAGCTCGCCCAGGCCCTGCTGGACCTGCCCGCCGAGCCCGAGCCCTACGAGTTCGAATGGGAACTCTCCCGAACCGAGAGCGCCCGGACGGAGCGCGAGCGCACCCGCTTCGCGACCTTCGCCGTCGGGCTCGACCCCACCGACGACCACCGGCCGTACCTCGCCTACCAGTCCTACACCCACACGGGCCAGGCGACCGCACTCGACCTGGAGGCGGTCTGCGAGGACCCGCCGGTCGACGAACTCCGCGCCCAGGCCCACGCCTTCCTCACCAACCTCCCCTGCCCACCCCCGACACAGCCGAAGCAGAAGCCGAAGCCGTAGCCGCAACCGAGCCGCCACCACCACCGCCCACGGCGCGCACCGCCCACTCCACCTCCGCAGCCCAACTCTCCGGCGCAGCCCACCCGTTGACCACCGCCAGCAGCTCCAGGTACCGCTCCCGCCGCGGATCCGCCATGGCCCGCAGCCGCTCTCCCAGCCGGCCCCGCAGCACCCCGGCAGAGCCCGGAACCATCTCCCCGTACCGCTCCAGCAGCTCCGCGACGACCCGCGCCGCCGTCTCCGACCCGGGCTCCGCCGCCACGGCGACCGCAGGCCTCGCCAACTCCCGTACCATCACCGCCAGTCCAGGCCCCGGCAGCCCCCCGCTTGCCTCCGCCGCTTCCGCCTCGACGAGCCCGCGCAGCAGCGCCCGGAACTCCACGTCCCCCGCCAGCTGCGCCAACTCCACCCACGCCTCGACCTGTTCGGCCGACGGGTCTTCCGGCAACTCCGGCGTCAACGAGCGCGCCGCGGCCGCGAACCGGCCACCGGGCCCACCACCCCCAGGCCCACCACCACCGAACACCCCCGCCAGGAACTCCCCGATCAGGCGCCCCCGTTCGTCCTCCGACAGCCGGGCCAACCGATGCACGAACGTCAACTCCTCGGGTGAAGACCCGCGCCTGGCCACCGCCCCCAGCACAGCCCGTCGCAGCCGCAGCACCCGAATCTGCATGTCCAGCGCCTCGGCATGCGCCGCCGCCACGGCGGGCAGCGCGAGTTGGCGCTCCAGCACTCCCCGGATCGCGGGCAGTCCGAGCCCGAGTTCCCGCAGGGTGCGGACGAGTTCCAGGCGTGCGACGGCGTCCGCGCCGTACCGCCGATGGCCGGCCGGGTTGCGGTCGGCCGGCGACACGATCCCCTGGTCCGAGTAGAAGCGGACGGTCTTGACCGTCACCCCCGCCCGCCGGGCCAGCTCACCGATGGTGTACGTCGCGTCGCCGTTCATGGCCACCACCCTGCCGCCTCCCCCTACGGGAGATGCAACCACCCGCTACCGATCAGGCCGTCCGCCGCAGCAGCGCCAGGTACATCGCGTCCGTCCCGTGCAGGTGCGGCCACAGCTGCACGTCCGGCCCGTCCCCGAGCGCCGGGACGCCGGGCAGCAGCGGGCGCGCGTCGATCCACTCGACCCGGCCGCCCTCCTCCCGCAGCACGTCGTCCACGACCGCCCGGGTCTCCGCCAGGTGCGGCGAGCAGGTCGCGTAGCCGACCACGCCGCCGACCCGGGTGGCCTCGATCGCCGAGCGCAGCAGGTCCCGCTGGAGCGGCCCGAAGGCCGCGACGTCCGCCGGGCGCCGCCGCCAGCGCGCCTCCGGGCGGCGGCGCAGCGCGCCGAGTCCGGAGCATGGCACGTCGACCAGCACCCGGTCGAAGCCGCCGGCCTGCCAGGCCGGGCGCGTTCCGTCCGCCGCGATCACCGTGTACGGGCCGGGGTTGCCCTCCAGCGCCCGCGCCACGAGCCGGGCCCGGTGCGGCTGCTTCTCGCTCGCGACGAGCGCCGCCCCGCGCTCGGCGGCCAGCGCGCCGAGCAGTGCGGCCTTGCCGCCGGGGCCGGCGCAGCCGTCCAGCCAGAGCCGGTCCGGGCCGTCCACCGGCGCCGTGGCCAGCGCCAGCGCGACCAGCTGGCTGCCCTCGTCCTGCACGCCGGCCCGGTTCTCCCGGACCGCGTCGATCGAGGCCGGGTCGCCGCCTTCGGCGAGCCGCAGCGCGAACGGGGACCAGCGCCCGGGCTGGGCCTCGGGCAGCGCGTCGGCCAGTTCGCCGACGGTGGACCGGCCGGGGCGGGCGACCAGGGTGACCTCGGGCCGCTCGTTGTCGGCCCGCAGCAGTTCCTCGACGGCGCTGCGCCCGGAGGCGTCCGGCTGCCAGCGGCCGAGCGAGTCCCACAGCGCGGCGACCACCCAGCGCGGGTGCGAGTGGACGACCGCCAGGTGGTCCTCGGCGTCCTGGTCGTACGGCGGGGCGACCTGCTCGATCCAGGCGTCCAGGTCGTGGGCGCTGATCCGGCGCAGCACGGCGTTGACGAACTTGGCCTTGCCGTCGCCGAGCACCACCCGGGCGAGTTCGACGGTCGCCGAGACGGCGGCGTGGCTGGGGATGCGGGTGGTGAGCAGCTGGTGGGCGCCGAGCGAGAGCACGTCCAGGACCGGCGGGTCGACCTTGCTGAGCGGCCGGTCGATGCAGGCCGCGATGATCGCGTCATAGGTGCCCTGCAGGCGCAGGGTGCCGTAGACGAGTTCGGTGGCGAGGGCGGCGTCGCGCCGGTCCATGCCCTTCTGCTCGGCTTCGCGCAGGAGCGAGGGCAGGATCAGGTTGGCGTACGCGTCGCGCTCGTCGACGGCGCGCAGCGCGCGGAACGCGACGATCCGGGCCGGGTCCTTCTTCGGACGGCGGTGCGGACGGGGGGCGCGCTTGGCGCCGGGGGTGGGGGTGCTCACTGGTGCCTCGACTGCTTCAAAGTGCTGCGGTGGTTATCGGGGTCAACGATATCCCCTGCGAGATGCCCGACTGCGCGATGCCCGACTGTGAGACGTCCGGCCCCCTCTCGCCCGACAGGTCCGACCCCCTCTCGCCTGAGAGGTCCGGCCCATTCTCCCCGAAGGGGCCGGCCTCCCGTCCCGGACGGCTCGTCAGTCCGCCTCGCAGAGGGCGAGCGCCCGGGCTCCGTCGATGCCCACCGCGATGACCTCCCAGGTGTTGTTCTTGTCGACCGACGGTGCGTTCCGCTCCACCACCAGGGCCGGCGGCGAACCGCTGGAGGAATCGACCTGGACGGTCCCCAGGTCGTAGCCGCCCGAGATCAGGTGGTGGTCCGCCGGGCAGGTGGCGGAGGAGAGCGTGCCCGTGGCGGCCGGGTCGCCGGCGACCACCGTGGTGGTCACGGCACCGGCCGGTGGAGCGGTCGCCAGCCCGTAGGTCGCGGTCACCAGCAGTGCACCGGCCACGGCGGTCCAGGTGCGCGGGCTCGTCCAGGTGAGTCGGGCCATGGGGATCAGCCTTCCTGGTGAGGAACCCCCCACTCGGACCAAGGTAGGCCCGCCCGCACCACCCCGCGCGGCGAATCTCAGCGCCCCGGACGAACCGCCCCCGAGCCCTCAGCCCACGGGTGGGCCCTCAGCTCGCCGCCCCGAACCGCTCCCCCGCCGCCAGCCGGGCGCCCCGGGCCCAGTCCGCGGCCCGCATCTCCTTCTTGCCCTGTGGGCGGACCTCCCCCAGCTCGATGTCGTGGCTGCCGGTCCCGACCCGCACGCTGTTCTTGCCGACCATCGCAACCTCGCCGGGCGCCAGCTCGGCCGACTCCGCCAGCAGCTTCACCGGCCCGGTGACCTTCAGCCGCTCGCCCCGGAACTCCGTCCACGCCCCGGGCGCCGGCGCGCAGCCGCGCACCACGCGGTCGATCCGCAGCGCGGGGTGGTTCCACTCGATCCGGGCGTCCTCGACGGTGATCTTCGGAGCGAGCGTGATGCCTTCGGCGGGCTGCGGCACGGCGTGCAGGGAGCCGTCCGCGATGCCGTCCATGGTGGCCGCGAGCAGCCGGGCGCCGGAGACGGAGAGCCGGGTGAGCAGTTCGCCGCTGGTGTCGGTCGGGCGGACCTCCTCGGTGATGACGCCGTAGACCGGGCCGGAGTCCAGGCCCTGCTCGATCAGGAAGGTGGACGCGCCGGTGACCTCGTCGCCGGCCAGCACCGCGTGCTGGACGGGGGCCGCGCCGCGCCAGGCGGGCAGCAGCGAGAAGTGCAGGTTGACCCAGCCGTGCTTGGGGATCTCCAGGGTGCCGGGGCGCAGCAGCGCACCGTAGGCGACCACCGGGCAGCAGTCGGGGGCGAGTTCGGTGAGCCGCGCGACGAACTCCGGGTCGCTGGGCTTCGCCGGCTTGAGGACCTCGATCCCGGCCTCCTCGGCGCGCTGCGCGACGGGGCTGGCGACCAGCTTGCGGCCGCGCCCGGCGGGGGCGTCGGGGCGGGTGACCACCGCGACGACCTCGTGCCGGTCGGAGGCGAGCAGAGCGTCCAGGGCGGGAACGGCGACCTCGGGGGTGCCGGCGAACACGAGGCGCATCAAGTGCCTTTCTGTAAAAGGGAATTCAGGAAATCAGCGCGCAGCGCCGAAGGTGCTGTGCGGCGAGACCTTGACGACCGGAGCCGGCCCGCCGCCCCAGTCCGCCTCCCGGATCGCCTTCAGCGCGGCCTTGCGCTGCTCGCCGTCGAGGCGGTCGATGAAGATGATGCCGTCCAGGTGGTCGGTCTCGTGCTGGATGCACCGGGCGAGCAGCTGGGTGCCCTCCAACGTCACCGGATCGCCGTACATGTTGAAGCCCTTGGCGACCACGCCGTACGCGCGCCTGGTGTCGTAGCGCAGGCCGGGCAGCGAGAGGCAGCCCTCGGGGCCCTCCTGCTCGTCCTCGCTCAGCGACAGGTCCGGGTTGATCAGGTGCCCGGTGACGCCGTCCACGTGGTACGTGAACACCCGCAGCGAGACACCGAGTTGGGGCGCGGCGAGGCCGGCGCCGGGGGCGGCCGTCATGGTGTCGGTCAGGTCGCGGACCAGGTTGCGCAGTTCCTTGTCGAACACGGTCACCGGCTGGGCGGTGGCCCGCAGGACGGGGTCTCCGAAGAGACGGATCGGCTGGATCGCCACGGGGTACGGGTCCTGTCCGTCGAGGTGTCGGGAGTCGCTCGGGGGCTGCGGGCAACGGCTGTTCGGCCAAGTCTATGCAACGCGCCGACCCCGCCCCCCATGCCCTCGGACCATGCCCCGGCCACACCCCGGAGCATGCCCCGGAGCCTGCCCTCGGACCGACCGAACACCCGCTGGCATATCCCGAGTCCGGCGAGCCGCGTTACCCCGGCCCCCGATTCGGCGTTGGTCAAGAGAGATTGACCGGGGCCGGGCGCACGGGACACCGCGCCCCGGCCGAGCTGAACCGTACGGAAGGTGGCACGTAGGCCATGGCCGAGCAGATCAACCACGACGCCCGGGCGCGGGCGAGCCTGCACCTGCTGGTGCGGGACATCGAGCGGGTGAGGCGCCAGGTCGACGCGCTGCGGACGCTCACCGCCCAGCTGGGCAACGTCTACCGACCGCGGCGCCCCAGCACCTCGGCCGGCTTCGTGGTGTACGGGCGGGCTCCGGCGCCGACCGTGCGACTGGCGCAGGAGTTGCGGGAGAGCGTGGAGACCCTGGTGGCGGCGGCGGTCGAGTTCGACCGCGCGCTGGGCTTCTCCTGGGACTCGGTGGGCTCCGCCCTCGGGGTCACCAAGCAGGCCGTGCACCGCCGCTACGGCATGCGCCGCCCGACCAGCGAACTCCTCGCCGCCAGCGGCGCCGTCCCGGGCCCGAGCCGCCCGGATCGCTCCGAGGACCTCCCCACCACTCCGGCCGGCGGCCTGACCCCCACCGTCCCCGCCGCCCGCCAGGGCGGCCTGGACCGCAGCAGCCTGGACCGCACCCCCATGGAGCGCAGCAGCCTGGACCGCAGCACCTTGGACCGCCCCGCGCTCGACCGCACCCCCGTCGACCGCCCCCAGCCCGACCGCACCACCCCCGTCGACCGCACCGGCATCCCCCTGCGCGGCTGACGGGCACCACCGCACGCACCACCGGCCGTCCGGGGCGGGGTGGCCCACTCACCCCGCCCCACCGGCGCCGCACGCGCCCCTCCCGGCGCCGCACGCCCTCCACGCCCCCACCGGCGCCCGGCGCCGCACGCGCCCCTCCCCGAAGCACGCCCCTCCCCGAAGCCCTCCCGAGACCCCGCCCGCGCCGCTCCCCGGCCCGACCTCAGCCGATGTCCGTCGGATCCACCCGCACCCGCACCGGTTCCGCCGTCCGCAGCGCGATCCGCGCGATCTGCGCCGCCTTGAGCGCCGCCGCCAGCGCCGCCCCCTGCCCGGGCGACACCCGCAGCAGCGCCCGCTCCTGCTCCTCCCCCCGCAGCGCCGGCACCGGCACCGGCCCGAGCACGTCCGCCCCCTCCGGCAGCCGGATCAGCCCCAGCAGGTCGGCGACGGCCGCCGGGCTGCCGCTGACCGACGCCATCCGCGACACCGGCGGGAAGTGCAGCTGCGCCCGCTCGTCCCGCTCCAGCCCGGCGTGCCCCAGCGGGTCCCACCGCACCAGCGCCTGCACCGGTCGGGCGGAGGGCTCGGCGACCACGACCACCGTGCCGCCCTCGGTCGAGGGCCGCACCAGCGCGGCGGCCGCCAGCCAGAGCCGCAGCGCCTCCTCCCCGGCCCGCAGGTCGGGCCGGCTCAGCAGCGCCCACCCGTCCAGCAGCAGCGCGGCCCCGTACCCGGAGCCGCCCTCCACCAGGGGCTCCGCACCCGGTGTGGAGATCACCAGCGAGGGCTCGTCCGGCACGGTGGCCAGCACCGCGTCCCGGCCCGAGGTCCGCACCGGGATCCGCGGGAACGCCTTGCCCAGTTCCTCCGCCGTCCGCCGGGCGCCGACCACCTGGGCCCGCAGCCGGAACGACCCGCACTCGGGGCAGTGCCAGTCGTCCTCCGTCTGCCCGCACCACCCGCAGGTCAGCAGGGCGTCCGCCGAGGGCGCCTCCAGCGGCCCCTCGCAGCGCCGGCACCGCGCCGGGGTCCGGCAGCGCCCGCAGGCCAGCCGGGGTACGTAGCCGCGCCGGGGCACCTGGATCAGCACCGGGTGTCCGGCCGCCAACGCCTCCCGGGCGGCCTCCCAGGCGACGGAGGGCAGCCGGGCGGCCTGCGCCGCCGCGTCCCGGTGCTGGTCCTGGTCGGTGACGGTCCGCACCCTGGGCGCGACCTGCCGCACCGTCTCCCGGTCCGCGACGAGCGGGCGGGCCCAACCGGTGCTGACCAGCTGCGCGCCCTCCACCGTCACCGCGTGCCCGCCCAGCAGCACCGCCGCGCCCTCCTCGGCGGCGCGCAGCAGCGCCACCTCCCGCACGTGCGGGTGCGGGGCGCGCGGGTCGCTGTGGCTGCTGTCCCCGTCGGACCAGACGACGACCAGCCCGAGGTCGCGCACCGGGGCGAACATGGTGGCGCGGGTGCCGATCGCGGCGTGCACCGAGCCCCGGCTCACCGCGAGCCAGCGCTTGTAGCGCTCGCGCGGGCCGAGCTCGGCCTCCAGCGCCACGTGCGTCCCGGGGCCGAGCAGTTCGGTGAGCGCCTGGTCGACCTGGGCGAGCGAGCGCCCGTCCGGCACGACGACCAGCGCCCCGCGCCCGCCTGCCAGCGTCGCCGCCACCGCCCGCGCGATCTCGTACGGCCAGCCGGGCCCGGGCAGCGCCGTCCACACCGCGCGCGGCGAGCCGCCCCCGGCCAGTGCGGCGAGGAAGTCCGGCCCGGCCGGGTAGCGCTGCCAGCCGCCGGGGGCCGGGGCGGCCGGGCGCGGCTGCGGCGGCGGGGAGGGCTCGGCCTCGGCCTTGGCGTGCCGGGGCGGGACGGCCAGCTGGAGCACGTCGGCGAGCGTCCCGGCGTAGCGGTCGGCGACGGTTCGGCAGAGCCGCAGCAGCTGCGGGGTGAGCACCGGCTCGGGAGAGAGCACCTGCGCCAGCGGGGCGAGCGGCCCGGGGAAGTCGCTCTTCTCCAGCCGGGCGACGATGAACCCGTCGTGCAGCTCGCCGCCCTCGCGCTGGCCCTTCACCACGCGCGCGCCGAACCGCACCCGCACCCGCACCCCGGGGCGGGCCTCCTCGGCCATGGCGGCCGGCACCTCGTAGTCGAAGAACTTGTCGATGGTGAGCACGCCCTTGTCCACCACGACCCGGGCCACCGGCAGGTGCTCGGCCCGCTTCGCCCCGCGCCAGCTGCGCGGCTTGGCGCGCTTGACCGTCTCCCGGATGAAGGCCAGCTGCTCCGGCTCCGCGGCCCCGTTCTCCCCTGTGCTGCTCATCGCTCCCAAGTACTACCAGGTCACACCGACAACGCACACACACCGACGACCCACACGGCCGACCCGCCCGCACACGGAAGCGGCGCCCGCCCCGAAGGGACGGGCGCCGCCTCACGACGTCCGGACGTCAGTCCTGCACGGCAGCCTTCAGCTGCTCCACCCGGTCGGTGCGCTCCCAGGTGAAGTCCGGCAGCTCACGGCCGAAGTGGCCGTACGCGGCGGTCTGGGAATAGATCGGCCGCAGCAGGTCCAGGTCGCGGATGATCGCGGCCGGGCGCAGGTCGAAGACCTCGGAGACGGCCTTCTGGATGCTGAGGACCGGCACGGTCTCGGTGCCGAAGGTCTCCACGAAGAGGCCGACCGGCTCGGCCTTGCCGATCGCGTACGCGACCTGCACCTCGGCGCGGCGGGCGAGGCCGGCGGCGACGATGTTCTTCGCCACCCAGCGCATCGCGTACGCGGCCGAGCGGTCCACCTTGGACGGGTCCTTGCCCGAGAAGGCGCCGCCACCGTGGCGGGCCATGCCGCCGTAGGTGTCGATGATGATCTTGCGGCCGGTGAGGCCGGCGTCGCCCATCGGGCCGCCGATCTCGAAGCGGCCGGTCGGGTTGACCAGCAGGCGGTAGCCGTCGGTGGTCAGCTTGATGCCCTGCTCGGCGAGCGCCTTGAGCTCGGGCTCCACCACGAACTCCCGGATGTCCGGGGTGAGCAGCGACTCCAGGTCGATGTCACTGGCGTGCTGGGTGGAGACGACCACGGTGTCGAGGCGGACGGCCTTGTCGCCGTCGTACTCGATGGTGACCTGGGTCTTGCCGTCGGGGCGCAGGTAGGGGATGGTCCCGTTCTTGCGAACCTCGGTCAGCCGGCGCGAGAGGCGGTGGGCCAGCGTGATCGGCAGCGGCATGAGCTCGGGCGTCTCGTCGGACGCGTAGCCGAACATCAGGCCCTGGTCACCGGCGCCCTGCTTGTCCAGGTCGTCGTCGTCACCCTCGACCCGGGCCTCGTACGCGGTGTCGACGCCCTGCGCGATGTCGGGCGACTGGGCACCGATGGACACCGAGACGCCGCAGGAGGCGCCGTCGAAGCCCTTCTTGGAGCTGTCGTAGCCGATCTCCAGGATCTTGTCCCGGACGAGCTGGGCGATCGGCGCGTACGCCTTGGTGGTCACCTCGCCGGCCACGTGCACCTGGCCGGTGGTGATGAGCGTCTCCACGGCGACCCGGGAAGTCGGGTCCTCACGCAGGAGAGCGTCAAGGATGGTGTCGCTGATCTGGTCAGCGATCTTGTCGGGGTGTCCCTCGGTGACGGACTCCGAGGTGAACAGGCGGCGAGACACAGCGCTCCCTGGGGTTGCAGCGGCTGCTGACTGAAGTTCCCCGGGTGGACCGGGAGACTCCGGAAAGACTTGATTCCTGGATTCTAACGGTCTGGTTCCGTCGAACGTCACCCGCTTCTGGAATTCTCGAACGTTCTGAGATCGATTTCGATCAGTTGCCGCCCGTTTCCAGCCGCTTTGCGACGAGGTCCCAGACCACGTCCGCAAGGACCTCCTTCGGGCCGACCGGAACGGCCGTCTCACTGCCGTCCGAGCCCAGGACGACGGCCTCGTTGACGTCCGTGCCGAAGGCCTTGCCGTTGCCCACCTCGTTGACGACGAGCAGGTCACACCCCTTGCGGGCGAGCTTGGCGCGGCCGTTGGCGAGCACGTCGTCGGTCTCCGCAGCGAAACCCACGACCAGTTGACCCGAACGGGGCCGGTGGGCCGACAGCTCGGCCAGGATGTCGGGATTGCGCACCAGTGCGACGGGCGCCGGCTCGATCCCCTCGACCTTCTTGATCTTGCCGGTCGCGTACTCGGCGGGTCGGAAGTCGGCCACGGCGGCGGCCATCACCACCGCGTCCGCGTCCGCGGCGGCCTTGAGCGCCGCCTCGCGCAGCTCCAGCGCGGTCGAGACGTGCACCACGTCCACCCCGGCCGGCTCCGGCAGCTCGGCGTTGGCCGAGAGCAGGGTCACCCGGGCCCCGCGGGCCGCGGCCGTCACCGCGAGCGCATAGCCCTGCTTGCCGGAGGAGCGGTTGCCGAGGAAGCGCACCGGGTCCAGCGGCTCCCGGGTGCCGCCGGCCGAGACCACCACGTGCCGGCCCGCCAGGTCGGTCGCGACCGCCCCGCCGCGGCGCAGCACGGCCCGGCAGGCGTCGAAGATCGCGGCCGGCTCGGGCAGCCGCCCCTTGCCGGTGTCCTTGCCGGTGAGCCGCCCGACGGCCGGCTCCAGCACGATCACGCCCCGGCGGCGCAGCGTGGCGACGTTGTCCCGGGTGGCGGGGTGCTCCCACATCTCGGTGTGCATGGCGGGCGCCACCACGACCGGGCAGCGGGCGGTGAGCAGGGTGTTGGTCAGCAGGTCGTCGGCCAGGCCGTGGGCGGCCTTGGCGATCAGGTCGGCGGTGGCCGGGGCGACCACGACCAGGTCGGCCTGCTGCCCGATCCGCACGTGCGGCACCTCGTGGACGCGCTCCCAGGTCTCGGTGGCGGCCGGGCGGCCGGACAGCGCGGCCCAGGTCGCCTCGCCGACGAAGTGCAGCGCGGCCTCGGTGGGCACCACGGTGACCTGGTGGCCGGACTCGGTGAACCGGCGCAGCAGTTCGCACGCCTTGTAGGCGGCGATCCCGCCGCTCACACCGAGGACCACGCGGGGGGCGTCCGCTGGAGCGCTCATGTACCGACCTTTCTCCGCATCGGGAACCCGCCCACCCTACGGCCCCTCAGCCGCCGCCTGCGCGGTGCCCCACCCCCTACCGGCGGCCACCGACAGCGAGCGGAAACGCCGGAGGGCCCGGCGGAAACGATTCCGCCGGGCCCTCCCGGAAACCACGAAGCTACCGACCGCCTCAGGCGGCCTCGACCGCCTCGGCGGTCAGCATGCCCGCGTTGATCTCGCGCAGCGCGATCGACAGCGGCTTCTCGTGCACGTGGGTGTCGACCAGCGGGCCGACGTACTCCAGCAGACCCTCACCGAGCTGGGAGTAGTACGCGTTGATCTGGCGCGCGCGCTTGGCGGCGTAGATCACGAGGCTGTACTTGGAGTCGGTGGCCTCAAGCAGCTCGTCGATCGGCGGGTTGATGATGCCCTCGGGCGCGGTCATGGAAGAGGACACGCGAAAACCTTCCGAAAGGGTGGAAAAGACAGACAGGTCAGGCTACACCGAGCAAGGCTAGCAGTTCGGCCGCTACCTGCTCGACGGAGGTGTTGACCAGGGTCGTGTCGAACTCGGGCTCGGCAGCGAGCTCGATCTTGGCGGCGGCGAGCCGCTTCTCGATCACGTCCTGCGGCTCGGTGCCCCGGCCGGTCAGCCGGCGGACCAGCTCGTCCCAGCTCGGCGGGGCCAGGAAGACCAGCTGGGCGTCGGACATCGACTCGCGCACCTGCCGGGCGCCCTGGAGGTCGATCTCCAGCAGCACGGGCTCGCCGCGCTCCAGCTTCTCCAGCACGGCCGCACGCGGGGTGCCGTAGCGGTTCCCGGCGAACTCGGCCCACTCCAGCAGTTCGCCGTTGGCGACCAGCTTGTCGAACTCGTCGTTGTCGACGAAGTGGTACTGGACCCCGTTCTTCTCGCCGGGCCTGGGGTGGCGGGTCGTCGCCGACACCGAGAGCCAGACCTCGGGGTGCATCTTCCTCATATGAGCGACGACCGTGCTCTTGCCGACCCCCGAGGGGCCGGAGAGCACGGTCAGCCGCGGACGCTCACTCATGCACCGATTATCCCGGATCGCGGAGCTTCCCGGGACCACCGGGTCACGGTCAGGCGGCACCCCCGCCGAACTCCCGCTCCAGGGAGGCGATCTGGTTGGTGCCGAGGCCCCGGACGCGCCGGCTCTCGCTGATGCCGAGGCGCTCCATGATCTGCTTGGCGCGGACCTTGCCGACACCCGGAAGGGATTCGAGCAGGGCCGAGACCTTCATCTTGCCGATCACGTCGTTGTCGGCCTTGCCGGCCTTGATCACCTCGTGCAGGGAGGCGCCGGAGTGCTTGAGCCGGTTCTTGACCTCGGCGCGCTCCCGGCGAGCCTCGGCGGCCTTGGCGAGCGCGGCGGTGCGCTGTTCAGGGGTAAGGGGCGGAAGAGCCACGCCGTTCACCTCAGGTGTGGATGGAAGGGATTGAGCTAGGACTGGTTCGGTACCGAGGACACCGTCCGCAAGGGGGAACCACAAGGCCCTGACCTGCGGGAGACGCGTGAATCGCGGCTCGCCGATGACCTATCGCCGGACACTACCCGGATTGCGGCGCCACGTCAGGAAAAGAACACGAAAAGTCCTGGTCAGCCAAGGCCGACCAGGACTTTCCCGGGCAAATTGACCGCGATTGCGAGACTTTGACACGGTCGATGTGACGGCGCTCACGTCGACTCCGCGACGGCGCCGCCGTCCTGCGGACACTCCACAGGGTCACCGCGCCGCTACCAGAACCGCGCCTTCCGCAACCGGGCGGACACCTCCCGTCACCCGACGGCGTCCGCCACCCGATCCGCCACGCGATCCGTCACGCGATCCGTCACGCGAGGACGACCGTCACTTGACGGCGTCCGCGAACTCCCCGACGAAGCGGTCCGCCGCCTCCCGCAGGGCCGCCACCGAGGGGCCGTGCTTGAGGACGTCCCGGCTCACGCTCGGCACCACGTTCAGCACCGAGGCGCCGAACACCCGCGGCAGGTCCGCCATGGTCGCGCCCTGGGCGCCGATCCCGGGGGCCAGCAGCGGGCCGTTGATGGCCAGGTCCACGCCCGCGTCGGCCAGCGTCGCGCCGACCACCGCGCCGAAGGAGCCCAGCGGCGCGGCGTCCGCGTTCTCGGCCGCCAGCTGCCGCAGCACCGAGGCCGCGACCGGCTCGCCGTCCGCGCCCACCGCGCGCTGCACCTCGGCGCCCTCCGGGTTGGAGGTGAGCGCCAGCGCGAAGACACCGCAGCCCTGCTCACGGGCCAGGTCCAGGGCCGGGCGCAGCGAGCCGAAGCCCAGGTAGGGGCTGACCGTCACGGCGTCCGAGAACAGCGGGCTGCCGGGCGACAGGAAGGCCTCGGCGTAGGCGGCCATGGTGGAGCCGATGTCGCCGCGCTTGGCGTCCATCAGGACCAGCGCGCCGGCCGCCCGGGCCTCCTCGACGGACTTCTCCAGCACCGCGACGCCCTTGCTGCCGAAGCGCTCGAAGAAGGCGGCCTGCGGCTTGAGCACGGCCACCCGGTCGGCCAGCGCCTCGACCACGGTGCGGCTGAAGGTCTCCAGCCCGGCGAGGTCGTCGCCGAGCCCCCAGGCGGCGAGCAGGGAGGCGTGCGGGTCGATGCCGACGCAGAGCTGGCCGCGGGTGTCGAGGGCCTGGCGCAGCCGGGCGCCGAACGGGGCGAGAGTCATGTCGTCCTTTCCAGAACCGGGGTTTCCGGAGCCGATGGGGGTGGTCACGAGCTGCGCACGGCGCTGCCGACGGCGGAGGCCAGGTCGCGGAAGCCCGCGGCCCGGAGCCGGGCGGAAAGGCCCTTGTGGATCTTCCGGCACCAGAACGGGCCCTCGTAGATGAAGGCGCTGTAGCCCTGGACCAGGTCGGCGCCGTGCACGATCCGCTGCCAGGCGTCCTCGGCGGTCTCGATGCCGCCGACCGAGACCAGGGTGAGCCGGCCCTCGGTACGGGCGCGCAGCCGCTGCATGACCTCCAGCGCGCGGGCCTTGAGCGGGGCGCCGGACAGGCCGCCCATGCCGATCTCCTCGACCCGGGCGGCGTCGGTGCGCAGGCCCTCGCGGCCGATCGTGGTGTTGGTGGCGATGATGCCGTCCAGGCCCAGCTCCAGCGCGAGGTCGGCGACGGCGTCGACGTCCTCGTCGGCCAGGTCGGGGGCGATCTTGACCAGCAGCGGCACGTGGTGCGCGGTGGTGCGGTCGGCGGCCTCGCGCACGGCGGCGAGCAGCGGGCGCAGGTGGTCCACGGCCTGCAGGTTGCGCAGCCCCGGGGTGTTCGGCGAGCTGACGTTGACCACCAGGTAGTCGGCGTACTTCGCCAGCCGCTCGGTGGACTTGACGTAGTCGGCGACGGCGTCGGCCTCCTCGACCACCTTGGTCTTGCCGATGTTGACGCCGATCACCGGGGTGGAGCTGGTGTGCGGGCGGGCGGCGAGCCGGGCGGCGACCCGGGCCGAGCCCTGGTTGTTGAAGCCCATCCGGTTGATCAGCGCGCGGTCCTCGACCAGGCGGAACAGCCGGGGCGTCGGGTTGCCGGGCTGGGGCTCGCCGGTGATGGTGCCGATCTCGACGTAGTCGAAGCCGAGCATGGCCAGGCCGTCGATGCCGACGCCGTTCTTGTCGAAGCCGGCCGCCAGGCCGAACGGGCCGGGCAGGTCCAGGCCGAGGGCGCCGGTGCGCAGGGCGCGGTCGCGCGGGGCGAGCACCAGCCGCACCAGGGTGCGCAGGCCGGGCACCGAGGAGGCGAGCCGGATCCAGAAGAAGGCCAGGTGGTGGGCCTTCTCGGGGTCCATCTTCTTGAAGACCAGGTCGAACAGAAGCTTGTACAAGGGCGGTTCAACTCCCGGAGCGGAGAAACGGATTCGGGCACACGAGTGGGGGGCACCCAACGGTTCCGGTGCCCCCCACTGCGGTGGTGCTACTTGCGGCCGGCGTTGATCAGCTCGGCGTGCTCCTGGAGCGACATCACCCCGACCTCGTCGCGCAGCAGCCGGTCGATGCCCTGGACGGCCGCGCCCATCGCCTGGACGGTGGTCAGGCAGGGCACCGCCCGGGCCACGGCCGCGGTGCGGATCTCGTAGCCGTCGAGGCGGCCGCCGGTGCCGTACGGCGTGTTGATGATGAGGTCGACCTCGCCGTCGTGGATCAGCTGGACGATCGTCTTCTCGCCGTTCGGGCCCTCGCCCTCGCTGTGCTTGCGCACCAGCGTGGACGGGATGCCGCCGCGCTGCAGCACCTCGGCGGTGCCGGCGGTGGCGAGCAGTTCGAAGCCGAGGCCGACCAGCGCGCGGGCCGGGAAGACCAGGTTGCGCTTGTCCCGGTTGGCGACGGAGACGAAGACCTTGCCCTTGGTCGGCAGCGCACCGTAGGCGCCGGTCTGCGCCTTGGCGTAGGCGGTGCCGAAGACCTTGTCGATGCCCATGACCTCACCGGTCGAGCGCATCTCCGGGCCGAGCACGGTGTCCACGCCGCGGCCGTGGATGTCGCGGAAGCGGCTCCACGGCATCACGGCCTCCTTGACGGCGATCGGCGCGTCGGCGGGCAGCGTGCCGCCGTCGCCCTCGGCCGGGAGCAGGCCCTCGGCGCGCAGCTCGGCGACGGTGGCGCCGAGCGAGATCCGGGCGGCGGCCTTGGCCAGCGGCACAGCGGTCGCCTTGGAGGTGAACGGGACGGTCCGGGAGGCGCGCGGGTTGGCCTCCAGGACGTACAGGATGTCGCCGGAGAGGGCGAACTGGATGTTGATCAGACCGCGGACCCCGACGCCGCGCGCGATGGCCTCGGTGGAGGCGCGCAGGCGCTTGATGTCGTGGCCGCCGAGGGTGATCGGGGGCAGCGCGCAGGCGGAGTCGCCGGAGTGGATGCCGGCCTCCTCGATGTGCTCCATGACGCCGCCGAGGTAGAGCTCGGTGCCGTCGTAGAGCGCGTCGACGTCGATCTCCACCGCGTCGTCCAGGAAGCGGTCGATGAGCACCGGGTGCTCGGAGATCAGGCCGGCGTGGCGCTCCAGGTAGGAGGCGAGCGAGGCCTCGTCGTAGACGATCTCCATGCCGCGGCCGCCGAGCACGTAGGACGGGCGGGCGAGCACCGGGTAGCCGATCTCGTCGGCGATCGCCTTGGCCTCCTCGAAGGAGAAGGCGGTGCCGTGCTTGGGGGCGGGCAGGCCGGCGTCGCGCAGGACGCGGCCGAAGGCGCCGCGCTCCTCGGCGAGGTCGATCGCCTCGGGCTGGGTGCCGACGATCGGCACGCCGTTGTCCTTGAGCGCCTGGGCCAGGCCGAGCGGGGTCTGGCCGCCGAGCTGGACGATCACGCCGGCCAGCGGGCCGGCCTGCTGCTCGGCGTGGACGATCTCCAGCACGTCCTCCAGGGTGAGCGGCTCGAAGTAGAGCCGGTCGGAGGTGTCGTAGTCGGTGGAGACGGTCTCCGGGTTGCAGTTGACCATGACGGTCTCGTACCCGGCGTCGGCGAGCGCGAAGGAGGCGTGCACGCAGGAGTAGTCGAACTCGATGCCCTGGCCGATGCGGTTCGGGCCGGAGCCCAGGATGATCACGGCGGGCTTGGAGCGCGGGGCGACCTCGCTCTCCTCGTCGTAGGACGAGTAGAAGTACGGGGTCTTGGCGGCGAACTCGGCGGCGCAGGTGTCGACGGTCTTGAACACCGGGCGGATGCCGAGGGCGTGGCGCACCTCGCGGACGACGTCCGGCTTGAGGCCGCGGATCTCCCCGACCTGCTGGTCGGAGAAGCCGTGCCGCTTGGCGTGGCGCAGCAGCTCGGGGGTGAGCTCGGCGGCGTCGGCCAGCTCGCCGGCGATCTCGTCCAGCAGGAACAGCTGGTCGACGAACCACGGGTCGATCTTGGTGGCCTCGAACACCTCCTCCGGGGTGGCGCCGGCCCGGATCGCGTCCATCACGGTGTTGATCCGGCCGTCGGTCGGCACGACCGCCTTGGCCAGCAGCTCCGCCTTGTCGCCGACGGGGCCGGTCCAGGAGAACTGGGAGCCCTTCTTCTCCAGCGAGCGCAGCGCCTTCTGCAGCGCCTCGGGGAAGTTGCGGCCCAGCGCCATGGCCTCGCCGACGGACTTCATGGTGGTGGTCAGCGTGGCGTCGGCGCTCGGGAACTTCTCGAACGCGAACCGCGGGACCTTGACCACGACGTAGTCGAGGGTCGGCTCGAAGGAGGCCGGGGTCTCCTCGGTGATGTCGTTGGGGATCTCGTCCAGGGTGTAGCCGACGGCCAGCTTGGCGGCGATCTTGGCGATCGGGAAGCCGGTGGCCTTGGAGGCGAGCGCCGAGGAGCGGGACACGCGCGGGTTCATCTCGATGACGATGACCCGGCCGTCCTCGGGGTTGACGGCGAACTGGATGTTGCAGCCGCCGGTGTCGACGCCGACCTCGCGGATGACGGCGATGCCGATGTCGCGCAGGATCTGGTACTCGCGGTCGGTCAGGGTCATCGCCGGGGCGACGGTGATCGAGTCACCGGTGTGCACGCCCATCGGGTCGAAGTTCTCGATGGAGCAGACGACCACGACGTTGTCCTGCTTGTCGCGCATCAGCTCCAGCTCGTACTCCTTCCAGCCGAGGATGGACTCCTCCAGGAGCACCTCGGTGGTCGGCGAGAGGGTCAGGCCCTGGCCGGCGATGCGGCGCAGGTCCTCCTCGTTGTGGGCGAAGCCGGAGCCGGCGCCGCCCATGGTGAAGGAGGGGCGCACGACGACGGGGTAGCCGCCGAGCGTGTCGACGCCGGCCAGCACCTCGTCCATGGTGTGGCAGATGACGGAGCGGGCGGACTCGCCGTAACCGATCTTGGCGTTGACGGCTTCGACGACGCCCTTGAACAGGTCGCGGTCCTCGCCCTTGTTGATCGCCTCGACGTCGGCGCCGATCAGCTCGACGCCGTACTTCTCCAGCGTGCCGGAGGCGTGCAGGGAGATCGCGGTGTTGAGCGCGGTCTGCCCGCCCAGGGTCGGCAGCAGCGCGTCGGGGCGCTCCTTGGCGATGATCTTCTCGACGAACTCCGGGGTGATCGGCTCGACGTAGGTGGCGTCGGCGATCTCCGGGTCGGTCATGATCGTGGCCGGGTTGGAGTTCACCAGCACGACCCGCAGGCCCTCGGCCTTGAGGACCCGGCAGGCCTGCGTACCCGAGTAGTCGAACTCGGCGGCCTGGCCGATGACGATCGGGCCGGAGCCGATGACCAGGACGGACTTGATGTCGGTGCGCTTAGGCACGCTGGCCCTCCATGAGGCTCACGAAACGGTCGAAGAGGTAGGCGGCGTCGTGCGGGCCGGCAGCGGCTTCGGGGTGGTACTGGACGCTGAAGGCGGGGACGTCGAGCGCCTGCAGGCCCTCGACCACGTCGTCGTTCAGGCAGACGTGGGAGACCTGGACCCGCCCGTACGGGGTGTCGCTCACCTTGTCCAGCGGGGCGTTCACGGCGAAGCCGTGGTTGTGCGCGGTCACCTCGACCTTGCCGGTGGTGCGGTCCTGCACCGGCTGGTTGATGCCGCGGTGGCCGTACTTGAGCTTGTAGGTGCCGAAGCCCAGGGCGCGGCCGAGGATCTGGTTGCCGAAGCAGATCCCGAAGAACGGGGTCTTGCGCTCCAGCACGCCCTGCGCCACGGCGACCTGGTGGTCGGCGGTGGCCGGGTCGCCCGGGCCGTTGGAGAAGAAGACGCCGTCCGGGTTGACGGCGTAGACGTCCTCCAGGGTGGAGTTGGCGGGGAGCACGTGCACCTCGATGCCGCGCTCGGCCATCCGCTGCGGGGTCATCGCCTTGATGCCGAGGTCCAGCGCGGCGACGGTGAAGCGCTTCTCACCGATCGCGGGCACCACGTACGGCTCGGTGGTGGCGACCTCGGCGCACAGGTCGGCGCCCTTCATCTCGGGCGCCTGCTGCACCCGGGCGAGCAGCTCGGCCTGGTCGGCCAGCGCCTCGCCGGAGAAGATGCCGCAGCGCATCGCGCCGCGCTCGCGCAGGTGGCGGGTCAGCGCGCGGGTGTCGATGCCGCTGATGCCGACGACGCCCTGGCGGACCAGTTCCTCGTCGAGCGAGCGGCGGGAGCGCCAGTTGGAGGCGACCCGGGCGGGGTCGCGCACGACGTAGCCGGCGACCCAGATCTGCTGGGACTCGTCGTCCTCGTCGTTCCAGCCGGTGTTGCCGATCTGCGGCGCGGTCATCGCGACCACCTGGCGGTGGTACGACGGGTCGGTCAGGGTCTCCTGGTAACCGGACATGCCGGTGTTGAAGACGGCCTCGCCGAAGGTCTCGCCGATCGCGCCGTAGGCCTGGCCGCGGAAGGTCCGGCCGTCCTCCAGGACGAGCACGGCGGGCACACGCTCCCGCCGTTGGCGCTGCGTGGTGGGGGCAGGTGCGGTCATTGCGCGGCCTCTTCCGTCATCTTCGTCTTCGTACGTGTGGCAAGGTGAGCGATCGCCTCGACCCAGGCGGCGTGCTCGTCGGGGTGGTCGGCCCGGAAGCCGGAGTCCAGCTCGGTGCCGATGGGGGTCCCCCGGCCGAAGGCTGGGGGAGCGTCCAGGTGACGACGAGCAGCCCGGACGGGACGACCTTGCCGGCGATCCCGGAGTCCGTACGGGCACCGGTCAGGTGCGCCGCCGGGATCCAGAAGTCGACGTCGCCGGGGCGCCGGACCAGCAGGCCGTCCTCGCCGAGGGTGAGGTCGGCCCTGCTGCGGGTGCCCAGGCCGTGCGCGACGACCCGGTCGAGCCAGTTCCCGGCGGTGGTCGTGCCGTGGTACCGGCCGCTGGTCTCCAGGATGGTCCGCCCGGCGCGCTCCGGCACGGCGGGCAGCGGCGGGATGCCGGACTGGAGGGTGCGCCGCCAGTTCCAGCCCTGGCGCATCAGCCAGTAGACGAGGCCGATGATGATCAGCAGGCCGACGGACCACCCGATGTACCCGGGCCAGTTGGTGACCTTCGCCTGCTCCTTGGCGAGCGTGGCGTAATCCATCACGCGGTGCCGTCCTGCTCGACCGGCTCGCCGGCCAGCACGGTGGCGCGCCCGCGCAGGAAGGTGGCGTGCACCCGTCCGGGCAGGTCAAGGCCCTTGTAGGGGGTGTTGCGGCTGCGGGTGGCGAAGCTGTCCGGGTTCACGGCACCACGGTACGCGGGATCGAACAGCACCAGGTTGGCGGGCTCACCCACCGAGACCGGCCGGCCGTGCCCGGTGAGACGGCCGATCCGGGCCGGGCGGTGCGACATCCGGTCGGCGACGCCCTCCCAGTTCAGCAGGCCGGTCTCGACCATGGTCTGCTGCACGACGGACAGCGCGGTCTCCAGGCCGACCATGCCCATGGCGGCCACGGCCCACTCGCAGTCCTTGTCCTCGGCCGGGTGCGGCGCGTGGTCGGTGGCGACGGCGTCGATGGTGCCGTCGGCGAGCGCGGCGCGCAGCGCCTGGACGTCCTCGGCGGTGCGCAGCGGCGGGTTCACCTTGTACACCGGGTCGTAGGAGCGGACCAGCTCGTCGGTGAGCAGCAGGTGGTGCGGGGTGACCTCGGCGGTCACGTCCCAGCCCTTGGCCTTGGCCCAGCGGATGATCTCGACCGAGCCGGCCGTGGAGACGTGGCAGACGTGCAGCCGGGAGCCGACGTGCGCGGCGAGCAGCACGTCGCGGGCGATGATCGACTCCTCGGCGACGGCCGGCCAGCCGCCGAGCCCGAGCTCGCCGGAGACCTGGCCCTCGTTCATCTGGGCGCCCTCGGTCAGCCGCGGCTCCTGCGCGTGCTGGGCGACGACGCCGTCGAAGGCCTTGACGTACTCCAGGGCGCGGCGCATCAGCACCGCGTCGTCCACGCACTTGCCGTCGTCGGAGAAGACCCGGACGTTCGCGGCGGACTCGTGCATCGCGCCGAGCTCGGCGAGCTTCTTGCCCTCCAGGCCGACGGTGACGGCGCCGACCGGCTGCACGTCGCAGTAGCCGGCCTCCTGGCCGAGCCGCCAGACCTGCTCGACGACGCCGGCGGTGTCGGCCACCGGGGTGGTGTTGGCCATCGCGTGCACGGCGGTGAAGCCGCCCATCGCGGCGGCCCGGGTGCCGGTGAGCACGGTCTCGGCGTCCTCGCGGCCGGGCTCGCGCAGGTGGGTGTGCAGGTCGACCAGGCCGGGCAGCACGAGCAGCCCGGTGGCGTCGATCTCGATGTCCGCCGCGGCCGCCAGGCCGGTGCCGATCTCCTTGATCACACCGTCGGCGAGGAGGAGGTCCTGCGGGGCGCCGCCCAGGATCTGAGCGTTGCGGATCAGGTAGCTGGTCACTGAGCGGTCTCCACGGAGTCGGTGCGGGGGGCGTCGGCGGGGGTGTCGGCGGGGGTGGCTCCGCCGAGCAGCAGGTACAGCACGGCCATCCGCACGGAGACGCCGTTGGCGACCTGCTCGACCGCGGTGCAGCGCGGCGAGTCGGCGACCTCGGCGGTGATCTCCATGCCGCGGACCATCGGACCGGGGTGCATCACGATGGCGTGCTCGGGCAGCTGGGCCAGCCGGAGGCCGTTCATGCCGTAGCGGCGGCTGTACTCGCGCTCGGTCGGGAAGAACGCGGCGTTCATCCGCTCGCGCTGCACCCGGAGCATCATCAGCGCGTCGGTCTTGGGCAGCACGCGGTCCAGGTCGTAGCTGATCTCGCAGGGCCAGTTCTCGATGCCGATCGGCAGCAGCGTCGGCGGGGCGACGAAGGTGACCTGCGCACCGAGGGTGGCCAGCAGGTGCACGTTGGAGCGGGCGACCCGGCTGTGCAGGACGTCGCCGACGATCGTGACCCGGCGGCCCGCGAGGTCGTGGCCGGCGCCGGGGTTGAGGTGGCGACGCATGGTGAAGGCGTCGAGCAGCGCCTGGGTGGGGTGCTCGTGGGTGCCGTCACCGGCGTTGATCACGCTGCCGTGCAGCCAGTCGGACTGGGCGAGGCGGGCCGGCGCGCCGGAGGCGTGGTGGCGGATGACCACCGCGTCGGCGCCCATGGCCTGCAGGGTCAGCGCGGTGTCCTTCAGGCTCTCGCCCTTGGAGACCGAGGAGCCCTTGGCGGAGAAGTTGATGACGTCGGCCGAGAGGCGCTTCTCGGCGACCTCGAAGGAGGTCTTGGTCCGGGTGGAGTCCTCGAAGAAGAGGTTGACGACGGTGCGGCCGCGCAGCGTGGGCAGCTTCTTGACGGCCCGGCCGGAGAGCTGGGCCAGCTCCTCGGCGGTGTCCAGGATCAGCAGCGCGTCGTCGCGGCTGAGATCGGCGGCGGAGACGAGGTGGCGCTTCACGCGGGTTACTCCGGGAGGTGCGGTTCGGTGGGCTTGGCGGCCATGGCCTGCGAGGACCGTGCGGTGAAGTCGCGGTCGCCGACCAGCACGGCGTCCACGCCGTCGCTGTCGGACAGGCGCACCTGGACGGCCTCGCGCAGCGAGGTGGGGAGGTTCTTGCCCACGTAGTCGGCGCGGATCGGCAGCTCGCGGTGGCCGCGGTCGACCAGGACGGCGAGCTGGACGGCGCGCGGCCGGCCGATGTCGTTGAGCGCGTCGAGCGCGGCGCGGATGGTGCGGCCGGAGAAGAGCACGTCGTCGACCAGGACGACGAGCTTGCCGTCGATGCCGCCGGGCGGGATCTCGGTGTGCTCCAGGGCGCGGGCGGGCTTCAGCCGCAGGTCGTCCCGGTACATGGTGATGTCCAGGGTGCCCAGTGGGATGTCGCGCCCGGTGATCTGGGCCAGCCTGGCGTGCAGGCGGCGGGCGAGGTGGACGCCCCTGGTGTGGATGCCGAGCAGCACGACGTCCTCCGCGCCCTTGGCGCGCTCGACGATCTCGTGCGCTATCCGGGTGATCACCCGGGCGATGTCCGTGCCGTCCAGCACCTGGTGCGGCGGCCGCGGCGTCGGTTCGTTGTGTGCGGTCATGCCGAAGCGGACCTCCTTCCCCGCCTCACTGGACGGGCCTTAAAGGATGTCGGGATGGCCCCCGCCGACTCGGCGCGGGCTTCGGGTCATCCTAGCAGTGCCCCGGCCGACAAACCGAAGTCCACCATTCCGCTTCCGCCGGTTAACACCCCGGACGCGCCGACGATGCGGGCCATTCGCACGACTGCCCCATTCGGCTTGACGCAACTACCTTACTCTACGTAACCTCACAGTGAGTTACGAGACGGACGTCGAACCCACCGGTAACGGCGTCGGCAATCGCCCGTGACCCACCACTGAACGCGAAGCAATCTCGTCCGGGGAGATCAATGTCCAGCGACTACGCGAAGCAACTCGGAGGCAAGCTCCGAGCGATCCGCACTCAGCAGGGTCTCTCCCTGCACGGTGTCGAGGAGAAGTCCCAGGGGCGCTGGAAGGCAGTCGTCGTCGGCTCGTACGAGCGCGGCGACCGTGCGGTCACCGTGCAGCGGCTGGCCGAGCTGGCCGAGTTCTACGGCGTCCCGGTACAGGAGCTGCTGCCCGGCGGCACCCCCGGCGGCGCGGCCGAGCCGCCGCCGCGCCTGGTCCTCGACCTGGAGAGACTGACCCAGGTCCCGTCCGAGAAGGCCGGCCCGCTGCAGCGCTACGCGGCGACCATCCAGAGCCAGCGCGGCGACTACAACGGCAAGGTGCTGTCGATCCGCCAGGACGACCTGCGCACCCTGGCCGTCATCTACGACCAGTCCCCGTCGATCCTCACCGAGCAGCTGATCTCCTGGGGCGTGCTGAACCCCGACGCGCGCCGTGCGGTGCGCGAGGAGGACGCGAGCTGAGGCTCACCGCACCGGCTTCCACCGGCGGGTCCTTGCAGTTCCCGACACTCGCTCCACCTGTGTCGGCAAGCAGAAACGTCACGGCGCGGCACCCCGATGGGGGCCGCGCCGCGGCGTGTGCGGGTACTGCCACCCCGCCTCCGAACGCTCGTCAGCAGACCGTTCCCAGGCTGTAGCCGGGCTGGGCCGCCACCCCGTCCAGCCGGACCGGCCGGGCCGCCGGCGCCCAGTCCTGACCGCCGCTCGACCAGGCCCAGGAGGCCGGCAGGTACTCCCCGCAGGAGGCGGCCGAGCCCTGCGAACCGTGCAGCACCGCCACGCCCGGCAGCTCCAGCGCCAGCCCCGTGCACAGCACCGCGCAGAGCAGCTCCAGGTCCTCGTCGTTGATCCGCACCACGCCGTCCTCCCACTGGAGCACCCGGGCCGCCGCGGTCAGCCGCCCGCCGGGGGCGTCCACCCGCAGGCGCAACTCGTACACGCCGGCGCCCGCGCCGACCAGCATCCGGCGGAACACCTCTCCCCCGCGCTGGTAGGCGGCGCGCACCCAGCGGGTGTGCTCGACGTCCGGCTCGTCCGCGCCCCCGTACAGGCCGCCGTCCAGCAGCAGGTCGACGTGGCAGAGCGTCAGCCCGTTCTCCCGGGCCCGGACCAGGCGGGGCAGGAAGTCCCCGGCCAGCTCCTCGCCCTGGTAGGCGAGCAGCTGGGACTGCAGCGGCGGGTTGACCAGGTAGCGGTCGCGGGCGCCGGGCGCGGCCGGGTCCAGCCCGTGCAGCAGGCAGAACTCCTCGAAGTCCTGCGGGTGGAACATCCGGGCCCGGACGGTGTCGAACCGCTCCAGCGCGTCGGCCAGCAGGTCGGCGGTGTCGGCCAGGTAGCGCTCGTGGTCGGGGGCGTCGGTGACCCCCCAGGCGCGGGCCCGCGCGAAGTCCGCCGGATTGGTCAGCACCCCGATGACGAACGCCTGCTCGGCGCCCTCGGCCCCCTGCGGCCGGTGCGACGCCCGGACTGCGGGCCGCGAGCCGCCGGCGGTGCAGTCGGAGTTACGGCGGGAGCGGCCATTTCGAGTCATCGGTGGCTCCTGGCATCGGCGGGTGACGGTCTGCGGCGGGCTCGCCGCTGACCGTCTTCCTCCCCAACCGCGCGCGCCGCACACGTACGGCGTGTCACAGGAATGTAACCACCGGTAATAGGACCGATGGCGGAGCCGGGACGGGCCTCGGGCCGACCCCTCGGGGCGAGTGCTACCGCGGCACCCGGGCCAGCTGGCGGGACTGCGCGACCAGGCGACCGGACTCGTCCCAGACCTCGGCGTCCTCCTCGAAGTACCCGCCGGCCAGGTTGCGGGTGGCGTGGGTGACCCGCAGCCAGCCCGGGACCGGCCTGGCGCGCAGGTGGACGGTCAGCTCGACGGTCGGGGCCCAGCCCGGCATGCCCAGGTCGAAGGTGACCGGGGGCAGCGCGTCGGCGACCAGCAGGAGCAGCAGCGGGTCGGGGTCGCGGCCGTCGGCGAGCCGGAACCAGCCCTGGATCCGCCCCTTGCCGGAGGGCTGTCCGAGCGCCCAGCCGACGGTGGCCGGGTCCAGCCGCAGGTCGAAGCGCTCCAGCAGGGCGGCCTGGGCGATCAGCTCCTTGGGCGCGTGCTCCACGCCGATGCACTGCTCCGGCGGCGGCAGCTGCGGCGGCACGGCGCTGGTGCGCACCTCGCCGTCGGTGGTGGAGAGGTCGCCGTGGCTGGCCACCACGCGCAACCGCTCGACGCCGTCCTGGCTGAGCGAGGCGGTGCCGGTGGACAGGCCCCGGCCGCTGCGCAGCACCTCGGTGCGGACGGTGGCCGGGCCGGGGGTGGAGGCGGACAGGTAGTAACCACTGATCGACACCGGGTCGGGGTGGGTGCCGTGTTCCAGCGACAGCGCGTGTCCGGCCACGGCGAGCAGCAGCCCGCCGTTGACCCCGCCGCCGATCTGCCAGCCGGCGCCGAGCTCGGCCTCGTAGCGGCCGGGCTCCTCGGGATGTCTGGTCAGGGCGATGCCCTGGTCGAACTCGCTGCGGATCGCGGTGGTCATGTGGGGGGACCTGCCCTTCGCGCCTGGTTCCGGGACGTCAAGTTACTGACGAGTAGGCCCCACCCTACGCCGACCGGGTGAAACGCGCGACGACCGGGAACACCGGACCGCCGGGAACACCCACCGCCGGGAACGCCGGACGGCCGCCGGTCCCGGGACTCGGGTCCGACGGCCGTCCGAAGGGCAGCATGTCCGGCTACCGGCGGATGCTCGGCTTCAGCTCCTGGAAGCGGGCGAGCATGCCGTTCACGAAGGCCGGGGAGTCGTCCGTGGAGAACTCCTTGGCGATCTCGACGGCCTCGTCCAGGACGACCGCGTCCGGGACGCCGTCCTCCCAGATCAGCTCGTACGCGCCGAGCCGCAGGACGTTGCGGTCCACGATCGGCATCCGGTCGAGGGTCCAGCCCACGGCGTACTGCGAGATCAGGTCGTCGATGCGACGGGCGTGCTGGACGTACCCCTCGATCAGCTCCATGGTGTACTCGGCCACCTGGGGGGTGCCCTCGTCGGGCTTGGGCTCGCGGGCGCGGGCCACCCAGTCGGCGAGGACCTGCTGCGGGTCGACCCCGCGGTGGTCGGCCTCGAAGAGGATCTGGAAGGCCCGGGTACGGGCCTTGCTGCGTGCGGCCGACACGGACTTACTTCACCCGGCCGAGGTAGCTGCCGTCGCGGGTGTCGACCTTGACCTTCTCGCCGGTGGTGACGAAGAGCGGGACCTGGATCTCGGCACCGGTCTCCAGGGTGGCCGGCTTGGTGCCACCGGTGGAGCGGTCGCCCTGGACGCCCGGCTCGGTCTCGGCGATGGTCAGCTCGACCGCGGCCGGGAGCTCGATGTACAGGACGGCGCCCTCGTTGGTGGCGACCAGGGCCTCGAAGCCCTCCAGCAGGTACTTGGCGGCGTCGCCGACGACGGCCGGCTCGACCGTGATCTGGTCGTAGGTGTCCATGTCCATGAACACGAAGTTCTCGCCGTCCTTGTACGAGAACTGCATGCCGCGCTTGTCGACGTTGGCGGTCTCGACCTTGGTCCCGGCGTTGAAGGTCTTGTCGACGACCTTGCCCGTCAGGACCTCCTTGAGCTTCGTACGCACGAAGGCCGGGCCCTTGCCGGGCTTGACGTGCTGGAACTCGACGACGGACCAGAGCTTGCCGCCCTCCAGCTTGAGGACCATGCCGTTCTTGAGATCGTTCGTGGAAGCCACGGGCGCACTAACTCCTGTATAGCTGTCAAGGAACCAAGGGTTTGCGTCCTGCCACCGACGGCCCACGGGGCCGCCGTCACAGGGCGAGGAGCTCCTTGGTGGTGATGGTGAGCAGCTCGGGCCCGCCCTCTTCGAGGGGGCGCACGACGAGCGTGTCCTCGATCCGGACCCCGCCCTTGCCCGGGAGGTGGACCCCTGGGCCGACGGTGACCGGCACGCGGCTGTCCAGTTTACCCATGTCCGACGGACCGAGGCGCGGCGCCTCCCGGATCTCCAGCCCGATGCCGTGCCCCACCGGGTGCGGCGAGGCCTCGGTGTGCCCCGCCGCCTCCAGGACCTGGCGGGCGGCCCGGTCGGGTACGCACTGCTCCACGCCCGGTCCGAGCGCCTCCCGGCCGGCCCGCTGGGCGCGGAAGACCAGCCGGTGCAGCTCCACCTGCCAGGGTGCGGGGGCGGCCCCGATCACGAAGGTCCGGGCGGTGGAGACGCCGTAGCCGCGGTACTGGGCGCCCATCACCACGGTCAGGAAGTCGCCCTCCTCCACCCGGCGGTCGGTCGGCTGGTGGGCGGCCTGGCCGGAGTGGCTGCCGGTGCCGACCGAGACCGGGAAGGAAGCCCGGTCGGCGCCGTGGTCGATCATCCGGCGCTCCAGCTCCATCGCCAGGTGCCGCTCGGTGCGGCCGACCAGGATCGACTCCAGCAGCTCGCCGAGCGCCTGGTCGGCGATCTCGGCCGCGATCCGCAGGTCGGCGATCTCGTGCTCGTCCTTGACCACCCGCAGCCGCTCGACCACCTGCCCCAGGTCGGCCAGCCGGGCCCGCCCGGCCAGGCCCGCCACCGCCCGGTGCCGGCTGACGGTCAGGTCGTGCTCCTCCACGGCGAGGCCCGTCACCCCGAAGCCCGCGGCGGCGGCCGCCGCGGCCAGCGCGGTGTCCGCCCCCGCCGAGACCGGCAGCTGCGTCACGTCCGGGGCGATCAGGTGCTCCCCGGAGTCGTCCGGCGGCAGGTCGTCCGGGACCGCGAGCAGCGCGCGTTCCCTGGTCAGCAGCAGGGTCGCCCCGCAGGGGGCGCAGCCCGTCAGATACCGCACGTTCGCCGCCCGGGTGATCAGCGCCGCATCGGCCCCGGCCGCGCTGCAGTGCTCCCTCACCCGCTCCCGCCGCCCCGCGTACGCATCCGCCATGCGTCGAGCCTACGAACCCCCACCCCAAAGCGCCCGCCGAGCACCCCCGACAGAACCCCCGGGTGCTCCCGCCCGCACCCGCCCGCGCCCCCGCACCACCGCCGAGGGAGCTCCGTTCCCTACCTCTCCCCCGGTCCGATCAGCCCGCGCCCCACCTCCTCCTCCCCCGTCCGCCACACGACCCACCGCCGGGAAGCCCCACACCCCCCGGCGGCACGCCCACCCACCCCCACACGGCGAACCGCCCCTACACCTCCCCCGGTCCGATCAGCCCGCGCCGGTAGGCCGGGACGAGGTTCTGCGGGACGAGCAGCTCGCGGCCGTCGACCGTGATCGGGACGAGCCTCGGCGGCGTCGCCTTCCACTGGGCCCGGCGGTGCCGGGTGTTGCTGCGGGAGGTCTTGCGCTTGGGTACGGCCATGGGTGGGCTCCTATCGGGTGGGACCGGAGGTGTACGGGAGGAGGGCCATCTCGCGGGCGTTCCTGATCGCCCGGGCCATAGCCCGCTGCTGCCGGACGGTGAGGCGGGTGACGCGGCGGCTGCGGATCTTCCCCCGGTCCGAGACGAAGCGGCGCAGCAGGTCGGTGTCCTTGTAGTCGATGTACTCGATGCCCGCCGCGAGCAGCGGGTTGGGCCGGTGCTTCGGCGGGGCGGTCGTTTTGCGCATGCGGGTGGGCACTTCCTCGTTCTTCAGTGGACGGGGTCGAGCAGGTCCTGGAAGGCGTCCGGCAGGGCCTTCCAGCCGGGTTCGCCGGCGGCGAGTTCGGCGTCGGTGAGCAGGCAGGAGTCGAGCAGGCCGGTGATGCCGTCGACGTCCAGCCCCTCCGCGGTGAAGCTGAGCTGCTGCACCCGGTCGCCGTGCAGGGGGTGCCAGTCGAGGGCGGCGGCCGCCCGCCGCGCGGGCGGGTAGAGCTCCCAGGCCGCGTCGGGCAGGGAGGTGAGCCAGGGCCCGCACTCCTCGACCGCGAGGTTGGCCCCGGCGGCGTCCCAGGCGAGCATCAGGTCCGGCCGGTTGGCCAGCCAGAACCGGCCCCGGCTGCGCTGCGCCGCCGGGACGAGCAGTTCCAGCGCCTCGTGCAGCCGCTGCGGGTGCAGCGGGCGGCGGCGTTCCCAGACCAGGGTGGCGACGCCCGCCTCGTCGCGGTCCTGCGGCAGCAGTGCGATCGCCGGGTTGACCCGGTCGCGGGCGGCGGCGACGTCGAAGCCGCCGAGCGCGGCCCGGGTGAGGGTACCGGTGCCGAGCCGGACCACCCGGGCGGTGGCGTGGAGCTGCCGCAGCAGCGCGAGCCCCGGCGTGTGCGCCGTGGCGCGCGGGACGGCGAGGGTGGTGGCGTACTCGATCTGGTGGGCGAGGGCTTCCGCGCGGGTCCGCTCGTCCTGGGCGGCGGTGTGCTCGCCGTGCTCCACCAGGTCGTCGGGGACGGAGAGTTCGGCGATCAGCCGGTCCGGGTCGACCGCCGTGACCACGCCCGCGAGCTCGACGACGTCGGCCAGGTCCCGGCCGTCCGACTCCCCTGCGGCGATCACCTCGACGGCCGGGTGCGGGTCGCTGCCGCCCCACAACTCGACGACGGCGAGCCCGTACCGGCCCTCGTCGGCGATCTCCAGCAGCCGGGGCAGCAGGTCCTCGCGCAGCGCGCAGCACGGGCAGTCGTTGGTCAGCGGCACGTCGTCGGTGTCGAACGCCCCTTCGGCGTCCCGCAGTTCGCGGTGGACGAGGCCGAGCGAGGCGTCCCGGAGGTCGTGCCGCAGCACCACCGCGTCCACCGCGGCGGCGGCCAGTTCCTCGACGGCGGCGCGGCGTTCGTCGGCGTGCAGGCCGGCGACGACGACCACCGGCAGCTTGATCCGCTCCGGGTGGCCGTCCACCCCGCTCACCAGCTCGCCTTGCGGACGCCCGGCAGGTGGCCGGCGTGGGCGTGGGCGCGCAGGTTGACCCGGGAGAGGCCGAAGGCGCGCAGGTAGCCGCGGGGTCGGCCGTCCACCGCGTCGCGGTTGCGGATCCGGGTGGCACTGGCGTCGCGCGGCTGGCGGGCGAGTTCGGCCTGCGCGGCGGCGCGCTCGACGGGGTCGGTGCCGGGGTGGGCGATGAGCCGCTTGAGTTCGGCCCGGCGCTCGGCGTAGCGGGCGACGACGGCGCGCCGCTGCTCGTTCTTGGCGATCTTGCTCTGCTTGGCCATCAGACCTTCTCCCCCCGGGCCCGGATGCGGGCGACGGCGGCCTCGATGCCGATCGTGTCGACGGTACGGATGCCCTTGGCGCTCAGCACGAGCCGGACGTACCGGCCTTCGCTGGGCAGCCAGTAGCGCTTGCGCTGGATGTTGGGGTCGAAGCGGCGGCGGGTGCGGCGGTGCGAGTGCGAGATCGCGTTGCCGAAGCCGGGCCGACGGCCGGTGAGCTGGCAGTGCGCGGACATGGGTGCTCCCTGGCGTCCGGGAATGGGCAGGACCGGGCTCACGTTACACCAAATGAAAATGACATCCATTTCGGTGTACGGTTCCATCCAGCACCCACCCAGCACCGCCAGACCGCCAGGAGGACGCCCCATGGCCCGCAGCGAACTGCGCCCCGTCATCAAGCTCCGCTCCACCGCCGGCACCGGATTCACGTACGTGACCCGCAAGAACCGCCGCAACGACCCGGACCGGATGGTCCTGCGCAAGTACGACCCGGTCGCGGGCCGGCACGTCGACTTCCGCGAAGAGCGCTGACCGCCCCCAGAGAGGAGCCCTCCCATGAAGCCCGGCATCCACCCCGCCTACCGCCCGGTCGTCTTCCGCGACAAGGTCGGCGGCCTCGCCTTCCTCACCAGGTCGACGGTCACCAGCGACCGCACCGTCGACTGGGAGGACGGCCACACCTACCCGGTGATCGACGTCGAGATCTCCTCGGCGAGCCACCCCTTCTACACCGGCCAGTCCCGCGTGCTCGACACCGCGGGCCGGGTCGAGCGCTTCCGCCAGCGCTACGGCGACCGGCACTGAAAAGCCCGAACGGCGCCTCCCCGGGATGGGGAGGCGCCGTTCGGCACGTACGGACGGAGGTCAGCGCGGCGGCGGGACGGAGACCACCATGGCCAGCCGCACCGCCCGCTCCCCCGCGTTGCGGTAGACGTGCTGATAGGAGGCGTCGAAGGAGACGGTGCTGCCGGCCGGCACCCGGTGCTCGCGCTCGTCGTGCTCCAGGGTCAGCTCCCCCTCCTCGACCCGGATGATCTCCACCGTCCCCGCCGGGTGCGGCTCCGAGGAGTACTCCTCACCCGGCTCGATCCGCCACTCCCACAGCTCCAGCGGCCCGGGCGCCTCGATCCCGTGCAGCAGCGTGCCGGTGCCGCCGGACGGGCCCGACCAGAGCGGCACGGCCTGGTCGCCCGGCACGATCCGGACGTCCGGCCCCTTCTCGTAGTCGAGCAGCGTGGCGATCGAGACGCCGAGCGCGTCGCCCAACCGCACGACGGTGGCCACGCTCGGGTTGGTGCGGCCCTGCTCGATCTGGACGATCATGCCGCGGCTCACGCCGGAGCGGGCGGCGAGAGCGTCCAGGGTGTGGCCTCGCTCGGCACGCAGCCGCTTGAGGTTCCGGGCGAGGGCCCGGGCGACGAGGTCGGGGTCCGGCACGCGGTCAGTCCTCCGGTGTCTTTCCGTCCACTGGTCGAAACGGTACGGAATATTGTTCGGAAAGTTCAGTTCACTGCACTACGCTGCCGGTCTCGGCAACGAGTCCATCCGACTGTACTTCGGAGTGCATTGTGCTGCCCTCATCACCCGTCCTCCCCGCCGCGCCCGCCGACCCCTCGGGAGGCCGGCCGTGACCGTGCTGCTCGCCCTCTCCGCCAGCCTGCTCTGGGGGCTCGCCGACTTCGGCGGCGGCGCACTCGCCCGGCGGCTGCCCGCGCTCGCCGTGGTCGTCGCCTCCCAGGTGGCGGCAGCCGCCGTCCTGCTGGCCGCCGTCATCGCCACCGGCGGCTGGGCCGCCGCCTCCCCCGTGCTCTGGTACGCCGTCGCGGCCGGGGTGATCGGCCCGTTCGCGATGCTCGCCTTCTACCGCGCGCTCGCGCTCGGCCCGATGGGCGTGGTCTCCCCGCTGACCACCGTCTCCGTGGTGGTACCGGTCGGCGTCGGCCTCGCGCTCGGCGACCGCCCCGGGCCCGGCCAGGTCGCCGGGATCGCGGTGGCCGTGGCCGGCGTGGTGCTGGCCGCCGGTCCGGAGCGCGGCGGCCCGGCCGCCGCCCGCAGCGCCCTGCTGCTCACCCTGGGCGCCGCCGTCGGCTTCGGCACCGTGATGGCCCTGATCGCCCACGCCTCGACCGGCGGCGGGCTGCTGCTGGCGCTCTGCGTCCAGCGGGTCTGCAACGTCGCCGTCGGCGGCGCCGCCCTGCTCACCGGCCCGCGCGGCGCCGGCGGGAGCGGCACCGGCCGGCTACTGCCCGGGCTGCGGGCCCGGCTGCCCGCGCTCACCGCGATCGGGCTCGCCGACGTCGCCGCCAACGCGCTCTTCGCGATGGCCTCGCACCGCGGCTCGGCCACCGTTGCCGCCGTCCTGTCCTCGCTCTACCCGGTGGTCACCGCACTGATGGCCCGCGGGGTGTTCAAGGAACGGCTGCGCCCGGTCCAGGTGCTCGGCGCCGGGCTGGCCGTCGCGGGCACCCTGCTGCTCGCGGCCGCATGAGCAACGCTCATGGGGGCGCCCCCATGAGCGAACCTCATGCCCCCACCCCATGAGCCCCGCTCATGCCCTCCCGGCTCACTCCCCCTGGGGGGTCCAGCGCTTCTCGACCCGGGCCAGCTTCCAGTACCCGATCGCCAACGCCCAGACCACCACGAACAGCCCGGCGATCGCGTAGCCGACGTTGTCCAGCGAGATGTCCGCGATCCAGCCGGTCACCGGGTCGGTCAGGTCGAGCTTCTCGTGCAGCACCCCGACCAGCTCGATGGTGCCGATGATGAAGGCCACCGCGATCGACAGCCCAGTGATGGTCAGGTTGTAGTACACCTTCCGCACCGGGTTGGAGAACGCCCACTGGTACGCGAAGTTCATGAAGGTCCCGTCCAGCGTGTCGAACAGGCTCATCCCGGCCGCGAACAGCAGCGGCAGGCAGACGATGGCGTACCAGGGCAGCCCGGCGGCCGCCCCCGAGCCGGCCATCACCATCAGGGTGACCTCGGTCGCGGTGTCGAAGCCCAGACCCAGCACCATGCCGACCGGGAACATCTGCCCGGGCCGGGTGATCGAGCGGGTCGCCCGGTTCAGCACCCGGGCCATGAAGCCGCGCGAGTCCAGGTGCGCCTCCAGCTCCGCCTCGTCGAACTGCCCCGCCCGCATCGACCGGAACACCTTGAGGATGCCGAGCAGCGCCGCCAGGTTGAGCGCGCCGATCAGGTAGAGGAACACGCCGGAGGTGGTGGTCCCGATCACGCCGAGCCACTTGTGGGTGGCCGACTCGTCGTCCATCAGCGTGTTCGCCAGCTGCGCACCGCCCGCGACCAGGGCGGCCATGATGACCACCATCGAGGAGTGCCCGAGCGCGAACCAGAAACCCACCGAGACCGGCCGCTTGCCGTCCGCCATCAGCTTGCGGGTGGTGTTGTCGATCACCGCGATGTGGTCGGCGTCGAAGGCGTGCCGCATCCCGAGCGTGTACGCGGTGATACCCAGGCCCACCCCGAAGACCTGGGTACCGACCGCGTACCGCTCGGGTGCGACCAGGAAGATGAGCGTCCCGAAGGCCACCACGTGCATGGCCAGGATCACCCCCATCAGCCCGGCCGTACGGACGGTGTCCTCGCGCCTCCATCTGAACGTCGGCAGCACGGACGGGGCCGTCTTCGCCCCGTCGGCAATGGTTTCGGGCAGGGTCATCTCAGGATCACGCTCCAACACCTCGTGGAAAGACTTCGTGAAGCGCCGTGGCCGGTCTCCTGGCTTACGGGACGTCCGGGCCCGCCTTCCCAGGCGCGCGAGGCACCCAGTGGCGTCATGGACCCGAACGGCATTCCGTCGCGGACGAAGGAATGACCCGATCACAGTGGCGAGGGCCGCTCCGGAATCCGGACCCCTGAGGGTCCGTCACCGGTCTTCCCGAGCACCACGGCGGGGAACACCGTAGGGGTCGCGCCCCGACCCATGCAAGGCTGCGCACCTGCGCAGGTGTCCAGGATCACAGGCCCTCGCCTGCAAGAATGTGCGCATGCATCTCGTACCGGCCGACCGCGCGGGCCACCGCACCATCGACGGACACCGGGTCTGCGAGGCCATCGCCGCCATCGGCGACACCGCGCACGTCCGGTCCTGGTCCGAGCGGTTCTCCCTGCTCGCCGACCCCGGGCGGCTCGCCCTGCTGCTCGCCCTGCACCGCGCCGGCCCGCTCGCCGTCAGCGACCTCGCCGTCGCCACCGGCATGCGCGACCCCGCCGTCTCCCAGGCCCTGCGCCTGCTCCGCACGGCCGGCGTGGTCACCGGCGACAAGGACGGACGCGTGGTGCGCTACCGGCTCGTGGACGAGAGCATGCGCCCCCTCCTCGACGAGTGCGCCGCCGCCGAACACCACGAGCCCACCGCAGCCGCCGGCTGACCGACACTCGGGGAACAGCACCCGGGCGGCAGCCCGGATGAGTACGATCATGGCGTGCCGTCCCACCCCCACGTCTGGCCCGCCGACCGGTGGAACACCCGACCGGTCAAGGCCCGCGTGCTGGCGGTCGCCCGCACCCTCACCTCGGCCACCCGGGTCCTGGACGTCCTCGCCCTGCTCGACCCGGACGGCGTCGAACGGTACTTCACCGTCAACCCCGGCTCCGTCTTCGCCGACCGCGCCCTGGACGACTACCTGCACGCCCTGCCCGGCTTCACCGTGCTGGACTGGGAGGACGCCGTCCGGCGCCGCTTCGACCTCGCCGTCGCCTGCGCCGTCCACTCCTCCATGCACCGCCTGGACGCCGGCCTCGTCGTCCTCCCGCACGGCGCCGGCTACAACCGCCTGGTGACCGAGTCCACCCGCGACACGGTCAGCTCCGCCGGCCTCTCCCGGCACGAACTCACCCACCACGGGCGGGTGTTCGTCGACGTCCTCGGCCTGTCCCACCCCGAACAGCTGGACCGCCTCCGGACCTCCTGCCCCGAGGCACTGGACGTCGCCCGAGTGGTCGGCGACCCGTGCTTCGACCGGATGCTCGCCAGCCTGCGCTCCCGCGACGCCTACCGCGCCGCACTCGGCGCCGTCGACGGCCGCCGCCTCGTCGTCGTCGACTCCACCTGGAGCGAGCACTCGTTATTCGGCCGGCACCCCGATCTGCCCCGGCACCTGGTCCGCCGACTGCCCGCCGACGAGTACACGGTGGCCGTCGTCCTGCACCCCAACATCTGGAGCCGGCACGACCCCGAGGCCCTGCTCGACACCGCCTGCCGGATGGGTCTGCGCCTGATCCCGCCCCACCAGGGCTGGCAGGCCGCCCTGGTCGCCGCCGACTGCCTGATCGGCGACCACGGCTCGGTCTCCGTCTACGGCGCCGCCCTGGAACGGCCCACCCTGCTCGCCGCCACCGGCGCCGCGGAACTCGACCCGGGCTCCCCCAGCTACGCCTTCGGCCAGGCCGCACCCCCGCTCGACCCCGACGGCGACCTCGCCGCCCAGATCGAACTGGCCCTGCAGAAGCAGGACCCGGCCGCACTGCGCACCGTCACCGACCGCTCACTGAGCCGGCGCGGCCACTCCGCCGAACTGCTGCGCCCGCTGCTCTACTCCTTCCTGGAGCACCTGGACGAACCCGAGCACGCACCGCTCCTGCCGCCCTACCCCAAGCCCGTCCCGCGCCCCGACACCACCGACGCTCCCACGGCGTACGACGTCGAGGGCGAGAGCGAGGGCACCGAAGTCACCCTGCGCCGCTACCCCTTCGACCCCCGTGACCACACCCCGCGCGGCTTCCACGCGCTCAGCGACGACCACCCCGGCGACGAACTGCGCTACACCGCCGAGGTCCTGGCCCGCACCGAGGTCCACGCCGAACGCCCCGCCACCCGCTGGCTCGCCGACGCCGCCGCCGAACTCCCCGGCCTCGCCGTCGCGGTGGCCGCCCTCGGCCCGGCCCGCCACCTGCTCCGGCTGCACACCGGCCTGCTGCTGGAGGCCTGCGCCGAACGCGACTGGAGCAGCCCCGAACCCCGCCTCGACCCGCTGCTGCTCGGCTCCGCCGTGGCCTGCTGGCTCGCCGACGGCGGCGACCCGGCCGGCCTCCCCGAGCACGGCCTCACCATCCGCACCGGCGAGCACCGCACCCGGGTCTCCTTCACCACCGGGCCCTAGTAGGGCTTGGTCAGGTCGGTGCCGTGGTGGCGTGTCCTGGGGAGTAGGTGGCGCGTTGTTGGTGTGTGACACCTGGGGAGATGGCCGAGGTCCGGGAGGACCTGGAGGCGTTCACGGCGGGGTTGTTCGAAGCGTTCACGCGCGCTGACCAGCGGCGTTGGGGGCAGGCGTACGTGCGTGGGCTGCTCCTGGACGGCAAGCGGAAGTCGGTGGAGCCGATGGCCGCGCGGCTCGGGGAGGACGGAAACCGGCAGGCTCTCGCGCACTTCGTCACGACAAGCCCCTGGGATCCGGCACATGTCCGGGCCCGTTTGTCCTGGAGGATGCAGGACGCCATCGATCCGACCGCGCTGATCATCGACGACACGGGGTTCCTCAAGGACGGCGACGCGTCGGCGTGTGTGTCGCGGCAGTACACCGGAACCGCGGGCAAGGTCACCAACTGCCAAGTGGGCGTCTCGCTCCACTTGGCCCGTGACCACGCCTCGGCGCCGGTCAACTGGCGGCTGTTCCTCCCCGCGTCCTGGGACCCCGAATCGACGAAGGCCGACCCGGACAAGGTCGCCCGGCGAGACCGGTGCGGCATCCCCGCAGGCCTGGGCCACGTGGAGAAGTGGCAGCTGGCCCTGGACATGATCGACGAGACCCGGTGCTGGGGTGTCCACGTCCCGCTCGCCATCGCCGACGCCGGATACGGCGACGCCGCGGCCTTCCGCCTCGGCCTCCAGCAACGCGGCCTGCACTACGTGCTGGGGATCTCCACCACGCCGACCGCGCACCCTGCCGAAGCCCGGCCCGTCACGCCCGCCTACAGCGGCACCGGCCGGCCGCCGGTGGCGAAGTACCCGGACAAGGCCCGCAGTGTGAAGGACCTGGCCATCGCTGCCGGGCCGAAAGCGGCCAGGCCGGTGTCGTGGCGGGAGGGGTCGCGCCCAGGCAAGGCGAAGAGCGGCTTCAAGCGGATGTATTCGCGCTTCGTGGCGCTGCGGATCCGCCCGGCCGGACGCGAGATCCGCGACGCCACCGAGGGCGTGGAGCTGGCCGAGTGCTGGCTGCTGGCCGAATGGCCCGCCAAGGAAGCCGAGCCGGTCCAGTTCTGGCTCTCGAACCTGCCCGCCGACACCCCGCTGACCACTCTGGTGCGAATGGCCAAGCTCCGCTGGCGGATCGAGCACGACTACCGGGAGATGAAACAGGCCCTCGGCCTGGCCCACTTCGAGGGCCGCACGTTCACCGGCTGGCATCACCACGTCACGCTCGTCTCTCTCGCCCACGCGTTCTGCACCCTGCGCAGACTGGCCACCGCCCCAAAAGACGCGGGGCCGGCCTGAGCCTCTACCAAGTCGTCCGCGAGCTCCAGATCCTTCTGGCGACCTGGGCCGGCGCCTGCCCCACCTGCCACCGCGACATACCCACACGAAAACAGACCTGACCAAGCCCTACTAGAGCCCCAGCTCCCGCAGTCGCGCACGACTGCGCTCCGCCAAGTCCTCGTCGCCCAGCTCCTCGGCGAGGGCGACCAGCAGGGTGTGCGCCTGGCCCTCCTTGGCGTACTGCTTCAGCTCCTCGGCCTTCCGGACGCAGGCACCGGCGTCCTCGACCGCGAGATCGAGCCGCCCGAGCGCCCGGTGCGCGCGGGCCCGCACCAGCGGCAGCTTCATCACCATGTCGTGGTCCTCCGTGGCCTCGGCCCGCGCAGCCGCCTCGGCCAGGACGAGCAGCGCCTGCTCCGGACGCCCGTCGGCGGTCAGCGCCTGGGCGAGGTGGTAGCGCTGCACGATCTCGCCGTGGTCGTCGCCCCGGTTCTCCTCCAGGGCCAGCGTGAACCGCTCCACCGCCTGGCCGGTCCGCCCGTCCGCCAGGCAGAGCAGGCCGTCCGTCTCGTACAGCACCCCCACGACGATCCGGTTGGTCACCAGCGGAACCAACTCGGTGGCCCGCGCCAACTGCTCGGCGGCGAGCCCGTACTCCTTGCGCTCGTAGTGGGCACGGGCGAGCTGGTTGCGCAACCGGACCACCGCATTCGGCTGGTTGTCCCACTGGGCCGACTCGACCCCGAGCCGATGGGTGGCGATCAGGTCCTGGTAGTGCTTGCGGTTGTGGTAGAGCGGCCAGAGCGACTCGCAGAGCCGCCACACCTCGCCGTGCCACTGCTCCTCGGCCGCCGCCTCCACCACGGCGCGCAGATTGGCCCGCTCCGCCTGCAGCCACTCCAGCGCCTCCGGGTACGAGGCGAAGCCCGGCAGGTCCTCACCGCTCGGCTCCTGCAGCCGCACCCGCGTCCCCATCGCGCGGTCGGCCAGCGACGCCCGCCCCCGGAAGTACGCCACCACGCGGGCCAGGAGCCGGGCCCGGTCGGGGAGTTCGCGCGCCCGGTCGTGGGCGTGCAACCGCACGACGTCGTGCGCCCGGAACCGCTCCTCCGGATCGTCGTCCACCACATCGTCCAGCAGGTGCACGGCGCGCAGCTCGTCCAGCGCCGCCACGGCCCGCTCCACGCCCACCGCACGGGCGAGTTCGGCCGACACGAAGGGGCCCGGGTGGACCCCGATCAGGTGGTAGAGGGCCCGGCCCTCCGGCGGAAGCCGCTCGTAGACCAGGTCGTAGGTCGGACGGAGGTTCCCCTCTTCGCTGTCCAGGATGACCGACTTCCCCTCCCGGTCGTGCAGTTCGGCCACCACCCGGCCGACTGCCAGCCGATCGCGGTCCAGCAGCCGGCTCCCGATCGCGTTCAGCGCCAGGGGCAGCCCGCCGCACATCTCGACCAGCTCCGCCAACTCGCGGTCGGTACCCCGTTCGGCGCCCAGCCATGCCCGCACCAGGTCGGAGCCCGCCGTCAGGCTCAGCGGCCCGAGCTGTCGCACCTCGGCGCCGTCCGTCCGCAGCGCGGGCAGCCGTCGGCGGCTCGCGACCACCACCAGGCCGCTGGAGGGGAGCAGGGCCCGGACCTCCGCGGCGTGCTCGACGTTGTCCAGGAAGAACAGGCACCGACGCTCGGCGGTGACCGTACGGAACTTCGTGAACCGCTCCGCCTCGACCGGCGGAGCCTCCGTCCCGAGGGCCCGCAGGAAGCCCGCCACGATCTCGGAGAGGTCCACTCCGCCCTGGTGCCGGTAGGCCTGGAAGTCGGCGTAGAGGTCTCCGTCCGGGAACCGCGACCGGTAGTCCCGGGCGAACCTGGCGATCAGCTCCGTCTTCCCGACCCCGCCGAGCCCGGTGAACACCACGATCCCGGGCCGGCCCGCCGCGGCCCGCTCCAAGGCGCCCACCAGTGCAGCGAGTTCGGGTTCACGATTGACGAAGCTCTCGCGCGGCGGCCGCACCTGGTGCGGGATCGGCAC
This sequence comes from Streptomyces sp. 1331.2, assembly GCF_900199205.1. Taxonomy (NCBI): domain Bacteria; kingdom Bacillati; phylum Actinomycetota; class Actinomycetes; order Kitasatosporales; family Streptomycetaceae; genus Streptomyces; species Streptomyces sp. 1331.2. The sequence continues at coordinate 6,143,062 of NZ_OBMJ01000001.1, read as the reverse complement.
CCTGGGCTGCTGCTGGACCGTGATGCTCCCGCCCTGGATCACGTTCCCGTACACCGTGCCCGACACCTCGTTGGACACCTCGTAGTCGTCCACCCGTACGCTCCCTCCGGCCGGCCCGGGCCCAGCCTACGGGCTACCGGCCGTGCCGGACCTGAGCCCGCCTCAGGCCGCCTGGCAGGTCGGGCACCAGAAGAGGTTGCGCGCGGCGTGCTCCTCCGTGCGCACGTCCGTGCCGCAGACCAGGCAGGGCATGGCCGCGCGGCGGTAGACGTAGACCTCGCCGCCGTGGTCGTCCACGCGGGGCGGGCGGCCCATCGCCTCGGGGGTGTGCTCGGGGCGGACGGTGTCGATGCGGCCGGCCGTGACGCCCTCGCGCATCAGGGCGGCCAGGTCGGCCCAGATCACGTCCCATTCTCGGCGGGTGAGGTCGCGCCCGGCCCGGTGCGGGGCGATGCCGTGGCGGAACAGCACCTCGGCCCGGTAGACGTTGCCGACCCCGGCCAGCACCTTCTGGTCCATCAGCAGCGCGGCGACGGTGGTCCGGCTGCCGGATATCCGGCGCCAGGCGGCTTCCGGGTCGGCGTCGGCGCGCAGCGGGTCCGGGCCGAGGCGGTCGGCGACGGCGGCCTTCTCGGCGTCGGTGACGAGGGCGCAGGTGTTGGGGCCGCGCAGGTCGGCGTAGCCGTCCTCGTTCTCCAGCCGCAGCCGGACCAGGCCGACCGGCTCGGGTGCGGGGCCGGCGCCGAAGGTGAAGCCGCCGTAGAGCCCGAGGTGGACGTGCACCCAGGCGCCCTCCTCGAAGCCGAGGAAGAGGTGCTTGCCGGTGGCCTCGGCGCCGGTGAGCAGCTGCCCGTCGATCACCTTGGCCTCGTCGGCGAACCGGCCCTGCGGGCTGGAGGCCCGGACGGGGCGGCCGCCGAAGGCCTTCCGGTTCTCGGCGGCGAGGCGGTGGATGATGTGGCCTTCCGGCACGGGCGTCAGCTCCCCCGGGTGGTTCGACAGGACGGGCCGACGGGCGGGCCCAAGGACTCGTCCATCATCGCAGCCGGCTCCGACAGCACCACGAACGCCCTGGTCAGCGGACCGGCATGCCCATCAGCCGGGCGAGGATGACGCGGTCCAGCTCGGCGGCCGTCCCGGCGACGTCCAGGGAGGAGTTGTCGATGATCGGCAGCCCGGAGTTGTACCAGCCGGCCATCCGCCCGTGGATGCGTGCCACCTCTTCGTCGCCGAGGCGCCGGTTGCCGCCGCGCCGGGCGTTGCGGCGCAGCACCGAGTCCAAGCTCGGCAACAGCACGACGGGGATCATGCCGGGGCCGATGTGCCGCTTCCAGCCGCCGAGGCCGATGGCCGGGCGGTCGGGGAAGACGGCGTCGTCGATGATGCAGGAGATGCCGTTGGCCAGGTAGTTGCGGCAGGCGAAGCCGCAGGTGCGGCGGGCCAGCCGGTACTGCGCCTCGGAGGCGTTGTTCCAGCCGGACTGCGGGTTGGCGAAGCCGGACTGCACCCATTCGCGGACGTCGTCCAGGCTGATGTGCGCGGTCGGGGTGGGCCGGCGTTCGGCCCAGTACCGGGCGACGGTGGTCTTGCCGGCCCCGGCGGGCCCGATCAGCAGGACGGCGATCGGCCCGGTGGGCGCGTGCTGGCGCGGCGGGTGCGCGGGCAGTTGCACGGGCGTCCCGGAGGGCAGCACGAAGTGCCCGGTGCCTCCGGCCGGGACGGGCGCGCTGGGCGCCGGAGCGGGTGCCACAGGCGCAGGCGCCACAGGAACAGGAGCAGGAGCAGGCGCAGGCGCAGAATTCGGCACCGGCCGCACCGACGGCGGAGGAGGCGGCGGCGGAACCGGCGCGCCCGACGGATTCGCCGACAGGCTCGCCCCCGACACGGCCGCCCCCGACGGGCTCGCCCCCGCACCGCCCGGCGGCACCGGCGGAGCGGCGGGACGCGGCGGGACCTGCCCGCCTCCGGCGTACTGCGTCACGGCACCCTCCCGACACCTCTCAGCGGGGACACTACACGTCGGCCCGGCGGCGGGCACAGTCCGCCGCCGGGCCGTGGGCCCGTGCCTCAGCGCGTGGTGAGCTGCTCGGCGAGCGCGCGCAGCGCCAGCTCGTACGAGCCGATCCCGAATCCGGCGATGGTGCCGGAGGCCACCGCGGCGATCACCGAGGTGTGCCGGAAGGTCTCGCGGGCGTACGGGTTGGAGATGTGCACCTCGATCAGCGGCGCGGTGCGCTGCGCGGCGGCGTCCCGCATGGCGTACGAGTAGTGCGTGAACGCGGCCGGGTTGATCACCACCGGCACCTGCCCGTCGGCCGCCTCGTGCAGCCAGGCCACCATCTGCTGCTCGGAGTTGGTCTCGTGCACCTCGACCTCGAAGCCGAGCTCCTTGCCGAGCGCGGTGCAGCGCTCGACCAGCCCTGCGTACGAGGTGGCGCCGTAGACGTCCGGTTCGCGGCTGCCGAGCCGGCCGAGGTTGGGGCCGTTGAGCACCATCACCCGGGTCACGCCGAGACCTCCGCGTAGGCGGCGACCAGCAGGGACGGGTCGGGGCCCTCCAGGACGGAGGTCTTGCCGAGGCCGTCCAGGACGATGAAGCGGATCAGGTCGCCGCGCGACTTCTTGTCGATCTTCATCGCGTCCAGCAGCTTCGGCCAGGCGTCCGCCCGGTAGCTCAGCGGCAGACCGACGGAGGCCAGCACGGTGCGGTGCCGGTCGGCCGTCTCGTCGTCCAACCGCCCGGCCAGGCGGCCGAGTTCGGCGGCGTAGACCATGCCGATGGAGATCGCGGCGCCGTGCCGCCACTTGTACCGCTCGTTGCGCTCGATGGCGTGGCCGAGGGTGTGGCCGTAGTTGAGGATCTCGCGCCGGCCGGCTTCCTTGAGGTCGCCGGAGACGACGTCGGCCTTGACCTGGATGGCCCGGCGGATCAGTTCGACGGTGTGCGGGCCGGCCGGCGACTTCGCGCCCTCCGGGTCGGCCTCGACGAGGTCGAGGATGACCGGGTCGGCGATGAAGCCGCACTTGATGACCTCGGCGAGACCGGAGACGTAGTCGTGCTTGGGCACGGTCTCCAGGGTGTCGAGGTCGGCCAGCACACCCACCGGCGGGTGGAAGGCGCCGACCATGTTCTTGCCCTCGGCGATGTTGATGCCGGTCTTGCCGCCGACCGCCGCGTCGACCATGCCGAGCAGCGTGGTGGGCATGGAGATCCAGCGCACCCCGCGCAGCCAGGTGGCGGCGACGAAGCCGGCCAGGTCGGTGGTGGCACCGCCGCCGAGGCCGACGACGACGTCACTGCGGGTGAAGCCGGTCTGGCCGAGCACCGACCAGCAGTACGCGGCGACCTCGGCGCTCTTGGCGTCCTCGGCGTTGGGCACCTGCAGCGCGATCGCCTCGTAGCCCTCGCCGGCCAGGTCCTCGCGGATGGCGTCGGCGGTGGCGGCCAGCGCCTCCGGGTGGATGATCGCGACCCGCTTCGCCCGGGTGCCGATGAGCGGCGACAGCTCTCCGAGCAGCTGGTGCCCGATCAGCACGTCGTACGGGTCGTGGCCGGCGCTGCCGCCGACGTGGATCCTGACGGTGGTGTCAGTCATGGGGGGTCTTCAGCTCCAGTGCTTCCAGTACGGCGTCCGCGACCTGCTCCGGGCTGCGCCCGGCGGTGTCGACCACGGCGGTGGCCACCTCCAGGTAGAGGGGGCGGCGGGCGTCCATCAGCTCGCGCCAGCGGGCCCGCGGGTTGACGGCGAGCAGCGGGCGGGGGGCGTCCAGGCCGACCCGCTTGACGGCGTCCGCCGGCGGGACCTCCAGGAAGACCACCGGCAGCTCGCGCAGCAGCTCGCGGGTGGCCTCGGCCGTCACCGCGCCGCCGCCGAGTGCCAGCACCCCGTCGTGTCCGGTGGCGGCGGCGCGGACGGCCGCCACCTCCAGCGCGCGGAAGTGCGGCTCGCCCTCGTCGATGAAGATCTCCGGGATGGGCCGGCCGGCCGTCGTCTCGATGTCGGTGTCGGTGTCCCGGAAGCCGACGCCCAGGCGCTCGGCCAGGACCCGCCCGACGGTGGACTTGCCACTGCCGGGCGGGCCGACCAGCACGACCACGGGAGAGGTCATCGGACGATCAGGTTGTCGAGGTAGCCCTGCACGTTGCGGCGCGTCTCGGAGACGTGGTCGCCGCCGAACTTCTCGATCACCGCGTCGGCCAGCACCAGCGCCACCATCGCCTCGGCGACGATGCCCGCCGCCGGCACCGCGCAGACGTCCGAGCGCTGGTGGTGCGCCTTGGCCGGCTCGCCGGTGCGCACGTCCAGCGTCTGCAGCGCCCGCGGCACGGTGGCGATCGGCTTCATCGCGGCGCGCACCCGCAGCACCTCGCCGGTGGACAGGCCGCCCTCGGTGCCGCCGGAACGGCCGGAGGTGCGCCTGACGCCCTCGGGGGTCGGGACGATCTCGTCGTGCGCCTGGGAGCCCGGCACCCGGGCCAGTTCGAAGCCGTCGCCGACCTCGACGCCCTTGATCGCCTGGATGCCCATCAGCGCGGCGGCCAGCCGCGCGTCCAGGCGACGGTCCCAGTGCACGTGCGAGCCGAGGCCCACCGGCACGCCGTACGCCAGGACCTCGACCACGCCGCCGAGGGTGTCGCCGTCCTTGTGGGCCTGGTCGATCTCGGCGACCATCGCCTTCGAGGCGTCCGCGTCCAGGCAGCGCACCGGGTCGGCGTCCAGCCGGGCCTCGTCCGAGGGCAGCGGGACCACACCGGCGGGCGCCTTCGCGGCGGCCAGCTCGACCACGTGGCTGACGATCTCGATCCCGGCCACCTCGCGCAGGTACGCACGGGCGACGGCGCCCAGCGCGACCCGGGCGGCCGTCTCCCGGGCGCTGGCGCGCTCCAGGATCGGCCGGGCCTCCTCGATCGAGTACTTCTGCATGCCGGCCAGGTCGGCGTGGCCGGGCCGGGGGCGGGTCAGCGCCTCGTTGCGGGCCAGGCCCGCCAGCACCTCGGGGTCGACCGGGTCGGCCGACATGACCTGCTCCCACTTCGGCCACTCGGTGTTGCCGACCATGATCGCGACCGGGCTGCCCATGGTCAGACCGTGCCGGACGCCGCCGAGGAAGGTCACCTCGTCCTGCTCGAACTTCATCCGCGCCCCGCGGCCGTAACCGAGCCGGCGGCGCGCCAGCGCGTCGGCCACCACGTCGGTGGTGACCGGTACACCGGCGGGCAGGCCTTCCAGCGTCGCGACGAGTGCGGGGCCGTGCGACTCCCCCGCCGTCAGCCAGCGCAACGTACCCAACGGAGCTCCTTCATCAGCGGACCGGCCCACGGCACCGCCGCGGCCCGCCCGGGCGTGCCTTGTCCCTGAATCCTTTCATGACCCGGCAGCGCCCGGGGGCACAGTCCGCGTGACGGACGGCAACCGGCCACGATCCGGCCGGGATCCCCTCCCGGAACCGTCCGAAGGGCGGGCCGCAGCCCCCGCCGAAGGCCCGGACCCGGGCCGGGGTCCGGGTCAGCCTCAGCGCCCGGCGAGCGCCTTCTCCCCCGCCTCGCGCATCGCCGCCAGCGGCCCGGGCGCCCGCCCGGTGAAGGCCTCGCTCTGCAGCACCGCCTGGTGCACCAGCAGGTCCAGCCCGCCCAGGACGGTCGCCCCGCGCTCGGCGCAGGCGGCGGCCAGCGCCGTCGGCCACGGGTGGTACAGCACGTCGAACAGCGCCCCCGGCGCGGCGGTCAGCGAGGAGGCGAAGGCGTCGGTCGCGCCGACCGGCGTGGTGGAGACGGTCAGCGGCCGGGCCAGCGCCTCGGCGCCGCGCTCCCAGTCGGCGGTGCGGACGGCCACGCCCAGCCGCTCACCCAGCTCGGCCATCTCCCGGGCCCGCTCGGCGCTGCGCACGTAGACCGTCACCTCGCCGGTGCAGATCCGGGCGAGCGCCGCCAGCGCCGAGGAGGCGGTGGCCCCGGCGCCCAGCACGGCCGCCTCGGGCACCTCGGTGATCCCCCGCTCACGCAGCGCGTTGACCAGCCCGGGGATGTCGGTGTTGTCCCCGGTGCGCCGGCCGTCGGCGGTGAACACCACGGTGTTCACCGCGTCCACCGAGCGCGCCGTCTCGCTGACCTCGTCCAGCAGCGGCACGATCGCCCGCTTCAGCGGCATGGTCAGCGACAACCCGGCCCACTCGGCCTCGTCCAGTCCGGCGACGAAGCCGGGCAGGCCGGCCTCGTCGACCTCGAAGCGGTCGTAGCGCCAGCCGTCCAGCCCGAGCGCCGCGAAGGCGGCCCGGTGCAGGTCGGGCGAGAGCGAGTGGGCGATCGGCGAGCCGAGGACGGCCGCCCGGTGTCTGGTGGTCAACGCTGCCTCTCCGTGAACGTCTCGGTGAACGTCCCCGTGAACGTCTCCGTGAACCTCTTCTTGAAGCTCTCCGTGAACTGCCTTCCGGCCCGGGCTACTTGCTGCAGTGCACGGCTTCCTTGTCGAACTTCAGGCCCTGCTGCGCGCAGTAGTCCGCGACGTTCTTCTTGTGCTCCTCGTCGGTCTCGGCGAAGAGCGTGCTGGTCGGGGACATCGCGATGAAGTACAGCCACTTGCCGTCCGCCGGGTGCAGCACCGCGCTGAGCGCCTCGTCGCCGGGGTTGGCGATCGGCGTCGGCGGCAGGCCCGGGTTGATGTAGGTGTTGTACTTGTTGGAGCCGTCGTTGATCTCCTTCGACGTCAGCTCCTTCTTGCCCAGCGAGTACTGCAGGGTGGTGTCCATCCCCAGGCGGTGCTTGATCACGCCGTCGGCGGCCAGCCGGTTCTGGATCGTCCGCGCCATCTTGGCGAAGTCGCCCGGGTTGTTGCCCTCGCGCTGCAGGATGCTCGCCTCGATCACGACCTCGTAGCCGTTCTTGAGGCCCACCGAGGCGGCCTGCCCGTCCAGGTTCGCGTACTTGTCGATGGCGTTCTTGATCATCTGCTTCAGCAGCTCCTCGGGCTTCATGCCGTCGGAGATGTTGTAGCGGGTCGGCCAGAGGAAGCCCTCGATGTTGTTGTTCGCGTACGAGGGCAGGCCGAGGCTCGGCAGCTGCGCCTTGGCGACGCCCGCCGTGGTGCCCGGCGCCAGCTTCAGCTTGGTGTCGATCAGGGCGTAGATCTCGGTGGAGTTCTTGCCCTCGGGGATCACCAGACCGGCGCCGCCGGCCCCGGCGAGCAGGTCGTTGAGCGCGGTCGCCGCCGGCAGCTCCTTCTTCATGGTGTAGAAGCCGGGCTGGATGGTCTTGCACTTGGGCTCGGCGTCGCAGGCCTTGCTGAAGGCGTCGACGCTCTTGACCACGCCCGCGTTCTTCAGCGCGAGGCCGATCTGTCCGCCGACCGCGTTCTGCTTGACCTCGACCTGGACGGACCCGGTGCCCTCGCCCGTGAAGTCCGGCGGCGGGCCGAAGTGGTCCTGGTAGAAGCCGTAGCCCCACCAGCCGGCCCCGCCCACGGCGCCGAGCAGCACCAGCGCGACCAGCAGACAGGCGCCGCCGTTGCGGCGGCCCGACTTCTTGCCCTTCTCCTTGCGCTTCTTCTTCGCCTCGCGGGAGTCGTCCTGCTCGCCGAGGAAGCCGCCGGTCTCATGCGGCTCGACGTCCTCGCCCGGGTGCGTGCCGTCCTCGTGGTGACCGTCGTCGTGGCCGTCCCACCCGTCCGTCCCGTCCTCGCGCACACCGCCGACCGGGTCGGCCCCGGCCTCCAGGGCGGCGGCCTCGGCCTCCCAGTCGATGCCGTCCGGCCCGGGGCCCGAGGCGGGAGCGGGTGCCGGAGCCGCCTGCGGCCGGGCCTGCTGCTGCGCCGTCTGGTGCTGCGGCGGAACCGCCTGCTGCTGGGCGCCGGGCTGCTGCGGCATCCCCGGCTGCTGCTGAGCGCCCGGGTACCCCTGCTGCTGGTACCCCTGCTGCATCTGCTGCTGCGGGTAGCCCTGCTGCTGCATCGGCTGCTGGGGCATCTGCTGCTGCGGATACCCCTGCTGCGGCATCTGTTGCTGGGGCATCTGCTGCTGGTACCCCTGCGGCGTCATCTGCTGCTGCGGGTACCCCTGCTGCTGGTACCCGTGCTGCATCTGCTGCTGGGGGTAGCCCTGCTGCGGCATCTGCTGCTGCTGCGGATACCCCTGCTGCACGTCGCCGTACTGCTGCTGGCCCTGCTGGCCCTGCTGCGGGTACTGCTGCTGCCACTGGCCGTCCTGCTGGCCGGGGACCGGCTGTCGGCCGTCGTACCCGGGATCACCGGGGTGCCACGGCTCGCCCTGGGGGTTGTAGCCCCCGCCCAGATCGGTCATTGATCCCCTTAACCGACGGTGACGGCCGGAGGATCGGACCGGCCGTCCGGGACGACACGGTCCCGGCTGATTCTCGAACCGGCGTGCTAGCGCAGCGCCTGGAGGGAGACGTTACCGTACCGCAGCCTTACCCCCGCCCGGGTGGACGCACCGTCAGTGGGCGACCTCACCGACGGCACACACCGCCGTCACGGAGTCGCCGCACCGGAGCCGCCCGCCGCACCGGAGCCCGCCGACCCGCCGGAAGCCGGCCCCGACGCCGCGCCCGAGGCGGAAGCCGAGCCCGAGCCCGAGGCGCTCGGCTTCGCCGCCGCGCGGTTGGCGTTGAACTCCGCCACGTTGCGCTGCTGCACGTCGAAGCTGTCGGTGAACCGGGTGTCCCCGGGCTTCACGGTGACGAAGTAGAGCCAGTCCCCCGGCGTCGGGTCCAGCGCCGCCATGATCGCCTGCCGCCCCGGGTTGGAGATCGGGGTCGGCGGCAGCCCGGGGTGCAGGTAGGTGTTGTACGGGGAGTCCAGCCTGGTCTCGGTCACCGTCGTGTTCAGGGTGGAGCGGCCGAGCGCGTAGTTGATCGTGGAGTCCAGCTGCAGCGGCATGCCCTTGGCCAGCCGGTTGTAGATGACCCGGGCCACCTTGCCCATGTCCGCGGTGTTGTCGGCCTCGCCCTGGACCATGCTGGCCACGGTGACCAGCCCGTACATGGTCTGCCCGAGGTTCTGGGCGACGACCCCGGCATCGTCCCGGCTGAACTCCTTGCCGGCCCGCTCCACCATCTGCTTCAGCAGGTCGAGCGCGGTGGTGCCGTCGGTGACGCTGTACGTCGCCGGGAAGAGGTAGCCCTCGGGGCTGCCGTTGGTGAAGTCCGGCAGGCCGAGTTCGGCGCCCTGTTCCTGGGCGGTGCGCTGGGCGGTGCCCTCGGGCAGGCCGAGCTTCTTGTCGATGGCCGCGTAGATCTGGTAGCCGCGCCAGCCCTCGGGGATGGTCAGGCCGTTGGCGTTGGCCGGGTCGATCAGGATGGCCAGCGCCGCCGCGGCCGACATCTTCTGCTTCAGCGTGTACGTCCCGGGCTGGATCCGCCCGGCGGCCGCCGCGCTGCCCTTCGCGGCCCGGGTGAAGGCGAGCGAGCTGGCCACCACCCCGTTGCGGACCAGCGCGGACGCGATCTGGGACAGGCCGGCGCCCTCCGGCACCGAGACCTGGACGCTGCCGGTGCCCTGCCCGCCGAAGTCGGCCGCGGCCGGGGGCTTGCGCTGCGCCTGGAACCAGGTGTAGCCGGTGAGCCCGATCCCGCCGAACACGGCGATCAGCGCGAACGCGGTGAGCCCGCAGGCCAGTCCGTTACGCCGTCGGTGCGGATCCGGTGCATCGGGGCGCGGACGGGGCGCGGACGGCGGACGGCCCTCCGGTTCCAGTACCGGCGCACCCAGGTGCCCGGGTGTGAGCCCCGGGTAGTAGTCCTGGTCGATCATGGCTCGCGTCCCCTCGACGGTCCCAGATCGCCTCGGATCGATCGATTTCGATCGATATCGACCCGAAACGGTCTCGAAAGCGAACGAAGAGGGGTCCGTGCGGACGCGTCCGCACGGACCCCTCGAACCGGGACGTTAGATCAGGCTCCTCAGCCGACCGCCTCGACGCTCTCACCGGGCGGGCGTCCGCTCACCCGTTCGGACTCAAGGGCGGTCTGCAGGATCACCACCGCGGCGGCCTGGTCGACCACCGAGCGGCCCTTCTTCGCCTTGACCCCCGAGGCCCGCAGCCCGTGGGTCGCGGTGACGGTCGTCATCCGCTCGTCCACCAGCCGCACCGGCACCGGGTAGAGCCGGTTCGCCAGCCGCGCCGCGTACGCCCGCACCTTCTCCGCCGCCGGGCCCTCCTTGCCGCTCAACGAGCGCGGCAGCCCGACGATCACCTCCATCGCGCCGTACTCCTCGACGATGGCGGCGAGCCTGGCCTGCGACTTCACACCGGCCGGCACGGTCTCCACGGGCGTGGCGAGCACCCCGTCGGGGTCGCAGGACGCGACCCCGATCCGGGCGTCCCCGACGTCGACGGCGATCCGCCGCCCCCGCCGGAAGGGCTTCTCCTCGAACTCCATCAGGACTCCATCAGCTGGCGCGCTCCGCGACCAGGCCGTGCACCGCGGCGATGGCCTCGCCGACCGCCGCCGGGTTGGAGCCGCCGCCCTGGGCGACGTCGTCCTTGCCGCCACCGCCGCCGCCGAGGGTCTTGGCAGCGGTCCGGACCAGCTCGCCGGCCTTGATGCCGCGGCCGCGGGCGTCCTCGTTGGTGGCGATGACGGTCAGCGGGCGGTCGTTGGCCACGGTGAAGGCGGCGACCACGGCCGGGCGCGAACCGAGCCGGCCGCGCACGTCCAGGACCAGCTTGCGCAGCTCGTCCGCGCCCACGCCGTCGGCGACCTGCGCGGCGACCACGGCGATGCCGTGCACGTCCTCGGCCGAGTCGGCCAGGCCCGCCGCGGCGGCCAGGACCTTCTCGGCGCGGAAGCGCTCGATCTCCTTCTCGGCGTCCTTGAGCTTGGCGAGCATGCCCGAGATCTTCTCCGGCAGCTCCTCCGGGCGGCCCTTGACCAACTCGGTGAGCTGGGAGACCACGGTGTGCTCCCGGGCCAGGAACTTGTACGCGTCGACGCCGACCAGCGCCTCCACGCGGCGCACCCCGGAGCCGATCGAGGACTCGCCGAGCAGCTTCACCAGGCCCAGCTGGGCGGTGTTGCCGACGTGGGTGCCACCGCACAGCTCCTTGGAGAAGTCGCCGATGGTGACGACCCGGACCTCGTCGCCGTACTTCTCGCCGAACATCGCGATGGCGCCGGCCTTGCGGGCCTGGTCCATCGTCATGACCTCGGCGGTGACGTCGAGCTCGCGGCCCAGCACGTCGTTGATCTTCTGCTCGACGTCGACCAGCACGCTGCCCGGGACGGCGGCGGGCGAGCCGAAGTCGAAGCGGAAGCGGCCGGGGGCGTTCTCGGAGCCGGCCTGGGCGGCCGTCGGGCCGAGCGCGTCGCGCAGCGCCTGGTGGGTCAGGTGGGTGGCCGAGTGGGCGCGGGCGATCGCCCGGCGGCGCTCGGTGTCGATCGTGGCGTACGCCGAGGCGCCCAGCACGACCTCGCCGAACAGCACCCCGCCGGAGTGCACGACGACGCCCGGGACGGGCTGCTGCACGTCGCGGATCTCCACCACCGCGCCGGACTCCAGCCGGATCCGGCCGTGGTCGGCGAGCTGGCCGCCGCCCTCGGCGTAGAACGGGGTGCGGTCGAGGATGATCTCGACCTCGTCGCCCTCGGTGGCGGCCGGCGAGGGGACGCCGTCCACCAGCAGGCCGACCACGGTGGCCTCGCCCTCGGTGCGGGTGTAGCCGGTGAAGACGCTGGCGCCGGACTTGTCGGCGACCTCGCGGTACGCGGCGACGTCGGCGTGGCCCATCTTCTTCGCCTTGGCGTCCGCCTTGGCGCGGTCCCGCTGCTCCTGCATCAAGCGGCGGAAGCCGGCCTCGTCGACCTGGAGGCCCTGCTCCTCGGCCATCTCCAGGGTCAGGTCGATCGGGAAGCCGTAGGTGTCGTGCAGCTTGAACGCCTGGTCGCCGGAGAGGACGGCGCCGCCGGCCTGCTTGGTCTCGGTGACCGCGGCGTCCAGCAGGCTGGTGCCGGCCTTCAGGGTCTGGAGGAAGGCCGCCTCCTCGCCGACGACGACCGTCTCGATGCGCTTGCGGTCGGTCTCCAGCTCCGGGTACTGCGGGGCCATCGCCTTGATGGCGGTGTCCGTGAGGTCCTTGGCCACCACGCCGGTCGCGCCCAGCAGGCGCATGTTGCGGATGGCGCGGCGCAGGATGCGGCGCAGCACGTAGCCGCGGCCCTCGTTGCCGGGGGTGACGCCGTCGCCGATCAGCATCAGCGCGGTGCGGATGTGGTCGGTGACCACGCGCAGCGAGACGTCCGACTTGTGGTCGGCGCCGTAGGTGTGGCCGGTGAGCTCGGCGGCGCGGTCGAGGATCATCCGGCTGGTGTCGATCTCGAAGAGGTTGTCGACGCCCTGCAGGATGGCGGCGAGGCGCTCCAGGCCGAGGCCGGTGTCGATGTTCTTGCTCGGCAGGTCGCCGAGGATCTCGAAGCCGTCCTTCCCGTCGCCGTGGCCGCGCTCGTACTGCATGAAGACCAGGTTCCAGATCTCCAGGTAGCGCTCGCCGTTGACGGCCGGGCCGCCCTCCTCGCCGTACGCGGGGCCGCGGTCGTAGTTGATCTCCGAGCACGGGCCGCACGGGCCGGGGACGCCCATCGACCAGAAGTTGTCCTTCATGCCGAGGCGCTGGATGCGCTCGGAGGGGACGCCGATGACGTCACGCCAGATCTGCTCGGCCTCGTCGTCGTCCTTGTAGACGGTGATCCAGAGCTTCTCCTTCTCCAGGCCGTAGCCACCGTCCGCGACGGGGGTGGTGAGCAGCTCCCACGCGAACTTGATGGCTCCTTCCTTGAAGTAGTCACCGAAGGAGAAGTTGCCGCACATCTGGAAGAAGGAGCCGTGCCGGGTGGTCTTCCCGACCTCCTCGATGTCCAGGGTGCGCACGCACTTCTGGACGCTGGTGGCGCGCGAGAACTGCGGCTTGACCTCGCCCAGGAAGTACGGCTTGAACGGCACCATGCCGGCGTTGACGAGCAGCAGGGTGGGGTCGTCGGCGACCAGGGACGCCGACGGAACGACGGTGTGGCCGCGCTCCTCGAAGAAGCGCAGCCAGCGGCGGCGGATCTCTGCCGACTCCATTAGTGGTCCTTCCGGTTCGGGGTGCCGCCCCGCGGCGGCAGGGCGCGGCGGGGCGTTTCTTCAGTGGTCTGGGGGATGGTGCGGCCCCTGCCGTTGGGCAGGGCGCCGGACGGAGGCAGGGCGGCGGCCGGGCTGCCGGGCGCCGCCGAGATAGCTCGGTACTGCGGCTCGCCTCTGAGCACTCGGCGCTGCCGGGGCTCCACCACGGCGGTGCCGTGCAGGCCGAGGTCGTCCTTCAGCTGTTCCTCGCGCTCGGCCATGCCGGCCTTCACGTCCAGGGCGAACTGCTTGGCCAGGTCGCCCAGGTGCAGCGCCCCGCGTGCGGCGGTGCCGGAGAGGCTGTCCGGGGTGAGCCGGTGCACGGCCTCGTTGGCCTTGTTCATGGCCCAGACGGTGGCGCCGGCGCCGACCGCCATCCAGAAGATGCGTCGCACCATGCCGTCAGCCCCTCACCGCTCGCCGGACCCGGGAGAGCAGGCCGCCGCGCGGCGCGCTCGCGGCGCGCACCTCGGCCCGGATCAGCCGGGCCAGCTCCTCGCGCTCGCCGCTCTGCAGCGGTACGGACGGCAGGTGGCCCTGCTGCTTGGCGACGGCCTTGCGGACGCCGTAGCTGAAGGCCGCGACCTTCACCAGCGGTCCGCCCAGGGTGGCGGCCACGGTGGAGGAGAGCGCGTTGGCGTTGGCGGCGGCGTCCTGCACGTTGGCGGTGATCTCGTCCACCCGCTCCAGCTGCTGGTTGGCGCTGCGCACCGCGGCGCCCGCGTCGGTCAGCAGCGGCACGGCCTGCTCGGTGACCGCGGAGACCAGGACGGCGGCCTCCTTCAGGACCCGGGAGAGGCGGACCAGCACGACGGCGAGCAGGGTGACCAGGACCGCCCAGAAAACGGCGACGAGCAATCCGGCCAGCTCTCCCACGGACACCTTTGCGCGCTCCCTCGCCTCACTGTTCTCCAGACGGAACCCTATCGCGCCGACGCCCGGTTTCCGGACCGGGTTCTCCGCGCGGGCGATCCGACCGGGTGTACGATCCGCGCGCGTAACCTACCGGCCGGTCACCTCGTTCTGCCAGGCAGGCCGTCGCCCGTACGGCCCGATGCACGTCCGGACCGCGACGGTCCGGCCTGGAACACGGGGAGCAGCGCTTGGCCGGCGACTGGACAGCACAGCCGCGGGAGCCCGCGGCGGGGCCGCGCGAGCCGGAGCCCGGCCGGCTGCCGGCCGAGGTGACCGGCTTCGTCGGGCGGCAGCGGGAACTGGCCGAGGTGGCGGAGCTGCTGGCCGCCGCCCGGCTGGTGACCGTCACCGGGGCGGGCGGGGTGGGCAAGAGCCGGCTGGCGGTGCGCGCGGCGGCCCACGCGGGCGAGGCGTTCCCGGACGGCGCCTGGCTGGTGGACGTGGCGCCGGTGCAGGACCCGCTGCTGCTCGGCCACGCCCTCCTGGAGGCCCTGCGGCTGACCGACGGCACCGCCCGTCCGCCGCTGGACGTCCTGACCGAGCGGCTGGCCGGCCGGCGCCTGCTGCTGGTGCTGGACGGCTGCGAGCACCTGGTGGAGGCCTGCGCCGAACTGGCGGACGCGCTGCTGCGGGCGCTGCCCGGGCTGCGGCTGCTGGCCACCAGCCGCACCGCCCTGCGGGCCTCGGGCGAGCACCTGCTGACGCTCGCGCCGCTGCCGGTCGGGCCGCTGCCCGAGGGCCGACTCTCCGGGAGCCTGCTCTCCGAAGGCCCGCTCCCCGAAGGCCCACGGCCTGCAGGCCCGCCGCCCGACGGCCCGCTGCCGGTGGGCGAACTCCCGGACGCGGTACGGCTGTTCGCCGAGCGGGCCCGGGCGGTGCTGCCCTCCTTCGAGGTGACTGCGGCCAACGCGGAGGCGGTCGGCCTGCTCTGCCGCCGGCTGGACGGGATCCCGCTGGCCGTGGAGCTGGCCGCCGGCCGGCTGCGCGCACTGTCGGTGGAGCAGATCACCGCCCGGCTGGACGACCGCTTCCGGCTGCTCACCGGAGGCTCCCGCACGGCCCTGCCGCGGCACCAGACCCTGCGGACGACGATCGGCTGGAGTCATGAGCTCTGCACCGTGCAGGAACGTTTACTCTGGGCCCGCCTGTCGGTCTTCGCCGGCAGCTTCGACCTGGAGGCCGCCGAGTACGTCTGCGCCGGCGAGGGCATCGAGACCGAGGACGTGCTCGACCTGCTGGACGAACTGGTCGCCAAGTCGGTCGTCCTGCGCGAGGACAGCGCCTTCGGCGTCCGCTTCCGCCTGCTGGACACCCTGCGCGAGTACGGCGGCCACTGGCTGCGCGCCGCCGGCGAGGAGCCGCGGCTGCTGCGCCGCCACCGGGACTGGTACCTGGGCGTCGCCACCTGGGGCGAGGTCGAGTGGTTCGGCCCCCGCCAGGCGGAGACCGCCGAACGCACCGAGCTGGCGCACACCAACCTCCGCGCGGCGCTGGAGTTCTGCCTCGCCGAGCCCGGCGAGGAGCAGATCGCCCTGCTGATGGCCGGCACGCTCTGGTTCTACTGGGTCGGCTGCGGCCACCTCGGCGAGGGCCGGTACTGGCTGGACCGCGCGCTCGCCCTGGACCGCGAACCCACCGAAGCCCGCGCCAAGGCGCTCTGGGTGACCGGCTACATGGCCACGCTCCAGGGGGACCTGGGCGCCGCCCGCCCGGCCCTGGAGGAGTGCCGCCGCCAGGCCCTGGACACCGGCGACGACCGCGCCCTCGCCTACTCCGTCCACCGGCAGGGCTGCGCCGCGCTGATCGGCGACGACCCGGACCGCGCCGCCGACCTGTTCGAGGAGGCGCTCTGGCACTACCGGACCATCGGCGAGCTCAACAGCAACGTGGTGATGGCGATGCTGGAGCTGGGCCTGGCCTACCTCTTCCAGGGCGACCTGGACAGCGGCGAGCTCTGGTTCGGCCGGGCCCGCGAGCTGTGCGAGGAGCACGGCGAGCAGTGGGCGTACGCGTACGTGCTGTTCGCGATGGCGTACTCGCACTGGCTGGACGGCGCCGTCCAGCCGGCCCGCGCGCTGGCCAGGGAGTGCGTCCGGCTGAACCACCGTTTCCACGACCTGCTGGGCATCGTGCTGGGGATCGACCTGCTGGCCCTGCTGGAGACCGAGCCGAACGGCCCGGGCGAGCCGGGCGACCTGCGCGAGGCCCGGGTGCTGCAGGGCGCCGCGCACCGGATCTGGCGCGCGGTCGGCACGCCGTTCCTGGGCTCGCGGAACTTCTTCGGCACGCACCGGGAGTGCGCCGAGCGGGCCCGGGCCGGGCTGACCGAGCAGGAGTACGAGGAGTGCTACCAGGCCGGTACCCGGCTGGACCTGGACGCCGCCGTCTCCCGGGCGCTCGGCGGCGGGGGCCCGGCGGACGGCTCGGAGCCGGGGCCGGGGCCCTGTTCGGTGCCGCCCGCTCCGGCGCCCTCACCGGTCCGGAACAGCTGAGCGCCGGCCGTGACGGCCGACCCGCGACGGCCGACCCGGAATAGTTGAAACTTGTCCATTGCTTGAGGAGGCAAGGAACCACCCGGAAGGAGCACCATGGCCGCCCACACCGCAGCCGACGAGTACCGCATGGCGAAGTTCTACTTCGACTCCAAGGCGTACTCCGACGCCGCCCGCATGCTCGAAGGCGTACTGGCCGAGGAGCCGGCCAACCTCTCCGTCCGGCTGCTGCTCGCCCGCAGCTACTACCACTCCGCCCAACTCGGCCGCGCCGAGGCCGAGTTGCTCCGGATCCTGGAGGCCGACCCGGCCGAGGACTACGCCCGGCTGATGCTCGGCCGCACCCTGGAGCGCCAGGGCCGCGCCGAGGAGGCCCGCCCGCACCTGCGGCTGGCCGCCGCGATGACCGGCGAGACCCCGTAGGTACGGGCGAGACCCCGTAGGCACCGGCGAGACCCGGTCAGCGGGAACCGGAAAAGGGGCGAGCCCCCGCCGCCTCGAAAGGCGACGGGGGCTCGCTGGGTACTGCAGGTGCCGGAACGGCGGCGGGTCAGCGCGAGTAGTACTCGACGACCAGCTGCTCGTCACAGATCACCGGGACCTCCTTGCGCTGCGGCGCACGGTCCAGGCGGAAGGCCAGGGCCTTCAGGTTGACCTCAAGGTACTTCGGGGTCTGGCCCTCGCCCGCGTAGCCACCCTCACGGGCGACCTGGAACGGGACCTTCTCCTTGCTGCGCTCGCGGACGGTCACCACGTAGCCCGGCTTCATCTGGAACGACGGCTTGTTGACCTTGCCACCGTTGACCTCGATGTGGCCGTGGACGACCATCTGGCGGGCCTGGTAGATGGTGCGGGCGATGCCCGAACGCAGGACCAGGGAGTCCAGACGGGTCTCCAGGTCGGCGACGAGCGCCTCACCGGTCTTGCCCTCGGCCTTCTTCGCGCGGTCGAACGCGCGCGCCATCTGCTTCTCGCTCAGGTCGTACTGAGCGCGCAGACGCTGCTTCTCCATCAGACGGACCTTGTAGTCCGAGTTCTGCTTGCGACCACGGCCGTGCTGGCCGGGCGGGTACGGGCGGGCCTCGAAGTACTTGACGGACTTCGGGGTCAGCGGCACGCCGAGCGCACGCGCGATCTTGACCTTGGGACGCTTCTGGTTCGCCATGAACCAAACCTTCCTTGCTTACGAATACGGCTTCACCAGGTGTTGACGGAGGTCGCATCTCGCGACCCGGAGAAAACCCCGCCGCCTGCACGGTGGGATCAGCCGCTCTCCGGAGCCGGGCACGAAAGTGCTGGTCACACGGGCCGACCCGGAATCCGGGCTGCCCGCGACACCGAAACGGTGCGCGACGCTCCTGGTGCGGGCCCCTCGAAAGAGGGGCCTACGGCCGGTGCCCCGCTGGTGCGGCCGGTCGGTGGGGTCTCCCCCGCCGCCGTCCCGGGACACGGCACTCCGATCGAGTATACCGGGGTGATCGACCACCCGTGTCACCCGCCCGTCACTCGCCCCTGAGCCTGGCCCTCGTCCACTCCACGACGTCCGCGTACCGGGCCTCGCCGCCGCGCCTGGTCGGCTGGTAGTACTCCCGGCCGTGCACCGCGTCCGGCGCGTACTGCTGGGTGGCGATGCCCTCCGGCAGGTCGTGCGGGTACTGGTAGCCCTTGCCGTGGCCGAGCTTGCCCGCGCCGCCGTAGTGCGCGTCCCGCAGGTGCGCCGGCACCGCGCCCGCCAGGCCCTGCCGGACGTCCGCCAGGGCCGCGTCGATGGCCAGGTAGGCCGCGTTGGACTTGGGCGCGAGGGCGAGCGCGATCGCCGCCTGGGAGAGGATGATCCGCGCCTCCGGGAAGCCGATCAGCGCCACCGCCTGCGCGGCGGCGACGGCCGTCTGCAGCGCCGTCGGGTCCGCCAGGCCGACGTCCTCGCTGGCCGAGATCATCAGCCGGCGGGCGATGAACCGCGGGTCCTCGCCCGCCTCGATCATCCGGGCCAGGTAGTGCAGGGTGGCGTCCACGTCGCTGCCGCGGATCGACTTGATCAGCGCGCTCGCCACGTCGTAGTGCTGGTCGCCGTCCTTGTCGTAGCGCACCGCCGCCTGGTTGACGGCCGTCTCGGTGGTGGCCAGCGTGATGGCCGGCTCGCCCTTCTCCAGCGCGGCCCCGGCCGCCGCCTCCAGCGTGGTGAGCGCCCGCCGGGCGTCCCCGCCGGCGAGGCGCACCAAGTGGTCCTCGGCCTCCTCGGTCAGCTCCAGCGCGCCCTCCAGGCCGCGCTCGTCGGCGACCGCGCGGCGCAGCAGCGCACGGATGTCATCGTCGGTCAGCGACTCCAGCGTGAGCAGCAGCGAACGGGACAGCAGCGGGGAGATCACCGAGAAGTACGGGTTCTCGGTGGTCGCCGCGATCAGGGTGACCCAGCGGTTCTCCACGGCCGGCAGCAGCGAGTCCTGCTGGGCCTTGGAGAAGCGGTGGATCTCGTCCAGGAAGAGCACCGTCTCCCGGCCCGACATCCCGACCGCCCGCCGGGCGCCGTCGATCACCGCCCGGACCTCCTTGACCCCGGCGGTGATCGCGGACAGCTCGACGAAGCGCCCCTCGACGGCCTGGCTGATCACGTGCGCCAGGGTGGTCTTGCCGGTGCCGGGCGGTCCCCAGAGGATGACCGAGCTGGTCGCGGCCGGGCCGCGCGAGCCCGCGACCAGCCGCCGCAGCGGCGAGCCGGGCTTCAGCAGCTGCCGCTGCCCGGCCACCTCGTCCAGGGTGCGCGGGCGCATCCGCACGGCCAGGGGCGCCCGCCCTGGCTCCTTGGCCTGGCGTTCCTCGGCGGCGGCGGTGAAGAGGTCCGGTTCGTCCACACCGGAAGCCTATGCGAGGCCTCCGACACTCCTCACTGCTGCGGCGCCCGGCGGTCCAGCACGACGACCTCGAACTCCTCCAGCGACCGCAGGGTGCCGCCCAGCGTGGTCAACGCCTTCGCCCGGGAGTCGGCCGTCGGCCCCCGCGAGGCGTCGAAGGTCGCCTGGTCCGCGTAGATCGCGCCCACGGAGAGCCGGCCGGTCGCGCGGTCGGCCAGCATCGCGCCGGTCACGAAGCCGGGCTGCTTCGCCAGCACCGGCAGCACCCGGTCGCGGAAGACCTCGGCGGCCGTGTCCACCGTGGCCGGGTCGACGTCGGACCGCGACAGCCGGAACCTCGCGCCGGGCCCGGCCACACCGGGCGGCGCCGTCGCCACGGCCTCCCAGACCTCGGTGGTCACCGTGCCGGCCAGCGGCGCCAGCAGCTCGCGGCGGCGCTCACCGAGCGCCTCGTCACTGGCGCGCTCGGCCTCCTCGGACTCCCACCACGAGCCCATCGTGATCTTGCCGACGCTCCGGTCCGCGAACAGGCCGTAGCCGCGGTACCCGGGTTGGCCGGAGAGCAGCTCGACGGCCTCGGTGGCCAGGCCGTCGAGGGTCCGGTCGATCCGGTCCGGGTCGCCGGTGGCGTAGACGGTACGGACGAACATGAGCGCGCCTCCTGTGGACGCCCGGGCGCCACGCGGGGCCGGTCTCGGTAGCAGCGCCCGGTGAGCCCCGTCTACTCCAGTCTGGCAGCGTGGTCCGGAACGTACTTCTGCAGATCGCGCGGCGGCCGCTGGTAGCCGCGCGGGGCCGGGCGGGGCGGCAGCTCGATCCGCGGCGCCATGATCTCCTGGTACGGCACGGTGGAGAGCAGGTGGGCGATCATGTTGATCCGGGCCCGGCGCTTGTCGTCGCTCTCCACCACGTGCCAGGGCGAGTCCGGGACGTCCGTGTGGACGAACATCTCGTCCTTGGCCCGCGAGTAGTCCTCCCAGTGGGTGATCGACTCGACGTCCATCGGGGAGAGCTTCCAGCGCTTCATCGGGTCCTCCAGCCGGTCCCGGAAGCGGCGCTCCTGCTCGGTGTCGCTCACCGAGAACCAGTACTTGCGCAGCAGGATGCCCGCCTCGGTCAGCATCCGCTCGAAGGTCGGGCACTGGTGCAGGAACTGCCAGTACTCCTCGTCGGTGCAGAAGCCCATCACCCGCTCGACCCCGGCGCGGTTGTACCAGCTGCGGTCGAACAGCACGATCTCCCCGGCCGCCGGCAGGTGCTCGACGTACCGCTGGAAGTACCACTCGGACTTCTGCCGCTCGGTCGGCGTGGGCAGCGCCGCGACCCGGGCGATGCGCGGGTTGAGGTACTCCGTGACCCGCTTGATCGCTCCGCCCTTGCCCGCGGCGTCACGCCCCTCGAAGACCACCACGAGCCGGGCGCCCTCGACCCGCACCCACTCCTGGAGCTTCACCAGCTCCTGCTGCAGCCGCAGCAGCTCCCGCTCGTACGGCTTCCTCCCCAGTCGCTCCGGCTTCGCGGTCCGCTGCTTCTCGGCCACCCTCTGACCCTCCGTCCGGCTGCTGCTGATGCACCCTCACCGTAGGCGCAGCACGGCGAGCCCGCAGGCCGGACCGGACCGCAGGAAGGAAGCGGGAGCTCAGACCGCGACGACGAAGGGCTCGGGGTAGCGGCAGAGCCCGCGCGGGCCGCCGTCGTACGCCGCCAGCGGCAGCGCCTGGAAGTAGGCCTCCGGCACCTCGAACGGGCCGACGACCTCGTGCCGCCCGGCCGGCGTGAAGCCGAACCGCGCGTAGTACGCCGGGTCGCCGAGGACCACCACGAGCTTCTCCCCCGCCTCCTCGGCCTCCGACAGCGCGGCCCGGACGACGAGTTCACCGACGCCCCTGCGCTGCCACTCGGGCGCCACCGCGACCGGCGCGAGCGCCAGCGCCTCGCCGTCCCCGACCCGCAGCCGGGTCAGCAGCGCGTGTCCGACCACCAGCCCGGTCTCGTCGACGGCGACCAGCGAGAACCCGGGCAGCCAGGCGGGATCGCGGCGCAGCGCGTCCACCAGGTCCGCCTCGTCCGGGCCGGGGAACGCGGCCATGTGGACGCGTCTGGTGGCCGGGGCGTCCTGCGGACATTCGACTCTCGTAGTGACCTGCATGAGTCACCCTCCCTGTGTCTCACACCGTTGTGGACCGGCCCCGGACGGTGGGTGGACCGTCCGGGGCCGTTGCAGGCTAGCGGATGACGAGGCGTCAGGCCTTGGGCTGCGCCTCGGACTTGGCGTCCTCGCGGACCTTGGGCTGGGCGTCCACGCCGGCCTCGCGGCGCTGCGCCGGGGTGATCGGGGTCGGGGCGCCGGTCAGCGGGTCGCCACCGGTGGACGTCTTCGGGAAGGCGATGACGTCGCGGATGGTGTCGTAGCCGCCGAGCAGGGTGACGATGCGGTCCAGGCCGAAGGCGACGCCACCGTGCGGCGGCGGGCCGTAGTTGAAGGCGTCCAGCAGGAAGCCGAACTGCGAGGCCGCCTCCTCCTCGGAGAGGCCGATCGCGTCGAACGCCCGCTTCTGCACGTCGCGCTGGTGGATACGGATCGAACCGCCGCCCAGCTCCGAGCCGTTGAGGACCAGGTCGTAGGCGTTGGACAGCGCCGCGCCCGGGTCGGTGTCGAAGGTGTCCAGCGACTCCGGGGTCGGAGCGGTGAACGGGTGGTGCACCGCGTGCCAGCCCTGGAACGCGCCCTTGTCGTCCTCGATCGGCTCGAACATCGGGAAGTCGACGACCCAGAGGAACGCCCACTTGGACTCGTCGATCAGGCCGCAGCGGCGGCCGATCTCCAGGCGGGCGGCGCCCAGCAGCTCCTGCGAGGCGCGCTCCTTGCCGGCCGCGAAGAACACCGCGTCGCCGTTCTTGGCGCCGGCGGCGGCGGCCAGGCCGGCCAGGTGCTCCTCGGAGAGGTTCTTGGCGACGGGGCCGCGCAGCTCGCCGGTCTCGGCGTCGATGAGCACGTAGGCCAGGCCCTTGGCGCCGCGCGCCTTGGCCCAGTCCTGCCAGGCGTCCAGCTGCTTGCGCGGCTGCGAGGCACCGCCGGGCATGACCACGGCGCCGACGTACGGGGCCTGGAAGACGCGGAACTCGGTGCCCTTGAAGTACTCGGTGAGGTCGGTGAGTTCCTGGCCGAAGCGGACGTCCGGCTTGTCGGAGCCGTAGCGGCCCATGGCGTCGGCGTAGGTCATCCGCGGCAGCGGGTTGGGGACCTCGTAGCCGTGCACCTCGCGCCAGATGGCGCCGATGATCTTCTCGCCGAGGGCCAGGATGTCCTCCTGGTCGACGAAGGAGGCCTCGATGTCCAGCTGGGTGAACTCCGGCTGGCGGTCGGCGCGGAAGTCCTCGTCGCGGAAGCAGCGGGCGATCTGGTAGTAGCGCTCCATGCCGGCCACCATGAGCAGCTGCTTGAACAGCTGGGGCGACTGCGGCAGCGCGTACCAGTGGCCGGGCTGCAGGCGGACCGGGACGAGGAAGTCGCGGGCGCCCTCGGGGGTGGAGCGGGTGAGGTACGGGGTCTCGATGTCGAGGAAGTCGTTCTCCTCCATCACCCGGCGGATGATGTTGTTGACCTTCGAGCGCAGCCGCAGGCCCTTGGCCGGGCCCTCGCGGCGCAGGTCCAGGTAGCGGTAGCGCAGCCGGACCTCCTCGTTGACCGTGCCCGGCTCGTACTCGGCGACGGGGAAGGGCAGCGGGGCGGCCTCGGAGAGCACCTCGATCGCGCTGACGACGACCTCGACCGCGCCGGTCGGGATGTCCGGGTTCTCGTTGCCCTCGGGGCGGACCCGGACGTCGCCGACGACCTTGACGCAGTACTCGGCGCGCAGGCCGTGGACGGAGTCCAGGTCGCGGACCACGATCTGCACGGTGCCGGAGGCGTCGCGCAGGTCGATGAAGGCCACGCCGCCGTGGTCGCGGCGGCGGGCGACCCAGCCGGCCAGGGTGACGGTGGTGCCTGCGTGCTCCGGGCGGAGCGTGCCCGCGTCGTGCGTGCGGATCACAGCTGCTTCTCCTTCAGGGTGGTGACGAGTGCGTCGAGGGCGACGGGGGTCTGCTCGCCGGTGCTCATGTCCTTGAGCTGGACGACGCCCTCGGCGAGGTCCCGGTCCCCGGCGATCAGGGCGAAGCGGGCGCCGGACCGGTCGGCGGACTTCATGGCGTTCTTGATGCTCTTGACGCCGAAGGCGAGGTCGGTGGCCACGCCGGCCCGGCGCAGCTCGATCACCTTGGCGAACAGGACGTTCTTGGCCTCCTCGCCCAGCGCGACCGCGTACACGGCGGTGGCCGGCGGCAGGTCGAGGGTGACGCCCTCGGCCTCCAGGGCGAGGTAGGTGCGGTCCACTCCGAGGGCCCAGCCGACGGACGGCAGCGCCGGGCCGCCGATCATCTCGGACAGGCCGTCGTAGCGGCCGCCGCCGCCGATCGCGGACTGCGCGCCGAGGCCGTTGTGCACGAACTCGAAGGTGGTGCGGGTGTAGTAGTCCAGGCCGCGGACCAGCTTCGGGTCGTCGACGAAGGCCACGCCGGCCGCGGTGAGCAGCTCGCGGACCTTCTCGTCGTAGGCCTTGCACTCCTCGCAGAGGAAGTCGCGCAGCATCGGGGCGTCGGTGAGCTGGGCCTGCACCGACTCGCGCTTGTCGTCCAGCACGCGCAGCGGGTTGATCTCGGCGCGGCGGCGGGTGTCCTCGTCCAGGTCCAGGCCGGAGAGGAACTCGATCAGCGCGGCGCGGTAGACCGGGCGGCACTGCTTGTCGCCGAGGCTGTTGAGCAGCAGCGAGTAGTTGCTCAGGCCCAGCGAGCGGAAGGCGTCGTCGGCCAGGATGATCAGCTCGGCGTCCAGCGCCGGGTCCTCGGCGCCGATCGCCTCCGCGCCGACCTGGGAGAACTGGCGGTAGCGGCCCTTCTGGGCGCGCTCGTAGCGGTAGTACGAGCCGGAGTACCAGAGCTTGACCGGCAGGTTGCCCTGCTTGTGCAGGTTGGCCTGGAGCGCGGCGCGCAGGACCGAGGCGGTGCCCTCCGGGCGCAGCGCGAGCTCGTCGCCGCCCTTGGTGGTGAGGGTGTACATCTCCTTGCTGACGATGTCGGTGGACTCGCCGACGCCGCGGGAGAACAGCTTCACGTCCTCGAAGACCGGGGTCTCGACGTAGCCGTAACCGGCCCGCCGGGCGGGCGCGGCGATGCGCTCGCGGATCGCCAGGAAGGTCGCGGAGCTGGGGGGCAGCAGGTCGTAGGTGCCCTTGGGGGCGGTGAAGGTGCTCAACTTCTCTATCCGTCACATTCCTCGTCGCGGGAAAGCCGGGGCGCCGACCGCCCCCGCTGCCTGTCGGAGGTAGGGGTTGGTGGCGCGCTCACGGCCGATGGTGGTCTGTCCGCCATGGCCGGAGAGGACCACGGTGGTGTCGTCGAGGGGCAGGCACACCCGGGCCAGCGACGTCATGATCGCCTCGCTGTCCCCGCCCGGGAGGTCGGTACGCCCGATGGAGCCGGCGAACAGCAGGTCGCCCGAGAACAGCACCGGGGGGAGGTCCTCGGCACCGGGCGTCCGGAAGGTCACCGACCCCTTGGTATGGCCCGGGGCGTGGTCCACGGTGAGCTGCAGGCCGGCCAGCTCCAGCACGCTGCCGTCGGTGAGTTCGCGCACGTCGTCGGGTTCGCCGACGGTGAGCTCGCCCATCAGCTGGGTGCCCAGGGAGCGGCCGAGCGCCTTCTCCGGGTCGGACATCATGTACCGGTCCTCGGGGTGGATCCAGGCCGGGACGCCGCGGGCGCCGCAGACCGGGACCACCGAGGCCACGTGGTCGATGTGCCCGTGCGTGAGCAGCACGGCGACGGGCTTCAGCCGGTGCTCGCGGACCATCTCCTCGACGCCGCGCGCCGCTTGGTGCCCGGGGTCGACGATGACGCACTCCTCGCCCGCCGCCGGAGCGACCAGGTAGCAGTTGGTGCCCCAGGCTCCAGCGGGGAATCCGGCGATGAACACGCGCGTCCTTCGGGTGTGCGGCGGTCGGTCGGCGAGGACCACCAGGAGTGATGCTGCGAATCAGTTGTCCAGGGGCAGCCTACCGGCGGTCCGGTCCCGGTAGCGAACCAGATAGCGGGCCTGGCGCGGCCGTCCGACGGGTTCACCACCGGGTTCACCGTGTTCTTACGGCCCCGGTCCCTACACTTGGCCGCCGATGGATGCGATGATCCGCTCCGGAATCCATCCACTTTTCCCGCACATCCGTAGGAGACACGGCCGGTGGTCAGCAGCGAACAGCGGCGGCGGCAGCTCGCCCGCGACAAGTACGAGCGCCAGATGCAGCGCCGCGCCGAGGCGGCGGCCGCGCGCAAGCGCCGCAACACGATCCTGGGCGCCTCGCTCGCCGTCGTGGTCCTGGCCGGCGGCGGAACGCTGTTCGCCACCGGCGCGTTCAGCTCGGACGACAAGGGCAAGTCGGCCTCGGCGGCCGACTCCGCGCAGGCGGCGCCGACCAAGGCCACCGAGCCGACGACGCCCACCCGCAAGCCGGTCGAGGGCTGCACCGACCCGGCGCCGGGTGCGCCCAACGGCAAGCAGTGGCAGGCCGAACCGGCCATGTCGATCGACCCCAGCGGCTCGTACACCATGGCGCTGGACACCAACTGCGGCAAGGTGACGATCGCGCTGGACGCGGCCAAGGCCCCGCACACGGTCAACTCCTTCGCCTTCCTGGCCGGCGAGAAGTACCTCGACCACACCAAGTGCCACCGCCTCACCACCGACGGCATCTTCGTGCTGCAGTGCGGCGACCCGACCGCCAGCGCGACCGTCCCCGGCGGCACCGGCGGCCCCGGCTACAAGTTCGCGGACGAGAACCTGACCGGCGCGACCTACCCGGCGGGCACCGTGGCAATGGCCAACTCCGGTCCGGGCACCAACGGCAGCCAGTTCTTCCTGGTCTACAAGGACACCCAGCTGCCGCCGAAGTACACCCCCTTCGGCAAGATCACCGGCGGCCTGGACGTGGTGCAGAAGATCGCCGCCGCCGGCACCCTGGAAGGTTCCCCGGACGGCCACCCGATGGCCGACGTCACCTTCAACTCGGCTACGGTGTCGAAGGGTTGACCAGCCCCGGGGCCGCCGGCGAGCGATGTCCGCGACATCCCCGCCCGGCCCCGGCCCGAAATCGCCCGGCCCGGATGCGGACAGCACCGGGCCTGGTCGCCTATGTTGGCGTTGTATAGGGTGCCCGGACCCGCCTGGCCGTCACCCTCGGCAGAAAGGCACGGCGGACGGGGACGGCGGACTCATCGGTCCGCCGCACATCAACTGTGGACGACGGACGCGCGCCGCCCCGGCGCGGGCGCGACGTCATGTGGAGGACGCGCTATGAGCAGCGACCCGTGGGGCCGTGTGGACGAGCAGGGCACGGTCTACGTCAGGACGGCCGACGGCGAACGCGTCGTGGGTTCCTGGCAGGCCGGCTCGCCCGAGGAGGCCCTCGCCTACTTCGAGCGCAAGTACCAGGGCATCGAGGTGGAGATCGGCCTGCTGGAGAAGCGGGTGCGCACCACCGACCTGGCCGCCAAGGACGCCCTGACCGCGCTGGAGCACCTGCGCGCCCAGGTGGTCGAGGGGCACGCGGTCGGTGACCTGGAGGCCCTGGCCAAGCGGCTGGACACGCTCGCAGGCGAGATCGAGAGCCGGCGCGAGGAGCGCAAGGCCGCTCGCGCCAAGGCCCAGGACGAGGCCCGCGCGGCCAAGGAGGCGCTGGTCTCCGAGGCCGAGCAGCTCGCCGAGTCCACCCAGTGGCGGGAGGCCGGGGACCGGCTGCGTGCGCTGGTGGACACCTGGAAGGGCCTGCCGCGGCTGGACCGCAAGAGCGACGACGAGCTGTGGCACCGCTTCTCGCACGCCCGCTCGGTCTTCTCCAAGCACCGCAAGGCCCACTTCGCCACCCTGGACGCCGAGCGCGACCGGGCGCGGCAGACCAAGGAGGCGCTGGTCGCCGAGGCCGAGGCGCTGTCCTCGTCCACGGACTGGGGCAGCACCGCGGCCGCCTACCGCGACCTGATGGCGCGCTGGAAGGCCGCCGGCCGGGCCCAGCGCGACATCGAGGACGAGCTGTGGGCGCGGTTCCGCGGCGCGCAGGACGTCTTCTTCCAGGCCCGTTCCGCGGTGTTCAGCGAGCGGGACGCCGAGCAGGTGGAGAACCAGAAGCTCAAGGAGGCGCTGGCCGCCGAGGCCGAGGCGATCCTGCCGATCACCGACCTGAAGGCCGCCAAGGCCGCGCTGCGCGAGGTCAACGAGCGCTGGGAGGCGATCGGGCACGTGCCGCGCGAGGTCCGCCCGAAGCTGGACGGCCGGCTGAACGCGGTCGAGCGGGCCATCCGCGAGGCCGAGGACGCCGAGTGGAAGCGCTCCAACCCGGAGGCCAAGGCCCGCGCGGCCGGCATGGTCGGCCTCTTCCAGGCCAAGGCCGACAAGCTCCAGGCCGACCTGGCCAAGGCCCGCGCGGCCGGCAACGCCGGCCGGACCGCCAAGCTGGAGTCCGAGCTGGCCGGCGTGCAGACCCTGCTGGAGCAGGCGCACAAGAGCCAGGAGGAGTTCAGCGGCTGATCCCGCATGGACGACGAAGGCCCCCGGGGAAACCTCCCCGGGGGCCTTCCTCATGCCGTCGTCACTTGCGGGCGGAGGTGACGCGGTAGACGTCGTACACGCCCTCGACGCCGCGCACCGCCTTGAGCACGTGGCCGAGGTGCTTCGGGTCGCCCATCTCGAAGGTGAAGCGGCTCATCGCCACCCGGTCGCGGGAGGTCTGGACCGCCGCCGACAGGATGTTGACGTGCTGGTCGGAGAGGACCCGGGTGACGTCCGAGAGCAGCCGGGAGCGGTCCAGCGCCTCGACCTGGATGGCCACCAGGAACACCGAGGACTGGGTGGCCGCCCACTCGACGTCGATCATGCGTTCCGGCTGCTGGCTGAGCGCCTCCACGTTGACGCAGTCGGCGCGATGCACCGAGACGCCGTTGCCGCGGGTGACGAAGCCGACGATCGGGTCGCCCGGCACCGGGGTGCAGCAGCGGGACAGCTTGACCCAGACGTCCTCGACGCCCTTGACGATCACGCCCGGGTCGCCCTTGGCCCGGCGGCGCACCGCACGGCGGTTGTCGTGCGTCGGGGTGGCGGTCTCCGCCAGGTCCTCCGTCGCGCCCTCCTCGCCGCCGAGCGCCTGGACCAGCTTCTGCACGATGTTCTGCGCGGCGACGTGGCCCTCGCCGATCGCGGCGTAGAGCGAGGAGATGTCGGGGTAGCGCATCTCGTGGGCCAGGGTGACCAGCGAGTCGCCGGTGAGGATCCGCTGGATCGGCAGGCCCTGCTTGCGCATCGCCCGGACGATCGCCTCCTTGCCGTGCTCGATCGCCTCCTCGCGGCGCTCCTTGGAGAACCAGGCGCGGATCTTGTTGCGGGCGCGCGGCGACTTGACGAAGCCCAGCCAGTCCCGGGACGGCCCGGCGTTCTCCGCCTTGGAGGTGAACACCTCGACGGTGTCGCCGTTCTCCAGCGTCGACTCCAGCGGCACCAGCCGCCCGTTCACCCGGGCGCCTATCGTCCGGTAGCCGACCTCGGTGTGCACCGCGAAGGCGAAGTCCACGGGGGTGGCGCCGGCCGGCAGGGCTATCACGTCGCCCTTGGGGGTGAAGACGAAGACCTCGTTGCTGGCCAGGTCGAAGCGCAGCGACTCCAGGAACTCACCCGGGTCGGCGGTCTCCTTCTGCCAGTCCAGCAGCTGCCGCAGCCAGGCCATCTCGTTGACGGCGCCGGCCTTGTCGTCCTTGCGGACCTGGGTCGGGGTGTCGGTGCGGACCTTGGACGCCCCGGCGACCGCGCGCTGCTTGTACTTCCAGTGCGCGGCGATGCCGTACTCGGCCCGCCGGTGCATGTCGAAGGTGCGGATCTGGAGTTCGACGGGCTTGCCGCCGGGGCCGATCACCGTCGTGTGCAGCGACTGGTACATGTTGAACTTGGGCATCGCGATGTAGTCCTTGAACCGCCCCGGCACCGGGTTCCACCGCGCGTGGATGGTGCCCAGCGCCGCGTAGCAGTCGCGGACGGTGTCGACCAGGACCCGGATGCCCACCAGGTCGTAGATCTCCGCGAAGTCCCGGCCCCGGACGATCATCTTCTGGTAGACCGAGTAGTAGTGCTTCGGCCGGCCGGTGACGGAGGCGGTGATCCGGGCGCCGCGCAGGTCCGCCTGGACCTGGTCGATGACGGTCGCCAGGTACTCGTCCCGCTTGGGGGCCCGCTCGGCGACCAGCCGGACGATCTCGTCGTACATCTTGGGGTAGAGGATCGCGAAGGCGAGGTCCTCCAGCTCCCACTTGATGGTGTTCATGCCCAGCCGGTGCGCCAGCGGGGCGTAGATCTCCAGCGTCTCGCGGGCCTTCTTCTCCTGCTTCTCCCGCTTGAGGTAGCGCATCGTGCGCATGTTGTGCAGGCGGTCGGCCAGCTTGATCACCAGGACCCGCGGGTCCTTGGCCATCGCCACGACCATCTTGCGGACGGTCTCGGCCTGGGCCGCCTCGCCGAACTTGACCCGGTCCAGCTTGGTGACGCCGTCCACCAGCAGGGCCACCGAGTCGCCGAAGTCCTTGCGCAGGGTCTCCAGGCCGTAGTCGGTGTCCTCGACGGTGTCGTGCAGCAGCCCGGCCATCAGCGTCGGGGCGTCCATGCCGAGCTCGGCGAGGATCGTCGCGACGGCGAGCGGATGCGTGATGTACGGGTCGCCGCTCTTGCGCTTCTGCCCGCGGTGCCACTTCTCGGCCACCGCGTACGCCTTCTCGATGTCACGCAGCAGCGCCGGGTCGGCCTTGGGATCGTTGGCCCGGATCGAGCGGAACAGCGGCTCCAGGACGGGGTTGAGCACGCTGGAGCGCTGGCCGCCGAGGCGGGCCAGCCGGGCCCGCATGCCGCCGGTGGAGCCGCGGCCGGACGGGGCGAGCGAACGCGAGGAGGTCGGCGCCGGGCGTGCCGGGGTGGCCCCCGAGGGCGTGGGACGGTTTTCGGGGGCGGCCGCTGCGGCCGTGGGCACAACCTCGTCGGGCAAGGACAACTCCTCGGGGCACCGGGCCGGCCCCTGCCGGGGCCCGAACGGACGGGGACAACCGGGAGGGGATGAATCTTCATGGTACCGAGCCGGGCGGCCCGGTGTTCATCCGGCCGGGCCCGGAAACGGAAGGGGCGGCGGCCGGGTGTCCCGACCGCCGCCCCTTCGCACACGTACCTCAGACCGTGACCAGCGTCTCCAGCGGAGCGCCCGCCAGGTGCCCGGCCAGCCGCTCGCGGCCGTCCAGGAAGCCCAGCTCCATCAGCACCACGACGCCCGCCAGCTCGGCCCCGGCCTCCTTGACCAGGTCCAGCGAGGCGCCGATGGTCCCGCCGGTGGCCAGCACGTCGTCCACCACCAGCACCCGCTCACCGGGTGCGAAGGCGTCGCACTGCACCTCCAGCGTCGCCGAGCCGTACTCCAGCTCGTACGAGCGCCGGAACACCTCGCCGGGCAGCTTGCCCTGCTTGCGGATCGGCACGAAGCCGAGCCCGGCCGCGAAGGCCGCCGGGGCCGCCAGCACGAAGCCGCGGGCCTCCAGGCCCACCACCTTGGTCGCTCCGAGCTCCTTGGCCCGGTCCGCCAGCGCCCGGGTGAGGGCGCCGAAGGCCTCGGCGTCGGCGAGCAGCGGCGCGATGTCCTTGAACAGCACACCCGGCTTCGGGTAGTCCGGGACGTCCCGGATGCGGCTGTTCAGCAGCTCGGCCAGTGCGATGTCGGCGGTGGTCACGGTGTGTCCTCGGGGTTCGTGGTGCGGATCAGCGCTTGGTGGACGGACGGCCCTTGGCACGCGAGGTGCCGGCCGCCCGGCCGCGCTGACCGACCATACCCGCAGGCTGGCCGTCCTCCGCGAGCTCGCCCTCGGACACCGCGTCCGCGACCTCGCCCTTGGCGGCCGCGGCGGCCCGGTGCTGCAGGACGCGCTTGCGCAGCGCCTTCAGCTCCGGCTGCTCCTCCTTGAGCTGCGCCAGCAGCGGGGTGGCGACGCAGATCGAGGAGTAGGCACCGGCCGCGAGGCCGATGAACAGCGCCAGCGAGATGTCGTTCAGCGTGCCGGCGCCCAGGAGGCCACCGCCGATGAACAGCAGTGCGGCGACCGGCAGCAGCGCGACCACGGTGGTGTTGAGCGAACGCACCAGGGTCTGGTTGAGGCCCGCGTTGGCGGCCTCGCTGTAGGTGAGCTTGTTCTGCTTGGTGAGCCCCTTGGTGTTCTCCTTCACGGTGTCGAAGACGACGACCGTGTCGTAGAGGGAGTAACCGAGGATCGTCAGGAAGCCGATCACCGTACCCGGGGTGACCTCGAAGCCGACCAGGGCGTAGACGCCGATGGTGATCAGGAGGTCGTGGATGAGGGCGACCAGGGCGGCCACCGCCATCCGCCACTCGAAGGCGATCGCCAGGTAGGCCGTCACCAGGATCATGAAGATGATCAGGCCGGTGAGCGCCTTGTTGGAGATCTGCTTGCCCCAGCTCGGGCCGATCACCTGGGCCTCGACGGTGTCCAGCGGAACGCCGATCTTCTCGGCGAGCTGCGAACGCACCTCGTCGGAGCTCTTCGGCTCCTCGGTGCTGACCTGGATCCGGATCTTGCCGTTGTCCGTCGACTGCACCAGCGGGTGCGAGGAGACGACCTGGTCGGCCTTCTCCTGCGCCTGCGAGACGGTCAGACCGGGCTTGGCCACGGTGTAGACCGAGCCGCCCTTGAACTCGATGCCCAGGTGCAGGCCCATGGCCAGGCCGATCGCCGCGACCAGCACGATCACGCCGGAGATGGAGTACCAGAGCTTGCGGCGCCCGACGAAGTCGAAACTGACCTCGCCCTGGTAGAGCCGGTGGCCCAGATTGGAGAAGCGCGACACGGTGTCAGGCCTCCTTCACGGCGGCAGAGGAGGAGCTACGGCGACGGCTGCTGCGCAGCGGCGGGCGGGCGCCCAGCCGCTTCGGGTCCAGGCCGGACCACGGGTGGCCGTCCAGGAAGAACTTGCGACGGGCCAGCAGCGTGATCAGCGGCTTGGTGAAGAGGAAGATCACCACCACGTCGAGCGCGGTGGTCAGGCCCAGCGTGAACGCGAAGCCCTGGACCTTGCCGACCGAGACCACGTAGAGCACGGCGGCACAGAGGAAGGAGACGAAGTCCGAGACCAGGATGGTGCGCCGGGCGCGCGGCCAGGCCCGCTGGACCGCCGGGCGCAGCGGGGCGCCCTCGCGGACCTCGTCGCGGATGCGCTCGAAGTACACGATGAAGGAGTCGGCGGTGATGCCGATCGCGACGATCGCACCGCAGACCGCGGGCAGGTTCAGCGCGAAGCCGATCCCGCCGCCGAGCAGGCTCATGATCGAGTAGGTCAGGATCGCCGAGACGACCAGACCGGCGATCGAGACCAGGCCGAGGCCGCGGTAGTAGACCAGCGAGTAGGCGACCACCAGCAGCATGCCGATCGCGCCGGCCACCAGGCCGGCCTTGAGCTGGTCGCTGCCGAGCGCCGGGGAGACGGTGGTGATGTCGCTCTTGACGAACTCCAGCGGCAGGGCGCCGTAGCTCAGCACGTTGGACAGGTCCTGCGCCTCGGCCTGGGTGAAGCCGCCGGTGATGACCGCGGTGCCGCCCGGGATCGGGCCGTTGACCTGCGGGTGCGAGACGACCTGGTTGTCCAGCACGATGGCGAACTGGTTGGTCGGCGGGGTCTGGCTGGCCAGCTGGCCGGTGACCTTGGCGAAGGCGTCGGTGCCGGTGCCGTTGAACTGCAGCTGGACCTGCCAGCCCTGAGCGGTCTGGGTGTCGAAGGTGGCCTGGGCCTTGGAGACGTCCGCGCCCTTCACGGCCGCCGGGCCGAGCGCCAGCTTCTCGTAGTAGCCGTTCTTGCCCGCCTTCTGGGAGCAGGCGACGACGGCCTTGTCCTCGGGGCCGGTCTGCGCGGCGCGGACCTCGGGCTTGGAGCAGTCGAGGGCGGCGAAGGCGGCGGACAGCTCCGGCGGCACGGTGCCCTGGGTCATCGCGGCGCTGAGGTCGGCGGCGCTCGGCGGGGTGGCCGCGGCGCTCGGGGCGCCGGTGGCGGCGGCCGACGGCGCGCCGGCCGCGGGGGCGGACGGGGCCGTGCTCGCGCCGGTGGCGGCGGCCGACGGGCTGGCGCCCTCGGCGGCCAGTGCCTCGCCGACGGTGCGGCCCTGCTTGGTGGCGCTCGCGGTCGCGGACGGCGTGCCGGTCGCGGCGCCGGCGGCGGCCGACGGGGTCGCGGCCGGGGTGCCGGAGGCACCGGCGGACGGGGTGCCGGTGGGCGCCGGGACGGTGACGCCGCTGGGCGCCACGGCCAGGACCGGACGGAAGAACAGCTTGGCGGTGGTACCGACCTGGTCCGCCGCGTTCTGCCGGTCGCCACCCTTGGGGATGTTCACGATGATCGTGTTCTCGCCCTGGGTCTGGACCTCCGCCTCGGAGACACCCATCCCGTTGACACGGCGCTCGATGATCCCGGTGGCGATGTCCATGTTGGACTTGTTGATCGCCTTGGGGTCGGTCGACTTCGCGGTCAGCGTGATGCTGGTGCCGCCGGCGAGGTCGATCCCGAGCCGGGGCTTGGTGTTGCCCGTCCCGAACATGAGGGCGACCAGTCCGACGGTGACGACCAGGATGAGGGCCAGCGCCCGTCCTGGGTAGCCGTCGCGCGGGCGCGACTTGGGTGTTGCCACCTTGCTCGTTTCTCCCTGTCCATGCCACTTCCCCGACCGGACCCCCGTCCGGCTCGTGGCGGAACGGGGGTCCGGCGGTTCTGCGGCCCTGAGGTCCTGTGGGCTCGCGGCACTGCGCCGCGCGGCCGGGCGGGTTGCCCGTCCGTACTACTTGCTCGCGGGAGCCCCGCCCTCGGCATCGCCCTTCGCGGCGCTGTCCTTGGTCAGCGTCAGCGGCTTGTCCTCGACCGGCGCGGCGTCGGCGTCCTCGGCCTCCGGCTCGGGGAGCTCGTCGTCGGCGGGGCGGCCGTTGATGATCGCGTCGTACTCCTGGGGGTCCAGGACGGCCGCGATCGCGCTCTTGGTGAAGTGGGTGACCACGCCGGGCGCGATCTCCAGCTCGACGGTCTCGTCGTTGACCGCCTTCACCTGGGCGTACAGACCGCCGATGGTGCGCACTCCGGCCCCCGGCTCCAGCGCCGTCTGCATCTGCTGCATCTGCGACTGGCGCTTCTTCTGCGACCGGAACATGAGCACGATCGCGATGATCGGGAGGAGAAGGATGATGAGGTTCACTGCAGCCAGGGTCCTTTACGGGCCGCCGGCCGGCGGCCTGTGTGGTATTGGTCGGCCCGTCAGGTGAGAGGGGCGGTCCGGCGGAGTCTAGGCGACCCCGATTCGATCGGACAACGCCAAGCATCGCATCCTGCCGCCGAAAGTGGCGAGCCTCCGCCTGCACTGTTTCCCCGGGCTTCGATCCCGGCTCCTCCATGCGGCGCGGCGCCGCCGCCGGGCGGGAACCTCCGGGTCCGACTCACCCGTTCAGCCGACGGCGGTCAACTTTCGTCGGCGGGGAACAGCTCCGACTGGGCCGGCACGCTGCCGCGCGAGGTCTGGGCCGACCCTGCCTGGGCCGGCGGGGTCAGGCCCAGGTGCTGCCAGGCGGCGGCGGTGGCGATCCGCCCGCGCGGGGTCCGGGCGAGCAGGCCCTCGCGCACCAGGAAGGGCTCCGCCACCTCCTCGACCGTCTCGGACTCCTCCCCCACGGCGACCGCGAGTGTCGACAAACCGACCGGGCCGCCGCCGAACAGCCGCAGCAGCGCGTCCAGCACCGCACGGTCCAGCCGGTCCAGACCACGGGCGTCCACCTCGTAGACGTCCAGCGCCTGGGCGGCGATCTCGGGAGTGACCACGCCGTCGTGCCGCACCTGCGCGTAGTCGCGGACCCGGCGCAGCAGCCGGTTGGCGATGCGCGGGGTGCCACGCGAGCGCCCGGCGATCTCGGCGGCGCCGGCCGGGTCTATCTCGACGTCCAGCAGGGCCGCCGAGCGGTGCACCACCCGCTGCAGCTCGCTCGGGGCGTAGAACTCCATGTGCCCGGTGAAGCCGAAGCGGTCCCGCAGCGGGGGCGGCAGCAGGCCGGCCCGGGTGGTGGCGCCGACCAGGGTGAAGGGCGGCAGCTCCAGCGGGATGGCGGTCGCGCCCGGGCCCTTGCCGACGATCACGTCGACCCGGAAGTCCTCCATCGCCATGTAGAGCATCTCCTCGGCCGGCCGGGACATCCGGTGGATCTCGTCGAGGAAGAGCACCTCGCCCTCGGTGAGCGAGGAGAGGATCGCCGCGAGGTCCCCCGCGTGCTGGATGGCCGGGCCGGAGGTGATCCGGATCGGGGCGCCCAGCTCGGCGGCGATGATCATGGACAGGGTGGTCTTGCCCAGCCCGGGCGGCCCGCTCAGCAGCACGTGGTCGGGTGCGCTGCCGCGCTTGCGGGCGGCCTGGAGCACCAGGGACAGCTGCTCGCGCACCCGCTCCTGGCCGATGAACTCGTCCAGCAGCTTGGGGCGCAGCGCCGCCTCCACCGCCTGGTCCTCACCATCGGCGGCCGCCGTGACCAGCCGGTCGGCGGGTTCCGAGTCGTACATCGTCGCGGGCTCCCAAGTCTCCGTGGTCGACGTGGTCGACACGGTCGATACCGTCGATACGGTCGACAAATGGACAGATCGTCAGTTGGCCTCAGCGGGCCCGGTTGAGGCCGCGCAGCGCGAGCCGCAGCAGCGCCCCGACGTCCGGCGTCTGCTGCGCCTCCGCCTCCGGGGTGACGGCCGCGACCGCCTCGTCCGCCTCGCGCGGGGCGTAGCCGAGACCGGTCAGCGCGGAGTGCAGCTGCTCGCTCCACGGCGCCGGGCCGGCCGCGAGCGGCTTCTGCGCGGGCACCGCGCCGTGCGGGGCGCCGAGCTTGTCCTTGTATTCCAGCAACAGCTTGGCCGCCTTGGCCTTGCCGATGCCGGGCACGGCGACCAGCGCCTTCTCGTCCCCGCCGGCGACCGCGGCCCGCAGCGCGTCGGGGCTGTGCACCCCGAGGATCGCCTGCGCCAGCTTGGGGCCGACACCCGGCGCGGCCTGCAGGATCTCGAAGACGGCGCGCTCGTCGTCGTCCGCGAACCCGAAGAGGGTCAGCGAGTCCTCCCGGACCACCAGCGAGGTCGCCAGCCGGGCCGGCTCGCCCAGCCGCAGGCCGGCCAGGGTGTTCGGAGTGCACTGCACCGCCATGCCCACCCCGCCGACCTCGACCACCGCCGTCCCGGCGGAGATGGCCGCCACGGGCCCTTGCACGAAGGCGATCACCGGATTGTTCCTCTCAGGGGCGTGGAGCGCGGGGTGGAGCGGGGCGTGGCGCGGGCGGCCAGGACGGCAGCCTCAAGCCGGTTGGTCGCCCCGCCGCGCCAGATGTGGCAGATCGCCAGCGCCAGGGCGTCGGCGGCGTCCGCGGGCTTGGGCGGGGCGTCCAGCCGCAGCAGGCGCTGCACCATGGCCGTGACCTGGGCCTTGTCGGCCCGGCCGGAGCCGGTGACGGCTGCCTTGACCTCGCTCGGGGTGTGCAGGGTGACGGGGATGCCGCGGCGCGTCGCGCAGAGCATCGCGACCGCGCTGGCCTGCGCGGTGCCCATCACGGTGCGCACGTTGTGCTGGGCGAAGACCCGCTCGACGGCGACCAGGTCGGGCTGGTGCTCGTCCAGCCAGGCCTCGATCCCCTGCTCGACCAGGAGCAGCCGCTGCCCGATCTCGGCCTCGGCGGGCGTGCGCACCACGCCGACCCCGGCCATCCGCAACGGCCGGCCCGGCGCGCCCTCGACCACGCCGACCCCGCACCTGGTCAGCCCCGGGTCCACGCCCAGTACCCGCACCACAGCTCTGCCTCCCGTCGACTCGCCACTCACCGGAGTGACCTGCGCAGGCTATCGTTCGGGTCCGACAACGCGACCGACGACACCGGCCCGGCGGTCCTGGGACCACCGGGCCGGGCAGTGAGAACGATCACTCACCGTCGATCGATCGATGCCGTGTCACTCGGCGTCGAGCTGCGCACCGACCTCGTCGGAGATGTCGAAGTTGGCGAAGACGTTCTGCACGTCGTCGCTGTCCTCCAGGGCGTCGATCAGCTTGAGGATCTTGCGGGCGCCGTCGACGTCCAGCTCGACCTGCATGCTCGGGAGGAAGTTGGCCTCGGCCGAGTCGTAGTCGACGCCGGCGTCCACCAGCGCGGTGCGCACGGCGACCATCTTGGAGGCCTCGGAGACGATCTCGAACGAGTCGCCGAGGTCGTTGATCTCCTCGGGCTCCTGGTCGAGGACGACCTCGAAGAGCTTGTCCTCGTCCACGCCGTCGGCCTTGGGGACGATGACGACACCCTTGCGGGTGAACAGGTACGACACCGAGCCCGGGTCGGCCATCGAGCCGCCGTTGCGGGTCATCGCGACGCGCACGTCGGAGGCGGCGCGGTTGCGGTTGTCGGTGAGGCACTCGATCAGGACCGCGACGCCGTTCGGGCCGTAGCCCTCGTACATGATGGTCTGGTAGTCGGCGCCGCCGGCCTCCAGACCGCCACCGCGCTTGACGGCGCGGTTGATGTTGTCGATCGGGACCGAGCTCTTCTTCGCCTTCTGGATGGCGTCGTAGAGGGTCGGGTTGCCCGCCGGGTCGGGACCGCCGGTGCGCGCCGCCACCTCGATGTTCTTGATCATCTTGGCGAAGAGCTTGCCGCGCTTGGCGTCGATCACGGCCTTCTTGTGCTTGGTGGTAGCCCACTTAGAGTGGCCGGACATCGCCAGCTCCTTTACGTCGCCAAAGGGAAATGAACAGAAGAGATCTTACCGGTGTCGCCACCGGTGGTAGGACCGCCGTCACTTCGCGGCGCTGAGGTGCTCCTCGACCATCCGCACGAAGTACCCGTGCACCCGGTGGTCGCCGGTCAGCTCCGGGTGGAAGGAGGTGGCCAGCAGGTTGCCCTGGCGCACGGCGACGATCCGGCTCTCCGGGCCGTCCGCGGCGGGCAGCTCGGCCAGGACCTCGACGCCCGCGCCGACCGCCTCGACCCAGGGGGCGCGGATGAAGACGCCGTGCACCGGCGCGTCGTCCATGCCCTTGAAGGCGATCCCGGACTCGAAGGACTCGTTCTGCCGGCCGAAGGCGTTGCGGCGCACCGTCATGTCGATGCCGCCGACGGTCTCCTGGTCCTCGCGGCCGTCGAGGATCTTGTCCGCCAGCATGATCATGCCCGCGCAGGTGCCGTACACCGGCATCCCGGCGGCGACGCGCTCGCGCAGCGGGCCCATCACGCCGAACAGCAGCGCCAGCTTGGACATGGTGGTCGACTCCCCGCCGGGGATCACCAGCGCGTCGACCTCGGCCAGTTCCTCGGCACGGCGCACCGGGCGGGCGAGCGCGTCGGCCTCGGCCAGCGCCACGAGGTGCTCGCGGACGTCGCCCTGCAGGGCGAGGACGCCGATGACTGGAGTGCTCACGGTCTTCAACCTCAATCGATCGTTACTACGGGAGTACGTGGCGCGGCCCGCCGCAGGCGCCGAGGCGCTGCGGCGGGCCGACTCGGAAGCTGCGGGATTACCAGCCGCGGTTGGCGTAGCGCTCGGTCTCCGGCAGGGTGTCGCAGTTGATGCCGACCATGGCCTCGCCGAGGTTGCGGGAGGCGTCCGCGATGATCTTCGGGTCGTCGAAGAAGGTGGTGGCCTTCACGATGGCGGCGGCGCGCTTGGCCGGGTCGCCCGACTTGAAGATGCCGGAGCCGACGAAGACGCCCTCGGCGCCCAGCTGGCGCATCAGCGCGGCGTCGGCCGGGGTGGCCACGCCACCGGCGGAGAACAGCACGACCGGCAGCTTGCCGAGCTCGGCGACCTCCTTGACCAGCTCGTACGGGGCGCGCAGCTCCTTGGCGGCGGCGTACAGCTCGTTGTTGTCGAAGCCGCGCAGCTTGGCGATCTCGTTCTTGATCTGGCGCAGGTGGCGGACGGCCTCGACCACGTTGCCGGTGCCGGCCTCACCCTTCGAACGGATCATGGCCGCACCCTCGGCGATGCGGCGCAGGGCCTCGCCCAGGTTGGTGGCGCCGCAGACGAAGGGAGTGGTGAAGGCCCACTTGTCCGAGTGGTTGACCTCGTCGGCCGGGGTCAGCACCTCGGACTCGTCGATGTAGTCGACACCCAGCGACTGCAGGACCTGGGCCTCGACGAAGTGACCGATGCGGGACTTGGCCATCACCGGGATGGAGACCGCCTCGATGATCTCCTCGATCATGTTCGGGTCGGACATGCGGGCCACGCCGCCATCCTTGCGGATGTCGGCCGGAACCCGCTCAAGCGCCATGACGGCCACCGCGCCGGCGTCCTCGGCGATCTTGGCCTGCTCGGCGTTGACCACGTCCATGATCACACCGCCCTTGAGCTGCTCGGCCATGCCGCGCTTGACCCGGGCGGTGCCGATCTGCGGCTGGTCTGCGGTGGTGGGGGTGGTGGACACGTGAGACCTCACTCGAAGATGAACCAGTGCTATCGCCCTATGGTAGGCGGACGGAGTGGCACCTCCATGTGCCACCCAGTCCAGCCCGAACGACGGGACACGACAAACGGGCCGTATCCGTGGAACACCCTAAGCAGGCGCCCCCTCGGGCGTGAGGGCGGGCGGCGGGGCGTCGTCCATCTCGAAGGCCATCGGGAACGGGGCCTTCCCGGCCAACCGGAAATACCGCACCAACCGGTGCTCGCGCACCGCCCGCGCCGCCCGCACCGCGTCGTTGTGGAACCGCCGGGCCATCGGCACCCGGCGCACCGCGGCCGTCAGATCACGAACCGCGTCCTCGCCACCCGGCTCCGCCACCAGCGCCGCCACCTGCTCCGGCTCCTCCAGCACCGCCCGCAGCGCCAGGCTCAACTGGCTCTCCGCCACCTCGCGCTGCTCGTCGTCGGCCTGCCGGGCCGCGTGCGCCGCGTCCAGCAGCAGCAGCGAGGCCGCCGGGTCCAGCAGCGAGGACGTCGCCAGCTCCATCGCCACCGAGGCCCGACGCACCAGCTGCGCGTCCAGCGCCGCCCGCGCGGCGTCGATCCGGGCGTGCAGCCGGTCCAAGCGGCCGGCCGTCCAACTCAGGTACATGCCGAAGAGCACCACGGCCACGCCGGCCCAGATCCAGGTAGTCACGGGGCGCAACGCTACCGGGTGTCACCGGCTCAGCCTGCGGCGGTCGTGCTGCGGTAGCTCTCCCGATCGATGTCCGAGATGTTCACCGCGGTGTACAGCCGGGTGCCGGCCGCCGGCGCGACGTGCTCGGCCAGCAGCGCCAGTACGCCCTCGCTGAGCGCCGCCTTCGCCTCCGGCGTGCGGCCCGGGAAGATCTGGAACTCGACGTACACCTGCGCGGCGGGCTCCTCGGCCTCCCCCACCACGAAGTCGTCGCTCGCCCGGAACAGCGTCTTGCACGCCTCCGGCTTGGCGTCGATCGTCTTCACCGCGAGCCGGTTGATCGCCAGGCCCAGCGCCCGGCGGTCGAAGGAACCGGCCAGGCCGGACGAGTAGTCGACGGAGATCTGCGGCATCGTTGCCCCCATGGTTCACAGCGGTACGGTCGCCCGACCCTAACCCCGCGGACAGCCGGGGTCAGTCCCGGGCCAACCCGAACCGGCTCCACCGCCCGCTGCGCTCGTCCTCCTCGACCACCGCTGCGGCCCCCGCCGTGACCGTCTCGTACACCGCCAGGATGTCCGCGCCGACCGTCGACCAGTCGAACCGCCGCACGTGCCGCGAGGCCGCCTTCCGCAGCTCCTCCAGCCGCGCCGGATCGCCCAGCAACCGCAGCGCCGTACGGGCCAGCGCGTCCGCGTCCTCCACCGGGAACAGCTCGCCGGCGTCCCCGCCGTCGAGCACCTGCTTGAACGCGTCCAGGTCGCTCGCCAGCACCGGGGCGCCCGCCGACATCGCCTCGACCAGGATGATCCCGAAGCTCTCGCCCCCGGTGTTCGGCGCCACGTACAGGTCCACGCTGCGCAGCAGCCGGGCCTTCTCCTCGTCGCTCACCATCCCGAGGAACTCCACCTGCCGGCGCACCTCCGGCGCCAGGCCCGCGACGGCCTCCTCCTCGTCGCCCTTGCCCGCCACCAGCAGCCGCACCCCCGGACGCTCGGCCAGGATCCCGGGCAGCGCCGCCAGCAGCGTCGGCAGGCCCTTGCGCGGTTCGTTGATCCGGCCGATGAAGCCGATCGTGCCCGGCTCCCCCTTCGCCGCGTGGCCCATCCAGCGCCCGTCCGGCTCCGCGTCCGCGAAGAAGCCCACGTCCACGCCGTTGGGGATCACCACCGCGTCCCCGCCCAGGTGCTCCACCAGGGTCCGGCGGGCGTACTCCGACACCGCGATCCGGGCCCGCATCTTCTCCAGGCCGGGCTGCAGGATCGGCGAGGCCGCGATCATCGCCCGCGAGCGCGGGTTGGAGGTGTGGAAGGTCCCCACCATCGGCCCGGTCGCCGACCAGGCGGCCAGCATCGACAGGCTCGGCGAGGCCGGCTCGTGCACGTGCAGGATGTCGAAGCGCCCGTCGTGCAGCCACCGCCGCACCCGCGCCGCCGACAGGATGCCGAAGCTCAGCCGCGCCACCGACCCGTTGTACGGCACCGCCACCGCCCGCCCGGCCGAGACCACGTACGGCGGCAGCGCCTCGTCGTCCTCGGCCGGCGCCAGCACCGACACCTCGTGCCCCAGGCCGATCAGATGCTCGGCCAAGTCCCGGATGTGGAACTGGACCCCACCGGGGACGTCCCAGTCGTACGGGCAGACGATGCCGATCTTCACGGGTTCCTCAAGCTCCTTCGGACAGTCGTACCGGCTCAGCACCGGCCGGAACAGCGACCGGACGGGTTTCAGGACCCGGAGGCCTCGGCCGCCGGCTCCGGAGCCGCCTCCGTGCGCACCGCGGCCGCCTCCTTCACCGTCTCACGGACGGGAAGGTCGGCGAGCCAGAACTTCTGCAGCATGTGCCAGTCCTGCGGGTACTCGCGGATCCCGCGCTCCCACACGTCCGCCATCGCCTGGGTCATCGCCTGCGTGCGCTCCTTGCGGTTGCCCTCCTCGGGCACCGCCACCTCGGGGTGGATCCGCGCCCTCATCACCGGACCGTCGTACCAGAGCGTCACCGGCAGCAGCGCCGCCCCGGTCCGCTGGCACAGCGCCGCCGGACCGGCCGGCATCCGGGTCGCCTCGCCGAAGAACGACACCCCGATGCCCGCCTCCGACAGGTCCCGGTCCCCCACCAGGCACACCAGCCGGCCCTCGCGCAGCCGCCGCGCCAGCGTGCCGATCACGTTCACCCCGCCACCGGTCAACGCCAGGACCTCCATGCCCTGGCCCTCCCGGAACGCCACGAACCGGTCGAACAGCCGCTCCGGCTTCAACCGCTCGGCGACCGTGGTGAACGGGTAGCCCTGCTGCGCGACCCAGGTACCCGCCAGGTCCCAGTTCCCCATGTGCGGCAGCGCTATCACCGCGCCCCGCCCGGCCTCCATCGGCGCCCGCAGGTGCTCGAAGCCCTCCACCCGGACGTCCCGCGCCACCCGCTCCCGGCTCCACACCGGCAGCCGGAACGACTCCATCCAGTACCGCAGGTAGGAGCGCATCCCGGCCCGCGACAGCGACCGCAGCGCCGCCTCCTCCAGCCCCGGCCGGACCCGGCGCAGGTTCGCCTCCAGCTGCAGCACCCGCTTGCCGCGCTTGCGCCACGCGTAGTCCGCCAGCCGGTCGAACAG
Organism: Streptomyces sp. 1331.2; assembly: GCF_900199205.1. Lineage (NCBI taxonomy): Bacteria > Bacillati > Actinomycetota > Actinomycetes > Kitasatosporales > Streptomycetaceae > Streptomyces > Streptomyces sp. 1331.2. The sequence goes on along the minus strand of NZ_OBMJ01000001.1, from coordinate 6,099,846 downwards.
CCCCCGCGCCACCGGCTCCGGCAGGTGCTTCAGCACCCCCCAGCCCAGCGCGTACGCCCAGTACACCAGTCGGTCCGTCACCGCAGGACGCCCCCCATCAGCTCCCGGCCGCCGCTCGGTCGGCCTCGAACGCCTCGCGGCGCACGGTCAGCATCCGCTGGAACACCGTCACCAGGCTGCCCGCCGCGACCAGCCACAGCGCCACCGGCAGCAGCCACTCCACGTACGGCACACCGAACTTGTGCAGACCCGCGACCCCGGCCGCCACCAGGCTCGCCACCAGCCGCTCGGCCCGCTCCACCAGCCCCGACACATCACACGGCAGGCCCTGGCTCTCCGCCCGCGCCTTGGTGTACGACACCACCAGTCCGCTCGCCAGGCAGAAGATCGCCACCGCGCACAGCAGGTTGTCGTCACCCTTGCCCGCGTACCACATCGCCAGCCCGCCGAAGATCGCCGCATCCGCGACCCGGTCCAGCGTGGAGTCCAGGAACGCCCCCCACTTGCTGGTCCGGCCCAGCTGGCGGGCCATGTTCCCGTCCACCAGGTCGGAGAAGATGAACAGCGTGATCGTGATGGTGCCCCAGAAGAACTCCCCACGCGGGAAGAACACCAGCGCACCGGCCACCGAACCGGCGGTACCGATCAGCGTCACGGCGTCCGGGCTCACGCCCAGCCGGATCAGGAACGCGGCGAACGGGGTCAGAACACGTGTGAAGAAGGCACGCGCGTATTTGTTGAGCATGGCCTTCCCAGCCGCTCCGATCTACCGGATACCCGCCTGGCGCAGCACGCGCGGCAGACGGCCGAACGGATCAGCCCGTCCGGCGCACCCATCGTAGCCACGCCGACGACACGCTCCGCCGCACGCACCGCGGCGCACCGGCCCCCGCCCACCGCACGCATCCGTCCGGTCACCGAGTGGCCGACCGACCAGCCCTACGACACGCGCCGCCGTGACACCCGCCCCTAGACTGCGATGGACAGCCTCGGCGCCACGGGAGGAGACCCCGATGCCCGACCGCAGCACGGCACGAGCCGGCCAGGCACCCGCCGTCACCGGCCCCCGGGACCTGCGCAACGTCGTCCTGATCGGTTCCAGCGGTGTGGGCAAGACCACCCTCGCCGAATCCCTCGCCCTCGCCGCCGGCGCCACCGGCCGGGCCGGCCGCGTCACCGACGGCACCACCGTCTCCGACCACGAGGACATCGAGCACCAGCAGCAGCGTTCCGTCCAGCTCTCGCTGCTCCCGCTCGAATGGAAGGGCGTCAAGATCAACCTGCTCGACCCGCCCGGCCACCCCGACTTCACCGCCGACCTGCGCGCCGCCCTGCACGCCGCCGACGCCGCCGTCTTCGTCGTCTCCGCCACCGACCCGGTCACCGCCCCCACCCGCGCCCTGTGGCGCGAGTGCGCCGCCGAGGGCATCCCCCGCGCCGTCGCCGTCGCCAAACTCGACCTCGCCCGCACGAGCTTCGACGACATCCTCACCGCCTGCCACGACGCCTTCGACCTGGGCCCCGACACCCTCCGCCCGCTCTTCCTGCCCGTCCTCCACGACGGCCGGCCCGACGGCAGCGTCGACCTGCTCACCGGCGACACCTACGGCGACGCCAGCCCGCTCCCCGAGACCGGCCCCGCCCACGACAGCCTCGTCGAGGCCATCTCCGGCCAGGACGACACCCTCATGGAGCGCTACCTCGCCGGCGACACCCTCGACACCGACTCCCTCGAAGCCGGCCTGCGCCGCGAAGTCCTCGCCTGCGCCCTCCACCCCGCCGTCCCCACCAGCGAGAACGGCCTGGGCGCGACCGAACTCCTCGACCTCATCGCGCACACCTTCCCCGACCCCACCGAACGCACCCGCCCGGCCCCCGACTGCGACCCCGACGCCCCGCTCGCCGCCCAGGTCGTCCGCATCACCGGCGACGCCTACGTCGGCCGGATCAGCCTGCTGCGCCTGTACGCCGGCACCCTGCGCCCCGACACCAAGATCCACCTGCTCGGCCCGGCCCACACCGCCGGCCAGGACGGCGACGAACGCGTCACCGCCCTCACCAGCCCCTTCGGCAAGCTCCAGCGCCCCGTCCCGCACGCCGTCGCCGGCGACCTCGTCTGCGCCGCCAAACTCACCACCGCCCGGGCCGGCGACACCGTCCACGACCCCGGACACCCCGTCGAACTCGACGGCTGGACGCTCCCCGAACCCCTGCTCCCGATCGCCGTCGAAGCCCACAGCAAGGCCGACGACGACAAGCTCTCCCAGGCCCTCACCCGCCTCAGCGCCGAGGACCCGGCGCTACGCCTCGAACAGAACCCCGACACCCACCAGCTCGTCCTCTGGTGCACCGGCGAGGCCCACGCCGAGGTCGTCCTCGACCGCCTCCGCACCCGCCACGGCGTCCACGTCGACACCGTCGAACCCAAGGTCGCCCTGCGCGAGACCTTCGGCACCGCCGCCGCCGGCCACGGCCGCCTCGTCAAACAGTCCGGCGGCCACGGCCAGTACGCCATCTGCGACCTGGAGGTCGAACCCCTCCCGGCCGGCTCGGGCTTCGAGTTCCAGGAGCACGTCGTCGGCGGCGCCGTCCCCAAGCACTTCATCCCCTCCGTCGAGAAGGGCGTCCGCGCCCAGCTCGCCAAGGGCATCGCCACCGGACACCCGCTCGTCGACGTCCGGGTCACCCTCACCGACGGCAAGGCCCACTCCGTCGACTCCTCCGACGCGTCCTTCCAGAACGCCGCCGCCCTCGCCCTGCGCGACGCCGCCGAACACGCCGTCATCCGCCTGCTCGAACCCGTCGCCGCCGTCAGCGTCCTGCTGCCCGACGACTACCTCGGCGCCGTCCTCGGCGACCTCTCCGCCCGCCGCGGCCGCGTCCTCGGCACCGAGACCGGCGGCCACGGCCTCACCCTGCTGCGCGCCGAGGTCCCCGAACTCGAACTCGTCCGCTACCCGGTCGACCTGCGCTCCCTCACCCACGGCACCGCCGAGTTCTCCCGCGCCTACCTGCGCCACGAACCCATGCCCGCCGCCCTGGCCGAGCGCTACACCGACTGAGCAGCCCCGGGCCGGTTCGGCAGCGCGCACGCCGCCGTACCCCCCGGCAGCCGGTGCCGGTTGCGCGCCACCCACCGGTAGGCCAGCGCCGCCACCGGCCGCACCGGCGCCGCCGTCAACACCGCGCCCAGGTACGCCCACGCCCCGCCGGAGCGCATCAGCAGCCGCGCGACCGCCTGCGCGCCCCCGTACACCCGCCCGGTCGGCGTCACCCACAGCACCTCGCGCTCCGCCCGCTCGGCCGACACCTCACCCCGGCCGCCCGCGAGCGCGTCCAGCCCCGCCAGATCCGCGAACTGGAACGCCACCGCCTCCCAGCCCCCCGAGGCCAGCGTCTGCCGCAGGTACCGCTCGGCCCACCGCACACAGGACGAACAGAACGCGCAGTCCCCGTCGAAGACCAGCACCGGATCCTTCACCGCGGCTCCCCTTTCCTCGATTCCCCCACCATCCTCCTCCACCCCGTCCCGGCCCGCCCCGGCGGGTATCGACCGCCCTCCAACCGGGCATCATGCCTCCCGGGCCCGGCACGGCTCGATCGTGACGGTACTTCAGACGATCATCGGCGCCGGGGTGGCGCGGCACGGTAACCTGCCGCTGACAAGGGGAGGAGGGGACGCCACCGTGACCACGCTCGACATGACCCCGGGTGCGCAGATACCCCGAACGGACGCCGGCCCGCAGACCGCCGTCACCCAGGCGCTCTCCTCGGCCGCCTACCGCGACGGCGAGGTCGGCGCCTTCGTGGAGGCCGTCACCGACGCCACGGAGAAGAAGGGCCGCTTCGCCCTCTTCCGCCCCAACGCCGGCGAGGCCTTCAGCAAGGCGCTCGTCTCCCGCGCCCTCGGCAGCAAGCGCAAACCCCTCGTCCCGTCCTTCGGCGTCGACACCCGCCAGGTCGTCGAGCACTGCCTGGCCGCCGAGGAACTGCGCCACACCCGCGACCGCAAGCTCACCGGCATCACCCTCCTCACCGGCCTGCTCGCCCTGCCCGGCACCGTGCTCTGGCTCGCCGCCTTCCAGGTCCGGGCCTGGCTCAAGCGGGACAACCCGAAGAACGCGGCCGTCTACGGCGCCATCACCCTCGTGCTGGCCGCCGTCCTGGCCGTCATCCTCACGGTGCGCCCGCCGGCCACCGGCCCGCTGGGCGTCTACCTGCGGGTCACCATGCTCGCCCCGGTCATCGGCTGGTACCTCGCCCGCCGGGTGGTCCTGCGCTCCGCCAAGGACCTGCGCGCCCGCTGGCAGTCCCTGGTCGAGGGCAGCGCCGTGGCCGCCACCGTCGCCAAGGCCGTCCCGCGCGACGACCTCGACAAGAAGGCCGTCGACCTGCGCGACAAGCTGGGTCGGCTGGACGCCGAGCAGGAGACCAACGTCCAGCACTACGCCGTCCCCAAGGGCATCCTGGGCGCCGGCCGCCGCTGGGGCGAGTGGCGCCTGGCCGACACCCTCCACCCCGCCGAGGGTCACGCCGACTTCCGCGCCTTCCACCCCTGGGACCTGGTCCGCCGGATCTCCTCCCACCTCAAGGGCCTCGGCGTCAGCCACGTCGCCAACAGCGGCATCCCCAACGTGGCGATCAAGCAGTGGGTGGTCTTCGACATCGGCGCCGGCGCCGACGAGATCAGCCGCCCCGGCAACGCCGACATGGACGGCGACCGGATGCGCGACTTCGCCGTGCAGAGCATCGCCGACAAGCAGACCTTCCCGGGCGGCCCCCGGCACTACCTCGCCACCCAATTCATCACCCACGACGGCAAGCTGGTCATCACCTTCACCGTCACGGTCACCCTGCTCGCCAACGTGCTGACCATCTCGGTGGCCGGCTACGCGCTCGGCCCGGTCAAGGGCGTCTTCTTCGACAAGCCCAAGGACAAGGAGAAGACGGTCAACAAGACCGTGAAGTTCTGGGAGGAGCGGACGGTCAAGCTCCCCCTGATCGACAACGACGAGGTCGTCCGCCAGGCCGTCCGGGCCCCCTTCTACCGGATGCCCGGCCTGCTCGGCTGGCTCGGCGGCGGGCTCGGCCTGCCCGAGCCGTTCGGCCTGCGGCACGTCTGGGTCGGCCGTGCCTGGGACAGCCGCACCATGATCGACAACGCCATGAACGCCTCCGTGCCGGTCCTCAACGCGGTCCACACCGCCACGCTGGAGTTCCTGCAGGAGCACGACCTCGACGCCGACCGCTTCTTCAAGAACCGCACCTCGATCATCAAGTCCGAGGCGCAGGGCAGCCGGCCGTACGACGTCGACACCTTCAACGCCGGCTGAGCCCGTACGCACACCCGCACGCACGGAGAGGGGCCCGCCACCGAACGTCTCGGTGACGGGCCCCTCCTCGTACCCGGGGTCAGCCCTGCGGCCAGACCTCGGCCAGCATCTTGCGGGTGTCCGCCAGCAGCTGCGGCAGCACCTTGGTGTGGCCCACCACCGGCATGAAGTTGGTGTCCCCGCCCCAGCGCGGCACCACGTGCTGGTGCAGGTGCGCCGCGATCCCGGCGCCGGCCGCGGCGCCCTGGTTCATCCCGATGTTGAACCCGTGCGCCCCGGAGGCCGCGCGCAGCGCGGTCATCGCCTTCTTGGTGAAGTCGGCCAGCTCGGCCGTCTCCGCCTCGTCCAGGTCGGTGTAGTCGGCCACGTGCCGGTACGGGACCACCATCAAGTGGCCGCCGTTGTACGGGTACAGGTTCAGCACCGCGAACACGGCGCTCCCCCGGGCGATGACGAGCCCGTCCTCGTCGCTCAGCGACGGGATCGAGCAGAACGGACAACCGTCGTCCGGAGCCGGGCCGGTGGGCTTGTTCTCACCCTGGATGTACGCCATCCGATGGGGGGTCCACAGGCGGCGGAAGCCGTCCGGCTCACCGACGCCCCGCTGCAGTTCCGGCTCAGTCGTCATGCTGATCAGCATATTCGCCCGACCGGGCTTGCAAAGCCGCGCGGGGCAGACTCATCGAGAGCCTGCCCCGCACATCCCCGCCAGGGCGGGGCCTGCCGCACCTGTCGGATCTCCACGATCCAACTCGACGGATTTCCCCCGCTCAGACGGGGACCACGTCACACCTGGACACGGCGCGCCACAGCATCGACGATTTCGGCGATGGCCTCGTCACGGGGCACGCCGTTCTTCTGCTCGCCGTTGCGGTAGCGGAAGGAGACCGCACCCGCCTCGACGTCGTCGTTGCCGGCGATCAGCATGAACGGGACCTTGGTCTTCTGCGCGTTGCGGATCTTCTTCTGCATGCGGTCGTCCGAGGTGTCGACCTCGACCCGGATCCCGTGCTTCTTGAGCTCGGCCGCAACCTCCAGCAGGTACGGCACGTGCTCGTCGGTGATCGGGATGCCGGTCACGGTGACCGGGGCCAGCCACGGCGGCATGGCGCCGGCGTAGTGCTCCAGCAGCACCGCGAAGAACCGCTCGATCGAGCCGAAGAGCGCGCGGTGGATCATGACCGGCCGCTGACGCGAGCCGTCCGCCGCCGTGTACTCAAGATCGAAACGTTCGGGCAGGTTGAAGTCCAGCTGAATCGTGCTCATTTGCCACGTCCGGCCGATGGCGTCCCGCGCCTGCACCGAGATCTTCGGGCCGTAGAAGGCCGCGCCGCCCGGGTCCGGAACCAGCGGCAGCCCCTGCTTCTCGGCCACGCTCGCCAGGACGGCGGTGGCCTCCTCCCAGGTCTCGTCGCTGCCGACGTACTTGACCGGGTCCTTGGTCGACAGCTCCAGGTAGAAGTCGGTCAGACCGTAGTCGCGAAGGAGGTTGAGCACGAAGGTCAGCGTGGAGTCGAGCTCCTCCGCCATCTGCTCGCGGGTGCAGTAGATGTGAGCGTCGTCCTGCGTGAAGCCGCGGGCGCGGGTCAGGCCGTGCACGACGCCGGACTTCTCGTAGCGGTACACCGTCCCGAACTCGAAGAGGCGCAGCGGCAGTTCGCGGTAGGAGCGGCCGCGCGCATCGAAGATCAGATTGTGCATCGGGCAGTTCATCGGCTTGAGGTAGTAGTCCACGCCCTCGTCGAGCTGCATGGGCGGGTACATGCCGTCCGCATACCAGTCGAGGTGGCCGCTCTTCTCGAAGAGCTTCCCCTTGGTGGCGTGCGGGGTGTAGACGAACTCGTAGCCCTCTTCCTCGTGCCGCTTGCGCGAGTAGTCCTCCATCGCCCGGCGGATGATGCCGCCCTTGGGGTGGAAGACGGCGAGGCCGGAGCCGATCTCCTCGGGGATGGAGAAGAGGTCGAGCTCGTTGCCGAGCTTGCGGTGGTCGCGCTTCTCGGCCTCGACCAGGAAGTCGAGGTGGGCCTTCAGCTCGTCCTTGGTCGGCCAGGCGGTGCCGTAGATGCGCTGGAGCATCGGGTTCTTCTCGCTGCCGCGCCAGTAGGCGGCCGCGTTGCGCATCAGCTTGAACGCCGGGATGTGGCGGGTGCTGGGCAGGTGCGGGCCGCGGCAGAGGTCGCCCCAGCACTGCTCGCCGCTCTTGGCGTCCAGGTTGTCGTAGATGGTGAGCTCGCCCGCGCCGACCTCGACGTCGGCGCCCTCGCCGGCGGTGGCCGCGGAGCCCTTGAGGCCGATCAGCTCCAGCTTGTACGGCTCGGCGGCCAGCTCCTCGCGGGCGTCCTCGTCGGTGACCACGCGGCGGGAGAACTTCTGCCCGCGCTTGATGATCTCCTGCATCTTCTTCTCGATGGCCTTGAGGTCATCGGGGTGGAACGGCTTCTCGACGTCGAAGTCGTAGTAGAAGCCGTCCTTGACCGGCGGGCCGATGCCGAGCTTGGCCTCGGGGTAGAGCTGCTGCACGGCCTGGGCCATGACGTGCGCGGTGGAGTGGCGCAGGATGTCGAGGCCGTCCTTGCTGTCGATCGCGACCGGCTCGACCTCGTCGCCGTCCTGGACGGCGTACGCGAGGTCCTTGAGCTGGCCGCCGACGCGGGCGGCGATGATCGAGCGGTCGTCGGCGAAGAGCTCGGCGGCCGTGGTGCCCGTCGTCACCACGCGCTCTTCCCGATCGGGTTCGCGGCTGATGATTACCCGGACGTCCGTCACCGGTCTCTCCTGACGTGCTGGATTTCAGAGGACGCAACACTGCGCTGCGCGTGACGATGGTACCGAGAGCGCCGCCCCCACCGTCCACCTACGTCCCCGCTCCCCCTTCCTCGCCCGCCTCGCCGAGCGACTTCAGCAGCCGCTCCCGGTCGCCCTCCTCCCAGCCGCACAGTTCCAGGCCGTGCGCGCGGGTGAGCCGGCGGAAGCCGCCGTGCCGCTCCAGCCGCCCCGAGACCCGCACCGGCAGGCCCGCGAGGTGGGCTTCGGCGGCCAGCCGGTAGTCGGGGTCGGGCAGGCGGAGCTTGAGGTCGCGGACCTCGGCGCCGCCGAGCACGCGCAGCCGGACCGAGCCGGGCCCGGCAGGGTCGTTGCGCTTGAGCCGGGTGACCACCCCGATCACGGTGACGGCGACGGCGGGCTCGATCCGCTCCAGCAGCTCGGCGGCCTCGGTGAGGGCGGGCAGGTCCCCGGGGGAGAAGTCGAGGACGATCCGGCGGTCCCCGAAGCCGCCCGGGATCCCGGCGGCGGGCGACCAGGCGACGGAGAGCCGGGCCGCCGTGGCATCGCGGACCAGTTCCTCGACGGACTGGACGAGTTCCCGGCTGACCCCGGCCTGGACGGCGTTCTCGAAGGCCTCCGGCCCGCCGCTGACCCGGCGGTAGTCGACCGCGTCTCGCAGCGACTCCAGGGCGCGGACGAGGGTGGTGACGGCGGCGCGGCCCTCGGGGGCGGGGGTGTACGCAGTGAGGGCGGCGCCCTGTTCGACCACCAGGACGCGGTCCAGGAAGTCCCCGGCCAGGGCGTCCAGCCGGGCGCCGAAGTAGGCGGCCCGGGTGCGGGCAGCCTTGGCCCCGGCGGCGAGCATCCCGCGGGCCGCCTGCCGGAGCCGCTCGGCGTCGTCCCAGGAGGCGACGTCGGCGGGGCCGGGCGGTTCGCGGTGCCAGCGCAGTTCGTCGCCGGGGACGGCGAGGGCGAGCAGGATCGAGCGGGCGGAGGGGGTGCGGGAGCGGGAGAGCGCCGTGACGGCGTCGGCGAGGAGTTCGACCGCGTCGTCGAAGCCGTCGCCGGCCGGGACGAGCAGGCTGGTGCCCGGTTCGCCGTCGGGCGGGGTCCAGCGTCCGTACCGCGCCGCCGGGCCGCCGCGGCGGACCCAGCCGTGCCGGGCGAGCAGGGTGGCCAGCACCGCGGGGTCGACGGTGGCCGGGTCGGGCAGGGGGCGGGCCGGCTCGCCCGGTCCGTGCGGCGGTGTCATGGGGTCGACTCCTCGCTGCCTGGGCCGGGCCGTCACGGGCTGCCGCCCGCGCCGACCCTGGCCATGATGTCGCAGAGCGCCCGGTCGTCGAAGACCTTGTCGGTGGGCACCCGGACGTTGGTGCGCCGCTGTCCGGTGACCGGGTGGCCGGCCAGGTTGACCCAGTAGCAGCAGTGACGCAGTTCCAGGGCGTCCGGGCGGGCCCGGAGCCAGTGGTCGACCCGGCTCGGCAGCAGCATCACGACCAGGATCCGGGGGACGGCGACCCGGGCCCGGGCGAGCTTGCGCAGGTGGTCGTTGTCCAGGGTGAAGCTGAAGAACCGTCCGGCCGGGTCGGGGGCGATCTGCTGGGTGGCCTTGAGCTGGATCTTGATGGTGACCTCGTCGTCCACCTGGTGCGCCCGGGAGCCGTGGTTGACCTGCCAGTCGATGCCGTTGTCCGGGAACGGCTGGGAGAGCGAGCAGCCGGCCGCGGCGGCGACCGCGTGCAGGTAGCCGACCTGCAGGGTCTCCATGCAGGCGGTGACCGCGAGGTTGCCCCGCAGGACGGCCGCCGCCCCCTCGGGCTGCGGCTGTGTCAGTGCCATCGCCCCCGTCGCCTCCCCCGGCTCCGGGCCCGTCCGGATTCGAACGGCGCCAGTCATGCGAAACGGGACGGTCATGGGCAGGATCCCCGGCGGGGCCTGGGCCAAACGGGTTGAAGCGGCGTCAGAACCGGGTATCAACCGGGCGCGGCAACGCTCGTCTGAGGGGCAGTCATGCAGCAGCTCTGGTACACCGGCCCACTCGCCTCCTTCGACACCGAGACCACCGGCGTGGACGTCGAGACCGATCGGATCGTCTCGGCCGCCCTGGTCGTCCAACTCGCCCCGGGCGCACCGGTGCGGACCACCACCTGGCTCGCCGATCCGGGCGTCCCGATCCCGGACGGCGCCCGCGCGGTGCACGGCATCTCCGACGAGCAGGTGCGCGCCCACGGCCGCCCGGCCCGGGCGGTGGTGGCGGAGGTCACCCGCGCGCTGGCGGCCGAGGCCCGGGCCGGGCATCCGCTGGTGGTGATGAACGCGCCGTACGATCTGACGCTGCTGGACCGGGAGTTGCGCCGCCATCACGGGCTGACGCTGGGCGGCGGGCTGGAGGGGTGCAGCCTGCTGGTGGTGGATCCACGGGTGCTGGACAAGCACGTGGACCGCTACCGCAAGGGCCGCCGAACGCTGACCGACCTGTGCGCCCACTACGGCGTGGAGCTGGCCGGGGCGCACGACGCGGCGGCGGACGCGACGGCCTCGCTGACGCTGACCCGGCGGATAGGCGCCCGCTACCCGGCGGCGCTCGGCGGTCTGACGGCGGCCGAACTGCACCTGCGGCAGACGGTCTGGCACGCGGCGCAGGCGCGCGGGCTGCAGAGCTGGTTCGACCGCTCGGGCGCGACGGAGCGGGTGGACCTGTCCTGGCCGCTGCGACCGGCCCGGTGCGGCTGCGGGCGCCGGCTGGAGCAGGAGCACGTGTGCGAGGCGGCGGCCTAGCCTGGCGACTCCCGGGCCTCCGGCCCCTGGACGCGCCGCAGGCCCTGACCGGTTTCCTGGTCAGGGCCTGCGTGCTGTCCGGTGGGCGATACTGGGATCGAACCAGTGACCCCTTCGGTGTGAACGAAGTGCTCTCCCGCTGAGCTAATCGCCCGGGCAACGAGAAGAACCATAGCACCATTCGGGGGTCGTCGTACAACTCGCCCCTTCCGGGGTGCGGCCGGCACATCCGCAGAACTCGCGCTCCACGCGGAAGATGACTGTGCCTCAGCCGATTACGGACGGCCCTTCAGGAGGATTCCGGAAATACACGTGAGGCCCAGCCGATAATCGGCTGGGCCTCACGTATCACAATGCATTCCGGTGGGCGATACTGGGATCGAACCAGTGACCCCTTCGGTGTGAACGAAGTGCTCTCCCGCTGAGCTAATCGCCCGGGTGCAGGGAAAACATTACCGCATCCCGGAGGGTGGTCCGAACACCCTCCCGGCCCACGGCCCCGGGCCCTGGCGGCTCACCTCTCGTCCAGCCTCCAGGGCACGACCAGGCCGTACCGGGCGAGGTACCAGCCGCCCGCGCCGACGAGGACGGCCAGCCCGATCGCGGTGACCGTCAGGTTGCGGCGGCGCACCCGCGGATCCATGGCCCGGTGGGCGGCCTCGGCGACCTTGCGGCGGGTCCAGCGCAGGACCAGCCGGGCCCAGGCGAACTCGGTGGCCCAGATCCCCATGCCCAGGAAGATCACCACCCAGCCGGGTCCGGGCAGCGGCAGCATGACCACGCCGAGCCCCACCACCGCGAGGCCGGCCAGGAACACCGCCACCTGCCAGGCCCGGTGCAGCGCCGGGGAGCGACGGACGAAGGCCGGAGCCCGCGAGCCCGCCGCCCGGCCACCGCCGACCGCCGCGTCATCCGCCGCAGCCGGTTCACCCGTTCTCGTGTTCCCGCCCGTCTTGTCGTTTCGCACAGTCATGCCAGGAAACTAACCAAGAAGTACCTCGCTAATGCCGGGCCCGGCCGCACCGCGGCGATTCCGCAATGCGCCGTAAGGGGTACGACTCGCGCCCGAATCGGGACAGAGGGGTTTACATCGGTCTTGGGGGTGGGATGGTCCGTTCGCCGACGTGCGATTCCCCGAGCGCACACTGAGCGAAAGGCCATGGCGCTTATGAACACCACGGTCAGCTGCGAGCTGCACCTGCGCCTCATCGTGTCCAGCGAGTCCTCACTGCCCGTCCCCGCGGGCCTGCGCTACGACACCGCCGACCCCTATGCCGTGCACGCCACGTTCCACACGGGCGCCGACGAGACCGTGGAGTGGGTGTTCGCCCGAGATCTCCTCGCGGAGGGGCTGCACCGACCCACCGGTACCGGCGACGTCCGGGTGTGGCCGTCGCGCAGCCACGGGCAAGGGGTGGTCTGCATCGCACTGAGCTCTCCGGAAGGAGAGGCCCTGCTGGAGGCCCCGGCCCGGGCGCTTGAGTCGTTCCTCAAGCGGACGGACGCCGCCGTGCCCCCCGGCACCGAACACCGTCACTTCGACCTCGACCGGGAGCTGTCCCACATCCTCGCCGAAAGCTGACCCCGCCCGGAGGCGGTCACGCCCCGCCGTCGGCGGGGCCGCACCCCCTGCCGTCATCGCAGCCGTCCTACTCGGGGGCACGGCAGCGGACTCAGCCGCGCACGACGCGGTCTCGGGGCCCGGTGGCGGCCCGCTCCCACCGGAGCGGGTCCGCAGCACCGAAGGCGCCCGGCACCGAGGCCGGTCATCCGTACGGGTGGCCGGCCTCGGTGCCGGGCGCCGACGTCTTTCCGGGGCCGCCCGCAGCCACCCGGTCGGGCGCCGCTTCGAAACCGGGTACCGGGGCGGCGCCCGGTTTCGGATGCTCTGCCGGGATCCCGCACAAGCCTTCGAAAGAACACGCCGCCCTTCTGGCACAAGGCCCGGTATGGTCTGGGGTAACCGTGGACGCGGGGTATCGGAGTCCCCCTGCGCGAGGAGCCCCCAACGTGCTGATCACCCATGACACCGAGTGCGCGCTGAGCATCCTCGTGGAGCTGCTCAACACCGCACCCGAGGTGTGCGGCGCCGAGCGGCTGCCGGACGTCGCCGCCCTGGACGCCTTCGTGGTCGGCCAGGAGATCAGCGAGATCGACTCGCTGACCGAGGACGACCTGCAGCGGGTGCACGAGCTGCGCACCCGGCTGCGCGAGGTGTTCCGGACGGAGTCCACCGAGGAGGCCGCCGAACTCGTCAACGCGATCGTCGCCGCCGCCGGCACCACGCCCCGGCTCACCGACCACGACGGCCACGACTGGCACATCCACTACTTCGCGCCGCACGCCGCGCTCGGCGACCACCTGGCGGCGGAGCTGGGCATGGCGCTGGCCTTCATCCTCATGGCGGGCGAGCGGGAGCGGCTGCGCCGGTGCGAGGCGCCGGACTGCGCGCGGGTCTTCGTCGACCTCTCCCGCAACCGCTCCCGGCGCTACTGCGACAGCCGCACCTGCGGCAACCGGCTGCACGTCGCCGCCTACCGGGCGCGGCAGCGCTCGGCGGAGGCCGTCCCCTCCGCCTGAGGGCCGGCCGGCCGCGCGCTCAGATCCCGCGCTTGCGGAGGATCTCCTCGATGTCGGCGAAGTCGCCGAGGCCGTCGTTCCGCTTGTCTCCGGCCTGCTTCCCGGCCGCCTTGGGCGCCTGGGGCTTCGGCGCCAGTGCGGGGCGATCGGGTGCCGGGCCGGCGGCCGCGGGGCGCTCGGGCGCGCTCTCCGGCGCGGTGCCGCGGCGGCCCACCCAGCGGGTGGTGACCAGCAGGAGCGCGGAGACGCCCAGCAGCACGATGCCGGACCACACCGGGGGGTCGAGGACCAGCTTCGCCGCCCAGTCGGTGAACGCCCGGCCGATCGTGCTCGCCAGCGGGAACAGGCCGGTCAGGTAGAGCCCGGCAGGCAGCAGGGCCACCGCGAACCAGCGGGTCGCCGAGAGGAAGCGCCGCCGGTAGGCCCGCAGGCCCGCGACGGCCACCCCGCCCGCCGTGAGGATGAAGCTGATCGTCGCACTCAGCACGAGGCCACCCCTTCGCGTCCGGTCTTCCTGGTCATCGGTGCCTCCCTGTCGGTCCGCCCGCGGGCGCACCGCCGGCCGGAGCGGACGCCCACAGGTGGAACACTGGGGGAATGATCGATGGTTCCCTCCCCCGCCTTGAGTTCTGGTGCGACCTCCAGTGCCCGGACTGCCGCACCGCGCTGGACGACGTACGGGCGCTGCGTGCGCAGTACGGCGACGCACTGCCCGTGGAGCTGCGGCACTTCCCGCTGGAGAAGCACAAGCACGCCTACGCCGCCGCCGAGGCGGCCGAGGAGGCGTTCGCCCAGGGGCTGGGCTGGCCGTTCGTGGAAGCCCTGCTGGCCCGGGTCGAGGAGCTGGACGCGCGCGGGCAGCAGGTGCTGCTGGACGTCGCCCGCGAGGTCGGGGCGGACGTCGAGGAGGTCGACACCGCGCTGATCGACGGCCGGCACATGCTGACCGTGGACGCCGACCAGGCCGAGGGGAAGGCGATCGGGGTCAGCGGCACGCCGACGTACGTGATCGGCGGCAAGCGGTTCGACGGCGGGCAGAGCCAGGACGGGCTGAGGGACGCGATCGTGGCCGTCATCGAGGCGGCGAAGGCTTCCTGACGTCATGTCAGGTCACAGCTGCTTGCCGTAGACGCGCTCGGTGACCCGGTAGCCGAGCGAGGTGTAGAGCCGGATGGCGTTCTGATTGCCGGGAAAGACGTTGAGGCCGACGTTGCGCACGCCGACGGCCAGGCACTCGCGTTCGGCGAGCAGCATCAGGGTGCGTCCGTGCCCCTGGCCCCGGCGGGCCGGGGGCACCTCGACCATCATCACCCAGGCGAGCGGTTCACCGTTCGGCAGGTCGCGCACGCGCAGCTGCACCCAGAGCGAACCGTACGACCCCTCGGCCGCATCGGCGCCGAAAAGGTGGCCGAGGACCACGCCGGGGGTGTCCGCGCCCAGCGGCAGGAGGTTCTCCGGTCCGCCGGCCGCGCGGGCGCGGGCCTGCTCCTCGGTGAGGCCGGAGTTCACCAGCCAGCGGACGTACCGCTCGGTGGAGCGGTGGAGCCAGGCCTGGAGCTCGGCCGGCCGGTCGAAGGGGCGCACGCCCACCCCGGCGGGGAGGCCGGGGGCGGCGACCAGCTGCTTGGACATGATCAGGGCCCGCTCGACGTAGCCGAGGGTCACGGCGAGTGCGCGGGCCGTCGGTGCCGACTCGGGGATGTTGACGTCGACCCGGGTGCAGCCCCAGGTGCGCAGCACCTCCTCGGCGGCCAGCCCGCCGAAGGTGCCGCGCCCCCGACCGCGCCCCTCGGTGACCTCCAACTCGGATATTTTTCCCCCGAGTTGACTACCCAACGGATCGGCGGTGGTGCGCAGCGCACCGACCGGGTGGCCGTTGGACAGGATCCGCCAGCGTCTGGTGCGGCCGCCGGCCGCGGTGGGTGTCTCCGGGCCCTCGGGGCGCAGCGTGGTGGTCATGCGGTGGTCCTTTCCCCCTGCCGGGGAGGTTATCCACGGGCATGCCCACGCGGCCGGTCCGGCCTCCCGGGGCGTGCGGATCAGGGGTCGAGGTCGTCGCCGCTGCGCTCGGTGAAGACGGCCATGGCCTTGGCGGTGACGGGGCCGATGCCGGGCAGTTCGCGGTCGTCGACGCGGGTGACGGCCTGGACGTCGCGGGTGGTGGAGGTCAGGAAGATCTCCTCGGCGTCCTGGAGGACGTCGAGCGGGAGGTCGGCCTCCTCGGCGTCGCACCAGTCGATGACGAGCTGCCGGGTGATGCCGGCCAGGCAGCCGGAGCCGAGGGTGGGGGTGAGCAGACGGCCGTCGATGACCACGAAGACGTTGGAGCCGGTGCCCTCGCAGAGCCGGCCGGCGGTGTTGGCGAACAGGGCCTCGGAGGCGCCGACGCGGTGGGCAGCGGCCAGGGCGACGACGTTCTCGGCGTACGAGGTGGTCTTGAGGCCGGCGACGGCGCTGTGCTCGTTGCGGCGCCAGGGGACGACGGCGGCGGCGGTCTCGTCCGGTCGGCGATTGAGGGCGCCGAGGGCGACGACCAGGGTGGGGCCGTCGGTGCCGCGCTCGGAGCCGAGCGGGGCGTTGCCGCCGGTGTAGGTGACCCGCAGGCGCCCGAGCGGCTCGGGGTTGGCGGCGAGGACCTGGGCGCAGGCCTCGCGGACCAGGTCGTGGTCGGGGTCGGGCAGGCCGAGGCCGCGGGCGGAGCGGGTGAGCCGGTCGAGGTGGCGGGTGACCGCGAAGGCCTCGCCGTCGACGGCCTTCATGGTCTCGAAGACGCCGTCGCCGGTGGTGAGGCCGTGGTCGAGGACCGAGACGGCGGCGTCGGCGGAGTCGACGAGAGTGCCGTTGACCCAGCTCGTGGTGCGCTTGTGCATCGGGGGCTGCTCCTCAGCGGTGGGGCTCACGACCCGGTCGGGTCGGGTTCGCTGCCCGACGCTATCGCGACCAGGCGGGCGGCCTTCAGTTCGGTTTCCGCCCACTCGCGTTCGGGGTCGGAGCCCCAGGTGATGCCGGCGCCGGTCCCGAAGCGCAGGACGGGCGCACCGGGGTCCGTCCGGTCGAGCCAGAAGGTGCGGATGCCGACGGCGAGTTCGGCCTCGCCGCGGTCGGCGTCGACCCAGCCGACGGCGCCGCAGTAGGGGCCGCGCGGGGCGGTCTCCAGGGCCTCGATGATCCGCAGGGCGCTGGACTTGGGGGCGCCGGTGACGGAGCCGGGCGGGAAGGTGGCGGCGAGGAGTTCGGGCCAGCCGGCGTCCTCGCGCAGGGTGCCCTCGACGGTGGAGACCAGGTGGACCAGGCCGGGGTGCTTCTCGACGGCGCAGAGGTCGGGGACGGTGACGCTGCCGGTCTCGCAGACCCGGCCGAGGTCGTTGCGGACGAGGTCCACGATCATCACGTTCTCGGCGTGGTCCTTGTCGAGGAGGTCGTGCTCGGTGCGGCCGGTGCCCTTGATCGGTCCGGAGGAGACGGTGCGGCCGGTGCGGCGCAGGTAGAGCTCGGGTGAGGCGGTGGCGATCTCGACGCCGTGGGCGGGCAGGCGGATGGTGCCGGCGTACGGGGCGGGATTGCCGTGGGCGAGGAGGCCGGTGAGGGCGTCGATGTCGCTCAGGGCCGGGTCGGGCAGCGGCGCGGACAGGACGCGGCAGAGGTTGGCCTGGTAGACCTCACCGGTGGCTATGTACTCGCGGATGCGGCGCACGCCCGCGGTGTAGGCGGTGCGGTCCATGGAGCTGTGCCAGCTGCCGGCGTCCGGGCCGCGCCAGCCGGCGCCGGAGGGCGGGGCGGGGGCGGGGCGGACCTCGTCGAAGCGGGCGCAGGTCAGTCGGCCCTCGAAGTCGTAGGCGACGGCCCAGTGGCCGGAGGAGTCGAGGGCGGCCGGGTCCGAGGTGACGTCGCGCAGTCCGGTGGCCAGGCGGCCGCCGAAACGGGCGAGCGGGGTTCTGGGGTCGGGGTGGCCGGACACGGTTCTCCTGCGCGGTGGTGCTGGGCGGCGGTGCCTGAAGTGTAGGTCGGGGGCGCGGACCCGGCTCGGGCGCCGCCTCGCGCGCCGACTCGCGCGACCGGGTGCGGGCGCGGGGCGTGAGCAGTTCCGGACGTCGCCCGGGTGTGCGCCGGGGGGCCTGCGGATGATCGTCCGGGAGCGCCGCAGGTGGCAGCCGGTGACCGCCCGGGAGGGCTGACGGAACGGCACGCGACGGGCACCCCCTCGGCACGCTGCGGGAACGGATTTTTAGCTGGCCCGGGAATCCGCTAGAGTTCAACACGTCGCCAGGGAGCGCAGCCGGGAAAAACGGCGAAGACCCCGGGAGACAGGCGGACGTGGCTCAGTTGGTAGAGCATCACCTTGCCAAGGTGAGGGTCGCGAGTTCGAATCTCGTCGTCCGCTCGATGGAGAACAGTGTAAGATCGTTCTTCATGTGTTGCCTGGTGGAGTGGCCGAGAGGCGAGGCAACGGCCTGCAAAGCCGTGTACACGGGTTCAAATCCCGTCTCCACCTCCAAGAGGCTCACCCGGTTCGTCCGGGAGACCTCCCCGCGCGATTAGCTCAGCGGGAGAGCACTACCTTGACACGGTAGGGGTCACTGGTTCAATCCCAGTATCGCGCACAGTAACGGGCCCTTCGAGGCCTGCTGCAAGACTGCCTCACCAGGCGCGATTAGCTCAGCGGGAGAGCACTACCTTGACACGGTAGGGGTCACTGGTTCAATCCCAGTATCGCGCACGTCGGATCCTCCGGGATCTGCTGCAGGACCGCCTCACCAGGCGCGATTAGCTCAGCGGGAGAGCACTACCTTGACACGGTAGGGGTCACTGGTTCAATCCCAGTATCGCGCACGTCGGGCCCTCCGGGGCCTGCTGCAGGACCGCCTCACCAGGCGCGATTAGCTCAGCGGGAGAGCACTACCTTGACACGGTAGGGGTCACTGGTTCAATCCCAGTATCGCGCACAGTAACGGCCGGGGCCGTGATCCGTCGGGATCACGGCCCCGGCCCTTTTGCGTCGGCTTCTCGTACAGGTGCCGGACGTACGGACGTAGACGTGGAAGAGCCGCGTACGGACGCCCTCACCGACGTCCGTACGCGGCATCTCCGCCTGCCGGGGCGCTCTGCGTACCGCTCTCGCCCGTCCGCGTGTCATCGCGGCCGCGGCCTCCCCGGCGGCACCGCTCCCCGTCCCCAGGGGACCGGTGCCCGTTCTGTGGCCGCCCCGGAGGGACGGCGTCCTTCTGCAGCTCCTCGTCAGCGGCTGATCATGTCCGCGACGGCCTGGGCCTGGTTCGCCATCTGCTCCCATCCTCCGAAGAGGAGCACCAGGAGCACCGCGCACGGCAGGGCCATGGCCAGCGCCACCGCGGGGTGCCGGGTGGGCTGCTCGGTGGTGGACCGGGACTGGAGGGAGGACGGCCGACGGCGGGACGTTCCCGTGATCTGCGGTGCCATGCCCTTACTCCTGATCCGGTCGAGTCTGGCGCGGTGGACGGCTTACCTCGGGGGACGAGCTCCCCGTCCACCGCTGGACACAACGCTATTGGCCAGGGGGTCCTCCGGACGTCATGCCGTCGTACTGTTCCTCGGACGTCCCGGAGGATGACGCCCGGACGCGGGGACTACTACCGCAGGGGGAGGGAGGGTTGACCCGACCCCCGGGGGAACCCTGAGGGGTAACCCCGAGAGGCGATCCGACACCCCTCTGACCTGCGGGTCAACGCAAGATCAGACAATCCCACGGCGGCTTGAGGTGTTGCGTATCAGCACACCGCAGCGGGCAGTCCGTAAGCTGTGCCAGACAGGAACTGACGACGGCCCAACCGACGGGGCCTCACCCACAGGCTGACGGGGACGGAACATGGCGATGATGCGGCTGAGGCGTGAGGACCCCCGCATCGTCGGGCCGTACCGCCTGCACCGGAGACTGGGCGCCGGCGGCATGGGCGTGGTGTACCTCGGCTCCGACCGCCGCGGGCAGCGCGTCGCCCTCAAGCTGATCCGCGCCGAACTCGCCGAGGACCTGGAGTTCCGCACCCGCTTCGCCCGCGAGATCGCCGCCGCCTCCCGGATCCGGGGCGGCTGCACCGCCCGCGTCGTCGGCTCGGACATCGAGGCCGACCGGCCCTGGCTGGCCACCGCCTACGTGCCCGGGCCCTCGCTCTACAAGCAGGTCGGCGACGAAGGGCCGCTGAGCTGGCCCGAGGCCGCCCGGATCGGGGCCGCTCTCGCCGACGGGCTGGTCAAGGTGCACGAGGCGGGCGTCGTCCACCGGGACCTCAAGCCGTCCAACATCCTGCTCTCCCCCCGCGGCCCGCGGATCATCGACTTCGGCATCGCGTGGTCGCGCGGCGCCAGCACCCTCACCCACGTCGGAACGGCCGTCGGCTCCCCCGGCTTCCTCGCACCCGAGCAGGTGCGCGGGGCCGCCGTCACGCCCGCCACCGACGTCTTCGCCTTCGGCGCCACGCTCGCGTACGCCCTCACCGGGGACACCCCGTTCGGATCCGGGGCCTCCTCCGAGGTGATGCTGTACCGGGTCGTCCACGAGGAGCCCGACCTGTCGGCAGTACCGCCGCAGCTGGCGCCGCTGATCCGGGCCTGCCTGGCCAAGGAGCCCGCCGAACGGCCCGGGGCAGCAGCCCTGCACGAGCGGCTCAGCGAGCTGGCGGCGCGCGGGGCGGCGGCGGGGGCTGTCGGCGGCGCGACGCGAACGGCGCGTCCGGGCCGCGGGGCGGTCGCGCCCGCCCCCCAGGACGGTGCCCGCCAGAACGTTCCGGCGCCCGGACGCTCGCCCGAGCCGCCCGCCTCGGCGCGAGCCCGGGCGGCGGCCGGTCGACCGGGGGCGCAGGCGTCCGGCGGCGCGGGACGGCGTCCCCAGGGAATGGGCGCACCGCTCCCCCGGCCCGAGCCGACGCCGGTGACCCGTCCGCTGCGGACGGACCGTCCGGACCGACCGCAGACGCCGCCCTCCGCGCGCCCCGGCACCCGCGACCGGGCCCGGCCCCGGGAGCGCCAGCACACCCCCGCCCCCGGCGGGCGGCCCGGCAGCGCGCGGCAGCGGCTGCTGCGCCAGCGGCTGGTGGTCTTCGTCACGGTGACGATCGGGGTGGCGCTGGCCATCGCGGCGGCGCAGGGGTGCGAGAACCGGAGCGACCAGGGGCTGCGGCCGCCGGCCGGGACGGTCGCGAGCGCGAAGGCCGGGACGGGCGGTGGCGGCGAGCAGGCGGTGCCGGGGACCTCGGTGGACGTCGCCCCGCCGCCCTCGGTCCCTCAGCCCCCGGTCCCTCAGCCCTCGGCCACGCCGCTCCCCGTTGCGGCGCGCAGCGGCGCGGCTGCGGACGGCGCGTTGACGCCACCGCAGGGTCCGGTGCCGGCGGTCGACTGGCCGAACCGCAGCTACCCCGACGGGGCGGGCGGGCCCGCCATCGCGCTGAAGGACGGACACTCCGTCGGAGCCGGGCCCCAGGTCGCGCTCAGCGCGGTGCTGCCGGCCCGGTACAAGAGCCTGCCGGCCGCAGTCGTCGTCCTGCGGCGAGCAGAGGGGTCGGCGCCGGTCGACCTCGTCCAGCTCTACACCTTCGCCGGGGACACCCCGGTCGCCACCACCTCCCGCACCTCGGCGGCCGACCCGCAGGCGACGGCCGCCTGGCGGCTCGACGGCAGCACGGTCGTCCGTGAGGAGCGCGTGGCCGCCACCGGCGCGGTCACCTCCACCCGCTACACCGTCCGCGCCGACGGCACCCTCGACGAGTCCTGGCCCGGCGCAGGCGCAGGAGCCTCCGGCGGCCTCACCCCGCCGCCCGCCGCCGCCCCGGCCCCGCCCACGGCAGCCGCGGGCTGAGCTGCGGAGCAGGAGGTCGGATCGGCCGACTTCTGGTGGTGCCCGGACTCCCTGGGGGGAGCCGAAGACAGCAGCATGGCGACCCGGAGCGGGCTGGGCCTGCACCAGAAGTCGGGGTGGGCGGCTTCTGCGGACGTGATGGCGGCGGGCGGGGCCGGTGGCCGGGAGACGTCGGCAGGCCCTGGCTGCGTAGGAGGTCGGATCGGCCGACTTCTGGTGGTGCTCAGGTACCCGGAGCGGCTGAAGGCAGCAGCATGGCGGTCCGGAGCGGGCGAAGCCTGCGCCGGAAGTCGGGGTGCGCGGGTTGGGGGGTCAGGGGGTGGTGACGGCGTAGAAGGCTACGGCGGCGGCGGCGCCTACGTTGAGGGAGTCGATGCCATGGGCCATGGGGATGCGGACGGGGTGGTGGGCGGCGGAGATGGCCTGGGGGGTGAGGCCGTCGCCCTCCGCGCCGAGCATCAGGGCGGCCTTGGGGAGGCGGTGCGGGGTGAGGATGGCGAGGTCGACGGCGTTGTCGGCGGGGGTGAGGGCGAGCAGCGTGAAGCCGGCGGCGCGGACCGTGTCGAGGGCGGCGGGCCAGGGGTCGAGGCGGGCGTACGGGACCGCGAAGACGGCGCCCATGGAGACCTTGACGGCGCGCCGGTAGAGCGGGTCGGCGCAGTCGGGTGAGAGCAGGACGGCGTCCATGCCGAGGGCGGCGGCGCTGCGGAAGATCGCGCCGAGGTTGGTGTGGTCGACCAAGCCCTCCAGGACGGCGACCCGCCGGGCCCCGGTGAGGAGGTCGGCGGCCTCGGGGAGGGGCTTGCGTTCCATCGAGGCGAGGGCGCCGCGGTGGACGTGGTAGCCGGTGACGGCTTCGGCGAGCCCGGGTTCGACCACGTGGACCGGTGCGTCGGCCTCGGCGATGACATCGGCCATCACGTCGAGCCACTTGGCGGTGAGCAGCATCGACCGCATCCGGTAGCCGGCGGCGAGGGCGCGGCGGATGACCTTCTCCCCTTCGGCGATGAACAGGCCCTCGGCGGGTTCGCGGCGGCGGCGCAGTTCGACGTCGGTGAGGCCGGTGTAGTCGGCGAGGCGGGGGTCGGCCGGGTCGGTGATGGTGCTGGGTTCGGACATCCTGCGATCTTGCCAAGCCGGGGTGGTGATGGCCAAACGGCCGATGGGACGGGGTGGTCCCGGGCTGGCGGGAGTGCAAATATGACCGTATGGCCCGTTATCCGGGCCGATCCTGGGTTCCGTCGGCCTCTGGCGCCACTGGCTCCACCGGCTCCACCGGTGGGCGCCCACACGGTCGGCCACAGCTGCCGCGCGCTAGGCGACGGTGGCCGGTGTGGCACCGGTCGGTGGCCGGGCAGGTGTTCGCGCTGCAGATCCTGGTTGTGCTGCTGCTGGTCGCGGCGGCCGTGGTGGCGCTGGTGGTGCAGTCGCACCGGGACGCCGACAACGAGGCGCGCAACCGGTCCGTGGCGGTCGCGCAGACCTTCGCCCACTCGCCGGGCATGGTCGAGGCGCTGCGCTCCCCCGACCCGACCGCGATCCTGCAGCCGAAGGCGCAGTCCGCGCGGGTCGCCTCGGGTGTCGACTTCATCGTGGTGCTGAACAACCAGGGGATCCGCTACACCCACCCGAACCCGGCCCGGATCGGCCAGAAGTTCGTCGGCAACTACGAGCCGGCACTGCACGGCCAGGTGGTGACCGAGCACATCAACGGCACGCTCGGGCCGCTGGTGCAGGCGGTGGTGCCGGTGTACGCGCCGGACGGCCAGGTGGTCGGGCTGGTCTCGGCGGGCGTCACGCTGGCGCACGTCAGCACGGCGAGCGAGCGCCAGCTGCCGGTGGTGCTGGGTGCGGCGGCGGGTGCGATCGGGCTGGCCACGCTCGGTTCGGCACTGATCAGCCGTCGGTTGCGGCGGCAGACGCACGGGCTGGGCCCGGTCGAGATGACCCGGATGTACGAGCACCACGCGGCCGTGCTGCACGCGGTGCGCGAGGGCGTGATGATCGTCGGCGGGGACGGGCTGCTGCTGCTCTGCAACGACGAGGCGCGGCGGCTGCTGGACCTGCCGCCGGACGCCGAGGGCCGCCCGGTGACCGAGCTGGGCCTGGAGCCGGCGCCGCTGGAGCTGCTGACCGGCAACCGCCAGGTGACCGACGAGGTGGTGCTGTCCGGGGAGCGGCTGCTGGCGGTGAACGTCCGGCTGACCGACCGGGCGGGCGGACCGCCCGGCTGCGTGGCCACGCTGCGTGACTCCACCGAGCTGCTGGCGCTGGCTGGCCGGGCCGAAGGCGCCCAGCGGCGGCTGCGCCTGCTGTACGACGCCGGGGTGACGGTGGGCAGCACGCTGGACGTGACGCGGACGGCCGAGGAGCTGGCGCAGGTCGCGGTGCCGCGGTTCGCGGACATCGTCACGGTCGACCTCGCGGAGCAGGTCCTGGCGGGTGAGGAGCCTCCGGCGGGCGCGCTGCTGGGGCAGATGCGGCGGGCGGCCTGCGCCGCGGTCCGGGACGACGCGCCGTTCTACCCGGTCGGCACCGTGCTGGAGGTGGTGCCCGAGACCCCGCTGGCCGGGGCCCTGAACAGCGGCGAGCCGGTCCTGGAGCCGCACCTGTCCGAGGCTCAGGAGTGGCGCCAGCAGGATCCCGAGGGGGCGGCTCGGGCGCTGGCGTACGGGGTGCACTCGCTGGTGCGGGTGCCGCTGCGGGCGCGCGGGGTGCTGCTGGGGGTGGCTCGGTTCTGGCGGGCGCAGCGGGCGGAGCCGTTCGAGGCGGACGACCTGGCGCTGGCGGAGGAGCTGGTCGCGCACGCGGCCGTGTGCATCGACAACGCCCGGCGCTACACCCGGGAGCACGCGATGGCGGTGACCCTGCAGCACAGCCTGCTGCCGCGCAGCCTGCCGGTGCAGAACGCGCTGGACGTGGCGCACCGCTACCTGCCGGCCCAGGCCGGGGTGGGCGGGGACTGGTTCGACGTGATCCCGCTGCCGGGCGCGCGGGTGGCGCTGGTGGTCGGGGACGTGGTGGGGCACGGGCTGCACGCGGCGGCAACGATGGGCCGGCTGCGCACGGCGATCCACAACTTCTCGACCCTGGACCTGCCGCCGGACGAGCTGCTGGGGCACCTGGACGAGTTGGTGAACCGGATCGACCAGGACGAGGCGGCGGGCGGGGACAGCGCCGGGCTGACTGGGGCGACCTGCCTGTACGCGATCTACGACCCGGTGTCGCGGCGCTGCACGCTGGCCAGCGCCGGGCACCCGCCGCCGGCCGTGGTGGACCCGCAGGGCCGGGTGGTGTTCCCGGAGCTGCCGACCGGGCCGCCGCTGGGGCTGGCGGTGCTGCCGTTCGAGACCGCGGACCTGGAGCTGGCGGAGGGCAGCCGGCTGGTGCTGTACACGGACGGCCTGGTGGAGGACCGCGAGCGGGACATCGACGAGGGGCTGGACCTGCTGCGCTCGGCGCTGTCCGGGCCGTCGCGCACGCCCGAGCAGACCTGTGCGGACGTGCTCGGGGCGCTGCTGCCGGCGCATCCCCAGGACGACATCGCGCTGCTGGTGGCGCAGACCAGGGTGCTGGCGCCGGACCGGGTGGCGGAATGGGACGTGCCGTCGGACCCGGCGGCGGTGGGGGCCGTCCGGGCGGAGGTGGCGCGGCAGCTGGAGGGCTGGGGACTGGACGAGGCCGCGTTCGTCACCGAGCTGATCCTGAGCGAACTGGTGACCAACGCGATCCGGTACGGCTCCGGGCCGATCCGGGTGCGGCTGCTGCGGGACCGTGCGCTGATCTGCGAGGTGTCGGACGGCAGCAGCACCTCGCCGCACCTGCGGTACGCGGCGACCGAGGACGAGGGCGGGCGCGGGCTGTTCCTGGTCGCGCAGTTCGCGGACCGCTGGGGGACGCGGTACACGGCGACGGGGAAGGTCATCTGGACGGAGCAGCCGCTGGAGTAGGAAGTCGGACGGGCCGACTTCCCACTCCGAAGACTCCCGCTACTGCTGGAAGGCGGCGGCCAGGACGTTGACCACGTCGCCGATGACGATGACCGCCGGGGGCTTGACGCCCTCGGCCTCGACCACGGCGGCGACGGTGCCCAGGGTGGCGTCCACCCGGCGCTGGGCGGCGGTGGTGCCCTCCTGGACGATCGCGACCGGGGTGTCCGCCGAGCGGCCGTACTCGACCAGCCGGGCGGCTATCGCGCCGATCTTGTCCACGGCCATCAGCAGCACCAGGGTGCCGCTCATCTTCGCCGCGGCCTCCCAGTTGGTCAGCGAACGCTCGTCGTCCGGGCCGACGTGGCCGGAGATCACGGTGAACTCGTGCGTCATCCCGCGGTGGGTGACCGGGACGCCGGCCGAGGCGGGGACGCTGATCGAGCTGGAGATCCCGGGCACCACGGTGACCGGGAGGCCGGCCTCGGCGCAGGCCAGCAGTTCCTCGCCGCCGCGCCCGAAGACGTACGGGTCGCCGCCCTTGAGCCGGACCACGAACTTGCCGGCCTTGGCGTGCTCGATCAGCGTGCGGTTGATCGCCTCCTGGGCCATGAACCGGCCGTACGGGATCTTCGAGGCGTCGATCACCTCGACGTGCTCGGGCAGTTCGGCGAGCAGCTCGCGCGGGGCGAGGCGGTCGGCGACCACCACGTCGGCGTCGGCGAGCAGGCGGCGGCCGCGCACCGTGATCAGGTCAGGGTCACCGGGGCCGCCGCCGACCAGGGCGACGCCGGCGCCGTGCGAGCGGTACTGGCGGGCGGCCAGCGAGCCGTCCCGCAGGCCGTCCACGATGGCGTCGCGCAGGGCGGCGGAGTGGCGCGGGTCGCCGGTGAGGACGGCCACGGTGGCGCCGGCGTCGCGGCCGCTGGCCGGGGTCCAGGCGGTGGCGGCGGAAGCGTCGTCGCTGCGGGAGCAGAACACCCGCTCGCGCTCGGCCTCCGCGCTGACGGCCGTGTTGACCGTCGGGTCGTCGGTGGCGACCAGGGCGTACCAGGCACCGGTCAGGTCGCCGTCCCGGTACGGGCGGGCGTGCCAGGTGAGCTCGCCCGCGTCGGCCATGGCCTGGACGGCCGGGGTGGTCGACGGGGAGATCAGGTGGAGGTCGGCCCCGGTGGCGATCAGGGCGGGCAGCCGCCGCTGCGCGACCTGACCGCCACCGACCACGATGACGCGGCGGCCGGCCAGCAGCAGTCCGACCGGGTAAGGGGTACGGCCCTCGGTGCTCGGGTGCGGGTTGGGCGCGGTCATCGGCGGTGCTCCTGATCGGGGGTGCGGGTGTGGGGGGAGGGGACGGCGAGACGCCGCTCCGCGGGCCGGCGCGCCCTCGGGCCGGTCCGCGGAGCGGTGTCGGAGTGCGTCAGGCCTTCTCGGTGACCCCGGCGGAGTCGAAGGTGGCTACATCGTGCATCGCCCGGGCCGCGCTCTGCACCAGCGGCAGGGCCAGCAGGGCGCCGGTGCCCTCGCCGAGGCGCAGGTCCAGGTCGATCAGCGGACGCAGGCCGAGCTTCGCCAGCGCGGCCTGGTGACCGGGCTCGGCGGAGCGGTGGCCGGCGATGCAGGCGGCCAGGACCTCGGGGGCGATCGCCTTGGCGACCAGTGCGGCCGAACCGGCGATGACGCCGTCCAGGATCACCGGGGTGCGCAGCGAGGCGGCGCCCAGCAGGAAGCCCGCGATGGCCGCGTGCTCCAGGCCGCCGATGGCGGCGAGGACGCCGATCGGGTCGGCCGGGTCGGGCCGGTGCAGGGCCAGCGCGGCGCGGATGACCTCGATCTTGTGGGCGTGGGTCTCGTCGTCGATGCCGGTGCCGCGGCCGGTGACCTCGGCCGGGTCGAGGCCGGTGAACACCGAGATCAGGGCGGCCGAGGCGGTGGTGTTGGCGATGCCCATGTCGCCGGTGACCAGCGCCTTGTTGCCCGCCGCGACCAGGTCGCGGGCGGTCTCGATGCCGACCTCGATGGCCTGCAGGGCCTCCTCGCGGGTCATCGCCGGGCCCTGGGTCATGTCCCCCGTGCCGGGGCGGACCTTGCGCGGCAGCAGACCGGTGGCACGGCCCTGCTGGACGGCGTCCGGCAGCTCGGCGGCCACGCCGACGTCGACCACGCAGACCTCGGTGCCGATCTGCTTGGCGAAGGAGTTGATCACCGCTCCCCCGGCCAGGAAGTTGCCGACCATCTGGGCGGTCACCTCCTGCGGCCACGGGCTGACGCCCTGGGCGTGCACGCCGTGGTCACCGGCGAAGATCGCCACGCAGGCGGGCTCCGGGATCGGCGGCGGGCACTTGCGGGACAGGCCGCTCAGCTGGGCGGAGATGATCTCCAGCATGCCGAGCGAGCCGGCCGGCTTGGTCATCCGCTTCTGCCGGTCCCAGGCCTCGCCGAGCGCCTTGGCGTCCAGCGGGCGGATGCCGCGCAGGGTGTCGGCGAGCAGGCTCTGCGGCTCCTCGCCGGGCAGCGCGCGGTTGCCGTACTGCTCCTCGTGGACGACCCAGGACAGCGGGCGCTTCTTCGCCCAGCCCTGCTGCTCCAGCTCCGGCTCGCCCGGGAAGGAGTCGACGAAGCCGACGCACAGGTAGGCGACGACCTCCAGGTGCTCGGGCAGGCCGAGCTCGCGGACCAGCTCCTCGTCGTCGAAGAAGCTCACCCAGCCGACGCCCAGGCCCTCGGCGCGGGCCGCCAGCCAGAGGTTCTCGACGGCCAGGGCGGCCGAGTACGGGGCCATCTGCGGCTGGGTGTGCCGGCCCAGGGTGTGCCGGCCGCCGCGGGTGCGGTCGGCCGTCACCACGATGTTGACCGGGGTTTCGAGGATCGCCTCGATCTTGATTTCCTTGAACTGCTTCGCCCGACCCTTGGGCAGCGAGTCCGCGTACGCCTCGCGCTGGCGCTCGGCCAGGGCGTGCATGCGCTTGCGGGTCTTGCGCGAGCGGATCACCACGAAGTCCCAGGGCTGCGAGTAGCCGACGCTGGGCGCGGTGTGGGCGGCCTCCAGGACCCGGATCAGCACCTCGTGCGGGATCGGGTCCGGGCGGAAGCCGTTGCGGATGTCGCGGCGCTCGCGGATCACCTGGTGGACGGCCTCGCGGCCGGCCTCGTCGTAACCGGGGGCGGCCGGGCCGCGGGGCTCGGCGGGCTCCTCGGGGTGCGGCTGGTCCTGCGAGACCTGCTGGTCCTGCGGCTCCGGCTGCTGCGGCTGCTGCGGTTCCTCGGGCGAGGGCTGCTCGGCGGCGGGCTGCTCGGCCTGCTGGTCGGCGGACTGCTCGGCCTGCGGCTCCTCGGCGGCGGAGGCCCCGGGGGCCTGCTCCTGGCCGGGCTCGGCGGGCTCGGCGGGCTCGGCGTTGTCGGCTGCCGCGATCGGCTCGGCCGCGGCTTCGACGGGGGCCTCGGTCGGCGCCTCGGCGGCGGGCTGGACCTGCTCGGCGACGGCCTCGGCCGGGGCCTGCTCGGCAACGGCCGCGGCGACGACCTCCGTGACGGCCTCGACGGGAGTCTCGGCAGCCGACTCGGCCGCAGCCTGCTCGGCCGCGGTCTCGGCCGACTCGGTGACGGCCTCCGGCGCGGTGTCGGCGACGGGCTGCTGCTCGGGCTCCTGTGCGACGGTCTCGGCAGCAGCCTCGGCAGCCGGCTCGGCCGCAGCATCGGCGGGAGCCTGCTCCGCCTGAACCGTGTGCTCGGTCTGTACGGCCTGCTCGATGACCGGCTCGACGGCGGTCTCCGCCGGGACGGCCTCCTGCTGCTGCGGCTGCTCGGCCTCCGTGCCGGACTCGCCGACGACCTGGCCGGACGGCATCTCGCCGGTGCCGGCGGCAGTCTCGGCCACCGGCGCGACGACGGCCTCGGACACGGCCTGGACGGCCTCGGCACCGGGAGCGGCCTGGGCCTCCTGGACCGCCTCGCCGCCCTCGGCGGCCTGCGGCGCGTCGGCGGCCGCTATGGGCGCGGGCTGCTGCGGCGCCGTCTCCTCGGCCGCCGGAGCCTGCCCGGTCGCCTCGACCTGGGGCAGGCCGTGCGGGGTGGGTGCGGCCAGGAAGGCGGAGATCCTGCGCGGCTGACCGGCCTGGGCGCCGGCCTCGGGCTGAGCGGCATCCTCGACGGCAGCACCCTCGGCGACAGCGCCCTCAGCAGCGCCACCCTCGACGGCGACCGGCTCGACGGCGACGGGCGCGGCCTGGGCGGCCTCCGCCACGGCCGGCTCGGCCACGGCGTCCTGCGGCGCGACAGCGATGGTGACGGCCTCCGCGACGGCCTCGACCACGGCCTCGGGCACCGTCGGGGCCGGGGCGGCGTGCGCGCCCTGGACGGCCTGGGCCGCGTCCGGCAGCTCCACGACCTCGACCACCTCGATCGCCCCGATCGTCTCGACGGCCATCACGGCCTCGACCGGCTGCGAGGCGAGCGGCACCTGCACCGCCTGCTGGGCGTCCTGCGGGTGCGGCAGCTGCTGCCCCTCCGTGACCGGAACGACCGACGGCACCGGGGCCGTCGGGGCCATCGGGGCCGCCGGAGCGGCCTGCGGCACGGCGGCCGGCGCCGGGGCGGCGGCCTCGGGCACCGGCGGCCGGCCGACGACGGGGATGCCGTGCGCGGGCGTGCCGCCCTGCGACGGGCCGCGGTCGGCCAGCGAGCGGACCGGGACCTGGCCGGTCATCAGCGACGGGTCCGGGATCGGCGGGCCGGCGTGCAGCGGGCGACGCGGCTGCTGAGCCTGCGTCATCGGCTGCTGCCCCGACGGCTGTACCTGGACGGGCTGCTGCAGGACGTGCTCGGCGCCGAGCACCGGCGGGTCCACCGGCGGCCAGGACGGCTCGACCGGCACGCCGTCCTGCTGCGGCGCGAGCGGCAGCTGGTCGGCCGGGACGGTCGCCACCGGCTCGCCCCAGGACCCCTGCGGGCCGGGCATCAGCAGCACGTCGTCCTCGTCGTCCAGGCCGTCCGGCTGGTCGAGGAAGTGGAAGGCCGGGCGCGGGGCCCCCTGGTCGAGGGCCCAGCCGTCGCCGGGGACACCGGGAGAAGGCACGCCGGAGACACCGGGGACGGTGAAGCCGGGCTGGCCCTGCGGCGGGATGACGCCCGCGCCCTGGGGCACCGCGCCGGGCATGCCGCCGACCGGGACCGCCTGGCTCGGGATCGCACCGCCGTCGGTCGCGAGGCCCTGCAGGGGGGCAACGCCCGCGACGCCCTCCGGTCCGCCGAGCGGGGCGGGCCCGGTGTGCGAGTGCTCCGGCAGTCCCTCGCCCGGGACGTGGCCGCCATCGGTCATTGTCAAAGCTCCTTCCAGGCCGCTGCCGCGCCCTTGGCGACACGATCACCGACCGCAGCGCCCATCCGCACGGGCCGGGCCTGGCCGACCCGCCCCTCAACCACACGCGGCCGCCGCGCCGTGGCGCTGCGGCCCAAGTCCTTCGGGCGCGCTGCGGCACCCGGCCGGGCGCACCACCCCCAAGGGGCGGCACATCGTCTGAAACAACGACAACCCGGAGCAACCGGCACGACCGCACCGGACCCTACGGCATTCTCCAGGTCCGGCACGAGGCCCGTCGAATTGCCCACACTCCGAGCGGAATCGGGTTGCACCCCGTCAATAAGGTGACAAACCGACCGAATCGGGTGGGTCGCCGACCGCTGCAGCCGCCCAGGACGTCACACTACCGGCCCGGCGCTGTCACCTCTCGAATCGGTGTCCGGATGCGACCTGGATCACCGTCGCCGCCACCGGACGGCCCCGGCGCACGCCCCAGGCCTTCACACGATCTGCTCACCCCAGAGCACCAGCACGCCGGTCCCGCCCGCCCCCAGCTCCAGTCCGCCGCCCTCCCCCGCAGGTCGCAGCGGGGTCGACTGCAGCAGCGCGCCGTCCGCCCGGTAGCCGGCCTCGCCGATCGCCCGGCGGACCTCCTCCGCCTCGGTGAAGGTCCGGGGCAGCGCGACGAACCGCTCCGGCCTGCGGGCCAGCACCGCGCGCACGACGTCCGGGCCGCCGGACTCCACCACCGCCGCGTCCGGCTCGGGCAGGCCGCCCAGCACCTCGGGGCCGCTGCCGTACACGGCCTCCACCTCGACGCCGTACCGGCGGGCGTTGACGGTCAGCCGGGCGCAGGCCGAGCGGGAGCCCTCGACCGCGACCACCGCGGCGCCGAACCGCGCCGCCTCCACCGCGAGGGCGCCGCTGCCCGCACCGACCGACCAGACCAGATCCCCCGGACGTGCACCCAGACGGGCCAGCACCAGGGCGCGCACGTGCGCGGGGAGCGCCTCCGACGCGCCCGCCTCAGCCCCCGTGCGCCCGGCGCCCGCGTAGGCGTCACCGGGGAGCGCCCAGCCGCGTTCCGCGCCGGGGTAGCCCACCGGGCGCCCCGCCAGCCAGCCGGCCGCCTGGTCCACCGCGGCGGCCTGGGCGGCGCCGCCGATCACCAGCACCACGTTCGGGTCGCGCCAGACGTGGTCGGCGATCCGGTCGGAGGTGAGGACGGTGACGTCCTCCTCCGGGGTGCCGAGGGCTTCGCAGACCACGAAGGTCCGGTGCACCCCGCGCAGCATCAGGGCGAGTTCGGCGGGCCCGGCGCCCGGGGCGGTGAGCACCGCGACCTTCGGGTGGGCCCGGCAGATGTTGGCCGCGCGGCGCAGTCGCCCGCCGTGGGCGCTGACCACCTGGGCGTCCTCCCAGGGCATGCCGGCCCGGGCGAAGGCGGTGGCGACGGAGGAGACGGCGGGGAGCACCTCCAGCTCCAGGCCGTACTCGGGGCGGCGCAGGGTGCGCACCACCCCGAAGAAGCCCGGGTCGCCCTCGGCGACCACGACGGCGGCACCGCGGTGCTCGGCGATCCGGCGGGCGGCGTGCCGGATGTCGCCGAGGGCGATCCGCTCGGCCGCCTCCGGCACCGGGAGGGCGTTCAGTTGGTAGGGGGCGCCGGCCACCAGGGTCGCCGCGGCGAGGGCCGCACCGGCGGCCTCGGTCAGCGGCGTGCCGTCCCACCCGATGACCGTGATCCGGTCAGCCATCTGCGGCCGTTCTCCCTCGACTCGGTGCGCCACTCGGTGCGCCGTCGTTGCGGCGCCGGTGGAGAGGCTACCGGGTGTCGTCCCCCGGACGCCGACATCTCGTACAGATGTCCGTACGGCCGGGGGCGGGTCAGTCCCGCAGCACGTAGCGGTGGTCGCCGTGCCAGCCGTCGCGGTGCAGTTCGGGCGACTCCAGGTCCTCCGGGAGCAGGCTCCACAGGATGAGGTCGCTGCGGCTCTCTCCCCCGGCCTGGCGGCTGGAAGGTGCCCCCACCAGCAGCTCGCCGGACTCGCCGCGCACTATCCAGGCGCTGCGCAGCACGCCCTCGCTGATGCCGCCGACCTTCTGGGCGACCTGCTGGGCGGCGGTGTTCCCGGCGGCGGTGCGCAGTTCCAGGCGCAGGAAGCCGCGGTCCTCGAACAGCCACTGGGCGACGCCGAGGACGGCCTCCGGGGCGTACCCCTCGCCGCGGGCCCAGGCGGCGGTGACGTAGGAGATCTCGGTGCTGCGCAGGCGCCAGTCGGTGTTGCGCAGCTCGACCAGGCCGACCAGGCGCTGGGTCAGGTGCTCGGTGACGGCGAGGACGATGCCGCGGCCGGCGGCCCGGTGGGCGGGGGCGAGGGCGCGGGCGAGTTCGGCCGCGTACTCCTCGGTGAAGGGGTGCGGGAGGTCCGTCCAGGCCCGCACGAGGTCGTCGGCCATCATCGTGGCCAGACCGGGGGCGTCGTCCTCCGCAAGGGGTCGCAGCAGCAGCCGTTCGGTGCTGATGGCGGTCTCGGGGAAGCTCGCTGCCATGCCGTCTCTCCTCGCCGGGTCGTGAACACAACACCGTACGCCTCCGTCGCGCTCCGGGTACCACCCGGTGCGCCGCCCGCACGACGGTACGTCAGAACGCCGTCGCCCGGGGCGTCCCGGGTGCATACTGCCCGACCGGGCCCCCGCCGAGGTGCGGCGGGGGCCCGGTCGTCGGGGCGTATCGCGGTACGACGGAGCGGTGCGAGGGAGCGGTACGCCCGAGCGGTACGGCGGATCGGCGGATCAGAAGGCCGGGATGACCGAGCCCTGGAAGGTGTCGTTGATGTACTTCTTGACCTCGTCGGAGTGCAGCAGCTCGGCGAGCTTCTTGACCCGCGGGTCGTCCTCCTTGCCCTTCTTGACGGCGAGGATGTTGGCGTACGGGTTGCCGTCGGCCTTCTCCAGCACCAGCGCGTCGGTGGCCGGCTTCAGACCGGAGTCGAGCGCGTAGTTGCCGTTGATGACGGCGGCGTCGAGGTCGGCGACGGAGCGGGGCAGCTGGGCGGCCTCCAGCTCCTTCCACTTGAGGTTCTTCGGGTTGCCCGTCACGTCGGCCGGGGTGGCGGTGGTGGTGACGCCGTCCTTGAGGGTGATCAGCTTGTTGTCGGCGAGCAGCTTGAGCGCCCGGCCCTCGTTCGTGGCGTCGTTGGGCAGGCCGATGGTGGCGCCGTCCGGCAGGTCGGTGATCGCCTTGACCTTCTTGGAGTACAGGCCCAGCGGCTCCAGGTGCACGGGCTCGACCGAGACGATGGTCGTACCGTGCTTCTTGTTGAAGTCCTCCAGGTACGGCACGTGCTGGAAGTAGTTGGCGTCGGCCGAACCGTCCTGCACCGCCGTGTTGGGGGTCACGTAGTCGGTGACCTCCTTGATGTCGAGCTTGAGGCCGGCCTTGTCCGCGAGGTTGTCCTTGACGAACTTCAGGATCTGCCCGTGCGGGGTGGGGCTGGCCACGACCTTCAGCGGCGCGTTCGGGTCCGAGGAGGACGAACCGGAGCTGCTGCAGGCGGCCAGCGAGAAGGCGAGGCCGGCGGTGGCGAGGACACTGGTGAACTTCACAACGGTGCGCACGAAAAGTGCCTTTCTGCGTGATTCGGGGAGCCGCGTCCGGAGTCGGACGAGGGAGGTCTAGGAGCCGACGAGGTCCTTGTCGGGAGTCGTCGGGGTGCGGCCCAGCAGGCGGGTCCGGCCGCCGGAACGGCCGCGGTTGGCCAGGCTGCGGACGGCGAAGTCGCCGATCAGCTGGACGGCGGTGACGATGATCACCAGCTCGGCCACGATGACCCACATGAAGGCCGTCTCGAAGCGCTGGTAGCCGTAGTTGACGGCGAGGGTGCCGAGGCCGCCGCCGCCGACCGTGCCGGCCATCGCGGAGTAGCTGACCAGCGTGATGACCGTGGTGGTGATCGAGGCCACGATGCCGGGCAGCGCCTCGGGCAGCAGGGTCTTGCGGACGATCGTCCGGGTGCTGCCGCCCATCGACTGGACCGCCTCGACCAGGCCGCGGTCGACCTCGCGGACGGAGGTCTCGACCAGGCGGGCGAAGAACGGGATGGCGCCGATGGTCAGCGGCACGGTCGCCGCCTGCCAGCCGATCGAGGTGCCGACCAGCCAGCGGGTGAAGGAGATCAGGGCGATCATCAGGATGATGAACGGCACCGAGCGGGCGATGTTCACCACGAAGCCGATGGCCTTGTTGACGGCGCGGTTGGCCAGCAGGCCGCCCTTGTCGGTGAGCACCAGCAGGACGCCCAGCGGCAGGCCGAGCAGCACGGTGACGAACGCGGACACGCCGACCATCTGGAAGGTCTCCTGCGTGGCCGGCCCCATCAGGGCCCACATCTGGTCCCAGGTCATGCCACCGCTCCGTTCGCCGCGCCGATCACGTCCACCTGCAGGCCCTGCTCGCGCAGGTAGCCGATCGGCACCACGTTGTCCTGGTGGCCGCCGGACAGCTCGACCCGCATCCGACCGACCATCCGGCCGGCGATGGTCTCCACCGCGGCGCCGAGGATGTTGATGTCGATCTGGTAGGTGCGGGCCAGCTGGGAGACGAACGGCTGGGCCGAGGTGTCGCCCTGGAAGGTGATCTCCAGCACGGTGGAGCCGGGGTGGCCGGTACCGAACTCGCTGAGCGGGAACAGCTCGCGGGCCAGCTCGGAGCCGGGCTCGGCAAGCAGCTCGGTGAGCTCGCCGGACTCGACCACCCGGCCACCGCGCATCAGGGCGGCGGAGTCGCAGACGGACTTGATGACGTCCATCTCGTGGGTGATCAGCAGGACGGTGAGGCCGAGCTGCTGGTTGAGGTCGCGCAGCAGCTTGAGGATCGAGCGGGTGGTCTCCGGGTCGAGCGCCGAGGTGGCCTCGTCGGAGAGCAGCACCTTGGGGTCGCCGGCCAGGGCGCGGGCGATGCCGACGCGCTGCTTCTGGCCGCCGGAGAGCTGGTTGGGGTAGCTGCGGGCCTTGTCGCCCAGGCCGACCAGGTCCAGGAGTTCGGCGGCCTTGCGGCGGCGCTGGGTGCGGTCCAGGCCGATGATCTCCAGCGGCAGCTCGACGTTCTGCTGCACCGTCCGCGAGGACAGCAGGTTGAAATGCTGGAAGACCATGCCGATCCGGCGGCGCGCCTCGCGCAGTTCCCGTCCCGCCCGGTTCTCGCCGCCGGACAGCGCGGTGAGCTCGACCCCGTCCACGGTGACGGTGCCGGAGGTCGGACGCTCCAGCATGTTCACGCAGCGGATGAGGGTGGACTTGCCGGCACCGCTGGTGCCGACGACTCCGTAGACCTCGCCCGGGCGGACGTGCAGGTCGACACCGGCGAGGGCGGTCACCTCGCGGCCTCGGGAGCGGTAGACCTTCGTGAGGTCCGTGGTGGTGATCACAGCGGCTTCCGTGGGTCGGGGGCGGGCGGCGTGGGTCGACCGGCCGACCGGATTGCGGTCGGCGGTGTCCTACGGCGCTTCGCCAGGAGGATCCGGACCTGCCACCCCTTGATCGTGACCGTTGGACGGCCGGGCCGCGCGACGGCGTGGCCCTTACGAGTCACCGGCGCCCGCGGGTGGGCGGGCACGGCAAGGGGAGGGGTCCGGAGAGGAAGGGCGCGCTCGCACGGGCGGGAGCGACGCCGGAGTCTCGCTTCGGGGCGCGAGGGGAAGGCACCTCAGGGGGCGCCGGGGGCGATGGCCCTCAGCAGTGACACATTCGACGGCACATGGCACGCTCACCTGCCGGCAGCGTGCCGGTGGGGGTCCAGTTCGTCGTCGCAGTCATGTGAGCCAGTAAAACAGATGGGCGGAAGTACGCCCAATTGTTTGACGCCGCTGTCCGCAATGCGGACACCTGTGGCCCTGACCAGCGAGGATACGGCTCGACGCCGCCACCGGATCGTCCGGATGGTGGCGGCGCCGAGGGGCGTGGTGCGGGCGGCGGGGCGGGCGGGCTCAGGCCGTCGCGGCAAGCGGGGTGCCGGCGAGCGGCGTGGCGACGGGCTTCTCCAGGTGGACGAAGCTGAGCCGGCTGCTGACCTGCTCGACCCGGGTCTGCCGGTAGCCCTGACGGGCGTACAGGCGCAGGTTGCCCAGGCTGCGGTGGCCGGTGTGCAGGCGGTAGGCGCTCACCGGACCCTCCTCGGCCAGGCGGCGCTCCAGCGCGTCCAGGAGGCGGCCGCCGAGGCCGTGACGCTGCATCCGCGGGTGGACGACCAGACGCCCTATCCGGCCGACGCCGTCGGCACCGATTCGGCCGCGGACGGTGCCGACCACCTCGTCGCCCAGCCGGGCGACCAGGAAGTGCTGCTCGGCCAGTTCGGCGCGCAGGCTCTCCAGGCTCTGTGTCAGGGGCTCCAGGGCCCAGTCTCCGTACAGCTCGGCCTCGGGTTGGTAGCCGAGGTACTGGAGCTTGAGGATCTGCTCCGCATCGTCGGCGTCCGCGGCCGAGATGATCACGCTCATGCCCATGTGGAGGGGCCTCCCCAGTCGTCGTGCCCGGCGCGCAGAGGGTGGCGCGCTCACGCTCAGTATCCGAGCGATCGCGTCACCGTCAAGAGCTGCGTTCGCCAGCGCTCTACCCGGGTGTCAGCTTCCCTCAACCTTCGGAGGGTCGGACGTGGCGAGGGTCACTCGGGGACGGAGGGGGCGGAGGGGGCTGATGAGGTGGAAGAGGGGCCGGGCCGCGGCCCCGGGGGTCATGGATAGCGCTCCGCGTGGAGCAGGGTCCGCAGGCAGGCCAGGCAGCGGGAGCGGGTGGGGCCGATGGAGCCGCGGGGCATGCCGAGGCGTTCGGAGAGCTCGCGGTAGGTGGGCGGCGGGTCCTCGGCGAGGGCGGCGATCAGCTCCGGGCAGCGGCCGGGCAGCGCGGCGACGGTCTCGCGGACCGCGCGGCGGCGGCATTCGGCGAGGTAGACGTCCTCGGCGGAGGGAGCGGCGGGAAGTGTGGTGCACACATCGTGCATGACGGCCCGGGGCTGGGCCGGTTACGCCCGGGCCGGGGCGCGGACGCCGGAGGGGCGCGCCGGTCGGACCGCCGCGCCCCATCCGTGCCGACCTCCGGTCAGCCCCGGGCCCATTCCTGCTGCCGCGCCAGGCCCGCCTTCACCTCGGCGAGCTGGCCCGCGACGGCCGAGGGGGCGGTGCCGCCGCGCCCGTTGCGGGAGGCGATGGCGCCGTGCACGCTGAGCACCGACCGGACCTCGGGGGTCAGGTGTTCGGAAATCGCGGCGAACTGCTCGTCCGTCAGGTCGGACAGTTCGATGCCCTCCGCCTCGCAGACCTTGACGCAGGCCCCGGCCACCTCGTGCGCGACCCGGAACGGCACACCCTGCTTGACCAGCCACTCGGCGATGTCGGTGGCGAGCGAGAAGCCGGCCGGGGCCAGCTCCTCCAGCCGCTCCCGGTGCACGGTGAGGGTGGCCATCATCCCGGTGAACGCGGGCAGCAGCACCTCCAGCGTGTCGCAGGAGTCGAAGACCGGCTCCTTGTCCTCCTGGAGGTCCCGGTTGTAGGCCAGCGGCAGCGCCTTGAGGGTGGCGAGCAGGCCGGTCAGGTTGCCGATCAGGCGGCCGGACTTGCCGCGGGCGAGCTCGGCGATGTCCGGGTTCTTCTTCTGCGGCATGATCGAGGAGCCGGTGGAGAAGGCGTCGTGCAGCGTGATGAAGCCGAACTCCTTGGTGTTCCAGATGATCACCTCCTCCGCGATCCGGGAGAGGTTGATGCCGATCATCGCGGTCACGAAGGCGAACTCGGCGACGAAGTCGCGCGAGGCCGTGCCGTCGATGGAGTTGCCGACCGAGCCGCCCTCGAAGCCGAGGTCGGCGGCGACGGCCTGCGGGTCGAGGCCGAGCGAGGAGCCGGCCAGCGCCCCGGAGCCGTACGGGGAGACGGCGGTGCGGGCGTCCCACTGGCGCAGCCGCT
Source organism: Streptomyces sp. 1331.2 (assembly GCF_900199205.1). NCBI lineage: Bacteria > Bacillati > Actinomycetota > Actinomycetes > Kitasatosporales > Streptomycetaceae > Streptomyces > Streptomyces sp. 1331.2. The sequence continues at coordinate 6,061,384 of NZ_OBMJ01000001.1, read as the reverse complement.
CGGCGTCCCGGCCGAGGGCCTGGACGTGCGCGAGGACGTGGTGGGCGAAGAGCACCGGCTGGGCGTGCTGGAGGTGGGTGCGGCCGGGCATCGCGGTGTCCGGGTGCGCCTCGGCGAGGTCGACCAGGGCCTGCTGGAGGTCGAGCAGCAGGGCGCCGATGATCCTGGCGTGGTCCCGCAGGTACATCCGGAAGAGCGTGGCGATCTGGTCGTTGCGCGAGCGCCCGGCCCGCAGCTTGCCGCCGAGGTCGGGGCCGAGGCGCTCCAGCAGGCCGCGCTCCAGGGCGGTGTGGACGTCCTCGTCGGCGACGGTGCCGGTGAAGGTGCCCGCCTCGACGTCGGCGAGCAGCTGGTCCAGGCCGGCCAGCATGCCGGCGAGCTCGTCGTCGGAGAGCAGGCCCGCCTTGTGCAGCACCCGGGCGTGGGCCTTGGAGCCGGCGATGTCGTACGGCGCGAGGCGCCAGTCGAAGTGGACCGAGGCGGAGAGCTTGGCCAGCGCCTCGGAGGGGCCGTCGGCGAAGCGCGCGCCCCAGAGGCGGACGTCGGCGGACTGGTCGGCGGTCATCGCGTCGAGCTCCTTACGAGGGGACGTGCAGGCGTACAGGTTTACGGCGTTGGGCATAAGTATGCACGAGGGTGCATGAAACGCCAACCCCGGCCGGTGGACGGGGTCGGCGCTCGGTGGACGCTGTCGGTGGTGCGGGCTGCTGCCCGTGGGTGCTACTGCCGGTGCGGGCTACTGGGCCTTGGCCTGGGCGAGTTGCATGAGGTGGTCGGCGAGCGCCTGGCCGCCGGCCGGGTCGCGGCTGATCAGCAGGACGGTGTCGTCGCCGGCGATGGTGCCGATGATCTCGAACACCTCGGCCTGGTCGATCGCCGAGGCCAGGAACTGGGCGGCGCCCGGCGGGGTGCGCAGCACCACCAGGTTGCCGGAGGCCGTCGCGGAGACCATGAGCTCGCCGGCCAGCCGGGCCATCCGGCCCTCGCTGGCCGACTCCCCCATCGGTGCGCGCGGCGTGCGGTCGCCGCCCTCGGCCGGGACGGCGTAGATCAGCGCGCCGTCCCGGTTGCGGATCTTGACCGCGCCCAGCTCGTCCAGGTCCCGGGAGAGGGTGGCCTGGGTGACCACGAGTCCGTCGTCGGCGAGCAGCTTGGCGAGCTGGCTCTGCGAACGCACGGGCTGGCGGGTGAGCAGGTCCACGATCCGCCGGTGGCGCGCCGTGCGGGTCTGCGGGACCTGCGGCGTCGGGCCGGCGGCGGAGGGGCCTGAGTGGGAAGCGGTCATGTGATTATTCTCCCGGACGACCGTCAACTCGCATCGGCCGGGGCGCCCTCGCGCACCGTCCGGAGGATGCCCGGCAGTGCCGCGAGGAAGGCGTCCGCCTCCTGCTCGGTCAGCACCAGCGGCGGAGCCAGCCGGACGGCGTCCGGGACGGCCGCGTTGACCAGGAAGCCCGCGTCCTGGGCCGCAGCCTGGATCGCGGCCGAGACCGGCTCGGTGAGCACGATGCCGAGCAGCAGTCCGGCCCCGCGCACGTGCGAGACCAGCGGGTCGCCGATCGCCTCGACGCCCTGGCGCAGCCGCTCGCCGAGCTTGCGGACGTGCTCCAGCACGCCCTCGGACTCGATGGTGTCCAGCACCGCGAGCCCGGCCGCGGCGGCCACCGGGTTGCCGCCGAAGGTGGTGCCGTGCTGGCCCGGGGTGAGCAGGTCGGCGGCCTCGCCGAAGGCGAGCACGGCGCCCATCGGCAGACCGCCGCCGAGCGCCTTGGCGAGGGTGACGACGTCCGGCTCGACGCCCTCGAACGCCTGGTGGGCGTACCAGTGGCCGGTGCGGCCGACGCCGGTCTGGATCTCGTCCAGGACCAGCAGGGTGCCGGTGGCCCGGGTGATCTCGCGGGCCGCCCTGAGGTAGCCGTCCGGCAGCGGGATCGCGCCGTTCTCGCCCTGGATCGGCTCCAGGAAGACGGCGGCGGTCTCGGTGGTGACGGCCGCGCGCAGCGCCTCGACGTCGCCGAACGGGACGTGGGTGACGTCACCGGGCAGCGGGCGGAACGGGTCCTGCTTGGCGGGCTGGCCGGTGAGCGCGAGCGCGCCCATGGTCCGGCCGTGGAAGGCGCCCTGGAGGGCGACCAGGTGGGTGCGGCCGGTCCGCCGGCTGATCTTGAACGCGGCCTCGTTGGCCTCCGCGCCGGAGTTGCAGAAGAACACCCGGCCGTCCTCCCGGCCGTCCAGCGCCAGCAGCCGCTCGGCGAGGGCGATGGTGGGCTCGGCCATGAAGAGGTTGGAGACGTGGCCGAGGGTGGCGATCTGCCGGCTCACCGCCTCGACGACGGCCGGGTGGGCGGTGCCCAGGGCGTTGACGGCGATGCCGCCGAGCAGGTCGGTGTACTCCTTGCCGTCGGCGTCCCAGAGCTTGCTGCCCGCGCCGCGCACCAGCGGGATCCGCGGGGTGCCGTAGTTGTCGGTGAAGGTGTGCTGCCACCGGCCGGTGAGCTGCTCGTTGTGCGTCATGCCAGTCCCCCGGTCACGGTCGGTTCGTCGTCCGGCACGACCATCGTGCCGATGCCCTCGTCGGTGAAGATCTCCAGCAGCAGGCTGTGCTGCACCCGACCGTCCAGCACGCGGGCGGTGCCCACGCCGGAGCGGACGGCGCGCAGGCAGCCCTCCATCTTGGGGAGCATGCCGCTGGCCAGCTCGGGCAGCAGCTCCTCCAGTTCGCTCGCGTTGAGCTGGCTGATCACGTCGTCGGAGTGCGGCCAGTCCTTGTAGAGGCCCTCGACGTCGGTGAGGACGACGAGCATCTCGGCGCCGAGCGCGACCGCCAGCGCGGAGGCCGCGGTGTCGGCGTTGATGTTGTAGACGTGGCCGTCGGCGCCGCGCGCGATCGAGGAGATGACCGGGATCCGGCCGTCGGCGATCAGCGCCTTCACCGCGCCGGCCTCGATGTTGACGATGTCCCCGACCAGGCCGATGTCCACCTGCTCGCCGTCGACGACCGCGTAGCGCTTGACGGCCGTCATGGTGTGCGCGTCCTCGCCGGTCATGCCGACGGCGAACGGGCCGTGCTCGTTGAGCAGGCCGACCAGCTCGCGCTGCACCTGGCCGGCCAGCACCATCCGGACCACGTCCATGGTCTCGGGGGTGGTCACCCGCAGCCCGTTGGTGAAGTTGGACTCCAGGCCGAGCTTGTCCAGCTGGGCGCTGATCTGCGGGCCGCCGCCGTGCACCACGACCGGGTGGAGGCCTGCGTAGCGCAGGAAGACGACGTCCTGGGCGAAGGCCGACTTGAGGCTGTCGTCCACCATGGCGTTGCCGCCGAACTTGATCACGACGGTCTTGCCGTGGAAGCGCTCCAGCCACGGCAGCGCCTCGATCAGCGTCATGGCCTTGGGCAACGCGGTGTTGTTGCGGGCCTGTTCGCCCTTGGGTGCGATCTGCACGGGGTTCCCTCGTCGATGGGGTCCCCCGGCCGGAGGCTGGGGGAGGAAGTCGCGGACCGGGTGCCGCAGCCGGCCTGTCGTGACCGGTTGGTTGCGGCCGGTTGGTCGCGGCCGGTTGGTCGCGGCCGGTTGGTCGCAGCCGGCCTGTCGCGGCTCAGGATGCCGCGGACGAAGTGACGCGGATCAGGTCGAGTAGGCGCTGTTCTCGTGAACGTAGTCGGCGGTGAGGTCGTTGGTCCACAGCGAGGCGCTCGCCGTACCGGCGTTGAGGTTCGCGGTGATGACGACCTCGCGGCCCTTCATGTCCACCAGGTCGCGGTCCTCGGCCACGCCGCCGTCCCGGCAGACCCAGACGCCGTTGATGGCGACGTCCAGCCGGTTCGGGTCGAAGGCGGCGGTGGTGGTGCCGATCGCGGCCAGCACCCGGCCCCAGTTGGGGTCCTCGCCGTGGATGGCGCACTTGAGCAGGTTGTTGCGGCTGATCGTCCGGGCGACGTCGACGGCCTCGTCCTCGGTGGCGGCGCCGGTGACGTCGATCCGGATGTCCTTGCTGGCGCCTTCGGCGTCGCCGATCAGCTGGCGGGCCAGGTCGGCGCTGACCGTGCGGACGGCCTCGGCGAACTCGGCCGGGTCCGGGGTGAGACCGGTGGCGCCGGAGGCGAGCAGCAGCACGGTGTCGTTGGTCGACATGCAGCCGTCGGAGTCGATCCGGTCGAAGGTGGTGCGGGTGGCGCCGCGCAGCGCGTCGTCCAGGCCGGCGCTGTCCACGGCGGCGTCGGTGGTGAGCACGACCAGCATGGTGGCGAGGCTCGGGGCGAGCATGCCCGCGCCCTTGGCCATGCCGCCGACCGTCCAGCCGGCCGGGCTGGTGACCTGGGCGGTCTTGTGCACGGTGTCGGTGGTCTTGATGGCGATCGCGGCGGCCTCGCCGCCGGTCTCGCTGAGCTCCCCGACGGCCAGGGTGACGCCGGGCAGCAGGACGTCCATCGGCAGCCGCTGGCCGATCAGGCCGGTGGAGGCCACGGCGACCTCGCCGGCGTTGAGCTCCAGCTCCGCGGCGACCTTCTCGGCGGTGGCGTGGGTGTCCTGGAAGCCGAGCGGGCCGGTGCAGGCGTTGGCGCCACCGGAGTTGAGGACGACGGCGGAGACCTGGCCGCCCTTGAGGACCTGCTCGGACCAGAGCACGGGCGCGGCCTTGACCCGGTTCGCGGTGAAGACGCCGGCGGCGGCGAGCGAGGGGCCGTCGTTGACCACCAGGGCGAGGTCGGGGGTGCCGGAGGCCTTGATGCCCGCGGTCACGCCGGCGGCCCGGAAGCCCTTGGCGGCGGTGACTCCGAGGTTGTCGGGACTGGTCACGGTGCGACTCCGTTCACGGGAAGGCCCAGCTCCTCGGGCAGGCCCAGGGCGATGTTCATGCTCTGCACCGCGCCGCCGGCGGTGCCCTTGACGAGGTTGTCGATCGCGCTGATCGCGATGATCCGCCCGGCGGTGGCGTCCAGGGCGACCTGGACCAGGGCGGTGTTGGCGCCGTAGACGCTGCTGGTCTGCGGCCACTGCCCCTCGGGCAGCAGGTGGACGAAGGGCTCGTCCGCGAACGCCTCGGCGTAGGCGGCGCGCAGGCTCTCGGCGCTCACCCCGGGCCGGGCCTTGGCCGAGCAGGTGGCGAGGATGCCGCGCGGCATCGGGACGAGGGTGGGGGTGAAGGAGACGGTGACCGGCTCGCCCGCGAGCGGGGTGAGGTTCTGCACCATCTCCGGGGTGTGCCGGTGGACGCCGCCGACGCCGTACGGGCTGACGCTGCCCATCACCTCGCTGCCCAGCAGGTGCGGCTTGGCGGCCTTGCCGGCGCCGGAGGTGCCGGAGGCGGCGACCACGACGGCCTCCGGCTCGGCGAGACCGGCCGCGTAGGCGGGGAACAGCGCCAGGGAGACCGCGGTCGGGTAGCAGCCGGGTACGGCGATCCGGTTGCTGCCCTTCAACGCGGCGCGGTGGCCGGGGAGTTCGGGCAGGCCGTAGGGCCAGGTGCCGGCGTGCGCGGAGCCGTAGAACTGCTCCCAGTCAGCGGCGGCCCTGAGCCGGAAGTCGGCGCCGCAGTCGACCACCAGGACGTTCTCGCCGAGGGCTTCGGCGACGGCGGCGGACTGGCCGTGCGGGAGCGCCAGGAACACCACGTCGTGGTCGGCCAGCACCTCGGGGGTGGTGGGTTCGAGCACGCGGTCGGCGAGCGGGATCAGGTGCGGCTGCAGTGCGCCCAGCCTGGTGCCCGCGTTCGAGCCGCCGGTCAGCGCTCCGATCTCCACCTCGGGGTGGCCGAGCAGCAGGCGCAGCACCTCGCCGCCCGCGTATCCGCTCGCGCCGGCGACGGCGACTCGCAATGCCATGGCGTTCCTCCTTTGTCGTGGCATGAATATACGCGTGAGGGAAAATCCATGCAAGGAGTATGCGCGGAAGCCCCGACCCGGGGGTGAACCCCCGGTCGGCGCTTGACGGCGCGCGGCACCCGGCGCCCCACACGCTGCTCGGCACTCGGCGCCCGGCGGCGCCCGGCACTCAGCGCTTGACGGCGCGCAGCACCACGAACTTGGGGTTCCCGGCCACGAGTTGGCAGTTGCCGAAGAGGCGGCGCAGCTTGACGTGGTACCCGAGGTGGCGGTTGCCGACCACCCAGAGTTCACCGCCGGGCCGCAGCGCCCGCTTCGATCCGGTGAACATCCGCCAGGCGGTGGCGTCGGTGGTGGCCTGATGGGAGTGGAACGGCGGGTTGTTGAGCACCAGGTCCACCGAGCCCGGGGCGATCACGTCCGCCGCGAGCGCGTCGGCGGCCAGGAACTCGGCCCGGGCGTCGGGGCCCAGGTTGGTGCGGAAGGTCTCCTCGGCGGAGGCCACCGCCTGGTGCGACTCGTCCACGAACAGCAGCTCCGCGCCCGGCCCGGCCAGCGCGGCGGCCGTCCCGACCACACCGTTGCCGCAGCCCAGGTCCACCACCCGGTCGCCGGGGGCGGGGGTCGGCAGGTGGGCGAGGAGGAACCGGGTGCCGATGTCGAGCCGCTCGGCGCAGAACGTCCCGGCGTGGTTGACGACCGTACGGCCGGAGGCGGGGCCGATGCCCGACGGCAGCGCGTAGCGGTGCGGCCACGGGCTGGGACCGGGGGCGAGCGCCGGGTCCGGTGTACAGAGGATCAGCCGGGCCTTGCGGACGGCCAGCGAGGTGCGGGTCGGACCGAGGATCCGCTCGAAGAGCCGGAGCGTGGAGGTGTGGATCTCGGTCACCATGCCGGAGCCCACCACCACGGTGCCCTCGTGGACGGCGGGGGCGAGCCGGTGCAGCTGGTCCTCCAGCAGGGCCAGGCTCTTCGGGACGCGCACCAGCAGGACGTCGATCCGCTCCGGCGGGCTGTCCCGGGTGGTGAGCAGCCGGGCCTCGTCGACGGCGGCGCCGGCCCGGGCCAGGTTGGCCGCGGTGGCCTTCCGGCCGAGGTGGGAGTCGCTGATCTGGAGCGGCCGGTGCTCGGCGAGCGCGGTGGTCAGTGCGCCCCAGCGGTCGCCGAGGACGGCGATCCGGCGGCCGGCCAGCTCGGTGGCGGCGCCGGCCGCGCTGTCCGTCTCGCCCGCGAGGTGGCGCAGCAGGTACTCGTCGGCGGCGTCCCAGGCCCGCAGCCGCTCGCGCGGGTCCTCGGGGAAGCGGGTGAGGTCGAAGGTGCCCCACGGGGTGGCGAACGGGGTCGCGGCGGGCGGCGCCGCGGCGGGCGTGGTCTGCGGATTCATCGTGTTCTCAGGCTATCGGACGGGCTCCGGGGAACAGTTTTGGATGGAAGCCGCCGGACGGATACTGGAAGTGCCCGACCGAGAGGGGTGAGGGCGATGGACTGGAAGCTCGAAGTCGTGGTGGTCCCGGTGTCCGACGTGGACCGCGCGAAGCTCTTCTACGAGGAGCAGGCCGGCTTCACGGTCGACCACGACACCCGGCTGCGGGACGGACTCCGGGTGGTCCAGCTGACTCCTCCCGGATCGCGCTGCTCGATCGTGGTCGGCAAGGGCGTGATCGACTCGCCGCCCGGCTCGGTCAAGGGGCTCCAGCTGGTGGTGGCCGACATCGAGAAGGCGCACGCCGAACTCGCCGCGCGGGGCGTGCAGGTCAGCCCCATCCAGCACTTCGTGGCGGGAACCCGGGTCGACGGCCACGGCGAGGCGTGGAACAACTTCGTCTTCTTCAACGACCCGGACGGCAACGGCTGGGCCGTCCAGGAGGCGCCGGCCGCGGCGTAGGCCTCCGGCGTGGGCGCCGGGCACGGGGCTCCGCCGTGGGCTCGGGCCCAGGCCTCCGGCTTCCGTCCGGGCCCTTGGGTAGGCTCCGAGGATGGCTGAACACGAGGGAAGCGTGCGGGTGGACAGCTGGATCTGGTCGGTCCGGCTGGTCAAGACGCGGGCGCTGGCGGCGGCCGCCTGCCGGGCCGGGCACGTCCGGGTGAACGGCGAACGGGCCAAGCCGGCCCAGGCGCTGAAGCCCGGGGACGAAGTGCGGGTCCGCGAGGAGGGGTACGAGCGGGTCGTGGTCGTACGGCAGCTGATCCGCAAGCGCGTCGGCGCCGCGGCCGCGGCGGAGTGCGTGGTCGACAACAGCCCGCCGCGGCCGCCGCGCGAGTTCGTCGCAGCGGCCGGGCAGCGGGACCGCGGGACGGGACGCCCCACCAAGCGGGAGCGCCGCGACCTGGACCAGCTGCGCGGGCACTGACGCTCCCCCGCCGGGACTCGGCTACGCGGCGGTGTCGGTGAGCACCTTGGCCAGGAAGGCGTCGAGGTTGCCCACCGTACGGGCGATCTGCTGCTCCAGCGGCAGCGACTCGTCGGGCCTGGTCACCAGGGTGGACTTCTTCAACCCGCGCACGTAGAGGGAGCAGGCGAGGTCGGCGCAGATGTACGTCCCGACCGTGTTGCCCTCGCGGCCGGCCACCCCGGCCCGGCGGGCGGCGAGCAGCGCGACGCCGGTACCGGCGTGGGTGGTGATGCACAGCGAGCACACGTTGCTCTTGGTGAGGCTGCGCCGCACCGTCGGCACCCGCAGCGTCACCCCGACCGGCTCACCGCCGTGCACGGCCACCAGGTAGGCGCGGTCGGGCGCGCCCTGGTCCCGCCAGCCGAGGAAGTCCAGGTTCTCCCACGGCAGTTCGGCCAGACCCCGGGGCAGGTTGAGCCGACGGGCCTCGCCCTTGGAGCAGTTGACGAAGGACGCGCGGATCTCGTTCTCACTCAGGGGTTCCATGGCGCGGAAGCTAACACCGTCGCCCGCGGCCTGTCGCGTCAATTTCTCCCGGTACGTACCGGGCCATCCGGGCGGGCGCGGGCTCGCCGGTGGGCCTGGGTCCGCCCCGGGCTGCCTACGGCTTGAAGGCGACGCCCGCGTAGGCGGAGACGTCCTGCCAGCCCTCGGGGAGTTCGGTGGTGGGGACGTGGCCGGGGGTGGGGCGCCAGAGCGGGAGTTGGACGAGGCCGGGGCCGGCGAACTCGAAGTCGCCGAAGAAGGGTTCGACGCCGGCCCGGGGGCGCAGGACGAGGGGGGCGCTGGCGCTCTTGTAGATGCGGGTGCCCTCGGCGGCGCTCTCCCGGGAGGCGAAGTCGGGGCTGCCGTGGGAGAGGATCAGCGCGCTGCCCGGCGCGAGCGCGTCGCGCAGGGCGCGGACGATCTGCTGCGCACCGTCCTCGTCGCGGATGAAGTGCAGGACGGCGACCAGCATCAGCGCGACCGGCTGGGAGAGGTCGACGGCGGCGGCCAGCGCGGGGTGGCCGAGGATCGTGGCCGGGTCGCGCAGGTCGGCCTCGATCACCGAGGTGTGCCCGGTGGGGTGGCCGGCGAGCAGGGCGCGGGCGTGGGTGGCCACGATCGGGTCGTTGTCCACGTACACCACGCGGGCGTCCGGGGCGACCCGCTGGGCGACCTCGCTGGTGGAGCCGACGGCGGGGATGCCGGTGCCGATGTCGACGAACTGGCGGATGCCCCGGCCGGCCACGAACTCCACGGCGCGGCCGAGGAACTGCCGGTTGGTGCGGGCGAGCAGCGGCAGTGCGGGGTAGGCGGCTATCGCGGCCTGGGCGGCCTTGCGGTCGGCCTCGAAGTTGTCCTTGCCGCCCAGGTAGTAGTCGTACATCCGGGCCGTGTGCGGGATGCCGGTGTCCAGTTCGCTCGGCGGCTGCCAGTCGTCCGCTCTGACCCAGTTCCAGTCGGTGTCGGCCGCCCGCCCCGCCGCAGTGTCCTCGTACATCCCGTCCCGCCCCCAATGCGCCATGCCGGAAGTGTGGCGACCGCGCGTCGTCCCGCGGTGCGCGGTGATCGTATCCAACGACAGGCCGTGGAAACAGCGGGAGTTCAGGTTTACGCAACACCCGTAGACAAGATGTGTGCACGTCAAACACGCCATGGACAGCGAACGGACAGCGAACGGACAGCGATACGGACAGCAGTACGGGCAACGGCCCGGACACCGGTCGTACCGGATCGCCCGCCGGGCCCGTCGTCTCTATGCTGGCTGCCGATGACTGCCGACCGCCGCACCGTGCTGCGCACCACCGCCAAGATGGCCGCCCTCACCGCCACCGCCGGCCTCCTCACGGCCTGCGGTACCGGCACGCCCCGCCGGGCCGACCCCGGGGCGCTGGCCGCGCACCCCGGCACCGTCGATCCGCAGCACACCACCGACCCGGCGTGGAACGGCGGCGAGGGCCCGGCCTCCCCCGCCCCCACGGCCCCGGCCGAGCCGGCCGAGCCGCAGGCCGCCGCCGGGGCGGGCGCGACCGCCGCCCAGCCCTCCGCCCCGCCGACCCCGCCCCCGCTGCCCCCGCTCGCGGCCGGCACCCCGGTCGAGGTCGTGTACGGGCCGCGCACCGGCAGGAACGTGGCGCTCACCTTCCACGGCAGCGGCGACCCGAAGCTGGCCACCGCCCTGCTGGAGATCGCCGAGCAGCGCGGCGCCAAGCTGACCGTGATGGTCGTCGGCAGCTGGCTCGACCAGCAGCCGCAGATGGCCCGACGGATCCTGGACGGCGGCCACGAGTTGGGCAACCACACCCAGAACCACCTCAACATCTCTGCCATGACGCCCGACCAGGCGCGCGCCGAGATCGCCCAGTGCGCCGAGCGGCTGCAGCGGCTCACCGGCTCGATCGGCCGCTGGTTCCGCCCCTCCGCCGCCCAGTACGCCACCCCGATGGTGCGCGAGCAGGCCAGGGCCGTCGGCTACGAGCACGTGCTGTCCTTCGACGTCGACCCGCGCGACTACAGCGACCCTTCGGCCGCCGAACTGCAGCGCCGGGTGCTGAACTCGGTGCGCGGCGGTTCGGTGGTGGCCCTGCACATGGGCCACCAGTGCACGGTGGACGCGCTGCCGGCCATTCTGGACGGCCTGGCCAAGGCGGGGCTCAAGCCGGTGACGGCCAGCCAGTTGTGCGCCTGAAGGACTGCTGATCAGACCATCGGGTCGTCGTCCTTGTACGGGCGCAGCCGCAGGGTGCGGGCGTCCGCGGCGCGGATCTCCTCGGCCCGGGTGACCAGCTCCTCCAGGTCGTCCCGCCCGGCGTGGATGAACCGCCCGTGCAGCGCGTCGAAGCGCCCGCGGGCGGCGTCCGCGGTGACCGCGACCATGTACGGGATGGAGCCCCAGGTCTTCATGTCCTTGAACATCGGCATCCCGGCGGTCATGTCGGTGGCCACCGCGCCCGGGCTGATGTCCAGGACGACGACGCCGTGCCCTGCGAGCGAGTCCGCCATGTTGTCGGAGAGCTGGAGCAGCGCGCCCTTGGAGGTGGCGTAGGCGGTGTAGTGGCCGTCGGGGCGCAGCGCGAAGCCGGAGTTGAGGTTGAGCACCCGCCCGCTCCGCCGGGCGACCATGCCGGGCAGGACGCAGCGCAGCAGGTTGTAGGGGCCGCGCAGGTTGGTCTCGACCACCTGCCACCACTGGTTGGCGTCGGTCTCCCAGATCGGCACCTCGGCGCGGTCGACCTGTCCGGCGTTGTTGACCAGCAGGTCGATCGGGCCGAGGTCGCGTTCGACGAGCCGGACGGCCTCGCGCACCGAGCCGGGCCGGGTGACGTCGGCAGTGACGGCCACGCCCCTGGAGCCGTGCTTGACGCACTCCTTGAGGGTTGCGGTCAGCGTCTCGTGGGTGCGGCCGACCAGGCCGACGGCCATCCCCTCGGCGGCCAGGCCGATGGCGATCTCCCGGCCGATTCCCCGGCCGGCGCCGGTGACCAGGGCGACCTGTCCTGTGAGCGATCCCGTCGGCACCGTGTGCTCCCTTCCCGTCCCCGGCCCCCGTCTGCGGCATTCTGTCGGCCGGCGGGCGGTGGCGGCCCCGGGCGCACCCGCCGGGGGCGCGGGCTCACCCTTTCGGGGGACTCCCGGCGGTGGCACTCCTCCGGGGAGGGGGTGACCTACCGGCCGGTACGGAGTAGTAACGTCGTCGGGGCGGTGACCGGTGCACCCATTCCGGCGCACCGGCCCGTTGACCAGCAGCTTGCTGGGCCACCAGTCGCTGGGTGACCCCCAGCACCACCGAAGGGCAACTGAGTGAGTGACATCGCGCGCGTCGGAGTAGTCGGCTGCGGTCTGATGGGGTCGGGCATCGCCGAGGTCTTCGCCCGGGCCGGGCTGGACGTCCTGGTGTCGGAGGCCAGCGGCGAGGCGCTGGAGTTCGGCCGTACCCGGCTGACCAACTCCCTGGAGACGGCCGTCAAGCGCGGCAAGCTGACCCCCGAGCAGCGGGACGAGGCGATGGCCCGGCTGTCCTTCACCACCGACCTGTCCGACTTCGCCGACCGTGACCTGGTGGTCGAGGCGGTCGCCGAGCGCGAGGACATCAAGGTCCAGATCTTCCAGACCCTGGACCAGGTGATCGAGCGCCGCGACGCGATCCTGGCCTCCAACACCTCCTCGATCCCGATCGTGAAGCTGGCCGCCGCCACCTCCCGCCCGGAGCAGGTCATCGGCCTGCACTTCTTCAACCCGGCGCCGGTGCAGAAGCTGGTCGAGGTCATCCCGACCCTGACCACCTCGGCGACCACCACCGAGCGGGTCGAGGCCTTCGCCACCCAGGTGCTCGGCAAGGAGCCGATCCGCGCCCGCGACCGGGCCGGCTTCGTGGTCAACGCGCTGCTGGTGCCGTACCTGCTGTCCGCGGTGCGGATGTTCGAGTCGGGCGTGGCCACCGCCTCCGACATCGACAAGGGCATGGAGGCCGGCTGCGCCCACCCGATGGGCCCGCTGCGGCTGTGCGACCTGATCGGCCTGGACACCATCGTCTCGATCGCCGAGTCGATGTACGACGAGTACAAGGAGCCGCTGTACGCCGCTCCGCCGCTGCTGTCCCGGATGGTCGACGCGGGCCTGCTGGGCCGCAAGTCGGGCCGCGGCTTCTACGACTACACCGCGAGCGCCTGACCCTTCCGGCGGGAGCGACAACGGGGCCCGGCGGCCGTGATCCGGCTGCCGGGCCCGGTGCATTGACGATACGTCAGCTACTGATGATGCATCAGCTAGCTGTTGATGGCGTAGCTGTCGCCGTAGACCTTCCACTTCAGCGGCGGGTTGAGGTCGAAGTTCTTCGCGTTGAGGAAGACCAGCTGCTCGGTGTCGACCCGGCTGGTGTCGGAGTGGGCCTCCTCCTTCTTCATGACCACCTTGCGGGCGTCCAGGAACGCCTTCAGGTAGGTGGCCTCGTCGCCGCCCTGGGCCGGGGTCTTGGCCTTCTTCATGGCGGCGGCGCGGATGCCGCCGAAGCTGTCCGAGCTGTTGCCCGGGCCGTGCATGACGATGGCGTCGTAGTAGGCGAACTGGCCGAGCGCGCGCAGGCCGTCGGCCTTGGCCTGGTTGACGGCCGGATTGAAGTAGACCCGGTCGCGCTCGTCGTTCTGGGCCTGCTGGAAGACGGTGTCCTTGGCGGCCGTGGCCCAGTCGCGCTCGAACGCGGAGCCGAGGCCGGCGTGCGAGTCGGTGCCGTTGACCTTCTTCAGGGCCGGCAGGTACTTGGCGAGGATGTTGCCGGGCTTGAGGTCGGTGTAGTGCTGGACGAGCTCCAGCATGTCGCCGGTGCCGGAACAGAAGCCGATGATGCCGGCGGTGTAGCCGCGGCCGTCCTTGATGTCCTCGATGTACTTGTACTGGGCCTTCCAGTCCAGCGAGGAGTTCTCCGCGCTGGACACCAGCTGCATCGCGATGTCCTTCTTGTGCGGGTCGTCCAGCCCGACCCCCTTGAGCCGGACGGACGCGGCCGGCGCCGGGGCGGCCTGGGCCGCCGTGGTGGCCGCGACGGTGAGGGGCGCGGCCACCAGGGCGGCGGCGAGGGCGATGCGGAGGGCACGGCGGGGCTGAGGGCGCATGGGACGCTCCGATTCCTCGTGGGTTAGGAAACTTTCCTAACGAGAGGAAAGGAAACGCCCTCCGGACCCGCCCCCGCAAGGGTTTTGACGGAAACTCTTCAAGCGATCAAGGGAGTCGCAGGTCAGGCCGCCCGGCGCCGGACCCACCAGACCGCCGCCGCGCAGGCGGCCAGCCCCAGGGCGGTCATCCACCCGAACTCGATGAACTGGAACGGCCAGAAGCGGTCCGCCGGCTGGTACACCTGATGGGCCGTGTAGCCGCCGTCCCGCAGCAGTGCCTGGAGCTGCCCGAAGTCGCCGTGCCGGTAGAACTCGTCGACGGAGATCCGGTTCCCGGCCGGGTCGGAGTACCAGACCTCCCCCAGCCAGCGCCCGTCCAGCGCCATCGCCCGCATCGAGTGCACCGGCTCCTCCAGCGGCTGCAGGTAGTGGAACCGGAAGGACGCGGCCACGTACGGCAGCAGGACCGAGACCGCCAGGCCCGTACCCACCGCCACCACCGTGCGCCGCAGCACGGCGCCGACCAGGGCGGCCACGCCGAAGGGCAGCACCACGCGGCCGATCATCACCGGCCAGGTCTGCGCGAACAGGTCCTCGGAGAACTGCCCGTCCGCCAGCTTCAGCGGCGAGCTCCACCAGCGCAGCAGGAGCCCGAAGAGCCCGGCCACCACGGCCACCACCCCGCCGGCCAGCGCCAGCGAGCCGGCCGTCCAGCGGGTGCGGCCGACGCCCTGGGTCCAGACGAAGCGCACCGTCCCGTGCTCGAACTCCCGCGCCAGCAAGGGACCGCCGACGAAGGCGCCGAACGCTCCGCCGAGCACGTACAGCACCAGGTCGAGGGACTGCAGCCCCGCGCCGCCGTACTGGTGCAGGAACTGCTTGAACTTCTGCAGGCAGGCCTCCGAGGCCGGGTCGCAGGACGCGGCCCCGGAACGCTCCAGGCCGTCGTGGACGTACCAGCCGTGCAGCAGCAGCGCGAGCGCGATCGCGGCCATCACGGCGAGCAGGGTCACCAGGGTCGTCCGGTGGCGCAGCCCGGCCGCCCGCAGGACGGCGGAGCGGGGCGGGGCGATGGTGGTGGCACTCACGGCAGCAGCACCCTCTCGTTCGGGCGAACCGCTCCGCGCGGGCCGGGCAGGGCGGAAGCGGTCGGCTCGCGCAGGTAGGCGAGCACCAACTCCTCCAGGCCGACGCGCTGTTGGCGCCAGCCCTCGGACACCGGGGCGTCCGGGCCGCCGGTGCGGACCAGTAGGTGGGACTGGACTCCGGCCCGGCGGTCGCGGACCACCGGCAGCCGCCCGGCGACCGCGTCCGCCTCGGCGGTCGGGCCGGTGAGCATCCGGTGGCCGGCCAGCAGGTCGTCCACCTCCCCCGCCACCTGGACCCGGCCGCCGCCGAGCACCACCAGGTAGTCACAGCTCTGCTCCAGCTCGTTGACGGCGTGCGAGGAGAACACCACCGAGAGGCCGTCCTCGGCCACGGCGGTCAGCAGCACGGACATGAAGTCGTGCCGGGCCAGCGGGTCGAGCGCGGCCAGCGGCTCGTCCAGGAGGAGGAGTTCAGGCCGCTTGGCGAGCGCCAGCGCGAGCGAGACCTGCGCCTGCTGGCCGCCGGAGAGACGGCCGTACTTGCGGTCCAGCGGGATGCCGAGGCCGTCCAGGTGGGTGCGCGCCCGGGCGGCGTCCCAGCGGCGGTTGAGGTGGCGGCCCATCGCGAGCAGGTCGCGCACGCGCAGGCCCGGGTAGAGCACGGCGTTCTGGGCGACGAAGCCGATCCGGTCCAACGCCCGGGGAGAGCCCGGGAGTTGGTCACCCAGGACGGTCATGGCGCCCACGCTGGGCAGGGTCAGGCCGGCAGCCAGGCCGAGCAGCGTGGTCTTGCCGGCGCCGTTCGGGCCGACCAGGGCCACCACGTGCCCGGCCGGGACGGCGAGCCGGCAGTCCCGCAGCGCCCAGGAGCGGCGGTAGCGCTTGCCGAGCCCGGCGCAGTCGATCACCGTGTCCGCGGCCATCAGGCCACCACCCCGTCCCGGCCCTCGCGCAGGTCGCGCAGCGCGTCCTCGAACACGGCGGCCATCCCCTCCTCGTCCAGCCCGGCGGTCCTCGCCGAGCGCATCCAGTCCAGCAATCCCCGCCGCAGCGCGGCCCGTTCGCGCAGCGGCACCACCCCGGCGGGCAGCCCCCGGACGAAAGTGCCCTGGCCCCGGCGGCCGACCGCGAGGCCACGGTGCTCCAGCTCGCGGTACGCCTTGAGCACGGTGTTCGGATTGATCGCCAGCCCGGCCACCACCTCGCGCACCCGGGGCAGCCGGTCCCCCTCGGTCAACCAGCCCATCCGCAGCGCCTGTTCGACCTGCTGCACGAGCTGCAGGTAGGTCGGGACGCCGGAGGCCGGGTCCAGGCGGAACTCGATCGGAGAGGGCCGGTCCTCGCCTTTATCTACTTCCATAGGTAAAGAGATAAGCGATGACCTGATGTCCGGTCAACCCAAGACACCGTCAAATCCGGAACATGCAAAGGGCCCCACCCCGACCTCTCGGTCCGGAGTGGGGCCCCTGGCAGGGCGCTGCGGGATCAGGCGCCGCGCAGCACCGCGCCCGTACGGGCGACGGCCTCGGCGACGGCCGCCTCGCGGGCCGCGCTGGCCTCGTCGGCGGTCAGCGTCCGGTCGACGGCGCGGAAGCGCAGCGCGTAGGCCAGCGACTTCTTGCCCTCACCGATCTGCTCGCCGGTGAACACGTCGAACAGCCGGATGGCCTCCAGCAGTTCGCCGGCGCCCGCACGCAGCGCGGACTCCACGTCGGCGGCCGGGACCTTGGTGTCGACGATCAGCGCGACGTCCTGGGTGGCCACCGGGAAGCCGGAGACGGTCGGGCCGCTGACCCGCTCGGCACCGTCGGCGGTCAGCAGGTCGATGTCGATCTCCATCGCGACACTGCGGGCCGGCAGCCCGAGCGCCTTGACCACCCGCGGGTGCAGCTCACCGGCGTGGCCGACGACCCGGTCGGTGCCGGCCACGACCAGCTCGGCGCAGCGGCCCGGGTGCCAGGGCGCCAGCTGCCCCTGGCGGACGGTCAGCTCGACGCCGGCCGCACGGGCCACCGTACGGGCCGCCTCGACGGCGTCCGCCCAGGAGGCCTGGTCTCCCTTGCCCCACCAGCCCGAGGGCAGCCGCTCGCCCGCGAGGGCGACGGCGATCCGGCGCGGCTGGTCCGGCAGCGCGGCGTCCAGCTCGGCCAGCTCCTCGTCGCTGGGCCGGTGGTCGACGGCCGGACGCGGGGCGACCCGCAGCTCGTCCTTGGGCAGGAAGACGGTGCCCGCCTCGAAGATCGCCAGGTCGGTGTTGCCGCGGCCGACGTTGCGGCGCAGCGCCCCGAGCAGGCCCGGCAGCAGCGTGGTGCGCAGCGCCGGCTCCTCGTCGTTGAGCGGGTTGACCAGCTTCACCGTACGGCGGCGGCGGTCGTCCGCCTCCAGGCCGAGCGCCTCCCAGGCGGCGTCGCCGAGGAACGGGTAGTTGTTGACCTCGACGTAGCCGGCCGCGGCCAGCGCGACGCCGATCCGGCGGTTGACCCGCTGGTCCTCGGTCAGGCCCTTGCCCGGCGGCACGTTGGGCATCCGGGCGGGGACGTTGTCGTAGCCCTCCAGCCGGATGACCTCCTCCGCGAGGTCGTACGGGTCGGTGAGGTCGGGGCGCCAGCTCGGCGGGGTGACCTCCAGGACGTCCGCACCGGCGACCGCGCAGCCGACTTCCTGCAGGCGCCGGGTGACGGTCTCGCGGCCGTACTCGGTGCCGGCCACCCGGTCGGGCAGGTCGGCGGCGATGGTGATGGTGCGCACCGGGTGCGGGCCGGCGATGTCGGTGACCCCGGCCTCGGCGGTGCCGCCGGCGATCAGCACGAGCAGGTCGACGGCGCGCTGCGCGGCGGCGCGGGCGGCCTCCGGGTCGACGCCGCGCTCGAAGCGCTTGGACGCCTCGGAGGGCAGCTTGTGCCGCTTGGCGGTGCGGGCGATGGCGACCGGGTCGAAGTGCGCCGCCTCGATGATCACCTCGGTGGTGCCCGGGCCGGCGGCCGGGTCGAGGATCTCGGTGGAGGCGCCGCCCATCACGCCGGCCAGGCCGATCGGGCCGCTGTTGTCACAGATCAGCAGGTCCTCGGCGGAGAGCTTGCGCTCCACACCGTCGAGGGTGGTGAGGGTCTCGCCCTCCTCCGCCCGGCGGACCGTGATCGGGCCGTTCACGCGCTGCTTGTCGTAGGCGTGCAGCGGCTGGCCGACCTCCAGCATCACGTAGTTGGTGATGTCGACGGTCAGTGAGATCGGGCGGATCCCGGCCTTCTGCAGGCGGCGCTGCAGCCAGATCGGGGACTTGGCGTTCGGGTCGACGCCGACGACCGTCCGGGCCACGAAGCGGTCGCAGCCGGCCGGGTCGTTGACCTTGACCAGGTAGCCGAAGGAGTTGGCCGGCGGCACGTCGAGCAGCGCCGGGTCGGCCAGCGGCAGACCGTACGCGGCGGCGGCCTCGCGGGCCACGCCGCGCATGGACAGGCAGTAGCCGCGGTCCGGGGTGACGGCGATGTCGAGCACCTCGTCGACGAGCTGGAGCAGCTCGATGGCGTCGGTGCCGGGCTCGTACTCCGGCGGGAGCACGATGATGCCGCTGTGGTCGTCGCCCATGCCCAGCTCCCGGGCGGAGCAGATCATGCCGGCCGAGGTGTGGCCGTAGGTCTGGCGGGCGGCGATCGGGAAGGGGCCGGGCAGCACGGCGCCGGGGAGCACGACGACGACCTTGTCGCCGACCGCGAAGTTGGTCGCGCCGCAGACGATCTCCTGCGGCTCGCCGGTGCCGTTGGCGTCGCCGACGTTGACGAAGCAGTGCCGGATCGGCTTCTTGAAGCCGGTCAGCTCCTCGATGGAGAGCACCTCGCCGACCACCAGCGGGCCCTTGAGCTCGCCGCCGAGCTGCTCGACGGTCTCGACCTCCAGGCCGGCCCGGACCAGGCGCTCCGCGACGTCACGGCCGGTCTCGCCGGCCGGCAGGTCGACGTACTCGCGCAGCCAGGAAAGCGGGACGCGCATCAGATCTCCATCCCGAACGGGAGGGTGAAGCGCACGTCACCCTCGACCATGTCGCGCATGTCGGCGACGTTGTGACGATTCATCAGGATCCGCTCCAGGCCCAGGCCGAAGGCGAAGCCGCTGTAGCGGTTCGGGTCGACGCCGCAGGCGATCAGCACCCGCGGGTTGACCACGCCGCAGCCGCCGAGCTCGATCCAGCCCTCGGAGGAGCAGGTGCGGCACGGCCGGTCCGGGTTGCCGACGCTCTCCCCGCGGCACACGAAGCACTGCAGGTCGACCTCGGCCGACGGCTCGGTGAACGGGAAGTACGAGGGGCGCCAGCGCAGTTCGAGGTGGTCGCCGATCAGCTTCTCGACCAGCACCTCGATGGTGCCCTTGAGGTCGGCGAAGGTGATGCCCTCGTCCACCGCGAGACCCTCGACCTGGCGGAAGACCGGGGTGTGGGTGGCGTCCAGCTCGTCCGTCCGGTAGACCCGGCCGGGGCAGACCACGTACAGCGGGGGCTCGCGGTCGAGCATGGTGCGGGCCTGGACCGGGGAGGTCTGGGTGCGCAGCACCACGCCGGAGTCGGCGGAGCCGTCCGGGGCCTGGACGAAGAAGGTGTCCTGCATCGACCGGGCCGGGTGGTCCGGGCCCAGGTTGAGGGCGTCGAAGTTGAGCCACTCGGCCTCGACCTCGGGGCCCTCGGCGACCTGGTAGCCCATGGCCACGAAGGTGTCCTCGATGCGCTCGGCCATGGTGGTCAGCGGGTGCCGGGCGCCGCGCGGGGTGCGGTCGTACGGCAGCGTGACGTCCACCGCCTCCTCGACCAGCACGCGGGCGTCCCGCTCCGCCTCCAGCTCGGCCTGGCGGACGGCGTGGGCCTTGCCGACCCGTCCGCGGGCCTCGCCGATCATCTTGCCGGCGGCGGCCTTGGCGTGCGGGGGCAGGGCGCCGATCTCGCGGTTGGCGAGCGAGAGCGGGGACCGGTCGCCGGTGTGGGCGACCTTGGCCTGCTTCAGCTCGTCCAGGGTGGTGGCGGCGGCGAAGGCGGCGATGGCCTCGTCCCGCGCCTGCTCCACCACCTCGGGCTTGAGGGCCTCGACCTCGACCGGGTCGTACGACTTGTTGGGTGCCGACATCTCTATCTTTCCCGTGCTCCTGCTCGTCCGTGCTCAGGTGGGTGGGCTCGCCTTCGCGTCACGCCCGGCGGGGCCGGAGGCACGGGCAGCCGATCTCCGTTCACCGGAGGCTCACGGGAGGGGGTGTCCGCGGCTCAGCCGCGCAGGGCGTTGCGCGACGCCAAAGGTCGAGTGTAGTCGCAGCGCGTAGCGCGGCTGCCGCGAAGCCCGTCCGGCGGGACCTCCGTGACCTGTCGGAACAGGTCAGAGCATGAAGTCCGGAATGCCGGCGGGCAGGATAAATCGGAACCGGGCGCCGCCGCCGGGTGCGCGGTCGACGCGGATCGAGCCGCCGTGCGCCTCCACGATGCCCTTGACGATGTAGAGGCCCAGGCCCGTGCCGCCGCGCTTGGAACCGCGCCAGAACCGCGTGAAGACGCGCGGCATCGACTCCTCGGGAATGCCGCTACCTTCGTCGCTCACGGTGACCGCTGTGCCTTCCACGATGCGGGGCGGGGTGCCGGAGCGCTCCCAGACGGGCGCCTCGACGACCTCCTTGGCCGGTGCCACTTCGATCGTGACAGTTCCCTCACCGTGGCGCACCGCATTTTCCAGCAGGTTGGCGAGCACCTGGTCGACCTTGTCCGGGTCGGCCCACAGGACGGTCAGCGGCTCGTTGACCCGGACGTCGAAGCGCTCCTCGGGGATTCCGGTGGCGACCTTGCGCTCGACGTGCCGGCGCACCGCCGCGGCCAGGTCCACCACCTGCTTGCGCAGCTCCAGCCGGCCGGCGTCGATCCGGGAGATGTCCAGCAGCTCGGCGATCAGCCGGGTGACCCGGTCGGCGTCGGCGTCCACGGTCTCCAGCATCAGCCGCTTCTGCCCGTCGGTGAACCGCTCCCACTTGGCCAGCAGCGTCGCCGTGAAGCCCTTGACACTGGTCAGCGGCGAGCGCAGCTCGTGCGCGACGGTGGCGATCAGCTCGGCGTGGCTGCGCTCGGTGCGGCGCCGGGCCTCGGTGCCGCGCAGGGCGATCACCAGGCGCTCCAGCCGCCCGCACGGCTCCGTACGGACGTACCGGGCGGAGACCAGCACCTCGCGGCCGCCGGGCAGCAGCAGGTTGCGCTCCGGCTGGCGGGTGCGGGTGGCCAGGCCGCCGTACGGGTCGGTCAGCTGCCACCAGCGCCGGCCGTCCAGGTCCTCCAGCGGGAGGACGTCCTCCAGCTCGTGGCCGAGCGCGGCCTCCGGGGACACGCCGGTGAGCCGGGCCGCGGCCCGGTTGAAGCAGACCACCCGGCCCAGCCCGTCGGCGACCACCAGGCCGTCCGGAAGGTCGTCCGGGTCGAGCTCGGGCCCGCTGCCGACCATGGGTTGCCTCCCCGATTACCCACCGTGCCGTTCCCCCCACCGAGGCAGACCCTAGCGCCTCCCAGGCCCAGGCAGTAGGGCTTGCAACGGGTGATCCGCACGCGCCCGGTCAGGCGTTCGAGCGGCAGCCGCCCGGGGAGCGCTGCGCCCGGGCGGAGGCGTACAGGCAGACGGCGGCGGCGGTGGCCAGGTTGAGGCTCTCGGCGTGGCCGTGGATCGGGACGCGCACGACCTCGTCGGTGAGCGCGCGGGTCTCCTCCGGGAGCCCCCACGCCTCGTTGCCGAACACCCACGCGCCGGGTGCGCCCAGGGTGCCCTCGTCCAGTTCCTGGTCCAGGTCGCGCTCCCCCGCGCCGTCCGCCGCGAGCACCCGGACGCCGGCCTCGCGCAGCCTGCCGACGGCCTCCTCGACCGGCACGCCGACGGCCACCGGCAGGTGGAAGAGGCTGCCCACGGAGGCCCGGACGGCCTTCGGGTTGTAGAGGTCCACCGAGGCGTCGGTGAGCACCACCGCGTCCGCCCCGGCCGCGTCGGCGGTGCGCAGCACGGTGCCGGCGTTGCCGGGGTCGCGCACGTGGGCGAGGATCGCGACCAGCCGCGGGCGGGCCTTGAGCACCTCGTCGAAGGGGGTGTCGATGAAGCGGCAGAGCGCCACGATGCCCTGCGGGGTCACGGTGTCGCAGATCCCGGCGATGACCTCGTCGGTGGCGGTCAGCACCGGCAGCCCCTCGGCGAGGGCGGCCTCGACGATGTCCGCGTGCCGCTCGGCGGCGTCCGGCCCCACGTACACCTCCACCACGGCGTGCTCGGCCGTGCCCGGCAGCCTGCCGAACGCGATGGCCTCCCGGACGGCCTGCGGGCCCTCGGCCAGGAAGCGGCGCTCCTTGGTCCGCTGGTTGCGCTTGGCCAGCCGGCGGGCGGCCACGACGCGCGGCGAGCGCAGGGAGGTCAGCAGGGGGGTGTCGGTGCTCGGCATGGTCTCGTTCTCTGGAGGCGCTGGCGGACGGAGGTCGCTGAGGGGCTGGAATGCAGAACCGGACCCGCAGGAGAGCCTGCGGGTCCGGTCAGAGCTCAACCGATCTCGGAAGATCAGGCGGCGTCCGCGGCGGCCTTCGGGGCGTTCACGTCGGCCGGCAGCGCCTTCTGGGCGACCTCGACCAGGGAGGCGAACGCACCCGGGTCGTTGACGGCCAGGTCGGCCAGCATCTTGCGGTCGATCTCGACGCTGGCGGCCTTCAGGCCCTGCACGAAGCGGTTGTAGGTGATGCCGTTGGCACGGGCCGCAGCGTTGATGCGCTGGATCCACAGCTGACGGAAGTCGCCCTTGCGCTTCTTGCGGTCGTTGAAGTTGTAGACCAGCGAGTGGGTGACCTGCTCCTTGGCCTTGCGGTACAGGCGCGAACGCTGGCCACGGTAGCCGCTGGCGCGCTCCAGGATGACCCGGCGCTTCTTGTGGGCGTTGACTGCCCGCTTGACGCGTGCCACTTGATTACTCCTTGGGTTGGACCACGGACTACTTCACGTGGTCCGTCATTCGAATGGGTCGGGAAGGATCAGCTGCCCCGCTCACGGCTCGCGCCGGGCGGGAGGGCGATCACTTGCCGAGAAGCTTCTTGATCTTCTTGGCGTCAGCGGGGGCCAGCTCGATCGTCCCGGCCAGCTTGCGGGTCAGCGTCGAGGGCTTGTGCTCCAGGAGGTGGCGGCGGCCGGCGCGCTCGCGCAGCACCTTGCCAGAGCCACTGATCTTGAAGCGCTTGCTGGCGCCACTGTGCGTCTTCTGCTTCGGCATTTCGCCGTATCTCCTCGTCGGTCCCGTTCGCGCCCGCGCGGCGCGTGCCACGCGGGCGTGAACTGGATGGATCTGCGGTGACCGGGCGGGCTGCCCCGTCACCTTGGGGGCCGGTCCCCCGGACTGCCCGAGCCGGTGAAGGCTCAGGCGCCCTGGGAGGCGGCCGGCTGCTCGACCGGAGCCTCGGCCTCGGTGGCCGGCGCCTCGGCCGGGGCGTCCTGCGCCTCGGTCTCGGCGTCCTCGGTCACCAGGTCCTCGGCCACCGCGTCGTCGTCCGCGGGGCGGCGTCGGAGCCGGGGGTGCGGCCCTGACGCTCGGCCTTGCGGGCGTCCGCGAGGGCGCGGGCCTCGGCCATCGCCTCGGTCTTCTTCTTGTGCGGGCCAAGAACCATGATCATGTTACGGCCGTCCTGCTTCGGCGAGGACTCGACGAAGCCCAGGTCCTGGACGTCGTCGGCGAGCCGCTGCAGCAGGCGGAAGCCCAGCTCGGGGCGGGACTGCTCACGACCGCGGAACATGATCGTGATCTTGACCTTGTCGCCCTGCTTGAGGAACCGAACGACGTGACCCTTCTTGGTGTCATAGTCGTGCGGGTCGATCTTCGGCCGGAGCTTCATCTCCTTGATGACCGTGTGCGCCTGGTTCTTGCGCGC
Organism: Streptomyces sp. 1331.2; assembly: GCF_900199205.1. NCBI lineage: Bacteria > Bacillati > Actinomycetota > Actinomycetes > Kitasatosporales > Streptomycetaceae > Streptomyces > Streptomyces sp. 1331.2. The sequence goes on along the minus strand of NZ_OBMJ01000001.1, from coordinate 6,037,592 downwards.
CTCACGGGCCTTCATGGCCGACTCGTACTTGAACTTGCCGTAGTCCATGAGCTTGCACACCGGCGGCCGGGCGGTCGCCGCGACCTCGACCAGGTCGAGGTCGTACTCCTGCGCAAGCTCCAGCGCCTTGGCAAGCGGCACGATGCCGACCTGCTCGCCGCTGGGACCGACGAGTCGCACCTCGGGGACGCGAATCCGGTCGTTGATGCGGGGCTCGGTGCTGATGGGGCCTCCTCGGTTGCACCTTCTGCGATGCGGCCGTCGGACGGCGGTCGCACGTAGTGGACTCGACCACTGGGCGGGGCTTCATTCGTGCTGCGCTGCCCGGCACCCTCCGGCACCGTGTGCACCCGCGACACGAAAAAAGCCCCGCTCGGTACAAGCGGGGCTCCACACAACCGGGGGCGGCGCCCGGTGAGGGGCGCTGCGGCGACTCGGCGCCAGAGCGCCCGTCGCGGACCGGGACCCGTCGACCGCGAGGTCGATCAGGTGGGAGACTTTCGCGGTTGCCCTCTCGGGCCTCCTCAGTGGAGCCTCCACTTGCTGGCCAGGCGCCCATGCGGGATCCCGGCCGGTCAGTCTCGAAGCTTACAGCGTCGCGCCGTCGAACGCTATTCCGCCCCCGCGCACTGCCTTTCCGGCGCGTTCCGGAGCCCTTGTACGCTCCACGTGTACCCACTTGGCACGAAGGAACGAGCCCCTCTTGAGCAGCGAGCCCACCCAGACCCCCGGCGCGGACGACGACGCGATCGGCTTCGACGACCTCACCCGCGACATCGCCGAGGTCCCGGCCGTCGAGGTGATCACCACCGTTGCCGTGCACCTGATGAGCGCGGCCGCCGTCAAGTGCGGTCTCGCCGAGGGCGGCGAGAAGGACAAGGACCTGGACGAGGCCCGCAAGCTGATCACCGCGCTGGCCGGGCTGGTCACCGCCGGCGCCCCGGAGATCAGCAACTTCCACGCCGCCCCGCTGCGGGACGGGCTGCGCTCGCTGCAGCTCGCCTTCCGCGAGGCCTCCCTCGTCCCGGACGCGCCGGGCGCGGGCCCGGGCGAGAAGTTCACCGGGCCGGTCTACGCCTGAGAACCTGCGAGAAGGGCCACCTCACCCATCCGGGCAGGTGGCCCTTCGGCGTCTCCCAGGGCCTGTCCTAGCGCCGGTACAGCGGCTCCCCCGGCAGCTCGGCGCTCGCCGGCAGCACCGCGAGGTCCAGGCCCCGGTCCAGCCGCACCCGCAGTACCGGGTCGGCGGCCACCGCCTGCCCGACGCGCTGTGCGGCGGCCTGCAGCGCCGACTGGTCGAGCGCCGCGTCGAACACCACCGCGAGCACCCCGTCCGAGCTGTCGGAGGGCGCCAGCAGCCCGGCGGCCACCTGCGGCTCGGCTGCCAGCAGTGCCCGGACCGCCTCGCGCACCTCGGGGTCCCGGGCCGGCGGCAGGAACGGGCGGTTCTCCGCGAGCGCCCGCAGCCGGGCGCCGGTCAGCTGGAAGGCCACCGGGCCGGCCGGGTCGATCAGCAGGGTGTCGGCCCGCTCCGAGAAGGCCACCATCGCGGCCTGCGGGGCGGCCACCGGCGCCGGGCGGGCGTCGGCCCGCCAGCGGGCGAGCGTCTCCAGCGAGGTGAAGGCCGGCAGCGCCCGGCGACCGTCCGGGGCCTCCAGCACCGGGACGGCCATGTCGCTGCTCTTGTCGTGCTTGTGCCCGTGCTCGTCCACCTCGACCTCGCCGAGGAGCGCGACGATCGGGACCATCAGCCGGGTCGGGGTCAGCGCCGCCAGCACCCCGGGCTCCGCCGTACGGTCCTGCGACCAGCGGGCGAGCGCCTCGGTGAGCGCCGGATCGGCCGTGCCGTCGTCGTCGCCGAAGCCGGGGTTCGGGATGTTCTTGCCGACGAACGCCGGGTTGGAGAAGTCTTTGCGGTCCACCCGCCGACCCTATGCCACTGCACCCGACCGGCCCCATTTCGCTGCCCGCACCCCCTACCCCCGGTAGCCCGCTGTGGCACCCTGCGGCCATGGTGATCCTCGACGCACCCGCGCCCGCCCCGGTCTCCGACCGCCTCCGGTACGACCGGGCCACCGCCCACCTGGACGGACCGGTCGCCGTCGTGGACCTCGCCGCCTTCGACGCCAACGCCGCCGACCTGGTGCGCCGGGCGGGCGGCAAGCCGGTCCGGGTGGCCAGCAAGTCGGTGCGCTGCCGGGCCCTGCTGGAGCGGGTGCTGGCCACGGACGGCTTCGCCGGCGTGATGGGCTTCACCCTGGACGAGTCGCTCTGGCTCGCCCGCTCGGGCTTCCGCGACATCCTGCTCGCCTATCCCTCCGCCGACCGGACCGGCTTCGCCGAACTGACCGCCGACCCGGAACTCGCCCGGGAGATCACCGTCGTCCTGGACGACCCGGCCCAGCTGGACCTGATCGACAAGGCCCGGGGCGGCGACGCCGAGGTCCGGGTCTGCCTGGAGCTGGACACCGCCCTGCACCTGCTCGGCGGACGGGTCCGGGTCGGCGCCCGCCGCTCGCCGCTGCGCACCCCCGAGGACCTGGGCGCCTTCGCCGAACTCGTCCAACGGCGCCCGGGCTTCCGGGTGGTCGGCCTGATGGCGTACGAGGGGCACGTCGCCGGGGTGGGCGACCGGGTACCCGGACGGCCGGTGCGCTCGCAGCTGGTCCGGCTGATGCAGGCCAGGTCCCGGGCCGAACTGGCCGAGCGGCGCGCGGCGGTGGTCCGGCGGCTGCGGCAGGTGGCCGAGCTGGAGTTCGTCAACGGCGGCGGTACCGGCAGCGTCGAGTCCACCGTGGCCGAGCGCGCCGTCACCGAGGTGGCGGCCGGCTCCGGGCTGTACCAGCCGCAGCTGTTCGACAACTACCGCGCCTTCCGGGGCCGTCCGGCCGCCCTGTTCGGCCAGCCGGTGGTGCGGCGCCCCGGCGTCGGCGTGGTCACGGTGCTCGGCGGCGGCTACCCGGCCTCCGGCGCGGCCGGCCCGGACCGCTCCCCGGTGCCGTACCTGCCGCCGGGCCTGCGCTACGACCCGATGGAGGGCGCCGGCGAGGTGCAGACCCCGCTGCTCGGCTCGGCCGCGGACGACCTGCTGATCGGCGACCGGGTCTGGTTCCGGCACGCCAAGGCGGGCGAGCTGTGCGAGCGCTTCGCGGAGCTGCACCTGATCGAGGGCGACCGGGTCGTCCGGACCGTGCCGACGTACCGGGGCGAGGGGAAGACGTTCCTCTGACGCTCCGTCCGGCCTTGCCCTACCGTGGTGGCGACACTGCGTCATGAGCGAGGGAGTGGCATTGGACGCCGAGATCACGGAAATCGCAACGAGGGGCGCGACCGTTCTGGCCGGCCTCATGGTCACCTCGGCCTGGGAGCGGGTCAGGCCGCGCATCGCGGCGATGTTCGGCCACCGGGCGGAGTCGGTCTCCGAGGAGCTGGACGAGACCCAGGCCGAGCTGGTCGCGGCGCAGGAGGGCGACAGCGAGTCCGCCGCCCGGAGCGCGCAGGGCGAGTGGGCGCCGAAGCTCCGCCGACTGCTGGCCGGGAACCCGGCCATGGTCACCGAACTCCGGTCGATCCTCGACGAGTTCGAGCCGGAGGTGTCCGAGCAGGCGACCACCGTGAACTACATCACCAACACCCACAACGGCGGCGGATCGACGTACAACGACGCCGTGATCCAGGCCGGCATCATCCACAACCTGAAGCGCTGACCTTTCCGGAGCCTTAAGAGGGCCCGATGGAAGAGCCAACTCCGGCCTTTCATCGGGCCTTTGTGCTGCTCTGGGGCCTACGGCCCGTCAACAACTGCTCCACGCACGACTATTGCGCGATGGTCCAGACCAATCCTACGCTCTGGCCGGGGGTCGCGCGCCGGGCCGGCGACCCCCGAGCGGGCAGGCGTGCCCGTTCCCCCACACTCGCCCGGAACGACGGTCAAGGAGTCCCCACCCCATGTCCCTCAATCGAACTGCCCTGTCCGTCGGCGTGGTCGGCGCCGCGGTCCTCGCGGTGGCCGCGACCACCGCCGGTACCGCCAGTGCCCACGGCACGATGACCAATCCCGTCAGCCGGGTCGCCGCCTGCTATGCGGAGGGCCCCGAGCACCCGGTGTCCCAGGTCTGCAAGGACCTCGTCGCCGCGAGCGGCACCCAGCCGCTGTACGACTGGAACGAGGTCAACATCGCCAACGCCAACGGCAACCACCAGGCGCTGATCCCGGACGGCAGGCTCTGCTCGGCCAACCGCGACAAGTACGCCGCACTGGACTGGCCGCGCACCGACTGGCCGGCCACCCCGGTCAAGGCCGGCGCGTTCACCTTCCAGTTCCGCACCACCGCGCCGCACCTCGGCACCCAGACCGTCTACCTCACCAAGCCGGGCTACGACCCCACCAAGCCGCTGAAGTGGTCGGACCTCGACCCGACCCCGGTGGCCCGGGTGCAGGTCGACCGCACGGCCACCAACGGCTACTACACCTACTCGGGCACGCTGCCGCAGCGCACCGGCCGTCAGCTGCTGTACATGATCTGGCAGCGCAGCGACAGCCCGGAGGCGTTCTACAGCTGTTCCGACGTCGACTTCGGCTCGGCCTCCGGCGCTGCAGCCCCGGCGCTCGCCGCCGAGGCCCCGGCCGCGCCCAGCGACGCCCAGATCGCGGCCGACGCGCCCAGGTCCACCGTCGCCCACCACGGCCACGGCGGGGATCCGAACGCCCCCGCGGGCCGGATCGCCCCGACCAGCTCCGCGGCCGTGGCCGGCACCTCGGCCACCGGTCCGCTGCTGCTCGCCGGTGCCGCCGCGATCGGCGTCGGCTGGGCCGGCATGGTGCTCCGGCGCCGTCGTGTCGAGGCTGTTCGACGCGACTCCTGACGCCGGACGCGGGACCGGGCCGGCCACACCCCCGTCCGGCCCGGTTCCCGCGGCACTGCGGGAACCCTGAACGTGAACGGCGGCGGCCCACCCGGGGGTTCACGTCCCGGGTAGGCCGCCGCCGTGTGAGGAGCGCGGGGCTCAGGTGGTGGTGCCCCCGGTGCCTCCCGTACCGTCGGCCCCGGAACCGGAACCCGATCCCGAACCCGAGCCGGGCAGCCCGGGGATGCTCGGGATCTTGCCCTTGAAGTCGGCGATGCCCTGGACGATGGTGTCCATCACCGCGACGTCCGGCGCCTTGTCGGCGATGTCGAAGCCGAAGTGCACCGAGACCAGTGCCTTGCCGTCAGCGGACGGGAAGACCACCGTCTGCACGTACCCGTTGTTGCCCTTGGGTGCGTCCACCTTCCAGCGGACCAGGTAGCCGTTCCGGCCGTCGACCTTGACCGCCTCGGACTTGAGCTCCTGGTGCCCGGTGATGTCGCCGTACGACTCCTTGGCGGCCTTGGCGATGTCGGCGTTGGCCGCCGCCTGGACGTCGGTGCCGCCGCCGTCGATCCGGCCGGTGGTCACGCCGCCGAGGGTGCAGTTGTCGGTGCCGTCCGCGCAGGTGTACGAGCCGACGGTGATCATGGCGTAGCCGTCGCCGGAGGTACCGGCCTGCCAGCCGGAGGGGACGGGCAGGGTGAGCCGGTTCACCACGTCGATCGCCTGGCCGGCGCCGGGCCGGGACTTGCCGCTGCCCTTGCCGTCCCCGCTGCCGCCGCCCTTGCCGCCCTTGCCGCCGTTGCCGCCGGGCGCACCGTTGCCGCCGGGCGCACCGTTGCCGCCGGGGTCGCCGAAGCCCGGGAAGCCGTCCCAGGGCCCGTACCCGCCCTGCGGGGCCTGCCGGGCGGAGGCCTTCGGACGGTCGCCGTGCCCGTCCATCGCGAGGTAGGTGATCCCCGAGCCGGCGCCCAGCCCGAGCAGGGCGGCGACGGCGGTCGCCACGACCAGCTTGGACGGCTTGCGCCAAGCCTTGCGCGGCGGTGGCGCGACGGGCGAGCCGTAGGCCGTGCCGAACGGCGGCGGCTCCGGGTAGCGGACGGTCGGGCCGCTCTCCAGGACCTCGCCCTCCAGCACCGTGGCCTGCTCGGCCGTCCCCGGCGCGGCCGGCTCGGGGGCCTGCGGTGCCTGCGCGGCCGGCTCCGGGGCGTCCGAGGGGGCGGGCCGGGTGTCGGCCGTCCAGCCCTTGCCGTCCCACCACCGCTGCGCCCGCGGCTCGCCGACGGTGTCCTTGGGGTCCGGGTACCACCCGGCGGGGATCTGCTCACTCACAGCAGAGAATCTAAAGGCAGCCGGATAAACGCGAAATCAGCGCGGCACGGAATTCCCCCGGTTTTCGATGAGATTACGGTGAGAAGCCCTTCCAGGCCCCCGCCACACCCCCGTCCCGCCCCCGCTCCGCTTACGGCGGGGTGACGTACGCCCCCGAGATTCCGCCGTCCACCAGGAACTCGCTCGCCGTGATGAAGGAGGAGTCGTCACTGGCCAGGAAGGCCACCGCGGCGGCGATCTCCTCGGCCCGGGCGAACCGGCCGAGCGGGATGTGCACCAGCCGCCGCGCCGCCCGCTCCGGGTCCGCGGCGAACAGCTCGCGCAGCAGCGGGGTGTCCACCGGCCCCGGCGAGAGCGCGTTGACCCGGATCCCCTCCCGGGCGAACTGCACGCCCAGCTCCCGGGACATCGCGAGCACCCCGCCCTTGGCGGCGGTGTACGAGATCTGCGAGGTGGCCGCGCCCATCCGGGCCACGAAGCTCGCGGTGTTGATGACGGAGCCCCGCCCGTGTCGGCGCATGTACGGCAGGGCGGCCTTGCAACACAGGTACACCGAGGTCAGGTCGGCCTCCTGGACCCTGCGCCAGGCGTCCAGCCCGGTGGTCAGGATCGAGTCGTCCTCCGGCGGCGAGATGCCCGCGTTGTTGAACGCCACGTCCACGCTGCCGTAGGTCTCGTACGCCTCGTCGAACAGCGCCTCGACCATGTACGGGTCGGTGACGTCGGTGTGCACGAACAGCCCGCCGACCTCCTTGGCGGCGGCCCGGCCGGTCTCCTCGTCGAGGTCGGCGCAGACCACCTTCGCCCCCTCCGAGGCGAGCCGGCGGGCGGAGGCCAGGCCGATGCCGCTGCCCGCGCCGGTGACCACGGCGGTGCGGCCGACCAGCCGGCGGCAGACCGGCCCGTCCTGCGCGGCGTGCTTCTCGCTCATCGGGCCGACCCTCCACGTCCGTTCGTCACGCGCCACATCCGTCACATCCGTTCGAAGGACCGGTAGCGCTCCCAGTCGGTCACGGAGCCGTCGTAGGCGGCCTGTTCGACCCGGGCCATGTTCAGGTAGTGCTCGACCACGTCGTCGCCGAAGGCCTCCCGGGCCAGTTCGCTCCCGGCCCACGCGTCGGCCGCCTCCCGCAGCGATCCGGGCACCCGGGCGTACTCCTCCACCGCGTACGCGTTGCCCAGGCAGGGTGCGGGCAGCTCCAGCTTGCGCTGCAGCCCGTACAGGCCGGCCGCGATCATCCCGGCCACCGCGAGGTACGGGTTGACGTCGCCGCCCGGCACCCGGTTCTCCATCCGCAGGCCGGGGCCGTGGCCGACCACGCGGTAGGCGCAGGTACGGTTGTCCCGGCCCCAGGCGACGGCGGTCGGGGCGAAGGAACCCGGGCGGTAGCGCTTGTAGGAGTTGATGTTCGGGGCGTACAGCACGCTGAACTCGCGCAGTGCGACCAGCTGGCCGGCCAGGAAGTGCCGCATGGTGTCGGTCATCCGGCCGTCCCGGTCGGCGAAGGCGGGAGCGCCGACGGCGTCGCGCAGCGAGAGGTGGATGTGGCAGCTGTTGCCCTCGCGCTCGTCGTACTTGGCCATGAAGGTGAGCGCGCAGCCGAGTTGGGCGGCGATCTCCTTCGCGCCGGTCTTGTAGACGCTGTGCTGGTCGCAGGTGGTGAGGGCGTCGGCGTAGCGGAAGGCGATCTCGTGCTGGCCGAGGTTGCACTCGCCCTTGGCGGACTCCACGACCAGGCCGGCGCCGGCCATCTCGTTGCGGATCCGGGAGAGCAGCGGCTCGACCCGGGCGGTGCCCAGCATCGAGTAGTCCACGTTGTAGAGGTTGGCCGGGGTCAGGCCGCGGTAGCCGCCGAGCCAGGCCTGCTCGTAGGTGTCGCGGAAGACCAGGAACTCCAGTTCGGTGCCGATGTCGGCGGCCAGGCCGTACTCGGCGAGCCGGGCGATCTGGCGGCGCAGCAGTTGGCGCGGGGCGGCGTCCACGGGGTGGCCGCCGTGCCGGGCGAGGTCGGCGGTGACCTGGGCGGTGCCGGGCTGCCAGGGGGTCAGCCGCAGGGTGCCGAGGTCGGGGCGCATCGCGAAGTCGCCGTAGCCGGTGGCCCAGGAGGAGAAGGCGTAGCCGTCCACGGTGTTCAGGTCGACGTCGACGGCCAGCAGGTAGTCGCAGGCCTCGGCACCGTGCTCGGCGACCTCGTCGAGGAAGAACCGGGCGGCGAAGCGCTTGCCCTGCAGACGGCCCTGCATGTCGGTGAAGGCGAGCGCGACGGTGTGCACCTCGCCGGCGTCCACCAGGGTGCGCAGCTCGTCCAGGGTCAGCGGCGGCCGGGGGGTGGTGTGCTCGGGGGTGTTGTGCTCGGGCATGGCTGAACCCTCCTTCCTCGATCACTCTTCGAGATCAAGCGGTCACAGCGAACCGTACGGCCTGCGACTCGTGGGGCGGAAGAGGGCGGTCGGGTGTGGCGCGCCGATGCGCGTGGCTGACGGTCGATCCGGCAGCTCGGGGGCAGAATGCCCGCCATGGATCGCAGGCCTTTGATCGGCGTCAGCACCTACCTGGTGGACGCGAGTTGGAGCGACTGGCGGGACCGCCCGGTGGCCCTCGTACCCGAGCGGTACACCACGTACGTCCAGGACGCCGGCGGTATCGCCGTCCTGCTGCCGCCGGACGCACCGGAGCGCGCGCCGGAGGTGCTGGCCCGGCTGGACGCCCTGGTCATCGCCGGCGGGCCGGACATCGACCCGGCGTACTACGGGGCGCCCGCCCATCCGGCCACCGAGGCGGACTCGCCGCGGCGGGACGCCTGGGAGGTCGCCCTGCTGCGAGCCGCGCTGGCGGCGGGGATGCCGCTGCTGGGGGTCTGCCGGGGGATGCAGGTCCTGAACGTGGTGTGCGGGGGGACGCTGGTGCAGCACCTGCCGGACGTGGTGCCGGTGGACGTGCACCGCGGCTCCCCGGGGCGGTACGGGTCGCACCTGGTGCGGCCGGTGCCGGGGACACTGCTCGGCGGGCTGCTGCCGGAGAGCGAGCTGTCCGTGCCGACCTTCCACCACCAGGCCGTCGACCGGCTCGGCAAGGGCCTGCGGGTGAGCGCGCACGCGCCGGACGGGACGGTGGAGGCGGTGGAGGGGCCGGGCTTCACGCTGGGGGTGCAGTGGCATCCGGAGCAGGGGGACGACCTGCGGGTGATGCGGGCCCTGGTCCGGGCCGCCACCGCCGCGGCGCTGGACATCACGGTGCTGGACGCGATGGAACTGGACGCCGCCGCACCGGACCCGGCCGCGCTGGACGCAATCCCGCTGGGCTAGCACAACTGGGCGCGATCACACGGGACTTCCGCCGACCGGGGGCTGCGGCCTGCACCGGGTACGGCCGCCCGAACGGCAACGACAACGGTCACCAGTACAGCCTTTGGATCTTTGTCGATTCTGCGGTTCACTTCGGGTGCAGGGCGGTCGCGCCGCGCCCCTGTTCCCACCCGTGCGCCCAGAGAGGACTTCCATGGCCGGGCACGAGCACTCGCACGATGATCATGCGCATGACCACACGAACTCGCGTGGCCACGCGCACGGGGGCCACGCGCACGGTCCCGGGGGGCACGGGGGCCACTCGCACGGCGTCGCCGCCGACGCGGACCGCCGCTGGCTGCTCAGCGCCCTCGCCCTGATCGTCGTCTTCATGGCCGGCGAGGTCGCGGTCGGCTTCGCCGCCCAGTCCCTCGCGCTGATCTCCGACGCGGCGCACATGCTCACCGACGCCGCCTCCATCGTGCTGGCGCTCATCGCGATGCGGCTCGCCGCCCGCCCGGCCCGCGGCGGCTACACCTACGGCCTCAAGCGCGCCGAGATCCTCTCCGCCCAGGCCAACGGGGTGACGCTGCTGGTGCTGTCGGCCTGGCTCGGCTACGAGGCCGTCACCCGGCTGATCACGCCGCCGGAGGTCGCCGGCTCGCTGGTGCTGGTCACCGCGCTGGTCGGGATCGTCGTCAACCTCGCCGCCACCTGGTGCATGTCCAAGGCCAACCGCAGCTCGCTGAACGTCGAGGGCGCCTTCCAGCACGTGCTCACCGACCTGTACGCGTTCATCGCCACCGCCATCGCCGGCCTGGTCGTCCTGACCACCGGCTTCGCCCGGGCCGACGCCATTGCCTCGCTGATCGTCGTCGCCCTGATGCTCAAGGCCGGCATCGCGCTCGTCCGCGACTCCGGACGGATCTTCCTGGAGGCCGCTCCGGCCGGCATCGACCCGGACACGGTCGCCGACCGGATGGTCACCGAGCCGCTGGTCGAGGAGATCCACGACCTGCACATCTGGGAGATCACCTCCAACCAGCCGGCCCTGTCCGCGCACATCCTGGTCACCCCCGGCGGCGACTGCCACGCCGTCCGGCGCCAGCTCCAGCGCCGGCTGGCCGACGAGTACGGGATCACCCACAGCACCCTCCAGGTCGACCACGTAGGCGAGGACGAGGCGGGCGCCCTGCTGCAGATCACCGCCCCCGACGACACCGCCGACGACGACACCACCGCCGAACACTGCGCCGAGGCCCACGGCCCGGTCCACCGTGCCGGGCCGCACGAACACTGAGGCCGCCCGTCCGTCGAAGCGGCCCGTCCGTCAGTGCGGTGCGGCATGATCTGACGCGTGACCGCACCGCGACTGATGCTGCTCGACTCCGCCAGCCTGTACTTCCGGGCCTACTACGGCGTACCGGACACCCTGCGCTCGCCGCAGGGCGAGCCGGTCAACGCCGTCCGCGGCCTGCTGGACTTCATCGCCCGGCTGGTCCACGACCACCGGCCCGACCAGTTGGTCGCCTGCATGGACGCCGACTGGCGCCCGCAGTGGCGGGTCGACCTCGTCCCCTCGTACAAGACCCACCGGGTCGCCGAGGATCCCGAGGCCGCTGCGGCCGGCGAGGAGGAGGTGCCCGACACGCTCGCCCCGCAGGTCCCGGTGATCGAGCAGGTCCTCGACGCCCTCGGCATCGCCCGGGTCGGCTCCCCCGGCTACGAGGCCGACGACGTCATCGGCACCCTCACCGCCCGCGCCGAGGGCCCGGTCCAGATCGTCACCGGCGACCGCGACCTCTTCCAACTCGTCGACGACGCCCGCCAGATCACCGTCCTCTACCCGGTCAAGGGCATGGGCAACCTGCAGGTCACCGACGACGCCCTGCTCCTGGAGAAGTACGGCGTGCGCGGCGCTCAGTACGCCGACATGGCCGCCCTGCGCGGCGACCCGTCCGACGGCCTGCCCGGCGTCAAGGGCATCGGCGAGAAGACCGCCGCCCAGCTGATCAACGAGTACGGCGACATCGCGGCCGTCCGCGCCGCCGCCCTCGACCTCGGCTCCAGGCTCACCCCGGCCCGCCGCCGCAACATCGTCGAGGGCGCCGGCTACCTCGACGTCGCCCCGACGGTCGTCCGCGTCGCCGTCGACGCCCCCCTCCCCGCCTTCGACCCGGCGCTGCCGCGCGAACCCCTCGACCCGATGACGCTGGAGCACCTCTCCACCCGCTGGGGCCTCGGCACCTCCCTGGAACGCGTCATCGAAGCCCTCGCCACCCGCTGACCCCGCGCACCCCGGAGGGGCCCGTCGCACGCGACGGGCCCCTCCGGCGTTCCCGGACCGCCTTCTGCTTTGCCTTCCCGTGAACTCTTGACCACAATCAACTTTGCGATGCAAAGTGAAGTCCACGATCAAGCACACCAGAGGTGGACCATGGACACACTGCACAGCGACGACCCGTCCGAACTGCTGGCCGCCACCGAAGGGTTACGGGCCCGCACCCGCAACCGGCTGCGCGGCGCGGGAGTGCCGCTGCTGGGCTTCGGCCTGCTCTCACTGGCAGCCGCCCCGATCGCCGGACAGGCCTACAACTTCGGCGCCAACGGACGGAGCGTCGCCTCGTACCCGGCCTTCGCGTACGCGCAACTGACCGGCCTCTGCGTCTCCCACGCGCCGGACGTCGCCTGCGACACCCACGAATTCGACGGGGCGATCCTCCGTTTCCTCGGCTGGGGGATCTGGTTCGCGCTGCTCCCCCTCGCCTGGCTGGCCCTGGCCCGCTGGTACCGACGCCGTGGCGAGGCCCGCGGCATCGTCCCGCGCCGCACCCCCTGGCTCGCCACCGCGGCCGGCGCCGGCGCCCTGGTCACCGCCGTACTGCTCGTGCTGCTCCTCGCCGACCGGACGCCGTTCACACTGTCCCTGCTGGCGAACAGCTACGCCTCGCCCTGGTACGTGATCGGCATCGGCCTGCTCGTCCTCGGCCTGACCGAACGCAGCCCGCTCGTCGCCGGCGCCGGCCTCGCCCACACCGCCCTGCTCACCGCCTACCTCGCGGCCTCCTGGGACAGCGGCTGGCTGCCGTGGCTCCACCGGAACGACGACGGCTGGACCGACGGCCCCCAACCCAAGGCCCTCCTGCTGGCCACGATCCTGCTGGCCGCCGGGCTGGCCCAGTGGACCGCGGCCCGCCGCAGCCCTGCACCGTCCCGTACGGTCAACCCATGAGCTTTGCCGACGAAGCCGGAGAACAGCACCCGACCCTGGCCCTGGACGACACCGTCCACCAGCGGGTCCGGCTCGGCATCCTGACCATCGCCCGCGAGGCCGAGAGCGTCGAGTTCGGCTTCCTCAAGGAGCAACTCGCCGCCACCGACGGCAACCTGTCCCGCCACCTCAAGGTTCTGGAGGACTCCGGCCTGGTCACCGTCACCAAGGGCTACGTCGGCCGCCGCCCCCGCACCTGGGTCTCCCTCACCCCCCAGGGCGCCCAGGCCCTCGACCACGAACTGCGCGCCCTCCGCGCCCTGGTCCGCCGCCTCGACACCGCCGCCTCCGAACGCCCCCGAACATAGGAAGTCGGCCCGGCCGACTTCCCGTGCAGCGGCTTCCACAGTTCGCCGCCGAAACCTCACCCGGCATACCAAGGGGCCGACTCCGCTCCGTCCCCGATGCTGGTGAGCATCCGCACGTCCGCGAACTGGCCGTACGACTCGACCAGGTTGACGACCCGGTCGACATGGGCCATTCCGGGAACGACGATGTCCTGGCTAGCGCTGGTCAAGGACAGGCCGGTCTCCGATCTGGTGTCCCGGCTCCGGCGCGCTGTGGACTCCCAAACGTCCAACCGGGCCCGCTCGAAGGCGATCGACACTGCCAAGCTGGCCACTGTGCTCTACCGCCAAGGTGCTCGGGAAGAAGCCGAGCACTATGCCCACACCGCGACCGACCGGGCCCGCGCAATCAGCGCGGGCCCGGCCTTCGAGCTTGGTGGGCGGGGGTCAGCCCACCGAGGAGTAGGCGATGATGCCGCGGCGGAGGCTGTCGACGGCCTTGCGGGCGGTCTTGCGGAGTTCGGCGTCCTGGCCGGCGGCGTCCTGGATCTGGCCGAGGACGTCGATCAGTTGCTTCGTCCAGCGGACGAAGTCGCCGGCGGGCATGTCGGCGTCGCGCAGGACCTGGTCGAGGTTGTGGCCGAGGGCCCAGCGGTAGGCGGCCCAGGCGAAGCCGAGGTCGGGCTCGCGCTGGCCGACGCCTTCGGCGGTGTTGATCCGGTGCTGCTCCTCCAGGGCGTCGAGGTGGCCCCAGATCCGGACCATCTGGCCGAGCGCCTCCTTGGCGGCGCCTTCCGGTACGCGGGGGGCGCCGGCGTCGTCGGACTGGCGGGCCTCGTACACCAGCGCCGAGGCGCAGGCGGCGAGTTCGGCGGCGGCGAGGCCGTTCCAGACGCCTTCGCGGATGCATTCGGAGGCGAGCAGGTCGAGTTCGCCGTAGAGCCGGCCGAGGCGCTTGCCGTCGTCGGTGACGGTGTCGCCGCGCAGGTAGCCGAGGTCGGTGAGCAGGGCGCAGACCCGGTCGAAGGTGCGGGCGATGGTGTGGGTGCGCGAGCGCATCCGGCGTTCGAGCAGTTCGGTGTCGCGGTGCAGCCGGTGGTAACGCTCGGCCCAGCGGGCGTGGTCCTCGCGGTCGGAGCAGCCGTGGCAGGGGTGTTGGCGCAGTTCGGTGCGCAGCCGGGTGATCTCGGGGTCGTCGGCGGCGGCGGCGCGGCCGCGGCGGAACCGCTCGGGTTCGAGGTGGCCGGCCTTGGTGCGCAGCGCGGAGGCGAGGTCGCGGCGGGACTGCGGGCTGCGCGGGTTGAAGGACTTGGGGATGCGCACCCGCTCGATCGCGACGACCGGGTGCGGGAAGTCGATCATGGCGAGCCGCTTGACCTGGCGTTCGGCGGTGAGCACCACCGGGCGCGGGCCGTCCTGGAAGTCGGGGTGGCGCGGGCCGCCGCGGCCGGAGCGGTGGACCGGCGGCAGGCCCGGGTCGAGGACCAGGGCGAGGCCGGCGAACTTGCCCGTGGGGACGTGGATGACGTCGCCAGGCTTGAGCTGCTCGATGGATTCGACGGCGGCCGCGCGGCGCTGGCTGCTGCCCTCGCGGGCGAGCTCGTTCTCCCGGTCCTTGAGCTGCCGCCGCAAGGACATGTACTCGTCGAAGTCGCCGAGGTGGCAGGTCATCGACTCGCGGTAGCCCTCCAGGCCCTCCTCGTTGCGCTGCACCTGGCGGGCGATGCCGACGACCGAGCGGTCCGCCTGGAACTGGGCGAAGGAGGTCTCCAGCAGTTCGCGCGAGCGGTGCCGGCCGAACTGGGAGACCAGGTTGACGGCCATGTTGTAGGAGGGCCGGAACGAGGACTTCAGCGGGTAGGTGCGGGTGCCGGCCAGACCGGCCAGCGCCTCAGGGTCGAGGCCGCGCTGCCAGAGCACCACGGCGTGGCCCTCGACGTCGATGCCGCGGCGCCCGGCCCGGCCGGTGAGCTGGGTGTACTCGCCGGGGGTGATGTCGGCGTGCATCTCGCCGTTCCACTTGACGAGCTTCTCCATGACCACCGAGCGAGCGGGCATGTTGATGCCGAGCGCCAGGGTCTCGGTCGCGAAGACGGCCTTGACCAGGCCCTTCACGAAGAGCTCCTCGACGACCTCCTTGAACCGGGGCAGCATCCCGGCGTGGTGGGCGGCGATGCCGCGCTCCAGCCCGTCCAGCCACTCGAAGTAGCCGAGGACGTGCAGGTCCTCGTCGGGGATGTCGGCGCAGCGCTCCTCGACGATGGCGCGGACCTGGGCGCGCTCGGAGTCCTTGTTGAGCCGCAGCCCGGAGCTGAGGCACTGCTGGACGGCGGCCTCGCAGCCGGCCCGGCTGAAGATGAAGGTGATCGCGGGCAGCAGGCCCTCGGCGTCGAGCCGGTCGATGACGTCGACCCGGCCCGGCGTCCAGACCTTGCCGGGGCGGCCGTTGGGCATCGAGCGGCCCCGGCCGCGGCCGAAGCGGTCGCGGGGGTTGCGGTCGAGTTCGGAGCGGGCGAGCCGGACCAGCTCGGGGTTGACGGCCTTGCCGGGGTTCTTCAGGTTGTTCTTGGGGCGGCCGTCGCGGTCGGGGTCGGCGAACAGGTCGTACATCCGGTTGCCGGCCATGACGTGCTGCCACAGCGGCACCGGGCGGGTCTCGGAGACGATCACCTTGGTGCCGCCGCGCACGGTGTCCAGCCAGTCGCCGAACTCCTCGGCGTTGGAGACGGTCGCGGAGAGCGAGACGAGGGTGACCGACTCGGGGAGGTGGATGATGACCTCCTCCCAGACGGCGCCGCGGAAGCGGTCGGCGAGGTAGTGCACCTCGTCCATGACGACGTAGCCGAGCCCGTTGAGGGTGCTGGAGCCGGCGTAGAGCATGTTGCGCAGCACCTCGGTGGTCATGACCACCACGGGGGCGTCGCCGTTGACGGTGTTGTCGCCGGTGAGCAGGCCGACCTTGGCGGCGCCGTAGCGCTTGACCAGGTCTCCGTACTTCTGGTTGGACAGCGCCTTGATCGGCGTGGTGTAGAAGCACTTGCGGCCGGCGGCCAGGGCCAGGTGCACGGCGAACTCGCCGACGATGGTCTTCCCGGAGCCGGTGGGAGCGGCGACCAGGACGCCGGATCCGGCCTCCAGCGTCTCGCAGGCCTCCAGCTGGAAGTCGTCCAGCGGGAAGTCGTACAGCTGCTGGAAGCCGTACAGGGCGGTGGCCTGCTCCTTGGCCCGGCGACGGCTGGCCGCGTACGCCTCGGCGGGGCTGAGCTCCCGGTCGTCCTGGGGCTCTGGATCGGGGGTGTTCATCGCCGTCCGGGTGTGATTGGTGTGATCTCGCATCTCAGCGAGAGGTTACCCGGGAGGACTGACATCGATAGCACCGTTTTTCTGCACCTCGGGATCAGTTCTCTCTCAGGTCCATAGTTGCAAATGTCTTCAAGTGATCATGGACGGACTGACTTCGAACGTCTTCGGTCATTGCCGGTGGAACACCGTCCGGCCTCCCTACCTTCGACGGCACTGCACCACGCAGCCACCGACACACGGGAGGACAGCCACGATGGCGAACCTGGAGACGGCCCTCAAGGAGGCCATGGCGATCGAGGGCGCGATCGGCGTCGCCCTGGTCGACTACGGCAGCGGCATGGCCCTCGGCAGCCTCGGCGACGGGGGCGAGCTGGACCTCAACGTCGCCGCGGCCGGGAACACCGACGTGGTCCGCGCCAAGATGCGGGCGATGGAGGCGCTCAACCTGCACGACAACGAGATCGAGGACATCCTGATCAGCCTGACCAGCCAGTACCACATGGTCCGGCCGCTCACGACGCACGCCGGACGCGGCCTCTTCCTCTTCCTGGCGCTCAACCGCAGCCGGGCCAACCTCGCGATGGCCCGCCACCGGCTCAAGCAGATCGAGGGCTCGCTGGAGATCTGACCCCGGACCGACACCAGGAAGGGGGGCCTCGTGACGTCGGGGACACCTCCCGGCCAGCGGCTGGGGGAGCTCTACCAGGTCAAGGCAGAGTTCTTCCGGATGCTCGGCCATCCCGTCCGGATCCGGGTGCTGGAACTGCTCCAGGCCGGGCCGACGCCCGTCCGCGGCCTGCTCGCCGAGCTGGAGGTCGAACCCTCCAGCCTGTCCCAGCAGCTCGCGGTGCTGCGCCGGTCCGGCATCGTCACCGCCACCCGGGAGGGCGGCACGGTGGTCTACGCGCTGGCCGGCGGGGACGTGGCCGACCTGCTGCGGGCGGCCCGGCGGATCCTCACCGGGCTGCTCGCCGACCGGAACCGGCTGCTCGCGGAGTTACGGGCGGGGCCGCAGTAGCTCCTCCGCGGGCCGGCTCGCCGGTCCCTCCGCGGGCCGCCTCACCGTCCCTCCGCCGGCCGCCGGCCGCCGGCCGCCTCACTTCAGCAGCTCCGCCAGCCTGTCCGCCAGCCGCTCGTACTCCCCCGGCCGGTTGTAGAGCTGGGCGCTGACCCGCAGCACCCCGCCGCCGGCCCACGGGCGGACGGCGATCCGGGTGCGGAGCCGCCGCCACACCTCGGCCATCAGCGCCTTAGCCTCCGCCTCGACCTCGCACCGGCCGGCCGGCAGCCGCACGGCCCGCATCCACACCCCGGGCGTCGCGGGCAGCGGCGGCAGGCCCGCCCGCTCGGCCAGCACCCGCTGGCCGTACGCGGCGAGCGCGGCGTTGTGGCCCGCGACCGCCGCCGGGCCGAGTTCGCGCAGCAGCCCGAAGCCGGCCGGGGCGGCCAACCAGGGCGTGTAGTCGCAGGTGCCGCGCCACTCGACGTTGCCGGGGAAGCCCTTGTCGTGTTCCCAGGACAGCGCGAGCGGGCGCACCCGCCCCGTCCACTCGGGACGGACGGCGAGCACGCCGGTGGCGCGCGGGGCGAAGGCCCACTTGTGCAGGTTGCCGAACCAGAAGTCGGCGTCGGGCTCGGCCGGGGCGGGCAGCATGCCGGGGGCGTGGGCGCCGTCCACCACGGTGGTCACGCCGCGGGCGCGCAGCTCGGCGAGCAGGGCCGGGCCGGCCACCAGGCGGGCGGTGGGCGAGGTGAGCTGGTCGAGGACGGCGACGGTGGTGCGCGCGTCCACGGCGGCGAGCACCGCCTCGCGGACGGCGTGCTCGTCCGGTGCGTCCAGCGGCAGCGCGGCCACCACCAGCTCGGCGCCGGTCTCGGCGGCCTTGCGTGCGACGGCCTGGGTCACCGCGCCGTAGCCGTGGTCGGTGACCAGGATCCGGTCACCGGGGGCGAGCGGGATGCTGTCCAGGGCGATCGCGGTGGCCTCGGTGACGTTGGTGAGCAGGGCGAGCCGGTCCGGGTCGGTGCCGAGTTCGGCGGCGATCAGGGCCCGGGCGGCGGCGATCCGGGCCGGGAGGTCGGCGAAGAAGCCGTCCGGGTCCAGCTCGTGCTCGGCGCGCAGCCGTTCCTGCGCCCGCTGTACGGGGACGGGCACCGCGCCGAAGGAGCCGTGGTTCAGGTGGGCGGCCTCCGGTGACACGCTGAACAGCCCGTCGGCGGCGGGCAGCGGGGCCGGCGGTTCGGCCGTCCACAGGTCCTCGATCACGCCGTCCTCCCGCACGACGGCCTCAAGCGCCCTTTCCTCAGGCACTCGCTCCCCACCCGCTGTGTCTTCCCGCACGACGTCCTCCCCCAACGCAATGACATGGTGTGTGACATTTCACATGGTAGACTACTGGTCGAGGCCCGCACCGCGCGACCACGATCGGGCCGTGACCATCACCGACGCCTTCCTTGCCCTCAGCGCCCGCACCGGCCGGTTCACCTACGGGGCGCCGCGCGCGTACACCCTCGCCGAGGACGGTACCCGGCTGCTGCTGCTCCGCTCGACCGGTTCCGAGGACCCGGTCGACCGCCTGCACCTGCTCGACACCGCCACCGGCGAGGAACGCCTGGTCGCCGACCCCGCCGCGCTGCTGCCCGGCCGCAGCGGCCGCCGCGACGACCTGCCCGCCGTCGAGCGCCGGCTGCGCGAACGCACCCGGCTGGTCGCCGCCGGAATCGGCAGCTACGCCGCCACCGCCGACCTCGCGGTCGCCGTCTTCACCCTCGACGGCCGGCTGTTCCGCACCGACACCACCACCGGCAGCAGCGACGAACTCCCCGTCGCCGGGCCCGCGTTCGACCCCCGCCCGGACGCCACCGGACAGCGCGTCGCCTACGTCACCGAGGAAGCCGGGCACGGCACCGCCCTGTACGTCACCCCCGGCCTCGACCCGCTCTCCCCCGCCGACGGCGCCCGCTGGGGCGTCGCCGAGTTCGCTGCCGCCGAGGAACTCGGCCGCGCCCGCGGCCACTGGTGGCGCCCGGACGGCGGCGCGCTGCTGGCCGCCCGGGTCGACGAATCCGCCCTCCCCCGACGCCACTTCGCCGACCCGGCCCACCCCGGCGAGGCACCCGAGGACTTCGCCTACCCGCAGGCCGGCGGCCCCAACGCGGACGTCCAGCTCTGGGTGCTCGGCCTCGACGGCAGCCGCACCCGGCTGCACTGGGACGCCGACGCCCACCCGTACCTCTGCGCCGCCTCCTGGGCCTCCGACCACGAGGTGCTGCTCACCGTCGCCGACCGCCTGCAGCAGAACGTGCTGCTGCTCAGCGCCGACCCGGCCACCGGCCTGACCCGCGAACTCTCCCGCACCACCGACGAGTTCTGGGTGGACGACCTGCCCGGCACCCCCGCCAGGCTGCCCGGCGGCCGGCTGCTCACCGCCTACGACACACCGCAGGCCCGCGGCCTCGCGCTCGACGGCAAGCCGCTGGACACCACCGGCCTGCAGATCCGCCGGGTGGTCGGACGGCTGCACGGCCGGCTGCTCTGCGAGACCGGCCAGGGCGACCCGGCCGACCAGCACGTCCACCTGGTCGACCCGGACGGCGGCGCCCCCGAACCGCTCACCACCGGCCCGGGCGTCCACTCCGCCCTCGCCGCCGCCGACACCCTGCTGCTCATCGCGGCCGGCCCCGGCGGAATCCGCCGGACCGTCCGCCGCACCACCCGCGGGGCCGACGGCCGGGACGGCCCCGAACTTCCGCTCACCGACCTCTCCGCCGCCCTGCCGTACCCGGTCCGCCCGCAGTTCGCCCGGGTCACCGACCGCGAACTGCCGAGCGCCGTGGTCTACCCGCGCGATCACGTCCCCGGCCGGCGGCTGCCCGTCCTGCTGGACGTCTACGGCGGGCCCGGCTACCAGGCCGTGGCCACCGAGCCGCGCCGCTGGCAGCTCCGCCAGTGGTGGGCCGACCAGGGCTTCGCCGTCGTCACCACCGACAACCGCGGCACCCCCTTCGTCTCCCCGGACTTCACCCGGGCGATCTTCCGCCGCTTCTCCCGGGCCGCCCTGGACGACCAGGTCGACGCCCTGCACGCGCTCGCCGCGCACCACCCGGACCTCGACCTCCGCCGGGTCGGCGTGCGCGGCTGGTCGTACGGCGGCTACTTCGCCGCCCTCGCCGTGCTGCGCCGCCCCGACGTCTTCCACGCCGCCTGCGCGGGCGCCCCGCCCACCGACTTCCGGCTGTACGACACCGCGTACACCGAGCGCTACCTCGGCCTGCCGCAGGACAACCCGGAGGGCTACGCGGGCGACTGCCTGCTCACCGACGCGCCCGGGCTGACCAGGCCGCTGCTGCTGATCCACGGGCTGGCCGACGACAACGTCCACCCCGCGCACACCTTGCTGCTCTCCCAGGCGCTCACCGCGGCCGGCCGGCCGCACGCCGTACTGCCGCTGCCCGGCGTCACCCACATGACCCCGGACGGCATGAACGAGCAGCTGGCCCAGGCCGAACTCGCCTTCCTCCGAGACGCCTTGGGCTGAACCGTCGCCCCCGCTCCATTGCACGGCCCGGGCCGGACTGCGACACTCCGCGTGATCGCCGCCCGGCCCGGGCGGCACGACGCACGGGGAGCACGGACGGATGAGGATCGAAAGACCCGGCCCGGTCGGGCAGCGACGGTGGACGCCGTTGACCGCGGTCAACGGCGGGCTCGCGTTCGGACTGGAACTCGCCATGCTGGCGGCGCTCTGCTACTGGGGCTTCAAGACCGGCTCCAGCCTCGGTACCCGGCTGCTACTGGGGCTCGGCGCCCCGGCCCTGGCGGCCGGCATCTGGGGCCTGTTCCTGGCCGCGGGCGGGCCCAGGTTCCGGCTGCCGCTCGCCGCGGAGATCGTGCTCAAGCTGGTCGTCCTCGGCTCGGCCGCGCTCGCGCTGCATGCGACCGGACGGACCGCCCTCGCCGCGGTGTACGGCGGGCTGGTGGTGGTCAGCGTGGCGGTGGAGTACACCACCGGCTGACGGAGGAGCCGGGACGGGGCGTCGCACGCCGGTGCGGCGCCCCTTCGCTTGCCCCGAACCTCTTCCACGTGACCCGTGACATGTGAAATATTACCTGCGCTTCACCGACCCACCCATGCCCGAAGCACCCTCATCCCCCGGAAAGGACCGGTCAGTTGCGCAGACTGTCCGCGGCCCTCGCAGCCGCGCTCACCACGAGCGCGATAGCGGCCACCCTGCTGGGCACCCCCGCCCAGGCCGCACCCCCGACCCCCGTCACCGTCGCCGCGGCGGCGGACCCCGCCGAGCAGGGCGCCGAGGCCCCGCCCGCCCCGCTCGTCCCGCAGGAGCGCGAGCGCCAGTCGCTCCGCAGCAAGGCCCTGGAGCAGCTCAACAAGGGCGCCGTCGCCAAGACCGCCGACAAGCGGGCCCCCGCGAAGGTGAAGATCGGCAACGACTACGTCCAACTCGCACACCAGCGCACGGACAAGGTCTTCGTGATCCTCGCCCAGTTCGGCGACGAGGTGGACGACACCACCCAGTGGAACGGCCAGCCCCGCTACGGCGGCACACCCGGCCCGCGCCACAACCAGATCCCCCAGCCGGGCAAGGACGACAACCACACGCTCTGGTCGGCGGACTTCGACCGCTCTTACTACCAGAAGATGTTCTTTGACGACACGCCCGGCGCAGTATCGATGCGCAACTACTACCGAACCCAGTCCTCCGGCCGCTACGACGTCGAGGGCACCGTCAGCGACTGGGTCACCGTCCCGTACAACGAGGCCCGCTACGGCAGCAACAAGGGCCCACAGGGCTCCGGCGCCTGGACCCAGGCCCAGGAGTTCGTCCGGGACGCCGTGAAGGCCTGGTACGACGGCGAGATCGCCAAGGGCCGCCCGGTGGCCGACATCAAGGCGCAGCTCGCCCAGTACGACGTCTACGACCGCTACGACCACGACAAGAACGACGAGTTCAACCAGCCCGACGGCTACCTGGACAACGTCATCGTCGTGCACGCCGGCGTGGACGAGACCTGGGGCGGCGGCGCCCAGGGCGCCGACGCGCTGTGGGCGCACCGCAGTTGGGCCTTCCCGGACGCGACCGGGCAGACCGGCCCGGAGGGCGACAAGATCGGTGGCGCGCCCGTCGGCGACACCGGCCTCTACGTCTACGACTACGTCCAGGGCGGCGAGAACAGCGGCGTCGGCCTGTTCGCCCACGAGTACGGCCACAACCTCGGCCTGCCCGACCTGTACAGCACCACCGGCGGCGACAACAGCGTCAACTTCTGGTCGCTGATGTCCTCCGGCTCGTACCTGGGCAAGGGCCCCAACACCACCGGCGGCTACCCGGGCGACCTCGACGCCTGGAGCAAGCTGCAGTTCGGCTGGCTCAACTACGACGAGGCACAGGCCGCGACCCGCTCCAGCCACGCCCTCGGGGTGAGCAGCTACAACACCGACCAGGCGCAGGCCGTCCTGGTGCACCTGCCGGACGGCACCACCAGCACCGACCTCGCCGACCCGTACGAGGGCGCCAAGCAATGGTGGAGCGACACCGGCGACAACCTCGACAACTCCCTGGCCCGGGACGTCGACCTGCGCACCGCCACCGGGCCGGCCGCGCTGGACGCCGCCGCCTGGTACGACACCGAGCAGGACTACGACTTCCTGACCGTCGAGGCCTCCACCGACCAGGGCAAGCACTGGACCGCCCTGGGCGGCACCGTCGACGGCGCGCCGATCGGCAACACCAGCGCCAACACCCCCGGCCTGAGCGGAAGTTCCGGCACCTACCGAAAGCTGCACATCCCGCTGGACGGCTACCTCGGCCAACAGGTCCGGCTGCGCATCCACGCCACCTCGGACGGCAACACCCACGGCCGCGGCGTGCTGGTGGACGCCGTACGGGCGACCGCCGGCGGCACCGAACTCTTCGCCGACGGCGCGGAGAACGGGCTCAACGGGTGGACCGCCAGCGGCTTCACCGTCATCACCGGCCGCACCGCCGTCAAGCAGCACCCGCGCGCGTACCTCGCCGAGAACCGCCGCTACACCGGCTACGGGGCGTTCCTGAAGACCGGCCCGTACAACTTCGGCTACGGCGGCGTCGCGGGCAAGGCCAACGTGGTCGACAACTACCCGTACCAGGAAGGCGTCCTGCTCTGGCTCTGGGACACCTCGTACGGCGACAACAACACCAAGGACCACCCCGGCGGCGGGCTGATCCTGCCGATCGACGCCCACCCGACGCCGATCCGCTTCACCGACGGGACGCTGGTCAACGGGCGGGCGCAGACCTTCGACGCACCGTTCTCGCTCAAGCCGACCACACCGTTCACCCTGCACAAGGGCGGGGTCGCGGTGCGGATCCCGGCCGAGCCGGCCGTCCCGGTCTTCAACGACCACAGCGGGGTGTACGCCGACCCGGCGACGCCGCAGCTGACGGTGAAGGTGCCGGACACCAACACGAAGATCGAGGTCGTCCGGGAGTCCCAGGGCGGGCGGATCACCACCGTCCGGGTGGGCCCGGCCTCCTGAGGCGGTCGTGAGCAGGCCCCGGATCCCCTGACGAAGGGGATCCGGGGCCTGCTGCCGTGTGGCGCCCAGCCGGTCCGGCAATCGGCTGACCAGCGTTGATCCGGTCACGTCCGGTACGCTGGGACTTCAACAGAACTTGAAGTCAGGGAGAAGCCGAGGAGCCGCCATGAGCACCGCGCCGGTCGATCTGCTGAGCGTCGGCGAGGTGGCCCGACGGGCCGGGATCGCCACCTCGGCGGTGCGCTTCTACGAGGACCAGGGGCTGATCTCCTCCGAGCGGTCGGCCGGCAACCAGCGCCGCTACCGCCGGCACGTGCTGCGCCGGATCTCCCTCATCCTGGTCGCCAAACGGCTCGGCATCCCGCTCTCCGAGGTCGCCGAGGTCTTCACCGGCCTCCCGGAGGACCGGATGCCCGGCAAGCACGACTGGGAGCGCATCTCGCTGCGCTGGGCCGAGCAGCTGCGCGCCCGCCGGATCGAGCTGGAACGGCTGGAGGGCGAGCTGACCGGCTGCATCGGCTGCGGCTGCGTGTCGCTGCGCCGCTGCCGGGTGCTCAACCCCGGCGACGAACTGGCCGCCGAGGGCCCCGGCCCGCGACTGCTGCTGCCGGAGGAGTGACCACCCCGGCGAAAAGGTTGGAACCCGGTCGGACGCGGCCCTCGTAAGGTTCCCCGCCACGCCCGACCGGGGGTCTCTCAGCTTCCCGGTGTCTCCGGGAAGTGGCAGGCCGCCTGCCGGCTGCCCGGCCCGGCGATCCGCAGCAGCGGCCGCTCGGTACGGCACAGGTCCTGCGCCTTCGGGCAGCGCGGGTGGAAGCTGCACCCGGGCGGCGGGGCGGCCGGGCTCGGCGGGTCGCCGAGCAGCACGATCCGCTCCCGGGTCCGCTCCGCCTGCGGGTCCGGCAGCGGCACGGCGGACAGCAGCGCCCTGGTGTACGGGTGCGCCGGGCTGCCGTACACCTCGGCCTTGTCGCCGATCTCCACGATCCGGCCCAGGTACATCACCGCGACCCGGTCGCAGACCCGCTTGACGACCGAGAGGTCGTGCGCGATGAACACGTACGCCAGCCCGAGCTCCCGCTGGAGCCGTTCCATCAGGTTGACCACCTGGGCCTGGATGGACACGTCCAGCGCGGAGACCGGCTCGTCGGCGATGACCAGGCGCGGCGAGGTGGCCAGCGAGCGGGCGATGCCGATGCGCTGCGCCTGACCGCCGGAGAACTCGTGCGGGTAGCGGTCCAGGTGCTCGGGGATCAGCCCGACCAGCTCCATCAGCTCGGCGGCCCGCTTGCGCGCCGCCGCCGCGCTCTCGCCCTGGACCAGCAGCGGTTCGGAGATGATCCGGGCCACCGTCTGCCGGGGGTTGAGCGAGGAGTACGGGTCCTGGAAGACCATCTGCAGGTCCCGCCGGTGCGGGCGCAGCCGAGCCTGGGAGAGCCCGCCGATCTCGGTGCCGTCGAAGGTGACGGTGCCCGAGGTCGGGTCGAGCAGCCGGACGATCATCCGGCCGGTGGTGGACTTGCCGCAGCCGGACTCGCCGACCAGGCCCAGGGTCTCCCCCGCACCGACGTCGAAGCTGACGCCGTCCACCGCCCGGATCGGCGCACCGGGCCGCCCGGTGCGGCTGCGCCGGCCGGGGAAGGTCTTCACCAGGTCCCGTACGGACAACAAGGGTTCGGCCCGCACGGCCGGTTCGGTCGGCAGGTGTTCGGCCTGCCCGGTCGGTTCGGCCATCACAGCACCCCTTCCGGCACCAGCGGCAGGTGGCAGGCGGCCTGGTGGCCGGCGGCGAGCGGGCCGAGCACGGGGCGCTCGGCCAGGCAGCGGGCGTGCTCCTCGGCGGACGCGGCGGTGGTGCGGGCGCAGCGCGGGGCGAAGGAGCAGCCGGGGGCGGGGGCGATCAGCGACGGCGGGCTGCCGGGGATGGCCCGCAGCGGGGCGTCGTCGGTGTCGTCCAGGCGCGGCAGCGAGTCCAGCAGGCCGCGGGTGTACGGGTGCGCGGGCTGCGCGAACAGCCGGTCCACCGGGGCCTGTTCGGCGGCCCGGCCGCCGTACATGACCAGCACCTCGTGGGCGACCCGGGCGACCACGCCGAGGTCGTGGGTGATCATCACGACGCCGAGGCCGCGCTCCTGCTGGATCCGGGCGATCAGGTCGAGGATCTGCGCCTGGACGGTGACGTCGAGGGCCGTGGTGGGCTCGTCGGCGATCAGCAGGTCGGGCTCGCAGGCGAGCGCCATGGCGATCATGACGCGCTGGCGCATGCCGCCGGAGAACTGGTGCGGGTACTCGTCGATCCGGCGGGCCGGCTCCGGGATGCCGACCTCGGCCAGCATCTCCAGCGCGCGGGCCCTGCCCGCCTTGCGGTTGGCCTTGAAGTGCACCCGGTAGTGCTCGGCGATCTGCTCGCCGACGGTGTAGAAGGGGTGCAGGCTGGACAGCGGGTCCTGGAAGATCATCGCCGCCCGGCGGCCCCGGACGGTGCCCAGTTCCTTCTCGCCGAGCCCGTTCAACTCCTGTCCGTGCAGCCGGATCGAGCCGGTGACGGCGGCGCCGCGGTGCAGCCCCATGACGGCGAGCGAGGTGACGGACTTGCCGCTGCCGGACTCGCCGACCAGGCCGAGCGTGCGCCCGGCCTCGACGCTGAACGAGATGCCGTCCACCGCCCGGACCGTGCCGCGCGGGGTGTCGAAGGCGACCTTGAGGTCCTCGACCTCCAGTAGCGGAGCCATCAGTACCTCACTCTCGGGTCGACATAGGCGTAGAGCAGGTCGACCAGCAGGTTCGCGGCGACGATGAAGGCGGCCGCGAGCAGGGTGACGCCGAGGATGACGGGCTGGTCGGAGCGGACCAGCGCGTCGTAGAAGAGCCGTCCGACCCCGGGCAGGCCGAAGATCGACTCGGTGATGACGGCGCCGGCCAGCAGTCCGCCGAGGTCCATCCCGAAGATGGTCAGGATCGGCGTCATCCCGGAGCGCAGCCCGTGCTTGACGGTGACCGTCCGCGGCGGCAGGCCCTTGGCCCGGGCGGTGCGGATGTACGGCTCGGCCATCGCCTCGATCATCGAGTTGCGGCTCTGCCGGGCGTACATGGCCGCGTACAGCAGGGCCAGGGCGATCCACGGCAGCAGCAGGTTGGAGGCCCACGCGAAGGGGTTGTCGGTGAACGCGTGGTACGCCGGGTAGGGCAGCAGTCCGGCCGTCCTGACGACGCCCCAGATCAGCATGATCGAGGTGAAGTAGACCGGCAGCGAGGCGGCGCCCACCGAGAGCACCATCAGCGTCCGGTCGGTCGTGCTGCCCTTGCGCAGCGCCGAGGTGACGCCCGCGCCGAGGCCGAGGACCAGCCAGAGCACGGAGGCGCCGACGGCCAGCGAGACGGAGACCGGCAGCCGGTCGGTGAGCAGGTTCCAGACCGGCAGCGAGTACTCGTAGGAGTACCCGAGGCAGGGGAAGCCGCAGTGGGTGGCGCTCGGCCCGCTGCCGTAGTCACGCCCGGCGAAGATGCCGGTGAGGTAGCTGAGGAACTGTTCCCAGACCGGCTTGTCCAGGCCCATCGCCACCTTGACCTCGGCGATCCGCTCGGGGCTGCAGGTCTTGCCGCAGGCGGCCACGGCGGGGTCGGAGGGCAGCAGGTAGAAGATGGTGAAGGTGATCGCGCAGACGGCGAGCAGGATGCCGGCCGCGGCGAGCAGCCGGCGGCAGAGGTAGAGGATCACGACCGGCCTCCTCTGGGGTCGAGGATGTCGCGCAGCGCGTCGCCGAGCAGGGTGAAGGCGAGCACGGCGAGGAACAGGAAGGCCGTCGGGATCAGGAAGTACGTCGGGTCGGTCTCGTAGAAGCTGATGCTCTCGGCGATCATCTGGCCCCAGGACGGGGTCGGCGGACGGACGCCGACGCCGAGGTAGCTGAGCGCGGCCTCGGTGGCGATCATGCCGGGGACCAGCAGCGTGGTGTAGGCGATGATCGGGCCGGAGACGTTCGGCAGGATCTCCCTGGTGAGGATCCGCCAGGAGCGGGCGCCGCCGACCTTGGCGGCCTCGACGTACTCGCGGTGCTTGAGCGAGAGGGTCTGGCCGCGCACCACCCGGGCGATGCCGGGCCAGCCGAACAGGCCGATC
The DNA here is from genome assembly GCF_900199205.1 of Streptomyces sp. 1331.2. NCBI lineage: Bacteria > Bacillati > Actinomycetota > Actinomycetes > Kitasatosporales > Streptomycetaceae > Streptomyces > Streptomyces sp. 1331.2. The sequence goes on along the minus strand of NZ_OBMJ01000001.1, from coordinate 6,009,605 downwards.
ACCAGGGTCATCAGGACGACCCGGTTGACGTCCTTGGCCACCGACATCATCGAGATCATGAAGATCAGGGACGGGAAGGACATGGTGAGGTCCATCAGCCGGGAGAGCACGGCGTCGGTGCGGCCGCCGAAGTAGCCGGCCGCGATGCCCGCCAGGGTGCCGACGACCACGACGACGGCGGTCGCGGTGAAGGCGATCAGCAGGGAGACCTGGCCGCCGTGCAGGACCCGGGCGAACAGGTCGCGCCCGGTGGCGGGTTCGACGCCCAGCCAGTGCCGGGTGCCGACCCCGCCGAAGTCGCCGATCGGCAGGCCGCCGAGGTACGGGTCCACCGCGCGCTTGTCGAACTCCTCGGGGGTCCAGCCGCCGAGGTCGCTCAGCGGGCCCGCCAGCGCGGCCAGCAGGACCAGCAGCGCGACGGTGACCAGGCCGAACCGGGCCGCGCCCTTGGCCCAGAGCTGGTCCCAGACCAGCCGCCAGGGCCCCCTCCCGGTGGGACCGGCGGCCGAGGCGGGGGCCGCCTCGACTGTGACTCCTCGCTCGGCGCCGGCGCGGCCTTCGGCGCCCGAGGGGGTGGTGGTACTCATCGGACGGTCCCTCAGCCCTGGCTCTTGGAGGGGTCCTTGAGGCCGATCGTGGCGAAGTCCCACTGACCGGTCCACACCGGGTGGCCGAAGGCGCCGGCGATGTTCGTCCCGGCCAGCAGCGGGCGGCGCTGCCAGATCAGCGGCACGGTCGGCGCCTTCTTCAGCAGGTCGTCGTTGAGCTGCAGCCACGCCTTGTTGGCCTCGGTGACGTCGGTCATCGCGCTGATCTGGTCGATCCGGTCCGAGGTGGCCTGGTCGCGGAACTGCTCGACGTTGCCCTGGTTGCCCTTCTCCTTGATGGTGCGGCCGTCGAAGACCATCGGCAGGAAGGTGGCGCCCGAGGGGTAGTCCGGACACCAGCCGAGGATGGCCAGGTCGGGCGCGTTCTTGGTGTCGCCGATGGTGTCGTAGTAGACGGACGGGTCGGCGGTGGTGATGGTGACCTGGATGCCGACCTTGGCCAGCGACTGCTGCAGCGCCTCGGCCCGGGTCTTGTCGCCGGAGGAGACGGTCAGCGAGACCTTCAGGTCGGTCTTGCCGGCGTCCTTGAGCAGCTGCTTGGCCTTCTCGACGTCGCCGGTGGCGGGGATCTTCAGGCTGTCGACCTTGGTTCCGCCGGTCAGCGCGGGCGGCAGGTAGGAGGTGGCCGGGTCGGCCATCGCCGGGCCGCCGTTGGCGGTCACCTGCGCGTCGCGGTCCACCGCGTACAGCAGCGCCTCGCGGACCTTCGGGTCGTCGAAGGGCGCCTTGGAGGTGTTGGGGTAGAGCATGTCGGTGCAGCCCTGCTGCTCGGCGATCAGCCGGTTCTTCACGTCCGGCTTGGGCAGCACCTTGGCGATCGACTCCGGGCGCAGGCCCATCCACTCGACGGTGGAGGCGTCCGCGCCCTCGCTCGCGATGATCCGGTCGTCGACCTGGCCGCCCTTGAGGCCCTGGGTGACCACGATCTTGTCCGGGTAGGCCTTGCGGACCGGGTCGGTGGACTGGTCCCAAGCGGCGTTGCGGACGAGCACCAGCTGCTTGCCGCGGTCGTAGGTCTCGATCTTGTACGGGCCGGAGGAGAACGGCCGCAGGTCGTACTGGGTGCCCTTGTCCTGGGACTGCGGCACGGGCGCGAAGGTCGGCAGGGTCGCGGTGTACGAGAACTCGGCGACCGGACGCTTGAGGTGGAAGACGATCGTCTTGTCGTCCGGGGTCTCGATGCCGGCCAGGTGCTCGCCGGTCAGCGGGCCCTTGTAGTTCTCGCCGCCCGCCAGGTACTGCTGGGCGTAGTCGGGGCCGCCGGTGAGGTCCGGGGCGAAGGAGCGCTCGACGTTGTACTTGATGTCGGCGGACTTGATCGCCGTGCCGTCCTCGTACTTGACGCCGTCCTTGAGGGTGAAGGCCCAGGTCTTCCCGCCATCCGAGGAGCGGCCGAGGTCGGTGGCGAGGTCGGGGACGATCTCGCTGCCGGCGGCGCCGGGTTCGGCCTTGAAGGTGACCAGGGTGCGGTAGAGCAGCCGGATGCCGAAGTCCATGTTCGGCATGGTCCAGTTGCGGGCCGGGTCGAGGTGGGCGAAGTCCTGGTTGGACAGCACGGTCAGGGTGCCGCCCTTGACCGGGGTGCCGCCGACGATGGATCCGGACGCGGCGCCCGGGGCCTGGGTGCTGCCGGCCGTGGTGCTGCCGCCGCTGTCGCTCTTGTCGTTCTTGCAGGCCCCGAGGCCGAGGGTGAGGGTCGCCGCGAGGGCCGCCGCGAGGGCGGCGTGGGTGCGCCTGGTCATGTTGCAACTCCGCTGTGGGGGGCCTGATCCGGCCGCTCCGCTGTGTGACCCGTAACATAGTAATGTGAAATTGCACTGCACAAGAGGTGACGCCACCCGTTACCGAGCTGTGTCCGTGCCCACGACCGTGCCGCACATCTCCCCAGCCCCGCCTAGGAGTTCACCGGTGACCACGCCCCCGACCGGCCTCAACACCGGGAGTCACGACCTCCCGGTCTCCCCCGCCCTCGCCGCCTTCATGGGCACCCAGTGGGCCGCCACCCCCCTCCCCGCCGACCTCCGCGTCCCCGGCCACCACCACTTCCCCGGCCGCCGCGCCCGCCTCTCCGCCGCCTTCCCCGGCGAACGGCTGATCGTCCCGGCCGGCCGGCTCAAGGTCCGCTGCAACGACCTGGACCACCGCTTCCGCCCGCACAGCGCGTACGTCTGGCTCACCGGACTCACCGGCGAGGACCAGGCCGACCACGTCCTCGTCCTCGAACCGGCCGGCCCCGAAGGCCACGAACCCGTCCTCTACCTGCGCCCCCGCTCCCCGCGCGACGGCGGCGAGTTCTACCGCGACCGCCGCTACGGCGAGTTCTGGGTCGGCTCCCGCCCCGACCTCGCCGAGGCCGCCCGGCTCACCGGGGTGCGCACCGAACACCTCGACGACCTCGACACGTTGCTCTCCGGCCCGCAGCCGCCCACCCGCGTCCTGGCCGGCACCGACGCGCGGGTGGACGACGCCACCGGACGGCCCGGCGCCGGCACCGCCTCGGACGGCGAACTCGCCGCCGTCCTCTCCGAGTTGCGCCTGGTCAAGGACACCTGGGAGGTCGAGCAGCTGCAACTCGCCGTCGACCACACCGTCACCGGCTTCGAGGACGTCGTCCGCGCCCTGCCCACCGCACTGCGCCACCACCGCGGCGAACGCTGGATCGAGGGCGTCTTCGACCTGCGCGCCCGCGCCGAGGGCAACGGCACCGCCTACACCACCATCGCCGCCTCCGGCGCCCACGCCTGCGTCCTGCACTGGATCCGCAACGACGGCGCCCTCGACCCGAACTCCCTGCTCCTGCTGGACGCCGGCGTCGAAACCGACACCCTCTACGCCGCCGACATCACCCGCACCCTCCCGCTCTCCGGCACCTTCACCCCCGTCCAGCGCCAGGCCTACGACCTCGTCCTCGCCGCCCAGAGCGCCGGCATCGCCGCCCTGCGCCCCGGCGCCCGCTTCCGCGACTTCCACCGCGCCGCCATGCGGGTCATCGCCGAAGGCCTCGCCGACTGGGGCGTCCTGCGCATCCCCGCCGAACAGGCCCTCGCCGAGGACAACGGCCTCTACCGCCGCTACACGCTCTGCGGCAGCGGCCACATGCTCGGCCTCGACTACCACGACTGCGCCAAGTCCCGCGCCGACCGCTACCTCGACGGCACCCTGGAGGAAGGCATGGTCCTCACCGTCGAGCCCGGCCTCTACCTCCAGCCCGACGACGAAACCCTCCCCACCGAACTGCGCGGTCTCGGCATCCGCATCGAGGACGACCTCGTCATCACGCAGGACGGCGCCCACCTGATGTCGAGTGCCCTCCCCCGCACCGCCGACGCCATCGAGTCCTGGATGGCCACCCTGCTGAGCTGAGGAGGGGACCGGAGCGGACGATCAGGCCACCTCGGTGACTTCGACCTCGCCGCCGATGGCCGCGGCGTACGCCCGCAGGTTGTCCCTGCGAGCGACAACGCGCCCCGCCCGGCGCGCGCCGGGCGCTCTACCCCCGCGCGCTGCTCCACAGGTCCGCGACGATCTGCTCCGCCGGGCCGGAGCGGGCCAGGTGGTGGGCCGTGCCGGCCCAGAGGTGCATGGCGGTGGTGTCTCCGCGGCGGGCGGCAGCGGCCCGCAGGGGGGCAGTGAGGTGGTGAACCTCGGGGTAGGCGGGCGGGGCGTACGGGCCATGGCGGTCGATGAAGGCGTTGCGCAGGCCGCGGGCGGGGCGGCCGGTGAAGGCGCGGGTGACGGTGGTCTCCGGGAGTTCGGTGAGCGCCGCCCGGTGGGCGGCCGAGGCGCCGGACTCGTCCGAGCGCAGCAGCGCCGTCCCCAGCTGCACCGCGACCGCCCCGGCCCGCAACGCCGCCGCGATCGCCGCGCCGTCCCCGAGGCCGCCGGCGGCGATCAGCGGCAGCGCCGTCACCGCCCGTACCGCGGGCAGCAGTCGGAGCAGCGGCAGCTCCCCCGGCAGGTCCGCGGCGCGGTGGGTGGCCCGGTGGCCCCCCGCCTCCGGGCCCTGCACGCACAGCGCGTCCATCCCGGCCGCCTCTGCCGCCCGCGCCTCCTCGGGCGTGGTGACGGTCCCCACCTGCAGCGTCCCGGCCGCCCGGAACGCGGCCGCCTCCTCCGCCGTCGGCAGCCCGAAGGTGTACGAGACCACCGGCACCGGGTCGGCGAGCAGCGCGGCGAGCTTGGCGTCCCAGTCGTCCCGGTCCGGCCCGATCTCGGCCGGCAGCTCCACCCCCCACCGTTCGGCCTCGGGCCGCAGCCGCTCGCGGTAGGCGGCCACCGCCTCCCCGTCCCCAGGAGGGGCGGGGACGAAGAGGTTCACCCCGTACGGCCGTTCGGTCGACTTCCGCAGCAGCGCGATCTGTTCGACCATCGCCGCGGCGCTGCGGTACCCCGCCGCGAGGAACCCCAGCCCGCCGGCCCGGTTCACCGCGGCCGCGAGTTCCGGCGTGGAGGCGCCGCCCGCCATGGGCGCGGCGATCACCGGCACGGCGAGCGTTTCGAGGGCGGGACGGACGGCCATCGGTGGCTCCTCACGCTGCTGCGGGTACGGACGGCGTCCTCAGCCTACGCGCGGCGGATCAACCCCCGCCCGCGCGCCTCCCGCACCGCCGCCGTACGCGAGTCCACCCCCAACTTGGTGTAGATGTGCACCAGATGGGACTTCACGGTGGCCTGGCTCAGGTGCAGCCGCTGGCTGATCTGCTGGTTGGTCAGCCCGTCCGCGACCAGCCCCAGCACCTCGGTCTCCCGCGCGCTGAGCGCCGCCGCGGGCGTCCGCATCCGCTCCAGCAGCCGGTCGGCGACGCTGGGCGCCAGGGCCGAGCGTCCGGCCGCGGCGGCCCGGACGGCCTGCGCCAGTTCCTCCGGCGGCGCGTCCTTCAGCAGGTAGCCGGTCGCACCGGCCTCCAGCGCGGGCAGGGTGTCGGCGTCGGTGTCGTACGTGGTGACGACCAGCACCCGCGGCGCGCCCGCCCGGGCGGTGATCGCGGCGGTGGCCTGCGCCCCGTTCATCGCCGAGCCGGGCCCGAACTGCAGGTCCATCAGCACCACGTCGACCTCCGGCCCGGCTGCCAGTTCGACGGCCCGCTCGGCGGTCGCGGCCTCCGCGACGATGGTGAAGTCCGGCTCGCTCTCCAGCACGGCGCGCAGCCCGGCCCGCACCACCGGGTGGTCGTCGGCGATCAGCAGCCGGATCACGGCGCCACCTCCGGGCTGGGAGCTTCGAGCCCGCCCGGCCCGACCGCGCCGACCGGCAGCTGCACCGCGACCGCCGTGCCCTCCCCCGGCGCCGACTCCACCGTGAAGCTCCCGCCGAGCGCCCGGGCCCTGGCCCGCATCGAGGGCAGCCCGAACCCCCCGTCCCCGCCCGCGCGGCCCGCGACCGCCGCCGGATCGAACCCGGCCCCGTCGTCGAACACGTCCAGCGCCACCTCGCCCTCCATGTAGCTGAGTGTCACCTCGGCCCGCGCGGCCTGCGCGTGCCGCACGGTGTTGCCGAGCGCCGACTGCGCGATCCGCAGCAGCGCCACCTCCTGCGCCGCCGGCAGCCGCACCGGGTCACCGGAGAGGTGCAGCTTCACCGGCAGGCCGGACTGCGCCGTCGTCGTCGCGCACAGCCGCTCCAGCGCGACCGGCAGCGAGTCGCCGTCCAGCGCGGGCGGGGTGAGCGCGCGGACGAACCGCCGGGCCTCGTCCAGGTTGTCCTGGGCGGCCTGCCGCGCCTGCTCGACGTACCCGGCGGCGGCCTCGGTACGCTCGGGCAGGGCCCGCTGGGCCGCCCGCAGCAGCAGCTGGATGGAGCTGAGGCTCTGCGCCAGGGTGTCGTGGATCTCCCGGGCCAGGCGCTCGCGTTCGGCGAGCACTCCGGCCGTGTGGTGGGCGGCGGCGAGGTCGGCGCGGGCGGCGGTGAGTTCGTCGATGAGTCGGCGCCGCTGCTCGCTCTCCCGGTACAGCGCCTGGTAGCCGAGCACGGTGGCGGTGGCGACGGCCGCGCCGAGCGCGGGCCCGATCGAGGCGGCGAGGCTGAAGCTGTGCTGGTGCCAGGACCACGCGGCGATCGCCCCGGCGGCGGTCAGGGCGACGGCCACCGGCCCGCCGCGCCGCCCGAGCAGGTGCAGTTCCAGGAAGTACAGCGGGAAGGCCAGCCAGACCCCGTCCTGGGTGGCGAGCAGCACGCCCGCCCAGGTGACCCCGAGCAGGGCCAGCCAGAGCGCGGCCGCCCGGCGCGAGCGGCGGACGGCGGCCAGCTGCGGCCCGACGGCGTAGGCGGCTCCCATCGCGGTGGCCGCGGCGGCGACGGCGGCCGGATCGCCGCCGGGCCCGGTACCGCCGGCGAGGACGGACCGGGCGACGGCGAGCACGAGCAGGCCCGCCACGAGCAGGTGCAGGCAGACCTGGAGGACGCGGGCGACGGGGGTGGTGCGGGATCGTTCGGTCGCCATCCCTCCAGCCTAAGTTCCGCCCACCGGCCCCGGCATCAATCAAAAGGTTGAGCTCCGCTTCTGCCCTTCGATGCCCAGGATGCAATCCGCGGCGCGATGCCCCGGAGCCCGGCGGTCCGCGACGGTGGGAGCGTCGGAAACACCGTGTCCGGCAGACACCCGTGCAGAGGAAGGCCACCGTGTTCGTCGCCTGGAGGGACCTGGGGTTCGCCAAGGGGCGGTTCGCCCTGATGGGAACCGTCATCGTGCTGATCACCGTGCTGGTCGGCCTGCTGTCGGGGCTGACCGCCGGGCTCGGCCGGCAGAACATTTCCGCGATCACCGGCCTGCCCGCCGACCACCTGGTGTTCGGCCGGCCGGCCGACGGGCAGAAGCTTTCCTTCACCGACTCCCAGGTCACGCCCGACCAGTGGCAGGCCTGGGCCCGCGAGCCCGACGTCACCTCCGCCCAGCCGCTCGGCATCACCACCACCAAGGCCGCCGCCGGAAAGCGCACCGCCGCCCTCTCCGCCTTCGGCGTGCCGGACGGCTCCGGGCTGGCCCCCCAGGGCAGCCGGATCGCCCCCGGCCGGGCCGTGCTGTCGAAGACCGCCGCCGAGAACCTGGGCGGCCTCACTCCCGGCGCCGATCTCACCCTCGCCGGGCACCCGCTGCGGGTCGCCGCCGTCGACGGCGACGCCGCGTACAGCCACACCCCGGTGATCTGGACCAGCCTCACCGACTGGCAGCAGCTCGCCCCGGGCGGCGCCGGCCACGCCACCGTCATCGCCCTGACCACGGCGAAGGGCGCCGACCTCGCCGCCGCCGACGCCCGCCACGGCACCGAGAGCCGCACCCGCGACGACGCCCTCGCCGCGATCGGCTCCTACACCTCGGAGAACGGCTCCCTCCAGCTGATGCGCGGCTTCCTGTTCGCCATCTCCGCGCTGGTGATCGGCGCGTTCTTCACCGTCTGGACGATCCAGCGCAGCGGCGACATCGCCGTCCTCAAGGCGCTCGGCGCCTCCACCCGCTACCTGCTGCGCGACGCCCTCGGCCAGGCGGTGCTGCTGCTGGTGCTCGGTACGGCCGTCGGCACCGCGATCGCGGCCGGCTTCGGCGCGCTGATCGGCTCCGCCGTCCCCTTCGTCCTGGACGCCCCGACCGTCCTGCTGCCCGCCGTCGTCATGATCGCCCTCGGCGCGGTCGGCGCGGCCCTGTCCATCCGCCGGATCACCTCCGTCGACCCGCTGACCGCTCTGGGGAGCGCACGATGACTCTGCACCTCGACCGCATCACGCTCACCTACCCGGACGGCGACGACCGGCTCACCGCCCTCGACCAGGTCTCGCTGACCGTCCCCAAGGGCTCCGTCACCGCCGTCGTCGGCCCGTCCGGCTCCGGCAAGTCCAGCCTGCTGGCGGTGGCCGCCACCCTGATCACCCCGGACTCCGGGCACGTCGTCATCGACGGCACCGACACCGCCGACCTCGGCCGCGCCGAACTCACCGCCCTGCGCCGCACCCGGATCGGCATCGTCTTCCAGCAGCCCAACCTGCTGCCCTCGCTCACCGCCGTCGAACAACTCCAGGTGATGGCCCACCTCGACGGCCGTCCCCCGCGCGCAGCCCTCCCCCGCGCCCTGGACCTGCTGGACGCCGTCGGCCTGCGCGACCAGGCCGCCCGTCGCCCGCACCAGCTCTCCGGCGGCCAGCGTCAACGCATCAACATCGCCCGCGCCCTGATGAACGACCCCACGGTCCTGCTCGTGGACGAGCCCACCAGCGCCCTCGACCACGAACGCGGCGCCGCCGTCCTGGACTTGATCACCGACCTCACCCACCGCCGCGCCACGGCGACCATCCTGGTCACCCACGACCGCACCCACCTCACCGCCGTCGACCGGATCGCCGAAGTCCACGACGGAAGGCTGACGGTGCTGTCAGCGGTCTGAGCTACTTCTTGGCGGCAAGCACGTCGTCCACCGCGAGCGTCACCGGCGCTCCGATCGACTCCGGCAAGGTGAACGACTGACCCCGGTGGTGGACGGCGTGCACGCGGTACTCGTCGTCCTGCGGCTCGGTCAGCACCATGACGCGCTGGTTCGTGCGGTCCACGATGACGTAAACGGGTACCCCGGCCGTGGCGTACACGGTGGGTTTCCGCTTCAGATCATCGCTCAGGTTCGATGAGGTGACCTCCAGTACGAGACGGAAGACCGCTGGGTCGTAACAGTTGTACTCGATCAGGTGGTCATCGATGTCGGAGTCAGCGATCGACAGATCGGGCACGGCATAGTCCGATGGCCCAGTCGGCAACCAGATCCCGACGTTCTGCAGGACGTCGACCTCGTCCCCGTCGAGGCCGGCCGCGAACAGCACCCGCATGAGGCGGCTCAGCGACTTGCCGTGCGAAGCCTTCGGCAGTGGCGTCACGGTGATCTGGCTCCCGACGATCTCGACCCGGTGCCCGGCGAACTGGTTGGAGATCAGCTCGGCGGCTTCGAGCAGCGTCGGCTGCTCCATGGGCTCTTCCACTGCTGCGGCGGACACGGAATTCCTCCTGACTGCCGATGTCGGGACCGTCAACGTAGGACCCGGGCACCCCCGACGCCCGATCCTCCGTATTCACCCGAAGGGGCGGTTCAAGCCCCTACCGGGCCCGCAGCCGCAGGGCCGGGCGGTCCGCTTCCGCCGCCTCGTCCTGGCCGGCCCACAGCGAGCGGACGTGGCTGAGGTGGCGGGTCATGCAGGCCTCGGCCGCCTCCGCGTCGCCGGAGATCATCAGGTCCAGCAGCTCCAGGTGCTCCTCCGCCGAGGACACCAGCTCGCCGCGCTCGTCCAGCCGGTTCAGCCCGTACAGCCGGGACCGCTTGCGCAGGTCGCCGACCACGTCGACCAGCCGCGCGTTGCCGGCCAGGCCGAGCAGGTCGAGGTGGAACTGCCGGTCGGCCTCCAGGTAGCCGATCAGGTCGTGCTTGCGGGCGGCGGCGACGATCGCCTCGGCCTGCGGGCGCAGCCGCTCCAGCTGGTCCTTGCTCGCCGCGCGGGTGACCCGGCCGACGGTCGGGACCTCGATCAGGGCGCGGATCTCGGTGTAGTCGTCCAGGTCTCGCTCGGTGAGCTCGGTGACCCGGAAGCCCTTGTTGCGGACGGCTTCGACCAGGCCTTCGCGGGCGAGGTCGAGCATGGCCTCGCGGACCGGCGTGGCGGAGACGCCGAAGTCGGCAGCGAGGGCGGGTGCCGAGTACACGACGCCGGGGCGCAGTTCGCCGGAGATCAGGGCGGCCCGGAGTGCGTGGGCGACCTGGTCGCGAAGCCGCTCCTGGACGGAGATCAGGGTGCGGGATTTGAGGTCGGCCATGGTGTTCCTCCGGGTGGGTGCAGAACCCCAGCGTACAATGTCACGTTACGGTGCGTGCGCAACCGTCCGTGATTCGAATGCCTCCCGGGCCTGCCGACGCTCATGGTGGCAGCGGCCGTCGGCCGTGACAACGGCCGACGGCACACGATCTGCCCCACCCACGGCTATGCCCGGCGGAACTGCCCGACCAGCGAGGTCAGGCTCGCCGCGCCGTTGCCGGCCTCCACGGCCCGCCGGAACGCCGCCTCCAGGACGGCCGGCAGCGCGCCGTCCACCCCGGAGGCCTCGGCGGTGTGCCGGACGTGCTCGATGCCGGCGAGCCCCATCGCCACCCGGTCGACGTCCCCGCGGTGGTCCCCGGCGGCGATCCGCGGCGCGTAGAAGGCCTGGAAGCCGGCCATCGAGGCGGCGGTCGAGCTCAGATAGGGCAGGAACTCCTCGGCCGAGATGCCGTTGGCCTCGGCGATCGCGGTGGCGTGCAGGTAGCCGACCAGGGAGGTCCAGAACAGGTCCATCTGGATCTGGTAGTACAGCTGCGCCAGCCCGGGGTCGTCGCCGCGGTAGTCGGCGCCGGTCAGCACCTCCAGGGCCACCCGGTGCCGCTGGAACGGCTCGACCGGACCGCTGTAGAAGGTGGACGATTCGGGGCTGCCGATGCCCGAGGGCGGGGTCTGCACGCCGCCGGTCAGGTGCCCGGCCCCGCGGTCGGCGAGCCACGCCGCGACCTCGCGGGCCCGCTGCGGGGTGTCGGAGGTGAGGTTGGCGAAGACCTTCCCCTTCAGGGCCGGCTCCGCCTGCTCCAGGATCGCGAACACCGCGTCGTAGTCGGTGAGGCTGAGCACCACCAGCTCGTTGGCCGCCACCGCCGCCTCCACACTCGGCGCCAACTCGGCTCCCCGGGCGACCAGTTCGGCGGCCCGCTCGGGCGTACGGTTCCACACCGTGACGGCGTACCCGGATTCCAGGTACGCCCCGGCCATGGCCTGCCCCATCGGGCCGAGCCCGATCACCGTCACGGACCTCGCGGCGGAACCAGCGGAACCAGCGGACACGGCGGACGACGTAACAGACACAGCAGCAGATCCCCTCGATTGGAACGAACGCTCTACCCAGAGCGACGAGGTCGACGTTAGCACAGAAGTAGAACGAACGCTCTACCCAGATCCTCGACTAGGATTCCCCCGTGAAGACGTCCGAGAAGACCACCACCGTCGGCACCCGCGAGCGGATCATCCGGGCCACCTCCCGCCTGCTCCAACGCCAGGGGTACGAGGGCACCGGAATCAAGCAGATCTCCCGTGAGGCCGAGGCCACGCTCGGCTCCGTCTACCACTTCTTCCCGGGCGGGAAGCAGGAGTTGGCCGCCGAGGCGATCCGGCACGGGGACGAGGAGTTCGCCGTCCTGCTGCGCGCCGGGCTGGGCTCCTCCGAGGACCTGGGCGAGGCGGTGAACGCCTGCACCCGGTTGCTCGCCCACGAGCTGCGCGCCTCCGACTGGCAGGACGGCTGCCCGATCACCACCACCGCCCTGGAGACGGTCGGCCGGGTGCCCGTCATCGAGCAGGCCGTGACCGAGGCCTTCGCCAACTGGCAGGCCATCGTGGCGGAGCGGCTGCGCGCCTCCGGCATCGCCGAGCAGGACGCCCGCGAACTGGCCGGCACGGTCATCAACACCCTGGAGGGCGCCGAGCTCGCCGCCCAGGTCGCCCGCAGCGAGGAGCCACTGCTGGTCACCGGCCGGCACCTGGCCCGCCTGCTCGCCGGCTACTGCTGACGCCCGGCCCGCTGCCGACGCCCTCCCGAGAACGCAAAGGAGCCGGCCCGGCGGGGGATCCCTTCCCGCCGGGCCGACTCCAGCCCCACAACCAGGCCTGCGAACGCCTACGCCTGCGCCTGCCGGTACACCTCCGCCGCGACCGCCAGGTCCTCCCAGGCCATCCCGACGCTCTTGAAGAACCGCGGCCGCCCGGCCGGCAGCAGCGCGTCCCCGCGCACCAGTTCGGCCAGGTTCCACAGCTGCCGCCCGGCGACCCCCGCCAGCAGCAGGTCCCCGGCCTCCCGGGCCGCGACCGACCGCGCCTCCACGTACAGCTCGGCCCGCCCGACCAGCGCCCCGTCCACCTCCCGCACGTCCGGCTCGTGCGAGCCGACCGCCGCCACCGCCGCGTGCGCGGGCACCAGGGTGCCGTCGAACAGCGGGGTGCGCGCGGTGGTGCAGCAGACCACCAGGTCCGCCTCCGCGACGGCCTCCGGCCCGCCGACGGCGGCCGCCAGGCCGAGCCCCCGGCCGTACGCCGCCAGCGCCTCGGCCCGACCGGCGTGCCGCGCCACCACCGTGAGCCGGCTCAGCGGCCGCACGGCCAGCAGCGCGTCCAGGTGCCCGTACGCCTGCGGCCCGGAGCCGAACAGCACCAGGTGCCGAGCCTCCGGCACCGCCAGCCGGCGCAGCGCCGCCGCGGTGACGGCGGGCGTTCGCAGCGCGGTGAGCGCGGCGCCGTCCAGCAGCGCGAGCGGTTGCAGGGTGGGCCCGTCCAGCAGCAGGTAGCTGCCGGTGATCCGGGGCAGGCCGCGCGCCGGGTTGACGGGCGCGACCCCGGCGATCTTCACGCCCGCGTACGACCCGTCGGCGGCCGGCATCATCAGCAGCTCGCCGGCGGGCACCGGCACGGCCGACCGGGCGGGTGCCGCCTCCGGGTCGAACCCGTTCAGCAGCACCCGCTCGATCGCCCCCACCGCCTCGGCGGGCCCGATCCCGCCGGTGCCCGGCACGGCGTACTGGAGCGGCACAACCGCCGTACCGGGCAGCGCAGTCGGACTCGAAGGAGTCACACCCGGAACCGTCACTCCCGACCCGTCCGGACTCACAGGAGGAACCCCGTCCCCAGTTCGTCGTCCGCGTCCAGCACGAACCCGTGCTCCCCGGTGCGGAAGGCCGTCCCGCCGACCTCGGTGACGACGCCCTCCCCCAACGGGTCGCCGCCGGGGAGCACTCGACCGGTGAACACCGTCCCGATGACGGACTCGTGCCGCAGGATCTCCCCAGGGGTCAGCCGGCCCTCTGCGGCGAGCACGGCGAGCCGGGCTGAGGTGCCGGAGCCGCAGGGCGAGCGGTCGATCTGCCCGTCCGCGAACACGGTGACGTTCCGCTGGTTCAACATCCCGTCCGCCAACGGCAGTTCGTCGTGGAGGATCACCCCGTACACCCCCGACAGCCGGGCGTCCGTCGGGTGCGCCACCGCCTCCGCGCCGGCCAGCGCCGCCCTGATCTCCCGCCCCACAGCGGTGAGTTCGGGCAGCCGGGCCGGCTCCACGGCAAGCCCCAGGGCCGACGCCGGTACGGAGACGTAGCAGGCGCCGGAGTGCGCCACCGCCACCTCGACCGTCCCCCGCGAGGTCTCCACCGGCAGCTTCAGCGCGCTGACCCGGGTGGGCACGTTGCGGAAGGTCACCCCGGTGGTGCGCCCGCCGGCCCGGTGCACCAGTGCGGTGACCCGCCCCGAGGGCACGTCGATCCGGACCCGCGCCACGCCGTCCTCGGGGGCCCGGACCAGGCCGGACTCCACCGCCCACGCGCCGAGCGCGATGGTGCCGTGCCCGCAGGCCGTCGAGTAGCCGTCCTTGTGCCAGAACAGCACGCCGAGATGGGCCTCGTCGTCGTCCGGCGGCACCAGGAACCCGCCGTACATCCCGGCGTGTCCGCGCGGTTCCCGGGTGAGCAGCTGCCGGATCTCGTCCAGCGCGCTCGGCCGGGGCGCGGTGGCGCTGCCGCCGGCGCCGAGCGCGATGGCCCGCCGCTCGGCGACGGTGTCGCCGGGGATCGGCGGCGTGCCGTCGAGCACGATCCGGAACGGCTCGCCGGCCGTGTGGTAGTCGACCGTCCGCACGAACATCAGAGCGCGCCTCCGCCCGGCAGCACGCTGACGGTCCGGCCGGCGGTGTAGAAGTCCAGTGCCGCCTGACCCTGTTCGCGCTCGCCGTGGCTCGCGCCCTTGGCCCCGCCGAAGGGCAGGTGGAAGTCGACGCCGCTGGACGGGGCGTTGACCCGGATCATGCCCGCGTCCAGCCGGTCCGCGGCGGCCAGCGCCACGTCCAGGCTGCGGGTGTGCACCGAGGTGGCGAGGCTGTGCGGGGTGTCGTTGGCGAGCGCGATCGCCTCGTCCAGGTCGGCGGCGGCGTGCAGCACGGCGATCGGGCCGAAGAACTCCTCGCGGGCCAGCGGGTGTTCGGCCGGCACGTCGGCGAGCAGGGTCGGCTCGACGTACCAGCCGGCCCGTTCGGGCACGCCGCCGCCGGTGAGCACGGTCGCGCCGGCTTCGACGGCCGAGTCCACCGCGCCGGTCAACCGGTCCCGGGCCCCGGAGTTGACCACCGGGCCGCACACCGAGTCGTCCACCGCCGCCAGCGCCTTGACCAGGGCCTCGCGCAGCGGCTGGTACGCGGCGCCGACCGCGATCACCCGGCTGGTGGCGGTGCACTTCTGCCCGGCGTACCCGGCGATGGCGGCGGCGATGTGCGCGGCGGCCAGCTCCAGGTCGGCGTCCGGCAGCACCAACGCGGCGTTCAGCCCGCCGAGTTCGGCCTGGACCGGCACCCCGCGCTCGGTCGCCGCCCGCACCACGGCCCGGCCGACGCCGGTCGAGCCGGTGAAGGAGACCACGTCCGCCGTCTCGACCAGCGCCGCGCCCTCCTCCGCCCCGCCGGGCAGCACGGTGAACACGTCCTCCGGCAACCCGGCCCCCGGGCCAGCTCCGCCAGCCGCAGCGCGCACGCCGTCGCCTCGGGCGCCGGCTTGAGGACGGCCGTGTTGCCGACCGCCAGGGCCGGCGCCGCCTTCCAACTCGGGATCGCCAGCGGAAAGTTCCAGGGCGCGATCAGCCCGGCCACCCCGTACGGGCGGCGCCGGGTGAACAGCAGTCCGGGCCCGGCGGCGGTCTCGTGCACCGCCCCGGACGGCGTGTACGGCGCCTGCGCGTAGTAGCGCCAGATCGCCGCCGTCCGGGCGACCTCGCCGCGGGCCTCGGCGAGCGGCTTGCCGACCTCGCGCACGATCAGCGCGGTCAGCTCCTCCGCATGCGCCTCGACCGCGTCCGCGATCCGGCCGAGCGCCGCCGACCGGGCGGCCGCCCCGGCGGCGAGCCAGCCGGTCTGCGCCGCCCGGGCCCGGCCGACGGCGGCCCGCACGGCCTCGGCGCCGGGTTCCTCGACGGCGAGCACCAGGTCGGTGGGGTCGGCGGGGTTGTACGAGGTGATGGTCACAACTGGCAGCCCTTCGGGGGTGGTTCAGCAGGCACGGGCAACGCGGGTGCTGCTCGGAGCAGGGCTCTGCTCGGAGCAGGGCTCGCCTCAGAGCAGGAAGCCCGCCGGGAACGGGTCGCTCGGGTCGAGGAAGTACTGGGCGGTGCCGGTGACCCAGGCCCGCCCGGTGACGGTGGGCACCACGGCGGGCCGCCCGGCGACCTCGGTCTCCTCGACCAGCCGCCCGATGAAGGTCGTGCCGATGAAGGAGTCGTTGCGGAAGTCCTGCCCGAGCGGCAGCTCGCCGCGCGCGTGCAGTTGGGCCATCCGCGCGGAGGTGCCGGTGCCGCAGGGCGAGCGGTCGAACCAGCCGGGGTGGATGGCCATGGCGTGCCGGGAGTGCTCGGCGGTGGAGCCGGGCGCCAGCAGCTGGACGTGGTGGCAGCTGTGGATGGACGGGTTCTCCGGGTGCACCGGCCGGTCGGGGCCCGCGTTGATCGCGTCCATCAGGGCGAGGCCGGCGTCCAGGATCTCCTGCTTGCGCTCGCGTTCGAAGGGCAGCCCGAACCGGTCGAGCGGCAGGATGGCGTAGAAGTTGCCGCCGTAGGCGAGGTCGTAGCTCACGGTGCCGTAACCGGGCACCTCGATCTTGCGGTCCAGCGCGACCGAGTAGGACGGCACGTTGTGGATGGTCACCGCCTTGGCGGCGCCGTCCTCGACCTGCACCTCGGCGACCACCAGCCCGGCCGGGGTGTCCAGCCGTACGGTGGTGACCGGCTCGACCACCGGCACCATCCCGGTCTCGACCAGCACGGTGGCGACGCCGATGGTGCCGTGCCCGCACATCGGCAGCAGCCCGGAGACCTCGATGTAGAGCACCCCGAAGTCGGCGTCCGGCCGGGTCGGCGGCTGCAGGATGGCGCCGCTCATCGCCGCATGGCCGCGCGGCTCGTACATCAGCAGGGTCCGGAAGTGGTCCAGGTGCTCCTGGAAGTGCACCCGGCGCTCGGCCATGGTGGCCCCGGGGATGATGCCGAAGCCGCCGGTGATCACCCGGGTCGGCATGCCCTCGGTGTGCGAGTCGACGGCATGGAACACATGACGGCTCCGCATGGGTCACAACTCCCGTACAGGTTCTGGTGGTTGGTGGGGCCTGGCCGGCTGCCCCCGCAGCCGGCCGGGAAGTCGGGCGCGGCCAGGACACGCCCCGGGGCAGGCCTTACGCCAGACCCTCGGCCAGCGCCTTCTCGGTGGCGGCGCGCACGGCCGCCTCGACCTCCGGGGTGAGCGGCAGCCGCGGCGCCCGGGCCGGCCCGCCGGGGCGCCCGGCGATGTCCATGGACAGCTTGATGGCCTGGACGAACTCGGTCTTGGAGTCCCACCGCAGCAGCGAGTGCAGCGACTTGTACAGCGGCAGCGCGGTCTCCAGGTCGTGCTTGACCGCGGCGTCGTAGAGCGCGACCGAGGCCTCGGGCAGCGCGTTCGGGTAGCCGGCGATCCAGCCGACCGCGCCGGCCAGCGCCAGCTCCAGCAGCACGTCGTCGGCGCCGATCAGCAGGTCCAGCCCGGGGGCCAGCTCGGCGATCTCGTACGCCCGGCGGACGTCTCCGCTGAACTCCTTGACCGCGACGATCGAGCCCTCGCCGTGCAGCTGGGCGAGCAGCGCCGGGACGAGGTCCACCTTGGTGTCGATCGGGTTGTTGTAGGCGACGATCGGCAGGCCCGCCTTGGCGACCTCGGCGTAGTGCGCCCGCACCGAGGCGTGGTCGGCCCGGTAGGCGTTCGGCGGCAGCAGCAGGACGGAGCCGGCGCCGGCCTCGGCCGCCTGCTCGGCCCAGCGGCGGGACTCGGCGCTGCCGTACGCGGCGACCCCGGGCATGACCCGGGAGCCGTCGCCGGCCGCCTCGACCGCGACCTCGACGACCCGGGCGCGCTCCGCGGCGGTGAGCGTCTGGTACTCGCCCAGCGAGCCGTTGGGGACGACGCCCTCGCAGCCGGAGTCGATCAGCCAGCGGACGTGCTCGGCGTAGGCGTCGTAGTCGACGGAGAGGTCCGGGCGCAGCGGGATCGTGGTGGCGACCATGATGCCGCGCCAGGGACGGTTGGTGTCGTGCTGGGTGATGGACACGTGCAACTCCTTGGTGAGGTGTGACATTTTATAGGAGCGGACAGGCCGGAGACAAGGTCCCCGACCGACCCGTTCGACAACAGGCCGAGCGGCCGAGCGGCAGGCCCTACCCCGGCGACGGCCCCGCCGCCAACTGCGAGAGCGGCACCGGGCACCCCAGCGGCCGCCGATCCGGCCCCGAGGCCGAACCCGCCCCCGCCAGACAGGCCACCGCCGGCCCGCACATCCGCCCCTGGCACCAGCCCATCCCGGCCCGGGTGAGCAGCTTGACGGTGCGCGGATCCCCCGCGCCCAGCTCCTCCACCGCCTCCCGGACCGCCGAGACCGGCACCTCCTCGCACCGGCAGACGTCGGTGTCCGGACGCAGCCACCCGGTCCAGCCGGGCCCGGGCCGGTGCGCGGCGGCCATCAGCTCGGCGAAGGCCCGCAGCCGCGCCCGGCGGCGCAGCAGCGCGGCCGCCGGCAGCGCCCCGGACACCGCGTGCGCGGCCAGTTCGCCCTCGGCGAGCGCCAGGTCCGCGCCGCCGACGCCGTTGGTCTCCCCCGCCGACCAGAGGCCGGGCACGCTGGTGCGCAGCCGGGCGTCGACCTCCAGCGCAACCGCACCGTCCGGCCCGGTCCGGGTCCGCGCCCCCAGCTCGGTGGCGAGGTCGATCTGTGGCAGCAGGCCGTGGCCAACGGCGAGCGCGTCGCAGTCGATCCGCCGCTCGGTGCCGGGCACCGGCCGCCAGTCGGCGTCCAGCCGGGCGACCGTGACGCCGGTGACCCGGTCCGTCCCGTGCGCCTCGACCACGGCGCTGCGCGGCCGCAGCCGTACGCCGTGCCGCAGCAGCGCGCCGCCGTGCCCGGCGCCCTCGACCAGCTTGCCGGGGACGCCCGCGAGCACTCCGGGGCGCCGCGCGTACCCGAGGTAGGCGGTGGCCTCGACCACCGCGGGCACCTCGGCCCCGGCGGTGACCAGCGAGGACGCCGCCGCGAGCAGCAGCGGTCCGCTTCCGGCGACCACGATCCGCCGCCCGGGCAGTACGAGCCCGGCCTTGAGCATCGCCTGCGCGCCGCCCGCGGTGACCACTCCGGGCAGGGTCCAGCCGGGGAACGGCAGTTGCCGCTCGTACGCGCCGGTGGCGAGCAGCACCGACCGGGCCCGGACGGTGGCCCGGTCGGTGCTCTCCGGCCCGCGTGTGACGTGCACCGCGAAGCCGTCCCCGGTGCGCTCCAGCGCCCAGACCTGGTGCCCGCCGCGGAAGGCGGCCGCCCCGGACCGTTCGTGGGCGGCGAGCCGGTCGGCCAGGCCGGTGTAGGCGGACCAGTGGTGGTGCAGCCGGTCCGGGCGGGCCGCGCCGAGGCCGGGCGCCGGGTGGCGGTAGTACTGCCCGCCGGTGCTCGACCCGCCGTCCAGCAGGACGCACCGCAGCCCGAGGTCGGCGGCGGTGACGGCGGCGGCGAGCCCGGCCGGGCCTGCGCCGACCACCGCGAGGTCGAACAGCGAATCGTCAGACGGCGAGGTCGGCACGGCCGTGGCCCTCCTGGGTGGTGACGGTGGTGCCGGGCTCGGCGGGCAGCAGGCAGGTGCGCTGGTTGGGGCGGCCGTTCACGACGGCCAGGCAGTCGAAGCAGGCGCCGATCCCGCAGAACGCCCCGCGCGGCTTCCCGCCGACCCTGGTGGTGCGCCAGGCGAGCACGCCGTCGGCCCAGAGCGCGGCGGCGATGGACTGCCCGGGCAACGCGGGGACGGGCCGCCCGTCGAACTCGATGTGGTGGGCGGGCCCGGGCTCGGCCTCGACCAGCCCGGCGGGGGTGCGGCGGCGCATCGGCGGCTTCTCCAATCCAGGACGGAATCTCATACGGGGCGGTGACGGGGCGGTGGCGGGGCCGGTCTCACCGGCCGGGAACCGGTCTCACCCGGCCGGGAACCGGTCCGCCCGGAACGGCGCGAGGTCCTGCTCCGGCTGCTTGCCGGCGAGCTGCTCGCTGATCAGCAGTCCGGTCGCCGGAGCCAGCCCGATGCCGGCCCCCTCGTGCCCGCACGCGTGGTACAGCCCGGCCACCCGGGGGTCCGCGCCGATCGCCGGCAGGTGGTCCGGCAGGTACGGGCGGAAGCCCCGGTAGGCCCGCATCACGGCGACCTCCGCGAGCACCGGGAAGAGCTCCGCGGCCTGGACGGCCAGTCGGCGCAGCACCTCCTGGGAGAGGGTGCGGTCGAAGCCGACCCGTTCCCGGCTGGCGCCGATCAGCACCGGCCCGCCCGGGGTGCCCTCGATCACGGCGGAGGTCTCCAGCCCGGCCGAGCTGCTGGCCACGTTGGCCACGTAGTCGGCGGCGTAGACCTTGTGCCGGACGACCCGCGGCAGCGGTTCGGTGACCAGCACGAAGCCGCGCCGGGGCATCACCGGCAGGTGCACCCCGGCCAGCGCGGCCAGTTCACCGCCCCAGGTGCCGGCCGCGTTCACCACGGCGGGTGCGGCCAGCCGGCGGCGGTCGGTGCGCACACCGCGCACGGCGCCGTCCGGCCCGCGGTCCACGGCGGTCACGGTCTCCCCGGTGATCAGCTCGGCGCCCATCCGGCGGGCCGCGAGCAGCAGCCGGGCAGCGGCGAGGGCGGGCTGGACCTGGGCGTCCTGGGGGTAGTGGAAGCCGCCGGCCAGGTCGGGGGCGAGGTGCGGCTCCAGTTCGTGCAGCCGCTCGCCGGGGACCTCCTCGGCGACCACCCCGACGGCGCGCTGGCCCTCCGCGAAGGCCCGCAGCGCCTCCTGCCCGGCGGCGGTGGAGGCGACCACCACGCCACCCTTGGGCTCGTACTCGACGGCCGCGCCGAGCTCGTCGGCGAGTTCGCGCCAGAGCCGCGCACTGAGCAGTGCGAGGTCGAGTTCGGGGCCGGGCTCCTTGTCGGAGACCAGCACGTTGCCCTCGCCCGCGCCGGTGGTGCCGCCGGCCACCGGCCCGCGGTCCACGACGGCGACGGCGAGCCCGGCGCGGGCGGCGTAGTAGGCGCAGGCGGCGCCGACCACTCCGGCGCCGACCACGACGACGTCCAGGGGAGGTCTCTGGGTCTTCAGCACGCCAGTAATATGTCACATGCCATCAACCCTGCCAAGACCACCCGCCGAAACCCGGGGGAGCCCCCGACCAGCGAAAAGCCCCGGCCCGCCGCTCGGAAGCGACGGGCCGGGGCTCACGAAGGCCTACGCCGGCCACGACGGCCTACGACGGCTCACCGGCTCAGGTGATGTCGTCCATCTGCTCGTGGCGGGCGCCCGGCACCGGGGCGCTGCTCGCCGTCGGCGCCGCCGACGCCCGGACGGCCTCCGCACCGGCCACCGGCTGCACGGACAGGTCCAGGTGCGAGGCCTCCTCGTCGTCCAGCCCCGCGTCCGGGTTGCGCCGCGCCTTCCGCTTGTCGTTGAAGAGCGCGATCGCCACGGCGATGAAGTACAGCGCCCAGATCGGCGCCGACAGCAGCAGCATGCTGACCGGGTCGGCGCCCGGGGTGGCGAACGCCGCGAACACGGTGATGGCCATGACCATCCCGCGCCACCAGCCGAGCAGCCGCCTGCCGGTCACGATGCCGACCAGGTTGAGCATCACCAGCAGCAGCGGGAACTCGAAGGCCAGACCGAAGACCAGCACCATCCGGGTGGCGATGTCGAAGTAGTCCTCGGGCGGCAGGATCGGCGTCGTGTCGCTCGGGGTGAACGAGATCAGCATCTCGACCATGGTCGGCATCACCATGATCGCGCAGCCCACGCCCGCCAGGAACAGCGGGGCGCCGCAGACCATGAAGAGGATCGCGTACTTCTTCTCGTGCCGGTGCAGACCGGGCGCCACGAAGGCCCACACCTGGTACAGCCAGACCGGGACGGCCGCGACCACGCCGGCCGTCAGCGCGACCTTCAGCATCCAGTTGAAGCCCGCGGTGAGGCCGATGTTGGACACCTGGGCGCAGCGCCCGTGGTAATGGTCGGCGGCCACCTTGGTGTTGCACTGCGGCAGCGGCTGGAGCAGGAAGTGCTCGATGTCCTTGTGGAAGACCGCCGCGATGGCCGCGAACAGCACGATCGCCAGGACCGACTTCACCACGCGGTTGCGCAGTTCCCGCAGGTGGTCGGCGAGGGCCATCCGCCCCTCAGGGTCCTTTGGCGCCTTCGACGCCTTGGAGAGCTTGCTCAACCCCGGTCCTCAACTCGTGCGTCGAGGCCCGCCGGTCGACGGGCCTGCGTGGTCGTGTGCGTCGCGTGCGCCGTGTGCGTCGCGCTCAAGGCCGACGCTCGCCGTCGGCCCCGGACTCCCCGTCCGAACGCATCGCCTTGGCCTCGCTCTTCAGGATCCGCAGCGACTGGCCCAGCGACCGCGCCACCTCCGGCAGCCGCTTGGCTCCGAACAGCACGATGGCGACTACCACGATCACGACGATCGCGGTCATCGAGATGCGCATGGCCGACCACCTTCAGTCATGGCGGCCCGACGGGCCGTCCGCTGCGGATGGTAACCGCTGCGGATGACGCCACGACGACGGCCGCCCGAACAGGACAGCGGCCCCCGGTACACGGTTCTCAGGAGCCATCTGAGAGCGTAACCCGCCCCTACCTCCGCGCAGCAGCCCCCGTACCGCGAACGGTTTCGCCGTGCTACGGGCCGCGGGCGCCGCGCCAGGGCGCTACGCCCGGCCCGGCACCGCCTCCGCGAGGTCCTCCGCCGCCGAGGCCAGCGCCCGCGAGGCCGCGTCCACGCCCTTGGCGAGCGTCCGCACGTCCAGCCAGAGCCGGATCGCGAGGACCCCCAGGACCAGCAGGCCCGCCGTGGCGAGCAGGACGGCGGCGACGAGCATCCAGGACATGCGCCCCACCCTATACGGGCCCCGAGCGGGGCCCGCCCCGACTCCTACCCCAGCTCGCCCCGCCCGCTACCCCCGCTCACCCCGCCCGCTACCCCTCCGCCGGCACGAGCCGCATGGTGCGGACCCCGGCCCCGGTGAGCGCCTCGACGATCTTCTCCCCGGCCTGCTTGCGCACCGCCGCCCCGCACTGCGGGCAGCCGAAGCTGTAGTGCGCCTGGGCCGGGGTGCGCCCCAGGGTCAGCCGGAACTCCTCGGCGGGCAGCTCCACCTTCTCCCGGCACTCCGAGCAGTACACCTTGAAT
Organism: Streptomyces sp. 1331.2; assembly: GCF_900199205.1. Lineage (NCBI taxonomy): Bacteria > Bacillati > Actinomycetota > Actinomycetes > Kitasatosporales > Streptomycetaceae > Streptomyces > Streptomyces sp. 1331.2. Next base: position 5,986,716 of record NZ_OBMJ01000001.1, on the reverse strand, counting down.
CTGGTCCCGGGTTCCACCGCTCAGACCTGCCCCTCCCCGTAGGCGGCCAGCGCCTCGCGCGCGGCCGAGCGCGCCTGCTCGGCCGGCTCGGGCGGCGAGACGATCCGGCCGTCCCGGCCCAGCCGCAGCGCCAGCGGGCGCAGCTGGGAGGGGTCGGCGCTGCGCAGGGTGATCCGCAGCCCGCCGTCGGGCAGTTCCTCGGCCCGGTCGTGGGTGTAGTACTCGGCGACCCAGCGTCCGGCGGAGGAGACCTCGATGACGACCTCGGGGTCGTCGGCCGCCGGGTTGACCAGCCCACCGCTGAGGTCGCGCGGCTCGCGCCGGGGCGGGTCGGCGGGTACGTCCAGGACGCGGATCTCGGCGACCCGGTCGAGCCGGAACATCCGGTGGTCCTCGGAGGTGCGGCACCAGGCTTCGAGGTAGGTGTGGCCCTCGGTGAGCAGCCGGATCGGGTCGACCTCGCGCTCGGTCATGCCGCCGCGCCCGTGCGAGTAGTAGCGCAGCCAGAGCCGGCGGCCCTCACTGAGCGCCCGGTCGATGTCGGCGAAGACGTGGCTCTCCGCCTCGAAGGTCACGCCGACGCGGGCGCTGCCCTCGGCGCTCTCCCCCGCCGCGTTCTCGATCTTGGCGACGGCCCGGGTCAGCGCCTCCCGGTCCCCGGCCCGCAGCCCGGGCAGTCCGGCGACCGCGCGGGCGGCCACCAGCAGCGCGGTGGCCTCGTCGGCGGCCAGCCGCAGCGGCTGGGCCACGTCGTCGACGTTGTGCCACCAGATCCGCTCGCCGTCGGTGTCGATGTCGAGCAGGTCGCCGCCGCGGAAGCTGGTGCCGCACATCGGCAGCACGTTGAGGTCTCCGATCAGCTCGCGCTCGCTGATCCCGAAGGCCCGGGCCACCTCGGCGACCTCGGCCCCGGGCCGCTCGCGCAGGTAGGTGACCAGCGACAGCATCCGTCGCGTCTGGTCGATTGCGTTACTCATGCCCGAACGTCCTCCGAGTCCAGCCCCGCGACCGCCCGCAGCCGGTCGATCACATCCGCCCGCAGCTCCTCCGGCCCGAGCACCACCACGTCCGGCCCGAACTCCGCGAGGTCGGCGCCCAGCCCGTTGCCGTACGGGATCTCCAGCTCGTCCCAGACCTCGTCCACCCGGGTGCTGGCCAGCGCCTTGGTGCGCAGCGGGAAGCCCGCGCCCCGCCGGACCCGCACGGTGGCGGTGGCGGTGGCGCCCTCGCCGGCGAACTTCGCCACGGTGGCCCGGACGTCCACGTGCTCGGGCACGGTGCCCAGGAAGGCCCCGTTCTTCGCCCGCACCTTGCCGGTGATCCGGCTGAGCCGGAACACCCGGGCGTCGCCCCGGTCGCGGTCGTACCCGGCCAGGTACCAGTGCCCGCGCCAGCACTCCAGCGCCCACGGCTCGACGCTGCGCTGCTCGACGGCGGCGGCGCCGGCCTTGCGGTACTCGAAGGTGACGGGGCGGCGGTCCCGGGCGGCGGTGAGCAGCGGCTCGAACGCGGCCTCCCGGGCGGGGATGCGCGGCTCCAGGGCGGTACGGCCCTCGGCCTCGGTGAACGGCACTCCGGCCGCACGCAGCTTCTGCAGCGCGCCGCTGGCCGCGCCGGACATCTTGGCCTGCTGCCAGACCCGGGCCGCCAGGGTCAGCGCGGCCGCCTCCTCGGCGTCCAGCGCGATCTCGGGCAGCCGGTTGCGGTCGGCCCGGGCCAGGTAGCCCAACTCGCCGTCCAGGGCGCTCTCGTCGACGTCGATCACCAGTCCGAGTTCGCGCAGGTCGTCCTTGTCCCGCTCGAACATCCGGTTGAAGGCGTCCTCGCTGCTGCTCTGCCAGGCCTCGCGGTACGCCTCGATGGATTCCCGCAGCTCCTTCTTGGAGAGCGGCCTTCTGGTGTTCATCAGGCACAGGGCGAGATTCATCAGCCGCTCTGCCTTGGCGATCGCCATCGCTGACCCTTCCGGTGTGCCGCGCCGCGCGCGGGGTGCGCCAACCGGGCGATCTCGACCCGGCGGGACCGACCGTACCGGTAGCGGTACGCACTGCAAAAGCCGCCTCCCGAACCCGGTCCTCCGCCCGTGCCCTCCGGGCCCGGACACGCCCGTGGGCCGGGCCCCCGGAGGGGTCCGGCCCACGGCGCGAAGGGCCTCAGACGGCCAGCAGGTCGACCACGAAGATCAGGGTCGAGTTCGCCGGGATGAGCGGCGACGGCGACTGCGCGCCGTACGCCAGCTTCGCCGGGATGGTCAGCTCGCGGCGGCCGCCGACCTTCATGCCGACGACGCCCTGGTCCCAGCCCTTGATGACGCGGCCGGCGCCCAGCGGGAAGCGGAACTCGTTGGGGCTCCGGTTCCAGCTGGCGTCGAACTCCTCGCCGGTCTCGAAGGTCACGCCGACGTAGCGGACGCTGACGTTCTGGCCCTTCTTGGCCTCCGCGCCGTCGCCCACGACGATGTCGCGGATCTGCAGCTCCGTCGGGGCGTCGCCGATCGGGAAGTCGATCTCGGGCTTCTCGTTGAGGTTGACGCTCACAGTCCCTCTTCTCATGTCTCGCTTTGCATTTCACGACCAAGCAGCGGGCGCCCGTACCGTGGTCCCGGAATGGACCACGGTACGGGCGCCCGCCGCCCGTCCGGGCCCGGCCACGCGGCCGGACCCGAAGGTCACACGCACACCATTCTCACCCGAAAGTGGATCAGCCCACACCGGCGTCCAGGATGTCCACCACGAAGACCAGCGTCGCGCCGGGCGGGATGTCGCCCTGGCCCTTGTCGCCGTAGCCCAGCGCGGCCGGGACCACCAGCTCGACCCGGCTGCCGACCGTCTGGCCCTCCAGGCCCTGGTCCCAGCCCTGGATGACCTGGCCGCCGCCGAGCGGGAAGGCGTACGCCTGGCCCTTGCCGAGCGAGGAGTCGAAGACCTTGCCGTCCTTGAACAGCGCACCGGTGTACTGGACGAGGACCTTGTCGCCCTTCTCCACCTTCGGCCCGGTGCCCTTGATCAGGACGTGCGACTTCAGCTCGGTCGGGTCCTTGGCGCCGGCCACCGGGGTGATCTCGGCCGGCTTCTTGCCGTTGTCCTTGACCTGCGGGAAGTCCGCCGGCGGCGGGGTGACCGTGCCGCTGACGACCGCGTCGGGCGCGTTGGCGTTGCGGATGTCGATCACGAAGATCAGGTCGTCCTTGGGCCCGATCGACATGTCGGCCTTGCCCTGGGAGCCGAACGCGGCGGCCGGCGGGGCCACCACCAGCACCCGGCTGCCGGCCTTCTTGCCGAGCACGGCCTGGTCCAGCGCCGGGATCAGCGAGGACGTGCCGGCCTGGAAGATCTGCGGCTTGCCGTTGGCGTCGTACGAGCTCGGGATGTCCTTGCCGGTGTTCCAGTCCTTGGCGGTGTAGTCCACCGAGGTCCAGGAGTTCTTGTCCACCTTGGGCCCGGTGCCCTCGGTGAGCACCTTCACCACGAAGGAGCCGTCGGACTTGTCGGCCGGCACCTGGATGTCGGCCTTCTTGCCGAAGTCACCGGCGACGGTCGGCAGCACCTTGGCGCTGTCCTTGACCGGCGGCACCGGGTCGGCGGTCGGCGTGGGCGGCGCGGTCTTGGCCGCGTCGGGCTTGGCCGCCGACGCGTCGTCCTTGGAGCCGTCCTTGTTCACCATGTAGAGCGTCACGGCACTGCCCGCCAGCAGCACGGCCAGCACCGTGCCGAGGATCACGCCGAGCCTGCCGACACCGGGCGGGTTCTCGTCGTACCCGGCCTCGGAGGTGTCGCTCTTGCGCACGTTGGAGGCGAAGATCTGCGGGGTGTCGTCGGTCTTCGTCCCGCCCGCGGCACGCGGCGCGTCACCGGGCCGGGCCCAGCCGGCCTGCTGCTTCAGGATCGACGGCGGAACGACGATCGACTCGCCGTCCCCCGGAAGCGGGCCGCCGGGACGGGAGGCGGCCGGGTCACCCGCAGGGCTGTCGTTCGCCGCGGTGCCGGCCCCGCCCGGGCTCGGCGTCTTCTCAGTCATGACTCCCCATCCATCTCGCCACAGGTCTTCCAGGTCTGCGCCCGGCGTGCTGAGCGCCGGCCTGCCGCCGCACCGCCCGCCCGTACCTTGGCGCCGGACGGCGCTTGCCACAGCGCGAGGGCAGTATGACAGCTCAGGATGAGGGCGGACGCTTCGTTGTACGAGCGTCCGCCCAAGCGTACGGAATCCCCCGGGTGACTTCCTAGACCGCTTCCAGAATGTCGATCACGAAGACCAGCGTGGAGTTCGCCGGGACGGCGCCCTGGGCCTGGTCCTTGTACCCCAGCGCGGGCGGCACCACCAGCAGCACCCGGCTGCCCACGTTCTGCCCGACCAGGCCCTTGTCCCAGCCCTCGATCACGCTGCCGGTACCGATCTGCACCGCCTGCGCGCCGCCGTGCGTCCAGGAGGCGTCGAACTGCTGGCCGTTGCTCCACAGCACCCCGGTGTACTGCACCACCAGCGTCTGCCCGCTCTTGACCTGCTTGCCCTCGCCCTTGATCAGCACCGCCTGCTGGAGGTCGGTGGGCGGCGCCTGACCGGTCGGGATGGTGATCGTCACCGGCGCCTTGCCGTTGTCCTTGACCTGCGGCAGCGTCGCGGCCGGCTGGGTCATGTTCCCGGTGAGCGTGGAGTCCTGCGGCAGGCTCTCCATGATGTCCAGCACGAACACCACGGTGTCGCCCTTGTTGACGCCCAGCTGGCCGGAGCCCTGCTCACCGAAGGCCGCCGCCGGCGGGGCCACCACCAGCAGCCGGGAACCCACCTTCTTCCCGATCACGCTCTGGTCCAGCGCCGGCACCAACTGCCCGCTGCCGGCCTGGTAGAGCTGCGGCTTGCCGTTCGGGTCGTACGAACTGGGCAGGTCCTTGCCGGTGGTCCAGTCCTTCGCGGTGTAGTTGACCGTCACCCAGTCGCCCTTGTTGACGGTCGAGCGCTCGCCGTCGATCACCGTGTTCACCACGAACTGGCCACTGGGCTGCTGGCCTTCGGGGATGGTGATGGTGGCCTTGCTGCCGAAGCCGCCGCCCGAGAGGGTGGGCATCGGCGACGCCTCGCTGACCGGCGCGGGCACCGTCGGAGCGGCGCTCGCCGTGGACGGCGTCGCCGGACCGGCCGCCTTGGGGGAACTGCTGCAGGCGACCGCCAGCAGCAGCGGCAGGGTGAGAAGCAAACCGGCGGTGCGGCGCACGGTGGTCCTAACTGTCGGTCGAAGTCGGCTCTCCTGACTCGACGGACAGCGTATGCCCGGCGCGCGTCCGGCCCCGGTAGACACCACCGGGGCCGGTCACGACCTTGATCACATCGCCGCGGTCGCGGCGCCCACGGGCTACATCCCCGCGATGAGCTTCTCCACCCGCTCGTCGACCGAGCGGAACGGGTCCTTGCACAGCACCGTGCGCTGCGCCTGGTCGTTCAGCTTCAGGTGCACCCAGTCCACCGTGAAGTCCCGGCGCTGCTCCTGCGCCCGGCGGATGAAGTCCCCGCGCAGCCGGGCCCGGGTGGTCTGCGGCGGGATCGACTTGGCCTCGAAGGTTTTGAGGTCGGTGGTCACCCGCTGCGCCTGGCCCTTGCCCTGGAGCAGGTAGAACAGGCCCCGACGGCGGTGGATGTCGTGGTACGCGAGGTCGATCTGGGCGACCCGCGGGTTGGACATGCTCATCTGGTGCTTCTCGCGGTAGCGCTCGATGAGCTTGTACTTCATGATCCAGTCGATCTCGGTGGCCACCCCGTCCAGCCGCTCGCTGCGGACGGCCTCCAGGGTGCGGCCCCACAGGTCGAGGACCCGGCCGATGGTGCCGGTGTTGATGCCCTTGCGGTCGGCGAACTCCAGCGCCTTGCTGTAGTACTCCTCCTGGATGTCCAGCGCGCTGGCCTCGCGGCCGTTGGCGAGCCGCACCTGGTGGGTGCCGGTGAGGTCGTGGCTGACCTCGCGGATGGCCCGGATCGGGTTCTCCAGGGTGAGGTCGCGCATCACCACGCCGGCCTCGATCAGCCGCAGCACCAGGTCGGTGGCGCCGACCTTGAGCAGCGTGGTGGTCTCGGACATGTTGGAGTCGCCGACGATCACGTGCAGCCGGCGGTAGCGCTCGGCGTCCGCGTGCGGCTCGTCCCTCGTGTTGATGATCGGCCGCGAGCGGGTGGTGGCGGAGCTGACGCCCTCCCAGATGTGCTCGGCCCGCTGGCTGACGCAGTACACCGCGCCGCGCGGGGTCTGCAGCACCTTGCCCGCCCCGCAGATCAGCTGCCGGGTGACCAGGAAGGGGATCAGCACGTCGGCCAGCCGGGAGAACTCGCCGTGCCGGGCCACCAGGTAGTTCTCGTGGCAGCCGTAGGAGTTGCCGGCCGAGTCGGTGTTGTTCTTGAAGAGGTAGACGTCCCCGGCGATGCCCTCCTCGTGCAGCCGCCGCTCGGCGTCCACCAGGAGGCCTTCGAGGATGCGCTCGCCCGCCTTGTCGTGGGTCACCAGCTCGACCACGTCGTCGCACTCGGGAGTGGCGTACTCGGGGTGGGAGCCGACGTCGAGGTAGAGCCGGGCGCCGTTGCGCAGGAAGACGTTGCTGCTGCGGCCCCAGGAGACGACCCGGCGGAACAGGTACCGCGCGACCTCGTCCGGCGACAGCCGCCGCTGCCCGCGGAACGTGCAGGTCACGCCGTACTCGTTCTCCAGCCCGAAAATCCGGCGGTCCATGAGCACTCCTTGCTTTGTCGGAGCTGTCCGAAACCGCCTCCACGGCGGCCGGGCCGCCGCAGGGGCACCGGAGTCCCGTACGGCGATCGCGCCGCACGGGACTCCGAAGGCACTACTCGTCCGACGGCGGGGTGGCCGCCGGCTTGTCCTCGTCGTCCGCCTCGGCGGACTGGTCCCCGTCGAGCAGTCGGCCGAGCTGGTTGCCCAGGATCCGCTTGAACTTGCGCTGCTGGAACCGCTGGCGGTCGAGGACCGCGACCTCCAGCTGTTCCGGGGTGAGGCTGCGCGGGCTGCCGCCGTTGGGATCGCGGGCGAGCGAGTCCACCGCGACCTTCACCGCCTCGGTCAGGCTCAGGCCGACGCGGTGGCGCTGGCCCAGGTAGTTGCCGATGGAGTCGGCGTTGCCGCCGACCACCACGTAGTTCTTCTCGTCGACGACCGAGCCGTCCGGCGTGAGCCGGTAGATCTGGTCGTTGTCGGCGGATCGGCCGACCTCGGCCACGATCAGCTCGACCTCGTACGGCTTCTCGCCGACCGAGGAGAAGATGGTGCCCAGCGTCTGGGCGTACACGTTGGCCAGGCCCCGGGCGGTGACGTCGGCCCGGTCGTAGGAGTAGCCGCGCAGGTCGGCGTAGCGGACGCCGCCGATGCGCAGGTTCTCGAACTCGTTGTAGCGCCCGACCGCCGCGAAGGCGATCTTGTCGTAGATCTCGGAGACCTTGTGGAGCGCCCTGGAGGTGTTCTCGGCGACGAAGACGATGCCGTCGGCGTAGGTGAGCACGACCACGCTGCGGCCGCGCGCGATGCCCTTGCGGGCGTACTCCGCGCGGTCCGCCATGGCCTGCTGGGGCGAGACGTAGAACGGTGTCGACACCGGCGGTCGTCCCTTTCCTGTGAGGTGTGGCTAGAGCAGCGGGGCCTGCGGGCCGTTGGGGTGGACGAGCCGCTCGTCGGTGATCGAGACGGCGATCTCGGCGACCTCCGCGTCGGTGAGGCGGCGGAAGCCGTCCTCGGTGATCAGCGAGACGAGCGGGTAGATCTTGCGGGTGAGGTCGGGGCCGCCGGTGGCGGAGTCGTCGTCCGCCGCGTCGTAGAGCGCCTGGACGACCAGGGTCGAGGCCTGGTCGGCCGTCAGGCCCTCGCGGTAGAGCTTCTTCATCGAGCCGCGGGCGTAGACCGAGCCCGAGCCGGTGGCGGCGAAGCCGCGCTCCTCGGAACGCCCGCCGGTGACGTCGTAGTTGAAGATCCGGCCGCGGCCGAGGTCGAGGTCGTAGCCGGCGAACATCGGCACCACCGCGAGGCCCTGCATCGCCATGCCCAGGTTGCCCCGGATCATGGTGGTGAGGCGGTTCGCCTTGCCCTCCAGGGAGAGCACGGTGCCCTCGATCTTCTCGTAGTGCTCCAGCTCCAGTTGGAACAGCCGGACCATCTCGACCGCGAGGCCGGCGGTGCCGGCGATGCCCACCGCGCTGTACTCGTCGGCCGGGAACACCTTCTCCATGTCGCGCTGGGCGATCACGTTGCCCATCGTCGCCCGGCGGTCACCGGCGATCACCACGCCGCCGTCGAAGACCGCGGACACGATCGTGGTGCCGTGCGGGGCCTCGACGACGACTCCCTCGGGGAGCCCTCTCAGGCCGGGGATCAGCTCCGGCCTGTGCTCGGCGAGGAAGTCGAGGAACGAGGACGACCCCGGGGTCAGGAAGGCAGCCGGTAGACGCCCGGTGCCACGAGTGTTGGCTTCCACACGATTCCTTCCAGGTAGCTTGAAGCGCGCATTGCCCGCACCCTACCCGCCCGACGATCTTTGTCCACGCCTGGAGCGGAGGTGCCGAGCGGCCGGGCGGCAGAAGCCGCCCGACCGCCCTCGACGGTCTCGACCGTGAATTCCCGATGACCGGGGAGGGGCTATTGCCCGCCCTTCTGCACGAATCCCCGGACGAAATCCTCGGCGTTCGATTCGAGGACTTCGTCGATTTCGTCCAGTACCGCGTCGACGTCGTCGCTCAGCTTTTCCTGGCGCTCCTTGAGGTCGTCGGAATTCTGGGATTCCGCAACCTGCTCCTCGACCTCCTCGGAGGAGCGGTTCGCCCGCTGCTGGCCGCCGCCGGTGTCCTTGCTCGCCATTTCCCTCACCCCGCTCGATTCGTCTGGCACGGTTGGGTCGCTGCTTGCTGCACCGACCCTATACACAAGGTGCGACTGCCGCTCCCGGTTTGCCGGTGGCGCTTCCTGTCCAACACCCGCTGCCACCCCGGATGATTCCCATTCGGCGGACGTTCACCCGTGGTGATCGAAAAGTTACCCGCCGGACAGGACCCGTAGCAGGTCCTCCGCCGTGCGACAGCGGTCCAGCAGCTCCTTGACGTGGTTGCGGGTGCCGCGCAGCGGCTCCAGGGTGGGCACCCGCTGCAACGAGTCCCGGCCCGGCAGGTCGAAGATCACCGAGTCCCAGGAGGCCGCCGCGACGTGCTCCGCGTACTGCTCCAGGCAGCGCCCGCGGAAGTACGCCCTGGTGTCCTCCGGGGCTTGGAGACGGCCCGCTCGACCTCGTCCTCGGTCAGCAGCCGCTCGAACCGCCCGCGGGCCACCAGGCGGTTGTAGAGGCCCTTCTCGGGCCGCACGTCGCTGTACTGGAGGTCGACCAGGTGCAGCCGCGGGTTGGACCACTCCAGGGCGTCCCGGGTGCGGTAGCCCTCCAGGATCTCCCGCTTGGCGATCCAGTCCAGCTGCCTGGACAGCGACATCGGGTCGCGCTCCAGCCGGCCCAGCACGTCCTCCCAGCGGACCAGGACGTCCACGGTCTGCTCGTCCGCGTCGTTGCCGAAGCGGTCCTCGACGTACTTGCGGGCCAGCTCGAAGTACTCCAGCTGGAGCTGGACCGCGGTGAGCTTGCGCCCGTTGCGCAGGGTGATCAGGTGCTTGAGCGTCGGGTCGTGGGAGACCCGGTGCAGGGTGCGCACCGGCTGGTCGACGGCGAGGTCGGAGGCGATGAAGGAGTCCTCGATCATCGACAGGACCAGCGAGGTGGTGCCCAGCTTGAGGTAGGTGGAGATCTCGGAGAGGTTGGCGTCCCCGATGATCACGTGCAGCCGGCGGTACTTCTCGGCGTCGGCGTGCGGCTCGTCCCTGGTGTTGATGATCGGGCGCTTGAGGGTGGTCTCCAGGCCGACCTCGACCTCGAAGTAGTCCGCCCGCTGGCTGATCTGGAAGCCGTGCGCCGAGCCGTCCTGGCCGATCCCGACCCGGCCGGCGCCGGTGACCACCTGGCGGGAGACGAAGAACGGCGTGAGGTGGCGGACGATGTCGGCGAACGGGGTCGCCCGCTTCATCAGGTAGTTCTCGTGGGTGCCGTAGGAGGCGCCCTTGTTGTCGGTGTTGTTCTTGTACAGGTGGATGGTCTGGCCGTTGGGCAGTTCCAGCGCGCGCTGGGCGGCGGCCGCCATGATCCGCTCGCCGGCCTTGTCCCACAGCACGGCGTCGCGCGGGTTGGTCACCTCGGGCGAGCTGTACTCGGGGTGTGCGTGGTCCACGTAGAACCGGGCCCCGTTGGTGAGGATGACGTTGGCGAGGCCGATGTCCTCGTCGGTCAGCTGGCTGGCGTCCGCCACCTCCCGCGCGAGGTCGAAGCCCCGGGCGTCGCGCAGCGGGTTCTCCTCCTCGAAGTCCCAGCGGGCCCGCCGTGCCCGGTGCATCGCCGCCGCGTACGCGTTGACGATCTGGGACGAGGTGAGCATGGCGTTGGCGTTGGGGTGGCCGGGCACGGAGATCCCGTACTCGGTCTCGATGCCCATCACGCGCCGTACGGTCATGCGGCCCTCCTTGCCCGGTGCCCCGCCCCCGACGGGCGGGACACGCTGACGTACCGCTGAACAACACCGACGCCGGCGATCTGCCCGCGAACGGTGGGTCGAGCCTAGAACCCGGCGCCGGACGGCGGGCCCCGAGACGCGCCGTCCGGCTGCGGGGCCGCGAGGCGCCACAGCCGGACGGTGTGCGTACAGCTCCGGGGACCGCTGCCGGCCCGGGTAACCGTGTGTGCTTACAGGTACTGCCCCGTGTTGGCGACGGTGTCGATCGAACGGCCGGACTCGGCGCCCTGCTTGCCGGTGACGAGCGTGCGGATGAAGACGATCCGCTCGCCCTTCTTGCCGGAGATGCGGGCCCAGTCGTCCGGGTTGGTGGTGTTCGGGAGGTCCTCGTTCTCCTTGAACTCGTCCACGCAGGCGGCGAGCAGGTGGGAGACGCGCAGACCGCGCTGACCGTGGTCGAGGAAGTCCTTGATGGCCATCTTCTTCGCGCGGTCGACGATGTTCTGGATCATCGCGCCGGAGTTGAAGTCCTTGAAGTACAGGACCTCCTTGTCACCGTTGGCGTAGGTGACCTCCAGGAAGCGGTTCTCCTCGGTCTCGGAGTACATCCGCTCCACGACCGACTGGATCATCGCGGCCACCGTCGCCTCGACGGAGCTGTCGTGCTCCTTGAGGTCGTCCGGGTGGAAGGGCAGCGACTCCTTGAGGTACTTGGAGAAGATGTCCTTCGCGGCCTCGGCGTCCGGGCGCTCGATCTTGATCTTGACGTCCAGGCGGCCGGGCCGCAGGATCGCCGGGTCGATCATGTCCTCCCGGTTCGAGGCGCCGATGACGATGACGTTCTCCAGCCCCTCCACGCCGTCGATCTCGGCGAGCAGCTGCGGGACGATGGTGTTCTCCACGTCCGAGCTGACGCCGGAACCGCGGGTGCGGAACAGCGACTCCATCTCGTCGAAGAAGACGATGACGGGCGTGCCCTCGCCCGCCTTCTCCCTGGCCCGCTGGAAGACCAGGCGGATCTGCCGCTCGGTCTCGCCCACGTACTTGTTGAGCAGCTCGGGGCCCTTGATGTTGAGGAAGTAGCTCTTCCCCTGGGGGCGGCCGGTGACCTCGGCGACCTTCTTGGCCAGCGAGTTGGCCACCGCCTTGGCGATCAGCGTCTTCCCGCAGCCGGGCGGACCGTAGAGCAGGACGCCCTTGGGCGGGCGCAGCTCGTACTCCTTGAAGAGGTCGGCGTGCAGGTACGGCAGCTCGACCGCGTCGCGGATCAGCTCGATCTGGTTGCTGAGGCCGCCGATCTGGCGGTAGTCGATGTCCGGGACCTCTTCGAGGACCAGCTCCTCGACCTCGGACTTCGGCACGACCTCGTACACGTAGCCGGAACGGGGCTCCAGCAGCAGGGCGTCCCCCGCCCGGATGTTGGTCTCGCGCAGCGGTTCGGCGAGGCGCACCACCCGCTCCTCGTCGGTGTGGCCGAGAACCAGGGCGCGTTCGCCGTCCTCCAGGACTTCCTTGAGGGTGACGATCTCGCCGATGCGCTCGAAGGCCATCGCGTCCACGATGTTGAGGGCCTCGTTGAGCATCACTTCCTGGCCGCGCCGCAGTTCGTCGAGGGCGACGTTGGGGCTGACGTTCACGCGGAGCTTGCGCCCGCCGGTGAAGATGTCCGCGGTCCCGTCCTCGTTCGCTTCGAGGAAGGTGCCGAAGCCGGCCGGGGGCTGTGCCAGCCGGTCCACTTCCTCCTTGAGGGCCACGATCTGGTCGCGGGCCTCGCGCAGGGTGGAGGCGAGCCGTTCGTTCTGGGCGGTCACGCCCGCCAGGTTGGTCTGGAGCTCGACGATCCGCTCTTCGAGGATCCTCGAATTGCGCGGCGAGTCGGCGAGCTTGCGGCGCAACACTGCGATTTCCTGCTCTAGGTACGAGACCTGAGCGGCCTCGTCGGAACCACGAGCGGGCCTGCCGGTGCTGCGGTTGTAGTCGTCATCGTGGGCTGCCACGGTCCTCACCTCCTCCGGGGAGCTGGACGCTTCCAGACCCTACCTGGGACCAGGGGTCCGTAAACCCCTAGATCAAGAAAGATGGAACGGGCGTGTCCGATCTTCGCCCCAGCGTGCTTCCCCTCTGCATAGGGGATACCCACCGCGCACCACCCAAAGCGGGCCAGATGTATCGTCGAGCGAAGTGATATCCGATCGCGACCGCCACTCCGGCTCCGATCGTTGTACGAATGGCGGGATTGCTCCAGGAATAGGGCGACCCGGGACAGAAACGGCAGGGGACCATGTCGGTGACCGAGCAGACGGCTGCGGCGACCGAGGCGCTGGAGGTGTGGATCGACCAGGATCTGTGCACCGGCGACGGAATCTGCGTCCAGTACGCACCGGAGGTCTTCGAGCTGGACATCGACGGCCTCGCCTATGTCAAGGGGCCGGACGACGAACTGCGCCAGCAGCCCGGGGAGAGCGCCCCGGTGCCGCTGACGCTCCTTCAGGACGTGGTGGACTCGGCGAAGGACTGCCCCGGCGACTGCATCCACGTGCGCCGGGCGTCCGACCGGGTCGAGGTGTACGGGCCGGACGCCGAGTAACCGCCCCGAGGCACCGGGCCTGAGCGCCCGGAGGCGAGCGGGCGAGTTGCTGTCAGGCCACGGAGACCGGGGCGGCGGTCTGGGAGCGTTCCCAGCCGCCGCCCTTGTGCGTCCAGCTGAGGTCGAGTGAGATGTCGGGCCGGAAGCGCGGCACGTCCTCGCTCGAATACCCCTGCGCGTGGCCGGTGATGGCGCCGTCGGAGCGCACCGCGAGCCGGTTCACGGTGAGGTTCTCGCGCTCGGGGAGCAGGGTGGCGACCACCGCGGGGCGGCCGTCGGAGCCGAAGCCGAGCAGGAAGACGGCGTCCGGCGGGGTGCCGGTCTCGGTGTCGCAGTGCGCCGCGACCACCGTGCCGGGGCGGCCGCCGCCGAGTTCGGCGGGCACGCTGAGCACCGTCTTCACCGGGAACGGTCCGCAGTCCAGCGGGAGTTGGACCTCGGCCGGATCGGGGGCCGCGCTCGCGGCGAGGGCCTTGGGAGTGCCGTGCCCGGGCACCGGGGTGCCGGTCGCCGGGGAGGCGGCGAGGGCGGCGGCCACCACCGCGCCGCAGCCGGCCAGGGCGAGGGCCCAGTGCCAGGGGGCGGTGCGCGCGTGCCCGGGCCGGGTGCGGCCCCGCGGTGTCTGCTGTCCAGCCGTCGCCGTCGTCCCGACCGCGGTCTCCACCAGGCGTCCCCTCCAGAGCTCCAGGAGCTGGTCTGCGTGAGCGAGCATCCTCCCACACCGTGCTGACGGAAATGCCGGCCGGGGCGTTGCAGGGGCGGGCCGGCCACGACAAAAGGGGTGGCACGAGAATTCTCGTGCCACCCCTGTTCCGGTTGTGCGGACTCAGCCCAGGTCGGGCTGGTCGGTGTCGCCGGCGCGGGCGGCCTTGCGGGCGGCGGCGCGCTCCTGCAGCGACGGCTCGGGCGCCCCGCTGTCGTAGTCCTCGCCGTACGCGCCCTTGGCCGGGCGGCGGCGGCGCAGCGGCGGCTCGACGCCGTCCGCCAGGCGGCGGGCGGTGAGCAGGAAGCCGGTGTGGCCGATCATCCGGTGGTCCGGGCGGACGGCCAGGCCCTCCAGGTGCCAGGTGCGGACCATGGTCTCCCAGGCCTGCGGCTCGGTGAAGGTGCCGTGGTCGCGCAGCGCCTCGACGGTCTTGGACATCTGCGTGGTGGTGGCCACGTAGCAGCAGATGAGGCCGCCGGGGACGAGCGCCTTGGAGGCGACGTCCAGGCACTCCCAGGGGGCGAGCATGTCCAGGATGATGCGGTCGACGTCGGTCTCGACCAGGTTGTCCTGGAGGTCGCCGACGGTGAGCTTCCACGCCGGGTGCGACCCGCCGAAGTAGCGCTCGACGTTCCCCTTGGCGATGTCGGCGAAGTCCTGCCGGCGCTCGTAGGAGGCCAGCATGCCCTGCTCGCCGACGGCGCGCAGCAGGTACGTGCTGAGCGCGCCCGAGCCGACACCGGCCTCGACCACGCGGGCGCCGGCGAAGATGTCGGCCATGGCCAGGATCTGCCCCGCGTCCTTGGGGTAGATCACGGCGGCGCCGCGCGGCATGGACAGGACGTAGTCGGGGAGCAGGGGGCGCAGCGCGAGGTACGGGACGTTCCCCGTGGTGCGCACGACCGTGCCTTCGGGGGCGCCGATCAGCTCGTCGTGGGGGAACGCACCCTTGTGGGTGTGGAACTGGTTCCCGGCCTGGAGCGTGAACGTGTAGTGGCGACCCTTGGGGTCGGTCAGCTGGACCTGGTCCCCGACCTGGAAGGGCCCGCGTCGGCGGGCGGCACCGGTCGGTTCGGACATGCGGCCAATCCTAAGGGAAGCGTGCGCTCCGGCCGACCACGGTGATCACCGCCCGGTGGTCACCACCCCGCGGTCACCGCCCGGCGACGGCCGCGGTCAGCCGCTGCTCGATGTCGGTGAGCGCGACGACGCCGTACACCCGGCCGTCCGCCTCGATCACCAGGTACTCCCCCGCCGGGGTGGCCTGGACGGCCCGCAGCAGCTCCTCGCCGCTCAGGTCGGCGTCCAGTCTCAGCCCGGGTTCGAGGTCGCGGGCGAGCGGGCCGACGGCCACCCAGGGGCGGCGGTGCTCGGGTACGCCCCGGACCGCGGACTCGCGGACGATGGCGATCGGCTCGCCCCGGCCGTCCACCACGACCACCGCGCCGGCCCGGGCCTCGTGGGCGCGGCGCATCGCCTCGCCGAGCGGGGTGTCGGCGGTGACCTCGACGGCCCGCCGGGCCAGGTCGCGCAGCCGCAGGGCGGGCAGCGCCTCCTTGAGCCGGGCGTTGCGCACGCTGCCGGTGGCGCCGTTCCAGATGATCGCGGCGAGCACGGCGGCCAGCACCGCGTCCACCAGGGTGTCGGTGGTGCTGCGCTCGACCCCGCGGGCGGCGCTGACCAGCGGCAGGCCGAACAGCACCGCGACCGCCAGCGCCCGGCCGACCCAGGCGGCGACCACGGTGCCGGTCATCGCCTTGCCGGTGACCGCCCAGACGACGGCGCGCAGCATCCGCCCGCCGTCCAGCGGCAGGCCGGGCAGCAGGTTGAAGGCGGCGACGACCAGGTTGGAGACCATCAGGCCGGTGAGCAGCACCCCGGGCACGGTGGCGAGGTCCACGGCCCGTACGGCGAGGTAGAACAGGCCGCCGAGCGCCAGGGACAGCAGCGGGCCGACGAAGGCCAGCCAGAACTCCCGCCAGGGCGTGGTGGCCTCGTTCTCGATCTCGGAGACGCCGCCGAAGAACTGCAGCTGGATCCGCCGCACCCCGAGCTTGTAACGCAGCGCGACCAGGGTGTGGGCGAGCTCGTGCACCAGGACGGAGGCGTAGAAGGCGACCGCGAAGGAGAACGCGACCAGGTAGCGGGCGCCGCCGAGGTCGGGCAGCACGTCGCCGAGCTGCCCGCCGAACACCCAGGTGATCAGCGCGGCGATGACGAACCAGGAGGGGGTGACGTAGACGGGCACGCCGAAGGGCCGGCCCATCAGGAGGCCGCCGCTGCGCTCCGGCGGCTTCCCGGTCGGGCGGCCGCCGTCGTCCTGCGGTGGCTGGTCGGAGGTCTGCTGCCCCCTGCTGTCGCTCACCGTGATCCCTTCGGTCGTCTCCCCCGTCGTGCCCCCGGTGCGCCCACGCTACGTGATCGCGGCACCGCCGGGGCCTCGCGCCCCTCTTTCTGCCTTCATACCCATTGCGCGGGCCGCGGTGGCAGCCCGGTGGCAGTCAGATGACAGCGAAGGGCAATAGGGTCGTAGCCATGCAGCAGACCGACACCACCAGCACCACCGGGGCCCCGGTGCGCCCGGCGGCGCCTCCGACCGGCCTGTCCCCGTCCCGGGCGGGGGACTTCCTCACCTGCCCCCTGCTCTACCGGCTGCGGGTGATCGACCGGCTGCCCGAGCCGCCGAGCGCGGCGGCGACCAGGGGCACGCTGGTGCACGCGGTGCTGGAGCGGCTGTTCGACAGCCCGGCGGCCGAGCGGACGCCGGAGCGGGCGCTGGGCCTGCTGCGCCCCCAGTGGGAGCGGCTGCTGGGAGAACGGCCGGAGCTGGGCTCGTTGTTCCCGGACGACCCGGACGGCGCGGCGCTGACCCGCTGGCTGGCGGACGCCGAGAAGCTGGTCGGCCAGTGGTTCCGGCTGGAGGACCCGACCCGGCTGCACCCGGTGGAGCGGGAGCTGTACGTGGAGACGGCCCTGGACTCGGGGCTGCTGCTGCGCGGCTACATCGACCGGGTGGACGTCGCCCCGACCGGCGAGGTCCGGCTGGTGGACTACAAGACCGGCCGGGCGCCCTCGCGGGACTTCGAGGGCAAGGCGATGTTCCAGATGAAGTTCTACGCACTGGTGGTGTGGCGCTGGAAGGGCGTGATCCCCAAGCGCCTCCAGCTGGTGTACCTGGGCGGCGGCGGGGACGTGGTCAGCTACGACCCGGACGAGGCCGACCTGCTCGCGGTGGAGCGCAAGCTGCAGGCGCTGTGGGAGCGGATCGGCCACGCGGTGGCCACCGGGGACTTCCCGGCCACCCGCAACCGCCTCTGCGACTGGTGCGACCACCAGGCCAGCTGCCCGGAGTTCGGCGGCACCCCGCCGCCGTACCCGCTGCCGCTGCCACTGCCGCCGGCCCGTACGTCGGAGGAAGACGATCCCAACGGGGGATCCGATGATCAAGGAGTGTCCTAGGTGACGATCCGAGTGCTGCTGGTCGACGACCAGCCGCTGCTGCGCACCGGTTTCCGGATGATCCTGGAGGCCGAGTCCGACCTGGTGGTGGTCGGTGAGGCCGGCGACGGTCAGCAGGCGCTGGACCAGGTGCGGGCGCTGCAGCCCGACGTGGTGCTGATGGACATCCGGATGCCCAGGATGGACGGCGTCGAGGCGACCCGCCGGATCGCCGGCCCGGGGCGGGACGGCCCGGCCAAGGTGCTGGTGCTGACCACCTTCGACCTGGACGAGTACGTGGTGGAGGCGCTGCGCGCGGGTGCCAGCGGCTTCCTGCTGAAGGACGTGCCGGCCGAGGAGCTGGTGCAGGCGATCCGGGTGGTGGCGGACGGCGCGGCGATGCTGGCTCCGAGCATCACCCGCCGGCTGCTGGACATGTACGCCACCAAGCTGCCCTCGGGCGACGAGGCGCCGCCGCAGGCACTGGGGGCGCTGACCGAGCGCGAGCTGGAGGTGCTGAAGCTGGTGGCGCGCGGGCTGTCGAACGCAGAGATCGCGGCCGAGCTGTTCGTCAGCGAGACCACGGTGAAGACCCACGTCGGCCACGTGCTGACCAAGCTCCAGCTGCGTGACCGGGTGCAGGCCGCGGTGTACGCCTACGAGAGCGGGCTGGTGCGCCCGGGCGCCCTGTAGGGGCTCCTGCGGGCCCCCAGGAGCCCTCCAGGGCGGCCCGCAGCGGCCGGTGAACGGCCCGCAGAAACGTGACGGCGGCCCGTCCGCTCCCCCGTGGTGACGAGGGAGCGGACGGGCCGCCGTCGTATCGGTACTACTTGCTGTTCCGGCTGATCTCCCAGAAGCGGAAGAAGCCGGTGGTGTCGACGGTGGACTCGACGCCGGTGACGTACGAACGCGCCGCGTAGAAGGCCTTGTTCTGGTACAGCGGGATCAGCGGCGCGTTCTCGGCCTCGATCTGCTGGATCTGCGCGTAGCCGGGCGAGGCGGCGCTGCGGTCGGCCTGCTTGAGGCCCTCCGGCACCAGCTTCCCGCTGATCCGCGGGTCGTCCCAACCGTGGTGGTAGGCACCGCCGTTGACCAGCAGCGGGGCGATGTAGTTGTCCGGGTCCGGGTAGTCGGCGAACCAACCGATGACGTACGCCTGGTACTTGCCCTCGGCCCAGCCCTTCTTGTACGCGTCCCAGTCCGGCTCCTGCTGGACGGTGACCTGGAAGAGGCCGCCGGCCTCCAGCTGCTTCTTCAGCGTGTCGGCCTCGTTGCTGCCGGCCCGCGAGCGGGACCAGGTGAGGTTCAGCTTGACCGGGGTCTGGACCTTGGCGTCGGTCAGGATCTTCTTGGCCTTGGCCAGGTCCTGGTCGCCGTAGCGGTCGAAGAAGGCGGTGGTGTGGCCGGTGACGCCGGCCGGGACCATCGCGTACAGCGGCTGGACGGTCCGGGCGAAGACGTCGCGGGCGAGCGCCTTGCGGTCCACCAGCTGCGCGGCGGCCTGGCGGACGGCGACGTTGCCGCCGACCGCGTCCTTGGTGTTGAAGACCAGCGAGCGGGTGTCGTTGCTGTCGCCCTCGGTCACCTGCAGGTCGGTCTTGCCGCCCTGCTGGTCGGCGCGGATCTGGGCGGCGGTGTTCGGCTCCAGGCTGTTGTCGGTGAGGTCGACGTCGCCCTTGTCCAGCGCGGCCTTCAGGTCGTCGGCCTTGTCGAAGTACCGGACGGTGAACTTGTTGTTGCGCAGCTTGGCGTCGCCGCCGTACTTGTCGTTGGGCGACAGGACGACCTTGCCCAGCTGCTTGCCCGACGTCTCGACCGAGTCGATGCGGTACGGGCCGGAGCCGATCTGCTTGTCGTTGGGCAGCGCCTTGTCGGCCGGGTAGACCTGGTGGTCGACGATGGCGCCGGCCGGGGTGGCCAGCTTGGCCGGCAGGGTGGCGTCGGGCGCGGTGAGGTGGAAGAGCACCTCGGTGTCGCCCTTGGCCTCGACGGACTTGATCGAGGAGAGCAGCGAGACCGGGCCGTTCTCGTCGTTGATCTTCCGGGTGCGCTCGATCGAGAAGACCACGTCCGCGGCGGTCAGCGGGTGGCCGTTCGAGAACTTCAGCCCGGGCCGCAGGGTGCAGTGGTACTCGGTGGCCTCGCTGCTGGTGAACTCGCAGGACTGCGCGGCGTCCGGGGTGGGCGTGCTGGCGGCCGCCGGGAAGGTGAGCAGCGACTGGAAGGCGTTGCGCATGACCAGCCAGGAGCCGGAGTCGTAGGACATCGCCGGGTCCAGCGTGCCGGTCAGCTGGGCGGTGCCCATGGTGATCGACTTGCCGCTGTCCCCCTTGACGGCGTCGGTCACCGATCCGCAGCCGGCCACCGTCACGGCGACCAGACCGGCACAGCCGAGTACTGCGAGGCGTTCAGCTGAAGTCTTCACGGGGCGCGTCCTTATCGGTGGCACGAAACCCGAGTAGCGTGCCATATCGAACACGCACGACCGATACCCGCGCAGATGACGTTTGGGACACGGTGGTTACGGGCAGCGCGGCCGCGACCGACGAGATGTCGGTCAATGCCCTTTTTCTCCCCCGATCCCCCCGGATCGGAGCCCCCTGACGCCCCGTACCGGCCGGTAGGGGCGGTCCGCAATGAGAGGACAATCACACTCGACGGTCACCCGCGGGTCACACCCGCGAGGCGACCAGCGAGCGCAACAGATCGAGGTCGACCTGCTCCAGCGAGGGCAGCACCAGCCGTCCGGGGGCCGGCTCGATCGCCGCCACCGAGGGCACCGCGATCACCGGGCAGCCGGCCGCCTCGCCCGCGCTCACCCCGGTCGGGGTGTCCTCGACCACCACGCAACGGGCCGGCTCCGCGCCCAGCCGGCGGGCCGCCTCCAGGTACGGGTCCGGGAACGGCTTGGTGCGCGGCACCTCGTCCCCGCCGATGGTGAAGGCGAAGTGGTGGGCGCCCAGCGAGCGCAGCACGATGTCGATCACGTGCCGGTGCGAGGCGGACACCATGGCCGCCGGGATCCCGTGCGCGGCAAGGGTGTTGAGGAGACGTTCGGCGCCCGGCATGAGCGGCACGCCGCCCGCCAGCAGGTCCACGAAGCGCTGGTTGACCAGGACGCCCAGGTCGGCCGGTGCGATGTCCACGCCCGTCCGGGCGACCAGGTAGTCCATCACCCGGGTCATCGGGCCGCCGACCACGTGCGCGCGGTCCGCCTCGTCCAGCTCGTGGCCGAGCTCGGCGAAGAGCGAGACCTCGGCCTGCCACCAGAAGTCCTCGGTGTCCACCAGGGTGCCGTCCATGTCCAGCAGGACCGCCTGCAGACCGCGGTCGTCACCGTGGTCGAGGACCCGGGTGGCAGTGGGGCTGGTGGTCATGGGCGGACGTCCTTCCGGCAGGCCCCGGGGAGCCCCCGGGGATGGCACAGGCCGGCCCGCTGGTGAGCGGACCGGCCCGTTCAGGATCATCCAGGATACGCCCGCTTCGTCCGAAAAGAGCGAACGGAGGGGGACCGAGGCGTTACCGGGCGTTGAAGTACTTCGCCTCCGGGTGGTGGATCACGATCGCGTCGGTGGACTGCTCCGGGTGCAGCTGGAACTCCTCGGAGAGCACCACGCCGATCCGCTCGGGCTTCAGCAGCTCGGCGATCTTGGCGCGGTCCTCCAGCTCGGGGCAGGCCCCGTAGCCGAGCGAGAAGCGGGCGCCCCGGTACTTGAGCGCGAACATGTCCTTGACGTCCTGCGGGTCCTCGCCGGAGAAGCCCAGCTCGTAGCGGACCCGGGCGTGCCAGAACTCGGCCAGCGCCTCGGCCAGTTGGACCGAGAGGCCGTGCAGCTCCAGGTAGTCGCGGTAGGAGTTCCCGGCGAACAGCTCGTTGGCCGCCTCCGAGATCCGGTTGCCCATGGTGACCACCTGCAGGCCGACGACGTCCCGCACGCCCGACTCCTCGGGGCGGAAGAAGTCGGCCAGGCAGAGCCGGCGCCCGCGGCGCTGGCGCGGGAAGGTGAAACGGGTGCGCTCGGTGCCGTCCTCGTGGAAGACGATCAGGTCGTCGCCCTTGGAGTTGGCCGGGTAGTAGCCGTAGACCACGGCCGCCTCCAGCCAGCCCTCGGTCTGCAGCCGGTCCAGCCAGGCGCGCAGCCGCGGCCGGCCCTCGGTCTCCACCAGCTCCTCGTACGACGGCCCCTCGCCGCTGCGCGCCGCCTTCAGGCCCCACTGCCCCTTGAACAGTGCGTCCTCGTCCAGCCAGGAGGCGTAGTCGGCGAACGGGATGCCCTTGACGATCCGGTCGCCCCAGAACGGCGGGGTGGGCACGGTGTTGTCGACGGCGACGTCGGAGCGGATCTGGCCGAGGTTGACCTCCGGCTCCGGCTCCGCCACCTCGACCCGGGCGTGCCGGCGCTGCTTCAGCTCCGGCAGGGCGGCGCCGGGCACGCCGCGCTTGACCGCGATCAGCGCGTCCATCAGCCGCAGGCCCTCGAAGGCGTCCCGGGCGTAGCGGACCTCGCCCTCGTAGATCTCGTGCAGGTCCTGCTCGACGTAGGCCCGGGTGAGCGCGGCGCCGCCCAGGATCACCGGGTAACTCGCGGCCAGCTTGCGCTGGTTGAGCTCCTCCAGGTTCTCCTTCATGATCACGGTCGACTTCACCAGCAGCCCGGACATGCCGATCACGTCCGCGTTGTGCTCCTGCGCGGCGTCCAGGATCGCCGAGACCGGTTGCTTGATGCCCAGGTTGACGACGTTGTAGCCGTTGTTGGACAGGATGATGTCGACCAGGTTCTTGCCGATGTCGTGGACGTCGCCCTTGACGGTGGCCAGCACGATGGTGCCCTTGCCCTCGTCGTCGGACTTCTCCATGTGCGGCTCCAGGTGGGCCACCGCGGTCTTCATCACCTCGGCGGACTGCAGCACGAACGGCAGCTGCATCTGGCCGGAGCCGAACAGCTCGCCGACCACCTTCATGCCGGCCAGCAGGGTCTCGTTGACGATCTCCAGCGCCGGGCGCCCGGCCAGCGCCTCGTCGAGGTCGGCCTCCAGGCCGTTGCGCTCGCCGTCGATGATCCGGCGCTGCAGCCGCTCCTCCAGCGGGAGCGCGGCCAGCTCCTCGGCCTTGGAGGCCCTGACCGAGGCCGAGGAGACGTTGGCGAACAGCTCCAGCAGGCGCTGCAGCGGGTCGTAGCCGTCCCGGCGGCGGTCGTAGACCAGGTCGAGGGCGACCTCGCGCTGGTCCTCGGGGATCCGGGAGATCGGCAGGATCTTGGAGGCGTGCACGATCGCGGAGTCCAGGCCGGCCTCCACGCACTCGTGCAGGAAGACCGAGTTGAGCACCACGCGGGCGGCCGGGTTGAGGCCGAAGGAGATGTTGGACAGGCCGAGCGTGGTCTGCACATCGGGGTGGCGGCGCTTCAGCTCGCGGATCGCCTCGATGGTCTCGATGCCGTCCCGGCGGGACTCCTCCTGGCCGGTGGCCAGGGTGAAGGTGAGGCAGTCGACCAGGATCGAGCCCTCGTCGATGCCGTAGTCGGCGGTCAGCTCGGCGATCAGCCGCTCGGCGATCGCCACCTTCGCGTCGGCCGTACGGGCCTGGCCCTCCTCGTCGATGGTGAGCGCGATCAGGCCGGCGCCGTGCTCGCGGGCCAGCGAGGCGATCTTCCCGAAGCGCGAGTCGGGGGCGTTGCCGTCCTCGTAGTTGACCGAGTTGAGCACCGCGCGGCCGCCCAGGGCCTCCAGGCCGGCCCGCAGCACGTCCGGCTCGGTGGAGTCCAGCACGATCGGCAGGGTGGAGGCGGTGGCCAGGCGGCCGGCGATCTCCTTCATGTCGGCGACACCGTCGCGGCCGACGTAGTCCACGCAGAGGTCCAGCAGGTGGGAGCCGTCCCGGATCTGGTCTCGGGCGATCTCCACGCAGGCCTGCCAGTCGCCGGCCAGCATCGACTCGCGGAACTTCTTGGAGCCGTTGGCATTGGTGCGCTCGCCGATCGCCAGGTACGAGGTGTCCTGGCGGAACGGCACCGCCTGGTACAGCGAGGCCGCCGAGGGCTCGGGCTGCGGGGTGCGCGGGGCGATCTCGCGGCCCTGGACGCGCTCGACCACCTGGCGCAGGTGCTCGGGCGTGGTGCCGCAGCAGCCGCCGACCAGCGAGAGGCCGTACTCGCGGGTGAACACGTCGTGCGCGTCGGCCAGTTCGGCCGGGGTGAGCGGGTAGTGCGCGCCGTCCTTGCCGAGCACCGGCAGGCCCGCGTTGGGCATGCAGGACAGGCCGATCCGGGCGTTCTTGGCCAGGTAGCGCAGGTGCTCGCTCATCTCGGCCGGGCCGGTGGCGCAGTTGAGGCCGATGTAGTCCACGCCGAGCGGCTCCAGCGCGGTGAGCGCGGCGCCGATCTCGGAGCCGAGCAGCATGGTGCCGGTGGTCTCCACCGTCACCTGGACCAGCACCGGCAGGTCCAGCCCGGCCTCGGCCAGGGCGCGCTTGGAGCCGAGGATGGCGGCCTTGGTCTGCAGCAGGTCCTGGCTGGTTTCGACCAGCAGCGCGTCGGCGCCGCCGGCGATCAGGCCGGCCGCGTTGCGCTGGAAGCCGTCGCGCAGCGTCTCGTACGGGGCGTGGCCGAGGGTGGGCAGCTTGGTGCCGGGGCCGATCGAGCCGAGCACCCAGCGGAGGCGGCCGTCCGCGGCGGTGTGGGCGTCGGCCACCTCGCGGGCGATCCGGGCGCCGGCCTCGGACAGCTCGTGGATGCGGTCGGAGATCTCGTACTCGCCGAGCGCGGAGAAGTTGGCGCCGAAGGTGTTGGTCTCCACGCAGTCCACGCCCACCTCGAAGTAGGCCTCGTGGACGGAGCGGACGATGTCGGGCCGGGTGATGTTGAGGACCTCGTTGCAGCCTTCGAGGTTCTGGAAGTCCTCCAGCGTCGGGTCCTGGGCCTGGAGCATGGTGCCCATCGCACCATCGGCCACCACCACCCGGGTGGCGAGCGCTTCACGCAGCGCGTTCGCGCGGCTCTGCGGAGTGACGGACGGACTGGCTGCAGTGGCCATGGGGCTTCTCCCTGGTGCGACGGCTGTCGGCTTTGCACGCCCGCTTGCTCGGGCACGCACGTGGCCAGGGTATCCGGCCCACGGCTCGGGCTGCGGGCCCATTCCGTATCCTGAGCGTTCGACCGAACGGGGGGAGCGACCGCGTGGCCCGATTCCGGACCGGCGCGCGGCGGATCGGCGGGGCCCTGGCGGTCCCGTTCCGGGCGCTGCGCGACCGCTGGCGAGGCTGGTCCTGGTGGCGACGGACCCTGCTGGTCCTGGTGCTGGCGGCGGCCGTGCCCGCCACCGCACTCGGCTCGGTGTTCGTCACGATCCGACTGCACTACACGGGTGAACCCCCGGCCGAGGCCCGCACCCGGGGCCGCGACGCGCTCTGGCTCGGCCACGCCTGGGTGGACGGCCGCAAGACCGAGACCGACGTGGCCGGGCTGGTCCACCAGCTGGCCGGCACCGGCATCCGGGACCTGTACGTGCACACCGGCCCGCTGGAGCACGACGGCACCCTGCCGCCCGCCGTCCACCCCCGGGCCCGCTGGTTCGCCGACACCGTCCACCGGGAGCTGCCGGGCGTGCGGGTGCAGAGCTGGCTGGGCGACGAGGTCAAGCCGGAGAAGGACGCCATGGACCTGGAGGACGCCCCGACCCGGGACCGGGTCACCGCCTCCGCCCGCCAGGTGCTGGACCTCGGCTTCGACGGCGTGCACTTCGACATGGAACCGATCCGCCCGGGTTCGGCCGGCTGGCTGGCCCTGCTCGACCAGGTCCGCCCGGTCACCGCGGCCCGCGGCGCCAAGCTCTCGGTCGCCGCCCCGCAGATCGACCCCGTCCCCGGCCTGCACACGGCCGGCATCCTGCTCACCGACCACGGCAAGTGGTGGGACGGGGCGTACTTCGCCGCGACCGCCCGCCGGGTCGACCAGGTCGCGGTGATGACCTACGACACCTCGATGCCGACCGCTCCGCTGTACGGCGGCTACGTGGCCCAGCAGACCGAGCTCGCCCTGCAGGCCACCCCGGCCGACGTGGACCTGCTGATCGGCCTGCCGTTCTACTGGGACGACAAGTGGGGCCACTGGGGCGACGCCGAGACCGTCCCGGCGGCCGTCCGCGGCGTCCGGCTGGGCCTGGGCCGGGAGGACCCGCGGCGGGCGAACTTCGGCGTCGCGCTGTACGTGGACTTCGCCTCGACGCCCGGGAACTGGGCGGACTACCGCAGCGGCTGGGTCGACGTCCGGTAGCCGTCAGGCGGCCATCCGGTGGGCCAGGGCGCCCAGGTAGCGGTGGATGGTGCTGTCCTCGCCGACGACGTAGTGCGAGACGGCCCGGTACAGCGGCCGGCGCACCTCGCCGCGCTCGGTGACGGTCAGCGAGCAGCCCGGCCCGGCCGGGGTCAGCACGTACGTCCAGGTGCCGCCGTAGGGCAGGTCCGGGTCGGCGATGCCGGTGACCAGGCGGTGCGGGGCCTCGCTGGCCACCACCTCGTACGTGGTGTGCCCGTGCCGGTCGTACTCGCGCCAGCGCTCCCGGCCGCCGGCCGCGGCGGGCAGCCGCTCGACGTGGGTCAGGCCCGGGCGCCAGGCCGGGTAGAGGTCGATGTCGGTCAGCACGTCCCAGACCGCGCCGGGCGACTGGGCGAGCTCCAGGCCGCCCTCGGTGACGTGCTCCACCGGCAACCGGCGCCCGGCGCGGTCCGCCGCCAGCACTGCGGCACCGGCCAGCGCGACGGCGCCCGTGCCCGCGCCGATCCACAGCCATCGCTTCATCGGTCCGGCCCCTTCCGCCCGGCCCCCGCCCGTTCATCATCGCGCCGTCCCGCCGGCGCGGCACGCCGTCGGGCCGGGCCGCCGGGCGGAGGCGGTCCGGCCCCGGCCGCGGGCTGACGCCCCGTCGGGCCGGGCCGTCCCGATATCCGCTGGATCGGCACGGCCGGCTCCCCCAGACTGTCCCGGTGCCCGGTCACGGGGCGCATCAAAGCCCGTAGGCTGGGCAGGTAGGGACCATGGGGCGAGGCGTTCCATGGGTGACGAGAGGTTCGACAGTCGGCAGCAGGCCCGTCGGCGCCCGGCAAGCCGGCCGAGGCGGCGCCGGTCCGACCGCCGACCGGAGGGAGACGCTGGGTGATCGAGTTGGAAGATGTTCCCGAGTTGATCGACCCGGTCATGGTCTGCGCCTTCGAGGGCTGGAACGACGCGGGTGACGCCGCCTCCGCGGCTCTGGCGCACCTGGACGAGACCTGGGGCGGCAAGGTGTTCGCCGCCCTGGACGCGGAGGACTACTACGACTTCCAGGTCAACCGGCCCACGGTCTGGCTGGACGGCGGCATCCGCCGGATCACCTGGCCGACCACCCGGCTCTCGGTGATCCGGGTCACCGAGCCGACGACCAGGGACGTCGTGCTGGTGCGCGGCATCGAGCCGAGCATGCGCTGGCGCTCGTTCTGCAACGAGCTGCTGGGCTTCGCGCACGAGCTGGGCGTCGAGCTGGTGGTGATCCTGGGCGCGCTGCTCGGCGACACCCCGCACAGCCGCCCGGTGCCGGTCAGCGGTGTCACCTCCGACCCCGACCTGGCCCGCCGGCTGGACCTGGAGGAGAGCCGCTACGAGGGCCCGACCGGCATCGTCGGCGTGCTCCAGGAGGCCTGCACGCACGCCGGGGTCCCGGCCGTGACGCTCTGGGCGGCGGTGCCGCACTACGTCTCGCAGCCGCCGAACCCGAAGGCCACGCTGGCCCTGATCAACAAGCTGGAGGACCTGCTGGACCTGCGCATCCCGCCGGGCGAGCTCGGCGAGGACGCCCGGGCCTGGCAGCTGGGCGTGGACCAGCTGGCCGCCGAGGACAGCGAGGTCGCCGAGTACGTCCAGCAGCTGGAGGAGGCGCAGGACACCGCGGAGCTGCCGGAGGCCTCGGGGGACGCCATCGCCCGCGAGTTCGAGCGTTACCTGCGCCGCCGGGAGAACGTCGGGCCGACCGGCGAGAAGCCGGTCGCCGGGCACGCCACCGCGGAGCGGCCGGCCGAGCCGGAGCCGCCGGGCCCGGGCCGGGAGAGCCCGGACGGCGCCGAGGAGGAGTAGCCGCCTCGGCCCCAGCAACGCCGAAGGGGCGTCAGGACCGGTGTCCTGACGCCCCTTCGGCGTTGCGGCTGAGGGACCTGCAGCCGTCCTGGGGAGCTACAGCGCGACGCCGAGCAGGGCGTCCACGGTGCGGGTCACCAGGCCGGGCGCGCCGATGTCGGTGCCGCCCTCGGTCTCCTGCCGCTCCACCCAGCGGTCGACGGCGGCCAGCGCGGCGGGCGCGTCCAGGTCGTTCGCGAGCGCCGTACGGACCTCGGCGAGCAGCTGCTCGGCCGCGGGGCCGTCCGGCCGGGAGACCGCGGCGCGCCAGCG
This sequence comes from Streptomyces sp. 1331.2, assembly GCF_900199205.1. NCBI lineage: Bacteria > Bacillati > Actinomycetota > Actinomycetes > Kitasatosporales > Streptomycetaceae > Streptomyces > Streptomyces sp. 1331.2. The sequence goes on along the minus strand of NZ_OBMJ01000001.1, from coordinate 5,959,049 downwards.
GGCGAGGCGCTCGACGGCCTCGTCCAGGACGCTCTTGGTCCACTCCCAGTCGGCGCGGTAGTGGTGCGAGAGCAGCGCCAGGCGGATCGCCGCCGGGTCGACGCCGTCGCGGCGCAGCGCCGAGACGAAGACCAGGTTGCCGCGGGACTTGGACATCTTGTGGCCGTCCAGGGCGACCATGCCGGCGTGCACGTACGCCTTGGCGTACGGGTGGGTGCCGGTGGCGACCTGGGCGTGCGCGGCGCCCATCTCGTGGTGCGGGAAGGAGAGGTCGCTGCCGCCGCCCTGGATGTCGAAGGACATGCCGAGGTACTGCAGCGCGATGGCGACGCACTCGATGTGCCAGCCGGGGCGGCCGTGGCCGAGCTCGGTGTCCCAGGCAGGCTCGCCCGGGCGGGCGGCCAGCCAGAGCAGGGCGTCCAGCGGGTTGCGCTTGCCCGGGCGGTCCGGGTCGCCGCCGCGCTCGGCGAAGACGGGGCGCATGGCCTCGCGGGTGAGGCCGGAGACCTCGCCGAAGTGCGGGTCCGCGTCGACCGAGAAGTAGATGTCGCCGTCCACCCGGTAGGCCGCGCCGGAGGCCAGCAGCTTCTGGACGATCGGGACGATCCACGGGATCGACTCGACGGCGCCGATGTAGTGGGCCGGCGGGAGCAGCCGCAGGGCGGTCATGTCCTCGCGGAACAGGGCCGTCTCGCGCTCGGCGAGGGCCGTCCAGTCCTGGCCGGTCTCGACGGCGCGCTGCAGCAGCGGGTCGTCGACGTCGGTGACGTTCTGGATGTACAGGACGTCGTGGCCGGCGTCCTTCCAGACGCGCTGGACCAGGTCGAACGCGTTGTAGGTGGCGGCGTGGCCCATGTGGGTCGCGTCGTAGGGGGTGATGCCGCAGACGTAGATCCGGGCGGTGCCGTCCTGCGGCACCACCTCGCGGACCGTGCCCGCTGCGGTGTCGTGGATACGGAGAGGGAGCCCCTGACCAGGCAGGGCGGGAACCTCGGAGGCGGGCCAGGCATGCATGGAAACAACTTTAACCTTGCGAACATTTGAAAGCCTAACCAGTAAGCAAGATCGACTGGATTCGCTTCCTGTCGTTGCCTGACCGCTTCCCGACTGGTATTGGACCTTTCGATGCACCTTCGCCGCACGGAGATCGGTCCGGATTCCGGACCGCGGTGAGCGCCCGGTCGGCCCTGCTGCCGACCGGGCGCCCGGCTCTCCGGGAGGCGGCCGGAGCCGCTACGACCGCTGCTGCCAGAGGGCCGGTACGTTTGGCGGCTCCCAGCCGACCATGGCGGTGTGCGCCTGGAGGCAGACGTAGGAGACGCCGGAGTAGGTGACGCGGTCGCCCGCGCGGTAGGCGGTGCCCGGGGTCCAACTGCCGCTCGGCGGCCGGGTGGGCGTGGAGGTCGGGGTCGGGGTCGGCGTGGGCGTCGGGCTCGGGGTGCCGGGGGTCTGCGGCACGTCCAGCACGAAGTCGTAGCTGCCCTCGCGGATCGGGCCGTTCTGCCGCACGTTCATCAGCAGCCGGGCGTCGTAGATGGAGTCCGTGCTGTTGCGCGGCTCGCCCGGGAAGTACAGCTGGGTGGTGACGATCGGGCGGCCGGGGGCCTGGAGCTTGACGTGGAGGTGCCGGGTACGGCCGGGGTAGAGGCCGGGCACGATGGTGTCCAGCCTGAACGCACCGCCCGCGTCGGTGAACTGGTGGCCGCGGAAGGTGTAGCCGACGTTGTCGTAGGCGCCGTTGTCGTCGGCCTGCCAGAAGTCCAGCAGCACGCCGGGGACGGGCCGGCAGGCGCGGCCGAAGACGTAGCCGATGACGGCCAGCCGGGTGCCGGGGCCGTCGCCGACCATGGAGCTGCGCAGCGGGGAGTCGGGCTTGAAGTAGGGGCCCTCGGTCTGCTCGATCGTGGGGTCGTCGCCGTCGTGGCACTCGGGGGTGAGCTCCGGCGCCCGGCCGGTGCCGACCTGGTCGCGAGCCAGGGCGACCCCGCCGCCGATCAGCAGCGGGGCGGCCCCGAGCGCGGCGGCGGCCTTCAGTACGGTCTTGCGACTGATCATGCGGTCGGGCATGGGCATGCGCCGTCTCCTTCTCGTGAGGCGGGAAGCGAAGGGCGGAGGGGCGGCCCTTGCCATGGTGGGGGCATGACAAGGACCGGACCGACCGCACGCCCGTACGCGCCGGACCGACCGCCGACGCCACTCCTCGGGCCAGCAGCAAAACTACGGGCCGTCCGGTGCGACCGCGATGGACATGATCCGGGGATCGTGGTGATTTCCGTCGACCTTGGCCCGGAACTCCCCCGGCGTCATCCCGGTCTCCCGGCGGAAGAAGCGGCAGAAGTACGCCGGATCCACGAAGCCCGCTTCCTTCGCCACCTGGCGGATCGTCAGATCGGTACAGGCGAGCAGCCGCTTGGCCTCCAGGGTCTGCTGCCGGCGGATCAGTCCGCCCGGAGTGCGGCCGGTGGCCTGCTTCACCAGGGTCTGCAAGTGCCCCGGAGAGACACCGAGTTCCTGGGCGGTGGAGGCCACCGAGTGCCGCACCCCGCCCGGCCGGGCGATCAACCGGGTGAAGGCGGCCGCCACTTCGGCCGGGCGGCTGGGCACCAGCGGCCGGTCGTCCGGGGCGCAGGCGCGCAGCGCCCGGACGATCAGGATGTGCAGACTGGCCCGCAGCACGCCCTGGTAGCCGGGCGCCCTGGTCAGGTACTCGTGCTCCATGTCGGCGAACAGGGCGCCGATCGCGTCGGCCTGCCCGCCGAGCGCGAGGGCGGGGCGGGCGGCCAGCGCCCGCAGGGCGGCGAGGTCCTGCGGGTGGCCGAGCAGGAAGTCCTCGTTGAACAGCACGACCCGGCCGGCGAGGCCTTCGGTGTCCGCCCAGTAGTGCACCTGGCCGGGGGTGATCACGCACAACTGCGGTGGTGCCAGCGGCCGCTGGACGAGGTCCAGGACGTGGGCGCCGCGGCCGCCGGTGACGTGGACCATCTCGTAGAACGAGTGCCGGTGGGGGAAGCCGGCCCGGGAGAGCGGGCCGATCGCGTCGAAGCTGCCGATCGCGAAGGGGAGCAGGTGGGGCAGCGGGACCTGGAGACGGTGCAGCGGCAGGTCCGGCGTGGTTCGGGGGGCGGGGGTGGGGGTGGTCCGTCGCGCGTCCATCGGAGCAGTGTGCGACCTCCTCCGGGGACCGGTCCAGACCACCAACTCCCGTACGGGAACCCTGCCTTGGCCCGAAGCGGCCGCTACACCGGCGGCCAGGGGATCGCCGGCCAGTCCTCGGAGGGCAGCGGATGGCGGCCGGAGTCGCGCAGCTCGGCCACCCGGGCCCGGGTGGCCGCCAGCTCGGCCTGCGTCAGGTGCGGGGCCAGGCGCTCGGCCAGTTCGCCGTCCAACTGCTCGGCCAGCCGGGCCAGCACCTCCAGCGCCTCGGCCGGCAGCGGGTCGCCGGCCCAGCCCCAGAGCAGGGTGCGCAGCTTGCCCTCGGTGTTGAAGGTGACGCCGTGGTCGATGCCGTACACCCGCCCGTCGGCGGCCGGGATCAGATGGCCGCCCTTGCGGTCGGCGTTGTTGAGCACCGCGTCCAGCACCGCGAGCCGGCGCAGCCGCCCGTCGTCGTGGTGCACCAGCAGCGCGGTGCGCCCGCCCTCGACCTCGGCCCGGATGATCGGCAGCCAGCCCTCCTCCGGGCCGCGCGGGTCCTGCAGCGCGAGCAGCGGCTCGGCCTGCGGGTCCGGCTCGACCCACAGCTGCACCATGCCGGGCCCGTGCGGGCCCTCGCGCAGCACGGTCGGCGGGATCAGCGCCCAGCCCGTCGCCGCGGACAGCTCGTAGGCGGCGACCTCACGGCCGGCCAGGGTGCCGTCCGGGAAGTCCCACAGCGGGCGCTCGCCGGCCACCGGCTTGTAGACGGCCTGCGCGCTCAGCGAGCCGTGCGCGACCGTGCAGTACAGCGCGGCGTTGGAGGCGTCGGTGAGGCGGCCGTGCACGGTCAGCTCGCCCTGGCGCAGCAGCGCGAGGGCGGTGGGCACGTCGGCGGCCAGCGCGGCCGCCGACGCCGGGTCGGCCTGGGGCGGGGTCTCGGTGTTCAGCGCCGGTAGCCGTTCGCGCGCGGGCACAGGTGGCCCTCCGGGTCGAGCGGCAGGTTGCAGAACGGGCAGGGCTTGCGGCCGGCCGCGACCAGGTCCAGCGCGCGCTTGGCGAACACCCGGGCCATCGCACCGGACAGCCGCACCCGCAGCATGTCCGGGCCGGTGTCGTCGTCGGTGAAGACCGTCTCGGCGCCCTCCTCGTCCTCCTCGTCCTCGACCAGCGCCTGCGCCTCGACCACCAGGCAGCCGTCCACGCTGTCCCAGGCCAGGGCCATCGTGCCGACCCGGAACTCCTGCTCCAGCGGCAGGTCGAGCGGCGCGGTGTCGAGCAGGTCCTTGGGGGCGGTGGCCGGGATGGCGGTGTCGCCGCCGCTGCGCCGCAGCGCCTCGTCCAGCACCTCTTCGATGCGCTCGGCGAGCGCCGCGACCTGGGTCTTCTCCAGCAGCACGCTGGTGATCCGGCCCCGGGCGCTGGCTTGCAGGTAGAACGCCCTGGCGCCGGGCTGGCCGACGGTGCCGGCCACGAACCGTTCGGGCTGGTCGTAGAAGAAGACCTGACGGGGCACGCTCTCGCTCCGGATCGTGTCGGTCGGCGCGGATCCGCCGTGGGGGATCGCGGGTTTCGGGACTCGTTAGTCACCCTACGACCTCCGGGCTCCGGCCGGGGAGCCGAGCCGACGGCCGGGGGGATGGCACCCGGGGTCTCGGGTGGTGACGTGCGGGCGCTGACGCCCGGGCAGTCACGCGCGGGAGGGACGCCGGCGGGGCTGCCGGCCCGCGTCGCGGGTGGCCGCGGTCAGGCGGTGCCGCCGACCACCGCGTCGCCGGCCGGGGTGACCGGGGCCGCGCCGGTCCGCGGTGCGAGCGAGGAGAGGTCGCCGGTGTCGCCCATTCTCAGCACGAAGGGCCGCTGCGGGGTGTACCGGATCGCGGTGACCGAGCCGGGCTCGACGCTGATCCGCTGGAAGTGGTCCAGGTGCAGGCCGAGCGCGTCGGCCACCACCGCCTTGATCACGTCACCGTGCGAACAGGCGATCCAGACCGCGTCCTCGCCGTGCTCGGCGGCGATCTTCCCGTTCCACTCGCGCACCGCGCTCACCGTGCGGTGGCTCAGCTCGCGCAGCGACTCCCCGCCGGGGAAGGCCGCGGCGGCGGCGTGGTCCTGCACGGTGCGCCACATCGGCTCCTTGGCCAGCTCGGCCAGCGGACGGCCGGTCCAGTCGCCGTAGTGGCACTCCCCCAGCCGCTCGTCCTCGGCCGGGGCGCCCAGCTCGGGCCGGGCGGCCAGCAGGGGCTCCAGCGTCTGGCGACAGCGCTCCAGCGGGCTGCTGACGGCCTGCACCAGCGGGATCCCGGCCAGCCGGTCGGCCAGCGCGGCGGCCTGCCCGCGCCCGGTGTCGTCGAGGTCGACGCCGGGGGTCCAACCGGCCAGGATTCCGGCGGTGTTCGCGGTGGAGCGGCCGTGACGGACGAGCAGCAGGGTGGGCATGGGGCTCAGCCTACGGCCTCCGGGCCCGGCCGTGGAGGCGGGTTACCGTCCGGTTATCCGCCCGGGCGCCCGGGGCGGTCTCGGTCGGCCGTCCTGCCCGCCGAGCCGCCTCGCCACCGAGCCGACGACACCGGCCGCCGGCACCGGCCGGTGGACCCGCACCGCACCGGTCCTGTGCCCGGAGGCCGCGGTCGGGTGACAATGGCCCGCATGATCGTCCACTGCGCCGCCTACTCCGACGGCCGCCGGATCGAGGCCCCCGCCGACCTGGCCGGTGCGCTCGCCGCCGCCCGCGCGGCCGGTCCGGACGGCTTCGTCTGGATAGGCCTCTTCGAACCCACCGCCGAGGAACTCGACCACGTCGGCAAGGAGTTCGCGTTGCACCCGCTGGCCGTCGAGGACGCCGTCAGCGCCCACCAGCGCCCCAAGGTGGAGGCCTACCAGGGCTCGCTGTTCGTCTCCCTGAAGACCCTCGGCTACGCCCCCGGCGCGCATGTCGTCACCGTCGGCGAGGTGATGGTCTTCCTCGGGCCCGACTTCGTGATGACCGTCCGGCACGGCGCGGACTCCCCGCTCGGCGGCCTGCGGGCCCGCCTGGAGCAGGAACCCGAACTGCTGCGCTTCGGGCCCAGCTCGGTGCTGCACTCGGTCGCCGACACCGTCGTGGACGGCTACATGGAGGTGGCCACCGCACTGCAGAGCGACCTGGACGAGCTGGAGGCGGACATCTTCACCCCCAGCCGGGTCGGCCGCGACACCGCCGGGCGGATCTACGGCTACAAGCGCCAGGTGATGTCCGTACGCCGCGCCACCGGCCCGCTGCTGGAGCCGATGCTGGCGCTGGAGCGCGGCGCCCGATTCGTCCGCCCCGAGGCAGCGCCCTACCTGCGGGACGTCGCCGACCACCTGGCCCGGGTGAACGACCAGGTGGACGGCATGGACCGGCTGCTGTCCGACATCCTCAACGCCAACCTGGCGCAGGTCAGCGTGCAGCAGAACAACGACATGCGGAAGATCTCGGCCTGGGCGGCGCTGGCCGCCGTGCCGACGATGATCGCCGGGATCTACGGGATGAACTTCGACGACATGCCCGAGCTGCACCAGCCCTGGGGGTACCCGGCGGTACTGGTGCTGATGGCCGTGGTCTGCGTGGTGCTGCACCGGGTGTTCAAGCGGCACGACTGGCTGTAGCGCCACTCGAACACGCTCAGGCGCTTACGCCAGCCCGGCGCGCTCCAGGGCCGCGACCCCGGTGCGCAGCGCCTGGATCCGCTCGTCCAGGGTGAACCCGGCCGGGGCCACGGTCAGTGTGGTGACGCCCGCGTCGGCGTATGCCTGCATCCGGTCGGCGATCCGGGCGGTGTCGCCGATCAGCGAGGTGGCGTCGACCAGGTCGTGCGGGACGGCGGCCGCGGCGCCCGCGTAGTCCTTGGCCAGGTACTTCTCCTGGATCTCGTCGGCGGCCTGCTCGAAGCCCATCCGCCGGGTGAGCTGGTTGTAGAAGTTCTTCTCCTTGCTGCCCATGCCGCCGATGTAGAGCGCGGCGTAGGAACGCAGGGAGTCGACGGCGGCCTTGATGTCCTCGCCGACGGCCAGGTTCACGGTCGGGCAGAGGTCGAAGCCGTCCAGCGTCTTCCCGGCCTTGGCGCGGCCGGCGGTCAGCGGGTCGAGGGAGAGCGCGGAGTGCTCGGGCGAGAAGAAGATGCCGAGCCAGCCGTCGGCGATCTCGCCGGTGAGCTCCAGGTTCTTCGGGCCGATCGCGGCGATGTACAGCGGGATGTGCTCGCGGACCGGGTGCACGGTGAGCTTGATCGGCTTGCCCGGGCCGCCGGGCAGCGGCAGGGTCCAGTGCGCGCCCTCGTGGACCAGGCGCTCGCGGGACATCGCCTTGCGGATGATCTCCACGTACTCGCGGGTGCGGGCCAGCGGCTTGTCGAACTTCACGCCGTACCAGCCCTCGGAGACCTGCGGGCCGGAGACGCCGAGGCCCAGGCGGAAGCGGCCGCCGGAGAGGGTGTCCAGGGTCGCCGCGGTCATCGCGGTCATCGCCGGGGTACGGGCCGGGATCTGGAAGATGGCCGAACCGACGTCGATCCGCTCGGTCTTCGCGGCGACGTAGCTCAGCACCGTCGCGGCGTCCGAGCCGTACGCCTCCGCCGCCCAGCAGACCGCGTACCCGAGCCGGTCCGCCTCCTGGGCCACGGCGATGTTGTCGGCGTCCATGCCGAGTCCCCAGTAGCCGAGGTTGATACCGAGTCGCATCTGCCGCACCTTCCAGTGGGTTGGGTTGTGGCGAGGGTAACCGCGCCCGCGCCGGACATGCTACTGACGGGTAGTGGTGGGGTGGGTCACACCCGCACCACCTCCTCCGGCGGTGATCGTTCTGCGGGTCTGCACACCTGCCCGCACACCGGCCGCTACGCTCAGCCGACGTGGGAGAGCACTCTCCTCACCTGCGCTTTCACAGGGCCACCGGGGCGCCCGGGGCCACCGGCCAGTGGAGGGCCCGTCCGATGGAAAAGCGTCACCTGGGCCGTACCGGTCTGCAGGTCTCCCGACTCGGCCTCGGCACCATGACCTGGGGCCGCGACACCGACGAGCACGAGGCCGGCGAGCAGCTCAAGGAGTTCGTCGACGCCGGCGGCAACCTGATCGACACCGCCGACGTGTACGCCGACGGCGGCGCCGAGTACCTGATCTCCCGGCTCACCGACAACCTGATCCCCCGCTCCGACCTCGTCATCGCCACCAAGGCCGGTAGCGTCCCCGACTCCGCGCGCCGCTTCGACGGCTCGCGCGGCCACCTGCTCGCCGCCCTGGACGACTCGCTGCGCCGCCTCGGCACCGACTACGTCGACCTCTGGCAGGTGCACTCCTTCGACCCGACCACCCCGGTCGAGGAGACGCTCAGCGCCCTCGACATCGCCGTCTCCACCGGGCGCGCCCGCTACGTCGGCGTCTGCGACTTCAGCGGCTGGCAGCTCGCCAAGGCCGCCACCTGGCAGCGCGCCCACCACGGGCGGGTGCCGCTCGCCGGGGCGCAGCTGGAGTACTCGCTGCTGCAGCGCGGAATCGAGCGCGAGGCGCTGCCCGCCGCGCTGGACGACGGGATCGGGGTGCTGGCCGGCTCGCCGCTCGGGCGCGGGGTGCTCACCGGCAAGTACCGGCACGGCGTCCCGCAGGACTCGCGCGGCGCCTCGCCGTACCTCACCGGGTTCGTCCAGCCGTACCTCGGGGAGCGCTCGCGGCGGATCGTGGACGCCCTCGCCACCGCCGCCGACGGGCTCGCCAGCAGCCCGCTGGCGGTCGCGCTGGCCTGGGTCCGGGACCGCCCCGGGGTGGCCAGCGCGCTGGTCGGGGCACGGACGGCGACCCAGCTGCAGGCGGCGCTGTCGGTGGAGGCACTTACGCTTCCGGGTGAGATCCGCAGTGCGCTGGACGACGTGTCGTCCCCGGTGCACCGCTACCCGGACCAGGGGTGGACCGAGCTGTGACCAGTCGGCCGGGTCGTCGAGCAGAACGCGCAGTGGAGTGACCTTTGGAGCGGACGACGATGAGTGACACGGGGAACGGCGCTCCGGAGGAGACCTCGGCGGCTCCGGCGACTCCGGGGACCGCGGCGACTCAGGGGACTGCGGCCGACAAGGCCGCGGCGATCGCGGAGCTGGCGGCGCGGATCCGCAGCATCGCGCCGCAGGGGTCGGGGCCGGGGGCTTCGGCGGGCTTGGCTCCGAGGCGCCCGGCCGAACCGGCGTCGGAGGCGAGGGCGGAGGCGGAGGCTTCGGTGGCCGCCACCCCGGCCGTTCCGGCGGCTCCGGCGGCTCCGGCGGCCGTGATGGCGGACGGGCCGCGCGGCGACGCGCTCCAGCGGACCAGCGCTGTGCTGGCCGCGGGCGGCGCCCCCGCCGAGCTGGCGGCCGCCGCCGTGGCCGAGTTCGGCGACGACGCGGCCGAGCGGCTGCGCGAGGACCCGTGGGCGGTGCTGGGCCTGCCCGGCGTCCGGCCCGAGCACGCCGACCGCTTCGCCCGCGAGCTGCTCGGCCCGGAGGCCGAGCCTGCGGACCCGCGCCGCGCGCAGGCGCTGGTGGTCTGGCTGCTGGAGCAGGCGGCGCTGCGCGGGCACTCGGCCCTGGAGCTCGCCGAGGTGACCTCCGGGCTCGACCGGCTCCGGATGCCGGACCCGGTCGCCGCCGTCCAGGCCGCCGTCGAGGACGGCCGGGTGCTGCCCGCCCAGGAGGAGCTGACCGGCGCCGAGGCCCAGGCGGCGGGCGGCGAGGACGACGAGCCGCCGACCCGGACGCTGCTCGCGCTGGAGCGGCTGGCGATGGCGGAGACCACCCTCGCCGAGGGGCTGCTCCAGCTGATGGCGACCTTCGTGCCGGGCGAGGACGTCGAGGAGGACGGCGACTCCTCCGCCGCCGAGTCCGCTCTCGATTCGGACGTGAACTCGGACGTCGAATCGGACGTCGAGTCGGCGGGCGGGGAGACGGCGGACGCAGCGGACGGCGAGGCGGAGGGCGCCGAGCCTGAGCCCGTCGCCGCCCCCGGCCCGGCCGCGTGGGCGGCCGCCGCCGAGGCCGCGCCGTCCTCTTCCGCGACGGCCCTCATCCAGGCGGTGGCCGACAACGCCCTCGTCCTGCACACCGGCGGCGAGGCGGCCCGCGCCGAGCCGGCCGCGCTGCTCACCGCCGCCCGGGGCCTCGGCCTGCGGGTCTGGGCCGCCACCTGGACCGACCAGGGCCGGGCCTCCTTCGCCGCACTCGCCGGAGCCGGGGCCGATGCCGGAGCCCCCGTGGTCACCCTCGCCGAGCTGCTGGCCGGCACCGCCGGCCCGGGCCGCGGGCCGGACGGCATGCTCGCCCTGGATCTGCTGATCGTCCTGGACGCCCCGCTGCTGGACGTCGAACTGGCCGCGACCGTCGTGGAGTCGCTCGCCGACGGCACCCGGCTGGTGCTCAGCGGCGACCCGGGCCAGCTCTGGTCGGCCGGCCCCGGCCGCTTCTTCGCCGACCTGCTGGCCGCCAAGGCCTGCCCGGCGGTCGCCTCCCGCACCCCGGACTTCGGCCCGATCGGCGAGCTGGTCTCCGGCGTCGGCATCGGTGAGCTCCAGCCGGTCGACGCACCGGACAAGGAGGTGGTCATCCTGACCGCCAAGGACGCCGGCGAGGCCGTCCACCGGGCGATCCAGCTGCTCACCGACTCCATCCCGCGCGCCCTGGGCATCCCCGCCGAGCAGGTGGTGCTGCTCACCCCGGGCCACGGCGGCGCGGCCGGTACCCGGGCCCTGAACACCGCCGCCAAGGCCCGGCTCAACCCCGGCCCGGGCCGGTTCGGCGGGTTCGACCCGGGCGACCGGGTGGTCGACTCCCCCGCGCCCGGCATCACCCGCCCGGCCCGGGTGCTGGACGGCGACGCCGACGGTCTGCACCTGGAGTACGCGGACGGCACCCGCCGGACCGTCCCGCCCGCCGAGGCCGCCCGGCTGCGGCACGGCTGGGCGCTGACGGTCCACCAGGCACTCGGCCGCCGCTGGCCGGGCGCGGTGGTCGTGGTCCCGGAGGACGCCGCCCCGGCGCTCACCCGGCAGTGGGTCTACACCGCCTTCGGGCGGGGCGAGCGGCACCTGTCCGTGGTGCACGCGGCGGGCCCGGCGCTCGTCCAGGCCGTCGCCGAGCGCCCGGCGCAGCCGCGTACCACCCGGCTGCGGGCGATCCTCGCCGAGAACGCCGCCCCGGCGTACTGAGCGCACCCCCGACGAACGTGATGACGGGCGGGCCCCATGCTCCGGGGCCCGGCCGTCATCACGTCCGCCCGTCGTCGCGTCCGTCAGGCGTCAGCCGGTCAGTCGTCGCCGTCCTCGTCGTCGTAGACCTCGCTGACGTCGAACCGGCAGATCAGCAGCTGCGGGTCGGCGTGCTCGAAGGGCTCCGGCAGCCATTCCCCCGGCTCGGTCGGCTCGGCCGCCGCGACCCAGAGCGTCGAGTCGCCCTCCTCCAGCCCGAACTCCTCGCTGCGGGCGGCGATCTCGTCCGGCTCGTACTCGCCGAACAGCACACCGATCGCGGCGTTCACCTCGCCCGCGCCGGCACCGCCCGGGGTCAGCGACTCGTCCAGCCGCTCGGCCTGGGCGCGCAGCCGCTTGGGGTCGACGACGTGGTAGTCGCGGCGGATCAACACGCTGATCGCCTCGGGCTGTTCGGGACCGTGGTACCCGCCGGGGCCCTCGTCCCCGGGGATCTCGAAGGGCGTGACCTCGTCGTAGGCCTCGTACAGGAGCTGGTCGTAGGCGATGGCCGCCGTCGCGAGCTGCTCGTAGGCGGCGGACACGGCGGGATCATCGGCTGCGTTGGGGCTTGACACCGCTTCCAGATGACGGTCGATGGCGGCCTTGACCGCCTCAGCGGCGGCGCGTACCTCGGCAATGGTGGGCTGCGCGGCATCAGACATGGTGCAGACGCTATCTCCCCGCGGTGTCGGTACGCACAGCGGTTGTCACCTACACCCGCGATTTCACCGCAACTTCCCCCCCGATGTCCGATCTGCACATGTACGTCCCCCTGCGGTACGGGCGCGAGACGGGCGCGGAGGGCGCACGGCGGACCCGGCGAGGCCGTCCGGGCACCGCTTCGCGCGCCGGGATCGGGGTATCCCCTCCACGGCCGCAACAGAACTGATGCACTGTCAGCCGACTGCCCGGATCATGATCTCCCTGGCTGCCGTTCCCGCACGGGAGGACGGCCGGAAATCCCCGGGCCGACTGTCCGGGGCAGGCCGTAGGCTTGCCTGAAGGTGATCCTCAGGAGGAGCGTTTTGACCCCACGGAAGCCGGTCCGGCAGCCGGAGTACGAGTACCAGTCGCTGCGCATGCCGCGCGGCACCACGCGCAACGCGGCGCGCCAACTGCTCACCGAGCACGCCGAGTACGGCCACTGGGAGCTCGACCGGCTGCGGCTGTTCCCCGACGGCAGCCGGACGGTCCGGCTGAAGCGGAGGATCATCCGCCAGGTCCGGAACTGGTGACGGGCGGGGCGCTCCGCCCGTGGCGGGACCTCGCGCACGACTTCCACGCACCCGCGGCCGCCTGGTCATCCGGCGGCCGCGGGTGCGTCGTTTCCGCGGTCGGCCCCGCGGGGCTGCTATCTCAGCGGGCTCCGGCGCGAGCCCGGCGGTAGAGCACGCCGCCGCCGAGCAACAGGGCGAGGCCGGCCGCGCCGAGCAGCTCGACGCCGCCGGCGCCGGTGGAGGCCAGCTGGCTGTCGGCGGTGGGGGTGGCGGCCGGGGCAGCAACCGGGGCGGCGGCCGGGACGGCCTGGGTGCCCGGGGTCGTGCCGTGGACGACCGGCGTGGCCGGGGCCCCGGTCTCCGGGCCGCCGGTGCGCGGGATGCCCGGGGTGCTCGGCGTCGTCTCGCCGCCGGTCTGCGGCGGGGTCGGGTGGTCGCCCTCGTGGCAGTCGTCGCCCGGCTTGGGGGCGGGCGTGTGCGCGGGAGGCGCGGGCTGCGCCACGTTGCCGCAGTCGTTGCCGAAGGCCGGGTTGCCGACGCCGACCACGTTGACGGAGTTGCCGCAGGCGTTGACCGGGACGTGCACCGGGGCCTGGACGCTGTTGCCGGAGGCCACGCCGGGCGAGCCCGCGGCGGTGCCGGAGGCGGAGGAGCCCGAGGCCGTGGTGCCCCGGCTCCCGCCGGTGCCGGAACCCTCGGTGGCTCCGCTGCCCGGGTGGCCGCCCTGGCCGGCCTGCCCGGACGGGGGCGCCGCGTGGCGCCCGCCGCTGACGTTGGCGCAGTGGTTGCCGTAGGCCGGGTTGAGCACGCCGATCACGTCGACCGTGTTGCCGCAGGCGTTGATCGGCACCTCCACCGGGACCTGCACCGAGTTGCCCGAGGCGACGCCCGGCGAACCCGCGGCACCGCCCTGTGCCTCGGCGCCCGCGTAGGCGTAGCCGGCGGTCGAGGCCAGCACACTGCCGGTGGCCACGGCCGTGAGGATGCCCTTCTTGGCCACATTCCTCATGTTTTCCCCTGACGTTCGAGACGAGGTTTCGACCTTGGCATGAACCTTATGAAAGTCGGAATTTCCGAATATCCGTAAATCACGCAGGGTCTTTGGCTGCACAGGAGTTAACGACGGGCCGACGGGGAGGTTGGGCCGAACGAAGCAGCTTCACCCGATCGAGCGATCGTGTCGCCGTCGGGTATCCAGGGACGCGAAGGCCCCCGGTACGGCGCGTCCGCCGCCCGGGGGCCGGGGTCGAGTCCGCTCAACAGGCCTCAGCGGCCCGGAGGTCGACTCAGAAGTTGGCGCAGTGGTTGCCGAACGCCGGGTTCAGCACGCCGATCACGCTGACGGTGTTGCCGCAGGCGTTGACCGGGATGTGCACCGGAACCTGGACCAGGTTGCCCGAGGCGACGCCCGGGGAGCCGACGGCCGCACCCTGAGCGGCGGCACCGCCGTGAGCGGATGCGACACCGGCGGCGGCGAGCACCAGGCCACCGGTGGCGGCGGCGACAGCGGCGATCTTCTTGACCTTCATCATTCCTCCTGTATGGACAACGCAACCCGTTCGGCGGGGTGCACAGGGATGAACGACGCTGCGGCAAACGGGGTACGGAACGAATTTCCCATTCACCCGCAACGGTGAGGTCTCGCACAGATGGTCGGCGCGGAATTCCGGGCAGAATCGTTTCTGTCGATCTCCTCCCACCCGTCCCACAATCATCAGCTCGGACAATGCGGTCGGCCCGCCCCCGGAACTCCGGGAACGGGCCGACCCAGTCGCCTGATCAGCCACCGGTGACCGACCGGCGGTCGATCGGCGGACAGCCAGGGGGCGATCAGCAGGCGTCGATGAAGCGGTCCAGGACCCGGACGCCGAACTTCAGGCCGTCCACCGGCACCCGCTCGTCCACGCCGTGGAACATCCCGGCGAAGTCCAGCTCCGGCGGCAGCTGCAGCGGTGCGAAGCCGAAGCAGCGGATCCCCAGGTCCTGGAACGACTTGGCGTCCGTCCCGCCCGACAGGCAGTACGGCACCGCGCGGGCGATCGGGTCCTCGGCCCGCAGCGCGGTCTGCATCGCCTCGACCAGCGCCCCGTCGAAGCCGGTCTCGATCGCCTTGTCGGAGTGCAGGCTCTCGCGCTTCACGCGCGGGCCGAGCACGCTGTCCAGCTCGGCCAGGAACTCCTCCTCGTAGCCGGGCAGGAAGCGCCCGTCCACGTGGGCGGTGGCCTGACCGGGGATCACGTTCACCTTGTACCCGGCGCCGAGCATCGTCGGCTGGGCGGTGTTGCGCAGCGTGGTGCCGATCATCTTGGCGATGCCGCCGAGGACGCGCAGCGTCTCGTCCATGTTCTCCGGGTCGAGCTCGACCCCGAGCGCGTCCGAGAGCTCGTCCAGGAAGGCCCGGACGGTCTTGGTGATCCGCAGCGGGAACTGGTGCCGGCCGAGCCGGGCGACCGCCTCGCACAGCTCGGTGATCGCGTTGTCGTCGTTCTCCATCGAGCCGTGCCCGGCCCGGCCCTCGACCGTCAGGCGCATCCAGTGCATGCCCTTCTCGGCCGTCTCCACCAGGTAGAGGCGGACCTGGTCGTTGACCGTGAAGGAGAAGCCGCCGACCTCGCCGATCGCCTCGGTCACGCCCTCGAACAGCCCCGGGTGCTTGTCCACCAGGAAGCGCGCGCCGTACGTGCCGCCCGCCTCCTCGTCGGCGAGGAAGGCCAGCACGATGTCGCGCGGGGGCTTGCGCCCGGTGCGCAGCCGGTCGCGGATGACGGCCAGCGTCATCGCGTCCATGTCCTTCATGTCGACCGCGCCGCGCCCCCAGACGCAACCGTCGGCGATCTCGCCGGCGAACGGGTCGTAGGTCCAGTCCGCGGCGTTGGCCGGCACCACGTCGGTGTGGCCGTGGATCAGCAGGCCCGGGCGGGAACGGTCCTCGCCCTCGATCCGCACCACCGTGGAGGCCCGTCCCTTGGCCGACTCGAAGATCTTCGGTTCGAGCCCGAACTCGGCGAGCTGCTCGGCCACGTACTCGGCCGCCTTGCGCTCGCCCGGGCCGGAGCCGTCACCGTAGTTGCTGGTGTCGATCCGGATCAGATCGCGACAGATCCCGGCGACCTCCGACTCAGCCGTCACCTTCGGCGCCGCCGACTCGCTCCGCTCGCTCACGGTCACTCCTCGTCTCTGGCCCGCACCGACGCACCAGCGCGCCACCCCCGGGACCTGCACCCGGGCCGTACGAGCACGTCCGCCCATCCTCCCCCAGCCCCCCAGCCGGATCCACCCCCCGCACGCTCTCGAAACCCCCTGGTCACGCCCCCGCCACAGAGCACCCCTTGCCCGCGCCACCGGCCCCGCTCCCCCGTCCGGAGCCGTTTTGGGAGCCCAAGCCGATCTTTGCTACAGTTACATCTGTCAGCGCGACGGACGAGAAATCGGAAGCCGCGAGGACGACACCCGGTCCGGGTGGCGGAATGGCAGACGCGCTAGCTTGAGGTGCTAGTGCCCTTTATCGGGCGTGGGGGTTCAAGTCCCCCCTCGGACACAGAGTGATGCGGGTCAGGAGAAATCCTGGCCCGCATTTCGCGTTTTCGGAGCAGGGATGGGGCGGGGCGGGAACCCGGCCGGGTTTCTGCCGGGTTCCGTTCGGGGCCCCGGCCGTCAGCGGTGCCCTGGGGTGGTGGGCTGGTGGGGGCGGGTGGGGCGCGGGACGGGGGTGCGGGCGGGGAGGGCGTGGCCGGTGCGGTCGTCGGTGTGCCAGGACTGGGACTGGAAGGCGAGGAAGAGGGCGGTCCAGCGGTTCTCGGCGGGGAGGTGGATCAGGACGGCGCCGTCCTGGTAGACGCCGTCGTCGGCGGTGAAGCGGCCGCTGTTGCCCTGGTTCATGTGGATGTCGTGGACGCCGTTGCCGGGGAGGAAGCCGAACACCTTGTCGGGGACGCCGGGTTCGGGGCCGAAGCGCTGGCCGAAGACGTAGAGGACGGCGGCCGGGTCGGCGATCGCCCGCTGGACGTGGCGGTCGAGCAGGTCGGCGAGGTCGTTGTCCGGGCCCGGGGCGTCGGGCGGCAGGACGTGCATCGCGGCGGGGTCGAAGAGCCGGCCGCGGACGAAGTCGAGGCTCGCCGTGCCGGGGCGGGACGGCAGCGGGTTCCAGCCGCTGCCGGCGGGCGGGAGGAGGCCGGTGACGGGGTGCCGGAAGTCCTCGTCGGCGAGGTGGCGCAGGTCCGAAGGGGCCTGCTGGGAGAGGACGTTGACGGCCGCGCGGTAGTCGGTGCCGTGCGCGTCGCGCAGGTGGATCTGGTAGTGCGGGGTGTCGGTGGCGCCCTCGCGGCGCCGGTCGACGGCGGTGGCGGCGAGCACGCCGTAGTCGCGGATCGACATGGGTGGGGTCCTCGGAGTCGGCGGGTCGGGAGACTCCTCCGTTATGCGGCATGCGGCGGGCCGACTGCCCGGGAATCGACGGATGTTCACCTGCCGTCCCCGTGCGGGTTCGAGGCGACACCGGACGTTGGCAGCCGGGCCGGGGACGGCGGCGGACGTCAGAGCGGCGTGTCAGGCCTGGCGGGTGTCCGCGCCCAGGGCGCTCTCGATGCCCTGGACCATCCGCCACAGCGGCGCCCGGCGGCTGGCGACCAGGACCACCACCTCGTCGGACTCCCCCTCGGCGGCGGTCTCGGACGGGCGGTCGCTCCAGGTGCCGGTGACGAAGCCCATCGCCGCGTCCACCTCGGCCACCCAGTCGCTCTCCCCGCCCGAGCGCAGCCAGGTGCGCAGGGCGTGGTTGTGCGCGGCGACAACGGCCGCGGCGATCACGTCCGCGCGCAGCGGGCCGTCCGGGCGGTCGGCGAAGCGGCCGCGCAGGTAGGCGGCGAGGGTGTGCTCGTAGCGCCAGACCACCGACAGCTCGTACGCCCGCAGTCCCGGCACCTTGCGGGTCAGCCGGTAGCGCTGGACGGAGAAGGAGGGCTGCTCGGCGTACATCCGCAGGACCAGGCGGGCGGCGTCGCAGGCGTGCCGGACCGGGTCCTCCTCGCCGGTGCCGGACTCCAGGAACTCCGTCATCTCGGCCAGGCTGCGTTCGTGGTCGGGGAAGACCACGTCCTCCTTGGCCGGGAAGTAGCGGAAGAAGGAGCGCCGGCCGACGCCGGCCAGCGAGACGATGTCGTCGACGGTGGTCTGCTCGAAGCCGCGCTCCAGGAAGAGCTCGAAGGCCGCGGCCACCAGCGCCTCGCGCATGGCGGGCTTGGGGGGACCGTCGTTCATGGGCAGGTCCTGCTCTTCCTTCTCGCTCATCTCCGCAACCTACCTCGGTGCACCGCGCCGGCGCCGACGGCCGGACCACTCCGGTCCGGCCGTCGGCGCAGGTCGGACCGGGGTACGGCCGACCGTCGGCGGTGTCCTGCGGGGTTACGGCAGGTTGCGGGCCATGACGATGCGCTGGACCTGGTTGGTGCCCTCGTAGATCTGCGTGATCTTCGCGTCCCGCATCATCCGCTCCAC
The DNA here is from genome assembly GCF_900199205.1 of Streptomyces sp. 1331.2. NCBI lineage: Bacteria > Bacillati > Actinomycetota > Actinomycetes > Kitasatosporales > Streptomycetaceae > Streptomyces > Streptomyces sp. 1331.2. The sequence goes on along the minus strand of NZ_OBMJ01000001.1, from coordinate 5,940,983 downwards.
CGGGTAGTCCCGCGTGTACCCGTAACCACCCAGCAGCTGCACCGCGTCCGTGGTGACCTCCATCGCCACGTCCGACGCGAAACACTTCGCCGCCGCACCGAAGAACGTCAGATCCGCATCCCCGCGCTGCGACTTCGCCGCCGCCACGTACGTCATCTGACGCGCCGCCTCCAGCTTCATCGCCATGTCCGCCAGCATGAACTGGACGCCCTGGAACTCGGCGATCGCCTTCCCGAACTGCCTGCGCTCCTTCACATAACCCTTGGCGTAGTCCAGCGCACCCTGCGCGATCCCCACCGCCTGCGCGGCGATGGTCACCCGGGTGTGGTCCAGCGTCCGCATCGCCGTCGCGAAACCCGTACCCTCCGCACCGATCATCCGGTCCGCCGGAATCCGCACGTTGTCGAAGTACACCTCACGCGTCGGCGAACCCTTGATCCCCAGCTTCTTCTCCGGCGCACCGAACGACACCCCCTCGTCGCCCTTCTCCACCACGAACGCCGAGATCCCCTTCGACCGCGCCGACGGATCCGTCACCGCCATCACCGTGTAGAACTCCGACACCCCGGCATTGGTGATCCAGCGCTTCACCCCGTTCAGCACCCAGAAGTCACCGTCCCGCACCGCCCGGGTCTTCATCCCCGCCGCGTCCGAACCCGCCTCCGGCTCCGACAGGCAGTACGAGAACATCCCCTCACCCCGGGCCAGCGCCCCCAGGTACTTCGCCTTCAGCTCCTCCGAGCCCGACAACTGCACCGGCAGCGACCCCAGCTTGTTCACCGCCGGGATCAACGAGGACGAACCGCACACCCGCGCGACCTCCTCGATCACGATCACCGTCGCCAGCGCATCCGCCCCCGCACCGCCGTACTCCTCCGGCACGTGCACCGCATGCAGGTCATTGCCCCGCAACGCGTCCAACGCCTCCTGCGGGAACCGACCCTGCTCGTCCACCTCCGCCGCGAACGGAGCGATCTTCGCCTCGGCCAGCGAACGCACCGCCTCACGAAGCATCTCGTGCTCCTCGGAGATACGGAAGAGATCGAACTCCTGGCTCATGATCGCCACTCCTGTTTCACGACGGTACTCAGTACCCTTCATTATGCATGGGCGCAGCAAAAAGGGAACTCAGTGCCTTCCCTTGGCGGTACTGAGTTCCCTATCCTTTTCGTGCCGAACTTCTGCCGAACTTCTGCCGAACTGTCGAACGAACCGGTCCGAGCCCAGGGAGATGACAGCGTGGTCCACCCAGCCATCGATGCCGACACCCGGAGCACCACGCTGTACTTCCAGCGCTGTACGTGGTGCAACAACCCGACCTTCCAGCGGCTGCTCTGCCCCACCTGCGGCTCCACCGACCTGAGGCTGGAGCCCAGCGAGGGCACCGGCGTGGTCCGACGCTGCGCGGTCGAGCAGGCCCGGACGCCGCTGGTCCGTCAGAAGTCCCTGATCCGGATGGCGGAGGGCTTCGACGTCTGGTGCATCGTGGACGGGATGCGCAGCACCGTGCCGGTCGGCACCCGGGTGCGGCTGCTCTCCTCCCCCGACTCCGAGCAGCCCGAGCTGCGGCTGCTCCCGATGGAGGAGCCGCCGCCGCTGCCGGAACCCGAGCTGCGCCCGCTGCCGCCCTCCCAGGGCGGTTTCACCCAGCACCTCGCGGCTTTCGCAGAGTGAGCGGAGCGGTCCGGCCGCGAGGACGAACGCCGGAGGGCGTGGCACCGGGTACCCGGTGCCACGCCCTCCTTGTGTTACTCGTGTTTCTCGTGTTGCACGTGTCGCCCGTGGTGCTCGGGCTACCGCGGGATCAGGCCTTGCGGGCCTTCACCTCGGCGGTGAGCTGCGGCAGGACCTGGAAGAGGTCGCCGACCACGCCGTAGTCGACCAGCTCGAAGATCGGGGCCTCGGGGTCCTTGTTGACGGCCACGATGGTCTTCGAGGTCTGCATGCCGGCCCGGTGCTGGATGGCGCCCGAGATGCCGTTGGCCACGTACAGCTGCGGGGAGACCTGCTTGCCGGTCTGGCCGACCTGGCTGCTGTGCGGGTACCAGCCCGCGTCCACCGCGGCACGCGAGGCACCGACGGCCGCGCCCAGCGCGTCCGCGAGCTCCTCGACCACGCCGAAGCCCTCGGCGGCACCGACACCACGGCCACCGGAGACCACGATCGCGGCCTCGGTCAGCTCCGGACGGCCCGTCGACACCCGCGGCGTGCGCGAGGTCACCGTGGCCGCATTGCCGGTGAACGCCACCGACACGTTCTCCACCGCACCCGCCGCCGCAACGGCCTCCGGAGCCACCGCATTCGGCTTGACGGTGATGACCGGCGCACCCTTGGTGACCTTCGACTTCACCTGGAACGACGCCGCGAACACCGACTGCGTCGCCACCGGACCACCGTCACCGGCCTCCAGGTCCACCGCGTCGGTGATGATGCCCGAACCCAGGCGCAGCGCCACGCGGGCGGCGACCTCCTTGCCCTCGCCGGACGAGGTGACCAGCACGGCCGCCACGTCGTTGGCCTTGGCGATCTGGGCCAGGGCGTCCACCTTGGGGACGACCAGCTGGTCGGCGAACTCGGCACCGTCGGCGACGTACACCTTCACCGCGCCGAACTCGCCGGCCTTGGCGGCGATGTCGGCGGCCGCGGCACCGGCGCCGAGCACCACCGCGGACGGCTCGCCGATACGGCGGGCCAGGGTCAGCAGCTCCAGGGCCGGCTTGCGGACCACACCGTCGGCGTGGTCCACCAGGACGAGAATCTCAGCCATTGCTCAATGTCTCCGTGTTCGCAGGTTCGAGGGGTCGGAAAAGCGGGGCCGACTCAGATGAACTTCTGGTCGGCGAGGCTGCCCGATTAGATGAACTTCGCTTCCGCGAGGAAGCCGGCGAGCGCCTTGCCGCCCTCGCCCTCGTCCTTGACGACCGTGCCCGCAGTACGCGCCGGACGCGCCGCCACCGACTCCACCGCCGTCCACGAACCCGCCAGACCGACCTCGTCCGCCTCGATCCCCAGATCGTCCAGGTCCAGCGACTCGACCGGCTTCTTCTTCGCCGCCATGATCCCCTTGAACGACGGGTACCGGGCCTCACCCGACTGGTCCGTCACCGACACCACCGCCGGCAGCGCCGCCTCCACCAGCTCCGTCGCCGCGTCACCGTCACGACGGCCCTTCACCACACCGCCCTCGACCGACACCTCCGACAGCAGCGTCACCTGCGGCACACCCAGACGCTCCGCCAGCAGCGCCGGCAGCACACCCATCGTGCCGTCCGTCGACGCCATACCACCGATCACCAGGTCGAACCCGGTCTTCTCCAACGCCTTCGCCAGAACCGCCGACGTCCCGATCACATCCGAACCGTGGATGTCGTCGTCGTTCACGTGCACGGCCTTGTCCGCACCCATCGACAGCGCCTTGCGCAGCGCGTCCTTCGCATCGTCCGGACCGACCGTCAGCACCGTCACCTCGGCACCCTCGTTCGCCTCCGCGATCCGCAGCGCCTGCTCCACGCCGTACTCGTCCAGCTCCGACAGGAGGCCGTCCACGCCATCCCGGTCGGTGGTGTGGTCGTCCGCAAAACGACGGTCACCCGTCGCATCCGGCACGTACTTCACACAGACGACGATCCTCAAGCTCATCAGCGGTTCTCCTGTCACGGGTGCTCGGATGCACGGATCCATGGCCTCGGGTCATGCCGAGGGTACTGAGTGCCAAGTCCGGCCCGGCCGCGACCCGCGCGTCGCAAGCGCCACCTGGACCGGCATACCGTGTCGGCTCTCTTCGACTGGCGTCAGAGGCTCCACGGAGAGAATACGGCACTCAGTACCCCTCGTAAAGGAACTCAGTACCCTTCCCGGTGCCCTGGGGCCCGGGGGGACTGCTCCGGCGGGGTCCCGCCCAGGGCGACGGCGGCCTCGCCCGTGTAGACGCGGAAGGTGAGGGATTCCTGGAGGTAGAGCCGGATCGTCTCGGCGTCGTGCGAGAGGTAGCCGACGGAGACGTCCTGGCCGAGGAAGAGCTCGAAGTCGCCGCCCCGGGTCGAGAGGAGGAAGGCGCCTTCCAGGGCGGGGGCCCAGATGATGTCGCCGTCGAGGAGGCGGGCCAGGTGGTTGTGGACGGGGTAGCCGTGGTCGCTGGTCTCGTTGACGGCGGTGAAGGCGGCCGCGCCGAGCAGCAGGGAGTACGGGCCGCCGACGCCGGCCAGGCGCAGCGCGGTGAGGGCCCGGCTGACCGCCTCGGGGTACTCGCGGACGTCCTCGGGGAGCGGGACCGGCGGGTTGCCGGAGGCGGCCCGGATGCCGTCGATGGCGGCGGCGCGGTAGCCCTCGAAGACCGCCCGGTCCTCGGCTAGGGCGAGGGTGCGGGCGGCGTCCTTGACGGGCTGCCAGTCGGAGTCGCGGGAGCCCCGCTCGACGTCGTCCACGGCCTCGCGGCGGACGGTGAAGGGCACCCGCAGCTCGACCACCGGCTGGGCGGCGCGGGCGTGTGCCCGGACGCCGTCCGCCGGCGGTTCGATGCCGGTCAGGTGGCCGGTGCCGACGGCCGCGAGGGTGGTGCCCCCGGGGCCGTTCAGGTCGACGACCCGGCGGCCGGCGATGTGCAGCTTGAAGGTCTGGCGGGCCTCCTCCTCGATCTCCTCCCACGCGGCGGCGGAGACGGGGGCGAGGTCCCGGTGGAGGTTGTTCATGGGCGGGGTCCTGTTCGGGAGGTCTGCTTGAGGCTGCCGATGCCCAGCGAGCCGTCGCCCGGGGCCGACGGGGCGGACCGGGCGGACCGGGCGGGCGCTGCGGTGTCCGGGGCCGGCGGCGGGGAGTCGAGGAAGTCGGCGGTCGGGACGAAGAACAGCGAGCCGGTGACGGCGGTGGAGAAGTCGAGCAGCCGGTCGGTGGTGCCGGGCGGGTTGCCGACGAACATGTTGCGCAGCATCTCCTCGGTCACCCCGGGGTCGCGGGCGTAGCCGATGAAGTAGGTGCCGAAGGTGCCGCCCCGTTCGAAGGAGCCGAAGGGCATGTTGAAGCGGACGATCTTCCGCTCCTCGCCGTCCGGGCCGGTGATCACGGTGAGCGCCACGTGCGAGTCGGCGGGTTTGACCTCGTCGGCCAGCTCGATGTCGGTGAGTTTGGTGCGGCCGACCGCCGCCTCCTGCTCCTCGACGACCAGCGCGTTCCACTTGTCCAGGTCGTGCAGGTACTTCTGGACGACGACGTAGCTGGCGCCGAGGAAGTCCGGGTCCTCCGAGCCGACCAGTGCGGCGCTGACGGCGGCCCGGCCCTCGGGGTTCTCGGTGCCGTCCACGAAGCCGAGCAGGTCCCGGTCGTCGAAGTAGCGGAAGCCCTGGACGTAGTCCACCACGGTGGCCGCGCCCGCGAGGCGGTCGGTGAGCTGCCCGGCCAGCTCGAAGCAGAGGTCCATCCGCTCGGCCCGCAGGTGCAGCAGCAGGTCACCGGGGGTGGCCGGGGCCAGGTGCCGGGCGCCGGCCACCTCCCGGAAGGGGTGCAGTGCGGCCGGCCGGGGGCCGTCGAAGAGGCGGTCCCAGAGAGCGGAGCCGATGCCGGTGACACAGGTGAGGCCACCCTCGGGGGCCCGGAAGCCGACCGAGCGGCGCAGCCCGGCGAGATCGGGCAGCAGGGCGCGGACGGTGTCCTCGCCGCCGGGTTCGACGGTGAGCACCAGGAAGACGGCCGCGCCGGTCAGCGGGGAGAGCACGGCCTGCGGTTCGGGCTGGGGCTGCGGTTCGGCCTGCGGCTGCGACTGCGGTTCGGGCTGGGGCTGCACGGTTCGGACCTCCTCGGGACACCCGGGCCAGTACATCGCACAGCGGACGAATCGGCACGGCCGCCGCGCACCCGTACGGCCCTGCCGGGCGGTGCTCCGACAGGGCCGTACGGGTGAGCGGCGGCGTCCTTCCGAACGGGAGTCAGGCGCGGCGCCGCCCCGCGCCGGTGGCCGCCACCACCGCGCCCAGCACCGCCGAGGCGACCGGCACCACCAGGGCCGCCCGGAACCCCTCCAGTGTGCTCGCCCCGGAGCCGAGCGCGGCCAGGTTCACCGTGGTCACCACCGAGAGGCCGAGCGCCGCGCCGAACTGGAAGGAGGTGTTGAGCAGCCCGCCGGCCAGCCCCTGCTCCTCCTCCGCGACGCCCTCGGTGGCCGCGATGGTCAGCGGCCCGTACGCGAGCGCGAAGGCGAGCCCGGTCAGCAGCATGGTCGGGAACATCATCGGGTACGTCCAGTCGGCGCCGACCGGCAGGAACAGCCCGTACGAGAGCGCGGCCAGCAGGAAGCCGCCGAGGATCACCCGGGCGTTGCCGAAGCGCTCTACCAGCTTCGGGGTGAGGGTCGGTGCCAGCACGGAGTCCACCCCGATCGCCAGCAGCGCGAGGCCGGTCTGCAGCGGGGACCAGCCGCGCAGGTCCTGCAGGTAGAGGGTGGCGGTGAACTGGAAGCCGAAGAACGAGCCGGCGAACAGCACCGCGCCGAGGTTGGCCCGCAGCAGCGGCCCGGAGCGCAGGATGCCCAGGCGCACCAGCGGCGAGGACGAGCGCCGCTCGATCGCCACGAAGGCCGCCAGCAGCGCCAGCCCGCTGGCCAGGACGGCCGCCGTGAGCTCGGCCGCCGCGCCCGGCTCCCCGATCCGGACCACGCCGTACACCAGCAGCAGCATCGCGCCGGTCGCGGTGGCCGCCCCGGCCAGGTCGAAGCGCCCGCCGCCCGCCTGCTCCGGCGCGGTGTCCCGCGGGATCAGCGGGACGGCCGCCGCCAGCAGGGCGCCCGCCAGCAGCACCGGGGCGAAGAACACCCACCGCCAGCTGACCGCCGTCAGCAGGCCGCCGACCACCAGGCCCAGCGAGAAGCCCGCCGCGGCCGTCCCGGCGTACACCAGCAGCGCCCGGTTGCGCTGCGGGCCCTCGGGGAAGGCGGTGGTGATGATCGACAGCCCGGCCGGGGTCATGAACGCCGCCGACAGGCCGGTGACGAAGCGGGCCAGGATCAGCACCCAGCCGTCGGTGGCCAGGCCGCCGAGGCCGGAGAAGAGGACGAAGACGGTCAGCCAGAACAGGAACATCCGGCGCCGGCCCAGCAGGTCGGCCGTCCGGCCGCCGAGCAGCATGAAGCCGCCGTACCCGAGCACGTAGGCGCTCAGCACCCAGGACAGCGCGCCGGTGGACATGCCCAGGTCGGTCCGGATCGAGGGCAGTGCCACGTTGAGCATGGCGACGTCGATGCCCTCCAGGAAGATCGCGCCGCACAGCACGGCGAGCACCGCGGCGGCCCGGCCGCCGAGCACCGTCGAGGGCTGCCCGGCGGGCTCCCGGGCGGCGTTTCCTGGTCGGGCTCCGGGCGCGGCGCCGGGCAGGGCTTCGGGCAGGGACTCGGTTTCGGGCAGGGCTGATGGCACGGACACCTGGGGCTCCTCGGGGGAACGGGAATGGCGAGGGCCCCGACGGTTCTCTTCCGTCCGGTCGGTTCCCTCTTGTAACCAACCGTCATCCTGGGGCAGCATCAGGAAGCGTGGAAGAAGGCACTTTGAAGGAACCGACGCACTGCACGGGTACCGAAGACCTCTACGACGTCCTCCAGTGGGACGTCCGCGAGGACTGCGAGGTGCGGCAGATCCTGGACCGGATCGCCGACAAGTGGTCGCTGCTGGTGATCGCGCTGTTGGACCGGCAGTCGCTGCGCTTCACCGAGCTGCGCCGGGCGATCGACGGGGTCAGTCAGCGGATGCTCACGGTCACGCTGCGCCAGCTGGAGCGGGACGGGCTGGTCGAGCGGACGGTGCACCCGGTGGTGCCGCCCCGGGTGGACTACGCGCTGACACCGCTCGGGCGGACGCTGCACGCCACCATCCAGTCGCTGGTCACCTGGACCGAGACGCACCAGCCCGAGATCGCCGCCGCGCGGGCGGCGTACGACGCGCGGGAGGGCGCGGCCTGAGGCTGCTTGCGGCGGCCGGTTCCCGAGACCGGCTCCCGAGACCGCCTCCCGAGACACGGCGAGGGGCAGGTGCGCCGGATCGCGCACCCGCCCGTACCGCCCCTGCTGGTTCAGACCCGCAGCGCCGCCAGCTGCTCGGCGAACGGCACCACCTGCTCCGGCAGCGCCGGGGCCGCCGGGCCGCGGCCGGACAGCAGGGCCGCCAGCTCGCCCGCCGCGCGGTCGATCCGGCGCGGCAGCCCGTCGGTGAGCCCGTCCCCGGCCGCGCCCCAGTCGTCGGTGGCCGCGTAGACGGCGGTCGGCAGCACCACCGCGCGCAGGTAGCTGAACAGCGGGCGGACGGCGTGCTCCAGGGCGAGCGAGTGCCGGGGCGTGCCGCCGGTGGCGGCGATCAGCACCGGCTTGCCGGTGAGCGCGTCGTGGTCGATCAGGTCGAAGAAGGACTTGAACAGGCCGCTGTAGGAGGCCGTGAAGATCGGCGTCACCGCGATCAGCCCGTCCGCCTCGGTCACCGCCTCGACCGCCTCGCGCAGCGCGGCGCCGGGGAAGCCGGTGACGAAGTTGTTGGCGATCTCCGTTGCCAGGTCACGCAGTTCGACCACCCGTACGTCCACCGGGCTTCCTTCTGCGGTGAGTTGACGGACCGTCGACTCGGCGAGCCGGTCCGCCAGCAGACGGGTCGAGGAGGGCTTGCTCAGCCCGGCGCTCACCACCACCAGCTTGTACGCGGTCACTTGGCCACCTCCACCGTCTCGTTCGCGTTCTCGTTCTCGTTCGCCGCCGCGTTCGCGTGCTCCTGGTCGCGGGCCGCGAGCAGCGCGGCGTGGGTCGGACCCTCCGGCACCCCGGCCGGGCGGCCCTTGGCGAACTCCTCCCGCAGCACCGGCACGACCTCCTCGCCGAGCAGGTCCAGCTGCTCCAGCACCGTCTTCAGCGGCAGGCCGGCGTGGTCCATCAGGAACAGCTGGCGCTGGTAGTCGCCGAAGGTCTCGCGGAAGGTCAGCGTCTTCTCGATGACCTCCTGCGGGCTGCCGACGGTCAGCGGGGTCTGCTCGGTGAACTCCTCCAGCGAGGGCCCGTGTCCGTACACCGGCGCGTTGTCGAAGTACGGGCGGAACTCGCGCACGGCGTCCTGGGAGTTCTTCCGCATGAACACCTGCCCGCCGAGGCCGACGATCGCCTGCTCGGGCGTGCCGTGGCCGTAGTGGGCGTAGCGCTCGCGGTAGAGCTCGATCAGCTTCTGGAAGTGCTCCTTGGGCCAGAAGATGTTGTTCGCGAAGAAACCGTCGCCGTAGTAGGCGGCCTGTTCGGCGATCTCTGGACTGCGGATCGAGCCGTGCCAGACGAACGGCGGGACGTCGTCGAGCGGGCGCGGGGTGGAGGTGAAGCCCTGCAGCGGGGTGCGGAAGCGGCCCTGCCAGTCCACCACGTCCTCGCGCCACAGCTGGTGCAGCAGCGCGTAGTTCTCGATGGCGAGCGGGATGCCCTGGCGGATGTCCTTGCCGAACCACGGGTAGACCGGGCCGGTGTTGCCGCGGCCCATCATGAGGTCCACCCGGCCCTCGGCGAGGTGCTGCAGCATCGCGAAGTCCTCGGCGATCTTCACCGGGTCGTTGGTGGTGATCAGGGTGGTCGAGGTGGAGAGGATGATGCGCTCGGTCTGCGCGGCGATGTAGCCGAGCATGGTCGTCGGCGAGGACGGGACGAACGGCGGGTTGTGGTGCTCGCCGGTCGCGAAGACGTCCAGGCCGACCTCCTCGGCCTTGCGCGCGATCGCCACCATGGCCTTGATCCGCTCGTGCTCGCTCGGGGTGCGGCCGGTGGTGGGGTCGGCCGTGACGTCACCGACGGTGAAGATTCCGAACTGCATGCTGCTCACCACTCCCAGGGGGCCAGGTAGTCCAACTTTCAACCATCCTAGCAGTCGGGTGGGGACGGTTATTCCCGCCGACAATGGAAGGCGGGGCATCGACAGACGGCAGGGGATCCGGAAAGGGCGGCGGACGATGGCGCCGTACATCGCGGTCAGCGCGCTGAGCCACGAGGGCCTGGTGCGGGAGCACAACGAGGACAGCCTCACGGTCGGGCCGTGGACCCTCTGCGCCACGGTGACCGCCAACCCGCAGACCCTGCTCTTCCCGCTCGGCCCGCCCTGCGTGGTCGCGGTGGCCGACGGCCTGGGCGGCCACCCCGGCGGCGAGGTGGCCAGCGCCCTGGTGGCCCGCCGGCTCGCCACCGACGGCGACGCCCTCGCCGACGAGGAGGCCGTCCGGGAGGAGCTGCAGGAGTGCAACCGGGCCGTCTTCGCGGCCGCCGCCGGGGATCCGGAGCTCGCCGCGATGGGCACCACCGTGGCCGGGCTGGTGCTGCTGCCCGAGCAGGCCCTGGCCTTCAACGTCGGCGACAGCCGGGTCTACCGGATCACCGGGGACGGACTGAGCCGGGTGAGCGTGGACGACAGCCCGCCGCTGCCGCCCGGGCAGCGCACCACCTCGATGGTCACCCAGACCCTGGGCGGCTCGCTCGGGCTCACCTTCGTCGAACCGCACGTCCGCACCGCCCCGCTGGCCGCCGGCGACCGGTACCTGGTCTGCAGCGACGGCCTCACCGACCCGGTGCCCGAGGAGGAGCTGGCCGAGCTGCTGGCCCAGCCGTACGAGGGGGCCGAACGCTCCGACGGCAAGGCCGCGTTCGAGCTGTGGAAGGCGGCGATCGAGGCGGGCGGGCCGGACAACATCACGCTGGCGCTGATCCGGGTCGGGGGTTAGAGAAGACACAGGAACGGACCCGCCCCGGCGGGGCGCCGAAGCGCTCCGCCGGGGCGGTCACCTGTCCGTTCGCCGTGCCCGGCTCACATCTCGCTCGTGACGGTCACCCCACTGAATCCCTGCTGGGCGTAGAGGCTGAAGTACACGTAGCCGGCCGGCGGGTTGGTGACGGTCAGCGTCTCCGAGTTGTCCGGGCCGGTCGACCGCGCGGTGTAGGCACCGGTGTACGCCCAGTTGCTCGCGTTGTAGTAGAGGTCGCCGTTGCCGGTGCCGCCGCCGGTGGTGATCTTCACCTGCTTGGTGCCGGCCGGCACCAGGAGGTAGAAGTGCGCGTAGTTGCCCGTGGTGGCCGCGACGTTGCTGCGGGCGCAGCCGGCGCCCAGCTGCCGGGTGTCGGCGGCGGTGCACTCCGGTGCCGTCGGGACGGTCGGGGTCGTGGCGCAGGCGCCGTTCGCGCAGCTGGTCAGCCAGCTGTCGAAGCCGGCGTCGTACCGGGTGCCGATGGTGGTCTTCAGCAGCGTACGGGCGCCGGCCCAGTCCCCCACCCGGTACTTGGCGAGGAGCGCGTCCACGTCGGGGCGGTGCTGTTCCAGCATGTAGCGGACGGCGAGGTAGCCCCAGCGGTAGACGCGGTCCTGGTCGCCGTAGACGGTGTCGAAGAGGTCGCTCAGCTTGTAGGTGTGCCGGGCGGCCGCCGCGATGGCGGCGTCGTTGGTGACCTTGCGGTACGAGTAGGAGACGTACTCGGCGAAGCCCTCGACCCACCAGACGGTCGGGGTGGTCATGCCGGCGTCGAAGTCGCCGTACATGTCGAACCGGCCGTCGAGGTAGTGGGTGTACTCGTGGTTGAGGTTCCAGATCTGGAAGGACGGGCGGACCCACTCGGCCTCGTAGCAGAGGAAGCGCGGCTGGTTGCCCGCCGCGGCCGGGTTGCCCTCCAGGTACATGCCGCCGTTGTTGGTGTCGATGCCGTAGATCGCGGCGGCCAGCACCTGGTAGTCGAGCGAGGAGTGGAAGACCACGACCTCGATCGTGGTGTTCCCGTCGTCCTTGACCGGGCCGTTGTCCTTGACCACCGCGTGGACGAAGGCGTCCTGGCCGGTCAGGCTGGCGCAGGTGGTGGCCAGCTGGGTGCCGTCCAGCGCCTGGGCGATCAGCTTGATGCTCGGGCTGCAGGTGTACCTGATCGTCAGCACACCGGACTTGAGCTGGTCGGCGGCATTGCAGGTGCCGTAGTACGAGCAGTTGGCGGCGTCGTAGTAGCCGACCGACTCGGCGACCGCGGCCCACTGGAAGACGGTGCGGCCACTCGGCGCGGACTGCGCGGCGAGCGCCTTGGCGAGCGGACGGACCTTGGCCTGGAGCGCCGTGTCCTTCAGGAAGCGGCCCAGCTCCTTGGTCGCGTTGTAGGGCAGCACGCCGAAGTCGCCGCCGAGCAGGTCGCCGGTACGGCCGGCGAAGGCCGACAGGGTGTCCAGCACGCTCGGGTCGGCCTCGACGGCGGCGTCGAAGCCGTCCACCTGGTGGCCGCGGAACAGCACGGTGAACACCGGGTTGACCGCCCAGGCCATGCCGGCCGGGTTCCAGCTGGCGCTGTCGTAGTCGGTCAACAGCCGCTTGACCACCGGGAGGTAGCGGACGTTCTCCTGCGCGCTGTCGATCAGGGTGACGGACTCGCCCAGGATGGTCGCGTTGCCCGCGGTGACGTCACGGGAGTGCGCGCTGCCGAAGAACGCGTCCAGCCCGGAGCGGATCGCGGTCTGCAGGGCGGTGCCGTACGTACCGACGTCGTCCTTGTGGTACCACTGCACGAAGTAGCCCGCGCGCAGGTAGAGCACCAACTGCTCGACCGAGGTGGAGTCGTCGCCCGGGTAGCTGCCCGCCGCGTCGCGCAGCGCGTACGCCACGGTGGTCATCTGCTCCTCGCGGAACGCGCCGCGGGCGTCGCTGCCGGTGAGCGGGAAGAGGCTGTTGATGCACTGGACGTCGGCGGCCTTGATGTGCTGGACCAGGTCGCTGCCGGTCCGGCCGGTGAAGTCGCTGATGGTACAGGCCTGTTGGGCCGCGGTGGCGAGGTTCCGGGGCTGCGCGGCGGGCCGGGCCTCGGCCGGCCTGGTGTCCAGCGGGAGCGGGGCGCGCTGGTCGAGGGAGGTGAACTGCCGCTCACCGTCGCCGCGTTGGGGGGTGCCGGTGGCCGGCTGGGGGGCTGGTCCGGCGGGGGTGGTGGGCGCGCCGCCGGGGGTGGCGGCGGGAGCGGCGACGGGAGCGGCCTGGCTCTGCGGGGCGAACAGGCCGACCGCGAGGAAGAGCGACAGGAGGAGCGTCAACAGTCGTGCCGGCTGCAGGAGTCGCAGCAGACGTGCGGGACTCACGTGGGGGCCTCCGGGCCGTCGTCGGCCGCGATTGGGGCGCGGCCGGTGTGGGGAATCGAGGACCGTTGGCGACGGCGCCGCGTGGGGGCGGCTCCGCCGGGAACACGGTGGGGGATGTGACATGTACCATGGCACACATCACATGCCTTGGGAACCCTCGCCGTTGTGTGCGATGTGCGCGGAAAAAGCGCAGAGGCCGTGGTGACGGTTCGCCACCACGGCCTCCGGGCCGGTGAGTTGGGCCGATTGGTTCGCCGGGCCCCGTGTCAGTCTTGTGCCGGACCGACCAACGGCCCGACAGGAAGCACTACTTGCGCAGCAGCAGGATCACCCCGGCCGTGGCCAGGCCGACCACGACGGCGGCCACGCCGTACGCCAGGCGGTGCGCCCGCACCACCGGCAGGAAGCGGTCCACGGCGTAGCGGCCCGGGCCGGTCAGCGCCAGCGCGGCGGCCCCGGCGGTCAGCAGCAGCTCGTACTCGTTGCCCTTCGGAGCGAAGAAGCCGCCGCCCCAGGTGACGGCGATCGCATTGACCATGGTGCCGACGATCGCGGCGCCCGCAAGCGGGGTCAACAGGCCTACGGCCAGGGCGAGTCCGCCCAGCGTCTCGGTGAGGCCGGCCACCACGGCCATGGCGTGGCCGGCCGGGTAGCCGCTCATGGTGAAGAACTGACCGGTGCCGTCGATCCCACCGCCGCCGAACCAGCCGAACAGCTTCTGGCTGCCGTGCGCGGCCATGGTCAGGCCGAGGGCCAGGCGCAGGAGCAGGAGTCCGGCGTCGTAGGCGTGCGGGGAGGTCGCCGTCGCGGGGCCGGAGGTCGCTCCGGCCGGGCGGACGGTGGGGCTGGTGGCGGCGGTCGTGCTCGGGCTGCTGCTCGGCATGCGCGTCTCCATCGATCGAGGGTCGGTCGTCGCCGGCCGGAGCCGGCGTGAGTGCAAGGTGCGGTGAAGGCGGCGGGCGGGGGTCGTCACCCCGGCACCATTGTTCAAATTTGAACCGGCCGCTCCTCGACCGTACCCCGGAGTTCGAATTTGAACAACTGACGGCTGGTGAACGACTCGCGGGCCCCACCCGGGTCGGGGCAGGGTGGAGGCATGGCTCAACGCAGGCAGCACCGGCGGGCAGTGCGCACCGGCACCCCGTACACCGAGGCCCTGGACGCCTTCGACGAACGCGTCCGGCTGATCACCCCCGACCAGTGGGACTCCCCCACCCCCTGCGCCGACTGGTCCGTCCGCGACCTGGTCAACCACCTCACCGGCGAACAGCTCTGGGTACCCGAGCTGCTGATGGGCGCCACCATCGCCGAGGTCGGCGGCCGCTTCGACGGCGACGTGCTCGGCGCGGACCCGGTCGCCGCCTGGGCCGACGCCGCCACGGCCGCCCGGGAGGCCTGGGCCGTCCCCGGTGCCACCGAGCTGACCGTCCACCTCTCCTTCGCCGACGTCTCCGGTCAGTACTACCTGGACCAGCTCACCACCGACCTGGTGATCCACACCTGGGACCTCGCCGAGGGCATCGGCCGGCGCACCCGGCTCCCCGCCGGCCTCGTCGACTTCGCACTCGGCGAGATCACCGGTTACGGCGACCTCTCCGGCAGCGGGCTCTTCGACCCGCCGCTGCCGGTGGCCGACGACGCCGGCCCGCAGACCCGGCTGCTCGCCCTCACCGGGCGGCGGGACGGAGGGTGACCAGGCTGTTTCGGAGGGCGATCGCAGGCCCGCCCGGGCGATCGGCCCGACGCCGGATACTGGAAGGTGCGGGGGCAGACTTCCGTGCGAGAGGCGGGCACCATGAGTCGCAGGCCGGACATCCTCGACGAGTTCACCGCCGACCACCGGGCGGTCACCGAGCTGCTCGACCGGATCGAGGCCGCCCCGGCCGGCGGCACCGACCGCGGCGAGCTGGTGACCCGCCTGACCGACCTGCTCTTCGCCCACTGCGCAGCCGAGGAGGAACACCTCTTCCCGGTCGTGCAGCACGACGTGCCCGACGGCGGGGCGCTGGTGTTCGGCAGCATCCACGACCACCTGGCGATCGGGCAGTACCTCGCCGACCTCCAAGCCCTCGGCCCGGCCGACCCGGCCCTCGAAACCCTGCTGCGCGGCCTCGCCGACACCCTGCGACGACACCTGCGCAGCGAGGAGGAAGGGCTCTTCCCCGCCGCCCGCAAGGCCCTGCCCGCCGCCGCCCGCACCGCCCTCGGCGACCGTCTGCGGGCGGAGCGCGCGGAACTCGGCGCACCGCCCGAGTGATCGGGGCTCGGGGGCTCGGGGGTCCGGGGTCAGGAGGTCAGGGGCCGGTCAGGCTTCGGGGCCGGTCAGGCTTCGGGGCTGATCACCGCGAACCGGGCGCCTTCCAGGTCCTGCAGCCGGGCCACCCGCCCGTAGGGGGAGTCGAAGGCCGGGCCGAGCGCCACACCGCCCAGCTCGACCGCGCGGGCCAGCGCCCGGTCGGTGTCCGGGACGGCGAAGAACACCTCCCAGTGCGGCGGCATCCCCGCCGGGCCGCCCGCCTGCTCCTTGGCCAGCGCCGCGACGCTGGTGCCCTCCGCGCGCAGCACCACCCGGTCGTGCTCCCAGCGCACCTCGAAGCGCTCCGGGTCACGGCCGTCCCAGCGGAACACCTCGCCGTAGAAGAGCGCCGCCGCGAACGGGTCCGGGGTGCGCAGCTCGATCCAGACCGGGGCGCCGGGCAGCTCCAGCTTCCGGGCCCGGCCCGGCGGGCCCTCCCAGATGCCGAACACCGCGCCCGCGGGGTCCGCCGCGATGGCGACCCGCCCGGCGTCGAAGGCCAGCGGACCGACGGCCAGGGTCGCGCCGCGCTCGCGCACCGCGTCGGCGGCGGCGTCCGCGCTCTCCGTCCCGAAGTAGCTGGTCCAGGCGACCGGGATCGCCCCGCCCTCCGCGACGCCCAGGCCGGCCACTGCCTCGCCACCCGTCACCGCGTGCACGTACGGCCCGAAGCGGTCCGGCCCGGGTTCGAACTCCCAGCCGAGCAGCGGCCCGTAGAACCCCTCGGCCCCCTCCAGATTCCGGGTCATCAGGCTCACCCAGCACGGAACGGCCGCCACACAACGCACCTTGGCGGTCTCACCGCTGCCCATCGCGAACCTCCTCGCCCACCCGGCGGCCGGGCCCCTCCCGACTCCCACGACCCACCGGCCGCCCGGGACGCCCACAGCCTAGGGGGCCACCCCGGACACCCTTGGGAAGCCATGCCCGGGATCAGCGCACCCAGTTCTTCAGCGGCTCGGTGTCCAGCGAGATGCCCACCGGCTCGGGGAGGTGGACGGCCTTGCCGAACGGGAGGATCCGGACGCTCTCGTAGCGCACGCCGTCGGGCTGGCTGTGGACGACGACCTCGGCGGAGTCCCGGTCGATCAGCAGGTAGACGGGGATGCTGGCCTCCGCATAGGCCCGGGGCTTCTCGACGCGATCCCGGCGGTCGGTCTCGGAGTCGAACGAAGTGACCGCCGCAACCATCAGCACGTCTTCCGTCGTGGCCCAATCTCCCCGTCCTACGAAGGCGTCCGCATCGGCAAGCGTGCCGTCCGGACGAGCGAACCCGCCCCGATAGCCCTGGATCTTCAGCCCCTGGTCATGCACATAAAGCTCTGGCCGGGTCTGAATGCAGATCCGGTTGAGCCACTGGATGATGCGGCCGTGGTCGCCGTCTGGCACGGGCTTGATCCCCAACTTCCCGTTGATGAACTCCAGCCGGATGCCTTCGACAGTCCGCCCCAGATGACGAGCGAACTCTTCGAACTGCTCGGGCAGCATCTGCGGGCGCTCGGAGATCGCAGTCACGGGCCTTCCTCCTTCGCCTGGGCACCTTCCGGGAGAACGAACTCACCATCGGGTGGTTACGGGCTGTCTGGATTCCGACGATAGTGCCTGTCCCGGCCGACGGGCTGGGGGTCACGCGTTCCTGGTGGCCTGGAGGGCGAGGAGATAGCCGGCGTGCATGCGGCGGCAGCGGCACCCAGGGTGGCGGAGCCCGGCAGCCCTGAAGTGTGACCCAGGTCACATCGACAGAGGAAATTCCGGGGACGGATTCCCCGTTTCCGATTACATTGGCAGAAGCGGGGAGAACTTCCCCGGTACTATGGAGGAGCAGTCGTCGTGACCACCGCAGCCGCTGAGTCGGTCCGTCCCGCGGGGAGCGTCCGCACGCCGAAGTTGCGTGCCGACGCGAGCCGGAACCGGGAGCGGATCGTGGTGGCGGCCCGGGACGCGTTCGTCGAGCACGGTGCGGATGTGCCGCTGGACGAGATCGCGAAGCGGGCGGGGGTCGGCAACGCCACCTTGTACCGGAACTTCCCGGACCGGATGGCGCTGATCCGCGAGGTGGCGCTGCTCGTCAAGAACCGCATCCTGGCCCTCGCCGAGACGGCGACGGTGGAGGCGGACACCCCTGACGGCAGCGGCCCGTTCGACGCCCTGCAGCGGTTCGCGCACGCGGCCGTCGCGGAGAAGGTCGGCGGACTCTGCCCGTTGTTCACCAGCCATGTCGACCCGTACGACCCGGAGTTGACCGAGATCCGAGAGCGCCTGCGGTCCGCTGTGAGCGGACTGATGGAGCGCGCCCGGGCCGCGGGCGAACTGCGGCCGGACGTCGACCACGGTGACCTGTTCATCGCGATGGGCCAGCTGACCCGACCGCTGCCGGGCACCTCCTGCGGCCTGCTGGAGGAGTTCGTCCACCGGCACCTGCAGCTGTTCCTGGACGGCATGCGCGCGCCGGCCCGTTCGGCGCTGCCCGGCCGGGCCGCGACCTTCGAGGACTTCCAGCCCCAGAACTGATCCGAGCACCGATCCCAGAACCGACCGACCACCGGCACTGACCAGCCGGCACTGACCCGCCGGCACCGACCGACCGGCGTCGCTGCGCCGCGCCCTGCGGCCGCGCCTGCACACGCCTTCAACACGCCTTTCCCGCAAGCCTTTTCACCGTACGGCGGTCCGCCGTTCCCGTACGGCAGTCGACCGTTTTCACGCACCACGCACCGTGAAGTGAGTACCCCCATGTCTCGAACCGACGCCCGACCGGCGACGCTGCCCGATCCCCGGCGCTGGAAGGCGCTGATATTCATCGGCCTCGCCCAGCTGATGGTCGTTCTCGACGCGACCATCGTGAACATCGCCCTGCCCTCCGCCCAGCGGGACCTGGGCATCACCGACGGCAACCGCCAGTGGGTGATCACCGCCTACGCGCTGGCCTTCGGCGGCCTGCTGCTGTTCGGCGGCCGGATCGCGGACCTGTGGGGCCGCAAGCGGACCTTCATCGTCGGCCTGACCGGCTTCGCCCTGGCCTCCGCGCTCGGCGGTGCCGCGGCCAACACCGCGATGCTGCTCGGCGCCCGCGCCCTGCAGGGCGTGTTCGGCGCGCTGCTCGCCCCGGCCGCGCTGTCGCTGCTCGCGGTGACCTTCACCGAGGCCAAGGAGCGCGCCAAGGCCTTCGGCATCTACGGTGCGATCGCCGGTGGCGGTGGCGCCATCGGCCTCATCCTCGGCGGCCTGCTGACCGAGTACATGAACTGGCGCTGGACCTTCTTCGTCAACATCCCGTTCGCCATCGTGGCCGCCGTGGGCGCCGTCATGGTGATCCGCGAGCCCGCCGAGGGCCGCAACCGCAACAAGCTGGACGTCCCCGGCGTCCTGCTGGTGACCACCGGTCTGGTCTCCCTGGTGTACGGCTTCACCCGGGCCGAGTCGCACGGCTGGACGGCCGGCAGCACCCTGGGCCTGTTCGCCGCGGCCGCCGTGCTGCTCGCCGCCTTCGTGCTGGTGGAGCTCAAGGTCAAGGCCCCGCTGCTGCCGCTGCGCGTGGTCCTGGACCGCAACCGCGGCGGGGTGTACCTGTCGCTGGGCATGGCCGTGATCGGCATGTTCGGTCTGTTCCTCTTCCTGACCTACTACCTGCAGATCGTGCTCGGCTACAGCCCGGTGCTGACCGGCGTCGCCTTCCTGCCGATGGTGGCGGGCATGATCACCGGCTCCACCCAGATCGGCGCCCGGCTGATGACCCGGGTCCCGGCGCGCTACCTGATGGCGCCCGGCTTCCTGGTCGCCTCGATCGGCATGTTCCTGCTGACCCACATCAGCCTGGACACCTCCTACCCGGCGCTGATCCTGCCCGGCCTGATCCTGATGGGCCTCGGCATGGGCACCGCGTTCATGCCGGCCATGAGCCTCGCCACGCACGGCGTCCAGCCGCGCGACGCCGGTGTGGCCTCCGCGATGGTCAACACCTCGCAGCAGGTCGGCGGCGCCATCGGCACCGCGCTGCTGAACACCATCGCGGCGAGCGCGACCACCAGTTGGCTGACCTCGCACGTCACCGCCGCGGCCGCCGCCTCCCCGGAGGCCGCCAAGGCGCTGCAGTTCCAGGGCATGGTGCACGGCTTCTCGACCGCGATCTGGGTGTCCTTCGGGATCCTGGTGGCGGCCGCCGCCGTCGCCTTCACCTTCATCAACGCCGGCCGGCCCGACGCGGCGGGTGCGGGCGCCGGCGAGGGTGCCGTGAAGAGCGACGAGGTGCCGGTGCTGGTGCACTGACGCCACGGGCCCCGCGGGGTCACTCGGGTGCGTACGCGGCCCGTCCGGTGTTCCACGACACCGGGCGGGCCGCTCGCCGTTTCCGGACCCGGTGCACCTCGACTGACGGCTCCCCGCTCGACGGCACCCCCGGGTAGAAGTGGGGAACACTCCCCGATTAAGGTGGGCGCCAGTACGAAACGGGGGCATCTCCCCGTTTTCTTCGGACCGAGGTGCGTGCACATGACCCGGAAACAGAGCCCAGGGCGGGGGCAGCGGGCCGCCGACTGGGCGGACGGCCGGCTGGGGATCTACACCCTGGCCAGGGCCAACCTGCGGAAGATCTTCCCGGACCACTGGTCCTTCATGCTGGGCGAGATCTGCCTCTACACCTTCCTGATCATCATCCTGACCGGCGTCTACCTGACCCTGTTCTTCAAGCCGAGCATGGGCGAGGTGATCTACGACGGCTCGTACGTGCCGCTCAAGGGCATCGGGATGTCGGAGGCCTACGCCTCCACCGTCGACATCAGCTTCGAGGTGCGCGGCGGTCTGCTGATCCGGCAGATCCACCACTGGGCGGCGATCGTCTTCGTCGCGGCCATGTTCGTGCACATGATGCGGGTGTTCTTCACCGGCGCGTTCCGCAAGCCGCGCGAGATCAACTGGCTCTTCGGCTTCCTGCTGCTGTTCCTCGGCATGCTGGACGGCTTCTTCGGCTACTCGCTGCCCGACGACCTGCTCTCCGGCACCGGCATCCGCTTCATCGAGGGCGTGGTGCTGGCCGTCCCGCTGGTCGGCACGTACATCCAGATGTTCCTGTTCGGCGGGGAGTTCCCCGGGCACGACATCATCCCGCGGTTCTTCACCATCCACGTGCTGCTGATCCCCGGCATCATGCTCGGCCTGCTGGTGGCGCACCTGATCCTGGTCTTCTACCACAAGCACACCCAGTGGGCGGGCCCCGGCAGGACCGAGAAGAACGTCGTCGGCATGCCGCTGATGCCGGTCTACATGGCCAAGGCCGGCGGGTTCTTCTTCCTGGTCTTCGGCATCATCGCGCTGGTGTCGGCGATCGCGACCGTCAACCCGATCTGGTCGTACGGCCCGTACCGCCCGGACCAGGTCTCCACCGACGCGCAGCCGGACTGGTACATGGGCTTCGCCGAAGGCCTGATCCGCGTGATGCCCGGCTGGGAGATCGGACTGTGGGGCCACACCCTCAACCTCGGGGTGCTGATCCCGTTCCTGCTGTTCCCGGTCATCCTGTTCGCCATCGCGGTCTACCCCTTCGTGGAGGGCTGGATCACCGACGACAAGCGCGAACACCACCTGCTCGACCGACCGCGCAACGCGCCCGTGCGCACCGCGCTCGGCGCCGCCTGGATCAGCCTCTACCTGGTGATGCTCGCCGGCGGCGGCAACGACCTCATCGCCACCCACCTGCACCTGTCGCTCAACACCATCACCTACGCGGTGCGCGCCGGCGCCTTCGTCGTCCCGGTGGCCGTGTTCGTGGTCACCAAGCGGTGGTGCCTCGGCCTCCAGCGCCGGGACCGCGACAAGGTGCTGCACGGCCGCGAGACCGGCCTCATCAAGCGCCTGCCGCACGGCGAGTTCACCGAGGTGCACGCCGGGCTCGCGCCCGCCGAACTGCACCGGCTCACGGCACACGAGCAGCCCCGCCCCCTCGAACTGCCCGCCCCCGTCGACGAGAATGGAGTCGCCCACCCGGCCGGAGTGCTCACCCGCACCCGGGCCAGGCTGTCCCGCGGCATCCACGGCGAGCACGCGCAGATCCCCAAGCCCACCGCCGAGGAGTACCGCGAGGTCACCGAGGGCCACGGGCACTGACCCGCCCCCCACACCAGAGGGAGGACATCGTGCACGACCCGACCGACCGGCTCGCCGACAGCAGATACCTCCTGCTGACCACCTTCGGCGAGGACGGCAGCCGGCTGGAGTCGCAGCTCTGGGTGGTGCCCGACGGCACGGCACTCGGAGTCTGGACCCCGGCCCACTCCGGCGAGGCCGAACGGATCCGCCACCACTCCCGGGTACTGATCGGCCCCTGCGACGCCCGCGGACGCCCGACCGGCCGTAGCCTCCCGGCCCGCGCACGGCTCTGCGACGCCGACGCGACCGCGCGCTACCGCACCGAGCTGATCAACAAGTACGGGCTGACGGCGCTGATCGCACTGGCCCGCAGCCGGTTCCGGGTCGGGCTGGCCGGGACGGTCGGGATCCGGATCACGCTGAACGAGCTGGAACAGCGGCTGGTCGGGCCCGAGTGGCAGCCGCCGGGCACGTACTGCGTGAACTGAGGGCGGTCGCAGAGCCGTTGGGCGAGCGCGCCGGACTGGCGCGGTTGAGCTCGCGGTTGAGCTCGCGGTCGAACCCGTGGTTGAGCCCGTCGAGTGCCGGGTCCGGATGCGGCCGGACGCGGCGCTCGGCGTTTCCGCGTTCGCGTCGTACGGAACGGACGGGAGGGGCGAGACGCGGGACGGGCGGGACGGGCGGGACGGGCGGCCTCAGGGTCCGTCGTCGTCCGGAGCCCGTGCCAGGTCCCCGGGCTCACAGGCCTCCCGGCCCGTCCCGACGTGGACCACCTTGACCGCCCGCTGCGGACCGCCGGGCACGACCTGCTGCTCGTGCCCGCAGCGCGGGCAGATCAGCGGGATCCGGGGGCGGGTGGTCGGCTCCCGTGCGGCGCCGTCGCCGCCGGGTCGCGCGGTCGTCACGTCAGCGGGTGGGTCGGGACCGGGCTGACCTCCTGGATCTCGCCGTGGGCCTTGGTGAGCAGTTGCGAGGCGAGGTCGTTGAGCGCGCGGGCCCCCGCGACCTCCTCGCCGACCCGCAGCTGGTCCGGGTCGGAGGGGTGGCGGCTGCTGTAGCCGTGGGCACGCAGTTCGGTCCCGTCGCCGAGCCGGAGCAGGGCGGCGGCGCTGGTCCGCGGACCGTCCTCACGGAACTCCATCTCGATGTGCCAACCGACCAGAGTCTGCATGGCGGATCACCTCCATCGGTTACTCCTCCAGAGTGCGCCGCACCCAGCGTGAACACCAGGCAGCGGGTTCGCGGGCGGATTCGCGGGCGGATTCCGGAGCGGGTTCGGGGGCGAGTTCCGGGCCGCCCGGGGGCAAGTTGAACGCGTTCAAGTCGACGGCGTAGAGTCGGCGGCGAAGCTCATTTGAACGCGTTCAAGGGGGGTGGGCCCGCCATGGGGAAGGGCACCACGGAACTGGTGGACCTGCTGGTCCTGCTGGGCATGGGCGCCGTCGTCCCGCTCGGCCTCGCCCTGATCGACGAACCCCTACTCGCCCGGATCCGCCGGCTCTGGCCGCTCGCCGCCGTCCCCGGCGCCCTCTCGCTCTGGCTGCCTCGCGGCGCGCTGGCCACCGGCCCGGCCGTCGTCTACGCCCTGGGCACCCTGGCCATCGCCCTGCACGCGCCGCTGCGACTGGCCCGCACCCGCTCGCTCGCCCCCGCCGAGATCGCCGTGCTCACCGCACTCGCCGCGCCCTCCGTCGCCGGGGTCGCGCTGGTCGCCGAACGCTCCGGATACCCGCTCTTCGGCTTCGAACCGCACATCCTGGCGCTGACCGTCCCGCACTTCCACTACGCCGGGTTCACCGCCGCCCTGGTCGCCGGACTCGTCTGCCGCACCGCCGACCCCGCCTCCCGCCCGGCCCGCTGCGCCGCGCTCAGCGTCCCCGCGGGCACGCTGCTGGTGCTGGCCGGGTACTTCCTCGGCAACTGGTGGCAGTTCGCCGGAGCCCTCGTACTGGCCACCGGCATGTGGCTGGTCGGCCTGGTCACCTGGCGCGAGCTGCGCCCCCGGGCCGGCGACGCCGCCGCCGCCCGGCTGCTCGCCGTCTCCTCGGCCGTCCTCGCGGTCACCATGCTGCTCGCCCTCTGGTGGGCGCTCGGCCGGGCCGCCGGACTCCCCCACCCCACCCTGACCTGGATGGCCGCCACCCACGGCGTCGGCAACGCACTCGGCTTCGCCCTCTGCGCCCTCCTCGCCTGGCGCCGCCTCAGCGCGGACCGCACCGCCACCGCCCGCACCGAAACCGCCCGCACCGCCACCCCGGAGGCCCGCCGATGACCGACTTCAGCTACCCCGAGCAGGGCGCCAGCGCCACTTGCACCCTGCCCGACGGCTACCACCACCTACGGCACCGGGCGCTGATCGGCCACGGCCGCGCCGCGCTGACCGTCGCCGGAGCCGCCCTGCTCGGGTGGCGGATGCACCGGCTGGCAGGCGTGCGGATCGACGCCGACGCGGAGCAGGCGGCCCCGGGCGTCGCCGTCCACTGTGCGATCGGCGTCGGCCCGCTGCGCGCCGGGGCCCCGAACCGGGTGCTGGCCGCCGTCGACGGCCCGGACCGCTACGGCTTCACCTACGGGACGCGGCACGGCCACCTGGCCCGCGGCGAGGAAACGTTCCTGGTCGAGATGGGGCCGGACAAGGCGGTCTGGTTCTCCGTCACCGCCTTCAGCCGGCCCGTCGCCTGGTACGCCCGGCTGGCCGGCCCGCTGCTCCCGCTCGCCCAGCGCGCCTTCGCCCGCCGCTGCGGGCGGGTGCTGGCCCGGATCGCGGCGGACGCGGGGTAATCCTTTGGCGGCGCGGGCGGACCGTCCGGCATCATCCCCGGGTGATGCTGATGCAGCCCGTCCTGGAGATCCACGCCCCCGACGACTTCGCGCTCTGGCCCACGGGTGAGCACGAGGCCTGGGGGTACCTGGCGCTGAACGGGCAGTTGACGCCGGCCGAGGTGGGCACGGCGGTGTGGCGGCTCACCGACGTCAACGACGTCGACCCCGACGAGGACGACGAGCGCGGCCCGCGCCCGGAGGACCCACTGGGCGCCTTCCTGCACGGGCTGCTCACCATGCCGGACCTCTTCGCCCCCGGCGGCCTGCGGGTGACCGACCCCGCCACCGGCACCGTCTTCACCCCGGGCTGCTGCACCGGCCTGGAGGAGTGGCGCGCCTGGCTGGACGTCACCGACGGCTCGGGGTGCGCCTGGTTCGGCCACGACCCCGACGCCCGGGTCGAGTGGGTCGGCCGGACCGTCAAGCTGACCCAGGACGCCGACGACGAGAACAGCCCGGTGATCGAGCTGCCGCCGGACGAGCTGCGCCGGCTGCTCGCCGGAGCCGAGCAGGACCTGCGCGACTTCCTCGCCCTGGCAGCGAGTTGGGCCGAACGGCAGCTGCCCGAGCACGCCGCGGCCGTCACCGCCGCACTCGCCCGGGCACTCGACCTGGAGCCGGGTCCGGCGCTGGGTTCGGAGCTGACTCCGGAACCCCCGGCATGACCAGTGTGCGCACATGACCGACGCGGGCACGCCGGAGCCGTACGTGCCGGACCCGACCGCCGCTCACTGATTCATGCGTGGTGGGCCGGGACGGCGACCAGGAGGGCGCCGGTGCCCTGGACGCGCACGTCGAAGTGGTCGATCTCGCCGGGCTGGAGGGCTGCGCCGCCGGTGGTGCGCAGATCGCCGCTCGGGCCGCCGTAACCGCTCGCCGGGACGGACCAGGTGTTCACCGTCTGCTGCTCGCCGTTGTGTGCCACGGCGACCAGGCTGCAGGTCAACGGGCCGTGTACGCCACCGAGTTGCATGCTGATCCGGCTGCCCCAGGTGGTGCCGTCCACACCGACGGTGGCGTGCGCGCCGGTGGTCGGGTCGGTGGCGCTGAACTGTTCGGCCACGGCGACCACGGCGGGGGTGCTTTCGGCGGTGAGCACCGCGGCCGTCACGGCGGGGCCTGCGGCCATCATCGCGGTCGCCGCCAGGGCCAGCGCGAGCCGCCGCACCCGGCCGCGCCGCCGGACGGCCCCGATCTCGGCGACCAGCCGGCCCAGGAGCTGCGGCTCCGGCTGCGGGGCGGGGCCGGCCGGGTCCAGTCCGGCAGCCACGGCGGAGGCCGTGTACTCGGCCAACAGCGCTTCCATGAAGCCGAGTTCGGCCACCTGCTCGGCGCACTGCGGGCAGTCGGCCAGGTGCCGCTCGAAGGCGGCGCGCTCGACGGGCTCCAGCAGGTCGAGGACGTACGCGCCGACGTCGACGTGCTCCGGCCCGCCCGCTTCGGGGTCGGGCCCGCCGGGCACCGGGTCGGGACGCCTGATCACGATGTCACTCCCCGTTCCTCCAGCGCGAGCCTGAGCGAGCGCAGTGCGTAGAACACCCGCGACCGGACGGTTCCGGCCGGGATGCCGAGTTCGGCGGCCGCCTCGGCGGTCGTGCGGCCCTTCAGGTAGGTCTCGACGATGATCTCGCGGTGCGCCGGCGAGAGGTCGGCGAGCGCGTCCGCGACGGTCATCATCCGTAGGGCCCGGTCGAGTTCGTCCTCGGCGGGCAGCAGTTCCAGGGCGGCGGCGTCCACCTCGCGCGGTCTGGCCCGGGCGCTTCGGTGGCCGTCGATCACGATCCGCCGCGCGACGGTGACCAGCCAGGGCCGCAGCGAGGCCGCCTGCGGGTCGAGCCGGTGGATGTTGCGCCAGGCGCGGACCAGCGTCTCCTGGACGACGTCCTCCGCCCGCTGCCGGTCGCCGGCGACCAGGTGGAGCACGAAGCCGAAGAGCGGTCCGGCGTGCTCGTGGTAGAGGGCGCGCATCAACTCCTCGTCGGACGCCCCCGTGCCGTGGCCGGCCGTGCCGCCGACGGGGTGCTCCTCGGTCACCACTTCATCGTTGCGCACCCGGGCCTCCTGGTCGAGGGCGGTCGTCATCGCTCAGCTGCCCGGTCGGTCAGTAGCCCGGGATGCTGGGCATCGGGCTGGGGTTGGCAGGGCTCGGGGTGGCCGGGCCGGGGTTCATGGGGCTGGGGGTGGCCGGGCCGGGGGCGGAGGTGCCGGTGCCCGCCTTGCCGCCGCTCGGGGTCACCGCGAACCAGGTGCCGGCCACGCCCTGGCCCTTGGTGTCGCCGGGCTTGGCGTCCTGCGAGTAGCGGTAGACCGGCCGGCCGTTGAGGGTGATCTGCTTGGTGCCGTCGGAGCGGGTGACGGTGCCGACCAGCTTGCTGTCGATGCCCTTGACCGTCACGTCGCCGTTGGCGTGCTCGGGCGGCCAGATCGTGGCGCAGCTGCCGTTGCAGGAGGACTCCGGCGGGTTGTCCCTGTCCTGGTCGAAGCGGTAGAGCGTGAAACCGGAACTGTCGGTGACGATCGCGCCCAGCTTGGGGTCGGTGGCGGCCTGCAGGGTGGCGCCCGTCGGGGCGCCCGGGCTGCTCGACGTGCTCGGCGCGCCGGCCTTGCCGCTCCCGTACGACCCGCCCCCGGAGGACCCGCAGCCGGCGATCAGGGCGGCCACGGCGATGCCGGAGGCGGCCAGCACGGCGGCCCGCCGGGTACGGGGGTTGCTGCGCATGGGGTGCCTCCCGCGGCCGGAACGGAGTGGACACCCTTCTGTACGGGCAGTGCCGGCCGGCTGCTCAATGGCGCCGGAGGGCGTCCGGAATACGGTGCCGGGTGGCGCCGTTGTCGCGGGCACATGGCCTGTACCGCAGCATCCGGAGAGGAAGGGACCGCGAGATGAGCAGCACGGTCGAGCTGACCAAGGAGAACTTCGACGACATCGTCCCTGGCCCGGAGGGCAAGGACTTCGTCTTCATCGACTTCTGGGCCGGGTGGTGCGGGCCGTGCCGGCAGTTCGCCCCGGTGTACGAGAAGGCGGCCGAGCGCCACTCCGACCTGGTCTTCGCCAAGGTGGACACGGAGGCGCAGCAGGAGCTGGCCTCCGCGTTCGGGATCCAGTCGATCCCGACGCTGGCGATCATCCGTGAGGGCGTGCTCGTCTTCTCGCAGGCCGGTGCGCTGCCGGAGGCGGTGTTCGAGGACCTGATCGACCAGGCCCGCGGCCTGGACATGGCCGAGGTGAAGCGCAAGGTCGCCGCGGAGCAGGCGGCCGACGGCCAGGCCTGAGCCGGCGCCGCCGGGCCGGCGCGGAGCCGGGCGACGCGGCAGCAGGGCCGGCGCGGAGCCGGGCGACGCGCCGATGGCATCGAGGGGCCCGGGGACTCGTACTCCTCGGGCCGCGCCCGGAGGTGCGTCCGCTCCTAGAGTCGTCGGCGGAAGGCCCCACCGACGGAGGAGTGATCCGCCATGAGCACGTTCGTACTGGTCCCCGGGTTCTGGCTCGGCGCCTGGGCGTGGGACGAGGTGGCCGCGCCGCTGCGCGCCGCCGGGCACACCGTGCACGCCGTGACCCTGCCCGGGCTCGCGGAACGCGCGTGCGAGAGCGGCGAGTTCGGCCTGGAGGACCACATCGCCGACCTGGCCGACCTGCTGGTCCGCGAGGACCTGTGGGACGTGGTGCTGGTCGCGCACAGCGGCGCCTGCGCCCCGGCCGGCGGGATCGCGGACCGGATGCCGGAGCGGATCCGCCGGGTGGTCTACCTGGACTCCGGCCCGGTGGTCGACGGCGGTTCGCTGTACGACCTCTGGCAGCCCGACTACCGCGAGGCTGCCGACGCCTCGGTGGTCGACGGCCGCCTGCCGATGCCGCCCTGGGACTTCCTCGCCGCCCACGGCGCCAGCGTGGAGGGCCTGGACGAGGCCGCGCTGGCCCGGATCGGCGCGCGGGTCACCCCGCACCCGGCCGGGGCGTACCGGGACCGGCTGCACCTGACCGGCGCCGGGGCCGCCCTGCCGCAGGCGCTGGTGTCCTGTTCGTTCCCGCTCTCCCAGGTGCGCGCCCTGATCGCCTCCGGCCACCCGTGGTTCGCCGGGCTCGACGGGCCGAACTGGGAGCTGCGCGAACTGCCCACCGGGCACTGGCCGATGTTCTCCCGCCCGGCCGACACGGCGGCGGTGCTCGCGGAGTTCGCCGTGATCTGAACCCGCGCGTGTCCGTCCGTCGCGCGGGCGCGTCCGGCCCGGCAGGATGGGGCCCACGCCGCACCCGAACGGGCCTCGGGCCCGGGGGCGGGCAACCCGGCCGTACCGGACCGCCCGCCGCCGAACGGGGCGGGGGCGACCCATCGAGACGACGGAGGACCGTGTATGACCAGCACCGCCGAGGAATACGACGTCATCGTCCTGGGGGCCGGCCCGACCGGCGAGAACGTGGCGGACCGGACGGTCGCCGCAGGGCTGCGCACGGTGGTCGTGGAGGCCGAGCTGGTCGGCGGCGAGTGCTCGTACTGGGCCTGCATGCCGAGCAAGGCGCTGCTGCGCCCGGTGGCCGCGCTGGCCGACGCCCGGGCGGTGGCCGGCTCCCGGGAGGCGGTCGGCGACCGGCGGCTGGACGCGGCCGCGGTGCTGGCCCGGCGGGACTCCTTCACCTCGCACTGGAGCGACGACGGCCAGGTGCAGTGGCTGCGCGACACCGGCATCGACCTGGTCCGCGGCCATGGGCGGCTGGCGGGCGAGCGGACGGTGACGGTGGAGGCCGAGGACGGCAGCGAGCGGGTGCTCACCGCCCGGCACGCCGTCGTCGTCTGCACCGGCAGCCGTCCGGTGCTGCCCGGGCACGTGTCGGGGCTCGCCGACGCCCGCCCGTGGACCAACCGGGAGGCGACCGGCGCACCGGCCGTCCCCGGACGGCTGGCGGTGGTCGGCGGCGGGGTGGTCGGGGTGGAGATGGCCGCGGCCTGGCGGGCACTCGGCTCCGAGGTGGTGCTGCTGGTGCGCGGTGGGGGGCTGCTGCCCAGGATGGAGCCGTTCGCGGGCGAGCTGGTCGCCGAGGGCCTGCGGGACGCCGGGGTGGACGTCCGGTTCGGCACCGAGGTCACCGCGGTGGAGCGGGCCGACGGCTCCGGGCCGGTGACCCTGACGCTCGGGGACGGGGAGCGGTTGACCGCCGACGAGGTGCTGTACGCGACCGGCCGGGCCCCGCGCACCGCCGACATCGGGCTGGAGCAGGTCGGGCTGAAGCCGGGCGCCTGGCTGGACGTGGACGACAGCTGCACGGTGCTCGGCGTGGACGGCGGGTGGCTCTACGCCGCCGGGGACGTCAACCACCGGGCGCTGCTCACCCACCAGGGCAAGTACCAGGCCCGGATCGCGGGCGCGGCGATCGGCGCCCGCGCCCAGGGGCGCCCGCTGGACACCGCGCGCTGGGGCGCGCACGCTGCGTCTGCCGACCTGGCGGGCGCGCCGCAGGTGGTGTTCACGCAACCGGAAGTCGCCGCCGTCGGCCTGACCCTGGCCGCCGCCGAGGAGGCCGGGCTGCGGGTCACGTCCGTCGACCACGACCTCGGTGCCGTCGCCGGGGCCTCGCTGTACGGCGACGACTACCGCGGCCGGGCCCGGGTGGTCTTCGACCTGGACCGCCAGGTGCTGGTCGGCGCCTGCCTGGTCGGCCCCGGCGTGGCCGAGCTGCTGCACTCGGCGACCGTCGCGGTGGTCGGCGAGGTGCCGATCGACCGGCTCTGGCACGCGGTGCCGGCCTACCCGACGATGAGCGAGGTGTGGCTGCGGCTGCTGGAGGGCTGCCGGGGGTGACGGGCCCGGCTGCCGGATGACGGCCCCCCGACCGGCGGGATGACGCCACTCGACGGGCCGACGGCCTCCCGGGTGAGCGCACGGCCTCCCGGGTGAACGGCGCGGCCTCCCGGGTGAACGGCGCGGCGAGATGTGACCACCGGTGAACGGCGGGACACTGGCGGTCGGGGGCCGTCCCGGGGGGCCGTACTCGTGACCAGGTGGTGTGAGACATGACCGAGGTGCTGTTGGCCGTCGGAACCGAGAAGGGCCTCTTTCTCGGCCGCAGCCGCGACCGGCTGACGTGGGAGTTCAGCGGGCCGCACTTCCCGATGAACGCGATCTACTCCGTGTCCGTCGACCGCCGGGGCGGCCGCACCAGACTGCTGGTCGGCGCCGACAGCAGCCACTGGGGGCCCTCGGTCTGGCGCTCCGACGACCTCGGTGCCAGCTGGTACGAGCCGCCGCGGCCCGCCATCCGCTTCCCCGAGTCCACCGGCGCCTCGCTCACCCGGGTCTGGCAGCTGCAGCCCGCCGGAGCGGAGGCCCCCGGCGTCGTCTACGCGGGCACCGAGCCCGCCGCGCTGTTCCGCTCCACCGACGGCGGCGAGACCTTCGCCCTGGTCGAACCGCTCTGGAACCACCCCCAGCGGCCGCAGTGGGGCGCCGGCTACGGCGGCCAGGGCCTGCACACCATCCTCACCGACCCGCGCGACCCGCAGCGGCTGCTGGTCGCCGTCTCCAGCGGCGGCGTCTACCGCAGCAAGGACGGCGGCGACAGCTGGGAGCCCTCCAACACCGGTCTGCGCGCCGAGTTCTTCCCGCCGGACAGCCAGTACCCCGAGTTCGGCCAGTGCGTCCACAAGATCGCCCCGGACCCGGTCCACCCCGACCGCCTCTACCTGCAGAACCACGGCGGCGTCTACCGCAGCGACGACTGGGGCGGCAGCTGGCAGTCGATCGTCGACGGGCTGCCCGCCGAGTTCGGCTTCGCGGTCGCCGCCCACCCGCACCGGGGCGACACCGCCTACCTCTTCCCGCTCGGCGGCGCCGACGACCGCATCCCGCCCGGCCGCCGCTGCCGGGTCTTCCGCACCACCGACGGCGGCACCAGCTGGCAGCAGCTCGCCGACGGCCTGCCCGGCGAGGACCACTACGGCATCGTGCTGCGCGACGCCCTGCGCACCGACGACGCCGACCCGGCCGGGATCTACTTCGGCAACCGGACCGGCGAGGTGTACGGCAGCCACGACGAGGGCGAGAGCTGGTCGCTGCTGCTCTCCCACCTGCCGGACGTGCTCTGCGTCCGGGCGGCGACGGTGGCCTGACGGGCCGGACGGCTGCCAGCTGGAACGGACGGTGGCCTGGCCCACCGGGAGTCCGGAGGACCTCAAAACCGGTTGCCCGACGGCAGATCCTCGGTGAGCATGGGCCGCCGACGAACGACCGTACGACTCTCGTGAACAGGACGGGGTGGGCCATGGCCGAGGACTGGGTGGTCAGGCACGACGGCGAGGGCACCCCGGTGCTGCGCTACCTGCCGGGCGAGCGGGAGGGCCGGCCCTGGGCCGACCTGCTGGAGGTGCTGG
This sequence comes from Streptomyces sp. 1331.2, assembly GCF_900199205.1. NCBI lineage: Bacteria > Bacillati > Actinomycetota > Actinomycetes > Kitasatosporales > Streptomycetaceae > Streptomyces > Streptomyces sp. 1331.2. The sequence continues at coordinate 5,909,340 of NZ_OBMJ01000001.1, read as the reverse complement.
ACGAGGCGGTGGACGCGGCCGGGTACATCCGGGCCGAGCTGCCCGGGTGGGTCGTCTCCGGCTCCCCCGAGCTGGGGCAGCGGCTGGTGGCGGACGGCGCGACGGTGCTGCGGCACGCGCACACCTTCCGGCGGGACCTGCGCGCCGATCCCCCGCCCGCCGACTGGGCCGGGGCGCCGCTGCGCGAGGGCCTGCGGGCCGTGCCCTGCGACCGCGCCCCCGAGGACCTGTTCCCGGCCTGGCGGGCCGCCTTCGGCCCGGGGCACGTCGACCACTTCCACGCCGACGACGCCCGGGCGCTCGCGGAACGGCTCGGGCTGCTGCTCGCCGGAAAGGCCATCGGCCCCGTCCTGCCGTCCAGCGTGCTCGCCGTGGACGCCGAGGACCGCGTGCTCGGCGCGGCGATCCTGACCGACCGCAACGCGCAGCCCTGGGTCGGCGAGGTCTTCCGGCACCCCGAGCTCGGCTACCGCGGCCTCGGTGCCGACCTGCTGCGCCGGGCCGTCGCGGACGCCGCCGCGCGCGGAGTGGCCGGCCTGGGGCTGGCGGTGTCCGAGGGCAACCCGGCCCGCCACCTGTACGAGTCGCTGGGCTTCGTGCTGCAGGAGACCTCCCTGACGGTGCTCGTGCCCGACGCCGGGTGACGCCGGGTGCCACCTCCGCGCCCGCCCGGCCGCAGGACACGCCCTACGGCCGGGCGAGCTCCAGGATGGCGATCCCGCCCAGGACGGTGAACCCCGCGGTCACCCGCAGCCGGCCGAGGCGCTCGCGGAACACCACGGCGGCGATCAGCGCGGCGATCACGATGCTGGTCTCCCGCAGGGCCGCGACCGCGGCCAGGTTCCCCCGGGACTGCGCCCACACCACCAGGCCGTACGCCGTCAGCGAGAGCACCCCGCCCACGATCCCCAGTGGCACCGCCCGGCCCGCCCCGGCGAGCAGCGACCGGCCGCGCCGGACCCACACGATCAGCGCCAGCAGCGGCCCCTGGAGCAGGAACAGCCAGGCCACGTAGCCGCCGACCGTCCCGGCGTGCCGGACGCCGATGCCGTCCAGCACCGTGTAGCCGGCGATCATCACGCCCGTCCCGGCGGCGGCCCCGAGCGCGGGCAGCTGTGCCCGCCCGGGCCAGCCGCGGGCGAAGGCGAGCCCGATCAGGCCGCCGGAGATCACCACCACCCCCAGCAGCTCGCCCGTGCCCAGGTGCTGGCCGAGCAGCGCGGCCGATATCAGGGCCACCAGCAACGGCGCGGTGCCCCTGGCGATCGGGTACATCTGGCCGAAGTCGCCCAGCTGGTAGGCGCGCAGCAGCAGGAGCGTCGACGTCACCTCGACCACGACCGAGGCCAGCAGGTACGGCCAGCAGGCGGCGGCCGGCAGCGGGTTGAGCGCCACCAGGACGACGGCGCACGCGGCGTAGGTCAGGTTGATCAGCGCGAAGCCGACCAGCTTGTCCGGGATCCGGTGCGCCAGCCCGTTCCAGACGGCGTGCAGCACGGCCGACGCGAGCACGGCCACCGGCACGGCCGAGACGACTCCGGACATGGCGAGTCCGGACACGGCGACTCCGGGCATGGCGACTCCGGGCATGGCGAAGCTCCCCTCCGACGGCCCGCCGGAATTCCGACGGGCTTGGAACCGAATTCCACGCTACCCTAGACCCATGGAACGACATTCCGAATTCACGCCGCTGGAGTCCGGGCTGGCCGCGCAGATCCGCGCCCGGCTCGGCGAGCTGCGGGGCACCGAGGCGCGGGTCGCCCAGGTGGTGCTCGACCGGGGCGCCGACCTGGTGCACCTGGGCGTCAGCGATGTCGCGGCGCTGGCCGGGACGGCCCCCTCCTCGGTGGTCCGGGCCTGCCAGCGGCTCGGCTTCCGCGGCTACCAGGAGCTGAAGATCGCCGCCGCCCGGCACGCCCCCGCCGCCACGCCGGCCCCCGCGGAGGACGGCGATCCGGCCGCCCGGGCGCTCGCCGACACCCTGCGGGCCGCCCGCGAGGCCCTGGACGGGATCACCGCCACGCTCTCCGCCGAGGAGCTGCGGGCGGCCGCCGAACTGCTGGCCGACGCCGACCAGGTGGTGCTGGTCGGCTCCGGATTGTCGGGCGCAGTGGTCCTCGACCTCGCCTACCGGCTGCGCGCGCTCGGACTGCGCGTCGACGCCCCCGCCGACCCGCTCACCGCCCAGCTCGCCGCCGCCGGCCTGCCGCCCACGGGCGTCTGCTTCGCCGTCAGCCACGGCGGCGCCACCCCGCTGGTGATCGACGCCGCACGCCGGGCCCGTACGGCCGGGGCCGCCGTGATCGCGCTCACCAGCTACGCCCGCTCCCCGCTCACCGAGACGGCCACCTGCACCCTGGTCGCGGGCGGGCAGGACCTGGTGTTCGGCCTGGAGACCACGGCCAGCCGGCTGGCCCACCTGGCCGTCGTCGACGCCCTCACCCAGACCCTGCTGGTGCTGCGCGGGCGGCCCGCCGAACAGGCGCTCGGCCTCTCGGCGGACATCTGCGCGGACCACGCCTACTAGGGCCGGTCCGGAGGCCGGTGCCCGCCTTCGACCCGGGCGCCGTAGACCACGACCATGGTCAGGCTGACCGCGACCAGCAGCTCCGCCCAGAAGAACGCCGCGTAGTCCAGCAGCGAACCGATCGGCGGGCTGCCGGGCGCGGCGTTGCGCATGCCGACGAGGGCGAACAGCGTCGCCGCCATCCAGCCGAGGGCGGGCCAGATGATCCCGCGCCGCTGCCGGACGATCAGCCAGGCCGCCACCAGCGCGGACAGCGCCAGCGCCCACATCGCGGCCATCATGAACCAGGCCAGGATGAAGGTGCTGCGCGAGCGGCTGATCCGCTCGGTGACCGCGGTGGCGCCGCCCTCGCTCCCCGTGGCGCTCCGCTTGAAGACGAAGAACGGGTCGGCCTCCTCGATCGCGATCACCACCGCCGCGGGCTGCCCGCCCAGGGTGGCCTGGAAGCCGATCGGCGTGTGGTAGCGGTCGAAGGGGTAGTCCGTGACCCGCCCGTCGACCAGGTTGAACGTCACCATGCTGGAGGCGATCTGCTGCCCCGCCGGGTACCTGATCGAGGTCTGCTCCAGCGAGGTGGTCTCCAGCACGATGTCCCGGGCCGGCACCAGCGGGTCGTCGGCCTCCTGCAAGGCGCCGCCGTGCGGCAGGAGCAGGACCTTCGCGGTGAGCGTCTGCGCGGCCGCGTCCACCCGCTGGAGCACCACGTGCACCTCCAGGAAGTCCGGGCCGGGGGCGGTCCCGATGATCTGGGCGTGGCCGCGGCTGGACCGCTCGTCGACGTAGAGCAGCAGCCCGGCGACGACGAACAGCACGATCGCCGTGGCCACGGCGTACGCGCTCCAGGGCCGGACCCTCGGCCGGACGGCGCTCGCGGCCCGCGCCCGGGAGTGCAGGCGCACCCGCGGCCGGGCCTTGGGTCGCGGGGGCCGGGTGGCCCGGCGGTGCGGCGGCGTGCTCATCGACCTGCTCCCACGGTCGGCGGCGACGACGGAGGCCGCCCGTTCCGCCACCCTCCGCGCGACGCCGCCCGCCCCGCAACCGCAGACGGCCGATCGGGGCCCGCTCCGGGGTTCGCTCAGGGGCCCCGCCTCGGAGCCCGCTCCGGGGCCCGCTCCGAGGCCGGAAACTCGCCGGTCGGCGGTGTCGGAGGCGCTGTGTAGGCTCAACGGTCATGGCGAGGGTGACGAGGGACGATGTGGCGCGGGCGGCGGGGACGTCCACGGCCGTCGTGAGTTATGTGATCAACGACGGGCCGCGGCCGGTGGCGCCGGCGACCCGGGCGCGCGTGCTCGCGGCGGTCGAGGAGCTCGGCTACCGCCCCAACCGGGTCGCCCAGGCGATGGCGCGGCGGCGGACCAACCTGCTCGGGATGGTCGTGCCGGACGCCCGTCAGCCGTTCTTCGCCGGGCTCGCCCACGCCGTCGAGCAGGCCGCCGCCGAGCACGGCCGGCTGCTGCTGATCGGCAACTCCGACTACGCCGACGAGCGCGAGGCCCACTACATCCGCGCCTTCCTCGGCATGCAGGTGGACGGCCTGATCCTGGTCACCCAGGACCCGGCCACCCCCGGGCTGACCGGCTTCGACGTGGCCGACGGCACCCCCGTCGTGCTGCTGCACCACCGCGCGGAGAGCGCCACCGGCGTCTCCGTGGTGGCCGACGACGAGGGCGGCGCCCGCGCTGTCGTCCGCCATCTGCTCGACCACGGGCACCCGGAGGTGCACTGCTTCGGTGGCACCCTCGCCCTCAGCCCGCACGACCCGGTGACCGCCCGGACGGCGGGCTGGGTCGGCGCGCTGGAGGAGGCCGGGCTGCCCACCGAGGGGCGGCTCACCCCCGCGCCGTTCGACCGCGTCCGCGCGCACGCCGAGGCGCACGCCCTGCTCGCCCGGCCCGACCGGCCGTCCGCCGTGTTCTGCGCGACGGACGACCAGGCGATCGGTCTGCTGCGGGCCGCCGACGACCTGGGGATCCGGGTGCCGGAGGACCTGGCGGTGGCCGGCTTCGACGACATCGCCGAGGCGGTGATCGCCGGGCCGGCGCTGACCACCGTCACCACCGCGCAGGACGAGATGGCCCGTGCCGCGCTGGAGCTCGTCCTCGGCGGGGCCGAGCGCCGGGCCGCCGGCATCCGGACCTTCCCGGCCCGGCTGGTGGTCCGGCGCTCCTGCGGCTGCCCGGCGCCGGACGCTGCCGGGCCGGGCCGCGCCCTGGGCTGACCTCCCCCGGTTGGAGCCTGTCCGGCGCCGCCGTGGGCGTCAGCCCAGCTGGAAGGTGGCCTCGACCGGGTAGTGGTCGCTGGGCGCGTTGGTGTCGAGCTGTCCGGGCGTCCAGCCCGCCTGCGGATCGAAGTCGACCTTGACGTTCGACATCGCGGTCGGCACCGGGCGGCCCGGGGCGTTGAGGTAGCCGATGTAGTCGAGGTCGTCCCGGTAGTCCTTGGGGAAGGTCTCGACGCCCGACATGTACTGGCACCAGGCGGAGACCGAGCAGTCCATGGTGGTCAGGCTCTGGGTCGGGTCGGTGGCCGGGGTGCCGAGCACGCCGTTGACCGCGTTCTGCGCGTTGGCGTAGTCGCCGCGGGCCTGCCCGTGGACGTACTCGACGTTGAGGTCACCGCCGATCAGCACCGGGGCGCCGCTGCCGACGATGCCGTCCACCCAGGCGCGGATCTCGGCGAGCTGGCCGAGCCGGGTGGACTGGGTGGTGTCGGTGGAGACGTCCGACTCGTCGGCCTGCAGGTGGGTGCCGACCACCCAGGCGGTGCTGCCGTTCTTGGTCACCTTCACCAGCGCCGCGCCCTTGTTGGCGTGGTAGTCCCAGGTGCCGTAGGTGGAGTTGGAGAACACGTGGGCGTACTGGGCGGTGATCGGGTACTTGGAGAGGATCATCGTGCCGCCGTTGATGACGAACCATGAGTTGGAACAGTTGCCGCTGACACCCGTCCAGCCGCCGCCGGAGCAGGTGCCGCCGACCACCGGGGTGCGGTACGGGTAGAGGTCGGCGAGCTTGCTGTTGATGTCGGCGGTCGAGCTGTTGTTGAACTGCTCGTCCAGGACGACGACGTCGGCGTTGTGCTGACGGACGATCTGCTCGATCACCGGGGTGCGCCGGGCGGCCTGCTCGTTCTGGGTGCTGTCGACGACGGCGGTGCCGAGGTCGACGTTGAACGCGAAGACGGACAGCGTGGTGGGGCCCGCCGGGGTGCCGGCGGTGGCGGCCGGGGCGGTGCCGCCGAGCAGCAGTGCGGCGGCGGCCGCCGAGGTGAGGGCGGTGGCCGTGCGACGCGAGAGCATGGGCGTTCTCCTGGGGAATTCGTCTACCCTGCGGGGCCCGGCGCCGGGGTGGCCGGCGACCGGGATTGGCGGAGGAACGCTAGCTACTGCCCGGTACGGGGGGAAGAACGCCAGGAGATCAGTTCCGGCCGATCATGTGGCCGTGAGATGTCTGTACAGGTCGGGGCCAGTGGGCGACAAGATGTCTGTACACCCTTGCACCGCCCTCGGGCCGGCACGGGAGCCCGCCCGAACCGCCGTCAGCCGTCGAGCAGTTCGTCTGCGAGCAGGTCCATCAGCACGTTGTCGTGCCAGGTGCCGTCCGAACCGCGCTCGTACTGGCGCATGGTGCCGACGATCCGGAAGCCGACCTTGGTGTAGCAGCGGATGGCGGCGAGGTTGTCCGCGGCCGGGTCGATCACCAGCCGGTGGTAGTGGTGGTCGTGCACCAGGTGCCGGGCCATCGTCCGCACGGCGTCGGTGCCCAGGCCCAGGCCGTGCACCGCCGGGTCGAGGTAGAGGTCCATCCCGGCGTGCCGGTACTCGTCGTCGTTGTTGGCGTACCACTGGATGGCGCCGACCACCTGGCCGCCCACGTCGATCGCGAAGGTCTCGGTGTCGGGCGACTCCAGGTCGTTGGCGACCTCGGCGGGCAGGTCGTCGCCGCCCCGCCACCGGGCGAACACCTCGGGTGTGCCGCGGATGGCCGCCAGGGCCGGGATGTCGTCGGTGGTGGCCGGGCGGAGCGTCACCAGGGTGCCGTGCAGAATCGTCCCCATATGGGGCATGTTGGCACGGAAACCCGGCCGCGGCGAGCGTTTTTGCCGCATTGCCCGAACCCCCTCACGACCCTTCGCCACCAGGGCGGATGCTCCGTCCGGGCGACCACGGTGTCGGGTGGCCACCGTGTCGGGCAGCCACCACGGCGGGCGGCGGATGCCGGACGTCGCGCCCCTACGGGGTCTCGTCCTGGCGCAGCCGGGCGCTGACCCGGCCCAGGCCCTCGGCGAGGACGGCCAGCTGTTCGCGGGTGAGGACGTCGATCAGCAGTTCGCGCACCAGGGCGACGTGCCCGGGCGCCGCCTGGCGCAGCATCTCCCGCCCCTGGTCGGTGAGTTCGGCGATGACGCCGCGCACGTCGCTGGGACAGGAGCGACGGGCGACCAGGCCGGCCCGCTCCAGCTGGGTGACCTGGTAGGTCAGGCCGCTCTTGGAGGTGACGAGCTTGTCGGCGAGTTCGGTCATCCGCAGCGAGTCGCCGGGGGCCGCGGACAGGTGCACCAGGATCTCGTACTGCTGATGGGAGAGGCCGGAGTCCTCCTTGAGCTGGCGTTCCAGTCGGCGGTTGAGCAGGTTGCTCGCGACGACGAAGCCCCGCCAGGCGGCCATCTCGTCCGGGTCCAGCCAGCGGGGTTCGTTCAGTGAGGGCATGGTGTGCAGCCTACTCCTGTTGTTCAAATTCGAACGAAGGTGTACCGTCGACAACAGTAGACGTTCAAATTTGAACTACTATGGAAACCGGCCACGGTGAAGCCACCGTGAGCCCCCACGGTCCGGTCCCGAGGAGGACGCCATGAGCGCCGCGGCCCCCGAACGCATGCCCGCCCTGTACCTGTCGCACGGCGCCCCGCCGCTCGCCGACGACCCGGTCTGGCCGGGCCAGCTGGCCGCCTGGTCCGCCGACCTGCCCCGGCCCGCGGCCGTGCTGATGGTCTCCGCCCACTGGGAGGAGGCCCCGCTCGCCCTCGGCGCCGTCACCACCGTCCCGCTGGTCTACGACTTCTGGGGCTTCCCCGAGCACTACTACCGGGTCCGGTATGCCGCCCCCGGCGCGCCGCAGCTCGCCGAGCGCGTGCGCAAGCTGCTGCGCGCCCCCGGTACGCCCGTCCAGGACATCCCCGACCGCGGGCTCGACCACGGCGCCTACGTCCCGCTGGTGGAGATGTACCCGGAGGCCGACATCCCGGTGCTGCAGGTCTCGCTGCCCACCCTCGACCCGCAGCGGCTGCTGGAGATCGGCCGCAAGCTCGCCCCGCTGCGCGACGAGGGCGTACTGATCGTCGGCAGCGGGTTCTTCACCCACAACCTGCGGGCGCTCAGCCGCGACGGCCGGATCACCTCGGTGATGGCCGAGTTCGACGACTGGGGCCGGCGCGCCCTGGAGGCCCACGACCTGGACGCGCTGCTCGACTTCGAGCACAAGGCCCCCGCCGGGCGCCTCGCCCACCCACGCACCGAGCACTTCGCCCCGCTGTTCGTCACCCTCGGCGCCGGCGAGGCCGACCTGGACAGCCAGCGCAGTGTCATCGACGGCTTCTGGATGGGGCTGGCCAAGCGCTCCGTCCAGCTGGGCTGAACCCCGCCGGATCGTACGGACTAAAGCGAGCAGCAGGTGAAGCGCTCGCCGATGTGCTCGGGCTGCTCGATCTCGTCCACCAGGGCGACCGCGTAGTCCGGCACCGAGATCCGGCTGCGCCCCTCGTCGTCGGTGAGCAACTGCTCCAGGCCGGTGCGGTAGTGGCCGGTCCGCTCCCCCGGGCCGATCTCGGCGGCCGGGCTTAGCACCGTCCAGCGGATGTCGGAGACCGTCCGGTAGTAGTCCAGCGCCGCCCCGTGCGCGTGCATGATCTGCAGGATCGGCTCCGGCAGCCCCGGGGTGTCCCAGACCCGTACGCCCGGTGCGGTCTCCAGGCTGCCCGCCCCGCCGACCGCGATCAGCCGGGGCGCGGCGCCGAGCCTGCGCAGGCCCTCGACCAGGGAGCGGGCGGCGGGCTCGATCAACGCCAGGTGACCCGGGCCGTCACCGCCGCCGACGGCGCTCACCAGGACGTCCCGGCCGGCCGCAACCCGGGCGACGTCCGCCGGGTCCAGCACGTCCGCGCGCTCGACCAGGGCCGCTCCGCCCCGGTAGCGGCCCGGGTCGCGGACCACGGCGACCACCTCGTGCCCGCGCGCGGCCGCCTCCGCGACGACGGCGCTGCCGATGGTGCCGTTGGCGCCGATCACGGCGATGCCGACCATGGGGTACCTGCCTGATTGCTCGGGTGCGGGGATGACGTCGGACAGGGTCGATTATCGGATGGTGCTGCTGCGCGGGCCCGGGGTGTCGGCCGTTCGCATGAACCGACGCCGAACGGCCGCCCGCGCGTCCCGGGCGGACGTGCGGGCGGCCGTTCGGCGTCGGGTGTCTGCCCGGGCCGCCGGCTCAGGCGGCGCCGGTGGCAGCGCGCTCGGCCTTGCTGCGCTCGACGCAGAACTCGTTGCCCTCCGGGTCCGCCAGGGTGATCCAGCCCGTGCCGTCCGGATTGCGGTGGTCGGCCAGCACGGTGGCGCCCAGGGCGACCAGGCGGTCCGCCTCCTCGTCCCGGCTGCGGTCCTGCGGCTGGAGGTCGAGGTGGACCCGGTTCTTCGCCGACTTGCCCTCGGGCACCCGGATGAACAGCAGCGAGGCCCCGGCGGACTCCACCACGGCCTCGTCGTCACCCGGGTTGTCGTCCTCCCCCAGGGTGCCTTCCAGCGCCTGGGCCCAGAAGCCGGCGAGCGCGTGCGGGTCGGCGCAATCGATCGTCACATGTCGTACCAGAGAAGCCATGCCGCCTACTCTGACCTGGGTCGTTCGGATTCGTCCAGCCCTTTCCCGGAGTACCGAGGACCGGAGTACCGAGGACGGGAGTGCCGAGGCCTGGAGTGCCGGTGGCCGTCCAGCGGGAACTCCGGCGGCAGGGCGGTCAGCACCTCCTGGAAGGCGTAGCCGCTCTTCTCCGCGACCCGGCAGGACGCCGGGTTGTCCACCTGGTGCAGCAGGTCGATCCGGTGCAGGACGTCCTCGGCGAAGGTGGCGAAGGCCCAGGTGGTGAGGGCCTGCACCGCGCGCGGAGCCACGCCCCGGCCGCGGGCCGGGCCCGCCGTCCAGTACCCCACCTCGGCCGTCTCCCCGCCCGGGGAGCCGCCCGGGGCGCCGCGGTGGAGCACGCCGCGTTTGAGTGCGACGTTGCCGACCAGTTCGCCGGCGTCCAGGACCGCGAAGCTGTACCGGGTGCCGGCTGCCCAGCCCTCGCGCTGCAGCCCGAGCCAGCGCGCGGCCTGCTCGGCGTCCTCCACCGGGACGCGAGTGAAGCGGCGCAGCGTCTCGTCCCGGTAGATCTCGATCAGCGCCGGTGCGTCGGCCTCCTCGAAGGGGCGCAGCAGCAGGCCGCCGGCGGTCATGCGGTCGGCCATCGGCGGTGCTGCAGACAGTATTTGACGAGTCGTCACTTCAGTCCTTCCCAGCCCCAGCGCGGGGTCGGGCCGGGCTCGCCCAGGTCGGTGCCGGCCGGGGAGGCGGAGACGTCCTCGGCGATCTTCGTGCCCCAGTCGAAGTACTCCAGCACCCGGCGGCGTAGCAGTTCGTCCTCGGGCAGCTCGCGGCGGACGGCCTCGGTCATCAGCTCCATCCAGCGCAGCCGCTGCTCCTCGGTGATGTCCAGGCCCAGGTGGGCGCCGAGCAGTGCCTGGTGGCCGCCGTGTTCGTCGGTGAAGGCGGTCGGACCGCCGAAGACCTCGGCCAGCCAGACCGCGACGTGCTCGATGTGGGTGGGGGTGAAGTTCGCGAAGACGGGGGCGAGCAGCGGGTCGGCGAGGACGCCCCGGTAGAAGGTGTGGCTGAGGCGGCGCAGGGCCTCGATGCCGCCGACCGCCTCGTAGAGGGTCCCGGGCTGTTGGTCGTTCATGGACGTGCTCCCCGTGGGTGTGTGGCCGTACCTGTGTGGCCGTACGCGTCTGGCCGTACGTGTGTGGCCGTACGTGTCTGGCCGTGCGTTGCGACCTTCCTAGCAGGCGGACCGGCCGGGTGCAGGCGTATGGGTGCCAGGCGGCTCGGCGGTTCCCGCTTGACCCTGACGTCAGCGGCAGGGTCGGAGGGTGGTGCGCATGAACGAGTTCCCGAAGAACGACGAGAACGACGAGAGCGACGAGAGCGACGAGGACACGGCCAAGGACCGGGTCGTGGTGGTCACCGGGGCCGGGACGGGGATCGGGCGGGAGACCGCGCGGGCCTTCGCGGCCGAGGGAGCCCGGGTGCTGGCGGTCGGGCGGCGGCCGGAACCGCTGGCGGAGACGGCGGGCGCGTACCCGTCGCTGATCGAGCCGCTGGCCGCCGACATCACCGGCCCGGAGGCGCCGGAGGCCGTCGTCGCGGCCGCGCTGGAGCGGTTCGGGCAGCTGGACGTACTGATCAACAACGCCGGGATCGTCCGCAGCGGCCAGGGCGTCGGCGGCTACGACCGGACGGGCATCGAGGCGCTGCTGGCCACCAACCTGGTCGCCCCGGTGCTGCTGGGGCAGGCCGCGCTGCCGGCACTGGGCGACAGCCGGGGCGTGATCGTCAACGTCAGCACCGCCGTCGGGCAGCGCGGCTGGCCCTCCAACGCGGTGTACGCGGCGAGCAAGGCCGCGCTGGAGACGGTGACCCGCAGCTGGGCGGTCGAGCTGGCGCCGCGCGGGATCCGGGTGGCGGCCGTGGCGCCCGGGGCGATCGACACCCCGATCGGCGACCACTCCGGGTACGGGCCCGAGCAGCGGGCGGCCGTCCGGAAGTGGCAGATCGAGCACACCCCGCTGGGCCGGACCGGCCGCCCGGAGGAGGTGGCCTGGGCGATCACGCAACTCGCCTCCCCACGGGCCTCGTTCGTGACCGGCGTAGTGTTGTCCGTCGACGGGGGCGCGCTGGTGGGCTGACGCGCACGGGCGAGGCGGGGGCGGGGAGCGTACGGGTGCGGATCGGCGAGCTGGCGCGGGCGACGGGCGCGACCGTCCGGGCGCTGCGGCACTACGAGCAGGCCGGTCTGATCGAATCCGAGCGCGAGCCGAACGGCTACCGCGGGTACGGGGATTCGGCGGTCGTCCGGGTGCGCAACATCCGTGCACTGGTCGCCGCCGGGCTCACCCTGGCGGACCTCCGGCCGCTGCTGGGCTGCCTGGACGGGGACGTGCTGGTGCAGCCGCCGTCCGAGCGGGTGCTGCGGATCGCCCGGGACCGGCTGGCGGTGGTGGAGCGGCGGATCGCCGCCCAGACGGAGGCGCGGGACCGGCTGGTGGCGGCACTCGCAGCGGCCGGGAGTGCCGCGGAAGGGTGACACCCCCGATCGGGGGTGTGCAGGGGGCGGGTGGGGGAGGACAGTAGGCGCATGCAGATTCCACTCTCCGTGATGGACTTCCTCGACCGGGCCGAGCTGGTCTACGGCGACCGGGTCGGCATCGTCGACGAACCGGCCCAACCGGCCGAATCCTGGGGCGAGCTGAGCTACCGCCGAGTCGCCGAACTCGCCCGCGCCCAGGCGGCCGGGCTGGACCGGCTCGGCGTCGGGCCCGGCGAACGCGTCGCGATCGTCTCGCACAACTCTGCGCGGCTGCTCACCTCCTTCTACGGGGTGAGCGGGTACGGCCGGGTACTGGTGCCGGTGAACTTCCGGCTGAAGGCCGAGGAGGTGGAGTACATCGTCGAGCAGAGCGGCGCCTCCGTCCTGCTGGTCGACCCCGAACTCGCCGACGCCCTGGGCGGGGTGGTGGCCAAGCACAAGTTCGTGCTCGGCGCGGACAGCGACGCCGTGCTGTACGACTTCGACAACTCCCCACGTCGGTACGCGATCTCCGAGAACGACACCGCCACCATCAACTACACCAGCGGAACCACCGCCCGCCCCAAGGGCGTTCAGCTCACCCACCGCAACGTCTGGCTGAACGCGACGCTGATGGGCCTGCACTACGGCGCCAACGACCGGGACGTCTACCTGCACACCCTGCCGATGTTCCACGCCAACGGCTGGGGCCTGCCGTTCTCCCTCACCGGGCTCGGCGCCCGGCACATCGTGCTGCGCAAGGTGGACGGCGCGGAGATCCTGCGCCGGGTCGAACGGCACGGGGTGACCTTCCTGTCCGGCGCACCCGCCGTCGTCCAGATGGTGCTGGACGCGGCGGCCGACTGGGACGGCCCGGTGCCGGGCCGGGACCGGGTGCGGATGATCGTGGCCGGCGCGCCGCCGCCGACCTCGGTCGTGCAGCAGGTCGAGGAGCAGCTGGGCTGGGAGTTCATGCAGCTCTACGGCCTGACCGAGACCTCCCCGATCGTCACGGTCAACCGCTCGCGGGCCGAGTGGGACGCGCTGCCGGCCGCCGAACGGGCCGAGAAGCTGGTGCAGGCCGGCGCCCCCGCGCTCGGCACCCAGCTGCGGGTCGACGCCCAGGGCGAGGTGCTGGTGCGCTCCAACACCGTGCTGGACGGCTACTGGCAGCAGCCGGAGGCAACCGCCGAGGCGCTGCGGGACGAGTGGTTCCACACCGGTGACGGCGGCACCTTCGAGGACGGCCAACTCACCATCTCGGACCGGAAGAAGGACGTCATCATCAGCGGCGGGGAGAACGTCTCCTCGATCGAGGTGGAGGACTGCCTGTACAGCCACCCTGCGGTCGCCGAGGCGGCCGTGATCGGGGTGCCGCACGAGAAGTGGGGCGAGACGGTGAAGGCGCTGGTGGTGCTCCGGGAGGGCAACGGGGCCGTCACCGAGGCCGAGTTGATCGCGCACTGCAAGCAGCGGCTGGCCGGCTACAAGTCGCCCACCACGGTGGAGTTCCGGGAGGCGCTGCCGCGCACCGCCACCGGGAAGCTGCAGAAGTTCCGGTTGCGCGAGCCGTACTGGGCCGGCCGGGAGCGGCAGGTCAACTGAGGGTCAACTGGGCGCGGGGCTCAGTTGACCAAGCCTGACTCCCGTGCTGCCAGGGCGAGTTCGGTCCGGTTACGGACGCCGAGCTTGTGCATCGCGGACTTGAGGTAGCCCGTCACGGTGTTGCGGGTCAGGCCCAGTCGGGCGGCGATCTCCGGGTTGGTCCGGCCGGTCGCCGCCCAGCGCAGCACCTCGTGCTCGCGCGGGGTCAGCGGGGTCGACGGGGTCAACGGCCGTACGGCGGCCGGCGGGGCCGGCTTCGGGGCGGCCGGCGAGACGGCCGGCGGAGCCGGCTTCTCGCGGCACCAGGCGGCGGACTCCGCGAGCGCCCGGGCCGCGGCCCGGGCCAGCCGGTCGACGGCGGCGATCCGGACGTCCCCGTACGGCACGACGGCGCGTACCGAGGCGTACACCACGCCGTGCACGGTGGTGCCGTCCAGCAGGGGGACGGTGAGCATCGCGTACAGGTCCTCGGCGGCCACGGCCGCGTCGTAGTGGTGCGAAATGTCCTTCGCTGCACGGTAGTCGGGCACCCAGGTGGGCGCGCGTTCGGCGAGGGCGCGGCCGCCGAGGCCGAGCCCGGCCGGGACGGGCACGTCGTGCAGCAGGTCCGCGCGGGTGCCGGCCCAGTGCCGCAGCACCATGCCCTCGCTGCCGGCGCGGCTCCCGGGCAACGCCTCCGGCACCCCGACCAGCCCGACGTCCACGCCGCACTCGGCCACCACCCGCCGGGCGAGGTCGCCGAGCACGGCGTCCCGCACCAGCGCGGCGGCACGCGCGGCGACTTCAGCGGCTTCAGCGGCTTCGGTGGCTTCAGTGGCTTCGGTGGCCTGGGCGGCTCTGGCGGCTTCGGATTGCGCAGTTCGGGCGGTGTCCGCGCTTTTCATCGCGCGATTCTCACACGCGGCGGGGCCGGTGGCGAGAGTCCTGACGTGCGTCTTTCTGCGTCTTTCGGGGAATCGCGGGCGGGCCGGCCGGGCCCGGCATAGGGTGCGGGCCGGGATTACCGACGGGTAGTGCGGTCGGCCGAAGCAAGGCCGGGCAGCGGGCAAGCAGCGGGCAAGAGGGGAAGAGATGACCACGGAGCGGAGCACCCCGGCGGACGTCCTGGGCGGGCTGCTGGAGGACCTGCGGGCCGAGAGCGAGGTCCTGGACGGGCTGGTCGTCGGCCTGCCCGCCGAGGGCTGGTCCCGGTCGACGCCCGCCGAGGGCTGGACGATCGCCCACCAGATCACCCACCTGGCCTGGACCGACGACTGGACGGCGCTGGCCGCCCGCGACCCGGAGGGCTTCACCGCAGCGATCGGCGAGCGCTTCGGCGCGCTGCTCGCGGCCGGCGCCGACCCGGTCGAGGAGGGCGCCCGCGAGGGTGCGGCCGCCGAGCCGACGGCCCTGCTCGCCCGCTGGCGGGCCGGGCGGGAGGAGGTGCGGACGGCGCTCGCCGCCGTACCGGCCGACCTGCGGCTGCCCTGGTTCGGCCCGCCGATGAAGCCCGCCTCGATGGCCACCGCCCGGCTGATGGAGACCTGGGCGCACGGCCAGGACGTCGCGGATGCGCTCGGCGTCACCCGTGAGCCCACCGCCCGGCTGCGGCACATCGCCCACCTGGGGCAGCGCACCCTGGGCTTCGCCTTCGCCGCGCACGGCCTGCCCGCGCCGGAGCGCCCCGTCCGGCTCGAACTGACCGCCCCCGACGGCGGGCTGTGGGCCTTCGGCCCGGCCGACGCGCCGGACGTGGTGACCGGCCCGGCCCTGGACTTCTGCCTGCTGGTGACCCAACGCCGCCACCGGGACGACCTCGCCCTCACCGCCACCGGCCCCATCGCCACCGCCTGGCTCCCGGTCGCCCAGGCCTTCGCCGGGGCCCCGGGCAAGGGGCGGCAGCCCCAGGCGTAGGGGCCGTCCGGGCCGCCTGCCCGGGGCGTAGGGCGTCCGGGCCGCCTGCCCGGGGCGCAGGGGCGCCCGGGCCGCCGGGTCCTGTGTGGCACCGGCGCCCCTCACAGGCCGATCCGGAGCGGGGTGAGCCGGGTGGCGATCAGGTTGGTGGCGCCCCGGTCGCGTTCGATGTGGCCGTGGACCAGCAGCCCGGCCCGGTCCAGGGCGGTGCGGCGCTGGGACTCCCAGACCGGGCGGTTGCAGATCACGTTGATCAGGCCGGTCTCGTCCTCCAGACTGAGGAAGAGCACCCCGCCGGCCGTCGGCGGCCGCTGCCGGTGGGTGACCAGGCCGCCGACCACCACCGCCGTTCCCGGTGCCACGTCCGGGAGTTGGGCGGCCGACAGGGCGCCGCCGCGGTCCAGGTGGGGGCGCAGGTGCTGGAGCGGGTGGCTGGTGGCGGAGGTGCCGGTGGCCCAGAGGTCGGCGATGGTCTCCTCGACCGGGCTCATGCCGGGCAGGTCCGGCGCCTCGGTGCCGGGCGTGGTGCCGGGGATCAGTTCGGCCGAGATTCCGGCGAACGCCCCTGCGGCCCAAAGCGCCTGACGTCTCGTCAGCCCGAAGCAGTCGAAGGCGCCCGCGGTCGCCAGCGCCTCCAGGACGGGTGCGGGCAGCCCGGTGCGACGGGCGAAGTCCTCCAGGTCCGCGTACGGCTGACCGGCCACGATCGCCTCGGCCTGCGGGGTGCCGATGCCGCGGACGGTCTCCAGGCCGAGCCGGATCGCCGGTTGCGGACGCCCGGCGGTCAGCGGCGGTTTCGGGGTCGGCCCCCGGTACGGCTCCAGGGTGGGGCGCGCCCCGCTGGCGTTGACGTCCACCCCGCGCACCCGCACGCCGTGCCGCCGGACGTCCGCGACCAGGCTGAGCGGTGAGTAGAAGCCCATCGGCTGGTTGGCCAGCAGGGCACAGGTGAAGGCCGCCGGGAAGTGGTGCTTGAGCCAGGCGCTGGCGTACACCAGATAGGCGAAGCTGATCGCGTGGCTCTCCGGGAAGCCGTAGTTGGAGAAGGCCTCGATCTTGCCGTAGACGTCCTCGGCGATCTCGGGCGGGATGCCGCGCTCGGCCATCCCGGTCAGCAGCCGGTCGCGCAGCCGGGCGACCCGCTCGTGCGAGCGCTTGGCGCCCATCGCCTGGCGCAGCCGGTCTGCCTCGGCGGGACTGAACCCGGCGCAGTCGATGGCGAGTTGCATCATCTGCTCCTGGAACAGCGGCACCCCGAGGGTCTTGCCGAGCGCGTTCTCCATCAACGGGTGCGGGCAGTCGGCCGGTTCGGCGCCGGCCCGGCGGCGCAGGTACGGGTGGACGGAACCGCCCTGGATCGGGCCGGGGCGGATCAGTGCGACCTCGACCACCAGGTCGTAGAAGTGGTCCGGCTTGAGCCGGGGCAGGGTCGCCATCTGGGCCCGGGACTCGACCTGGAACACGCCGACGGTGTCGGCCCGGCGCAGCATCGCGTACACGCCCTTGTCGTCGTCCGGGATGGTAGCCAGGTCGTAGCGCAGGCCGTGGTGTTCGGCGACCAGGTCGCAGGCGTCGTGCAGCGCGGCGAGCATGCCGAGGCCGAGCAGGTCGATCTTCACCAGCCCCGCGCCGGCGGTGGACTCCTTGTCCCACTGCAGGACGGAGCGCCCGGGCATCCGGGCCCACTCGGTCGGGCAGATCTCGCCGATCGGCTCCTTGGTGAGCACCATGCCGCCCGAGTGGATGCCCAGGTGGCGTGGCAGGCCGTGGAGTTGGGCGGCGAGCGAGAGCACGTCGGCGGGAATGACGGCGTCCGCGCCGGGGGCGGAGCGGAAGTCGGTCTGCCGGCTGAACGCGTCCACCTGCCCCTGCGGGTAGCCGAGCACCCGGGCGGCGTCGCGGATCGCCAGCCGGGGCCGGTAGGTGATCACGTTGGCGACCTGGGCGGCGTGCTCGCGCCCGTAGCGGCGGTAGACGTACTGGATGACCTCCTCGCGGCGGCGGTTCTCGATGTCCAGGTCGATGTCGGGCGGCCCGTCCCGGGCGGTGGAGAGGAAGCGTTCGAACAGCAGCCGGTAGTGGATCGGGTCGACGGCGGTGATCCCGAGGGCGTAGCAGACCGCCGAGTTGGCGGCCGAGCCCCGGCCCTGGCACCAGATGTCCCGGCTGCGGCAGAAGTCCACGATGTCGTGCACGATCAGGAAGTAGCCGGCCAGGTCGAGGTCCTCGATGACGTCCAGTTCCCTGGCGAGCTGGCGGCGGGCGGCGGCGTTGCCGGGGCCGAAGCGGGCCGGGCCGCCGGCCGCGACCAGGGCGCGCAGGTGGCCGATCTCGCTCTCGCCCTCCGGGACGGGGAAGCCCGGCAGCTCCGGGTCCAGTCGGGCGAAGTCGAAGGCGCAGTCCCGGCCCAGCTGGGCGGTGGCCCGCTGCACGCCCGGGAAGCGGGCCAGCCGGCCGGCCATCTCGCGGCCCGAGCGCAGGTGCGCGGTGCCGGCCGCCCGGGTCCAGCCGACCGCGTCCTGCAGGGTGCGGCGCTCGTGCAGCGCGGCGAGGCTCTGCGCGAGGCGGCCCTGGGCGGGGCCGGCGTGGTGGGCGTTGGTGGAGGCGACGACGGGCAGTTCCGCCCGGGCGGCGAGGAAGGCGAGGGCGTCGTTGCGACGGTCGTCCCCGGGCAGCCACTGGTCGATCAGTTCGACGTACACGTTCTCGCGGCCGAACGCCTCGGTGAGGGTGCGCAGTCGGCGCTCCGCCTCGGCCTGATCGGGCAGCGCGGCGGGAACCCGGCCGAGGCGGCAGCCGGTGAGCACCGCCCAGTGGCCGCCGTGCGCGTCGGCCAGCGCCGCGACGTCGTACACCGGGCGGCCCTTGGCGCCGCCGGCCAGCTGGGCGGCGGCGATCGCGGCGGAGAGGCGGCGGTAGCCGGCCGGGTCGCGGGCGAGGACCAACAGGTGCTCGCCCACCCCTTCATGACTGAGCGTCAGTTCGGCGCCGAACGCGGTGGCCACGCCCGTTCCCCGCGCCGCCTCGGCGAGCCGGACGGCGCCGTACAGGCCGTCGTGGTCGGTGACCGCCAGGGTCTCCACGCCCAGCCGGGCCGCCTCGGCGACCAGGTCCTCCGGGTCGCTGGCGCCGTCCAGGAAGCTGAAGGCGGAGTGGACGTGCAGCTCGGCCCAGGGTTCGGCGGCTTCGGCCGGGGACTCGGGGGCGGCTGGTTCCGCCGGGGCGGGGCGGCGGCGCAGCGGGACGACCGTACGGTCCGGCTCCGGTGTGCCGTCCGGTGCGCCGTCCGGTGCGCCGTCCGGTGTGCTGCCCGGGAGCGTGCTGCCCGGCGTACGGTCCGGCGCCGCGCCGGTCAGTCGGCGGTGCAGCTCGCTCCAGGGGAGGGTGGGGTGGCTGGTGAAGCCCATCGGGGGTTGCCTTCGTCGTTCTCGTGCTCGTCCTGCCCCCCTTCGGCTCCGGAAGGGTCAGTCGTAGCCGGCCTCCAGGTACCAGGCACCCCCCTCCACGGTCAGCAGCAGCGCCCGGCCGCCGCCCACCACGACCTGGAACCGCGCCCGGCGGCGGGCGAGCGACTGGTCCCACCAGTACTCGACCGCCGGCCACGGCCCGGTCCAGCCGTCCACCGGTTCCTCCCGCCCCCGCACCACGACCACGGCCGGCCGGGCCGACACCCCCGCCCGGCCGTCCACCGTGACCGGCTGCCCGACCCCGTCCAGCACCCGCACCGGCGCGGGCTCCCGCAGCACCACCGCCGGCCACACCTCCGGCAGCCGCCCCGGCCAGGGCGCCTCGGCCGGCACCGCCGCCTCGTACGGCTCGCCCCACGGCACCTTGACCGCCTGCTCCCCCGGGCCGCGCCCGCCGGCCGGCTCGATCCGGCGCAGCCCGGCGTGCCCGAGCACCGCCTGCACCCGGGCGACCGCGCGCTCCACCCGGTCGTCCGCGACGGCCTGGCCCCACAGCGCCAGCTGACGGCCCTGGTCCGGGGAGAGGCCGTCGGGGGCCAGGCGCAGCAGGGTGAACCCCTCCTGCCCATCGGCGAAGGTGCCCGCGCCCTGCCAGGCCTGGAGCTGCCAGCGGACCCGCTCGGCCAGCGCCGTCGCCGACAGCCGGCCCTCGTGCCGCCACAGCCGGGAGGCCGTCCGGCCGTCCGCGCAGGCCACCTCGACGGCCACCCGGCGGCAGGTCAGCCCGGCCCCGGCCAGCCGCTGGTGCAGCGCCTCGGCCAACGTGCGGGCGACGAACACCAGCGGTTCGGCCAGCGGCTCCGGCGGATCGAAGTGCTGCTCGACGGAGAGGTCCGGCTCCTGGTCGCGCGGCACCAGCGGGCGCGGCTGCAGCCCGCGGGCCAGCCGGTGCGCGACCGTCCCGGAGGGGCCGAAGCGGTCCGCGACCGCTTCGGCCGGCAGCGCGGCGAAGGCCCCGACGGTGGGCAGGCCGAGCCGCCCGAGCAGTTCGGCCAGCGCCTCGTCGCCCAGCGTGGCCACCGGGTACGGGGCGAGGAACTCCGCCGTCCGCCCGGCCGGGACCAGCACCCCGGCGCGGGCGGCCAGCACGGCGGCGAACAGGCCGTCGGCGACGCCGACCAGGGCGTGCGGGGTGTTCGCCGCCGGTCCTGCGGCGCGGGTTTCCGCGGGGGTTTCAGGGGTTTCGGGGATTTCGGTGGGGTTGGCCGGGCTGCGGGTTTCGGCGGGGTCGGCGGGGCTGGGGGCTTCGGGGGTGACCGCGCCCGGGATCGCGTCCGGGACGGGCGGCTGCCCGAGGGCGTCCGCCACCGCCGTACGGACCTTGGCGGCCAGGGCCTCCTCGCCGCCGAAGTAGCGGCCCGGGCCCTTCACCGGGATCGCGCACAGGCCCGGGCGGATCACCTCCACCCGGGGCGTGAACGCCTCCACCGCCGCGACCACCGGTTCGAAGCGGCGGGTCTCCGCCTCCGGGTCGCGGTCGCGCAGCTCCAGCTCCGGGCAGAGCCGTTGGGCCAGCTTGAGCCGCTGCCCCTGCCGCACCCCGGCCGCCCGGGCGCCCGCCGAACAGGCGAGGATCCGCCCGCTCTCGGTCACCGCCACCGGGTCATCGCCGGTGACGGCCACCACCGGCCAGTCCGGGCACCAAACCACCAGCACCCGGGGGGTCCGCTCCTCCGCCGTCCGCTCCTCCGCCGTCCGGGACACCGTCGTCTCGGGCACCGTCGTCCTCTCGGGCACCGTCATCTCAGACCACCGCCGCGACACGTGGTTCCGCCGGCTCCGCCACCGGCTGCGGCTGCTCCCGTACCGGGCGCACCGCGCCGTGCTCGTCCGGCAGCCAGAGCCGGGCGGTCCGGCCGCGCACCGCCGCACCACGGCCCTCGGCCACCACCTCCACCTGCCGGCCGGTGAGCTGCCCGTGGCCGTCGCCCAGCCCGTACCAGCGCCCGGACCGCACCCCCAGCCGCAGCACCGCGCCCGGCCACGGCCCGGCCACCAGCAGTACGCAGCCGCTGCGCCGCAGCACCGCGGCCAGCCGGGCGGCCTGCTTCGGCGGCACCGGGCCGTCCGGGCGCAGCATGATCAGCTCGACCGCGCCGGCCAGCACCGACACCACCTCGGCCCAGTGCGGCCCGGGGTCGTCCGCGACCAGCAGTCGGCGCAGGTCCAGCCCGTACCCCTCGGCGGCGGCCAGCCCCAGGTCCGGCAGTCCGACCGCAGCCGCCCAGCCGCCCTCGGTCTCCCGCACCCCGGCGGCGAGCGCCAGCAGCAGCCCGGCGTCCCCACCCGCGACCGACACCGCGGTCCCCCGCCGCAGCCCGCCGTCCGGCAGCACCTCCCGCAGGGCGAAGGGCACCGGCAGCAGGCCCCGGGCCTCCGCCCGTCCGTCGCCCTCCCCCGATGCGCCCGGCACGCCCGGCACGCCCAGCACGCCCGGCACGCCCCCGCCCGGCTCCCCCGGTACGGCAGCCGGGAGCGCCACCGGCCGGAGCGCGGGGCGCGCGGGCTGCTCGGCGGTGGATTCGAAAACAGATTCGAAAACGGGCACGGCTCCAGGATCGAACATTCGTTCGCAAAGATTCAAGTCCGACTCAGTGGCCCCACCCGTCACTCTCCGTGCAGGTCACGGCGGGCGACCGACAAGTCTTCTTTCCTTGACAAATTTTTTTGTCGGATGGATCCTGGAGACGTGCTGGACGTCACCGTGATCGAAGAACCCGCCGCGGCCGAGGCCGCCCTGGACCCGATGCGGTCACGGATCCTCGCCGCCCTCGCCGAGCCCGGCTCGGCCGCCATGCTGGCCACCCGCCTGGGCCTGCCCCGACAGAAGGTCAACTACCACCTGAAGGAACTGGAACGGCACGGACTCGTCGAGCTCGCCGAGGAACGCCGCAAGGGCAACGTCACCGAACGGGTGTACCGCGCCACCGCGGCCTCCTACGTGATCTCCCCCAGCGTCCTGGCCGCCGTCAGCCCCGACCCCGCCCGCGCACCCGACCAGCTCTCCGCCCGCTGGCTGCTCGCCCTGGGCTCCCGGCTGGTGCAGGAGGTCGGCACCCTGCTGACCGGCGCCGCCCGGGCCCGGCGACGGGTCGCCACCTTCGGCATCGACGCGCAGGTGCGGTTCGCCTCCGCCGCCGACCGGACGGCCTTCGCCGACGAACTCGCCCAGGCCGTGGCCACCCTGGTCAGCCGCTACCACGACGAGTCCGCACCCGGGGGCCGAAGCCACCGGGTGGTCGTCGGGCTCCACCAGATCCCGGCGGCGCCGCCCGCCCAGGCGGCAGAAACCGAACCGAACCAGAAGCAGCAGGAGCAGCAGGAGCAGCAGGAGCACCAGCTGAACCAGGACGACCAGGACGACCAGGACGACCAGGAGAACCCACGATGACGCACCCGTTCGAGATCGAGCTGGAGACCTCCCTGCCCGCGAGCCCGGAACAGGTCTGGGAGGCGATCGCCACCGGGCCGGGGATCGACTCCTGGTTCATGGGCCGCAACGAGCTGGACCCGCGCGAGGGCGGCACCGCCGCCATGGAGACCGGCGGCCACCGCGAGGAGGCCGTGGTCACCGCTTACGAGCCCGGCAAGCGCCTGGCCACCCGTACGGCCACCCGCGAGGACGGCCGCTTCATGGCCTTCGAGTACCTGATCGAGGGCCGGGACGGCGCCGCCACCGTGCTCCGCGTCGTCCACAGCGGACTGCTCGGCGACGACTGGCAGGACGAGTACGACGCGCTGCGCCGCGGCTGGCCCTTCCACCTCCACACGCTCCGCGAGTACCTCGCCCACTTCCCGGGCCGCACCGCCGTCCCCGTCTTCGCCGCCGCCCCGTCCGCCGGGCGACCGGAGCCGGAGGTCCGCGCGGCCCTCGCCGGGGCCCTGTCGCTGCCGCTCCCGGTCGTCGTCGGCGCGCGGGCCCACGGCGATCCGGCCGGGCTGCCGGCGCTGGACGGCGAGGTGGTCTGGGCGGACGACGAGCGCTTCGAGCTCCGTACCGCCGACGGGCTCTACACCTTCCACCACGGCTCGGGACTGGTGCTGATGTTCCACCACCTCTTCGCCCACCCGGCACCGGACGCGGCCGAAGCCGAAGCCGCCTGGCAGCGGTGGCTGACCGGACTCCTCGCCTGAACGGGCCGCACGCCGCCCCGCACGCACCGCGCGCACCGGACACCCCGAATCACACACGCCCCGCACGCACCGGATCACGCACGCACGCACGCACACGCACGCACGACAACGCGGAATTGAGGAACCACCCATGCGCACCCTGATCAGCACCGCCTTCGTCTCGCTCGACGGCGTCGTCGACTCCCCCGGCGGCGAGCCCGGCTACCGGAACTCCGGATGGACCTTCAAGGACGTCGAGTTCCTCCCCGAGGCGTTCGAGATCAAGGGACGGGAGCAGGAGGAGGCCACCGCGATGCTGCTGGGCCGGGTCAGCTACCAGGCGTTCAGCGCGGTGTGGCCGGACATGCCGGAGTTCGCCCGCTACAAGACGCTGCCGAAGTACGTCGTCTCCACCACCCTCACCGACGCCGACCTGGTGTCGAACTGGGGCGAGACCACCATCCTGCGCTCGGTCGACGAGGTCGCCGCCCTGAAGGAGACCGAGGGCGGCCCGATCATCGTCCACGGCAGCGCCGCCCTGAACCACGCCCTCTCGGACGCCGGCCTGATCGACCGCTACCACCTGATCGTCTACCCGCTGCTGCTCGGCGCCGGCAAGCGCCTGTTCAGCACCACGGACAAGGACGCCCAGAAGCTGAAGCTGGTCGAGCACGAGGCCTACGCCAACGGCCTGCAGAAGCAGGTCTTCGACGTCGTCCGCTGACCGCCGCCCCATGTCCCCTGGCTGGTCGACGGCCGGTCAGCCAGGGAAACCGGTGGACAGGCTTCCTGTGATCACCAGACTGATCCCATGACCGTGACGGATGACAAGACCGACCTTCGGATCTACCTCCAGGACGCCCGCGACGCCCTGCTCTGGAAGCTCGACGGCCTCTCCGAGTACGACCTGCGCCGCCCCCTCACCCCGACCGGGACCAACCTGCTGGGCCTGGTCAAGCACGTCACCGGAGCCGAGGCGCTGTACCTCGGCGACACCTTCGGACGACCCTTCCCCGAGCCGACCCCGCTGTGGTTCCTCGGCCAGACCGAACCGAACGCCGACCTGTGGGCGCGGGCGGACGAGAGCACCGAGGAGATCGTCGGACGCTACCGGCGGATCTGGGCGCACGCGGACGCCACCATCGACGCGCTGCCGCTGGACGCCGTCGGCGAACTGCCCTTCGACAACCGGCCCCGGCAGACCCTGCACCGGGTCCTCGTCCACCTGATCGCCGAGACCCACCGCCACGCCGGCCACGCCGACCTGGTCCGCGAACTCATCGACGGCGTCATCGGCCAGCGCCCCGACGGCATCAACACCGCCGAGGGCGACGCGGACTGGTGGCGGACCCACCGCGACCGCGTGGAGCAGGCGGCCCGCGAGGCCGGCGGACTCGCCCCGGCGGCGGAGGCGTAGTCGCCCCGGCGACGGAGCTCTCGGAGTCGGAGGTGTAAACCCGCGGGGCGATGTCCGGCCGGACCGCTAGGGTCTGGGGGTCGGTGCCGGGGAAGGGTGGGGGACGTGGGGTGCGAGCAGGTGGCGGGTCTGCCGGATGGGGTGGGTCACGCGGGGAGCCGGGAGTTCCTGGTGCGGGAGGGGCTGCCGGCTGCGGGGGCGTTCCTGGAGTTCGGGGTGGTGCGGCCGTTCCCGGCGGACGCTGAACGGCTGTTCGTCCTCGGGGAGACGGACTACTGCACGCCCTTCGCCGCCGTCGGCAACCTGGTGCTGCTGGACGGCACGACGGGCGAGGTGTTCCTGGACAACGGCGGCCCCCGACGGGACCTGCTGGCCTCCGACCTGACCGCGCTGGCCGCTCTGGTCCGGGAGGTGGAGGCGGTGGCCGAGGCCGCGCGCCGGCCGGAGGCGCTGGACGGGCGGCGCGGGCCCGCGGTGGTGGCCGAGGTGGTGGCCGGTGCCGAACGACGGATGCGGGCCATCGATCCCGGGCTGTTCGGGGACGGCGCCAGGGCCGGCGCCACGCCGCCCGCGCACTGGGGCACCGCACTGCTGGTGCACGCCCTGGGCTGGGGCGCCCTGCCGGGCGGACCGGACGGGCCCGCGTACGAGGTCGGCCCGGAACTGGTCGCGGAACTCGCGGCGCTGACGGACGAGGACGACGGGCCCGGCCGGGTGCACCGCTTCCGGCCCGAGCACCTGCCCGCCGCCCTGGTGCACGAGCCGACCCGACGGCTGCTGACCGAGGTCGGACTGCCGCTGGGTGGGGCGATGTTCGGGGTATGCGACGAGCCGCTGGCCACCATGGGCGAGGCGTACCCGGAGTACTTCGACGGCGAGGAGGACCGCCCGTACCAGCGCGACTTCATCGCCCTCGGGGACTGGCCGACCGACCTCACGATCGCCCTGGACGGCGCCACCGGACGGCTGGAGCTGCCGGACTGGTACGACGACGGCCAGCCCGAGGCCTACCTGAACCGCGACCTGTCCGCTCTGCTCTACGCCCTCTGGACGTACGAGCGGCTGCGCGCCGAGTGGGACCGCTGGGACTACGGCCGGGGCCGGGACACCTGGGCGGTGTTCGACCCGCAGTCGCTGCTGAGCACGGTGGTGGACCGGCTGGTCGAGGCCGTCGACCCGGAGGCCTTCGCCTCGCCCGGCTGCTCCTGGCGGCTGCTCGCCGAGGACGGGCACATGGGCGGGCTGCTGGGCTGAAGCGCCCGGCTGGGTCTGCCGGGTCGGCTTGGCTCGGTCGGCCCCGCCGGTCGGCCCACCGTCGGTCAGGCGTTCCGGTGCGGGGCCGGGTAGGGGGCCGGGGCCGGGGTGGCTGTCGGGGCGCGGGTCCGGCTGACCGGGCAGCCCGCGGCGGTGCGGACCGGGGACAGGAACACCGGCAGGAAGGCCGTCGCCAGGACTGCCCCGCCCAGCCAGAGCGTCGGCCGAAGGCCGAGGGCTTCACCGAGGAGCCCGGAGAGCGCGGACCCGATCGCCAGCGCGCCGGTGAGCAGGAAGCGGAAGGTCGCGTTCATCCGGCCGAGCAGCGCGGCCGGGGTCATCCGCTGGCGCAGGCTCACCCCGAGCACGTTGTCCATACCGGTCTTGAGCGACACCACCAGCCAGCCAGCCCCCGCCACGAACAGCCAGGGCCCATCGCCGATCAGCGGCACCAGCAGCCCGGCAGGCGCCGTGCACAGGCCCGCCAGGCCGAGCGTACGGCCGTGGCCGAACCGGGCGGCGACCGGACGGGCGCAGCGCGAGCCGAGCAGGATGCCGACCCCGCCGGCCGCCCAGAACAGGCCCAACGCCCGTGCGGGCAGGTGCAGTTCACGCACGAACAGCACCGGAAGCAGGGTGTTGGCCAGCTGGGAGCCGAGGTTGTTGAGGGTGGCGGTGAGGGCGAGTGCGCGCAGTTCCGGGTTGCCCAGGACGTGCCGCACCCCCTCGGCGATCTGCGCGCGAAGGCGCGGGGCGCTTGTCAGGCGCGGGCCGGTCGACGGTTCGGTGGCTTCGGGGGCTTCGGGGGCTTCGGGGGCAGCTGTGCGGCGCAGGGCGGTCAGGCGCAGGGCGGAGCCGAGGTGGCTGAGCGCCGGGACGACGATCGCGAGCGGGGCGGTGAGGAGTTGGACCAGCACGCCGCCCGCGCCGCGTCCGGCGACGTTGCCGACTGCCATCAGGCCGACCACGGCGGCGTTCGCGTCCACCAGCTGCGCGCGACCCACCAGTCGGGGCAGCACGCTCTGCGAGCCGATGTCGAAGAAGACCGTCGCACAGCCGGTGAGCAGCGCGACCGCGCACAACTGCCAGAGCGTGAGCACGTCCAGCCACCAGGCGAGCGGGACGGAGGCGTACAGCGCGGCCTTGACCAGGTCAGCGGTGATCAGGACGCGGCGGTGCCGCATCCGGTCGACCCAGGCGCCGGCGGGCAGGCCGATGAGCAGGAAGGCGAGGGTGCCGAGGGTGGCGACCAGGCCGACCTGGCCGGGGCCCGCGTCGAGCGCCGAGACCGCGATCAGCGGGACGGTGACGTATCCGACGTTGGTGCCCAGCTGGGCGAGGGCGGTGGCGGTGAAGAGGGTGCGGAAGTCGGCGATCCGCCAGAGGGAGTCGGGGCGCGTGGTCCGGTTCAGTCGCGTGAGATGGCGGGAGTGGTGGCCGTGGCGGGGGTGGTGGCCGTGGCGGGGGCCGTGAGCTTGGCGGGGGTAGTCGACGTGGTGAGTGCGCCGGGAGCTCCGGCTGCCCTCTTCGGGTGGCGCTTCGTCAGATGGACTCCGGCGAGGACGACGACCATGCCGAGGACCGCGCGGACGGTCAGCTCCTCGCCGAGGACCAGGGCACCCAGGGCGGTGGAGACGACCGGCAGCAGGTAGCCGACGGTGGCGGCACTGGTGGGGCCCTCGGTGGCGATCAGACGGTAGTTGAGGTGGAAGGTGAGCCCGGTGCAGGCGATGCCGAGCACCGTGACGGCGACGAGGCCGAGCGGATCGGCGCCGGTGAGCGGGTTCAGTGGGCCGACCGTCGGGAGCGCGACGGTGCTCAGTCCGGCGGCGGCGGTGAGTTGGGCGGCGGAGAGGGCGAGCGGGGCGGGGTCGGTCCCGCCGCCCTCCGGGCCGCTGCGCGCGAACGCCCGGGCCATGTAGGCGAAGGCGATCGCATAACTGGCCGCTGCGCCGAGGAGGGCGAGGGCCCCGGAGGCGGCCGCCCCGCCGCTCCCCCGCCACGGGGAGAGGATCAGCAGCACCCCGGCGAAGCCCAGCAGCAGGCCTGCCCAGCGCCGCGGGCCGGGGACACGTTCGGTGCCGACGGCGAGGCCGATCAGCAGCGACCAGAGCGGGGTGGTCGCGTGCAGCACCCCGGCCAGGCCGGAGCCGACACTGCGCTCGCCGTACGCGGTGAGGAAGAACGGCAGGGCGTTGCAGAGGAAGGCGGCCACGACGAGCCGCCGCCAGACGGCGCCGCCGCGCGGGAGCCGCTGCCGGGCGGCACGGGCGAGCAGCAGCAGGACGGCGGCACCGAGGGCGGCGCGCAGCACGGTGATCTGCACCGGGGTGAGCCCGTGCTGCAGGGCCAACCTGATCCAGAGGAAGCCCGAGCCCCAGAGCAGGGCGAGGACGGCCATTTGCAGCACGGATGCGGCTCCTTGTCGGTCGGGTTCGGCCTGGTGTCGGTCAGACGATCGCCGGTCAGACGATCGCCGGTCAGACGGTCGCCGGTCAGACGGTCGCGCGACGGGATCCGGTAGCACAAGCGAAAAGTTCTTCACCACCTTTAAGCTGAGCTGCATGATCGTCTCCCTGGATGTCCGCCGGATGCAGGTCCTGCGCGCCGTGGTCGACCACGGCTCGGTGAGCGCCGCCGCCACCGCGCTCGGCTACACCCCGTCCGCCGTCAGCCAGCAGGTGGCGACGCTGGAACGGGAGACCGGGACGGCACTGCTGGAACGGATCGGCCGGGGCGTACGGCCGACCGCCGCCGGACTGCTGCTCGCCGGGCACGCCGCCGCCATCGACCGGCAGGTCGCCGAGGCCGGCGCGGCCCTCGCCGACCTGCGGGCCGGGCGCAGCGGCAGCCTGACTGTCCGCTACTTCGCCACCGCCGGCGCCGCACTGGTGGCACCGGCGGTGGCCGCGTTCCGCCGCGAACACCCGGGCGTACGGCTCGACCTCGGCACGACCGACCCCGAGGACCCGCTCACCGAGCTGCGGGACGGCCGCGCCGACCTCGCGGTGGTGGTCCGCGCCGGGGGCCGTGGCCCAGAAGGGGACCGTGGCCCAGAAGGGGGCCTGGACGAAGGTGACGACGCGGGCCGATCCGGAGCCCGCCCCGGGGGTGCGACGCGCTCGGACGGTCTGCGGCTGGTCCACCTGCGCGACGACCCGTACCGCGTCGTGCTGCCCCGGGGGCACCGACTCGCCGCCCGGCGCGTCATCGGCCTGGCCGAACTCGCGGACGTGCCCTGGGTGGGTGCCGAACCGCCCGGCCCCTGCCGGGACATCGTCCGGGCCGGCTGCGAGGCTGCCGGCTTCCGTCCGGCGATCGCGGTGGACAGCGCGGACTACACCACCGCACAGGGCTTCGTCGCGGCCGGACTGGGCGTGGCGCTGGTCCCCGAACTGGGCCTGACCCAGCGCCACCCGGGCGTCTCCGTACGGAGACTGCGCGATCCGGAACCGGTTCGCATCCTGCACGCCGCCGTGCGGGAGAGCGCCTGGGGGCAGCCGGTGCTCGGCGCGCTGGTCACGGCGCTGCGGGCGGCAGGACGAACGGCGGGCCGGACGGCGGGGCAGACGGTGGGAAGAACGGCGGGCCGGACGGTCGGGAACATCACAGAGGATCCAGCGGACGACGTATCGGGCCGCCCGTAGGCTGGGCCGATTCGATCACTCGAAAGGGAGGGCGAGAGATGTACAGCGCCACGGGGGACCTCTACCGCGCGTTCGCGGAGCGGGAGGCACGCGGCAACTCCGCGATCTACCGGGACCTGGCCGAACACGTCGCCGGGGACGACCGGTTGCTCGCCCTGCTGGACGGTCTGCCGGCCGCGAAGCGGCAGCCGAACCTGCTGTTCGGCGCCGTCCGCCACCTGGGCGGGCCGGTGACGGCGGGCTGGCCGGCCTTCCGGGACTGGGTGACGGCCCATCGGGACGAGGTGTCGGCGACCATGCTGGAGCGGCGGACGCAGACCAACGAGGCAGGTCGCTGCGCCACCCTGCTGCCGCTGCTCGCGACGCTGCCGCAGCCGCTCGCACTGATCGAGGTGGGGGCCTCGGCGGGGCTCTGCCTGTACCCGGACCGGTACCGCTACCGGTACCTCTCTGCGGACGGGGCAGCCGACGCAGCCGGGGCGGGCGGAACGGACGGGGTGGACGGGGCGGCCGGAACGGCCACCGTGGTGGCCGAGTTCGGTGCGACGGGGAGCCCGGTGACGCTGGACTGCACGGTCGACGGGCCGGTGCCGCTCACCGCCGCCCTGCGGGCGCGCCTGCCCGAGGTGGTGTGGCGGGCCGGGATCGACCTCAACCCGCTGGACGTCCGGGACGAGGAGGACATGCGCTGGCTGGAGTCGCTGGTGTGGCCGGAGCAGGCGCATCGGCTGGACCGACTGCGCGGCGCCGTCCGGGTCGCCCGGGCCGAACCGCCGCTGCTTCTGCGCGGCGATCTCAACGCGACGGTACGGGAGTTGGTGGCGCGGGTGCCGGCCGGGGCGACGCCGGTGGTGTTCCACAGCGCCGTCCTCGCGTACCTGTCGCCGGAGGCTCGGGAGGAGTTCGCGGCGACCATGCGCGAGCTGCCCGGGCACTGGATCTCCAACGAGGCGGTCTCCGTGCTGCCGGCCGTCGCCCGACGGCTCCCCCGCCCGGCCCCGGCCGGATCCGGGCTGTTCGCGCTGGCCCTGGACGAGCGGCCGGTGGCCTTCACCGGGCCGCACGGGCAGTCCCTGGACTGGTTCGACGACTTCGGCAACGCATAGGTCCTCCTATAGGTCCTCCTCCGGGACAGTCGCCCGGGACAGTCGCCCGGGACGGTCGGTGCGCGTTCGGGCTTGAAGCTGCCGCAGCGGCAGCTTCTACCGTCGTGACCAGGGCCGGAGGAACCGGCCCCGGTCACGACGAACACGGGAACTCGGACGCTCGGAAGTGAGGTGGCGGCCATGGCCTGGCCGATCGCGGAGGTCGCCCGGATGTCCGGGGTGACCGCCCGGACGCTGCGGCACTACGACGAGATCGGGCTGCTGCCTCCGGCCCGGACCGGCTCCAACGGCCACCGCTACTACGAGGAGCGGCAGTTGCTGCAGTTGCAGCAGATCCTCGTCCTGCGGGCACTGGGCGTGGGCCTGACCGAGATCGCCCGGATCCTGGGCGATCAGGTGGACGAGCTGGACGCCCTGCGGGGCCACCACCGACGGCTGCTTGCCGAGCGCGACCGGCTGGACGCCCTGGCCGGCACCGTTTCCCGCACGATCGCCGACCTGGAACGCTCCCGGAAGGAAGGCACTCCCATGACCATCAACCGCCCCGAGAACCTCTTCGAGGGCATCGAGCCCACCGACATCGACGCCGGCCTGCGCGACTTCCCCGAGCACGCCGAGGCGGCCCGGCGCGCGACCGCCGCGATGAGCCCGGCCGAGATCGAGGCCGGGCAGCGCGAGCGGACCACGCGCATGATCCGCCTGGCGGAGCTGATGGCGGCCGGCCACCCGGCCGACGCCGAGCCCGTGCAGAGCACGATCGACGAGGAGTACCGCATGCTCGGCACGATCCGGTCCGTCCCGGCGGAGGAGTACCTCGCGATGGCGCAGTCCTGCACCGAGAACGAGCAGTGGGCCGCCGTCTACGAGGCGATCGCCCCGGGCCTGGCCGCGTACCAGCGTGCCGCCATGGAGGCCTACGCGGCGACGCGGCTGGGCTGAGCCCGGCCCCGGTCGGCAGGGGGACGGCGGGGGTGACGGCGGGGGGGTGACGGCGGGGGGGTGACGGCGGGGGGGGTGACGGCGGGGGGTGGCGGTGGGGGCGCCCCCACCGCCGTCCCCTCGCCGCACCCCCGCCCGTCACTCCGTCCGCAGCGCCGTGGCCGTCCGGGTCCGGGCAGCCCAGGTGGCGGGGAGGGCTGCACCGAGCAGGGCCAGCGCCAGCCCGCCGAGTATCAGCGGCCCCACCACCGCCGGGTCGAACACGGTGAGGTCCGCCTCGGGCACACTGATCCCGGCGGCGCGGGCCATCGCGGGCATCACCCGGTGGTGCACCAGGATCCCGATCGGCACCCCGATCACCCCGGCCACCAGCCCGCTGCCGCACACCGAGGTGAGCACCATGCCGACGGTCTGCCGGGGCGACATCCCGAGTGCCTTGAGCACCCCGAGGTCGTGCACCCGTTCCCGGGTGTCCAGCAGCACCGTGTTGAGCACCCCGAGCCCGGCGACGACGGACAGCAGCAGGGTGAGCGTCCCCGCCAGGGTGTTCATCGCCAGCATCACGATGTTGATGTGCTGCTCGCCCGGCTCGGCACTCAGCCCCATCGGCCGGACCACGCCGTCGAGCGCGTCGGCGTAGGCGTTCGCGTCGGTGCCGGGAGTGAGGTCGATGTGGAAGGAGATCGCCTCGGCGGCGACGGCGCCGCCGAGCGGGGCCAGCGCGACCCGGTCCATGAACACGACGTCACCGGTGGTCAGGACCTCGCCGGTGATCTTCGCCGGGGCGGTGCGCCCGTGGTCGGTGAGGGTGACGGTGTCGCCGACCTTCGCCTGGTTGGTCCGGAGGTAGGTGGAGCCGACCACGACTTCGCCGGGGCCGTCGAACCAGCGGCCGGAGACCAGTTGGTAGCCGCCCCACGAGACGTCGCCGGTGAACGCGATCGCCTCGGAGCGTCCGGTGTTCCCGGCCAGGGTCACCGGCGCCGGGACGCTGCTGTACCAGGCTCGGGTGCCCGGACGGGCCTCGATCGCCCGGGCCACGGCCGCCTCGTCCAGCTGGTCGGCCGGCTTGCTCGGGCCCTCCATCGGCGCCTCGACCACGACCTTGCTCGTGCGTCCGGCCTCCAGACCGTCCTGGAGCAGGCCGAGTGAGAGCGTCAGGCCGACGCAGAGGGTGACCCCTGCGGTGCCGAGCACCACCGCGGCCGCCGTGGTCGCCGAGCGGCCCGGCCGGTGGAGCGGGGTCACCAGCCCGAGGCTCAGCGCACGCGGCACCGGAAGCCGGCCGATCCCGTTCTGCAGCCCCGCCAGGAGGCCGGCCAGCCCGGCTCGGCCCCGGGCGGCCGATCGCTTGGCTCCCGGCGCCGTCCGGCCGACCGCGAGCGCCTCCACCGTGCGCAGCCGCCCGGCCCGCAGCGCCGGCACCAGGGCGGTGCCGACCACCGCGGCCAGTGCCAGCGCCGGAACGGTGAGGTCCACCCAGAGCGGGATGCCGAGCAGGCCGCCGCGCAGGGCCTTCCGGGCGATGCCGAGGACAGGGACGGAGAGCAGGTTGCCGCCGAGCACGCCGAGCGCCGTGCCGATCCCGGCGGGGATCAGCGCCTGGCCGATGTAGGCGTGTGCCACCTGGGCCGGGGTGAGGCCCAGGGACTTGAGGATGCCGATCCGGCGGGTGGCCGCGGTGACGGCGCCGCTGACCACGACTCCGATGATCAGCACCGACATGGCGAGGCCGAGCAGCCCGAAG
Organism: Streptomyces sp. 1331.2; assembly: GCF_900199205.1. NCBI lineage: Bacteria > Bacillati > Actinomycetota > Actinomycetes > Kitasatosporales > Streptomycetaceae > Streptomyces > Streptomyces sp. 1331.2. The sequence goes on along the minus strand of NZ_OBMJ01000001.1, from coordinate 5,876,256 downwards.
GCCGTGACGAACGGGACGAAGGTCGAGGCCGTCCGGTCGGCCTCCTGCTGGGCGGGCCGGTAGGAGGTGGCCCTGGTGAGCGCGCCGGGTGGCACCGCGGCGGCGAGCGCGGCGTGGTCCGTCTCCACCTCGGCGTCGGTGCCGGCCCGGGCGAAGCGGTAGAGGTACTGGGCGGCGGGCGTGGTGCCGGGCGCGGTGAGCCCGGCGACCTGCTCGGGGGCCACCCAGCCGTCCGCGCTCCAGGAGACGGAGTCGGCGAGGCCGACGACCTTGAGCGTCGGCTGCCCGGGCAGGCCCGGGAACCGCATGCTGTCGCCGACGGCCAGCGGGGAGTGGCCGTCCAGGAACACCACCTCGCCGGGGCCCTGGACCCAGCGGCCCATGGTGATCCGCAGCCCGTCCATCGGGCCGTCCTGCGCCCGGCCGACCAGCGTCATCGGCGGGAGCGGACTGCCGGGCGGCGGGAGCTTGGTGTCCTCGCCGGAGCGCGGCTGGACGGTGACCGCCGGGTACGGCCCGGCCGAGGCCGTCACGCCGGGCGCGTGGCCCGCCGCGGCCAGCTGGGCCGGGCTCGCCTTGGCCGGGTCGTACAGCACGTTGAGGTGCGCGCCGTGCCGGTCGGCGAAGGAGCGCTGGTACGGGCCCTGGGCGGCGACCAGCAGCCCGGCCGCGAGGATGCACGCCGTCACGGACATCATCGTGGTGAGCACCATGACCAGGGTCTGCACCCGCTTGCGGCCCACCCCGGCCCGGACCACCTTGCCGAGCGCGCTCATGCGCTCACCTCCCTTCGCTCCGCGGCGGCGTCCGCCCATCCGCGCCGTCCGCGCCTGTCCTCCGTCCGCCCGGTCACCGTCACAGCACTCCCCCGGGTGTCGGCACGGCTGCCGTGTCCCGGACCAGCCGGCCGTCGAGCAGCTCGATCGTCCGGTCCGCGCAGGCCTCGGCGAGCGCGGTGTCATGGGTGACCAGCAGGATCGTCTGGCCCTCCGCGTTGAGCCGGCGCAGCAGGTCGCGGACGTCGGCGGCGGAGGCGGTGTCCAGCGCTCCGGTGGGCTCGTCGGCCAGCAGCAGCGGCGGACGGTTCATCAGCGCCCGGGCCACCGCGACCCGTTGCCGCTCGCCGCCGGAGAGCCGGCCGGGGAAGGTCTTGGCGTGCCGGGCCACCCCCAGCTGCTCCAGCAGCTCCCCGGCCCGGGCCCTGGCCTGGTCCCGCCGCATCCCGGTCAGCTGCGCCGGGAGCAGCACGTTGTCCTCCACGTTCAGGTCGTCCAGCAGGTTGAAGAACTGGAACACCATGCCGATCCGCCGCCGCCGGTACTCGGCCAGCGCGGCCTCGCCGAGCCGGTGGACGGGCACGCCGTCCACTTCCACCGTGCCCTCGCTCGGGCGGTCCAGGCCGGCGATCAGGTTCAGCAGGGTGGACTTGCCGCTGCCCGAGCGGCCGAGCACGGCCAGCGCCTCGCCGGCCCGCACCTCCAGGTCGAGCCCGGCCAGGGCGGGGCGGGCGGCGTCGGATCTGTCGTACGTCTTGCTGACGCCGCGGATCCGGATGATCGGCGCGTTCACGGGCCCTCCACGGTTCGGGGTCCGGCACCGGGAGCAACCCGGGGCCGGCTGACGGGACATGACGCTACGAATCGCGGCGGGGGTGCGGACAGCCGTCTGGACGGCCTCTCCGAGGTGTATCCAGATACACCCCGAACTGGGTGTTCAGGCCTAGAGCGCCGACCGCCCCGGACCGGCAGACTGAGCCACCGAAAGATCGGGACCGGGGTCCGCTGGGGCTCCGGAGCCGAGGGCGACGGGGCCTCCGAGCGGGCCTCCGGGACGGAGAGGGGGCGCGTCATGACGACGGGAGTGACGGCGGGAGTGACGGCGGGAGTGCCGGCGGAGGAGCACCCGGGGCCGGTGGCCTGGGCGGCCCGGCGGGCGGTCCGGGCCTTCGTGGACGGGGTGCGCGCCTGGTACGTGGTCACGATGGCCGTGACGGGCCTGATCGCGCTGCTGGCCGGGCCGATCCTGGTGGCCGCCGCGCTGTTCGGACCGGAGGAGGCCGGACCGTTCGGGCCGGGCGGCCCGTTCTTCCTCCTGGTGCCGCTGGCCCCGGTCGCTGTCTGGGCGCTCTGCTGGGCCACCGGGGGCGGCGGCCGGGCGGTCGGGGCCGCCCTGTTCGCCCCGGGTGCGCTCGCGGTGATAGCGACGCACCTCTACGGGGGCGCGGCGCCCGGCGGCCGGTCGGTCTCGCTCTGGCTGGCCCCCTCGCTGGTGATGCTCGGGCTGTTCGGCGCGCGCTGGATCGCGACGGAGAGCCGGCGGACGGTCGGCAAGTGGAGCGGGCGGCCGGTCCCGGTGCCGTACCGCCGTGCGCCCGGCGCCGACAGCCCCTGGCAGCGGCTACGGGCCGGCGGCTGGCTGGCCGACCCGGCGACCTGGCGGGACTTCGCCTGGGCACTGCTCACCGGCTTCGCGGTGCTGTTCACCGCCGCGATCGTCCTGCTGACCCCGATCGTCCTGGAGATCTTCGGCCGGAACGGGCCCTTCTTCCCGCTGGGTCTGGTCTACGGGATGGGCCTGTGCGCCGCCCCGGCGGCCGCACTGTGGGCCGCCCCGCCGGTCCTGCGGATCCACGAGCGGGCCGCCCGGGCCCTGCTCGGGCCCTCCCGGCGGGCCGAGCTCGCCCACCAGGTCAGCCACCTGGCCCGGACCAGGGCGGACACCATCGACGCGGGGGCCGCCGAGCTGCGCCGGATCGAGCGGGACCTGCACGACGGGGCGCAGGCCCGGCTGGTGGCGCTGGGCATGCTACTGACCGTGGCCGAACAGCTGAAGGACGACCCGGACGCCCTGGGCCCGTTGCTGGCCGAGGCCAGGGAGTCCTCCGTGAAGGCGCTGAGCGAGCTGCGGGACCTGGTCCGCGGCATCCACCCCCCGGTGCTCGCCGACCGCGGACTGGCCGACGCAGTGCAGGCCACGGCACTGGACATGCCGCTGCCGGTCACCTTCAGCGGCGAGCTGCCCGGCCGGGCGCCCGCCCCGGTGGAGTCATCCGCCTACTTCGCGGTCACCGAGCTGCTGGCCAACGTGGTCAAGCACGCGGGCGCCTCGCACGTGTGGATCGAGATAGGGCACAGTGACGGGCTGTTGCGGATATCGGTCACCGACGACGGGCGCGGCGGCGCCGACCCGTCCCTGGGCACCGGCCTCAGCGGAACCGAACGCCGACTGGCCGCCTTCGACGGGGTGCTCGCGATCAGCAGCCCGCCCGACGGTCCGACCATCGTGAACCTGGAGATCCCGTGCGCGTTGTCATCGCCGAAGACCTCTTCCTCCTCCGGGACGGCCTGACCCGGCTGCTGGAGGCCAACGGCATGAAGGTCACCGCGGCGGTCGAGAACGGTGACCAGTTGCTCACCGCGGTGGCCGCCGACCGGCCCGACATCGCCGTGGTCGACGTCCGGCTGCCACCGGGCTTCACCGACGAGGGGCTGCGGGCCGCGCTGGCCGCGCGCCGGGCGCACCCGGGCCTGCCCGTCCTGGTGCTGTCGCAGTTCGTGGAGCAGCTGTACGCCCGCGAGCTGCTCGCCGGCAGCAGCACCGGCGGGATCGGCTACCTGCTCAAGGACCGGGTGATGGACGGCACCCAGTTCATCGACGCCGTCCGGCGGGTCGCCCAGGGCGGTACCGCGATGGACCCGGAGGTGATCACCCGGCTGCTCACCCACAACTCCTCCGCGGGGCCGGTCTCCACCCTCTCCCCGCGCGAGCGGCAGGTGCTGGCGCTGATGGCGGAGGGCCGCTCCAACGCCGCCATCGCCCAGCAGTTGGTGATCACCGAGCGGGCCGTCGCCAAGCACACCGCGTCGATCTTCGTCCGGCTCGATCTCCAGCCCTCCGACGACGACAACCGCCGCGTCCTGGCCGTCCTGGCGTACCTCAACAACACCTGAGGCGGCACAGAGACGACACACAGACGGCACAGAGACGGCACAGCAGCGACCCTTGCGGCAGCTGTGAGAGACCCGCGGCAAACACACTTTGAACGACCACCGACAAGTGATGGGCGGCCCTCCGCCGCAGGGGGCTCGCCCGCCGCCGAACGGGTCATCTAGGCTGGTGACGTGCTCATCCTTGTTCGCCGCCGTCACGTGGACCTGCTCCGCGTGACCAGCATGTCCTGTCGACGCTCCGGCTGAACCTCGCGCCACCCACCCTCAACGGCGGTCCCCACCCGGCCGCCACCCACCTCCCGGCCCCCCGGAGCACCAGCCGCACCAGGCGGTCGCTCCGGCCACCCCTCGGTCGACCACCGGGGCCGGTCGGGACGAGACCCAGCGGATGTCACACATGACGCAGCAGTACACGCCCATATCCGAAGCCGCCTCCGGCTCCGCCCCGGCGGACTCCCTCCCGGTGATCGACCTCTCGCTCGCCGACGGCAGCCCGGACGACCGCCGCCGCCTGCACGACGAGCTCCGCACCGCGGCCACCGGTGTCGGCTTCTTCCAGCTCGTCGGCCACGGCGTCACCCGGGAGGAGACCGCCGCCCTCACCGCGGCCATGCGCGCCTTCTTCTCGCTCCCCGAAGCCGACCGGCTCGCCGTGAGCAACCTCAACTCCCCCCACTACCGCGGCTACACCCGCACCGGCGACGAGCGCACCGGCGGAAGCCAGGACTGGCGCGACCAGCTGGACATCGGCGCCGAGCTGCCGCCGCACGTCCCCGGCGCCGGCGAGCCCCCGTACTGGTGGCTGGAGGGCCCCAACCAGTGGCCCGCGGCGCTCCCCGAGCTGCGCACCGCCGCGCTCGGCTGGATCGACCGCCTCGGCGCGGTCGCCCGGCGACTGCTGCACGAACTGCTCACCGCGATCGGCGCCCGCCCCGACTTCTACGACGACGCCTTCGCGGGCCACCCCCACCTGCGGCTCAAGCTGGTCCGCTACCCCGGCACCGCCCCGGACGGCGCCGGCCAGGGCGTCGGCGCCCACAAGGACTACGGCTTCATCACCCTGCTGCTCCAGGACACCGTGGGCGGCCTCCAGGTCGAACGCCCGGACGGCACCTTCCTGGACGTCCCGCCGCTCGACGGCGCCTTCGTCGTCAACCTCGGCGAACTGCTGGAGGTGGCCACCGACGGCTACCTCAAGGCCACCAGCCACCGCGTGGTCAGCCCGCCCGGCGCCCGCGAGCGCTTCTCCGTCCCGTTCTTCTTCAACCCGCGCCTCGACGCCCACATCGCGCCGCTGGACTTCCCCCTCGCCCACCACGCCCCCGGCGCCACCGAAGACCCGGACAACCCCCTCTTCGCCGACTTCGGCCTCAACGAGTGGAAGGGCTACACCCGAGCCCACCCCGAAGTCACCCGCCGCCACCACCCCGCCCTCGCCTGACCGGGCCCCGCCCGACGGCCCTGCCTGACGAAACCGGCGAGCCCCCGCACGAAGCCCCTGCCCTGCGCCCGAACCCCGGCGCAGGCGGGGGCTTCGCCGTGCAGAGCGCCGTCGGCAGCATCGCCGTGCCGGTCCGCCGGTGGACCGCCGGTGGACCGGCACGGGCCTCACTGTCACACTGCTGCTGTCACAGCAGGAGTGTGCCAGTGCGGGAGGCAGCGGATGGGGGAGCGCGGCGCCGGGGTGGGCGAGGTGCGGCTGACGGTGGACGAGTTGGCGGCGCGGGCCGGGGTGACGGTGCGGACGGTGCGGTTCTACGGGACGAAGGGGCTGTTGCCGCCGCCGGAGCTGGGGCCCCGGCGGGTGGGGTTGTACGGGGCGGCGCACCTGGACCGGCTGGGGCTGATCGAGGAGTTGCAGCGGCAGGGCCTGACGCTGGCGGCGATCGAGCGGTACCTGGCGCAGCTGCCGGAGGACAGCAGCCCGCTGGACCTGGCGATCCACCGGGCGCTGGTGGCGTCCTGGACGCCCGAGGCGGCCGAGGAGCTGGGGCGGGCGCAGCTGGAGCGGCGGGCCGGGCGGGGGCTGTCGGAGGAGCACGTCGAGCGGCTGGCCGCGATGGGGGCGCTGGAGCGGACCGGCGATCCGGAGGTGTTCCGGGTCGATCCGGGCCTGCTGCCGCTGGGGGTGCGGATCCTGGACGTGCCGATCCCCCTGGAGACGCTGCTGGCCGCCCGGGCGGTGGTGCTGGAGCACAGCCGGGCCACGGCACAGGAGTTGCAGCGGCTGTTCCGGGAGACGGTGTGGAAGCCGTACCGGGAGAGCGAGCCCGCGCCGGCGGAGCTGGCCCGGATGAAGGAGCTGACGGACCACATCCAGCCGATGGTGGCGCAGGCGCTGGTCACGGCGTTCCAGCGCTCGCTCCGGGAGGAGTTGGGTGAGGCCGTCCTGAGCACGGCCCCACCCGAGCACGGCGAGTCGAACGGGTAAAGCGAGTCGCGCGAGTCGAGCAGGTCTGGCGAGTCGCGCGAGTCTGGCGACTCCGGCGGGTAGGAGCCCGCGCCGGGCCCGTCAGTCGCCGAACGTCCGCCCCTCCGCCGCGATCCGCTCCAGCAGCGCCGGCGGCGCGAACCGCTCGCCGTACGCGGCGGCGAGTTCGCGGGCGCGGGCCGCGAAACCGGCCGGGCCGCCCTCGTACCCGTTGATGTACTGGAACACGCCGCCGGTCCACGCCGGGAAGCCGATGCCGAGGATGGAGCCGACATTGGCGTCGGCGACCGAGGTCAGCACGCCCTCCTCCAGGCAGCGCACCGAGTCCAGGGCCTCGCTGAACAGCATCCGCTCCTTGAGGTCCTCGAAGGGGACCTCGGCGAAAGCATCGGCCGAAGCACCCGCGAAGTGCTCCTGCAGCCCCGGCCAGAGCCGCCCGCGCCTGCCGTCCTCGCCGTACTCGTAGAAGCCCGCGCCGCCGCTGCGCCCCGGGCGGCCGAACTCGTCGACCATCCGGTCGACGACCGCGTCCGCCGGGTGCGGCGTCCAGGTGCCGCCGACGGCCTCCACCGAGCGCCGGTACTCGTCGCGGATCTTGCGCGGCAGGGTGAGGGTGAGCTCGTCCACCAGGGAGAGCACCTTGGCGGGGTAGCCGGCCTGTCCGGCGGCCTGCTCGATGGTGGCGGGGTGGATGCCCTCGCCGACCATGGCGACGCCCTCGTTGAGGAACTGGCCGATCACCCGCGAGGTGAAGAAGCCGCGCGAGTCGTTGACCACGATCGGGGTCCGGTCGATCTGCCGGACCAGGTCGAAGGCGCGGGCCAGGGCCTCGTCGCCGGTCTGCGGGCCGCGGATGATCTCCACCAGCCGCATCTTGTCGACCGGCGAGAAGAAGTGCAGGCCGATGAAGTCGCCGGTCCGCCGAACGCCTTCGGCGAGTAGCCCGATCGGCAGGGTGGAGGTGTTGGAGCAGAGCAGCGCGTCGGGGGCGACGACGCCCTCGATCTCCTGGAACACCTTGTGCTTGAGTTCGGTGTTCTCGAAGACCGCCTCGATCACCGCGTCGCAGTCGGCCAGGTCGGCGGCGTCGGCGGTGGGGGTGATCCGGGCGAGCAGTTCGTCGCGCTTGGCCTCGGTGGAGCGCCCGCGCGCCACGGCCTTGGCCAACAGCCCTTCGGAGTACGCTTTTCCGCGCCGGGCGGCCTCGATGCTCACGTCCTTGAGCATGACCTCGATGCCGGCCTTGGCGCAGGCGTAGGCGATGCCGGCGCCCATCATGCCGGCGCCGAGCACGGCGACCTTGCGGACCGTCCGCTTCTCGACGTCCTTGGGGCGCCCGGCACCGGAGTTGACCGCCTGCATGTCGAAGAACAGTGCCTGGATCATGTTCTTGCTGGTCTGGCCGCAGGCGAGTTCGGTGAAGTAGCGGGCCTCGATGACCATCGCGGTGTCGACGTCGACCTGGGCGCTCTCCACCGCGGCGGCCAGGACGTTGCGCGGGGCCGGGTAGGGCGCACCGTTCAGCTGCTTGCGCAGGTTGGCCGGGAAGGCGGGCAGGTTGGCGGCGAAGGCCGGGGTCGCGGGGGTGCCGCCGGGGATCTTGTAGCCCTTGACGTCCCAGGGCTGGACGGCGGTCGGGTTGGCCTCGATCCAGGCCTTCGCCCGGGCGGTCAACTCCTCGGGGGTGTCGACCAGTTCGTGCACCAGTCCGTGCTCCAGTGCCTGCCCGGGGCGGTACTGGCGGCCCTGCAGCAGGAACTTCAGCAGGGCGTCGGTGATGCCGAACAGCCGCACCGTGCGGACCACCCCGCCGCCGCCCGGCAGCAGGCCGAGGGTGACCTCGGGCAGGCCGATCCGGCCGGCCGGGGTGTTCAGCGCGATCCGGTGGTGGCAGGCGAGCGCGATCTCCAGGCCGCCGCCGAGCGCGCTGCCGTTGACGGCGGCGACGACCGGCTTGCCCAGGGTCTCCAGCGTGCGCAGCGAGCGCTTGATCCGCATCGACTTCTCGAAGACGGCCTCGGCGTCCTCGGGGCGGGCGGCGGAGAGCATCCGCAGGTCTCCCCCGGCGAAGAAGGTCTTCTTGCCGGAGGTGATGACGACGCCGCGCAGCTCGTTCGCGGCGGCGAGGCCGGCCAGGCGTCCGACGACGGCCTCGAAGTCGGCGGTGAAGGCCTCGTTCATGGTGTTGACGGACTGGGTGGGGTCGTCGAGGACGAGGGTGACCACGCCGTCCTGGTCCTGCTCCCAGCGGATGGTGGTGGTGGTGTCGCTCATGGGTTCACGGTCTCCGTAATCTGCGGGGAGGGGATCAGACGCGCTCGACGATGGTGGCGATGCCCATGCCGCCGCCCACGCAGAGGGTGATCAGGCCGTAGCGCAGGTCGCGCCGCTCCAGCTCGTCGATCACGGTGCCGAGCAGCATCGCGCCGGTGGCGCCGAGCGGGTGGCCGAGCGCGATCGCGCCGCCGTTGACGTTCACCTGGTCGGCGCGGAAACCGAGTTCGCGGATGAAGCGGAGGGCGACGGCCGCGAAGGCCTCGTTGATCTCGACCAGGTCGATGTCGGCTGCGGTGAGCCCGGCCTTGGCGAGCGCCTTGCGGGTGGCCGGGGCGGGGCCGGTGAGCATGATGGTCGGCTCGGAGCCGGAGACGGCGGCGGAGACGATCCGGGCGCGCGGGCGCAGCCCGTACCGCTCGCCGACCTCGCGGTTGCCGATGGCGACCAGCGCGGCGCCGTCCACGATGCCGGAGGAGTTGCCCGCGTGGTGGACGTGGTCGATGGCCTCCACCCAGTGGTACTTCTGCAGGGCGACGGCGTCGAAGCCGCCGGCCTCGCCGATCGCGGCGAACGAGGGCTTGAGGCCGGCCAGGGTCTCGACGGTGGTGCCGGGGCGGATGAACTCGTCGCGCTCCAGCACGACCAGGCCGTTGCGGTCGCGCACCGGGACCACCGAGCGGTCGAACAGGCCGTCCGCCTGGGCCTTGGCGGCGCGGGCCTGGGACTCGGCGGCGAAGGCGTCCACGTCGGTGCGGGAGAAGCCCTCGATGGTGGCGATCAGGTCGGCGCCGATGCCCTGCGGGGCGAAATTGGTCTCGTACGCGGTCATCGGGTCGGCGAACCAGGCGCCGCCGTCGGAGGCCATCTTGACCCGGGACATCGACTCCACGCCGCCGGCCAGGACCAGGTCCTCCCAGCCCGAACGGACCTTGGCGGCAGCCAGGTTGACGGCCTCCAGGCCGGAGGCGCAGAAGCGGTTCTCCTGGACGCCGGCCACGGTGTCCGGCAGGCCGGCCGCGATGGCGGCGATCCGGGCGATGTCGGAGCCCTGGTCGCCGATCGGGCTGACCACCCCGAGCACGATGTCGTCGATCGCAGCCGGGTCCAACTCGGGGAAGCGGCGGCGGATTTCGTGGATCAGGCCGACGACCAGGTCGATCGGCTTGGTGCCGTACAGCGAGCCGGTGGCCTTGCCCCGGCCGCGCGGGGTGCGGATCGCGTCGTAGACGTACGCTTCGGTGGTCACGATGGGACTGCCTTTCGGGGCGGGGGGATGGCGTCGGGCTCGGCGGAGGAGGCGGACCTCGCGAACGGGGTCGGTGGTCAGCGGTCAGCCGAGGATGGAGCGGCCCACGATCTCCTTCATGATCTCGGTGGTGCCGCCGTAGATGGTCTGGATGCGACCGTCGGTGAACGCCCTGGCGACCGGGAACTCGCTCATGTACCCGTAGCCGCCGTGCAGTTGGAGACAGCGGTCGGCGGTGCGCTTCTGCAGTTCGGTGGCCCACCACTTGGCCATCGAGGCGTCGGCCGGGGTCAGCGCGTAGCGGTTGTGCTCGGTGATGCAGCGATCCACGAAGGTCCGGGTGACGGCGCACTCGGTGGCCAGTTCGGCGATCTCGAAGCGGACGTGCTGCAGCTTGGCGAGCGGGCGGCCGAAGGCCTCGCGCTGCTTGACGTAGTCGGTGGTGATCTCGACCAGGTACTCGGCGCCGGCGATCGCCGCGGCCGCGATGGTCAGCCGCTCCTGCGCGAGGTTCTGCATCAGGTGGACGAAGCCGCCGTGGAGCTCGCCGAGCAGGTTCTCCTTCGGGACGCGGACGTCCTCGAAGAACAACTCGGCGGTGTCCTGGGCCTTCTGGCCGATCTTGTCGAGGTTGCGGCCGCGCTCGAAGCCGGGCGTGCCGCGCTCGACGGCCAGCAGGCTCAGCCCGTGCGCGCCGCCCTCCGGGGTGGTGCGGGCGACCACGATCACCAGGTCGGCGAGGATGCCGTTGGAGATGAAGGTCTTGGCGCCGTTGAGCAGGAAGTGGTCGCCGCGGTCGACCGCCTGGGTGCGGATGCCCTGGAGGTCGGAGCCGGTGCCCGGCTCGGTCATCGCGATCGCGGTGATCAGCTCGCCGGAGCAGAAGCCGGGCAGCCAGCGGCGCTTCTGCTCCTCGGTGCCGAGCGAGGTGAGGTAGGGGCCGATGATGTCGTTGTGCAGGCCGATCGCCAGACCGGAGGCGCCAGCCCGGGCGAACTCCTCGGCCAGCACGGCGGCGTAGCGGAAGTCCGGGGCGCCGCCACCGCCGTACTCCTCCGGGACGGCGATGCCGAGCAGGCCCTGGCGGCCGGCCGCGAGCCAGACGGAGCGGTCGACGATGCCTGCCTTCTCCCAGCGGTCGTAGTGCGGCAGCACCTCCTTGGCGAGGAAGGCCCGTACGGTGGCCCGGAAGTCGTCGTGCTGCTCGGTGAAGATCTCGCGCTGCAACGCTACTCTCCTTGTTCTGCTGGGGAGTCGGGCCCGGCGGAGCCGGGGGCGGAGGGGCCGAGGGAGGGCACGCCCCAGTCCCGGGCCACCTCAGCGGTGTCGGCGCCCGGTTGGGCGGGCGGGCGGCGCAGTGCGCCGGGGGTGGCGGAGAAGCGGGGGGCAGGGGCGGGCTGGGTGACGCCGTCCGCCTCGACATAGGTGCCGCGCGCCGACAGGTGCCCGTCCACGGCAGCCTGACGCATCGTCAGGACCGGTTCCACGCAGGCGTCGGAGCCGGCGAAGACGGCCTCCCACTCGGCCCTGGTCCGGGTGGCGAAGCGGGCGGCGATCAGGGTGCGCAGTTCGGGCCAGCGGGCGAGGTCGTACTGACCGGGCGCGTCCGGGCCCAGTTCCAGCAGGCGGGCGAACTCGGCGTAGAAGCGCGGCTCCAGCGCGCCGACGGCCAGGTGCCCGCCGTCGGCTGCGCGGTAGACGGCGTAGAACGGCGCGCCGCCGTCGAGCAGGTTGACGCCCCGGTGGTCCTGCCAGTGGCCGGCGGCGAGCAGCCCCCAGAGCATGCTGCCGAGGTGCGCGGCGCCGTCCACGATCGCCGCGTCCACCACCTGGCCCGCGCCGGTGGCCCGGGCGTGGTGCAGCCCGGCGAGCAGGCCGACGACCAGGTAGAGCGAGCCGCCCGCGTAGTCCCCCAGCAGGTTGGCCGGGATCCCGGGCGGCTCGTCGGCGCCGCCCGACGCCGCCACCATCCCGAGCACTCCGGCGACCGCCGCGTACCCGAGGTCGTGCCCGGCGGTCGTGGCCCGCGGGCCCTGCTGCCCCCAGCCGGTCATCCGGCCGTAGACCAGCGCCGGGTTGCGTGCCAGGCAGGCCTGCGGGCCGACGCCGAGGCGCTCCGCGACGCCGGGCCGGTAGCCCTCGATCAGCAGGTCGGCCCGCTCGACCAGGTCGAGCACCCGCCCGGGCCCCTCGGGCGACTTCAGGTCGATCAGCACCGAGCGCTTGTTGCGGTTGGTGAGGTCGTGGGCCGGGTCCGTGCCGAGCGGTGACGGCTCCGGCCGGTCCACCCGCACCACGTCCGCCCCGAGGTCCCCCAGCAGCATCGCGGCGAACGGCCCCGGACCGATCCCGGCCAGTTCCACCACCCGCACACCCGCCAACGGGCCGCCGGCTCCCGGTAGGCCCGGTCCGCCCGGCACGTCCGGCACATCCCGCACGTCCGGTACACCTGTCGCGTCACGCACTGGCCGCAGAACCCTTTCGGGGTTTGACAGTAAAGCTGTAACACTCGGGATGATAGAGAAGCGACCCATCGGTAACAAGACCTCCGGGCCTGCCCCTCCCCCGCTGGACCCGCGGGCGGGAAAATCACCGGACACCTGTCTGTGTAACGGTCTAAGGTGCGAATCAGCCATTACGAAGCCATGGCCGACGACAGCAACCGCCACGAGCGACAACCGGGGAAGCACACCATGACCACCGCCCAGCACCACACCACCCGCACGGTCGTCACCACCTCCGAGCGGCTGGTGCTCACCCTGCCCCAACAGGGCGACGCCGAGGCGCTGTTCGCCGTCCACGGGGATCCGGAGACCAACCGGTACAACCCGCACGGGCCGCAGCGGGACCTCGCCCAGGCACAGGAGATGCTGGACGGGTTCGTGGCCGACTGGCCGCGCGACGGGGTGGGCTACTGCGCCGTGTCGACGCGGGAGGAGCCGGAGACGATCATCGGGTACGCCGGGCTCTACCTGCACACGCTCGACGGGGAGCGGGTGTTCAACCTCTACTACCGGTTCCGGCCGTCCGCCTGGGGCCGGGGGTACGCGGCGGAGGCGGCCCGGGCGGCGATGGCGGAGGCCCTGCCCCGCTTCCCCGGGATCCCGGTGATCGCCCTGATCCGGGCGGACAACCTGCCCTCCCGCCGGCTCGCCGAACGGCTCGGGCTGGTGGCGGACCCGGACGGGCGGGTCGACGAGGAGGACCGGCTGATCCACCGCATGGCTGAGCCGAAGGCCTGAGCCGCAAGCCCGAGCCGCAAGCCCGAGCGGCAGGCCCGAACCGAGGGCCCGAACCGCAGGCCCGAACCGGCGCTTCCTCGCTCCCCCCGGCGAGGATCCCCCGCCGGGGGGAGCGGGATCCCGCTCCGGGCGGAGGACCGGGACCGGAGCGCGGAGCGACCGTGGGGGCATGAGAATCAACGAAGGCGCCGTACGGTCCGGGGCAGCGTGGACGGCGGTGGCCGCGACCGGGCCGTACCTGACGCTCAAACTGCTGTGGCTGACCGGACACCCGGTGGGGTCGGACGATCCCGGCGAGATGGACAAGCTCTGGCTGCTGAACCTGCTCACCTTCGGCATGGACGCGATCGCCGTCGCCCTGGCGCTGGCCTTCGTCCGGCCGTGGGGGCGGCGGGCGCCGGCCGGGCTGGTGGCGTTCCCGATGTGGGTGGCGACCGGGCTGCTCGGCACCATCCTGGTGGCGCTGCCGCTGTTCCTGCTGAGCGTCCTCGTCCTGGGCCCGGAGCACCGCACCGACCCGGACGACAAGGGCCTCGGCGGCTGGGTCTTCCTGGTCGTGTACGGCGGATTCACGGTGCAGGGCCTCGCGCTGCTCACCGCCTTCGCGCTCTACGCCCGGCAGCGCTGGGCCGGGCTGCTGACGGACCGGATCGGCGACCTGCCGCGCTCCGCCACGCTGACCGTGCAGCGCACCCTCGCCTGCGTCGCCGCCCTGCTCGCCGTCGGCGTGGCGGCGGCCCGGCTGTACTGGGCGGCGGGCGGCACCGCCGGGCTGCCGGTCGACATGGCGGAGACGCGCAGCCGGGGCGTGGCGGTGATGGACGGCGTCACCGCGGCGATGGCGGTGGCCGCGGCGGCGGCACTGCTGGTCCTGGTCTTCCGGATCGAGCCGCGGCGGCGGCTGCTCGGGCCGCTGCTGGTGGCCTGGACGGCGGCCGGCTCGCTGTTCGGCTGGGGCAGCTGGCAGTTGGTGGCCTTCGGGACGACGACGACCCGGGTGACCGACCTGCGGAAGGCGGTGCCCGGGCTGCTGCCCCTGGTGCAGACCGCCCAGGTGGTGACCGGGGTGCTGATCCTGGCCGTCGGCGCGATCGCGCTCACCGAGCGGGCGGCCCGGGAGCGGGCAGGCCGGGAACGGGCAGGCCAAGCACGGGCAGGCCGGGCACAGGCAGCCCAAACACGGGAAGCCCGGCAGAGCGCCGCTGACGTAGAGTCACCCAGGTGATCACGGGGGCGGGCACGCGACTGCGGCGTGCGGCAGGGGCGATGGTCGGACGGCAGGCCAGGTTGCGCTGGGTGCACCTGGTGCTGGGCGGCGCGCTGCTGATGCCGTACTGGCTGCTGTCGGTGGTGATGCTCGGGGCGCTCAACCCGGCACAGGGACCCGCTCGTCAGACCCTGCTGCAGTTCCTGTCGCTGTTCACCTCCCTGCCGATGGCCGCCGTCACCGCGCTGCTGCCGACCGTCCGCGGTCTGGAGGGCGCGGCCGCCCGGGCCCTCTGCTCGACCGCGCGGCCGGAGGAACTGGCCACCGGACCCGCCCGGTCGTGGCCCGCTCGGTGGCGCACCTCGCTCTGGTTCGTCCTGCACCTCTTCTCCGGCGGGGTCGTCGCCGGGATGACGCTGGCCGGGACGCCGTTCGCGATCGTGCTGATCCTCAACATCGGCGGCGCCCGCGACCTGGCACGCTTCTGGGAGGACCGTTTCCCCGGCTGGATGCTCACCGGCCCCGCCCTGGGCCTCGCCGTCCTGCTGCTGATCCTCCTCGCCAACGCCGGCTTCGGCGCACTGCTCGCCCGCTGGGCGTCCGCCCTGCTCGGCCCGACCCCGGAGGAACGATTGGCCACCGCCGAACGCCGGGCCACGGTGCTCGCCCAGCGCAACCGGCTGGCCCGCGAACTGCACGACTCCGTCGGACACGCGCTCAGCGCGGTCGGCATCCAGGCCTCGGCGGCCGCCCGGGTGCTGCGCAGCAACCCCGACTTCGCCGCCGAGGCACTGCAGGCGATCGAGGAGACCGCGCGGGCGGCCGTCGCCGAACTGGACACCGTACTCGGCCTGTTGCGCGAGGAGGACCCGGAAGCCAACGGGGCGGCAGGACCGGCCGGGCCCACCCTCGCCGGGCTGGACGACCTGCTGCGCCAACTCGCCCGCACCGGGGTCACGGTGGACGCCGAACTGGCCCCCGGCCTGGCCGCTCTGCCCGAAGCCGTCTCCCGCGAGGCGTACCGGATCGTGCAGGAAGGCCTGACCAACGTCCTGCGGCACGCCGGAGGCGTCGCGGCCGGACTGCGGGTCGGGCTGGCCGGCGGCCGGCTGGAGATCGAACTGACCAACCCGATGGGCCCCGGCCGCCCGAGCCGCCCCGGCGGCGGACGCGGACTGCGCGGGATCGGGGAACGCGCTGCCGCCCTGCACGGCGGCAGCACGGCGGGACCGGACGAGGACGGGACGACGTGGCGGCTCGCCGTCTGGCTGCCGGTGGCAGGATCCGCATGACGCACGAGGGGGACACGGTGAACGACAGGGACGCAGCGGACGCAGTGAACGGCGGGGCCACAGTGAACGGCGGGGACGGGGACGGCGACGCAGTGAGCGACGGGCGAACGGGCACCGGCGGGAACGGCCCGGGCCGGGCCGCGCCCGCCATCCGCGTGGTGATCGCGGACGACGAGCGGCTGGTCCGGATGGGCCTGCGGGTGGTCATCGACGCCGAACCGGACCTCACCGTGGTCGGCGAGGCCGCCGACGGGGCCGAGGTCGTCCCGCTGGTGCGGGAACTGCTGCCGGACGTGGTGCTGATGGACGTCCGCATGCCCGGCATCAACGGCATCCGCGCGACCGAGCAGCTGGTCGGCGGGATGGCCGAGCCGCCGCGGATCCTGGTGGTCACCACCTTCGAGCACGACGACCACGTGTACGACGCGCTGCGCGCGGGCGCGGCCGGCTTCCTGCTGAAGCGGGCCCGGGCCGAGGAGATGGTGCAGGCGGTGCGACTGGTCGCGCGCGGGGACTCGCTGCTCTTCCCGGCGGCCGTCCGCGAACTCGCGCTGCGCCACGGCGCGGACCGCCGCCGGGAGGCCGAGGCCGACCAGGGGCCGATCGGACGGCTGACCGAGCGGGAGGGGCAGGTGCTGCGGCTGATGGCCACCGGGCTCAACAACGGCGAGATCGCCCGGCAGCTGGTGGTGAGCCAGGAGACGGTGAAGACGCACGTCGGCAGCGTGCTCGCCAAGCTGGGCGCGCGGGACCGCACCCAGGCGGTCATCGCGGCGTACGAGTCGGGGTTCGTCCTGCCCCGCTGACTGCCCGGCTGACTGCCCGGCTGAACACTGCGGAGGGGCGCGCGCCGGTCCGGGCACCGAGGAATCGCACACGGGTTCCACCGCGCCGGTACTAGCGAGTAGAGTTCGATTTTCCCCTTTGCCGTCCGATACCTCCCGTATCGCCTGGAACGAACTGGTGGCCGCATGACAGTCCGGACCCGCCCCGCGCTGTGGTGGCGCATGGGAATCGTGCTCTCGGCGGGCCTCGGCCTGTCCCTCGGGACCGCACCGCTCGTGTACTTCACGGTGCAGAGCAACGTCATCGTGCTCGGCTACTTCATCGGCGCGGTGTACTGGATGACCAAGCGCGGCACCGTGGACGCGCCCGCGCCCCGGCTGCGCGGCGCCGCCACGCTGTACATCCTGATCACCGGGCTGGTCTCGCACATCCTGCTGCAGCACGGCGCCAACCCGCTGCCCGGACTGGTCAGCGGGCCGGACCGGCTCGCGCACTGGTCGTCGTTCTTCCTGCACTACGTGACGCCGGTGATGGTGATCATCGACTGGCTGGTGCTCAAGCCCCGCAACGCGGCGGCCTGGAAGGACATCCCGCTCTGGCTGGCCTTCCCGCTGGGCTACGCGGCGATCGTGCTCACCCGCAACGCGCTGTTCGACGACTACCCGACGCCCTACCCCTACTTCTTCTTCGACCCGACCACCAAGGGCTACGGCTACGTCTGGGGCCAGATCGCCCAGCTGACCGTCGAGTTCGTGGTGCTCGCCGCGCTCGTCGTCGGCCTGGACCGGCTCGGCACGCTGGTCGCCGGCAAGCTGCGGCCCGCACCGCAGGCGTAGCCACGGCGAGTTGCCGACCTCCTGTCGACCTCGACGTTCACCCGCCCCGAGCCGATCACCGTACGGCCCGCGGCGGGCGCGCACATCATCGGGCCGGCGGCGGTGCTCAGGGGCCCGCCCTGAGCCCCGCCCGCCGGGAGCTCACCGAGGACGCCCGGAGCCGACGATCCCGGTAGCCCGCCGCCACCGGCCGGCTGGCACGACGCCGGGGCGGCCATATCGGGCAGCTGCCTCGGGTCCGCTACATCGGGTCCACCCCCCGCAGTTCGCCGTCCAGCTCCAGCCACCTGGTCAGGCCCAGGCCGCGCAGGAACGGCAGGTCGTGGCTGACCACGATCAGCGCGCCCTGGTAGGCGGCCAGCGCCTGGGTGAGCTGGCGGACGCTCGCGAGGTCCAGGTTGTTGGTCGGCTCGTCCAGCAGCAGCAGCTGCGGCGGTGGGTCGGCCAGCAGCAGGGCGGCCAGCGTCGCCCGGAACCGCTCGCCGCCGGACAGCGTGCCGGCCGGCTGCTCGGCCCGGGTGCCGCGGAACAGGAAGCGGGCGAGGCGGGCGCGGATCGCGTTGTCCCCGGCGGCGGGCGCGAACAGCTTGACGTTCTCCACCACGCTGCGCTCGTCGTCCAGCAGGTCGAGCCGCTGCGGGAGGTACCGCAACGGCACCGGAGTGGTGATCTCCCCTTCCAGTGGGGCGAGTTCGCCTGCGATGGTGCGCAGCAGGGTGGACTTGCCGGAGCCGTTGCGGCCGACCAGGGCGATCCGCTCGGCACCGCGCAGGTCGAGGTCGGCGGTGGTGCCGTAGGGCAGCCGGACCTTCTGCAGGGTGAGCACGGTGCGCCCGGCCGGGACCGCGGTGCGCGGCAGGTCGATCCGGATCTCGGCGTCGTCCCGCACGGCCTCCTCGGCCGCGCCGAGCCGCGCCTTGGCCTCCTCCAGCCGCTCGGCGTGCATGCCCTGGAGCCGGCCCGCGGTCTCCTGACCCTTGCGCTTGAGCATCCCGGCGAAGATGTACGGGTCGTTTCGGGTGACCGACCGCTTCTTCCCGTACGCGGCGCTGCGGTCCAGCCGGATCCGGGCGTCGGCCAGGTCCCGTTTCTGGCGCTGGACGTCGGCCTCGGCGTTGCGCAGCAGCCGCTCGGCCGTCTCCTGCTGGGCGGCGAGGGTGCGTTCGTACTCCTCGAAGTTGCCGCCGTACCAGGTGACGTCGCCGTCCCGCAGGTCGGCGATCTGGTCGACGTGGCTGAGCAGCTCGCGGTCGTGGCTGACGATCAGCATCACGCCGTTCCAGCCGGCCACCGTCTCGTAGAGCCGCTCGCGGGCGGCCCGGTCGAGGTTGTTGGTGGGCTCGTCGAGCAGCAGGACGTCGGGGCGGGCGATCAGCAGGGCGGCCAGCCGCAGCAACACAGCCTCGCCGCCGGAGAGTTCGCCGGTGGTGCGGTCGAGGCCGAGGCCGCGCAGACCGAGCCGGTCGAGCGTGGCGCGGGCGCGCTCCTCGACGTCCCAGTCGTCGCCGACGGCGTCGAAGTGGCGCTGGTCGGTGTCTCCGGACTCGATCGCGTGCAGCGCCTCGCGGGTGGCGCGGATGCCCAGTGCCTCGTCCACCCGGAGGGTGGTGTCGAGCGTCAGGCCCTGTGGCAGGTAGCCGAGTTCGCCGTCCACCCGGACGGTGCCGCCGGTGGGGGTGAGGTCGCCGGCGATCAGCCGCAGCAGGGTGGACTTGCCCGCGCCGTTGAGCCCGATCAGGCCGGTGCGGCCGGGGCCGACGGCGAGGTGGAAGCCGTCCAGGACGGGTTTGCCGTCGGGCCACTCGAACGCGAGGTCGGTGCAGAGGACGGCGGTGGTGGGTTGTGCCATGTAGGGACTCCCGGGGTGGTTGCCGAAGGGGTGATGAGCAACACGGGGAGACACCGCGGGTGTGGAACCGGTACGGCCGGAGGACAGGAGGGCGGAAGGAAGCGCCGGGGGGCCGTGACTGAGGTCGCACACACGCGCACCACGCGGCAACAGGGCCTGCGCGGCGGGGCGGTGTCCCGGGACCTCAGTAGAGCAACGGCCTTCTCCTTGTCTGGCTGATGACCCGGACCACGCTAGGACCGTCGGCGGACGTGTGCAACCGATTTATCGGACGCCGCGGCTCGGGCGGCACGCACCGGACGGCCACGCACCGGGCGGCGGCCGCGCACCAAGTGGCGCCCGGCGGAGGCCTGGTGCCGATCCGGTGCCGATCCGGTGACAGCCCCGTCCCAGCCCGGGCCGGATGTAAGGAGATTCTTATCCGCATGGCAGACTCCTCACCTGCCATACCTACGGCCCGCGGGCCGTACCCGCGGAACGGGCCGTATGGCAGTAGTCAACAGGGGGATTTGAACTCATGTCACCGATATCCCGGCCGAGCCGTGCCGTCCTGGGCGCATCCGTCGCCGCGCTGACCATGGTGGTCGCCACCGCCTGCGGCCCGGACAACAGCGACCCGGTCGGAGCCGAGACCGGCGCTCCCACCGTCGCGGCCAGCGCCTCCGGCAAGCCGGGCGCGGCCCCGATCAAGCTGCCCACCATCGAAGAGCTGAAGGCCTGGAAGCTCGACGACTGGGACAAGTGGGCGCAGGCGAACGTCATCACCCCGGCGGTCAAGGGCTACTGGACCCTGCAGAAGCTGCTGAACGCCAAGCCGAAGCCGCTGCCCCAGGCCCCGGCCCAGGACCCGACGCAGGCGCCCGCCCAGCCCACGGCGCAGCCGACCGCCCAGCCGACCGGTGCGGCCCCGGCCCAGCCCACCGCGGCCCAGCCGCCGGCCGGCCCGGACCAGCTGCCCGCCATGGTCCCGGCCAAGCCCGTGGCGCACCCGTTCCCGAAGAACACGCACGTCAACGGCAAGATCTTCTTCAAGGACGGCAACGAGGACTACGTGTGCTCCGGCACCGTCATCTCGGACCCGGAGCACCCGGGCAAAAGCAACCTGGTGTGGACCGCGAGCCACTGCCTGCACGGCGGCAAGGGCAACAAGTACTACACCGACATCACCTTCGCCCCGGCCTTCAACAGCAACGGCGTGCTGAGCGGCGCCGGCAAGCAGCAGGCCAAGGTGGAGGACGCCGAGCCGTACGGCGAGTGGGGCGCGACCGCCGGCATGGTCTCCCCGCAGTGGACCGCCGAGGCCGACCCGGAGAAGGGCGGCCCCTGGAGCCAGTACGACTTCGGGATCATCAAGGTGGCCAACCCCGACGGCAGCGCCAAGTCGCTGGAGGAGACCGTCGGCGGCTCCGTCCCGCTCTGGTTCAACGCCCCGCGTGACCAGCTCGCCTCGGTCAGCAACTACGGCTTCCCGGAGGGCAAGCCCTTCGACGGCGTCGAGCTGGAGCACTGCGACGGCGGCAAGCCGTCCAAGAAGACCGGCGACCCGAGCCGCCCGGCGATGCTGCTGATCGGCTGCAACATGACCGGCGGCAGCAGCGGCGGCGGCTGGTACGCCACCAAGGACGGCAAGCCGGCCCTGGTCAGCGACACCTCCATCGGCAACGGCGCGAACACCTACGAGGCCGGTCCGTACCTGGAGGACGTGGCCCAGCACATGTTCGAGTACTTCTCGAAGAAGGCCAAGTGATCACCGAGAGGTGATCCGCCGGGGTTGCACGCACTGACCCGGGGGCCGCGGCTGCCACAGCCGCGGCCCCCGGGCTTTTTTCGGCATGGGGCCCGCTCCTCCTACAATCGGCCTCATCATGAGCGCCACACTCGTAGTCAAGGACCTCAGCGCCGGCCACGGCGAACGCACCCTCTTCTCCGGCCTGGACCTGGTGGTCGCCCCCGGCGACGTGATCGGCCTGGTCGGCGTGAACGGCGCCGGCAAGTCGACCCTGCTGCGGCTGCTGGCCGGCCTCGACACCCCCGAGGGCGGCTCGCTGCGGCTGAGCCCGGCCGGCGCCAACGCCGGCCACCTGCCGCAGGAGCCGGAGCGGCGCGAGGGCGAGACGGTGCGCGACTTCCTGGCCCGGCGCACCGGCGTGGCGGCCGCGCAGGCCGCCCTGGACGAGGCCACCGAGGGCCTGGTCGAGGGCCGGGCCGGCGCCGACGACGCGTACGCGGCCGGCCTGGACCGCTGGCTCGACCTCGGCGGTGCCGACCTGGAGGAGCGCGCCGAGGAGGTCGCCGACTCGCTCGGGCTGAAGGTCTCGCTCGACCTGCCGATGACCGCGCTCTCCGGCGGCCAGGCCGCCCGGGCCGGCCTCGCCTCGCTGCTGCTCTCCCGCTACGACGTCTTCCTGCTCGACGAGCCCACCAACGACCTCGACCTGGACGGCCTGGAACGGCTGGAGGCCTTCGTCAAGGGCCTGCGTGCGGGCACCGTGCTGATCAGCCACGACCGCGAGTTCCTGGCCCGCACGGTGACCAAGGTGCTGGAGCTGGACCTGCACCAGCAGCAGGTCCACCTGTACGGCGGCGGCTACGAGGCGTACCTGGAGGAGCGGGCGGTGGCCCGCCGGCACGCCCGCGAGGAGTACGAGGAGTACGCCGACACCAAGGCCTCGCTGGAGGCCCGGGCGCAGATGCAGCGCAACTGGATGGAGCACGGCGTCCGCAACGCCCGCCGCAAGGGCAGCGACAACGACAAGAAGGCCCGCGCCACCCGCGCCGAGTCCACCGAGAAGCAGGCCTCCAAGGCCCGCCAGACCCAGCGGATGATCGAGCGGCTGGACGTGGTCGAGGAGCCGCGCAAGGAGTGGGAGCTGCGGATGGAGATCGCCACCGCGCCGCGCTCCGGCTCGGTGGTCGCCACCCTGAACGGGGCCGTCGCCCGTCGCGGCGACTTCGCCTTCGGCCCGGTGGACCTGCAGATCGACTGGGCCGACCGGGTCGCCATCACCGGCGCCAACGGCGCGGGCAAGTCCACGCTGCTGGCCGCACTGCTCGGCCGGCTCGAACTCGACGGCGGCAGCGCCTCGTTGGGCTCCGGCGTGGTGGTCGGCGAGGTCGACCAGGCGCGCGGGTCGTTCCTCGGCGGGGAACCTCTCTCGGAGGCCTTCGCCGCCGCCGTACCGGAGTTGTCGCCGGAGGACGTGCGCACCCTGCTGGCCAAGTTCGGCCTCAAGGCGGTGCACGTGCTGCGCCCGGCCGGCACCCTCTCCCCCGGCGAGCGCACCCGGGCCGCGCTGGCGCTGCTGCAGGCCCGCGGGGTCAACCTGCTGGTGCTGGACGAGCCCACCAACCACCTGGACCTGCCCGCGATCGAGCAGTTGGAGGCCGCGCTCGGCTCGTACACCGGCACGCTGCTGCTGGTCACCCACGACCGGCGGATGCTGGACACCGTCGCGGTGAACCGGCGGATCGAGGTCCGGGACGGGCGGGTGCACGAGCTGTAGGCCCGGTCCCGCACCTCGGCGGCGGTACGGCGGCACGGCGGCATCGCGGCACGGCGGCACGGCGGCATCGCGGAACGGCAGCACGGCGGCCCTGCGGGAATTGGTCTCGACCTCTTCCCGGAAGGGCCGTCATGTGCTGTGCTGTCCGCCATGGTTGACAGCACAGACGGCGCCGCGGCCGGGGCGACTCACCCGACGTCCCACCCGACGGTTGCGCTCACCCCCATGACGGTGCCCGCCCACGAGGCCGAGGCCCGCAGCAGGTCCTTCCACGACGTGATGGCCCGGCGCCGCACCGTCCGCGACTACTCCACCCGCCCGATCCCGGACGGGGTGGTCGAATGGGCGGTCCGGACCGCGGGCACCGCGCCCAGCGGCGCCCACGTCCAGCCCTGGCGGTTCGTGGTGATCACCGACCCGGAGCGCAAGCGGCGGCTGCGCGAGGCGGCGGAGGCCGAGGAGCGCGAGTTCTACGGCCACCGGGCGTCGGAGGAGTGGCTGGCCGCGCTCGCGCCGATCGGCACCGACTGGCGCAAGCCGTTCCTGGAGGACGCGCCGGCCGTGATCGTGGTCTTCGAGGTGCACAAGGGGCCCGACTCGCCGCGCCCGTACTACACCAAGGAGTCGGTGGGGATCGCGGTCGGACTGCTGCTGGCCTCGCTGCACCAGGCCGGGCTGGCCACGCTGACCCACACGCCGAGCCCGATGAGGTTCCTCAACGAGGTGTGCGACCGACCGGCGGAGGAGCGCGCGGCGTACGTGATCCCGGTCGGCTACCCGGCCGAGGGGGCGCGCGTGCCGGATCTGCGGCGCAAGGAGCTCGACGAGGTGCTGGTCCGGCTCTGACGCGCCGGTCCGCGAGCGGGAGCGCCGGTCCGCGAGCCGGCGCGCCGGGCCCGGGCCGGGCGCGCCGGGTGGCGAGACGGTGCGCCCGTCCACCGACCCGCGCGCCCGCCGTCCGGGGATCCCTCCGGAGTCCGGATGGTGACAGGTCCGGGCCAAGGACATAATCGCCGTCATGAGCCAAGCACAGTCACGGTCCTGTGGCCCGGCCCGGGCCGGAGGGGTCCGGACGGCGGCGGAGCCGACCGCGGCGCCCACGGCAGCGGAACCCGCGGTGGAGGTGACCACCGGGCGGCCACCCGAACTGCTGCGGCTGCCCGGCGGCCTCTGGCTGCGCCGGCGCCGCAGCACCCACGCGGTGGCCCTGAACCGGGCCGTCCGCGCCAACCTGGACCACCTGCGGCCCTGGCTGGAGTGGGCGGCCGAGGCCCCCACCCGCGCACGGACCGCAGAACTGACCCGGGCCGGCTCCGCCGCCTGGGAGGCCGGCACCGACTTCATGTACGTGGCCGGTCTGGACACCGACCCCGGCGGCGTGATCGGCGCCCTCGGCCTGCACGGACGTCTCGGCCCGGGCGCGCTGGAGATCGGCTACTGGGTCGCCGCCGGGCACGTCGGCCGCGGCATCGCCACCGCCGCGGCCGGGGCGCTGACCGAGGCCGCGCTGGCCCTGCCCGGGATCAGCCGGGTGGAGATCCGCTGCGACCGGGCGAACACCGCCAGCGCGGCCGTCCCGCGCAAGCTCGGCTACCGGCTGGACCGGATCGCCGAAGCCGCCGTCCGGGCCCCGGGCGAGACCGGACGGCAGCTGGTGTGGGTCAGGGAACGCCGCCCGCACCCCGGGGAACCGGCGATCGGTGGCAGGCGGCCGTAGTACCGCCCGCTCGCACGCTTGGTACCGACCACCCGCCTAGTACCGACCACCCGTCGGTGCCGGCAGCGCGTCCAGCTCGGCGAGATCGGCCGCCGAGAGCACGACCCCGGCCGCGCCCACGTTGTCCTCCAGGTAGCGCGGCGTCCTGGTGCCCGGAATCGGGAAGACGTACCGGCCCTGCGCCAGCACCCAGGCCAGCGCCACCTGCGCGGGCGTGGCGCCGATCCGCTCGGCGACCTCCCGGACCTTCCCGACCAGCGCCAGGTTCGCCTTGAGCGCGTCCTGCTGGAAGCGCGGCAGCCGGCGGCGGAAGTCGTCGGCGGGCAGCTCGTCGAAGGAGGAGATGCTGCCGGTCAGGAAGCCCCGGCCGAGCGGCGAGAACGGCAGCAGCGCGATGCCCTGCTCCTCGGTGTACGGCAGGACCTCGTCCAGCGCGTCCCGGGTCCACAGCGACAGCTCGTTCTGCACGGAGGCCACCGGGTGCACCGACTGCGCCCGCTTGATCTCCTCGACGGTCACCTCGGAGAGGCCGATGTTGCGGACCTTGCCCGCCGCGACGAGTTCGGCGAACGCGCCCCAGGTCTCCTCGATCGGCACCTCCGGGTCGACCCGGTGCAGCTGGTAGAGGTCGACGTGGTCGGTGCCCAGGCGGCGCAGGCTCTCGTCGATCGAGCGGCGCACGTGCTCGGGGCGGCCGTTGCGCTCCTGCTGGCCCTGGCCGCCCGGGACGATGCCCACCTTGGTGGCCAGGAAGGCGCGCTCCCGGTACGGGCCGGCCAGGGCGGCGCCGACCACCTCCTCGTTGGTGTACGGGCCGTACATGTCGGCGGTGTCGATCAGGGAGACGCCGAGGTCCAGCGCCTGCCGGATCACCCGGACGGAGTTCTCGTCGTCCCGGTTCTGCACGTCGTAGGCCCAGGTCATGCCCATGCAGCCGAGGCCGAGGACGCCGATCTCCGGACCGTTGGTACCGAACGTGGCCTTGCGCATGACGGTGCTCCCATCGTGGTTTCCGAGGTTCTTACGGTGCTGCATGCGGTGTTGCGTGCGATTCTGCGTGCGGTGTTGCGTGCGGTGCGGTCCGCGGTGCTGTGTGCGGCGCCGCGTGATCAACGCCTTCAGCTTTCACCTTGGAGTGTGCTCTAGGTCAAGTCCGTTCGGATCCACGCCCGGAAGCCGCCGTCCAGGACCAGCTGCGCCAGCCGTCCGTACCCGCCGGCGCCCGGGTGCGCGCCGTCGCCCGCCCCGGCCTCCGCCACCCAGGCCGGGTCAGCCGCCAGCGCCTCGGTGACGTCGACGAACGGGACCTCGAACTCGGCGCAGACCCGGGCCAGTTCGGGGGTGAGGCGGCGCAGCCGTGCCAGGTGCGCCGCTCCCCCGGCGAGCACCGGCGGCGGGCCGACCACCAGCACCCCGAGGCCGCGCCGGCGGGCGCCGTCGAGCAGGGCGGCGAGGTTGGCCACGGTCTCGCGGTGCGCGACGCGCGGCGAACCGGCCTCCTCCACCGCGTCGTTGGCGCCGAATGAGACCACCAGCCGGTTGTCCGCGCCGGGCGCCGTCCGCGCCTCGACCTCGGGCCAGCAGCGGTGCAGCACCTGCGTCGAGGTGTTGCGCCGGACGCCGAGGTTGAAGGCGGTGGCGTCGGGCACGGCGGCCTGCAGCACCCGGCCGACCCAGCCGCGGAACTCCGGGTCGCCGAGGCCCTGGATGAAGGAGTCCCCGAGGAAGCAGATCCGGGGACCATCGAAGCTGACTTGTACGGTCATCGGCCCACCGTATGGGCGCATTCGGGGCGCGCGCTTCCGATTTCACCACCGGGGCCGATGATGCGGCCGTCGACCCTTCGACGTTCGTTCGCGGACCTTTCACCGGGTCATCACAGGTTGCCCTCCGTCAAACCGGCGCGAGAGAGCCCGCTTGCGAGCCTTTCGCACCACCGGGCGCCGCCCGCCCGGTCTTGGCAGGGGCCGCCGGGACGATCGACGCTCTGTGCACGGCCGATCAACGACTGCTCGGCGACTGCTCGACGACCGCTCGACGGTCGCTCATCGACCGGTCACCACGCAGTCCGCACGGCCCTCGTGCACATTCCCTCGGAGAGGAACCCACCCATGCAGCTCTCGCGCACCCGCGTCGCCGTCGTCGCCCTGATCGCGGCCGCCACCACCGCGCTCGCCGTCCCGGCCCAGGCCGCCGGCGGTCACCGTGCGCTCAGCCGCTTCGACGACGGCAGCTTCGAGACGCCCAAGGCCCCGGCGAACGCTTTCACCGAGTTCAACGCCGGTCAGGTGATCGGCCCGTGGAAGGTCGTCAGCGGCAGCGTCGACCTGATCGGCGCGGGCTTCTGGCAGGCCGCCGAGGGCGACCAGTCGCTCGACCTGAACGGCGGCAACAGCGGCACCGTCAGCCAGGCCTTCACCACCGTGCCCGGCACCACCTACTCGGTGACGTACGCGCTGGCCGGCAACCCCGGGGGCGGGCCCGCCCTGCGGACCGGCCGGGTGACGATCGACGGCCAGTCCTTCCAGGACTTCACCTTCGACGTCACCGGCAAGACCATGGCCGCGATGGGCTACGTGGGACGGCAGTTCACCTTCGTCGCACAGAACTCCTCCACCACGCTGGGCTTCGTCAGCACCGTGGCGGGGGCGTACGGGCCGGTGATCGACAACGTGCAGGTCACGGCCTGCAAGCCGTGCTGCGGCTGACCGGCTCCACGGGGCGTCCCGACCCCGGGACCCGGAGCCTTAACCCTTCCTAAAACCTGCCTCCGGTGCGGTGCCCGGTGCCGGGAAGTGCTTGACGTGCACAGCTGGTCTAGTCCAGTTTGATGCTCAGCAAACGCGCTCCCCGCACCGGACCACCCCCACGCTGCCGCCCGCCCCGCGTCTCCCCCCTCGCGGCGCGGGCGGCCACCACGTCCCGAGAGGCACCCCCATGCCCAGCGCGTACCAGCCTGCCCCCACACACCGCTGCCCCACCGGCCGCCCCGCCGCCCGCCCCTCCGGCCGGACCACCCTGCTGAGCCTCGCCGCCGCCACCGCACTGGCTGCCGGCGGCCTGGCCGCCCTCGCCGGGAACGCCGGTGCCGCCGACGGCAACCTGCTCGCCAACGGCGGCCTGGAGAGCGGTGCAGTCAGCCCCTGGAGCTGTTCCGCCGGCACCGGCAGCGTCGTCAACTCCGGTGCGCACAGCGGGACGTACGCGCTGAAGGGGGCAGTGAGCACGAGCGACACCGCGCAGTGCGGCCAGAGCGTCGCCGTCCAGCCCAACACCACGTACAGCCTCAGCGCCTGGGTGCAGGGCCAGTACGTCTACCTCGGCGCCACCGGTAGCGGCGTCACCGACCCGGCCACCTGGACGCCCGGCGGCGCCAACTGGCAGCAGCTGTCCACCAGTTTCACCACCGGCCCGGCCACCACGAGCGTCACCGTGTACGTGCACGGCTGGTACGGGCAGGGCGGCTACCTCGCCGACGACATCACCCTGACCGGCCCCGGCGGCGGCAACCCGACCACCACACCGCCGACTTCGGGCACGCCCAGCGGCACCCCGACCGGAACCCCCACCGGTACGCCCACGAGCACGCCCACCGGCGGGCCGAGCACCCCGCCGCCCGGTGTCGCGCTCCCGGTCGCCCCGTACATCGACATGGGCGCCTGGCCCACCCCGTCCATGCCCGACATGGCCAGGGCCGGCAACCTCAAGGGCTACACCATGGGCTTCGTCACCGGCGTCGGCTGCAAGGCCAGCTGGTTCAACGCCTATGATCCGCGCACCGGTTGGGCCAGGGACCAGGTCGACGCGCTGCGCGCGGCCGGCGGCGACGTCAAGGTCTCCTTCGGCGGCGCCAGCGGCACCGAACTCGCCGCCGCCTGCACCTCGGTGGACTCGCTGTTCGCCGAGTACGACGCCGTGGTGAAGGCCTACAACCTGCGCTACGTCGACTTCGACATCGAGGGCGCGGCCATCGCCGACACCGCCGCCAACGACCGCCGCTCCGCCGCGCTCGCCAAGCTGCAGCAGGCCCACCCCGGCCTCAAGGTCTCCTTCACCCTGCCCGTGCTGCCCGAGGGCCTGACCGCCGAGGGCGTGGCCATCGTCAAGTCCGCCCGCGATGCCGGGGTCACCACCGACGTGGTCAACGTCATGGCGATGGACTACTACCGCAGCGGGACCGACTACGGCAACGCCGCCGTCCAGGCGGCCCAGTCGCTGTTCGGCCAGCTCAAGGCGCTCTACCCGGCGAAGACCGACGCCCAGTTGTGGGCCATGGTCGGCGTCACCCCGATGATCGGCGAGAACGACGACCACCAGATCTACAACCAGGCCGCGGCCCAGCAGTTGGTGACCTTCGCCCGGCAGAACCACCTCGGCCTGCTCGCCTTCTGGGACGCCACCCGCGACGCCAACGCCTGCACCGGCGGCTCGCTCTCCAAGTGCACCAACATCCCGCAGCAGCCCTACGAGTTCGCGAAGCTCTTCGCCCAGTACGCGGGCTGAGCCGTACGCAGGCGGCCTGGGCCGCCGTACCGGTGCAGGTCATACCCGGAGAAATTGGCATAACATCATCCCGGGCCGTCGGCTACTGTCCGTCCCATCTGTACAGCACGAAGGGGCGGACATGACGGTCCGGGACGACCACAACCAGCTCAGCACGAGCCTTCCGACCGGAGACGCCGCCGGCGCGGCCGGTGTCACCCCCGAGGAACTCGCCGCGTTCAGCCGTACCCTCGGCCGGCTGCGGGCGCTCCCCGCGGACGACCGCACCCGGCAGCACGCCGAGCGGCAGCTCAGCTCCTTCGTGATGGAGAGCCGCAAACGCCGCCGCAAGGAGGCCCGGCAGGCCCTGCGGGACGCCGACGCCGAACTGCTCGCCACGACGGCGACCGGCAGCCGACAGCGCCGCGAGGACGCCCCGCTGACCCCGTCCCCGGCCTCGGCCCCAGCCCCGGCCTCGGCGCCGACCGGCGGGCCCGTCGGCGAGCTCGCGATACCGCGCAAGTGCTACGTCTGCAAGCAGTCCTACCGCCAGGTCGACGGCTTCTACCACCTGCTCTGCCCGGACTGCGCCGCCGACAACAGCGCCCGCCGGGCCCTCACCACCGACCTGCGCGGGCGCCGCGCGCTGCTCACCGGCGGACGGGTCAAGATCGGCTTCCAACTGGCCCTGATGATGCTGCGCGACGGCGCCGAGCTGATCGTCACCAGCCGCTTCCCGCAGGACACCGTGCGCCGCTTCCGCGCCGCCGAGGGCAGCGAGCACTGGTGGGACCGGCTCACCGTCGTCGCCATCGACCTCCGCGACCCGCGCCAAGTCATCGACCTCACCGACCAGTTGCGCGCCGAAGGGCGTCCGCTCGACATCCTCGTCAACAACGCGGCCCAGACGCTGCGCCGCCCGCCCGAGTCGTACGCCCTGCTGGCCGCCGGCGAGTCCACCGCCCTGCCCGCGGCCGACCGGCGGGCCATCACCCACGCTCCCGGCTTCCGGCCGCTCGGCGCGAGCGGCCAACTGACCGCCGTGGCAGCCTCGTTGCTCGGGACCGGAACACCGCCCGCGGTCGGGTCGCTGCTCGACCTGACGGACGAGGCCGGACTGCTGCCCGACCTCGCACCCGCCAACTCCTGGTCCGCCACGCTCGGTTCACTCGATCCGGCGGAGCTCCTGGAGACCCAGCTGGTCAACGCCCTGGCCCCGGCACTGCTCTGCGACCGGCTGCTGCCCCTGCTGCTGGCCTCCCCGCACCCGGCGCGCTACATCGTCAACGTCACCGCCGTGGAAGGCCGGTTCGCCGTCCGCAACAAGACCGCCCGGCACCCGCACACCAACATGGCCAAGGCCGCGCTCAACATGCTCACCCGCACCAGCGCCGCCGAACTCGCCACCCGCGGCGTGCACATGTGCGCCGTCGACACCGGCTGGATCACCGACGAGAACCCGGCACCCCAGAAGGCCCGGATCGCCGCCCGCGGCTTCCGCACCCCGCTGGACATCGTGGACGGCGCCGCCCGGGTGTACGACCCGATCGTCCGGGGTGAGGCGGGGCACCCGATGGCGGGGGTGCTCTTCAAGGACTACCGGCTGGCGGAGTGGTGACCGGCCGGTCGAACCGCAGGCACGGCAACGGCAGGTGACGACGGCCCGGCCCGGAGGCGATCCCGGGCCGGGCCGTACGGCGTGCTCAGCGGCCGGTGGGCAGGTTGGCCCCGCCCGTGCAGTCGAGCACCACGCCGGTGACGAAGGTGTTCGCCGCGAGCATGTGGATCGCCCGGGCGACGTCCTCGGCACGGCCGACCCGGCCCACCGGGGTGGTCGCGGCAAGGCCCTCGAAGAGCGCGCTGCGCTGCTCGGCCGGAACGCGGTCCCACCACGGGGTGTCGATGACGCCGGGCGAGACGGCGTTGACCCGCAGCGGGGCGAGCTCGACGGCCAACGGCGGGACCATCGCCTCCAGCGCACCGTTGATGGCGGCCAGCCCGGCGGTGCCGGGGATGGCGGCGCGGGCGGAGGCGGCGGTGATCAGCGTGACCGAACCGTCCGCGCGCAGGTGCGGCAGGGCCGCCTTCAGGACCCGGACCTGCGGCCAGAACTTGGCGTCGAAGCCGGTGGCGAGCTCGGCCAGGTCGAGCTGCGCGAACGGGCCGCTGCCGGCCGCCCCGCTGACCGCGACGACCAGGTGGTCGACGGTTCCCTCCCCGGCGAAGAAGGCGGCGAGCGCGGCGGGGTCGGCCGCGTCCAGCTGCCGGCCGGTGGCCCTGCCGCCGATCCGGGCGACGGCGGCGTCCAGCCGCTCGCGGTCACGGCCGGTGACCACGACCTCGGCGCCGTCCCCGGCGAAGGCGGACGCGGCGGCCTCGCCGATGCCCGAGCTGCCGCCCATCACGACGACGCGCTGTCCGGCGAAGAGGTTTGACGCAGTGCTCATGGTGGTGGGGCCTTTCGACTTGTCGAGACCGCTGGTTCCGTCAATGATGCTTGTCGAGACTGCTAGTCTTGTCAAGCGGAGGCATGAGGAGAGGAAGCGCGATCACGATGAAGGAGACCACCCGACCGGAGGCGCCAGAGGCCCCGGAGGCGCCAGAGGCGTCAGAGGCGTCGACCGAACAGACTCCGCCCGCACGCCCGCACACCGGCCGCCGCCGCAACGAGGCCGCCCACCGCGCGATCCTCGACGCCGCCCTGCAGCTGCTCGCCCACTCCGACGGCACCCCCGTCACCATCGACGCCATCGCCCGGGCCGCCGGGGTCGGCAAGCAGACCGTCTACCGGTGGTGGCCCTCCAAGGGCGCCGTCCTGCTCGACGCCCTCACCGCCCGCGCCGACCAGGACGTCCCCGGCCCCGACACCGGCACCCTCCGCACCGACCTGCGCGCCTTCGTCGCCACCACCTTCGATGCCGCCCAACGCAGCACCACCGCCTCCGCGCTGCGCACCCTCGCCCGCGAAGCCGCCCGCGACCCCCACCTCGCCGACCTCATGCGGACCTTCACCGCCACCCGCCGCACCGCCCTGCACGACCTGCTCTCCCGCGGCCGCGAACGCGGCGAACTGCCCGACGACGCCGACCTCGACCTCATCGTCGACCAGGTCTACGGAGTGTTCTGGTACCGCTTCCTCCTCGGACACGGCCCCCTGGACACCACCACGGCAGAACGGCTCGCCGACTCACTGCTCACAGGGCACGCAGCCGACTAGACAGCCGGCGCCATCAACCGCCGCCCCGCCTCTCGCCGCACGCCGTCAACTCTCGGACGCCGCCGGGCGCGTCCGCGCTGCCCGAGCAGCTCGGCGATCACGCTCACCATCCCTCGGATGCCGGGATCTCGAACGATCAGCCCGTCCGAGCACCAGAAGCAGGGCCGTCCCATCCGGCCTCGGAACGAAGTTCCGTGCTCATGCTGGTCACTTGGGGAGGATCCCAGCCCGCGACGCAGGGGACAACCGGCTTACGGGCAGCTGATCACACTGGTGACACCCCGGCCAGTGAGCAGGTAGTTTGCGGGACGACAGAGAGAAGAGTTCGCATGGACTCCCGGATCATCCGCATCCGACGCAAACTGGCCAAGGTGCCCTACGCCGCGCTGCGAAGCCACTCCTTCGGTGAAGAGAAGCACCGGTTCCGCCTCGGACCCCCGCTGCCGGACACGAAGGTCGCCGCGTTCGAGGCCGACCACCACATCGAACTGCCCGCTCCCTTCCGCAGCTTCCTGACCACACTGGGCGGGGGCGGAGCATCGCCTTTCTACGGCCTGCTGCCGTTGCAGTCATGCCGACCGTTCACGATGGACCCCCAAGGCGAGCCCAGCCGCCCTCGGGGGTTCAGGTTCGCCGGCTGCCCGCCTCACCGAGGTGACCTGTTCCTGCACGTCATCGAGGCAGGGTGCACCGACCTGGTGCTTCTCGGTATCACCGGTCCCCTGACGGGCCGCATCGTCACCGGAAACGCTGACGGCTTCCGGGGCCCCAACGTCTCGTCGGCCACTGACTTCCTGGCCTGGTACGAACGCTGGCTCGACCACATGCTCGCTGGGCGCGACAACCGTGACCTGGAACTGACCTCACCAGCCCTGCGAGCGCCGGTCGACCGCATCCTGAGGCAGCACCGGAACTGCACCCGAAGGGTCCATGCCGCGTAGAACGCCGGCATCACTTCGGTCGCGCCAACGATCACGGAGTAGCCCATGGGTGCGCTACCGCGATGTCCCGCGCGTGTCAGGACCCACAAACGCAGCCATCCGTTGCCTGGAGCGCGATCGACTGATACCCGGGATCGTCACCACGGCCGTGAGCGTGTGGTCCGCCCGAGTCCACGGAACCCAGCGACGTTGGAAGCCGTGGGAGGCCGAATTCACCTGCGCCTGCTGCGGCGAAGGCTGGGCCCGCGACAAGCTCGAAGAGACGATCTTCCTGCTTCCGCCCCGAGCCTCAGGCGAACTACGAGCACGGGTCGATGGTCTGGACTCGGTGTTGCTGCGGCGGACCCATCACGAACCACAGACAGCTTCCGAACTGGCCTGGTGGCACCGCAGGTTCTGATCAGGTCCTGCTCGCTGGCTACGGCTGACTCGAAGGCAACGGGCGGAAAGTGCGATTCCCGTCTCGTGTCCGCATCGGCTTCGATAGCGCTGGTCGGCGAGGTGGGCGTGCCGGTGATCGCGGCCGCGAAGGCGCTTCCGGCGGGCTGAGGCGGCCGATCGGCGGCTGAGCAAGTTGCAAGCAATGGGCGTGTCTCGGGTGTTGCCCGGGACACGCCTTGGCCGTGCTTGGGCAGGCACAGGCGTGATGGGCGAGGTGACCGGGTGAGCACTTCACATGCGTTGGAGCATGACACCGCCGGATTTCACCAAGTCGACCACACCACCTCGCGCAGGAAGTCGACCCCGCCGACTTCCTGCGCAGCCCGCGCGGCGCATCAGCGGGGGGAAACTATGCAGACCGGTCTACATATTTGTGTGTGTGCGCAGGAAGTCGACGGGATCGACTTTTCGTGCGCGCTGAGCGCGGGTTCTGCAGGTGCGAGAGGAGTATGACGGTCGGTCTACATATTTTGCCCGTGCCGGCTGTTACGCGGCGGCGGTACGGCACCGGCGGTGCGGCGACGGCGGCGGTAGTAGGAGTAGGTGAGGGCCAGGGTGATCGGGCCCCAGAGCATGGCGGTTGAGGTGCAGACGCGGGCGAGGGCCTGCCACCAGCCGTTGGCGTACGGGGCCTCCGCGAAGCCGAGGAGGTCGAACCAGGCCAGCGGCATGGGGTCGAAGAGGGCGACGAGGGTCAGCCCGCCCAGGGTGGCCGGGATGACGGCGGCGAGCGGGGGAACCCGTCGGCCGCGGAGGACGGGTACCCAGGAGGGGAAGACCTCGCCCCAGCCGCTGACCAGTCCCAGGGTGAGCAGCGCCAGTGCCTCGGTGACCACGCTCAGCCCGGTCACGTACAGGGGCGCCCACCAGGTGAGGCCCGGGGCGTCCGGGTCGAGTAGTCCCATCCTGAAGTCCACTGCGAACGGCAGCCGCCACAGGCAGTGCGGCAGCAGGACGAGCGGAAGGGCCTTGGCGAGGCGCAGGGCCCAAGGGGGGACCGGGCGTTCGGTGTCGCCCACCGGAATGTTCTTCAGCATGCGTCCACCGTCGCCCGGACCGCAGCGCACTGGCGTCAGTCGCTCGGCGGAACCCGCTCCCCCGCCGGAGTGGGTTGCGTGTGCGCCAGGAGGAGCTGGCCGGCGGGCACCACCGCTTCTACTCCGCTCACGGCGCGGCTTCCAGGCGTCGGCAGCGGCATGAGGTGTCGCAACCGTCCACCGTGCCGCGCCACTTCAGCCGGTCGGCGGCCGCCGTCCGCTGCGCGAAGACCTTCTCGCGCCGGTCGGCCGTCTGCCGCAGCACGTCCTTGCGGTCGCGCCGGGAGAGCCGGTCCACGTAGAGCTGCCCGTCGAGGTGGTCGGTCTCGTGCTGCAGGCAGCGGGCGAAGTAGCCGGTGGCCTCGATGGTGCGCGGGGTGCCGTGCCGGTCGAAGCCGCGTACGACCGCGCGGGCCGGGCGGGCGAGCGCGGAGGTGCTCGCACCCGGGACGGAGAGGCAGCCTTCGGTGTCCTCGATCAGCGGGCGCCCGGTGGTCTGCGCTTCGACGACCGGGTTGAGCAGGTGGCCGGTGTGCCGGACGCCGTCGTCGTCGGTGCAGTCGTAGACGAAGAGGCGCAGGTCCACGTCCACCTGGTTGGCGGCGAGCCCGCAGCCGTCGGCGACGTACATGCTCGCGAACATGGAGTCGATCAGTTGCGCCAACTCCGGGCTGCCGAAGTCCTGTTCGCTGGCGGGGCGGCAGGGGCCGTGCAGGATCGGCTCACCAATCTCGGTGATCCGCAGGACAGGAGGGACGGGAGGGACGGACGGGACGGGCGGGCGTTCGCGGCGATCGGGCACGGGTGGCACTCCACGGTTCGGGGGTTCGGGACATGACGGATGACGGCCTGTCACTTGTCAGCGACTTTGCAAAGTAGCAGACTTTGCAAAGTGACAGAAGAAGATCTCGCCACCACCACCGGCGCCCTCCCCGAACACGCCGTGCGCACCGCCCTGCTGGAACTCCTCGCCGAGCACGGCACCCTCACCTCCACCGCGGCCGCCGCCCGGCTCGGCCTCAGCTCCGGCCTGTGCTCGTTCCACCTGCGGCAGCTCGGCCGGCACGGCCTGATCGAGGAGGCCCCGCCCGTCGACGGGCGCGCCCGCCCCTGGCGCCTGCCGCAGCCCAAGTCCCAGCCCCACCCGCAGCAGCCGTCGAGCACCCAGGGGCTGCAGGACCCGCACACCCCCGACGAGTTCGGCACACTGGCCCGCGGCCTGGAGGACGAGAGCTACCAGCGCTGGCTCGCCCGCCGCGCCGAGGCCCCGGCCGACTGGCAGCAGGACGAGGCCTTCAGCGCCGTCGTCTACCTGACCCCCGCCGAGCTGACGGCCGTCGGCGAGGCCGTCCGCCAGGTCCTCGCCCGCTACCGGGGCCGCGAGGCCGACCCGGCCACCCGCCCCGCCGACGCCCGCCCGGTCGCCGCCGTCACCCGCCTCTTCCCCCTCCTCGACGAAGGCTGACCGACCGGTTGCGGGGACCGCTCGGACCGGCGACCGCTCAAGCCCGCCGCCAGGACTGCCGCGCCATCGCCCGTACCACCGGCCCGACCAGCAGCCCCACCACCGCGCCCAGGACGACCCCCTGCACCCCGTCCCAGACGTCCTGCACGTCGCAGCTGCGACCGATCGCCGGAAGCGCGTAGTGCACCGCCGACACCGCGAACGGCAGCACCGCCGCCCCGAGCAGCGCCACCGCCGCCCGCCGTCTGGTCCCGGCCAGCGCGGCCGCGAAGCCCACCGGGGCGTAGGTCGCCAGCTTGAGCTCGATGTGCCGCACGTGCAGCAGCTCGTACGGCGAGCGCGGCCGTCCGCCTGCGACGGTGCAGTGCCGCACGGCGTCCTCCGAGAGCCGGAACGCCTCCGGCAGCAGAGTGGCCACCACCACCCCGCCGAGCCCGAGCAGCAGGAGGAAGCCCACCGCCCAATGGGCCCGCAGCAACCGCCCCACCGGCCGGTTCAGCAGAGCCGCAGGCACCAGCGAGAGCAGCAGCCCGGGCCAGAACATCGGCATCCCGCCGAGCACCGCACTGATCACGCCTCAACGGACGCCGCGGACCCCCGCCCGGTTCTCGCCGGCAGGCGGAGAATGGACGGGCGGAGAAACGGGCGGACAAACGGCCGGAGAAAACGGGCGGAGAGAAAAGGCTTTGCCCCGACCCGGCGCCCCGCGCTAGCGTCGCGGCACTCTGACGATCACGCTCCCCGGAACGAAGCAGCCGCAGTACGGGAGCACGGCCCGCAGCGCAGAGCGCGGCACGGGCCCATGGAGGGGCGGCACCGGTATCCGGCATGCCCGCGGACGCGGCCTGCCCCTCCCCGAAGGACGGCCCCATGAACACGGCCCCCACCGACGCGACCCCCACCGACACCGGCACCCCCGCCGACATCGGCAAGATCGGCCTCGGCCTCCCCGTCGACGACCCCGCCCTGCTCCTCACCTGGGCCCGGCGCGCTGACGCCGCCCCGTTCAGCACCCTCGGCCTGCTCGACCGGCTGGTGTTCGACAGCCCCGAGCCCCTGGTCACACTGGCCGCCCTGGCCGGCGCGACCTCCCGGATCCGCCTGCAGACCGAAGTGCTCATCGCACCGCACCACAACACCGCGCTGCTCGCGAAGCAGACCGCCACGCTGGACCGGCTCTCCGGCGGCCGGTTCACGCTCGGCATCGGCATCGGTGGTCGCGCGGACGACTGCCGTGCGGCCGGCATCGACCTGCGGCGCCGCGGCCGCCGCCTGGACGAGCAACTGCCCGCCCTGCGCCGGCTCTGGGCGGGCGAGCCGTACGACGGCGAGGTCGGGCCGATCGGTCCCGCGCCCGTGACGCCCGGCGGCCCGGAGGTGCTGTTCGGCGGTTTCGCTCCGGCGGCGCTGGAGCGGGTCGCCCGTTTCCGGGACGGTTTCCTCGGCGCGGCGCTGCCGCCCGAGGCGATGGCGGGGCTGTTCCGGGACGTCGAGGCGGCCTGGCAGCGGCACGGACGGTCGGGGCGGCCCCGGCTGGTCGCCCAGGCGAACGTGGCGGTCGGTCCGGAGTCCACCGTCGAGCAGGCCCGACACAACATCCGCTCGTACTACGAGTTCACCGGCCGCGCCGCCCACGTGGCGGACCGCCTGCTCACCACCCCGCAGGCGATCCGGGCCGCCGTGGACGGCTTCACGGCCGCCGGCGCGGACGAGGTGGTGCTGTACTGCTGGTCCTCGGACCCGGACCAGGTGGACCGTCTCGCCGACACCCTGTTCTGACCACACCGGAAGGCACCGACCTGGGGCAGGACCGCACCCGGCACCGCACCCGCGGCCGGCCGCGCCCCCAACCGCCTCAGTGCGGGATCGAGGCGATCAGCTCCTGCGCCCCCTGCCGCTTGAGCGCCAGCGCCACCGACGTCCCCAGGTCCTCCGGGCTGAGCGCGCCCGCCCACTCGTGGGCGTCCAGCACCCGCTTGCCGTCCGGGGTGAAGACCCGGCCGCGCAGGGCGAGGCGGCCGTCCGCTTCGGCCCTGGCGTAGCCGGCGATCGGGCTGTTGCAGTGCCCCTGCAGGACGTGCAGGAACATCCGCTCGGCCGCCGCCTCGCGCCAGGTGTCGTGGTGGCCGAGCCCGGTGACGGCGTCGATGGTCGCGGTGTCGTCCTCGCGGCACTGGAGGACGAGGATCCCGGCACCGATCGGCGGGCACATCGCCTCGGTGTCGAGGATCTCGGTGATCCGGTCGGGCCGGCCGATCCGCTCCAGGCCGGAGACGGCGAGCAGCAGCGCGTCCACGGTCCCGGCTTCCAGTTTGGCGAGCCGGCTGTTGGCGTTGCCGCGGATCGGCACGCATTCCAGGTGCGGGTGGGAGGAGGCGAGTTGGGCGATGCGGCGGACGGAGGAGGTGCCGATCCGGGTGCCGGGCGGGAGTTCGGCGAGGGTCAGGCCGTCGGGGTGGACGAGGGCGTCGCGGATGTC
Organism: Streptomyces sp. 1331.2; assembly: GCF_900199205.1. Classification (NCBI taxonomy): domain Bacteria; kingdom Bacillati; phylum Actinomycetota; class Actinomycetes; order Kitasatosporales; family Streptomycetaceae; genus Streptomyces; species Streptomyces sp. 1331.2. The sequence goes on along the minus strand of NZ_OBMJ01000001.1, from coordinate 5,837,858 downwards.
GTCGCGGCGCAGGTAGGCGGCGAAGACGGTGCCGGCGGGCAGTGGGCGGTCGGCGGGCACGTCCTTGAGGCAGTGCACGGCGACGTCGGCCTCCCCGGCGAGCAGCGCGGCGTCGACCTCCTTGGTGAACGCGCCCTTGCCACCGAGGTGGGCGAGGTCGCCGGTCCAGCGGTCGCCGGAGGTGGTGACCGGCACCACTTCGGTGCGCAAGTCCGGGTGCAGCAGGGCGAGTTCGGCGCGGACCCGGTCGACCTGGGCGAGTGCCATGGGCGAGGATCGGGAGACGATGCGGATCAGCTCAGCGGTGGCCATGGCGCGATGATAGGGCGTCGGACCACTGCGACTGATGTTCTGTCATGCGGACCGCGCCGCGTAGTAGTGCATCACCCGCCTCCGCTGCACCTCCTGCATCACCGACCCCACCGCGTCGATCGCCGCTCCGGCCACCAGCAGCACGCTCGCACCCCCGAAGGCGTACCCGCCGAAGCCGTACCCGTCGGAGTCGGCCCCGCCCGCCGCGGCCAGCGCGAGCGCCGGCAGGACGGCGACCAGCCCGGTGCCGAGCGCCTCGGCGACGGCGAGCCGGCGACGCAGCGCGGCGAGGTACTCGACGGTCGCCACGCCGGGTTCGACGCCGGGGAGGTAGACGTGGGTGCGCAGTTTGGCCTCGGGGTCGGTCAGTACGGACCGGCCGACCCACACTGCCAGGCAGGCCCCGGCCGCGGCGAGCAGGAACAGCAGGGCGAGGTACGGGAGTCGGGGCAGCCGCAGCGGGGCGAACAGCAGGACGGCGACCACGGCCGGGACGAAGCCCCGGTGGCTGAGCACCAGCGGCACGTAGCGGAGTTCGGCGCCCGGGCGGCGCCCGCCGAGCGGCGAGTACCGGACCTCGACCCGCCGCTCGCCCTTGCGGCCGGCGATCACCAGGGCGATCGTCACGGCCAGGCTCACCAGGACGGCCGCCGCCACCGCCAGGCAGCCGCCGGACCCGGACCGCTCCCGGACGGCCCACAGCTGACCGGGCAGCACGGCGAGCACCTGGACGAACAGCAGCACCGCGACCGCGTCGCCGAGGCCGTTCCGGTCCATCCAGCGGGTGAGCGGCAGCAGCACCGCCGTGCCCGCCGCGGCGCCCGCCGCCAGGACGACGACGGCGAGCGGCCCGCGCAGGTGCAGCACCTCCTCCGCGGCCGCGCCGGGGAGCAGGTGCCCGGCAGCGGCGACCAGCGCGAGGACGAGGCCGCCGAGCAGGCCGAGCGCGAGGGCCGTCCGGCGCTCCAGCAGGAACCGCCCGGCCCGTACGGCGCGCAGCGCGGCGAGCCGGGGGTGCAGCCGGGCGAGGGCGGGCACGAGCACCCGGGCGAACAGGAACGGCAGCACACCGAAGGGGAGCAGCGCGAGCCGGTACATCCCGCCGCCGGTGGCCAGGTCGGCCAGGCCGCGCAGCCCGTCGCCCGGCAGCACCCCGTCCGCGACCGGCCCGAGCGCCGCCGGGTCGACGCCGGGCAGCGGCAGGCTCTGCCCGAGCCGGAACAGCACGATCCCGCCGAGCGTGACCGCCACCCGGCGGCCCAGGCCTGGCGTCCTGAGCAGTGGCACGACGTTCTCCCCCGATCATCCGAGCCCACCGATCACCGTGGCTCCGGCGGAAGTTGGGACGCGCCGGGACGGCCGCACGGTTCCCCGCCCACGCGCCGGCCCGGCCGCCCGCCGGCCCGACCGCCCCCAGCCCCCACCACCTACCCCCGCTCACTCGTTGTGCAACACCTCCGCGATCGGCAGCCGGGCCGCCGACCGCGCCGGGACCAGCGCGCCGAGGACGGCGATGGCGACGCCCGCGAGCCCGAGCCCGGCGAGCAGAGGTACGCCCCAGACGTCGATCTGCGGCTCCGTGAACTCGATGGTCCGCACGTTCTCGACGATCAGCCGGTGCACCGCCACCCCCACCGGGATGCCGACGACGCCGATGACCACGCCCTGCCAGGCCACCGAGGTGAGCGTCATCGCGACGACGGACCCGTCGCTTCCCCCGGTGGCCACCGAGGTGGACAGACTCGGGTCGGCGTCCGTGACGGCCTTCCGGTAGGCCTCGACGTCGGTGCCGTCGGCGAGCCGCACGTCGTACTCGACCACGTGCGGGTCGGGGGTGAGCCGGGCCCGGGTGGCGTCGTTGGAGGTGATCGCATTGGGGTTGCCCTGGGCCTCCTTGCCAACCAGGGTGACGGTGGTCTGCCGGTCGTCCAGGACCAGGGTGATCCGGTCGCCGAGCTTGAGCCCGTGCTGGTCGAGGAAGCCCGGCCCGGCCTCGGCCTCGTTCAGGCCGGTCGCCTGGCGGCCCTCGACCACGTCGAGCCGCGCGTGGTCGACCATGTCGTCGCCGCCGTAGAAGTTGGCGAAGACCAGCTGGGGCTGGCCCAGGATGCCGACCCGGACCAGGCCGCGGACGGAGACCCGTTCGGCACCGGGGGTGGCGTGCAGCATCGCCTCGGTCTGCGCCGGGGTCAGCCTGGGCACGATCCTGTTGTCCGAGAAGGCGCTGGTCTTCACGTCGATGTGGGTTCGGTGATCGGTTGCGGCCATGGACCTGGCCAGGGTGCTGCTGACCCCGGTGGTCACGGTCACGGTGACCGCGCCGAGTGCGATCGCCGCCATGGTCAGGGCCGTACGGGCCGGGCGGGCGAAGGGCTGGCCGAGGCCGAGGCTGACGGCGCGTGGCAGTCGGGTGCCGCTCAGCCGGCGCTGGACCGTGAGCCCGCGTCCGGTGCGCGGCGCGCTGCCGGCCGAGATGGCCTGGGCGGCGGAGAGCCGGTGGGCGCGCGAGGCGGGGACGAGCGCGGCGAGGGCGACCAGCAGCGGGACGCCGATCAGGGTGGCGGCGGGTAGCCAGCCGGCCGGCTCGATCACGGCGGTGCCGGTCGCGATCCCGCTGAAGGCGCTCCGCAGGATCGGGTAGGAGGCCGCCCAGCCGGCCGCCGTCCCGAGGGCGGTGCCGACGACGGCGGGCACCGAGACCATGGTCAGGTAGACGGTGACCACCTGGCGCGGGGTGAATCCGATCGACTTCAGCACGCCGATGTGACGGTAGCCGGAGACCACCGCGCCGCTCACCACGTTGCCGACGATCAGTGCGGCGACGACCAGGCCGGTGGCCCGGATCTTCGCGAAGCTGGACCTGCGCGACCGGGCGCAGGCCGTGGTACTCGCCTACGAGACCGGACTGGTGGCACCGGGCGGCACCGTCTGACCGTCAACTGCCGCACAGCGAACGATAATTAGCACGACAATCATCCATCTCACTCATTAGAGCTAACTCCCCGTCGAATCCGCCTTTTTGCCATCCCATGGGGCAACATCTGCATGTCCGCGCCCAGGCGGAAGCACCACCTCGGCCCCACCGCGGCACCGCCTCGGGCGGCATCACCCGACATGACAAAAGACAATTGGACAGGCCCGTGACCACCACCGCCGCCCCCGTGTGGGACTGCCCCTTCCACCACACCGACGGTCTGGAGTTCGACCCACTCCTCAAGCGGCTGCTCACCGAGGCCCCGATCGCCAGGATCCGACTGCCGCACGGCGAGGGCGAGGCCTGGCTGGCAACGCGCTACGAGGACGTCAAGGTGGTCACCACCGACCGCCGGTTCAGCCGCGCCGCCGGCATCGGCCGCGACCTGCCGCGGATGACGCCCGCCCCGATCGCCCAGGCCGAGGCGATCAACCTAATGGACCCGCCCGCCCACAACCGGCTGCGCCGCCTGGTCGCCCAGGGCTTCACCAACCGCCAGGTCGAGCGGATGCGCCCGGCCACCCAGCGCACCGTCGACGGCTACTTCGACGAGATGGAGGAGCACGGCGCCCCCGCCGACCTGATGCACTTCCTGTCCGCCCGGCTCCCGCTCACCACCATCTGCGAGCTGCTGGACATCCCCGAGGCCGACCGCGCCGAACTGCGCGGCCACGCCGTCGCGATGATGCGGATGGGCCCGGGCAGCCGGGAGGGCCAGGAGGAGGCCAAGGCCGCCCTGCGCGCGTACTTCACCGAGCTGACCGCCGCCCGCCGGGCCGCCCCCGGCGAGGACCTGATCAGTGCCCTCGCCACCGCCCGCGACGGCGACGAGCTGCTGGCCCCGGACGAGTTGACGGTCATGGCGATGGTCCTGCTGGTCACCGGGCACGACACCAGCACCTACCAGCTCGGCAACATCACCCACACCCTGCTCACCCACCCCGAGCAGCTCGCCGAACTGCGCGCCCGGCCCGAGATGCTGCCGCGCGCCCTGGAGGAGCTGCTGCGCTTCATCCCGTTCCGCCAGGGCGTCGGCATCGCCCGGGTCGCCACCGAGGACGTGGAGCTGGGCGGCGTGCTGATCCGGGCCGGCGAGGCCGTGCACGTCTCCTACCTGACCGCCAACCGCGACCCAGCCGTCTACGAGCGCCCCGACGAGCTGGACCTCGACCGCGGAGCCCCCACCCACATGGCCTTCGGGTACGGCCAGCACCACTGCCTGGGCTCGCACCTGGCCCGGATGGAGCTGCAGGTCGCCATCGGCACCCTGCTGCGGCGCTTCCCCGGGCTGCGGCTCGCCGTCGACCCGTCCGGGCTCGACTGGGACTCGGGCTCGATCTGGCGCTTCCCGCGCACCCTGCCGGTCGCCTGGTGACACCTCCCCTTCGACACACCGTTCCTGACCGGGGAGACCCACACCCAATGGCCACACTCTGCCGCCCCGCCATCGCCGTGCCCGAGCACGTCATCACCCTCGACGAGACGCTCGACCTGGCCCGCACCCTGCACGCCGGCCACCCCCAACTCGGCCTGGCCCTGCGACTGATCGAGAACACCGGGGTGCGCACGCGGCACCTCGTCCAGCCGATCGAGCGGACCCTCACCCACCCGGGCTTCACCCTCCGCAACGAGGTGTACGAGCGCGAGGCCAAGCTCCGCGTCCCCGAGGTGGTCGAACGTGCCCTCGCCCACGCCGAGTTGACCGCCCGGGACATCGACCTGATGGTCTACGTGTCCTGCACCGGCTTCATGATGCCCTCGATGACCGCCTGGCTGATCAACACCATGGGCTTCCGCTCCGACACCCGCCAGGTGCCGATCGCCCAGCTCGGCTGCGCGGCCGGCGGCGCCGCCGTCAACCGCGCGCACGACTTCTGCCGCGCCTACCCGGGCGCCAACGTGCTGATCGTGGCCTGCGAGTTCTGCTCGCTCTGCTACCAGCCCACCGACCTCTCCGTCGGCTCCCTGCTCTCCAACGGCCTGTTCGGGGACGCGGTGGCGGCCGTGGTGATGCGCGGCCACGGCGGGCACGGCGTGCAGATCGAGCGCAACGGCTCGCACCTCGTCCCGGGCACCGAGAACTGGATCTCCTACGGGGTGAAGGACACCGGCTTCCACTTCCAGCTGGACAAACGGGTGCCCGGCACGATGGAGCTGCTCGCGCCCGCGCTGCGCGGCCTGGCCGGCGAGCACGGCTGGGACGTCTCCGGGCTCGGCTTCTACATCGTGCACGCCGGCGGCCCGCGCATCCTGGACGACCTGTGCCGCTTCCTCAACCTGGAGCCGGCCGCCTTCCGCCACAGCCGCGCGACGCTCACCGAGCGCGGCAACATCGCCAGCGCCGTCGTCTTCGACGCCCTCGCCCGGCAGTTCGCCGACGGCGGCGTGCCGGAGGGCACCCCGGGGCTGATCGCCGGCTTCGGACCGGGCATCACCGCCGAGATCTCGCTGGGCAGTTGGGTCGGCGCGCCGACCGAGCCGCTGCGCCCGCGCCGCCCGCGCGCCATCTCCACCTCCGACATTGCCCTCGTCCATCCGACGGCTCCCCGCCGTTTCCCGGCCGGCACTACGATCACCGAATGACCGATACCACGGACCGCACCGACACCTCCGCCAGAGCCGCCGAACTCGCCGCCCTGTTCCCGGCGTTGCACGCGCCGCAGTACTGGACCTGGGGACGGTACGACGCGCAGTTCTCCACCGAGCTGCCGCCGGACGACCTGGTCACCAACATCCACCTGGTCGGCTTCGCCGACGGCGAGGTGGTGCTCTGCCGGGACGACCGGGACCACTGGTTCCTGCCCGGCGGCACCCGGGAGCGGGGCGAGGACATCGCCTCCTGCCTGGAGCGCGAGCTGCGGGAGGAGGCGGGCGCCCGGCTGCTCGGCGAGCCGGGCTGGCTCGGCGCGCACCGCTGCCGCACCGACGACGCGCTGCCGTACCGGCCGTGGCAGCCGCACCCGGAGAAGGCCTGGCTGTGGGGCTGGGGCGAGGTGGTGCTGGACTCCACGCCGACCAACCCGGCGGACGGCGAGCAGGTGGTCGAGGTCCGCGCGGTGCCGGCCACCGAGGCGCAGCGGCTGCTGCTGACCGGGCACGACGCCTGGTGGGGCGAGCTGGTCGGGCTGGCGGTGGAGCTGCGGCGGAGGGCCCTTCTCGGCTGAAACATTCCGAGTCGGACCGGAGATCACTGGGACGGCTGAACAGCAGGGCGCAATGTCCGTTTTGTGATGATATGACTCGGCCATGGACACCTCTCTCCTGGCCGACACCGACTACCCGCTGCTCAACATCTTCTGGACGATGTTGGAGCTGTTCCTCTGGGTGCTCTGGTTCTTCCTGCTGTTCAAGATCATCACGGACATCTTCCGCAGCCACGACCTCAGTGGCTGGGGCAAGGCCGGCTGGCTGGTCCTGGTGATCCTCCTGCCCCTGATCGGCGTCCTCGTCTACCTGATCGCCCGGGGGGAGTCGATGACCAAGCGCGACATCGAACAGGCCCAGGAGACCCAGGCCGCGTTCAAGGCCTACGTCCGGGACGCGGCCGCAAGCGCCCCGGACACCGGTGGCGGCGGCCGCAGCCACGTCGACGACCTGGCGAAACTGGCGGCCCTGAAGGACAAGGGCGCCATCACCGAGGAGGAGTACCAACAGGCCAAGGCCAAGATCCTGGCCTGACCGCCCGAAGGGGGCGACACAGCCCGGGGCCGGTGGACGCGTCGCGCGTCCACCGGCCCCGGGCGTGGTCCCGTCCCTCCGGGCTCAGCGCCGCCCGGAGCGCCGGTCGCCCGAGCCGCCGTTGCCGGCGTTGCCGCCACCGGCCAGGCCGGCCCGGCGCAGCGCGTCCGCCATGGCGCTGTTCGCCGGCACGCCCCCACCGGAGCCGCCCCGGTCACGCTGGCCGCCCTGGCCGCCCTGGCCGCCCCGGTCCTGACCGCCCCGGTCACGCCGGTCCTGGCCGCCGCGCCGCTCCTGGCGCGGCGGACGGGCCTGTCGCTCCCCGCGCTCGCCGCCCCGCTCCCCGCGCTCGCCACCCCGCTCCCCGCGGTCGCCACCCCGGTCGGCGCGCCCGCCGCCGACCTCGTCGTCCAGCCGCAGGGTGAGCCCGATCCGCTTGCGCGGCACGTCCACCGTGAGCACCCGGACCTTGACGATGTCCCCGGGCTTGACCACCTCGCGCGGATCCTTGACGAAGGTCCTCGACAGCGCCGAGACGTGCACCAGCCCGTCCTGGTGGACGCCCACGTCCACGAACGCGCCGAAGGCCGCGACATTGGTGACCACGCCCTCCAGCACCATGCCGACCTCCAGGTCGCCGATCTTGTCGACGCCCTCCTTGAAGACCGCGGTGCGGAAGGCCGGGCGCGGGTCGCGGCCGGGCTTGTCCAGCTCGCCGAGGATGTCGGTGACGGTCGGCACGCCGAAGGTCTCGTCGGCGAAGTCGCCCGGCTTCAGCGCCCGCAGCGCGGCGCCGTTGCCGATCAGCTCGCGCAGCTCGCCGCCGGTCGCGGCGAGGATCCGGCGGACCACCGGGTAGGCCTCGGGGTGCACGCTGGAGGCGTCCAGCGGATCGTCGCCGCCGGGGATGCGCAGGAAGCCCGCGCACTGCTCGAAGGCCTTGGGGCCGAGCCGGGAGACGTCCTTGAGCTGCCGGCGGGTACGGAACGGGCCGTTGGCGTCGCGGTGGGCCACGATGTTGTCGGCGAGCGTGCCGGTGATCCCGGAGACCCGGGTGAGCAGCGGCGCCGAGGCGGTGTTGACGTCCACGCCGACGGCGTTGACGCAGTCCTCGACCACCGCGTCCAGCGAGCGGGAGAGCTTCACCTCGCTGAGGTCGTGCTGGTACTGGCCGACGCCGATCGACTTGGGGTCGATCTTGACCAGCTCGGCCAGCGGGTCCTGCAGGCGGCGGGCGATCGACACCGCGCCGCGGATCGACACGTCCAGCTCGGGCAGTTCCTGCGAGGCGAAGGCGGAGGCCGAGTAGACCGAGGCGCCGGCCTCGCTGACCATCGCCTTGGTGAGCTTCAGCTCGGGGTGGCGCTTGATCAGGTCCTCGGCGAGCTTGTCGGTCTCCCGGGAGGCGGTGCCGTTGCCGATCGCGACCAGGTCGACGCCGTGCTTCTTCGCCAGTTCGGCCAGGGTGTGCAGGGCCGCGTCCCACTTGTTGGCGGGCTGGTGCGGGTAGATCGTGTCGTACGCGACGACCTTGCCGGTGGCGTCCACCACGGCGACCTTCACGCCGGTGCGGAAGCCCGGGTCCAGGCCCATGGTGGCGCGGGTACCGGCCGGGGCGGCGAGCAGCAGGTCGCGCAGGTTGGCGGCGAAGACGCGCACCGCCTCGTCCTCGGCCTCGGCGCGCAGCCGGGCACGCAGGTCGATGCCCAGGCGCACCAGGATGCGGGTGCGCCAGGCCCAGCGGACGGTGTCGCCGAGCCACTTGTCGGCCGGGCGGCCGCGGTCGGCGATGCCGAAGCGGGCGGCGATCCGCTGCTCGTAGTCGTTGTCGCCGGGCAGGTCGCCCTCGGACTCGCCTTCGTAGGGCGAGAGTTCGAGGCTGAGCACCTCCTCCTTCTCGCCGCGCAGCATCGCCAGGATGCGGTGCGAGGGGAGCTTGGTGTACGGCTCGGCGAAGTCGAAGTAGTCGGCGAACTTGGCGCCGTCCTGCTCCTTGCCCTCGCGGACGGTGGCGACCAGGCGGCCGCGGGTCCACATCCGCTCGCGCAGCGAGCCGACCAGGTCGGCGTCCTCGCCGAAGCGCTCGACCAGGATCGCCCGGGCGCCCTCCAGGGCGGCGGCGGCGTCCGCCACGGACTCGTTCAGGCTGCCGTTCTCGATGAGGGCGGCGGCGAGGGCGGCCGGGTCCTGCGTCGGGTCGGCGAGCAGGGTGTCGGCGAGCGGCTCCAGCCCGGCCTCGCGGGCGATCTGCGCCTTGGTGCGCCGCTTCGGTTTGAACGGCAGGTAGATGTCCTCCAGGCGGGCCTTGGAGTCGGCCGCCAGCACCTGGGCGCGCAGCGCGTCGTCCAGCTTGCCCTGGGCCTCGATCGACTCCAGGACGGCCGTCCGGCGCTCCTCCAGTTCGCGCAGGTAGCGCAGCCGCTCCTCCAGGGTGCGCAGCTGGGCGTCGTCCAGCGAGCCCGTGACCTCCTTGCGGTAGCGGGCCACGAACGGCACGGTCGCGCCGCCGTCGAGCAGGTCGACGGCCGCCTTCACCTGCCCCTCGCGGACGCCCAGTTCCTCGGCGATCCTGCGCTCGATCGCCTGCTGGGCCTGCCGGGCCACCTGTTCGACTGGCGTGGTCACGAAGCCGGTCACCTTCTCCTTCAGAGCGTTCGCCGTACGCCCTGCATTCTGGCAGGTGCCGACGACGACACCCGGCCGCACCCGGGGCGGCCGGGCGTGGCGCGCCCGGGCCGGCCGCCGGCCGGGCGCCAACCGCGCCCGGGCGGTGCGGAGTTGCCGCCTCCCCGGCCGGCGGGTACGGCCGCTCCGGTCGTACTGGGGTGCCGATCCGCCCAGTTGGGGAATACGCCTGAACGAAAACGATCGACGCTGTACGCTGCCGGGCATGTGCGCTGCCGCCCGGATGCACCCCGACGAGCCGGTGGTCGACGCGGCCCTGGTACGGCGGTTGATCTCCGCCCAGTTCCCGCAGTGGGAGCGCCTTCCGATCACGCCGCTCGCCTCCGCCGGGGCGGACAACGCGATGTTCCGCCTCGGGCCCGAACTCGCCGTCCGGCTGCCCCGGGTGGCGTGGGCGGCCGGGGGCGTCCGGCGGGAGCAGCAGTGGCTGCCCGCGCTGGCGGCGCGGTTGCCGCTGCCGATCCCCGCCCCGCTCGCGGTCGGGCGGCCCGCCGCGGGCTACCCGTGGGAGTGGTCGGTGCTGCGCTGGATCGACGGCGTCAACCCGGCGGTCGGCGCCCTCGCCGCGCCCGCGGCCCTGGCCCGCGACCTGGCCGGCTTCGTCACCGCGCTGCGCGCCGTCGACCCGACGAACGCCCCGGCCGGGCACCGCAGCGTCCCGCTCGCCTCCCGGGACGGCGCGACCCGGGCGGCCATCGCCCAGCTCGCCGGCTCGGTCGACTCGGCGGCCGCGACCGCGCTCTGGGACAGGGCGGTCCGGCTGCCCGAGTACGCCGGCCCGCCGGTCTGGATGCACGGCGACCTCACCCCCGGCAACCTCCTGCTCTCCCGCACGGGCCGGCTCGCCGCCGTCATCGACTTCGCCCTGATGGGCGTCGGCGACCCGACGGCCGACCTGATCGCCGCCTGGAACCTGCTGCCGGCCTCCGCCCGCCCCGCCTTCCGCGCCGCGTTGCACGCCGATGACGCCACCTGGGCGCGCGGCCGTGCCTGGGCGTTCTCGATCGCCCTGGTGACGATCCCCTACTACCGCCACACCGACCCGGCCCTGACCGCCAACGCCCGCCACGTCGTCCGCGAGGTCCTGGCCGACCGCAGCGTCTAGCACACCTCCGGCTGCGCTTCGCCGACGACGCCGACGGCCGCGAGCAGGTGGCGCACCAGGGGGTTGGGGTCGTTGCCGCGCCAGGCCACGGCGACTTCGGTGCGGGCGGTGCCGGGGTCGATCCGTCGGTAGGCCACGCCGCGCAGGCGCAGCTGCCGGATGCCCGCCGGGGCCAGCGAGACGCCCAGGCCGGCGCCGACCAGCGCGCACACCGTCTGCCATTCCACCGCGTGCTGCACGATCCGCGGGGTGAAGCCCGCGTCGGTGCACAGGCCGGTGATCCGGTCGTACAGCTGCGGCCCCTCTTCCCGGGGCAGCAGGACGAACGGCTCGTCCGCCAACTGCGCGAGCCGGACGGTGCGCCGGCCGGCCAGGGGGTGGCCCGCCGGGAGCACGGCGACGAACGGTTCGCGCAGGACGGTGCGGAAGCGCAGTTCCGGCTCGTCCGCGGGAGCTTCGCGCAGCAGGCCGACGTCGATGGTCCGCTCGTGCAGGGCGGTGATCTGCGGTGCGCTGGTCAACTCCCGGACGTCCAGCCGCACGGCGGGGTGGCGCTGCCGGAAGGTGTCGAGCAGGCCGGGCAGGACGGTGAGGGCGAGGGAGGCGGAGAAGCCGATCCGCAGCCGGCCGGCCTCGCCGCTGCCGACGGCGCGGGCGGCGGCCAGCGCGTCCGCGAGGTCGGTGAGCGCCCGGCGGGCTGCGGGCAGGAGTTCGCGGCCGGCCGGGGTGAGGGTGACGCCGCCGGGGTCGCGGCGGAACAGCGGGTAGCCGACCTTCTCCTCCAGCCGCCGGATCTGCTGGCTGAGTGGTGGTTGGGCGATGCCGAGGCGGGCGGCGGCGTGGCCGAAGTGCAGTTCCTCGGCGAGCACGACGAAGGCGTGCAGCTGCGGCAGGGGGAGTTCGGGGCGCTCCATACCTCCAGGGATATCAGATCATGCGCTGTGCAGTGTTGGACGTATCCCCGCAGGCCACCTAGCCTTCCCGGCATGACGCACCCGACAGCCCCCACGGCGCGACGCGCGATCCTGAGCGGTTCGACCTTCGAGGAGCAGATCGGGTACGCCCGCGCCGTGGTGGACGGCGACTGGATCCACGTGTCGGGGACGACCGGGTTCGACTACACCGCCATGACCATCTCCGACGACGTGGTGGAGCAGGCCGAGCAGTGCCTGCGCAACATCGGGGCGGCGCTGGCCGAGGCGGGCAGCGGTTTCGCCGACGTGGTGCGGGTGCGCTACCTGCTGCCCGAGCGCGAGGACTTCGAGCCCTGCTGGCCGGTGCTGAGCCGCTGCTTCCGCGAGGTCCGGCCGGCCGCCACCATGCAGGTGTGCGGTCTCGCCGATCCCCGGATGCGGATCGAGATCGAGGTCACCGCCCGCCGCTCCGCTTCCTGATCGGCCCTGCTGAACCGCCGTCACCACCGGTGCCTGCTGTTGCTATGGTTCTCCCCGCCACTACGGGCGGGGGGAGCGGAATTGGCACGGAACGTGATCGACGTCAGTGTGAGCCGTCGGGTGCTGTGGGTCGGTGGGGACGCGTACCCGCTGCAGCACATCGCCCGGGCACGGCAGTTGGTCTGGTGGCCGCCCAAGCGCTCGCGGACGATCATCCGGTTCGTCCGGCAGGTGTTCGGGCTGCTCTGCCTGACCACCTTCCTCGGCGCGCTGCTGAAGAACTCGGCCGACAAGACGCAGGCGGGGGCCGTGCCCGGGGTGCTGCTGCTGGCGGGCTTCGCCTTCTGCCTCTACCGGCTGGTCACCAAGCTGCGGCAGCGCGCGCTGTACAAGCTGGTCATCGAGACCTCCAACTCAGCGACCACTGCCGTGGTGAGCCACGATCCCCGGCAGATCGGCAGCCTGATCCAGATGATCATGGATGCGATCGACAACCCCCAGGCCGAGTTCGCCCTCCAGGTGGAGAACGTGCACATCGGCGACCGGATCAACCAGTACGGCGACCACAACATCGGGAAGCAGGTGGGCCGGTGAGCGGCAACATCCACTTCGGTGACTCCGTCACCCAGCACGGCGACCACAACATCGGCATCATCAAGCATCAGGGCCCGGCCGACCCCCAGGCCGCGCTCCGCGAACTCGTGGGCGCGGTGCAGGCGTTGCGCGGTCAGGTGCCGGCCGAGGACCGCGAGGTGCTGGACGAGTCGCTGGAGGCCATCGGGGGCGGCACCGACACCCCGCCGCCCGTCCTGCGGCGGGCGCTGCGGAACATCTCCGGCGTCGCCTCGCTGGTCACGGCGGGTGCCCCGGTGGTGGAGTCGGTCCGCCGGATCCTGGACTCGATCAACTCCTGACGCCCGGGTCCGCGGCGGCCGGCCGTTCCTGACGCCCGGGCCGGCTGCCGGGCTGCGACACGCCGCAGGGATGACCGGGTAAGAAACCTTCCCCGGTCAAGCCCTGCTGCTAACCTGACCCCATGAGCGGACTGCGCGAACGCAAGAAGGAACTGACCCGACAGGCCATCTCCGAAGCGGCCATCACGCTCTTCCTGGAGCACGGCTTCGACCGGGTGTCGGTGGCGGACGTCGCGGCCGCCGCCGACGTCTCCAAACCCACCCTGTTCTCCTACTTCGCCACCAAGGAGGACCTGGTCGTCCACCGCTTCGCCGACCACCAGGACCAGGCCGCACAGGTCGTCCGCGACCGGCTCCCCGGCGAACCGGTGCTCGACGCACTGCTGCGCGACTTCCTGACCGGCCTCACCCGCCGCGACCCGGTCACCGGCCTCAACGACCACCCGGCGGTACTCGCCTTCACCGCCCTGGTCTACGGCACCCCCAGCCTGGCCGCCCGGGTCGGCGAGTACGTGGCCCGCGCCGAACGCTCCCTGGCCGACGCCCTGCGCGAGGCCCCCGACCTGCCGCAGCCGCGCGAACTCACCGCGGCCCTGCTCGCCGCCCAGGTCACCGCCACCCAGCGCGTCCTCGCCCTGCACAACTGGCGCCGCATCCAGGACGACGGCCGCACCGCCGACGACCTGCACGCCGAGGCCGCCGACGACGCCACCCGCGCCTTCGGCCTCCTCGCCCACGGCTACGCCACCGGCACCGCCGGGAGCAGTGCCGGGAGCGCCACCGCCGCTGGCTAGGCTGACGCGCATGACGACGCGTCACCACGACTTCCAGGCCCTGCACAACTTCCGCGACCTGGGCGGCTACCCGGCCGCCGACGGACGGTCCGTACGGTGGGGCCTGCTCTACCGCTCCGACTCCCTCGGCAAGCTCACCTCGGACGCCGACCTCGACAAACTCCGGGCCCTCGGCATACGGACCGTGATCGACCTGCGCTACCCCTGGGAGATCGCCGCCAAGGGCCGGGTGCCCGAGCTCGACGGGCTGGAGTACCACAACCTCTCGATCGAGCACCGCCCGTACGACCAGGCCGAGATCGACCCCGGACTCGACCCCTGGCGCTACCTCGCCGACCGCTTCGCCGAGGTCGCCGAGGACGGGGTGAAGGAGATCCGCCAGGTCCTGGACGTGATCACCGCCGCCGAGGCCCCGGTAGTCTTCCACTGCGCCTCCGGCAAGGACCGCACCGGCCTCATCGCCGCCCTGCTGCTCACCCTGCTCGGCGTCGCCGAGGACGACATTGCCGCCGACTTCGCCCTCACCGAACTCGCCACCGCACAGCTCGTCGCCGACTGGCACGCCGCCCACCCCGGCCGCACCCTGCGCTGGCCCGGCTTCGGCCGCGCCCCGGAGACCGTCATCCGCCTCACCCTCGCCGACCTCGCCGCCCGCCACGGCTCCGTCGAGGCCTACCTCACCGGCACCCTCGGCATCGACCGCGAGCAGATCACCGCCCTGCACACCCGCCTGCTCACCGCCTGAGCCCTCAGCCGCACGGCCCGTACGACCCGCACCGCGACGACTCGGGGCGATAACTCGGTGGCGGGAAGAGACGGTTGCGAACGAGCATGTCGGTATGACCGAGCAACCTGTGCGATGGACCGAGGCGACCGTCTACCCCGACATGTGGGCCGACCCGGACGACGACCCCCGCAACAGCGACGGACCGAGCCCGGACGGCGAACCCGGCGCGATCCACGACTGTCTGACGAACTACCGGCTGACCCTGCGGATGAAGTGCCAGGGCCTGGACGCCGAACAGCTCGCACGGCGCTCGGTGCCGCCGTCGACGATGTCGCTGCTCGGGCTGGTCCGGCACCTCGCCGAGGTGGAGCGGGACTGGCGCAACTGGCTCACCGAGGACGAGCGGCTGCCGAAGCTGTACGGCGCGCGGGACGCGGACTTCGACGGGGCCGTCGCCGACCCGGCCGTGGTGGAGGCCGCGTTCCGCGACCTGGACCGCGAACAGGCGGCGACCGACGCCGCGTTGGCCGGCTACCCGGACCTGGGCGAGCGGGTCGGGCGGGGCCGGGTCGCGATCCGGGAGCTGCTGATGCACCGGATCGACGAGTACGCCCGCCACTGCGGGCACGCCGACCTGCTGCGCGAGTGCATCGACGGCCGGGTGGGCCAGTAACGGCCTCAGCGTCGGCGCGATCGGCCCGGTCGGCCTGGTCCGCCCGGGCGGCCGGCGCCGCCCGTGCCCGAGCGGGGCTTCGCCGTCGGCGCCGCCGCCACCGGGGAGGCCGTGGCGGGCCAGTGGGCCGGGCGCTTGAGGCCGTCCGGCAGGCGGGTGGCGGCGTCGCCGCGGGCGGCGTCGAGCTGGGCCTGGGTGAGGAAGAGCGCGGTGCTGAGGTCGGCGCCGGCCAGGTTGGTGTCACGCAGGTCGGCGCCGATGAGGTCGGCCAGCCGCAGGTCCGCCCCGGAGAGGTCGGCGGCGACGAGCAGGGCACCGCGCAGGTTGGCGCCCTGCAGGTCGGCACCGCGCAGGCGGGCGCCGAAGAGGTCGCCGCCGCGGTGCTCGCGCCGGCGCGGGACGGACGCCCGGACCAGCTCGCTCGCCCGCAGCAGCAGCTCGCTGACCCGCTGCCGGTGAGCCGGGACGTCGACGGCGAGGATCTGCTCGGGGGTGCCGCCGGCCAGCCGGTCGGTCTCCTCCAGGGCCTGCCGCAGCTCGGCGTGGACGGCCCGGGCCGGGGCGAAGGCCAGCGCCTCGGTGAGGTAGCGGAGCAGTTCGTGCAGCTGCCGCACGATCGGGAAGACCTCGAACATCTGCCCGGCGCTGTCCGGTTCCTCGCGCCAGCTGCGGCCGCCGAAGGTCACCTGGGAGACCCGCTGCCCGGCGCCGAAGCAGTCGTAGACGGTGCAGCCCTGGAAGCCGCTGTCCCGCAGCCGCACGTGGATGCCGCAGCTGAAGTCGGCCTGCAGGTTGCGGCAGGGGGTGCCGGCCGCCTTGTTCACGGCGAAGTCGGTGCCCGCGGCGAACGGCAGGGCGACGCAGCAGAGCCCGAAGCAACTGCCGCAGTCGGCGTGGAGCGGGGTCGGCGCGGCCGCCGTGGGGTCCTGCGGCGACTCGGTCTCGCGCACGTTCCGGGGTCCTTCCACCAGCTGGGCGCCGGGGCGACGCCGTGAACCCGGAAATTCTACTGGGCTGGGCAGGCCGCCCCCGCATCGGTAAGATGCACAAGGCATCAGGGACTATTACACGTAGCGCACGGAACACGGGGTGGACAGCCATGACGGAACCGGACATCAGAGAGCTGGTCCGGATGTGGGTCTCGGGCTGGACCGTCTCGCGCGGCGCCGCCGAGCCGGTGGACCAGCCGTGGGGCTGGACCATCGACGTCGGCGCACCCGACCGCGAGGTGGGCCGGCACGTGCTGCCCGAGCCGACCGAGGCCGAGGTCCGCAAGATCGCCGAGGCCACCACCGCGCCGACCACCTGGCTGAAGCTGTTCGCCGAGGACGCCATGGTGCGCCCCTGGCTCGGCCCGCGGTGGCGGCTGGACGGCCCGGCCTTCCTGATGACCGTCCCGCTCGCCCCCGAACGGCCCGCGGTCCCGGCCGGCCACACCGTGACCACCTGGGAGCGGGGCGGCGTCCTGCGGGTGCTGGTGCGCACCGAGGCCGGGCACCTGGCCGCCCGCGGCCAGGCGGGCCTGGCCGGCCCGGTGGCCGTGCCGGACCAGATCACCACCGCACCCGAGTTCCGCCGCCGGGGCCTGGGCGCCGTGGTGATGCGGACGCTGCAGTCCGCCGCGTACGAGGCGGGCGCCCGCACCGGCGTGCTGGTCGGCACCCCGGAGGGCCGGGCGCTCTACACCGCGCTCGGCTGGACCACCCACTCCCCGATGGCGAGCCTGGTCCTGGAGCCGGAGTCCGGAGTGTCCTAGCAGTTCAGCCGTACGGCAGCAGCTCAGCCCGCTTCGGCGGGCGGCCGTCGCCGGAGGAGCGGCCGGTGAGCCGGCGGCCGATCCACGGACCGAGGTGACTGCGCAGCCAGCGGGCGTCGTCCCGCAGCCGCTCGGTGCGGCCGGGCGGGGCGGCGGCGGGCAGCGGGGCACGCCAGTCGAAGGTGGCGGGGCGGCCGAGTGCTTCCAGTACGCCTTCGGCGACCCGCCGGTGGCCCTCGGGGGACAGGTGCAGGCGGTCCTCGGCCCAGAGCCGCCGGTCGTCGAAGCAGGGCGCGGAGAAGAGGTCGACGACGACGATGCCGTCCTGTCGGCCGAGCTCCTGCACGAAGCCCTTCATCCGCAGGATGGTGGGCAGCAGCCGGGCGCTGCCGGCCATCCGCCGGGTGGGGTCGGTGCTGGTGAACAGGACGACGGTGGAACCGGCGGCGCGCAGTTCGCGCACGCAGTCGCCGAGCAGCCGCTCGACCCGGTCGATGTCGCAGCCGGGGCGCAGCACGTCGTTGAGGCCGCCGGCCAGGGTGACGAGTTCGGCGCCCATGGCGGCGGCGGGGGCCAGCTGCTCGGCGTGGATCTGGCCGATGAGCTTGCCGCGGACGGCGAGGTTGGCGTACCGGAAGCCGCCGTCCGCCGGCCCGGACTGCCCCGCCTGCCCCGACTGCCCTGCCGGTTCCGCCCGCTCCGCCCGCTCCGCGTGCTCCGCGTGTTCCGCCGCCAGGGCCCGGGCGACCCGGTCGGCCCAGCCCTGGTAGTGGCCGTCGGGCAGCAGGTCGTCGCACATGCCCTCGGTGAAGGAGTCACCGACGGCGACGTAACTGGCGTAACTGCGGATGGTGGTGGGCACGGACTGGTCTCCGCTCTCCTGGGTTGGCTTCGCGGTCCGACGATCGTACGACCGCGCTCGCAGCACCCGGCAGCGAGGGCCCGCGAGAACCGACGCGAGGCCCTGACCACGGCGCTCATCGCGCGCCGACCGTTCGCTTACCGGCCCGCGCCATGCTCGTGCCCACGGGGCGGCGGCCGGCGACGGGGGCCTTGCCGCCGCCCCACCCCTGCTCCCACCCCCGCCCGGCTCGGCCCCCGCTCAGCCGTCACCCCGCGACGGCCGCTGCCTCGCCCTCCGCCTTCCGGGGCGTGAACCAGTGCGCGCGCACCGCGTCGGTGGGCCGCTGCTCGCCGAGGGCGGACAGGCCCCACTCCCCCAGTGCCGCTATGACCGGCCGCAGTTCGCGTCCGCGTCCGGTCAGCTCGTAGACCGTCGCGTTGGCGGGCCGTTCCAGTCGGCGCCGCTCGACCAGGCCCTCGCCCTCCAGCTGCTTGAGCCGGGCGGCCAGGATGTCGGTGGAGACGCCGGGCAGGTCGGCGTGCAGGTCGGTGTAGCGGCGCGGGCCGCCGAGGAGTTCACGGACGATCAGGAGGCTCCAGCGTTCCCCCACCGCGTCCAGGGCGCGGGCGACGGCGCAGTACTGGTCGTAGCTTCGGCGTGACATGTGGATCAGCATAGCCAAGAGGTTGGACTTTCCAAGTGCCAACTTGGTAGAACAAAGCAGAAGCAGCGGAGCGGTGGTGACGGTCGGGAGGCCGCAGATGGAGTTTCGGCAGTCCAGCAAGCTGAATGACGTGTGCTACGAGATCCGCGGCCCGGTGGTCGACCAGGCCAACGCGCTGGAGGAGGCCGGGCACAGCGTGCTGCGGCTGAACACCGGCAACCCGGCGCCGTTCGGCTTCGAGGCGCCCGAGGAGATCCTCCAGGACATCATCCGCAACCTGCCCAAGGCGCACGGCTACAGCGACTCGCGCGGCATCCTGCCGGCCCGCCGCGCGGTGGTGCAGTACTACCAGCAGCGCGGGGTCCAGGGCGTCACCGTCAACGACGTCTACCTCGGCAACGGCGTCTCCGAGCTGATCCAGATGGCCGTCACCGCGCTGGTGGACGACGGCGACGAGGTGCTCGTGCCGATGCCCGACTACCCGCTCTGGACGGCCGTGGTGCGGCTGGCCGGTGGCAAGGCCGTGCACTACCTGTGCGACGAAGAGGCCGAGTGGTACCCGGACCTGGACGACATCGCCGCCAAGATCACCGCCCGCACCAAGGCGATCGTCGTCATCAACCCCAACAACCCCACCGGCGCCGTCTACCCGAAGGAACTGCTGGAGGGCATCCTCGACCTCGCCCGCCGCCACCAGCTGATGGTCCTGGCCGACGAGATCTACGACAAGATCCTCTACGACGACACCGAGCACCACTGCCTGGCCGCCCTCGCCGACGACGTGCTCACCCTCACCTTCAACGGGCTCTCCAAGGCCTACCGGGTGGCCGGCTTCCGCAGCGGCTGGCTGGTCGTCTCCGGGCCCAAGCAGCACGCCACCGACTACCTGGAGGGCCTGACCATGCTCTCCGGCATGCGGCTGTGCCCCAACGTGCCCGCCCAGTACGCCGTCCAGGCCGCGCTCGGCGGCCACCAGTCCATCAACGACCTGGTGCTGCCCGGCGGCCGGCTGACCGAGCAGCGCGACATCGCGGTCAAGGCGCTCAACGAGATCCCCGGCGTCAGCTGCGTCAAGCCCAAGGGCGCGCTGTACGCCTTCGCCAGGCTCGACCCGGCCGTCCACCGGATCGTCGACGACGAGCGGTTCGTGCTGGACCTGCTGCTGCGCGAGAAGATCCACGTCGTCCAGGGCACCGGCTTCAACTGGCCGCGCCCGGACCACTTCCGCTTCGTCACCCTGCCCCGCGCCGACGACCTGGAGACGGCCATCAACCGGATCGGTCGCTTCCTGGCGACGTACCGCCAGGTCTGATCCGTAGGCTCGGCCCATGACCGTCCTGCGTTCCGTCGCCCTGTTCCTGCTCGCCGCGCTCGCCGAGATCGGCGGCTGCTGGCTGGTCTGGCAGAGCGTGCGCGAGCAACGGCCGTGGTGGCTGGCCGGGGTGGGGGTGGTGGCGCTCGGGGCGTACGGCTTCGTCGCGGCCCTGCAGCCGGACAGCCACTTCGGCCGGGTGCTGGCCGCGTACGGCGGGGTGTTCGTGGCCGGCTCGCTGCTGTGGGGCGTGCTGGTGGACGGCTTCCGGCCGACCCGCTACGACGTGCTGGGCGCGCTGGTCTGCCTGGCCGGGGTCGCCGTGATCATGTACGGGCCGCGCCGCTGAAGCAGCGGGCCCCGGCGCCGAGGTCTCCTCGACGCCGGGGCCCGGTACGGGCGTTCGGGGACTACCAGCCCCAGCCGCCGCCCTCGCCGTCGTCGTCGCGGCCCGAGTCCCAGCCCTCGCCGACCTTGCGCAGGATCGAGTAGTTGTCGATCTGCGTGCCGTCCTCGGCCAGCGCGGTGACCTTCATGACCGACTTCTGGCCCAGGCGCGCCGGGGTGACGTCGACCTTGATGAAGGAGTAGCCGGTGTAGCGCACCCGCGACCACTGGATGGTCTCGGGGACCTTCACCCGGCCCTTGCCCCAGTAGTAGGTCTTGACCTCGTCCTGGTGGTTCTCGTGCCCCTCGTAGGTGTCCGGCACGTCGAACTTGTACAGGCTGCGGCCGGCCGCACCCGCGGTCACGTAGACCACGCCGTCCTTCTCGGGCTCGATGGTGGCGCCGCTCGGCACCTGCTTCGAGACCTTGTTGCCCAGGATGGCGTCGGTGCGCTCGTAGATGTGGTTGTGGCCGTTGATGACCAGGTCCACCCGGTACTTCTCGAACAGCGGCACCCAGGCCTCGCGGACACCGCCCTCGGAGGCGTGCGCGACGGTGGTGGAGAAGGCGCAGTGGTGGAAGAAGACCACGACGAAGTCGACGGTCTCGTCGCTGCGCAGGTCCTTGAGGGTGCGCTCCAGCCACGCGGTCTGCTTGTTCGCCGAGACGCCCAGGTTGGCCGGGATCTCGTAGGAGACGTCGTTGGCGTCCAGGGAGATGACGCCGACGTTCTTGTAGCGGAAGGTGTAGACGCCGGGGACGGCGCGCGGGTCCGGCCCGTTGTTCGGCAGGAAGAAGCGGGCGTTCTCGCCGCCGTAGCCGTTGGGCGAGTACCAGGCCTCGACGTCGTGGTTGCCGTAGGCGACCATCCACGGGATCTCGGCGGCGACCGTCTCGGTCTGCACCAGGAAGTCGTCCCAGGTCTTCGCGTTGAAGACGGACTTGTCCGGGTCGGTGCCGGAACCGGCCGGGTCGGCGTAGCAGATGTCGCCGGCGTGCAGGTGGAAGGCCGGCTTCTGAGCCTTGATGATGTGGTCGTTGCCCGCCGCGTGCGAGCTGACGCCCTGGTCGCCGAAGGCGGTGAAGGTGAACGGCTCGTACACCTTGCCCCAGCGGTGGTCGCGGGAGGGCGCGGTGCGGAAGGTGTGCAGGGTGGAGATCTGCTGCTGCGAGGCCGGGTCGAAGCCGTCGTGGCCGACACCGTAGTAGTAGGTGGTGTCGGGGTGCAGGTCCTCCAGCGCCACGTGCAGGTAGTACTGGTCCACCGGCTGGCCGGTCGGGGTCAGCGCGGGGGTGTGCAGGGCGCGGACCTCGGCCTGGACCTTGTGGCTCAGCTCCCACGGGTGCTTGCCGAAGCGCAGGAAGGGCTTCTTGACCGGCGCCGGGACCTGCCAGGAGACGCGGAACTGGGTGTCCGGCTCGGGGCCGAACTGGAGGTGACGGCCGATCGGCGCGACCAGCGCGCCGTCGATGCCGTCCGTCGTGCCGCCCGTCAGCAGCTGCGGACCGGCGGGAGCGGCGAAGGCGGTACCGCTGCCCAGGGCACCGCCGACGGCGACGGCGCCGACGGTCACGGCCCCGGCGCGCAGCATCCGGCGGCGGGAGAAACGGGCCCGCAGGTACTCGTGCTGCTCGGCCATGCTCATGCGGTCGGCGAGCTTGGCCGGCACGCCCATGTTGGGGATATCCATGCGCGGGACTCTGTCAGCGGTGCGTGGATCGAACACGACCGCGGGATGAACGGGCCGCAGCGCATCCCCCATTCGAACACCAATGTTCGACCATGGTTCGGTAAAGGACGTGTCCACGTCGACCCGACACCGGATCATGGCCCCGGCCGGACCAGCTCGCTGAGGGTGCTTCGGGTCCGGCCCTCCGGAGGAGGAACGTGCCGCAGGGTCAGGACGGTTCGTCCCACTGCGTGGCGGTGCGGTTCCCGGTGCCGTCGCAGGTGCGGCAGATCTCGTCCCGGTAGGCGTGCTTGGCGCCGGTCGCATCCACCCGGTAGCGCACGTACACGCCGGTGCCGTCGCACAGGAAGCAGTTGCCGCCCCCGCCGCCCACCTCGGTGGTGCCGGTGCCCTGGCAGGTGCGGCAGCTGAGGCCGGCGGTCCGGCCGGTGCCCGCGCAGATGCGGCAGACCGTCGTCATCGTCTTCCTCCCTCGCGCGGAACCTGCTCGACGCCACCGGTCATGGTAGTGGTGCGGGTGGCGGAGCGGTCCTCGGGTGACGATCGGACGGCCCGACGATCAGACGGATCAGACGACCCGACAGCCCGACGGTCAGTCGGGCAGCGCCTCGCGGACCCGGCGGGAGACCGAGATCAGCTGGAGGTCGAGCAGACCGGGCGGGTCGGCGAGGCCCGGGCCGCCCGCCTGCACCCAGGCGGCTATGTCGTCGATCATCTCGTCCATCAGCACGAAGCCGAGCCAGACCGGCCGGCCGCCCGCCGCCCGGCCCTCGCTGGAGGGGCCGACCACCACCACGTTCGACTGGGTGCACACGTCCAGGCACTTGACGGCCCGGACCCGGCCCGCCGAGCCCACCGCCGTCCGCAGCCGCTCGTACTGCCCCGCGTGGTCGACGCCGGGGTGCTTCGCCTCGGTGCCGCAGCAGCATCCGCGGCAGACGGTGACGGTCACCGGGGAGGCGGCGCCCCGCTTCCGGCCACCGGCCCGTTCGCTGCTCCGTTCACTGCCCCGGGCGGCACCGTCGCGGTCGCGGTCTCGGCGGCTCATCGGTTCCTGGTACCCCTCGTGGTCGGCGGCGCGCTCTGCACCCGCACTGTACCCGCCGGCCGGGGGCCGCCCGACCGGCCGGTGACAAGCGAGTGCACGAATTCCGCTCCACCGCGTTTCGGAAATACCTCCGATACGCGGTGGAGCGGAATTCGAAATGTCGGCGACTCTCATCTGACGGAATTTCGGCAATTTCTGCGCAAAGCATGGACGGGCGCGAAACCTGGCAGTAACTTACCTGCGAGTAGCTGTGGCCCGGCTCGGCACGACCCCCACCCGTCGTTTCTCTCCCCCAGGAGGAACCGTGCTCCGCCCTGCCCGGAAATCCCGGCACCTCCGGAATTCCACCGCCCTCGCCGCGGTCGCCCTCGGTGCCGCACTGGCACTCACCTCGACCAGCGCCCAGGCCGCCACCCCCGCCCCGAAGCACTACGTGGCGCTCGGCGACTCCTACGCCGCCGGCGCCGGCGTGCCCGGCCAGTCGGCCGGCCTCTGCCTGCGCTCCGACCACAACTACGGCCACCTGGTCGCCGCGGCCCTCGACGCCGGCGCGTACACCGACGTCACCTGCGCCGCCGCCAAGGTCAAGGCGATGACGCAGCCCCAGTACGACGCCTTCATCAGGGTCAACGACCCCCAGCTGGACGCGCTGACCCCCGACACCGACCTGGTCAGCCTCGGGATCGGCGGCAACGACCTCGCGGCCAGCGACCTCGGCCTCGGCGAACTGGTCGCCACCTGCATCGCCGGAGCGGTCGTCAACCCGCTCGGCACGCCCTGCAAGGACGTCTACCACCACGGCTACTGGGACTGGCGCACCTGGTCCTGGCAGTACGGCAACGACGACCTCGCCGAGCGGATCACCGACACCATCGCCCCGCAGATCGCCACCACCCTCCGGCAGATCCACGCCAAGGCGCCCAGGGCCAAGGTGCTGCTGGTCGGCTACCCCTCCGTGCTGCCCGCCGACGGCTCCACCTGCATCCTGCGCCAGCCGGTCACCCCGGGCGACGTCGAGTACATGCACGGCGTCCTCGACAAGCTGAACGCCGCGCTCAAGGCCACCGCGGCGGCCGGCGGCGCGACCTACGTCGACACGGCGACGCCGACCCGCGGGCACGACGTCTGCTCGGACGACCGCTGGATCGAGGGCGCACTGCCCGGCTCGCCCGCCGTGCCGTTCCACCCGAACGCGACCGGCGAGAAGGTGATGGCCGACGCGGTGCTCGCCGCGCTGCGCTGATCCCGGGTACCCCGAGGGGCGGCGACCAGACCCCGGTCACCGCCCCTCGGTCCCGCCTGACCGTGCGTCGCTACTCGGACTCGGCCGCGGCGCCGGCCGCCAGCCCGGCCGACCACTTCTCCTCGACGTTGCCGAACTTCCAGTAGGCGATCGCCGCGGCCCAGGTGAGCACGAACAGTCCGACGATGGCGTAG
The DNA here is from genome assembly GCF_900199205.1 of Streptomyces sp. 1331.2. Classification (NCBI taxonomy): domain Bacteria; kingdom Bacillati; phylum Actinomycetota; class Actinomycetes; order Kitasatosporales; family Streptomycetaceae; genus Streptomyces; species Streptomyces sp. 1331.2. The sequence goes on along the minus strand of NZ_OBMJ01000001.1, from coordinate 5,813,463 downwards.
CCGACGAAGTTGAGGTCCAGCGCGCCGATCCAGGCGACCGGCCCGCTGGTGATGTCCAGCTTCTCGCCGAGCAGGCCGATCAGCTCGATCGAGCCGATGACCAGCGCCACCAGCACCGAGAGCCCGGTGACGGTCAGGTTGTAGTAGATCTTGCGGACGGGCTTGGAGAAGGCCCACTCGTACGCGAAGTTCATGAACGAGCCGTCGATGGTGTCCAGCAGGCTCATCCCGGCCGCGAACAGGATCGGCAGCGTGAGCAGCGCGTACCAGGGCAGCGAGAAGGCCGCCGCGCCGCCCGCCAGCACCAGCAGGGACACCTCGGTGGCGGTGTCGAAGCCCAGGCCGAACAGCAGGCCCACCGGGTACATGTGCCACGGCTTGGTGACGGCCCGGGTGACCCGGCCGAGGATGCGGTTCATCAGCCCGCGCCGCTCCAGCTGGCGCTCCAGCTCGGCCTCGTCGTACTCGCCCTCGCGCATCTTGCGGAAGACCTTGAGGATGCCGTTGAAGGCACCCAGGTTGATCAGGCCGAGGAGCAGCAGGAAGGTGCCGGAGACGGTGACGCCGATCAGGCCGGTCATCTCGTGCAGCGTCGAGTCGTCGGCCTCGACCTGGTCGGCCAGCGAGCGGATGCCGAAGGCCAGCAGCGCGCAGAGGCCGAAGACGATCGAGGAGTGCCCGAGCGAGAACCAGAAGCCGACCGACAGCGGCCGCTTGCCCTGGCCCATCAGCTTGCGGGTGGTGTTGTCGATCGCGGCGATGTGGTCGGCGTCGAAGGCGTGCCGCATGCCGAGGGTGTAGGCGGTCAGGCCCATGCCCGCACCGAACACCTGGCCGCCGACGTCGTAGCGCTCGGGCGCGACCAGCGCGAGCAGGGTGAACCAGCCGATGACGTGCAGCGCGAGGATGAACCCGCCCATTCCGGCCAGGCGCATCCACTCCTCACGGGTGAGCCGGTCGCGCCAGCGGGGGGCGGTCATCTTGGTGTCCTTTCGGCGGAGCAGGCGGAGCCGGGCCATCTTTCCGTCTGGACGCACGCAGTTGCAAGTCATGCGCAATTACGGTTCGGTTTCCGCCCGCCGCGAGATCGTCACAACCCGTACAGTGCTTCGTCACCTCCCAGGGCTGTCACCGGTCGCTCTACGCGCGGATACTCACGTTCTACGCGCGAAAACTCGGGCGCCGACAACCTCAACTCCCCACGGAGGAACGGCACATGACGATCCGTATTCGAACCGTCGCGGCTCTCTCCGGCGCGGCGCTGCTCGCCGCCGGCCTCACCACCCTCGCCCCGGCCGCCACCGCCGCCACCGCCGCGACCGCCGCCCCGGCCTCCGCCACCGCCGTGCACACCCTGAGCACCACGCCCCACCGGGTGCTGTTCGACAACAGCAAGGCCGAGACCGCCGGCAACGCCGACTGGATCATCAGCACCAGCCAGCCCGACCCGCTCGCCCAGAACCCCAGCCCCACCACCGAGAAGAGCTGGACCGGCGCGCTCTCCGCCTGGGGCGTCGCCCTGCAGAAGACCGGCCAGTACAGCCTCAAGACCCTCCCGTCCGGCTCCACCATCACCTACGGCACCGGCGGCGCGCTCGACCTCGCCAACTTCGACACCTTCGTGATCCCGGAACCGAACATCCGGCTGAGCGCGGCCGAGAAGACCGCGGTCATGACCTTCGTCCGGAACGGCGGCGGGCTCTTCCTGATCTCCGACCACACCGGCAGCGACCGCAACAACGACGGCTGGGACTCGCCGAAGATCATCAACGACCTGCTGACCAGCAACGGCGTCAACAACAACGACCCGTTCGGCTTCTCGGTCGACCTGCTCAACATCACCACCGACAACCCGCGCGCCATCAACGACGCCACCGACCCCGTCCTGAACGGCTCCTTCGGCACCGTCACCGGCTCGATCCTGCGCAACGGCACCACCTTCACCCTCAAGCCCGCCGACAACCCCTCGGTCAAGGGCCTGGTCTACCGGACCGGCTACAGCGGCAACACCGGCGCCTTCTTCGTCACCAGCACCTTCGGCTCCGGCCGGGTCGCCGTCTGGGGCGACAGCTCCCCGATCGACGACGGCACCGGCCAGTCCGGCAACACCCTCTACAACGGCTGGGACGACCCGGCCGGCACCGACGCCGCCCTCGCCCTCAACGCCACCGCCTGGCTGAGCAAGGCCTGACCGCCGCGGGGCCCTCGCCGGGAAAGCCGCGGGGCCCTCGCGCGCGGCCCTCGCCAGGAAAACGGCCGGTTCCTCCCCTAGGGTCGGAATGCCGACGCCCGCGGCGGGTACGGGTGCCCCGTCCCCGCCGCGGGCCCGCCGGCGCCCACCCGGCCCGGGACCCGATGGGAGCGGCCATGCCGTCGTACCCCTTCCACACCACCCGCGAGGACGTCCGCATCCCGCTGCCCGACGGCACCCGGCTGGCCGCCCGGCTGTGGCGGCCGGTCGGCGACGAACCCGTCCCCGCCCTGCTGGAGTACTCCGCCGGCCGCCTCACCGACCGCACCGCCGCCGAGGACGCCCGCCGCCACCCCTGGTACGCCGGCCACGGCTACGCCGCCCTGCGGGTCGACACCCGCGGACACGGCAACTCCGACGGCACCCCCGGCGAGCCCGGCGGCGAGCAGGAGCTGGCCGACGGCGCCGCCGTCGTCGACTGGCTCGCCCGCCGCCCCTGGTCCACCGGCCGGGTCGGCCTGCTCGGCACCGGTGCCGCCGGCACCACCGCACTGCGGCTGGCCGCCCGGGCCCCGGACACCGTCGGCGCCGTGGTCACCGCCTGCCCCGAAGGCGGCCACCGGCTCGGCGGCGCCGTACTCGCCGCCGACCTGCACACCCGGCTCACCGCCCTCGTGGCCGACGCCGCCCTGCCCCCGGACCCGCGCCACGTCGGCGACGCCTGGCGCAGCCGCTGGCTGGCCCGCATGGAGGCCCTGGAGCCGCCCGTCGACGCCTGGCTCGCCGCCGGCGACAGCACCGTGCCGGTCTCCGCGCCGGTGCTCGCGATCTCCGCCTGGGACGACCCGTCCTGCTCCTTCGTCCTGCGCCTGCTCGCCGAATCCCCCACCGCACGCGCCGTGATCGGCCCCTGGCCGCACGGTCTGCCCGAGGACGTCCTGCCCGAGACCCTGCGCTGGTGGGACCACTGGCTGCGCGGCATCGACACCGGCGCCGCCAAGGAGCCCGCCCTGCGCAGCCGGATCGGCACCCGCTGGACCGGCGACGACACCTGGCCCTCCCCCGACGTCCGGCCGATCCACTACGGCCTGGACGGGCCGCTGCGCACCGCCGGCACCGCCGCCGACGACCGCTACGTCCACGTCCGCTCCCCGCAGCACACCGGCCTCAACGCGGGCGCGTACGTCCCGCGCGGGCGCCCCGCCGACCAGCCGCCCGACCAGCGCGAGGAGGACGGCCGCTCGGTCTGCTTCGACTCCCAGCCGCTGCCCGAGCCGGTCGAACTGCTCGGCGCCCCGACCGTCCGGCTGCGCCTGCGGGAGGGCGGGCCCGCCCCGCTGGTCGTCGTCCGACTCTGCGCGGTCGGCCCGGACGGCACCTCGGAGCTGGTCACCCGGGGCGTCCTGGTCGCCGACGGCCCGGACGCCGAGGTCGAACTGGCGGCCTGCGCCCGGACGATCCCGGCCGGGCACCGGCTGCGGCTCGCCTTCTCCTCCGTCTACTGGCCGTGGGTGTGGCCCCCGGCCCGGACCACCGGGTACGCCCTCGACCCGTCCCGCTCCACCCTGAGCCTGCCCGTCCGCCACCTGGCCGCCGACGTCGGCGCCGCCCCCGTCACCTTCGAGACGCCCACCCTGCCCGAGCCGCTCGACATCCACCTCACCGAGCCGCTCACCGCCCGGCCCGAACGCCTCACCGTCCACGACATCGGCCGTCACGAGTGGCGCACCGAACTCTCCCCCGCCACCGACGGCACCCGCACCCACCCCGACGGCCTGGTCCGCGACGAACACACCGTCACCGCCTACCGCATCCTCACCGACACCCCGCTCAGCGCCCAGGCCCGCACCGACCACACCGTACGGCTGGAGCGGCCCGACATCGGCTGGGACGTCACCGTCCAGACCCGCACCCAACTGCGCTGCGACGCCGGGCACTTCCTCAGCATCGTGCAACTGCGGGCGCTGGAGGCCGGGTCGGTGGTGTTCACCCGGGAGTGGCAGCACCGGGTCGCCCGCGAAGGATCCTGACCGATCCCCACCGAGGGCCGGAACGCGGGCCCGGCCGCGGGCCGATCGCGAAAAAGGCTTGCGCAGCGGGCCGTTCAGGCGGAAAGATCATCCCCGACCGAGACACCGCCCGAGGAGGTGAGACCCATGACCGCTGGACCCACGTGGGTGCTCCCCCTTTCCGTCACGGTCGGCGACTGACGTAGCCGTCGCCGGGAGCGCCGCATCATCACAGGCACTTCCGAAAGGCGACCCGCCATGTCCTCTTCTTCTTCCTTCCGCTTCACCTCCGAGTCGTCCTCGAACGGCATCGTCGAACGCGAGTTCACCGTGGGCGACGTCCCCGGAGTCCTCTGGTCGCCCGCCTCCGGCGCCGACCGCGCGCCCCTGGTCCTGATGGCCCACGGCGGCGGCAACCACAAGAAGCACCCCGCGATGTCCGGCCGCGCCCGGCTGCTGGTCGCCGGCAGCGGCTACCACGTCGCCGTCCTGGACGCCCCCGGCCACGGCGACCGGCCCCGCACGGCCCACGACGAGGCGGAGATCGCCGAGCTGTTCCGGGCCAGGGCCGCCGGCGAGCCGGAGGGCCCGATCGTCGTCCGCTACAACGACCACCTGGCGGAGCTCGCCGTCCCCGAGTACCGGGCCGCCCTGGACGCCCTCCAGGAGCTGCCCGAGATCGGCGCCGACGGACGGGTCGGCTTCTGGGGCCTCAACATGGGCACCGCGATCGGACTGCCCTTCGTGGCGGACGAACCCCGCATCACCGCCGCGGTCTTCGGCCAGCACTGGCCCGACACCCTGGCCGAGAAGGCGAAGCGGATCACCATCCCGATCGAGTACGACATGCAGTGGGACGACGAGCACATCTCCCGTGAGGACGGCCTCGCCCTGTTCGACGCCTTCGCCTCGACGGAGAAGTCCCTGCACGTGAACTCGGGCCGGCACAAGGAACTGCCCCGCTTCGAGGCCGACAGCGGCGCCCGCTTCCTGGCCCGCCACCTCGGCGCTGCCTGACCCCCTGTGGCGCCCGCCGGCGCCCGCCGGCGCCCGGCCTTCGCGGCCGGGTGCCGGCGGGCGGGCGCCGCGGGAACCCGGACGGCGGAAATTATGGACCGTCAGGTCAAGAACCTGCTACCGTCCTGACATGGCCCGACCCCGCACCTTCGAGACCGACGCCGTGGTGGAACGCGCGATGCAGGCGTTCTGGACGCTCGGGTACGCCAACACCTCGCCGGCGGCGCTGGCCGAGGCGACCGGCGTGGCGAAGGGGAGCCTGTACAACGCCTTCGGGAGCAAGCGTGAACTGTTCGTGCTCGCACTCGAACGGTACGACCGGCTCGGTGCGGAGTTCGCCGCGGAGCTCCTGGCGCGGCCCGGAACCACCCGGGAATGCCTCCGGGCGTTCCTGCATGACAGCGTTCAGTCCGACCTGACCCACCCCGTCCGCCGCGGCTGCCTGGCCGTCAACACGGCGGTCGAACTGTCCGGCCACGACCCGGAGATCGCCCGCGCGGTGCGCCGCGCCGTGGAACGGACGATGGCCGCGCTGGAGTCCCGGATCACCCAGGGCATCCGGGACGGCGACGTACCCCTCGACCTCGACCCGCGTGCCACCGCCGAGTACCTGATGAACACGATCGCCGGGCTGCGGGTGATGGCCCGCTCCTACGACGCGGCGACCCTGCTCCGCATCGCCGACACCGCACTGACGGTGCTCGGCCCGGCCTGACCCCGCCCTTCCCGCCGCCCGAGGCACGCCCGGACGGGCCCCAAGCGGGCCCCGAGCGGGCCCCGAGGGCGGCCGCACCATGCCCCAGTTCTGGACCTACAGTTCAAGAAAGAAGCGCCCCATGGACCTCCAGCTCACCGGCAAGACCGCAGTCGTCACCGGCGCCAGCCGCGGCATCGGCCTGGCCGTCGCCGAAGCCCTCGCCGCCGAGGGGGTGCGCGTGCTCGGCGCGGCCCGCACCGTGACACCGGAGCTCGACAAGGTCGCGGCGGCGACCGTGTCCGCGGACCTGTCCACCCCCGAGGGCGTCGAGGCCGTCGTCGCGGCGGCACTGTCGGAACTGGGCGGCATCGACATCCTGGTGAACAACGTCGGCGCCGGCGACGCCCAGCACCTCAGCCTCGGCGGCTTCCTCGACGCCGACGACGACCAGTGGCGCCGGATGCTGGACCTCAACCTCTTCAGCACGATCCGCACCACCCGCGCCGCACTGCCGAGCCTGATCGAGCGCCGCGGCGCGATCGTCAACATCTCCTCGATCAACGCCCGCGTCCCCGCGAGCGGCCCGGTCGGCTACAGCGAGGCCAAGGCGGCTCTGAACACCCTGACCAAGCGGCTCAGCGAGGAGTTCGGCCCCCGGGGCGTGCGCGTCAACACCGTCTCCCCCGGAGTGACCGGCAGCCCCCTGTGGCGCGGCCCGGACAGCTTCGGCGCCAAGGTCGCCGCCGCCAACGGCGTCGGACTCGACGACCTGCTGTCGACCCTGCCCCAGCAGTTCCAGATGGCCTCGCCCCGCATCACCGAACCCGAGGAGGTCGCCGCCCTGGTCACCTTCCTGGTCTCCGGCGCCGCGGCCAACATCATCGGCGCCGACCTGGTGATCGACGGCGGCACCATCAAGACCGCCTGACCGGACGGCGACGGCTCCGCCCGGCCGTGCGCCCCACGGGAGGCGGCGGCCGGGCGGGGACGCGGGCCGTCCGGTCAGGCGTGGTGGTCCGGACGAGGCATGGTCGGCCGGATCAGGCGTGGCCGGCCGGATCAGGCGTGGCCGGCCAGGACCTCGCCGATCACGTGCCGGGCGATGCCCGCCATCCGGGGGTTGCTCCCGCGGTAGTAGTCCAGCTCCAGCAGGGCGACGGACAGCGCCCAGCCCCGCCCGCGGGCCCAGGCCGCGTCGTCGGCGCCCACCGACGCCCGGAAGGCGCCGCGGGCCGAGGCCGGGAGCATGTACCAGGCGGTGATCAGGTCCACCGCCGGGTCACCGAGGCCCGCACAGCCGAAGTCGATCACGGCGCTCAACCGCCCACCTCCGTCCACCAGCAGGTTGCCCGGCTGCAGGTCGGCGTGGATCCAGACCGGCGGGCCGGAGTGCGGCGGGGCACCGAGCGCGGCCTCCCAGACGGCGGTCACCGCCCGGGCGTCGACGGTGCCGGCCAGCGCCGCGATCGCACGCCGGACGACGCCGTCCCGGTCGGGCAGCGACTCGCTCCGGTAGGAGGCCGGGCCGCCGGCCGGGTCCAGCCGGCGCATGGCGGTCACGAAGGACGCCAAGTCCGCTGCCAGCGCTGCCGGTTCGTCCACCTGACCGGCCACCGGGTTCACGCCGTCGAGCCAGCGGAGCACCGACCAGGGCCACGGGCAGCCGTCCACCGGCCCGCCCAGGGCCAGCGGCACGGGCACCGCGACCGGCAGCCCGGGGGCGAGGCGCCGCAGCCAGAGGTACTCCTTCCGCACGTCCTCGACCGCCCCCGGGATCCGCGGGATCCGCACCACCAGCTCCGCACCCAGCCGGTACATCGCGTTGCTGGTCCCGACGGTGGCCACCGGCTCGACCGGCAGGCCGGCCCAGTGCGGGAACTGCCCGGCGACCATCCGGCGCACCAGCGCCGCGTCGAGGTCGAGTTCGTTCGCGTGCATCCGGCGGCGAGCGGGGGAGTCCGACATGACGCCCGACCCTGCCACCGACGACCGCCCCCGGCAAGCGCTTTACGCGCTCAGCGCGTTCCCGACACGCCCTACACGGCGCCCGCGGCGATGAGGGCGGGCAGCTCGCGCATGTCCGTGAAGACCACGGTGCCCGGCCCCTCCAGCCACTCCGCCGGGGTGATGCCGCCCGCGTAGCCGAGCGCGCGCATTCCGGCGGCTCGGGCGGCCTGGACGCCGGGCCGGCTGTCCTCGACCACGACGCAGGCGGCCGGGTCGACGCCCATCGAGCGGGCGGCGTGCAGGAACAGGTCGGGGGCGGGCTTGCCCCGGCCGACCTCGGTGGCGCTGAAGATCCGCCCGGCGAAACGGTCGTGGAGCCCGGTCCGGCCGAGGGTGTGCCGCATCTTCTCGTGCGTGCCGCTGGAGGCCACACAGGTCGGCAGGTCGATCGCAGCCAGTGCCTCCGGCAGGCCGTCCACCGGGGTCAGCCCGGCGTCCACGGCCTCGGCGTGCAGCTCGCGGAAGCGCTTGTCCCAGACCGTCGCCGTCTCCTCCCCCAGCCGCTCGGCCACCATCGCGTGGTTGGCCGCCTCCGACCGCCCGACGAACCGCTCGACGGCCTCCGCCTCGCGCAGCGGCCAGCCCAGCTCCTCCCCCAACCGCACCAGCACCCGTACGGCGATCACCTCGCTGTCCACCAGGACGCCGTCGCAGTCGAATATCACGAGCTCTATCGGCTTGATCATCGAGCCAGCATACGGCGGCCGGGCAGCCCGCCCCGAAGGGTGCCGGGGGCGGGCTGCACGGGCGGACCGGACGTGCGGGGGGCCGGGGTCAGCCGGTCTGGACGGAGGTGTCGTCGATCACGAAGCTCGTCTGCAGCGAGGAGTCCTCGGTGCCGTTGAACTTCACGGTGACCGTCTGGCCCGCGTAGGCCGACAGGTCGAAGGTGCGCTGCTGGTAGCCGGCCGCGGCGTCCACGTTGGAGTAGGTCTTCAGCGTGGTGCCGTTCACCGACACGGTCAGCTTGTCGTACGCGGTGGTGCCGGTCTCCGCGGTGTCGATGTGCAGCCAGAAGCTCAGCGTGGCCTTGCAGCCCGCCGGGATGGTGACCGTCTGCGACAGCGAGTCGGTGTGGGTGGAGCCGTAGCCGTTCAGCCACGCCTTCCACGAACCGCCGTGCGCGGCCTGGCTGGAGCTGTTGTCGACCACACCGGAGCTCGCCGTCCACGGCGCCGCCGTGCCGGTCTCGAAGCCCGCGTTGCCCAGCAGCTGCGCCGGGGTGCAGCTGCCGCCGCCACCGGTGCTGACCGCCCAACCGAAGCTGGTGGTACCGGACTTGCCGGCGGCGTCCTTGACCGTGACGGTCACCGTGGCGCTTCCCGCGGTGGTCGGCATGCCGGTGATCAGGCCGGTCGAGGAGTTGATGGACAGGCCGGCGGGCAGGCCGGTGGCCGAGTACGACAGCGGGGCGGTGCCGCCCGAGGCGTTGATCTGCACGCTGACCGCGGTGCCGACGACGGTGGACTGGTCACCGGGGCTGGTCACCGAGACGGCGCCGCTGCCGGCCGGCTTGGTGAGCAGGCAGCCGGCCACGTTGAGGTCGATGGTCCGGCTGGAGTTCAGGCAGGTGGTGAACCAGTAGGTCTCCTCGCCGTAGCTCTGGCCCTTGTAGGCCTTGGTGGTGCCGTCGGCGGCCACCTCGCACGGGTTGTTGAGGGTGCACATGGCGCCGTCGTCGTTGCCGGTGTTGTTGATGCCGATGATCCGCCCGCTGGCGGAGTCGACGATCGGCGAACCGGAGGTGCCGTGCGTGGTGTTGCAGCCGGAGCTGTAGCGCAGCGAGTCGTGCCAGGTCCACTCGTCCTCGCGCAGGGTGGACACGAAGCCGTTCACGGAGCAGTTCCAGACCTGCTTCCAGTACGACGAGGGTATGTACATCGCGGCGCCGTCGGCCGGGTGCGAGTCGTTGACGGTCAGCGCGGTGATGCCGTACTTGGAGCTGATCGACCCGTAGGTGTCGGTGAGTTGGTAGAGCGCGACGTCGGTGCCGGTCATCGTCGCGTAGAGCACCTTGTCGGCCTGGACGGTGCCGAGGCCGTTGCCGGCGCCGTCCAGCAGGGTGCCGCTGCGGCTGGCACTGACGTTCTGGATGACCTGGCCGGCCGAGGGCATGGTCGGCAGGCAGTGCCCGTTGGTGAGCATCAGCGCCCGGTCGCCGGCCACCGAGGTGGGGTAACGGACCAGCGAGGCCGAGCAGTTGCTCAGGGCGATGGTGGCCGTCAGATCGGCCGCCTGGACGGCGTGCGCGGGGGCGGCGGCGAAGGCCAACCCGCCCGCGACGACGGCGCCGGTGCCGACCATCGCGACAAGTCTCTTGAACATGGCTCTCCTTGTGGGGGATCGCGGGGTACACGACTGGTCGCCGACGCCCGCGCCGCACGAAAGTGCCATGGCCACTTCAAGGGGGTCAACCGTTATGGACGAACTCGCCACCGGAGACGCGGCGTTGTGACCGATACCGGCAACCTCCCGCCCCGATATGCCCGTTACGGGCGGGCACGGTGGCACCCGAGGACCCCCACCGTGCCCGCCTGACCGGCACACCCCCGTGCGCCGGCGAGCGACCACACTGCCGGGTACGAACCACACCCGTCGGCAGGGACCGAATGATCATCCGACGGGCCCGGGCCGGGCCGCCAGGTGGGGTCAACTACGATCGGGCACGTGCTCAGCCTCACCGGACTCCCCCTCCAGATCATCGCCTCGGTCGTCGCGATCGTGGTCTTCGTCGCCACCATGTGGCTCTGGCCGCGGTTCGGCGGGAAGGGCTGGAAGTCGTGGCTGGGCCGGATCGGCGCCTTCCTGGCCGCCCAGCTGTCGGTGCTGGTCGCGATGGGTCTGATCGCCAACAGCTACTTCGGCTTCTACAGCTCCTGGACCGACCTGCTCGGCACCAGCGGCGGGCTCGGCACGGTGGTCGACCACACCCCGAACGCCTCCGGCGTGGCCGTCACCGGGGAGCAGAAGTTCTACTCCACCCAGGGCTCGGACCCGGAACGCTCCGGGCTGATCCAGAAGGTCGACGTCAAAGGAGCCGGCACCGGCCTGAGCACCGAGGCGTACGTCTACCTGCCGCCGCAGTACTTCCAGCCGGACTACACCAAGCAGCGCTTCCCGATGGCCCTCGTGCTCACCGGCTACCCGGGCACCCCGGAGAAGCTGATCTCGCTGATGCAGTACCCGGCCTCCACCCTGGCGGCGATCGAGCAGAAGAAGCTGCCGCCGACCGTGCTGGTGATGGCCCGCCCCACGCTCGTCGGCAACCGGGACACCGAGTGCGTCGACGTGCCGAACGGCCCGCAGGTGGAGACCTTCTTCACCAGCGACCTGCCGAAGGCCCTCGCCACCACCTACCGGATCGGCACCGACCCGGCCAACCGGGCCGTGATCGGCAACTCCACCGGCGGCTACTGCGCGCTCAAGTTCGCGCTGCGCAAGCCCGACTCCTACCCGGCGGCGGTCGCCCTCTCCGGCTACTACAGCGCGGCCCACGACGAGACCACCGGGGACCTGTTCGGCGGCAGCGACAAGCTCAAGCAGGAGAACGACCTGCTGTGGCGGCTGAAGAACCAGCCGGCCGCCCCGGTCTCGCTGCTGCTGACCACCGCCAACGACGAGAACAACTTCGACGAGACCAAGGCCATGGTCGCGGCCTTCAGGGCCCCCACCAAGATGTCCACGATCACCCTGGACACCGCCGGCCACAACTTCCACACCTGGACCCGGGAGATCCCGCCGGCCCTGGAGTGGCTGGGCAAGCACATCACCATGCCGGCTGCGGCCTGACCGGGTCGCCCGACACAGCCGGACGACCCGGTTCCCTGACCTGGTTACCCGACCCGGTTACCCGACCCGGTTTCCCGAGCTGGTCACCTGACCCGGTCGCCCGACCGAGCCGCCGCCCGGGCGACACCCGCAGATCACACGCGCCTCACAGCCCCGTCTCACGGTTCTCTCAGCCTCGCCACGCACCGTATGGCGCATGACCACGAGCAGCTACTCCCCTCCGGCCGGCGAACCGTGGCCGGAGGCCGCGAACTACCCGCCGCCGGAGGTGCCGCAGCCGGACCCCGCCCGGCCGGATCCGGCGCCGCTCTTCCCCGAGCAGCCGCTGCCGCCCGTCGGGTCGGCGCCGGGTCCCGGGGGCCCCGCCTCCTGGTCCGGCCGGCTGCGCACCCTTCCGGCCCGGGCCTGGCGCGGCCGGGAGGACGACCCGCGCTGGGTGCGCCCGGCCCTGCTGGCGCTGCTGGCCGCGACCGCCGTCCTCTACCTGTGGGGCCTGAGCGCCTCGGGCTGGGCGAACTCCTTCTACTCGGCCGCCGTCCAGGCCGGCACCCAGAGCTGGAAGGCCTTCTTCTTCGGCTCCTCCGACGCCGGGAACTTCATCACCGTCGACAAGCCCCCGGCCTCGCTGTGGCCGATGGCGCTCTCGGCGCGGATCTTCGGCCTCTCCTCCTGGTCGGTCCTGGCGCCGCAGGCGCTGATGGGCGCGGCGACCGTCGGCGTGCTGTACGCGACGCTGCGCCGCCGCTTCTCCCCGCTGGGCGGCCTGCTGGCGGGCGCGGCGCTGGCGCTCACCCCGGTGGCGGCGCTGATGTTCCGCTTCAACAACCCGGACGCCCTGCTGGTGCTGTTGCTGACGCTGTCCGCGTACGGGTTGGTGCGGGCGATCGAGGCGGCGAGCACCCGCTGGCTGCTGTTCACCGGGGTGATGTTCGGCTTCGCCTTCCTGACCAAGACGCTGGCGGCCTTCCTGATCCTGCCCGCCTTCGCGGTGATCTACCTGGTCGTGGCGCCCACCGGCTTCTGGCGGCGGGTGCGGCAGCTGCTGCTCGCGGGGGTGGCGCTGGCGCTCTCGGGCGGCTGGTGGGTGGCGATCGTCGAGCTGATGCCCGCCTCGGCCCGCCCGTACATCGGCGGCTCGCAGGACAACAGCTTCCTGTCGCTCACCTTCGGCTACAACGGCCTCGGCCGGGTGGACGGCAACGAGCGCGGCAGCGTGGGCGGCGGGGGGCGGCTCCCGGCGGGGATGGACCTGCCGGGTGGTGCGGCGCCGGGCGGCGGCCGCGGCTGGGGACAGACCGGCCTGACCCGGATGTTCGGCACCGACATCGGCGGGCAGATCGCCTGGCTGCTGCCGGCCGCACTGATCCTGCTGGTGGTCGGCCTCTGGGCGACCCGCCGCTACGCCCGTACCGACACCGCCCGGGCGGCGTTCCTGGTCTGGGGTGGCTGGCTGCTCTCCACCGCGCTGATCTTCAGCTTCATGTCCGGGATCTTCCACCAGTACTACACGGTGGCGCTGGCCCCGGCCGTCGCGGCTCTGGTCGGCATGGGCGTGGACGGCCTGTGGCGGGCACGGCACCGGCTGGCTTGGGCGCTGGTACTGGCCGGAACGCTCGCGGTGACGGCGGCCTGGGCGTTCGTGCTGCTCGGCCGCAGCTCGGACTTCCTGCCCTGGCTGCGCTGGGCGGTGCTGGTCGGCGGGCTGGCCGCGGCTGCGGCGCTGGTCGGCGGACAGGTCGCCGGACGGTCCTCGGGCCGCACCGGTGCGCGGATCGCCTCGGTGGCGGGCCTGGTGGGTCTGGCGGCGGCGTTGGGCGGTCCGGCGGCGTACGCGGTGGACACCGTCAACACGGCGCACACCGGCTCGATCGTGACCGCGGGGCCTGGCGTGCAGGGCGCGTTCGGGCCGGGCGGCATGGGGCGCAAGGGCGGCAAGGGCTTCCCTGGCGGCGGCGCCGGCAACGGCCGCTGGTTCGGCCAAGGACAGCAGGGCCGGCCCGGCGGCCAGGGCACTCAGGGCTTCCCCGGCGGCCAGGGCGCTCAGGGCTTCCCCGGCGGCCGCCACGAGCGCGGCACCGGCACCGGCACCGGCACCGGCACCAACGGCACGGTCGGCGGCCCGCCCCCCGGCGGCATGGGCGGCCTGCTCGACGGCCCCAAGGTGACCGACGAGGTCGCCGCCATGCTCAAGGAGAACGCCGACCGCTACACCTGGGCGGCCGCCACGATCGGTTCGCAGACCGCGGCCGGCTACCAACTCGCCACCGGAAAGCCGGTGATGGCCCTCGGCGGCTTCAACGGCACCGACCCCTCGCTGACCCTGGCCGGCTTCCAGCAGTACGTCCAGGAGGGCAAGGTCCACTGGTTCATCGGCGCCGGCGGCTCCCGCCGCGGCTTCGGCGGCGGCGCGGGCGGCGACGAGGGCGGGAAGCAGAGCGAGTCCGCCCGGATCGAGGCCTGGGTGACCGCCCACTTCACCGCGAGGACCATCGGCTCGACCACCTTCTACGACCTGACGGCCCCGACCTCCTGATCCCGGCCACCTGACCCCGAGCCCGACCCCGAAGGGGGCGAGCCGCGCAACCGCGGCCCGCCCCCTTCTCCCGTACCCGGGCGCGCTCGTACTCGGTCGGTCGTACGACTCAGTCGGACGCGCAGTGCGTTCCCGCCGCCGGCATCCGCCCGTCCACCAGGAAGTCGGTGACGGCCGCCCGGACGCAGTCGCTCTTGTCGTAGGCGGTGTGCCCGTCGCCATCCCGGGTGAGCAGCACGCCGTGCTCCAGCCCGCCGGCCAGCCGCTGCGCCCACGGGTACGGGGTGACCGGGTCGCCGGTGGAGCCGACCACCAGGATCGGGGCGCTGCCGGGTGCCCGTACCGGGTGCGGCACCTCGGGCGAGCGGTACGGCCAGGTGCGGCAGTCCGGGTCGAGCAGGGTGGCCACGGGGGCGTGCCGGCTGGTCAGCGGGGCCCGGGTGGCGAGGTCGGCGAGGGCCGCGCGCTGTTCGGCCTCGGTGGGCGCCTGCGGGAGGTCGGCGCAGGAGATGGCGGCGTAGGCGTCGGCCGGGGTGTCGTACCGGCCGCCCTCCGTACGGCCGTTGACGCTGTCGGCGAGTTCGAGCAGGTCCCGGGCGTCGCCCCGGGTGACGGCGGGTTCGAGGACGTCGCGCACGTGGGGCCAGGAGCGGTGGCCGTCGGCGAGGGCGTCGAGGACGGCGGTCCAGGCGAGGGCGGCGGTGAGGGTGCGGCCGTCGGCGGTGTGCAGGGGGTGGTCGCGCAGGCCGTCGAGGAAGTCGGCGAGGCTGCGCGGGGCGGCGGCCGGGTCGGTGCCGAACGGGCAGCCGTCGCCCTGGTCGGTGGCGCAGTCGGCGGCGAAGGCCCGGAATCCGGCTTCGGCGGCGGCGGCCTGTTCGATGCCGAGCCGCAGCGGGTCGACGCTGTGCTCGACGGCGCCGTCGAGGACGAGCCGGCCGGTGCGGTCGGGGAACTCCTCGGCGTAGAGCGCGCCGAGGTGGGTGCCGTAGGAGAAGCCGAGGAAGTCGAGGCGGCGCTCGCCGAGGGCGCTGCGCAGCACGTCGAGGTCGCGGGCGGTGTCGCGGGTGCCGAGGTGCGGGAGCAGGTCGGCGTGCTGTGCGCGGCAGGCGTCGGCGAGGATCCGGCCGTGGTCGTAGGCCCGGTCGTCGGTGCTGTTCCATTCGTCGCGGGTCCGGTCGTCCAGGCAGTGGACGGGGGTGGTGTCCCCGGCGCCGCGCGGGTCGAAGCCGACCAGGTCGTAGCGGTCGTGCAGCGGCCCCTGGTAGCTCTGCCAGCCCCAACGGACCATGCGGGCACCGGAGTTGCCGGGGCCGCCGGGGTTGAGCAGGAGGCTGCCGAGCCGCCGGTCCGGGTCGGCGGCGGGCACCCGGGCGAGGGCGACGCCGACGGAGCGGCCGCCGGGGTCGGCGTAGTCGAGCGGGACGTCGAGGACGGCGCACTGGACGGTGGTGGCGTCCGGGTCGTCGGCGGCCTGGTCGGGGCAGGGCTGCCAGTCGATCCGCTGGTCGTAGAACGCGCGCAGGGCGGGGTCGGCGGTGGCGGCGACCCGTTCGTCCAGCGGGGGCGGCGGGGTGGCTGTTGCGCCCTTGCCGCCCGCGCCGGTACAGCCGCTCAGCAGGGCGAGGGCGGCGGCGAGGGCGGGCAGGGTGCGCTGGGAGAACCGGGAGATCAACGGGGCCACCGCCCACGAATACCACCCGTCCGGTGCCCGGGTCACATCGCGCCCACCCGCGCACCGCCAGGCCGGAACGTTTCCTCAGCCGCCGATGGCCGACATCGGACGCTCGGGCCGGACGAACTCCGCGCTGCCGATGGCGTGTCCTGGCCCCTTGCCCGCCACCGACACCCGCCAGGCCGCCTCGATCGCCGCATCGTCCGCGCCGCCGCGCAGCAGCGCCCGCAGATCCGACTCCTCGGTGGCGAACAGGCAGTTGCGCAGCTGCCCGTCCGCCGTCAGCCGCACCCGGTCGCAGCCCCCGCAGAACGGCCGGGTCACCGAGGCGATCACCCCGATCACCGCCTCCGTCCCCGCGATCCGCCACTCCTCCGCCGGAGCGCTCGGTGCACTGCCGTCCCGCCCGATCGGCACCAGCTCGAAGCGCTCGCCCAAGGCGGCCAGGATCTCCTGCGCCGTGACCATCGCCGTCCGGTCCCACGCCCCCTGCGCGTCCAGCGGCATGGACTCGATGAACCGCATCCGGTACCCGTGCCCCACCGCGAACTCGGCCAGCGCGACGATCTCGTCCTCGTTCACCCCCCGCACCGGCACCGCGTTCACCTTCACCGGCCCCAGCCCGGCCGACTGCGCCGCCGCCAGCCCCGCCAGCACGTCGGCCAGCCGGTCCCGCCGGGTGATCGCCGCGAAGCGCTCCGGCCGCAGGGTGTCGAGGCTGACGTTCACCCGCCCCAGCCCGGCCTCCCGCAGGGCGACCGCCGTACGCGCCAGGCCGATCCCGTTGGTCGTCAGCGACACCTCGACGCCCAGGGCCGCGATGCGCCCGACCAGCCCCACCAGGCCCCGCCGCAGCAACGGCTCCCCGCCGGTCAGCCGTACCGAGGCGATGCCGAGCCGTTCGACGGCGATCCGCACCAACCGCACCACCTCGTCGTCGCCCAGCACCTCGGTCCGGGCCAGCCAGTCCAGGCCCTCCGCCGGCATGCAGTACGTGCAGCGCAGGTTGCAGCGGTCGGTCAGGGAGACCCGCAGATCGGTGTGGACCCGGCCGAAGCGGTCCACCAGCGGGTGCGGTGCGGTGTTCATCGCCCCAGTACAGGCGGCCGCCGCCCACAGGACCAGCGGCCGAACCGCCGGGGAGCGGCCGCCACCTGCGGCTTCCCCTTGTGGATTCACACAATGCGCGACCCCCTGCGGTACCGGCAGGCTGGGCCCATGCAGAACACTCAGGCCGTCGCCGCCCTGGTGCTCGCCGCCGGGGGCGGGCGCCGCCTCGGCGGGCGGCCCAAGGCGCTGATCCGGTACGGGGGCCGGCCGCTGGTGGAGCACGCGGTGGCGGTGGTCCGGGCCGGCGGCTGCCCGGACGTCACGGTGGTGCTGGGCGCGGAGGGCGAGCGGGTACGGGCCACCGCGCACCTGCCGGGCTGCCGCCTGGTGACCAACCCGGACTGGGCGGGCGGCATGGGCTCCTCGCTGCGGGCCGGCCTGGCCGCTGTGGCACCGAACGCCCCGGCGGTGCTGGTGATGCTGGTGGACACCCCGGGGGTCACCCCGGCCGCGGTGGCCCGGCTGCTGGCCGCGCACCGGGCGGGCGCCGAGCTGGCCGCGGCGGCCTACCACGGGCGGCGCGGCCACCCGGTGCTGATCGGTGCCCGCCACCTCGCCGAGGCGGCCGCGGGCGCCTCCGGCGACGCCGGCGCCCGCGCCCTGCTGACGGCGCACGCGGCGGAGGTGGTCCTGGTCGAGTGCGCCGACGTCGCCGTCCCGGACGATCTCGACACCCCCGCCGACCTGGCCCGCTGGTCCGCCGGCTGACCCTCCCCCGTGCGGGGGAGGCGGCCCCGCCCTCGAAGGACGGCCGTCCCTGATCCATCCCTGAGGATTGCCCCATTCCGCGCCCCCCGCCCGACATTTCGGGGAGCATGGGAATCGTCCCAGCCACCGACACCGACGGACGGAGCCCGCGATGGCCGCACTGCCCGATGACTTCACCGGACACGACCCCACGCGGCCGGGGGCGGGCGGTGGCGCCCGGGCGATCCGCTGCCCCGCCTGCCGCCGCGAGCACCTGTACGAACCGCCCTCGCTGCCCTGCCCCTGTGGCGCCTCGCTGAAGGTGCCGCTGCTGCGCGGCGGGGTGCCGGTGCAGGTGCGCTTCCGCTCCTGGGAGGACTCCTGGCTGAACATGCGCTGCCCGCACTGCGGCCGCTCCGACCAGTGGCCGCAGCCCGAGTTCACCTGCAACTGCGGCGCCACCGTCCGGCTGCCGGTGGACCGCGCCACCCGGCTGGGCAGCGGTACGGCCGCGCCGATCGCCGCCCCCGGCCCGCACTCCGCCCGCCCCCAGCCGGCCCACCCGATGGGCGCGCCGGTGCCCGCCCCGCCCGTACCGCCCGGCGCCACCGGCGGCCGCTCCCGCCCGTTCCGCCACCGCTCGCCGTTCCGCCCGCACCCGGTGCGCACCTCGCAGGACGCGGTGTTCACCGCCGCCCGCTACCTGGAGTGGCTGGGCTTCGACGACCTGGAGCTGACCGAGGCCCAGGAACGCGACGGCGTGACCCTGTTGGGCAGCCGGATGGTCGCCCAGGTGGACACCTGGACCGAGCCGGCCGACGTGAAGTCGGTCGAGTGCCTGTGGCTGCAGACCCTGCACGCCGAGGAGATGGCCGCCGCGATGTTCACTCTCGCGGGCTATTCGCACCAGGCCACCGTGCGCGGTGAGCAGCTGCTGGTCGCCCTGTTCAGCCTGGACCTGGCCGGCGTGCCGCAGCCCGCGAACGGCGCAGCCGAGGCCCTGATGGAGACCGGCTGGACGTCCTGACCGCCGGGACGCACCTCTAGATCATTTCCTCCACAAAAGCAACAACCTCCGCTCGTGATCTGGTGCACAAGCTCACCCCCGTGTTGAATTGCCGCCACAGCGCGGGCCTTTCGCCCTGCCGTTGCCATGCGCACGGTCGTGGCGGCAGGGCCCCAGGGGCAGGTCCGTGCCCTGCCGGATGGCGCACACAAGGAGGTGGCGTTGTCGGAGCACGGATGGGGCCCGAGCGGCCCGAACGGCCCGGACGGGCAGGGGCGGGCGGCAGCGGAGGAGCCGGGCGACACCGTGTGGCGGCTGAGGTCCCGGGGGTGCTGGCAGGAGGCCGCCGAACTGCTGCGCCCGGCCGCCGAACAGGAGCCGGCCGCAGCCCTCGGGCGGGCCGAACTCCTCATCGAGCAGTGCCTGTTCACCGCCGCGCACTGGACCCAGGCGGAGCAGGCGCTGCGCCTGGCGGAGGCGCAGGCGGCCGGCACCGAGCAGCGTGCGGCCGCCGCCTGCGCCCGCGGCTTCCTCGCCTACGTGGCCAGCGTGCTCGGCCCGCGGGACCGGCTGGACGAGGCTCAGGCCGCGCTCGGGCGCACCTCGGCCCTGCTGCCACCGGACGCGCCGGGCCGCCCGCTGCTGGACTTCCGGCGCGGGCTGGTCGCCGAGAACCTTCTACGCGATCGCAGCGCCGCCTGGATCGCCTACCGGCGGGCGCACGACGGCGCCGGCGAGCGCGGCGACGAGCTGCTGCGCTCGTACACCTGGCGCCACCTGGCGGCGCTGGCGCTCTCCCGGGGGGACCGCGGGCACGCCCGGGAGGGCTTCGACGCCTCGCTGCGGCTGCGCGAGCAACTCGGCTTCACGGTGGGGGTGGCGCCGGCGCTCGCGGCGCTCGCGGAGGTGTCCGAGCCGGCCGAGGCCGCGCGGTTGCGCGCCGAGGCGGCCCGGCTGGTGCACGCGCTGGGCGGGGTGCCGGTCTGGCTGGCGCGGCAATTGGCCTCCGCCCGTGCGCCGGTGGCTCCCCCGGACGGGCGCATCACCACCGAGACCGGGGGAACAATCAGCTAAGGTGAGCCTAACCTGGCCGGGGCGAGCAGTGCCCCGGCCGGGTCGCCTTGCCGTTCCCCGGGCACCGCCATGCCCCGGTCCGGTCGGGCCCGGCGCCACCACCCCCGCCGGGACCGACCGGGCGGTCATGGGCGGCCCCGGTCGACCCGATGGGGCCGTCCATGACCGCGAGCAGCACCAGGCCCGGCCCCACGCCGTGCGCCCCCCGCAGCACGGGGGCGCACGCCCCCGCCCCCGCACCGGCCGCCTCCACCCCGGGCGCCCCCTCGTACCACCGGCTGACCAGGCTCTCCCCCGTCCTCGGCGTGCGCTGCGCCCCGCCCCGACGCGGCGGCGGCTGGCTGCCCGCGGCCGACCTCACCGCCCGCCCCGAGGCGGTGTGCGAACTGATCGCCCACGACGCCCGCCAGGGCCTGGCCCGCTACGGCCGGCCGCTGCGCCCGGACGTCGCGGCCGGCTTCGGGCTGCACCGCTTCGTCTGGCCGGTCTCCCTGCTGTTCACCCTGCCGTGGTTCCTGGAGCGGCGCGTCCCGCTGCTCGCCCTCGGGGACGTCTCGCTGCGCCGGCGCACCGACACGGTCGAACTGACGGTCCGTCCGACCGGGTTCGCCTGCCTTCCGGGCGACCCGGCGGCCGGCTCGCCACAGGCCCGTACGGCGGCGGACGAGCAGGCGCTGGCCGCCGAACTGCGGTGCGCGCTGGGCGGGTTCCTGGCGCCGGTGCTGTCCGCCTTCGGTCCGCAGGTGCGGCGCGGGCCCCGGGTGCTGTGGGCGATGGCCACGGACGCCGTGGTGGAGGGCCTCTGGTACGCGGGCGGGCTGCTCGGGGAGCGGGACCGGGCGCGCGCCGAGCTGTCCGCGCTGCTGGCGCCCGGCGAGCCCGCGCACGCGCCGGGTCGGCCCGGCGCGTGCGGGGACCCCGCTCCCGCCCCAGCCCCCTTCGCCCCGGGCGCCGGCTTCGCACCCCCGGCGCCCGGCCGCGGCGGTGCTTCGACCGCCGGGGGAGCCGGTGAGGACGCTTCGGGCACGGACCGGGCCCGGGCCAGTTGCTGCCTCGTGTACACCGTGGAGCCGCGGGACATGTGCGGCGGCTGCCCGCGCGTCATGCGACGTTGACGAATGGCCGTGCGATTCCAGATCCGGAAAGCCCGGAATTTCAGGAACAATCCGCATTGAATCGATAAGAAAATAGGATTGTTGCTGGGTCAGAAATCCCTCTCCCCAGCGCATTGACGGTGAATCGGCCATTCGCCCGCCGAGCATCCGCCATGATGGTCCCCGCCGTCACGGCGCAGGAACTCGACGCAGGAAAGCGAGGCTGGTTCCGGCGATGAAATTGTCCGACATACCGCTCGGGTGGGCCGTCACCGTGGTCGCGGGGCTGCTGGTCAGCGCGCTCCTGGTGGCCCTGCTCCGCAGCCGGGGATCCACCTCCGCCGGTGGCACGGATTCCTGGGAGCGCTCCGAGGAACGGCGCCACCGCAAGGAATCCCTGTACGGCGCCGCCTCGTACACGCTGCTGTTCTGCTGTGCCGGTGTCGCCGCCGCGCTCTCCTTCCACGGACTGGTCGGCTTCGGCGTCCAGAACCTGGGCCTGTCCGGCGGCTGGGAGTACCTCGTCCCGTTCGGCCTGGACGGCGCCGCGATGTTCTGCTCGGTCCTCGCCGTGCGCGAGGCCAGCCACGGTGACGCGGCGCTCGGTTCCCGGCTGCTGGTCTGGCTCTTCGCCGGCGCCTCGGCCTGGTTCAACTGGGTGCACGCCCCGCGCGGCTTCGGCCACGCCGGCGCCCCCCAGTTCTTCTCCGGGATGTCCCTCTCGGCGGCGATCCTGTTCGACCGGGCGCTCAAGCAGACCCGCCGGGCCGCGCTGCGCGAGCAGGGCCTGGTGCCCCGCCCGCTGCCGCAGATCCGCATCGTCCGCTGGCTGCGCGCCCCCCGCGAGACCTACGCGGCCTGGTCGCTGATGCTGCTGGAGAACGTCCGCAGCCTGGACGAGGCGGTGGACGAGGTCCGCGAGGAGAAGCGGGAGCGCGCCCTGGAGAAGGAGCGCCGCAAGCTGGCCGGGCGCCGCGAGCGGGCCGAGATCCGGGCGATCAACCGCTCCACCGGCGGCTGGCGGCGCAGCGGCGTCGCCCGGCAGCTGGAGTCCGGCTCGGAGTCCGCCATAGCCGGCGGCCCCGGGGCCGAACGGCCCGCCGCGGCCGAACTGCCCGGGGCGGAGCGGCCGGCCGTGGAGCGGCCCGGGGCGGAGCGCCCCGGGTTGGAACGGCCGCAGGCCGAACGGCCCGGCGCCGAGCGGGCGTCCGCGCCGCGCGAGGTCGAGGCCGCCGAGGGCAAGGTCGTCCAGCCCGGCCTGCCGGCCCGTCCGGAGCGTCGCACCATCGACCTCACGGTGGAGGAGGACACCGTCACGCTGCCCCGGCTCGACTCCCTGGAGCGCAAGCTGAAGGACCTGGAGCAGCAGTTCGGCTGACGCCGCGTGCTGGCCGGCGTCGGCAGGTCAGCCGGCACAGGCGTACCGACCGGCACAGGTGCACCGACCGGCGCAGTCGGGCCGACCGGCCAGGCCCCCGGCCTTCCGGGGGCCGGTCTCCCGCGGTCACTCCCAGACCGCGGGCCGGAGGACGAGCGCCGCGTCGGCCCCGAGGAGCCGGCCCGCACTCGGCGGCAGGGGCACCGTCACCGCGTCCTGCTCCGGGTCGAGCGGGCTGGTGCCCACGGGGTCGCGGTCGGCGATCGCGGTCGGCAGCTGGGAGTTCCAGACGGCCCAGAGCCGCAGCTCGCCCTTGGGGTCGTCGCTCTCGTGCCCCACGTCGACGATCAACGTGTCGTCCCAGTCCGCGGTCTGGGCGAGGTGGTCGCGCCAGAACAGCAGCCCGTGCTCCTCGGTCAGCCGGGAGACCTTGAGGTGCAGCGCGTAGCGGGACGGCGGCGAGACCGGCCCGTTGCCGCCGTCGGCGGGCGACAACAGCGGATCGAGGAGGAAGACGGTGGTCAGCGGGACGGCGGCGCCCTCGGGCCCTGACTGCAGCAGGACGGGGCAGTAGTGCGCCGCCAGCTGCTGGTGCAGCACCACGGGCAGCCCGCGGACCGACAGCTGCAGCTCGCCCTGCCAGAAGGAGCGCCGGCCGTCGACCTCGGACGGGTCGGGGTCCAGGCCCGCCAGCTCGATCGCCACCCGCTTGCGGCCGAACAGGAAGCGGCGCAGATTCTGGTACCCCTCCTCGGAGTTGACCAGACCGTAGCGACCGGAATGCGAGCGGTGAACGTACGCCCGGTGCGCGCCCTCCACCCAGGCGTTGCGGATCGCCACCAGGCCGTCACTCTGCGGGCCGACGACCTTCCGGGAGGGGCCGTAGTCGCCGGGGTCGGTGCCGACGACGCAGAAGACGCGGTCGACGTCGAAGACCTCGGGCGGGATCCGGTTCGCCTGCCAGCCCTCCGGGGCCTCGGTGCCGTACTCGACGCCCGGCACCAGGTAGCCGTACATCATCTCGGGCGAGAAGATGTCGGATCCGACCGGGCCGAGGTCCTCCATGAACTCGTCGAGCAGGCCGCCGCCGACGGCGAAGGTGATCCCGCCGTGCGGCGTGCCGTAGGTGAACAGCCGGTCGACCAGGTCCTTTCCGGGGACGGTGGGCCGGAAGTCGCCGAAGCTGTCGTAGGACCACTTCTGCAGCATGCTGCGGCAGACCAGGCCGCCCATCGAGTGGGCGATCAGGTCGACCTTCTCCGCGCCCGTCTTCTCCCGGACCAGCCGGACGAGTTCGTACAGGTCCCTGGCCGCCGCCTCGATGTCGAAGTCGACGGCCCGGCTGCCGAAGGTGTCCGCGGAGGCGTCGTAGAAGCGGTGGATCCAGACGGTCGCCGGGTCCACCGACCCGGCCGCGCAGGAGCGCAGGTACGACTTGGGGTCACCGGCCACCAGCGGGTGGTAACCGTCCTCGGCGAACAGCCGCAGCAGCGGGCTCTCGAACTGGTAGTACTGGGCGGTGCCGTCGCCGCCGACCCGGATGTGGGTCGAGCCGTCGTTGAAGCCGTAGAACGGGTCGTCGACCTGCTTGTCGATGCCGCTGGTGCCGCCGGCGAAGCCGCGGACGTAGATCAGCGGGAGGCGGGCGACGTCCTCGGGGGCGTAGCGGGGCTCGACCGGCTGCCGTTGCGGGGGCGGCAGCGGGATCGTGGGGGACGCGACGGCCTCGCCGTCGGTGTGGTGATGGAAGATCGACACCATGGCGTGATCCTCGTCGGCAGTGGTCGTGGCTGCCCGCCTCGGGTCGGCGAGCCCGAGCCCGAGCCACACACCCTCGTCGGCTGCCGGGACGCGCCGGGGCGCGTGACCTGTCTTCAGGTTCGCACCCGCGACCGCGTTTCGTCCAGGGCCGCACCTTCTGCCCGGGCGCTGCCCGGGGACCGTCTAAGCTGCCGCCCCGCTGAGCTCGAACCACATCCGCTTGCCGGATCCGCGCGGCTCCACGCCCCAGGCGTCCGCCAGTGCCTCAACCAGCATCAAGCCGCGCCCGGAGGAGGCCTGTTCGCCCGGCGTCCGGCGGGTCGGCCACAGGTCCGACTCGTCCTCCACCTCGACCCGCAGCCGGGCCCGCCCGCCGTCGGCCTCCGGCTCCCGGTAGAGGCGCGCAGTGAACATGGCGTCACGGTCCGTGTGCCGGATGGCGTTGGTGACCAGCTCGGACGAGAGCAGTTCGGCCGTGTCGATGAACTCGGCGACGCCCCAGCGGCGCAGCGCGTCGCGCAGCTCGGCCCGCACCTCGGCGACCCGGGCCAGGTCGGCCTGGCCGATCCGGCGGCGCAGCTGCTGCGCGGCGAGGCCGCCCGCCGGGCCGTCCCAGCGCAGGAGCAGCAGCGCTATGTCGTCCTCGCGCTCGCTGGAGTCGGCGGCCTGGGAGGCGATCCGGTCGGCCAGCTCCTCCAGCGGGTCGCGGGGCGCCTGCGCGGCGGACGGCAGCGGACGTGCCAGCGCCCGGGTCAGCCGGGCCACGCCCTCGTCCAGGTCCATGCCGCGCGCCTCGACCAGGCCGTCGGTGCAGAGCAGCACGGTCTCGCCCGGGTCCAGGCTGAACCGGGTGACCCGGTACTCCTGGTCCGGGTCGATGCCCAGCGGCAGCCCGCCCGCGACCGGCACCACGGCGGCGGTGCCGTCGGCGCGGCGCACCACCGGGTCGAGGTGGCCGGCCCGTACGGCGTACACCACGCCGTAGTCGACGTTGACCTCGGCGTAGGTGCAGGTCGCGAAGTGGTCGGTGTCCAGGTCGGCGAGGAAGCGGGAGGCGCGGGCCATCACGGCGGCGGGCGGGTGGCCCTCGGCCGCGTAGGCGCGCAGCGCGATCCGCAGCTGGCCCATGATCCCGGCGGCGTGCACGTCGTGGCCCTGGACGTCGCCGATCACCAGGCCGACGTGCCCGCCGGGCAGCGGCACCACGTCGTACCAGTCGCCGCCGATCTGCAGGCCGGAGCCGGCCGCGAGGTAGCGCACGGCGGTGGTCACGCCCGGCACGGACGGGACGGTGCGCGGCAGCATCACCCGCTGCAGGCCGGCCGCCAGCTCGTGCTCGGCGTCGTGCAGCCGGGCCCGGGCCAGCGACTGGGCGACCAGCCCGCCCAGGGTGGTCAGCAGGGTGCGCTCGTCCGCGTCCAGCTCGCGCTCGTCGTCGAAGCTGACCACGCAGACGCCGATCGCCCGGCCGCTGGCCACCAGCGGCAGGTACGCCCAGGAGCCGCGGCCGGTGCGGTCGGCCTGCTTCCAGACCTCGGGGTAGCGGCCGCGGAAGTCCTCGCGGGTGGAGACGAACACCGGGGTGCGGTGGCGCAGCGCTTCGGCGGCCGGGTGGCCGCTCGGCAGCACGGTGCGGTCCCAGACCGCGAGCGCCTCGGCGTGGTAGCCGGAGGCGCCGAGGATCTGCGCCCGGCCGGCCTCGAAGGAGGCCAGCACCAGGCCGTCCGGCGGCAGCCCGGGCAGCGGCAGTTCGGTGAAGACCCGTGCCACGTCACGGACGGTGACGGCTTCGGAGAGGGCGCGCGCCGCCTCCTTGATGAACCGGGAGCGCTCCTCGCGCAGCAGGGCCATCCGGTCGGCGTGGTCGCGCTTGTGCAGTTCGACGGTGGCGTCCCAGACGAAGCCCACCATCCGGGAGGCGCGGCCGAAGGCGTCGGCGAGCACCCGGCCGCGGAAGCGCACCGCGCGCATGGTGCCGTTCGGCCCGATGGTGCGGTAGTAGGCGCCGCACTGGCCCAGCTCGGCCACCGCGCGCTCGACCCGGCGACGCACCACCGGCGCGTCCTCGGGGTGCAGCAGGGCCAGGAAGGAGGCGGCGGTGCGGTCGAAGCGGCCCAGCGCCGAGCCTTCCAGTCCGATGATCGTGCAGGCGCGCTGGTCGCCCTCCAGGACGTCGCGGCGGATGTCCCAGTCGAAGGAGCCGATGCCGTTGGCGGCCATCGCCGGCTCCAGCCAGTCCGGCATGGTGTCGGCGGAGGCGGGCGGCAGTCCGCCGGACAGCACGGGCGCCAGGCGGGCGGCGGCGAGGCTGGGGGACGGGCGCATCGCGGAGGTCCGCCGGGTCGGCTGGGCGGGCGGCCGGGGCTCTACGGTCCTGGGTTCCACGGCGCGCGGCTCTCCGGTCCTGGGTTCTGCGGTCCTGGGCTCTGCGGTCCTGGGCTCTGGGGTGCGCGGCTCGGCGACTCGCGGCTCGGCGACTCGCGGCTCGGCGGCGGACGTGCCGGAAGGGAGCGCCGGCCCCGGCGACTCGGGCTCAGTGGGCATGCTGCTCCTGCCGCTGCCGTGGCGGACCGCGCCGACCGTCCGGCCGGGCCGCGTGGCGATGTGATGGGTCGTGCTGGATGGGACGGTGCCGGCGGACGGTGGTCAGTCGAGGTTCGGTCTCCCCGCTGCTTCCCGCACGTGGACACACAGTCCCACCATCCTGGCCAATGTTCCGTCGAGCGGCAATGCCGACGGGCCGGAAATCTTCCGCTCCGCCTTCTGTTCAGGGCTTCCTTCGACAGCGAATCAATCGGTTGCGAACAATCGTACGACCGCGGGAACCGGACCCGAAGCGGCCGGAGTCGGCCCGGGTCGGACGGGGTCTGCCGGACTCAGGGCAGGGTGAGTTCGAACCAGGTGACCTTGCCGTCGCCTCTCAGCTGCACCCCCCAGGCGTCGGCGAGCGCCTCCACCAGCAGCAACCCGCGCCCCGAGGTCGCGTACTCGGCCTCCGGATCACGCCGACGGCCGGGCAGCCGGCTCGTCCCGTCGTGCACCTCGATCCGCAGCCGGTGGTCCGAGCCGAGCACCGCGTCGAAGACCGCGCCCTTGCCGGTGTGCACCAGAGCGTTGGTGACCAGCTCGGAGGAGAGCAGCTCGGCGGTGTCGGACAGCTCCGGCACCCCCCAGTGACTCAGCGCCGAACGCAGCCGCCGCCGGACGGCACCCACCGCGACCAGGTCGGCCGGGTCGAGCGCGAGGTGCAGCCGCCGGTGCAGCGCACAGCCGGGGGCCGGCGCGCCCGGCAGGGCCGTGTCGGTCGCTCCGGCCGTCCCGCTCGTGCCGCCCGTACCGGCCGGGCTGCTCGGACCGGCCGTGGCGCTCGTGCCGGCCGTACCCGCCGGGCCGGTCGTGCCGGCGGCGCCGACCGGGCCCTGGGCCGGCCCGGACCGGTAGGCGTCGCCCGAACTCGTCCGCTGCCGCGGGAATCGCGACTGACCGTCCATCACCACATTCCCCCGCCCTGGAATCCGGGCCCCCGCCTCCGGATCCCCCACCGGCCGGGTGGCCCCCTCGATCTGACCACCAATCCTCATGCCCAGTTGACGGCGTTTGCAACAGTGTGCGTCCGATCACGTGGGGTGAAAGGGGCACGGGGAGGTTCGCGTGATCCAACTGCCCGCGCCGGACAGGTTTGCGAAGCGCAGCGGCCGTTTTCGAAGCCACCGCCCCTCGGTTCCGCGCACACCCGGCGCCCGTACGAGCCGTGCGCCCGGCTGCGCGCCCCCGCCGCACGCCGGGGCCCTCACCCCCCTCCCCCGCCCAGGGAGCCGAACCCGCGCGGACCGGCAAGGCTGGACAGGGCGGCCCGGTCCGGGTTCAATGACCCCAGATGTTTGAACGGCGTTCTAACATCATCCGGAAGGCTTCGAGTACCCGAGCCGCCCCTCCCCCGGCAACCGCGAGCGAGGAACCGTGCGACTGACCCCCACCGAGCGGGACCGGCTGCTGATCTTCACAGCAGCCGAACTGGCCCGCGCCCGCCGAGCCCGGGGCGTACGCCTCAACATCCCCGAGGCCACCGCCCTGATCGCGGACACCGTCTGCGAGGCCGCCCGCGACGGCCGGCGCCTGGCCGAGGCCATCGAGGCCGGCCGCTCCGTGCTGACCGCCGACGACGTCCTGCCCGGCGTGCCGGACGTGGTCACCGTCGTCCAGGTCGAGGCCGTCTTCGAGGACGGCACCCGCCTCGCCGTCGTCAACGATCCCTTCAAGGGCGCCGGCTCACTCGGCGACGAGGCCCCCGGCGGCGCGCTGATCGGCGACGGCGCCGGCTACGATCCGGTCGAGGAGACCCTGCTGCTCCCCGTCCACAACACCTCCGGGGTGCCGATCTCGGTCACCTCGCACTTCCACTTCTTCGAGGCCAACCCGCGCCTCGCCTTCGACCGCGCCGCCGCCTACGGCACCCACCTCGCCGTCCCGGCCGGCTCCTCGGTGCGCTTCGACCCGGGCGCCACCGTCGAGGTCGGCCTGGTGCCGATCGGCGGCGAACGGGTCGCGATCGGCTTCGCCGGGCTCGTGGACGGCCCCCTGGACGCGCCCGGCGCGAAAGAGTCCGCCCTCGCGAAGGCCCGCGCGACCGGCTACCTGACCAGCTTCGACGACTCGGAGGTGCCCTCGTGAGTGCGATCACCCCGCACGACTACATCTCCGTCCACGGCCCGCGCGCCGGGGACCGGATCCGGCTCGGCGACAGCGGCCTGATCGTCCGGGTCGAGTCCGACTCCCAGGCGCCCGGCGACGAGTTCCTGGCCGGCTTCGGCAAGACCGCCCGCGACGGCCTGCACCTCAAGCCCGCCGCCGTCCGCGACACCTGCGACGTCGTGATCAGCAACGTCCTGGTCATCGACGCGATCCAGGGCATCCGCAAGACGTCCATCGGTCTGATCGGCGGCCGGATCGCCTCGATCGGCCGGGCCGGCAACCCGGACACCCTCGACGGCGTGGACGTGGTCGTCGGCACCGGCACCACGATCGTCTCCGGCGAGGGCATGATCGCCACCGCCGGCGCCATCGACACCCACGTCCACCTGCTCTCGCCGCGGATCATGGAGGCCTCGCTGGCCTCCGGCGTCACCACCATCATCGGCCAGGAGTTCGGCCCGGTCTGGGGCGTCGGCGTCAACTCCCCGTGGGCGCTGCGCCACGCCTTCAACGCCTTCGACGCCTGGCCGGTCAACATCGGCTTCCTGGGCCGCGGTTCGTCCTCCGACGCGGCCCCGCTGGTCGAGGCCCTGGCCGAGGGCGGCGCGTCCGGCTTCAAGGTGCACGAGGACATGGGCGCGCACACCCGCGCGCTGGACACCGCACTGCGGGTCGCCGAGGAGTACGACGTCCAAGTCGCCCTGCACACCGACGGGTTGAACGAGTGCCTGTCGGTCGAGGACACCCTGAAGGTGCTGGAGGGCCGGACCATCCACGCCTTCCACATCGAGGGCTGCGGCGGCGGCCACGTCCCCAACGTGCTGAAGATGGCGGGCGTGCCGAACGTCATCGGCTCCTCCACCAACCCCACCCTGCCGTTCGGCCGGGACGCGCTCGGCGAGCACTTCGGCATGATCGTCTCCGCGCACGACCTCAAGGTCGACCTGCCCGGCGACGCCGCGATGGCCCGCGACCGCATCCGGGCCGGCACCATGGGCGCCGAGGACGTGCTGCACGACCTCGGGGTCATCGGCATCACCTCCTCCGACGCCCAGGGCATGGGCCGGGCCGGCGAGACGGTGCGCCGCACCTTCGCCATGGCCGGCAAGATGAAGGCCGAACTCGGCCCGCTCGACGGCGCCGGCTCGTACGGGACGACGGAGAACGGCGACGACAACGAGCGGGTGCTGCGCTACATCGCCAAGCTCACCATCAACCCCGCCATCGCCCACGGCCTTTCGCACGAGGTCGGCTCGATCGAGATCGGCAAGCTCGCCGACATCGTGCTCTGGCGCCCGGACCACTTCGGCGCCAAGCCGCAGCTCGTCCTCAAGGCCGGTTTCCCCGCGTACGGCGTGGTCGGCGACCCCAACGCCTCCACCGACCGTTGCGAACCCCTCGTCCTGGGGCCGCAGTTCGGTGCCCACGGCGCGACCGCCGCCGACATCTCGGTGGCCTTCGTCGCCCAGGCCGCCGCCGACGGCGCCTACCTCGACCGCCCCGCCGACGGGCTGCCCACCCGCCGCCGCCGCGTCGGCGTCCGGGGCACCCGCGGCATCGGGCCGCGCGACATGGTGCGCAACGCCCGCGTCGGCCACGTCGAGGTCACCGAGACCGGGCTGGTCTCCCTGGACGGCTCGCCGCTGCGCTCCGAACCGGCCGACAGCGTCTCGCTCAGCCGCCTCTACTTCCTCTGATCCTCCCTCGTCTTCCGCGCCCTCCCGCGTTCTCCCCCATAGGACTTGATGATGACCACCCCCACGCCCGCCTCCCTCGGCTACCGGATGCCCGCCGAGTGGCACCCGCACGACCGCACCTGGATGGCCTTCCCGACCGCCAACCCCACCTTCGAGACCCCCGAGCAGCTGCACGCGGGCCGCGAGGCCTGGGCCGCCGTCGCCAACACCATCGTCCGGTACGAGCCGGTGACGCTGATCGTCAACACCGGTGAGACGGCCGAGGCGCGCAAGTACGTCTCCGAGCAGGTCGAGATCGTCGAGCGGCCGCTGGACGACGCCTGGATGCGCGACATCGGCCCGTCCTTCCTGATCGACGGCAAGGGCTCGCTGGCCGCCGCCGACTGGATCTTCAACGGCTGGGGCGCGCAGTCCTGGGCCCGCTGGGACAAGGACCAGCACATCGCCGAGCACATCAGCGAACTGACGGAGGTCCAGCGCTTCGCCTCCCGGCTGATCAACGAGGGCGGCGGCATCCACGTCGACGGCGAGGGCACGGTGCTCGTCACCGAGACCGTCCAGCTCGGCGAGGGACGCAACGCCGACTGGACCAAGGAGGAGGTCGAGGCCGAGCTGCACGCCTTCCTCGGCACCACCAAGGCGATCTGGCTGCCGCGCGGACTCACCCGCGACTACGACGAGTTCGGCACCCGCGGGCACATCGACATCGTCGCCTCCTTCGTCCGCCCGGGCGTCGTGGTCGCCCACGTCCAGCCCGACCCGTCCCACCCGGACCACGAGGTCTGCCAGGAGCTCGTCGCCATCCTGCGCGCCTCCACGGACGCCCAGGGCCGCCGGCTGGAGGTCATCGAACTGCCCGCCCCCACCGTCCTCCTGGACGAGGACGGCGAGCCGGTCGACTACTCCTACATCAACCACTACGTGGCCAACGGCGCCGTCATCCTGTGCGCCTTCGCCGACCCGCGCGACCAGGAGGCCGCCGCCATCCTCGGCCGCGCCTACCCGGGCCGCACCGTCGAACTCGTCGACGCCCGCGAGATCTTCGCCAACGGCGGCGGCATCCACTGCATCACCCAGCAGCAGCCGAAGGCACTCTGACGCCCGTCGCTGCCGGAGCGGGGGCCCGTCCCCCGCTCCGGTAGTCTTCGAACCTCCGTTCCACCGAGGGAGAGCACGCACATGGCGGACCCCCGCCCGCGCCGGCCGGCACGCCCCCGCGAGGAGGTCTTCGCCACCGCCCGGGCCGCGATCGCCGAACACGGGCTCGCCAAACTCACCATGGCCGGGCTCGGCAAGCAGCTCCAGATGAGCGCCGGACACCTGCTCTACTACTTCGGCAGCAAGGACCAGCTGCTGCTGGAAACCCTCCGCTGGAGCGAGGACCAGCTCGGCGCCCGCCGCCGCGACGCCCTCGCCGACCACACCCTCGACCCCTGGCAGCGCCTCGACGCCTACCTGCGCCTCTACCTGCCGGAGGGCGCGGGCGACCCGCGGTGGATCCTCTGGGTCGAGGTGTGGGGCCGCTCCCCGACGAGCGCCGAGATCCGCCAGGGGCAGCAGGAGATCGAGGCGCCGTGGCAGGCCGACCTGGTCGCCCTCATCGAGCAGGGCACCGCCACCGGCCACTTCACCCCGGGCCCGGCCGCCGACCGCGCCTTCCAGATCCGCGCCCTCCTCGACGGCCTCGCCGTCCCCATCGCCATCGGCCTCCCCGACACCCACCCCCCACCGCCCTCACCCAAGCCACCGCCGTCACCACCATCCTCCTGCGCGCCTGACCCCACCCCGATGGCCCCCCGAGTGCCCACCCCCTCGGGAAAATATGCAGACCGGTCTACTGATTCCCCCCGCAGCCGCCGCCCACCGGCACCGGCACCGGCACGGGCACGGGCACCAGAAGTCGGCCCGGCCGACTTCCTGCGCAGCCGTCCGCCGGAGGGCAGGAATATGCAGACCGGTCTACATATTTCCTCGCGACCGCAACTCTGCTCGCGCACCAGAAGTCGGCCCGGCCGACTTCCTGTGTGACCAGCCGGCTCGGCAGAAAGAAATATGCAGACCGGTCTACTGATTACACGGGCTGGACGGCGAGCCCGCACCAGAAGTCGGGCGGGCCGACTTCCTGCGCGGGGCGGGCGGCCACCATCCCGGGAAAAATATGCAGACCGGTCTACAGATTTTTACCTTGGGGCCGGCCGGACACCGGAAGGGGCGCGTCCGCCGCAGGGTGAGGTCCGTGCGTGAGAAGTCGGGTGGGCCGACTTCTCGTGCGCGCGGGCGGTGTAGGGCGGTGTGGGGCTTCGGTCATTCGGTCCAGATGGCGGCGGCGGTGCGGTCGTCGGCGTAGCCCTTGGCGCGGACCTGGACCTGGCGCAGGAAGTCGATGGTGCCCGGGGGGTGGGGGTGGGTCCAGTGGGTGGAGAGGAAGTGGGCGACGGCGGGCTCGTCGGCGATCGGGGCGGCCAGGCCAGGGGTGCAGAGGAGCAGGATGTCGCCCGGGGTCGCGGGGACCAGCCGGAAGCGGAACGGACGCGGGTCCGGGACCGGCGCCTCGGCGACCGGCGGCTGCCCGTCCGGGTGGTACAGCAGGCGGGCGGCGTACGCGTCGATCCAGTGCCCCGCGCGCAGCAGGTACAGCCCGCCCGGGCCGACGCCGAACGCCGCACGGTAGCCCGCCGCCGGGTCCAGCGACACCATCAGGCAGTGCAGCGCGGCCGGGGACTGCGGGTCGCCCCCTTCCTCCCGGGGCGCCAGCGCCCGCAGCGGGGCGGCGGCGCTGGTCGCCAGCCGCTGGAGGCCGTACCGGAGCCGGTCCCGGGCGCCATCGCGCAGGTCGGCGGCCAGTCCGGCCCGGCTTCGCCCGATCGCGGCGGCGAGTTGGCGGCAGGCTTCGTCGGCGGCGGCGGCGACGGCCTCCGCGGTGACCGCGTCCTCCGCCGCTCCGCCCGTACGGTCGAAGCCGCCGAGGACGGCGAGCAGCAGTCCGTCGGGGCCGTCGCCGAACCGGGTGACGAGCAGGGAGTCCCGCCGCGGCTCGCCCCGGTAGCGCGCGGAGTCGCCGCGGACGGAGACGGCGCGCAGCACGGACGGACCGTACTGCGCCCCCTCCAGCACGGTGTCCGGTACGAGGCCGCGCAGCGAGCCCGGGTCCGCCTCCGGGACGGCCGTCGGCTCGGGACCGTACGTCGGGGGTCGCTCGCCGACGTGCGGCACGGGGGCGCCGCCGTCGGCGAGCGGGGCACGGATGGCCAACCGGGGGTCGGGAATGGTGGCGGGGGCGGGGGCCGGGGCGGTGGGCTGCACCGGTTCCGGGTCGGGCTCCGGCACCGGCGCGTGGTCGGAGTCGGGTTCCGGGGCCAGGTCGGGGGCGGGGACGGGTGCCTCAAGGGCCTCGGGCGCTTCGGGCGCTTCAGGCACGTCGGGCGCTTCAGGCACGTCGGGTGCTTCGGGCACCTGAGGCGGTTCGGGCTTCTGCAGGGAGATCGGCTCCGGCTCCGGCGCCGCCACGGGCTCGGGCGCGTCGTCCGCGAAGGAGGGTGCGCGGAACTGGTGGGTCTCCGTGGACGTCCGCTGGCGTCCGATGCCCTCCGCCCCGCCGATCACTCCGACCGCGGTGTCGAACCAGTCGTCGATGCTGTCCCGGCCGTCCGGCTCCGGCTCCGGCACCACCACCTCGGGCACCGCCACCGGCTCAGGCCCAGGCCCCGGCTCCGGCTCAGCCGCCGGCTCCTCCCCCGACCGCTGCTGCCCGATGAGCCCGGCTGCCGTGTCGAACCAGTCGTCCACGCTGCCGTCCCCCGGGTCGGCGTCCGGTGTGTCGGGGAGGGTGCCCGCCGGGCCGTCGTAGACGGTGTCCCACCAGCCGTCCTCGGGCCGGGGCGGCTGTGCGGGTGCACCCTGCTTGCTCATCTGGCGGCTCCTGGTGGGTCCGGTGGTCGCGCCGCCCCCGGCGGGCCGGGCTCGACGTCATTGTTCTCCACGTGCAACGACCCTGTCCGGGTTTCGGCGACAACCGGTCACCCTTGGGAACATCCCGGCCACCCCGCCGACCTGCCGGTTCGTCGTCCGCGCCGCGGGGGCGTCACCGCATCGTTCGTTTCCGTTCCGTCCGTGCTTGCCGGATGTGCCCGGAGCAAGGTGTTTCCTGGTCATCCGGGCGTACGGGCCCCTGAAAATGAGGGCCGATGGGGGGCATCGCTTCACTCGTTCGGCTGATTAAATGTCCGCATGACCGCGTCGGCCCCCAGCTTGCCCCGACCGGGGAGGGCCGCACCGGCGGGCCGCCCGGTGGGTGCGCTGTTGGTCCTGCTGCTCGGCGCGCTGCTGGCGGTGCTGCCCTGCGCCGGTCAGGCGAAGGCGGTGGACGGGTCCGCCCGTCCGGTGCCGGCCGCGGCCCCGGCCAGTGCCGTGACCGTCGTCAGTGTGGTCAGTGTGCAGGTCGCCACCGGACAGGCGCCCCACGCCGACCCCGCCGCGCCGGCCACCAGGCCCGCCAAGGCCGCGAAGCTCGCGGAGGACCAGGGCCAGGGCCACTGGATCCTCTGCACCGCCGACGGCCAGCCCCCGCGCAACAACGGCTGCTCCAGTCACCCGTACTGCTCGCAGGACGCCCAGCTGCCGAACCCGCCGCCGCAGCCGCAGCCCGCCGTGTCACCCCGCACCCCGGCCGCGCCCGAGGCGCTGCCCCGGGTGGTGCCCGCCGGTCTGCTGGACGGTTCGCACCCGGCACCCGATCTGCACGAGCTCCAGGTCCACCGGTCCTGAGCGGAACCCACCGCCGGCCCCGCCGCCGACGGATCCGCCCCTCCCCTCCTTCCAGCTGACCGCCGCCACCGACCGGTGCGCGGCGGAGACAAGGACACCACCATGGGTTCCGCCTCCAAGCAGTCCAACAAGTCCGGCGGCAAGCAGGCCGGCCTCGACCGTCGCGCTCGGATCGCCGAGCTGCGCGCCGCAGAGCAGCGCCGCGACCGCCGCAACAAGGTCGTCGCCTCGGTGGCGGCCGGCGTGCTGGTGATCGCCGCGATCGCCACCGGCACCTGGGTCGTCATGGACCAGAACCAGAAGAAGAAGGACAAGGAAGCCGCCGCCAACGCGGACATCCCGGGCGTGAAGACCTTCGGCGACCTGGGCCGCACCCACGTCAAGGAGAAGGTCAACTACCCGATGACCCCGCCGGTCGGCGGCGACCACAACGCGGTCTGGCTGGACTGCATGGGCCACGTCTACGACCAGCCGGTCGAGAACGAGCGCGCCGTCCACTCGCTGGAGCACGGCGCGGTCTGGGTGACGTACAACGGCAAGGCCACGCCGGAGGACATCAAGACCCTGTCCGACAAGGTCAAGACCACCCCGTACTCGCTGATGAGCCCGTACCCGGACGAGCAGGGCACCATCACCCTGAACGCCTGGAGCACCCAGCTGGTCGTGGACAGCGCCAGCGACCCCCGGGTGAACCAGTTCTTCACCAAGTACGTCCAGGGCAAGCAGACCCAGGAGCCGGGCGCCTCCTGCACCATGGGGCAGATGTGACCGCCGACGCGGGCCGCCCGGGCGAATCCGGTACCTCCGGGTCCGCCGGGTCCGCCGGGTCCGCTGCCGAGGACGCCGTCGCGACCGCTGCGGCGGCCGTCACCGAGGCCGCCACCGCCGAGGGCCCGGCCAGGTCCGCGCGCCGCCGCCTGTGGTGGCCGGCCGCGCTGGCCGCCGCCGTGGCGCTGGCGCTCGGGGTGCCGGCCCTGGTGGCGAGCGGGACCTCGGCCTCCGGCTCCTCCTCGCTGTCCGTTCCGGCGGACGACTCGCCCGAGGCCGGTTTCGCCCGCGACATGGCGACCCACCACCAGCAGGCGGTGGACCTGTCGTTCGCCGTCCGGGACCGCACCTCCGACGAGCCGACCCGCACCCTGGCCTTCGACATCATCAACACCCAGGCCAACCAGCGCGGCATGATGATGGGCTGGCTGGACCAGTGGGGGCTGCCGCAGCACTCGGTCGCCAAGCCGATGGCCTGGATGCAGATGGGCCACGACTACCAGGCGCACGACGGTTCGCTGATGCCCGGCATGGCCACCAACGCCCAGATCGCGAAGCTGCGTTCGCTCAGCGGGCGGGACGCCGAGGTGTACTACCTGCAGCTGATGATCGAGCACCACAAGGGCGGCGTCGAGATGGCCCAGGGCTACGTGGACCTGGCCAGGAACGACGCCGAGAAGCGGCTCGCCCAGTCGATGGTGGTCGCCCAGACCTCGGAGCTGGAGCTGATGACCGACATGCTCAAGGAGCGCGGCGCCGCCCCCGGCGTGCCCGCGTCCTGAGCCGGCGCAGCCCGTACCGGCGCAGCCCGTACCGGCTCACCGCCTGCTGCCGGCTCAGCCCGCTCCGGCGCACCCTTTCGCGTTCCCCGGACGGCCGGGGCGCGGCCGACGGTCCCGTACCGTCCGCGCCGTGCCCCGGCCGTCCGCCGTTCCCGCCCCCTTACGGAGTCCCGCGCATGACCCCTGACGTCCCCTGGCTGATCGCCGGACTGGGCAACCCCGGCCCGTGGTTCCGGCTGACCCGGCACAACGCGGGCTTCCTCGCCGCGGACCGGCTGGCCGAGCGGCACGGCGTCCGCTTCCGGCGCAGCG
This sequence comes from Streptomyces sp. 1331.2, assembly GCF_900199205.1. Lineage (NCBI taxonomy): Bacteria > Bacillati > Actinomycetota > Actinomycetes > Kitasatosporales > Streptomycetaceae > Streptomyces > Streptomyces sp. 1331.2. The sequence goes on along the minus strand of NZ_OBMJ01000001.1, from coordinate 5,776,423 downwards.
GAATCGCCACCCGGCTCGCGGAGTTCGAGGTCGACGGCCACCGGGTGCTGCTGGCGAAGCCGCTGTGGTTCATCAACCTGTCCGGCCGCCCGGTGGCCGCGCTGCTGCGCCGCCACGGCGTGCCGGTCGAGCGGCTGGTGGTCGTGCAGGACGACCTGGACTTCGCGTTCGGCTCCGCCCGGCTCAAGCGCGGCGGCGGCCCCGGCGGCCACAACGGCGTGCGCTCGGTCGGCGAGGTGCTCGGCACCCGCGACTTCATCCGGCTGCGCTTCGGCATCGGACGCCCGCCCAAGGGGCAGAGCATCGGCGACTTCGTGCTGAAGAAGTTCTCGGACGACGAACTCGCCGCACTGCCGGGTGAGTTGGACCGCTGCGCGGATGCCCTGGAGACCCTGGTCCGGCTCGGCCTGAACCGGGCCCAGGACACCCTCAACGCGCCGACCGCGCCGACCGCGCCGACCGCGCCGACCGCCTAACGACGAGCCGTACGGACCGTACGGACCGTACGAACGGCGCGGGCCGGCCGGGTGAGGAGGGCGGCTGCCGCCGCGACCACGGCGAGGACGAACAGCACCGTCCGTCCACCGGACGCCGCGCCCGCCAGGTGGACACCGAGGACGGACAGCGCCATCCCGAGGGCCGTACCGAGGCTGCGCGCCATGTTCACCATGCCGCCGCCGACCGCCGAGCACTCCGCCGGTATCGCCCGCATCACCAGCGCGTTGTTGGCAGGCAGCAGCAGGCCCAGCCCGTAGCCGGCGACCAGCAGCGGGCCCGCGGCCACCGCCGAGGCCGGCAGCAGCGCGAACAGCAGCAGGCCGGCGGCCGCGACGGCCGCGCCGAGGCGGCACCGGGTGACGTCCGACCAGCCGCGGGGCAGCAGCCCGCCGCCGACCGTCGCGGCGAGGGCGAAGGCGGCGGGCAGCAGGGTGACCACCAGGCCGGCGCGGGCCGTCGACACCCCTGCGTCGGCGAGCAGTACGGGGCCCAGCACGAGCGGGCAGAACAGGAGCAGGTAGCCGATCAGCGCCACCACCAGGCCGGACCGCACTCCCGGGGTGTTGACCAGTCCCGGCGCCAGGATCGGCCGGGCGGCCCGCCGTTCCTGGTGCACCAGTGCGGCGGTGAGCACGGCGGCGACGATCAGCAGGGCGGCGACCGCCCAGCCTGGCAGGGGCAGGCCGGAGGCGGTGGACAGGGCGAGCAGGAGTGCCGTGGTCGCGCCGGTGAGCAGCAGCATGCCGGGTAGGTCGAAGCGGGCGTCGCCCCGTCTGCGCCGCGCCGCACCGCCCGTCCGGGGCCCGGGTACGGGGGCCGGACCGTCGGTCCGGGTGCGGGGCAGCAGGTACCAGCCGGCCAGGATGCCGAGCACGGCGATCGGCACGTTCACCCAGAACACCCACTGCCACGAGGCGCGTTCGACCAGCAGTCCGCCGAGGCTCGGCCCGAGCGCCAGTCCGAGGCCCTGCGCGGAGGCCTGGATGCCGAGCGCACGCCGCATCGCGTGCCCGGGGACGCCGCGGGCGACCAGGGCGACGCTGTTGGCCTGCATCATCGCGGCGCCGACGGCCTGGACGGCGCGGCAGCCGACCAGGATCCAGAGGCTGCCCGCGAATCCCGCGCCGAGCGAGGAGAGGCCGAAGACGGCGAAGCCGCCGATGTACATCGTCTTGCGGCCGACCAGGTCGGACAGCCAGCCGATCGGGGCGAGCAGGGCGACCAGGACGAGCAGGTAGGCGAGGGCGACCCACTCGACGGCGGCGAAGCCCACGTCGAAGTGGCGGCCGATGGCGGGGAAGACCAGGGCGATGACGCTGGCGTCGAGCTGGCCGAGGAAGGCACCGAGACACACCGTGCCGACGGCCAGCCAGTGGGCGTGTCGCCAGCCGGCGATGCCACGCGGCCGGGGCCGCTCGGTGAGCAGCCGTACGGCAAGGGCGGTGGCGTTCATGGGACAAATATATCGGATGCAGATATGTTCTTTCTACGAGTTGATCGTTCTGCGATACGTAGCGTCTCGCAGGGCGTCCGCACCCCGCCCGGGGGGCGGACCGCGCCCCCGGAACGGCCCGTACCAGGCGATACGCTGTCCGCCATGCCGTCGTCACCACACGTTCCCGACTCCGCCACCGAAAGCCCCGATCCGGCGGTCGAGCACGCCCGGCGGCTGACCGACACCGTCACCCGGCTGCGCCGCGCACTGCGCAGCAGCATCCGTACCGACTACCCGTGGGAGTCCCTGCCGATGGCGCAGGTCGAACTCCTCCAGACCCTCGCCGCCGCCCCGCTGCGCGTCGGCGAGCTCGCCGCCCGGCAGCGGCTCGCCCCCAACACCGTCAGCGGGCTGGTCGGCAAGCTGCTCGACGCCGGCTTCGTGGACCGCCAGGCCGACCCCGGCGACCGCCGCACCGCCCGGATCGCCCTCACCCCGGCCGGTCGGCGCCAGCTGGACGACTGGCAGCGCGCCCACGAACGCCGCATCGCCACTGCCTTCGACACCCTCGACCCCGCCGACCGCGAGGCCGTCGTCCAGGCACTGCCCGCGCTCGACCGGCTCGCCCGCGCCCTCGCCCCGCCGGGAGCCGGCGCCGACCAGGGCTGAAAACCGCTGGTCAACGGCACCGGCCCAGCACTACCGTCCCCGCTGTGACCACACTACGGGCGGGCCTCTCGGCACAGGTACGGATCGAACCCTGGACGGACGGCGACCTCGCGCTGCTGCGCCGGGTCAACACTTCGGAGATGAAGAAGCACGTCGGCGGGCCGGAAACCGAGGAGCAGCTGCTCGTCCGGCACCGGCGCTACCTGGACTTCGTCCCGTCCGGGCTCGGCTGCATGTACCGGATCGTGCTGCTGCCGGAGGGCGGTCCTGCTTCCGGCGGGACGGCTACGGGCAGGGCGGCTACGGGCGGGACGGCTACGGGCGAGCCGGTCGGGGGCGAGCCGGTCGGGGGCGAGGCGGTCGGGACGGTCGGCTACGGCACCCGGACCTGGGAGGGCGAGAGCGTCCACGAGATGGGGTGGAACGTGCTTCCCGGTTTCCAGGGCCGGGGCATCGCCGTCGCCGCCACCCGCGCCGCGGTCGCGGCCGCCCGCCGCGAGGCCGCGCACCGGTACCTGCACGCCTTCCCCTCGGTGGACAACCCCGCCTCCAACGCGGTCTGCGCGAAGGCCGGGTTCACCCTGCTCGGCGAGACGGACTTCGAGTTCCCGCCCGGGCGGTTCATGCGCAGCCACAACTGGCGGGTGGACCTGCACGGTTCGGAATGACCCCGGGGAACCCCCGGCGGGAGCCGGAGAGCAGGCGGATCAGAACAGGGTCGTCCGGTTCTCCAGCTCCAGCAGCCAGCGCTTGCGGTCCACGCCCGCCGCGAAGCCGGTGAGCGAACCGTTGGCGCCGAGCACCCGGTGACAGGGGCGCACGATCAGCAGCGGGTTGGCGCCCACCGCGCCGCCGACCGCCCGGACCATGCGCGGCTCCTGCCCGGCCAGCTCGGCGAGTTCGCTGTAGGTGACGGTCGTGCCGTACGGGATCTCGTCCAGTGCGGCCCAGATCCGACGGCGGAACTCGGTGCCCACCGGCGCCAGCGGAAGGTCGAACTCGGTGCGCTCACCGGCGAAGTAGGCGGTCAGCTGGGCGACCGGCTCGGCGAGCGACTCCGGGTCGAGGACCCAGTCGTCGGCGGGCTCGGCCAGCGCGTACTTCTGGCCGGGCGCGGTGACGGTGGCCAGCGCGGCCGGCCCGCCGCCCTCCGGCAGGACGCCGCTGAGCAGCAGCCAGCCGAAGGGGCTCTCCATGGTCGTGTAGACGGTGGTGGTGTCGGCGGCCGTGGCGTCGGCCGTCGTGGCGCTGACGGTCTCGGTGTTGGCGGTGGTGCTCATGCTCGTGCGTTCTCCGTTCCGGTACTGATGATCACGGGCCCGGCCCACAGCCGGTGGACGGCGTAGGAGCGCCACGGCGCCCAGGCCTCGGCCGCGCGGGCGGCGGACTTCGGGTCGCCGGGGGCGCCGAGCCGGACCAGGCCGTGCTTGACGCCGACGTCGCTCGGCAGGAAGACGTCCGGGTCGGCGAGGGCCCGCATCCGCAGGTAGCCGACCGTCCAGGGGCCGATGCCGGGCAGTTCCAGCAGCCGGGCCGCGGCCTCCTCCCGGTCGGCCCCGCTGTCGAGGCGGACCGTGCCCTCCGCCAGCGCCGCGCACAGGCCGGTGAGCGCCCGGCGGCGGGCGGCGGGCATCGCGAAGTCCTCCGGGTCGGCGGTGACGAGCGCCGCCGCGGTCGGGAAGAGCAGCCGCAGGCCGCCGCTGGGCTCGGGCAGCGCGGCGCCGTACTTCTCGGCCAGCCGACCCGCCAGGGTACGGGCGGCCCCGACGGTGACCTGCTGGCCGAGGACGGCGCGGACCGCGAGTTCGTGCGGGTCCACGTGGCCGGGCGAGCGCAGGCCCGGGCGCTCACGGACCAGCGGGCCGAGCACCGGGTCGGCGCCGAGCTGTTCGTCGACGGCGAGCGGGTCGGCGTCCAGGTCGAAGAGGATGCGCAGGCGCTGGACGGCGGTCGGCAGGTCGCGCAGGTCGGCGAGGAAGAGGCGGCAGTCCAGCCAGCCGCGGGTGCGCGGCTCGGCCGGCGCCAGGCCGTCGACCTCGGCGATGCCGTGGCCGTACGGGAGCGCGAGGGTGCGCCGGTAGGTGCGGACGCCCGGGCGGGCGCCGGGAACGACCTCCTCCACACCGGGGACGGCACGCAGTGCGAGGAAGTCGATCAGGTGGTCGCTGTCCAGCGGGCCGCGGTAGGCGAGGCGCAGGGTGAGGCCGCCGGCCGGGGTCGCGGTGCGTCGGCCGGCGGCCACCTCGGCCCGCAGGCCGCTCGGCGTGCGGTCGTACACCTCGCGCACGGTGTCGTTGAACTGGCGGACCGAGGCGAAGCCGGCCGCGAACGCGACGTCGGTGACGGACAGCTCGGTGGTCTGCAGGAGCAGCCGGGCGGTCTGGGCGCGGCGGGCGCGGGCCAGCGCGATCGGGCCGGCGCCGAGCTCGGCGGTGAGCTGGCGCTGCAGCTGGCGGGCGCTGTAGCCGAGGCGGCCGGCCAGGCCCGCGACGCCCTCCCGGTCCACCACGCCGTCGCCGATCAGGCGCATCGCGCGGCCGACCAGGTCGGCGCGGTGGTTCCACTCGGGCGAGCCCGGCACGGAGTCGGGGCGGCAGCGGCGGCAGGCGCGGAAGCCCGCGCCCTGGGCGGCCGCAGCGCTCGGGTAGAAGACGCAGTTGACGCGCTTGGGGGTTACGGCCGGGCAGCTCGGCCGGCAGTAGATGCCGGTGGAGGTGACGGCCGTGAAGAAGACGCCGTCGAAGCGGGCGTCGCGGCTGTCCACGGCTCGGTACCGGATGTCGTCGTCGATCACGCTGTCCAGTCTGCGGGATCGGGTGCGGGGGGACTGGCGGGAATCGGACATCGCCGTTGTACCGGCACCGGCACCCGCCGCCCGGCGGGAAATTCCCCGGCCGACCGACCTGCCCGCGGCTACGCTCGCCCCATGACCGAGCAACCCGGCGAGCGGCCCGCCGACCACTCCTACACCGGCCCGGACGACCCGCAGGTCGTCGCCCTGCCCCCGGCGGAGTTCGCCTTCCCCGGTCCGCTGCGCGATCAGCTGGTCGCGGCCATCCTCAGCGGGGCCAAGACCAGCACCACCGGACTGGTCGCCGACTACGAGCACGAGGGCGAGCCCCTGCCCCGGGCCGGCGAGCGGGCCGCCGTCCTCGACTCGGACGGCCGCCGGGTCGCGGTGATCGAGACCACGGACGTCCGGGTGGTCCCGCTCGCCGAGGTCGACCTGCAGCACGCCCTGGACGAGGGCGAGGGGGACGACAGCGTGGCCGAGTGGCGTGCGACGCACGAACGGTTCTGGCGCAGCCCGGAGTTGCTCGCCGCCCTCGATGATCCGGATTTCACCGTGGACGACTCCACTCCGCTGGTCCTGCAGCGCTTCCGTCTGGTGGCCGACCTCCGCTGAGCCCCGCGTACCCCGTGTGCCCCGCGTACCCCGTGTGCCCGGTGTACCCGGCGGGGGCCGGCCGGCGGCCGCTCGGTGGCGGCCGGCCCCCGCCGATGGGGTGGTCAGCGCTTCACCGGACCTCCCGCGGCACGCATCGACTTGGTGATCGCCTTCCACTTCTGCAGCCGGGCCTTGGCCACCCGGGCGTCCGTGCGCGAGGCGATCCAGTCGTTCTCGCGCTGGAGCTTGAGGTAGCTGTCCATGCGCCGCTGCGGCAGGGTGCCGTCGGCCAGCGCCGCCTGCACCGCGCAGCCGGGCTCGGTGTGGTGGCCGCAGTCGTGGAAGCGGCACTCCTCGGCCAGCTCGGCTATGTCGGCGAAGGCGAGGTCCACCCCCTCGCCACCGTAGAGGCCGACCTCACGCAGACCGGGGGTGTCGATCAGCACGCCCCCGCCGGGCAGCGGGATCAGCTCGCGGGTGGTCGTGGTGTGGCGGCCCTTCTGGTCGACCGCACGGGCCTCCTGGACGGTCATCACCTCGGCGCCGGCCAGCGCGTTGGTGAGCGTGGACTTGCCGACGCCGGACTGGCCGATCACCGCGGTGGTGCCGGGGGTGCAGGCGCGCAGTACGTCGATGCCCTCACCGGTCTCGGCGCTCACGGTGAGCACCGTGACGCCGGGGGCGACGGCCTCGACGTCGGCCCGGATGAAGTCGGCGTCGTCCACCAGGTCGGCCTTGGTGAGGACGACCAGGGGCTCGGCGCCGGACTCCCAGGCCAGGGCGAGGAAGCGCTCGATCCGACCGAGGTCGGGGTCGGCCGCCAGGGAGGCGGCGATCAGCACGGTGTCGACGTTGGCGGCCAACACCTGGCCGTCGGAGCGCTTGCCGGCCACCTTGCGGATGATCGCGGTGGAGCGCGGCAGCAACGCGGTGACGGCGGCCATCGGCTGGGCGTGGAGGTCCACGGCCGCCCAGTCGCCCGTGCACGGGCAGTTGATCATGTCGGCGTCGCCCACCGGCCGGGTGTCGAACCGCACGGTGCGCGGCTCGCCCGTCTCCGGGTCGGCGATCACGGCGTCGCACTGGCCGCGGTCGACCCGGACGATCCGGGCCGGGAGCAGCCCGGCCTCGCCGTACGGGGCGAACAGCTCCGCGAGCTCGGCCGTCCAGCCGTACCCGGCCAGCGTGGAGCCGGCAGCGGAGTCATCAGAAGAAAGGGAAGAGGAGAAGAACGGAACGGAGGCAGCGTTGGACAACGCAGTGGCCCTTCGGGAGGAGTGCGTCCCGGCGGGCTACGGCTGGCGCGAAGGGCTCAGCCGGCGGCCGGGAAAAGGAGGTGAACGCGAGTGCTGCCCTGGGCAGCTATCGGGGCGACAACGACCACGGGGTTCACCTCCTGCTCTCTACTCCTCGGGCGGCCCAATGGCCCCCGAACCGGACGTGTCACACGCTAGCGGAGCAACTCGGCGCCGCCAACCCATTTTTGACCTGCGGAAACCCACCCCACAGCCGGTCCACGGCCGTCCTGCGGCCCGCCTACCCCCCGTAGCGGTGCTTGAGGTTCGGGTCGTCCAGCCACCACGGCCGCATCCCCGTCTCCTCCTCCTCGGCACGCCCCTCGGCCCGCGCCTCCGCGGCCGCCGCCTCGAAGCGGGCGTCCAGCTCGGCGTCCACGGCCTTGGTCTCCTCCCGCCCCTGCACCACCATCCGCCGCACCAGCGCGGCCAGGAACGGCAGTCCGACCAGGTCCCCCAGCACCCAGAAGGCGTTGCCGCCCCAGGTCTGGTCCTGCGCCGGGCTCGGGCCCCACGGCCGTCCGAGCGCCACGTAGTAGTGCTCGGCGACCAGGTGACCACCGTAGATCAGCACGATCCCGAGCCCCGCGTCGAAGATCACTTCGGCGAAGGTGATGAAAAGCCCGACGAGGTGCGGGTACTCGTGCCCGACCGGGTCGAGCTGCAGCCGCGGCCAGAAGTAGGCGAGGCCGAGCAGCACCAGCACCAGGTGCAGCAGCACGTTCCCGAACGCGCTGGACACCGACTCCTCGTACCAGGGCGTGAAGTAGAGCAGCCACGGCGGCGCCATCAGCAGCGCGGTCGAGACGGCCGGGAACATCAGCACCTTGGACGGGCGGCTGCGCAGCGCCCGCAGGATCCGCTCCCGCCGGGCGGGCGGCGCGGCGGCGGCCAGCAGCGAGACGGGCGCGCCGAGCGCGAGCAGCAGCGGGACGACCATGAGCAGCAGCACGACCTGTACGGCGCGGTCGGTGAAGAGGATCCGCTCGTACACGCCGAGGCCGGAGCAGGTGCACCAGATCCACAGCAGCAGCCCGCCGAGGAAGGCGGTGGTGCGGGTGGGCTGCCACCGTTCGCCGCCGCAGCGGTGGACGGTGCGCACCGAGGTGAGGTACCAGGCGGCGAGCAGGACGGAGAGGGTGAGCACCAGCGGTTCGGCCGTCCAGGAGGTGGCCAGGTCGGACCAGCGCCACGGCGGCGGCCCGCTGTACGCGAGCGCGGAGACCGCGCCGTCCACCGCGCCGTTCATCCGTCCGCTCACCTCGCCCGCACCTCGCTCGTCCTCGCCGACTCCCGCCGACTTCCGCCGTCCGTCGCCGGCCGTCGCCCGGCTCTCTCGCCGAGCCATGATGTCGCCGCGTCGCCGGCCCGCCGCAGCCGGGGCCCGCCTCTATACCCGGACCTGAACAAAGCTTTACCCAGCCCCAACAAAGCTTTGCCCAGGCAAAGTTCCGGTCTCGGAGCCCCCGCGTTCGCAACCGCGGTGAGGCCACGAACGTCTGGCAGGATGCCCGACGGCGATACCCGCCACGTGGGTGACAAGGGGACGACAAGAGGTGCGAAGCACTGCACGCGGCGAGGGCCGCCGGCTGGCCACGCGCCACCGCAACATCGAGCTGGGCCTGCTGGCGCTCGCGGTGGCCGTCTGTCTGGCCGGACACATCGACGCCGACCTGGCGCTGACCGGCAAGATGCCGCCCGGGCTGCTGGTGCACGGCCTGGCCCTGGGCGCCCTGGCCGGGGCCGCGCACCTGGCGGTGCGCCGGTTCGCGCCGTACGCGGACCCGCTGATCCTGCCGCTGGGCGTGTTCCTGACCGGCTTCGGACTGATGCTGCTGGACCGGCTGGACATCAGCTACAAGGCCGCGCACGCCGCCAAGGGCGACTACCAGAAGCTCCCGGCCGCGCCCTCCCAGCTGATGTGGGTGTTCATCTCGGTGACGGCGGCGATCGCGCTGATCGTCTTCGTCAAGCACCACCGCTTCTTCCAGCGCTACGTCTACCTGCTGATGGCGGGCGCGCTGATCCTGCTGGCCGCGCCGGTGGCCTCCCCGGGCGACAGCTTCGGCGCCAAGCGCTGGATCAAGCTGGGCGGGCTCTCCTTCGAGCCGGACGAGTTCGTGAAGGTCGCGATCACGATCTTCTTCGCGGGCTACCTGATGGCCTCCCGGGACGCGCTCGCGCTGGCCGGCCGGAAGGTCTGGGGGATGACCCTGCCGCGCGGCCGGCACGCCGGGCCGGTCCTGGCGATCTGGGTGGTCAGCCTGCTGGTGCTGATCTTCGAGCGCGACCTGGGCACCTCGCTGATCTTCTTCGGCGTCTTCATCGTGATGCTGTACGTGGCGACCGAGCGCACCAGCTGGGTGGTGCTCGGCCTGCTGATGGCGGTCGGCGGCGCGGCCGTGGTCGGCACCGTGGAGCCGCACGTGCACGGGCGCGTCGAGGCCTGGCTGCACCCGCTCGACTACTACAAGCCGGTGCACGACAAGGCGATCTCCGAGCAGCCCGCCGAGGCGCTGTTCAGCCTCGGCACCGGGGGCATGACCGGGACCGGCCTGGGCTCGGGCCGGCCCTGGCTGATCGGCTTCGCCGGGCGCAGCGACTTCATCTTCACCACGATCGGCGAGGAGCTGGGCCTGGCCGGAGTGACGGCCGTACTGCTGGTCTACGTGCTGCTGATCCAGCGCGGCCTGCGCACCGCGATCGGCCTGACCGACCCGTTCGGCAAGCTGCTCGCCACCGGGCTGGCATCGGCCCTGGCGCTGCAGGTCTTCGTGGTCGTGGGCGGGGTGAGCGGGCTGGTCCCGCTGACCGGCAAGGCGCTGCCGTTCCTGGCGGCCGGCGGTTCGTCGCTGCTGGCGAACTGGCTGATGGTCGCGCTGCTGATCAAGCTGAGCGACTCCTCCGGGCGCACTGCCCTGGAGCCGGCCCTACCCTCCCCCGAGCCGCTTCCGGCCCGGGCCCGCCCCTCGGCGACGGCAGCGACGACGAGCGCGACGGCCGACCCGACGCCCGCGAGCCCGACCCCCGCGAGCCCGACGGCCCCCACGGCCCCGGCCCCCGCCGGCGCACAGCCCCTCCACGAGCAGCCCGCCGACGAGCAGCCCGCCGCTCCGTCGGCAGCGGACCCGTCGGCCCCCACCGAGCTGCGCCCCTCATACGGCCGCACCCCCGCCGCGCCGCAGTACGGCTACCCGTCGGCTCCCCCGAACCCCTCGGCCACCTGATCACCCGACCACCGGACAGGGCCTCTCCCGCGCCCGCGGAAGAGGCCCTGTCCGGTGTCGTCCCGCCCGTCCCCGCCGCTCGCCCTACCGCTGCCTACCGCTGCTCCCACGGCGGCCGGGGCGGCCGCGGCGGGTATCCCGGCGCCTCCTGCCCGGGAGGCCCGGAGAGCCCCGGCGGCACGGGCGACGGCCCCGACGGCCCTGAGGGCCCCGACGGCGGCCCGCCCGCGGGCCCCGACGGCGGCCCGCCCGGCGGCCCCGGCGGCGGCCCGGTCGGCCGGTCGCTGTCCGGCGGCGGCGGAGTGGGCCGGTGGTGCGGCCCGCCCCGCGCGGTGAGACGGCCGCGCACGTTCTCGGCGGCCAGCACGTCGGCCCAGCGCTCCGGATACTCGGAGGGCACGTCGACGTCCTCGCCCTCCTCCTCGCCCCACTCCTCCTCGACGCCCTCGGCGAGCCCGAGTGCACGGGCACGCCGGGCCCGCTCGATGGCCCGCCGCGCGGCGACCTCGCGGACCACGGCGGCGGCCGCCTCCTCGTGCGCCCGCTCGTTCTCGGCGCGGGCGTCGGCGGTCTCCAGGGTGGGCCAGCGGCGGTCTATCGCGGCGTTCATGGCGGCGCCGATGAGCACCGCGAGCGCCACCACGAAGATCCACAGCAGGACGGCCACCGGCGCCGCCAGCGAGCCGTACACCGAGGGGCCCTCGACCGAGCTGACCAGGTAGACCCGCAGGCCGACGCTGCAGAAGACCAGCACCACCAGGGCGACCAGGGCGCCGGGGATGTCCTCGCGCCACGGGGTCGAGACCGGGACGGCCAGGTGGTAGAGGGTGGTCAGCGAGACGGTCAGCAGCACGATCGCGACCGGCCAGTAGAGGGCGCCGACCAGCCCGGACACCCCCGGCACCGCGTTCTCCAGCAGCCCCGGTCCGAGCATCAGCAGCGGCAGCACCAGCGAGCCGATCACCAGGGCGCCGAAGTAGAGGCCGAGCGACATCAGCCGGGTCTTGACGATGCCCCGCTTGCCGTCGAGCCCGTACATGACGGTGATGGTGTCGATGAAGATGTAGAGGGCCCTGGAGCCGGACCACAGGGACAGCAGGAAGCCGATCGAGACGAGGTCGGGCCGGGTGCGGTCGAACACCCCGTCCAGCAGCGGGACCACGACCTCCTTGACGGAGGAGTCCGACAGCACCGTCCCGGAGGCCGAGAGGATGCTCTTCTTGAGCCCGGCGATGGTGCCCTGGCCGACGAACTCGTCCAGGTAGCCGAGGGTGCCGGCCAGCCCGAGCAGCAGCGGCGGGATCGACAGCAGGGTGAAGAAGGCCGCCTCGGCGGCGAGCCCGGTGACCCGGTACTCGACGCAGGTGTTGGTGGTGTCCTTGATCAGCTCCCACGCCGTGCGGGTCCAGGTGGCCCGTTTGGCCGCGCGCCGGGAGCCCTTGCCCCGGCGCCGGGAGGGCCGCTCGGGGGTCGGTCTGCTCGTATCGCCTGCTGCTTGCACAGGGCTAACGGTATCGGGCCGGGGCCCGCCGGTTGATCTCCCCCGGGCACGGGCGCTCGCTCTCCCCCGGACGCGGCCGGTCGGCCTCCCCCGCACCCGCCGGCCGATCCCCCGGGTGTGTGCAACTGATCTCCGCGGGCGCCGACGCGTGACCGGACACCCCGTCGGCGAGCGGCGGGAACCTCCGGCCGTCCCACATGACGAAACTTCAGCGTCCAGCATTCGGACGTTAGTGGACCGCGAGTCCCGCCCCGTGCGAATCTCTTGCCATGCCTAGCGCCGGAACCACCCTGGTAGGTCGACTCCACGTCGATCTCCTTCGCGTGTCCAGCGCCATCTGTCCGGTGACCTGAGCCCCACCCCGCCGCACCACCGCACCCGGCGCCCTCCCTTCCCGCCATCCCGGTCGAAGCGGATGCGCAGGCGCCCGCCCGGCCTCGGTCACTGCCCTCCCGGTCCTGAGAAAACCCGCAGGTCAGAGCAGCACCGCACGGCTGAGCACGCACCGCGACCCACCCGGCACCAGCGCCACCTGCCCCGAAGGACTTCACCATGGCCACCTCCCCCGAGACCGCCGAACCCACGGCCGACCGCGCCGCCGCGAGCCGCCCCGCCGCGGCCCGCAAGGTGACCCGTCACCGCGGCGAGGGCCAGTGGGGCATGGGCCACTTCACGCCTCTGAACGCCAACGAGCAGTTCAAGAAGGACGACGACGGTCTCAATGTGCGGACACGTATTGAGACGATCTATGCGCACCGCGGCTTCGACTCGATCGACCCCGCCGACCTGCGCGGCCGGATGCGCTGGTGGGGCCTCTACACCCAGCGCAAGGAGGGCATCGACGGCGGCAAGACCGCGATCCTGGAGCCGCACGAGCTGGACGCCGAGTACTTCATGCTCCGGGTCCGCATCGACGGCGGCCGACTGACCATCGCCCAGCTGCGGGCGATCGCCGAGGTCTCCGAGCAGTACGCGCGCGGCACCGCCGACCTGACCGACCGGCAGAACATCCAGTACCACTGGATCCGGATCGAGGACGTCCCCGCGATCTGGCAGAAGCTGGAGGCCGTCGGCCTGTCCACCACCGAGGCCTGCGGCGACACCCCCCGCGTCATCCTCGGCTCCCCGGTGGCCGGCATCGCCGAGGACGAGATCATCGACGGCACCCCCGCCATCGAGGAGATCCAGCGCCGCTTCATCGGCAACAAGGACTTCTCCAACCTGCCGCGCAAGTTCAAGTCCGCGGTCTCCGGCTCCCCGCAGCTGGACGTCGCGCACGAGATCAACGACATCGCCTTCGTCGGCGTGGTCCACCCCGAGCACGGGCCCGGCTTCGACCTGTGGGTCGGCGGCGGCTTGTCCACCAACCCCAAGCTGGGCGTGCGGCTGGGCGCCTGGGTGCCGCTGGAGGAGGTCGCCGACGTCTACGGCGGCGTCATCGGCATCTTCCGCGACTACGGCTACCGCCGCCTGCGCAACCGCGCCCGACTGAAGTTCCTGGTCGCCGACTGGGGCGTGGAGAAGTTCCGTCAGGTCCTGCAGGACGAGTACCTCAAGTACGAGCTGATCGACGGTCCCGCCCCCGCCGAGCCCACCGCCCGCTGGCGCGACCACGTCGGCGTCCACAAGCAGAAGGACGGCCGGTTCTACATCGGCTTCGCCCCGCGCGTCGGCCGGGTCGACGGCAAGCTGCTCGGCCGCATCGCCGACCTCGCCGCCGCCCACGGCAGCGACCGGGTGCGCACCACCGCCGAGCAGAAGATGCTGATCCTCGACATCGCCGAGGAGCACGTCGACTCGGTGGTGGCCGGCCTGGAGGAGCTGGACCTGCGGGTCACCCCGTCGCCGTTCCGTCGCGGCACCATGGCCTGCACCGGCATCGAGTACTGCAAGCTCGCCATCGTCGAGACCAAGGAGCGCGGCCGCACGCTCATCGACGAACTGGAGCAGCGCCTGCCGGAGTTCGCCGAGCCGCTGACCATCAACATCAACGGCTGCCCGAACGCGTGCGCCCGCATCCAGGTCGCCGACATCGGCCTCAAGGGCCAGCTGGTCACCGACGAGAACGGCGAGCAGGTCGAGGGCTACCAGGTGCACCTCGGCGGCGCGCTCGGCCTGGAGGCCGGGTTCGGCCGCAAGGTCCGCGGCCTCAAGGTCACCAGCGCCGGCCTGCCCGACTACGTGGAGCGCCTGCTGACCCGCTACCAGGCCGACCGCACCGAGGGCGAGCGCTTCGCCCAGTGGACGGCCCGGGCGACCGAGGAGCAGCTGTCGTGAGCGAGCGCGCTGCCCCGTTCTTCTGCCCGTACTGCGGGGACGAGGACCTGCGCCCCTCCGAGGCCGGACACGGCGCCTGGGAGTGCCACGGGTGCCGCCGCGCCTTCCAGCTGAAGTTCCTCGGCCTGCTGTCACCGACCAACCACGGGGGTACGAGCCTTGAGCAGCACCGCGACTGACCATGAGGCGGCCGCCGTCCGGGCCGGCCGCGAGCTGGAGGAGGCGACCGCGCAGGAGATCCTGGCCTGGGCGGCCGAGACCTTCGGCAAGCGGTTCTGCGTCACCTCCTCGATGGAGGACGCGGTGGTCGCCCACCTCGCCTCCTCGGTGTTCCCCGGCGTGGACGTGGTGTTCCTGGACACCGGCTACCACTTCCCGGAGACCATCGGCACCCGCGACGCGGTGGCCGCGACCATGCCGGTCAACGTCATCACGCTCACCCCGCTGAAGACCGTCGCCGAGCAGGACGCCGAGTACGGGCCGCAGCTGCACGACCGCGACCCGGACCTGTGCTGCTCGCTGCGCAAGGTCGAGCCGCTGAACCGCGGCCTCGGCGGCTACGACGCCTGGGCCACCGGGCTGCGCCGCGACGAGTCGCCGACCCGGGCGAACACCCCGGTGGTGTCCTGGGACCCGAAGCGCCGCAAGGTCAAGATCGCCCCGATCGCCCGGTGGACGCAGGAGGACGTGGACGCCTACGTCGCCGCCAACGGCGTGCTGCTCAACCCGCTGCTGTGGGAGGGCTACACCTCGATCGGCTGCTCGCCGCTGTCCTGCACCCGCAAGCCCGCCGAGGGCGAGGACGCGCGGGCCGGACGCTGGTCCGGCTCCGGCAAGACCGAGTGCGGCATCCACCTCTGACGCACCGTCAACAACCGCCAAGCGTAAGGAAGAACACCGTGACAGCTCACACCCTGGTCGCCGACGGAGCCGCAGAGGCGGCCCCCGCGGCCGCCCCCTGCGAGCGCGGCGCCACCGTGTGGCTGACCGGGCTGCCGAGCGCGGGCAAGACCACGCTGGCCTTCGCGCTGGCCGAGCGGCTGCGCGCCGAGGGCCACCGGGTCGAGGTCCTGGACGGCGACGAGATCCGCGAGTTCCTCTCCAAGGGCCTCGGCTTCTCCCGCGAGGACCGGCACACCAACGTCACCCGGATCGGGTTCGTCGCCGAGAAGCTCGCCGCCAACGGCGTCAAGGTGCTCGCCCCGGTGATCGCCCCGTTCGCCGACTCCCGCACCGCCGTGCGCGAGCGGCACGCCGCGGCCGGCACCGAGTTCCTGGAGATCCACGTCGCGACCCCGGTCGAGCTGTGCGCCGAACGCGACGTCAAGGGCCTGTACGCCAAGCAGGCCGCCGGCGAGATCTCCGGCCTGACCGGCGTGGACGACCCGTACGAGGCGCCGGAGAACCCGGAGCTGCGGGTCCAGACGCAGGGCCGCGAGGTGGCCGACTCCGCCGCCGAGCTGCACGCCTTCCTGACCGAGAGGGGCCTCGCGTGACGACCGCGACCCAGAGCCTGCTGCAGGCCGACGACAACCCCTTCGCGCTGTCCCACCTGGACGCGCTGGAGGCCGAGTCGGTGCACATCTTCCGCGAGGTCGCGGGGGAGTTCGAGCGTCCGGTGATCCTCTTCTCCGGCGGCAAGGACTCCATCGTCATGCTGCACCTGGCGCTCAAGGCCTTCGCGCCCGCCGCCATCCCCTTCTCCCTCCTGCACGTCGACACCGGGCACAACTTCCCCGAGGTCATCGCCTACCGCGACCGCGTCGCCGCCGAGCACAACCTGCGCCTGCACGTCGCCCACGTCCAGGACTTCATCGACGACGGCCGGCTGCGCGAGCGCCCGGACGGCACCCGCAACCCGCTGCAGACCGTGCCGCTGCTGGACGCCATCGAGAAGGGCCGCTTCGACGCCGTGTTCGGCGGCGGCCGCCGCGACGAGGAGAAGGCCCGCGCCAAGGAGCGCGTCTTCTCGCTGCGCGACGAGTTCGGCGCCTGGGACCCGCGCCGCCAGCGCCCCGAGCTGTGGTCGCTCTACAACGGCCGGCACGCGGTCGGCGAGCACGTGCGCGTCTTCCCGCTGTCCAACTGGACCGAGCTGGACGTCTGGCAGTACATCGAGCGCGAGGGCATCGAACTCCCGGAGATCTACTACGCCCACGAGCGCGAGGTCTTCTCCCGCAGCGGCATGTGGCTGACCGCCGGCGAGTGGGGCGGCCCCAAGGACACCGAGCCCGTCGAGCGGCGCCTCATCCGCTACCGCACCGTCGGCGACATGTCCTGCACCGGCGCCGTCGACTCCGACGCCACCACCATCCAGGCCGTGATCGCCGAGATCGCCGCCAGCCGCCTCACCGAGCGCGGCGCCACCCGTGCCGACGACAAGCTGTCCGAGGCCGCGATGGAAGACCGCAAGCGCGAGGGGTACTTCTAATGAGCACGACCATCGAGACCACCGCCACCTCCCTGCTGCGCTTCGCCACCGCCGGCTCCGTGGACGACGGCAAGTCCACCCTGGTCGGCCGGCTGCTGCACGACTCCAAGTCGGTGCTCGCCGACCAGTTGGAGGCCGTCGAGCACGCCTCCCGCAAGCGCGGCCAGGAGGCGCCCGACCTCGCGCTGCTCACCGACGGCCTGCGCGCCGAGCGCGAGCAGGGCATCACCATCGACGTCGCCTACCGCTACTTCGCCACCCCCCGGCGGCGGTTCATCCTCGCCGACACCCCCGGGCACGTGCAGTACACCCGCAACATGGTGACCGGCGCCTCCACCGCCGAGCTGGCCGTCGTGCTGGTCGACGCCCGCAACGGCGTGGTCGAGCAGACCCGCCGGCACGCCGCCGTCGCCGCGCTGCTGCGGGTGCCGCACGTGGTGCTGGCCGTCAACAAGATGGACCTGGTCGGCTACGCGGAGCCCGTCTTCGCCGCCATCGCCGCCGAGTTCACCGCCTACGCCGCCTCGCTCGGCGTCAAGGACGTCCTCGCCGTGCCGATCTCGGCGCTCGCCGGGGACAACGTGGTCGAGCCCTCCGCGCACATGGACTGGTACGGCGGCCCGACCCTGCTGGAGCACCTGGAGACGGTGCCGGTCGGCAGTGACCCGAGCGCCGAGCCGGCCCGCTTCCCGGTCCAGTACGTGATCCGCCCGCAGACCGAGGAGCACCCCGACTACCGCGGCTACGCGGGCCAGTTGGCCTCCGGCGTGCTGCGTGTCGGCGACCCGGTCACCGTCCTGCCCTCCGGGCTCACCAGCACCGTCGCCGGCATCGACGCGCTCGGCCGGGAGACCGACCTCGCCTGGGCGCCGCAGTCGGTCACCGTCCGGCTCGCCGACGACCTCGACATCTCCCGCGGCGACCTGCTCGCCGCGGGCGCAACTCCCGCGCCCACCAAGGACATCGAGGCCACCGTCAGCCACCTCAACGAGCGGCCGCTGCGCGCCGGGGACAAGGTGCTGCTCAAGCACACCACCCGTACGGTGCGCGCCCTCGTCAAGGAGATCTCCTACCGGATCGACATCGACACGCTGGAACGGCGCCCCGCCCCCGAGGGGTTGAACGTCAACGACATCGGCCACGTGAAGCTGCGCACCGCCGAGCCGCTGGCCCTCGACGGCTACTCCGCCAACCGCCGCACCGGTTCGTTCCTGCTGATCGACCCGGCCGACGGCACCACCCTCACCGCCGGCATGGCGGGCGAGGCCTTCGAGACCGTACGCACCACCGATGCACCCGACGCATCCGAAGAGGAGGACTGGGTCTGATGCCCAGCGAGGCGTTCTCGGGCATGGACAAGGAAGGCGGCCGCATCGGCAGCGGCGTCCTCGGCAGCGGCCAGGGCGGCCTGACCCGATGTGCGGGCCGACAGGGCTGAGAACGCCCTGTCACCGGGCTGTCTTCCCCCACAGCCGCCCGGCTTGCCCCGGCACTCCGCTGCCGCGCGCACCACTTCCAGAACCGTCCACCCGAGACCGCTTCCTGACGGTCCGTCCGCGAACAGGATTCCCACCATGGCACCGAACCCGGCTCCCTCGCATACCCGTGTCCGCCCCAACGCCGGCCGGATCAGACGCACCGCTGCGGTGGCCGCCGCCGGCCTGACCGCCGTCGCCCTGCTGTCGGCCTGCAGCTACGGCTCCAAGGCGGACAAGTCCTCCGACACCAAGGCCAACGCCTCGGCCGGCGCGGCCGATTCCGGTGCGAAGCTGTCCGCGGACACCGTGAAGGTCGGCTACTTCGCCAACCTGACCCACGGCACCCCGCTGGTCGGCCTCCAGGAGGGCATCTTCCAGAAGGAGTTGGGCGCCACCCAGGTCAAGACCCAGGTCTTCAACGCGGGCCCGGCGGAGATCGAGGCGCTCAACGCCGGCTCGATCGACATCGGCTGGATCGGCCCCTCCCCGGCGATCAACGGCTTCACCAAGTCCGAGGGCCAGTCACTGAAGATCATCGGCGGTTCGGCCTCCGGCGGCGTCAAGCTGGTCGTCAACCCGGACAAGATCTCCTCCCTGGACGACCTCAAGGGCAAGAAGATCGCCACCCCGCAGCTGGGCAACACCCAGGACGTGGCGCTGCTCAACTACCTCGCGGGCAAGGGCTTCAAGGTCGACGCGGCCTCCGGCGCGGGCGACGTCTCGGTGGTGCGCACCGACAACAAGGTCACCCCCGACGCCTACAAGTCCGGCTCCATCGACGGCGCCTGGGTGCCCGAGCCCACCGCCTCCAAGCTGGTCACGCTCGGCGCGAAGGTCCTGCTCAACGAGAAGGACGTCTGGCCGGACAAGAAGTTCGTCATCACCAACATCATCGTCTCGCAGAAGTTCCTCAAGGAGCACCCGGACGTGGTGGAGGCCGTGCTGCGCGGCTCGGTGAAGACCAACGCCTTCATCAAGGCCAACTCCGACAAGGCCAAGGCCGACGCCAACGAGGCGATCAAGAAGGAGGCCGGCAACGCGCTGGAGCCGGCCGTCCTCGACCCGGCCTGGGCCGACATCGAGTTCCTGGACGACCCGCTGGCGAACACCCTGCAGGCCGAGGCCGACCACGCCGTCACCGCCGGGCTCCTCAAGAAGCCCAACCTGAACGGCATCTACGACCTCACCCTGCTGAACAAGGTCCTCGCCGCCCAGGGCCAGGCCGCCGTGCCGGACGCCGGGCTCGGCGCCAAGTAGCGCCCCCGGACGGGTCGTTCGTCCCTGACTCCGCGGTCCGGCCCCCGCCCTCCCGGTCGATCCCCGATCGATGCCCACCGGGACGGGTGGGGGCCGGGCCCCGGCTCCGCTTCGCAGCCCTCGCCAGTCTTGCCAGACCACTCACGCAGGAGGTGCCCGGATGTCCTCGGCACTGACCACCTCGGCGCACGCCACCGGCGTCGACGCCCACGACGGTGCCCCCGCCGTCCGGATCTCGCACGTGCACAAGTCCTTCGGCCGCCCCGGCGCCCGGACCCACGTCCTGGACGACATCACCCTCGACGTCGCGCCCGGCGAGTTCGTCACCCTGCTCGGCGCCTCGGGCTGCGGCAAGTCCACCCTGCTCAACCTGGTCGCCGGCCTCGACAAGCCCACCGCCGGCAGCATCGAGGTCCCCGGCGGCCGCCCCGCGCTGATGTTCCAGGACCACGCGCTCTTCCCCTGGCTCACCGCCGGCAAGAACATCGAACTCGCCCTCAAGCTGGCCGGTCTGCCCCGCCCGCAGCGCCGCGCCGAAGCCGAACGGCTGCTCGAACTCGTCCGGCTGGACGGCGCGTACGGCAAGCGGGTGCACGAGCTGTCCGGCGGCATGCGCCAGCGCGTCGCGACGGCCCGCGCCCTCGCCCAGGGCAGCAAGGTGCTGCTGATGGACGAGCCGTTCGCCGCGCTCGACGCCATCACCCGGGACGTCCTGCACGACGAGATCACCCGGATCTGGGCCGAACGGCAGCTGTCCGTCCTGTTCGTCACCCACAACGTGCGCGAGGCGGTGCGCCTGGCCCAGCGCGTCGTCCTGCTCTCCTCCCGCCCCGGCCGGGTCGCCCGCGAGTGGCGGATCGACCTGCCGCAGCCGCGCCGCATCGAGTCCGCGGGCGTGGCGGACCTGTCCATCGAGATCACCGAAGAACTGCGTGGGGAGATCCGTCGCCATGTCCAGCACTGACACCACGCTGACCAGCACCGGCACCGGCAGCACGCTGACCAAGCCCGCCGGCGACACCGCCGCCCGCGACACCGCCGACGTCGGCGCCGGCCTGGACGCCCTCGACGCCGTCACCGCCCAGCGCGGCAGCCTCGGCGAGGCGCTGCGGAAGAAGGCGCTGCCGCCGCTGCTCGGCGTGCTCGTGGTGCTCGCGCTCTGGCAGGGCGCCTACAGCCTGCACCTCACCTCCTCGTACAAGCTGCCCAGCCCCGCGGACGTCTGGCACTCCGCCCAGGACCTCTGGTACCAGGGCACGCTGTTCTCGATCATCTGGACCAGCGTCTGGCGCGGCCTGTCCGGCTTCCTGCTCGCCGTCGTGATCGGCACCCCCGTCGGCCTGGTCGTCGCCCGGATCAAGCCGGTGCGCGCAGCGATCGGGCCGGTCCTGCAGGGCCTGCAGTCGCTGCCCTCGGTCGCCTGGGTGCCGGCCGCGGTGATCTGGCTCGGCATCAACGACTCGATGATGTACGCGGTGATCCTGCTCGGCGCCGTCCCGTCGATCGCCAACGGCCTGGTGGCCGGCATCGACCAGGTGCCGCCGCTGTTCCTGCGCGCCGGCCGCACGATCGGCGCCACCGGCCTGAACGGCGCCCGGCACGTCCTGATCCCGGCCGCCCTGCCCGGCTACCTCGCCGGCCTCAAGCAGGGCTGGGCGTTCTCCTGGCGCTCGCTGATGGCCGCCGAACTGGTCGCCTCCTCCCCCGACCTCGGCCGGGGCCTGGGCCGCTTCCTGGAGGACCAGCGCGAGTTCTCCGACATGTCCGGGGTCCTGCTCGGCATCATCCTGATCCTGTTCGTCGGCATCGCCATCGAGCTGCTGGTGTTCACCCCGGTCGAGCGCCGGGTGCTGCGCAACCGCGGCCTGCTGGCCACCGGCAAGTGAGGCGCCGCTGATGCCCGCCCTCCTCCTCATCGCCCACGGCAGCCGCGACCCGCGCCACGCCGCGACCGTGGCCGCCCTCGTCGAGGAGGTGCGGGCCCAGCGGCCCGGCACCGAGGTCGCCACCGCCTACCTGGACCACTGCGCCCCGCGGATCCCGCAGGTGGCGGGACGGCTGGCGGACGCCGGGGACGCGGTGGCCGTACCGCTGCTGCTCAACCGGGCGTTCCACGCCAAGCACGACATCCCCGCCGCCCTGCGCGCCGCCGGCTCCCGACTGCCGGTGGCGGAGGTGCTGGGGCCGTCCCCGCTGCTGCTCGCCGCCCTGGACCGCCGGCTCGCCGAGGCCGGCCTGGACGTCACCTCGCCCGCCGTCCGCGCCCGTACGGGTGTCGTGCTCGCCGCCGCCGGTTCCTCCGACCCGGCCGCCGACGCCGCGACCCGCGCGGTGGCCGCCGAGTGGCGCCGCACCCGCGGCTGGGCCGCCGTCGAGGTCGCCTACGCCTCCGCCACCGGCCCCCGCGTCCCCGACGCCCTCGCGGCCCTGCGCACCGCGGGAGCCGAGCGCACCGCCGTCTCCCCCTACCTGCTCGCCCCGGGCCTCCTGCCGGACCGCATCACGGCCGCCGCAGCCGGGGCGGACGTCCTGGCCGACACGCTCGGCCCCGCCCCCGAGCTGGCCACCCTCCTGCTGGAGCGCTACGACGAGGCCCGCCAGGCGGTGCAGACCGTCCCGGCCCTGACTGCCTGAACTCTCCAGAAGCAAACCGGACCAGCAGTCACGGAGCCTCCTTCCCCGCCCGGTGGGCGCGCTCGGCGTCTTCGACGGCTGGCCAGTGCCGCGCCCGCTCGACGTGCAAGTCGACCCGGACTGCACGCTCCTCCTTCCGGTGCTGCTGGTACCGCGCAGCCGCTGCGGCGATCAGCGAGTGACGGCGCGCGGCAGCGCCGGCGGCGCGCGCGGCCGGGACCGTGCGCGCCGTCGAAGCGAGGCGGCCGCTCAGATCCGACGCAGGGTGAAGGTGTCCGTCGGGTGGCCCGAGGCGGCACCGGCGAGGCCGCCGGAGAGCTGGTAGAGGCTGCCGCCCGGGCCGGCGACGGGGGCGGTGGGGGTGGCGTCGGCGGAGGGGTGGACGGCGGCGATGCGGGCGGTGCGCCAGTGGTCGTCGGAGCGCAGTTCGACCGCGGCGTCGCGGCCGGCCCCGAAGAGGGCGTTGGTGATGCCCGCGATGGACCCGTCCGGGCGGCCGAGCAGGCCGTCCAGGTGCAGCAGGGAGGCGCCGCCGGCCACCTCGACGCGCCGCACGGCGGCCGGGTTGCGGAGCGGCACCTGCCACAGCGTGCCGTCGTCCCACTTGCCGATGACCAGCCGGCCGTCCCGGTGGACGATCCCGTTGAGGCCGTACGAGCCGGAGTCGGCGGCCAGGCGCTGGTCGCGCAGCAGGACGGAGCCGGTGCCGTCGGGGGCGACCCGGTAGACGACCGGGGCGAAGGAGTCGGTGACGTACGCGGTGCCGTCGGGGCCGAGCGCGATGTCGTTGGCGAGGTGGTTCCCGCCGTCGGCGGCGACGGCGGCGAGGTCGGTGTAGAAGAGGCGGCGGCCGGTGTCCAGGTCGTAGGCGCCGATCCCGGCGAGCCTGCCCTGGGTGGCCGCGCTGCTGCGCTCGCCGATGCCGTTGTCGAGGTTGGTGACCAGGACCCGGTGGCGCAGCGGGTCGATCCGCAGGCCGGCGATCTCGGTCAGCGTGCCGGGATCGTCCACCAGGGTGCGGACGTTGCCGTCGGTGCCGACGGCGGAGACGGTGCCGTGCCGCAGCGAGCCGAGCAGGAAGCGGTGGCGGGTGGCGTCCCAGACGCCCGACTCGGGCACCAGGGTGGGCGCTTGGCCGGTGATGACGGCCGGGGCAGGCCGGTCGGCAGGGGCGGCCGCGGCGGGCAGGGTCGCGGCCGTGCCGAGCAGGGCGGTGAATGCGGCCGCGACCAGGGTGCGGCGGAGAGTACGGTGCTGACGGTTGCTCATCGGAAATTCCTCTGCACGTGCGGTCCGTTGACGTGGTCAAGCCTCGCCCGGCCGGGCCGGCCGCGGCAGTGCGTGGGAATACTGGTAGTTCGACTACCAGGGAGGACGGGGGAGATGGTCGAGCTTGAGGACGCCCAGGAGCGCCGGACGGCGCTGTCGAGTTTCCTGCGCAGCCGCCGGGCGCGGCTGACGCCGCAGGACGTGGGGCTGGCCCCGGGGGTGCGGCGGCGTACACCGGGGCTGCGGCGGGAGGAGCTGGCGCTGCTCGCCGGGGTGGGGGTGACCTGGTACACGTGGCTGGAGCAGGGGCGGGACATCCACCCGTCCCCGGAGGTGCTGGCGAGCCTGGCCCGGACGCTGCGGCTGGACCGCGCGGAGACGGCGTACCTGTTCCGGCTGGCGGGCAGCCACCCGCAGGACGGCGAGGTGGCCGCGCCGGGGGACGTCCCGCCGCCGCTGCTGCGGCTGATGCACGCGCAGTGGCCGGCGCCGTCGTTCGTGATGGACGCCAACTGGGACATCCGCGCCTGGAATCCGGGCGCGGACGCGCTGTTCGGCCTGACCGGCCGGCCGCCGCAGGAGTGCAACCTGGCGTGGGTGGTGTTCGGCAACCCGGTGCACCGGGCCCGGGTCGAGCACTGGGAGGAGCACGCCCGCCGCTTCCTGGCGCAGTTGCGCTCGGCCTACGCGGAGCGCGGCGGGGAGGCGACGGCGGTGGGGCGCCGGCTGGCCCGGATGATCCGGCAGGTGCGCGGCGAGTACCCGGAGGCGGACCGCTGGCTGGACGAGCACCAGGTGGCGGAGCGTTCGGGGGCGGAGAAGCTGATCCGCCACGAGGTGGTGGGGGTGCTGCGGATCGACCAGCACGTGCTGCTGGCCGCCGAGGGGCTTCAGCTGATCGTGATGTCGCCGCGCGACGCGGAGACGGAGGACCGGCTGCGCCGCCTGGCCCCGGCCCCGGCTGCTGCCGCTGCTACGGCAGCCGTGGTCTGAGACGGCAGGCGCCCCGGGCCCCTCTCGGTGAGGGGGCCCGGGGCGCCTGCCCGCAGGTACGGATCCGTCAGTCGAAGGAGCGGCGCTGGCGGCCGGTCCCGTAGTTGCCGCCGGACTTGGAGCCGCTGCCGGGCTTGGCGCGGCCGGAGGAACGGCCGATGAAGCCGGCCGCCTGCGGGCGCTCGCCCTGGGCGGCACCGCCCATCCGCTGCTTGGGGCGGGGGCGGCGCGGGTTGCCGTTCATGTCGACGTCGGTGGGCAGCCCGGAGCGCTTGCCGGAGCGGCGGCGCGGGCCGCCGGCCTTGGCGCCCCCGCGCCCGCCCTGCTTGTCCTCCGCCGAACCGCCCGAGCCGGCCGAAGCGCCCGTACCCGCCGCGGCGGCCGTCTGGGCCACCGGTACGGCCAGGGTGACCGGGACGCCGCTCGGCGTGCGGGCGCCGGTGATCCGGGCCAGGTCGGCGTCGCCGGGGCGGATCTTGGTGGTGGTCGGGCGGATGCCGGCCACCGTCATCAGCCGGCTGACCTCGCGGCGCTGCTCGGGCAGCACGAGGGTGACGACCGTGCCGGACTCGCCGGCCCGGGCGGTGCGCCCGCCGCGGTGCAGGTAGTCCTTGTGGTCGACGGGCGGGTCGACGTTGACGACGAGGTCCAGGCCGTCGATGTGGATGCCGCGCGCGGCGACGTTGGTGGCGATCAGCGCGCTGACGTGGCCCTCGCGGAACTGGTCGAGGACCCGGTTGCGCTGCGGCTGGGACTTGCCGCCGTGCAGGGCGGCGGCCTTCACGCCGTTGGCGAGCAGCTGCTTGGCGAGCCGGTCGGCGCCGTGCTTGGTGTGCACGAACATGATCACGCGGCCGTCGCGGGAGGCGATGTGCGCGGTGGCGGAGGCCTTGTCGGCCGGTTCGAGCTGGAGGACGTGGTGGTCCATGGTGGTGACCGCGCCGGCCGACGGGTCGACCGAGTGAATCACCGGGTCGTTCAGGAAGCGCTTGACCAGCCGGTCGACGTTGCGGTCCAGGGTGGCGGAGAACAGCATCCGCTGCCCGCCCTCGGCGACCTGCTCCAGCAGCTTGGTGACCTGCGGCAGGAAGCCCATGTCGGCCATCTGGTCGGCCTCGTCCAGGACGGTGATCGCCACATCGGAGAGGTTGACGTCGCCGCGCCCGATCAGGTCGTCCAGCCGGCCCGGGGTGGCGACCAGGACCTCGGTGCCGCGGCGGACGGCGTTGGCCTGCTTGTTGATCGACATGCCGCCGACGACGGTGGTGATCCGCAGGTTGACGGCGGTGGCGTACGGGGTCAGCGCCTCGGTGACCTGCTGGGCCAGCTCGCGGGTGGGCACCAGGACGAGCGCCAGGGGGTACCGGGCCACGGCGCGCTGTCCGGCGGTGCGGGCGAGCAGCGGCAGGCCGAAGGCCAGGGTCTTGCCCGAGCCGGTACGGCCGCGGCCGAGCACGTCGCGCCCGGCGATCGAGTCGGGCAGCGTGGCGCCCTGGATCGGGAACGGCTCGGTGACGCCCTGGCGGCCGAGCGCGGAGAGGATCCCCTTGGGGAGATCCAGCTCGGCGAAGGTGGCCGCCGGGGGCCGCGAGGGGCTGGCCTGGACGACGGTGAAGTCGGCGGCCTCGGGCACGGTGGTGCGGGCCTGCTTGGGGGTGCCGGCGCGGTTGCGCGGCTTGCGCGGGCCGCCGCCGCCCGCGGCGCGGCGGGTCTGGTCGGTGCTGCGGGGGCCGCGGTCGCGCGGCGTACGGGCAGGGGTGGTCACGGGATCTCCATGCGTCGGTCGGCAGCCCGCGTCGCGGACTGGTCGGCCGTCGGAAGGAAGTTCGCCGCCCCGGCCGTACGGCGGCATGAGCGGGGGCCCGCACCGTGCGGTGCGGGCCCCCGCCTCGCGATGATCGCGAGTCAGCGTGGAGGCTGACGTCAGCCGATGATCTGGATGTTCTCGGCCTGCGGGCCCTTCTGGCCCTGGGTGACGTCGAACTCGACCTTCTGACCCTCGAACAGCTCACGGAAGCCCTGAGCCTGGATGTTCGAGTAGTGGGCGAACACGTCGGCGCCGCCACCATCCTGCTCGATGAAGCCGAAGCCCTTTTCGCTGTTGAACCACTTCACGGTGCCGGTAGCCATAACCGTCTCCTCTAAAACTGGGGCATCAGGGATCCACACCTCGTGAATCCCCAAGTAGCCGCGATCCCCATCCGGAGACTGAAACACCGGACAAAACAAATGCGCCTGTTGGTTGGAACCAGCAGGCGCACATACACGTTCATGGGAACCAAAACTGCAACTGAGTCGACTGTAGCACGCCGACACCCCGGGCGACCGGGGTTTTTACGCTGAACAGATCACGTTTGGCGCCCCTGGGAAAGGGGCAGGCGGCGGCCCGCCGAAGCGGGACGCCGCCTGCCCTGGGGAGCGGTCCGTCAGCGTCGGCCGGCCGGCTCCGGCACCCCGTGCGCGTCCGCCAGCGGCGCCGGGCCCGCGCCGTGGCCGGGGGCGTCGGCGTGGCCGGGCCACCAGGCGCGGTGGCCGAGCAGCGCGGTCAGGGCCGGGGTGAAGAACATCGCCATCACGAAGGCCGCCAGCACGATGCCGAAGGCCAGCGAGAAGCCGAGCTCCATGAAGAGCACGTTGCCCGCGAGCATGAAGGTCGCGAACGACGCCGCCAGGATGAAGCCGGCCGCGGCGACGGTCGGGCCGCCGTGCTTGATGGCCTCGCTGGCCGCCTCGCGCGGGTTGCGGCCCTCGCGGGCCTCCTCGCGGAGGCGGGCGATGATCAGGATGTTGTAGTCCGTGCCGATCGCCACCACGAAGAGGTAGATGAAGATCGGCAGCATGAACATCAGGCCCTGCTCGCCCTTGATGTTCTGGAACAGCAGGGTGGTGGCACCGAGGGTGCCGCCGAAGCCGAGGCCGACCGAGGCCATCAGGTACCACGGGGCGACGACGCTGCGCAGCTGCAGGCCCAGGATGAGCATGATGATCACGGCCGCGATCGGGAAGACCAGCGTGTAGTCGTGCACCATCGCGGTGTTGATGTCCTTGTACACCGAGGTGATGCCGCCGACCAGGGCCTTGCTGTCGGCCGGGGCCGAGGCGTGGGCGGTGTCGCGGACCTTCTCGATGGTGTCGATGGCCTTGTTGGAGGCCGGCGCGTCGTTGAGCATCACGGTGAAGTCACCGGTGGTGCCGTCGGCGTTGACCGTCTTCCGCTCGGCGCTCGGCGCGACCACGCTGGCCACCCCTGGGACGCCCTGGAGCTTGTCGGCGAACTCCTTGATCGCGGAGTCGCTGAGCTTGGCGCCGTTGGTGCTGGTCAGGTAGACGTGGCTCGGGTCGGTGGCACCGGCCGAGAACGCGGTCATCAGCTTGTCCTGGACGACCATCGACTCCTTGGTCTTGGGCATCGAGCTGCCCGCCAGGTCGTAGGTGCCGTTGTAGTTGATGCCGGCCAGGGCCAGCACCACCAGGATGCCGCCGGAGACCAGGGCGACCAGGCCGGGCTTCTTGCCGGTCATCCGGCCGAACGCGGCGAAGCGGGCGTTCTTCGGCTCCTCCATCCACTTCTTGCCGGGCCAGAACACGCCCTTGGACGGGATGACGGCGAGCACGGCCGGAGCCAGGGTCAGCGAGACCAGCGCGGTCGCGATGACGGCGATGGCCAGCGCCGGGCCCAGCGCGGTGAACATGCCCAGGCTGGAGAGGATCAGCACGGCGAAGGCGACGGCGACGGCACCGGCGGCGGAGGCGATCGCCTCGCCGACCCGGCCGACGGCGTTCGCCACGGCCGTCTTGCGGTCCTCGCCCAGGCGCAGCCGCTCGCGGTAGCGGAAGGCGAGGAAGAGGAAGTAGTCCGTGCCGACGCCGAGGACCACGATGATCAGGATCGCGGAGGTCATCGGGGAGGACTTCAGGTTGAAGATGTCGATCGCGTCGGCGATCAGGCCGTTGGCCACCGGCATCGCGATGACCAGCGAGAGCAGGACGGGCAGTAGGCCGGCCAGGATGCTGCGGAAGATGATGCCGACGATCAGGATGACGAGCAGCAGGCTGCCGAGCATCACGATCATGTCGGTGGCACCGGAGGAGTCCTTCTGGTCCAGGCTGCTGGCGGCCTGGCCGCCGACCTGGAACTTCACCCCCGAGCCGTCGGCGAGCTTGGCGCCCTCACTGCGCAGCTTCTTGGCCGCGTCGGTGAACTCCTCGCTCTGCATCTTGGTCTTGTCGATGGCGACCATGGACAGCGCGTACTTGCCGTCCTTGGACTTCGAGGCCTTGGGGTCGACCGGCAGGATCTTCTCGACGGCGGGGATGTTCGCGTCGGTGAGGCCCTTGACGACCTTGTCCATCGTGGCCTGGTCGGCGTCGTTCAGCGCCTGGCCGTCGTTGCGCTCGAAGAGCAGCAGCGCGGACGGGGTGAAGCTCGACGGGAAGGCCTGCTCCTGGAGCTGCGCCGCCTGGATCGATTCGTAGTGCTTGGGCAGGAATGCGGACTCGTCCGTCTGCGAGGTGACCTTCGAGGCCGACCCGACGATGGCGATCATCGCGACCACCCACGCGATGATCACCCACCACGCGCGACGAACGACGAAGTGTCCTAGTCGGTGGAACATGCTCGATGCCTCCTGGGCATGGTTCACCGCAGCCCTTGGGGGACGGGACGCTGGGCGACGGCAGGACCGGCCGGGAGTGCCTGGAGGCACACCCTTGCCGGTCGGCAGGTAAGTAGGTTTGGGCATCATCCTACGAGTACTTGCTTGCCGCCCGGCAAGGAGCCCCCGTAATCCAACCCCCGTACGAGGCCGCCCCCGAACGGCCCCGACCCAGTTTCTCCCGAGCGCGCACCCGTTGACCTCGTGCTCCGGGTGGAGTCATCTCCCCCTCAGGGTGGAGGTTCGTCCCCTACCCCTGAGGAGGAGTTCTCGGGGTCGGGCGCCCGGGAAAACCCCACCCCGCCCCCGAGACGGGGCCCGGGGCGGCCTGCCCGCACGATCCGGCGCCCGTGCGTCATGATGATCACCGTCCGGGGACCCCCGGCCGAACCACGGCGGAACGGAGCCCCGTCATGATCCCCTTCGACGAGGGCCGCGCCCGGCTGCTGCTGGCCCGCGCCTGCGAGTCCGCCGGGCTGCCCGGCCCCGGCGACGCCCGGCTGCTCGCGCTCGGCGAGAACGCCGTCTTCGACCTCGGCGACCCGGCCGTGGTCGCCAAGGTCGGCCGCGGCCCCGAACTGCACGACCGGGCCCACCGCGAACTGACCGTCGCCCACTGGCTGGCCGGGCAGGGCGTCCCGGTGGTGCGCCCGTACGACGCGGTCGCGCCCGAGCCGCAGCTCGCCGACGGGCACCCCGTCACCTTCTGGCACCGGCTCGCCCCCGCCGTCCGCCCGGCCCGCCCGGTCGACCTCGCCCCGCTGCTGCACGCCCTGCACCGGCTGCCGGTGCCGCCCGTCCCGCTCGGCCGGCGCGACCTGCTGGCCCCGGTCGAACGCTGGCTGGCCTCCGCCGAGGGCCACGTCGACCCCGAGGACGTCGCTTTCTTGCGCCACCGCCGCGCCGCCTTCGAGGCCGCCCTGCCCGACCTCGTCCCCCGGCTGCACCCCGGCGTGATCCACGGCGATGCGCTGCCGCGCAACGTCCACGTCGGACCGGACGGACCGGTCCTGCTCGACCTCGAATTCGTCGCCGACGACCTGCGCGAACACGACCTGGTGGTCCTCGCCCTCGCCCACGACCGCTACGGGGTGCCCGCCGAGGAGTACGACGCCTTCACCGCGGCGTACGGCTGGGACGTGCGCGAGTGGCCCGGCTTCGCGGTGCTGCGCGGGGCCCGGGAGACCGCCAGCGCCTCCTGGGTCGCCCAGCAGGCGGCGAGCAACCCGGCCGCCCTGGCCGAGTTCCGGCGCCGGGTCGACTCGCTGCGGGACGGGGCCACCGGGGTGCGCTGGTACCCGTTCTGAGGCCGGGCCGCCGCCTCGGTGGCGGTCCGGTACCGCGAGCGGCGGGCGGACGCCAGCCGGGGCGGGTGTGAGAAGACTCCCGGCGCAGGCCGGTCCGGCGCGCAACCGGGACACGTACGCTCGGCGTCCTATCGGACAGTCATCCTGACCCGAGGGATCGGCACCGTACTCGTACCTCAGGAGCCGCCGCCATGCACCGGACCGCCCGCCGCCCCTGCGCCCCGAACCGCCCGTCCCGCTCCCGGCGTCGGCTGATCGCGGGCTGCGCCGCCGTGGCCGCCGTCCTGGGACTGGCCGCCTGCGGGACCGCCAGCGGGGCCCTGCAGTCGCCGGCGCCGAGCACCACCGCGCAGCCGCCGGTCGCCGGGCAGCCGGACGGGACGGCCGCGAGCACCATCGCGCCGACACCCGGCTCCGACGGTCTGCCCCCGGTCTCCTCGTCCGGATCCTCCGGCTCGCCCGGCTCCTCCGCTCCGAGCGTCCCCGCCGCGCCCGCGACGCCGCGTACGCCCGCGGGCCCGACGCCGTCCTCCTCCGCGGCGCCGTCCTCCCCCGCCGTGCCGACCACCACTCCCGTCCCGGGCTCCCCCGCCGCGGCTTCCTCGCCCGCGGCGCCGCCCCCGCACCCCGGGGCGGGCACCGTGATCGGCTCCACCGCCTCCGGTGGCCGGACCGTCGCGCTCACCTTCGACGACGGCCCCGGCCCCGCGACCGGCCAGATCCTCGACCTGCTCGCCCAGTACCACGCCAAGGCCACCTTCTGCGAGATCGGCCAGAACGCCGCCGCCAACCCGGCCGCGGTCAAGCGCGTCCTGGCCGCCGGGCACCGGCTCTGCGACCACAGCGTCCACCACCCGCAGCCGTTCGCGAAGCTCCCGCACGACAAGGCGGTGTACGAGATCACCGCCGCCCGGGACATGATCGTCCAGGCCGGCGGCCCCGGCACCCGGGTCGACTGGTTCCGGGCTCCCGGCGGCGGCTTCAACGCCGACAACGAGCAGGTCACCGCGAGCCTCGGCATGGGCTCGCTCGGCTGGTCCGTCGACCCGCGCGACTGGTCCCGCCCCGGCGTGCCGGCCATCGTCTCCACCGTGCAGAAGCAGCTCAAGCCCGGCGGGGTGATCCTCATGCACGACGGCGGCGGCGACCGCAGCCAGACCGTGGCCGCACTCAAGCAGCTGCTGCCCTGGCTGGTCGCCCAGGGGTACACCTTCGACTTCCCTGCACAGTAGGGCAGTTGACGGGCAGCCCTGAGGCCGGCTGCGGGACCGACCGCGGGCCCAGCCCCGCCGAACTCGACGCCGCCGTCGCCTGACCTGCGGTGACACCGCCGCCCGCCGGGCCAGGTCAGATCAGGTCAGGTCAGGTCAGGTCAGGTCGAGCCGGTAGACCTGCCGGGAGCCGCCCTCCGGGCCCGGGTCGGCGGCCTCGGCCGGGGTGAAGCCCAGCCGCTCGTAGAACACCCGGGCGCCGCTCGTCACCGCGCCGGGGTGGTCGAGCCCGAAGGTCACCACCTCGACGGTGGCCGGGGCCCGGACACCGTGGCGGCGCAGCGCGTCCGCGACCAGCGCCCGGCCGACGCCGGCTCCCCGGGCGCGCCCGGTGACGACGAGCCAGTGCAGGTGGTGCCGCGGCGGCTGCCCCTCCCCCGGGGCCCGGCCGAACAGCAGGCCGCCGAGCAGCCCGCGCCCCTCCCCGTCCTCGGCCACGGTGGCCCGGCCCCGCTCGATGCTCCTGAGCACCGCACGGTGGAAGCCCGGCTCGGCGACCATCGGGCCGAACCAGTGCTCGACCTCGGCGGCGAGGGCGAGGAAGCCGGGCAGGTCTGCGGGGCGGGCGAGGCGTACGGTCATCCGGGCAGTGTGTCAGCGACCGGCTACCGGGCGGGCCAGCGCGGGTCGACCACTGCCTGCGGGTCCTTGTCGCGGCGCAGCCAGGCCTGCAGGCTCTCCGCCCAGTCCCGGTACCAGCCGATCTGCCGCCGGTGCAGTTCGGCCGGTGCCACCGCGCCCACCTCGGCCGGGTAGCGCCCGGCCAGGGCGACGGCGACCCGGACGGCGGCCAGCGCGTCGCTGCCGGCCTCGTGCGCGTCCGTCAGCTCCACCCCGTACACCTCGCAGACCCGCTGCAGGGTGCGCGAGCCCTTGCGGTACTTGTCCACGGCCCGGTCGATCACCAGTGCGTCCAGCACCGGCCCGACCGGCCCGCCCAGGCGCTCCGCGAGCGTGGCCAGCCCGTGCCGGCTCAGCTCGGCGTCGAGCAGCGACAGGTCGAACGGCGCGTTGAACGCCACCACCGGCCGGCCGTCGGCTATCCGCCCGCACAGCGCGGCGGCTATCTCCTCCACCGCCTCCTTCGCCGGCCGCCCCTTGCTCCGCGCCACCGCGTCCCCGATCCCGTGGATCGCCTCCGCCTCGGCGGGTATCGGCACCCCGGGATCGAGCAGCCAGTGCGCGGCGCCCACCCGGGCGGCCCCGACGGTGTCCACGAGCGCGGCCGTGACGATGCGGTCCACGGCCGGGTCGGTGCCCGTGGTCTCCAGGTCGAAGCCGACCAGTGGCTGCTGCCACCAGCTCATCAGGTGTGTCCTTCCGTCCTGCCTCTCGAAACAGCCCCTATCATCACCCGCCCCACCGACAATCCGACCCACGGGCCCGGCCCCGCCCCCACCTGCCGGGCCGGAATCAGGGAGTTCCCCAGGGTTCCCCGGGCGGACGGGCATAGGGCCCGCCGGTCCGCGGGCCGGCGCGAAGTCAGGTGGTCCGCAAGCCGCTTGAGCTCTCGACGACGGGCCCGGGAACCTGTCGTGACCGGGACGGAGGCGGGGCGGAATCGTTACCGCACCAGGCGGCGGTCCTCGGTGTGGACGTCGACGTCGAGCCCCGCGCGGGTTCGGGCCGGCTCCGGGGTGGCGGCGAAGGCGGGCTCGGGTGCCGGGCGGTGCATGTGGACGTCGACGGGGTCCTCGTGGACGACGGTGAAGCCGTGCCGCTCGTAGAGGTGCTGGGCGGCGCTGCCGCGCAGGACGACGAGGCGCACCGCTTCTCCGGCGGCGTCGGCCTCGGCGAGGAGGCGGCGCAGGACGGCGGTGCCGAGGCCGCGGCCCTGGAGGTGCGGGGCCAGGTAGAACAGCTCCAGGTGGCGTCCGCCCCGCTCGTCGGGGCGGACGGTGACGGAACCGGCGAAGACGCCCTCGACCAGCAGCACGGACGTCCACCGGGTGGAGAAGGAGTCGCGGACGCGGCGGCGGGAGCGGTCCGGGTCCCAGCGGCCGAGGCGTTCCAGGTCGGCGCGCATGACCTGTTCCTTGAGGTCGGTGACGAGGTCGAGGTCGGCGGACGCGGCGGGTACCAGGGTCCAGGCGGGGAGGCTGTTCACGGCCCGCAGTCTGGCAGTCCGGTCATCCCGCGACCACGGACTTTCTCGGCATGCGGGCGTCAGGAGACGGACCGGGAGTCCCCCCAGAGCCCTTCGAACTCCTCGCGGTAGACCTCCAGCAGCCCGGGCTCGGTGCCGCCGGGCTGCTGGCCGGCGCCGCCGCGCAGCACCAGTGCCGGGGACTCCATGCCGCGGGCGCGGCGCAGGTAGGGCTGGATGACGCCGAGGTCGCGGCTCTGCCGGCGCCCGCCGGCCTGGCCGGTGGTGCGGGGGCCTTCGACCAGGTAGGCGGTGAAGCGCGGGGTCTCGTCGAAGACCCGGATCTCGAAGCCGCCCTGGTCCCGCAGCCGGGCCCTGACCCGGCGCACGTGCATGATGTTCATCTCGATGGAGCGGGACAACTCGCCTCTTCCGAGGCCCAGTTCGCGTTCGCGTCGGCGCACCGCGCTGCTCGCCGGGTTGAGGAAGAGCAGCCGTACCCGGCAGCCTTCGCCGGCCAGGCGCACCAGGCGCTTGCCGGTGTAGTTCTGGCAGAGCATGCCGAGGCCGATGCCGAGCGCGTCGAGCCGCCGGGCGCCGTCCAGCAGGTCCTCGACGGGCAGGTCGCGCTGGAGCCGGACGCGGTCGGCGTGCACCGCGACGACGTCCGCGTACCGGCCGGCGACCAGGGACTCCACCACGTCGGCGGGCACGCCGCCCGCGCCGCCGTCCAGGACGGCGAGCAGCCGGGCGGCGGCCCGTTCGGTCTGGGCGAGGACGGTCTGGGTGAGCACCCGGTTGCGGGAGACCACGTGCCGGGCGACCTCCAGTTCGTCCAGGGCGAGTTCGATCTCGCGCCGGTCGGCCAGGTACGGCTCGAAGCAGGGCCAGTGCTGGACCATCAGCTCGCGCAGCTGGGGCAGGGTGAGGAAGACCAGCGGGTCGTCGTCGGCCGGGTCGAGCAGGTAGCCCTTGCGGCGGCTGACCTCGCGGACGGCCCCGGCGCGGTGGGCCCATTCCTCGCCGGCCGGTCCGGCGGCGGCGGTGACCCAGTCCTCACCGTGGGCGGGGGCGTAGATGGGGTGCAGCACCTCGTCCACCAGGGAGCGCAGCCGCTGTTCGACCAGGTTGAGCCAGACGTAGGCGCGTCCGGAGATCCGTACCCGCTGGTAGGACTCCTCCCATTCGCCGGCGGACCAGGCCAGTGCGGGTATCTCCACCGGCCCGCTCTGGGCGGGGACCAGGGTGCGGCCGGTCAGGGTGGGGCGCATGACGACCGTGGGCGCCTCGCTGCGGGTCGCGCCCCGGTGGGGGCCGTCGGGCCCGGAACCAAGGCCGCCAGCAGGGAACACCATGCGCCACCTCATCTGCGGCTGACCCCCGCGGGCGCGGGGACCGTTGACGGGCCGTTGACAAGCACCGGTCGGCCGGGGCGGCCGGACGATCAAGGGTACTGCCCGCCGAGAGCGGCCCGCAGCCGGATGGTCGACGGCTCCGGCGGGCCCGCCGGTCGACTCCCGCCCGAGCCCGTGCCCGCACCCGCCCGCACCCCGCCCGCACCCTCGCCTGCGCCAGGGGCAGTACCCGCCCGCACCAGGGGCCCCGATCTTCACAGGAATACCCGTCGGCCACTCGTTCGGACCAACCCGGGCCGGTTCTCCCGGCCGCCGGGGGAGGGCTCGGGAAGTATGCGCTGTGCCGTGCGTCACGGCGCGCGAGCGCGGCACCTGCCCGGCCGCGCCGGACTTATCGTCGGACCACACGTCAGTTTCGGTTTGCAGCAAGGAAGTTGAGGAGCCATGCAGGTCTGGCCCGGTACGCCCTACCCGCTCGGCGCCACCTACGACGGGGCCGGCACCAACTTCGCGGTGTTCTCCGAGAGCGCCGACCGCATCGAGCTGTGCCTGCTCGGCGAGGACGGCTCCGAGACCGCCGTCGAACTGCGCGAGACGGACGCCTTCGTCCGGCACGCCTACCTCCCGGGCGTCCAGCCCGGCCAGCGGTACGGCTTCCGCGTGCACGGCCCGTACAACCCGGGCCTGGGCCAGCGGCACAACAGCGCCAAGCTGCTCCTGGACCCGTACGCCAAGGCGATGAGCGGGCACATCGACTGGGACGAGTCGGTCTACGGCTACCACTTCGGCGCCCCCGAGCGCCGCAACGACCTCGACTCCGCCCCGCACACCATGCACTCGGTGGTGATCAACCCGTACTTCGACTGGGGCACCGACCGCCCGCCGCGCACCGACTACCACCGCACCGTCATCTACGAGGCCCACGTCAAGGGCCTCACCCGGCTGCACCCGGGCATCCCCGAGGAGATCCGCGGCACCTACGCGGGCCTGGCCCACCCGGCGGTGATCGAGCACCTGGCCAAGCTCGGCGTCACCGCCATCGAGCTGATGCCGGTGCACCAGTTCGTCCGCGACCACCGGCTGCGCGACCTCGGCCTGGCCAACTACTGGGGCTACAACACGATCGGCTTCTTTGCCCCGCACTCCTCCTACTCCTCCACCGGCGACCGCGGCCAGCAGGTGCAGGAGTTCAAGTCGATGGTCAAGGCCCTGCACGCGGCCGGCATCGAGGTGATCCTGGACGTCGTCTACAACCACACCGCCGAGGGCAACCACCTCGGCCCGACGCTCTCGCTGCGCGGCCTGGACAACGTCTCCTACTACCGCCTCGCCCAGGACCAGCGCTTCTACGAGGACACCACCGGCACCGGCAACAGCCTGCTGATGCGCAGCCCGCACGTGCTCCAGCTGATCATGGACTCGCTGCGCTACTGGGTCACCGAGATGCACGTGGACGGCTTCAGATTCGACCTAGCCGCCACCCTCGCCCGGCAGTTCCACGAGGTGGACCGGCTCTCCTCCTTCTTCGACCTGGTCCAGCAGGACCCGGTGGTCTCCCAGGCCAAGCTGATCGCCGAGCCCTGGGACCTCGGCGAGGGCGGCTACCAGGTCGGCAACTTCCCGCCACTGTGGACGGAGTGGAACGGCATGTACCGGGACACCGTGCGCGACCTGTGGCGCGGCGAGAACGCCACCCTCGCCGAGTTCGGCTCCCGGCTCACCGGCTCCTCGGACCTCTACCAGGACGACGGCCGTCGCCCGATCGCCTCCATCAACTTCGTGACCTGCCACGACGGTTTCACCCTGCGCGACCTGGTCTCCTACAACGACAAGCACAACCAGGCCAACGGCGAGGACAACCGCGACGGCGAGTCCTTCAACCGCTCCTGGAACTGCGGCGTCGAGGGCCCCGTCCCCGACCCGGCGGACGAGCCGGCCGTCGAGGAGCTGCGGGCACGTCAGCAGCGCAACTTCATCGCCACCCTGATGCTCTCCCAGGGCGTGCCGATGCTCTCGCACGGCGACGAACTCGGCCGCACCCAGCTGGGCAACAACAACGCCTACTGCCAGGACAACGAGCTCACCTGGGTGCACTGGCCCGAGGGCGACGGCCCGCAGGCGCGGCTGCTGGAGTTCACCCAGGGGATGATCTGGCTGCGTCGCGACCACCCGGTGTTCCGGCGCCGGCGGTTCTTCCACGGCCGGCCGGTGTCCGCCTCCGGCGGGTCCGACGACCTCACCGACATCGCCTGGTTCACCCCGACGGGGGAGGAGATGACCAAGCGCAACTGGGGCGCCAGCTACGCCAAGTCGCTGACCGTCTTCCTCAACGGCTACGCCATCTCCGAACCGGACCGGCGCGGCGGGCGGATCGTCGACGACTCCTTCCTGCTGATGTTCAACGCGCACTTCGAGCCGTTGGAGTTCACCGTGCCCGCCGGCCACGGGCAGGAGTGGCGGGTCGTGGTGGACACCGCCCAGCCCCGGCTGCCGGCCCCGGGCACGGGGGCGCGGGTCAAGGCGGGCGACACGCTGTGGCTCATCGACCGCTCGCTGATGGTGCTGCAACGGCCGGCGTAGTGGGCTCACGGCATCCGTGATCGGTCACCCGTTCGAATCAGGTCACCTGTTCGGGTCAGCAGCGGGTCTTGGCGGCGGGCTCCCCGGGTACCTATGGAGCTATGACCTCCGCCGCCGAGCCCGCGCAGCCCCGCCCGGCCGCCCCCGTCCCCTCCGGCATGCCCAGCGCCGCGCCCACCGCCGTGCCCAACGTGCCCACCGCCAGCTACCGCCTCCAGCTCCAGCCCGGCTTCACCCTGCGCGACGCCACCGCCGCCGTCCCCTACCTGGCCGCCCTCGGCGTCTCCCACCTGCACCTCTCCCCGCTACTGGAGGCCGTCCCCGGCTCCACCCACGGCTACGACACCGTCGACCACACCCGGATCAGCGAGCAGCTCGGCGGCGAGGACGCCCTGCGGGCCCTCGCCGCCGAAGCCCACCGCCACCGGCTGGGGCTGATCGCCGACGTGGTGCCCAACCACATGGCCGTGCCCGCCCCCGAACGGCTCAACCGGCCGCTGTGGCAGGTGCTGCGCGACGGACCGGACTCCCCGTACGCGCGCTGGTTCGACATCGACTGGGACGCCCAGCCCGGCCCCGCCGACGCCCCGGACCGCGGCCGGGTGCTGCTGCCGCTGCTCGGCGACCGGCTCGGCGCCGTCCTGGACCAGCTGACCGTGGACGACGGGGTGCTGCGCTACCACCGGCACGAACTGCCGCTGCGCCCCGGCACCGAGGACCTGCCGCTGCCCGACCTGCTCGCCCGCCAGTGGTACCGGCTCTCCTGGTGGCGGCTGGCCCGCACCGAGCTCAACTACCGGCGCTTCTTCACCGTCAACGAGCTGATCGCGCTGCGGGTCGAGGACCCGGAGGTCTTCGCCGCCACCCACGCCGTCCTGCTGCGGCTGCACGCCGACGGCGTCCTGGACGGCTTCCGGATCGACCACCCGGACGGGCTCGCCGACCCCCGCGGCTACCTGCGCCGCCTCGCGGACGCCACCGGCGGCGCCTACACCGTGGTGGAGAAGATCCTCGCCGGCGAGGAGCGGCTGCCCGAGGACTGGCCGGTCGCCGGCACCACCGGCTACGACGCGCTGCGCCGCATCGACGGCGTGCTCACCGACCACGCGGGCGCCTGCCGGCTGGCCGGGGCGTACGAGTCCTTCCTGCACGGCGGCCCGGTCCACGACCCGTGCGAGGACCCGCACCCCGCGATCGCCGCCGCCCGGCGCGGGCGGGCCGAGATGACCGGACCGGACGGCGAACTGGCCGCCGAGGTCGAGCGGCTGGTCCGCATCGCGCTGCGGATCGGCGCCGCCGAGCCCGCGCACGCCGACCACGCGCCCGGACAGCTGCACGCGGCGATCGGGCGGCTGCTCACCGGCTACCCGGCCTACCGGCCGTACGCCCGGCCCGGCGAGCCGGTGCCCGCGGCCTCGGAGCAGCAGATGCACGCCGCCCTGGACGGCTCCGCCGACCCGACCGACCGGCTGGTGGCCGCGCTGGCGCTCGGCCGGCTGGGGCGCGGCCCGGACCACGACGAGTTCTGCGTGCGCTTCGCCCAGACCGCGGCCGCGGTGGCCGCCAAGGGCGTCGAGGACACCGCCTTCTACCGCTGGAACGCCCTGCCCGGGCTCAACGAGGTCGGCGGCGAGCCCGCCCGGCCGGGGCTGCACCCGGCCGAGTTCCACGACTGGTGCCGCCGGCAGGAGCGCGACCGGCCGCACTCCATGACCGTGCTCTCCACCCACGACACCAAGCGCAGCGCCGACGCCCGCGCCCGGCTCGCCGTCCTCGCCGAGCAGCCCGCGGCCTGGGCCGCCGAGGCCGCCGCCTGGTCCACCGCGGCCGGCCCGGCCCATCCCGCCCTCGACCGGGACGCCGACTGGCTGCTCTGGCACACCCTGGTCGCCGCCTGGCCGATCACCCCGGACCGACTGGTCGCCGCCCTGCTCAAGGCCGTCCGCGAGGCCAAGCTGCACACCTCCTGGACCGCCCCCGACCCCCGCTACGAGCAGGCCCTGGAGGAGCGGGCCCGCGCCGTGTACGGCAACCCCGGGCTGCTCCCCCGGATCGAGGGCCGGGTGCACGCCCTCGCCCCGTACGCCCGCTCCAACACCCTCGCGGCCGCCCTGCTGCACCTCACCGTGCCGGGCGTGCCGGACCTCTACCAGGGCAGCGAGGAGCCGCTGTACACCCTGGTCGACCCGGACAACCGGGCTCCGGTGGACCTCGGCGCGCTCGCCGTGCGGCTCACCGACTCGGCCACCGCGCGCCCCGGTGACCTCGCCCGCGAGAAGCTGCACCTGACCGCCACCGCGCTGCACCTGCGCCGCTCCCGCCCGCTCGGCCCGTACCGGCCGCTGCCCGTCGTCGACGTCTCCAGCGACCACCTGCTGGCCTTCGCCCGGGGCGACGACGTGGTCACCGCCGTCACCCGGCTGCCGTACGGGCTGGAACGGGCGGGCGGCTGGCGGGACACCGTGCTGGAGCTGCCGGCCGGCGGGGCATGGACGGACGAACTGACCCTGCGCAGCTTCCCGGCCGGGGCCGTACCGGTGGCCGAGCTGCTGGCGGTCCACCCGGTGGCGCTGCTGACGAGGAGGGGCTGATGCCGGCCTACCAGGTGTGGGCGCCCAACGCCATGACCGGCGTGTCCGTCGAAGTCGACGGCTCCGCCCACGAGTTGACGCGCTGCGCCGACCGCCACGGCTGGTGGTCCGGCGAGGCGCCGGACGGTGACTACGCCTTCCGGCTCGACGGCGGCCCGCCGCTGCCCGACCCGCGCTCGGCCTGGCAGCCGCACGGCCCGGACGGCCCCAGCCGCCGGGTGGACCACGCCGGCTTCCACTGGTCGCACACCGGCTGGCGCGGCCGCGCCCTGCCCGGAGCGGTGCTCTACGAGCTGCACATCGGCACCTTCACCCCGCGCGGTACCTTCGAGGCGGCCGCCGAACACCTCGACCACCTGGTCGAGTTGGGCGTCGACTTCGTCGAGCTGATGCCGGTCTGCCCGTTCCCCGGCAAGCACGGCTGGGGCTACGACGGGGTCTCGCTCTGGGCCGTCCACGAGCCCTACGGCGGGCCCGAGGGGCTGAAACGCTTCGTGGACGCGGCACACCGCAAGGGCCTCGGCGTGGTGCTGGACGTCGTGCACAACCACCTCGGCCCGTCCGGCAACCACCTTCCCGCGTACGGCCCGTACTTCACCGACCGGCACCACACCCCGTGGGGCTCCGCGGTCAACCTGGACGCGCCCGGCTCGGACGAGGTGCGCGCCTACCTCATCGGCAGCGCACTGGCCTGGCTGCGCGACTACCGGATCGACGGGCTGCGACTGGACGCCGTGCACGCCCTCGCGGACGACCGGGCGGTCCACTTCCTCGAAGAACTCTCCGACGAGGTCGGGAAGTTGGCGGTCGCGACGAACCGGCCGCTGTTCCTGGTCGCCGAGTCCGACCTCAACTCCCCCCGCACCACCGCCCCGCGCGAGGCCGGCGGCCAGGGCCTCACCGCCCAGTGGAACGACGACTTCCACCACGCCCTGCACTGCGCGCTCACCGGCGAATCCCAGGGCTACTACGCCGACTTCGCCCGCGAACCGCTCGCCGCCGTCGCCAGGACGCTCACCCGCGGGTACTTCCACGACGGCACCTGGTCCTCCTTCCGCGGCCGCAGCCACGGGCGCCCGTTCCCCACCGGCGAAGGCCACCGCCTCCTCGGCTACCTGCAGACCCACGACCAGGTCGGCAACCGGGCGCTCGGCGACCGCATCTCCACCACGCTCCCGGCCGGCCGGCTCGCCTGCGGCGCCGCGCTCGTCCTCACCTCGCCGTTCACCCCGATGCTGTTCATGGGCGAGGAATGGGGCGCCGCCACCCCCTGGCAGTACTTCACCGACCACACCGACCCGGACCTCGCCGAAGCCGTCCGCCGGGGCCGGCGACGGGAGTTCGCCGAACACGGCTGGGCCGCCGAGGCCGTCCCCGACCCGCAGGAGCCCGCCACCGTCCTGCGCTCCGTCCTCGACTGGACCGAGCCCCGGCGCTCCCCGCACACCGAACTGCTCGACTGGTACCGGACGTTGATCCGGCTGCGGCGCGAACGGCCGGAACTCGCCGACCCGGACCTCGGCGCGGTGCGGACGTCGTACGACGAGGCGGCGGGCTGGATCGTCGTGCACCGCGGGCCGTACCGGGTCGCGGTCAACCTCGGGCCGGCCGAGGCCGTGCTGCCGCTGGGGGCCGCCGGGCGGGAGGTGGTCGCGGCCTTCGGGCCGGCGGCGCTGGACGGCGCGACGGTGCGGCTGGGTGCGGACGCGGTGGCCGTGGTCGCGGTGGCCGCCGTGGTCGCCGGGTAGCTCGGGCGGGTGGGGGGCTCGGGCGGCTCGGGCGGCTCGGGCGGCTCGGGCGGCGCTCACCAGAGGAAGGTGCCGATCCGCTCGCGCAGCGCGGGCGCGTCCAGGCCGTACGCGGCCAGGTGCTCCGCGATCGAGCCGTAGTGCCGGTGCTCCTCGCGCGGCACGCCCAGGCCCAGCACCCGGTGCGGGCGGTCGACCAGCGCCGCGTGCGCCTCGCTCGCCGAGGTGCCCGCCAGGTACGGCTCGACCAGCACCACGTCCGCCCGGTCGCCGACCGCCGCGCGCAGCCCGGCGGCGTCGAAGGGGCGCACCGTCGCCGCGTACAGCACCGTGACGTCCAGGCCCTCGGTCGCGGCGAGCACCGCGTCCAGCATCGGCCCGACGGCCAGCACCACACCGCGCGAGCCCTGGCGGACCGTGGTGAAGCGGCCCGGCTCCACGGCCACGGCGGCGTCGTTCTGGTGCGCCGACAGCCGGACGTACACGTTGCGGTCGCCGTCGGCGTAGGCGTGGCGCAGCAGTTGCTCGGCCTCGTCCGGGTGGCCGGGGACGTGGACGGTCCAGTCCGGCAGGGTGTCCAGCAGCGCGACGTCGCCCGGGGACATGTGGGTGCGGCCGCCGGCCGGCCAG
Organism: Streptomyces sp. 1331.2; assembly: GCF_900199205.1. Classification (NCBI taxonomy): domain Bacteria; kingdom Bacillati; phylum Actinomycetota; class Actinomycetes; order Kitasatosporales; family Streptomycetaceae; genus Streptomyces; species Streptomyces sp. 1331.2. Next base: position 5,733,848 of record NZ_OBMJ01000001.1, on the reverse strand, counting down.
TCGTACGAGCCGGCCGCGCTGACCAGGACGGCGCCGACGCCCTGGTGGACCAGGTCCAACTTGACCTGCTCGAAGGGCCGTTCGATCAGGAAGCTGGCGAAGGTGTGGGCGATCGGGCGCATCCCGGTGAGCGCCAGGCCGCCGGCCGCGCCGATCAGCAGCTGTTCGCGGATGCCGACGTTGACCACCCGGTCGGGATGGCGTTCCTGGGCGGGGGCGAAGGCGGCTGCGGTGATGTCGGCCAGCACCACGGCCAGGCGGGGGTCCTCGTCCAGCAGGCGGGTGGTGACGTCGACGAAGCGGTCGCGCATGGTGTCCATCGGTGGGGGTCCTCTCGGGGTGTGCGTCGTGTGGTGTCGTGGCTCGGTGCGTACGGGACGTGCTCAGGAATCCTCGGGCTCAGGAGTCCTTGCGCTCAGGAGTCCTGGCGCTCAGGCGTTCTGGCGCTCAGGAGTCCTTGCGCTCAGAGTCCTTGGGCTCAGGAGTCCTTGGGCTCGACCCGGGCGACCACCACGTGCGGGCGGCCCGGGTGCTCGGCGGTGAAGGCGCGGTGCAGCGCCTCGTGATCGCGCCCGTCGACCGTCGCGGCCGACCAGCCCTCGGCCTCGAACCTGGCCGCGATCCCGCCCCGCCAGCCGTGCGTGGCCGAGGAGTTGTCGATCACCACCACGTGCAGCCGGTCCAGTCCGTACGCCCCGGCGAAGGCCACCGCCTCGCCGTTGGAGCCCTCGTCGAACTCGGCGTCGCCGACCAGCACCCACACCGCCGGGTCGGTCAGGCCCTGCGCCCGCAGCCCGAGCGCCGTGCCGACGGCCAGCGGCAGGCCGTGGCCGAGCGAGCCGGAGGCGATCTCCACGCCCGGGATCAGCGTGCGGTCCGGGTGGTGGCCGAGCGGCGAGTCGTAGCCGCCGAAGCTCGGCAGCACCGCGGGGTCGATGAAGCCCTTGGCCGCGAGCACGGCGTAGTAGGCCATCGGGCCGTGGCCCTTGGAGAGCAGGAAGCGGTCACGGTCCTGGGCCCCGGCGCCGGCCGGGCTGACCCGCAACACCCGGTCGTACAGCACCCAGAGGGCGTCCAGGGTGGAGGTGGCGGCGGGGCCGTGCTTCTCGTCGCCGGTCATCAGGCCCATCAGGGCCGGCAGGTCCTCGAAGCGGCTCTCGGTGGGGGTTTCGGCGGTTGCGTTCGTCGTCATGACCACGATGGTGCAACTTAAAGCCAGCTTGAGGTCAAGCGGTTACAGTGGGTTCCCATGACCGCCCATCCCGACGGCCGCCGCACCACCGGCCCGCACCACGCCGACCTGCTCACCATCGGCCAACTCGCCGACCGCAGCGGCCTCGCCGCGTCCGCCTTGCGCTACTACGAGAGCCTCGGCCTGATCCACGCCACCCGCACCTCCGGCGGCCAACGCCGCTACACCCGCGGCACCCTGCGCCGGATCGCCTTCATCCGCGCCGCCCAGCGGGTCGGCCTCTCCCTGGACGAGGCGAAGGTCGCCCTCGACCGCCTCCCCGAGCGCCCCGCCCCCAGCGGCACCGAGTGGGACCGGGTCGCCGAGTCCTGGCAGAGCCGGATCGACGAGCAGATCGCCGAGCTCGAACTGCTGAAGCTCAAGCTGTCCGGCTGCATCGGCTGCGGCTGCCTCTCGCTGTCCCGTTGCGCCCTCTACAACGCCGGCGACCGCGCCGGCGAGGCCGGCCCCGGCGCCCGCTACCTGCTCACCCGCGACCCGGCCGACGGGCCCGAACCGGTCTCCCCGGCCGCCGACGCCTGCGGCAGCCGCCTGCCGGGGCGGTGAAAGCCCCTCCGCCGCCGTCGCGTCGGGCGGTGAAAACCCTTTGCCGCCGCCGGTCCGGGCTGCCTACCGTGCGCCCATGCTGCCTGTGGTGGAGACGGACGAGCAGTGGGACGCGGTCGTCCCCGACGAGTCGGTGATGCGCCCCGGCGCCGAGGCCCTGTGCGCCCGGCTCGGCGTCGGCGGCCTGCCGCTGGAACGCTTCGCGGAGGGCTCCGTCCCGGTCTACGCGGTGGGCGACGAGCACGTCCTCAAGCTGTTCCCGGCTGCCAGCGCCCGGGACGGCCTCACCGAACAGCGCGTCCTCGACCGGCTGTACGGCGCGCTGCCCGTCCCCACCCCGGCGCTCCGCGACGCCGGGGAGTACGTCAACGGCTGGCGCTACATCCTGATGTCCCGGCTGCCCGGCGAAGGCCTCGCCCCCGCCTGGCCGCGCCTCCCGCAGCCCGACCGGGTACGCATCGCCCACGACTGCGGCGAGGCGCTGGCCGCCCTGCACGCCCTCGACCCCGAACCGCTCGCCGACGCCCTCGGCCCCGGCGACTGGCCGGCCTTCCTGGCCCGCCAGCGGGCCGGCGCCGTCGCCCGGCAGCGCGAACGCGGCCTGCCCGAGGCCTGGGCCGAGCAGATCCCCGACTTCCTCGCCGCCGCCCCGCCGCCGACCGCCACTCCCCGACGGGCCCTGCTGCACACCGAGTTCATGCGCGAGCACCTGCTCACCGACCCGGCCACCGGCTGGCGCCTCACCGGCCTGATCGACTTCGAGCCCGCGATGATCGGCGACCCGGCCTACGACCTCGTCGCGGTCGGCCTCTTCACCACCCGCGGCGACCGGCAGCTGCTCGGCCGGCTCCTGGCCGCGTACGGCCACCCCTTCGACCCCCGCCTGCTGATGGCGTACACGCTGCTGCACGTGTACAGCAATCTGCCTTGGTACCTCAGGGAGTTGAGACCGTCCGCCCGCACGCTGGACGCCCTCGCCGAGGAGTGGTTCGGCGTCGCCTGACAGTCGGCTTCGCAACTCCGCCGCCTGAGCGGAATGCGGGATCAGCGGTACGCGGCGAGGAAGACCCGGACGCCGGCAACGGCGTAGTGATCGAGTTCGGCCTCGTTGTGCTGCGGGCTGCCGTGGAACATGGCCTTGTTCACCGGGATCCACAGCAGCAGGCCGGAGAAGTGGTTGGCGGCCAGGAGCGGGTCCTCGATCCGCAGCAGACCCCGGTCGGCCAGGCGTCCGAAGGTGTCGGCCAGGGTGGCCAGTACCCGCTCGAAGCCCTGCTGGTACCAGGCGGCGCCCAGGTCGGGGAAGGTGTCGGCATTGGCGATGATGAGGCGCCGCAACTGGAGCACCTGGGGCTGGGTGAGGGTGGTCAGGAACTGGCGGGCCAGCCGGAGCAGGTTCTCCTCCAGTGAGTCCGCGTCGCCGGGGATGTCGGCCACCAGGTCGATCATGGCCTCGATCCGGTCGGTGGTGGCCAGGACGATCTCGGCGAACAGCTTCTCCTTGTCGGCGAAGTGCTTGTACACCGTCTGCTTGGACACGGCGGCCAGCTTGGCGATGTCGTCCATGCTCGTGCCGGCGTAACCCTTCGCCATGAACACCGCCGTCGCGGCCGCCATGATCGCCTGGTGCTTGCGGGCCGAGCGGCCACCGGATTCCGGTGCTTCCATGCCTCCTCCTTCTGGCTCTTCTGGCTCTTCCGGCTCAGAGTACTGGACAGTCCAGTTCTTCGTTGGGTACCGTACCGTCCAGTTCCGCAGGTACTGTACCGTCCAGTTCCGAGCTTGATCTCGGCCCAGGGGGATTTCATGACGCAGGCGATCCGCGCACCGTTCACCAGCCGCGCTGCCTCGACCACGCTCGCCACCCGCACGCTGCTCGCTTGCGGCGCGGCGGCAGGCCCGCTGTTCCTGGGGGTGGGGGTGATCGAGGGCCTTACCCGCACCGGCTTCGACTTCACCCGAAACGCCATCAGCCAGCTCAGCCTCGGCTCGCCGGGCTGGATCCAGGTCGCCAGCTTCCTGGTCACCGGCACGCTGGTCACCGCCGGCGCGGTGGGCCTGCGGCGGGTGATCGGCCGTACCGCCGGCGGCACCTGGGCGCCGCGCCTGGTCGGCCTGTTCGGCGCGTCCTTCCTGCTCGCCGGGGTGTTCACGGCGGACCCCGGCGCGGGCTTCCCGGCCGGTACCGCGGACGGTCTGGCCGTACTGAGTGGGCACGGAACGGTCCACATGCTCAGCGGCACCGTGGGCTACCTCGCGCTGTGCGCCGCGTTCTTCGCGCTGGCGCGGCACTTCGCCACGCGGGGACGGAGTGGCTGGGCCCTGGCCTACCGCGTCCTGCCGCTGGTGGTCATCGCCGGGTTCGCCGGCTCCGCCACCACGGTCGCGGCCTTCACCGTCGCCGCCGGCCTCGGCCTGCTCGCCCTCACGGCAGCGCTCGCCCAGCTGGCCGGCCTCGCCCCGACCTCACGGCGATAGCGGCTCCCGCTCCCGCACACACAGCCGCAACTCGAAACCACCGCACTCAGACAGACAGGACACCGCATCATGACCGCACCGGTGAAAGGCCCCGCCAGCTACTTCCCGTCGATCGAGAAGAAGTACGGCCGCCCGATCGAGCAGTGGAAGGAGTTGATCCGCACCTCTCCCCTGACCAAGCACATGGAACTCGTCGCGTGGCTCAAGTCCGAACACGGCCTCGGTCACGGGCACGCCAACGCCCTTGTCGCCCACACCCTCGCCGAACGCGGCAGCGACTGACCCGGGTCAGGCGTGAGCTCCGTGGCTCACACCCGACCCCGGCGGGCTGCCCGTGCTTGCGGACCGCTGGGGGTCCTCCGCCGCACGGGCAGCACGACCACACCCCGCAGGACTCCGGAAAACCCGACCGCTCAGGGACGCGGGTCCGTCCGCAGCAGGCCGTAGACGACGCCGTCGCACCACTCTCCGCCCCGGAAGGTGATGCTGCGCCGTATCCCCTCGCGACGGAAGCCGGCCTTCTCCAGGGCGCGCTGCTCGGCGTGGTTGGCGGGGTCGGTGTCCGCCTCCAGCCGCATCACCGGCGAATGCGCGAACAGGTAGTCCACCAGCAGGCGTTGGGCCTCGCTGCCGATGCCACGGCCGCGCATCTCGGCGCGGAGCTGGATGCCGATGTTCCAGTACCAGGAGTTGTTTGCGACGTTCACCCGGCGCCACATGACGAAGCCCGCGAACTCGCCCCCGGCCCGCACCGCGAGCAACGACCACTCGTCGGAGAGCAGGCCGTTCTCGGCCCAGGTGCGGCGGAACCGGCCGGGGTCACGCCAGCCGTACCACTGGAACGGGCCCAGCTGTTCGGGGTCGCCGAGCAGCGCCTCCAACTGCGGGAGGTCGGTCTCGGTGATCGGGCTGAGGGCGATCGGTTCGTCAGTCACACCAGCACCAACGGCCACGCGACGCACAGCAGTTCCTCGGACCGTCAAACCGGGCCGGTGACGATCCGACGGTCCTACGGCGTACCTCCGCGCAGCAGGTCGATCGCTCCGCGCTCGGCCAGCTCCTCCGCGTGCGCGGGCAGCGGGGTGCCCGCGCGCAGGTGGCGCCGGACGACGGCGAGCGGGAGGCCGACCACGGCGAGGTTGACCCGGTCGAGGTCCAGCGGTGTCGCGGCGCCGAGCCGCTCGGCGAGCCCGGCCAGCGCCTCCCGCACCTGCTCCGCGGCCTGCCGTTCGCGCTGCTGCTGCTCCGGCGGCCACTCGGCCCGGCCGAAGGCCTCCGCGCCGTGCAGCAGGACGACGGCCAGGTCGCGGTGGGCCCGGCTCCAGGCGACGACCTGACGGGCCGCCGCCCCGGCGGCCCGGTGCGGTTCGGCGTGCTCCGCGAAGACCGGCAGGTAGGCGGCGTGGAAGTCGCCCAGCGAACGCAGCCACAACTCGGCCAGAAGCGCGGCGCGTTGGGGGAAGCGGTGGTAGACGGAGCCGTTCGGCGCGCCGCTCTCGCGGGCCACGGCGGACATCGTGACGGCGGCCGGTCCACCGGCGGCGGCGAGGCGGACGGCGGCGTCGAGAAGGGAGGCTTCGTCGTGGCGGGGTGGTCTGGGCATGTAGTGGAGAGTACTCTCCACATCAATTGGAGAGAATCATCCAAAACCAGCGGGAGGCCACGGCATGGCCGTGCTCAACATCCACGAACGCAGCATCCCGGCCCCGGCGGAGGCCGTCGGCGAGCTCATCGACGGCCTGGCCGGCGCAGACGACCGGCTCTGGCCCGCGCCCGACTGGCCCCGGATGCGCTTCGACGGCCCGCTCGCGGTCGGCGCCTCCGGCGGACACGGGCCGGTCCGCTACCAGGTCGTCCAGTACCTGCCGGGCAGGTGGGTGCGGTTCCGGTTCAGCGCGCCGCGCGGGTTCCACGGGTTCCACGAGTTCACCGTCGACCCCGCGGACGGCGGTTCACGGCTGCGCCACACCATCGCCATGCGGCTGCGCGGCCCGGCACGGCTCACCTGGCCCCTCGCCTTCCGCCGGCTGCACGACGCTCTGCTCGAAGAAGCCCTCGACCGGGCCGTACGGGCGTGCGGGGGCGCGGTCGCCACCCCCGCCCGGCGAAGCCCCTACGTCCGTCTTCTGCGCCTACTGGTCCACCGCTGACCGGAAGCACATCGGAAGCCGGACCGGAAGTTGCCTGGAGGAGGTGGAGATTGTCCGTGGGAACAGTAGGAACAGTGGGACGTGGGAGCACGGTCCAGGAGGCCGGCACCCGGCCGGAGGATCGCTTCGAGCAGTGGCGGGAGGCGATCAGGCGGACGCGGGAATGCGAGGCGACCAGCGCCCGTGCGGAGTTCCTGTTCGGCCTGGACCGGCGGGCCGCCGACCTCCAGCCGGCCGAGGCGTCCCGCCTCGGAGCGGTGCTGGTCGACCTGGTGGCCGCCCGGCTCGCCCGGGAGCTCGACGCCGGGTCCGCGCCGGCGCGGGACGTCCGGCAGCGGACCGTGGTCGAGGACGTACGGGCGTTCATCCGGCAAAACCCCGGAGAGGGGGGACCGTGATCGGCCGCTCGGCCCCGGCCGGCGACACCGGCTGGTCCTGAGAGCAGTACGGGCGTCCGCCCCAACGGTTCGCCGCCGTCAGGACCCGAGAAGCACAGCAGCGAAGTACCCGCGGCCTGTGCGGATTACCGCCTCGGCCGCCCGCGAAGCGCCCTGACCTCTACGGGCGCGCGGCCCCGATGCGGATCGACCCTCTTCATCCGCGCGGCCGCCACAGCAATCCACTCGCTCCGACTCGGAGGAAACCCATCCATGTCCCGTACGTAACGACTCGCCATACGCTCCGTGGCCGCGCCCGCCGCCCTCGGCATCGGCGCCACCGGACTCGGCGCGGCGAGCACCAACACCGCAGCCAACGTCGACCACACCATCAAGTTCGGCAACCCCGGCGACCAGCCCATCACCGGCACCTGGGGCTGACACCAGCCCGACCCGGATGTCCCCGATCACGACCGCACGCCGTCTGGCGCCCGGCCCGATCCGGACCGGAGGATGGTTCCGTCTTGACGGACCACCAGGAAGGACGGAAGGAACCATGGCGGAAACGAAGGTCAGCACGGTGGTGGAGGCCCCGGCCGATCAGGTGTGGGAGCTGATCGGGGACTTCCACCGGCTCGGCCACTGGCACCCGCACCTGCCCGAGAGCACGCCCGGCAACGACCTGCCGGGCAACGCGATCGGCTCGGTGCGGGTGTTCGACCTCGACGGCACGGTGCTGTACGAGACCCTGCTCGCCTACGACGAGGAGGCCCGCAGCCACACCTACAGCTTCCCCGACGGGACGTTCCACTTCGACAACTACCGGGCCACCCTCAGGGTCACCCCGATCACCGAGCTGAACGCCAGCTTCGTGGAGTGGAACGCGAGTTACGACGTCGCGGCCGAGCACCACAAGGAGTCCACCGAGCAGGTTCACGGCGTCTTCACCTCCGGCTTGGCGGCGCTCCGGGAGCACTTCGCCGGCTGACGTGTCAGGCCGGCAGGTGCCAGGCCGCCACGAAGGAGACGGTCAGCACCCAGCCGGCCACCGACGCCACTGCGGCGAACCAGCCGAACGCGGCCGCCACGAGCCCGAACTGGCGGCCGCGTGCCCGCTGGAAGGCGGCGATCAGGGCGGGGATGGCGGCCGTCGGGAAGAGGAAGACCAGGAACACGGACCAGCCGCCGAGGCCGACCGCGGCGAGGCTGCCCACGAACAGCAGCGGGAGCGAGGCGACCGCGACCACGGCGCCGGCCGCGGCACAGGCGATCCGGAACGGGCCCTGCTCGCGGTAGAACACCGGCACGGCGCAGGCGGCGGCACTGACTGCCGCGATCACGTGCAGGATCGATCCGCCGACCCCGAACGTCATCGTCACGGTGACCAGCGGCCACAGGCAGACCGCGGTTGCCAGCGCGGCCAGCACACGTGCGCTCGTCGGCACGACAGTCATGGATCCCCCCTGCGTTCAGTTATTTGAACGTGTTCAAACCTAGCACGCAGGGGGAAGGCCGCCGTCGCGCTCGACGGTCATCGTCGATCGCGGCGAGGACGCGCCGCCGGACGGTTGCCGACGCCTCCGGAAGCCACCCCGCCAACTCGGCGTCCAGGCGCCGACGTTCGGCGCGCAACAGGCGGGCGAGGCGGGTGCGGGAGCAGTGCAGGAACCACCAGTCCCGGAGGCGGTCGGTCATGCGGGCTCCCCGGAGGGGTTCGCCCAGCTGATGCGGAGTTCGCGGTCTCCGACGGCGAGCGCGAGGACGGGTTCGGCGGCGAGGTCGCGGATGACGTTGCGCTTGGCGCAGGATCCGGTGAGCCGGTACTCCAGGACGTAGTGCTGGGAGCGGGACATCGGCAGGTGGCAGATCGACGCCCAGATCCGGTCGAGCGTGTCGGCGTTGAGCGTGCGGACCGCCGGCGGCTTGAGGCCAGGGAGCTCGATGAGGATGTCGTGATCGGCCCTCACTCGGCCACCTCACACCAGACGATCTTGCCGCGCGGCTCCCGCGGGCAGCAACCCCACTTGTGCGACAGGGACTTGACCAGCTGGAGCCCGCGCCCGGCCTCGACGGTGACGCCGGGCGCGACGAGCACGGGCCTGCGGTTCCGCCGGACGTCGTGCACCTCGACACGCAGGCGGGTGGAGTCGACGTCGAGCGCCAGGTAGACGAGATAGCCGGGCGGCGTCCCGTGGAGGACGGCGTTGGTGACCAACTCCGAGACGACCAGCGCCCCGGAGTCCCAGTACCGCTCCCCGTCCGGGACGGAGGCAAGGAGGGCGGAGAGGCGGCGCCGGGCCTCGACGGGAGCGCGACGGCTGCGCGGCAGCCAGATCGTGGAGGAGGTGGAGGAAGACATGGCGAATTCACCTTCCAAGGTGCGGGGTTGAAGCCATGCAGGGGCCGGGCGAAGGCACGAGAATGCCCGGCCGCAGATCCGATCTTGATCACTCAGGCGATCCGCCGGACTACTCCCTGTAGCATGCACCCGCGAAGCAATTGCATGCAACTGCTTCCGTCGAGCAATTGCATGATCTAGCGCGAGGATTCGGCCCTCGAAGGGGTGGCAGACTATGCAAGGAAGCGAACAGCCAGGGAGTGTGACGCGTGGGCAGTCCGATCGTGCTGCGGCGTAGGCTCGGCGGCGAGCTTGGCAAGTTGCGTGCATCGCGCGAGCTGAACGCCAAGGACGTAGCCGCCGCGCTGGGTTGGTCCGCCTCGAAGCTGAGTCGCATCGAGAGCGGCTTGGTACCACTACAAGAGCGCGACGCCGCAAGACTGCTCGCTCACTACGGCGTCACTTCACCCGATGAGGTGAAGCACTTCCTCAGCCTGACCCGCCAGAGCCGCCAACAGGGTTGGTGGCACGCCTATGGCGAGGCGGTCCCGGAACGATTCCGGGCGTACGTGGGGTTCGAGTCTGACGCCACGAAGATTCTCACGTTTCAGTGTGAACTCCTTCCAGGACTATTGCAGACTGAGGCGTATGCGCGGAATGTGATGCGATCGATGCAGCCCACGGAGTCAGCCGGCGAGATCGAACGCAGACTTGCTCTACGGATGGAGCGACAGCGAATCCTCGATCGCCAAGACCCGCCTCAGATTTGGGCGATCATCGGCGAAGCCGCCATCCGACGCCCGGTCGGCGGCAACGCCGTCATGGCCGAGCAGCTACGACACATCGCCGACCTGGCCGAAGAACGCCCGAACATCACCGTGCAAGTGCTCCCTTTCTCGGCTGGTGCACACGCCTCCATGGGTGCATCGTTCTCGATCCTCTTCTTCAGCGACATCCCGGGCAGCATCGTCTACTCCGAGACCATCACCAGCAAGACGTACGTCGAGGACCAGGCCGAGATCGCTCGCCACGAAGACGTATTTCACCGACTCATGGCCTCATCAGTACAGCCCGAGAAGGCCATCACCCGGCTGAGAAACGTCGCAGAGGAGTACGGCATATGAGAGATCAATCCCACGAAACCATCTGGCGCAAGAGCACCTACAGCAACGGCGACGGCGACTGCGTCGAGGTCGCCGACGGCATCACCGGCATCGTCCCGGTCCGCGACAGCAAGGACCCGTCCGGCCCTGCCCTCGGCTTCACCCCCGAGGCCTGGCAGTCCTTCATCGCCGGCATCCGAGCAGACGAGTTCCCGACCACCAACTGACCCAGTACCGTGGGCTGCCCCGCCCCGCGCGGGGCAGCCCACCACCAACTGGTCGCCTCAGGAGGTAGTCCACGTGTCAGCTGACCTGACATCGCGCAGAAGCAGCCACAGCGGCGGCGAAGGCGGAAACTGCATCGAGGTCGCCTCGGAACTTCCCATCACCTGGCGCAAGTCGAGCCACAGCAACCCCTCCGGCGGCGACTGCATCGAGATTGCCGACGGCATCAGCGGCATCGTCCCGGTCCGCGACAGCAAGGACCCGTCCGGCCCCGCCCTCGCCTTCACCCCCGAGGCCTGGAAGTCCTTCATCGCCGCCATCCGCTGCGACGGCTTTCCCACCGCCCTCTGACGCAGCTCCCCCGGGCGGCCCCGCGCACCACGCGGGGCCGCCCGTCTGCCGAGCGCCGGCGCCACGACGACACACCAGAGCGCCCAGCGGACCAGTAGTGCCTTGTCAGGTCGGGGCTGTTCGCAGCGGAGTGAACACCTCCGCCACGACCGCCGCCAACTCATCACGTGTCAGCGCCAGTTCGTCCGGAATCACGCCGACAGCGAACCGCCGAGCCGCCAGCCTGCCCAGACCCGGCGCTCCACGTAACAACGCACTACCAGGCGTGCGCCGTGGCCCGGCGTGGGAGCTCCCGGCCGGGTGCGGGCGGCAGCCCGATCCGAGCCAGGTCGGTGCGTTCGGCGTTGGGCACATCGAGGGACTTCGCGCGCTTGGCCGCATCGACGGAACCGGGTCCGTGGATGGTGAGTTCGAAGTCCTGGTGCGCCTTGACGTCCGGAGCGAACGGCAGGCGGATCCGGCCGTCCGCGACCAGACGGCGCACCTCGGCCCGGCTCACGCCGAGACCGAGCTGGAGCAGCCGCTCCACCCGGACCGGCGCGGGCAGCTCGAAGCGCACCTGCACCGAGAGCGGGTTCGGGTCGTCGAGCGCGTACAGCGGCATCCGGGCCTCCAGCTCCCACGTCCCGGTCCAGTCGAGCCGGTACCGGTTCTTCGCCGCGAGCGACGTGCTCGTCACCAACTCCCTTACCGCTGCCGGGCCGTTGGTCTCGTACGCCACCAGTCGGGCCGGCTCCAGCGTCGAGACGTGGACGCGTTCGTGGACGGGCACCTTTGAGGTCCGGTTGCACGTCGCACAGCTCAGCAGCAGCCAGACGTCGAGCAGCTTGCCGCTCGCGTTGACGCGGATCTTCCCCGAGGCGCGGTGCCGCATGCCGGGACAGTCCGGGCAGGACCGGATGACGGCGGGCAGGGCGGACTGACGCACGGCCCACAGGGCCTTGCGGTCGGTATTCATGTGTGTTGGGTGCTTTCAGGACTCAGCAGGAGGGCATGCCGAACTCACTCGGCGGCTCCCGCTCTCTGACGGATGCTCACGAGGGGCGCGACCCAACGCCCCGGGGCCGAGTCGTCAGGCTCCGAGGTCGATCGCGCGACAGGTACGTACTACGTGGCAGTCATCAAAAGTCCATGCGGGCGATCATCATCGAGACGGCGGCCCACGGCAACCGAATTTCCCCGTGGCTCTCGGCCGGCGGTCGCGCGCGCTCATCTCGGGCCTGCTGTGAGGCCTGTGTGGCCGGCGACAAGGCGATCTGGTGGCCGCCCACCGGCAGGCCGAGGACATGTCCATCGAGTGGAAGCGCTTCGCGGACTCGGATGGCTCTTGGTCCGACATATCGTCAGGGCTTGTAACTATCGTTGGGGACGCCGAGCGACCATGCCCGCTCGAACGCGTCATTGCAGAACCCGACCACGTCCGGGTCGGTCGAGAGCTGGATCTCGGTCTGCTGGTTGTCTCCCCCGACGAGGTTGAAGATCACCAGGTCATCCCGGATCAGACAGTCGTTCCCCGGCAACGGCACCGCCGACACGAGAGAGCGGGGAAGCCAGCGGAGAAGTTCCTCGGGGTCGGCCAACTCGATCGCCATCCGCTGGTACTCCGAGAGCGGTTCGGAGACGACACGCACGCGCCGGTAGGGGAAGCCGGGGGCGGCCTTCCCGGCCATGAACCCACGATGCCCGCCCATCGTCTCCTCGACCGTCTCACGGTCGCCTGCGCGCCACGCCTCGAACAGCGGGCGATCTACCTCGTAGAAGTCCCGCAGCTCAAGCTTCCGGACCTCCTGAGCGGGCTCGCCGAACAGCAGCTCAAGTCGGCGTGATGCCGAGATCAATTCCACAGCGCTCCCTGACGTACTTCCGTACGAACACATCCATGGTCCGCCCGGACATCTCCCCGAACGTCTCGTCGTCGGCCAGTGCGATGAGCTGATCCCGAACCCTCGGTCCGCGCTTCTTGAGCTGCACGATCCAAGAGTCACGGTCAGTCTCGTGGAACGTCTCACACTCGACGCCGCCCTGGGAGTTCGGGTCTGTGCAGAAGAACCCCACCTGGGTCACTCAGCTCGACCACGGCACGACCACCCCGCCGAACGGAGGCCCCTCCACCGGCACGCCGACCAGCTCCTCCACCCTCCCTGGTGTCGTCGCCGGATGCTCGAAGACCTCGACGTCCCCGACGGCGCGAACGTGCTGGAAGTCGGCACCGGCACCGGCTACTCCACCGCCCTGCTCTGCGCGGAAGCGGCAAACACCTGACAACTTGGTTCCGAGCCACCACGATTGGCATCACCAAGGCACGCATCGCCGCGCACGCATCGTGACAGGAGGGGTGGTCATGGCAGTACGGTTCGTGGGAATCGACCCCGAAACGGGCAAGGACCAGAGTCCCACCGTATGGGTGGACGATGAGCAGGGCGACCTGATCGTGCAGAGCTACACGGCCGACCAGGGCTTGATCACTGCTGTCCTGAAGGCCGGGCACGGACCCGACCACGACAACGTGATCCCCGCTCACGAGACGGTCATTCGAATCCCGGCACGGCTTGTGCCGCTCCTGAGGAAGGCTTGCGATGTCGCAGAGGGTTCCGAGCTTCTTTGAGCTGCTGAACGCCGCCGATCACTCGGCAGTCCACCTGGAGATGCGAGACCAATACGGGGTCTCGGAGGAATCCGACGAGTTCACCAGGTGGCATCGCGGTGAACCTGTCGACACTGACCCCGACTCGGAGTACTGGCGGGATTGGACCGAAGCCATCCGCAACTCGGTCGCGCGCGGAGTCGTTGTCCGGCGAGCCCGGATCGTTTCGGAGCCGGTGAGCGACTACATCCGCTACGAACACCACATCACCAGCGTGAACCTGGCCGCCGGCGAGCTGGTCCGCTGGCTCCCTCGAAGCCAGGCATCGGACATCGCACTCCCCGGTAACGACTTCTGGCTGTTCGACCGGAAGCTCGCCCGGTTCAACCTGTTCGACGGCTTCGGGGGAGGCCTCGGACCTCAGCACACGGAAGCCTCCGCCGTGGTGCAGCTGTGCGCCTCCGCCTTCGAATCCGTCTGGGCACGGGGCATCGACCACGAGAAGTACAGCGTCTGAGCGTGATCGACGGACCACCAGGCCATGCCCCTCTCTCCCTCGTCCAGCGCCCAGAGCGCCCGCGAAGCCCTCGCAACCCGGTTGAGAGAACTCCGGGCGGACGCGGGACTCACTGGGCATGGCCTGGCCCTCGTCCTGGGCTGGAGCGAATCGAAGGTCTCTCGGATCGCCAACGCCAAGACACCACCTTCAGACGCGGACATCCGGGCGTGGTGTGAGGCCTGTGGTGCGGGCGACAAGGCCGCCGATCTGGTAGCCGCCAACCGGCAGGCCGACGAGATGTACATCGAGTGGAAGCGCCTGCACCGAACCGGCATGAAGCATGCCCAGGAGACGGTTCTGCCGTTGGTCGAGCGAAGTCGGCAGATCCGTGTCTACTGTTCGAACGTCGTCCCAGGGATGTTGCAGCGCCGTGAGTACGCGCGCGCCCTCATGACCACCATCACCGAGTTCCAGCAGACGCCTGATGATGTCGATGCCGCCGTGGAGAGCCGCCTCCAGCGCAGCCGCTACCTGCACGAAGGCTCCCGGACCTTCGCCCTGGTGGTAGAGGAGACCGTCCTGCGCTATCCGATTGGCGACAAGGTCGCCATGGAGGATCAACTGCGGTACCTGCTGGAGATCATGGGTGCGGCCCGGGTCAGCCTCGGGGTCATCCCGTTCGGCGCGCCACGCCTCATGTGGCCACTCGAAGCGTTCTCCGTCTTCGACGACCGACAGGTGAATGCTGAACTGCTCTCCGCCGCCGTCACCATCACCACCCCTGGGGAGATCGCGGTCTACATGCGGGCGTTCAGAATCCTTGCCTCGATGGCTGTTTACGGACGGGCGGCGAAATCCTGCATCGAGGATGCTCTCACTGCCCTCGGGTGAATCCATGCAAGACGGTGCAAGGTAGTGGCACCGTACGTAACCGTATCCCTACCGTCTCCTCATGTCGCTCTCCCCCTTACGGCGCGGAGCGACACCCTCGGAATCGAGCACGAGAGGAATCTCAATGATCGTGTCAATCCGTCTGCGTGACCGGCGGGGCGGAGGTGAACAGCCTCTTGTCACGCAGCATCGCCCACAGCACGTCGACCCGTCGGCGAGCGAGCGCGAGCAGGGCCTGGGTGTGCAACAGCCCCTCCCCGCGCTTCTTGAGGTAGTAGTCCCGGGATGGCCCGGGCCGCATCATCGCGGACTGCGCGGACATGTAGAACAGCCAGCGCAGCCGCCGGTTGTAGCGCTTGGGCCGGTGGTAGTTGCCGGTGCGGCGGCCGGAGTCCCGGGCGACCGGGGCCAGGCCGGCGTGGGATGCCAGGCGGCCGGCGTCCAGGTAGCCGGACAGATCGCCGACGATGGCGACGAACTCGGCGCCCAGGATGGGGCCCATGCCGGGCATGGACTCGATGATCTCGGCACGCTCGTCGGCGCGGAAGGTCTCACGGATCTCGCGGTCGTTGTCCTTGATCCGCTCATCCAGGGCCAGGAGCTGGTGGGCCAGGTCGCAGACCAGCTTCGCGGCCCGCTTCTCACCGGGCAGTTCGGCCGTCTGCGACTGCGCGGCGTCCACCGCCTTCTCAGCGACGGCGTCGGCGCCGCGGACATTGCGGCGCCCCAGCCAGGTGGTCAGCCGCTTGACGCCGATCCGGCGCAGGGCAGCTGGCGTCTGGTACTCGGTCAGCATGACGACCGGACCCTTGGCCGCGGAGTAGTCGAAGGCCCGCTCCAGGGCCGGGCAGATGCCCACCAGCAGGTCACGCAGCCGGTTGATCAGCCTCACCCGGTCGGCGATCAGGTCGGCCCGGTAGTTGGTCAGCACCTGGAGTGTGGTGACGAGCTCGGGAGGCGTGCTCAGCTGGGCGAAGCCCTTCGGGCGCATGCGGGCCTGGTCGGCGATGACGCGCGCGTCCCTGGCGTCGGTCTTGCTTTCGCCCCGGTAGGCGCCGGACATTCGGTTGACGGTGCGGCCGGGCACGTAGACGACGTGCTGGCCGTGGGCGATCAGCAGGGCCAGCAGCAGCGTCGAGGCGCGGCCGGAGATGTCGACCGCCCACCGCACCTCGCCGGCCTTCTCCCGGGCCGTCTCGATCAGCTGGAGGATCTGCGACTCGTCGTTGATCACCTTCGTCGAGAACACGCTCTCGCCGTCGGCATCGACCGCCACCGCCCAGTGATGCCCCTTGCCGGCGTCGATGCCGACCCATATCCGCTCGTGAGACGTGCTCAAGCCCGTCGCTCCGTTCCACCGTGACCAGCACTTCCGTGGCCCGAAGAACACTCCGCCGACAGGTCCCTAACCAGCGATGACCGCAGTTCTCAATCAGCGGCCGGAGCGTCCCGGAGGACCGGGCGGCCATTCCTCTCGAGCCACAGACGGCAGACCACCATCAGCCACACCCGGTCCTCCCGGACCGCCTCACATTCTTAGGGAGACCACCATGACCACCGCCTCCATGGCGCAGCAGCCGTTCGCCATGCGCTTCGCCGCTCGCCAGACCAGCGAGCCGGCCGACGCCACTGGCGTCACGTACGACCACACGCTGCAGATCGCCGTCACCTCCGACGGCAACCCGTGGGCGCACACCGCGCACGGCGAGACCAGCAGCAACACCAACTCCGACAGCAAGAACGACGAAGGCACCGACTTCTACTAGGAGAACCGAGGTGACGGAATCCGACGGCGAGGCGGTGCTGGTTCTCACGAACCGCCTCGACTCCACTGCGGATCTGGTGGTCGAGCACCTGAACGACCGGGGCGTCCCGGTGTTCCGCTGCGACACCGCCGAGTTCCCGACCGAACTCACCCTGGCGGCGACCCTGGAGGACCAGTGGGCTGGAGTGCTCGACAACGGGTACCGCACGCTCGACCTGTCCCGGGTCCGTTCGGTCTACTTCCGCAGGCCCGAGGAGTTCCGGCTTCCTGACGGCATGTCCGAGGCTGGACGGCGGTTCGCCGCCGCCCAGTCCCGGGCGGGGTTCGTCGGTGTCGCCGTTGCTCTTCCCTGCCTGTGGATCAACCACCCTGCGCGGGACCTGGATGCCAACCACAAACCGTGGCAACTCGCCGCTGCCCGGCGCCTGGGACTGAATCCGCCGCGCAGCATCATCACCAACGACCCTGCAGCGGGCCGGAATTTCGCCGCCGCCCTCGGCGGCGCCCCGGTCATCACCAAGAGCCTCGGCGCGCCTGTGGACACCGTGGTCATCGACCCCGCCGATCTGGACGACTCGGTGCGGCTGTGCGCCCACCTCTTCCAGGAGTGGATCGACAAGGCGCACGAGGTCCGGCTGACCGTGGTCGGCGACCGCTTCTTCCCCGTCGAGATCCACGCCGGGTCGGAGGCCGCCCGCATCGACTGGCGCACCGACTACAGGAGCCTCACCTACCGGCCGACGGCCGTCCCCGACCAGGTGCGCGAGCGCGTGTCTGCGTTCATGCGCGAGTTCGGACTCGTCTTCGGGGCCTTCGACTTCATCGTGACCCCGACCGGGGAATGGCGGTTCCTCGAAGTGAACCCCAACGGCCAGTGGTCGTGGATCGAGCACAGGACCGGCGTGCCCATCGCGCGCGCCATCGCGGATCTTCTGGAGAAGGGCCACACACATGCCTGACCCCCTGAGCGGGACCGACGAAACGGCGCACGGCCTGCGCGTCCGTCTCGCCGAGGAGCTGACGCGCGACGGCTCGCTGCGCAGCCCGCAGTGGCGGGAGGCGGTCCTTGCGGTGCCCCGCCACGTCTTCCTACCGGCGTTCTTCACCGCCGAGGACGGCCCGGACGGCATCACCCGCTACACCGTCGTCCACCGCGACACCGACGCCTCGCGGTGGCTACAACTGGCCTACGAGAACACCACCTGGGTCACCCAGCTCGACCACGGCGCCACCCCGCCGAACGGGAACCCCTCCACCGGTACTCCCACCAGCTCCTCCACCCTCCCCGGCGTCGTCGTCCGGATGCTCGAAGACCTCGACGTCCCCGACAGCGCGAACGTGCTCGAAGTCGGCACCGGCACCGGCTACTCCACCGCCCTGCTCTGCGCCCGGCTCGGCGACCGGTACGTGACCAGCGTCGAACACGATGCCGCCCTGTCCGCCGCAGACGGCGAACGGCTCGCTTCCCTCGGCCACCACCCCCGCCTGATCGTCGGCGACGGCGCCAAGGGCAGCCCGGAGAACGGGCCGTACGACCGGATCATCGCGACGTACTCGCCTGACCACGTCCCGGCCCCGTGGCTGGCCCAGGCACGCCCCGGCGCGATCATCCTGGCGTCGCTGGTCGGCAGCCTGGACGCGTACGGCTACCTGAAACTGCGCGTCGGCGAAGGCGGCGACGGCGGCGTGGCACAGGGCCGCTTCATCGACTCCGAGGTCTCGTTCATGCTCTCCCGCGAGACCCGCCGGCCCCCGATCGGCCCTCTCATGCGTGCTGCCGTCCGAGCCCGCACCGACGCCCCCGGCCTCGACACGACCGTCCATCCCGACACCCTCGCCGACCCGTCGTTCCTGTGGAGCGCCCAGATCGCCCTCCCCGGCACGACCCGCCTGCGCCTGACGGCCGACGACGTCACCGGCCAGTGGTTCCTCCACCCCGACGGCTCCTGGGCGGTACTGGAGAGCCGGCCCGACGGCACCAGGCGCGCATTCCAGGGCGGCCCGCGCGCCCTCTGGTCCGAGCTGGAGGCGGCAGCCACGGCGTGGGTCTCCAACGGCCGTCCGGGACTGGAGCGTTACGGCCTCACGGTGACCCCGGAGACGAACACGGTCTGGCTGGACACCCCCGACAACCCCATCGGCATTCTCGGGCCGTGACCACCCATCGGACACGAAGTCACCACTGACCCCGGGACCGTAAGGCTCTGCGGCTCGGCGTTCGAGGCCGTCTGGGAGCGCGCCGTGCCGCACGACCGGTACAACGTCTGACCCCGCCGGGCTCCTTGGTCGAAACGTTATGTCGCAACCCCCTCCCGGCCATCCCCTCGCCGTGCAGGAACGGCCCTTCCCGGCCCGTGAGAGGGGCGGGGTCGCTCACCACCCCGGACCCGAATGACCCGTGCCCGCCACCGCGCTCGGGGGCTCAACAGCCCACCCTGCAGCGGGTTTTCGAGCCATCGCACTCGCCCCCCAAGCCCGCCTACGCTCGGTCCCATGAACCGCACCATCCGCACCACCGAGGACGTCCTCGTCCTGCTCGACGGCCTCTTCCCTCCCCCCGCACCCTTCTGGGACCGCTTCTACGCGGACCGCTCCGCCGACCGCCCCTTCTTCGCGCCGAAGCCGGACGAGAACCTGGTCTCCTACCTCGACCGCGATCTGCTTCGGCCGGGCCGCGCCCTCGACCTCGGCTGCGGCCCCGGCCGGAACGCGATCCACCTGGCGGCCGCCGGCTTCGAGGTCGACGCCGTCGACCTCTCCTCCACCGCCGTCGCCTGGGCCGAGGAGCGCGCCCGTGAGGCCGGCGCGAGCGCCAACCTGCGCTTCCACCGGGCGAGCATCTTCGACGCCGAACTCCCCCACCCCCAATACGACTTGGTCTACGACTCCGGCTGCCTGCATCACCTCCCGCCGCACCGCCGGGTCAGCTACCTCGCCCTCCTCGACCGCCTCCTCGCACCGAACGGCCACTTCGCCGTCACCGCCTTCGCCGCCGGGGCGATGGGCTCCGAGCGGCCGGACGAGGAGCTGTACCGACTCGGCGCACTGGAAGGCGGGCTCGCCTACAGCCCGGACGAACTCCGGTCTATTTTCCGTGACTTCATGCCGCTGGAGATCCGCCCGATGGTCGCCCACAGCCCGAGCTCGGCCCGCTTCGGCGTCCCCTTCCTGCTCACAGCGCTCTTCCAGCGTCCTCCCAGCCTCTAATCGCCCTCTCATCTCCCGCGCCTAGCCTCCGGCCGTATGAACGTCTCCCTGCTCGACGGCTGGTTCCCCTGGACGGTCCAGGCCGCGGCCTTCGCGCTGCTCCTGGGCACGGTGATCCGGCGGGACCGGGCCTGGCAACGCAAGTGGGGCCCGATCGCGCTGGGGACGGCGCTGGCGGTCACGGTCGTCGTGGCAGTGGCCGTGGTGGCGCTGAGCGGGATCACCGATCCGATCCCGTTCGGGGTGTGGCTGTGGGGCGGGGTGGCGGTCGCGGCGTTGTGCGTGCTGGGGTTCGGCTGGCGGGGCGCGCGGTGGTGGCGGCGGGTGCTGGTGGCGCCGACCGTGCTGCTGGCGCTGTTCGCCGCCGCGAACAGCGTGAACATCGCCACCGGCTACTACCCGACCCTGGGCGACGCGGTCGGCGAGCTCAGCGGGGAGCCGCTGCCGGAGCAGGTCACCCTCGCCGAGCTCGCCTCGATCCACGGCAAGACCAGGACCGGCCGCAACGTGCAGGTCGACATACCGGACACCGCCAGCGGCTTCGCCCACCGCCAGGAGCTGGTCTACCTGCCGCCCGCGTGGTTCCGCAGCCAGAGCCGACCCAAGCTGCCGGTGCTGGAGATGATCGGCGGCGAGTTCGCGGCACCGGACAACTGGATCCGGTCCGGCAATGCGGTGCGGACGGCCGACGAGTTCGCCGCCAAGCACAACGGCTTCGCCCCGATCCTGGTCTTCGCGGACGCCACCGGCGGCTTCCGGGTGGACACCGAGTGCGTGGACGGCCCGCACGGCAACTCCGAGGCCCACCTGGTCAAGGACATCCCGCCGTTCGTCCAGAAGACCTTCAACGCCGCCACCGACCCGCACAAATGGGGTGTGGCCGGCTGGTCGATGGGCGGCACCTGCGCCTTCGACCTCACCGTCGAACACCCGGGCGTCTTCACCCACTTCGGGGACTTCTCCGGCGACAAGGGCCCGTACATCGGTGACAAGGAGCACACCGTCCAGGAGCTGTACGGCGGCGACGCAGCGGCCTGGGCGGCCCACGACCCGCTGACCGTACTCGCCCACCACCCCCGGTACCAGGGCGTCTCCGGGTACTTCGGCCAGGGCGACGAGGAGCACGGCCAGATCGAGTCCGCCAAGGCCCTGGACGCGGCCGCCCGCAAGGACGGCATCCGTACGGTCACCGCCGTCGGCTCCGGCAAGCACACCTGGCAGACCGGCGCCGAGACCTTCGCCCAGGCCCTGCCCTGGCTGGCCCAGCAACTCGGCGTCCCGGGGACGCACGCATAACGCCCCGCCGTCCGCAACCCGCATCCCGCAGTCCGCAACCCGCAACTCCGCCCCGCCAGTTAGCATGTCCACGCCGTGTCTACGCCGTGTCCACGCCGAGGTACCGCCACCCCGCCCGCCCGGGGGAAAGCCTTGGTGTCGGCAACCACCCGCACCCCGCCCGCCCGCACCGCCGGGAGCACCGTACGGACCCGTAGCAGGCGCCCCAGCCAAGCGAATTGACCCCTCCGGACGGCGCGCAGGCGCGGTCGCACGCCGCCGGAACCCCCGCACGCCGCCCATAGCTCCCGACGTGCCCGCACACATGTTCCCCACCAGCCCCCTGCAACCCGCCCCGCCGCGCGAGCATCCGCCGGAATCCCGCTTTGCTCCCGACCGTCCGGTGGCATAAGTTTCGACCGCCGTCGACGCAGCACCGGCTCTGACCACCCCTCATATCCGAGGAGGGCGGCGCAGCCAGGAGCCGGACGGCCGCACGACAACGGGGGAGGAACAGCCATGCCGAGTGCCCGCGACCACGCGGTGACCGGGCGGCGAGGACGGACGGACGGTACCGCGCACCCGCGGCCCGCGCCCGGAGCGCGACCGACCCCCGCCCACGCCACCGGACACCTGAGGAATCGTCAGTTGCGCAGCACCCGAATGGTCACCGCCGCCGCAGCCCTCGTCTGCCTGGGCGCGCTGAGCGCCTGCGGACCGGACAATGACGGGGGCCAGGACGCCGGCAAGACCGCCGCGCCCGCCCCCTCCGCCACCGCCGCCCCGGCCGGCAGCCCTGGCGGCACCGCCACCGGCGCACCCGCCACGGGCGGCACCGGCGGGGCTGCCAAGGCCATCCCGGCCAAGGCCTGGATGGACACCAAGAGCATCCCGATGGACGAGGCCTACCACTACGCTCCGCTGGCGGCCAACGCCAAGCCGGGCACCGGCCCGATCCAGTTCAAGGGCATGGAGCTGTGTCACGCGGCCGTCGCCAAGGACGACGAGTGGATGTTCGCCGGCACCGCGTCCGCCAAGGCCTCGGTCGGCTTCGGCGGCGACCGCTGGACGGCCCAGCAGGCCCTGCTGTTCGAGGGTGACCCGACCCACAGCAGCGGCACCAAGCAGACCACCAACCTGACGTACGGCCGCCTGACGGACGCCCTCAAGGGCTGCGCCAAGACCGCGCCCGGCGCGACCGTCAAGGTCAACAGCGCCGAGGACGCGCCGTACTTCGCCGCCGTCCTGACCGTCCCGCAGGCCGACGGAACCACCGTCACCCTGCACGAGTACGCGGTCACCGACGGCGGCACGGTCAGCGAGCTGTCCGTCTGGGCCACCACCAAGGCCGGCGCCCAGCCCAAGGACGCCTGGAAGGCCCCGAGGACAAGTACGTCGGCACCGGCATGACGGCGCCGATGTGCGAGGCCCTGCCGGGCTGCGACGGGCACTGACCCTACGGCGGGCGCTGGCCCACAGCGGGCACTGACCCACAGCGGGCACCGTACGTACGGGCGCCCGCACCACCCCACAGACGGCCGTCCGGCCCGTCCGGCACAGGGGACCGGACGGGCCGGACGGCTCATTCACGCCCGCTCTCGGAGCGCCTGCCTCACAGCCCCGGGAGCGTCACAGCCCCAGCACGCTGAGCGCCGTGGTCCAGTCGCTCGCGATGGCGCTGCGGGCGTCGTCCAGGCTCACCCGGCCGCCGCACACCGCGTTCTTGAGCTTGGTCTCGACGGAGTCCTTGCTCTGCGCCGGCTGGTTGCCGTAGCGCGGCTCGGGCCACAGGTTGGCCGGGTCGCGCGGGGCGCCGCCGAGCTCCAGCGGGACGAGGTGGTCCTCCTCGTAGTCGGCGGTGCTGGTGTCCGCGTAGCCGTACTGCGCGATCTGCTGCACCTTCAGCTTGTTGGTGTAGCTGGTCGACGGGCGGACGGTGGCGGTCCAGCCGGAGACGCAGATGGTCTGCCCGATGGTGTCCTGGGTGACGTCCGGGTTGTACGCACCGGGGGTGCAGTCCGGGTCGGGCAGCGGCAGGTACGCCTGCGAACAACTCGCCGTGAGCGTACGGGAGTTCGCGGTCGTGGCAGAGGTTCTGGCGGCCGCGTGCGCGGTGCCGGCGGCGAGCCCGGCGGCGGCGAGGGCGGCCGCCGTGGCGACGACGGTCAGACGGTGACGGAGCATCATGGGGAAGTCTCCTGGGCCGGCCCGGCCTCTCGCCGGGCGACTGTGCTCATGACAGCACCGTGCGCGCGACGACCGTCAGACCCAGGACGTGAACGCCTGGTGATCCCCGTCTTCACAACCGCCGCCCAGGGGCCCGCCTCTGGCCCCCGGGACCCCTGCGCGGTCAGTCCCGCCACACCGCCAGCTCGACCTCCCGGCCCGTCCCGGCGCCCGGCACGGCCAGCACCACACCGGAGTGCTCGAAGCCGGCCTTGACGTACAGCGCCTCGGCCCGGACGTTGTCCTCGTGGACGAACAGCCGCACCCGCCGGATCCGGGGTTCGGTGAGCGACCACGACCACTCCCGGGCGGCCCGGAGCAGGTCCTGCGCCAGCCCGGTGCCCCGCGCCTCGGGCCGGACGTAGACCGCGATGACGTGCGTCTGCTCGACCTCGACGACGTCACCCTCCAGGGCCCCCGGCCCGCCGGGGTGCTCGACCCGCGCGTTGACCGTGCCGAGCCAGCGCCCGTCCGCGTCCTCGCCGACGAACTGCGCCATGGCGGAGCCCGCCGCGGCCGTCGCGGTGCGGTCCTGCCAGAACTCGTCGGGCCTGGCGGCCGCCTGCTCGTGCGTCTCCAGGAAGGCGATCGCCGCGACCGGGTCCAGCAGGGCGTCCAGCCGGATCTCCTTGGCTCGACGCCACTCCTCGGCCCGTACCCGTCTGATGGTGATGTCGCTGCTGCTCATGGCGTGATCGTTTCATCGCTCCCGGCGGCCCCCGCAACCGAATTTCCCATCGCCGAGCCGCCGAGCTCGGCCCAGCACCCCGAGCACCGCCGAACAGCCCCGAGCACCGCCGAGCAGCGCCCTGCACCGCCGAGCACCCCCACCGATCAGGCCGGAAGCGCCCGAGCCCCCTCCAGCAGCCGCGCCAGCAGCGCCGCCGGCCCCTCCGGCAGGCTCCCGTGGACGAGCTCGGTGCGGTGCACCAGCCGGGGCGCGGCGATCGGCGCGCACGCGACGCCGGGCACGGCGGAGAGCACCGGTTCGGGAAGCAGCGTGAGCCCGTGCCCGGCGGCGACCAGGGCGAGCAGCCCGTACAGGTCGGTGCCCTGGTAGCGGGTCGCGGGCCGGAAGCCGTCGACGCCCGCGGCCGCGCGCAGCCGGGCGACCGGCGGGGCCAGGTCGGGGGCGTCCAGCCAGCGGGCGGCGGAGAGGTCGGCCAGCGCGAGGCCGGCGCGGCCGGCCAGCGGGTGGCCGACGGGCAGGGCGACGGCGATCGGCCGCTCGTCCACCGCGACGGTGCGCAGCGGGCCGACCTCGGGCAGCGGCAGCGGGTCGCTGGGCGCGGCGAGGCCGTCGACCAGGGCGAGGTCGACCTCGCCGGTGGCGACCTGCGCGGGGAGCACGTCCTGGGCGAGCACCCGGACCACCGGTTGCGTCCTCGGGTACGCCCGGCGCACTTCGCCGAGTACGCGCCCCAGGGTCGCCCCGACCGCCAGCGGGGTGGCGCCGAGCACCAGCCGGGCACTCGGTGCACCGGCCAGGCGCGCGACGTCGGCGCGCGCCGCCTCCAGTCGGACCAGCAGCGGCGCGGCGTGCTCCAGCAGCCGCCGCCCGGCCTCGGTCGGGCCGACCGGGCGGCGCACCAGCAGGGCGGTGCCGAGGTCGGCCTCCAGCGCGGCGATCTGCTGCGAGACGGCGGACTGGGTGTAGCCGAGGTCCCGCGCCGCGTCCGAGAAGGAGGCGAGGCGGGCGACGGTGACGAAGGTGCGCAGCTGCTGCGGATCCACGGCGGTCATCAACCGATCTGATCGAGGCTTAAGAAATCATCGTTGGCGCTGATCTCGGGTGCGGGGTCAGGATAGCCGCATGACCTACCTGACCCCGCGGATCGCCCTGGTCGGCGACCGCTCCCCGGCCGTCCGCTCGCACGCCCGCATCCCCGGGCTGCTCGACGCCCTCGCCGAGCACGACCGGCTCGTCCTGGACGCCTACTGGATCCCGACCGGGGACGCCGGGGCACCGGGCGCCCTGGACGGCTTCGACGCGGTCTGGCTGCTCCCCGGCAGCCCGTACCGCAGCGAGGCGGGCGCCCTCGCCGCCGTCCGGACCGCCCGCGAGGGCCGCATCCCCTTCCTCGGCACCTGCGCCGGGTTCCAGCACGCGGTGCTGGAGTACGCCCACAACGTCTGCGGGCTGGCCGACGCCGTCCACGGCGAGGAGCACCCCGACCGGGAGCACCAGGTGATCGCCCCGCTGAGCTGCTCGCTGGTCGGCCACGAGGGCGCCGTCACGGTCACCCCGGGCACCCTTGCCGAGCGCGTCCTCGGCACCACCCACACCCTGGAGCGCTACCACTGCGCGTACGGCCTGAACACCGCCTACCTGGACCGGCTGCGCGCGCACGGCCTGCGGTTCAGCGGCGCGGACGGCTCGGGCGACGTACGGATCCTGGAGCTGTCCGAGCAGGACCACCCCTTCTTCCTCGCCTCGCTGTTCCAGCCCGAGCTCTCCGGCGACGGCACCCGGGCGCACGCCATGATCCGCGCCTTCGCCACCGCCGCCACGGCCCACGCGGACGCGAACGGACCGACCGTCAACCCCACCTCGTACGGACCGGCCTCGTACGGACCCACCGACACCGGCACCGACACCGGCACCGGCGCCGCCACCGACCCGGACGCCTACGCGCCGATCGCCTGACCTGGGGCGGGCCCCGCCCTCACATCGGCAGCGACCGCAGCCGCACCGGCCCCTCCGGCCACCCGGCTCCCGCCGCCAGCGCCGTCCACATGGTGCGCAGCGGCATCACCGCCAGCCGGCCCTGCGGCTGCTCCACCGTCACCTCCTCCGCCACCTCCCGGAAGCCGAGCCCCCGGTAGAACGCGGCCAGCGGCGGACGGCAGAACAGCAGCGCGTGCCGGTGGCCGAGCGCACGGGCGTGGTCGAGAGCGGCCCCGACCACGGCCTGCGCGAGGCCGCCGCCGCGCCGGTCGGGGGCGACGCAGACTCCGCCGACGCCCATCACCGTCAGGTCGGTGCCGCCCGCGGTGAGCGGCAGCGGCAGCAGCCCGGTGTGGGCGACGAGCCGGCCGCCGGCGGCCCGGATGCCGAAGTGGATCTCCTTGGGCAGGAAGGTCAGCCCGGTGTACGCGACCCCGTACGGGTCGTCCCCGGGGCCCAGGACCTCCTCCTGCTCGGCGCGGGTGTACTGCGCCAGCCGCTCAACGGCCGGCCGCCCGGCCAGGTACGGCGGCTCGGCCAGGTGCGGCGGCGCGGGCAGCTGCGGCGGCTCGGCCTGGTGCGGCGGCGCGGGCGAGAAACGATCATCCATCCCGCCATGCTCCCCCGCACCCCAGGCCTCCCGACAGCCCCTTCCCGGCCACTCGGTCCGAAGGTCATCCCGGCCACACCCCGGTGCGGAACCATGCCTCTCCTGCGGCACCCTGTACGCCGGACCGACCCCCGAGGGCGGCTTCGCCGTCCACGCCCGCCTACCGCTGGGCGGCGCCGCGTAGGACCGGCCCCAGGTCCGGTCAGGCCCGAGCCCGCGTCAGGCCAAGCCCCCCGTCAGACCCAAGTCCCCCTCAGGCCGAGGCCCGCGCCGCCCGCGCCGCCAGCTCCGCCCAGACCTCGTCCACCCGGGCCGACAGCTCGGCCAACTCCCCGCCGTTGTCGATCACCAGGTCGGCGATCGCCAGCCGGTCCGCCCGCGAGGCCTGCGCGGCCATCCGGGCCCGGGCCTCCTCCTCGGCCATCCCGCGCAGCCGTACCAGCCGGTCGACCCGCACCTCGTCGGCCGCGTCGACCACCACGATCAGGTCGAACAGCGGCGCCAGCCCGTTCTCGGCCAGCAGCGGCACGTCGTGCACCACGACCGCGTCCGGCGCGGCGGCCGCCTCCAGTTCGGCGGAACGGTCCCGCACCAGCGGGTGGACGATGGCGTTCAGCGCCTTCAGCCGCTCCGGGTCGGCGAACACGATCGCCCCGAGGGCGGGCCGGTCCAGCGTGCCGTCCTCCCGCAGCACCTGCGGGCCGAACTCGGCGACGACGGCGGCCAGACCGGCCGTGCCGGGGGCGACCACCTCGCGGGCGATCACGTCGGAGTCCACGATCACCGCGCCGTGCGCGGCGAACAGCCGGGACACCTCGCTCTTGCCCGCGCCGATGCCACCCGTCAGTCCGATCTTCAGCATGGCGTCAGGCTACCGGCGCGGCCCCGCGGGCGTCAGCCCCGGCCCCGCCCCCGCCGCCCCGCCCCGCCCCCGGCACCCGGGCCCCGACACCCGGGCCCCGTCAGCCCACCTCCAGGCTCTCGCCCTCCCCCAGCACGGTCAGCCCTGCGCCGGTGCCCGGCCCGTCCGGCCCGAGCAGCCGGGTGGCCACCATGTGCCCGATCGGGCTGAGCGTCGCCTCGTGGACCGGCACCGCCACTCGCGGGCCCGCCTCCCGGACGTAGTCGACCACCTCGCCGGCCTTGCTCCACGGCGCCGCGAGCGGCAGCAGCAGGGTGTCGACGGCGTGCGGCGGCACGGTGAACGCGTCGCCGGGGTGGAAGAGGCGGCCGTCGAAGAGGAAGCCGATGTTCTTGACGAGCGGGATGTCCGCGTGGATCTCCGCGTGCCACTCGCCGTGCACCGACACCGCCAGCCCGCCGGGCCCGCCGAGCTCGAAGGCGTCGCCCTCGCCGACCGCCGAGACCCGCTGCGCCACGCCGTCCAGCTGGGCGGCGACGGCGCTGTTGGTCCACACCCGCAGCGCCGGGTCGGCCTCCAGCGCGGCGCGCAGCCGGGACTCCTCGAAGTGGTCCATGTGCTCGTGGGTGATCAGGACGGCGTCCGCCCCGGTCAGAGCGGCGGGGTCGGTGAAGGCCCCGGGGTCGACGACGACGGTGGTGTCGCCGTGCTCGATGCGTACGCAGGCGTGTCCGAACTTGGTGATTCGCATGCCGGAAACTCTACAGCATTGCTGTACAGCAATGCTGTAGATATTCCGGATAGACTGCTCCCATGCCCAGCGAAGCCCCGCACCCGGACACCCTGGAACTCGCCGCCGACCTGCGCGCCGCCCTCGGCAGCCTGGTCCGCG
Organism: Streptomyces sp. 1331.2; assembly: GCF_900199205.1. Classification (NCBI taxonomy): domain Bacteria; kingdom Bacillati; phylum Actinomycetota; class Actinomycetes; order Kitasatosporales; family Streptomycetaceae; genus Streptomyces; species Streptomyces sp. 1331.2. The sequence goes on along the minus strand of NZ_OBMJ01000001.1, from coordinate 5,705,549 downwards.
CCCTGCGCGACAGCGACGACCTGCCGCCGAACCAGGCCGCCGTGCTCGGCCTGCTGGTCCGCGACGAGCGCTCCTACACCGTCGCCGAACTCGCCGACCTCCGGCGCGTCCGCCACCAGTCGATGGCCCGCACCGTCGCCCTGATGACCGAGGCCGGCCTGGTCGCCCAACAGCCCCACCCCACCGACGGCCGCAAGCAGCTCATCGCCGTCACCGAGGCCGGCCACACCGCCCTGCTCGACCAGCGCGCCCGCCGCGAACACCACATCGCCACCGCCATCGAGGCCCGCCTGTCCACCGAGGAGCGGCAGCAGCTGCGCACCGTCGTCGGCCTCCTCGACCGCCTGCGCTGACCTGCAGCCTGCGAACTCCCTGCACGCCTGCGCTGACCTGCGAACTCCCCACCCGGGGCACGCCCCTGACCTCCTGCTAGGGTCCGACGACGTGACGGACAGGGCGGAGCAGCAGGACCGGGCCATGCGCGGGCACTTCCACCACGCCGCCCAGCAGCGCGGGTTCACCCTCAGCCAGGCCCAGCACGCGGCGGTCGACCGGCTCGGCCGGCTCGCGGGCGAACTGGCCCGCTCCGCCTGGCGGTTGCGCCGCCCGCCGCGCCACCTCTACCTCTGGGGCCCGGTCGGCCGCGGCAAGAGCTGGCTGGTCGACACCTTCCTCGACGGCCTGGCCACCCCGCACAAGCGCCGCCTGCACTTCCACGACTTCTTCCGCCGGCTGCACGAATCCGTCGCCCAGCCCTCCGCTGCCCAGCAGGACACCGGCGACAAGCACCAGGGCGCAGCCGTCGACCGCGCCGTGGACGAGCTGCTCGACGGCTGCCGGATCCTGGTCTTCGACGAGTTCCACGCCCACGACGCCGGCGACGCGATGCTCGTCGCCCGCCTCTTCCGCACCCTGCTGGAACGCCGGATCACCCTGGTCACCACGTCCAACTACCCGCCCACCGGCCTGATGCCCGACCCGCTGTACCACCACCTCTTCGAGCCGACGATCGCGCTCATCGAGGAACGGATGGACGTCCTCGACGTCTCCGGCCCGGTCGACTTCCGCCGCGAGCCCCGCCGCCAGGAGGTGTCCCAGCGCTTCGCCACCGGCGCCCTGCTGCGCCCCGGCCAGGAGGCGGCGGCCGGTCTGACCCCGCCCGGCCCCGGGGAGGCCGCCCCAGTGGCCGTCCACCACCGCGACCTGCCCGCCCGCGCCGTCCGCGACGACCTGGTCTGGTTCGGCTTCGAGGAGCTGTGCGAGGGCCGCACCGCCGTCCCCGACTACCTCGCGCTCGCCGAGCGCTTCCCCACCCTCGTCCTGGCCGACGTCCCCGCGCTGGTCGCCGCCACCAGGGACGCCCGCCAGCGCTTCGCCAACCTGGTGGACGTCTGCTGCGACCGTGACGTCCGCCTGGTCCTGATCGGCACCGACCCGATGACCGGCCTGGCCCCCGGCTCCCCGATCCAGCGCGACCTGGACCGCACCGCCAGCCGCCTCGCCCTGCTCCGCCACCCCGCGGCGGCGAGCGCCGCGGCGGAGAGCGCCGCGGCAACCGGCTAGGTCTCCGACCCGACCAGGTCCTTCACCGCCGGCCGCTGCGCCGGGATCGCCGCCGAGGAGGGTAGCGACGCCGCCGCCTGCCCGATCTCCGGCAGCTCGACGTGCTCGCTCAGCCCGAAGCGCCGGTGCAGCCGCTTGAGCGGCGCGGGCGCCCACCAGTTGAACTCGCCGAACAGGCTCATCGCCGCCGGCACCAGCAGGCACCGCACCAGGGTGGCGTCCACCGCGACGGCGACGGCCAGGGCGATGCCCATCTGCTTGACCATGAGCATGTCCCCGAGCGCGAACCCGGCGAAGACGATCACCATCAGCAGCGCCGCCGAGGTGATGATCCGACCGCTGCGCTGGACGCCCAGCTCCACCGCCCTGGTACAGCTGTACCCACGCGAGTGCAGCTCCTTGATCCGGGCGAGCAGGAACACCTCGTAGTCCATCGACAGCCCGAAGGCGAAGGCGAAGACCAGCACCGGGATGAAGGTCTCCAGCCCGCCGGTCGGGCTGAAGCCGAGCAGCCCGCTGAACCACCCGTCCTGGAACACCAGGGTCAGCGCGCCGAGCGAGGCGCCCAGCGAGAGCAGGTTCATCAGCAGCGCCTTGACCGGCATCACCACCGAGCCGGTCATCAGGAACAGCAGCACCAGCGTCCCGGCCGCGACCAGGCCCAGCGCCCACGGCCCGCGCGACAGCAGCTCCTGCCGGAAGTCCACCACCGAGGCCGCGCCACCGGTGACGTAGGTCTTCAGCCCGCCGCGGTCGGCCCGCAGCTCCTCGACCACGTGCTTGGCCTGCCCGCCCTGCGGGTCCCCGTGCACCAGGACGTCGATCGTCGAGACGCCGGCGCTCACCGGGCTCACCGCCCGCACCCCGCTCACTCCGGGCAGCTTGGCGACCACGTCGTCCGCGTACGCCTGCGCCACCGAGGCACCGCCCTCGACCACCACCGTGATCGGCGCGGCCGCGACGTCCGGGAAGCGCTGGTCGATGGTGTCGGCGACCTGCCGCCCGGCCGAGGAGGTGGGCAGCACGGCGGCGCCGGAGTTGCGCATGTCGGCGTGCAGGAAGGGTGCCCCGGCCGCCATCAGCACGGCGACGCAGGCGAGCGCGACGAGCACCGCCCGCTTGCGGACCCGGCGGACGGTGCGGCTGAAGAAGCCCTCGTCGGGTACCGGCGCGGTGGGCGCCTTGATCCGCGAGCCGGCGAAGCCGAGCAGCGCGGGGATCAGGGTCAGCGCGGCGGCGACGGCGATCACCACCACGCTCACCCCGGCGGCTGCGACCGCTCCCAGTACCGGGCTGGTGAAGACGAACAGGCCGGACAGGGCGACGGCGACGGTCAGTCCGGAGAAGGCCACGGTGCGCCCGGCGGTCGCGGCGGTCCGTTCGACGGCGGCGGCGATGTCCGCGCCGTGGCCGCGCTCCTCGCGGAAACGGTTCACCATGAGCAGCGCGTAGTCGATCGAGAGTCCGAGCCCCAGGACGGTGGCGATCGGCAGCACGCTGGTGTCGATGTCCATGATCCGGCTGAATCCGAACATGGCCAGCAGTGCCCCGCCCACCGAGGCGACGGCGCCGATCACCGGCAGCGAGGCCGCCGCGAGCCCGCCGAACACCAGCACCATGACGACCAGGGTGAGCGGCAGCGTCACCATCTCGCCGAAGCGGGTGTCCTGCTCGGTCTGCTTCTTGACCTCCTGCTGCAGCACCAGGTCACCGCCGACGGTGACGTGGGCGCCGCCCGCTCCGTTCAGCGCGGCCAGCCGCTGGGTGACGGCGTCGGTCTGGCCGGAGGTGGCGGTGTCGGCCATCCGTACGGTGACCAGGCTCGCCGTCCCGTCGGCGGAGCGCAGCGCGGCCGAGGCCGGGCCGGAGCCGTACCCGTCGAGGGCGGAGGAGACCCCGGGCAGGCCCGCGATCTCCGCGGTGGCCTTCTGGACGGCGGCCCTGACGGCCGGGTCGTCCACCGGCTTCCCGTCGCCCGGCTTCCCGGCCGCCGGCTTTCCGTCGCCCGGCTTCCCGCCCACCGGCTTTCCGTCCGCCGGCTTTCCGTCCGCCTGCTGTCCGTCCACCGCCTTCTCGTCCACCACCGCGGTGACGGTGCCCGCCGACGGGTCGGCCGCGGCGACCACCGCGCTGCCCCGGTCGGCCTCGGCGCTGGCGGAGGAGGCCCCGGCCACCGAGCCCGCGAAGACCCGGCCGCCGATCAGGACGCCGACGACCAGGACGGCGGCCCAGAAGCCGAGCACCCAGCGGCGGTGCCGGAAGCAGAACCGGCCGAGGGCCGCGAGCCGGCCGCCGACCACGGCGGCGGGAACGGCGGAGGAGGGTTTGCGCATGAAGGAGCCTTTCGGGCAGCTCCACTCAATGTAGGTGCAACCCGAACTCCGGCCTATAGAAGGACAATGAGCCTCATCTCACACTTTCCTTCACATAAACCACACATAAGTCAAAGCGGAAAACGAAATGGGCCCCACCCGGAAATTCCGGGTGGGGCCCACCGTCTAGCTATCGGCTAGCGGGAAGCGAGAGCCTCAGCTCTGGCCGCCGGCCAGCTTCTCGCGCAGGGCGGCCAGGGCCTCGTCGGAGGCCAGGGCGCCCGAGCCCTCGTCGCTGCTGGACGAGTAGGAACCACCGGCGGCAGCGGCGACGGCGTCGCCACCCTCCTCGGCGGCCTGGGCGTCGGCCTCGCGGCTCTTGATGACCTGGGCCTGGTGCTGCTCGAAGCGGGCCTGCGCCTCGGCGTACTGGCGCTCCCACTCCTCGCGCTGCTTCTCGAAGCCGGGCAGCCAGTCGTTCGCCTCGGGGTCGAAGCCCTCCGGGTAGATGTAGTTGCCCTGGTCGTCGTACGAGGCGGCCATGCCGTACAGGGTCGGGTCGAACTCGACCTCGGCCGGGTTGGCACCCAGGGCCTCGTTGGCCTGCTTCAGCGACAGGCTGATGCGGCGACGCTCCAGGTCGATGTCGATGACCTTGACGAAGATCTCGTCGCCGACCTGGACGACCTGCTCCGGGATCTCGACGTGGCGCTCGGCCAGCTCGGAGATGTGGACCAGACCCTCGATGCCCTCGTCCACGCGGACGAACGCACCGAACGGAACCAGCTTGGTGACCTTACCCGGAACGACCTGGCCGATCTGGTGGGTACGGGCGAACTGCTGCCACGGGTCCTCCTGGGTCGCCTTCAGCGACAGGGAGACGCGCTCGCGGTCCATGTCCACGTCGAGAACCTCGACGGTGACCTCCTGGCCGACCTCGACGACCTCGGACGGGTGGTCGATGTGCTTCCAGGACAGCTCGGAGACGTGCACCAGGCCGTCGACGCCACCCAGGTCCACGAAGGCACCGAAGTTGACGATCGAGGAGACGACGCCGGAGCGCACCTGGCCCTTCTGGAGGGTGGTGAGGAAGGTCTGGCGGACCTCGCTCTGGGTCTGCTCCAGCCAGGCACGGCGGGACAGGACCACGTTGTTGCGGTTCTTGTCCAGCTCGATGATCTTGGCTTCGAGCTCCTTGCCCACGTAGGGCTGGAGGTCGCGGACGCGGCGCATCTCGACGAGCGAGGCCGGGAGGAAGCCACGGAGGCCGATGTCGAGGATGAGACCACCCTTGACGACCTCGATGACGGTACCGGTGACGATGCCGTCCTCTTCCTTGATCTTCTCGATCGTGCCCCAGGCACGCTCGTACTGAGCGCGCTTCTTGGACAGGATGAGACGACCCTCCTTGTCCTCCTTCTGGAGAACCAGGGCCTCGATGTTGTCACCGACGGCGACGACCTCGTGCGGGTCAACGTCGTGCTTGATCGAGAGCTCGCGGGACGGGATGACGCCCTCGGTCTTGTAACCGATGTCGAGGAGGACCTCGTCACGGTCGACCTTCACGATGACGCCCTCGACGATGTCGCCATCGTTGAAGTACTTGATGGTCTCGTCGATGGCGGCGAGGAAGGCCTCCGCGTCGCCGATGTCGTTGACCGCGACCTGCGGGGTGGTGCTGAGGGAGGAGTCGGTGGGGCTCGTCATTAGGAAAAGGGCTCCGGTACGGACATGAAAGTCGTAGGTAATGCCACGCGGAGGGCCCGTATCGCTCCCACCGAAAGCCGGACAGCCAAGAACACGGCACACCGACGGTTCCCGCACAGCGAGAAAATCGGCGTCCGTCTTGCGACCGTGGGGTCTTCGACAGATGCGAGCGCGACCTGCTCCGTCCGAGGCGCGCAGGCCCGCAGCGCAACTTGTAGCATACGGGGACGGCCAGGCACGGTCAACGCCAGAAGAGGCAAGACGGTGGAGCCCGGTACGGATCAGGCCATATCCTCCGATTGCGCACCTCGCGGTGGCGCCCGAAGGGGCCCTTCCCCGGATGCCACCGCCAGGATCCGGACCCTTCGACGGGCCGGTTCGCGGCAGCGGCGCTTCCGCACCCACACCCTACGCGATGGGCATTATCACCGTGGCCACCACCCCCCAGTCCGACGTGCACGATCTTGACCCCGACGGCCGTGATCTTGTAGAAGCCGGTGACGACGGCGACGGCGACGACGCGGTACGACGCGACGCCGGCACCGGGGAGAGCAGCCGCGCCAGCCGGCACTGGTGGGACCGCAACGCCGACGAATACCAGGACGAGCACGGCGAGTTCCTCGGCGACGACCGCTTCACCTGGTGCCCCGAGGGCCTGGACGAGGCCGACGCCCGACTGCTCGGCGAGGTCGCCGGCAAGGACGTCCTGGAGATCGGCGCCGGCGCCGCCCAGTGCTCGCGCTGGCTGGCCGGCCGCGGCGCCCGCCCCGTCGCCCTGGACATCTCCTTCCGCCAGCTCCAGCACTCCCGCCGGATCGACCTCGGCCGCGGCACCACCCCCGTCCCGGTCGTCCAGGCCGACGCCGCGGTGCTGCCCTTCGCCGACGCCTCCTTCGACCTCGCCTGCTCCGCCTACGGCGCCGTCCCGTTCAGCGCCGACACCGTCGCCCTGATGCGCGAGGTGCACCGGGTGCTGCGCCCCGGCGGGCGCTGGGTGTTCTCGGTGACCCACCCGATCCGCTGGGCCTTCCCCGACGAGCCCGGCGTCGAGGGCCTGACCGCGATGTCCTCCTACTTCGACCGCACCCCGTACGTCGAGCAGGACGAACAGGGCAACGCCACCTACGTCGAGCACCACCGCACCCTCGGCGACCGGGTCCGCGAACTCGTCGCCGCCGGCTTCCGGCTGCTCGACCTGGTCGAACCCGAATGGCCGGCCGGCCTGGAGCAGGAGTGGGGCGGCTGGTCCCCGCTGCGCGGACGGCTGATCCCCGGCACCGCGATCTTCGTCGCGGAGCGTTCGTGAACCCTGCGTGGCGCGAGCTGCCCGTCCGCACCGCCCTGCCCGCCCTGCACGAAGCGCTGGCCGGGCACGGCACCGCCGTCCTCGCCGCGCCGCCCGGCACCGGAAAGACGACGCTGGTGCCGCTCGCCCTGGCCGGGCTGCTCACCGCCGAGGGGCCGGTCCGCCGGGTGCTGGTCGCCGAACCGCGCCGGCTCGCCGTCCGGGCCGCCGCCCGGCGGATGGCCTGGCTGCTCGGCTCCGCCGTGGGCCGCGAGGTCGGGTACACCGTGCGCGGGGACCGGCGCGTCGGGCCGGAGACCGTGGTCGAGGTGGTCACCACCGGCGTGCTGCTGCAACGCCTCCAGCGCGACCAGGAACTGCCGGGCGTGGACGTGGTCGTCCTGGACGAGTGCCACGAACGGCACCTGGACGCCGACACCGCGCTCGCCTTCCTCCTCGACGTCCGGTCGACGCTGCGGCCCGAACTGCGGCTGGTCTGCGCCTCGGCCACCTCCGACACCGAAGCCTGGGCCGAACTCCTCGGCGGCGCACCGGTGGTGGAGGCGCACGGGGTCTCCCACCCGGTGGACGTGGTCTGGGCGCCACCGCCCCGCGCCGTCCGGCCCGCGCACGGCACCCGGGTCGACCCGGCGCTGCTCGACCACGTCGCCGCCGTCGTACGGCGGGCGCTGGGCGAGCGGGAGGGGGACGTGCTCTGCTTCCTGCCGGGCGTCGGCGAAATCGCGCGCGTGGCAGGGCAGTTGAGCGGCGCTCCGGCCGACGTCCTGCAACTCCACGGCCGCGCCCCGCAGCCCGTCCAGGACGCCGCCCTCACACCTGCTGAGGGCCGCCGCGTCGTCCTCGCCACCGCCGTCGCCGAGTCCTCGCTCACCGTTCCGGGCGTACGCATCGTGGTCGACGCCGGCCTCGCCCGCGAACCCCGCACCGACCACGCCCGGGGCCTCGCCGCCCTGGTCACCGTCCGCGCCTCCCTCGCCGCCGCCCGCCAGCGCGCAGGGCGTGCAGGGCGCGAGGCACCCGGCACCGTCTACCGCTGCTGGCACGAAGCCGAGGACGCCCGCGCCGCGCGCTTCCCGACGCCCGAGATCGCCCTCGCCGACCTCACGTCGTTCGCCCTCCAGGCTTCCTGCTGGGGCGACCCGGACGCCACCGGCCTCGCCCTGCCCGACGCCCCGCCCTCCGGGGCGATGGCCGCCGCCCGGCAGACCCTGCAGGCCCTCGGCGCCGTCGACCCCGACGGCCGCGCCACGCCGCGCGGCATCCGCCTCGCCCGTACGGGGCTGCACCCGCGCCTCGCCCGCGCCCTCGTCGACGGCGCCCCCGCCGTCGGCGCCCGCAGAGCCGCCGAACTAGTCGCCCTACTCTCCGAGGAACCGCCGCGGGCGCTGGGCGACGACCTCGGCGCGGTCTGGCGTACGGTCCGCTCCTCCAGCGACCCGTACGCGTCGCGCTGGCGCGAGGAAGTCCGCCGCCTGCTCCGCGCCACCTCCGACGAACCCGCCACCGACCTCCCCGATAGGGCCGCCGCCGGCCTCGTCGTCGCCCTCGCCTTCCCCGAACGCATCGCCCGCGCCCGGGTGGAGAAGCCCGCCCCTGGCGAGCGCAGCCCGTACCTGATGGCCTCGGGGACCGCTGCCGAACTTGCCCCCGGCACCCGGCTCGGCGCACTGCCCTGGCTCGCCGTAGCCGTCGCCGACCGCCCGGCAGGCTCCCACTCCGCCCGCATCCTGCACGCCGCGGCGCTGGACGAGCCCACCGCCCTGCTCGCCGGTGCCTCGCTGCTCACCGCCCGCGAGGAGGTCCACTGGGACACCCGCCGCGGCGAGGTCGTCTCCCGTCAGGTGGAGTCCCTGGGCGCCATCGAGCTGTCCTCATCCCCGTTGGACCGCCCCGACCGGCCCCTCGTCCGAGCCGCCCTCCTGGACGGCCTCACCCGCGAGGGCATCAGCACCCTGCTCACGTTCCCGTCCAACCTGCGTGAACGCCTCGCCTTCCTCCACACCGCCATCGGCGCCCCGTGGCCCGACGTCTCGGACGAGGCGCTGCTCGCCCACGCCGACGAATGGCTGGAACCCGAACTCTCCCGCGCCCGCCGCCGCACCGACCTCGCGAGGATCGACACCACATCGGCCCTCCAGCGTCTCCTCCCCTGGGCGAGCGGCGAGGCAGGCCGCCTGGACGAGTTGGCCCCCGAACGCATCACGGTGCCGTCCGGCTCCAAGATCCGCATCGACTACACCACCGAACGCCCAGTCCTGGCCGTCAAGTTGCAAGAACTCTTCGGCTGGACCAGCACCCCAACCCTCGCCGGAGGCCGCATCCCGCTGACCATCCACCTGCTCTCCCCCGCCGGCCGCCCCGCCGCCGTCACCGGTGATCTGGAGAGCTTCTGGCGCGACGGCTACCGAGCCGTCCGAGCGGATCTCAGGGGCCGCTACCCCCGCCACCCCTGGCCCGAAGACCCGACCACCGCCGAGCCCACCCGCCGCACCAACACCCGGAAATAGGTCAGTCGCGTCGATCCGGCCGGATCGCGGAGAAGAGGACGAGTGCCAAGATCATGGTGGTGAAGATGATCAGGAACTCGCGGAACCCCTCGGAGCTGGTAGGCAGCCACCCCTGCACCAGCCCGACCAGCAGCACGATGTCGAGCACCACCGCTATTGCGTACCCCGGCCGCTTCATCATCGCCTCCCCTGGCGGTTCCCATTCGAACCGTACTCCACCCAGGGCGAACTCCGGGAGTCCCAGCCGTATTTGACGACACGTGGAGCTGCCTAGCGGACCACGGGGATCGCCCCGGAGCGCCAGTCCGCCAGCCGCCTGCGGATACTCGGCAGCATCGGCAGCCCGTCCGTTTCGGCCGGGGTGAACCAGGCCACCTCGTGGGACTCGTCGGACACCCGCAGTTCCCCGCCGAGCGGGCGCCCGAGGAGGCAGATGGAGAACTCCTGGCGGACCTCACCGTCGTCGTACGCGAAGACGTGGCGGGGATCGGTGTAGGTGCCGACGATCCCGGTGATCTCGACATCGATGCCGGTCTCCTCGCGCGTCTCGCGGATGCCGCAACCGGCGAGCGCTTCACCGATGTCCATCTTGCCGCCGGGCAGGGCCCACATCCCGTTGTCGGTGCGGCGCTGGAGGAGCACACGGCCCGCCTCGTCGACCACGACCACGGACGCGGCCGGGACCAGCGAGTTCGCCTCGGGGGCGTTGGGGTCATCCTCGCAGTCGCGCCTGGGCATGATCCACCACCTCCGCTGCCGGGGTCGCCAGACATTCCTACGGGCGACCGTCATGAGCCCGGACACTCCCCCGCCGGCCGCCCCGCCGCCATCACCGGCGATCTGGAAGGCTTCTGGCAGAACGGCTACCACGCCGTCCGCGCAGACCTGAGGGGCCGCTACCCTCCACCCCTGGCCCGAAGACCCGACCACGGCCGAGCCCACGAAGCGCACCGACGACCGGAAGCAGCAAGAGAAGACCCCGCTACCCGTCTGTGGGTCGTGGGGTCTCGGGCTGCTCACTTATCGGAGATCTCGGACCATGCACCGGTACACCGGGGCACCGTCCCAGGACGGCGTCATGTCGCCCACGTTCCGGTAGCCCAAGGCCTCGTACAGCTTCACAGCTGCCTCGGCCTCCGGTCGAACCGCCAGGGTGATCCGATCAGCCTCGATGTCTTCGAGCACGGCCGCATGCAGGTCTCGTCCGAGCCCACGACGGCGATACCCGGGGGCGACCGCGATCTCCCGAATCACGAACGTACGACGCCCGTCCTCCCGCACGAATTCGGAATCCAAGCCGAGACTGTCCCACCAACGGCTGTCCGACTGGAGGAGCACCCCGAACGCGAATCCCACCAGGCCGCCGGATCGCGCGAGAACCAGCCGGAAGCCAGGCACCGTCCGGAACCTGTCGTAGCCCTCCAGGAAGTCGGCCAGGTCGCGCGGGCCCTCGAAGTAGGGCGGCTCCGCAAACACCTGCTCGTAGAGCGGGGCAATCTCGTCCAGCAACCGGGCAGCGCTCTCGGCGTCAGTCACAGTCTCGAAGACGGGCTTCTCCACGGTGCTCCTTCTACGCAATCAAGTGGGCAGTGCTGGCGGCGGCGAGAGCGGGGTTCAGGGCCTGAAGATGGGAGTGCGCCTCCTGCATCGATGTCCGCGCCCGGCCCGACGAGACCTCGGTCAGCAGCACGGCCCCCGACGCGATTTCATGAGCGGCTTCCTCCGCCTCCCCCGCCTGTGCGAGAGCCCCGGCCAGGTTGAAGCGCACAAGCGCCTCATTCCGCGCGTAGCTGGACTCCTGACTCCCGAGCGATCGCCTCAGCCATTCAACAGCTGCTTTGTGATGCCCGGCTTCGGTGAACAAGGACGCCTGTGCAAGCGCGAGTTCCGCAGGCCCATGGAAGACGGCCCAGTCGGGTACCGGCCGCGCTCCCCGCTCCTGCTCGTAGCTACGAGTAGCCCGCGCGAGGGTCGAGCGCGCGTTGACGTGGTCACCGAGCATCGCCAGCGCTCGCGCCTCCCTCGTCATCAGGATCGAGACCAGCGAGGGGGGAGCCCACGCCTGGGCTCTATCCTGAGCACGACGAGTGAGTTCAAGGGCTTGCGCCGGCTCACGTTCGCGAAGGTTCATCAGTGCCATTGAGGCCAGCACAACCACGGCGAGCGAGTCATCCTGCAACTCTTCCGCACGCACCAGGGCATGATGCCAGTACGTCCGGGCGCGGTCGTTGTCACCGGCATCAAAGGCCAGCCACGCAACGTGCTCCGCTGTCTCCCCGGCAATCAACCGAAGCTGCCTGCCGATCGTGCTGGGGTAGCTGCTCGTGGCGATAAGCCGCTCGGCACGGGCCAGATGGGCCTGTGCCAGCGGACCGACAGTGGCACCGCCGAACCGATCGTCCAGGCCGTAGAGGGAAGCGAGACCGGCTCTCAGATCCATGACCGTCTCGGTGCCGATTCGAGGTGTGGGGACGGCAGCGGAAACAGCAGCACCACCGGCCAAAGCGAGGAACGATCGGCGGTTCACGTCTTCCAACTCCGCTCGTGGTGTCGGTGGGATTCCTGATCTGCGGTGGTCTGGGACGGTGAAGCCAGCCTGCTCCAGCGGGATGCCTAGCATGCCTTCGAGAACGCGCTGGCGTCCCGGCTGCGGGCACGGCGGCAAAGGCTGCCGCCAGCGGTGGAACTGGCGATCACTCACCTCCTCGTTCTCGCCCAGCTTGCGTGCAGTTGCCGCGTACACCTGCCTGAATCGCGCAGGGCCACTCCAGCCGAACTCAGCGCACAGGCGCGTGAATTGTGTCTCCACATTGCAGACGGTAACTCGCCGACCGCTACCCGCGCAGACCTCGCTTCACAAAAAAGTCCGTCGAAAAGTCCGCCCCTCACCCGCCATCGATCTTGCGGCAGCGGTCAACTGGTGATCGGCCATCCGGCGTGACGATCGAACTACCATCCGTCACATTGTGCTGTGTGGCACTCATTGGGCTATGCCGCCGGCCGTTCCTGCGGCCAGCTCACGAGCTCGCCAGTTACCTCCGCATCCGCCGAGGCGAACCGAAAGGAGTGCATGACATGGACGAGAAGAACGGCACCAACAGCGGGTCCGGTGACCACAACGGCGACAAGCCGAAGTCCGAGTAACTCACACCGCTGACAGCCACCCGCGTTCCGCCAGGCCAAAGACCGGGTGGCCCTTGTGGCAGCCCACGCCGCGTCCCCAGTCGGCGAGGGCTGCCACCTCAACCCCTGACGTACCGCGCAGGCCAGTCGCGGCATTCCGACCATCCCTTTCCGCCCCTGAGGAAATTCGCCATGCTCAAAGTCTGTTGCCGCCCCCGTACGTTCGCCGCGCGGCTCGACTCCTGCATCGAATCCACGCCCGTCGCGCGGCACTTGCTCCGGGCGTACCTCTCGGCGCTCCCCGCCGGCGACCGCTACGCCGACACCGCCGAACTGCTCCTCGGCGAGCTGTTCGCCAACGCCGTCCAGTACTGCGACGCGCCCGACGACCGCCACATCGAGATCCGCTTCGCCGTCACCAACGGGCTTCTGCGCCTCGAAGTCCACGACGCGGGCAGCGGCCGCCCGTCCCTGCGCACCGTCACCCCCGACGACGAGCACGGACGCGGGCTCTTCCTCGTCAACGAGCTCTCCGCGCACTGGGGTTGCTGCCCCCGCGCGGGCGGCATCGGCAAGTACGTCTGGGCCCTCATCGCGCCCACCCCCACCATCGCCGCCGCCTGAACAGGACCCGCACCCATGCGACTCGCCCTCACCGCCCGGCACCTGTTCGACACCGGCGCCACCCCCGCCCAGGCCTACGCCACCCTCGCCCGCCGCACCCACGCACCCCTGCGCTCCGCCCGCGCCGTCTGCACCGCCCTCGGCATCCCCGCCACCGAAACCACCCGCCGCCTGAACGACTGCCACGACGCCCTGCTCGCCAACCCCCGCCCGAACTCCGAAGCCGACACCGGCGAACTCCTCGAAGCCCTCGGCGTCTTCGACATCCCCAAACCCCTCACCCCCACCGAACTCGCCGTCATCGACCTCTTCCTCACCGCCGTCGACGCCATGGGCGGCATCCGCCCCGGCCACCAGCACGGCCTCCACCGCTGGTTCACCACCGGCAACCTCACCACCGCCTACCTCTCCCTCACCGCCGCCCACCCCATCCCCCGCACCGGCAACCCCACCCTCTACTGGACCACCCTCATCCAGGCCGGCGAACTCCTCACCACCACCCCAACCCCGACACCCGCCTCAAACACGCCCTCCACCGCTGCCGCACCCACGCCACCCAAACGGCCAGCCCGTAAGCGCAGGAAGTCGACCCCGCCGACTTCCTGCGCACCACCCAAGCTCCCGTCCCAGCTGGAACGGGTTGTCGAAGTGATCCGAACCATCGACCCAAGGAGGATGCATGACGCAGACGCCCGCGCCGTGGGGCACCAGCAGGATGGGGCCCTACACGGCCACCGCCACGCTCCCGGCGTTCACGCCGATCATCGACCCCGAGACGCAGATCGCCGTCATCGTGGACGAGAACGGCCGAACGGTCGAGCTGGGCAGCCACGGCACCAGCACCAGCGGTGTCACCCCCACCCAGACGACCCCCGGTGACGGGGCCGCGCCGGGCGGTGCCACCGACAGCGACGTCACCGAGTCCTATGACCAGGACCAGAGCTCGGGCTGATGGACGGCCGAAGCAGGTCGGTGCTGGTACTGACCAATCCCTCTGACGTGACAGCGGATGCGGTCCTGCGGGTGCTCGCCGAGCGCCGGGTTCCGGTGGTCCGTCTCGATCCCGGCACCGACCTGCACACGGGTGCCTCGCTGACCGCCGCGTACCGCACGGGCAGCCAGCGGGGCACCCTCCGCACGTCGAGCCGCGAACTGGACCTTTCGGCTGTTCGATCCGTCTGGGTCCGCAGGCCCTCGTCCTACGAGGGGCCGCCTGACCTTGACGGCCAGGACCGCCGATTCGCCGCCTCGCAGGAATTCTGGGGCGCGGGCGGCATCCTGGCCTCACTTCCTGGGGCGCGCTACGTGAACCACCCCTGGCACAACCGGGCGGCGGAGTACAAGCCGGCCCAGCTCGCCGCCGCACAACGCTGCGGATTCCACGTGCCCCACACCCTGATCACCAACGAGGCGCGGGAAGCATGGGAGTTCGCCGACCAGCAAGCCGGTGGAACTGTCTACAAGCCCGTGTGGAACACTCCATACTCGGTCGACGGGCGGGCTCAAGCCGTCTGGGTCCGCGCAGTCCGCAGCGGCGAGATCACCGAGGCCGTAGCGGCATGTCCGCACATGTTCCAGGCCAAGGTCCCCAAGGTGTTCGACGCCCGGCTGACCGCAGTCGGGGACCGACTGTTCGGCACCCGCATCGACAGCCCCGATCTCGACTGGCGACACCGGCAGGACCTGATGCACGTTCAGCCGATCGAAGTGCCCACGTCGGTCGCCGACGCCGCCACCCGCTATCTCGCTACCTTTCAACTGACCTTCGGCGCATTCGACTTCGCCGTGACCACAGATGGCACGTGGCACTTCCTGGAGTGCAACCCGAACGGGCAGTGGGCATGGCAGCCGGCCGAGATCACGAACGGCATCGCACACGCGATTGCCGACCAACTGGAAAGGGGCCACCCCGAGTGACCACCTCCGACATCCTCCGAGCCGCGCTGGTCGACCAGCTCACCGGCAACGGCACGCTCACCGAACCCGCGTGGGCCGAGGCCGCCACCACCGTGCCGCGCGAAGTGTTCGTCGGCAGCTACTTCGTTCCGATCGAGGGCAGCAACCCGACCAGCTACCGGGCCGTGCGCCACGGTGACCCCGGGTGGCTGGAGGGGATCTACGCCGACCAGACCCTCATCACCCAACTCGACGGCCGCGCAAGGCCGGAGGACGCCGGAGAGCACCCGGTCACCGGGGCGCCCTCCTCGTCCTCCACGCTGCCCTCGCTCGTGCTGCGCATGTGGCAGCAGCTCGGCGCCGATCCCGGTCACCAGGTCCTCGAAGTCGGCACCGGAACCGGCTACTCGACCGCCCTCGGCGCGCACCGCCTCGGCGACGCGAACCTCACCAGCATCGAGTACGACCCCCAGGTCGCCGAACGCGCCGCCGCTGCACTCCGGGCCGTCGGCTACGCCCCGCGCCTGCTCACCGGCGACGGCCTCGGCGGAGACCCGGACGGCGGTACCTTCGACCGGCTGATCGCGACCTGCTCGGTCCGGTACCTTCCGATGGCCTGGCTCCGCCAGGTGAAGCCCGGCGGCCGGATCCTGGTCACCTTGTCCGGGTGGGGCTACGCCAACGCCCTCGCCCTGCTCGACGTGACCGGCCCCGGCGAGGCCACGGGCCGGTTCCTGCCCGGCTACACCAGCTTCATGATCGCCCGGCCCCACGACCGCCCGCCCCGCCCGACGCTGGCCCTGCTGCCCGGAGCGGAACGCCCGAGCCGGATCGACCCCGCGAAGCTCGACACGTGGACCGGAAGCTGGATCGCCCAGCTCGCGTCGCCCTCCGCCGAGCGCATGGGCGCCGGCGGGCAGCAGATCCTCTCCGACGTGGCCACCGGCTCCCAGGCCCGCACCACGCCTCGCCCCGAAGGCGGTTGGACCGTCGTCCAGCGCGGCCCGCTCCGCCTGTGGGACCAGGTGGAGGCCGCCGTCGAGACGTGGCAGGGCGCGGGCGAGCCGCACCAGGATGCCTTCGGCATCACGGTCTCGACGGCGGCGCAGCGGGTCTGGCTCGGCAGCGAGGACGGCCCGGGCTGGGACCTGCCGGTCTGACCCGCCCGCGGGCCCGACGGTGGAGCGGGCCGGCCGGTTCCGGCGTGGCGCCGTCGTTCAGGAGGAGGCCCACCAGGTCGAGGGGGAGGCAACCGTGTACCCCAGCGACTCGTAGAGCGGCCTGCCGAGCTTCGAGGCGGTGAGGGTGGCCGGCAGGTCCGCCAGGTGGGCGAGGGAGCCGAGCATGACGGCCCGGCCCACGCCGCGCGAGCGGAACGCCGAGGAGGTGCCGATCCAGTAGTGGCTGCCGACGCCGTCGGCCAGGACGCTGACGCCGGCGCCTGCGGTCATGCCGTCGATCGAGGCGATGAAGACGTCCACGCCCGGCTGTTCGATCAGCGCGGGAGGGAAGAGCTCGCCGGGGCGGTGGGGCTGGAAGCCGTCCAGGTCGAAGCCTTCGATCACGACCTGCTCGGCCGCCTGGAGGTCCTCGGGCCGCTGCACCCGGATCACGTCCAGGGCCGGTTCCGCGACGGGGCCGGGCAGGCGCAGCATGATCGGCATCTGCCAGTTGCGCAGGCCCAGGTGGCTCAGGTCGGTCGAGCTGAACGGGTCCTCGACGTAGGCCGTGCCCGTGGCGGCGCGGACCAGTTCGTTCACCTCGGCCAGTTCGCCGGGGTCGAGGTCGGGCTCCTGGATCAGGACCCGCAGGCCCGCGCGTTCGTCGCCGTCGACCGCGAGGAATCCGCGGCGCCGGATCACCTCGTGGCCCCGGCTGCGGCCGGTCGCGGTCCAGAAGGCGGCGGAGTTGCGGGCCTGGCAGGTCGGCGCCTCGGCGAGGGAGATGGACTGGTCGGTCGAAGGGGATCCCGTTGTCATTGGGCCTACGGTAGTACGAAATTGACCCATCGGAGGGTCCAATTCCGCATCAGCCGACCGGGCCTTCGTCTGCCGAAGCGGCCACGGAGGACGGCCGCGGACGACGGCGGGCCCGCACGCGCAACGCGTCCGGGCCCGCCGAGGACAGCACGCCGCCGTCAGTGCGCGGCGGCCTCCCAGTCGGCGCCGACGCCGACCGAGACGTCCAGCGGGGCGCGCAGCGGGTAGGCGCCCGCCATCTGCTCGCGGACGATCGCCTCGACCTGCTCGCGCTCGCCCGGGACCAGCTCCAGGACGATTTCGTCGTGCACCTGGAGCAGCATCCGGGAGGTGAGGCCGGCCGCGCGCAGCGCCTCGTCCACCCGGAGCATGGCGATCTTGACGATGTCGGCGGCCGAGCCCTGGATCGGGGCGTTGAGGGCCATCCGCTCGGCCATCTCACGGCGCTGGCGGTTGTCGCTGTTGAGGTCGGGCAGGTAGCGGCGGCGGCCGAGCAGCGTCTCGGTGTAGCCCGTCGCCCGGGCCTCGTCGACGACCCGGCGCAGGTAGTCCCGCACGCCGCCGAAGCGCTCGAAGTAGGTGTCCATCAGGCCCTGCGCCTCGGCCGGCTTGATGCCGAGCTGCTGGGAGAGCCCGTACGCGGAGAGCCCGTACGCCAGGCCGTAGGACATCGCCTTGATCTTGCGCCGCATCTCGGCGTCCACCGCGGTGCCGGGGACCTCGAAGACCTGGGAGGCGACGGTGGTGTGCAGGTCCTCGCCGGTGGCGAAGGCCTCGATCAGCGCCTCGTCCTCGGACAGGTGCGCCATGATCCGCAGTTCGATCTGCGAGTAGTCGGCGGTGAGCAGCGTCTCGTAGCCCTCGCCGACGACGAAGGCGCGGCGGATGGCGCGGCCCTCCTCGGTGCGGACCGGGATGTTCTGCAGGTTCGGGTCCTGCGAGGAGAGCCGGCCGGTGGCGGCGACCATCTGGTTGAAGGTGGTGTGGATCCGGCCCTTGGGCGAGACGGTCTTGAGCAGGCCCTCGACGGTGGTGCGCAGCTTGGCCTGGTCGCGGTGGCGCAGCAGGATGACCGGCAGTTCGTTGTCGGTCTGGGTGGCGAGCCAGGTGAGGGCGTCGGCGTCCGTCGTGTAGCCGGTCTTGATCTTCTTGGTCTTGGGCAGCGCGAGCTCGCCGAAGAGGATCTCCTGGAGCTGCTTGGGCGAGCCGAGGTTGAACTCGTGCCCGGCGGCGGCGTGCGCCTCCTCGACGCAGCGCTGGATCTCGGCGGCGAACTGCGCCTCCAGCCTGGTGAGCCAGTCGCGGTCGGCGGCGATGCCGTGGCGTTCCATCCGGGCGAGCAGGGCGGCGATGGGCAGTTCCATGTCGCGCAGCAGCTCGGTGGCGCCGACCTCGGCGAGCCGGGTGTCGAAGTGCGCGGCGAGGTCGAGGACGGCGCGGGCCTGCAGCATCAGCGCCTGCGCGTGCGCCGTCGGGTCCTCCTCCGGTGCGTCGAAGGCGAGTTGGCCGCTCTCGGCGGCGGGGGCTGGGGCGAGCGAGCGGGCCAGGTACTCCTCGGCGAGCACCTCCAGGGTGAAGGTGCGGCGGCCGGGCTTCTCCAGGTAGGCGGCGAGCGCGGTGTCGGCGACGACGCCCTCGATGGTCCAGCCGCGCTCGGCGAAGGCGCGCATGACCTGCTTGGCGATGTGCAGGGCCTTGGGGGCGGCCGGGTCGGCGAGCCAGCCGGCGAAGGCCCGCTCGTCCTCCTCGGTGAGCAGCGCCGGGTCGAACCAGGCGGCGGACTCGCCTGCGGCCAGGGCCACTTCGGTGACCTCGCCGCTGCCGAGTGCCCACTGGTAGACGGCGGCGAGGGCGACCGTGGTCTTGCCGTCGGAGGCGTGCTCGCGCAGCCAGGCGGCCAACGTGCCCGGGTCGGTGAGCAGTTCGCCGTCGACCTCGACGCCGGGGGCGAGTTCGGCTTCGGCGGCGGCCTCGCCGGCGGCCGGGTCGATGCCGAAGACGCGGTCGCGGAAGTTGGCGTTGCGGAACTCCAGCGACTCCATGAGGGTGCCGACGGCGGCCGTGTCGAAGGGCGTGCGGGCCAGGTCGGCGACGCCGAGCGGGAGTTCGACGTCGCGGACCAGCTCGGTGAGCACCCGGTTGCGCTTGACCGAGTCGAGGTTGTCGCGCAGCTTCTCGCCGATCTTGCCCTTCACCTCGTCGGCGCGGGTGACGAGTTCCTCGAAGGAGCCGAACTGGTTGACCCACTTGGCGGCGGTCTTCTCGCCGACGCCGGGGATGCCGGGCAGGTTGTCGGACGGGTCGCCGCGCAGCGCGGCGAGGTCCGGGTACTGGCGCGGGGTGACGCCGTACTTCTCGGTGACCTTCTCCGGGGTGAAGCGGGTGAGTTCGGAGACGCCCTTGGTCGGGTAGAGGACGGTGACGTGGTCGGTGACGAGCTGGAGCGAGTCGCGGTCGCCGGTGACGATGTCGACGTCGTAGCCGGCCGCCTCGGCGGCGGTGGCCAGGGTGGCGATGATGTCGTCGGCCTCGAAGCCCTCGACGGTCAGCCGCGGGATGTTCATGGCGTCGAGCAGTTCGCCGATCAGGCCGACCTGGCTCTTGAACTCGTCCGGCGTCTTGGCGCGGTTGGCCTTGTAGTCGGGGAACTCGGCGGAGCGGAAGGTCTGCCGGGAGAGGTCGAAGGCGACGGCGAGGTGGGTGGGCTGCTCGTCACGGACGGTGTTGGCGAGCATCGACGCGAAGCCGTAGACCGCGTTGGTGGGCTGGCCGGTGGAGGTGTTGAAGTTCTCCACGGGCAGGGCGTAGAAGGCCCGGTAGGCCATCGAGTGCCCGTCGAGCAGCATCAGCCGGGGCCGCGGGCCGGCCCCGCCGCCACCCGTCGCGCCCTTGTCCGTACTCTGCGTAGCCACGTCAACGTCCGTTCCTGCCGATTCCACTACCGGCCACCGATCCTATGGCCCGGCACCGACAAAAGGGGCGCGGTGCCGGTGAGCACGGTGCCGGTGCCCGCGGGGGCCGTGCCCGCAGGGGCCGTGCCCGCAGGGGTGGGGACCCCAGGGGTGGGGACCGTACCGAGTAGGACGGTCGTACGATCACAGGCAGCAGGACCAGTGACCCCCCTGAGCGGCAGGAGTTCCCCCATGGCCGATGCGGCCCCCGGCACCGCCCCCGTCCTGAACGTCCCGCAGGACGTGCTGGACCACTTCGCCAAGCTCGGCGTCACCGCGGAGACCTTCTCCGGCGGTGACCTCGGCGAGAAGCTCGGCATCCGGATCGTCGAGGCCTCCGCCGACCGCGTCGTCGGCACCATGCCGGTGGAGGGCAACCAGCAGCCGTACGGGCTGCTGCACGGCGGTGCGTCGGCGGCGCTGGCCGAGACGCTGGGCTCGATCGGCGCGATGCTGCACGCGGGCCCCGGCCGGTACGCGGTCGGCGTGGACCTCAACGCCACCCACCACCGCTCGGCGACGTCGGGGCTGGTCACCGGGGTGGCGACGGCCGTGTTCAAGGGCCGCACCGCCGCCACCTACGAGATCGCGATCACCGACGACACCGGCAAGCGGATCACCAGCTGCCGGCTGACCTGCATGCTGCGCGACCTCTGACGGCCGCCCGGGCAGCACGGCTCCACCGGCAGCGCGTTCGGGGGCAGCACAGCGCAGCGCCTCGCCCGTAACGTCCGCACCACCGCGCCTAGTTCAGTCAAGACGAGATCAAGTCCCTTGTCCGCCCCCCTGTTTGACCACCTGCCACGCTGGGCAGGCGTTGGTCAGGACAGGGGGGCGCTCGCATGTCCGCGCACGGTCGGCACGGTCGACACGGTCAGCGCGCATCTCAAACCTGTAACGCTGCGTAACAAGTAGGAAATCCGACCAGATTCCGATTCCGGGCCTCTCCCCAGCACCGGATCCCCTGCGCCGCGCCCTCCAGGTCCGAAATCCGGACACTCACGAACGAAACCTGAGCATCGGACACCCCTGTCCGATTATCGACGCTGCCAGCTGCAACCTGCATTTCTGGCCCTTACATCCCCCTACCAGGCAGTAAACGCCCGGCATCGGAGGATCGATCGAGCCGAAACGACCACATGCTGAGACAACTGCTCCGTGTGCTCATAACAAGAGAATCACAGCATGCCCGCAGCACTGCCCGAGCCGCCCATCGACATCTAGAGTCACGGCCAGTCACCGCGCTATCCGATTGGGCCCGGCCCTCGCGCACTCCGGCTCCCGCCATTCCCGCGCGGGCGCTTCCTGAACCGAAGGGGACCCTCGTGCGTCATCGTTCTGCAATTGTCGTGAGCATTGCCGTGATCGGCGCCCTCAGCCTCAGCGCCTGTGGCTCCCGCGGGGAGAAGAAGAGCGGCGACGGCTCCGCCAACGCCGGCTCCGGCACCACCGTCGTCATCGGCGTCGACGCCCCCCTCACCGGCGACCTCTCCGCCCTCGGCCTCGGCATCCGCAACTCCGTCGACCTCGCGATCAAGAAGGCCAACGAGACCAACGAGGTCCCCGGCGTCAAGTTCGAGATCAAGGCCCTCGACGACACCGCCAAGCCCGCCCCCGGTCAGCAGAACGCCACCCAGCTGGTCGGCGACTCCAAGGTGCTCGGCGTCGTCGGCCCCCTCAACTCCAGCGTCGCGCAGTCGATGCAGCAGATCTTCGACGACGCCAACCTGGTCGAGGTCTCCCCCGCCAACACCGGCGTCGCCCTCAGCCAGGGCGAGAAGTGGGCCAGCGGCGAGAAGAAGCGCCCCTTCAAGTCCTACTTCCGCACCGCCACCACCGACGCCGTCCAGGGCCCCTTCGCCGCCCAGTTCCTCTACAACGACGCCAAGAAGACCAAGGTCTTCCTCATCGACGACCAGAAGACCTACGGCGCCGGCCTCGCCGGCACCTTCAAGGGCGAGTTCACCAAGCTCGGCGGCTCCCTCGTCGGCGAGGAGCACGTCAACCCCGACGACCGCGACTTCTCCGCCATCGTCACCAAGGTCAAGACCTCCGGAGCCGAAGCCGTCTACTACGGCGGCGAGTACCCCGCCGCCGGCCCGCTCTCCCTCCAGCTCAAGGACGCCGGCGTCAACATCCCGCTGATGGGCGGCGACGGCATCCAGAGCGGCGACTTCATCAAGCTCAACCCCAAGAGCCAGGGCGACTACGCCACCGCCGTCGGCCTGCCCGTCGAAACCCTCGACACCGCCAAGAAGTTCATCGCCGACTACAAGACCGCCGGCTACAAGGACGCCTACGAGACCTACGGCGGCTACTCCTACGACAGCGCCTGGGCCATCATCCAGGGCGTCAAGCAGGCCGTGAAGGACAACAACGGCAAGGTCCCGGACCGCAAGGCCGTCCGCGACGCCGTCCAGAAGGTCGCCTTCGACGGCGTGACCGGCAAGGTCTCCTTCGACGAGTTCGGTGACACCACCAACAAGCAGCTCACCGTCTACGCCGTCAAGGACGGCAAGTGGGCCGTGGAGAAGTCCGGCACCTTCAACGGCTGAGCCACGTCGAGGGCCGAGCCGCTTCACCAGCTGAACGGCTCCAACGGCTCCAAGGGCTCCAACGGCTTCGACGGCTTCAGCAGCTGAACGGCTCCAACCGCTTCGACGACTGAGCCGCTCCACCAGCCGAGCACCACCCACCGAACCACCACAGCGCGCGGGGGCGCCACGAGTGCCCCCGCGCGCCCCCACATCCACCACCCACGCGGACACCCCCGAACGCACTACGGAGGCCCAGCGGTGCACGACCTACCGCAGCAGCTGGCCAACGGCCTGATCCTCGGCGCCCTCTACGGACTCGTCGCGATCGGCTACACGATGGTCTACGGCATCGTCCAGCTCATCAACTTCGCCCACGGCGAGATCGTCATGGTCGGCGGCTTCGGCGCCCTGACCGCCTACCTCGCCCTCCCCGGCGGCACCACCCTCTGGCTCGCCCTACCGCTGATGCTCATCGCCGGCATCCTGGTCTCCACCCTCACCGCCGTCGCCGCCGAGCGGTTCGCCTACCGCCCCCTGCGCAACGCCCCCCGGCTCGCCCCACTCATCACCGCGATCGGGCTGTCCATCTTCCTCCAGCAACTCGTCTTCTCCTTCTACCCCGACGCCAAGAAGGCCCGCGTCTTCCCCAAGCTCCCCGGCGACCCCTTCAGCCTCGGCTCCGTCACCATCCAGCGCAGCGACCTCTTCCTGATCATCGCCGCCCCGCTGTGCATGCTCGCCCTCGGCTGGTTCGTCACCCGCACCCGCTCCGGCCGCGCCATGCAGGCCACCAGCCAGGACCCCGACACCGCCAAGCTCATGGGCATCGACACCGACCGCATCATCGTCATGGCCTTCGCCATCGGCGCCGCGTTCGCCGCCGTCGCCGCCGTCGCCTACGGCCTGCGCAGCGGCCAGATCGACTTCCGGATGGGCTTCATCCTCGGCCTCAAGGCCTTCACCGCCGCCGTCCTCGGCGGCATCGGCAACATCTACGGCGCCATGCTCGGCGGCCTCGCCCTCGGCCTCGCCGAAGCCCTCGCCACCGGCTACATCCAGCACCTGCCCGGCATGCACCTCTTCGGAGGCGGCGCCTGGAAGGACGTCTGGGCCTTCGTACTCCTCATCCTCGTGCTCCTCGTCCGGCCCCAAGGCCTGCTCGGCGAGCGCGTCGCGGACAGGGCGTGACCACCATGACCACCACCAGCACCGAAACCACCCCGGTCATCCCCCTGCCGGCCCGAGCCGCCGCCGCCCTCACCGGCCTCGGCGCCCTCGCCACCACCGCCTCCGCCGCCATGTCCTGGACCTGGACCTCCGACTTCCCCGGCGACCTCACCTACTACGGCTCCCCCGCCGGCCTCCAATGGCTCGCCCTCACCGCCGGCCTCCTCACCCTCCTCCTGCTGCTCGCCACCCAAGGCGTCCCCGGCCTGCGCTGGGCCGCCCCCACCCGCAGCAACAACGCCGTCCTGTACGCAGCCACCGGCGCCCTCGCCCTCGCCGCCTACTCGGTCGCCACCATCTCCGTCGAACTCGGCGGCCTCGCCAACCTCGAACCCGGCGGCTGGGTCCTCGCCGCCGGCGGCCTGCTCGCCGTCCTCGGCGCCCTCGGCCTCCCCCTCGACCGCCGCACCAGCGTCCCGCTGCGGACCGTCGACAAGCGCCTCCTCCTGCTCGTCCCGGCCGCCCCCCTCGTCTGGCTCGGCACCCACGCCATCCCCGACGACCAGCCCGTCGCCCCCGTCCTGACCGCCCTCGCCGGCGGCATCGCCATCGCCACCGGCGCCGTCCTGCTGCTCCAACTCGGCCACCTCGCCAACACCTGGCTGCGCCTCGGCAAGATCGACCGCCCGCTCGCCGCCCCGCGCGAACTCCCGTCCTGGGCCGAGGTCCTGATCATCGTCGTCGCCTTCGGCCTCGGCCTGTTCGCGATCACCTTCGGCATCGACACCGAGTACGGCGAACTCTTCACCGGCTGCCTGCTGTTCACCGGCCTCGCCGTCGCCGCCCTCACCAGGTCCGGCCTGATCACCCGGCTGCGCGCACTGACCGTCAAGCACCGCCCGGTCACCACCGGCGCCGCCTTCGCCGCCGCCGCCAGCTTCCCGTTCACCCAGAGCAGCGACCAGTACACCTCCGTCGCCACCAACATCCTGATCTTCGCCACCGTCGCCCTCGGCCTCAACATCGTCGTCGGCCTGGCCGGGCTGCTCGACCTCGGGTACGTCGCCTTCCTCGGCGTCGGCGCCTACGCCGCCGCCCTGGTCTCCGGGTCCCCCGCCTCCCCCATCCACGTCCAGTTCCCCTTCTGGGCCGCGATGCTCACCGGCGCCGCCGTCTCCATGGTCTTCGGCGTCCTGATCGGCGCCCCCACCCTGCGGCTGCGCGGCGACTACCTCGCCATCGTCACCCTCGGCTTCGGCGAGATCTTCCGCATCACCATGCTCAACCTCAACGGCACCACCGGCCCGAAGATCACCAACGGCTCCAACGGCATCCCGCGGATCCCCGACCTGCAGATCCTCGGCTTCGACCTCGGCAAACCGCACACCGTCGCCGGCATCGAACTCGGCCGCTTCTCCAACTACTACCTGCTGATGCTCCTGGTCACCGCCCTCGTCGTGCTGGTCTTCGCCCGCGTCGGCAACTCCCGCATCGGCCGCGCCTGGGTCGCCATCCGCGAGGACGAGACCGCCGCCGAAGCCATGGGCATCAACGGCTTCCGCCTGAAGCTCCTCGCCTTCGCTCTCGGCGCCTGCCTCGCCGGCCTCGCCGGCACCGTCCAGGCCCACGTCAGCTACACCGTCACCCCCGACCAGTACACCTTCGCCGAAGCCCTCCCGCCCAACTCCGCCTTCCTGCTCGCCGCCGTCATCCTCGGCGGCATGGGCACCATCAGCGGCCCCCTCGCCGGCGCCACCCTCCTCTTCCTCATCCCGAAGAAGCTCGAATTCCTCGCCGACTACCAGCTCCTCGCCTTCGGCGCCGCCCTGATCGTCCTGATGCGCGTGCGCCCCGAAGGCCTCATCCCCAACCGGCGCCGGCAGCTGGAGTTCCACGAGGCCGCCATCCCGGCCCAGCCCACCGGCGAGCCGACCGCACTCACCAAGGCAGGGGCGTGACCGACCCGATGACCACCACCGCCGCACCCCTGCTCGAAGTCACCGGCGTCACCATGCGCTTCGGCGGCCTCACCGCCGTCAACGACGTCTCCCTCACCGTCGGCGAGGGCGAGATCATCGGCCTCATCGGCCCCAACGGCGCCGGCAAGACCACCTTCTTCAACTGCCTCACCGGCCTGTACGTCCCCACCGAGGGCTCCGTCCGCTACCGCGACGTCGTCCTCCCGCCCAAGCCCCACCTCGTCACCCAGGCCGGCATCGCCCGCACCTTCCAGAACATCCGGCTCTTCGCCAACATGACCGTCCTGGAGAACGTCCTCGTCGGCCGGCACACCCGCACCAAGGAAGGCATCTTCTCCGCCATCCTCCGCGGCCCCGCCTACCACCGCGCCGAAGCCGAGAGCCGCGAGAAGGCCATGGAACTCCTGGAGTTCACCGGCCTCGCCGACAAGGCCGACCACCTCGCCCGCAACCTCCCCTACGGCGAACAGCGCAAGCTGGAGATCGCCCGCGCCCTCGCCTCCGAACCCGGCCTCCTCCTGCTCGACGAACCCACCGCCGGCATGAACCCCCAGGAGACCCGCGCCGCCGAGGAACTCGTCTTCGCCATCCGCGACAAGGGCATCTCCATCCTCGTCATCGAGCACGACATGCGCTTCATCTTCAACCTCTGCGACCGCACCGCCGTACTCGTCCAGGGCCAGAAGATCGTCGAAGGCGACCGCGAGACCGTCCAGAACGACGAACGCGTCATCACCGCCTACCTCGGCGCCCCGCTCGAAGGCACCACCCCCGCCGTTACGGAGACCGACCAGTGACCGCACTCCTTGAGGTCGAGGACCTCCGCGTCGCCTACGGCAAGATCGAAGCCGTCAAGGGCATCAGCTTCACCGTCAACCAGGGCGAGGTCACCACCCTCATCGGCACCAACGGCGCCGGCAAGACCACCACCCTGCGCACCCTGTCCGGCCTCCTCAAGCCCACCGCCGGACGCATCACCTTCGACGGCCAGGACCTGTCCACCGTCCCCGCCCACAAGATCGTCGCCCTCGGCCTCGCCCACTCCCCCGAAGGCCGGCACATCTTCCCCCGCATGACCATCGAGGAGAACCTCCTCCTCGGCGCCTTCCTGCGCACCGACGCCGCCGGCATCACCGCCGACGTCGAGCGGGCGTACTCGCTGTTCCCCATCCTCGGCGAACGCCGCAAGCAGGCCGCGGGCACGCTGTCCGGCGGCGAACAGCAGATGCTCGCCATGGGCCGGGCCCTGATGTCCCAGCCCAAACTGCTCATGCTCGACGAGCCCTCCATGGGCCTCTCGCCGCTCATGATGCAGAAGATCATGGCGACCATCATCGAACTCAAGGCCTCCGGTACGACCATCCTCCTGGTCGAGCAGAACGCCCAGGCCGCGCTCTCGCTCTCCGACCAGGGCTACGTCATGGAGACCGGCCGCATCGTCCTCTCCGGGACGGGCGCCGACCTCCTCCACGACGAGTCCGTCCGCAAGGCCTACCTCGGCGAGGACTGAGCCGCCACACGCACGAAGGGCCCGGCAGATCCCCTCTGCCGGGCCCTTCCTCATGTCCGTCCTACTCGGGCGTGCCCTCTTCCGCCTTCTTGCGGTCCTGGGCCTCGCCCTCCTCGATGACCGCCTCGGCCACCGCCGCCATCGTCATCCGCCGGTCCATCGAGGTCTTCTGGATCCACCGGAACGCGGCCGGCTCGTTCAGCCCGAACTTCGTCTGCAGCACGCCCTTCGCCCGGTCCACCAGCTTCCGGGTCTCCAGCCGCTGGGAGAGATCCCCGATCTCCTTCTCCAGCGCCCGCATCTCGGTGTACCGCGACACCGCCATCTCGATCGCCGGCACCAGGTCCGCCTTCGAGAACGGCTTGACGATGTACGCCATCGCGCCCGCGTCCCGCGCCCGGTCCACGAGCTCACGCTGCGAGAACGCGGTGAGCATCAGCACGGGGGCCAGGTGCTTCTCGTGGATCTGCTCGGCGGCCGACAGCCCGTCCAGCACCGGCATCTTCACGTCGAAGATCGCCAGATCCGGCTTCAGCTCCTCCACGAGCTTCACCGCCGTCTCCCCGTCCCCGGCCTCACCGACGACGGTGTACCCCTCCTCCTCCAGCATCTCCTTCAGGTCGAGACGGATCAACGCCTCATCCTCGGCGATCACGATCCGGGTGATCTGGGGCGAATCGGTCTCAAGCGGCTGTGCCTGCTCGTCGGCGGTGCTCACGGGGCTCCTCGTTCCGGCGGGGTACTGCATGCACGAGGGTACCTAGCTGCGCTGAACGGCGCGCACAGGGTATCCTTCACGGGCGCGAACTTGCCGGGTTGGTGGAAGGGCAGACACGATCGCCTCAAAAGCGATTGCCTGAAAGGGCGTGTGGGTTCGAATCCCACACTCGGCACCAGAATCTTCCTTATATTCCCAGGTTGCAGGAAATTCACCTCATCTAGTGGATGGCATCCAAATCATCCACCACTCGGCCTGACGCAGCCCAATCTGACGCACATGACCAGTGTCTCCGTGCGCGAACAAGCCGTCCACCTCCTTCGTCGAGGTATCAGCAATGCCGAGGTGGCCCGCCGCCTCGGGGTCCCGAAAGGCACGGTCTCATGGTGGAAGCACCGGGACCTCGCCAAGCGCAACAAGCTCCCCGGCCGCAAGCGCTCCACCTGCCCGCACTGCTACGGCAGCCAGTTGAACCGCCCCGCGTACGCATACCTCCTGGGACTCTATCTGGGCGACGGCCACATCCTGCTGCCCAATGAGTACCGCAGGACCCAAAGCCTCCAGATCACGTGCGACGACAAGTGGCCTGGCGTCATGGAATCCGTCGAACAGGCCATGCGGCAGGTCCTCCCCAACAACACGCCATGCCAGGTCCGACGCACCGGGTGCCATGACGTCAAGATCTACTCGAACCACCTGACCTGCCACTTCCCCCAGCACGGCCCGGGCAAGAAGCACGAGCGCACCATAGCCCTGGAGCCCTGGCAGCAGGAGATCGTGGACGCCCATCCCTGGGAGTTCCTGCGCGGCCTGATCCACTCCGACGGCTGCCGCATCACCAACTGGGCGACCCGCACCGTCGGTGGCGTCACGAAGCGCTACGAGTACCCGCGTTACTTTTTCACCAACACCTCGACCGACATCATCGGCCTCTTCACCGCCACCCTCGACGCCGTCGGTGTCCGGTGGAAGGCTTCGATCCCGCGCCCTACCGGTCAGGTCAACATCTCCGTCGCCCGTAAGGACTCCGTCGCCCTCATGGACGCCCACATCGGCCCGAAGTACTGACCGCGGCGCGACCCCGCCGGGGTCGCGCCGCCGATGGGACCTCAGACGTCCAGCGTCCCCACGTGGTGGACGCGGACGAGGTTGGTGGAGCCGGCGAGGCCGGGCGGGGATCCGGCCGTGATGATGACGATGTCGCCCTTCTGGCAGCGGCCCAGGGAGAGCAGCGCAGCGTCGACCTGTTCGACCATCTGGTCCGTCGTGGAGGCGAAGGGGCCGAGGAAGGTCTCCACGCCCCAGGTGAGGGCGAGTTGGCTGCGCACGGCGGGCTCGTAGGTGAAGGCGAGCACCGGGATGGGTGAGCGGTAGCGGGTCAACCGGCGGGCGGTGTCGCCGGATTGGGTGAAGGCGATGAGGTACTTGGCGTGCAGGAAGTCGCCGATCTCGGCGGCCGCGCGGGCGACGGCGCCGCCCTGGGTGCGCGGCTTGCTGCCGGTAGTCAGCGGGGGCAGCCCCGCAGCCAGGATGTCGTTCTCGGCGGCTTCGATGATCCGGCCCATGGTCTTGACCGTCTCGACGGGGTACT
The DNA here is from genome assembly GCF_900199205.1 of Streptomyces sp. 1331.2. Lineage (NCBI taxonomy): Bacteria > Bacillati > Actinomycetota > Actinomycetes > Kitasatosporales > Streptomycetaceae > Streptomyces > Streptomyces sp. 1331.2. Next base: position 5,676,079 of record NZ_OBMJ01000001.1, on the reverse strand, counting down.
TGCCGACGGAGGTCTCCCCGGAGAGCATCACCGCGTCCGTGCCGTCCAGCACCGCGTTGGCGACGTCGGAGGCCTCGGCCCGCGTCGGCCGGGAGGCGTTGATCATCGAGTCGAGCATCTGGGTGGCGACGATGACCGGCTTGGCGTTGCGCCGGGCGAGCTTGATGGCGCGCTTCTGGACGAGCGGGACCTGTTCGAGGGGCATCTCCACGCCCAGGTCGCCGCGGGCCACCATGATGCCGTCGAAGGCGTCGACGACGGATTCGAGGTTCTCCACCGCCTGCGGCTTCTCGATCTTGGCGATGACGGGGACGTACCGCCCTTCCTCCGCCATGATCCGGTGGACGTCCTCGATGTCGCGCCCGCTGCGGACGAAGGAGAGCGCGATGAGGTCGGCGCCGGTGCGCAGCGCCCACCGCAGGTCGGCGACGTCCTTGTCGCTGAGTGCGGGGACGGAGACGGCGACGCCGGGGAGGTTGAGGCCCTTGTGGTCGGAGACCAGGCCGCCTTCGATGACGAGGCACCGTACGCGTGGTCCGTCGACGGAGAGGACTTCGAGGGTGACGCGGCCGTCGTCGACGAGGATGCGTTCGCCGCGGCTGACGTCGCCGGCGAGTCCGGTGTAGGTGGTTCCGCAGGTGTCCTTGTCCCCCACGACGCCGTTGTCGGTGGAGATGGTGAACTCGTCGCCGCGTTCGAGAAGTACGGGCCCGTGGGCGAAGGTGTCGAGGCGGATCTTCGGGCCTTGAAGGTCGGCGAGGACGCCGACGCTGCGGCCGGTCTCGTCGGAGGCTTTGCGGACGCGGCGGTAGCGTTCTTCGTGTTCGGCGTGGGTGCCGTGGCTGAGGTTGAATCGGGCGATGTCCATCCCGGCGTCGACCAGGGATTTGATCTGGTCGTACGAGTCGGTGGCGGGCCCGAGGGTACAGACGATTTTTGCTCGGCGCATACTGCTGAGGGTAGGCATTACCGGCGCGTAACCTCGACGCGGGTCCGGACTGCGGGATGACCTTTGCCGTAAGGGTAGTTGAACAATCTGACACATCCTCGGACCGGTGTGCGAGCGCCGCCCGGAGTCCGGCGTCCGGCATCCCTCCGATGCGATTCCGTGAAGGGGTGTTCACCCCTGGTTCACCGTCAATTCCGTTGCCGCTCCCCGCCCGGCGGGACGCTCGTCACCCCCGGGTAACCACCCGGACGAAGGAGCGGTCGAGGGGGAGGCGTTCGGCGTGAAACGGGTGCTGGGGGTGGTGGCGGCCTTGGCCCTGCTGGGCTGGGTGGCGTACGCGCTGATCCCCGAGGACAGGGGGGCCGGTGTGGTCACGGTCTCCGGCCTGATCGGTTCGGAGAAGCGCGACTTCTTCGACAATCCGGACGTGAAGGCGGAGTTGAGGAAGCGGGGCCTGGAGGTCAGGGCGGACTCGACCGGTTCCTGGACGATGAGCGAGCAGGCGAAGAACACCAAGGGGCTGGATTTCGCGTTCCCGGCGAGTGCGGCGCCGGCTCGGGACATCCAGCGCAACTGGGAGTTGAAGGATTCGCCGCTGGTGCCGTTCTACTCGCCGCTGGTGATCGTGACGCACGAGCCGGCGGCCCAGGTCCTGCGGCAGAACCAGCTGGCGGACGTGGACGAGAAGAGCGGCGTCTGGACGTTCCGGATGGACAGGTACGTGGAGGCGCTGCGGGGCGGCCGGAAGTGGAAGGACCTGAAGGGCGCCGCGGAGTACCCGGAGCTGGCCGGGATGCTGTACGTGTCGACGACGGATCCGGACAGTTCGTCCTCGGGTGCGATGTACCTGGCGCTGCTGGCGTACGTGGCGAACGGCAACCAGGTGGTGTCGGACGACGCCGGGGTGAACGCCGTCCGGGACGTCCTGGCCACGGCGAACAGGCTGCAGGGCATGCAGAAGATCAGCAGTGACGAGCCGTTCCGGGACTTCTTCGCGGGGGTGGGCACGCTGGTCCTGGCGTACGAGTCGCAGGCTGCGGCGCTGCCGCTGCAGGGGAAGTCCACCGGGGACATGGTGGTGATGTACCCGGACACCACGGTGCAGTCGGACCACACCCTGGTGGCCCGGACGGACGGCGGCCGCAAGTTGGCCGACGTGCTGGAGAACGACGGGGTGCTGCGCGGTCTGGAGGCCCGGTTCGGGCTGCGCCCGCAGGAGGACCAGGAGGCGTTCTGGAGTCTGGTGAAGGGCTTCAAGAAGCCGTCCTTCGCGCACGACCTGCGCAGCTCCGGGTACAAGCAGGCCACGCTGCCGTCGCTGGACAACCTGCAGAAGCTGACCAACGCGGCGAAGGGGAACGGGTAGTGGACGTCCGTACGAAGAGCCGGGGTGGGCTGACCGCCGCCCTGGCGGCCGTGCTGGTGGCGGTGACGGCCTGCACCTCCTCGGGCGGCACGGCCGGCCCGAAGCCCTCCGACCCGCCCGCCGAGACGGCCCGCCCGGGGGTGCTGCGGGTCCTGGCCGGCAGCGAACTGCAGGACCTGGCACCGGTCCTGGACGAGGCCCGGAAGGCCACCGGGGTGACGGTGCAGTTCTCCTGGACGGGCACGCTGGACGGCGCGGACGCGGTGTCCTCGGGCCGGGCGGACGGGAAGTACGACGCGGTGTGGTTCCCGTCGAACCAGTACCTGCGGCTGGATCCGGCCGGCAAGTCCAAGGTGCTGTCGGAGACCCCGGTGATGGTCTCGCCGGTGGCGATCGGGGTGCGGTCCTCGGTGCTCGGCGAGCTGGGCTGGGGCGACGGTTCGAAGGTCACCTGGGCGCAGGTGGGCGACGCGGCCGCGGCGGGCAAGCTGACGTACGGGATGGCGGATCCCTCGCGCTCCAACTCTGGCTTCTCCACGCTGGTGGCGGTGGCGTCGGCGTTCTCCAAGGCGGACGCGGCGCTGTCGGAGGCGGACGTGCAGACGGCGACGCCGCAGTTGAAGCAGTTCTTCACCGGCCAGAAGCTGACCTCCGGTTCCTCGGGGTGGCTGGCGCAGGCGTACACCCGGGCCGAGTCGGGTGTGGTGGGTGCGCTGGTGAACTACGAGTCGGTGCTGTTGTCGCTGAACCGGACGCTGCCGGCGCAGCAGCAGTTGACGGTGGTGCGCCCGCTGGACGGCGTGGTGTCGGCGGACTATCCGCTGTCGCTGCTCGCCTCCGCAGGGCCGGACCAGCGGGACGCCTTCCAGCGGCTGACCTCGTACCTGCGCCAGGACGGGGTGCAGAAGCGCATCTCGGAGGTGACGCTGCGCCGTCCGGCGGCCGCGGGTGTGGCGCCGGCCGCCGGGTTGCCGACGGACCGCCGCCCGGAGCTGCCGTTCCCGGCAACGCGGGCGGTCGCGGACGGTCTGCTGGCCTCGTACCAGAACGACCTGCGCCGGCCGTCGCGGACGGTGTACGTGCTGGACACCTCGGGCTCGATGGAGGGTCCGCGGATCTCGGCGCTGAAGACGGCGCTGGGCCGGCTGACGGGGGCGGACGACACCCGCGGGGTGCGGCGGTTCCGCAACCGCGAGGAGGTCACCCTGCTGTCGTTCGCGTCCTCGGTGAAGTGGACGAGGACGCACCTGGTGCCGCCCACGGGCAGCCAGCCGGGGCCGCAGGCGGAGCTGGCGGCGATCAACGCCGACGTGCAGTCGCTGTCGGCGACGGGCGGTACGGCGCTGTACGACTCGTTGGAGGAGGCGTACCGGGTGATTGGGCGCCAGCAGGCGGCGGCGAACGACGACCGGTTCACCTCGATCGTGCTGATGACGGACGGGGAGAGCAACTCCGGGGCGACGGACGCCGACTTCAAGCGCTTCCACGACGGGCTGCCGGCCTGGCAGAAGTCGATCCCGGTGTTCCCGATCAAGTTCGGCGAGGCGGCGGTGGGCCAGTTGCAGGGGGTGGCGGACCTCAGCGGCGGCAAGCTGTTCGACGGTTCGGGGTCGCTGGACGGGGCGTTCGAGGAGATCCGTGGCTACCAGTGACGGGCCGCTCCGGCGGGCGCTGCGGTACCTGGAGTCGGCCAAGAACCTGGTCGGCTGTGCGGGCGGCGCGGTCGGGGTGGGGCTGCACTACGCGGGGCTCGGCGGGAACCTGTGGCCGGGGGTGGTGGTGGGCCTGTACGCGGTGGGCGCGCTGCTCGCCCCCGGCCGCAGGCCGGACCCCTCCCGGGGGCCGACGGCGCGCCCCGACCCGGGCCCGGTTGCTCAACCGACGCCGGGGGCGCTGCCGGTACCGGTACCGGCAGCGCCCCCGGCGCCCGAGCCCGAGCCTGACCCCGAGCCCGCCCCCGCCCCCGCCCCCGCCCCCGAGCCCGAACCCGACCCCGAGCTGGAGGCCCTGGCCGCCTACCTGGGCACCGTCCCGCTGCCGCCCGGCACCGGCGTGGACGACCTGCTGACGGCGCTGCGCGAGGCCGGCCCCGGCCCGGTGGCGCAGCGGATCGTCCGGGAGCGGTTGCCGGTGGCGGTGGCCGGCTACCTGCGGGCGCGGACCTGGCAGCCGTGGGCGGGCCCGGACGCGGCGGACCCGGCGGCCGAGCTGGGCCGTGAGGTGGGCCGGCTCGCCGCCGAGCTGGCCTGACCTCGGGGAACGCGCCTCCCGACGTCCGGCCACTCCCGACGCTCCTACCACCGCCGTCCCTGCCCGGGCTCGTCACGAACGAGTCGCCAAGATCTCACCTCTTGGACAGGTCCGGGGGCTATTCAGCGGCCCTGCCTGCACGGCAGACTTCTACGCGCGTCCTTCTACGCGCGTCAATGCGCGACAGGCCCAGAAGCGCGCACCCGTCATCACCGAACACCAGTTGACGGCCCATCTGCCGTCGTTCCCACCCGGGAGAGTCGTCCATGCCCCTGAACCGCCGTGACTTCGTCACCCGGTCCGCCGCCACCGCCGCCGGCGCCGCCCTGGTCAGCGGTGCCGCCGTCGCCGCCGCCCCCTCCGCCGCGGCCGCCGAGCCGGACACGGCGGCCGCCAAGGGCCCGCAGCGCAAGCCGCGCAAGCAGGCCTTCACCGTCATGGGCACCACCGACCTGCACGGCCGGGTGCTCAACTGGGACTACTTCACCGACGCCGAGTACGTCGACAAGGCCCACAACGCGGTCGGCCTGGCGAAGATCTCCACCCTGGCCAACCAGGTGCGCGAGGAGAAGGGCTGGGACCGCTGCCTGCTGATCGACTCCGGTGACATCATCCAGGGCACCCAGCTGACGTACTACTACGCCCGGATCGAGCCGATCGCCACCGACGGCGACACCGTGCCGGACCACCCGATGGCCGTCGCCATGAACCTCATGCAGTACGACGCGGCCGCGCTCGGCAACCACGAGTTCAACTACGGCATCCCGACCGTCAAGGCCTTCGAGGACCAGCTGGAGTTCCCGCTGCTGGGCGCGAACGCCCTGCACGCGAAGAACGAGAAGCCGGCCTTCCCGCCGTACGTGATCAAGGAGCTGCACCTCGGCGAGGGCAAGTCGCTGAAGGTCGGCATCCTCGGCCTGACCAACCCGGGCATCGCGATCTGGGACAAGGCCAACGTCAGCGGCAAGATGGTCTTCCCGGGCATCGTGGAGACCGCCGCCAAGTACGTGCCGCGGATGAAGGCGGCCGGCGCGGACGTCATCGTGGTCTCGGCGCACTCGGGCATCGACGAGCCGACCACCTACGGCGACCAGCTGCCCTGGCCCGAGGACGCCTCGGGCGAGATGGCGGCGACCGTCCCGGACATCGACGCGGTGCTGGTGGGCCACACCCACAAGGAGGTCCCGCAGCGCCTGATCGTCAACAAGAAGACCGGCAAGACGGTCGTGCTCTCCGAGCCGCTGTGCTGGGGCCAGCGCCTGAGCTGCTTCGACTTCGAGGTCGAGTTCGCGGACGGCGCCTGGAAGGTCACCTCGGTCTCCTCGCGGGTGCTGAACTCCAACACCGTGCCGGAGAACCCGGAGATCACCGACGCGATCACCGAGCAGCACAAGAAGGTCGTCGCGTACGTCAACCAGAACATCGGCACCAGCAAGATCGAGCTGTCGATCGCCGAGTCCCGCTTCAAGGCCACCCCGATCATCGACCTGATCGGCAGGGTCCAGGCCGACGCCGTCAAGGCGGCGCTGGCGGGCGGCCAGTACGCCAACCTGCCGGTGCTGGCCCAGGCCGCGCCGTTCAACCGCACCGCGCTGATCCCGGCCGGCCAGGTCAAGCTGCGCGACGCCGCGGGCCTGTACATCTACGAGAACACCCTGGAGGCCCGCATCCTGACGGGCGCCCAGCTCAAGGACTACCTGGAGTTCTCGGCGAAGTACTACAACCAGCTCGCCCCCGGCGCCCCGGTCGACAAGGACGCCCTGACCGGCGCCGAGACCACCCCGGACTACAACTACGACTCGGTCTACGGCCTGAGCTACGACATCGACATCGCCCAGCCGAAGGGCCAGCGGATCGTCAACCTGTCCTTCCAGGGCAAGCCGATCGACCCGGCCGCCCAGTTCGTCCTGGCCGTCAACAACTACCGCGCCAACGGCGGCGGCAACTTCCCGCACGTCGCCAACGCCAAGCTGGTCTGGTCGAACTCCGACGAGATCCGCAACACCATGATCACCTGGGTGAAGGCCAAGGGCGTCATCGACCCCGCCGACTTCTTCACCAACTCCTGGCGCCTCGTCCGCGCCGGCCAGCCGGTCTTCTGACCAGCGCCCCTCCCCCGAGGCGCCGCCGGGCCCGTCCGCCCGGCGGCGCCTCGCCACATCCGGCGCGGTGCCATCATGCCCTCATGGTCGAGCCGGACAGTCGAGTCCTCGCGTACGCACGCACCCTGACCCCGCCACCGGGCTGGAAGGTCGAGGTCTCCGGCGGCACGGTGGAGCGGAAACTTCGGCGACCGTCCCGATTCCCGCCCCCTTCGACTCCGAACCCGCCACCGACACCCTGCTCCACTACCCGGCCTGACCAACTCGGCCCCCGGGCGAGACGATCGGACATCTGGCAGAGACTGGAGGATATTCATCGGCTCGCCCGCCGTCCCTATCGTTGATCGCAGAGCGAACGGCCCCACCGGGGGCCGGGGTTGAGCGAGCTGACAGGGAGTGAGTGCGATGCGTGCGGTGGTGCAGCGGGAGGTCGGCGGGCCCGAGGTGCTGGAGGTCGCCGAGGTGGCGCGCCCCGAGCTGCTGAGCGGCGAGGTGCTGGTGCGGGTGAAGGCCGCTGGGGTGAACCCGGTGGACGTGGCGGTGCGGGCGGGCTGGTTCCCGCTGCTGGGCGAGCCGCCGTTCACGCTCGGCTGGGACGTCTCCGGGGTGGTCGAGGAGGCCGCGCCCGGGGCGCGGTACCGGGTGGGCGAGGAGGTGTACGGGATGCCGTTCTTCCCGCGCGCCGCGAACGCCTACGCCGAGTACGTGGCGGCGCCCTCGCGCCAGCTGGCCCGCAAGCCCGCCTCGATCGACCACGCGGCGGCCGCCGCCCTGCCGCTGGCCGCGCTGACCGCCTGGCAGGGCCTGGTGGACGCGGCGCGGATCGGCGAGGGACAGCGGGTGCTGGTGCACCGCGCGGCGGGCGGCGTCGGCCACTTCGCCGTGCAGATCGCCAAGGCCCGCGGCGCGTACGTGATCGCGCTGGCGAGCGAGCCCAAGCACGCCTTCCTGAAGGAGCTCGGCGCGGACGAGGTCATCGACTACCGCACCACCGACTACACCCGGGCCGTCCGGGACGTCGACGTCGTCTTCGACTCCTCCTCCGAGAACACCCGCGCCCTGGAGGTGCTGAAGCCCGGCGGCGTGCTGGTGAGCGTCATGGAGCACCACGACCGGGAGCTGGCCGCCGCGATCGAGGCCGCGGGCCGCCGCTTCGCGGGCATCTCCGTCGAGCCCGACTACGCCTCGCTGGAGGCGATCGCCGCGCTGGTGGACGAGGGCCGGATCCGCCCGCACGTCGCGCAGGCCTTCCCGCTGGCCGAGGCCGGCCGGGCGCACGAACTGGTGGCCTCCGGTACGGTCCAGGGCAAGGTCGTGCTCACCGTCGACTGAACCGGTCGAATGAACCCGGTCGAATGAGCAACGGCGTGCAAGACACCGAAGGGGGACGGGCGTTGGACATCCTGACCGAGGCACTGGGCTCGATGCGGACGGCGTACCCGTCCTCCGTCCGCACCGAGGGCCGAGCACCCTGGGCCCTGCGCCTTCCCCCGGTGCTCGGCGCCGGCTTCCACGTGGTGCTGTACGGCACCTGCTGGCTGCTCCCCCTCGGCGGCAGGGACGGCGCGCAGTCGCACGAGCCGGTGGCGCTCAGTCCGGGCGACGTCGTCTTCCTGCGGGACGGCGGCGGTCACGTCCTGGCCGACCATCCGGACACCCCGCCGGTGGACTCGCACGCCTGCCGGGTGCACGACGGCTCGCCGATCGGCACCCTCTCACTGGGCGGCGAGGGCGCCCGCACCAGTCTGCTGTGCGGCAACTACCACCTGGACCAGGGCCGCCCGCACCCGATGGTGCGCCAGCTGCCGGCCCTGATCCATCTGCCGACCCGGCACGGCCGCCACCCCGAACTGGCGGCGGCCGTCCAGCTGTTGGGCACCGAGCTGGAGAATCCGCGGATCGGCTCGGCCGGGATCGTGCCGGCCCTGATCGACTCGCTGCTGCTGTACATCCTGCGGGCCTGGTTCGAGGACCAGCCCGCCGCGACGGCCGCCGGCTGGGCGGCGGCGCTGCGGGACGCCGCCGTGGCCCCGGCCCTGGCGGCGATCCACGAGGCGCCGTCCACGCCGTGGACGGTGGAGGCGCTGGCGGACCGGGCGGGGCTGTCCCGGGCCGCGTTCGCCCGCCGGTTCACCTCGATGGTGGGCGAGCCGCCGATGGCGTACCTGACCCGTTGGCGGATGACCACGGCGGCCCGGCTGCTGCGCGAGTCGGAGGCGCCGTTGACCTCGGTGGCGGCGCAGACCGGCTACGGCTCGGAGTACGCCTTCGCGAAGGCGTTCAAGCGGGAGTTCGGCCAGGCCCCCGGCGGCTACCGCCGGGAGGCCCGCGCCGCGTGAGCGCCCCGCGCCGCCTAGGCACCCGGGATCAGAACGGGAACACCGCCCGCCCGTGCTGCACCGAGATCCACTTCAGCGTGGTGAAGGCGTCCACCGTGGCTTCCCCGCCCAGCCGCCCGACGCCGGAGTTCCTCTCCCCGCCGAACGGCACGGCGGGCTCGTCCGCGATGGTCCCGCCGTTGACGTGGATCATGCCGGTCTCGATCCGCTGCGCGAACCGCACGCCGCGCTCGATGTCGGCGGTGTGGACCGCGCCGCTGAGCCCGAACGGCGTGTCGTTGGCGATCCGTACGGCCTCCTCCTCGCCGTCGAAGGGCACCAGCAGCACGACCGGGCCGAACAGTTCGCGCTGCAGGATCGGCGCGTCCTCGGCGAGGCCGGTCAGGATGGTCGGCGCCATCAGGCTCCCCGTGGTGGCGCCGCGCAGCAGGGCGGTGGCGCCGGCGGCGACCGCCTGGTCGATCTGGGTGGAGAGGGCGTCGGCCTGGACGGAGTTGATCAGCGGGCCGATGTGGGTGGCCGGGTCCTTCGGGTCGCCGACGGTGAGCGAGGCGACCTTGGCGACGAACTTCTCGGTGAACTCGGCTTCGACGCTGCGATCGACCAGGACGCGGTTGGCGGACATGCAGACCTGGCCCTGGTGGACGAAGCGGCTGAACACGGCCGCGTCCACGGCGTAGTCGAGGTCGGCGTCGTCGAGCACGATCAGGGCGCTGTTGCCGCCGAGTTCGAGGACGGACCGCTTGAAGTGCGCGGCGGCGACGGTGCCGACGTGCCGGCCGACCTTGTCGGAGCCGGTGAAGGAGATCACCTTGGGCACCGGGTGCTCGATGAAGCTGTCGCCGATCTCGGCGATGTCGGTGATCACGACGTTGAGCAGGCCGGGCGGCAGGCCCGCGTCCTCGAAGATCTTGGCGATCAGTCCGCCGCCGACGACCGGGGTCTCCTGGTGGGGCTTGAGGACGACGCCGTTGCCGAGGGCGAGAGCCGGGGCGACGGCCTTGAGCGCGAGGAACAGCGGGAAGTTGAACGGGCTGATCACGCCGACGACACCGACCGGCAGCCGGTAGAGCCGGTTCTCCTTGCCGGGCGCGGTGGAGGGCAGCAGCCGGCCCTCGGCGGCCACGGACAGGTGCAGGCACTCCCGCAGCATGTCCTTGACCAGTGAGAGTTCGAAGCCCGCCTTGAGGGCGGTACCGCCGAGTTCGGCCATGATCGCGGCGACGATCTCCGGCTCACGCTCCTCGAACAGGCGCAGTGCGCGCTCGAAGACCAGTCGCCGCTGGTAGGGGTTGGTGGCGGCCCAGGCCTTCTGGGCGTGTTCGGCGGCGCGGTAGGCGCGGTCGACCTCGGCGACGGTGGCGACGGTGATCGTGGCGAGCTTCTCGCCGGTGTAGGGGTCGACGTCGACGATGTCCCAGGAGCCGGTGCCGCTGCACCATTCGCCGTCGATGTACTGCAGCGCCAACTCGGAGAAGTACGACATCTGTTCCCTCTCATGCACCGACACGTGTGCGCCGACCTGATGGGGGATCATCGTACTGATGAATCAGAGCTCCTGGCGCACCGCTTGCAGCAACTCCCGCGTGTTCTGCGGGTCGAGGCTGTCGGCGAGCAGGTCGTCCATGGCGTGCCGGTACTCGGCGACCTCGGCGGGTTTGTCGAGGTAGAGCGCGGTGGTGAACTGTTCCAGGTAGACGACGTCGGACAGTTCGGGCTCGGCGAAGCCCAGGACGGTGAACGCGCCGCTCTCGGCGCTGAGTCCGGCGTTGCCGAGCGGCAGCACCTGGAGCCGGACGTTGGGCAGTTCGCCGAGTTCGAGCAGCCGGTCCAGCTGGCCGCGCATCAGCTCGGGTCCGCCCCAGGGGCGGCGCAGCGCGGCCTCGTCCAGGACGGCGACGAGCTGTGGTGCCTGGTCGCCGGTGAGCACGCTCTGGCGCTTGAGCCGGACGTCGACCCGGCGTTCGATCTCCTCGGCGCCGTGGTCGTGGCAGCCGGCGGTGACGACGGCGCGGGCGTAGTCGGCGGTCTGCAGCAGGCCGTGAACGAACTGGACCTCGTAGCTGTGGATCTCGGTGGCGGCTTCTTCGAGGCCGAGGTAGTTCTGGAACCAGCCGGGCAGGACGTCGCCGTACTCGTGCCACCAGGAGCTGGCGTTGGCTTCGCGGACGAGTCCGAGGACGGTGGCGCGTTCCGGTTCGGCTTCGACGCCGTAGAGGGTGAGCAGGTCGGCGACGTCGCGTTCCTTGAAGCCGACCCGGCCGAGTTCCATCCGGCTGATCTTGGATTCGGAGGCGCGGATCGAGTATCCGGCTTCTTCCCGGCTGACGCCTCGGGCCTCGCGGAGTTTGCGCAGCTGGCTGCCGAGCAGCAGGCGCCGTATCGTGGCGCCTCCGCCTGCCTGAGTCGTGCCCATCGAAGTCAACCTCCGCACTAGCGCAGCCCCCCGGCCGTCGGCGGCAGTCTGCCACCTGGCACCGACGAACAACAGCCCGTTCCGGGTGGCATTCCGGCCGCTGTGAGAAGCCTGGGCGTCCGCTGTGAGCCATCGCTCGGCATGCGAACGGCGATTCCGGGGCCGCACGCCCGGAGAACCCGGAGCGCACGCCCGGAGAACCCGGAGCCGTCCGCGTCCCGGAAAGCGCTCCTGCCCCGGGGAACGCGACGGCGCCCGCCCTCCAACTGGTCGGGGAAGAGGGCAGGCGCCAGGAGACCGCGTTGGCCCGGCGACGCTGGCGGGGGCAGCGGGTTGAGCTCCCGGCGATGCGGCGCCGGGGGTTCGGGGGCCGGTCGGACCGTCAGACCACCAGGGGGCGGTCCGTGGGTCGGATCGGGGCGGGAAGCGGGGTCTTGCCGCCCAGGTACTTGTCCACCGCGGCGGCGGCCGAGCGGCCTTCCGCGATGGCCCAGACGATCAGCGACTGGCCTCGGCCGGCGTCTCCGCAGACGTACACGCCATCGACATTGGTGGCGAACCGGCCGTCCCGGGCAATGTTACCCCGCGCGTCGAGGTCGGCTCCCAGCTGCTCGACCAGCCCGTTCTTCACGTCCGTGCCGGTGAAGCCCATGGCGAGGGTGACGAGCTGGGCGGGGATGGCCCGTTCGGTGCCGGGGACGGGCTCGAAGCGGCCGTCCTTGAATTCCACCTCGACGAGGTGCAGTTCCCGGACGTTGCCGTCCTCGTCGCCGGTGAAGTGGGTGGTGTTGACGGAGTAGATCCGCTCGCCGCCCTCCTCGTGGGCGGAGGTGACCTTGTACGTCATCGGCATGGTCGGCCACGGCTGGTGACCGGGCCGCTCGTCGCCGGGCCGGGGCATGATCTCCAGCTGGGTGACGGAGGCCGCGCCCTGGCGGTGGGCGGTGCCGACGCAGTCGGCGCCGGTGTCGCCGCCGCCGATGACCACGACGTGCTTGCCCCTGGCGCTGATCGGGGACTCGACGAAGTCGCCCTCCTGCACCTTGTTGGCCAGCGGCAGGTACTCCATGGCCTGGTGGATGCCCTTGAGCTCGCGCCCGGGCACCGGCAGGTCGCGGGCGGTGGTGGCGCCGGCGGCGACGACGACGGCGTCGAAGCGCTCGCGCAGCTGCTGGCCGGTGATGTCCTCGCCGACGTGGACGCCGGTGCGGAAGCGGGTGCCCTCCGCGCGCATCTGCTCGATGCGGCGGTTGATGTGGCGCTTCTCCATCTTGAACTCGGGGATGCCGTAGCGCAGCAGTCCGCCGATGCGGTCGGCCCGCTCGTACACCACGACGGTGTGTCCGGCGCGGGTGAGCTGCTGGGCGGCGGCGAGGCCGGCCGGGCCGGAGCCGACGACGGCGACGGTCTTGCCGGACAGCCGCTCCGGGATCTGCGGGGTGACGCCGCCGCGGTCCCAGGCCTTGTCGATGATGGTGACCTCGACGTTCTTGATGGTCACCGCGTCCTGGTTGATGCCGAGGACGCAGGCGGACTCGCACGGCGCCGGGCACAGCCGCCCGGTGAACTCCGGGAAGTTGTTGGTGGCGTGCAGGCGCTCGATGGCGCCGACGAAGTCGTCCCGGTAGGCGAGGTCGTTCCACTCGGGGATGAGGTTACCGAGCGGGCAGCCGTTGTGGCAGAACGGGATGCCGCAGTCCATGCAGCGGCCGGCCTGCTTGGTGATGATCGGCAGGAGGCTGCGTTCGACGTAGACCTCGTTCCAGTCCCGCAGACGGACATCGACGGGCCGGCGCTCGGCCAGCTGCTTGCCGGTGGTCAGGAAGCCCTTGGGGTCAGCCATGTGCCGCCTCCATCATCTTGCGAGTGGTCTCGGCCTCGGAGAGGCCATCGCGCTCAGCGGCGTCCTTGGCGGCGAGCACTGCCTTGTAGTCGGTCGGCATGATCTTGGAGAAGCGGGAGACTCCGCTGCCCCAGTCGGCCAGGAGTTCGGCGGCGACGGTGGAGCCGGTCTCCTCGTAGTGCTGCTGCACGGTCTCGCGCAGCCAGTCGCGGTCGGCGGCGGTGGGGGCCTCGATGCCCACCAGGCCGTCGTTGACGTTGGCGGGGCGCAGGTCCAGGACGTACGCGATGCCGCCGGACATGCCGGCCGCGAGGTTGCGTCCGGTCTCGCCGAGGATGACGACCCGGCCGCCGGTCATGTACTCCAGGCCGTGGTCGCCGACGCCTTCGACGACCAGGGTGGCGCCGGAGTTGCGGACGGCGAAGCGCTCGCCGGCCTTGCCGCGCAGGTGGATCCGGCCGGAGGTGGCGCCGTAGCCGATGGTGTTGCCGGCGATGACGTGGTGCTGTGCGCCGTTGCCGATGGCCGCGGCCTCGCGGGCCGGGCGGACGACGACGACTCCGCCGGAGAGGCCCTTGCCGACGTAGTCGTTGGCGTCGCCCTCCAGGCGCAGGGTCACGCCGCGGGGCAGGAAGGCGCCGAAGGACTGGCCGGCGGAGCCGGTGAAGGTGACGTCGATGGTCCCTTCCGGCAGGCCTTCGCCGCGGTACCGCTTGGTCACCTGGTGGCCGAGCATGGTGCCGACGGTGCGGTTGACGTTGCGGATCGGCAGCTGGATCCGCACGGTCTCGCCGCGCTCCAGGGCGTCCTCGGCGAGTTCGATCAGCTGGTTGTCCAGGGCCTTGTCGAGCGCGTGGTCCTGGGTGGTGGTGCAGTGCCGGGCGGCGCCCTCCGGCAGCGCGGGCACGTGGAAGAGTGGGGCGAGGTCGAGCCCGGCGGCCTTCCAGTGGTCGATCGCGGCCTGGGCGTTGATGTGCTCGGCGTGGCCGACGGCCTCCTCGATCGAGCGGAAGCCCAGCGAGGCCAGGATCTCCCGGACCTCCTCGGCGATGAACTCGAAGAAGTTGACGACGAATTCGGGCTTGCCGGAGAACCGCTCGCGCAGCACCGGGTTCTGGGTGGCGACGCCGACCGGGCAGGTGTCCAGGTGGCAGACGCGCATCATGATGCAGCCGGAGACGACCAGCGGGGCGGTGGCGAAGCCGAACTCCTCGGCGCCGAGCAGGGCGGCGATGACGACGTCGCGGCCGGTCTTGAGCTGGCCGTCGGTCTGGACGACGATGCGGTCGCGCAGCCCGTTGAGCAGCAGGGTCTGCTGGGTCTCGGCGAGGCCGAGCTCCCAGGGGCCGCCGGCGTGCTTCAGCGAGGTGAGCGGGGAGGCGCCGGTGCCGCCGTCGTGTCCGGAGACCAGCACCACGTCGGCGTGCGCCTTGGAGACGCCTGCCGCGACCGTGCCGACGCCGACCTCGGAGACCAGCTTCACGTGGATGCGGGCCGCCGGGTTGGCGTTCTTGAGGTCGTGGATCAGCTGGGCCAGGTCCTCGATGGAGTAGATGTCGTGGTGCGGCGGCGGCGAGATCAGGCCGACGCCCGGGGTGGAGTGCCGGGTCTTGGCGACCCACGGGTAGACCTTGTGGCCGGGCAGCTGGCCGCCCTCGCCGGGCTTGGCGCCCTGGGCCATCTTGATCTGGATGTCGTCGGCGTTGACCAGGTACTCGGAGGTGACGCCGAAGCGGCCGGAGGCGACCTGCTTGATCGCCGAGCGGCGCTCCGGGTCGTACAGGCGGTCCGGGTCCTCGCCGCCCTCGCCGGTGTTGGACTTGCCGCCGAGGCGGTTCATCGCGATGGCCAGGGTCTCGTGCGCCTCGCGGGAGATGGAGCCGTAGGACATGGCGCCGGTGGAGAAGCGCTTGACGATCTCGGAGACCGGCTCGACCTCCTCGACCGGGATCGGCGCGCGGTCGAGGCCGTCGAGCCGGAAGAGGCCGCGCAACGTCATCAGGCGCTCGGACTGCTCGTTCACCCGGTCCGTGTACTGCTTGAAGATGTCGTAACGGCGGTTGCGGGTGGAGTGCTGCAGCCGGAAGACGGTGTCCGGGTCGAACAGGTGCGGCTCGCCCTCGCGGCGCCACTGGTACTCGCCGCCGATCTCCAGCGCGCGGTGCGCGGCGGGGATGCCGGAGGCCGGGTACGCCTTGGCGTGCCGGGCGGCGGTCTCCTTGGCGATCTCCTCCAGGCCGATGCCGCCGAGCTTGGTGGTGGTGCCGGCGAAGTAGCCGTCGACGAGGTCCTGCGAGAGGCCGATGGCCTCGAAGACCTGGGCGCCGCGGTAGGAGGCGACGGTGGAGATGCCCATCTTGGACATGACCTTGAGCACGCCCTTGCCGAGCGCCTTGATCAGGTTCTTGATGGCCTTCTCGGGCTCGACGCCCTCGATGAAGACTCCCTGGGCGACCAGGTCCTCGACCGACTCCATGGCCAGGTACGGGTTGACCGCGCCGGCGCCGTAGCCGATCAGCAGCGCGACGTGGTGCACCTCGCGGACGTCGCCCGCCTCGACCAGCAGCGACACCTGGGTGCGCTGCTTGGTGCGGATGAGGTGGTGGTGGATCGCGGAGGTGAGCAGCAGCGAGGGGATCGGGGCGTGCTCGGCGTCGGAGTGCCGGTCGGAGAGCACGATGATCCGGGCGCCGTCGGCGATCGCGGCGTCGGCCTCGGCGGCGATCTCGGCCAGCCGGGAGGCCAGGCCCGCGCCGCCGGTGGCGACCTTGTAGAGGCCGGAGAGCGTGACGGCCTTGAGGCCGGGCTGGTCGCCGTCGGCGTTGATGTGGACGAGCTTGGCCAGCTCGTCGTTGTCGATCACCGGGAAGGTGATGCCGACGGTGCGGCAGGCGGAGGCCTCGGCGGCCAGCAGGTTGCCCTCGGGGCCGAGGTTGGAGAGCAGCGAGGTGACGAGCTCCTCGCGGATGGCGTCCAGCGGCGGGTTGGTGACCTGCGCGAAGAGCTGCACGAAGTAGTCGAACAGCAGGCGCGGCTTCTCGCTGAGCGCGGCGATCGGCGAGTCGGTGCCCATCGAGCCGAGCGCTTCGCCGCCGGTGCGGGCCATCGGCGCGAGGATGACGCGCAGTTCCTCCTCGGTGTAGCCGAAGGTCTGCTGGCGGCGGGTGACGGAGGCGTGGGTGTGCCAGATGTGCTCGCGCTCGGGCAGCTTGGCGAGCTGGATCTGGCCGGCGGCGACCCACTCCGCGTAGGGGTGCTCGGCGGCGAGGGCGGACTTGATCTCCTCGTCCTCGACGATGCGGCCCTCGGCGGTGTCGATCAGGAACATCCGGCCGGGCTGCAGGCGGCCCTTCTTGGTGACCTTCTCCTGGTCGATGTCGAGCACGCCGACCTCGGAGGAGAGGACGACCAGGCCGTCCTCGGTGATCCAGTAGCGGGCGGGGCGCAGGCCGTTGCGGTCGAGCACGGCGCCGATCTGGGTGCCGTCGGTGAAGGTGACGCAGGCCGGGCCGTCCCAGGGCTCCATCAGGTTGGAGTGGTACTGGTAGAAGGCGCGGCGGGCCGGGTCCATGGTGGCGTGGTTCTCCCAGGCCTCCGGGATCATCATCAGCACCGAGTGCGGGAGCGAGCGGCCGCCGAGGTGGAGCAGTTCCAGGACCTCGTCGAAGGACGCCGAGTCGGAGTGGTCCGGGGTGCACACCGGGAAGATCCGGCTCAGGCCCTGCCCGTTCCTGCTGGCCGGAATGAGGTCCGTGGCGAGCTGCGACTCGCGGGCCCGCATCCAGTTGCGGTTGCCCTTGACGGTGTTGATCTCGCCGTTGTGCGCGACGAAGCGGTACGGGTGGGCGAGCGGCCAGCTTGGGAAGGTGTTGGTGGAGAACCGGGAGTGCACCAGGCCGATCGCGGAGGCGTAGCTGCGGTCCGACAGGTCGGGGAAGAAGGGCTCCAGCTGGCCGGTGGTCAGCATGCCCTTGTAGACGATGGTGCGCGCGGACAGCGACGGGAAGTAGACCCCGGCCTCGCGCTCGGCCCGCTTGCGGACCACGAAGGCGGTGCGGTCCAGCTCGATGCCGGCCTTGCCGCCGCCGGCGAGGAAGAGCTGGCGGAAGCGCGGCATCACCGAGCGGGCGGTGGCGCCGAGCAGGTCGGGGGTGACGGGGACGTCGCGCCAGCCGAGGACGGTCAGGTCCTCCTCGGCCGCGATGGCCTCGATCTGCGCGACGGCGGCCGCGTCGGCCTCGTCCGCGTCCGGCAGGAAGGCGATGCCGACGGCGTAGGAGCCCGCGGCCGGGAGTTCGAAGTCGACCTTCCCGCGCAGGAAGGCGTCCGGGATCTGGGTGAGGATGCCGGCGCCGTCGCCGGAGTCGGGTTCGGCGCCGGTGGCGCCGCGGTGCTCCAGGTTGCGCAGGACGGTCAGCGCCTGCTCGACGATGGTGTGGTCGGCGATGCCGGTCAGCGTGGCGACGAAACCGACGCCACAGGCGTCGTGCTCGTTTCGCGGGTCGTACAGGCCCTGAGCAGCAGGTCGCGCATCCGGCACGAGCGCGTAGGGCGGGCGGGGGGCGCCGGCCTGGGGCTCGTTGGCGGAGTGCATGGATGCAGACAGCATCGGCTCTCCCGTCGTCGTCTTTCGGCAAGTTGGTGCAAGTAGGGACGACGTTGGCCCTGATGCGATGGTGCGGTGTCGTGCAAGTTACATGATGCCCAGGATCCCGAGAAGCGGAATATCCCGTCCACATGGCGGGACGAGTCGCAGGTCAGGGGGTGTGGGGGGAGGGACGTGCCACAGTGCACGTCCTGACGATTGTGCCCAACGGTCCGCGGCCCGAAACAGGGGCGAAACCGGGCCGCCACACAAGCCGATCATGGCCGCCTGCGATTCCATTCCGGGAGCCCGTCCGCGGATGCGAAACCGCGGCGCCGGGGCCCGGATGATGAGACTAGGCCAGGCGATACGCGACGCCCATGTGTGAAACGTCACGCATTGCCCAGCATAATCATGCAGACTTCTGGGTCATCCCACATGCCCGCCGATGAGGCTGCCGAGCAGGTACGTCACCCCCGCCGCCGCCCCGCCGAGCACCAGCTGCCGCAGTCCGCTGAACCACCAGCTGCGCGCCGTCACCCGGGCCACCACCGCACCGCACAGGAACAGCCCGGCCGCCGACAGCACCAGCGCGGGCAGCAGCGTGGTCGCGCCCAGCAGGTACGGCAGCAGCGGCAGCAGCGCGCCCAGCGCGAAGCACAGGAACGAGGAGACGGCCGCCACCAGCGGCGAGGGCAGGTCGGTGGGGTCGACGCCCAGCTCCTCGCGGGCGTGCACCTCCAGGGCCAGCTCCGGGTCGGCGGACAGCTGCCGGGCCACCTCGTGCGCGAGCTCCGGGTCCACCCCGCGCGAGACGTACAGCTGGGCCAGCTCGGCCAGCTCGCCGTGCGGGTTGCGGCTCAGCTCCAGCCGCTCGACCTCGATCTCGGCCTGCACCAGCTCCCGCTGCGAGGCCACCGAGGTGTACTCCCCCGCTGCCATCGAGCAGGCGCCGGCCGCCAGGCCCGCCAGCCCGGTCAGGATCACCGTGCCGTTGGACACCGCGCCGCCGACCACACCGGTCATCAGCGCGAAGTTGGACACCAGGCCGTCCACCGCGCCGAAGACGGCCGGGCGCAGCCAGCCGCCGTTGACGTCCCGGTGGTGGTCGGCCGCGGGTATCCGCGGGTGGTGTCCGGCCTCGTGTTCCAGGGTGGTCGCAGTCATCGTCTCTTCCCCTCCGTCGTCGTTCGTCCGCCCTGAACGTAGCCCCCTTGACCTGGGCATTTCCAGCAAAGTAAGGCTGTCCGAACACCACTGAGGCCACCCTTCGCAAGCGCTGCGAAGGGTGGCCTCAGCCGGGGGAAGTCCCAGGTCAGATCGGGTTCTTGGCGTCCTCGCCGGCCTTCTCGCCGGCCTTCCGGGCGAGCGCGCCGGCGTCCACGGACCGAGACGGCTTCCCGTCCTGCAGCCCGGCGGCCTTCTCCTCGCCGCCGTCCAGCTCGCCGCCGTCCTCCTCGGCGTGCGCGGCCGGGTCGATGCTCGCCGGGTCCTCCCGGCCGGGCCGCTTCTTCCCGACGATCACCAGGTACGCCACGGCGCCCAGGAACACCACGATCGACGTCCAGTCGTTCAGCCGCAGGCCGAAGTAGACGTGCGCCTCGTCGATCCGCAGCCACTCGGTCCAGAACCGGCCCACCGTGTACGCGGCCACGTACAGCGCGAAGGCCCGGCCGTGGCCCAGCTTGAACCGGCGGTCCGCCCAGATCACCAGCAGGGCGACGAGCACGCACCAGATCGACTCGTACAGGAAGGTCGGGTGGTAGACGCCCTTCACGACCTCGCCGTTGGGCAGCGTCTTGTCGATCTCCAGGCCCCACGGCAGGGTGGTCGCCCGGCCGTAGAGCTCCTGGTTGAAGTAGTTGCCCCAGCGGCCCAGCGCCTGCGCGAGCGCGATGCCCGGCGCGATGGCGTCGGCGTACGCGGGCAGCGGCACGCCCCGGCGGCGGGCGCCGATCCAGGCGCCGACCGCGCCCAGCGCGATCGCGCCCCAGATGCCGAGGCCGCCCTCCCAGATCTTGAAGGCGTTCCAGGGGTTCTTCCCCTCGCCGAAGTACAGCTGGTGGTCGGTGATCACGTGGTACAGCCGGCCACCGAGCAGGCCGAACGGCACGGCCCACACGGCGATGTCGCCGACCGTGTGCTTGGCACCGCCCCGGGCGACCCAGCGCTTGCTGCCGAGCCAGACGGCGACGACGACACCGAGGATGATGCAGAAGGCGTAGGCGCGCAGCGGGACGGGTCCGAGGTACAGGACGCCCCGCGACGGGCTGGGAATGTAGGCGATATCCATGGCAGTTCCGACGCTACAGGGTCCGCGGGCCCGGTCGGGCACCCCCGGGGTCACAGAAACCGAACAACGGCGGCCGCCGCCCCCTCCGGACGGGAAGGGCGCGGCGGCCGGGTCGGGGGCTCAGCCGGCGGTCGGCGAGGGGTTGTTGGCCTCCGAGGCGGCGCTGGTCGGCGCCGGGGTCTGCCCGTGCGAGCCCGCCGTGCCCAGCTGCTTGCCCTGGTTCGCGGCGTCCACCCACTTCGCCAGGTTCGCCGGGGTGATCTCCTCGTTGCCGTT
This sequence comes from Streptomyces sp. 1331.2, assembly GCF_900199205.1. Lineage (NCBI taxonomy): Bacteria > Bacillati > Actinomycetota > Actinomycetes > Kitasatosporales > Streptomycetaceae > Streptomyces > Streptomyces sp. 1331.2. The sequence continues at coordinate 5,655,660 of NZ_OBMJ01000001.1, read as the reverse complement.
CTTCGGGTAGATCGGCTGGCCGTTGAGCAGCACGGTCGGGGTCGACTTGTAGCTGGACTTGTCGAAGTCCTGCTGCACCGAGGAGACCCACCCGCCGAACTTGTTGTCGTTGACGCAGGCCTGGAACTCGGGCGTGTCCAGGCCCTCGACCTGCTTCGACAGGTTGAGCAGCACGGCCTTGTTGCCGAAGGCGTCGTTGGTCTCCTCCGGCTGGTTGCGGTAGAGCACGTCGTGGAAGTCCCGGAAGTGCCCGGCGTCCTGGGCGCAGGCCAGCGCGTTGGCGCCGGTCTTGGAGCCCTTGCCGCCCACGGCCCGGTCGATGAACGACACGATGTGGTAGTTGGTGTAGATCTTGCCGGCGTCCTCCAGCTGGTCGACGGTCGCCGAGAACTCCCGCTCGAAGGCGCCGCAGGCCGGGCAGCGCGGGTCCTCGTAGACCGTCAGGACGGAGGGCGCGTTGCCGGCGCCGACCGGGATGACCAGGTTCTTGTCCCCGATGGTCCCGGCCGGGGCCGCGGTCGGGGTCTCCGGCTTGGAGCGCTGGTTCTGCACCACGACGCCGGCGATGACGGCGGCGGCGATCACCGCGAGCACGGCGCCGCCCACGATCAGCTTCTTCTTCTTCCGCGAGGAGGCCTCCTCGGCGGCCCGCTGCTCCAGCATCCGCTCGCGGGCGGTGCGCTTGCCTTCTCGGTTCTTCTCGCTCATTGCCTTGACATCCACGGTCGGGGGCCTTCGTCGGGTGCGGGGGACGGGGATACGGCGGAGGGGACGGACGTGCGGCGGAGGGGACGGCGGTGCGGTGGAGGGGGTCAGTTCGCCAGCCAGCCGTCCATCGAGAGCCGGGTGCGCGGCCGCCACAGCAGCCACCCGGCCAGCAACAGGAACCCGGTGTCGCGCAGGATCTCCTGCAGGTACTTCGTCTGGGACTCGTCGACGTGCCCGCCGCCGCCGAAGCAGCCGCAGTCGATCGAGATGCCGCGGGCCCAGGCCGAGGCGATCCCCGCGATGAAGACGAGCAGCAGCAGGGCCGAGACCCCGGCGACCAGCCGGACCCCGAGCCCGAGCACCAGCAGCAGTGCGAGCGCCAGCTCCAGGAAGGGCAGGCCGTAGCCGATCGGCTTGACCAGGCCCTCGGGCAGGATCTCGTAGGCGCGGACGGCCTGGGCGGCCTCCGCCGGGTCGGAGATCTTCGCCAGCCCGGCCCAGCCCCACACCACCGCGAGGCTGAGCCGAACGGCCGTGCCGACCCACTCGCTCCAGGGCTGCACTGCCGGCCCGGCCATCAGGGAACCCCCCTCGGGAAACGCGTTCACGTCCTGATGAACCGTAAGGGATGAAGGGTGGTTCCTCCGTATTCAGGAATTAAGCCGGAAGAGTGACGCTACCTGACCTTCTGTCCGAATCCGTCGAACGCCAGGACCTGTCGGACAGGCCCTAGCGGCACCCGAACTGCCGCCCCAGCTCGAAGAAGTCCTCCCGCCCGCCCCCGGCCCGCTCGGCGGCATCCCAACGAGCCGCCTCCGCACAGGCCACCGCCTCCCGCTCGGCCCGCTCCGCGGCCCGCTTGGCCAGCGCCTGCCCCACCTGCGCGTGCGCCCCGACCGCGGCCCCGAGAGCGAGCGCAGCAGCCGCCGCCCGCAGCAGAACGGCCCGCTGGAAACCCCTCACCGGCTCACCCCTTCGCTCGCTCGGCGACCCCTGTACACGTCGTTCGTGCACTCGTCCCTCCACTCAACGCCGGTCAACCCCGGCTGATGCGTGTCCCCGCAACTGTTCACCCGTTCGGGGCCCCGCCCCCGGAACGCCGACGGCCCGCCACTCCCGCAGGAGTGACGGGCCGTCGCCCGGTCGAGCCGCTTCAGCGCCTGCGCACGCCCTGCGCCAGCTCCCCGGCCAGGGCCCGCACGGCGTCCAGCGCCGCCGCCTCGTCCTCACCCGCGTCCAGGATCCGCTTCACGAACGCCGAGCCCACGATCACCCCGTCCGCGAACCGGGCGACCTCGGCCGCCTGCTCCGCGTTCGAGACCCCGAGCCCGACACAGACCGGCAGGTCCGTGGTGGCCCGGGTGCGGGCGACCAGGTCCTCGGCGAGCGAGCCGACCGCCGACCGGGTGCCGGTCACGCCCATCACCGCGGCCGCGTACACGAATCCGCTGCCCGCCGCCGTGACCTCGGCCAGCCGCGCGTCCTTGCTGCTGGGGGCGACCACGAACACGGTGTCCAGCCCATGCTCGTCCGCCGCCTTGCGCCACTCTTCGGACTCCTCCACCGGTAGGTCGGGCAGGATGCAGCCGGCCCCGCCCGCGGCCGCCAGGTCGGCGGCGAAGCGCGCCACGCCGTAGCGGTCGACCGGGTTCCAGTAGGTCATCACGAGCACCGCCGCCCCGGGGTGCGCCGAGGCGACCTCCTGGACGGTGCGCAGCACGTCCTTGATCCGCACGCCGCCGCGCAGCGCGATGTCGTCGGCGGTCTGGATGACGGCGCCGTCGAGGACCGGGTCGGAGTGCGGCAGGCCGACCTCGACCACGTCGCAGCCGCCCTCGATGAGCGCGTCGACCGCCCGGATGCCGCCCTCGACGGTCGGGAACCCGGCCGGCAGGTAGCCGATCAGCGCGGCACGGTCCTCCGCCTTGGCGGCGGCCAGGACACTACTCAGCTTCGACGCCATGATCACTTGCCCCCCTGCTCGGAACCGGCCGAACCGGCACCGGCGGAACCGGAACCGCCGGCGGAACCCGCCCCCGGCTCGTCGTACAACCCGAAGTACTCGGCCGCGGTGTGCATGTCCTTGTCCCCGCGCCCCGACAGGGACACCAGGATGGTCGCCTCCGGCCCGAGCTCGCGCCCCAGCTCCAGGGCGCCGGCGAGCGCGTGGGCGCTCTCGATGGCCGGGATGATGCCCTCGGTGCGGGAGAGCAGCCGCAGCGCCTGCATCGCGGCGTCGTCCGTCACCGGCCGGTACTCGGCCCGCCCGGTGTCCTTCAGCCAGGCGTGCTCCGGGCCGACGCCCGGGTAGTCGAGCCCGGCCGAGATCGAGTGCGACTCGATGGTCTGCCCGTCCTCGTCCTGCAGGACGTACGTCCGGGAGCCGTGCAGCACCCCCGGGTCGCCCTTGGTCAGCGTCGCCGCGTGCTTGGGCGTCTCGGCGCCCTCGCCGGCCGCCTCGCAGCCGATCAGCCGCACCCCGGCGTCCGGGATGAACTCGTGGAAGATGCCCATCGCGTTGGAGCCGCCGCCCACGCAGGCCACGACCGCGTCGGGCAGCCGCCCGGTCCGGTCGAGCACCTGCTGCCGCGCCTCGACGCCGATGACCCGGTGGAAGTCGCGGACCATCATCGGGAACGGGTGCGGCCCGGCGACGGTGCCGAACAGGTAGTGGGTGGAGTCGACGTTGGCGACCCAGTCCCGGAACGCCTCGTTGATGGCGTCCTTCAGCGTCCGGCTGCCGGACTTGACGGCGATCACCTCGGCGCCGAGCATCCGCATCCGGGCGACGTTCAGCGCCTGGCGCTGGGTGTCGACCTCGCCCATGTAGATGGTGCAGTCGAAGCCGAACAGCGCGCACGCGGTCGCGGTGGCGACCCCGTGCTGCCCGGCGCCGGTCTCGGCGATGATCCGGGTCTTGCCCATCCGCTTGGTGAGCAGCGCCTGGCCCAGCACGTTGTTGATCTTGTGCGAGCCGGTGTGGTTGAGGTCCTCGCGCTTGAGCAGGATGCGCGCACCGCCCGCCTCGGCGGAGAAGCGGTGCACGTCGGTCAGCGGGCTGGGGCGCCCGGTGTAGTCCTTGAGCAGCGCGTCGAGCTCGGCGACGAAGGCCGGGTCGGTCTTGGCCTTCTCGTACTCCTCGGCGACCTGCTCGACCGCGGCGACCAGCGCCTCGGGGATGAAGCGGCCGCCGTACGCGCCGAAGTATCCGCGCGCGTCCGGCACCTGGGCGCCGGGCAGGTAGTCCTTCTCGGACATGTGGTTTTCCTTGGGGAGTCGGACGACGATGACGTCTGATCGGCCGGGCCCCGAAAGGGCCTCAGCCGCGCGTCACGCGCCATCGCCGTCCCGGCACCTGCCCGGGCTCACAGCCGATCACGTACCGCACCCGCCGCCCCAGCACCCGGCGTGCGGGCGCGCGGCAGCCGCGCGGGCGGCAACCGGGGGCGAGTCGGGTGGCGATCTTCATCGGGTGGTGTCAGTCCTTGTGCCGGACGGCGGGGTGGGTCCCGGCGGCGACCAGGTCGGCGACCGCGGCGCGCGGGTCCTTGCCGGTCACCAGGGACTCGCCGACCAGCACCGCGTCGGCGCCCAGGTTGGCGTAGTTGATGACGTCCAGCGGGCCGCGCACCCCGGACTCGGCGATCTTGACGATGCCGTCCGGAATGGCGTGGGCCACGTTCTCGAAGGTGTTGCGATCCACTTCGAGGGTCTTCAGGTTGCGGGCGTTGACGCCGATGATCCGCGCCCCGGCGTCCACCGCGCGCTTGATCTCATCCTCGTCGTGCACCTCGACCAGCGGGGTGAGGCCGATCGACTCGGCGCGCTCGATCAGCGACACCAGGGCCGGCTGGTCGAGGGCCGCGACGATCAGCAGCGCGAGGTCCGCGCCGTGGGCGCGCGCCTCCCACAGCTGGTAGGCGGTGACGATGAAGTCCTTGCGCAGCAGCGGGGTGTCCACCGCGGCGCGCACGGCGTCCAGGTCGGCCAGCGACCCGCCGAAGCGGCGCTGCTCCGTCAGCACGCTGATCGCGGCGGCACCGCCGGCCGCGTAGTCGCGCGCCAGGGAGGCCGGGTCGGCGATCGCGGCCAGGGCGCCCTTGGACGGGCTGGAGCGCTTCACCTCGCAGATCACCCGGACCCCGTCGCCCTTGAGGGCGGCGACGCCGTCCTTGGCCTCCGGAGCCTTCGCGGCGAGCTCCTTCAGCTCGTCCAGGGAGACCCGGGCCTGCCGCTCGGCGAGGTCCTCGCGGACCCCTTCGATGATCGAGTCGAGCACACTCACTCAGGAGCCCCCATCTTTCCTGCCAGTTGCCAGTTGGCCAGCGAGAGCCGGGCGGGCAGGAGCCCGCCGGCTCTTCGATGGTATCGGCACCCGGGGGTACGGGGCTCATCGGCCCGGCGGGCGTCTCGCGGAGCGGACGCCCGCTCCGGCCGCCCCCAGCTGCGGTTTCACCGCTTCTCCACCCGTCGCCGGGCGGAAGGCCGCTCAGAGCGCCGACGGCGCCAGACCCGCTCCGACCGGCGAATTTCGCACCACGGTGAACACCAGCACCAGCAGCGCGATCAGCACCCAGCGCCGGCCCCCGACGGTGGTCCCGGGTGGCGGCCCGCAGGTCAGCGCGGCCCAGGCCCAGCGCAGCCAGAGCACCGCCAGCACGCCGAACAGCAGGACGGCGACGGCGTTGTCGTGCAGGGCGCCCGAGAGGTCCCCGTGGGCCAGCGCGTGCACGCAGCGCAGCCCCCCGCAGCCGGGGCACCACCAGCCGGTGGCGGTCAGGAAGGGGCAGTCCGGGTAGTGCCCGGGGGCGTTCGGGTCCACCACGGCGACGTACGCGGCGGGGACGGCCGCCGCCGCCAGCGCGGCCAGCGGCGGGCCCAGCCGGCGCAGCACGGGCGGCGGGGCGGAGGCGGTGGGGGCGGCGTTCACGCCCCGAATTCTGCCCGCGCCGGGGGCCGGGAACGACGAAACGGCGGGCGCGGCGCGCCCGCCGTTCGGTTGTGCGAAAGGCGTCTGTGCGAAAGGCGTCAGGCGGCGACGGCGGCGCGGGCCTCGCGGGCCGCGACCTGCTCGTCGGCCGACTTGTAGACGTTGCTGCTCGGCTGCTTGCCCATGCCGGCCATCGACATGGCCTTGCCGACGACGCCGCCGAGCACCACGACCGCCAGGCCGGCCCAGACCAGCAGCACCGACGGCAGGATCATCGCGACACCGGCGATGCCGAAACCGACGAAGGAGATGACGACGCCGGTCCAGGCGGCGGGGGTGTGGCCGTGTGCTGCTGCTGCCATCTGAGTGGTGCTCCTTGGCTCTCGGGGCCCGGCCGGGCCTGCGGGGCCGCCGGCGGGTTGACGGATCCCATTGTGCCGGGCCACACACCCGCGCCCCAAAGCGGGTGGCGGGTCTATCGCGTCACACCTGCCGCCGGGGCCTTCCGGAGTTCTCCGCAGCCAGGCCGCTAGGCCGTCGGGTCCTCGCCGCGGTCCAGGGCCTTCCAGAGGTCGCCCGGCGTCTCGGTCCTCGCCGGGGTCTTGCGGGTCGGCGCCTCGTAGCGGCTGCCCATGGCCGGCCAGCCGCGGCCGTAGCGCAGGGTGAGCAGTCCGGCGAGGGCCAGCAGCAGGCCGCCGACCAGGGCGACCCAGGGCCAGCCGGTGTGCGAGACCTCGGTGGCCGCCGAACCGCTCAGGGCGAGCTTGCGGGCGGCCTCGGCGTCCAGGGCCGCGGTGTCGCCCGCGCCGGCGGCCGAGGCGGCGGCCGCGCCGAGCCCGGCCAGCAGGGTCAGCGCGCCGACCCCCAGCCGGCCGGCGCCGCGCACCGCGAACACCGCCACGGCCGCGGCGAGGCCCACCAGCGCCAGCCCGCCCGGCAGTTCGGAGATCTTGCCGCCGCTGACGGAGACATCCAGGGTGCCCGCCCGGCCCTCGGCCCAGGTCCGCCCGGCCGCGGTCAGCACCAGCAGGGCGCTCAGCACGGTCAGCAGCAGCATCACGCCGAGGGTGCGACGGCTGGGGGCGGCGGGGGCGGGGGTCTGGTCAGCGCTCACCGGTCCACTATCCCCCGCCCGACACCTCAGTCCGTACCCGGGGTGGGGAACGGCCCGGGAAAGGGATCCGTCCGCAGCACCACCGTCCGCCCGCCCAGCGGCAGGAACAGGTCGTTGCCGAACGGCACCCGCTCGGCCTCCCGGTACACCCCCTCGGGGGCCGGCGCGGTGTGCACGGTGCAGACCGCTGCCACCGGGTCGACCACCACGTACAGCGGCACACCGCCCTGCGCGTACGCCCGCCCGGCCTCCGCCAGCCCCGGGCGGGCCACCTCCAGCACCGCCTCGACCGCGTCCGCCCCGAACCGGCCCCGCTCGCCCCGAACCGCGTCCGGGGCGAGCACCGCCAGGTCCGGGGCGAGGCCGCCGGGCGCCGTCGGGAACTCGACCGCCACCCCGGACAGCACCCGCCCGTGGCCGGCCGGCTGCTCGGCCAGCTGCCCGGCGACGCTCAGCACGGTCTCCCAGCGCAGTTCGTCGTACGGCACCTCGGGCATCCGGCCGCCTCCCTCAGGACAGCTACCTCAGGACAGTTCCGGCCTCCGCAGCGTATTGGCCGTGGCAACGGCCCGCAGCACGGCGGCCGCCTTGTTGCGGCACTCGGTGTCCTCGCCGTGCGGGTCCGAGTCGGCGACCACGCCCGCGCCGGCCTGCACGTACGCCGTACCGTCGCGCAGCACCGCGGTACGGATCGCGATCGCGGTGTCGGAGTCCCCGGCGAAGTCCAGGTAGCCGACGCAGCCGCCGTACAGGCCGCGGCGGGTGGGCTCCAGCTCCTCGATGATCCGCATCGCCCGCGGCTTGGGCGCACCCGAGAGGGTGCCGGCCGGGAAGCAGGCGGTCAGCACGTCGTAGGCGGTCCGCCCGGGCGCGACCTTGCCGGTGACGGTGGAGACGATGTGCATCACGTGGCTGTAGCGCTCGATCTGCATGAAGTCGACCACCTCGACGCTGCCCGGCTCGCAGACCCGGCCCAGGTCGTTGCGGCCGAGGTCCACCAGCATCAGGTGCTCGGCCCGCTCCTTGGGGTCGGCCAGCAGTTCGGCGGCCAGCGCCGCGTCCTCGTGCGGGGTGGCGCCGCGGTGCCGGGTGCCGGCGATCGGGTGCAGCATCGCCTCGCCGTCGGTGACCTTGACCAGCGCCTCCGGGCTGGAGCCGACCACGTCGAAGCCGCCCTCGGCGGTGCCGTCCGGCCCGGGGAAGCGGAACAGGTACATGTACGGGCTGGGGTTGGTGGTGCGCAGAACGCGGTAGACGTCGAGCGCGGAGGCCGGGCAGGGCGCCTCGAAGCGCTGCGAGGGCACCACCTGGAAGGCCTCGCCGGCCCGGATCCGCTCCTTGATCTCCTCCACCGCGGCCCGGTAGGGCGCCCCGCCGAAGGGCGAGTGCACCTCGCCGGTGCCGGCCGGGGTGAAGGTGGCCAGGCCCGGGTCGACCGGCTTGACCAGGTCGGCCTCCATCGCGTCCAGGCGGCCCATCGCGTCCGCGTAGGCCTCGTCCACGCCGGTGTCCAGGTCGTTGTGGTTGACGGCGTTGGCGATCAGCAGCACCGTGCCGTCGGCGTGGTCGAGGACCGCGAGGTCGGTGGCCAGCAGCATGGTCAGCTCGGGGAGCTTGAGGTCGTCCGGGTTGAGGTCGGGCAGCTTCTCCAGCCGGCGGACGATGTCGTAGCCGAGGTAGCCGACCAGGCCGCCGGTCAGCGGGGGCAGACCGTCGTCCTGGTGGCGCGGGGTGTGCAGCGCCTCCAGGGCGGCGCGCAGCACCTGCAGCGGGTCGCCGGTGGTGGGGATGCCGACCGGCGGGGTGCCCAGCCAGCGGGCGTCGCCGTCCTCGCCGACGGTGAGCGTGGCGGCGCTGCGCACCCCGACGAAGGAGTAGCGCGACCAGCTGCGGCCCTGCTCGGCGGATTCCAGCAGGAAGGTGCCGGGCCGCTCCTCGGCGAGGCTGCGGTAGAGGCCGATCGGGGTGAGGCCGTCCGCGAGGAGCCTGCGGGTGACCGGGATGACCCGGGTGTCGACGGCGAGCTTGCGGAAGGCTTCGAGGTCCATGCGGGGCGGCACCTTCTTGAGTTCTCGGGTTCTCGGGTTCTCGGACTGTTGGGCTGTTGGGCTGTTGCGCTATTGGGCGGGCTGGGCTCAGGAGAGCGGGAGCACGTCGGCGTCGAAGCAGGTGCGGTCGCCGGTGTGGCAGGCCGCGCCGGTCTGGTCGACCTTCACCAGCAGGGTGTCTCCGTCGCAGTCCAGTGCCACCGACTTGACCGCCTGGACGTGGCCCGAGGTGTCGCCCTTCACCCAGTACTCGCTGCGGCTGCGGCTCCAGTAGGTGCAGCGGCCGGTGGTGAGCGTGCGGTGCAGCGCCTCGTCGTCCATCCAGCCGAGCATCAGCACCTCGCCCGTGTCGTACTGCTGCGCGATGGCCGGCAGCAGGCCGTCCTCGGTGCGCTTGAGCCGGGCGGCGATCTCGGGGGCGAGGGCGGTCGTGCCGGGAGTGGCGGGTGTGGTGGACATGGGGCCATTGTGTCAGCCCGACCGGCCGCCCCGGCGGGGTCCTCCGATCTCCGGTGCCGACGGGCCGGCCGTACGGGGCGAGTTCGGCCAACCGCCTGCCGGGCGGGCCCTCCGTGGGCCATCCTCATGGCCATGACCTCCGAGCAGCCGCCCGCAGCCGCGGCCCGCCCGTCCCGCGGCCTGGTCCTCACGGTCGCCGCCGTGCTGGTCGTCCTCCTCGCGGTGGTGGCCACCGCGGTCCTCTGGCCGGACGACGAGGAGCCCGCCGCCGCGCCGCCGCCCCCGCCCAGCCCCACGGCCACCCCGACGCCGACCCCCACCCCCACACCGACCCCGACCAGGCCGCAGCCGCCGTACGCCTTCTTCCCGGTCGGCGCCTGCTTCGACCACCCCCAGCTCAGCCCGGTGATCACCAGGGCCGAGGAACGCCCCTGCACCGGCGACCACGACGGCGAGGTCATCGCCGACCTGAAACTCCCCGACAACCTGGCCGGCGAACTCCCCATCGCCCTCGCCATGCACGACGGCTGCAAGGAGGCCGAAGCCGCCGCCAGGGCCAGGCAGACCGACGGCCGGACCTACTACGGCCGCCAGTTCGGCCCCGCCCTCGTCAACTACCAGCAGGGCTGGCGCGACTACACCTGCACCCTCACGGCGAGCAACAAACAGGGCGGCCCCAAACTCAGCGGCCAGCTCCGGCCCTAGGCTCCGGCCCAAGGCTCTGGCCCTAGGCTTGCCACCATGTCGAACCACGCGCTCGCCGAACGCCACCGCCTCGCCGAACTCCTCACCGCCGCAGGGCCGGACGCCCCCACCCTGTGCGCCGGGTGGACCACCCGGGACCTCGCCGCGCACCTGGTGATCCGCGAGCGCCGCCCCGACGCGGCGGCCGGCATCCGGATCAGCGCCCTGGCCGGCCGGACGCAGCGCGTGCAGGACGAGTACGCCGCCCGGCCGTACGAGGACCTGGTCCGGCTCTTCCGGGCCGGCCCGCCCGTCTACTCCCTGTTCGCCCTCCCCGGCGCCGACGAGGCCGCGAACACCGTCGAGTACTTCGTCCACGCCGAGGACGTCCTGCGCGCGGCCGACGACTGGACCCCGCAGCCCGTCCCGCCCGGCCGCGCCGAAGCCCTCTGGCGCCGCCTCCCGATGATCGCCCGCCTCGAAGCGGGCCGCCGCTCCCCCGTCCGCCTCACCCTCACCCACCCCGACGGCCGCTCCCTCACCGTCGGCCCGGCCGGCGCCCCCACCGTCCACCTCACCGGCGACCCCGCCGAACTCGTCCTCTTCACCTACGGCCGCGGCGCCCGGACCACCCTCACCGTCGACGGCGCCCCCGACGCCGTCGAGGCCCTGCGCCACGTCCTCCCGCTGCCCTGACCCCCGGACACAGGAAGTCGGCCAGGACGACTTCCTGTGCGGCCGACTTCCTGTGCCCAGGCGGCGACCGGCCCGCCCATGACACCCGGAGGACCACCCGCGTGACCGTCGAGCTCCGCCACCACACCACCCTGACGCCCGAGGCCCGGCAGGACCTGCTGGACGTGTACACCGACGTACGGGCCCCGCTGCTGCACCTGCCGAACTACGGCGTCGCGGCGTTCCTCGAACGCCTCGACCGGCACGCCGCCGAGCCGGGCTTCGAACTCGTCCTCGGCCACGACGGCCGGACCGCGGTCGGATACGCCTACGGCAACACCGTCGACGCCGACGACCCGTACTGGAAGCGCATGGCCGAGCCGCTGCCCGAGGGCTTCACCGGCACCCCGGTGGTGGCCCTCAAGGAGATCGGCGTCCGCGCGCCCTGGCGCGGCACCGGCACCGCCCGCCGGATCCACGACTCCCTGCTGGCGGCCCGTACCGAGACCCGGGTCACCCTGATGGTCAACCCGCTCGCCGGCGACGGCAAGGTCCGGCGGCTCTACGAGTCCTGGGGCTACCGGCCGTTCAACGTCCAGCGGCCGACGCCGGATTCGCCGCGATTGAGCGTGATGATCCGCCCGAGCCACTGAATCCCGTGCAGCGGGCCCGCCGGTCGGGGAGTTCCCTGACCGACGGGCCCGCCGTACTGAGCCCCGCTACCGGGTCGACGCCGTCCGACCCCCGTTTACCAGCCGCCGGTGCCGATCTCGGTGCGGGAGCTCAGGCCCTTGCCGGTGCCCTTGTAGAGGTAGAGCTTTCCGGTCTCCCCCGGGGCGGACTCCACGGCCGCCAGGTCACCGATGCCGTCACCGGTGAAGTCCGCACCCGCGTAGTCGGAGATCCCGTTCCAACCGCCGTTGCCGATCTCCACCCGGTCCCCCAGACCGTGGCCCGTGCCCGGGTACAGCCACAGCTTCCCGGTGGACGTCTCGGTCGCGACCAGGTCGTCCTTGCCGTCCTTGTTCATGTCACCGGGGCTGACGATCTTGTTCATCCCGTTCCAGCCACCGGAACCGATCTCCACCCGCTTGCCCAGCGCCCCGCCGAGGCCCGGGTAGAGGAAGAGCTTCCCGGTGGAGTTCTCGCTCGCCACGACGTCGGCCACACCGTCGCCGTTGAAGTCGCCCACCGCGGTGTTGTTCATGCCGTTCCAGCCACCGCTGCCGAGCTCGATCCGGCCCTCGACGCCGTGGCCGTTGCCGGGGTAGAGCCACAGCTTGCCGGTCGACTTCTCGGTCGCCACGATGTCGTCCCCGCCGTCACCGTTCAGGTCGCCCACGGCCAGGTTGCTCATCCCGTTCCAGCCGCCGCTGCCGATCTCCACCCGGCTCTTCAGCGTCCCGGTCCCCGTGCCCGGGTACAGCCACAGCTTGCCGGTCGACACCTCCACCGCCACCAGGTCCTTCTTGCCGTCGCCGTTGAAGTCACCCGCCGTCAGGTTGGTCATCCCGGGGTCGGCCGGCCCGGCCGGGTACGGGTCGGCGTGGTCGGTCGAGAGCCCGGTGCCGGGGCTGCACGTCCAGGCGCCGGCGCCCTGGTCGGCGAGGATCTTCTCGGCGATCAGGATCTGTTCCTTCTTGGTCGCCTGGTGCGGGTAGGCCGCGTACTGGGTGCCGCCGTAGTGCTGCCAGTTGTACTCGGATATCTGCAGGCCGCCGTAGTAGCCGTTCCCGGTGTTGATGGACCAGTTGCCGCTGCTCTCGCAGGCGGCCACCTTGTCCCAGGTGCTGACGGACGCGGCGCCGGCCGTGCCGGCGAGGCCGAGAGGTGCGAGGCTCAGCGCGAAGACGGCAAGGCTCTTGCGCATACGGGTCTGTGCGGACATGGGTGTTCTCCCCCTGAAGTCGGTGCGGACGTACGTGGATTCGGGACTGCGCCGGTGCGCTTCGCGGCCTACCAGCCGCCGGATCCGATCTCGGTGCGGGAGCTCAGGCCGTTGCCGGTGCCCTTGTAGAGGTAGAGCTTCCCGGTCTCGCCCGGGTCGGAGTCCACGGCCGCCAGGTCGCCGATGCCGTCACCGGTGAAGTCCGCGCCCGCGTAGTCGGAGATCCCGTTCCAGCCACCGCTGCCGATCTCCACCCGGTCACCCAGGCCGTGGCCCGTGCCCGGGTACAGCCACAGCTTCCCGGTGGACGTCTCGGTCGCGACCAGGTCGTCCTTGCCGTCCTTGTTCATGTCACCGGGGCTGACGATCTTGTTCATCCCGTTCCAGCCACCGGAACCGATCTCCACCCGGTCCCCCAGACCACGGCCGTTGCCCGGGTAGAGGAAGAGCTTCCCGGTCGAGTTCTCACTCGCCACGACATCGTCCTTGCCGTCACCGTTGAAGTCGCCCACCGCGGTGTTGTTCATCCCGTTCCAGCCGCCGGAACCGATCTCCACCCGGTCACCCAGACCGTTGCCCGTCCCCGGGTACAGCCACAGCTTCCCCGTCGACTTCTCCGTCGCCACCACATCGTCCTTGCCATCACCGTTCAGGTCACCGACGGCCAGGTTGCTCATCCCGTTCCAGCCGCCGGTACCGATCAGCACCCGGCTCCCCAACGTGCCCGTCCCGGTGCCGGGGTACGACCACAGCTTCCCGGTCGACACCTCCACCGCCACCAGGTCCTTCTTGCCGTTCCCGTTGAAGTCACCGGCCGTCAGGTTGGTCATCCCGGGGTCGTTCACCGGCGCCTTGGCGGCGACGTCGACGTAGTTCCGGTCGATGTTGATGGTGGTCCCGCCGTGCGACTCCGTGACGTCGCCGGCGTACTGGTGGACGCGCTGGTGGTTGGACCAGTACCCCGCCGGGATGTAGCTGTCGTTGGTGTCCGCGGCGTTGTTCCAGTTCGCGGACCAGGCCACGTCGGGGCGGTCGAAGCTCGACGAGTTGTACGCGGCGGCCATGTCCTTGATCCCGCTGGAGGAGGAACTGTAGACACCGGAACGGAAGTTGAGCTCGTGCAGTCGGCCCGTCCAGCCCGACAGGTAGTTCAGCACGTTGGTGCGGTAGCCGGGCGCGTAGTCCTCCATGTCGGTGTAGAGCACCGTGCCGGTGGTGAAGCCCAGCCCCTTGGCCAGCTTGACGGCGGCCTCCGCCGCGGCTCGGCCCTGGCCCTCGGCGTCCGAGGAGGAGATCCCGGCGGCCTGGGTGCCCGCGTAGATGGGCAGCAGGTGCCAGCCGGCGCTGCTCTGCTGCGCCACCCACGACGCGGTGAGGTTGTTCTGCGCGCAGACCCGGGTCGGACCGCCGATGTAGATGCCCACGCCCCGGTAGGGCGAGGAGGCCCAGTCCGCCATCGCGCCGGAGGAGGGGGCGGCACAGGCGTCGAACGCCTTGCCGGTGTAGCCGGTGCTCGGCGTCGCCGACTCGGCCGCCGAGGTCGCACCGGGCGCGGCGAGGGCGCCGGGCACGGCCTTCGGGGGCTGCGGCACCGGGGCCGCGGTGGCGCCGGTGCCGATCGAGGCGGAGGCGAGGACGCTCTGCACCACAGTGGCGGACGCCCCGGCGTGACTGGCCGTCACGTAGACGCCGGCGCCCTCGAAGGCCACCCGCGCCTCCTGGCCGGCACTGTCCGGCAGGGTCGGGACGCCGCGCCCGGCGGGCACCGCGACGGTGGTGAGGTCGGCCCGCTCGGCAGCGCCGGCGAAGGTCTCGACGACCAGCGCGTCCGCCTTCTCCCCGATCAGGTGGGTCGGGCAGTTCTGGTCCGCGCCGGGGTGGCCGAGGTAGACGGTGTTCCGGTCGAGCCGGACGCAGGTGTCGGGCGCCTGGGCCAGGTCGACCACCGACCAGCTCGACGGCACCTGGAGCGAAAGACCTTGGTAGGTCACGGTCTTGACGCTCTGACCCGCTGCTGCAGGCTCGGCCGCCTGGGCGACCGGGGCCAGCGGCAGGACGGCGGTGAGGGCGCCGGCCGCCACGGCGAGCGAGGCGACACCCCTCAGACGGTGGTGGTTCACGGATCTCTCCAAGGAGACGGGCAGGGCGGAGCCGCCCGGGGACGGACCCGGGCAGGGCTGCACGCAGCGGGGCGGGGAAGGGTGAGCGGCGGGTGGGGGGTGGGCAGGGGTGGGCAGGGGTGGGCGGGGGCGGGCCCGCGCGGTGGTCGCGGACCCACTCCGGTTTCAGCGCCCGGCCGGGAGCGGCCGGTTGAGCCCGTAGGCGGTTACCAGCCGCCGTTGCCGATCTCGGTGCGGGAGCTCAGGCCGTTGCCGGTGCCCTTGTAGAGGTAGAGCTTTCCGGTCTCGCCCGGGTCGGAGTCCACGGCCGCCAGGTCACCGATGCCGTCACCGGTGAAGTCCGCACCCGCGTAGTCGGAGATCCCGTTCCAGCCACCGGAGCCGATCTCCACCCGGTCCCCCAGGCCGTGGCCCGTGCCCGGGTACAGCCACAGCTTCCCGGTGGACGTCTCGGTCGCGACCAGGTCGTCCTTGCCGTCCTTGTTCATGTCACCGGGGCTGACGATCTTGTTCATCCCGTTCCAGCCACCGGAACCGATCTCCACCCGGTCCCCCAGACCACGGCCGTTGCCCGGGTAGAGGAAGAGCTTCCCGGTCGAGTTCTCACTCGCCACGACATCGTCCTTGCCGTCACCGTTGAAGTCGCCGACCGCGGTGTTGTTCATCCCGTTCCAGCCGCCGGAACCGATCTCCACCCGGTCACCCAGACCGTTGCCCGTCCCCGGGTACAGCCACAGCTTCCCCGTCGACTTCTCCGTCGCCACGACGTCGTCCTTGCCGTCACCGTTCAGGTCACCGACGGCCAGGTTGCTCATCCCGTTCCAGCCGCCGGTACCGATCAGCACCCGGCTCCCCAACGTGCCCGTCCCGGTGCCGGGGTACGACCACAGCTTCCCGGTCGACACCTCCACCGCCACCAGGTCCTTCTTGTGGTCACCGTTGAAGTCACCGGCGGTCAGGTTGGTCATCCCGGGGTCGGACGGGCCGTCCTCGCGGATGGACTTGTTGCGCACCGGCACGAAGGTGCCGTAGCCGGGGTAGTACGGGTAGGGGATCTCGCGGTAGTGGACGCCGCTGCCGGTGAACTCGTAGCCCATGTAGTGGCTGGAGTCGGTCCACTTCTCGAACAGCACCACGTGGCCGCTGGCCCCGCTGTTGTCGTTGAGCAGCGCGTCGCCGGGCTTGAGGTCGCCCTTGCCGATGTTCTCGATGACGCCCCGCGGGCCGAAGGTGTCGGTGGTCAGCGAGTCGTCGAGCTTCCAGGCCATCGAGACGTAGCCCGAGCAGTCGGTGCGGTACCCGTTGTGCGAGCCGGTCCAGCTGTAGTCGAGGCCGATGCCGACCCAGGTCTTGGCGCGCTGGATCGCCTCGTGCCGGGTGACCGCGGGGGCCAGGACGGAGGCGACGGCCGACGATCCGTCAGCGGCGGGCGCCTGGGCGACCCCGACCGGCTGGCCGGCGCCGCCGTACTCGCCGCCCGCGACCGAGGCGACGGCGGCGGGGGCGGCGGCGGGGGCCGGGTCGGCGGCGAACGCGGTGCCGCCCTGGACGAGCAGGCCGAGCGACAGCGAGCCGGCCAGGCCGACGGCGACGGCGGACGTACGGAGATAGGCCTTGCGGGACATGAATACTCCTGAAAAGGGCGTTCTGAGGACCGGTGCGGCGCAGCGGCGCCCGGATCACCGGAAGAGGGAGCGCCGGAGGAAACTCCGGCAGGAGGTGTGGACGGCCGTCAGCCGGCGAGCGAAAGGCGCCAGGACCGGAAGGCCGGAGACCGCGAGAGGGCGGTGGAACAGATGGCCAGCGAATGGGCGGGGGCGTTGTCGCCGCTTCCGCCGCTGGTGAAGAGGACGAGGTCGATGGAGTCCTGACGGGCTCTCGACTGGACGTGCTCCAGGCCGCCGAAGGGATCGGCGTGGGCCCAGAGCACGTCCTTCAGGACATGGGCGTCGGCCGCGGTGGGCGGGCGCCGGTCGGGGCTCGTCAGGATGAGTCTGACAATGTGCATCGGGCTCGGTTCACGCGCCCGGCGCAGACGGCGGCGGTCACTTCTTGTTGTCCCAGCTGATGCTGCCCGGGTCGCCCAGGCCGGGCTTGCCGGTCCCGCCGTGCGCGTCGTCGCCCGTGCCGGGGTTGCCGGTGCCGGGGGTGCTGGTGCCGGGGTTGCTCGCCGCGGACACGCCCGCCGCGGTGACCGGCGTGGCGGCGGAGGCGGTGACGGCCGGAAGGGCGAGCGTGGCCAGTACTGCCGTAGCCGCGAGGACACCGGAGACGCGAGCGGTGATCCGCATGGAGAACAACCCCCTGGTTGATGGTCGGTCGGTTCGTCGGACGGACGGCGGCTGCTTCCCGCCGTCCCGCCGGCCCGGGGCTCGGGGCTCCTGCGGCTCGGTGATCCCTATCCTGCAAGCCCCGACCGGTGCTCCGGAAGGCTTGCCCTGCGGCAGCATCAGGTCTGGCAGCATGGCGCCACCCCAGCCGACCCACCTGCCCCACCCGCCTCACCGACGGACCGTCAACTCTCCTTGCACACACATGTGCGAACTGTGAGAATCACGCAGACGGCCTTGACACCAGCTGGCCGCCTGCATCGCCGCGACCGGGGGGAATCGTGCTCGAAGTCCTGGGACTGGACCCGACGGCGGAAGCCGTCTACGCAGCCTTGCTGGTCGACCCCGGGTGCGGCGTCGCCGACCTGTGCCGCCGGTTCGGCCTTTCCGAGTCCGCCGTCCGGGACGCCCTCGACCAGCTCGCGGACCTGACGCTGCTGCGCCCCTCCCAGGAGGTCTCCGGCGCGCTGCGCCCGGTCAGCCCGGCGGTCGGCCTGGAGGCCGTCATCCGCCGCCAGGAGGACGACCTCGCCCGCCGCCAGCAGGAGCTGGCCGCCAGCAAGGCCGCCGTGGCCCAGGCCGTCGCCGCCTACGCGGACCTGGTGCCCAACACCACCTCGGACGCCACCGAGCGCCTGGTCGGGATGGACGCCATCCAGGCCAAGCTCGAAATGCTGGCGCGCGGCCTCCGGGAGGAGTTCCTCGCCGCGATCTCGGGCGGGGCGCAGTCCCAGGCCAGCATGGACGCCGCCCGCCCGCTCGACCGGGACGCGCTGGAGCGCGGCGTCACCATGCGGACGCTGTACCAGGACAGCGTCCGCAACGACCAGGCCACCCACGCGTACGCCCAGTGGCTCACCGAGCTCGGCGGCCAGGTGCGGACGGCGCCCCTCCTGCCGCCGCGGCTGCTGGTCTTCGACCGGCACACCGCCGTCGTCCCGATCGACCCGGCGCGGACCCGGCTCGGGGCGCTCTGCACCAGCGAGCCCGGGCTGGTCGCCTCCCTCGTCGCCCTGTTCGAACAGGCCTGGTCCACCGCCGTACCGCTCGGCGCCGACCAGCCCACCCACCAGGACACCGGCCTCACTCCGGCCGAACGCGACCTGCTCCGGCTGCTCGGTACGGGCCTGACCGACGAGGCCGCCGGCAAGCGGCTCGGTATCTCGGTGCGCACCGTACGGCGCCAGATGTCCGCCCTCATGGAACGGCTCGACGCCGCCAGCCGCTTCGAGGCCGGCCTCAAGGCGGCGCAGCGCGGCTGGCTGTAGGGCCCGTCCTCGAACCCGCCGGTCAGGCGCTTCCCGGCTGCGGATGTCAGTGCCCGGGTGCAGACTCGCAGGTGGTCGGGAAGGGGCGTGCGCGCGTCCGACGGAACCGTTCCGGCCGCGACCGTTCCGGCCATGCCCGGTCACTCTGCGTCGAAGGGGTACCACTCCATGCTCACCACCGACTTCCCCACCGGCTCGCCCTGCTGGATCGACCTGGGCAGCCCGAACATCCCCGCCACTGCCGAGTTCTACGGCAAGGTCTTCGGCTGGACCTTCCAGGAGGTTCCCGGGACGGACGGCTACGGCTTCCTCCAGCTGGACGGCAAGACCGTCGGCGCGCTCGGCAACCTGGACGCGGGCGCGCGCTCGGCCTGGACGACGTACTTCCGCACCGAGGACGCGGACGCCACCGTGAAGGCCGTCGAGCAGGCCGGCGGCTCGGTCCGCGTCCCGCCGATGGACGTCATGGAGGAGGGCCGGTTCGCCCAGCTGACCGACCCGCAGGGCGCCGAGTTCGCGATCTGGCAGGCGGGCAACACCAAGGGCCTGGACGTGGTCTCGGAGGACGGCGCGCTGGTCTGGTCCGAGCTGCACACCTCCGGCCCGGAGGTGGCCTTCGCCTACTACGAGAAGCTGTTCGGCTGGCGGATGGAGAACTTCGAGCCGTCCCCGGGCATGACCTACCGGGTGATCTCCACCGCCGAGGGGGACCTGCGGGCCGCCAGCTTCGGCGGCATCGCCCCGACGATGTCCCCGGAGCAGCCCTCCGCCTGGACGCCGTACTTCTCGGCCGCCGACGTGGACGCGGTGGTCGCCAGGGCGACGGCGGCCGGCGGTACGGTGCTGATGCCCGCCGCGGACGTGGAGAACGTCGGCCGGATCGCCTGGCTGGCGGACCCGAACGGCGCCCCGTTCGCCCTGATCCACGGCGAGCCGCAGGAATCCTGAGCGCGCGCTGAGCACACGCCGAGGGCCCGCGGTTCGCAGAACCGCGGGCCCTCGGCACAACCCTGCACAGCTCACCGCACCGGGTGCCCGGCCTCCCGCAGCGCGTCCTTGACCTCGCCGATCCGAAGGTCGCCGAAGTGGAAGACGCTGGCGGCCAGCACCGCGTCCGCGCCCGCCTCGACGGCCGGGGCGAAGTCGGCGAGCTTGCCGGCCCCGCCGGAGGCGATGACCGGCACCGAGACGGCCTTGCGCACGGCCCGGATCATCTCCAGGTCGTAGCCGTCCTTGGTGCCGTCCGCGTCCATCGAGTTGAGCAGGATCTCGCCGGCGCCCAACTCGGCTGCGCGGCCCGCCCATTCGACGGCGTCGAGGCCGGTGCCCTGGCGGCCGCCGTGCGTGGTGACCTCGTACCCCGAGGGGGTCTCCACCCCGGCGGGGCAGCGCCGGGCGTCGACCGAGAGCACCAGCACCTGCCGCCCGAACCGCTGGGCGATCTCGCGGACCAGCTCCGGGCGGGCGATGGCGGCGGTGTTGACGCCGACCTTGTCGGCGCCGGCCCGCAGCAGCTTGTCCACGTCCTCGACGGCGCGGATGCCGCCGCCGACGGTGAGCGGGATGAAGACTTGTTCGGCGGTGCGGCGCACCACGTCGTAGGTGGTCTCGCGGTCGCCGGAGGAGGCGGTGATGTCGAGGAAGGTGAGCTCGTCGGCGCCTTCGGCGTCGTAGAGCTTGGCCATCTCGACCGGGTCGCCGGCGTCGCGCAGGTTCTGGAAGTTGACGCCCTTGACCACCCGCCCGGCGTCGACGTCCAGGCAGGGGATGACACGTACTGCGAGGGTCACGGCTGTTCGCCTTCCAAGACTTCCAGGGTCTTTGCCAGCCCGGATCGGTAGGCGTCGAGCTCGATCTCGACCATCATCCGGGAGTCGATCAGTCCCTCGACCACCACCATGGTGGCCACCGGGCGTGCGGCGTCGAAGAGCTCGCGGTGGGCGCGGCCCACTTCCTCGGCGTCGCGGACGTGGGTGATGTACATCCGGGTGCGGACCACGTCGTCCGCGGTCAGACCGTACGCGGCCAGGGCCTTGAGGCCGACGCCGAACGCGGCGAGGGTCTGCCGGTACGGGTCGCCCTCGTGCTCGATGTGGCCGTCCACCCAGGCGGTGGAGCCGGCCACGTGCACGTGGTCACCGGCGGCGACGGCCCGGGAGTAGCCGAACTCCTCCTCCCAGGGGGAGAAGCCACCCACCCGACCCGCCACGACCTGCCCGCGCACGATCCGACCTTCGGTCATCCGGAAACCGCCTCCAGGGCCTCTTCGAGGGTGAACTTCTGCTCGTAGAGTGCCTTGCCCACGATGGCGCCCTCGACACCCACCTCGACCAGACCCGCGATGGCCCGCAGGTCGTCCAGCGAGGAGACGCCGCCGGAGGCGACCACCGGGCGGTCGGTGGCGGCGCAGACGTCGCGCAGCAGCTGCAGGTTGGGGCCGGTCAGGGTGCCGTCGCGGTTGACGTCGGTGACGACGTAGCGGGCGCAGCCCTCCGCGTTCAGCCGGTCCAGCACCTCGAAGAGCTGGCCGCCGTCGCGGGTCCAGCCGCGGCCGCGCAGGGTGGTGCCGACGACGTCGAGGCCGACGGCGATCTTGTCGCCGTGCTCGGCGATGGCCTTGGCGACCCACTCGGGGGCCTCCAGGGCGGCGGTGCCCAGGTTGACGCGGGTGCAGCCGGTGGCGAGCGCGCGGGCGAGCGACTCGTCGTCGCGGATGCCGCCGGACAGCTCGACCTTGATGTCCAGCTGGCCGGTGACCTCGCGCAGCAGCTCGTAGTTCGAGCCGGTGCCGAAGGCGGCGTCGAGGTCGACCAGGTGCAGCCACTCGGCGCCCGCGTTCTGCCAGGCGAGGGCGGCGGCCAGCGGCTCGCCGAAGGAGGTCTCGGTGCCGGAGGCGCCCTTGACCAGGCGGACGGCCTGGCCGTCGCGGACGTCGACGGCGGGCAGCAGCTCAAGGCTCATCAGTAACAACTCTCAGACGCTCAGAGGGTGTTGACCCAGTTGGTCAGCAGGGCGGCGCCGGCGTCGCCGGACTTCTCGGGGTGGAACTGGGTGGCCCACAGCGGGCCGTTCTCGACGGCGGCGACGAACGGCTGCCCGTGCGTGGCCCAGGTGACCAGCGGCGGGTTGATCCGCGCGCTGTGGG
Source organism: Streptomyces sp. 1331.2 (assembly GCF_900199205.1). Taxonomy (NCBI): domain Bacteria; kingdom Bacillati; phylum Actinomycetota; class Actinomycetes; order Kitasatosporales; family Streptomycetaceae; genus Streptomyces; species Streptomyces sp. 1331.2. The sequence continues at coordinate 5,634,291 of NZ_OBMJ01000001.1, read as the reverse complement.
TCTCCAGCTCCCAGTGCCGCACGCCGTAGGAGTGCACGAAGTAGAAGCGGGTGTCCGGGTCGAGGCCGGCGAACATCCGGCTGCCCTCGGGGACGTCCACGGTGTTCCAGCCCATGTGCGGGACGACCGGGGCCTCCAGCGGCTCGACGGTGCCAGGCCACTCGTCACAGCCGGGCGTCTCCACGCCGTGCTCGACGCCCTTCTCGAAGAGGATCTGCATGCCGACGCAGATGCCCATGACCGGGCGGCCCCCGGCGAGGCGGCGGCCGACGATCCAGTCCCCGCGGACGGACTTCAGCCCGCGCATGCACGCCTCGAAGGCGCCCACGCCGGGGACGAGCAGGCCGTCCGCGGCCATCGCGGTGTCGTAGTCGGAGCTGACCGTGACGTTCGCCCCGGTCCGCTCCAGGGCGCGCTGCGCCGAGCGGAGGTTGCCGGAGCCGTAGTCGAGGACGACGACGTTCTTGCCCATGTTCAGGTGTCCAGTCTCTCTACTACGGGCTTCACAGGCGCATGAGGCCCGAGGCCAGGCACATCACGGAGCCGAAGGCCAGCACCAGGATGACGCTCTTCGAGTGCTTCTGCTTCCAGAAGGAGATCACCCCGCCGGCCAGGAAGAGGCCGACGAAGATGAGGATCATCGCGGTGTTGTTCACAGCGCACCCTTGGTCGAGGGGAGGATGCCGGCCGCGCGCGGGTCGCGCTCGGAGGCGTAGCGCAGCGCCCGGGCGAGCGCCTTGAACTGGCACTCCACGATGTGGTGGGCGTTGCGCCCGTACGGCACGTGGACGTGCAGGGCGATCTGCGCCTGGGCCACGAAGGACTCCAGGATGTGCCGGGTCATCGTGGTGTCGTAGCTGCCGATCATCGGCGCCATGTTCTCGGGCTCGGTGTGCACCAGGTAGGGCCGGCCGGAGAGGTCCACGGTGACCTGGGCGAGCGACTCGTCCAGCGGCACCGTGCAGTTGCCGAAGCGGAAGATGCCGACCTTGTCGCCGAGGGCCTGCTTGAAGGCGGCGCCGAGCGCGAGGGCGGTGTCCTCGATGGTGTGGTGGGTGTCGATGTGCAGGTCGCCGTCGGTCTTGACGGTGAGGTCGAACAGACCGTGCCGGCCGAGCTGGTCGAGCATGTGGTCGTAGAATCCGACGCCCGTGGAGATGTCGGTCTTGCCGGTGCCGTCGAGGTCTATCTCGACCAGGACGGAGGTCTCCTTGGTGGTGCGCTCGACGCGTCCGATGCGGGACATGGGGGGTTAGAGCTCCTTGATCACTGTACGGACGGCGTCCAGGAAGGCGTCGTTCTCGGCGGGGGTGCCGGCGGTGACGCGCAGCCACCCGGGCACGCCGTTGTCCCGGACCAGGACGCCCTGGTCGAGGATGGCCTGCCAGACGGCGTGGGTGTCGGCGAAGCGGCCGAACTGGACGAAGTTGGCGTCCGAGTCGGTGACCTCCAGGCCGAGTCCGCGCAGCGCCTCGACCAGCCGGTCGCGCTCCTCCTTGAGCCGGCCGACGTACCCGAGGAGGGTGTCGGTGTGCTCCAGGCAGGCCAGCGCGGTGGCCTGGGTGACGGCGGACAGGTGGTACGGCAGGCGCACCAGCTGGACGGCGTCCACCACGGCCCGGTCGGCGGCCAGGTAGCCCAGGCGCAGCCCGGCGGCGCCGAAGGCCTTGGACATGGTGCGGCTGACCACCAGGTTGGGGCGGCCCTCGATCAGCGGCAGCAGCGAGGCGCGGTGCGAGAACTCGACGTACGCCTCGTCCACCACGACCAGGCTGGGCCGGGCGGCCTGGGCGGCCTCGTACAGCCGCAGCACGGTGTCGGCCGCGACCGCCGTCCCGGTCGGGTTGTTCGGCGAGCAGATGAACACCACGTTGGGCTTGTGCTCGGCGATGGCGGCGAGCGCGGCGTCGACGTCGATGGTGAAGTCGTCGTTGCGCGGGCCGGAGATCCAGGCGGTGCCGGTGCCGCGGGAGATCAGCGCGTGCATCGAGTACGAGGGCTCGAAGCCGAGCGCGCTGCGGCCGGGGCCGCCGAAGGTCTGGAGGAGCTGCTGGAGCACCTCGTTGGAGCCGTTGGCGGCCCACACCTGCTCGCGGACGACCGGGAAGCCGGTGGTGCGGGTGAGGTACGCCGCGAGCCCGGTGCGCAGCTCGACCGCGTCCCGGTCGGGGTAGCGGTTGAGGTTCCGGGCGGCCTCGGCGACGCGCTCGGCGATCCGGGCCACCAGCTCCTCGGGCAGCGGGTACGGGTTCTCGTTGGTGTTCAGCTGGACGGGGACGTCCAACTGCGGCGCGCCGTACGGGGACTGGCCGCGCAGCTCGTCCCGGATCGGAAGGTCGTCGATACGGGTCGTACGAGTCGGCTGAGTCACGATCCCGGCACCGTCCAGTCGAAGCGGGCCTTGATGGCGTCCCCGTGGCCGGGCAGGTCCTCCGCGTCGGCCAGGTTGACGACGTGCGCGGCGACGTCCGCCAGCGCGTCCCGGTCGTACTCGACCACCTGGACGCCGCGCAGGAAGGTCTGCACCGACAGTCCGGAGGAGTGGCAGGCGCAGCCGCCGGTGGGCAGCACGTGGTTGGAGCCGGCCGCGTAGTCGCCCAGCGAGACCGGGGTCCAGCGGCCGATGAAGATCGCGCCCGCGTTGACGACCCGGGCGGCGACCGCGTGCGGGTCGCGGGTCTGGATCTCCAGGTGCTCGGCCGCGTAGGCGTTGACCACGGCGAGGCCCTGGGTCAGGTCGTCGACCAGGATGATGCCGGACTGCTTGCCGCCCAGCGCCTCGGCGACCCGCTCGCTGTGCTTGGTCCTGGCGACCTGCACGGCCAGCTCGGCCTCGACGGCGTCGGCCAGCGCCGGGGAGTCGGTGACCAGCACCGAGCCGGAGGTCGGGCCGTGCTCGGCCTGGCTGATCAGGTCGGCGGCGACGTCACTCGGCAGCGCGCTGTCGTCGGCGAGGACGGCGATCTCGGTCGGGCCGGCCTCGGAGTCGATGCCGATCCGCCCGGCGAAGTAGCGCTTGGCGGCGGCCACGTAGATGTTGCCCGGGCCGGTGACCATGGTGACCGGCGCGCACTCCTCGGTGCCGAGGGCGAACATGGCGACCGCCTGGGCGCCGCCGACGGAGTAGACCTCGTCCACGCCGAGCAGCGCGCAGGCCGCCAGGATCGTCGGGTGCACCCGGCCGCCGAACTCCTTCTGCGGCGGCGAGGTGACCGCGATGCCGCGCACGCCCGCCTCCTGGGCCGGCACCACGTTCATCACGACGGAGGACGGGTAGACGGCCAGCCCGCCCGGCACGTACAGGCCGACCCGCTCGACCGGCACCCAGCGCTGGGTGACCGTGCCGCCCGGCACCACCTGGGTGGTGTGCCCGGTGCGGCGCTGGTCCGCGTGCACGGCGCGGGCCCGGCGGATCGACTCCTCCAGTGCGGCGCGCACCTTCGGGTCCAGCGTCTCCAGGGCCTCGGTCAGCTGCTCGGCCGGGACGCGGGTGGACTCCAGGCGGACGCCGTCGAAGCGCTCGGTGATCTCGATCAGCGCCTCGACGCCGCGATGGCGTACGTCCTCCGCGATCGGCCGCACCTTCTCCAGGGCGGCCGCCACGTCGAACTCGGCACGGGGCAGCAGGTCACGCGGGTCGTCCAGCGAGCCGCGGAGGTCGATTCGAGAGATCACGCCACCCAGTGTAAGGAGTGGCCGGAATCGCTGGTCCCGCATTTCAGTCCGTGATACGAAAGGCGAGACGACCGGGGGACGGGGGAAACCATGGCGGAGCGTGCTCCGGAGGGCTGGACGGATACCGAGCGTGAGCTCTGGGAGGCCTACCGCCAGGGGGAGATCCTGGACCGCCGCAGCGGCGAGCAGGACACCGACGACGCCTTCGGCAGCGCCGTCTGGGGCCCCGACCGCACCGTCCGCGCCGAGGTGCTGGCCCAGCTGCTGCTGGCCGGCCCCCGGCCCGCCCCCGGGCGGGTCGCCTCGCTGCGGATGAGCGGGGTGCTGGTCACCGGCGCGCTCAACCTGGCCGGCGGCGCCATCGGCGACTACGTCGAACTCCACGACTGCCGCTTCGAGCACAAGATCCTGATCTCCGAGGCGGCGGCCTCCACGCTGCGCTTCGTGAACTGCCTGATCCCCCGCCTGGAGGCCTCCCGGCTCACCACCACCGGCGACCTCCACCTGGCCCGCTGCCGCGTCCCGGACGGCATGCGGCTCACCGACGCCCGGATCGGCACCGACCTGCTGCTCAACCAGACCGCCGTCGGCGGCGACCGCCACGGCCGCGCCGTCTCCGCCGACGGGATCACCGTCAACCAGGACTTCGAGGCCGAACGCCTGGAGACCCGGGGCGAGTTGAGCATACGCACCGCCCGGATAGGCGGCCGGCTCTCGCTGCGCGGCGCCCAGCTGCACGCCGACCGGGCGCACAACCGCACCTGCCTCAACGCCGTCCGGGTCACCGTCGGCCACACCCTCTACCTGACCGGCTCCGCCGACCAGGGCTGGGCCGGCTCCCGCGGCTACTACGGCTCCGGCTACGGCGAGTACGCCGCGCCGGACGGCCCCGTCACCCCCTTCCGGGCCTTCGGCCGGGTGCGGCTGTCCGACAGCCGCTTCGACGGCGCCTGCCTGATCTCCGGCGAGTTCCACCTGGAGGATGACGACGAGGTCTCGCTGCGCCGCATCCACACCCCCGAACTGCGCTTCACCTGCAAGTACCGCCCCACCGGCACCGTCGCGCTGACCCGCGCCCGGGTCGGCAACCTGGTCGACACCCCGGACGCCTGGCCGCAGGGCAAGCACCTGGGCCTCACCGGCTTCGTGTACGAGAACCTGCGCCCCGTCGAGGCCTTCGGCGTCCGGGAGCGGATCGCCTGGCTGGAGGGCTCCTCGGTCGACTTCCAGCCCGAGTCCTACGAGCAGCTGGCCGCCGCCCTGCGCCGCGACGGCGCCGACGACGACGCCCGCGAGGTGCTGTACGCCAAGCAGCGCCGGCGCCGCCGGACCCTGCCGCTGCCCGCCCGGATCTGGGGCGCCGTCCAGGACGCCAGCGTCGGCTACGGCTACCGCCCGGGCCGGGCAGGCCTGTGGCTGCTGCTCGCCTGGATGCTCGGCAGCCTCTGGTTCGCCACCCACCCGCTGGACCCGCTCAAGGCCGACGAGCGCCCGCACTGGAGCCCGGTGCTGTACACCCTCAACCAGCTGCTGCCGATCGTGGACCTCAACCAGGGCGGCTGGAACCCGGGCGGCCTCTCCCAGTGGATCTCCGCCTCCCTGGTGGTCATCGGCTGGCTGCTCGCCTCCACCGTCGTCGCCGGCGCCACCCGCATGCTCCAGCGCGGGTGAGCCGGTCGGGATCCGGGTCGTGACCGTTCGGCCCGTTATCCGCGCGACAAGGCCCCCGTCCGGGGAACTACGCTGTCCGCCGTGACAGAACGGCTGCCGCTCTTCCCGCTGAACACCGTGCTCTACCCGGGCCTGGTGATGCCCCTGAACGTCTTCGAGGAGCGCTACCGCCGTCTCGTCGCCGATCTGCTCGAACAGTCCGAGGACGCCCCGCGGCGCTTCGGCGTGCTCGCGATCAAGGACGGCCGCGAGGTCGCCCCGGTCCGGCCCGAGGAGGGCCCGGCCGGGCCGCTGGACGGCCTCGGCACCGCCACCGGCGACCCACTCGAAGCGCTCTTCCCCATCGGCTGCATCGCCGACGTCGCGTCGGTCCAGCACCAGCCGGACGGCCGCTACGAGCTCCTGGTCACCGGCACCACCCGGTTCCGGCTCCGCTCGGTGGACACCTCCGGCCCGTACCTGACCGGCGAGATCGAGCCGATCGAGGAGCAGCCCGGCGAGGGCTCCGGCGCCCTGGCCGCCGAGGTCGAGCGGGCGTTCCGGGTCTACCAGAAGCGCCTCGCCGGCGCCCGCGAGGCGAGCACGGTCGGCCGCCAGGAGCTGCCCGACGACCCGCAGGTGCTCTCCTACCTGGTCGCCGCCGCTTCGGTGTTCGAGACCCCGCTCAAGCAGCAGTTGCTCGCCGCCCCGGACACCGCCCAGCGCCTGCGCACCGAACTCGACCTGCTGCGCCGCGAGACCGCCGTGCTCACCTGGCTCCCCTCGCTGCCGGCCGTCGACCTCACCCGCCAGTCCTTCAGCCCCAACTGAACAGCCCCGACCGAACAGCCCCGATCGAACAGCCCCGGCACAGCCCCGAAACAGCCCGGACCGCCCCAGGAGCCCGAGGACCCCCGCATGGCCAAGAAGACCAAGAAGGGCGGCCAGGGCACGCCCGCCACCGTCGCCCTGGAGACCGCCGCCGTCGCCTTCACCGTGCACGCCTACGACCACGACCCGGCGGCCGCCTCCTACGGCGGCGAGGCGGCCGAGGCCCTGGGCGTGGCCGCGGAGCGGGTCTTCAAGACCCTGGTCGCCGACGTGGACGGCACCCTCACCGTCGGCGTCGTCCCGGTCGCCGGACAGCTCGACCTCAAGGCCCTGGCAGCCGCCGTCGGCGGCAAGCGCGCCACCATGGCCGACCCGGCCGCCGCCGAACGCAGCAGCGGCTACGTCCGCGGCGGCATCTCGCCCCTGGGCCAGCGCCGCCCCCTGCGTACCGTCATCGATGCGAGCGCCCTGACCCACCCCACCGTCTACGTCTCGGCCGGCCGCCGCGGCCTGGAGGTCGAACTCTCCCCCACCGACCTCATCACCCTCACCCGGGGCCACACCGCCCCCATCGCCCGCTGACCCCACGTTCCTCGGGTCAGCGGAGTCCCCGGGGTCAGCGGAGTCCCCCCGGGGTCAGCGGAGTCCTCAGGCGCGCGCGGAACTGCGCGAAGCCGAAGGCCCCCGCCCGCCCCCGCCCCTGCTCAGTGCCCGCTACCGCCTTCCGGCCCCGGCCCCGGCTCGACCTGCGGCCCCACCGGAGCCTGCCCCGCCGGCACGCCCCAGTACGGCGGCGGGTCCTCCTCCCGCTTCCCGAACGCCGCCGACACGGCCAGCAGCACCACCATCGCCGCCATCGGCCACACCAGCAGCGCGCCCAGCGCCCCCAGGTCGATGCTCGCGTCGAAGTGCCCGCCGTTGCCGACCCGCCGGGCCTCGCCGATCAGGTCGTTGCTCGGCCCGAGCCAGCGCCCGATCCGCCAGGCGCCCATCGACCCGAGCAGCCCGCCGACGGCCAGCCCCAGGGCGACGGCGATCCCGCCGCCGCGGCGCCGGGTCACCAGGAAGGCGCCGAGCGCGGTCAGGATCCCGGCGCCCAGGCCGATGAGCACGAACACCGCGTCGGCCCCGGCCCGCTGCTCGCCCTCGGGGTCGACGTAGAGGATCCGGTCCCCGTCCACCACCAGCGGCACCTTCGGCGCCAGCCAGGCCCACAGCCCGGCCATCACCAGTCCGACCAGCAGGCAGGCGAGGACCACGCCCGCCCCGAGCCGTACCTCCGGCAGCAGTCGCTGCGCCAGTGAGGTCCCCTGCCCCTCCGACCCGTCCGACGCGACGGGCGCGACGGGTGCGTCGGGCCCCAGCCCCTGCGGAGCCGCATACGGGTCGGACACGGGCGTGGCGTCCGGTCCCGCCTGCACATCGGTGTGGGCGGGATCCGGAGGTGTGTTCGGTACGGTCACAGGCCCCATCGTTTCACGACCGCCCTCGGAACGACCCCACCACCCGGACAGCCCCCACCACCCGGACGGCCCCCGCCGCTCACCGGGCCTCATCGCCCACCGGGCCCCTACCGCGCGACCGCCCGCCGGTACGCCCAGGTGGCCACCGTCAGCGAGACCACGCCCACTCCTGCGCAGACCCCCAGGTCGGCGAACACCATCGCCCAGTCCGGGTCCGGCGCGAAGGTCCGCGCGAAGGCCTCCACCCCGTACGTGGAGGGCAGCAGGTCCCGCAGCCACTGCACCGGCTGCGGCAGGTGGTCCACCGGCAGCACGCCGAGCAGCAGCGCGGCCGACATCCCGAGCTGCCCGAGCATCGTGGCGATCTCCTGCCGCGGCGCCAACAGCCCGCAGGCCGCCCCCAGCCCCGACAGCGCGGCCCCGGCCAGCGGCACGACCGCCAGCAGCACCCACAGCTGCCCGAGCGGCAGCCCGAACATCACCGCCCCGAGAGCAGCCGTGAGGACGGTCCCGGGCAGGGTGAAGGAGGCGTACGCGGCGGCCGCGCCCAGCACCACCGAGGCGGGCGGCACGGGCAGCGTGGCGTAGTGGTCGAGGCCGCCGGTGGCCCGCAGCTTCCCGAAGTACTGGGCGAGCAGGTTCAGCGCGACGAACGCGACCACCAGCACGCTCGACCCGGCGACCACCGACCGCGCCGCCGTGGACTGCCCGGCGTCCACGACGCCCCGCATCATCACCAGGATGCCGACGGACTGGAAGGTGGCGACGAACAGCAACGGGATCCGCGCGACCCGCGCCCGGGCGAGCTGCGCCCGGTACACGGCGGCGAGGGCCGGCAGCAGCCGGGCCGCGGGGGCGAGCGGGGCGGGCCCGGCCGTGGTCGGTTCGGTCCGGGGCGGCGCCGAGAGCAGGGTCACTTGGCGAGTCCTCCGTGGCGGCCGCCCAGCTTGAGGTAGACGTCCTCAAGGCTCGGGGTGGCGAGGGTGAAGTCGTCGAGCGCGGCGAAGGCCGGGCCGGTGGTGACGGCGGCGACGAGTTCGCGGGCCTGCTCGGGGGTGGTGCGGACGGTCCAGCGGCGCCCGGTGCACTCGGCCCGGTCGCGCAGGGCTGCGACGGCGGGCACGCCGACCGGCGCCTCGTCCCGCCAGACCAGGTCGAGCCGGACGTCCCCGTCCACCAGGGCCTTGAGCCCGCCGGGCGTGTCGCAGGCGATCACCCGGCCCTCGTCGATCACGGCGACCCGGTCGAGCACCGTCTCCGCCTCGATCACGTTGTGGGTGACCAGCAGCACGGTCGTCCCGCGCTCGGTGCGCCGCCGGTCGACGGCGCACCACACCGCCCGCCGGGCGACGGGGTCCATGCCGGTGGTCGGCTCGTCCAGGACGAGCAGCTGACGATCCCCGACCAGGGTGGCCGCGAAGCAAGCGAGCCGTCGCTGCCCGCCGGACAGCTTGGCGAGCGGCCGCTGTGCGATCGCGGTCAGCCCGAGTTCGTCCAGGACGTCGGCGGCCGCGCTGCGGGCCTGTGCCCGGCCGAGGCCGCGCAGCCGCCCGGTGGTCTCGGCGGCCAGCGCCACGGTGAGCTCGTCGAGGGCGGTGGACTCCTGCCCGAGGTAGCCGAGCAGTCGGGCGGCCCGGTCGGGGTGGCGCACGATGTCGTGGCCGAGCAGTTCGACGGAGCCCGCGTCGGGGCGCAGCAGTCCGGTGATCTGGCGGACCAGGGTCGACTTCCCGGCGCCGTTGGGCCCGAGCAGCCCGAAGATCTCGCCCTGTCGGACGGTGAGGCTGATCCCGTCGTTGGCCCGGATCTCGGTGGCGGCGGCGCCGCGCCCGCTGCGGTAGGTCCGGACGAGGTCGCGCACGGCGACGCACGGCGGGGTTTCCTCGGGTGCTGGCCCGGCCGTCTCACTCACGACCGAAGACTCTACGCGCTCATACGGGCGAACCGGACAAGGGGGCCTGACCAGCGGGAGCGGCGGCCGGCCGCACCCCACGTCCGGACGCGGCGCGGTCGTCGCCTCAGTCGTCCACGACCATCGATCCGCCCGGCACCTGCGCCGCCAGCTCCTTCCAGAACCCGGCCCGGATGGCGTAGCGGTCGTGCTCGTCGATCTGGTCGTCCTTGTGCGCGAGCAGCCCGAAGCGGGCGGCGTAGCGCAGCAGCTCGCCGTCGACGCGGTGCGGGATGCGCGGGTAGTCGGGCCACAGGACGGTGAGGCGTTCGGGATCGCCGATCCGCTCGCTCCAGCGGCGGGCGAAGACCTGCCCGACCTCGTGGGCGTCGCCGCCGATGGAGGTGATGTCCTCCTCACGGTCGGCCCAGCGCTGTTCGGCGGTGGTGAGCTGGGCGAGCGTGGGCAGGTTGTCGCCGGCGGTGACGGCGGGTTCGGGGGCGGGCCGGTCGACCCAGCCGCGGTCGGAGGACCAGCGCAGCACCGGCCCGGCCTGGGCGACGGCGCCGTTGGCGGCGTGGCCGTTGACGCCGCTTCCGTTGACGGCGTGCCCGTTGAGGCCGCTTCCGCTGGCGGCGTGCCCGTTGAGGCCGTGCCCGGTGGCCACCGGGGTGATCGGGGTGACCGAGGAGGGCCGCTCGGCCAGGTCCTTCGGCGTGGGGACGACCTTGAGCGCGGCCGCGGGCTGCGGCCGTCCGTCGGCGGGGGCGGTGTCGGCCGGGGCGGCGGCCGCCGGGCGGACGGTGGGCGGCACCCCGGCGGGCACCCCGTTCGGCACCCCGTTCGGGAGCGCCGCCGGCACCACGCTCGGCGCGGCCGGCGGGGCGGCGAGGATCTTGGCGATCTCCTGCCGGGCCCCGGCCCCGGGGGCGGGGAAGAGGTTGGCGGTGTCCCGCAGCGAGAAGGACCCCTCGATCCACTCGCGGTCCAGGACCCGCCGTTCGTCGGCCTCGCCGACCAGGTCCTCGGACTGGTTGAAGTCGCCGTCGGCGGCCTGCAGCGCCCACAGGTGGACGGCGACGCCGTGTTCCTTGGCGGTCATCATGCCGGGCAGCAGGTCGCCGTCCCCGGTGATCAGTACGACGTCGGCGCAGGCGCGGTTGCGGGCGAGTTCGGAGAGTTCGGCGTGCATCGCGGCGTCGACGCCCTTCTGCACCCAGCGCCCCTCGGCCCGGGTGAGCGCGCCGAGCCGTACGGTGACGCGGGGCAGGACGCGCAGCCGTCGGTGCTCGGGCATCGGGCGCCGGTCGGGCGCGGCGTCGAACCAGTAGATGCGCAGCAGTGGCAGCCCGGTCTCGGCCTCGGCGCGTTCGCGCAGCGCGGCGATCAGGGCCGTGTGGTCGACCGTGACCTTGGAGCGGGACGGGTCTCCGGCGAGCAGGCTGGCGGCGGCGCCCAGCAGGTATCCGGCGTCCACCAGGACGACACATCGGTCCATCGCGCACCTCTTCTCGCTTGCCCTCGGGATCAGTGGGTGGATCGATTCGGGGAGGGCGACACGCCCGCCGTCCGGGCGTGCCGAGGTGAGGGGCCCCCGTCGTCGCCCGATCGTTGGGTCACCTTTTACCCGGGGTTCGCCTGCCGAACCTTGCCGGATGTCCCGGTACCGCAACAGCCGCCCCAACGAACCGCAAAGGAACGCGAAGGCGGGCCCCGTTCAACGACGGAGCCCGCCCCTGGTCACGCAGCGGTACGACGGCCCTCGGGCCCTCGGACCGGGGCTCGGGTGCCTCAGCCCTTGAGCTCGGCGGCCACCAGCTCGGCCAGCTGGACGGCGTTGAGCGCGGCGCCCTTGCGCAGGTTGTCGTTCGAGACGAACAGCGACAGGCCGTTCTCCACGGTCTCGTCCACCCGGATGCGCCCGACGTAGCTCGGGTCCTGGCCGGCGGCCTGCAGCGGGGTGGGGATGTCGGACAGCTCGACGCCGGGGGCGCCGGACAGCAGCTCGACGGCACGCTCCGGGCTGATCGGGCGCTCGAAGCGGGCGTTGATCTGCAGCGAGTGGCCGGAGAAGACCGGGACACGCACGCAGGTGCCGGCGACCTTCAGGGCGGGAATGCCGAGGATCTTGCGGCTCTCGTGGCGGAGCTTCTGCTCCTCGTCGGTCTCGTTGGAGCCGTCCTCCACGATGGAGCCGGCCAGCGGCACCACGTTGAAGGCGATCGGGCGCTTGTACACCTTGGGCTCGGGGAACTCGACCGCGGAGCCGTCGTGGGCGAGGCCGGCGGCGCCGTCGATGACCTTGGCGGCCTGGTCCTGCAGCTCGGCGACGCCGGCGACGCCGCTGCCGGAGACGGCCTGGTAGGTGGAGACGACCAGCGCGGCCAGGCCGGCCTCCTCGTGCAGCGGGCGCAGCACGGGCATGGCGGCCATGGTGGTGCAGTTCGGGTTGGCGATGATGCCCTTGGGGCGGTCCGCGATGGCCTCCGGGTTGACCTCGGAGACGACCAGCGGGACCTCGGGGTCGCGGCGCCAGGCGGAGGAGTTGTCGATGACGACGGCACCGGCGGCGGCGACCTTGGGGGCCAGGGCCTTGGAGGTGGAGCCGCCGGCCGAGAAGATCACGATGTCCAGGCCGGTGTAGTCGGCCGTGGCCGCGTCCTCGACGGTGATCTCGGTGCCCTGCCAGGGCAGGGTGCGCCCGGCCGAACGTGCCGAGGCGAACAGTCGCAGCTGCTCCACCGGGCCGAGTCCACCAGGAAGTCCCGCGCGCTCCGCCAGGATCTCGCGAACCACGGCGCCGACCTGGCCAGTGGCACCGACAATGCCGATCTTCATTTCCGACTACTCCTCTGAATGGTCCTGTCTACAGCCGCACTCCGCCCATCATGCCTTGTCACGCGGGTGGTGCGACCTGGTATTCCACGGTGTGAGAGCGACGACGGACGAACCTAGTGGTCCAGACCATTCACCAGCGCCAGCGCAGCCCCCACCTCCGCCTCCCCCGCCGGCAGCAACGGCAACCGCACATCCGGCGTCGGAATCCGCCCCTGGGCGTGCAGCACGCCCTTGGTCACCGCCGGGTTCGGCGCCGTGAACGCCGCCAGCGCCAGCCGGGTCAGCCGGTGCCCGAGCGCCCGCGCCCGGTCCGCGTCCCCGGCCTGCCAGGCCTGCGCCAGCTCCACGAACCAGGCGGTGGCCAGCTGGGCGGAGGCGAGGATGCCCCCGGCCGCACCGAGCGCCAGCGCCGACGACAGGTAGGCGTCCTCGCCGGTGAGGAAGGCGAAGCCCTCGGGGGCGTCGGCCAGCAGTTCCACGCCCGCCTGGTCCAGCCCGCCGGTCGCGTACTTGACGCCCACCACCCCGTCGATCGCGGCGAGTTCGCGCAGCGCCGCGGCGGAGAGCTCCTGCCCGGTGCGGTACGGGATGTGGTAGACGAGCAGCGGCAGCGGGCTGCTCGCGGCCAGCGCCCGGAAGTGCGCGACCGTCCCCGCCTCGCCGGGCCGTACGAACGACGGGACGGTGACCAGCGCGGCCGCCGTGCTCGGCACCCGGGCGGCGAGCACGTCCAGCGCCTCGGCGGTCGCCCGGGTGTCGCCGCCGAAGGCGCCGACGATCAGCTGCGCCCCCCGCCCGGCGCAGGCGGCCGCCGCGACCTCCACCACCGCGTCCCGCTCCTCGGCCGTCAGCGCGGCCGGCTCCCCGGTGGTGCCGAGCGCGACCAGCCCGGCCGCACCGGCGTCCAGCGCCTCGTGCGCGATCTTCTCCAGCGCGTCCAGCGCGACCGTGCCGTCGGCGGCGAAGGGAGTGACCAGGGGGACGTAGATGCCCTTGAGTTCCGTGCGTTCCATGCCCACGATCCTGCGGTCGGCGGACCGGCCGGGTCCAGTTCACATTTCCGACGCTTCTCGTAAGCTGAGCCGATGCTCGACGTCCGACGCCTGCGCCTGCTGCGCGAACTCGCTCACCTCGGCACCATCGCGGCCGTCGCCGAGGCGCTGTCCTTCAGCCCTTCGGCGGTGTCCCAGCAGCTGTCCGTCCTGGAGAAGGAAGCCGGCGTCCCCCTGCTGGAACGCACAGGCCGGCGGGTCGCCCTCACCCCGGCCGGGCGCGGCCTGGTCCGGCACGCCGAGTCGGTGCTCGCCCTGCTGGAGCAGGCCGACGCCGAACTCGCCCACGCCAAACAGGGGTTGGCCGGCCCGCTGCGGATCGGCACCTACCCCTCGGCGGCCCGCGCGATCATCCCCGCCCTGCTCGCCGAACTGGCCGGCTGGCACCCGGGGCTGGAGCCGATGGTCACCGAGGTCGACCCGGCCGCCGTCGGCGCGGCGCTGCGCGCGGGCGAGCTGGACGTGGCCCTGGTGCACGAGTACGACCTCGTCCCGGCCGAGCCGGAGCCCGGCCTCGCGGTGACCCGCCCGGTCTTCACCGAGCCCATGTACCTGGCCGCCCGCGCACCGGGCACGATCGCGGAGCAGCGCGGCGAACCGTGGATCATGTCCCCGCCCGGCACGCTCTGCCACAGCATGACCGTCCGCGCCTGCGAGGCGGCGGGCTTCGCCCCCCGGATCCGGCACCAGATCGACGACTTCACCACCGTCCTGGCCCTGGTCGCCGCCGGGCAGGGCGTCGCCCTGATCCCCCACCTCGGCGCCACCCAGCCCCCGCCCGGCGTCGTCCTCACCCGCCTCCCCGTCTACCGCCGCACCCACGCCGCCTTCCGCGCGGGTGCCGGCTCCCACCCCGCCATCTCCGCCTTCGTCTCCGCCCTCCACACCGCCGTCCCCCGGCCCTCATCAACGGCATCCCCTGACCCCGCGCCCTCCTCCCCTCCCTCCCTCCCTCCGCGCCCGTTCTCCCTCCCCCGAACGAAAGTTCCCCGCGCCCTCCCCCTCCCCTCCCCTCCCTCCCCCCTCCCCTCCCCTCCCTCCGCGCCCGTTCTCCCCCTCCCAAACGAAAGTTCCCCGCGCCCGAAAGGGGCGCGGGGAACTGCGCGAAGCGGAAGGCCACTACCCGCACTCAGGCGTCAACAGCCCTCTCACACCACGAATCACACCGCCAGGCAGCTGGGCCCGAGCAACTGCTTCAGATCCCCGAACAGCGCCGGATCCGACTTCACCCGGTGCCGGTCCAACCGCAGCACCGTCGTCTTGTCGCGGCCCTCCAGCCGCACCCGCACCTCGGTCGTCCCCCGGTGGCTCCCCAGCACCTCGCCGAGCCGGGCGACCAGCGGCGGGGTGATCTTCCCGCTCGGGATGTTGATGGTGATCGGCGCTTCGGCGTGCGCGTTGGACAGGTCGGGAACGGACAGCTCCATCCCCATCAGCCGCGGCACGTCCTCCCGCTTGTCGAGCTTGCCCCGCACGAACACCACCGCGTCCTCGACCAGTTGCGAGGACACCAGCTGGTAGCTCGCCGGGAAGAACATGCAGTCGATCGAGCCGGCCAGGTCCTCCACGGTGGCGATGGCCCAGGCGTTGCCCTGCTTGGTCATCTTCCGCTGCAGGCCCGAGATGATGCCGCCGATGGTGACGATCGACCCGTCGGGCCGTTCCGCGAGGTCGGCGACCGCGCAGTCCGCCTTGTCGGCGAGCACGTGCTCGATGCCGTGCAGCGGGTGCGAGGAGACGTACAGGCCGAGCATCTCCCGTTCCTGGGTGAGCAGGAAGGACTTCTCCCACTCCTCCTCGGAGAAGACGACGTCGAGCCCGAAGCTGGGTTCGTCGGCTTCGGCGTCGCCGCCGAACAGGTCGAACTGCCCCTCGGCCTCCTTCCGCTTCACCCCCACCACGTTGTCGATCATCGGCTCGAACTGCGCGCTGAGTCCCTTGCGGGTGTGCCCGAGCGAGTCGAAGGCGCCGGCCTTGATCAGCGATTCGACGGTCCGCTTGTTGCAGACCACCGATTCGACCTTGTCGAGGAAGTCGGGGAAGGAGGAGAACTTCCCCTTGGTCTTCCGCGTCCGGATCATCGACTCGACGACCGGCCCGCCGACGTTGCGGATGGCGGTGAGCCCGAAGCGGACGGTGTCGTCACCGTGCGGGGTGAAGTCCGAGTCCGACTCGTTGACGTCCGGCGGCAGCACCTGGATGCCCATCTTGCGGCACTCGTTGAGGTAGACCGCGGACTTGTCCTTGTCGTCCTTGACGGAGGTGAGCAGGCCGGACATGTACTCGGCCGGGTAGTTGGCCTTGAGGTAGGCCGTCCAGTACGAGACCAGCCCGTACCCGGCGGTGTGGGCTTTGTTGAACGCGTAGCCGGAGAAGGGGACCAGGACGTCCCACACGGCCTGGATCGCCGCGTCGGAGTAGCCGCGCTCGCGGCAGCCCTTCTGGAAGGGGACGAACTCCGCTTCCAGGATCTCCTTCTTCTTCTTGCCCATCGCGCGGCGCAGCAGGTCTGCCTGGCCGAGCGAGTAGCCGGCGAGGATCTGGGCGGCCTTCTGCACCTGCTCCTGGTAGACGATCAGGCCGTAGGTGGGCCGCAGCACCTCCTCCAGGGGCTTCTCCAGCTCCGGGTGGATCGGGGTGATCTCCTGCTGGCCGTTCTTGCGGAGGGCGTAGTTCGTGTGGGAGTTGACGCCCATCGGGCCCGGCCGGTAGAGGGCGAGGACGGCCGAGATGTCTTCGAAGTTGTCGGGCTTCATCAGCCGCAGCAGCGAGCGCATGGGGCCGCCGTCGAGCTGGAAGACGCCGAGCGTGTCACCGCGCGCCAGCAGCTCGTAGGTCGGCTTGTCGTCCAGGGGCAGATCAAGCAGGTTGATCTTGATGCCCTTGTTCTTCTCGATCGCCTTGACGGCGTCGTCCATGATCGTCAGGTTGCGCAGGCCGAGGAAGTCCATCTTGAGGAGGCCGAGGCCTTCACAAGTCGGGTAGTCGAACTGCGTGATGGTGACGCCGTCGGTGTGCCGGGTCCAGACCGGGATGTGGTCGGTCAGCGGCTCGGCGGACATGATGACGCCGGCGGCGTGCACGCCGGGCTGGCGGATCAGGCCCTCGATGCCGCGCGCGGTGTCGATGACCTTCCGGACGTCCGGGTCGTTCTCGTACAGGCTGCGGATCTCGCCGGCCTCGCTGTAGCGCGGGTGGCTCGGATCCGTGATTCCGGAGAGCGGGATGCCCTTGCCCATGACGTCCGGCGGCATCGCCTTGGTGATCCGGTCGCCCATCGCGTAGGGGTAGCCGAGGACGCGCGAGGAGTCCTTGATGGCGGCCTTCGCCTTGATGGTGCCGTACGTGACGATCATGGCGACCTTGTCGGAGCCCCACTTCTCCGTCACGTAGCGGATCACGTCACCGCGCCGGCGCTCGTCGAAGTCGATGTCGACATCGGGCATGGAGATGCGCTCGGGGTTGAGGAAGCGCTCGAAGATCAGGCCGTGCGGGATCGGGTCGAGGTCGGTGATGCCCATCGCGTACGCGACCAGCGAGCCGGCCGCCGAACCACGGCCGGGGCCCACCGCGATGCCCTGGCTCTTGGCCCACATGATGAAGTCGGCGACCACGAGGAAGTACGCCGGGAACCCCATCTGGATGATGGTGTCCATCTCGTACTCGGCGAGCTTCTTGTGCTCCTCGTCGTACCCGTTCGGGAAGCGCCAGTCCATGCCCTCCCAGACCTTGGACTTGAAGAAGTCCGCCTCGGACTCGAAGCCCTCCGGGATGGGGAAGCGGGGCATGAGGTTCTTGAACTTGAACATGCCCTCGGTGTCGACGCGGGAGGCGACGAGGAGTTGGCTGTTGCGGCAGCCCTCCTGCCAGGCGTCCGAGGAGTCCAGCGCGTACATCTCGGCGGCGGACTTGATGTAGTAGCCGGTGCCGTCGAAGCGGAAGCGGTCCGGGTCGGAGAGGTTCTTGCCGGTCTGGACGCAGAGCAGCAGGTCGTGCGCGCCGGCGTCGGCCTCGGTGGTGTAGTGCGAGTCGTTGGTGACGACGGGGGGGATGTTCAGCTTCTTGCTGATCTCCAGCAGCCCGTCACGGACCCGCTTCTCGATGTCGAGGCCGTGGTCCATCAGCTCCAGGAAGTAGTTCTCCTTGCCGAAGATGTCCTGGTAGTCGGCGGCGGACTTCAGCGCCTCGTCGAACTGGCCGAGCCGCAGGCGGGTCTGCACCTCGCCGGAGGGGCAGCCGGTGGTGGCCATCAGGCCGCCGGACAGCTCGGAGATCAGCTCCTTGTCCATCCGGGGCCACTTCACCAGCCAGCCCTCGGCGTAGGAGCGCGAGGTCAGCTTGAAGAGGTTGTGCAGGCCCTCCTTGTTGCGGGCCCAGATGGTCTTGTGGGTGTACGCGCCGGACGCGGAGACGTCGTCCTTCTTCTGGTGCGGCTGGCCCCACAGGATGCGCTTCGTGTTGGAGCGGGACTCCGGGGCGACGTACGCCTCGATGCCGATGACGGGCGTGATGCCGGCGTCGGTGGCCTGCCGGTGGAACTCGGCGGCGCCGTACATGTTGCCGTGGTCGGTCATCGCCACATGGGTCTGGCCCAGGCGCTCGACCTCCTTGAACATCTGCTTCAGCCGGGCGGCACCGTCCAGCATCGAGTACTCGGTGTGGACGTGCAGATGCGCGAACGGCTGGTCGCTCAAGGCGGGGCCTCCGGGGGATCTGGTGCTGGTCTGGTGGGCCGGCGAACGTGCAGGTCACAGGGCGGAAAGGCCTGGAAATGGATGTGGCCCGGAACACCTCACGGGGTCCGGACCATCACTCACACGTTCACGCGTCTACCTTAGCCCCCTCGAACTGGTTTCCCCTCGGCGGGAGAGGTCGCCGAGCTCAGCCCGGCGAGTCGCGCGGCGGCGGCTTCCCTGACCTCTGGCGCCTCCAGCGGATCGTCCCGGAGGTACGCCAGGCGGTCCCGTACATGAGGGCGGTCGGGGGCGTATTCGGCCCCCAGCAGACGGGCTTGCGCCTCGCAGTCCCACAGTGACTCGGTGTACACCTCGGCCAGCCCGACGGGGTTGATCGCCGCCAGCGCTTCCAGATACGCGGGCCGCTCGTGAGAGTGCGGCGTGTAGAGCCAGAAGCGGCGCAGCAGCGAGGCGGCACCGGCGGCCTCGCTCCCGTACCGGGCCAGACCGCGAGCCAGCGCGGCCGGGCCGGACCAGGCCTGGTCCACCCAGTGCTGCTCCAGGGCGTCCAGCAGCTCGGGCAGCGGCCGGGGGTCGACGATCGGCTCCGGCGCGGTCTGGACCTCCGGGATCACCGCGCCGCCGGGCAGCGCTAGGTGTTCTGACCCGTGAGGTTGGGGATGCGGCTGGCGGGTGGCTTGCCTGCGAGTGCGGTGTGTCCGCGGTGGTGATTGTAGGTGTGGAGCCAGGCGGGGTAGGCATCGCGGCGTTCTTGCTCGGTTTGGTAGGGCCGTGCGTAGGCCCATTCGTCGAGCAGGGTGCGGTTGAAGCGTTCGACCTTGCCGTTGGTCTGCGGCCGGTAGGGCCGTGTGCGTTTGTGTGCGATGCCCTCGGCGGCGAGGGCATCGCACCAGGCGTGTGACTTGTAGCAGGCGCCGTTGTCGGTCATCACCCGCTGGACGGTGATCCCGGCCCGGGCGAAGAAGGCGTTCGCCCGGGCCCAGAATGCGGCGGCGGTCTCCTTGCGTTCGTCGGGCAGGATCTCGCTGTAGGCCAGGCGGGAGTGGTCGTCGACGGCGTTGTGGAGGTAGCTGTATCCGGTCCCGGAGCGGGTCCTGCGGCCGGCCTGGCGGCTGAGCACCCTGTGGCCGCCGCCGTGGGGAATGTTGCCGAGCTTCTTGATGTCGACGTGCACCAGCTCGCCGGGCGCGGAGTGCTCGTAGCGTCGGATGACGCGGCCGGTGGCGCGGTCGAGGTGGGTCAGGCGGGCGAGGCGGTAGCGGGTCAGGACCCGGTGCACGGTGGCCGGGTTGAGTCGCAGCAGGTAGGCGATGCGTGCCGGGCCCCAGCGTCGCAGGACGCGGACCTTGATGATCCGACGCTCGGTGCGGGTCGGGGTCCGGCGGGGGCTGTGGTGAGGGCGGCTGGAGCGGTCGCTCATGCCCGCCTCGCCGTGGGCGCGGTAGCGGTCGGCCCAGCGCTTGGCCGTGGTCGGTGAGACTTGGAAGCGTTCGGCGGCCCGCCGCAGCGGCCAGCCGTCCTCGACGACGCAGCGGGCCAGGCGCAGGCGTCCGGTCTCGGTCAACGGTGCATTAGAGTGCGGCATGAGGGCCTTTCTGGGAGCCGGTGCAGATGTCGCAATCCACACCGAGCCAGAAGGCCCTCACTCATTTCAAGATCACCTGACCGTGAGCCCCGTCACCAACCTCCGTGGTCAATACAGCTAGGTCCCGGACGAGCCGTGCGAGGTAGATCGACCGCTGGTCGAGCTGGGAATCCCACCGCCAGTCCCAGCGGAGGCACCCGTGGACAAGATCGGCGGCCGCAGCCGGATCCTCCGCAGCCATCTGGGCACCCAGGCCCCGGCCACGCTGAAGGAGCCCGGGGAGCGTCCCCGCCGGCGCGTACTCGTATCTCCGCTGTGCCATGACCCCCATCGTGCCCGCAGCCCCCGACGCACGTGCGGCGGGGGCTGGCGGGGGTCACGCGTCCTCGTCCTGCGGCGGCGGAGTCGCGCGGAGGGCGGTGACGACGCCCAGGGCGACGGTGGCGAACGCGAGGGCGAGGAGGACGGCGAAGGCGGCGGCGATCAGAAACCGCACGGGTCGTCGTTCCGGTCGGCGTCGAGGAGGAGGGTGAGGAGGTTCAGGAGGGTCGAGACCGGCGCCGTGTTGAACCGGACGAGGACGCGGCCGTCCAGGGTCTTGTCCGTGGTGGCGGAGGGCCAGAGCAGCCCGAACTTCTGCCCCCGCTCGTGGAGTTCGGCGAGCAAGGCGCGGACGTGGGCGTCGGAGAAGGACTGGACGCGCGGGTCGGTCGGCTTCATCGGGTAGCGGCGCTTCATCAGGCGGCGTCCTTCTGCAGCTCGAACCACACGGACTTGCCGCGCTCCTGGGCGTCGACACCCCACCGGTGCGTGAGCCCGGAGACAAGCTGGAGCCCCCGCCCCGCCTCCGCGAAGAGATCCGGCGTCCCGGGCGAGGGCGGGATCGGGCTCTCGTCCGCCACGGACACACGGAGGGTGTGGTCGATCGAGATGATCTGGATGATCGGCGCGGGCGTCCCCCCGTGCCGCCAGGCGTTCACGAGGAGTTCGACCAGCGCGAGCTGCGCGTCGAAGATCGTGGAGGGCTCCCACCCGACACGGGTCATGGTGTCGCGGAGGGACTGACGGGCGATGGCGAGCGAGGGCGTGTTGAGGTGACGCATGGGACTTCTCCCGAGGCGTGAGTGAGGGAAGAACCGGCGGAACACATGTCGCCGTGAGCCAGGCCAGGCAAAGGGCATGGCTGCTCTGCGGTGCTTGCTAGCAGGCGTTACTGACGATCCGTCGGATCGAGGTAACACTGACGATAGCCCATCGACGTCACATGTG
Organism: Streptomyces sp. 1331.2; assembly: GCF_900199205.1. Lineage (NCBI taxonomy): Bacteria > Bacillati > Actinomycetota > Actinomycetes > Kitasatosporales > Streptomycetaceae > Streptomyces > Streptomyces sp. 1331.2. Next base: position 5,613,340 of record NZ_OBMJ01000001.1, on the reverse strand, counting down.
ATTCCAAGTTCAGATAACTTCACCCTCAAGTGGACCCCGCGCCAAGGAGCGCGGCAGACTTGGGCCACCTCGCCAAGGAAGGGACCAATGCCGCCACGACTCAGCCCGACGCTCCGTCAACGCCGTATCGGGACCGAGCTTCGGAAGATGCGCGAGGCCGCAGGGCTATCGACCGCCACCCTCAGCAGAGACCTCGGCATCGACAGGACTCAGGTCAGCCAAATAGAGGCGGCCAGGGTCGGCGTGAGCCCGGAACGACTCCGGTCCTTCGCTGCTGCCTGCAAGTGCATGAACGAGCCCCTGATCGACGCCCTGGAGTCCATGGTCCAGGACCGCTCCAAGGGCTGGTGGGAGCAGTACCGCGGCACCGTCCCGGAGGGCTTTATCGAAAACGCGGAGTTGGAGAAGACCTCCCGCGAGCTCATGCTCTGGGTCCTCACCCACATGCCTGGCCCGTGCCAGACGCTCAACTACGCTTCGGCGGTGTTCGGGCGGGTCTTCCCTCCACTTCCTCGGCACGAGCTGGAGGCACGCACCGCGTTCAGAATGCAGCGCAAGGCCGACCTGCGCCGCAATCCGAAGCCAGTGACGGCCTATATCTACGAATCGGCGCTATGGACTCGATTCGGCGGACCCCAGATCCTCAAGGAACAACTCGGTTCTCTACTGGAAGACTCCGAGCTGCCCTGGATGACCATCCGAGTCGTTCCATTCGACATCGAGACCTTCCCTGGCGCTGTCGAAAACCTCACCTACGCGTTCGGCGCCATCCCGGAACTTGATACCGTCGAGCAGGAGTCCTCCCGAGACTCCGTGCACCTCGATGCGATCAGCGAGCTGACCAGCTATCGATCCATCTTCGAGCGGACTGAATCGCTCGCGTTGAGTGAGAACGATTCCCGCGACTTCATCCGCAAGATCGCACGAGAGCTGTGAAAGGCCCACTGTGACCTACACCAACTGGCAGAAATCCACCTTCAGTGGGTCGACCGAGAACTGTGTGGAGGTCCGGACCATCAACGGCACGGTCGAACTCCGCGAATCCGACCAAGCCCACACCATCCTCCAGACCACCCCTGCCACCTTCGCCGCCCTCCTCCACGCCACCAAAGCGGGCGAATTCGACCACCACGCCTGACACTCCACGCCCCCTCGCTCCCACCGAGCGAGGGGGCACAACCACACCACACAACCGTGGAGCCCAAGATGTCCGACTCAAGGTGGCAGAAGTCCGGCTACAGCGGCGCGACCAACGAGTGTGTTGAGGTCCGGACCGTCAACGGCGCGGTCGAACTCCGCGAATCCGACCAAGGCGAAACCATCCTCCACACCACCCCTGCCACCTTCGCCGCCCTCCTCCACGCCACCAAAGCCGGCGAATTCGACCACCACGCCTAACACTTCGCCCCCTCGCCCTCACCAAGCGAGGGGGCGTACCATCGGCCCCAACCCAGGAGGTCAGCATGACTTACACCAAGTGGCAAAAGTCATCCTTCAGCAGCTCCGGAGAGATGTGCGTGGAGATCCGCACGGTCGACGAGGCAGTCGAACTCCGCGAATCCGACGAAGCCCACACCATCCTCCGCACCACCCCCGCCACCTTCGCCGCCCTCCTCCACGCCACCAAAGCCGGCGAATTCGACCACCACGCCTGACACTTCACGCCCCCTCGCTTCCACCGCGAGAGGGGGCCAAGGGTTGTCCCGTAACTAATCCTTGGCAGCGGGATCAGGGCCTCTGTTACTGTGCGCCGATGTCAACGATCAAGCAGTTCCAGGTGACCTTCGACTGCGCGGAGCCTGCCCGCCTCGCCGCCTTCTGGTGCGAGGTGCTGGGGTACGTCGTACCTCCGGTCCCGGAGGGCTTTGCCACGTGGGAGGAGTATCACCGCTCGCTGCCGCCCGAGGACGAGATCTACTTCGCGTGCACCGATCCCTCGGGTGTGGCCCCGCGCCTGCTCTTCCAGCGCGTTCCCGAGGGCAAGGTCGTCAAGAACCGGGTGCATCTCGATGTGCGGGCCGGCGCCGGGCTCGTGGGTGACGAGCGCCTGGCCACGCTCGAAGCCGAATGCGCGCGGCTGATGGCGCTCGGCGCGAAGCACGTGCTGACGCAGCGCGCCGATGGCGTCAACGAGTCGTGCATCACGATGCAGGACATCGAGGGCAACGAGTTCTGCCTCGACTGATTCTCCTCCGGGACTGCGGGGCTAAGACCCTGTGGACACCCCGTGAGCGGAATCGTGGTTCTCTCTTCTGGCGGATGTGATGCGTGCTCATCACCGGTGCACCAGACTCCCCCCTCGGTGCCCCCGGGCTCTCGGGGGCGGACGGGAGAACCATGCGATTGACCAAGCGCCTGGCCACGACCGGCGCGGCCGTGAGTCTGGCCGCCGCCGGCCTGGTCGGTCTGACCGCCACTGCGGCTCACGCCGACGGCTGTACCAACCTCAGCACTCGCTACCAGGCGGTGATCCACGTCTGCGCTCACCAGGACGGCTACCCGGGCTGGGTGGGCATGAGCTACAGCGTGCTGACGCCTGGCAGCACCGATGAGCGCGTCTGGTTCAAGGTCGAGTCGAGCTCCGGCGAGAAGTACTTCTCCGGCAACGATGTGCAGGAGCCCAACTGGAGCCTGGGCTACACCAGCGGCAGCCTCACCGGAGGCTACATCCGCTCCGTCGAGGTGTACACCACGGAGTCCGGCGTGCAGGACAGCAACAGCTACTTCCCGGTCTACCACTGAGCGCTGAGCGAGGAGAGAGAGACGATGAAGAGCATGATCAAGCGACTCGCCGGCACGGGCGCGGCGCTCGGCCTGGCCGCGGCCGGTGTCGTGGGACTCGGTGCGGGTGCGGCGCACGCGGACGGGCAGCGCTGCGCGGAGCTGGACACCAAGTACGGTGCGCGGATCTCGATGTGCGCCTACGTGGTCAACGCGAACTACCTGAAGATGAGCTACAACGTGCTCCAGCGCGGCAGGACGGACGAGCGCGCGTGGTTCCAGGTCACCTCGCAGTGCGGGCAGTACCCGGGTGCTGAGGGGTCGTCGTACGACTGGTTCTCCGACAACGACTACAACACCACCTACGACACCTTCGAGAAGTGGTGCGACGTGCCGAACGGCGGCTTCAACGTCGCGGTCAAGGTCACCGAGTCGGGGAACGTCTCGGATTATCAGGGCGTCGTCTACCTGTACTGATCCGAGACCCGAGCGGAGTGGGCCCGGCGCCCCTCACGTGACCGCTGTGGCCCCGCCGTCCCGGATGCCGGGGCGGCGGGGCCGGGGCACGACGCCCCCCGTACGTCGCTTAGATGTTGGGGAAGACCGGGCGGTCACTGTCGGAGTGCTGCCAGCCCCATTGCTGGGTGATGCCCGCGCCCGCGTTGCGGCCCAGGGTCCACAGGGCGTAGGAGGAGCGCGGGCCGGGGGTGCCGACGTAGGTCAGGCAGGCGCCGGCGGCGTTGCACACGCTGCCGTCGGTGTCGAACGTCCAGCGCTGGTTCGCGTCGTTCGCGTTGCAGCCCCTCGCCTGGGCGCCCGGGCTGTCGGACGGGCTGTCCGGGAAGTGTCCCCACAGGCACCGGCCGTCGTTGGTGCTGTGGATCAGGCCGTCCGGGGCGACGAACCAGAACTGGTTCCAGGAACCGTCGCACGGGCGCAGCAGGACCGGGCGGCCGTCACCGTTGATCTGCCGGTACTCGTCCGCGCAGTAGTAGGTGCCGTTGGGGCCGCCGCTGGCCGGGCGGGCGAGCGCCACGAGGACGCCGTACGCGTAGGGCTGCGGGTTGATCGGGTCGGCCTGTGCGCTGGCCGGCAGGGCGAGGGCCCCGGCCAGGGCGAGCAGGGCGGTGGACAGGGCGGTGAGTATTCGTCGCATCGACGTGTTCCTTGACCTTCCGGTGGGTGATGGCCGCAGCGGACGGACGGCCCGGCTGCGGCGCCACCCACAGTGGAGGACTTCTTCGCCGCTGGTCAGCACAGGTCGGGCCCGGACAATCAATCCCGGAGAACGCCACCGCGGCAGGTACCCGGTGCGTCGGAGTGCGGACAAACAATCTTGTGGCTCTGACCAGGGCGAGAAACGGAAGTGGGCTGCGAACAACGCGCGTTGGACCCGCCCGCCGGACCGGTGGCCGGGTTCGCCGCCCAGGTGCGCGAGTGACGACGGTCGGCCGGGAACCCCACTTTCGCCCCCACGAGCCGACGGGTTCATCGTTCTGTGTCAGTGCTCTCGCCTCCCGCGCAGGAAGTCGGCCCGCCCGACTTCCTGCGCGGGAGTGGCCCACCCATCGCGTCGCGTACGATCCCCTGAAGATCGTTTACGGGGACACGAAAGGTAAGACGCACGTGCGCAAGTGGGGGATTCCGGCGGCAGCCCTGGTTCTGGGTGTGCTCGTCGCAGGGTGCGGGTCGAGCCAGGGGGACGGCGGCAAGCCGGCCGCCGCGCCGACGTCGGAGAAGCTGGGGCCGGACACCGGGGTGCGGTACACGGAGGCCACCGTCCCCCGACTCGACGGACTGACCTGCACCGAGGGCAACGGCGGCTTCAAGTACGGCGACGACCTGGACATGATCGTCGCCGGGGTCGACGACCTCCCCGCCCTCAAGGAGGACAAGCGCGACGTCGAGGGAACCGCGTCGTGCTTCGGGAACCCCCGGATCACGATCAGCAAGGGGAGGCACAGCGCGACGGTCCCTCACCTCACCGGCAAGACCAGCCTGTTCACCGCAGTCGCCGACCCTCAGAGCGCGCTCGACAAGTCCTTCGAGCGCAGCATGAAGCTCAGCAAGGACTACGGCCGTTCACTCGTCGGCGAGCCGAAGACGTACTCCACCAAGGCGCTGGTGATGAAGTGCCAGCAGAACGTCACCGACGGCTTCCCGATGACGACGTGCTTCTGGGCGAACTACAGCGCGGTCGGCGAGGTCGACTTCTACCCGCCGAACAACCAGCACGTCCCCCTGGACCAGGCCGCGGAGCGCACCCGCGCCTTCGCCTCCGGCGCCCTCTCCACCGAATCCGACACCGCCACCCCGTGACACCTGTGCCCCCTCGCCCCGACACCGGGGCGAGGGGGCACCTACGCCCGGGTCCGCCGTCGGACCAGCTCCTTGATCTCCTCCGGCAGTGCGTCCGCCGCGAGCAGGCTCGGCAGCAGCTTCGGTTCGGTCGTCACCGCGCGGAACGAACCGGCCACCGTGACGTCGTGGTCCGGGCGGTGCACCACGTCCACCGGATCCCCCGCCCGCAGCTCGCCCGGCACGATCACCCGCAGGTAGGCGCCGGGCAGGGCGGCTTCGGTGAAGCGCCGGATCCAGCCGTCCCGCTCCAGCCAGCCCTGGAAGGTCCCGCAGGGGATCCGCGCGCAGGAGACCTCCAGGACCACCTCCGACCCGACCCGCCAGCGTTCGCCGATCAGCGCGCCGTTCACGTCCAGACCCACCGTGGTCAGGTTCTCCCCGAAGGAGCCGTTGCCCAGCTCCCACCCCAGCTCGACCTCCCAGCCGTCCAGGTCCTCCCGGGCGTAGGCGTACACCGCCTGGTGGTCGCCACCGTGGTTCTTCACGTCGTACACCCGGTCGCCCGCCAGGCCGACCGCGCCCGTGCCCCGGGGTCCGGGCGCGGACACCACGACCGGGCCGTCCACCGGGCGCTTGTCGATGCCGGTCTGCCGGAGGCCCTTCCACGGGTTCGGACGGGGCCTGCCGACGTTGACCGAGAGCAGTCGCGCACGTGTGTCCATGCTTCCGACCGTACGGCGGCCACGCGGCCCGGTCGAACGGATTTGGCGGAGCAGCCCTCCGCCGCTCACCTCCCCCCGCCGGGGCCCGTACCGCACTGCACAGGAAGTCGGCCCGTCCGACTCCCTGTGCTGCACCAACAGCTCCGAACACCCCGCCGCACACGGGAATTCGCCCCGCCCCCCACTCACCGCCCCGCCACCCCCGACGGCGTGTCGAGTGGCGATTCCGCTGCCACGACGAAATCGTGACCGGCAGCAAACCCCACCAGAGAGGGTCAAAATGCCTGAAGTCACCACACCGTACGCCACCGGCACCCCGTGTTGGGTCGACCTGATGGCGAAGGACCAGCAGGCGGCGCTCGACTTCTACCGCGACCTGTTCGGCTGGCAGGGCCAGCCCGGCCCGGCCGAGTTCGGCGGGTACGCGGTCTGCGAGCTGGACGGCAAGGCCGCAGCCGGCATCGGCCCGGCGGCGGCGCCCGAGGGCATGCCGGAGCCGCCGACCGTCTGGACGAGCTACCTGGCCACCACCGACGCCCAGGCCACCCAGGACGACATCGTCAGCGCCGGCGGCACCCTGATCGTCCCGACCATGGACGTCGGCAACCTGGGCCGGATGCTGATCGCCGCCGACCCGCAGGGCGCGGTGTTCGGCGTCTGGCAGCCCGGCGAGTTCTCCGGCGCGCGGGTGGTCAACGAGGCCGGCGCGCTGACCTGGAACGAGCTGCACACCAGCGACATCTCGGCCGCGACCGCCTTCTACGGCGCGGCGTTCGGCATCGAGATCGAGCCGATGGAGGGCGCGGACTCCTACTGGGCCCTGCAGGTCGGCGGGCGCCCGGTCGGCGGCGCCACCCTCCTGGCCAACGACCCGCCCGGCACCCCGGCCCACTGGCTGACCTACTTCGCGGTCGACGACGTCGACTCCACCGTGGACGCCCTGATCAAGCGCAACGGTACGGTCCTCGCCCCGCCCTTCGACATGACGGCCGGCCGCATGACGGTCGTCGCCGACCCGCAGGGCGCCCCCTTCGCCATGATCAAGCCGACCCCCATGTAGCCCCCGCCCCCCGATGCACGCCCGCCGCCCCCTCGCGCCCACCGGCCCGAGGGGGCGCACCACGTGGTCCGCCCGCCCCCGTCCACGCTCCGACTACGCTCCCCCCGTGCAGACACCTTGGACGTCCACCGTGACGGCAGCGCTCCCCGCCCACCTCGCGGACGACGCACGAACCGTCGCCGGCGCGATGCCGGGGCCCCGCTGCACCCCCGGGGCCCCGTTCGCCGTCGACGTCCTCGGCGAGACCGTCGCGATCCCCCACCGGATCCACACCTCCGAACCACCGGCCGTCGTCCTGCCACAACTCACCGCGACCCAGCGGACGATCCTCCACTGCCTGTACTCCCGCCACTCCGACGGGCTGGTCCGCCAGCGCCACCTGGAGGAAGTCGTGGCCTCCACCGAGCCGTGGGTCGTCCCCTTCGTCCTGCGGCTGGCCGGCGAGTACGTCCTGGAGATCGTGTCGGCGATCCGCACCGGGCTCCCCGACCTGGCCGCCGCGGGCTCCACCCACCACGACCTCTACGGCGAGTTCATCGCCCGCAATCCCGGCTTCTTCGCCACGACCGAGCGCCGCGTGGTGAGCTACTGGGCGTGCTACCACCGTTGGCGCTACCCGGAGTTCGCGGCCTACCCCGGCGCCCTCCTGCTGGAAGCCCTGCGCCGGACCGCCCTCAGCCGACAGCCCCGCCCCGCCGTGTGACCGCCTGCTCGTCGGCGCCAACCGAAATCCCGTTGCCCCGCGACCCCGTACGGCCGGACACTCGCCCCATGCTCGGATTCGCACGGACCGACAACGAAGCCCTCGTCTCGTGCCTGGGCGACCCACAGCGCACCGTGGCCGCCTACCACGAACTGCTCCGCCGCCACGCGGACGCTCTCGACGCCATCCGCACCGGACTGTCCCACGCCGACCCGGCCGTACGGGAGGGCTGTTGCCGCCTCCTCGACCACCTGGTCGACACCGACTCGATGGACCTGCTCATCGCCATGGCCGACGATCCCGACGCCCGCGTCCGGATCGCCGCCTTCCACGCCCTCGCCTGCGACCGCTGCAAGGGCGACACCTGCGCCCCGGGCGCGGACCGGGTCCTCGGCCCCGGCCTGCGGCACCTGGCCGACGACCCCGACCCGCAGGTCCGCACCCGGGCCGTCGAACTCGTCGGCAAGTTCGTCCACACCGATGCCCGCGCCCTCGACGCCCTGCAGGCCTCCCACGCCCAGGACTCGAGCCCGGCCGTCCGCAAGAAGGCCGGCTGGTACACCCCGGGAGGCCCGATCCACAGGCGCACCGCCCCGCGCGCGCTCAGCTGAAACCGCGCCCACGCCGAACGCGCAGGAAGTCGGCCCGCCCGACTTCCTGCGCGCAACCGCGACTACCGCCGAGCCACCCGCAGCCACCCGGCGAGCCCGAGGCAGAGCAGGCACGCCCCGGCCAGCACCAGCGGGATCACCACCGCCCCGCCCGATCCCCCGAGCGCCCCCACCACCGCCGGCACCACGGCATTGCCGAGCATGCAGCAGAGCGTCAGCACGGAGGTCGCCTGCTGCGGCACCTCCGCCACGCCGGAGACCCAGGCGATCAGCGTCGGCAGCACCGGCGCCATCGCCAGCCCGGCCAGCGGGTAGGCCACCACCGCGAGATGCGGTACGGCGGCCAGCAGCAGCGCCGCGAGGGCCGCCGCCAGGTACCCGGGCAGGGTGGTACGGCCCGGCAGCCGCCTGGTCAGCTGCGGGACGACCAGGCGCCCGATGGCCATCCCGGCCCAGAACCCGGAGGCCGCGGTGGTCGCCGCCTGGGTGGTCCAGCCGTCGCGCACCAGCTGGGTCGACTGCCAGGTGCCAATGCTGGTCTCCATGCCCGCGTACACCAGGCCCACCAGCAGGAACGGCAGCAACTCCAGCCCGACCCGCACGCGTTGACCACCCTGACCCGCGTCTAATGGGCTCGGCTCGGCCTCGGGCACAGCGAGCACCGCCCCCGCCCGTCCGACCAGGAAGCACGGCAGCGCGCACACCGCCGCCGCCAGCGCGAGCAGCCGGATGTCCGTGTGGCCGACGGCCCCGGCGGCCAGCGGGCCCAGCATCGCGCCGATCCCGAAGACGGCGTTCAACCGGTTGACCATCACCACGCTGTTGCCGGCGAACCCGCGCGCGAACGCCGTGTTGAGGGTGAGCGCCAGCCCGCCGTACCCGATGCCGGTCACGGCCGCGCAGCCGAGGTAGCCGGTCCAGCCGGGGCTGACCGCCATCCCGGCCGCACCCACCGCGAAGACGCCGAGCAGGACGGGCGGCGCCGCCCGGACGTTCAGCCGCCGCCCGAGCAGCCCGATGCCGACGGTGGCCGCGAGCGCGCCGAGGTTGTACGCGGAGACGACCCGCCCGACCTCGTGCGCGGCGCCGAACCGTTCCCGCAGGAAGGGCAGCGAGGCGCCGAGCGAGGCGGTGAGCACGCCCAGGACGAGGAACACCCCGAATGCCGAGACCGCCGCCGACCTCGCCATCACCGGCGCACCCGACTCCGCCCCAGCCGCCCCAGCCGCCCCAGCCGTCCCGACCGCCCCCTCCGACTCCGACTCCGCCCCCACCGCGACCGGTACCGCCTCAGGCACCGTCGGGACCGACCGTGAGCGCGACGACCACCAGCCCGTCCGGGTCGGCCAATGTGATCGTCCCACCGGAGCGGTCCACCGCCAGCGCCGTGAAGTCCGCCACCGCCACCACCGCACCGGCCTCCACCAGAGCCCGCCCCGCGCCGGTCCCGCCGATCCCGACGCACACCGCGCCGGCCGCGACCGCCGAGCGGACCCCGCTGACGGAGTCCTCGAAGACCAGCGTGCGCTGCGGCCGGACCCCGAGCCCGCGGCAGGCGGACAGGTACGGGTCGGGGTGCGGCTTGCCCCGCTCGACGTCGTCCCGGGTGACCCGCACCCGGAAGACGTCGAGCAGGCCCAGTCCGCCGAGCGCGTTGTCGATCTTCCGGGTCCAGCTGCTGGTGGCCAGCCCGACGGGCACGCCGGCCTGCCGGAGCCGGGTGGCGAGCCCGTCGGCGCCGGGGACGGCCCGGTACGGAGCCTCCTCCTCGACGGTGTCCACCTCGGCCCAGATCGCCTTCCGGTCGGCGTCCGAGTGGTGCGGGAAGATCAGCCGCACCGTCTCGTCGCCGGTCCGCCCGTGGACGTACTCCTCGATCTCCGGGTCGGCCAGCACCCGGCTGTGGCGCCGAGCCACCGACCGCCACGCCTCCTCGATCACGGGCCGCGAGTCGATCAGGACCCCGTCCATGTCGAAGACGACGGCCTCGACCTCGTACCGCGTTCCGGCTGCCTGCGGCTGCATCGGTCTCCTCACTCGGCGCTCACGCCATACGGTCTGACGATAGTTCAACTCTCACCGGCCGGAACGGTCAACTGGACTAGACCTCACAACCCAGTCCATCCGACCCGACCAAGCCGCCGGACAGGCCCTGAGCGACCTGCCCTGAGCGACCTGCCCTAAGCGACCTGCCCCGCCATGAACGCGTTCGCCGACTCCTTCCAGACCAGGTACACGTCGTCGACCAGCAGCAGGTCGACCACCTCGTCCATCAGCGGGTCGAGCGCATCGCGGTGCGACCCCACGATCGGCTCCTCGTGCTTGTTGAACGAGGTGTTCACCAGCGCCGCCTGCCCGCTGCGGTCGTACCAGGCCATCAGCAGCCCGTGCAGGAACGGGTCGTCCTGGGCCCGGACGATCTGCGGACGGGCGGTGTTGTCGACGTGCACCACGGCCGGGCAGGCCTTGGCGAAGGTCTCGTGGCAGTCGTACGTGATCGTCATGAACAGCGCCGACGGCTGGTCCGGCTCCCACCCCACGTAGCAGTCGGCCGCCAGGTCCTCGGCGGTGATCGGCGCGAAGGGCATGAACTCGGTACGGTTCAGGCGCTTGTTGAGCCAGTCGTTCATGGTCACGTCGGCGGTGCCGTAGATGACGCTGCGCCGGCCGAGGGCGCGCGGGCCGAATTCCATCCGGCCCCGGTAGGTGCCGATGACCTGGTCCGCGCCGAGCGCGGCGAGCAGGGTCTCCTGCATGCCCTCGCCGATCCGGCGGTAGCGCAGCCCGGGGTAGTCGTGCAGGATCTCCTCCAGCCGGCCCTCGGAGATGGCCGCGTCCGGCCCGAGCGCCATCGACGGCACCCGCGGGCGCTCGCCGGTCTCCCGGTGGGCCACGATCACGGCCGCCTGCAGCGGCAGCCCGCCGTCGCCCATCGGCGGCAGCACGTAGACGTTCCGCACACCCTCGGTGTCGAAGATCCGCTGGTTGAGCTTGACGTTGGCGAACACCCCGCCGGACAGGCAAACGTTGCCGCCGGGCACCTTGCCGATGTGCCGGGCCACCACGGCGGTCAGCAGGTTCTCCACGTGCCGCTGGGCCGCCGCCGCGACGTCGGCCGGGTCGTGCGTGGCGATCTCGCGCAGCAGTTCCTCGGAGTAGCCCTCGTAGGACGGCTGGTACCAGTCGCCGCAGCGGGCGCGGATCGCGCCGTTCTCCTCGACGTCGATCATCCGGCGCATCAGCGGAAGGAGCTTCTCCGGATCGCCGTTGGCGGCCAGACCGGTGATCTTGCCCTCGTGCCGGTTGGGGCGGAAGCCGAGCAGCTTGGTGATCCGGCCGTAGAAGTAACCGAGGCTGTCGATCGAGGTCTCGCGCTGCAGCACCTCCTCGCCGCCGGGGAAGTAGTGCGTGACGGTGAGGGACTGGAAGTCCCCGCGGCCGTCGCAGGTCACCACCAGGGCCTGATCGAACGGGGAGCAGAGGAAGGCGCCCAGGCCGTGCGACTCGTGGTGGTCGACGTGAACCACCTTGCCGCGCAGTCCGTTCTCCTCGATGAAGGCGTCGAACTCGCCGCGCTTCTCGCGGTCGTTCACGATTTCGTCGGATATCCGCTTGCGCAGGTGCGGAAGCGCCTCCGGGCGCAGTCGGGCCTCCTCCGAAATTCGGTCCACGTAGAGCAGCAGGTGCTTTTCCGCGCTGAATCCCGCCTGCCACCCGTAGGCCACCCGGTCGACCTCGGAAAGGGTGACCCCGGCCTCCTTCAGGACGTAGTCGATCGACTGCTGCGGCCAGGTCTTGTGGTCCTTGATCCGGGTGAACCGCTCCTCGCTGACGGCCGCGACGACGGTTCCGTCCTGGACCAGGCAGGCGCCGGCCAGGTCGTTGTTGGTGATTCCGAGAACAAGCATGCGTGCCGCTCCAATGCTTATGTCACACGGGAAATGACTCGACGGCATTTCCACGGATTCGCGAATCCGTGGATCCGGGGAGCCGGGGAAGGCCGGAGTGCACCGCGATGCTATGGAGATATTTCCCGGGAGATCAACGACGCCGTGGTCATTCCGGTCAACCTGATCCGCCGCCGGGCGGTGACGGACGGACGGCCGCCGGGTTAACAACAGTTCGTGGTTCGATCATCTGTGCTGGCCGCACGGGACGAGCCCGAGAAGAGGTCTGGACCACCCGGATCCTGATCACCGAGCGTAGCTGTCCGGAAACAGCCCTTCCGGCACGCGACCGGCACTTCCACCGCCTCCCGAGCGTCCCCCTGACGCTTCGCCACAGCAGTTCACAGCCGTACCACAGACCCCACCAACCCCCGGTGACCAGCTGGAACACCACACGGGAACACCACCCCGGAAACGCCGGAGGCCGGACCGAAGCATCCGCTTCGGCCCGGCCTCCGCCGGCCCCGCCCGTACGACCCGTCCCTCAGTCCTCCAACTCCCCCAGGAAGTCCAGCGCCGCCGCCCAGGCCCGCTCCGCCGCCTCCGCGTCGTAGTCCGGGAGTTCCGGGTCGGTGAACAGGTGTCCGGCGCCCCGGTACCGGTGCACCTCCACCTCCGCGCCGGCCCGCCGCATCCGCAGGTACCAGGCGTTCAGCCAGTCCTCCGGCTCGAACGGGTCCGGCTCCGCGATGTGCAGCTGCACCGGGATCTCGGTGGCCGCGTCCTCGCGCAGGTCCGAGGTGCCGTGCAGGAGCAGCAGCGCGCGGGCCTTGTCGTCGGCCAGGGCCAGGTTCTGCGCGACGGCGCCGCCGAGCGAGAAGCCCGCGTACACCAGCCCGCCCTCGGAGAGCGGGGCCGAGGCGGTCACGGCCCGCCGCAGCAGCTCGTCGCGGCCGCCGATCTCCTCCTGGAACTCCTGCGCCTCCTCCACGGAGTCGAAGGTCCGCCCGTCGAAGAGGTCCGGGGTGTGCACGGTGTGCCCGGCGGCGCGCAGCCGGTCTGCGGCGGCCTGCACGGCGGGGCGCAGCCCGTAGGCGGAGTGGAAGAGGACGATCTGGGCCACGGTTCGGGTCCTTCACCAGGGGAGTCAGCTACCCACCCATGATCCCCCATGCCGTACCCGCCCCCACGACCCGACCGCGCCCGACCACAGCACGCCCCGGCCCACCGTCACTCCCCGGCCCACGGCCACGACCATGCCCGCCTACGACACCACGTCCTTGCGCGCGAACCCCCGGAACGCCAGCGCCAGCAGCACCACCGCGTACGAGAGTGACAGCGAGACGCCCTGCACCATGCCGCCCCATTCCAGCTGCGGCTGCAGGGCGTCCGCCCACGCGTACTGCCAGTGCGCGGGCAGCCACTCCCGCAGGTCGCCCAGCGCCGTGACGGCGTCCAGCACCCCGGTGATGATCGACGCGAACACCGCCCCGCCCACCGCGCCGAGCGGTGCGTCGGTCGCCGTGGACAGCCAGAAGGCCAGCGCCGCGATGACGATCTCGCTCAGGAAGACGAAGGCGACCGCGATCGCGATCCGGGGCAGCGCGTCCCCGGCCGGCAGGCTGACCCCGGCGGGCAGCTTGAGGTCGCCCCAGCCGTACGCCGCCGTCCCCACGGCCAGCCCGATCGCGGGCAGCATCACCACGGCGACCGCCGAGAACGCCAGGCCGACCGCGAACTTGCGCACCAGCAGCCGGGCCCGCGGCACCGGCGCGGCCAGCAGGTACCGCAGCGAGGACCAGCTGGCCTCGGAGGCCACCGTGTCGCCGCAGAACAGCGCGACCGGGATCACCAGCATGAAGCCGGTGCCCACGAACAGCATGGTGACCGCGAAGTTGGCGCCCGAGGCGGTGGCCAGGTCGATGAAGGTGGTCCGGTCCGGACGGCCGGGGGTGCCGCCGATCTGGAACGCGGCCAGGATGACGAACGGCATGGCGGCCAGCACCCCGCCGATCACCAGGGTGCGGCGCCGGCGCAGCTGCCGCATCGCCTCCACCCGCAGCGGCAGCGTCCGGCTCGCCCGGTAGCCCTCCGCGTGGTCCGTCGCCTGGTCGTCCGTGCGGGGGTCCTTCGCGCAGGCGTCCTTCGCGCGCGGGTCCTTCCCGTGGTCCTCCGACACCACGGTGCTCATTGCCCACCACCTCCGATCAACGACAGGAACGCGTCCTCCAACCGCCGCTGCGGCCCGGCGCTCTCCACCGGCACCCCCAGCCGCACCAGCTCCGCCAGCAGCTCGCTCGCCGCGAGCCCGTCCAGCCGTACCAGCAGCCCGTCCTCGACGGCCTCCGCCGAGCCGACCCCGGCCATCGCACCGACCTTCTCCACCACCGACTCCGGATCGCACGAGCCCGCGACACCGATCATCAGCAGCTCCGACGACCCGACGATCTCACCGACCGCCCCCGCCGTCACCAGCTGCCCACGGTCCATCACGACCAGGTCCGTACAGCTCTGCTCGACCTCGGACAGCAGGTGACTCGAAACGATCACCGTCCGCCCGCCGGCCGCGTACCGGATCATCACCTCGCGCATCTCACGGATCTGCGGCGGGTCGAGCCCGTTGGTCGGCTCGTCCAGGATCAGCAGGTCCGGCATCCCGAGCATCGCCTGCGCGATTGCCAGCCGCTGCCGCATGCCCTGCGAGTACGTGCGCACCGCCCGGTCCAGCGCCTCGCCGAGCCCGGCGATGGCCAGCGCCTCGTCGAAGCACGCGTCGGCCTCCGGCCGCCCGGTCGCCTGCCAGTACAGCCGCAGGTTGGCCCGCCCGGTCAGGTGCGGCAGGAAGCCCGCACCCTCCACGAACGCCCCGACCCGCGACAGCACCGGCGCACCGGGCCGCACCAGGTGCCCGAAGACCCGGATCTCCCCGGCGTCCGGTCGGATCAGCCCCATCAGCATCCGCAGCGTGGTGGTCTTGCCCGCGCCGTTCGGCCCGAGCAGTCCCAGCACCTGCCCCCGTTCCACCCGGAAGCCCAACTCCCGTACGGCGTAGCGGTCCTGGGCACCCTTGTAGCGCTTGCTCAACCCGCTGATCAGCAGCGGCACACCCGCCAGCGCCGGATCGAACTCCGGCCCGGAAGGCCCGCCGGCCACCCGCCCACGCCACGACCCGCCCCGCAACCCGCCCCGCAGTCCGCCCCGCAGCCTCGGCGCCAGCACCAGCCCCGCCGCCACCACCACGGCGACCACCGGCAGCAGCCAGGTCCGCGAGGGCAGCGGCGCCGCCTCGGTGGCCAGCTCCTCGACGGTCGGCACGGTGACCGCCCCGGCCGGAGCGACCTGGTAGACGGCCGGCTCGACGGGCGAGGCGTACGCGAGATCGGTGCTCGCCAGCACCAGCCGCAGCCGGTGCCCGGCCGGGAAGGTGTGGTCGACCGTCGGCAGCGCCACCGTGACCGTCCGCCCCGCGTCCGCGCCGGTCACCCGCAGCGGGGCGGCCAGCTGCTGCGGCAGCACCGCCTTGCCGTCCGGCCCGACGTCGTACAGCTTCGCGAACAGCACCGCGTCCGCCCGGTCCGCCTTCACCCGCACCGGCACGGTCGGCTGTCCGGTCAGGTGCAGCGGCGAGTCCAGCGGCGCCGAGTCGAACGCGGCGTTCTGCCCGGGGAAGTCCAGCGACAGCCCGGCGCCCAGCGAGGACGCCTGGCTGAGCGCGCCGATGCCCGGCAGCGTCGAGATCCCCGGCGGCGCCCCGCCGGGCGGATTGGTGATCGTCTTCTCCCCGCCCGCCAGCTCGACGGACCGCGAGCCCGTCCCGCCCAGCCCGGGATAGCGGCCGGCGGTGGCCCCGCGCAGGACGGCCTGGAAGCCGGTCGAGTCCACCCCGCCGGTCCGGGTCACCCGGAACGCCGGTCCGGTGTCGTTCCCCCGGCCCTTCACGTAGTGGTCGAACCAGGCGGTCACCCGGTCGTCCACCCGGGCGCTGGTGTCCGTCCCGCCGTCGTGCCCGCCCGCGAACCAGTCCACCGCCACCGGCGCGCCGTTGGCGGCGACCGCCTGCGCGATCCGGTCGCCCTGGTCGAGCGGGAACAGCGAGTCCTGCTGCCCCTGCACCACCAGCGTGGGCGCCTTGAGCAGCGCCGCCACCGAGGACGGGCTGGCGGCGTCCAGCATCGCGACGGCCTCCGGATCGGCGTGCCCCGCGGTGGCGACCCGGTCGTACATCTGACACAGCGACTCCAGGAACCGCCCGCACCCGGCCTGCCCGTCCTCCACCGGCTTCGCGTCACCGCCCGCCCGCGGCGCACCGCCGGACGGCCCGAGACCGCCCGCCGGACCGGGGGCCACCGAGCCCGTGGTGAAGAAGATCCCGGCCCACAGCTTCTTGAACACGCCGTCCGCCGCGCCCGAGCCCTGCACGCCCTGCGGGAACAGCGCGTCGGCCAGGTTCCACCAGGTGATCTGGGTGGCCACCGCGTCGATCCGGCGGTCGGCCGCGGAAGCCAGCAGCGAGACCGCCCCGCCGTACGAGGCGCCGGTGATGCCGACCTTCGGGTCGCCGGGCCCGTCCAGCTGCACCTCGGGCCGCTGGGCCAGCCAGTCCACCAGGTGCCGGACGTCCTGGACCTCGCGGTCGGGCGCGTTGAGGCCGATCTTGCCGCCCGAACGCCCGAACCCGCGCGCCGACCAGGTCAGCACCGCGTACCCCTGCCGGGCGAGCTGCTCGGCCCGCTCGCGCTCGCCCTCCTTGGAGCCGCCGAAGCCGTGCGCGAGCAGCACCGCCGGTCGGGGGCTGCTGCCGGTGGTGAAGAACGAGGTGTCCAGCTGGATCTGCTCAGCGCTGCCGGGCGTCTCCGGCATGCTGAGGAAACGGTCCTCCTCACGGACCGTCTGCTCACCGCCGGACGCCACCGCCGCCGTACCGACCCCGGCCACCGCCACCAGGGCCACCGCACCCGCCAGCAGCCTGCGCCCGACCGTCGTACCCCGGCCGCGCCACCGACGCCATGCCCCACCGAACTCCATGGCCGCTGATCGTATCCGCCGTCCGGGTAGGCACCCGATAAAGCCACCCCGAAGCCACCACGAACGCGGTCGCACCCTTTTGCCCGTTTCACTCCACTCTGCCCGCGTATCGTACGGCCCATGCTCCGGCCGCTGATCACGCTGCTCGCCACCGTCGCCGCCACCCTGGCGATCGGCTGGATCGTCGACCAGTCCCTCCAACGCGCCGCCGCCCGCCACCCCGACGCCCCGCTCTGGCCACTGCTCCGGCGCTGCCGGATCCCGCTCCAACTCGCCGTCGTCGCTGCCCTGCTGCTCGCCACCCGCCCGCTCCAGCGGATCTTCCACCTGCGCCGGGACGAGGGCGCGCACCACCTGCTCCTGCTCCTCCTGCTCGCCTCGCTCGGCTGGCTCACCGTCCGCGTGGTCGCCGCCGTCCTGGAGGCCCTGCTCAGCCGCTACGAGACCCGGATCGACGACCCGGCCCGGCGCCAGCGGGTCCACACCCAGATCAGCATGCTGCGCCGGGTGGCCAGCGCGGTCATCGTCGTGGTCACCGTCGCCGTGATGCTGTTGACCTTCTCCGCGATGCGCTCCGTCGGCGCCGGCCTGCTCGCCTCCGCCGGCATCATCGGCATCGTGGCCGGCATCGCCGCCCAGAGCACCCTCGGCAACTTCTTCGCCGGCCTGCAGATCGCCTTCGGCGACACCGTCCGGATCGGCGACACCGTGGTGGTGGACGGCCAGCAGGGCACCGTCGAGGAGATCACCCTCTCCTACCTGGTGGTCCGGCTCTGGGACCACCGCCGACTGATCGTCCCGGTCTCCTACTTCGTCAACAAGCCCTTCGAGAACTGGACCCGCCGCGACCCGGGCCTGCTCGCCGCCGTCCTGCTCCACCTCGACCACACCACCCGGGTCGACGAGCTGCGCGCCACCCTGCGCGCCCACCTCGACCGGCACCCGCTCTGGGACGGCGCCGAATGGGCCCTCCAGGTCACCGACACCACCCCCAGCACCATCGTCGTCCGCGCCACCATGACCGCCCGCACCCCCGACGACGCCGCCCGACTCCGCTTCGACATCCGCGAACAGCTCATCGCCCACCTACGCGACGAACACCCCCACGCCCTCCCCCGCCTCCGCACCACCGACCCCTGACCCCGCGCCCCCTCCCCCCGAAACACGAGTTCCCCGCGCCCCATCAGGGGCGCGGGGAACTGCGCGAAGCGGAAGGCGACCACCGGAACCCGACCCCGAAGGTCAGCCCCACGGCCCCCTGACGCTCACAGCTTCCGCGTCATCGTCCGATGCGGTATCCCCGCATCCTCGTACACCGGCCCCTCCGCCACGTACCCCAGCCGCTCGTAGAACCCGAGCGCCTGCACCTGCGCGTGCAACTCCATCTCCGAGCCCCCGCGCTCGACCCCCGCGGCCTCGATCGCCCGCACGAGCTCCGCACCCAGCCCGGTCCCGCGGGCCGCCGGCAGCACCGCGAGCCGCCCGAGCAGAACCCGCCCGTCGACACCCCCGGTCAGCTCCCGCGCCTGCTCGCCGAAGATCAACCGCCCGGTGCCCAGGCCGCCGCCGTCGGCCCCCACCGCCAGCAGGTGCACCGAGGTCCGGTCGTACTCGTCGTACTCCAGCTCCTCCGGCACGTTCTGCTCGACGACGAACACCTCACGCCGAACGGCCCGCACCAGCGCCAGGTCCGCCTCCCCCTCGGCGACCCGAAGAGTGACGCCCACCCCGGCACCCACCCCGCCGCTCACCGTCAGCTCTCCGCCGCGATCACGTCCAGCGCCTTCTGCAGGTCCGCCGGGTACTCGCTGGAGAACTCGACCCACTGCCCGTCCGCCGGGTGCTCGAAGCCGAGCGACACCGCGTGCAGCCACTGCCGGGTCAGCCCGAGCCGCTTGGCCAGCGTCGGGTCGGCGCCGTACGTCAGGTCCCCCACGCAGGGGTGCCGCAGCGCGGACATGTGGACGCGGATCTGGTGGGTGCGCCCGGTCTCCAGCTTGATCGCCAGCAGCGACGCGGCCCGGTACGCCTCGATCAGGTCGTAGTGGGTGACGGACGGCTTGCCCTCCTGGGTCACCGCCCACTTCCAGTCCGAGCTGGGGTGGCGCCCGATCGGCGCGTCCACGGTGCCGCTCATCGGGTCCGGGTGGCCCTGCACCAGCGTGTGGTAGCGCTTGTCGGTCACCCGGTCGTGGAACTGCCGCTTGAGGTCGGTGTACGCGCGCTCGGACTTGGCGACGACCATCAGCCCCGAGGTGCCGACGTCCAGCCGGTGCACGATGCCCTGCCGCTCGGCCGCGCCCGAGGTGGAGATCCGGTAGCCGGCCGCGGCGAGCCCGCCGATCACGGTGGGGCCGGTCCAGCCGGGGCTGGGGTGCGCGGCGACGCCGACCGGCTTGTCGATCAGCACGATGTCCTCGTCGTCGTGGACGATCCGCATGCCCTCGACCGGCTCGGCGACGATCCGCACCGGGGCGGCGGGGGCGGGGATCTCGACCTCCAGCCAGGAGCCGGCGGTCACCCGGTCCGACTTGCCGGCCACGGCGCCGTCGAGCGTCACCTTGCCGTCGGCGGCCAGCTCGGCGGCCTTGGTCCGGGAGAAGCCGAACATCCGGGCCAGGGCGGCGTCGAGGCGCTCGCCCTCCAGGCCGTCGGGAACGGGGAGGCTGCGGATCTGCGCTGCGGTACTCACCCGTACGAGTATGCCGGACACCCGGGCCTCCCCCGCGCGCCGCACTCCCCGGCCCGCCCCGCCGAACCGCACCGAACCGCGCCGCACTCCCCGACGCGCCCCCGCAGGACGGTGCTACTCCGCCTTGCCGTCCTGCTGGTGCACGGTCCCGTCCGGGTTGCTGCCCCGGAAGGAGAGCAGCACGACCAGGATCCCGCCGCAGACGATCGCCGAGTCGGCGAGGTTGAAGACGGCGAAGTGCTGGACGGAGATGAAGTCCACCACGTGCCCGCGGAAGACCCCGGGCCAGCGGAAGAGCCGGTCGGTGAGGTTGCCGAGCGCCCCGCCGAGCAGCAGGCCGAGCGCGATCGCCCACGGCAGGCTGTACAGCCGGCGGGCGATCCGCCAGATCACCACGATGACGGCCGAGGCGATCATCGTGAAGACGACGGTCAGCGCCTGCCCCATTCCGAAGGCCGCGCCGGAGTTGCGGATCACCTGGAAGGTGACGACGTCCCCGATGACCTTGATCGCCGAGTGGTTCTCCAGCCGGGCGACGACCAGCAGCTTGCTGCCCAGGTCGATCAGGAAGGCCAGCACCGCGACCACCAGCAGCACCCCGACCCGCCGCGGGCCCTTGGGCTTCTGCGCGGCCGTCGGTTCGTCCACGGGCGCCGCCTCGGTCGGCTCGGCCACAAGCACCTCCACGGCATCGGCGGTGGACGGGACGGCGTCGTCCCGGGTCTGGGGGGAACCTTGCGTACTGATGATCCGCTCCGCTGCCGATGGAGCTCCCCCGGCCGTAGGAGGGGGAGGGTGGTGGGCCGGTGACGCCCTGGACGCGTCCACGAGCGTTGTGGACGGGTCAGGCGACGTTACGGGGTCGAGCGTACGGCAAGCCCGACCCCCCGCGTCGCTCCGGTCGCCCGGTTCAGCGGCGTTCCTGCTTGGCCTTGCACTGGACGCAGAGCGTCGCCCGGGGGAACGCCTGCATCCGGGCCTTGCCGATGGCCTGCCCGCAGGACTCGCAGGTCCCGAAGCCGACGCCCTCCAGCCGGGCCAGGGCCCGCTCGGTCTGGGCGAGGCTGTCCCGGGCGTTGTTGGCGAGCGCCAGCTCGCTCTCCCGCGAGATGTTCTTCGTACCGGCGTCGACCTGGTCGTCACCGGCTCCGTCGTTGGAGTCGCGCATCAGGCCCGAGATGGCCGCCTCGGCGGCGTCGATCTCGTTCTGCAGCCGGTCCAGCTCGCTGATCAGCTCGTTGTGCAGCTCGTGGACCTCCTCGGTGGTCCACGGGTCCTCGCCCGGCCGGACCGGCAGCGTGGCCGGGTCCACGGACTCGGCCCCTCGCGGCACGGTGACGGTGTCGGTGCTGGTCTTCGGTGCGGTAGTGGTCACGGTCCCCTCCCCTGGATCGACCGCCACGGCCTTGCGTGCCCGCTTGGTGGCGGTACCCGCGCCGGTTCCCTTCTCAGCCATGGCTTCGACCCCATCTACGAACGAATCGAGCCGCCGGTTCCCGGCGGCTTCCAGTGCCGGAACGATAATCCCGATCAAAACCGGTCACAACATGACATACCGACGCCTCACAGTGATCCCACCCAGGCAGCCGCCCCAACCACCACGCCCCGCACGCTGAGAGGGTTGTGCCCAGATCGCCCCCGCCTAACCACCGCCTGACCAGCCCCGCCGCACCCCCGGGCGCCCGCCCGCCCGAAACGGTTTGGACAAACCGACTCGCCCGGCCGATACACTGGCCCTGCAAGGCGCAGATGGGACGAGTACCGACGTACGCAGCCACCAGCGACCCGGGGACGGTGCGAGCCCGGGGGTGTGCACGGCGGGAAGATCACCCCGGAGCCGCCGGAAGAACGGCCGCCGCGAAGCCCGCAGCGGCCCACTAGACCCGGCAGCAAGCCCAAACAAGAGGGCCGCGAACGCAGCACCGCGGCCAAGGAGGGTGGTACCGCGGGGCGGCCCGGCCGTCTCGTCCCTCCGGAGGATCCAGTCCCAGCATCCGCCGGAGGTAGACGCCCGCGATGACCACCTATAACTCCGTCCCCGCACAGGTGGACCTCCCCGCCCTCGAACACCAGATCCTCTCCTTCTGGCAGGACAACAAGATCTTCCAGCGCAGCCTGGAGCAGTCCGAGGGCCGCCCCGAGTGGGTGTTCTACGAGGGCCCGCCGACCGCCAACGGCATGCCGGGCGCCCACCACATCGAGGCCCGCGTCTTCAAGGACGTCTTCCCCCGCTTCCGGACCATGAAGGGCTACCACGTCGCCCGCAAGGCCGGCTGGGACTGCCACGGCCTCCCGGTGGAGCTCGCCGTCGAGAAGGAGCTGGGCTTCTCCGGCAAGCAGGACATCGAGGCGTACGGCATCGCCGAGTTCAACGCCAAGTGCCGTGACTCGGTGACCCGCCACACCGACGCCTTCGCCGAGCTGACCACCCGCATGGGGTACTGGGTCGACCTGGACGAGGCCTACCGGACGATGGACCCGTCCTACGTCCAGTCCGTCTGGTGGTCGCTCAAGCAGATCTTCGACAAGGGCCTGCTGGTCCAGGACCACCGGGTCGCCCCCTGGTGCCCGCGCTGCGGCACCGGCCTGTCCGACCACGAGCTGGCCCAGGGCTACGAGACCGTCGTCGACCCCTCGGTCTTCGTCCGCTTCCCGCTGACCAGCGGCCCGCTGGCCGGCCAGGCCGCCCTGCTGGTCTGGACCACCACCCCGTGGACCCTGGTCTCCAACACCGCCGCCGCCGTCCACCCCGAGGTCACCTACGTGGTGGCCACCGACGGCACCGAGAAGCTGGTCGTCGCCGAGCCGCTGGTCGCCAAGGCCCTCGGCGAGGGCTGGGAGACCACCGGCGAGTCCTTCACCGGCGCCGAGATGGAGCGCTGGGCCTACCAGCGCCCGTTCGACCTGGTCGAGATCGAGAACGCGCACTACGTCCTCAACGCCGACTACGTCACCACCGAGGACGGCACCGGCATCGTCCACCAGTCCCCCGCCTTCGGCGCGGACGACCTCGCGACCTGCCGCAAGTACGGCCTGCCGGTGGTCAACCCGGTGCTCGCCGACGGCACCTTCGCCCCCGAAGTCCCCCTGGTCGGCGGCCAGTTCTTCAAGAAGGCCGACGAGGCCCTGGTCGCGGACCTCAAGGAGCGCGGCCTGCTCTTCCGCCACCTGCCGTACGAGCACAGCTACCCGCACTGCTGGCGCTGCCACACCGCGCTGCTCTACTACGCGCAGCCGTCCTGGTACATCCGGACCACCGCCGTCAAGGACGCGCTGATCCGCGAGAACGAGGCCACCAACTGGTTCCCGGAGACGGTCAAGCACGGCCGCTTCGGCGACTGGCTGAACAACAACATCGACTGGGCGCTCAGCCGCAACCGCTACTGGGGCACCCCGCTGCCGATCTGGCGCTGCGAGGAGGGCCACCTCACCTGCGTCGGCTCGCTGGCCGAGCTGTCCGAGCTCACCGGTACCGACCAGAGCGGCCTCGACCCGCACCGCCCGTACATCGACGAGGTGACCTTCGCCTGCCGCGACTGCGGCGGCACCGCCACCCGCGTGCCCGAGGTGATCGACGCCTGGTACGACTCGGGCTCGATGCCCTTCGCCCAGTACGGCTACCCGTACCAGAACAAGGAGCTGTTCGAGAAGCGCTACCCGGCGCAGTTCATCTCCGAGGCGATCGACCAGACCCGCGGCTGGTTCTACACGCTGATGGCGGTCGGCACCCTCGTCTTCGACAAGAACAGCTACGAGAACGTCGTCTGCCTGGGCCACATCCTGGCCGAGGACGGCCGCAAGATGTCCAAGCACCTGGGCAACATCCTGCAGCCGATCCCGCTGATGGACCAGCACGGCGCCGACGCCGTCCGCTGGTTCATGGCGGCCGGCGGCTCGCCCTGGTCGGCCCGCCGGGTCGGACACGGCACCATCCAGGAGGTGGTCCGCAAGACCCTCCTCACCTACTGGAACACCGTCGCCTTCCAGGCCCTGTACGCCCGCACCTCGAACTGGGCGCCCTCCGCGAGCGACCCGGCCCCGGCCGACCGCCCGCAGCTGGACCGCTGGGTGCTCTCCGAGCTGAACACCCTGGTCCGCGAGGTCGACGCCGCCTTCGAGGCGTACGACACCCAGCGCGCCGGCAAGCTGCTCTCCGGCTTCGTCGACGACCTGTCCAACTGGTACGTCCGCCGCGGCCGCCGCCGCTTCTGGCAGGGCGACGCCGCCGCGCTCGCCACCCTGCACGAGGCTCTGGAGACGGTCACCCGCCTGATGGCCCCGATGACCCCGTTCATCACCGAGCGGGTCTGGCAGGACCTGGTCGTCCCGGTCGTCCCGGACGCCCCGGCCTCGGTCCACCTGGCCGCCTGGCCGGAGGCCGACGAGGCCCTGATCGACACCGAGCTCTCCAAGCACATGGCGCTGGTCCGCCGCCTGGTCGAGCTGGGCCGGGCCACCCGCGCCGAGTCCGGTGTGAAGACCCGCCAGCCGCTCTCCCGCGCGCTGGTCGCCGCCCAGGGCTGGGAGGAGCTGCCCGCCGACCTGCGCGCGCAGATCGCCGAGGAGCTCAACGTGGCCGCCCTCGAATCCCTGGCCGAGGTCGGCGGATCGCTGGTCGACACCACCGCCAAGGCCAACTTCCGTGCGCTGGGCAAGCGCTTCGGCAAGGGCGTCCAGGACGTCGCCAAGGTGGTCGCCGCCGCGGACGCCGCCCGGCTCGCCGCCGACCTGCGCGCCACCGGTGAGACCAGCGTCGACCTCGACGGCGAGACGATCACCCTCTCTCCCGACGAGGTGATCATCACCGAGACCCCGCGCGAGGGCTGGGCCGTCGCCAACGAGTCCGGCGCCACCGTCGCCCTCGACCTGGCCATCACCCCGGAGCTCAAGCGCCTCGGCGTCGCCCGCGACGCCATCCGCCAGATCCAGGAGGCCCGCAAGAACTCCGGCCTGGACGTCGCCGACCGCATCGTCCTCCGCTGGCGCGCCACCTCGGAGGAGACCGCCGAGGCCATCGCCGAACACGGCCCCCTCGTCGCCGAGGAGGTCCTCGCCACCGACTTCGCCGCCGGCGCAGCCGACTGGACCTCCGAAGCCTTCACCGACGACTCCCTCGGCCTCACCTTCCAACTCCGCAAGGCCTGACCAGTACCCCGCGAACCGCCGCCCAGCTCCCCAGCCGGGCGGCGGTTCCGCATTTCCCCGTCCTCTTCCCCTCCCGCCCCCCACCCCCATCCGGCCCCACCTCCGAGCACACCAAAAAGGCGTCCCCTCCCCAACCCGAAGGTCAGAGAGGGGACGCCCTCAAAAGGCCGTACTACAACCTCAGTTGTCGCCGTCCTCGTCGATCAGGAAGCCCCGCATCGGCGCCGGAGCCTGCTGCATCGGCTGCGGCGGCTGCGGACGGACCGCCGCCATCGGCTGGGTCATCCCGGCCGGCTGCATCTGCGGAGCCCCGCTGTTGCCGCCGTTCTGCTGCCCGCCGAAGCTCGGCGCCGGCGAGTTCCCGCCGAAGGAGCTCTGCCCACCGAACGACGGCGAGCTGCCCCCGAACGACGGCTGGTTCCCACCGAAGGACGGTGCACCGGAGGTCATCGCCCCGGCACCGGCCGGCGCCATCGACGAGGCCGCCGGCGGCAGCGACGCGGTGGCGGGGATCCGCGGCGGCGCGAGCGAGTCGTCGGCCTGCGACTCCAGCTGACGCAGCTGGGTCTCCAGGTACGACTTCAGACGCGTGCGGTACTCACGCTCGAACGCCCGCAGGTCCTCGACCTTGCGCTCCAGCGTGGCCCGCGCGGACTCCAGCGACCCCATCGCGACGCGGTGCTTCTCCTGCGCGTCCCGCTCCAGGGCGTCGGCCTTGGCACGGGCGTCGCGCTCCAGGCCCTCGGCCCGGCTGCGCGCCTCGCCGACGATCTTGTTGGCCTCGGAACGGGCCTCGGAGATCGCCTGGTCGGCGGTCTGCTGGGCGAGCGCGAGCACGCGGGCGGCGCTGTCGCCACCGGGGCCCTGCTGCTGCATCGGGCCGCCCATGGGGCCGCCCATCTGCTGCGGGCCGCCCATCGGGCCACCCATCTGCTGCATCTGCTGCTGGCCCATGCCCTGGCCCATCGGGTTGCCCATCGGCTGCGGGCCACCGGGGCCGCCCATGGGCTGCAGCATCTGACCGCCCATCGGCTGGACCAGCTGCTGCTGCCCGCCCATGGTCTGGTTCATCTGCTGCTGCGGGCCGCCGGCCGGGAGCTGCGGCGCGGAGCCGGCGGGCAGGCCGAGGGGCTGGTTGCCCATCTGCTGCTGCGGGCCGCCGGGGCCCATCTGCTGCGGACCACCCGGACCCATCTGCTGCGGACCACCGTGGCCCATCTGCTGCGGGCCGCCCGGGCCCTGCTGGCCGGGGACCGGCGGGCCGGATATGGCGGCCGGAACCGGGGCGCCGCCCTGACGGGGGGCGTCCTGCTGCGGTTCCTTGCGCAGGTTGGCCTGGTTCTGCGCGGCGGCACGAGTCGCGGCGGCCAGCTTGGCGCGCAGGTCCTCGTTCTCCCGTAGGAGGCGGGTCAGCTCCGCCTCGACCTCGTCGAGGAAGGCATCGACCTCGTCCTCGTCATAGCCTTCACGCAGGCGGACGGTCGTGAACTGCTTGTTCCGAACGTCCTCGGGGGTCAATGGCATCTCTTCACCTCAACGTGATCGTCGGCACACCGGCATCCTGTCGCATCGCTCACCTACGACTAGGGGTGCACAAGCGAGATCAGGACATACACAATGATCATCAGTACGAAGAAGGACAGGTCGAGCGCCACGCCCCCGAAACGCAACGGCGGAATGAGCCGCCGAAGAAGCTTGAGCGGCGGATCCGTGACAGTGTACGTGGCCTCCAGGACCAGGACCATGGCCTTGCCGGGCCGCCACGAACGCGCGAACTGGAAGACCCAGTCCATGACCAGCCGTACGAGCAGGAACACCAGGAAGACGGTCAGGGCGTAGTAGAGCACCGCCCACACGATGTCCATCGCGTTTCCCTCTCCCCGGTCCCGGGCCCTGGGGCCCACCGCTCGTCACCTGTCGCCAACCACTGTTGATCAGATCCACACGTAAAGTCGTGGCCGGGTCAGCTCTGGTTGAAGAACCCACCCTCGGCGATCCGAGCCTTGTCCTCCGCCGTGACATCGACGTTAGCAGGCGACAGCAGGAACACCTTCTGTGTCACGCGCTCGATACTGCCGTGCAGACCGAAGACGAGTCCAGCGGCGAAGTCTACGAGCCGCTTCGCGTCGGTGTCGTCCATCTCGGTCAGATTCATGATCACGGGGGTACCGCCACGGAACTGTTCCCCGATGGTACGGGCCTCGTTGTAGGTCCGGGGGTGCAGCGTGGTGATGCGGTAGGGCTCTCGTTCGTTCACTACCTTGGGCATGATCACCGGGGCGCTCTTCTCCAGGTTGTGGCGGCGTTCGGGTGTGATGGACGACACGGGGGCCATCCTCGGGGTCTCCTGCCGGATCGGCACCGCCGCCGGCACCGGCTGCGGAGTGATCGAGGAGACCGGGGCGGGCGCGGCGGCGGCCGGGGCGGCCGGCCGGGGAATGTCCTCGGTCCGCTGGCCGGTCCGGATCGGCTCGGGGTCCGCGTCGTAGTCGTCGTCGGGGTCGTACCCCTGGCCGTCGTACGTCTCGTCCTCCACGAGGCCGAGGTAGACCGCCATCTTGCGCATTGCGCCGGCCATGCTCCTGTCTCCTCCGCTCATGGCCACCTCGCTGACGCTCGGTGGCTGCCTCGCGGAGCGCGCACCTTCCGATGGTCGCTCGCTCCGCTCGCTCCGTGCAGACCGTCCCGGCGGTCAGGCCGTACGGCCCTGCCTGCGGATTCCGCGGTCCCCCCACGACGGCGCGTCAGGCCGACGGCCTGTCAGGGTTCATGGAGTGGGGGCCGCGGAGCTGCGATCCACGGTTCGCTAGCGCTCCTGGGAGCTGCTAGATTCTGTCCTATTTTGTCCTGCAGTCTGATCTACTTACCCGGTGACGTTACCTGAGGGGTGACCTCACTCCGAGTACCGCCGTTCCGACGCGCACATGTGTCGCCCCGGCGGCAATCGCCTGCTCAAGGTCGCCGCTCATCCCTGCGGAGACCATGGTGGCAGCAGGATGGGCCGCCCGTACGGCGCTTGCGATTTCCGCCAGCCGATCGAAGGCCCGGGCCGGGTCGCCGGCCAGCGGACCGGCGAGCGGAGCGACGGTCATCACACCGTCGAGTCGCAGCCCGGGCGTGTCGGCGATCGCGTCGGCCATGCGCTCGACGTCCTCCGGCGCGACCCCGGCGCGGTGCTCGCCCTCGCCGTGCTCCTTGTCCAGCGCCACCTGCACCAGGCAACCCAGTTCCGGGCGCTCCGACTTGAGCACCGCCGCGGAGAGCGACTCGACCAGCCGCAGCCGGTCCACCGAGTGCACGTGGTTCGCGTACCGGACGACCGAGCGGACCTTGTTGGTCTGCAGCTGTCCGACGAAGTGCCAGTCAAGAGGAAGGTTTCTGCACTGCTCCGCCTTGGGCGCGGCGTCCTGGTCGCGGTTCTCCGCGACGTCCGTCACCCCCAGCCCGGCCAGCAGCGCGCTGTCCTCGGCGGGGTAGGTCTTGGTGACGACGATCAGGGTGACCTCGTCCCGCGCGCGCCCGGCGGCCGCACAGGCGTCCGCGATCCGGCGCTCGACCACGTCGAGGTTGGTCCCGAGCTCCTCGTACCTGGCCCGCTGGCCCTCGGTCAGCGCGTCCAGCCAACTCCGGTCGGGAACGCCGGCGGTCCGGCCGGGGAACGTTCCGAAGATGTCGTTCGTCATCAGTGATCAGAGCCCAACCAGACGTAGCTCGCGAGCCGGCCGGTGCGCTGCTCGCGGCGATAGGAGTAGTGATCGGCGGATTCGAGGGTGCAGACCGGTGATCTCATCGGTTCGCTGACCCCCGCCGCGGCCAGCTGGGCCGCGACTCCCTCCGGCACGTCCAGGGCCGGCGTCCCCCAGGAGGTCTCGGCGAACGCCGCCGGCACCACGGCGGCCACCTCGGCGCGCAGTTCGGCGGGCACCTCGTAGCAGCTGCCGCAGACGGCGGGCCCGACGGCGGCGACGATCCGTCCGGGCTCGGCGCCCAGGTCGACCATCGCCCGGACGACCGCGGGCACCACCCCGGCCGCCAGCCCGGGCCGGCCCGCGTGGGCCGCGCCCACCACGCCCGCCACCGGGTCGGCCAGCAGTACCGGCGTGCAGTCGGCGGTCAGCACCGCCAGCGCGAGCGGTCGGTCGGTGACCACTGCGTCCACCGTCGGGGCCTGCCCCAGCGGCTGGCGCTCCGTCACCACGGCGACCTCGGCGCCGTGCACCTGGTTCATCCACACCACGTCGGCCGGTTCGAGTCCCAGCTCCCGGGCGGCGAGCGCCCGGTTCTCCCGGACGGCCTCCGGGTCGTCCCCCACCGCACCGCCGAGGTTGAGCTCCCCGTACGGCGAAGTGCTCACCCCGCCCCACCGGTCGGTGAAGGCGAAGTGAGCACCCGCATGTACTGCGTGATCGATCACTTAAGGAAGTCCGGGACGTCGAGCTCCTCCGCCGGGCTCTCCACGAAGGGCTGGCGGGCCGGCTGCACCTGCGGCGGCACCGGGGCGGCGGCGGTCGTGGTGGCCGAGCTCTCGGTCGACCGGCTCGGCGCGGCGGCCGGGGTCTCCGTCTCCGAACGGGAGGTCACCGAGCCGATGCTCCCGTACGAGGGCCGGCCGGCCGGGCGGTCCGGGGAGGCCGGCGGGGTGGCCGGGCGCTCCGGGGCGGTCGACTTGACCACCGGGTCGCGGACGATCGCCGGCGGCTGCCCGCCGTCGAAGCCGGCCGCGATGACGGTGACCCGGACCTCGTCGCCGAGCGCGTCGTCGATGACCGCACCGAAGATGATGTTGGCCTCGGGGTGGGCGGCCTCGCTGACCAGCTGGGCCGACTCGTTGATCTCGAACAGACCGAGGTCGGAGCCGCCCGAAATCGAGAGCAGCACGCCGCGGGCGCCGTCGATCGAGGCTTCCAGCAGCGGCGAGGAGATCGCCATCACGGCGGCGGCCTTGGCGCGGTCCTCGCCGCGGGCCGAGCCGATGCCCATGAGCGCCGAGCCGGCGTCCGACATGACGGACTTGACGTCGGCGAAGTCGAGGTTGATCAGGCCCGGGGTGGTGATCAGGTCGGTGATGCCCTGGACACCGGAGAGCAGGACCTGGTCGGCCGAGCGGAACGCGTCGAGCACGCTG
The DNA here is from genome assembly GCF_900199205.1 of Streptomyces sp. 1331.2. Lineage (NCBI taxonomy): Bacteria > Bacillati > Actinomycetota > Actinomycetes > Kitasatosporales > Streptomycetaceae > Streptomyces > Streptomyces sp. 1331.2. The sequence goes on along the minus strand of NZ_OBMJ01000001.1, from coordinate 5,583,348 downwards.
ACCTGGCGGTCCGAGATGGACAGCAGCCGGTCGTTGGGGATCACGATGAGGGTGTCGACCTCTTCGCGCAGGCTCGCGATGCCGTCCTCGGCCTGGTTGGCCCGGCGCCGGCCCTCGAAGGTGAAGGGGCGGGTGACCACGCCGATGGTCAGGGCGCCCAGCGAGCGCGCGATGTTGGCGACGACGGGCGCGCCGCCCGTGCCCGTGCCACCGCCTTCACCGGCGGTCACGAAGACCATGTCGGCCCCCTTGAGGACCTCCTCGATCTCCTCGCGGTGGTCCTCGGCGGCCTTGCGGCCCACCTCGGGGTTGGCGCCGGCGCCGAGGCCCCGGGTGAGTTCACGGCCCACATCGAGCTTGACGTCGGCGTCGCTCATGAGGAGGGCCTGCGCATCGGTGTTGATCGCGATGAACTCGACGCCCTTGAGACCGACCTCGATCATCCGGTTGATGGCGTTGACACCACCGCCGCCGATTCCGACGACCTTGATGACTGCGAGGTAGTTCTGCGGTGCTGCCACGTCGAAGGCCTCTCGCCTCGAATTTCCGGGTCGGCCCGGCCCGGCGAGGGTCCGTTCCGACGGATGTCGATGGGTAGGGAGCCTGGTTTCTGACTGAATGTCCGAAATGCCGACCGCCGACCCCAACCCTAAACTTGACCTTTAGGGTTAGTCCTGTGCCTCCGTCACATCACCAAAGGGCACAGTCTGGTGACACAGGACACTAGGTCGCCCCGGGCACGCGTTTCAACGAACACGCCGAGCTTCCCTTTTTCTTTTGAGCCTATGTGATCATCGGCCGGCATATGAAACCGGGGTGACCACCAAGGGTCGGGCCGACACTTCGAGGCGTCAACCCCTCCCTCAGGCACAGAACCTACCGGATCATCCCGACACCGCCGGCGCCTCCGGTGCGGTCACATCGAAGTTCGTACCCTTCTGATTCATCAGCGCCACCAGCACCCGGGCCTTGCGGTCGTTCTGCTCCGGACTCCCCCAGCGCACCGTCGCACCCCCGCTGAGCTGCAGCTCGATGTCGTCGTACGAATGCACAAGCACCGCTCCGGCCCGCTTGGCGACCTCCGGCGGGAGCCCGGCGGCCACCGCCACCGCGCCCTGCACCAACTGCGGACGGGAAATCACGCCGTCCACGTCATTCGCCTGCTGACTGAGCCGCAGTTCCACCACCGGCACGCCCTCCGGCGGAGCCGCCTCGGTGGTGAAGCTCACGCCCGCGGCATCCACCTGGGTGAACTGGCCGTCATCCCCCTTGACGGCGGCCACCGCCTTGCGCTCGACGACCTTCACCTGCAGGGTGTGCGGCCAGCCGCGCCACACCTCGGCCTTCGCCACCCGGGGGATCGCCTCCACCCGGCGCCGGACGTCGTCCAGGTCCACCCGGGCCAGCGGGCCGTGCCCGAGCCCGCCGATCACGTCGCGGACCTGCGGGCCCGTCAGTTTGTCGTCGCTCGTGCCCTGGACGGCGACGCTGCGCACGTCCAGGACCGACGAGAGGAACACCAGCCAGGCCAGCCCGCCCAGCACCGCGGCGCCGAACACGCTCAGCACCACGATGCCCCGCCGGGAGAGCCGGAGGCGGGGAGCGGACTCCTCGCCCTCCAGCTCCTCCTCCAGAGGGTCGGCGAGCCGGCCGTCAGCCACGGCGGCGACCGCCGCGGTGAGCCTGGATGGCCTCGTAGACCATGCCGACCAGCAGGTCGTCGGCGTCCCGGCGGCCGAACTCGGCGGCCGCCCGGCTCATGTCCCACAGCCGCTGCGGGTCGGTGAGCACCGGCAGCACGTTCTGCAGCACCCAGTCCGGGGTCAGCTCGGCGTCGTCCACCAGCAGGCCGCCGCCGGCCTTGACCATCGGCTGGGCGTTCAGCCGCTGCTCGCCGTTGCCGATCGGCAGCGGCACGAAGGCGGCGGGCAGGCCGACGGCCGCCAGCTCGGCCACCGTCATGGCGCCGGCCCGGCAGAGCATCATGTCGGCCGCCGCGTACGCGAGGTCCATCCGGTCCAGGTACGGCACCGGGCGGTACGGCGGCATCCCGGGGACGTCCGCGACCTGCGGCAGCTCGTTCTTCGGGCCGACCGCGTGCAGGATCTGCACGCCGTACTGCTGGAGCCGCGGAGCGATCGCGGTGACCACCTCGTTGAGCCGGCGCGCGCCCTGGGAGCCGCCGGAGACCAGCAGGGTCGGCAGCCGCTGGTCGAGGCCGAAGTACTGCCGGGCCTCCGGGCGGGCCGCGTTGCGGTCCAGGGTGGCGATGGTCCGGCGCAGCGGGATGCCGATGTAGCGGGAGTCGCGCAGCTTGCTGTCGGGCGTGGAGACGGCCACGAAGTCGCTGTAGCGGGCGCCGATCTTGTTCGCCAGCCCGGGGCGGGCGTTCGCCTCGTGCACCACGATCGGCACGCCGGCCCGCTTGGCGGCCAGGTAGGCGGGCATCGCGACGTAGCCGCCGAAGCCGACCACGGCGTCCGCGTTGACCCGCTCGATGATCTCCTGAGCGGCCCGGACGGTGCCGCGCAGCCGGCCGGGGACGGTGATCAGCTCCGGGGTGGGCTTGCGGGGCAGCGGAACGGCCGGGATGAGCTCCAGCTGGTAGCCGCGCTCGGGTACCAGTCGGGTCTCCAGACCGCGCTCGGTGCCCAGGGCGGTGATCCCGATGGACGGGTCGTGCCTGCGGAGTGCGTCCGCGAGGGCCATGGCCGGCTCGATGTGACCGGCGGTCCCCCCGCCGGCGAGTACGACATGCACCGAAATTCACCGCTCCCTGCGTGCCGGCCCGGGGGCCGGGCGCGCTGTGGTTCGTCGTCGTGGCAGCACCCGGGCCAGTCGCTTCCTGATCCGGGAGTTCTTGCTCCGGGCGGCCAGGGCCGCCTTCGCGCCCGAGGTGCTGCGTGCCAGGCACAGCAGCACACCGATCGCGGACATGGCCGACAGCATGGCGGAACCGCCGTAGGAGAACAGCGGGAGCGGGACGCCCGCGATGGGCAGCAGTCCCAGCGCCGACCCCAGGTTGATCATGGCCTGCGCCATGATCCAGGTGGTGGCGGCTCCCGCGGCGTACCTGACGAAGGGATCCTTCGTGCCGATGGCCACACGGATACCCGCGTAGCCTAGTGCCGCGAAGAGACCGATCACCGACAGCGTCCCCACCAGGCCCAGTTCCTCGCCGGTCGCGGCGAAGATGAAGTCGGTGTGCGCCTCGGGCAGCTGGCCCCATTTCTCCACGCCGGCGCCCAGGCCGGTACCGAAGCCGCCGCCGTTCGCGAACGCGAAGACGCCGTGCAGGGCCTGGAAGCAGGCGCCCTCCGGGTCGAGCTTGGTGACGCCGATGCAACCGAGGCGCTCCGCCCGGTGGGGGACGGTGACGACCAGGGCGGTGCAGACCACCACCGCCACCCCGAGGGTGGCCACGAACAGCCGCAGCGGTGCGCCGACCATCCAGAGCAGCGCGAACACCATGGCCACCAGGATCATCGAGGTGCCCATGTCGCCGCCGAACATGATCAGCGCGAGCAGCAGCAGGGCGCCCGGCACCAGCGGCACCAGCAGGTGCTTCCACGAGTTCAGGGTGCCCGCCTTCTGCTTGCGGGCGAGCAGGTCGGCCCCCCAGAGCACCAGCGCGAGCTTGGCGAACTCGGAAGGCTGGAACTGGAAGAAGCCGAAATCCAGCCAGTTCTGGTTGCCGTTGATCCGCACCCCGATGCCGGGCACGGCGACCAGGGTGAGCGCGCCGATCACCCCGATCATCACCGGGTAGACGATCACCCGCAGCACCGCGACGGGCACGGAGGCGAAGCCGATCAGCAGGACGAGGCCGAGGATGGCCGCGACCAGCTGCTTGAGGAAGTAGTACTGGGCGGCGTGGTGCTGGTTCAGGGCGAGGATCTGCGAGGCCGAGAAGACCATCATCAGCCCGAGCACGACCAGCAGCAGCGTGCTGCCGACGACCAGCAGGTACGGCGTGAGCGGCCGGTCCAGCCAGTACCGCACCCGGGCCCGGAGGGCCTGGACGCGGGCCAGCGGACCGGCCGACTTGTACTTGGTCGTGGTGGCGGAGATCACTCGCCACGGCTCGGCGGCGTCCTGCTTCCCCATGCCGGAATCCGCCCTGCCCTGCCCCGCCACCGTTCTCCCCTTCGTACGGCTCGTTCGCCTCCGGGTCGCTCCGGACCCGACCCTGCGGCTCACTCGCCCCGGTGCGGCCTCTCGGCCTACTCCCCGGAGTCCGCCAGCTGCCGGACGGCCGCGGCGAACAGGTCGCCGCGCTCGCCGTAGTTGGTGAACATGTCCATCGAGGCGCAGGCCGGAGCCAGCAGCACCGTGTCACCTGATCGGGCGAGCGACGCGGCCGTGCGGACCACCTCGGTCATCGCCACCGCGCCAGTCTGGCCCGCGGCCGCCTCGATCACCGGCACATCCGGAGCGTGTCGCTCCAGCGCCTCCCGGATCAGCGCCCGGTCCTCGCCGATCAGCACGACCGCGCGCAGCCGCTCGGCCGCGCCCTGGACCAGGTCGTCGAAGGTCGCGCCCTTGGCCAGGCCCCCGGCGATCCAGACGATCGGCCGGTAGGCGGCCAGCGAGGCGGCCGCGGCGTGGGTGTTGGTGGCCTTGGAGTCGTCGATGTACGTGACCTCGCGGACCACGCCGACCTCGGCGATCCGGTGGGCGTCCGGGCGGAAGGCCCGCAGGCCCTCGCGGACGGCCTTCGGCTCGACGCCGTACGCCCGGGCCAGCGCCGCCGCGGCGAGCGCGTTGGCGATGTTGTGCGGGGCCGGCGGGTTGACGTCCTCGACGGCGCCCAGCTCGGCCGCGTTCTTGGCCCGGTCCTCGACGAAGGCCCGGTCCACCAGCAGCCCGTCCACCACGCCGAAGTTCGACGGGCTCGGCGCGCCGAGGCCGAAGCCGATCGCCCGGCAGCCCTCCTCGACGTCGGCCTCCATGACCAGCGCCTCGGTGGCCGGGTCGGCCAGGTTGTACACGCAGGCGACGACGTTGCCCTCGTAGATCCGGCCCTTGTCGGCGGCGTACGCCTCCATCGAGCCGTGCCAGTCGAGGTGGTCGGGCGCCAGGTTGAGCACCGCCGCCGAGTACGGGCGCAGCGAGGGCGCCCAGTGCAGCTGGTAGCTGGAGAGCTCGACGGCGAGGACGTCGTACGGCTCCTCGGCGAGCACCGCGTCCAGCACCGAGACCCCGACGTTGCCGACGGCGGCGGTGCGCTGGCCGGCGGCGGTGAGGATCGAGGCGAGCATCTGGACGGTGGTGGTCTTGCCGTTGGTGCCGGTGACGGCCAGCCAGGGGGCGGGCTCGCCGGTGCCCGGCAGCGGCTTGCGCAGCCGCCAGGCGAGCTCGACGTCGCCCCAGACCGGCACCCCGGCCGCCTCGGCGGCGGCGAACAGCGGGCTGTCCGGCGCCCAGCCGGGCGAGGTGACGATCAGTTCGGTGCCCTCGGGCAGGCTGGCGCCGTCGCCGAGGCGCACGGCGACGCCCTGCGCCTCCAGCTCGGCGGCCCGGGCCGCCAGGCCCGGCCCGCTGCCGCCGTCGACCACGGTGACCCGGGCGCCGAGCCCGTTCAGGACGCGCGCGGCGCTGATGCCCGAGACGCCGAGGCCGGCGACCACGACGGGCAGGTTCACAAAGTCAGGGTTCGTCATCCGGTCCGGTATCCCGCGTAGAAGAGGCCGAGGCCGACGGCCACGCACAGACCCTGGATGATCCAGAAGCGGACCACGACCAGGACCTCGCTCCAGCCCTTGAGTTCGAAGTGGTGCTGCAGTGGCGCCATCTTGAAGACGCGCTTGCCGGTCATCCGGAAGGAGCCGACCTGGATGATCACCGACAGCGTGATGATCATGAAGAGGCCGCCGAGCAGGATCAGCAGCAGCTCGGTGCGGGAGCAGATCGCCAGACCGGCCAGGGCGCCGCCGAGGGCGAGCGAGCCGGTGTCACCCATGAAGATCTTGGCGGGCGAGGTGTTCCACCACAGGAAGCCGAAGCAGGAGCCCATCAGAGCGGCGGCGACCACCGCGAGGTCCAGCGGGTCGCGGACGTCGTAGCAGGCGTTGGTGGCGGAGAGGAAGTAGGCGCAGCTCTGCCCGTACTCCCAGACGCCGATGAAGGTGTAGGCACCGAAGGCCATCACCGAGGCGCCGGTGGCGAGACCGTCCAGACCGTCCGTCAGGTTCACGCCGTTCGAGGTCGCCGCGATCATGAAGTACGCGAAGATGACGAACAGCACCGGGCCGATCGACCACTTGAAGTCGCGTACGAAGGACAGCGACTGGGAGGCCGGGCTGAGCCCGCGGTCGTCGTGGAACTGCAGCGCCAGGATGGCGAAGACGAGGCCGACGATGGACTGGCCGGCCAGCTTCGCCTTGGCCCGCAGGCCCAGCGAGCGGCGCTTGACCACCTTGATGTAGTCGTCCAGGAAACCGACCAGGCCGAGGCCCGTGGTCAGGAAGAGCACCAGCAGCCCGGAGGCGGTCGGGGGCTCGCCCGTTATCGCCTTGGTGCCGAAGTACGCGATCAGGGTCGCCAGGATGAAGGCGATGCCGCCCATGGTGGGCGTGCCCTTCTTGCTGTGGTGCGCCTTCGGCCCGTCGTCGCGGATGTACTGGCCGTAGCCCTGCCGGGCGAGCAGCTTGATCAGGGCGGGCGTGCCGACCAGCGAGAGGATCAGGCCGATCATCCCGGAGATGAGGATCTGCTTCATCATCGGGCAGCACCGTCCGCCAGGAGCGCCTCGGCCACCTTCTCCAGCCCCACCGAACGGGACGCCTTCACCAGGACCACATCCCCCGGCCGCAGCTGACTGCGCAGCAACTCGACCGCCGCGTCCGCGTCGGACACCAGCACCGACTCCTCACCCCACGAACCTTCGTTCCTCGCGCCGAGTTCCATGCAGGCCGCCTCGCGTCCGCCGACCGCCACCAGTTTGGTGACGTCCAGCCGGACGGCCAGCCGCCCGATGGCATCGTGCTCGGCCAGGCTCTCCTCGCCGAGCTCCCGCATCTCGCCGAGCACCGCCCAGGTGCGGCGGCGCTCCGGGCCGCGCCCCCCGATCGAGACCAGCGCCCGCAGCGCGGCCCGCATCGAGTCGGGGTTCGCGTTGTAGGCGTCGTTGACGACGGTGACACCATCGGCCCGGTCGACGACCTCCATGCGCCAGCGGGACAGCGCACCCGCCTCGCCCAGGGCTGCGGCGGTGTCGTCGACGGACATCCCGAGCTCCACCGCCACCGCGGCGGCGGCGAGGGCGTTCGAGACGTGGTGCTCACCGTACAGGCGCAGCTGCACGGGCGCGGAACCGGCTGGGGTGGTGAGCGTGAAGGATGGCCGTCCGGTGGCGTCCAGGCGAACGTCGGTGGCCCGGACGTGGGCGTCCGGGGACTCCCCGAACAGGACCACCTTCGCCTTGGTGCGGGAGGCCATCGCGCGCACCAGCCGGTCGTCCGCGTTGAGGATCGCGGCCCCGTCGACGGGCAGCGCCTCGACGAGTTCGCCCTTGGCCTCGGCGATCGCCTCCTTGGAGCCGAACTCGCCGACGTGGGCGGTGCCGACGTTCAGCACCACGCCGATCCGGGGCGGGGTGATCGAGGTCAGGTACTCGATGTCGCCCTTGTGCCGGGCACCCATCTCCATGACCAGGTGCCGGGTGCCGGCCTCGACCCGCAGCGCGGTCATCGGGTGGCCGATCTCGTTGTTGAGCGAGCCGGGCGGGTAGACGGTCTCGCCGTGGCGCTGCAGCAGCTGGGCGATCAGGTCCTTGGTGCTGGTCTTGCCGGCCGAGCCGGTCAGCGCGACCACGGCGGTGCTCTCGGCGCGGGCGACCACGGTACGGGCCAGCCTGCCGAGCGCCTCCACCACACTGTCGACCAGGACGGCGGGCACGCCGACCGGGCGGGAGGCCAGCACCGCGACGGCGCCGGCCTCGACCGCGGTGGCCGCGTACGCGTGGCCGTCCACGTGCTCGCCGACGAAGGCCGCGAACAGGCCGCCGGGGCTCACCTTCCGCGAGTCGACCTCGACCGGGCCGGTGACCAGGACGTCCGGGTCCGCGCCGTCCAGGGTGCCTCCGACTGCGGCGGCCACCTCGGCGAGGGTCAGTGCGATCACTGCTGCTCTACTCCTCGGTCGCCCCGCGCGGCCGTGGTCCGCGCGATGGACTCGCGCAGCACCTCCCGGTCGTCGAAGGGGCGGATCTCGTCTCGTACGTACTGGCCGAGCTCGTGGCCCTTGCCGGCCACCAGCACGGTGTCCCCGGCCTGGGCGCGGGCGACCGCGAGCAGGATCGCCTCGGCCCGGTCGGGGACGACCAGGACGTCCCCGCGCTCGGCCTCGGGCACCGCGGCGGCGCCGGTCAGCATGCTGGCGAGGATCGCCAGCGGGTCCTCGCTGCGCGGGTTGTCGCTGGTCAGCAGGGCGGTGTCGGCGAGGCGGGCGGCGATGTCGCCCATCGGGCCGCGCTTGTGCGGGTCGCGGTCGCCGCCGCAGCCGACGACGACGTGCAGCCGGCCCTTGGTGACCTCGCGCAGCGAGCCGAGGACGGCCCGCAGGGCGTCCGGCTTGTGCGCGTAGTCGACGACGGCCACGAACGGCTGTCCGGCGTCCACCCGCTCCAGCCGGCCCGGCACGCCGGGGACGGCGGCCACGCCGGCCACGGCGCGCTCCAGCGGCAGCCCGGCGGCGACCAGCGCGGTGATCGCGGCGAGCGCGTTGGCGACGTTGAAGGGGCCGGGCAGCGGCACGGCGGCGTCGGCCTCGGCGCCGTCCGGGCCGAGCACCCGGAAGGTGGAGCCGACCGGGCCGAGCTGGACGTCGACGGCCCGCCAGTCGGCCTCCGGGGCGCCGGCGGCGGAGAAGGTCGTCACCGGGATCTTGGCCTCGGCGGCGAGCCGGCGGCCGTAATCGTCGTCCAGGTTGACCACGCCGTGGCGGGACTTGCCGGGCTGGAAGAGCCGGGCCTTCGCCTGGAAGTAGTCCTCCATGTCCGGGTGGAAGTCGAGGTGCTCCGGCGTGAGGTTGTTGAACAGCGCGACGTCGTACGCGACGCCGTCGGTACGGCCGAAGACCAGCGCGTGGCTGGAGACCTCCATGGTCACCGCGTCGGCGCCGCGCTCGGCCATCACGCCGAGGATCGCGTGCAGGTCGGTGGCCTCGGGGGTGGTGCGCTCGCTCTTGATCCGCTCCTCGCCGACCCGCATCTCGACGGTGCCGATCACGCCGGGGGTGCGCCCGGCGCCGCGCAGGCCGCCCTCGACCAGGTACGAGGTGGTGGTCTTGCCGTTGGTGCCGGTCAGCCCGATCATCAGCAGCCGCTCCGAGGGGCGGCCGTAGACGATGGCGGCGAGCTCGCCCATGACGGCCCGCGGCCGGTCCACGACCAGCAGCGGCAGGCCGGTGCCGGCCGCCAGCTCGGCGCCGGCCGGGTCGGTGAGCACGGCCACCGCGCCGGCCTCCGCGGCCTTGGCCGAGAAGGCCGCGCCGTGGTGGTTGGCGCCCGGGAAGGCCACGTACACGTCGCCCGGGCGGACCGCCCGGGAGTCGTGGGTGACGCCGCGCACGGCACCGCCCTCGACGGGCGCCAGGCCCAGCCGGCGGGCCAGCTCGGCGAGCGGCAGAGCGGCGCTCCCGGTCGGGCGGGGCGGACTCACGGTGGTTTGATCGGGTTTCGGCACGGCGGGAAGGCTATCCGTCGAAGGGCGTCCAGGGCCAAACCGGCCCCTCGCCGCGCCGTCGTCCGGCCCGCCCCGCTCGTCGCTCATCCTCGCTCACGGCTTCCACTCGACGGGCAGGTTGGGCGCCTGGCTGCCACTCGGCGGGACCTGCAGGGTCTTCAGGGTGAACTCCATCACCTGCTTGAACACCGGCCCGCACAGCTGGCCGCCGAAGTGGCCGTTGACCGGCCCCTGGAGGGTGCAGGAGACGGTCACCCGGGGGGCGTCGGCGGGGGCGAAGCCGATGAAGGAGGCGGTGTAGCCGTCGTAGCCCTTGCCGTCGGCGGCCCCCCGGTTGGCGGTGCCGGTCTTCCCGGCGACCCGGTAGCCGGGGATGGCGGCCTTGCCGCCGGTGCCCTGCTCGTCGTCGACGACCGACTCCAGCATCGACGTGAGGGTCTTGGCGGTCTCCGGGCTGACCACCCGGGTCTGCTCGCCCGCCGCCGTCGGGCTGTACTTGCCGTCCGGGCCGGTGACGCCCTGGACGATGCTCGGCGCCACCCGCACCCCGCCGTTGGCGATGGTGGAGTAGACCGAGGTGGCCTGGAGGGCGTTCATCTGCAGCGGGCCCTGGCCGAAGGAGATGTTGTACTTCTCCGAGGCGACCAGGTCCTCCGGCTTCTTGAGCATCCCCGCGGTCTCCCCGGGGAAGTTCAGGCCGGTCGGCTGGGCGACGCCGAACTTGCGCATGTAGCCGTCCAGCACCTTGTTCGCCTGCAGCTGGTTGCCGTCGCCGAGGGTCTCGACCGCCTCGATGGTGCCGATGTTGGAGGACTTGGCCAGCACCCCGGCCAGGGTCAGGTACCAGTCGCCGTGCTCGACGTCGTCCTTGAACTGCTGCCCGGCGCGCACCAGCCGGTTCGGCACGGTGACCTTGGTGTCCCAGTTGGCCTTGCCGGAGTCCAGCACGGCGGCCAGGCTCATCAGCTTGGCGGTGCTGCCCGGTTCGTACGCGTCGACCAGGGCCGGGTTGCCCAGCTGGGCCTGCTTGGACAGGCTCAGGTCGTTCGGGTTGAAGCCGGGCGCGGTGGCCATCGCGAGGACCTGGCCGGTCTTCACGTCCTGGACCACGACGTAGCCCTTCTCCGCGCCGGAGTTGGCCACCTGGTCGGTGATCGCCCGCTGGGCGGCCCACTGGATGTCCCGGTTGATGGTCAGCTTGACGTCGCTGCCGGGCACGGCCGGGTCCATCGAGCCGCCGGCGGTGGGCACCAGCCGCCCGCCCGCCTGGGCGTAGCTGCTGTGCCCGTCCTTGCCGGCCAGCTGCTGCTGGTACTGCAGTTCGAGCCCGCCGGCGCCCGCGCCCTCGCCGTTGACGAAGCCGACCAGGTTGGCGGCCAGCCCGTCGGCGGGGTAGACGCGCTTCTGGGTCTCCCGGTTGAACACCCCGGCCAGCGGGTTGGCGCACTCGTTGTCCACCCGGGTGCGCCCGCCCTGGTCGGCGGGCTTGCCCAGCAGCTTCTTCTGCAGCTGGCAGGCCCGCGAGCCGGCCTGCTTCTCCAGGCTCGACTTGAGGTCGCTGATCTGGTTCTTGGCGGCCGGGGTCTGCTGGGCGGCGAGCCGCTTGTAGCGGGTCTTGGGGGTGTGCAGGTCGGCGGCGATCTTCTCCTTGGACAGCCCGAGGATCGGCGACAGCAGCGCGGCCGCCTGCTCCGGCGCGTCCGGGATGCCGGTCGCCTCCGGGGTGAACATCGCCGGGTCGGCCGTGATGTCGTACGCGTCGACGGTGGCGGCCAGCGCCACGCCGTCCGCGGACGTTATCGAGCCGCGCTCGGCGGTGATCGGGATGTTCAGGTAGCGGTTGGTGTTGGCGTCGGCGGCCAGCGCATCGGAGTCCACCAGCTGGAGCTGGACCAGGCGGCCCGCGAAGACCGAGAACACCAGCGACATCGCCACGGTGATCACCCGCAGGCGGCGCTTGGGCTCGGCCAGCTTGAGCGCCTTGGGGCGCAGCGCCGGCCGGGTCCTCGGGAGCGGCCGCACCGCCGCCTGGCTGCGGGCCGCCGGACGCTCCTCGGAGCGGCGCGGCTGCGGCGCCCGCGGGGTACGGGCGGCGGCGGTCCTGGCGGGCTGCGCCTTGGCCGACTGGCTGCGGGCGGGCTGTCCCTTCACGGGCTGTCCCTTGCCGGACTGGGCGCGCGGCGCGGCGCCCCGGGGTGCCGGTCGGCGGCCGCTGCCCGAGCCCGAACCGGAGCCCCCGGCGGGCTGACGAGGCGTGCCCTTTCGCTCGTTCCACTCGCTCACCGACCCGCACCCCCATTCGACTGGGCCGGCGAGGCCGGGTTGAGCTGGATCACCGAGTCGCCGGCCGAGGCCGCCGCCGTCGGCGTGGTCTGCGGAGCGGCCGGCGGGGCCGGTGCCGGCGGTGCGCCCTGCGGAGCCGGCGACTGCCCGGCGCCCGGCTGAGGAGCGCCGGGAACGGTCTTCGTCGGCCAGGGCTCGGCCGTCGAACGCTTGACGGGCGGGCTGTCCTGCGCCGGCCCCGGGGTGCCGATCACCTTGCCGCCGTTCGGCACGTCCAGGAAGGCCATCCCGCCGGCCGGGACCATGCCCAGCTCGGCGGCGCGCTTGGCCAGCGCGTCCGGCGCCGAGCTCTGGTCGATCTCGTGCTGGAGGCTCTGCTGCTCGTCGGTCGCCTTGGTGGTCTGCTTCTGCAGCCGGGACAGTTCGAAGGAGCCCTCGTTGAGCGCCGTGTTCAGTGCCAGCAGCCCGAACAGCCCCGCCGCGAGCAGCGCCACGATGAGCACCGCGAACGGCGTGCGCCCCCGGACCGGGCGCTTCCCCGGCCGGACCGTGATGCGTGCCCTGCCCTGTCCGGGGAGTCCTCCCCGCCCCGCCCGGACCTCACCGGCCACCGGCCCCACCGCTTTCCTCCGCCCTTCGGACCCCGCCGGGCCGGTTCGTCAGCCCCGCTTGCTTCGGTCCCTGATCCTCTCCGCCACCCGCAGCCGTACGGGCGCGGCGCGCCGGTTCTCCTCGATCTCCTCCTCGGTGGCCAGCTCGGCACCGCGGGTGATCAGTTTGAGCCAGGGCTGGTGCTCCTCCGGGATGAACGGCAGCCCCGGTGGGGCCGTGTTGGTCGCCCCGGCGGCGAAGTACTGCTTCACCAGGCGGTCCTCCAGCGACTGGTACGACATCACGACCATCCGACCGCCGATCGTGAGGACGTCCAAGGCCCCGGGGATCGCCCGGTCCAGGACCTCCAGCTCGCCGTTGACCTCGATCCGCAGCGCCTGGAACGTCCGCTTGGCCGGGTTCCCGCCGGTGCGACGGGTCGCCGCCGGAATCGCGTTGCGCACCAACTCGACCAGACGCGCGCTCGTGGTGAACGGTTCCTTCGCCCGCTCCCGCACGATCACCGAGGCGATCTTCCCGGCGAACCGCTCCTCGCCGTAGAACTTGAGGATCCGGGCGAGCTCGCCGTGGCTGTAGGTGTTCAGCACCTCGGCCGCGCTGATCCCACGGGTCTGGTCCATCCGCATGTCCAGCGGCGCGTCCTGGGCGTACGCGAAGCCGCGGTCCGCCTCGTCCAGCTGCATCGAGGAGACGCCGAGGTCGAACAGGACGCCGTCCACCCGGTCGATGCCCAGGCGCTCCAGCACCTCGGGGATCTCGTCGTACACGGCGTGCACCAGGGTGGCCCGGTCGCCGAACGGGGCCAGCCGCTCGCCGGACAGCTTCAGCGCCTGCGGGTCGCGGTCCACCGCGATCAGCCGGACCTCGGGGAACTGGGTGAGCAGCGCCTCGCTGTGCCCGCCGAGGCCGAGGGTGGCGTCCACCACCACGGCACCGGGGCGCGAGATCGCCGGGGCCAGTGCGTCCATGCACCGCTGCAGCATCACCGGGACGTGCTTGGGGCCCGGTTCGTTGGTGGTCATGCGCGGCGGCGCCCTTCCTCGGTGCGGAGCAGCCCGACGTCCGGGAGCTGCGACCATTCTCGCCCACCGCCCCCCGGCACGACGAAGCGGCCCGTGGTCCCCGCCCGCTCAAGGGGAAGATCGTGACCGCCCGGCGCCGGGGAAGGTGCGCCAGGTGGCACGGAGCGGGTGGAGGCCACGGACCGCGTCGACCGGGCCGCACCGGCCGGGAACGCCCGGTTGACGGGCTCCGGCGGGTGTGCTCCACTGCGCCGCAAACTCTATCGCGCGGGTCTCGCCAGTCAATGGTCCGCTCCGGCGCACCACCCGGGCGGCGGTACGGATCATCGCAGGTCGCGGCCGTTGGGGCGGCCCCGCGGCGGTCCGATCCGGGGGCCCACGGAGACCGCCGCGCGCCCCCCGCCCCGCGAGCGCGTACGACCCACCTCGGGAGCAGCCCGGACAAACCCTCCCGTTGTGGCTATGTGCTCGATCACAGCGGCTCGTTCTGTAGCTCTCCGCCCCACCGCGGACGCCCGAATCGCACTAACGTCGCCGCCATGACAGTGACTCCCGACCGGCCCACGCCGACCGCCGCTGCCGACTCCGCCCGCCCCACCATCATCGACCGCTTCGTCTCGGCCAACCGCGAGTACGCGGTGACCTTCCAGGACGGCGGCATGGACGCCCGTCCGGTGCAGAAGATCGCCGTGGTGGCCTGCATGGACGCCCGTCTCGACCTGTTCGCGGCGCTCGGCCTCGAACTCGGCGACGCGCACGTCATCCGCAACGCCGGCGGCGTCGTCACCGACGACACCATCCGGTCCCTGACCATCAGCCAGCGCGCCCTCGGCACCCGCTCGATCGCGCTCATCCACCACACCGGCTGCGGCCTGCTCGGGCTCACCGAGGACTTCCGCCGCGAGCTGGAGCTGGAGGTGGGCCAGCGCCCGCAGTGGGCGGTGGAGGCTTTCGTCGACCTGGACGGCGACGTCCGCCAGTCCATGCAGCGCGTCCGCACCTCCCCCTTCCTGCTGCACACCGACGACGTCCGCGGCTTCGTCTTCGACGTCCACACCGGCCTGCTGCGCGAGATCGCGTAGCCCCGGCCCTCCCCCACCATTCGGCGGCGGCCGAATGGTGACTTCCGGCCGCCGCGCGGGGGAGAATGCGCCTGCCGGTCGGACCCCGAACCACCTGGGGCGGCCGGGCCGCAGGCCGCCTCCCCCGCGCCGGATCCTCCTTCGGAACCGGCCCCGGGACGGCCGCGTCAAGCATGGGTGGGGTCCGGCCTCGGGACGGGGCGGGCACAGGGTGCCAGGGAGCGTAAACGGGTGACGAGCTACAACGATCAGGCCGGTCTCGGTGGTCCTGCGGGGGGCGAGCGGAGGACGGACGGGTACCGGCCGATCGGACTGCCCGAGCTCGCGGCGGTCGTGGAACGCGTTCGCGCCAACGTCGAGAGCGTGATCGAGGGCAAGCCGGAGGCCGTCCGGATCGCCCTGACCGTCCTGCTCGCCGAGGGCCACCTGCTGCTGGAGGACGTGCCCGGCGTCGGCAAGACCATGCTGGCCAAGGCGCTGGCCAGGTCCGTCGACTGCACCGTGCGCCGCATCCAGTTCACGCCCGACCTGCTGCCCTCGGACGTCACCGGCACCAACATCTACGACCAGCAGCGGCACGACTTCGAGTTCCGCCCGGGCGCGATCTTCGCCCAGATCGTGGTCGGCGACGAGATCAACCGCGCCTCGCCCAAGACCCAGTCCGCGCTGCTGGAGTCCATGGAGGAGCGCCAGGTCACCATCGACGGCACCAGCTACGAGCTGCCCTCGCCGTTCATGGTCGTGGCCACCCAGAACCCGGTCGAGATGGAGGGCACCTACCCCCTGCCCGAGGCCCAGCGCGACCGCTTCATGGCCCGGATCTCGATCGGCTACCCCAGCCCCGAGGCCGAGCTGGCGATGCTGGACGTGCACGCCGGCGCCAGCCCGCTGGAGGACCTGCAGCCCGTCGCGCACGCCGCCGACATCCTCAAGCTGATCGACCTGGTCCGCACCGTGCACATCGCCGACCCGGTCCGCCGCTACGCCGTCGACCTGGTCGGCGCGACCCGCACCAGCCACGAGCTGCGCCTGGGCGCCTCGCCGCGCGCCACCCTGCACCTGGTCCGGGCCGCCCGCGCCGCCGCCGCGCTGGACGGGCGCGACTACGTCACTCCGGACGACGTCCAGCGCCTCGCCGTCCCGGTCCTCGCGCACCGGCTGATGCCGACCGCCGAGACCCAGCTCAGCCGCCGCACCTCCGAGCAGATCGTGACCGACCTGGTCGCCCGGCTGCCGCTGCCGCGCCCGCAGGGCGGCCCGGCCGTCCGGAGGGTCTGAGGTGGCCCAGTCCGACTCGGCCTCGGGGCTGCGGGCCGGGTTCCGCGGCCTCACCACCCGGGGCCGTTCCTTCCTCGCCGCCGGGCTGACCGCGGTGGCCTGCGCCTACCTGCTCGGCCAGGACGCGCTGCTGCGCGTCGGCGTGCTGCTCGCCGCGCTGCCGCTGGTCGCCGTCGTGGTGGTCGCCAACACCCGCTACCGGGTGGCCAGCGGCCGCCGGCTCAGCCCGCGCCGGGCGGTCGCCGGCCAGGAGGCCCGGGTTCACCTGCGGCTCGACAACGTCTCCCGGGTGCCCACCGGGCTGCTCCTCCTGGAGGACAAGGTCCCGTACGTGCTCGGGCCGCGGCCGCGCTTCGTGCTGGACCGGGTCGAACCGCGCGGCTACCGCGAGGTGTCCTACCGGGTCCGCTCCGACCTGCGCGGCCGCTACCCGCTCGGCCCGCTGCAGCTGCGGCTGTCCGACCCGTTCGGGATGTGCGAGGTGACCCGCTCCTTCACCGCCTCCGACGTCCTCACCGTCGTCCCCCAGATCCAGGCGCTGCCGCACGTCCGGCTCAGCGGCGAGTGGCTCGGCCAGGGCGAGAACCGCAGCCGCGCCCTGGCGCTGGCCGGCGACGACGACGTGATCCTGCGCGAGTACCGGCCGGGCGACGACCTGCGCCGGGTGCACTGGCGCTCCACCGCCAAGTACGGCGAGCTGATGGTGCGCCGCGAGGAGCAGCCGCAGCGGGCCCGGGCCACCGTCCTGCTGGACACCCGGGAGATCGGCCACCGCGGCAGCGGCCCCGCCTCCTCCTTCGAGTGGGCGGTCAGCTGCACCGCCTCCGTCGCCGCGCACCTGCTGGAGCGCGGCTACCAGGTCCAGCTGCTCACCGACACCGGCCAGTCGGTGCCCGGCCCCGGCGCGGGCGGCAACAACAGCGCCGCCGACACCTCCGGGCTGATCCTGGACGCCCTCGCGGTCGCCGACCTCTCCGACGGCGGCACGCTCTCCCGCGCCGAGGAGCCGCTGCGCACCGGCGGCGAGGGCCTGCTGGTCGCCGTGCTCGGCGAGCTGGACGACACCCAGGCCGCCCGGCTGGGCCGGCTGCGCAGCCGCACCGGCGGCGCGATCGCCTTCTTGCTGGACAGCGGCACCTGGGCCGGCCTGCGGATGCTCGCCCCGGACACCGGCGGCGACGAGTTCCGGGCCCGGGTCCGGAAGCTGCGCGAGGCGGGCTGGACGGTGATCCCGGTGCGCGCCGGCGACTCCCTGCCGACCCTGTGGCGGGCCGCCGAGGGCGCCAAGACGACCGCCCCCAACCGAGAAGAGGCCGGCGCGTGACCACCCGGGCCAAACTGACCGTCTACTCGGCGCTGGCCACCGCCCTCGCCTCGCTCTGCCTGCTGCCGCTGCTGACCACCCGCAGCTGGCTGACCCACGCCGTCCTGGTGATCGCCGTGCTCGCCGCGGTCGGCGCGGGCCTGCGCCGCTCCCCGCTGTACCGCTGGACGGTGCCGGTCGGGCAGCTGCTGGTGCTGCTCCTGCTGATGCTGCTCGGCTTCGCCGGCGCCGGCGGGATCCTGCCCGGCCCGGCCACGATGCGGGTCCTGGACCAGGTCTTCGCCTCCGGCCTGGACGACATCCAGCAGTACGCGATCCCCGCGCCGCCCACCCCCGGCCTGCGGCTGATCCTGGTCTCCGCGGTCGGCCTGATCGCCGTCGCGGTGGACACCGTCGCGGTGACCTACCGCCGCGCGGCCCTGGCCGGGCTGCCGCTGCTGGCGCTCTACTCGATCGGCAACGGCCTCGCCGGGGACCACGGCAGCTGGGTCTGGTTCGCCGTCGCCGCGGCCGGCTACCTGCTGCTGCTGTTCGTCGAGGGCCAGGACCGGGTCTCCCGCTGGGGCCGGATCTTCCGCGGCGGCGCGCGCGGCATGGTGAACGCGGAGACGGTCAACCCGGGCGGCCGGCAGGTCGGCATCCTGGCCCTGGCCGTGGCGATGGTGCTTCCCGCGGTCCTGCCGCAGTGGGGCGGCGGGCTGCTGCATTCGGGCCCCGCCGGCTCGGGCGGCACCGGCGGCGGGAGCGTGGCGACCAGCCTCGACCCGCTGGTCAGCCTGGAGGCCGCGATCACCAAGCCCACCGACGCCGAGCTGCTCAGCTACACCCTGGACAGCACGCTGGCCGACCAGACCTACCTGCGGACCGGCTCGCTGGACCAGTTCGACGGCACCAACTGGAGGCTCGCCAGCACCACCGTCAACGACCTCCCGGCCACGCTGCCCCTCCCCGAGGGCCTGCACGACGCCAACGTCCCCCGGATCGAGGGCGACTTCCAGGTCAGCGACCGGCTGGAGAACAGCTGGCTGCCGATGCCCTACCCGGCGGCCTCCGTCCAGGTCCCCAACCGGGGCGACTGGCGGCTCGACCCGCTGACCCGCACCGTCCTGCCGGCCAACGACAAGGCGATCCGCGGCCTGCGCTACCACGTCAGCGCCCTGGACCTGCGGCCCACCGCCAACGAGCTGCGCCAGGCCCCCTCGGCGCCGTCGAGCATCCGGGAGCACTACACCGCCGTCCCCTCCGACCTGCCCTCGGTGGTCTCCGAGCAGGCCAGGAAGGTCACCTCCGGCGCACAGAACGACTACGACCGGGCGATGGCCCTGGTCAACTGGTTCACCGGCCCGGACTTCAAGTACGACACCAGCGTCTCGGCCGGCACCGGCAGCAACGCGATCGCGGTCTTCCTGCGCGACCGCCGCGGCTTCTGCGTGCACTTCGCCTCCACCATGGCGGCGATGGCCCGGTCGCTGAAGATCCCGGCCCGGGTCGCCGTCGGCTTCACCCCCGGCGACAACAAGGGCGGCAACGTGTACTCGGTCACCGGCCGGATGTACCACGCCTGGCCCGAGCTGTACTTCAGCGGCTACGGCTGGCTGCGCTTCGAGCCGACCCCCAGCCGCGGCACCCCGACCCGCTACACCGAGACGTCCAGCGCCCCGACCACCGCGCCGACCCAGCAGGCGACCGCCGCCCCGCAGACCGCCTCGGCCGCCCCGGCGCCGTCCGCGAGCTCGGACTGCACCGCCAAGCAGCGCCAGCTGGGCGACTGCGGCCCCAAGAGCAAGGCCGCCGCCCAGGCCGGCGAGGAGTCCTGGCTGCTCTCCGGGCAGGTGCTCGGCACCCTCGCCGCAGTGCTCGCGGTACTCGCGCTGCTGCTCCTCCCGATGCTCTGGCGCACGGCCGTACGCCGTCGCCGGCTGGGCCGGAGCGGGCGGCGCCGGCCCGGCGGGGACGGCCCGACGGAGCTGACCGACGCCCAGGTGCTGGCCGCCTGGGACGAGCTGGTCGACTCCGCCTGGGACCTCGGAATTCCCCCGGACGAGTCACGCACCCCGCGCTCGGCCGCCCGACGGATCACCGAGAAGGCGGCCCTGGACGCGGACTCGGCGGCCGCCGCCGGCCGAGTGGCGCTGGCCACCGAACGGGTGCTCTACGCCCCGCCCGGGCAGCCGACCACGGCGCTGTTGGCCGCCGACGTCCAGACCGCCCGGCGCGGCCTGCAGGCGCACGCCGGCCGGGCCGGGCGGACCAGGGCGCTGCTGCTGCCGCCGTCCTCGGCGCAGCTGTGGTGGCGGATCTCCGACGCCGTACGGACGGCCAGGACGGCCGTCGCCACCGGCGCGGGCCGGGCCGGCGAGGCGGTGTCCGCGCCGGTGCGGCGGGTCTTCACCCGGCGCCCCAAGCCGGACGCCCCGGAGTCCTGACCGGGGCCGGACGCACCGACGCCGGGGGCGGGCAGTCGATCGACTACCCGCCCCCGGCGTCCGCGTTCTGGAGTCCTGCGTTCGACGATCCGGGCCCCGGATTCCGGCTTCCGGAGCGGCCGCGGCTCAGAAGCCGCCGGTCTGCTCGTCCCGTCGGCGCTGCCAGCGCTGTTCGACCCGGTCCATCATCCCGGCCTTGCGCCGCGCGGCGGCGGTCTGGCGGGCCCCGGAGCCCTGGCCCGCGGGCCCGCGGCGCCAGCCGGTCACGGCGAACACCGCGCACCCGAGCATCACCAGGAAGCCCACGACGCTGACCCAGATCTGGTCCGGAACGACCATGCCGCCCATCAACAGGCCGATCCCCACCACGAAGCCGGCGACGGCCAGGTAGACCCGACGACGGGTGTGGGTGCGCAGCCCGGTTCCCTCAAGCGCCGACGCGAATTTGGGATCTTCGGCATACAGCGCTCGCTCCATCTGGTCGAGCAGTCGCTGCTCGTGCTCCGAGAGCGGCACGGAGTCCTCCTACTCGTCGGTCGCGGGTGCGACCGGTCCGCCCACCCCGGTCGGGGAGGCAAGTCCAATCAGCCATGGGGCACACGGTCGGACGCCTGTGCGGGGGACCCGGCCCGTGTCGTCCATATGCCCCACGCGTCCGGCTGTCATGCTTTCCGGCTTTACCCAGATCATACGGTCCGTGGGCCCGTTACGGGGTGGTCTGCGCCGCGTGGGACGGGCCACTTCCGGCGGGTACGGCCGCACCGGTGTCAACGCGCCACGCCCCGGACAAGTGCCCGATCCGATGGAATCGGTCGAGACCTGGGGACCTTCACGTCCGGTGATCGGGATCCGGCCGCGGAACCCCTCGCCCGTACGGAACGCGAACCGCCGCCGTACGGCGGGCGAGCCGTACGGCGGCGGGAGGTTTCGCGAAGGCCTCGCGAAGGTGTCCGGCAGACGGTTCAGGCCAGGGTGGCCAGGAGGTGCAGCTGGGTCGCCACGGCGTGGAAGTCGGGCTGCGCGGCGGCTGCCTCCTCCAGCTTCAGCAGCGCCTCCAGAGCGCCCGGCTCGGTGTCCACCAGGACGCCGGGGACCAGATCGGCGAAGACCCGGATGCCGTGCACCGACTCCACCCGCAGGCCCGCGGCCTCGGCCAGCCGGCCCAGCTCCTCGCCGGTGAAGCGGCGCGGCATCGGGTCCTGCTCGCCCCAGCGGCCGTCGGCGGCGGAGAGCACCGTCCGGGCCTCGTTGAAGTGGCCGGCCAGGGCGCGGGCCAGCACGGCGCCGTTGCGGTTGGCGGCCAGCAGGCTGACCAGGCCGCCCTTGCGCAGGGTGGCGGCCAGGCTGCCGAGCGACTCGGCCGGGTCGTCCACGACCTCCAGCACGCCGTGGCAGAGCACCGCGTCCACGCTGCCCGGGGCGACCAGCTCGGGCAGGGTCTGGGTGTCGCCCTGGACGGCCCGCACCAGCTCCGTCACCCCGGCCTCGGCGGCCCGGCGCTCCAGGGCGAACAGGGCGTCCGGGCTGGGGTCGACCACGGTGACGCGGTGGCCGAGCTTGGCCACCGGCACGGCGAAGTTGCCGGTGCCGCCGCCGGTGTCGACCACGTCGAGCACCGGCTGGTCCAGCTCGGCGGCCCGCTTCTCCAGGGCTGCCCGCACCACCTCCCACACCACGGCGGTACGCAGGGCGCTGCGGGGACGCGTCGGGTACAAGGTGGGGCTCCTCGGCACGTGCGGATCGATCAGGATGCCCCCACCTTAAGCCTGACGGCCCCGGGCCTTAAGCCTGACGGCCTTGAACCCGACGGCCGGCGGGCGGCACGTCGCCGTCCAACGGCAGTCGCGGGGCCGGCGGGGCCACCCGCAGGCCCAGCAGTCGCTCGACCAGGCGCAGGAACAGGGCGGAGTTGCGGATCAGGTCGTCGGCGTCGCGAGCCGAGGCAGCGCCCCTGATCCCGGCCTCGGCGGCGGCCCGGCGGCGCGCCCCGGCGCCGTAGTAGAGCGCCCACTCGGCCAGCTCCGGGGCGACCTCGGGCAGCACCTCCCAGGCGCTGCGGATGGCCTTGCGCCGGCGTGGGCTCTTCTCCGGGCGGCCGCGCGCCGCCAGGACGGCCGCCACCGTGCGCAGCGCGGCCAGGTGCGCGGTCGCGTAGCGCTCCAGCGGGTCCTCCAGGGCGCGGGCCCGGACGAGGGTGCGGTGCGCGTCGGCGAGCAGGTCGAGCGCGGCCGGCGGCGCGGCGACCCGGCGCAGCACGGGGTGGACGTCCGCTCCGGCGGGGCGGCCACCGGACGGCCCCGGGGTGTGCGGCAGGGCAGCGGAGTGGAGGCGGGCGGTGACGGGCTCAGGATGGCTGATGGTCATGGTCTCCCCCGTTCCGAGGCAGCGCGCGGACCGGGTGGTCCGTGCCCCTCCATCGTGAACGGCACCACTGACAATCGGCCGGGCCGGCCGCTCCGCCGGGCAGGGCCGCCCGGGAAAGCAAACCGGCGGCGGGCGCGGGCCCTCCCCCGGACCGCGCCGCCGCCGTGTGCCGTCGCTCCGCCGTTCCCCCCGTGGGCGGCGGTGGCGAACCTCCCCCGTGGCTGGTCTCCCCCCGGCCCGCTCCGCCGCCCCGTGTCGGCGGTGCGGGGACCGTGACCAGCCCCGTCGCGAATCCTTCACGGATCCGCCGCCCGGGTGGGCCGGCGCCCGACGCGCCGCCCTCCCGGGTGCCACTACTCTCCCGTCTCCGCAGGTCGCAGGCCATCCGCTGACGTACTCAACCGTGCACCTGAGTATCCGTACTCAGTCCCCGGGCCCGGAACCGGGACGGGTGCGCCCGACGTCCCCGGCTGCCGGTACGGTACGGCGGGGCCGGGCGGAACCGGCCCGGTTCTGCGAGGAAGGGGGAGGCCATGACGATCCTGCCGCTGATCTTCACCAGCGGACTGGCCAGCGGCATCAACGCGTACGCGGTGGTGCTGCTGCTCGGCCTGTTGGGCAGGTTCGCCGACGCGCAGTCGGTGCCGCACGCGCTGGAGCGCACGGACGTGCTGGTCGCGGCCGCCGTGCTGTTCGCGCTGGAGACGGTGGCCGACAAGATCCCGTACGTGGACAGCGTCTGGGACGTGGTGCACACCGTGATCCGGCCGATCGCCGGCGCCACCGTCGGCGTGCTGATCGCGAGCAACGACCCCGGCTCGCTCAGCGAGGTCGCGGCCGGGGCGATGGGCGGCACCACCGCGCTGGTCAGCCACCTGGTGAAGGCCTCGCTGCGGATGGCCGTCAACACCTCTCCCGAGCCCGCCAGCAACATCGTGGTCAGCATGGCGGAGGACCTCTCGGTGGCTGGCCTGGTCACCCTGGCGATCTTCCACCCCTGGCTGGCCGCCTCGATCGCCGCCGTGGTCCTGGCCGTGGGCCTGCTGCTGGTCTGGCTGGCGATCAGCAGGATCCGCGCCTTCCGCGCCCGCCGCCGCGAACGCAGGGCCGCCCGGGCTGCGGGAACGCCCTCCCTGCAGCGGTCCTAGGATCAGTGGTCATGGCACGGATCGTCATCATCGGCGCAGGAATGAGCGGGCTCGCGGCGGCCTCCCGGCTGGCGACCCTCGGCCACCGGGTGACGGTCTGCGAGGCGGGCGGCACGTACGGGGGGATGGTCGGCCGGTACGAGCGGGACGGGTTCGCCTTCGACACCGGGCCCGGGCTGCTCGCCCTCCCGGCCGTCTACCGCGACCTCGCGCTGAAGACCGGCAAGGAGCCGCTGGAACAGCTGGTCGAGCTGGCCCCGGTCGAGCCGGAGAGCCGGCACCTCTTCCCCGACGGGACGGTCGTCACCCTGCCCAACGCCTCCCGCGGTGGCGTCGGCCGGGCCCTGGACACGGCCTTCGGCGCCGGCTCCGGCGCCCGCTGGAGCGAGGTGATGAACCACGGCCGGACGGTCTGGGAGGCCACCCGCCGCCCGCTGCTGGAGGAACCGCTCCCGGCCGACCGGGCGTTCCTGGGCACCGACCCGTACCCCGTCCCTCCGCGCACCGGCCTGGCCCGGCTGCGCCGCCCCGCGCCGTGGACCCTGCGGGACGTGGCGGCGCGCCGACTGGACGGCCACCCCGGGCTGACCGCCCTGCTGTTCGAGCCCGCCGTCCGGTACGGCTTCCTGCCCGGCCGGGCCCCCGCCGGGGCCACCGTGCTGCCGTACATGGAGCAGTCCTTCGGCGTCTGGTACGTCCGGGGCGGCCTGCGCGCCCTGGCCGAGGCCGTGTACCGGCGCTGCGAGCTTCGCAAGGTCGACTTCCGCTTCGACACGCCCGTCACCCGGGTGGTCGTCGAGGACGGGTGGGCCTGCGGCGTGCAGACGGCGGACGGCCGGATCGACGCCGACCTGGTGATCTCGGCGATGGACGCCGACGCGCTGTTCCGCAGCGGGCTGGCCGAGTGGCCGGGCAGGCCGGCCGCCACGTGGCAGCCGTCCGGGGCGCCCGGCCGGTTCACCGTGCTGCTCGCCCTGCGCGGCCCCCGGCCCGAGGGCGCCGCGCACCGCACGGTGGTGCACGCGGCCGACCTCGCCGCCGAGGAGCGCGCCCTGGCCCTCGACGCCCCGCTCTGCGAGCGCCCCACCGTGCAGGTGCTGCGCCCGGACGACCCGGCGCTGCGCCCCGACGGCGCCCACGAGAGCGTGGTGCTGACCGCGACCGTGCCCGCCCAGGGCGGGGTCGACTGGACCGCGCCCGGCGTCGCCGACCGCTACGCCGACCGGCTGCTCGACCACGTCGACGCGGCCGGGCTCGGCCTGCGCGAGCGGGTGCTGTGGCGGGTCGTGCGCACCCCGGAGGACACCCGCCGGGAGACCGGCGCCCTCGGCGGCTCGGTCGCGCTGCCGGTCCTCGCCGGAGCCGACGGCGCCTGGCTGAAGACCGCCAACGAGTCGCCCGTCCCCGGCCTCTACCTCATCGGCGGCACCGCCCACCCGGGCGGCGGGCTCGCCCGGGTCGGGATGTCGGCCTGCATCGCGGCCGACCTGGTCGGCCCGGCGTAGCCCCCGCCCGGGCCGGCCTCTACCTCATCGGCGGCACCGCCCATCCGGGCGGCGGGCTCGCCCGGGTCGGGATGTCGGCCTGCATCGCGGCCGACCTGGTCGGCCCGGCGTAGCCCCCGCCCGGGCAGGGCCCTACTGCTGCCAGGTGTTCTGCTGCTGGTAGCCGTAGTTCTGGTCGTACGCCGGCTGCTGCGGGACGCCCTGGGCCTGCGGGTCGGGCTGCGGCTGCCACTGCTGGTGCTGGTGCTGGTGCTCGTGCTGCTGGGGGTTCGGATCCCAGGCCGCCTGCTGGTGCAGCTGCTCCTGCTGGTAGCCCGCGTACTGGTCCTGCTGCTGGTAGTTGCCGTACGGGTCCGGCTGCTGCGGGCTCTGCTGCTGCGGGTAGGCGCCGTAGGACTGGTCGTAGCCGTAGGCGGTCTGCTGCTGGGTCTGCCACTGCTGCTGGTCGTAGCCGCCCTGGTAGGCGCCGCCGTACGGGTCCTGGACCTGCTGCTGGTGCGGCTGCGGCTGCTCGTAGTACGAGGACGCGTAGACGCCGTCCTGGGCGAGCTCCTGCATCTCGAAGGCCGCCGTCTGCTCGACCTCCGGCAGCTCCTCGGGCTCCGACTGAGCGGCGGCCGGGGGCTCCTCGACGGCGCTGACCTCGCCGACCCGCTCCTCGGCGACCACGACGGCCGCCGCCGCGCCACCGCCGGTCAGGGCGCCGAGCAGCGGCACCTTGGCGAGCGGACCGGGCAGGCTGCCGTCGGCGTTCCGCAGGGACCAGCCGTTCCGGTAGCCGCGCTTGACCGAGAGGGTGACGAAGGTCTGCCCGACGGCGAACAGTGCCGCGCCGGCTCCGATCACCACGACCGACCCGAGGCTCATCCCGGCGGCCACGCCCAGGAAGCCCACCAGGGCCAGGACGCGCCAGTGCAGCGGCGCCCGGTTCTGCAGCAGCACCTCGGCGACCAGCCAGAGCGCCACCACCGCCAACGCGGCGTACAGCAGCAGGTATCCGATGCCCATCCGCCCGCTACCTCCAGTCGCGTGCCCGCGCGTCCGCGCCGCGCGTGTCCGGCGACTGTACCGGTTCAACGGCCGGGGTACCGCATCGCGTTCCCGCCGCGCCCGGCACCGGCCGCACACGACCGAGCCCGCCACCGACGCGACGGTGACGGGCTCGTGAACAGCGGGGTCTAGGGCCTGTCCGGCGGATCTTGTCGGATCAGCGCGCGGCGTCGGGCGCCCGTCTGGGCGTGCGCCCGAATCGCCCTCGTACTGGGTGTACTTGGACGATTCGGGCGTGCGTCCAGGCGGGATGATCCGGCGTCGTGCGCCCGGCAAGATCCGCCGGACAGGCCCTAACGCTGGTGCAGGCCCAGGTTCTGGTAGATCTCCAGCGTCGCCGTGGAGTGGTTCAGCGTGATGAAGTGCAGGCCGGGCGCGCCCTCGGCGAGGAGGCGTTCGGCCATCGCCGTGGCGTGCTCCATGCCGACGGCCCGCAGCGCCGCCGGGTCGTCGATGGCCGCCCGCAGGCGGGCCTCCAGGTCGGCGGGGAAGGGCGCGCCGCTGAGCTGCGGGAAGCGCTCCAGCTGCTTGGCGTTGGTCACCGGCATGATCTCCGGGATGATCGGCGCCTCGCAGCCGGCGGCCGTCACCCGGTCGCGCAGCCGCAGGTAGTCGTCCACCTCGAAGAACATCTGGGTGATCGCGTAGTCGGCCCCGGAGCGGATCTTCGCGACGAAGTGCCGGATGTCCTCGTCCCAGTCGGTCGACCGCGGGTGCATGTTCGGCGAGGCCGCGACGCCCACGCAGAAGTCGCCGATGCCCTTGATCAGCTCCACCAGCTCGTAGGCGTAGGTGACGCCCTCGGGGTGCGTGACCCACTCGCCCATCGGGTCACCGGGCGGGTCGCCCCGGACCGCGAGGACGTTCCGCACGCCCTGGTCGGCGTACTGGCCGATGATGTTGCGCAGCTCCGCGATCGAGTGGTCCACGGCGGTCAGGTGGGCGACCGGGGTCAGCGTGGTCTCGGTCGCGATCCGGCCGACCATGTTGACGGTGCGCTCGCGCGAGGAGCCGCCGGCGCCGTACGTCATGCAGACGAAGTTGGGGTCGAGCGGTTCGAGTCGGCGGATGGCGTCCCAGAGCTTCTGCTCGCCCACCTCGCTGCGCGGCGGCATGAACTCGAAGGAGAAGGAGCGCTTGCCGGCCGCCAGGAGGTCGCGGACCGTCAGTGCGCGATCCGTTCTCGTGGAAGCGATACCGAGTGCCATGCTGGCAGGCTATCCGGCCTGCGAGGAGGGCGGACAACCGTATTCCACGGATTGAGACAACTGGCGGACGGCATTCCGCTTCTGCCTGCGCGCCCACCGGCCACTCCCGGGGCCGCTCCCCGGGCCGCTCGCACGCCCGTTCCCAGCTGCCCCGCTAGGCTGGCTGCACCCCCAGAGAACCAGCGGAGCCCCATCGTGACCTCGTCCAGCACCCGGCCGGCCAACCCCATTGACGTGGAGGACGTCCGGACACGCGTCAACGCCGCGCTCGCCGCGTTCATGGACGGCCAGTCCGCGATGCTCGGCACGATCTCGCCCCAGCTGGTGCCGGCCTCCGACGCGCTGCGCGACTTCCTGCTGGACGGCGGCAAGCGGCTGCGCCCGGCCTTCTGCTACTGGGGCTGGCGCGGCGCCGGCGGCCCGGCCGAGGGGGCGGGCGGCGAGGGGATCGCCAACGCGGCCGCCGCCCTGGAACTGCTCCAGGCGAGTGCCCTGGTGCACGACGACCTGATGGACCGCAGCGACACCCGCCGCGGCCTGCCCTCGATCCACCGCCGCTTCGAGGCGCTGCACCGCGACAGCGGCTGGCGCGGCGACCGCGAGCAGTACGGCGCCTCGGCCGCCGTCCTGCTCGGCGACCTGCTGCTGATCTGGTGCGACGAGCTGTTCCTGCGCTCGGGCCTGGAGCCGGCCGCGGTGCTGGCCGCCAAGCCGGTGTTCGACCTGATGCGCACCGAGGTCATGCTCGGCCAGTACCTGGACGTGCTGGAGCCGGTGGCCGGCGACTCGACCGACGAGGGCGCGCTGGACCGGGCGCAGACGGTGCTGCACTACAAGTCCGCGAAGTACACGATCGAGCGGCCGCTGCAGGTCGGCGCGCTGCTGGCGGGCGCCGGGCCGGAGCTGGTCGAGGCCTTCGGGGCGTTCGGGCTCCCGCTGGGCGAGGCCTTCCAGCTGCGGGACGACCTGCTCGGCGTCTTCGGGGACCCGGCCGTCACCGGCAAGCCGGCCGGCGACGACCTGCGCGAGGGCAAGCGCACCCTGCTGGTCGCGCACGCGATGCGGGGCCTGTCGGCCGCCGACGCCCGGCACCTGGACGAGCGGCTCGGCGCGCCGGACCTGGCGGCCGAGGAGGTCGCCGGGCTGCGCGAGCTGGTCGCCCGCAGCGGTGCGCCCGAGCTGGTGGAGCACCGGATCGAGGAGCTGATGCGGCAGTCGCTGGCCGCGCTGGAGGCGGCGCCGCTGGTGGACGAGCGGGCCCGCCTGGTGCTGCTGGCGCTGGCCGAGGCCGCCACCGTCCGCAAGTACTGAAGCCTGCGGACGGCGGAGGCCCGGACACACCCGGGGGGCTCAGCTAGCGCGCACCCGCCGGGACAGCTCCGCGGCGGCCGCCCGCGGGTCCTCCGCGGCGGTGATGGCCCGGACCACGACGATCCGGCGGGCACCGGCGGCCAGCACCTCGTCCAGGTTGCCGAGGTCGATCCCGCCGATGGCGAACCACGGCCGGTCGGTGGCCTGCTTCGCCGCGTACGAGACCAGGCCGAGGCCCGGCGCCGGGCGGCCCGGCTTGGTCGGGGTCGGCCAGACCGGGCCGGTGCAGAAGTAGTCCACGCCGGGCTCGGCGACCGCCGCGTCCACCTCGGACTCGGCGTGGCAGGAGCGGCCGATCAGGACGTCCTCGCCCAGGATCGCCCGGGCGGCCGGCACCGGCAGGTCGTCCTGGCCGAGGTGCAGCACGTCCGGCCGGGCCGCGTGGGCGACGTCGGCGCGGTCGTTGACGGCCAGCAGCTTGCCGTGGCGGCGGCAGGCGTCGGCGAAGACCTCCAGGGCCTCCAGTTCCTGCTTGGCCTCCAGGCCCTTGTCGCGCAGCTGGACGATGTCCACGCCGCCCGCCAGCGCCGCGTCCAGGAACTCGGCGAGGTCGCCCTGCTCCCGGCGGGCGTCGGTGCACAGGTAGAGCCGGGCGTCGGCCAGCCGCTCGCGCCGCGGGGTCGTCACAGCGCCATCGCCTGGGCGCGGCGCTTGACCTCGGTGGCGCGGTTCTCCCACAGCGCCTGGATCGGGGTGCCGGGCAGCGACGGGTCCTCGGTGAACATCCACTCGATGATCTCGTCGTCGCGGAACCCGCTGTCGCGCAGCACGGTCAGCAGCCCGATCAGGTGCTTGACCGGGCCGTCCTCGTCGATGAACGCCGCCGGGACCTGAAGGGACTTGTTGGGACCGCGGCGGACCGCGATCAGGTCACCCTTCTTGACCATGTTGCGGACCTCGGTGACCACCACACCCCACCGCTCGGAGATGTCGGGCAGGTACAGCCACGCCGGGACCAGGGATTCAATCTTGCTTTCGATCTCGCTCACGCCACCAGACTGCCACCTCCGCAGCCCGCCGCGCACCAGGCACTACCCCGCGACGGCCGACTTCAGCGGCACCGCCGGGTCCGCCGCGCGGGCCGGGTCCAGTGCCGCCCCGCGCTCGATCAGCTTCCGCCCCTGGGTGAGGTCGCGCGGCCGGTCCACGGTCAGCAGCGCGCTCGGCACCCCGTCGCGCAGCCAGAGCACCGCCCAGGAGGCGTCCTGCGGGCTGCCGCGCCACAGCAGCTCGTCGCTCTCGGCGTGCCGGCCGGCGTACTGGACCATCCGCCCGAACTGCTCCGACCAGAAGTACGGCACCGGGTCGTACGGCGGCGCCTCCGCGCCGAGCACGGCGGCGGCCACCGCCTCGCCGGACTGCAGCGCGTGGTCCCAGTGCTGGACGGCCAGTCGGGCACCGGCCCGGGCCGAGGGGTAGCTGACGCAGTCGCCGGCCGCGAAGACGCCGGGCAGGCCGGTGCGCAGCCGCTCGTCCACCACGA
Organism: Streptomyces sp. 1331.2; assembly: GCF_900199205.1. Lineage (NCBI taxonomy): Bacteria > Bacillati > Actinomycetota > Actinomycetes > Kitasatosporales > Streptomycetaceae > Streptomyces > Streptomyces sp. 1331.2. The sequence continues at coordinate 5,553,506 of NZ_OBMJ01000001.1, read as the reverse complement.
CGGCACCGGCCTCGTCCAGTTCGACGCCGGAGCCGGCCAGCCAGCCGGTCGCGGGCCGGGCCCCGACGCCGACCACCACCTCGTCGGCGGGCAGGTGAGAACCGTCCGCCAGCAGCACCGCGCCGGGCTCGACGGCGGCCACCCCGACCCCGCAGCGCAGGTCGACACCGGCCTCGGCGTACCAGGCGGCCATCGCCGAGCCGATGGCGGTCGGCAGCGCGCCGGGCAGCGGCGCCGGGCCCGCCTCGACCACGGTCACCGCACAGCCCGCCTGGCGGGCGGCGGTGGACACCTCGGCGCCGATCCAGCCCGCGCCGACCAGCACCAGCCGCAGGCCGGGGCGCAGCAACGCGCGCAGCGCCAGGGCGTCGTCCAGGGTGTGCAGCAGGTGCGCGCGCTCGGCGCCGGGCAGGGCGCGCGGGACGGCGCCGGTGGCGATCACCAGCGAGCCGTACGGCAGGTCGCCGCCGTCGGTGTGCAGTACGCCGGGGGTGAGGCCGGTGGCGCGGCGGCCGGTGAGCACCTCGATGCCGAGGTTCGGGTAGTCGATGTCCAGGGTGGTGCTGTCGCTCTTGCCGAGCAGCACGTCCTTGGAGAGCGGCGGCCGGTCGTACGGCGCGTGCGGCTCCTCGCCGACCAGGACGATCCGCCCCCGCCAGCCCCCCTGCCGCAGCTTCAGGACGCACTGCGCCCCGGCCAGCCCGGCCCCGACGACGACCACCTGATCCGTTCCGCTCAGCTCTGCCACGCCCGTCACTGTACCCAGCACCCCACCACCGCCCCAGGGGCCGTCCACCCCTCGTACGGGCCTTCGGCCGGGCCGGGCCCCGGCGTTATGGTGGGGACACCATCACGGGAGCCCGGCGAACCGGGCTGAGAGGCGGGCTGACACGGCCTGCGACCGTCCGAACCTGATCCGGGTCATACCGGCGAAGGGAGAAGAGCAGCCTTGACACGCTTGCCATCGGGCGCCCGCACCGATGTCCTGGTGATCGGCGGGGGCATCATCGGCCTCGCCGTCGCCTGGCGCGCCGCGCAGCGCGGGCTGCGCACCGCCGTGGTCGACCCCTCCCCCGGTCGCGGGGCCGCCGCGGTCGCGGCCGGGATGCTCGCCCCGGTCACCGAGCTCCAGTACGGCGAGGAGCCGCTGCTGCGCCTCGGCATGGCCTCGAACCAGCGGTACGCGGCCTTCGCCGCCGAGCTCTCCGGGGCGAGCGGCGGCGAGGACACCGGCTACCGCCGCTGCGGGACCATCGCCGTCGCGCTGGACTCCGACGACCGCGAGGAACTGCGCGAGCTGCACGCCTTCCACCAGCGGCTCGGCCTGGAGTCGAGTTGGCTGACCGGCCGGGAGGCCCGCAGGCTGGAGCCGATGCTCGCCCCCGGCGTCCGCGGCGGCCTGCACGTCGCCGACGACCACCAGGTGGATCCCCGGCGGCTGCTCACCGCACTGCTGCTGGCCGGTGAGCGCGCGGGCGTCGTCGGCCACCGCGCCGAGGCCGTCGAGCTGCTGGTCGAGGACGGCCGCGCGGTCGGAGCCCGGCTCGGCACCGGGGAGACGGTGACCGCCGATCAGGTCGTCCTCGCCGCGGGACCGCACAGCCACCGGCTGGCCGGCCTGCCCGAGGGCGTGCTGCCGGCGGTCCGTCCGGTGAAGGGCCAGATCCTGCGCCTGCGGATCCCCGACGCGTACCGGCCGTTCCTGAACCGCAACGTCCGCGCGGTGGTGCGCGGCCGGCACCTCTACCTGGTGCCCCGGGAGAACGGCGAGTTGGTGATCGGCGCGACCACCGAGGAGCAGGGCTACGACACCACGGTCACCGCCGGCGGGGTGTACGAACTCCTGCGCGATGCCCACGAGTTGGTCCCGGGCATCACCGAACTCCCGCTGCTGGAGACCTCGGCGGGCCTGCGCCCCGGCTCCCCCGACAACGCCCCGCTGCTCGGCCCGACCTCGCTGCCCGGCCTGGTCGCCGCCACCGGTCACTACCGCAACGGCGTGCTGCTCACCCCGGTGACCGCCGACCTGCTCTCCGAGTACCTGGCCACCGGCGAACTCCCCGAACTGGCCCAGCCGTTCACCCCCACCCGGTTCTCCCCCGACCGCTCCACCACGAAGGCCTCCGCATGACCGAGATCGCCCTGACCGTCAACGGCGTGCCCCGCCAGGTACCCGCAACGTCCACCCTCGCCGAGGTGGTGGCGACCGTCAGCGCCGCCAACACCGGCGTCGCCGCCGCGCTCAACGAGGCCGTGGTGCCCCGCAGTTCGTGGTCCGAGACGCCGCTGAACACGGGCGACCGGGTGGAGATCCTGACCGCCGTGCAGGGAGGCTGAGATGGCCGACGACCTGCTGACCATCGCCGGCACGAGCTTCTCCTCCCGGCTGATCATGGGCACCGGCGGCGCGCCGAGCCTGGAGGTCCTGGAGCGCGCCCTGCTCGCCTCCGGCACCGAGCTGACCACCGTCGCGATGCGCCGGGTCGACGCCGGCACCCAGGGCTCCGTCCTGGACGTGCTGACCCGCAACGGCATCCGCGTCCTGCCCAACACGGCGGGCTGCTTCACCGCCGGCGAGGCCGTGCTGACCGCCCGGCTGGCCCGCGAGGCGCTCGGCACCGACTGGGTGAAGCTGGAGGTGATCGCCGACGAGCGGACCCTCCTGCCGGACCCGATCGAGCTGCTGGACGCCGCCGAGACCCTGGTCGACGACGGCTTCACGGTGCTGCCGTACACCAACGACGACCCGGTGCTGGCCCGCAAGTTGGAGGACGTCGGCTGCGCCGCCATCATGCCGCTGGGCTCGCCGATCGGCTCCGGCCTCGGCATCCGCAATCCGCACAACTTCCAGCTGATCGTGGAGAGCGCGGGCGTCCCGGTGATCCTGGACGCGGGCGCCGGCACCGCCTCCGACGTCGCGCTGGCGATGGAGCTGGGCTGCGCCGCGGTGATGCTCGCCTCCGCGGTGACCAGGGCTCAGGACCCGGTGCTGATGGCCGAGGCGATGCGGCACGCCGCCGAGGCGGGCCGGCTCGCCCACCGGGCCGGCCGCATCCCGCGCCGCTTCCACGCCGAGGCCTCCTCCGCGATGGCCGGCCGGGCCGACCTGGACACCCGGGAACACCCGGCCTTCTAGGAAGAGTCCTGCGGAGCCCGGCGTGTCACAAGCCGGGCACAGCCGGGCCCGGGGCTGCGTCCCCAGGGTCCGGCCGCCCGGCCCGGCACTAGACTCCCGCGGGTGGACATGGCACTGCACGACCCCCTGATCGGCACGCTGCTCGACAACCGGTACCGGGTCGAGCAGCGCATCGCGACCGGCGGGATGTCCACCGTCTACCGGGGCACCGACACCCGCCTGGACCGGGTGGTCGCCCTCAAGGTGATGCACCCCTCGCTGGCCGGCGACGAGGGCTTCACCGCCCGCTTCATCCGCGAGGCCAAGGCGATCGCCAAGCTCACCCACCCCAACGTCGTGAACGTCTTCGACCAGGGCGCCGACGGCGGAAACGTTTTCCTCGCCATGGAGTACGTGCCCGGCCGCACCCTGCGCGACCTGCTGCGCGACCGCGGCGCGCTCTCCGTCCGGGCCGCGCTGGACGTCCTGGAGCCGGTGCTCGCCGCCCTGGGCGCCGCCCACCGGGCCGGGCTGGTCCACCGGGACGTCAAGCCGGAGAACGTGCTGATCACCGAGAGCGGCCTGGTCAAGGTCGCCGACTTCGGCCTGGTCCGGGTGCTCGGCACCGCCGACGGCGCCCCCACCTCCACCAGCACCGCCACCGGCGGCACGGTCATGGGCACCGTCTCCTACCTGGCGCCCGAGCAGATCCTCCCGGACGCCCCCACCGACCAGCGGGTCGACGTCTACGCGGCCGGCATCCTGCTGTACGAGATGCTCACCGGCCGCCGCCCGCACACCGGCGACAACCCCGTCCAGGTCATGTACAAGCACCTGCACGAGGACGTCCCCGCCCCCTCCCTGGTCGCCCCCGCCGTCGGCCCCGAGCTGGACGCGATAGTGGCCGGAGCCTGCGCCCGGACCGCCGATGCCCGCCCGTACGACGCGGTCGAGCTGTTGGCCGCCCTCCAGCGGGTCCGCCGCACGCTGAGCCCGGAGGAGCTGGACGCCGAACCGCCGGCCTCCACCCGGCCCAGCCCGCGCTACCCCACCAGCGAGCCGACCTCGGTGATCCAGCCGCTGCCGCGGCCCGCCGACGCCCCGCCGCCGGAGCGCACCAGCGTGCTGGACGTCCCGCCGGAGCTGATGGACCAGCTGCTCACCGAGCCGCGCCCGTACGACGAGCCGGCTCCGGCCCGCGAACGCCGCCCGGGCCTGCTGCGCCGCCTCCCCCGCAAGCCGCTGATCTGGGCCGTAGCACTGATCGCCCTGGTACTGGCGGTCGGCGGCGCCACCTACGGGCTCTCCGAGGGGCTGTACGGCTCGGTGCCCGGCGTGCTCGGCAAGGACCGGGCCGAGGCGCAGCGGATCCTGGACACCGAGGGCCTGCACGGCAGGTTCGTCGAGGCGTTCAGCGAGTCCGTCCCGTCCGGCCAGGTGATCTCCACCGATCCGGGGGTGGGGGCGCGGACCCGCCGGAGCGACAGCATCACTGTGACGGTGTCCAAGGGCCCCAAGCGGATCGCGGTGCCGGACCTCGCGGGGAGGAGCGCCGCCGACGCCGCCGCGGCCCTGGCCGGCGCCTCGCTGACCAAGGGCGCGGTGACCGAGACCTACAACGACGGCGTACCGGAGGGCTCGGTGATCAGCAGCTCGCCGGCGGCCGGGCAGCTGTTGCAGGAGAACACCGCGGTCTCGCTGGTGGTCAGCAAGGGCATGGTGCCGGTCCCGGACGTCTCCGGGATGACCAAGGACGAGGCGCAGAAGGCGCTGCAGGCGGCGGGCTTCACCATGCAGACCAGCGGCTGGGACGTGTTCGGCGCGGTCAAGGCCTCCGGCCAGTCCCCGGCGGCCGGCGAGCGCCGGCCGCAGCGCAGCACGGTGACGGTGAAGTTCTCACTGTTCTGACCGGCGTCTCCGACCAGCGTCAGCGCAGCGGCCCGTCGCCGGGCTTCTCCTGGTAGGAGTAGCGCTGCTCGCGCCAGGGGTCGGCGAGGTTGTGGTAGCCGCGTTCCTCCCAGAAGCCGCGCCGGTCGGCCCGCATGTACTCCACCGCGCGGACCCACTTCGGGCCCTTCCAGGCGTAGAGCTGCGGTACCACGAGCCGGACCGGGAAGCCGTGCTCGGCGGTCAGCGCCTCGCCGTTGCGGTGGGTGGCGAGCAGGGTGTGCGGGTCGGCGAAGTCGGCCAGCCGCAGGTTGGCGCTGTAGCCGTACTCGGCCCAGACCATCACGTGGGTGACACCGGGCGCCGGGGGCACCAGGTCGAGCACGGCGGCGGCCGACACGCCCGTCCACTCGTTGCCGAGGACGGAGAACTTGGTGACGCAGTGCAGGTCCGCGACGACGGTGGTGCGCGGCAGGGCGTTGAAGGCCTCGAAGTCCCAGCTGTGCTTCTCCGCCGAGGCGGTGGCGCCGAACACCTGGAGGTCCCAGGTCAGCGGCTTGAAGCGGGGCACCGGCCCGTAGTGCAGAGCGGGCCAGCCGCGCTGTGCGCGCTGGCCCGGGGGGAGGCTCGGGTCAGACGGCGGAAGCGGTTCGTTACTGGACTGACCCATGGATCCATGGTGACAGACGGCGGGCGGGCGCCGACGCGCGCCCCTTTGGAGCTGATTCACGCCCCGCCCGTACGGACCAACGGTCGATCGTCCACCATCGGAGCCCGCCCGACACTCCGCCCACAGCTCCACCCGCCGCCCCTCACACTTCCACCCAAATCGGATATTCCGACACATGTCCTAGTGAGTGTGAACTTACTGGAATTTCTTCCCGGCACGGTGCCAGGATGCGCAGCGCAGCACCCACCGCAGGACGAGCGCAGGAGGCACCGCCATGCAGGGCGATCCCGAGGTCATCGAGTTCCTCAACGAACAGCTCACCGCCGAGCTGACCGCGATCAACCAGTACTTCCTGCACGCCAAGATGCAGGAGAACTTCGGCTGGACGAAGCTCGCCAAGTACACCCGGCACGAGTCCTTCGACGAGATGAAGCACGCCGAGACGCTCACCGACCGGATCCTGTTCCTGGAGGGCCTGCCCAACTACCAGCGGCTGTTCCACGTCCGGATCGGCCAGACGGTGCAGGAGATGTTCGAGGCCGACCGCCAGGTCGAGGTCGAGGCGATCGACCGGCTCAAGCGCGGGATCGTGGTGATGCGGGCCAAGAACGACGTCACCTCGGCGAACATCTTCGAGGACATCCTGGCCGACGAGGAACACCACATCGACTACCTCGACACCCAGCTGGAACTGCTGGCCAAGCTCGGCGAGCCGCTCTACCTGGCCCAGCTCATCGAGCAGCCAGAGTCCTGAGGACTCAGGCCCCCCTAGGGCTCAGGCCACGCGCAGCGGAACCACCGGGGCCACCGGGGCCACGGGCGCGATCGGGGCCGCCCCCCGGGCCTCCGGTGCAGGGTCGGCCTGGACCTCCGGGTCCGCGAGGCCGAGCTTCGCGGCCAGCCGGGCGGTCGGGCAGGGCCGGGCGCCGTGCTCACCGAGCAGCGCCTGGATCCGGCGCACGCAGGACCCGCAGTCGGTGCCGGCCTTGCAGCCCTTCGCTATCTGGCGCGGGGTGTTGGCGCCCCCGTCGATCGCCTTCTTCACCTGGTCCTCGGTGACCGCATGGCACATGCACACGTACATCGCGGTCTCTCCCGGGGGTGAAGCGGAGTGGATCTTGACTAAGGCTTGCCTTAGTTCACTAAGCCTCACCTTACCTGGCGATCCGGGTACGAAAAAGCCCCTCCGGCCTCGGGAATCCCGAATCCGGAGGGGTCTTCGTCACAGGGACTCGCCCGCTGGGGCTCACTGCCCCCGGTACATCTCCGCCACCAGGAACGCCAGGTCCAGCGACTGGCTGCGGTTGAGCCGCGGGTCGCAGGCCGTCTCGTAGCGCTGGTGCAGGTCGTCCACCAGGACCTCGTCACCGCCGCCGACGCACTCGGTGACGTCGTCGCCGGTCAGCTCCACGTGGATGCCGCCCGGGTGGGTGCCGAGCGCGCGGTGCACCTCGAAGAAGCCCTTGACCTCGTCCAGGACGTCGTCGAAGCGGCGGGTCTTGTGCCCGCTGGAGGCCTCGAAGGTGTTGCCGTGCATCGGGTCGCAGATCCACACCGGCTTGGCGCCGGAGGCGGTGACCTTCTCCAGCAGGGTGGGCAGGTGCTCGCGGATCTTGCCCGCGCCCATCCGGGTGATGAAGGTCAGGCGGCCGGGCTCGCGCTCCGGGTCCAGCTTCTCGATCAGGGCCAGCGCCTCGTCCACCGAGGTGGTCGGGCCGAGCTTGACGCCGATCGGGTTGCGGATCTTCGAGGCGAACTCGATGTGCGCGTGGTCCAGCTGCCGGGTACGCTCGCCGATCCACACCATGTGGCCGGAAACGTCGTACAGCTCGCCGGTGCGCGAGTCCACGCGGGTCAGCGCGGTCTCGTAGTCGAGGACCAGCGCCTCGTGCGAGGAGAAGAACTCGACCGCCTTGAACTCCTCCGGCACCACGCCACAGGCGCTCATGAACGCCAGGGCGTTGTCGATCTCCCGGGCGAGCTGCTCGTAGCGCTGGCCGGCCGGCGAGTTGCGCACGAAGTCCTGGTTCCAGGCGTGCACCTGGCGCAGGTCGGCGTAACCACCGGTGGTGAAGGCGCGCACCAGGTTGAGTGTCGCGGCGGACGCGTTGTACATCCGCTTCAGGCGCTCCGGGTCCGGGATCCGGGACTCGGGGGTGAACTCGAAGCCGTTCACCGAGTCGCCGCGGTAGACCGGCAGGGTCACGCCGTCGCGGGTCTCGGTCGACTTGGAGCGCGGCTTGGAGTACTGACCGGCGATGCGGCCGACCTTCACCACGGGCACCGAGGCCGCGTACGTCAGCACGGCGGCCATCTGCAGCAGGGTCTTCAGCTTGTTGCGGATGTGCTCCGCCGAAACACCGTCGAAGGCCTCGGCACAGTCACCACCCTGGAGGAGGAACGCCTCCCCGCGGGCCACGGCTCCGAGCCGGGCACGCAGCTGGTCGCACTCACCGGCGAACACGAGCGGCGGATACGAGGCGAGCTCGGCAAGGGTCTTGCGCAGAGCCTCTTGGTCCGGCCATTCAGGCTGCTGCGCCGCGGGCAGGGACTGCCAGGAGTGGGCAGCCCTCGATGTCTCAGTCGTAGCGGTCACACGGCAAGGCTACGGGGTGACGCGAGCGAATCGTGACCATTGCCCGATGGGTGAGACGCATCTCGGACATCTGACGTGATCGGCCCCACCAGCCCCACCGGATCCGCTACTGTCGAACACATGCACGCGCACCACAACTCCTCCTGGTGGTGGGCCTCCCCCGAGGGCGGCCCACCGATCGCGCGTTCCTGAGACGACACGACGGCCGCCCCGGAGGGGCGGCCGTCGGCATCTCGGCAGACGGCCACCCTCCCGGAGCGGATCGAGCACAGCCCTGATCAGCTACTCGGAAGGAAGCCGTACCAGTGACCACGACCGCCGACCTGCTCACCCGTCTCACCTCCCCGAACGCCCCGGCATTCGCCCTGCTGCACCGCCGCACCCCGCGGCTCACGCCGGACACCGTCGAGGTGCTGCTGGGCACCGTCGACAGCTACGAACACCTCGCCGACCTCCCGGTACGCAACGGCGTCCCGGCCGGCGGCACCCCGGTGCACGACCTGCTCGCGCTGGTCCCGTACCGGCAGATCCGCGAGCGCGGTTTCCGGACACATGACGACGGCACCCCGCTGCAGGCCTTGTCAGTGGCCGAACAGCATGTCCTCCCGTTGGCCGAATTCCTCTCCGAGCTGCCGCAGTTGCCGGTCACGCTTGACGGTGGCGCGTTCGACGTGGACGACGATTCGTACGCCTCGATCGTCCGCCGGGTGATCGACGAGGAGATCGGCAACGGCGAGGGCGCCAACTTCGTGATCCGGCGCGACTTCCACGCCACGCTCGAAGACTTCTCGCCCGAGCTCGCACTGACGCTCTTCCGTCGGCTGCTGGAGCAGGAGCGCGGCGCGTACTGGACCTTCCTGGTGCACACCGGCGACCGGGTGCTGGTCGGCGCCTCCCCCGAGGTGCACGTCCGCCAGAGCGGCGGCACCGTCGTGATGAACCCGATCTCCGGCACCTACCGCTATCCGGCGGGCGGCTCCGACATCGACTCGCTGCTCGACTTCCTCCACGACCCCAAGGAGTTGGAGGAGCTCACCATGGTCGTGGACGAGGAACTCAAGATGATGTGCACGGTCGGCGACCTCGGCGGCCAGGTGCTCGGGCCCCGCCTCAAGGAGATGTCCCACCTCGCCCACACCGAGTACGAGCTGCGCGGGCGCACCTCGCTGGACGTGCGCGAGGTGCTCCGCGAGACGATGTTCGCCGCGACCGTCACCGGCAGCCCGGTCGAGAACGCCACCCGGGTCATCCAGCGCTACGAGCCGACCGGGCGCGGCTACTACTCCGGCGCGCTCGCGCTGATCGGGCGCTCCGCCAGCGGCGGGCAGCTGATGGACTCACCGATCTGCATCCGCACCGCCGACATCGACCCGGCCACCGGCCGGCTGGTCGTCCGGGTCGGCGCCACGCTGGTGCGCCACTCCGTCCCGGAGTCCGAGGTCGCCGAGACGCACGCCAAGGCCGCCGGGGTGCTCACCGCGATCGGCGCCCGGCCCGCCCCCGCCCGGCTGCCCCACCCCGCCGGCCCCCGGCTCGCCGACGACCACCGGGTCCAGGCCGCCCTCGACGCCCGCCGGGCCGGTCTCGCGCCGTTCTGGCTGCGGATGCAGACCTCGACCCGGGTCACCGAGGCCGAGCAGACGCTGGTCGTGGACGGCGAGGACACCTTCACCTCGATGCTCCGCCACCTGCTCCGCTCGCTCGGCCACCAGGTGCAGGTGGTCCGCTACGACGCCCCGGGCCTGCGCGAGCTGGTCTCGGCGCACCGCGGCCCGCTGGTGCTCGGCCCCGGCCCCGGGGACCCGGCGCTCGCCGACGACCCCAAGATGGCCGTGCTGCGGCCGATCGTCGCGGGCGCCCTGGCCGACGTCCGCTCCGGTGCCCGCACCGCGCCGCTGCTCGCGGTCTGCCTCAGCCACCAGCTGCTCTCCGCCGAGCTCGGGCTGCCGCTCGGCCGCAAGCCCGTCCCGTACCAGGGGGCGCAGGAGACCATCGACCTGTTCGGCGCCAAGCGGACGGTCGGCTTCTACAACACCTTCACCGCGCGCTGCTCCGAGGCCGACGCGGCCCGGCTCGCCGCCGAGGGCGTCGAGGTCGCCCGGGACGCGGTGACCGGTGACGTCCACGCCCTGCGCGGGGCCGGCTTCGCGGGCCTGCAGTTCCATCCCGAGTCGGTGCTCACCCGCGAGGGCGTCGACATCGTGGCGGACCTGCTGCGCGAGACCTCGACCGTCCGGAACTGAGCCGTCGACGGTGTCCCGGGCGGGGTGGCCGCCCCGCCCGGGACCCGTCAGATCTCGTCGTCCAGGCCCTGCTCGATCGCGTACCGGACCAGCTCCACCCGGTTGTGCAGCTGCAGCTTGCCCAGCGTGTTCTGCACGTGGTTCTGCACCGTGCGGTGCGACAGCACCAGCCGGTCGGCGATCTGGCGGTAGGACAGGCCCTTGGCCACCAGCCGCAGCACCTCCGTCTCCCGGGCGGTCAGCTGCGGGGCGGCCGGCGCCGAGGCGGGGGCCGGCTCGGCCGCCAGCCGGCGGAACTCGCCGAGCACCAGGCCGGCCAGGCCCGGGGTGAACACCGCGTCGCCGACGGCCGTGCGCCGCACCGCGTCCAGCAGCTCCTCCCGGCCGGCCGACTTCACCAGGTACCCGGTCGCGCCGGACTTCACCGCCTCCAGCACGTCCTGGTGCTCCCCGCTGGCCGACAGCACCAGCACCCGCACCGCCGGGTCCTGCGCGACCACCTGCCGGCACACCTCCGCGCCGGGCAGGCCGGGCAGGTTGAGGTCCAGCACGACGACCTGCGGCGAGCAGGCCCGGGCGCGGCGGACGGCCTCCTCGCCGTCACCCGCGGTGGCCACCACGTCCAGCCCGGCCTCGGCGAGGTCGCGCGAGACGGCGTCCCGCCACATCGGGTGGTCGTCCACCACCATCACCCGCACCGGCCGGCCGGTGGTCGGCTGATCGATCATCAGCTGCTGGTCGGTCATGGAGTGGCCTTCCTCGGGACGCGCAGTTCGACCTCGACGCCCTCCCCGGGCGCCGAGTACAGCTCGGCCGTACCGCCGAGGTCCAGCAGCCGACCGCGGATGGACTGGGAGACGCCCAGCCGGCCCGCCCGCTCCGCCTCACCGAGCCGGCCGGGGGCGAACCCGGGGCCGTCGTCGCGGATGCTGACCGTGACGGCCTCCGGCTCGTCCTCGACCAGGATCCAGGCCCGGGCCTGCTCACCGGCGTGCCGGCGGACGTTGTCCACGGCCGCGCCGACGGCCGCGGCGAGCTCGCCCGCGGCCGGGCCGGGCAGCAGCACCGGGGTGCCGGGGGCGGAGAGCGTGATCCGCTCGTCGCCGTACGGGCGCAGCAGCGCGGTGAGGTCGCGCGGCTCGGCGGCGTCCGGCTCCGGCAGGCGCTGGGCCGGGATCGGCCCGCCGGTCATCAGGGTCCGCAGCGCGCGCTCCTGCTCGCCGGCCAGCCGCCCCAGCTCGGCGAAGCCCGTACCGGCGCCGGCACCGGCGCCGCCCGTCCCGTCGCCCAGCTCCGCGCCGCGCCGCTGGACCAGGGCGAGCACCTGCAGCACGCCGTCGTGGATGTCCCGGGAGAGCCGCTCGCGCTCCCGGGTGGCCGCCTCGACCTGCAGCGCCCGGGTGAGCGTGGCCTCGCTGGCCCGGGCCAGCTCGATCACGTAGCCGATCGCGCACCCGGCGACCAGCAGCAGCACGATGTTGTGGAGGTTGTCGCCGGTCGGCCCGCCGTGGCAGAGGATGTTGGCGGCGCCGATCACCGAGCCCGAGGCCGCCGCCGGGCGCCAGCCGCCCTTCGCGGCGCAGCCGAGGACCGTGCCGGCGGCCCAGATGGTCGGCAGGGTGGGCGCGCCGTGGCTGATCCGGCCCGGGGCGTCGGTCAGACCGCTCATCACGATGCCGGTGACCACGAGGGTGAGGTCCACGCCCAGGACGTACCAGGTGCAGCGCTGCGGGTTGGCGAAGGCCCGGGTGGTGGCGAGGGTCCAGAGGGTGAGCGCGCCGAGGAAGATCCAGCCGGCGACGGGGTGCAGGAAGTGCAGGTACGAGTTGACGTACCGCAGCAGCGCGTAGATCAGCGCCAGCACCCGGAAGTAGGAGATGGCCTTCCAGAGCGGGAGTTCGACGGACATGCCGCCGGCTGCGACCGTACCGCCCACCGCGCCGGCTCTGCCGACGTCCGTCATCCCGCCCCTCCCCTGGGCCCGGCGGGCCGTCAGGCCGAGCCGGTCTCCTTGTCCGCTTCGGCGGTCTTCTGCGCCTCGGCGGTCTTCTCGGCCTCAGCGGCCTTCTCCGCCTCGGCCGCGGCAGCCTTCTCGGCTTCGGCGGCCTCCGCCTTCTCCGCCTTGGCCGCCGCCCGGCGCTCGGCGTCGGCCTTCTTCTTCTCGTCGGCGATCTGCCGCTTGGCGGCGGTCGCGTAGATGTCCACGTACTCCTGGCCGGAGAGCCGCATGATCTCGTACATCACCTCGTCCGTCACCGAACGGAGGATGAAGCGGTCGTTCTCCATGCCCTGGTAGCGGGAGAAGTCCAGCGGGCGGCCGATCCGGATGCCGGGGCGGATGCCGAAGTTGGGGACGACCTGGCCGGGCGGCTGCACCTTCTCGGTGTCGATCATGGCGACCGGGATCACCGGGGCGCCGGTGGCCAGCGCGACGCGGGCCAGGCCACCGACCTTGCCGCGGTACAGCTTGCCGTCGGGCGAGCGGGTGCCCTCGGGGTAGACGCCGAACAGCTCGCCCCGCTCCAGCACCGCGATGGCGCTGCGGATCGCGGCCTCGCCGGCGCCTCGCACGCCCGAGCGGTCCACCGGCAGCTGGCCGACGCCCTTGAAGAAGGCGGCGGTCAGCCGGCCCTTGAGGCCCGGGGTGTTGAAGTACTCGGCCTTCGCGATGAAGGTGACCCGGCGCTTGATCAGCGCGGGGAAGAAGAAGGAGTCCGAGAAGGACAGGTGGTTGCTCGCGATGATCGCCGCACCCTCGGTGGGGATGTTCTCCTCGCCTTCGAGCCACGGCCGGAAGAAGATCCGAAGCAGTGGCGCGACGATCATCTTCATCAGTCGGTAGAACAAGCCGGGCCTCCTGTTATGCGGACCGCTAGATCCTAATGCCCCGTGGGCGTCGGCTGCGCCCGGCCCCGCCGAAGGGGGTGTACGGCCCGGCGCGGGGCGTGGGACGATGCGGATTCCCCGCAGCTCCCCCCTCCAGCGTCCCCTCCCCCAGCGCCACCTGCCCGCGAAGGAGCCCGCCATGCCGTTGCTGCCCGGTGCCGAACCGTACCGCCACCGCGGCGGACCGGTGGGAGTACTGCTCTGTCACGGCTTCACCGGCTCGCCGCAGTCGCTGCGGCCCTGGGCCGAGGACCTGGCCGCGGCCGGGTACACGGTGTCGCTGCCGCTGCTGCCGGGGCACGGCACCCGCTGGCAGGACATGCAGCTCACCCGTTGGGAGGACTGGTACGCCGAGGTCGAGCGGGAGCTGCTGACCCTCGCCGACGAGTGCGAGCAGGTGTTCGTCTTCGCGCTGTCGATGGGCGGCGCGCTGGCGCTGCGGCTCGCCGCGCTGCACGGCCCGACGGTGTCCGGGCTGGTGCTGGTCAACCCGTCGGTGCGCGCGGACACCCCCGCGAGTGTGCTGCTTCCGGTGCTGCGCCACCTCGTCCCGAGCGTGCCCGGGATCGTGAACGACATCGCCAAGGCCGGCTCCACCGAGGTCGGTTACCACCGGACGCCGCTGCACGCCGCCTGGTCTCTGAGCCGGCTGTGGCGGGAGGTCCAGCGACGCCTGCCGGAGGTGACCCAGCCGGTGCTGCTCTTCCACAGCCCGCAGGACCACGTCGTCTCGCCGGCCAACTCGGAACTGGTGCTGGCCCGGATATCCTCGACCGACGTGACGGAGCGGCTGTGCGGGCGCAGCTTCCACGTCGCGACGCTGGACCACGACGCGGCGGAAATATTCGCGGCCGGCCGGGACTTCATCCGACGGCTGGTTCCCGCACACGCGGCGGGCGCCACCCGGGTCGAATCCGACGATCACCATGGCTGAAGGGCCGGAAGTGCACGAGAGCAGCACGGCGGGCAGCGGGGACGAAGCTCCCCGCGAGGACGGCGCGACGACGGACGGCGGGGCGACGGGCGCCGCCGCCCCGGGCGGTGCGCCGACGGACCGTACCGGCGCGGGCGGCGCCGTGACGCCCCCGCCCGCGCAGAACGCCGCCGCCACCGACGCCGCCGGCGATGCCATCGGGGACGGCACCGGCCACACCGGCGGTGCCGAGGCCCCCACCCCGCCGAAGGCCCCCGCCGAGCCCCGGCCGCGCCGCGCGCCCGAGCGCAGCCAGGCCGAACAGGACGAGATCTTCGCCGCCCTGATCGCCCAGTTCGACGACCCGGTCGACCTCAACAACCCCAACTGGCCGGAGGTCGAGAACCTCCGGGCCCAGAACGAGCTCAAGGGCGGCTACAAGGACGGCACCGGCGGCCGCGGTGACCAGGACGACCTCGCCGACCTCGCCCCGCAGCCCCGCCCCCGCTCCGGCCGGCCGGTGCTGCCGGCCGCCGAATCGGGCCCGCGCGACTTCGAGCTGGCCGAGGAGACCGACGAGGGCCACTTCGTCCCGCCGGAGCCGCCTCCGCTGCCCGAGGCCGACGTGACCGCCAAGTTCGCCTGGCTCGCCGTGCTCGGCGGCCCGGCCCTGCTGCTGATCGACGCCACGGTCTGGCGGGAGATCTCCGGCTGGCCCGCCTGGGTCGGGATCACCGCCTTCCTCGGCGGCTTCGTCACCCTGGTGGCCCGGATGCGGGACCGCGACGAGGACGAGCCGGAGGACCCAGACCACGGCGCGGTCGTCTAGCGTTCCGGCGGTTCGGGGGCTTCGCGTTCCGGCGGTTCGGGGGCTTCGCGTTCCGGCGGTTCGGGGGCTTCGCGTTCCGGCGGTTCGGGGGCTTCGCGTTCCGGCGGTTCGGGGGCTTCGCGTTCCGGCAGTTCGAGGACGGCGAGCACCGGCAGGTGGTCGGTCGCGGCCCGGAGGTCTGCTTCGGTGACCCCGGGCAGCCCGTGCGGCACCCCGCAGCCGAGGACGGTGATCCCGGGCGTGGCGAACACGGCGTCGATCCGCTGGTAGGGGCGCTCCGGTACGGAGGTGAACTCGCCGCCCCAGGGCGCGGTCGGGTACCCGTCCTGCAGCCGGGAGGCCAGCAGCTGCCAGCCCGGGCCGTCCGGGTGCTCGTTGAAGTCCCCTGCCACGATGCCGTGTTCGGCGATCGCCAGCTGCTCCGGCAGCAGTTCGAACTGCCCGTACCGCTCCTCGGGATCCAGGCTGAGGTGGCAGCTGGTGACGGTGAACGGCGCCGCGCCCGGCACCCGCAGCAGCGCGGTGGCGAAGCCCCGGGCGTGCAGGCCGCGGGTCTTGGGCAGCAGCCGGTCGTGCACCCCCAGCACCTCCACCGCGCCGGGCCGGCCGAGCAGCAGCGGACCGGCCGCGGTCCGGCCGCCGCCGGCCAGGACGGCCGTCCCGGTGCTCCGGGCCAGCCACCGGGCCTGGCCCTCGGGCCGCCAGTAGCGCGGTGACTCCTGGATGCAGACCAGGTCGGGAGCGCAGGCCCGGACCACCCGGGCCAGCGCCCGCCGGTCGTCGCGCAGCGAACGGATGTTGTAGCTGAGCAGCCGCAGCCGGCGCGGTCCGGACGGCGGCGGTTCGAGGGGCGCGGCAGTGGCGGCGGTCACGGCGGTCGCGTTCGCGGTGCTGCTGGTCGCGGCGGTCACGGGTCCGGCGGTCATGGGTCCGACCGTACGCGGCGGTCCCGGGACGTGCGACGGCGGCGGTGCGTCCGGGAGCGGTCGGGGCCCGGTCGCACCGCCGCCGGCGGGCTGGGAGGGGTCACACAGCTGGGGTGAGGGCAGGGCGGGTCAGGGCACCCGGGCCAGGTCCGCCGCACCGACGATGCCGGCGGCGGAGCCCATCGAGGCCAGGACGACCTCGGCGCGCGGGCGGTGCACACCGCCGGTCAGGTAGTGCTCGAAGGCCTTGGCGACCGGGTCGAGCAGCAGGCGGCCGGAGTCGGAGACGCCGCCTCCGAGCACGAAGACGCCCGGGTCGAACAGCGCGGCGAGGTCGGCCATGCCGCGGCCGAGCCAGTCGGCCAGCTCCGCGTAGCACTCCAGGGCCAGCGGATCGCCCTCCTCGGCGGCCTGGGTGATGTGGATGCCGCGGATGGTCTCGGCGACGCCGTCGTTGAGCTCCAGCATCCGGCGGCCGCGCACCGGGTCGGCGGCGGACTTCTCCCGGCCGTAGCGGCGCAGCGCGCGCCCGGAGCCGTACTGCTCCCAGCAGCCCTTGCCGCCGCAGCCGCAGGTCAGGCCGTCCGGGACCATGTTGAGGTGGCCGATCTCGCCAGCCACGCCGAAGCGGCCGCGGTGCAGGCGGCCGTCGAGCACGATGCCGCCGCCGATGCCGGTGCCGACGGTGATCAGCACCATGTCCTGGTGGTCGGCGGCCGCGCCGAAGCGGAACTCGGCCCAGGCGGCGCAGTTGGCGTCGTTCTCGACCACGGTGTCCAGGCCGGTGAGCTCCTCGACCCGGCCGCGCAGCGGCTCGTTCTCCCAGTCGATGTTGGGGGCGAAGATCACCGTCGAGCGGTTGCTGTCGACGAAGCCGGGTGCTCCGACGCCGACCGCGGTGACGCCGGGGTGCTGCTCCTTGAGCTCGCGCACGGCCTGCGCGATGGCGTCGACCGCCCACTGCGGGTCGGCCGGGGTGGGCACCCTGGTCCGGGCCAGGATCGCGCCCGCCTCGTCGACCACGCCTGCCGCGATCTTGGTCCCGCCGACATCGACGCCGATGGTCAGAGCCATGTGTCCCTCAGCTATTCACTCGTTCCCGCTGGACGGAACGGTACCGCCCAACCCTGCCCCCGTACACAGCCTCGCATACATTAACCGAAGACAATTCTGGGATAACCGGGCCAGGACACTTCAAAAGTCTTATCTAATCTCCTTCTTCGTGACGCACGAGAGCAACGCGGTCACGCTCCGGAAGTTACGGTTTCACTGCTTGGCGGACGGCTCGTCAGTCCCCTCAGGCCCGTCCGGCCCATCCGGCCCCTCAGGCCCGTCGAGGTCGATCTTCTCGGCGGCCGTGCCCTGCCCCGCGGTCCAGCGACTCTCGTGCCCGGCCACGGCGGCGCGGTAGGCGGCCAGCAGTTCGGCACCCGCGGCGGCGATCCCGGAGCCGGCGGCGGTGAGGTGGGTGTACACCTCCGGCTGCTGGGTGCGCAGGCGGTCGGCCAGGCCGGAGAGGGCGATCAGGGTGGTGGCGCTCGCCTCCTGGGCCTTCTCGCCGAGCGCGCCCGCGAACCGGCGCACCTCGTCCACCAGCGGACCCAGCTCCGGCCCGAACGGGTGACCGTCGACGGGCTCCGTACGGCCGTCAGTCCGATCACCGGTGCGGTCGTCGGCCCGGTCGTCGACGGGCTCGGTGCGGTCGTCGGTGCTGGTCATCGCGGGCGCCTCCTCAGCCGTGGCCGCACCCCGCGGCCCTCCGGCCCGACGCTACCCGACCGGCCGCAGCACCCGGAACGGCCGAACGGCCCGTCAGCCCTGTGGCCAGAGCGAAGGGTCGGGTGCGAACCGCACCGAGAGCACCCCGTCGAGCAGCCCCGCACCGGCGACCGTGCAGCGGCGCAGCGCGGAGGGCAGGGTGAGCACCCTGCGATGGGTGCCGAGTCCGACCACCAGGTCGTCGCCCCGGCGGACCAGGTCCAGTTCGGCCCGGTCGGCGCCGGGCAGGTCGAGGTGCCAGACCAGCAGACCCTCCTCGGCGAGCCGGTCCTCGACCGTCCACGGCGCAGGGGCCAGGCGCTCGGGCCCGGGGCCGTCCCCGTACAGGCGGTCGGCGACGGCCTCCAGGGTGGCGTCGGCCAGGCCGGTGGCCAGCACGGGGGCGTCGGTCCCGGCGGCGAGCCCGGCCAGCTCCTCCGCCCGGCGGCGGGCCAGCGCGGCCAGCCAGGGGTCGGGCGAGGAGGCGGCGGCCTCGGGCAGCACGCCGTGCACGACCACGGCGTCCGGCCGGTGCCCGTACAGCGCGAGTCCGGCCCGGATCCGGCGCAGCTCCGGGTACGGGTGGCCGTCGGCGGGGACGACCAGGCGGACGCTGGTGCCGGGGTCGGTGATCGCGGCGGCGGACTCGGCGAGCGCCGCGGCGGCCTTGGCCCGCCCCTCGTACAGCCAGTCGGCGGGCATCGGGACGCCGGCCAACCCGGCCAGCAGCGGGCGCAGCGCCCGGGCGGCCTGCCGCTGCTCGGGGACGAGGCGGTCCAGGTAGCGCGCCAGTTGCTCGGGCAGGGCGAGGGTGGCGATCAGCTCGGCGGGCGGCGGGGCGAGCACGACCAGGACGTCCTGGTCGGCGGCGGGCAGGGCGCGCAGCAGGGCGAGCCGGGCGATGCCGGGGAGGGCGGTGAGCTCCTCGGGGTCGAGCTGTTCGGCGCCGAGCAGGTCGAGGGCGGGCTTGAGCCGGCCGGTGAGCTCGCCGACGGCGTAGCGGAAGGCTGCCTGCTCGTCGATCCGGGAGACGGTCAGACCCGGGGCGTACCGGAGGGGTTCGGGCTCCAGGCGGGTGCCCAGGACGGAGTCCAGCGCGCGGTGCGGGTCGTCGGCCGCCAGCAGCCAGGTGCGGTGGCCGCGCCGGGCGGCGTGCAGGGCGGTGGCCGCGGCCACCGCGGGTGCGCCCGCGTCGCCGCTGACCAGGATGGTGCGTGTCGCCGTCATGCCGTTCGGGTCCCGTTCCGCCGCGTCAGTCCTCGACGCGCTTCTTCAGCCCGCTCAGGGCGCGGTCGATGATGACCTTCTCGGCCTTGCGCTTGATCATGCCGAGCATCGGGATCTTGACGTCCACGGCGAGCTGGTAGGTGACCTCGGTCCGGCCGCCGGACAGTGCGGTGAGGGTGTACGAGCCGTCCAGGGAGCGGAGCATCTGACTGCGGACGAGGGTCCAGCCGACCTCGCGGTCGCCGTCCCAGGTGTACGCGAGGACGTGCTCGTCGCGGATCGCGCCGGCGTCGAGCAGCAGCCGGACCTGGGTGGCGCGGCCGTCCTCGCCGGTCTCCAGGACCTCGATCTCCTTGACCTCGCCGGTCCAGGCCGGGTAGGCGGCGAAGTCGGCGATCACGGCCATGACCGTGGCCGGGGTCGCCTCGATGGTGATGCTCGACCTGGTGTGCTCCGCCATGGAATGGCCCTCCGCGTCGTCCCTCTGCCTGCCGGTCCGGCCGCCGCGCGCTCGGCCCGGTCCGCCCGGAGCAGGCTATCGCGCCCGCCCCTCCCCACCTAAGGCGCGGGCTCTCCCCACTCAGGGCGCGGGCTGCTGCCCCCGCCCCGAGCCGAAGGGGCGCGCCGGTGCCGAAAGGGAGAAGCGAGGGAGCGAAGCGAGGGAGCGCCGACCGTCGGCACCGGGTCAGAGCGCCCCGGAGGCGAGCGGGCGAGTCCCCGCCCCGAGCCGAAGGGGCGCGCCGGTGCCGAAAGGGAGAAGCGAGGGAGCGAAGCGAGGGAGCGCCGACCGTCGGCACCGGGTCAGAGCGCCCCGGAGGCGAGCGGGCGAGTCCCCGCCCCGAGCCGAAGGGGCGCGCCGGTGCCGAAAGGGAGAAGCGAGGGAGCGAAGCGAGGGAGCGCCGACCGTCGGCGCCGGGTCGGAGCGCCCCGGAGGCGAGCGGGCGAGTACCACCCACCGGGCTACCGACGGGTCACCGCGGCACTGCCGTAGGGTGCCATTCGAACGACCCGGTCACGGCCTGGTCGGACCCGGCCCGGGTGTGACACTTCGAACACCGGGGCCGACCCCCCTGGTCGAAGCCGCCTACCGGGCAGTAACGTCCTGCCGTCCCGCAGCGTCGCGAACGAGGAGCAGTCTTGCTCGACTTCAGCCTTCCGGCCCTCTACCAGGTACCGAGCGGCGGTAACCTCTCCGACCTCGTGCACCAGAACGCCGAGCGGCACCCGGACGTCGTGGTGCTCAGCCGCAAGGTGGACGGCCAGTGGCAGGAGTTGACCGCCGCCCAGTTCCTGGTCGAGGTGCGGGCCGCCGCCAAGGGCCTGGTCGCGGCCGGCATCGGCCCCGGCGACCGAGTGGGCATCATGTCCCGGACCCGCTACGAGTGGACGCTGCTGGACTTCGCGATCTGGTCGGCCGGCGCGATCACCGTGCCGGTGTACGAGACCTCCTCCCCCGAGCAGGTCGAGTGGATCCTCGGCGACTCCGGCGCGGTGGCCGTGCTCACCGAGACCGGCAGGCACGCCGAGGTGGTCGAGCAGGTCCGCGAGCGGCTGCCGGAGCTGAAGCACACCTGGCAGATCGAGGCCGGCGCCCTGGCCGCGCTGGCCGAGGCGGGGCAGCAGGTCCCCGACGCGACCGTCGACGAGCGCCGCTCGACGGCGGCGGCCGACTCGATCGCCACCATCGTCTACACCTCGGGCACCACCGGCCGCCCCAAGGGCTGCCAGCTGACCCACGGCAACTTCCTCGCCGAGCTCGGCAACGTGACGGCCCGGATGGAGTCGCTGTTCCGGACCGGCGAGGGCTCCGTCCTGCTGTTCCTCCCGCTCGCGCACGTGCTCGGCCGGATCGCCGAGATCGCCGCCGCGATCGCCCCGATCAAGCTCGGCCACGTCTCGGACGTCAAGGACGTCACGGCCGAGCTCGCCTCGTTCCGGCCGACGCTGATCCTGGGCGTGCCCAGAGTCTTCGAGAAGGTCTACAACACCGCCCGTGCCAAGGCCCAGGCCGACGGCAAGGGCAAGATCTTCGACAAGGCCGCCGAGACGGCGATCGCCTACAGCCGGGCCCTGGACGCCGGCGGCGCGGGCCTGGTCCTGCGGATCAAGCACGCGGTCTTCGACAAGCTGGTCTACAGCAAGCTGCGCGCCGCCCTCGGCGGCCGGGCCACCCACGCGATCTCCGGCGGCGCCCCGCTCGGCGAGCGCCTGGGCCACTTCTACCGGGGCATCGGCTTCACCGTCCTGGAGGGCTACGGCCTGACGGAGACCTGCGCGGCCACCGCCTTCAACCCGCACGACAAGCCGAAGATCGGCACCGTCGGCCAGCCGCTGCCCGGCTCGGCCGTGCGGATCGCCGAGGACGGCGAGGTGCTGCTGAAGGGCCCGCAGATCTTCACCGGCTACTGGAACAACCCGCAGGCCACCGCGGACGCCCTGCAGGACGGCTGGTTCGCCACCGGTGACCTCGGCTCGCTGGACTCCGAGGGCTACCTGACCATCACCGGCCGCAAGAAGGAGATCATCGTCACCGCCGGCGGCAAGAACGTCGCCCCGGCCGTGATCGAGGACCGGATCCGGGCCCACGCCCTGGTCGGCGAGGTCATGGTGGTCGGCGACCGCAAGCCCTTCGTCGCCTGCCTGATCACCATCGACCCGGACTTCTTCCCCAAGTGGAAGGAGCTCAACGGCAAGTCCGCCGACGCCACCATCGCCGACCTCGCCCAGGACCCGGAGCTGCTGGCCGCCCTGCAGTCCGCGGTGGACGACGGCAACGCGGCCGTCTCGCACGCCGAGGCGGTCAAGAAGTTCCGCCTCCTGGACGTCGAGTTCTCCGAGGACAACGGCTACCTGACGCCCTCGCTCAAGCTGAAGCGCAACGTCGTGCTGAAGGACTTCGCCGCCGACATCGAGGCGCTGTACCAGAAGTAGCGGCCCCGTACGGAAGCAACCGCAAGGGCCCCGTCTCCCGGAGGAGGCGGGGCCCGCGCGCGTCAGCCCGCCAGCAGCGAGGTCAGCCGCCCGGCCAGCAGGTCCCAGCGCCAGGAGCGCTCCACCCACCGCCGCCCGGCCTCGCCCAGGCGCCGGCGCAGCTCCTCGTCGCGCAGCAGCCGGACGATCCGCTCGGCGGCCGCCGCGGCCGAGCCGCCGGGCACCACGTACCCGGTCTCGCCCTCCAGCACCGCGTCCGGTGCGCCGCCGGAGTCGCCCGCGACCACCGGCAGGCCGGTCGCCGAGGCCTCCAGGTAGACGATGCCCAGGCCCTCGACGTCCAGCCCCCCGCGCCTGGTGCGGCAGGGCATCGCGAAGACGTCCCCGGCCCCGTAGTGGGCGGGCAGCTCCTCCCACGGCACCGAGCCGGTGAACCGCACGGAGTCCCGTACGCCCTTGGCGTCCGCCAGCTTCTCCAGGTCCGCCCGGTACGGGCCGCCGCCGACGATCAGCAGCACCGCGTCCGGCACGTCGGCGAGGATCTGCGGCATCGCCTCGATGAGGGTGTCCTGGCCCTTGCGCGGTACCAGCCGGGAGACGCAGACCACCACCGGCCGGTCCGCCAGCCCGAGCCGGCGGCGGACCTCGGCGCCCCCGGACTCCGGGTGGAAGGTCGTCTCGTCCACGCCCGGCGGCAGCTGCACCATCCGGGCCGCGGCCTGCGGCCCGACCGCGGCGGCGATCCGCGAGCGGGTGTACTCGCCCAGGTAGGTCAGCACGTCGGTGCCCGCGCCGATCCGGCGCAGCAGCTGGCGGGAGACGGGCAGCTGGGCCCAGGCGGCCTCGTGCCCGTGGGTCATGCCGAGCAGCCGCCCGGCGCCGGCCCTGCGCAGCGCGGGCGCCATCAGGCCGAGCGGGGCCGCGGCGCCGAACCAGACCGAGTCGCACTGCTCGGCGCGCAGGATCTCGGCGGCCCGCCGGGTGACCCGGGGTGTGGGAACCATCACCTTCGTCCGGTCCCGGATCACCGGGAACGGCTGCTCGGCGTCGAAGCGCCGCACCTCGCTGCCGTCCCGCCAGGTCGAGGCGTACACGACGACGCTTCCTGCGGGCTGACGGACGGCCATGTTGTGCACGAAGGCCTGGATGCCCCCCGGGCGGGGCGGGAAGTCATTGGTGACGATCAAGGTTCTGTGCATCTGGCCATGGCTCGCTCGGTCGGGGGGTGCTCGGCGCACCGCTGGGTGATCCGTACGATAGGTCAACACCATGACCCGCCGGGAACGGAACCGCGTACGGCAACCGTTTGACCGCCGGGTCAGTCCTAGTAGGTGGGTCCGGAGACCGGCCCCAGGGCCGTCGTCCGGGACGCGGCCCGGGCGTCCGTCAGTTCGACGCCTGGTGAGGACGTCCGCGACGAACGAGGGAGCGCAGTGGAATTGGCCCCGGCCACCGAGTCCGGTTCTCCGCGCGGCCGCCTCGGCCGCCCGCTCGGGGCGCTCGCCGCGCTCGGCGCGACCTGGGTGGCCACCCGGACCGTGCTGGTGCTGCTGATCACCGGCGTCCTGAAGTCGCCCGGCGGCGACGTCACGGCCGACGTGTGGATGATCTACCACGCCTGGTACGGCGTGCTGCAGACCGGTACCTTCCCGTTCGACGACGTGACCTGGCAGTACCCGCCGGGCGCCGCCCTGGTGATCCTGCTGCCGGGGCTGCTGCCCTGGTCGTACCTGGTCTCGTTCTGGGTGATCTGCGGGATCGCCGACGCCGCCGCGCTCGCGCTGCTGGTCCGCACGGGGCTGCGCCGGGGCCGGGCCCTGACCGGCGCCTGGCTGTGGGTGGTGGCCGTCCCGCTGCTCGGCCCGATGATCTACAACCGCTTCGACATCATCGTCACCGCCGTCGCCCTGGCCGGCCTGCTCGCGCTGATCCGGCGCCCGGCGGTCGGCGGGCTGCTGCTGGGTCTGGGCGGCATCGTCAAGGTCTGGCCACTGCTCGGGCTGATCGGCACCCCGTCCGGACGCCGTACCCGCCGTTCCTGGACGCTGGCGGGGGCCACCGCCGTCTCGGTCGGGTTCCTGCTCGCGGCGGGGATGAACGGCGCCTTCGACTTCCTGGCCTTCCAGAAGGACCGCGGCATCGAGGTGGAGTCGGTCGGCGCGCTGCCGCTGCACTTCGCCCGGATCGCCGGGGGCTGGGGCGGCCGGGTCACCATGAACTACGGCTCCCCCGAGATGCTCGGGCCGTGGGTCACCGTGATCAGCAAGGTGATGATGGCCGGCACCGTGCTCGGCTTCCTCTGGCTGCTGCTGTGGCGCTTCACCTCCAAGCGCCGCAACGCGGCCACCATGTACGACGCGGCGCTGTGCGCGCTGCTGATCTTCGTGGTGACCAGCCGGGTGATCAGCCCGCAGTACCTGGTCTGGCTGGTCGGCGTCGCGGCGGTCTGCCTGACCGTGCGCGGCACCAGCCAGCGGCCGGTGGCCCTGCTGATCCTGGTCGCCTGCCCGCTGACGCTGGTCGAGTTCCCGACCATGTTCACCCAGGTCCTGGCCAGCGAGCCCGGCGCGATCACCGTGCTGGCCCTGCGCAACCTGCTGCTGGTGGCCGCCACCGTGCTGTCCTGCATCCGGCTCTGGCGCTCCACCCGCGGCGAGGCGCCGCTGCCGCCGACCGTGGTGCTGGACCGCGAGCCCGCCGCGCTGCCGGCCGGCTCCGGCTACCCGGTGCGCCCGGGCATCGCGTACGAGCAGGACCTGCTGGACGGCATCGACCACCCGGGCGCCCCGGCCGAGCAGCGGCGCTGACCGGCCCTTCGACGTCTCAGGCCTTCAGCGCCGCCACCGCGTCCAGCCAGAGCCGGGTGAACTCAGCCAAACCGACGCCCAGTTCGGCGCGCAGCAGCCGGTCCGTACGGCGGTCCCGGTCCTCGCCCTGCCCGTCGCCCGCGCCGACGGCCCGGTAGAAGCCGACCAGCCGCTGCGGCCCGTAGCGGCGGGCGATCAGCTCGCAGGCCAGCCAGGACTGTTCGTAGGCCTGGGCGATGCCGGTGGCGCCGGCGGCGAAGTCCCGGTCGGCGGGCAGTTCGGTGGGCAGCCGCCCGGCGGTGACGTCCCGGGCCAGCTCGGGGGCGATCTGCCGCGGGGTGCGGCCGGAGTCCCGGTAGGCGGTCCAGTCGGCGACGCCCTCGGAGAGCCACAGCGGGGTCCAGGCCCGGGTGTCGGCCCTGGTCGCGACGTGCGTGGCCTCGTGGGTGACGACCACCTGCCGACCGAAGTCGCTGAGCCGCCCGTACGCCTCAGGGTTGACCAGCACCCGGTCCTCCGGGGTGTGCGAGGGCGCGCCGGGGGCGGCCACGGTGACCGCCGCCATGCCCGCCCAGGCCGCCGGGTCGCCCTCCAGCAGCCGGGCGAACTGCGCCTCGGTGGCGGACAGTTCGAACAGCAGTCGGCCGGGCCAGGCATCGCCCCAGACCGCGGTGACGGCGGGTACCGCGCGGTCCCCCACCGCGGCCAGCCCGGCCGGGTCGGGGCCGTCGGCCAGGCCGAGCACCAGGCAGTGCGCGCCCGGCGCCGACCGCGTGGCGCCGAGGTCCCAGAGCGCGGGCGGCCCGCCCGTGCCCTCCTCGTGCTCGACCCGCCAGCCGTCCCCGGCCCGGACCAGCTCGATCCGGCGCGGGTACACCACCGGGTGGTCGTCGTACCCGGCGATCCGCACCGCCAGGTCGGCGGCGGCGGTCAGCCGGTCCGGCGGCCCGGCCGCGGCGAGCACCAGGTTGCGGTACGAGGCCTCGGCGACCGGCAGCCCGGTCCGGGCCGGCAGCGAGCGCGCCCGCTCCGCCAGCACCGAGGCGACCGCGCCGCGCAGGTCGCCCCGCAGGCCGGCCGCCTGCCGGGCGGGCGCCGCCGCCGGAGCCGCGGGCGGCAGCGACAGCTGGAGCAGCCCGCCGGCCGCGAGCAGCAGCGCACCGCGCCGGGACAGCGCCCGGCGCGGTATGTGGGCGGGGTCGTGGCCGGCGGGGCCGGACGGCGACGCGCTCAGAGCCGGACCACCCCCGCGACCGGCATGGCGTTGACGCTCTCGTAACGGACCCTGGCGCCCGGGTAGGGGGCGTGGACGATGACACCGCCGCCGGCGTACATGCCGACGTGGTGCATGTCCCGGTAGAAGATCACCAGGTCTCCCGGTCGCGCGTCGGAGAGGTTGACCCGCTGCCCGGCGGACGCCTGGGCCTGCGAGGTCCGCGGCAGGGTCACTCCGGCCTGCCGCCAGCTGTAGTACATCAGACCGGAACAGTCGAACGCGCGGGGCCCAGTGGCCCCGTAGACGTACGGCGCACCGATCATCCGCACCGCGGCGGCCAGCGCGGCGGCCCCGCGCTCGGAGGCGGGCGGGGTGGTGCCCAGGTCCAGCCGGTCGGTGCCCCGGGTGGCGCGCTGCTCGGCGTCCCGGGCGTCCTGGGCGGTCAACCTGGCCCGCTCGACGGCGCCCAGGCCGTTGAGCAGCTTCTGCGCCGCGGCCAGCCGCTGCTGGATCTGCTGCTTGCTGTCGGCGAGCGAGCGGCGGGTCTCGTCCAGCTCGGCGAGCTTGCCGGCCGCCTCGGTGCGGCGCTGGTCGAGCCGGCGCTGGCGGGTCACCAGCTCGTGCAGGGCCTCCTGCTGCCGCTCGGCGGCCTGGCCGAGGGTACGGGCGCGGGCGAGGTAGTCCTCCGGGTCGGGCGAGAGCATCAGCTGGGCGGTCTGGTTCATCCCGCCACCGCGGTACTCGGCCCCGGCGACGGTCGCCAGGTCGCCGCGCAGCTCGTTGAGCTGGTCCTGGGCGACGGCGATCTCGCCCTGCAGGGTCGTGGTCTCGCCCTGGAGCCTGCGCTGGGCCTCCTGCGCGGCGTTGTACTTCTCCGACGCCTGCTCGGCCTCGTCGTAGAGCTGCTCCACCTGCGCCTTGACGTCCTTGCGGTCGGCCGGGTCCGGGGTGCCGGGGGCGGCCTGGGCGCTGCCGCTGGTCGCGACACCCAGCGCGGTGGTGGCGGCCGCCGTCAGCACCAGCGCACGGGCGAGCAGTTGGGAACGGCGGTGCACGGGCATGGCGGCAGCAGCTCCAATCCTGCGGTTCGGCCCCGCCGCCGCACTGCGGGCGGCCGTCGAGCGGGAGTCCGGTGGCAGACGTTAGCGAGTCCGGGCAAGCGAGTCCAAACCCCTCCCGACCCGAATATTTGACCCGTAATCGGACATCGGCCCGAACCGCGGACAAAGCCGCAGGCCCGGCCTTCCCTGACGGAAGACCGGGCCTGGCGGCGTCGGGCGGGAGTCAGACCCGCACGATGGAGGTCAGCGGCATGTTGGTGACGGCCTCGTAGCGGACGCTGGCACCCGGCTTGGGCGCGTGCAGCACCTGGCCGTTGCCCGCGTAGATGCCGACGTGGTGGGCGTCGCTGTAGAAGATCAGCAGGTCGCCGGGCTGGGCCTGGGACAGGTCGGTGCCGATCCGGGTGCCGGCGTTGGCCTGCTCCTGCGAGGTGCGCGGCAGCGAGACGCCGACCTGGTTGAACGACCAGACCATCAGACCGGAGCAGTCGAAGGAGCCCGGGCCCACGGCGCCGTAGACGTACGGGCTGCCGATCTTCGAGGCGGCGACGGACAGTGCAGCGGCACCGCGGGAGCTGCCGGGCGCGGCCGGCTTGACGACCGGCGAGGCCGGGCTCGTGGCGATGTCGCCGCGGCTGTTGTCGCGCGAGGCGCGGTCCGCGGCCTGCTGCTGGGCCTTGGCGGCGTCGGCCTGGGCCTTGGCGTCCGCGGCGGCCTTGTCCTCGGCCGCCTTCAGCGCCGCGCGCTCCTGGTCGGTGAGGGTGTTGAGCAGGGCCTGGGCGGCGTTCAGCTTCTTCTGGACCTCGTCCTTGGAGGCCTTCAGCTGCTGGGTGGTGGACTCCAGCTCGGCGAGCTTGCCCTGGGCCTCGGTGCGGTCCTGGTCCAGCTTGCGCTGCTGCTCCTGGAGCTGCTTCAGCTGATTCCTCTGGGTGTCACCGGCCTGGTTCAGCGCACCGGCCTGGTTGAGGAAGTTGTCCGGGCTGGAGGAGAACATCAGCTGGACGGTCGGGGATATGCCGCCGTTGCGGTACTGCTCCCCGGCGATCTCGGCGAGGCCGCCCTGCAGATCGGTCACCTGGGCCTGCTGGCGGGCCACCTGGTCCTGCAGACCGGAGACCTGCTTCTCCAGCGTCTGCTGCTTCTCCTGGGCGGCGTTGTACTGCTCGGTCGCCACCTCGGCCTGCTCGTTGAGCTGGTCGACCTGCTCCTTGACCTGGTCCTTGGTCGGCTGCGGGTCGGCGTGCGCGCCGGACTGCGCGGAGAGGGCGACGGCTGCGGCGGCGACACCGGTCAGGATCGAGACCCGGGCACGGCCTGCTGGCTTGGGACGACGATGGGACGCCACGAAGGCGGACTCCTTCTTCCTGCGTCCGCCTACCGGGTGAGCTGACGGGTTCGGGCCGGAAGCATGCCCTACGACGCCTCACGGCCGTTCTACCGGCCGACCTGGCGCCGATTCACCCCGGAGGAACGTGGTTCCCCGGCTCCGCTCCGCAGCGCCCCCGACCACTGGGCTCCCCTGTCGGGCAGTCGCTTCGACCTGCCCCGCTGCCTCGCGAACTCGGCGGTAACCACCGCCGCCACCCGGGCTGGGTGATCGACAGTGCGGTGGTTCGGGGCACGACCCTAGTAACTGAACCGTGATCGGTTCAAATCCTTGTCAGAAAAAAGACGGAAGATTACCCAAGTTCTCTTGTGAAAATGACCGATGGTGATCGCTGCCGTACGCAAGGCTGATCAGGTCTCACCAGTCGGTCGCAAAACGACGGAAAGCCGCGCGCCACCCCCGACCGGAGGTGGCGCGGATCACAGGGCCGAAACCCGGGCCCCTTCGGCGTGTCGGGCCGTCAGACCCGGCGGATCGTGTTGATCGGCATCGCGTCGGCCTTCATCACCTTCACCACGTCACCGGTGTGCGGCGCGTGGACCACCATGCCGTTGCCGATGTACATCCCGACGTGGTGCATGTCGCCGCCGTAGACGACCAGGTCGCCCGGCTGCGCCGCGGCCAGCCCGGGCACGGCGGTGCCGTAGTGGCCCTGCTCCTGCGAGGTGCGCGGCAGCGAGACGCCGGCCTGCCCGTACGCCCAGACCATCAGGCCCGAGCAGTCGAAGGTGGTGGACCCGGTGGCGCCCCACACGTACGCGGAGCCCTGCTTGCTCATCGCCTTGGACACCGCGACGGCCGCGTAACCGCTGGCCGGCGGCAGGCTGCTGAGGTCGACCCGGTCGCTGCCGCGCGAGGCGCGGTCGTCCTGCGCCTGCTGCGCCTTCAGCGCCGCGCGCTCGGCGGAGCTGAGCGAGTTCAGCAGGTCCTGGGCGGCCTTCAGCTTGGTGTTGACGTCCGACTTGGCCTGGTTCAGGTCCTTGGTGGTGGAGTCCAGCGAGGCCAGCACCGCGGCCGCCTCGGCCTTCTCCTGGTCCAGCCGGCGCTGCTGCTCCAACAGCCCCTTGAGCGCCTCGGCCTGGGTGGTGCTGGCCTGCTGGACGGTGGAGGCCTTCTCCAGGTAGCCGGACGGGTCGGAGGAGAGCATCAGCTGGACGGACGGGTCGATGCCGCCGGTGCGGTACTGCTCGCCCGCCACCTCGGCCAGGCCGCCCTGCAGCTGGGTCATCTGCTCCTGGCTGCGGGCCACCTGGTCCTGCAGCTGGTCGGCCTGCTTGCGCAGCTGGTCGGCCCGCTCCTTGGCGCCGTTGTACTTCTCCGCCGCCTGCTCCTGCTCCTGCTGGAGCTGGTCGATCTGCGCCTTGACGTCCGTCGTGTTCGGCTGCGGCGCGGCGTGCGCGGCCACCTGGGCGGAGAGCGCGACCGCGGTCGCAGCCGCAGCAGTGAGCACGGAGACTCGCGCGCGGCTCGGCTGCTTGGGACGGCGGTGGGAGGCCAAGGGCCCGGCTCCTTCTTCCATCGGACTCACCCGATCGGACGAGATTCCGGAAAATAGGTTTGACGCCAGACCCTAGTGAAGATCTAACCGATTTGCCACTCCCCCAAAGGCGTGAAGTCCGTTTCCCACACTGACTTCACCGGAAGCGCACACCGTCGCGAAACCCGCACCGACCAGCCGTCATGCCGCCCGACCGAGGTCAGGGCCGGGCCAGCCGGTTCAGCAGCAGCACCGAGGCCACCGGGCGCGCGCCCGCCTTCCGCACGCCCTCCGCGACCTCCCGGTCGGTGGAGACCACCACCACCGGACGGCCCTGCGGCTCGGCCCGCACCAGACGGCGGATCAGCTCGTCCGCGGTCTCCCCGGTCCGGCTGAACCGCACCCGGACCCCGCGCGGAGGCGCCATGATCACCGGAACGTCCAGGTCCTGCCCGTCGAACACACAGGTGACCTCCGCCTGCGTGCGCTGGGCCAGCATCGCCAGCCCGCCCAGCAGCCGGATCCGCTGCTGCTCCAGCGGCAGCGTCGGATAGCCGGTCTTCGTCACGTTGTAGCCGTCCACCACCAGGTGCACCTGTGGGATCGCCAGCAGCTGGTCCAGCAGCGCCGGATCGTCCTCGGCCAGCCCGCGCCGCGCCACGTCGTGCGGCGAGGCCGCACCCGGCACCACCGCCTCCACCAGGTCCGCCGGGCGGATCTGGGAGACCGGCAGCGCCAGCTCCCGCTGCAGCCCCTGGGCCGACTGCAGCACGGTGTCCAGCAGCAGCCGCAGCCGCATGTCCTCGACGCTGCGCCCCTCCCGGGCCGACCGGCGCCCCTGCTCGGCGGCGGTCTCCAGCTCGGAGACCCGGTGCCGGAGCCGCCGTGCCTCGCCCTCCGCAGCACTGCGCTCGGCCGCGCCCTGGGCCTTCGCCGCCTCCAGCTCCGCGGTCACCCGGCGCGTCTCGGCCTGCGCCCGGCGGGTGTCGCTCTCCAGCGACCGCAGCTTCTTGCGCAGCGACTCTGCCTCCCGCCGGACGCCCTCGAACTCCGCGCGCTGCCGGTCCAGGTCCGCCCGCGCCGCGGCCCGCACCTCGGCCAGCTCCGCCTGCAGCTTCTCCACCAGCCGGGTCGCCTCGGCGGCCGCGTCCTCGGCACCGGCCCGCTCGGCCTCGTCACCGGCCTCGGCGACCAGCCGGCTCCAGCCCGCCGAGCGCACCAGGTAGGCGGCAGCGGCGACGTCCATCGGATCGGCGGCGCCCGGGACGCTGCCCGACTCCAGCGCACGGACCAGATCCGGCTGCCCCAGCCGCAGCCGCTCCGCTATCCGCACCCGGAAGGCCGGCTCCGCCTCCAGCGCCGCGGCCAGCGCGGTGGCCGCGTACTTGGCCCGCCGCGCAGGGGTGAACTTCACGTACTGACGCAGGCTCTGCGGCAGCTCACCCGGCGGCAGTCCGCCCAAGGCGTCCGAGGCCAGCCCGACCACGCGCCGGCGCACCCCCTCCGGCAGCGGCCGGTCGAGCTTCTCGACCGCACGCTCCGGCCCTGGCTCCGGCCCTGGCTCCACGGAGTCGGACGGGGCAGTGCTCTGCGCCGGGCCCACCCCGGCGTCCGGCGCCTGCGCCTGCGCAGCGGGCCGAAGTCCCTGCGCTTCGCCGGGCTCCTTCGCTGCGTCCACCACGTCCTCGGCTCCGATCCTGTTGTCCGGCGGGTACGGCCGCGACCCCCCTGTCGTCACGCTCCGTGCTTCTTGTCTGTTCTGTATTGTCCCGTGCGGCGGACGGGCGCGCCGCGCACCGCCCGCCGGACCGGCGGGATCAGCCCTGCTCGGCCGGGGTCTGCGCGTCCTCGGCGCCCGGACGGGCCACCAGCTCGACCTGGTCCACGGCGTTGCACCAGCGGCAGCGCACCGACTCGACGGTCTCGCTCAGCACCTCGGTCTCCTCGACCTTGGACTCGCCGGCCAGGTCGAAGTGCAGGAACTCGGTCACCCGCGCGGTGCGGGTCACGTCGAAACGGGTGAGGTTGCCGCACAGCGTGCAGCGCCAGCGCGTCTCGGCGGTCAGGGCGGGGACGGTCATCGGGGATCCTCTCGGGTTTTCCCTGCGTGGGCCAGGCGCTCCCCCCGGAGCCCCGGCATCGGCGGCGGGAGGCGGGATTGCCCGCCCCAAGCCTATTGCCTGGGGCAACCGTCACGACCATCGGTCAGCCGAATAAGGCAGCTAGTCCACCTGCCGTAAACCGCCGTGTCACCTGCGGCGCCCGGAGGGATGCTTGGCCGCATGGCGCTCACGGCCCCCGACCACACCGCCGCACGGGGCGGCGGGCCGCAGCCCCCGGCCCCGGCGGTCACCTACGCCCTGATCGCGGTCAACACCCTGGTCTTCCTGCTCGGCCCGGCCGCCGGACTCAACCCGCTGTACGGCACCGGCCAGGCCCGGGTCTGCGCGGAGCAGCGGTACGAACAGCGCTGGGGCGCCGTCCCGGCCGAACTCCTGGCCGGACGGCCGCTGACCGCCGAACAGCTGGCCGAGGCCCCCGACCCGGTCCCCGGCTGCCGGGCCGCCCCGACCCCGGGCAAGCACCCGGCGCTGTCCGTCCTCTCCGGCCTCTTCCTGCACGCCGGCTGGCTGCACCTGCTGGGCAACCTGCTCTTCCTCTACGTCTTCGGCCCGACCGTCGAGCAGCGGCTCGGCCGGGCCCGGTACGCCCTCTTCTACCTGGCCGCCGGCAGCCTGGCCACGTACGGTTTCGCGCTCGCCGAGGCGCACTCGCCGGACTCCACCCGGGTCCTCATCGGAGCCTCCGGCGCGATCTCCGCCGTCCTCGGCGCCTACCTGCGCTTCCACCCGCGCTCCCGGGTGACCACGCTGGTCCCGCTGCTGTTCTTCCTGCCGCTGCGCTTCCCGGCCTGGCTGGTGCTCGGACTCTGGTTCGCCCTCCAGTGGTGGTCGGTGCACTCGGCGGGCCCGGGGGTGGCCTACCTGGTGCACGTGATCGGCTTCTCGGCCGGCTTCCTCTACGCCTGCACCGTGGTCCGCCACCCCTCAAGACGCCCCGGCTGACGCCCGATACGCTGGCGGCACCCCACAAAGGAGCCCGAAACAGTGATCACCGCCATCGTCCTGATCAAGACCAGTGTCGACCGCATCCCGGAGATCGCCGAGGCCATCGCCGCGATCGAGGGCGTCAGCGAGGTGTACTCGGTGACCGGCGGGTACGACCTGGTGGCGATGGTCCGGGTGCGCCGCCACGACGACCTGGCCGACGTCATCCCGGGCCGGCTCAACAAGGTCCCGGGCGTGGCCCACACCGAGACCCAGATCGCCTTCCGCACCTACTCCCAGCACGACCTGGAGGCCGCCTTCGCCCTCGGCCTGGACGAGTAGCGCCCGGTCCGAGGCTCAGGCTCTAGCGCCGGGTGTCCGCCACGCAACGCCCGCCCTCGTTGCGGTAGTTCCAGGCCGCGCCGTCCGTGACCAGCTCCCGGACGGCGGTCAGGAAGCGGTCGATGTGCTCGTCCGGGGTGCCGGCGCCGAAGCTCACCCGGATCGCGTTCAGGCTGCGCTCGCCCGGCAGCGAGGGCTCCGGCGCGCCGCACTCCGAGACCGCCACGTCCTCGTCCCCGAGCAGGGTCCGCACCAGCGGATGGGCGCAGAAGAGCCCGTCGCGCACCCCGATGCCGTACTCGGCGGACAGCGCGGCCGAGAAGTGCGAGCTGTTCCAGCCCTGCACCACGAAGGACAGCACGCCCACCCGCGGCGAATCGGTACCGAACAGGTTCAGCACCCTGACCTGCGGGATCTCCGCCAGGCCCACCGTCAGCCGGGCGACCAGCTGCCGCTCCCGGGCCTCCAGCGCGTCGAAGCCGGCCTCGCTCAGGGCCCGGCAGGCCGAGGCGATCGCGTAGGCGCCGATGACGTTCGGCGAGCCGGCCTCGTGCCGGGCCGGGCCGGTGTGCCACTGCACGGCCACCGAGCCGTCGGTCTCCCGGGCCACCGTACGGGTCGCCCCGCCGCCGGCAAGGTACGGCTCGGCCGCGTCCAGCCAGTCCGCCCGGCCGGCCAGCACCCCGGCGCCGAACGGCGCGTAGATCTTGTGGCCGGAGAAGGCGATCCAGTCGACGTCCAGGTCGCGCACCGAGACCCGGTGGTGCGGGGCCAGCTGGGCGGCGTCCAGCACCACCCGGGCGCCGTGCCGGTGCGCGGTCGCGGTCAGCTCGGCGACCGGCCACAGCTCGCCGGTCACGTTGGAGGCGCCGGTGACGCAGAGCAGCTTGGGGCCCTCGGGCGCCGCGGCCAGCGCGGTGTCCAGGGCGGCGACCGCCTCGGCCCGCGAGCGCGGCGCGCGCAGGTAGCTGACGTCCAGTCCGGCGTGCGCCCAGGGCAGCAGCGAGGCGTGGTGCTCGGTCTCGAAGGCGAACACCCGGGTGCCGGCCGGGACGGCGCCGGCCAGCAGGTTGAGCGAGTCGGTGGTGGCCCGGGTGAAGACCACCTGGTCGCCCTCGCGCAGGTCGAGGAACTCGGCGACGGTGCGGCGGCTCTGCTCGAACAGGTCGGTGGACAGCTGCGAGAGGTACCCGGCCCCGCGGTGCACGCTGCCGTAGTACGGCGCGTAGGCGGCGACGTCGTCCCAGACCCGCTGCAGCGCCGGCGAGCTCGCCGCATAGTCGAGCGCCGCGTAGCCGACCTTCTCACCGCTGACGAGCGGGACCTGGACGTCCGCACCGA
Organism: Streptomyces sp. 1331.2; assembly: GCF_900199205.1. Taxonomy (NCBI): domain Bacteria; kingdom Bacillati; phylum Actinomycetota; class Actinomycetes; order Kitasatosporales; family Streptomycetaceae; genus Streptomyces; species Streptomyces sp. 1331.2. Next base: position 5,518,847 of record NZ_OBMJ01000001.1, on the reverse strand, counting down.
GGACGGGGAGCGGGGCGCAGATTTCAGTGGAGACCGACATGAGGATGCACTCCTTCGGGGGTAAGGGACCCCCGGGAGTGCTCATCGTCGGGCGTCCGCGCTTGCCGCACGGACGGTTTGCCGTGGCGACCCGGTCCTCACCCAGGGCACCCCGCCACGGACGGAGGGTTGCCGGACAGCAAGCTGGGGCTTGACGCTGTCACTCATGACCTGCCGGAAACTCTAGGTCGCGTCCAGCGGGTGGTCAAACGGGCATCCACCATCCGGACAGCGCCTCCGGCCCGCTCGCCTCCGGTACGCCCGGGCACGCCGAGGAGCCCGCACCGGCGTACCGGTACGGGCTCCCGACTGCCGCTTCAGTTCCGGCTGGTGGCTTCCGACCAGCGCCGCAGCTGGTCCTGCGCGGCACCGGAGTCGATGGCCTCCGCGGCCCGCGCCATGCCCGCCGCGAGCTGTTGCGTCAGCGGTGCGTCGCCGAGGTCGCGCGCGACCAGGGCCGCCGCGGTGTTCAGCAGGACGGCGTCCCGCACCGGCCCGCGCTCCCCCGCCAGCAGCCGGCGCGCGACCTCGGCGTTGTACGCCGGGTCCCCGCCGCGCAGCGTCTCGATGCCGACCAGCTCGATGCCGACGTCCCGCGGGTCGAAGGTGGTCTCGGTGACCGCCCCGTCACGCACCACCCAGACCCGCGAGGTGGTGGTGATGGTCAGCTCGTCCAGCCCGTCGTCACCGCGGAACACCAGCGCCGTCGAGCCGCGTCGGGCGAGCACCCCGGCGATCAGCCCGGCCAGCCGGGTGTCGAAGCAGCCGATGGCGTGGGCGGTGACCTTGGCCGGGTTGGTGAGCGGACCGAGGATGTTGAAGGCGGTCGGCACCCCGAGGTCGCGCCGGGCGGTGGCGGCGTGCCGCATGGAGGGGTGGAACTTCGCCGCGAAGCAGAAGGTGAGCCCGACCTCCTCGGCCACCTCGGCGACCCGCCGGGCGGAGAGGTCCAGTGCCACGCCCAGCTTCTCCAGCACGTCCGAGGACCCGCTGGAGGAGGAGGCGGCCCGGTTGCCGTGCTTGACCACCTTGACGCCGGCCGCCGCCGCGACGATCGCCGACATGGTGGAGATGTTGACGGTCTTCGCCCGGTCGCCGCCGGTGCCGACGATGTCCACCGCCGGGCCGGGGATGTCCAGCGGCTCGGCGTGCTCGTACATCGCGTCCACCAGACCGGTGACCTCGTCGACCGTCTCGCCCTTGGCCCGCAGCGCGATCATGAAGCCGGCCACCTGGACGGGCGAGGCCTCGCCGCTCATGATCCGGTCCATCGCCCAGGCGGTGGAGGCGCGGTCGAGGTCCTCCCCCTTCAACAGCGCCGCCAGGAGGTCCGGCCAGGTGCGGACCACCTGCACGGGGTCGCTACCGCCGTTCGCAGGGTTCACGTTCACCATGGCTGACTCCACTGTTGTCGGTTCCCCGCTCGGCGGGGGACGTCCGTACGGATGGAGCCAGCCTATCGAGCGACCGGGAACCGCCGGGTCCCCTTCTCTAGTAGTGAAACACCACTGCTCAGCGGGCCACCGGAGCCCGCTTCGCCAGCCGTGCCCGCAGCAGGGTGGCGACCGCGTCGGCCAGCGCCACCGGCTCCACCGGGTGGGAGATCGCAGCGTCGGCCCGGCTCCAGGCGGCGAGCCAGGAGTCCTGCGGCCGGCCGATCAGCACCAGCACCGGCGGGCAGCCGTAGATCTCGTCCTTGAGCTGGCGCCCGAGCCCCAGCCCGCCGGCCGGCACCGCCTCGCCGTCCAGCACGCAGAGGTCCACGCCGCCCTTCTCCAGCGCCTTGAGCACCGCGGGGGTGGTCGCGCACTCCAGGTAGGACAGCTCCGGAAGATCCTCGGCCGGCCGGCGGCCGAGCGCCGTCAGCACCTGCTCGCGGGTGTTGCGGTCGTCGCTGTAGACGAGGACGGTGAGCGTCTCATCGGTGGTGTACGCCATGGACCCTGCTCCCTCAAGTGTGATCCGGACCACGTTCGCCTGATCCGGATGCTACTCCCGATCACCGCCCGCCGAGCCCCCCTCGGACACGTTCCTTCTCAAGCCGCCGCGCCCCGGGCTCACCCGCCTGGAGGACGGCGCGTCACCCGACCCGGCCCGGTCCACCCGTACGGCCGACGCGGCCCGCTCCCCCCTACCTCCCGCGGCTACTCCGACCGGGCAACGACGCGCCGGGCAACGGGGTCGCGAGCACTCCGAGGAACCGTCAGAAAAGGGACACGCGGCTGCTCAGCCGCCGTACGGACACCCCGCCGCCCCCCAAGCGGGCATACCGCACGCACCGGACACTCCGAGGGACACCCCCCGGCGTGAAGACGGAATAAGGGACCGACATAATGTCCGTCGTGGCGACAGCAACAGCAGTAGAAACCGGGCACGCGCACGGATCGGTCAACCGGCCGAACATGGTCAGCGTCGGAACGATCGTCTGGCTCAGTTCCGAGTTGATGTTCTTCGCGGCCCTCTTCGCGATGTACTTCACGCTCCGCTCCGTCAAGGGAGCCGAGTTCTGGACCGAGAAGGCCCACGCGCTCAACGTGCCCTTCTCCTCGGTCAACACCACGATCCTGGTGCTCTCCTCGCTGACCTGCCAGCTCGGTGTGTTCGCTGCCGAGCGCGGTGACGTGAAGAAGCTTCGGGCGTGGTTCATCCTCACGTTCGCAATGGGCGCGATCTTCATCGGCGGCCAGGTGTACGAGTACACCGCGCTGGTCAAGGAGGACGGCCTGTCGCTGTCCTCCGACCCGTACGGCACGGTGTTCTACCTCACCACCGGCTTCCACGGCCTGCACGTGACGGGTGGTCTGATCGCCTTCCTGCTGGTCCTGGGACGGACGTACGCAGCCAAGCGCTTCACGCACGAGCAGGCCACCGCCGCGATCGTCGTGTCGTACTACTGGCACTTCGTCGACGTCGTGTGGATCGGCCTGTTCGCGACCATCTACCTGATCAAGTAACCAGCTGATCAGGTCGCTGGCCACCGGCTGCGGCCCCCGCCCTCACCGGCGACGGGCCGCTTCTGCCGGTGCCGACGCTCCCACCGACCGACCGCGCGCGCAGCCCTAGACAGGCAGCCTCGTGCCGGCCAGACCGGCCGCCGGGTGCACCCACCAGTCGACCAGATCCTGACACCGGGGTTATTCCGTGAAAAAGCTCTCCGCACGACGGCGCCACCCATTGGCGGCGCTGGTCGTCCTACTTCTCGCCCTGGCGGCAACCGGGGGGCTGTACGCCGCGTTCGCGCCCGCCGACAAGGCGCAGGCCGACGTCGCCGCGCAGTCGCTCGCGATCGATGAGGGCAAGAAGCTCTTCGCCGTGGGCTGCTCCTCCTGCCACGGCCTGAACGGCCAGGGCGGCAGCGACGGTCCCAGCCTGGTCGGCGTCGGCTCCGCCTCCGTCGACTTCCAGGTCGGCACCGGCCGCATGCCGGCCCAGCAGCCCGGCGCCCAGGTGCCGCGCAAGAAGAACATCTACACGCAGGCCGAGATCGACCAGCTCGCCGCCTTCGTCGCCTCCCTCGGTCCCGGCCCGGTGACCCCGAAGGAGGAGCAGTACACCTCGACCAACCCCGACGACATCTCCAAGGGTGGCGAGCTGTTCCGCACCAACTGCGCCCAGTGCCACAACTTCGCCGGCCAGGGTGGTGCCCTGACCAAGGGCAAGTACGCCCCGTCGCTGGAGGGCGTGGACGCCAAGCACATCTACGAGGCCATGCAGACCGGCCCGCAGAACATGCCGTCGTTCCCGGACACCACCATGCCCGAGGAGCAGAAGAAGCAGATCGTGGCCTTCGTCCGCCACACCACCTCCGATGAGCCCAACCCCGGTGGTCTCACGCTCGGCAGCCTCGGTCCGGTGACCGAGGGTCTGTTCGGCTGGATCTTCGGCCTCGGCACGCTCATCGCGGTCGCGATCTGGGTCGCCGCCCACACCACCAAGGCCAAGAAGTCATGAGCCACGACATGTCAGAAGAGAAGCTCCCGGAGTCCCACGGCTCCGCCGGCGAGGTGGCCCACCACGGCGACCCGTTCGCCGACCCGGGTCTGCCGGCCCACGAGCCCCGGCGCACCGACATCGACGAGCGGGCCGCCCAGCGGGCCGAGCGCCAGGTGTCGCTGATGTTCGTGATCTCGATGCTCGCCACCATCGGCTTCATCGCCTCGTACGTGGCCATCGACCCGGACAAGATCGTCTACATCTTCCCGCTGGGCCACGTCAGCGCGCTGAACTTCGCGCTCGGCCTGACCCTGGGCGTCGCCCTCTTCATGATCGGCGCGGGCGCGGTCCACTGGGCCCGCACCCTGATGTCGGACGTCGAGCTGCCGGCCGAGCGTCACCCGATCGAGGCTGACGACGAGGTCCGCGCGGACGTCATCGAGCAGTTCAAGACCGGTGCCGCCGAGTCCGGTTTCGGCCGCCGCAAGATGATCCGCAACACGCTCATCGGCTCGATGGCGCTGGTCCCGCTCTCCGGCGTGGTCCTGCTCCGCGACCTCGGCCCGCTCCCGGAGAAGAAGCTCCAGGAGACCGGCTGGAAGGAGGCGACGGCGACCAAGCCGCTGTCCCTCATCAACATGAGCACCATGCAGCCGATGAAGCCCGAGGACATCGTCGTCGGCTCGCTGACCTTCGCCATGCCGGAGGGCCTGTCCACGCACAGCGAGGACTTCCAGCAGCGGATCGCCAAGGACGCCCTGATGCTCGTCCGCATCGCGCCCGAGGACATCAAGGACGACAAGTCCAAGGAGCTGGGCTTCGAGGGCATCCTCGCCTACTCCAAGATCTGCACCCACGTCGGCTGCCCGATCAGCCTGTACGAGCAGCAGACCCACCACGCGCTCTGCCCCTGCCACCAGTCGACCTTCGACCTGGCGGACGGCGCGCGCGTCATCTTCGGCCCGGCCGGCCACCCGCTGCCGCAGCTGAAGATCACCACTGACGAGAAGGGCAACCTGGTCGCCACCGGCGACTTCAAGGAGCCTGTCGGCCCGAGCTTCTGGGAGCGTGCTCGATGAGTAGCGCGAGCAGCACCACGACCGGTGCCGCCAAGCCCTCCAGCACGCGCGCCAAGCCCGCCAACAAGTGGGAGGCCGCGGCTGACTGGACGGACGGCCGGCTGGGGATCTACTCCCTGGCCAAGGCCAACCTGCGGAAGATCTTCCCGGACCACTGGTCCTTCATGCTGGGCGAGATCTGCCTCTACTCGTTCGTCATCATCATCCTGACCGGCGTCTACCTGACGCTGTTCTTCAAGCCCTCCATGGGCGAGGTGATCTACAACGGGTCGTACGTCCCACTCAAGGGCATCGGCATGTCCGAGGCCTACGCGTCGACGCTCGACATCAGCTTCGAGGTCCGCGGCGGCCTGCTGATCCGTCAGATCCACCACTGGGCCGCGCTGGTCTTCGTCGCCGCGATGCTCGTGCACATGATGCGCGTGTTCTTCACCGGCGCGTTCCGCAAGCCGCGCGAGATCAACTGGGTCTTCGGCTTCCTGCTGCTGGTCCTGGGCATGTTCGACGGCTTCTTCGGCTACTCGCTGCCCGACGACCTGCTCTCCGGCACCGGTATCCGCTTCATGGAAGGCGCGATCCTCGCCGTCCCGCTGATCGGCACGTACATCCAGATGTTCCTGTACGGCGGCGAGTTCCCCGGGCACGACATCATCCCGCGGTTCTTCACCATCCACGTGCTGCTGATCCCCGGCATCATGCTCGGCCTGCTGGTCGCGCACCTGATCCTGGTCTTCTACCACAAGCACACCCAGTGGGCGGGCCCGGGCAAGACCGAGAAGAACGTCGTCGGCATGCCGCTGATGCCGGTCTACATGGCCAAGGCCGGTGGCTTCTTCTTCCTGGTCTTCGGCATCATCGCCGCCATCTCGGCGATCGCCTCGATCAACCCGATCTGGGCCTACGGCCCGTACCGCCCGGACCAGGTCTCCACGGACGCCCAGCCGGACTGGTACATGGGCTTCTCCGAGGGTCTGATCCGCGTCATGCCGGGCTGGGAGATCAGCCTGTGGGGCCACACCCTGAACCTGGGTGTCTTCATCCCGCTGATGATCTTCCCGCTGGTCCTGGTCGCCATCGCGGTCTACCCGTTCATCGAGGGCTGGATCACCGGCGACAAGCGCGAGCACCACATCCTGGACCGCCCGCGCAACGCCCCGGTCCGCACCGGCCTGGGCGCCGCCTGGATCAGCCTGTACCTGGTGCTGCTGATCGGTGGTGGCAACGACCTGTTCGCCACGCACTTCCACCTGTCGCTGAACTCGATCACCTACTTCGTGCGCGTCGGCTTCTTCGTGGTGCCGGTCATCACCTTCATCGTCACCAAGCGCTGGTGCCTCGGCCTCCAGCGCCGTGACAAGGAGAAGGTGCTGCACGGCCGCGAGACGGGCGTCATCAAGCGCCTGCCGCACGGCGAGTTCATCGAGGTGCACGCCCAGCTGCCGCAGAAGGACCTGTTCAAGCTCACCGCGCACGAGCAGAACCAGCCGGTCGAGCTGCCGGCCCAGACGGACGAGAACGGCGTGGCCCGCAAGGCCGGCGTCCTCACCCGCACCCGGGCCAAGCTGTCCCGCGGCTTCTACGGCGAGGGCGGCCAGATCCCCAAGCCGACCTCCGAGGAGCACCACGAGATCACCAGCGGCCACGGCCACCACTGATCCCGTACGCACCCCGCGTCACCCCGAGGGCCGCCGACCAGAGTTCGTCTGGTCGGCGGCCCTCGGGCCTTTTCGCATCCACCGGCCCCGCAGCCGCCCATGTCCCCAGGAGCCCCCCGTGCAGCTCTCCGTCGACCCCGACTCCGCCACTCCCCCGTACGAGCAGATCCGCGCCCGGATCGCCGATCAGGCCCGCTCCGGCGAGCTGCCGGCCGGGCTGCGACTGCCGACCGTACGGGCCCTGGCCGAGGAGCTGGGGCTGGCCGCCGGGACCGTCGCCCGGGCGTACCGGGAGCTGGAGGCCGACGGGGTGGTGGAGACCCACGGCCGGCGCGGCACGCTGATCGCCGCCGCCGGGGACACCGCGCACCGGCTGGCCGCCGCGGCCGCCACCGAGTACGCCGAGCGCGCGGACCGCCTCGGGCTCTCCCACGCGGACGCCCTGGCCGCGGTGGTCACCGCCCTGCGGCTGGCCTACCCCGAGGCCTAGGACCAATGCCAGTGACTTTGGTGTCCCTGTCTCGTTGGTTGTGGTGTGGCGAGGGTGGGACAGGTCAAGTCGCCTGCGGGTGAGCGGTTGTCGGACCGGATCGCGATCGGGGTGTTGACCCGGGCGTTTCCGCCGGGTCTGGTGGATGAGGTGATCGCGGAGACCGGGCGGGGCGAGAAACGCAGCCGGTTGTTGCCGGCGCGGGTGGTCGTGTACTTCGTGCTGGCGATGTGCCTGTTCTTCGGGCAGGGCTATGAAGAGGTCGCCCGGGTGCTGGGCGAGGGGCTCGGGGACGGGCGGCGGTCGTGGCGGGTGCCCACGACCGCCGCGATCGGCCGGGCCCGTCGGCGGCTGGGTCCAGAGCCGTTGCGGTTGCTGTTCGCGCGGGTGTGTCGGCCGATGGCGGTGCCCGGGACAGCGGGGGCCTGGTACCGGCGCTGGCGCCTGGTCGCGGTGGACGGCACCACGCTGGACCTGGCGGACACCGAGGCCAACGACGCCTTCTTCGGCCGCCATGTGTCGGGACGCGGAGCGAGCGCGTTCCCGCAGGCCAGGGTGGTGGGGCTGGCCGAGTGCGGCACCCACGCGGTGTTCGCCGCCGTCACCGGTCCGCTGTCGGCGAGCGAGCAGTCCCTGTCCCGGCAGCTGTTCGACCGGCTTCGCGAGGGGATGCTGCTGCTGGCCGACCGGGGCTTCTACGGCTTCGAGCTGTGGCAGCACGCACGGGCCACCGGCGCGGACCTGCTGTGGCGCGTGCGCAAGAGCGCGAACCTGCCCGTCGTGCGCGTGCTCAGCGACGGCTCGTACCTCAGCACGGTGCACGCCGAACCGGACAGAAGGAGTCGCCGCAACCCGGTGACCGTCCGGGTCGTCGAATACACCCTCGCCTCCACCGGTGATGGCACCGTCTACCGCCTGATCACCACTCTCCTCGACCCCGAGGAGGCACCGGCCGCCGAGTTGGCCGCGCTCTACGTCCAGCGCTGGGAGATCGAGACCACCCTGGACGAGATCAAGACCCACCAGCGCGGACCCAAACTCGTCCTGCGCTCGAAGTACCCGTGGGGCGTCGAGCAGGAGGTCTACGGCCTCCTGCTCGTCCACCACGCCATCCGACAACTCATGCACCAAGCCGCCCTGCATGAGGGCGTGGACCCCGACCGCTTGTCCTTCACCCGCAGTCTGCGGGTCGTGCGCCGCCAGGTCCCCGCCCAGGCGGCGCTTTCCCCCCGGCAGACTCACCAGGGCGCTGAACCGCACCCTGGCTGAGATCACCGAACGCCTCCTACCCCCGCGCCGTCAACGGACCTGCCCCCGCGTCATCAAACGCAAGATGTCCAACTGGCCCCTCAAACGCGCCCAACAGCACGACTGGCCACCACCAACCCCCGCAACCATCACGATCACCAGAGCGGACACAACCTAAGTCACTGGCATTGGCCCTAGGACCTGTCCGGCGGGCCCCCGCAGACCCTCCCTAGACCTCAGGGCGGATCATGCCCGAGGCCGGGGCCTGGGCGGGCGGCGCGGTGGTGCTGAGGGGTTGTCCGACGGCGCTGTGCTTGACCCAGTCGGTCCAGCCGACGTTCCAGTCGCCGAAGCCGTTGCCGAACGCCTCCATCTGGGGGCCGCGGCTGTTCACCACCGTGACCAGGTCCCCCACCCGGGTGTTGTCGTAGAACCACTTGGCGTTGTCGGTGCTCATGCCGGTACAGCCGTGGCTGACGTTCTCCACGCCCTGCGAGCTGACCGACCAGGGCGCCGCGTGGACGTACTCGCCGCTCCAGGTCACCCGGGTGGCCCACTCGACGTTCAGGTCGTAGGCCTCCGAGCTGCCGGTGGCTATGCCGATCGTCTCGCCGTTCATCCGGACCGAGCGCTCCTGGCCGAGCACCACCTTGGTGCCGTTGCGGGTGTCGAAGCCCGGCTTGCCGGTGGTGACCGGGATGGTCCGCACGACCTCGCCGTCACGCTTCAGGGTGAGTTCGTGGGCGGCCGCATCGATCACCGACTCCACCCGTGCGCCGATCCGCAGCTTGAGCGCGCTGCGGTCGCCCCCGTAGAGGCCGTCCGCGATCCGGCTGCCGGTGCCGTCGAAGGACAGCGAGACGGTCGTCCCGGCCGGCCAGTAGTCCTCCGGGCGGAAGTGCAGGTTCTTGTCGTCCACCCAGTACCAGGCGCCCGTGACGGCGGGCTGGGAGCTGACGGTCAGGTCGCGCTCGACCTCCTGACGGGCCTGCGGGTCCTTCACCGCCTCGGAGAGCTGCACGGTGAGCGGCTGGCCCACCCCGTAGACGCCGCTGCCGGAGGAGTCCGGGCCGAGCTTCGCGGTGAGCAGGCGCTGGGCGGCGAGGGTGCTGAAACTCGCGGTGGTGTCGCCCCGGCCGCCCTTGCCGTCGTCGGCGGAGATCCGCACGGAGTAGGCGGTGGCGGCCTTCAGCCGGCCGGTGGTCTGCCAGCTGCGCTGGTCGTCGGCGAGCGTTCCGGCGACCACCCGGCCGTCCGGGCCGACCACGGTGACGTCGGTGAGCCGGCTGCCCGCCACCGCGGTGACGGTGACCGGCTGGGAGGGATCGACCTTGCCGTCCGCCGAGAGGTGGACCAGCGGGGCCGCATCGATCCGGTGCGGCCCGGCGGACTCGTCGTCACCGGACGAGCAGGCGGCCAGCGGGGCCAGTACTACGAGGGCCAGCGAGATGCTGCCGATGCCTGCGATTCCGCGCCTGTCGGCCATGACCGCCTCCGAGGGTTCGCACGATTGATCTGATCGTAGGAACGCCTTCTGGCGGAGCGACATCCAGGGGACGCGCCGTTCACCCGGCTGAGTGAGGCCGTCACCCAGGAGATGCACCAGGGCCGGTCCCCCCGTGCGGGAGGACCGGCCCTGGTGTCGGCGAGCGGGAACCCTACTGGTTCTGGTTCTCGCCCCGGTAGAACTCGAAGACCCATCCGAAGATGCCGATCATGATGATCGGGGCGGCCCAGAACATCAGCCACCAGCCGAAGATCACGCCCAGGAAGGCCAGCGCGCCACCGAGCGCCAGCGAGAGCGGCTGCCAGCTGTGCGGGGCGAAGAAGCCCAGCTCGCCGGCGTCGTCCGCGACCTCGGCCTCGGGGTTGTCACCCGCGCCGCTGTCCACCCGGCGGGCGGTGAAGGCGAGGTAGTACCCGATGAAGGCGCACAGCGCGAAGGCCAGGAACAGCGCGGTGGTACCGGCGGCCTCCAGGCCCGGCCCCGAGTTGTTGGTCCACAGGCCGTAGGTGATGGCCATCGCCAGCACGAAGACCGACAGGCCAAGGAAGATCTTTCCCTGTTCCTTCATCAGGCGTCGCCCTCCTTGTTGCCCTTGCCCAGCTTCGGGGCGTCGTACTTCGCCGGGGTCACGCCGGCGAGGTGCTTGGCCGGCTCACCGTGGTTCTCCAGGTAGTCCAGCGCGGCGATCTCCGGGTGGTGGAGGTCGAAGGCCGGGGATTCGGAGCGGATCCGGGGCAGGGTGAGGAAGTTGTGCCGCGGCGGCGGGCAGGAGGTCGCCCACTCCAGGGAGCGGCCGAAGCCCCACGGGTCGTCCACGGTGACCTTCTCGCCGTACTTGGCGGTCTTCCAGACGTTGTAGAGGAACGGCAGGATCGACAGGCCGAGCACGAAGGAGCCGATGGTCGAGACGGTGTTCAGGGTGGTGAAGCCGTCCGAGGCCAGGTAGTCGGCGTAGCGGCGGGGCATGCCCTCCGCGCCGAGCCAGTGCTGCACCAGGAAGGTGGTGTGGAAGCCGAAGAACAGCGTCCAGAAGGTGATCTTGCCGAGGCGCTCGTCCAGCATCTTGCCGGTCATCTTCGGCCACCAGAAGTGGAAGCCGGCGAACATCGCGAAGACGACGGTGCCGAAGACCACGTAGTGGAAGTGGGCGACGACGAAGTACGAGTCCGAGACGTGGAAGTCGATCGGCGGCGAGGCGAGCAGGACACCGGTCAGACCACCGAAGAGGAAGGTGACCAGGAAGCCGACCGTCCAGAGCATCGGGGTCTCGAAGCTCAGCGAGCCCTTCCACATGGTGCCGACCCAGTTGAAGAACTTCACACCGGTCGGGACCGCGATCAGGAAGGTCATGAACGAGAAGAACGGCAGCAGGACCTGTCCGGTGACGTACATGTGGTGCGCCCACACCGTCACGGACAGACCGGCGATCGCGATGGTGGCCGCGATCAGACCGGAGTAGCCGAACATCGGCTTGCGGCTGAAGACCGGGATGATCTCCGACACGATGCCGAAGAACGGCAGCGCGATGATGTACACCTCGGGGTGGCCGAAGAACCAGAACAGGTGCTGCCAGAGCATCGCCCCGCCGTTGGCCGGGTCGAAAACGTGGGCACCGAACTTGCGGTCGGCCTCCAGGGCGAACAGCGCGGCGGCCAGGACCGGGAAGGCCAGCAGGACCAGCACCGAGGTCAGCAGGACGTTCCAGACGAAGATCGACATCCGGAACATCGTCATGCCCGGGGCGCGCATGCAGATGATCGTGGTGATGAAGTTGACCGCACCGAGGATCGTGCCGAAGCCGGAGAAGGCCAGACCCATGATCCACATGTCGCCGCCGACGCCGGGCGAGTGCACCGCGTCCGACAGCGGGGAGTAGGCGAACCAACCGAAGTTGGCGGCGCCGTTCGGGGTCAGGAAGCCGCAGACCGCGATGGTCGAACCGAAGAGGTACAGCCAGTACGCGAACATGTTCAGACGCGGGAACGCCACGTCCGGGGCGCCGATCTGCAGCGGCATGATCCAGTTCGCGAAGCCCGCGAACAGCGGCGTCGCGAACATCAGCAGCATGATCGTGCCGTGCATCGTGAACGCCTGGTTGAACTGCTCGTTCGACAGGATCTGGGTCCCGGGACGAGCCAGCTCGGCACGCATGACCAGGGCGAGGATGCCACCGATCAGGAAGAAGGCGAACGACGTGCCCAGGTACAGGGTGCCGATCGTCTTGTGGTCAGTGGTGGTCAGCCACTTGATGATGGTCGAACCCGGCTTCCGGGTCCGCTGCGCCCCGACCGTGACGGCCTCGGCGCCCCCGCCGGCCGCGGCGGGCTCGTTGAGGATGGTCACTTCTCTTCACTTCCCATGGTGATGAGGCCGGAGGGCACCGCACCGTTCTGGCCCTTGGCGCGAAGCTCGGCCAGGTGCTTGTCGTAGTCGGCGCGATCGACGACCTTGACGTTGAACAGCATGCGCGAGTGGTCGGTGCCGCAGAGCTCGGCACACTTGCCCATGTACTCGCCCTTGACGGTCGGGGTGACCTCGAACTTGTTCACCACGCCCGGCACGACGTCCATCTTCATCATGAAGTTGACGGGCCAGAAGTCGTGGATGACGTCACGCGAGGTGAGACGGAACTGGACCGTCTCGTTGACCGGCAGCCAGAGCGTCGGAGCGTCCTTGGGAGTGCCGACCTCGTAGGCGGCGTCCTTGTTGGCCGGGTCAGGGGTCTCGGTGTTCTCGTAGTTGAACGCCCAGCTCCACTGGAAGCCGACCACGTTGACGTAGTGCTGCGGCTTCTCGGAGACGGCGGTCAGCTTGCTCTCGTCGCGGGCAACGAAGTAGAAGAGCACCGAAACGATGATGATGGGGACCGCGGTGTAGAGCGCCTCGATGGGCACGTTGTACCGGGTCTGCGGGGGGACCTCCACACCGGTGCGCTTGCGCCGGTGGAAGATCACGCTCCAGATGATCAGACCCCACATCAGTACGCCGACCACCAGCGCCGCGATCCAGGACCCCTGCCACATCTGGAGGACCATCGGCCCTTCCTTGGTGACGGGGCTCGGGAGGCCAAGCCTGGGGAGGTCGTTGGCCGAGCAGCCGGTGGCGGTCGCGATGACGAGGCCCAGTGCCAGCGCCTGAGGCAGCTTCCGCCGCATCGTGCGCCGCGGCGAGCGGTCGGAGCCGTTGGGACTCACGTAGCGCCTTCCCGAAGTCTCGCCCGCCTTCGCGTCGCCCCGGGGAGGAGTGTGAGCCTCCCCGGCGACCCGTCCACGGGCACGGTTTGAATGCTTATGCGGGCCAAACCCTACTCCAGCCTTATGCGCTCCTGACGGGCAGCCCCCGGTAACGCGCCGCCCGGTAGCCCGATCAGGGCCGGTGGGGGCTGCGCCGCAGGTCATCGTAGGCATCCGAGGTCCGTACGCCCGATCGGGGGATGACCTCGAACAACGGCCGTGACGATCCGTCGGACGCGGACGAAGCGGACATTCGGGGTGATCGACTGACGGTGGGTGAGCCGTGCGGCCGGGCCGGAACGCGCCCGGGGTGTGGCGTTAAATGTGACCGTGTACTTCGACGCGGCCTCGACGGCCCCTCTGCACCCCGTCGCGCGGCAGGCACTGACCGCCGCCCTGGACGAGGGCTGGGCCGATCCGGCCCGGCTGTACCGCTCCGGCCGGCAGGCCCGGATGCTGCTCGACGCCGCCCGGGAGACGGTCGCCGCGGTGCTCGGCGCCCGGGCCGACGAGATCGCCTTCACCGCGAGCGGGACGCAGGCCGTCCAACTCGGCCTGCTGGGCGCCCTGGCCGGGAACCGGCGGCGCGGCGGCCACCTGGTGCACTCGGCGGTGGAGCACTCCAGCGTGCTGCACGTCGCCGAGCGCCACGAGGCCGCGGGCGGGGAGGTCTCGGTGGTCCCGGTGGACCGGGGCGGCCGGGTCGACCCGGAGGCCTTCGGCGCGCTGCTGCGCCCGGACACCGCCCTGGCCGCGCTGCAGAGCGCCAACCACGAGGTGGGCACCGTCCAGCCGGTCGGCGAGGTCGCCGCGCTGTGCGCCGACGCCGGCGTCCCGCTGCTGGTCGACGCGGCGCAGAGCGCCGGGCGGGTGGACGTCCCGGCCGGCTGGTCACTGCTGACCGCGAGCGCCCACAAGTGGGGCGGCCCGCCAGGGGTCGGGGTGCTGGCGGTGCGCAAGGGCGTCCGGTACGCCTCGCCGCTGCCCGCCGACGAGCGCGAGGGCGGCCGGGTGCCCGGCTACGTCAACGTCCCGGCGATCGTGGCCGCGGCCGCCTCGCTGCGGGCCGTACGGGCCGAGGCGGAGCAGGAGAACGCCCGGCTGCACGCGCTGGTGGAGCGGATCCGGGCCCGGGTGCCGCAGCTGGTGCCCGAGGTCGAGGTGGTCGGCGACCCGGTGCGGCGGCTGCCGCACATCGTCACCTTCTCCTGCCTGTACGTGGACGGCGAGGTGCTGCTGACCGAGCTGGACCGGGCGGGCTTCGCGGTCTCCTCCGGCTCCTCCTGCACCTCCTCCACCCTGACGCCCAGCCATGTGCTGGCCGCGATGGGGGTGCTCACCGAGGGGAACGTCCGGGTCTCGCTGCCGTACGGGACGGCCGAGGCCGACGTGGAGCGCTTCCTCGCCGTGCTGCCCGACCTGGTGGCCGGGGTCCGGGCGCCGCTGGGGCTGGACCTGCCGGCGCCGAAGGCGACGGCGGAGGCCGCCACCCTCGTCATCGACGCCCTGGGCAAGCGGTGCCCGCTGCCGGTGATCGAGTTGGCGAAGCGGATCGGCGAGGTGCCGCCGGGCGGCACGGTGGTCGTGCTGGCGGACGACGAGGCGGCCCGACTGGACATCCCGGCCTGGTGCGAGATGCGCGGGCAGGAGTACGCGGGCGAGGCCCCGGCCGCCGACTACGGCGGCGACCGGGGCTCGGCCTACCTCGTCGTCCGGCGTACTACTTGACCAGGCGCGCGCGGATCTCGGCGGCCGCCTCGGCGCCGTAGGTGTCCTCGAAGCGCTTGAGGAAGGCGGCCGGGCGCAGCTCGTACTCCTGGGTGCCGACGGTCTCGATCACCAGGGTGGCGAGCATGCAGCCGAGCTGGGCGGAGCGCTCCAGGTCGAGCTCCCAGGACAGGCCGGCGAGGAAGCCGGCCCGGAAGGCGTCGCCGACGCCGGTCGGGTCGACCTTCGCGTCCTCCTTGGCGCAGCCGACCAGGATCGGGGCCTCGCCCTTGCGCTCGATCCGGACGCCCTTGCTGCCCAGGGTGGTGATCCGGGTGCCGACGCGGGTCAGCAGCTCCTCGGCGTCCCAGCCGGTCTTGGTCTCGATCAGCGCGGCCTCGTACTCGTTGGTGAAGAGGTACGCGGCGCCGTCCACGATCTCGCGGATGTCGTGGCCGTCCAGGCGGGCCAGCTGCTGGGAGGGGTCGGCGGCGAAGGCGTAGCCGCGGGTGCGGCACTCCTGGGTGTGGCGGACCATGCCCTGCGGGTCGTCGGCGCCGATCAGGACGAGGTCCAGGCCGCCGACGCGGTCGGCGATCGGCTTCAGCTCGATGCTGCGGGCCTCGGCCATGGCACCGGTGTAGAACGAGGCGATCTGGTTGTGGTCCTCGTCCGTGGTGCACATGAAGCGGGCCGTGTGCCGGGTCTCGGAGATGTGGACGGAGTCGCAGTCCACGTTGTTGCGCTCCAGCCAGCTGCGGTACTCGGCGAAGTCCGCACCGGCGGCGCCGACCAGGACCGGGCGGAGCCCGAGCACGCCCATGCCGAAGGCGATGTTCGGCGCGACCCCGCCGCGGCGGATGTCCAGGGTGTCGACCAGGAAGGACAGCGACACGGTGTGCAGCTGCTCGGCGACGAGCTGGTCGGCGAACCGGCCGGGGAACGTCATCAGGTGGTCGGTGGCGATCGAGCCGGCGACGGCGATACGCACGGAAGGTCTCCTCAGGATGGCTACTGGGCCAGCGGGCATGCAGGGGCGAACCCACTTACGGTACCCGGCCGGGCGACGCGGCCAGGCAGGAGTGGCCCAAGTTGCCGCCCGCTCGGCCATGGTGGCACCCGTTGCCGTCGAACGTGTACTACCTCCGGGTAGCACTGGTGGGCGGCCCGAACCCCGGCCTAGGGTCGGCCTCAGGAGGCCCGCCGCGCGGGTGGGCCCCGACGTCGACCGTGGCAGTGCGGCCACGGCCCTGGATCGGAGCGATGCCCGATGACGACCGACCACTCCCCTGTGCCCGGCCTGCGCGCCGAGGACGGCGAGACCCTGGACGCCCTGGTGGACTCCTCCCGACGGCTGCGCCGGTTCTGGCCCCAGCTGACGGCCGGCCCGGAGCCCACGGCCCCGGTGTCCGCCGGTTTCCGGGTCCCCTCCGGGGCTCGGCGGGTGGTCGCCGGAATGCCCGAGTACGGCCTCTGAAGCCGTACCGGATCCGCGGCGGAACCGGATCGGTCCGGAGCACGTCACATCCGCGCGGAGCGGCCGAGGAGGCGGCGCCGCTGAGCCCTCGGGAGGATGTGCAGATGGATCTGGAGACGATGCCGCGGCGCGGTCGGCGGGCCCTGGCCCTGGCGGGTCTGGCGCTGGCGACGGTGATGACGGTGGCCGGTTGCGACGGCGGCGGCAAGCCCGCCTCGGACTCGGCCGCGGCCGGTGCCTCGGCCTCGGCGAGCGCCTCCCCGCAGGCCCCGACGCCCCCCGGCAGCCCGTCCGCGACCGCCGAGCCGGGCAGCCCCTCGGGCGCCACCCAGCCGGCCACGCCGCCGACCGGCTTCGACCCCACCCCGGCTTCGCCGCCGCCCGGGAAGCCCGATCCGGCCACTCCCCCGGGCAACGGGATCGCGCCGGGCGAGCCCAACCCGAACGGTTCGACCCCGCCGACCCGCCCGCCGGTCGCCTACCGGGTGGACGGCACCACCAAGCTGACCGTGTACTTCTTCGGCGGGGTCTGCACGAAGTACGCGCTGAAGGCGGACGAGTCGCAGCCGGGCCGGGTGGACGTGACGGTCGTGCCGGGCCCGCCGGCCGTACAGCCCGGGCAGGTCTGCAACGCGCTGGCCAAGCGGCAGTCGGTCTCGGCCGACCTGCGCTCGCCGCTGGCCGGGCGGACGGTGGTGGACCGGACCAGCGGGCAGGAGCTGCCGCTGGAGGGCGACCCGCACGCCGGACCGGACCCGGTGGCCCCGGACATCGCCGGCCAGTAGCAGGCCGACCAGGAGCGGGTGGGCACACCCCCGCGCAGGCCGAAACGAAAAGGCGGCCCCGGGAGCACCCGGGGCCGCCTTTCGCAGCGGGCTTAGCTGAACGAGTCGCCGCAGGCGCAGGAGCCGGTGGCGTTCGGGTTGTCGATGGTGAAGCCCTGCTTCTCGATGGTGTCGACGAAGTCGACGGTGGCGCCGCCCAGGTACGGGGCGCTCATCCGGTCGGTGACGACCTTCACACCGTCGAAGTCCTTGATCACGTCGCCGTCGAGCGAGCGCTCGTCGAAGAACAGCTGGTAACGCAGGCCGGAGCAGCCGCCGGGCTGGACGGCGACGCGCAGCGCCAGGTCCTCGCGGCCTTCCTGCTCCAGCAGGGCCTTGACCTTGGCCGCGGCGGCATCGGTAAGGAGGATGCCACTCTCGACGGTGGTCTCGTCCTGGACGGTCATCTGCTTTCTCCCGGTCTTTGACGACGGTCTGCCGCCAGTGCCAACCACCGGTCGTCCGGATTCATTTCCGGACGGCGATGGATTTCTGCGGCCTGTTCGCGGCTGGTTACCCGCGGGACGGGTGTGCCACCCGTGGCCCCTACGCTCCCCATGCTCGCACAACCCGGCAGGGACGGTCACCGCCCCGGGTGCGGATCGGTGCGAACCGGCCCCGCGGCGGCCCGCCGGACTGCCAGGATGGTGCCCATGATCCTTCGCCCGGTCAGGGACACCGCCGCGGACGCGGAGGCCGTCCAGGAGCTGTCCGCCGCCGCGTTCACCGACCCCGCCGGTGCCGGGCCGGCGCCGCGGCCGACGCCGCTCCAGCTGGCGCGGACCAGACACCTGGCGCGCACCGACCCGGGGGGCTGCTGGCTGGCCGAGAGCGGCGGGGAGCCGGTCGGGGTGGTGCTGTCGATGCGCCGGGAGGGACTGTGGTCGCCGTCCCTGTACGCGGTGCGGCCGTCCGCGCAGGGCAAGGGCGTCGGGCGGCTGCTGCTGGACCGGGCGGCGACGCACGCCCGGGGCTGTCTGCGCGGGATGGTCTGCGCCTCGGACTCCGCGGCGGCGGCGCGCCGCTACCGGATGGCCGGGTTCACCCTGCACCCGGCGATGCGGCTGTCCGGGCGGGTCGACCGGGAGGGGCTGCTCGACCCCGGGGACATTCCGGTGCACCGCGGCAACGCCACCCACCTGCACCTGCTGGACTCGGTGGACCGCCGGCTGCGCGGCTCCGCGCACGGGCCCGACCACGAGCTGATGCTGGGCCACTTCGAGGAGCTGCTGATCGCCGACGCGCTGGCCGGCAGCGGCTACTGCTACCGGGACGGCGGCGCGGTGAAGCTGCTGGCGGCCACCAGCAAGCGGATCGCCGCCCGGCTGCTGCGCGAGGCGCTGGCCCGGGTGCCGTACGACGTCGAGGCCCGGCTCGAATTCCTCACCGCGGAGCAGGAGTGGGCGCTGGACGTCGGCCTGGAGGTCGGGCTGACACCGCGGGCCGGGGGCTTCGTCGGGGTGCGCGGGATGCGACCGCCGACGCCGTACCTGCCGAGCGGGGCGTTCCTGTAGGCCTGCGGTGCCGCAGGGTGCGGCAATGCGTACGGCCCTACCGGGAGCCGGTGGGGCCGTACGTCGGAGCCTCTGAGCCGGGAGCCTCGATCAGGCCATGGTGTCCAGGATCTCCTTGACCATCTCCATGGTCGTGCCCGGGTGCAGGAAGGCGAAGCGGGCGACCGTCTCGCCGTCCCAGCCGGTGGGGGTGACGAAGCCGATCTGGTCCGCGAGCAGCTGCTGCGACCAGCGGTAGTAGTCGTCGTTGGTCCAGCCCTTGCGCTTGAAGCAGACCGCGGAGAGCTGCGGGTCGAACAGCAGCTCCAGGTAGTCGGTCTCGCGGATCAGCTGCGCGGTGTCCCGGGCGAGCGTGAGGCCGGCCTCGATGGCGTCGGTGTAGGCCTGGACGCCGTGCACGGCCAGCGAGAACCAGAGCGGCAGGCCGCGGGCGCGCCGGGTCAGGTGGTAGGCGTAGTCGGTGGGGTTCCACTCGTCGCCCTCGGTGTGCAGGACGTCCAGGTAGGAGGCGTCCTGGGTGTGCACGGCGCGGGCGAGCTGCGGGTTCCGGTAGATCAGCGCGGCGCAGTCGAAGGGGGCGAACAGCCACTTGTGCGGGTCGACCACGAAGGAGTCGGCGTGCTCGATGCCGTTGTAGCGCTCGCGCACCGAGGGGGCGAAGAGGCCCGCGCCGCCGTAGGCGCCGTCCACGTGGAACCACAGGTCGCGCTCGCGGGCGACCTCGGCCAGGCCGGCCAGGTCGTCGACGATGCCCTCGTTGGTGGTGCCGCCGGTGCCGACGACGGCGATCACCGTCTCCGGGTTCGGGTCGGCGGCCAGCGCGGCGCGCAGCGCCTCGCCGGTGAACCGCCGGTCGACGGTCGGGACCTTGAAGGCCTCGACGCCGATGATGTTGAAGGTGTTCTTGACCGAGGAGTGGACCTGGTCGGCGACGGCTATCCGCAGTCGCGCCTCCGGGCCGACGCCGAGGCGGCGGCGGGCGGTGTCGCGGGCGACCACCAGGGCGGAGAGGTTGCCCGCCGAGCCGCCGGAGACGAAGCAGCCGCCGGCCGTCCCGGGCAGGCCCGCGCGGTCGGCGATCAGGCGCAGCACCTGGTTCTCGGCGGCGATCGCGCCGGCCGCCTCCAGCCAGGAGATGCCCTGCAGCGAGGCGCAGGAGACGACCATGTCGAACAGCAGCGCGGCCTTGGTCGGGGCGCACGGGATGAAGGACAGGTAGCGCGGGCTGTCGGCGGAGATGACGGCCCGGGACAGCTCGTGGTCGTAGAGCTTGAGGACGTCGACCGGGTTGTTGCCGTCCTGGTTCAGCAGGCCGGACAGCTGGGCGCGCAGGTGCTCGCCGTCACCGGGGTGGTCGAGCGGTACGGGGTCGTACTGCAGCCGCTCCCGCATGTAGTCGAAAACCAGGTCGACCAGTTCGTTGTCGGGCCGGTGCATGCGGTCGGGGGATGCGGACACGGCTGGTCCCTCTCGGCTGTGGGGTCGGGGTGAGGATCCGGCCCGGTCGGCGGGAGGCTTCACCGCGACGACCGGACGTGATCAGCGTAGGCAGCCGGAGTACTCCGCCGCGCGTCGGAACGCGGCTGGTCAGGCAGGTTTCGAGCGTCTTCGGACGGGTGCGCGCAGGATTCCTGCGTACGCTTTCCGGGTTCAGCCGATGAGCTGGGAGAGGACCACCGAGGAGCGGCTGCGCTGGACTCCGGGCTCGCGCCGGATGCGCTCGATGACGGCCTCCAGATGGCGCATGTCGGCGGCTCTCAGGTGGACCAGGGCGTCCGGATCGCCGGTGACCGTCCAGGCGGCGACGACCTCGGGGAACTGCCGCAGGCTGGCCAGGATCTCCTCGGGGGCGGTGCGCTCGCGGCAGTAGACCTCGACGAAGGCCTCGGTCTGCCAGCCGAGGACGGCCGGGTCGAGCACCACGGTGAAGCCCCGCACCACGCCGCGCGCCCGCAGCCGGTCGATCCGCCGGCGCACGGCGGTGGCGGAGAGGTTCACCTGCAGGCCGATCTCGGCGTACGAGGCGCGGCCGTCGCGGCCGAGGCGGGCGAGCAGCAGCCGGTCGGTCTCGTCCAGGTCGGCCCCGACCACCTCGTGCGCTCGGCTGCTGCTCATCGGTGCGGGGCTCCACGGGTCGTGCGGGGTTCGGCGGGGCGCATCCCGGTGGTGGCGACCATGGCCGACCACGGCCGACCCCTGCCGAAACGGTTCGCCACCATTCTGGCGGATGACCTGAACGAGTTCACCGCCGACGGATGACGAGTGGGCGACCGTCAGCCGTGCTCTAGGGCCTGTCCGGCGGATCTTGTCGGATCAGCGCGCGGCTCCCCCAGCCTTCGGCCGGGAGGTACCCCCACTTCGCGCCCGTCTGGGCGTGCGCCCGAATCGCCCTCGTACTGGGTGTACTCGGACGATTCGGGCGTGCGTCCAGGCGGGATGATCCGGCGTCGTGCGCCCGGCAAGATCCGCCGGACAGGCCCTAGTCCATGATCAGGACGATCTTGCCCCGGGTGCGGCCCTCCGCGCTGAGCGCCTGGGCGGAGGCGGCCTGGGCCAGCGGGAAGGTGGAGGCGACGGTGACGGTCAGCCGGCCGTCGTCGGCGAGCGCGGCGAGTTCGGCCAGGCCCTCGGCATCCGGGCGGACCCAGACGTACCGGCCGCCGAGGGCCTTGACCCCGAAATCGACGATCGAGGCGATCCGGCCGGGGTCGGCCACCAGGCCGGCCGAGACCTGCACGGCGCCGCGGCCGACCAGGTCGAGGGCCGCGTCCACCCCGTCCGGGGCCAGTGCACGGACGCGGTCGGCCAGTCCCTCGCCGTGGACGACCGGCTCGGCGCCCAGGCCGCGCAGGTAGTCGTGGTTGTGCTCGGCCGCGGTGCCGATCACCCGGGCGCCGCGGGCCCGGGCCAGCTGCACGGCCAGGTGGCCGACCCCGCCCGCCGCGGCGTGCACCAGGACGGTCTCCCCCTCGGCGAGCCGCAGCGCCTTCAGGGCCTGCAGCGCGCTGAGCCCGGCCAGCGGCAGGCCGCCCGCCTGCGCCCAGTCCAGGGCGGCCGGCTTGCGGGCGAGGGTGCGGACGGGCGCGGAGACCAGCTCGGCGTAGGTGCCGTGCTCGACGGCGTCCTTGCGGACGTAGCCGTAGACCTCGTCGCCCGGGGCGAACTCGGTGACCCCGCCGCCGACCGCACGGACCACCCCGGCCGCGTCCCAGCCCATGACCAGGGGGAAGTGGGCGTCCAGCACGCCGTCCAGGGCGCCCTCCCGGACCTTCCAGTCCACCGGGTTCACCCCGGCCGCCCGGACCTCCACCAGAACCGAGTCCGGGCCGACCTTGGGGTCGGGCAGATCGGTGTACTCGACCACTTCGGGGCCGCCGTAGCGGTTGATGACGATTGCTTTCATGGCCCAGCCATACCCGAAGGCTTCGAAATATCGATTCGGATACGCCCGGAAGCATCCGTTTCGGCGAGCGGTTCTCGTCACATCGACAGGATGGCCATCGTCACTCTGACGCTAACCGGTTATCATAGATAGCGTCAGTTAGACGAAAAGGCTTCACCGCTTGATCGGCCGCACAGAAGGGCACCCGCCCGTGACCACCACCATCACCGAGACCTACGGCGTCGACCCCACTCCGACGCCGCTCGCTCTGCTGCTGCTCGGCCGCGAGGCCGACCCGAACAGCGAGCGCGGCGTCGAGTGCCCCGGTGACCTCCCCCCGGCTTCCGACCCGAACCTCGTCGAGCGCGCCCGGGCGGCCAAGGCCGCGCTCGGCGACCGCGTTTTCATCCTCGGCCACCACTACCAGCGCGACGAGGTGATCGAGTTCGCCGACGTCACCGGCGACTCCTTCAAGCTCGCCCGCGACGCGGCCGCCCGCCCCGAGGCCGAGTACATCGTCTTCTGCGGCGTGCACTTCATGGCCGAGTCCGCGGACATCCTCACCGGTGACGCCCAGCAGGTCGTCCTGCCGGACCTCGCCGCCGGCTGCTCGATGGCCGACATGGCCACCGCCGAGCAGGTCGCCGAGTGCTGGGACGTGCTGACCGACGCCGGCATAGCCGACGTGACCGTCCCGGTCTCGTACATGAACTCCTCCGCCGACATCAAGGCCTTCACCGGCCGGCACGGCGGCACCATCTGCACCTCCTCCAACGCCAAGCGCGCGCTGGAGTGGGCGTTCGAGCAGGGCCAGAAGGTGCTGTTCCTGCCCGACCAGCACCTCGGCCGCAACACCGCGGTCCGCGACATGGGCTTCTCGCTGGACGACTGCGTGGTCTACAACCCGCACCGGCCGAACGGCGGCCTGACCGCCGAGCAGCTGCGCGACGCGAAGATGATCCTCTGGCGCGGCCACTGCTCGGTGCACGGCCGGTTCAGCCTGGACTCGGTGAACGACGTCCGCGAGCGGATCCCCGGCGTGACCGTCCTGGTGCACCCCGAGTGCAAGCACGAGGTCGTCGCGGCCGCCGACATGGTGG
This sequence comes from Streptomyces sp. 1331.2, assembly GCF_900199205.1. Classification (NCBI taxonomy): domain Bacteria; kingdom Bacillati; phylum Actinomycetota; class Actinomycetes; order Kitasatosporales; family Streptomycetaceae; genus Streptomyces; species Streptomyces sp. 1331.2. The sequence goes on along the minus strand of NZ_OBMJ01000001.1, from coordinate 5,495,659 downwards.
GCTCGACCGAGTACATCATCAAGGCGCTGGACGCCGCCGAGCCCGGCACCAAGTGGGCCATCGGCACCGAGCTGAACCTCGTCCGCCGCCTGGCCAAGGCGCACCCGGACAAGGAGATCGTCTTCCTGGACCGCGCGGTCTGCTTCTGCTCGACCATGAACCGGATCGACCTCCCGCACCTCGTCTGGGCGCTGGAGTCGCTGGTCGAGGGCCGGGTGCCGAACGTGATCACCGTCGACCCGGAGACCGAGAAGTACGCCAAGGCGGCGCTGGACCGGATGCTGGCCCTGCCGTAACCGGCCTCCTCGTAGCGCGAAAGGGCGGGCCCCCTCCGTGTGGAGGGGGCCCGCCCTTTCGTCTGGCAGCGGCCGCGGTGTTACTCCGGGAAGCCCGGGATGACGCCCTCGCCGTCGGCCATCAGCAGCTCGCGGACCTCGCCGATCGTCGCATCGGCGCTCGGCAGGATCAGCTCGGACGGCTCCAGCGAATCCAGCGGCACCGGGGTGCCGTACTGCTTCACCGCGCCCAGCAGCTTGCCGTAGGCCTGGCGGAAGAGCTCCTCGTCCCCCGAGTCCACTGCGGTGACGAGCTCGGCGTCGAGCTCGTTGAGCAGGGTCAGGTGGGCCTCGCCCACCTCGAACTGCCCTTCACCCATGACCCTCATGATCATGCCGTGCGTCTCCCTGGTTCGTGGGGTCGAGCTCAGATCACTTGTTGTAGTTGATGCGAGGGGTGTCCTGCTGCGGCTGGGCGTGCGGCTGCGGCTGGGCGTCCTGCGGCTTGCCCTGCTCGATCGCGGCCGGACCGGACGCGGGACCGCCGGACAGCTCGGCCTTCATCCGGGCCAGCTCCAGCTCGACGTCGGACCCGCCGGCGACGCGCTCCAGCTCGGCCTCGATGTCGTCCTTGCGGCCGAGACCGCTCGCGTCGTCGAGCGCGCCGGAGGCGAGCAGCTCGTCGATGGCGCCGGCCCGGGCCTGCATCTGGGCCGTCTTGTCCTCGGCCCGCTGGATGGCCAGGCCGACGTCGCCCATCTCCTCCGAGATGCCCGAGAAGGACTCGGCGATGCGGGTCTGCGCCTGGGCGGCGGTGTAGGTCGCCTTGATGGTCTCCTTCTTGGTGCGGAAGGCGTCCACCTTGGCCTGGAGCCGCTGGGAGGCGAGGGTGAGCTTCTCCTCCTCGGCCTGCAGCTGCTGGTACTGCGTCTCCAGATCGGTGATCTGGGACTGCATGTTGGCCTTGCGGGTCAGCGCCTCACGGGCGAGGTCCTCACGGCCGAGCGACAGCGCCTTGCGGCCCTGGTCCTCGTACTTGGCCGACTGCTGCTGGAGCTGGGTCAGCTGGAGTTCGAGGCGCTTGCGCGAGGTCGCGACGTCCGCGACGCCACGCCGTACCTTCTGCAGCAGTTCGAGCTGCTTCTGGTAGGAGTAGTCGAGCGTCTCACGGGGATCCTCCGCCCGATCCAAGGCCTTGTTCGCCTTGGAGCGGAAGATCAGCCCCATACGCTTCATGATTCCGTCGCTCATGGGCCTCGGGTGCCCCCTTCTCCGGCCTGCGGTCTCTATCTCGTTACCAGACACGACGAGTGTATGTGCAGCGAGCCCGTCGCCGCAGTGCACCTGCCTGCAACAAGACTGCTACAGCGACCAGTGGCGTTTCCTCATCCCCCGGGTGGATCCGCCCCTCATCCCCCCCATCGTCCATCCGATTGATCCCCTACGGGAAGTCCCCGGGAAATCCGGGCGGGAAGCGCCGGCTCGCGGTATCGATATGCGTTCGGTTCCGAGGGCACCCGTGGAAGCCGCTCCGCACCCCGTACGCTGGTGGTGTGTTCCGACGCCGTTCAGATGATGCCGCCGCCTCCGCCACCGTGCTGGAGAAGCAGGACGAGACCGCCCAGGCCCGCCACCCGGAGGCCAAGAAGGGCCGCCCCACCCCCAAGCGCAGCGAGGCCGAGGCCGGCCGGCGCACCCGGGTGACGGTGCCCAAGGACCGCAAGGAGGCCGCCCGCCAGGCCCGCGACCGGATGCGGGGCGAGCGCGAGAAGCAGCGCCAGGCACTGATGGACGGCGACGAGCGCCACCTGCCGGCCCGTGACAAGGGCCCGGTGCGCCGGTTCGCCCGCGACTACGTGGACGCCCGCTGGTCGCTCGCCGAGTTCTTCCTGCCGGCCGCCGTGGTCATCCTGGTGCTCAGCATCATCAAGGTCGCGCAGCTGCAGGTGCTCTCCACGCTGCTGTTCCTGCTGTTCTTCGTCTTCGTGATCCTGGACTTCGTCCGCCTCGGCCTCGGCCTGCGCAAGCAGCTCGCCGCGCGCTTCCCGAACGAGAACACCCGCGGCGCGATCGCGTACGGCATCATGCGCACCCTGCAGATGCGCCGGCTGCGCCTGCCCAAGCCGCAGGTGCGGCGCGGGGAGAAGCCCTGACCGCCGAACCGGTCGACTCCGGCTGGGCCCCGCCTTCCTGGGAGGGGCCCGGCCTGTACGCGCTGCCGGGGCAGGGCCACGGCGGCCACGACCGGCTGGGCCAGGAGCGGGCCGGCCAGGAGCGCCTGCTGCCCTCCCGCAGCGGGTCCTTCGCCGGCGGCACCGCCGCCTGGCTGGAGCGGCTCGGCGGACTGCGCAACTTCGTCCGCCAGGAACTCGTCACCCGCCAGCTCGCCGAACAGCTCACCGGCCGCAGCGCACAACGCGTCCTCGACATCGGCTGCGGCCAGGGCACCCAGGCGCTGCGGCTGGCCCGGGCCGGCCACTACGTCACCGGGATCGACTCGGACCCGGTCGCACTCGGCGTCGCCCAGGGGGCGCTCGGCGAGGAGCCGCCGGAGGTCCGCGGCCGGCTGCAGCTGCTCAGCGGGGACGGCCACCAGTGCGGGCGCTGGTTCGGCCCGCGCAGCTTCGACGTGGTGCTCTGCCACGGCGTCCTGATGTACCTGCCCGACCCGGATCCGATGATCGCCTCGCTGGCCCGGCTGCTGGCACCCGGCGGGCTGCTCTCGCTGCTGGTCCGCAACCGGGACGCGCTCGCGCTGCGGCCCGCCGCCGCCGGGGACTGGCGGGCCGCCCTGCACGCCTTCGAGAGCGACCGGTACTACAACCGGCTCGGACTGGCCGCCCGGGCCGACCGGCTCGCCGACCTCTCCGTCACCCTCTCCGAGGTGTCGGTGCCGATCCGGCACTGGTACGGCGTGCGCGTCTTCACCGACAACGCCCCCGACGACGCGGCCCCGCCGGTGGACGGGCGGCAGCTGGCCCAGCTGCTGGAAGCCGAGGACCGGGCCGGCCGCACCGACCCGTACCGGCAGGTCGCCGCGCTGCTGCACGTGATCGGCTCGAAGTAGCAGAAGCCGGTGCAGCAGAAGCCGGTGCAGCAGGAGCGAGCGGGAGCAGCCGGGGCTACTCCTCGTGCAGGCTCATCGCGTAGACGACCCGGTCGTCCTCCAGCAGCACCGCCGTGTCGACGCCGTCCTCCGCGAGCTGCTTCCAGGTCTCGCCGATCCAGGTCTCGGCGTCCCCCTGGCCGGCGAACTCCTCCTGGCTGCCGTCGAGCGTCACCGCGCTGCCGTCCGCCTTCTCGTACCGCCACGTCCACGCCATGCCCGGCTCCTCCCACCGACGACGCTGCCTGTGTTGCTGCGCACCTTAGCCTGCCCGGCCCGATCTTCCGTATGCCTGGTCGGGCAGGATGAGCCGCATGGCGACCCACCCCCCGCTCCCCCGCACGCTGCTGCTCGGCGGCGCCCGCTCCGGCAAGTCCACCCGCGCCGAGCAGCTGCTCGCCGACCGGCCGGACGTCCTGTACGTGGCCACCGGCGGCACCCGGGACGGCGACGCCGAGTGGGCGCAGCGGGTCGCCCTGCACCGTGAGCGCCGGCCGGCGAGCTGGCGCACCGCGGAGACCTGCGACCTGGAGGCCGTGCTGGCCGACACCGCCGACCCGGCGCCGGTGCTGGTCGACTGCCTGGCGCTCTGGCTGACCGCGGTGATGGACGAGTGCGGCGCCTGGGACGACGAGGGCTGGGCGAACGGGGCCGAGGCCGCGGTGCAGCGGCGCTGCGAGGCGCTGGCGGCGGCCTGGGCGGCCACCGGACGGACCGTCGTCGCGGTGAGCAACGAGGTCGGCATGGGGGTGGTCCCGGCCACCGCCGCCGGGCGCCGCTTCCGCGACACCCTGGGCCGGCTGAACATGGCCGTGGCGGACGCCTCGGAGCGCGTCCTGCTGGTCGTGGCAGGTCAGGTGCTGACCATCAAGCCGGACGTCAAGCCAGCCGCAGGCTGAACACCCGCGCCGTGTAGCCTTCCCGACGATGGACACGACCGTGGATCTCGATACGTTCTCCTCGCTCGTCGAGCGCCCCGACGAGAGCGCCCGGCGGGCCGCCGAGGAGCGCTGGCAGGCGGCCGGACGGCCGCCCGGCGGGCTCGGCAGGCTGGAGGAGCTGGGCAGCTGGCTGGCCTCCGTCCAGGGGCGCTCATCGGTACGGCCGATCTCCGCGCCCAAGGTGCTGCTGTTCGCCGCCGACCACGGCGTGGCGGCGCTCGGGGTCTCCCGGCTGCCCGCCGAGGGCGGCACGGCGGCCCGGGTGCGGGCCGTGCTGGACGGCACCGCTCCGGTGGCCCGGCTGGCCTCGCGCTACGGCGCCGAGGTGCGGATCGTCGACGTCGCGGTGGACACCGACCCGGCGGACTTCCCGGACGACGTGGTCGCCCACCGGATCCGGCGCGGCTCCGGGCGGATCGACACCGAGGACGCGCTCAGCCCGGAGGAGACCGTCCGGGCCTTCCGGGCCGGCATGGCCGTCGCCGACGAGGAGGCCGACGCCGGCACCGACCTGGTGCTGCTCGGCGACCTCGGGGTCGGCTCCACCACGGTGGCCGGCGTCCTGGTCGGCGCGCTGTGCGGGACGGACGCGGCGGCGGTGACCGGGCGCGGCTCGGGGATCGACGACCGGGTGTGGATGGTCAAGTGCGCCACCATCCGGGACTCGCTGCGCCGGGCCCGGCCGGTGCTCGGCGACCAGCTGGCGCTGCTCGGCGCCACCGGCGGGGCCGACTTCGCGGCGATCACCGGCTTCCTGCTGCAGGCGGCCGTGCGACGGCTGCCGGTGGTGCTGGACGGGGTGGTCTCGGCGGCCTGCGCGCTGGTCGCCCAGCGGATCGCCTTCCGGGCGCCGGAGTGGTGGCGGGCCGGGCAGTCCAGCGGCGAGCCCGCGCAGGCGAAGGCGTACGACCGGCTGACCCTGACGCCGCTGCAGGACCAGGGGATCACCCTGGGCGAGGGCGTCGGCGCCCTGCTGGCGCTGCCGCTGCTGCAGGCGGCGGGGGACGCGCTCGCCGACGAGGCGCCGAAGCCGTACGTGCCGGCCGCGCCGAAGGAGCAGCCGAAGCTGCCCTCGGCGGCGGACCTGCTCAGAAGGCTCTAGGGCGTGGACAACCGGACCCCCAGCTCCCCGTCAGGGGCACTGGGGGTCCGTTCCGTACGGGGCGGTTGAGGAGTGAGGGCGATGACGGACCTCCGGGACCGGGCCGGCTGGGGGGACGGGCTGCGGTTCGCGTTCGGAACCCTGTCGGTGCTGCGGGTGCGGGTCGAGCGGTGGGACCGGGAGGCGGGTGCACGGGCGATGGTGGCGGCCCCGCTGGTGGGGCTGGCGCTGGGAGCCCTGGCTGCCGCGGCGGGGGCGCTGGTGGCCTGGCGGGCGGGCGGGCCGCTCGGCGCGGTGGCGGCGGTCGGGGTGCTCGCCGGGCTGACCCGCGGGCTGCACCTGGACGGCCTGGCGGACGTCGCGGACGGGCTGGGCAGCGGGAAGCCGGCCGAGGACGCGCTGCGCATCATGAAGCAGTCCGACATCGGCCCGTTCGGCGTGCTCACCCTGGTCCTCGTCCTGCTGGCCCAGGTCGCGGCGCTGGCCGGGCAGTTCGGGCAGTCGCCGCTGCGCGGCGCGCTCGCGGTGCTGGCCTCGGCGACGGCCGCCCGGTGCGCGCTCGCCTGGGGCTGCCTGCGGTCGGTGCCGGCCGCGCGGCCGGGCGGGCTGGGCGCGATGGTGGCGAGCACGGTGTCGCCCGCCGGCGCGGTCGCCGCAACGGCCGGCGCGGCACTGGCCCTGGCCGCACTCGGACTGTTCGACGGATGGTCAGCCCTGCGCCTCCCGGCGGCCCTTGTGCTCGGGGCGGGCTGCGCCCGACTGCTGCTCGGACGGTGCGTACGGCGGCTCGGCGGGATCACCGGGGACGTGCTCGGGGCGGTGGCGGAGACCGCTGCGACCGGCACCTTGTTCGCCCTGGCGTTGCTCGGCTGACACCGGGCGGCGCGTGATCCCACCATGCGGACTACCATGCGTGAAGCACCGCAGCCCTGCACCGTGGCAGGTCCTGCCCGCCCGGCGCGTACCGAGGAGCCGGGACCTCTGGTGTGCGTGCCCGTCCGGCGGGTTCGCGTAGCCAGGGGGCCCGGACCCGGAGGCCCGCCGGCGGACGGGCCTGCAACGGCGGGCTGCGCCGGTGCGGCAGCCTCGCCGCGACCGGCCGTGGACCGCGAAAGAACAGGACGCATTACGTGACTGCATTGTCTGTGAGCACCTCCTCCGCCGCCTCGCTGCGCGCGGACGCCCTGGTGGTCGGTGTCGCGAAGGGGCCGAAGGGCGTTGTGCTGGCCCCCGGCGCCGAGGCCGTGAACGAGGCGTTCGAGGGCAAGCTGGCCGAGGTCCTCAGCACCCTGGGCGCGACCGGCGCCGAGGGCGAGGCCGTGAAGGTCCCCTCCCCCGCCGGCCTGAAGGCCGCGCTCGTGCTCGCGGTCGGCCTCGGCGGGGCCGAGGAGGGCTACGCGCTGGAGGCTCTGCGCCGCGCCGCCGGTGTCGCCGCCCGCACCCTGGCCGGCGCCAAGAAGGTCGCGCTGGCCCTGCCGGTCGAGTCCGCGGACGAGGTCGAGGCGGTCGCGCTGGGCGGCCTGCTCGGCTCGTACTCCTTCGGCACGTACAAGGGCAACGGCAACGGCAAGGAGCCGGTCGGCGAGCTGGTCGTGCTGACCGCCCGCAAGGGCAGCAAGGACGCCAAGGCCGCCGTGGAGCGCGCCGCCGCGATCGGCGAGGAGATGAACCGCGCCCGCGACCTGGTCAACACCGCGCCGAACGACCTGAACCCGAAGAGCTTCGCCGCGATCGCCCAGGCGGCCGGCAAGGAGCACGGCCTCAAGGTCGAGGTGCTGGACGAGAAGGCGCTGACCAAGGGCGGCTTCGGCGGCCTGCTGGGCGTCGGCAACGGCTCGACGAACCCGCCCCGCCTGGTGAAGGTGGCCTACACCCACCCGAAGGCCAAGGCCACCCTGGCGTTCGTCGGCAAGGGCATCACCTACGACTCGGGCGGCATCTCGCTGAAGCCGGCCGGCCACAACGAGACCATGAAGTGCGACATGGCCGGCGCCGCCGCCGTGTTCGCCGCCGTGGTGGCCGCCAAGCGCCTCGGCCTGGCCGTCAACGTGACCGGCTGGCTGGCGCTGGCCGAGAACATGCCGTCCGGCTCCGCCACCCGCCCGGGCGACGTGCTGCGCATGTACGGCGGCAAGACCGTCGAGGTGCTGAACACCGACGCCGAGGGCCGTCTGGTGCTGGCCGACGCCATCGTGCGGGCCGGCGAGGAGAACCCGGACGTCATCGTCGACGTGGCCACCCTGACCGGCGCCATGGTGCTGGCCCTGGGCAACCGCACCTTCGGCGTGATGGCCAACAGCGACGAGCTGCGCGACGACCTGCACGCCCTCGCGGGCGAGGTGGGCGAGCAGTCCTGGCCGATGCCGCTGCCGGCCGACCTGCGCAAGGGCATGACCGAGTCGACCATCGCCGACCTGGCCAACATGGGCGAGCGGATGGGCGGCGGCCTGGTGGCCGGCCTGTTCCTGAAGGAGTTCGTGGCCGAGGGCATCGACTGGGCGCACCTGGACATCGCCGGCCCGGCGTTCCACGAGGGCGCGCCGTTCGGCTACACCCCGAAGGGCGGCACCGCGAGCGCGGTGCGCACCCTGGTCCGCTTCGCCGAGCGGACGGCGAACGGCAAGGCCTGATCAGGCACCTGCGGTGACGGGGCCCGGCGCGTGTGCGCCGGGCCCCGTCGGCGTTCCGGGCACGTCAGGCCGGTCCGGGCCGGGTCGAGTCGGTCCGTGTCGGACCGGCGGGGTTCCGACGAGGTTCCGGCGCGGTTACCTGCGAGTAGGCCGGAACAGTGCGGCGCACGCGTGTTCGCTGCGGGCGAAACTTTGTTCCGCAGTGCGGAAGAGACCGCGCCGAACGGCCCGGAAGACCCCCGTCCGGCGGCTGTCAACACGGCCCTGAGCTGCGATGATGCCCATCCGTCGGGGGTGTTGCCGCCCCGGTGACCGCTCCGCGGGACACCCCTGGGGTGGACCCGGACATCAGCCACCGCGAACAAGTGCGAAGATGTATTTCCGGCACGACTGGGCGCCCCACAAAGGCTTCCGACCCACCGGACCGCGACCGGCCCGGCGACCCACCCCATGCATGGAGGACGTGACGTGGCGAACGACGCCAGCACCGTTTTCGACGTAGTCATTCTCGGAGGCGGAAGCGGCGGTTACGCCGCGGCGCTCCGCGCCGCTCAGCTGGGCCTGAGCGTCGCCCTGGTCGAGAAGGGTGAGCTGGGCGGCACCTGCCTGCACCGCGGCTGCATCCCGACCAAGGCTCTGCTGCACGCCGCGGAGATCGCGGACGAGACGAAGGAGGCCGCCGAGTTCGGCGTTCTGGCCACCTTCCAGGGCATCGACATCAACGGCGTCCACAAGTACAAGGACGACGTCATCGCCGGCCTGTACAAGGGCCTGCAGGGCCTGGTGGCGTCCCGCAAGGTCACCTTCATCCAGGGCGAGGGCAAGCTCTCCTCGCAGACCTCGGTGGACGTCAACGGCCAGCGCATCGAAGGCCGCCACATCGTTCTGGCCACCGGTTCCGTGCCGCGCTCGATCCCGGGCCTGGAGATCGACGGCAACCGCGTGATCTCCTCGGACCACGCCCTCAAGCTCGACCGCATCCCGAAGTCGGCCGTCATCCTCGGCGGCGGCGTGATCGGCGTCGAGTTCGCCTCGGTCTGGAAGTCCTTCGGCGTCGAGGTCACCATCGTCGAGGCGCTGCCGCACCTCGTCCCGCTGGAGGACGAGAACTCCTCCAAGCTGCTGGAGCGTGCGTTCCGCAAGCGCGGCATCAAGTTCGAGCTGAAGGCCCGCTTCTCCGGCGTCGAGTACACCGAGACCGGTGTCCGCGTCTCCACCGAGAACGGCAAGCAGATCGACGCCGACCTGCTGCTCGTCGCCATCGGCCGCGGCCCGGTCTCGGCCGGCCTCGGCTACGAGGAGAACGGCGTCGCGATGGACCGCGGCTACGTCCTGGTCGACGAGTACATGCGCACCAACGTGCCCACCATCTCCGCCGTCGGCGACCTCGCCCCGACCCTGCAGCTGGCCCACGTCGGCTTCGCCGAGGGCATCCTGGTCGCCGAGCGCCTGGCCGGCCTCAAGCCGGTGCCGATCGACTACGACGGCGTCCCGCGCGTGACCTACTCCAACCCCGAGGTGGCCTCCGTCGGCATCTCCGAGGCCAAGGCCGTCGAGCTGTACGGCAAGGAGAAGGTCGTCACCCTCAAGTACAACCTGGCCGGCAACGGCAAGAGCAAGATCCTGAAGACCGCCGGCGAGATCAAGCTCGTCCAGGTCAAGGACGGCGCCGTGGTCGGTGTCCACATGGTCGGTGCCCGCATGGGCGAGCAGGTCGGCGAAGCCCAGCTGATCTACAACTGGGAAGCCCTGCCGGCCGAGGTCGCGCAGCTCATCCACGCGCACCCGACCCAGTCCGAGGCCCTGGGCGAGGCGCACCTGGCGCTGGCCGGCAAGCCGCTGCACGCGCACGACTGATCGCGCCCCACCCCCCTTTTCCGGTACTTCCCGTACGCAAGTACTTCCGTACGCAAGACTTGATAGGAGTCGCTGAAACCATGGCGGTCTCAGTAACACTGCCCGCACTGGGCGAGAGCGTTTCCGAGGGCACTGTCACCCGTTGGCTGAAGGCCGAGGGTGAGCGTGTCGAGGTCGACGAGCCGCTGCTCGAAGTCTCGACCGACAAGGTCGACACCGAGATCCCGGCCCCGGCTTCCGGCATCCTCTCCTCGATCAAGGTCGGCGAGGACGAGACCGTCGAGGTCGGCGCCGAGCTGGCGATCATCGACGACGGCTCCGGCGCCCCGGCTGCCGCCCCGGCCGCCGAGGCTGCCGCTCCGGCCGCCGCTGCTCCGGCTCCGGTCGCCGAGGCCCCGGCTGCCGCTCCGGCCGCCCCCGCCGCCCCGGCTGCCGCTCCGGCTGCTCCGGCCGGCGACGCCACCCCGGTGCTGCTGCCCGCCCTGGGCGAGTCCGTCACCGAGGGCACCGTCACCCGCTGGCTGAAGGCCGAGGGCGAGACGGTCGAGGTCGACGAGCCGCTGCTTGAGGTCTCCACCGACAAGGTCGACACCGAGATCCCGTCGCCGGTCGCCGGCACCCTGGTGAAGATCCTGGTCGGCGAGGACGAGACCGCCGAGGTCGGCGCCCAGCTCGCGCTGATCGGCGCCGCGGGTGCGGTCGCCGCCGCTCCGGCCCCGGCCGCTGCTCCGGCTCCGGCTGCCCCGGCTCCGGTTGCCGCTCCGGCTCCGGCTGCCGCTCCGGCTCCGGCCGCCCCGGCCCCGGTCGCCGCTCCGGCTCCCGTTGCCGCTCCGGCTCCCGTTGCCGCTCCGGCTCCGGTCGCGGCTCCGGCCCCGGTCGCCGCCCCCGCTCCGGTCGCCCCGGCTGCCCCGGCTGCCGACAACGGTGACGCCTACGTCACCCCGCTGGTGCGCAAGCTCGCCGCCGAGCACGGCGTCGCGCTGTCCTCCGTCGCCGGCACCGGCGTCGGCGGTCGCATCCGCAAGCAGGACGTCATCGCCGCCGCGGAGGCCGCCAAGGCCGCCCCGGCCCCGGCCGCCGCTGCCGCCCCGGCTGCCGCGCCGAAGGCCGCCGCCGCGCCGTCCGCCCTGCGCGGCCAGACGGTCAAGATGACCCGCATGCGCAAGGTCATCGGCGACAACATGATGAAGGCCCTGCACGAGCAGGCCCAGCTGACCAGCGTGGTCGAGGTGGACGTCACCAAGATCATGTCGCTGCGCGGCAAGGCCAAGGACTCCTTCCTGGCCCGCGAGGGCGTCAAGCTGTCCCCGATGCCGTTCTTCGTCAAGGCCGCCGCCCAGGCGCTGAAGGCCCACGCGGTCATCAACGCCCGGATCAACGAGGCCGAGGGCACCATCACCTACTTCGACACCGAGAACATCGGTATCGCGGTGGACTCCGAGAAGGGTCTGATGACCCCGGTCATCAAGGGTGCGGGCGACCTCAACATCGCCGGCATCTCGAAGAAGACCGCCGAGCTGGCCGGCAAGGTCCGCGACAGCAAGATCACCCCGGACGAGCTGTCCGGCGCCACCTTCACCATCAGCAACACCGGCTCGCGCGGTGCGCTGTTCGACACCGTGATCGTGCCGCCGAACCAGGCCGCCATCCTGGGCATCGGCGCCACCGTCAAGCGCCCGGTGGTCATCGAGGCCGACGGCGGCACCGCCATCGGCATCCGTGACATGACCTACCTGTCGCTCTCCTACGACCACCGCCTGGTGGACGGCGCCGACGCCGCCCGCTACCTGGTCGCGGTCAAGGAGATCCTGGAGGCCGGCGAGTTCGAGGTCGAGCTCGGCCTCTGACCGCTCCACGGTCCCCGCGGAACCCCGCGTCGTCCCCGGACGGCGCGGGGTTCCGCGGTTCCCGGCGCCACGCCGCGCCGGGGCGGGGGCAGGGCATGCGCGGACGCGGACGAACGGGGATGCTGGAGCGGTGATGGACGAGACGGACTTCTGGCAGATCATCGACGACACCCGGGACGCCGCCGACGGCGACCCCGACGAGCAGGCCGACCGGTTGGTGGATCGGCTCGTCCAACTGACCCCGGACGACGTGATCGACTTCGCCCGGCTGTTCGAGGCCCGGTTCCAGCGCGCCTACCGCTCCGACCTGTGGGGCGCGGCCTACCTGCTGCTGGACGGCGCCTCCGAGGACACCTTCGACTACTTCCGCTGCTGGCTGATCGCCCAGGGCCGGGAGGTCTTCGAGGGCGGGCTGGCCGAGCCCGACGACCTGGCGGACCTGCTGCCCGAGTTCGACGAGGAGGAGGACGGCGAGGCCGAGGACATCGGCTACGCCGCCGACGAGGCGTACGAGCGGCTGACCGGGCTGCCGCTGCCCGAGGTGGGCGGGCGACAGGCCGGACGGCCGTCCGGGGCGTCGCTGGACTTCGACGACCCGGACGTGATGGCGAAGCGCTTCCCCAAGCTCTGGGAGCGGTACGGGGACTGAGCGGGCGCGCGTGAGCAGGTGGCCGGACGCGCGGCGGCCGGCCGGTGGTTCCCTGGCGGAACTGCCGGCCGGTGGTTCTCAGGCGGAACTGCCGGACGAGCCGTCCTGCTTGACGCCCTTGAGGATCTGGTCCAGCACCGAGGAGTCCGGGGCGGCCGGGTCGTCGTCCACGCCGCCCTGGAAGACCACGTAGCCGCCGCCCTTGGCCGGGACGGCGGCCAGCAGGACGTAGCCCTGGGTGCCGTCCGAGGTGCGCACGTGCCAGCGGGTCGCGTAGCCGAGCACGCCGGCGACGGTGACGTAACCGGAGCCGTAGTCGGTGTGCGAGGTGATTCCGGTGAAGATCTGCCCGGCGTAGGTGGGCATCGCGGCGTCGGCGGCCGCCTTGGGGGTGGTGCCCTGGATGGTGTCCTTCTCGATCGAGAACTGGCCGCGGATGCAGGAGTTGCCGTCCGGGCAGGTGTACTGGCCGCTGCCGAGAAAGACCGTCGAGTGCGAGGGGTTGGGCGCCGCGTCCCAGCCGTCGAAGACCGGGACGGTGATCGCGTGCTGGGGGTCCGGGACGGTGGTCTTGAGGGCCGGCACGGGCTTGGGCACCGGAACCGTGGGGCTGGTGGTCGGCCGGGTCGGGGTCGGCGTGGGGCTGCTGCTCTGGGTGACGGTGACCGTGGGGTTCGGCGTCGGGTCCGCCTCGGGGTCGCCGCCGCCGTAGAGCGCGATCCCGGCGACGATCCCGCCCACGGCGAGCACGCCGACCGCGATGCCGACGATCATGCCGGTCCGGCTCTTCGCCGGGCCCTGCGGCGGGTAGCCCGGGCCCGGGTAGCCGTAGCCGGCGCCCTGGGCCGGGTAGCCGGCCTGCCCCTGGTACGGGTTCTGGCCCTGGTAGGCGTCCTGGGCGGGGTAGCCGTAGCCGGCCGCCGGGGCGGTGCCCGGGTACCCGTAGCCGGGCTTCTGCTCGGAGGACTGCCAGGTCGTCTGGGTCGGGGCGTCGGCGAGCGGGCCCGCGACGCCGCCCTGGAGCGGCCGGACCTCGCTGGTCCAGGCGTTGCCGTCCCACCAGCGCTCGTGACCGGGGGTGCCGTCCGCACCCGGAACCGGGTACCACCCGGGAGGCGTCGAGTTGCTCACGGCCGTACGGTACCCGGCGCGGCAGTGGTCCAGACAGGGCGGGTGTGTCACGACTCTGCACCGCCCCGGACACCGTTCGGGAGGCCGTCGGACGGGGTCCGGGGGGCGGTCGGACGGGCCGGGTCGGGGAGGGGTCAGTCGGCCAGGCGGCGGGCCATCCAGACGTCGTCCACGTAGGAGCCGTCGATCAGGAACTCCTCGGCCAGCGAGCCCTCGACGGCGAAGCCGCAGCTCTCGTAGAGGCGGCGGGCCGGGGTGTTCCAGCCGAGCACCCGCAGGCTCAGTTTGCGGGCGCCCTCGGCCCGGGCGGCGGCGCAGGCCGCCTCGACCAGGCGTCGGCCGATGCCCCGGCCGCGGACCGTGCCGTCGACGCCCAGGCCCTGGATCTGGCGGACGTGACGGTTGCTCGCCAGCGGGGTGGCCGGGACCTGGCGGACGTAGCCGACGATCCGTCCGTCCAGGATCGCGAGCAGGAACTGCTCCGGGGTGTGGCGCTCGTCGAAGACCGCGTCATCGGCGGGCGGTTCCGGGGAGACGTCGGAGAGCGTGGACCAGGCGGCGCGGTTGAGGACGGCGAGTTCGCGCTCGTCCTCGGGCTGCGCCGGACGGATGATCAGATCGTCGTCGGGCATGCACGCCATGGTAAGGCGTGCCTGACGGCCATTCGGGGCCGCTGGGGACGGCCGGGAGCGTTCGGCCTGCGAGGATGGGCGCATGCGCATCGCTGTCACAGGCTCCACGGGATTGATCGGTTCGGCGCTCGTCCGCTCCCTGCTGGCGGACGGCCATGAGGTGGTCCGGCTGGTCCGGCACCGGTCCAGGACGGGCCCGCAGCCCGACGGCAGTACGGCGATCGGCTGGAACCCGCTGCTCGGCGAGGTCGAACGGGACGGGCTGACCGGCGTCCAGGCCGTGGTGCACCTGGCCGGCGCCGGGGTCGGCGACCACCGCTGGACGGACGCCTACAAGCGGGAGATCCGGGAGAGCCGGGTCTACGGCACCGAGACCCTGGCGGTCGCCCTGGCCGCGCTCAAGGAGCCGCCGCAGGTGCTCGTCAGCGCCTCCGCGGTCGGCTGGTACGGGCAGACCGGCGACCGGGTGATCGACGAGGACTCCCCCGCCGGTGACGACTTCCTCGCCGAGGTCTGCCTGGAGTGGGAGGCCGCCGCCAGGCCCGCCGAACGGGCCGGGATCCGGGTCGTCCACCCGCGCACCGGCATGGTGCTGTCCACCGCCGGCGGGGCGGGCGGGCGGCTGTTCCCGCTGTTCCGGCTGGGCCTGGGCGGGCGGCTCGGCAGCGGGCGGCAGTACTGGAGCTTCATCTCGCTGCACGACGAGGTGGCCGCGCTCCGCTTCCTGATCGACCACGAGGACCTGTCCGGCGCCTTCAACCTGACGGCGCCGAACCCGGTGACCAACGCCGAACTGACCACGGCGATCGGACGGGCGCTGAAGCGGCCGACGCCGTTCCCGGTGCCGGAGCCGGTGCTCAAGGCAGTGCTGGGCGAGCTGGCGGTCGAGGTGGTCGGCAGCCACCGGGTGGTGCCGCGGCGGCTGCTGGACGCGGGCTTCCGCTTCACGCACCCGGACGTGTACTCGGCGGTGCTCGCGGCGCTGTGACGTACGCGCGCCGGGCCTGGGCGGGCGGCGCTGTGACGTACGCGCGCCGGGCCTTGTGCGTACCTCCGGCTACGGCATCCGCCCTGGCCAGGGGCATATGCCGGGCGGGGGCCGGACGGGATCGGGCGGGGGTCGGACGGGGCTCCGGGAGGGGGCGCACGGGAGCACATGGCGGGCGCGTCGCACGCCCCCGGTGACCGTGCGCGCCCGTCGACCCCGAACCCGGCCGCCGCGGCGCACTGTCCGTGACCGCGCCCCCGTCCGGCGCCGCACAACCCTGCCCGGCCCCGGATCCGGTCCGATGTGCTTGTCTGATGCTCACACTGACTGGGCATCACCTTCCTCGGACCGTGTCCCGGCACCCCGCTGCCTGCGTCGGCCGGAGCCCCGGGACCAGGGAGGGAGCACCCCAGTGCCCACGTACGACTTCACCCGCCGCGCCCGTCGGCCGTCCGACCCGGACGTCGTCGTGGTCGGCGCCGGACTCGCCGGTCTGGCCGCAGCCCGGGCGCTCACCGGCCACGGCCTCACCGTTCAGGTCCTGGAGACCACCGAGCGGATAGGCGGCCGGATGGCCACCCGCGAGCTGGACGGATTCCGGCTGGACGACGGCAGCCACCTGCTGAACACCGCCTTCCCCGAGCTGCGCCGCACGCTCGACCTCGACCGCCTCGACCTGCGCCCGCTCGCGCCCGGCGTACTCGTGCACAGCGGCGGCCGCCGGTACCGCGCCGGGGACCCGCAGCTCACCGCCGCCCGGCAGGCCGCCACCCGGGCTCCGCTCGGCAGCCCGCTGGACAAGGCCCGCCTCGGCAGCTGGCTCGGCCGGCTCGCCACCACCCCGGTCAGCCGGCTGCAGGCCCGGCCGGAGACCACCGCCGCCCGCGCGCTGGCCGGGCACGGACTCGCCCCGCGCACCGTCGACGGCTTCCTGCGCCCGCTGCTCAGCGCCCTGCTCGGCGACCCGGCGCTCGGCACCAGCAGCCGGGTCGCCGACCTGGTGCTGCGCTCCTACGCCCGCGGGCGGCTCTGTCTGCCCGCCGGCGGAATCGCGGCGGTGCCGGCCCAGTTGGCCGCCGCCCTGCCCGCCGGCACCCTCCGCACCGGTGTCCAGGTCACCTCGATCGCCGCGGACGGCGTGGAGACCCTCACCCACGGGCGGATCGGCGCCCAGGCCGTCATCGTCGCCACCGACGCCCGCTCCGCCGCCGACCTGCTGCCCGGGCTCCGGCTGCCCGACTTCCACCCCGTCACGACCTTCTACCACGCGGCCGACCGCTCCCCGCTGGGCGAGGCCGTCCTGCTGCTCGACGGCGAACGGCCGGACGGGCACCCGCCGTTGGTCTCGCACTCGCTGGTGCTCAGCGAACTGCACCCGTCCTACGCCCCGGCCGGCCAGGCGCTGATCGCCACCACCGTGCTCGGGCGGCGCGCCTTCGACGCGGGCGGCCCCGCCGGGCTGGAACCGGCCGTCCGGGCCCGGCTCACCGAGCTGTACGGCGCCTCGACGGGGGGCTGGCAGTTCCTCACCGTGCGGCACGTCCCGGACGCGCTGCCCGCGATGCCGCCGCCGCACAACACCCGGCGCCCGGTGCGGCTGCTGGCCGGGCTGTACGTCGCCGGGGACCACCGGGACACCAGCACCGTGCAGGGCGCGCTGGTCTCCGGACGGCGGGCGGCGCGGGCGGTGCTGCGCGACCTCGGCGTCCCGGCCGACGCGCGGGAGGCGGAGGCGGCGGCCTGAGGGCGGCGTCGCGTCGGGCGGGGGACGTCGAGGATCCGGGCCGAGAGCTGGTGGCCCTCGGCCCCGCACGCCGGGCCCCGGGGGACAGGCCCTGGGTCAGGCCCTCAGATCACCCCCGCCTGGCGGGCCGTCTCCTCGAAAGCGCGGGCCACCGGGCTGCCACGGTAGGGGGTGAGGCGGCGGTGGAAGTCCCGGACGTACTCCAGCGAGCGGGCCGAGCGCATCTCCCCCGCCGCACGCAGCGCGTCGGTGGCCATGGTGCAGGCCTCGTCCAGGTCACCCATGCCGAGCCGGGCGGTGGCCAGCACCAGCCGGCAGAAGATCCGGCTGCGCGCGTAGGCGGGCGAGCGCAGCCGCAGCGACTTCTCGGCGTGCTGCGCGGAGGTGCGCCACTGCTGGAGGTCGCGGTAGCAGTGGGCGAACTCGTCGGAGAGCTGGGCCTCGTCGAAGTACCGTGCCCAGGAGGGGAGTTCGTCGCCACTGCGGGCTGCCGCCAGGGCCCGCTCGGCGCGCACCAGGGCGGTGGTGCAGGACCGGACGTCGCCCAGCAGCCCGTGCCCGCGCGCCTCGGCGGCGTGCATCAGCGCCTGGACCACCGGCGGCACGGCGGTGCCCACTCCCTGCTGGGCGACCCTGGCGAGCTGCACCGCCTCCCGGCCGTGGCCCAGGTGGACGGCCTGCTGGCTCATCGTCACCAGCACGTAGCCGCCCAGCGCACGGTCCCCCGCGGCCTGGGACAGCCGCAGCGCCTGGACGAAGTAGCGCTGGGCCAGGCCGTGTGCGGCGATGTCGAAGGACGTCCAGCCGGCCAGCCTGGTCAGGTCGGCGACCGCGCCGAACAGGGCCCGGCCGATCTGCTCACCGTAGCGGCCGCGCAGCATCGGCTCGGCCTCGCTCTCCAGGTAGCGGACCAGTGCCTGGCGGGCGTGGCCGCCGCCGTAGGCGTGGTCGAGCGCGCGGAAGAGGTCGCCGACGGCGCGGATGGCGGCGATGTCGCCGCGGCCGACCCGCAGGACCGGACGGGACTCGCGGGCCGGATCGGTGTACGGCGGTTCGACGGCGACCGGCGGGCGGCGGCTCTGGGTGGGCACCCGGCCGATGGTGGGGGCGGTGCCGGTCGTCCCGGCCGTGCTGCGTGCGGTGGGCGCGGCGGGCGGGTTGGGGGCACCGGGGGCGCCGACGGACTGGCCGCGCGCCGGGCCCGTGGCGGACGCGCCGGGCGCGCCGGGCCCGTTCTGCGCGGGGGCGCCGGTGGCGGACGTGGCGGCGGCGGACGGTGGGCCCGTGGCGGCGTCCGGGCGGACCAGGGTGGAGCCGTCCCGGGCGACCCGCTCGTCGGTGCGGCCGATCAGCCAGTCCCGGCTGGGAACGACCAGGCCGGCCGGGGTGAAGGCGATCCGGCGCAGCTCGGACTGCGGGCCGTTGTCCTTGCGCCACATGCTCGCCACGATGTCCACCGCCTCCTGCGGGGTCTCGGCGAACTCCAGGCCGGCGTAGACCGGGGCGCAGGCGTCCAGACCGAGGTCCTGGGCGGTGAGGCGGCGGCCGAGGCGGCGGGTGAAGACCTCGGCGATCAGGGCGGGGGTGGCGCCGCGGGGCTGCTGGCCGCGCAGCCAGCGAGTCACCGAGGTCTTGTCGTAGCGCAGGTCGAGGCCGTGCTCCAGGCCGAGCTGGTCGACCCGGCGGGCCAGGCCGGCGTGCGAGAAGCCGGCTTCCTCGATCAGTGCGGCGAGCTGGCCGTTCTGCGGGCCCGGACCCGCGTGGCCGGTGCCCCGCGGGGCTGCGGGGGCGGCGGAGGTCTCGTGCCGGTCGGGTGTGGCCTGCGCGGGCAGCCGCAGTTCGTCGGCGGTCGGGGCGTCGGCGGTCAGCGTGTCGCCGGTCAAGGCGTTGGGGGCCAGGGCGTCGGGGGCGTCCGGAAGGGTCCGGCCGACCGGCCCTCGGTGCTGGCCGAGCGGGTCGAGCGGTCCGTACGCCGGGCTGTCGGTTGCAGGCCGTTGGGGCATGTCTGTCAACACCTCTCGGACGTCGCACCGGGCTCTACCAGCACTTCGGCTGCCTGGGGCGGCGCCCCCTGTCGGGAATCGGCGTGAATGTAGCGAGCATTCGGGCGCTATGGGTGGATCTGACCGAGCAATCCTCCGAACGGGTGAAGCAACCGCGCCCATTGTGGGGAAGCGGGGTCACCATGGGTTTGGCCTTCCGCGGTCGAACCGTCGATCGACCTTCGTAGTGGTTGCCGCCACAGCTCCCGGGGACGCTGTGGCGGCCCGCCACATGGGAGCCGGGGCGGCGGATTCCTACCGTTCTCGGCCATGGACACCACTTCAGCCCGCCCGCTCGACGGCCGCACGGCCCTGGTCACCGGGGCCGCCTCGGGCATCGGCCGGGCCTGCGCCGAGGCCCTCGCCGCGGCCGGCGCCCGGGTCTACGTCGTCGACCTCTCGGCCGGCCCGGCCGAGGAGCTCGCGCAGCGGATCGGCGGCCGCGCCATCGTCACCGATCTCTCCGACCCCGCGGCCGTGGACGCCCTCCCGGACGACGCCGACATCGTGGTCAACAACGCCGGGCTCCAACACGTCGCGCCGGTGCACGAGTTCCCGCCCGACCGCTTCACGCTCCTCCAACGCGTCATGGTGGAGGCCCCGTTCCGCATCCTGCGCCGGACCCTGCCGCACATGTACGAGCAGGAGTGGGGCCGGATCGTCAACGTCTCCTCCGTCCACGGGCTGCGCGCCAGCGCCTTCAAGTCCGCGTACGTCACCGCGAAGCACGCCCTGGAAGGCCTGAGCAAGACCGTGGCCCTGGAGGGCGCACCGTACGGCGTCACCAGCAACTGCATCAACCCGGGGTACGTGCGGACCCCGCTGGTGGAGAAGCAGATCGCCGCCCAGGCGCGCGCCCACGGCATCCGCGAGGACGAGGTGGTGGAGCGGATCATGCTCGACCGCACCGCCGTGAAGCGCCTCATCGAACCCGAGGAGGTCGCCCAACTCGCCCTCTGGCTCTGCTCCCCCGCCGCGTCCTACATCACCGGCACCAGCCTCCCCGTCGACGGCGGCTGGACGGCGCACTGACCGGCGCACTGGCCGGCCCACTGACCGGCGCGGGGCAGTGGCTCCTGCCACCACGCCTGCGCCGACCGCTGTGTGATCCGCCCACATGGGCCTCCGCACGGCGGATTCCTACCTTGTGGCGACGTCGTCTCCCCGACGTCTCCTCCTCGTCTTCTCCCTCCTCCCCCGGCCCTGGAAGTGGTGGCACATGAACGCCCCTGCAAGCGCTGCGGCTACGCGCAGTTCACTCCCGAGAGTGGTGGCTGCCAGCCTGATCGGCACGACCATCGAGTGGTACGACTACTTCCTGTACGGAACGGCCGCGGCCCTGGTGTTCGGGAAGCTGTTCTTCCCGCACAGCGATCCGCTGACCGGAACGCTGCTGTCGTTCCTCACCTACGCCATCGGTTTCGCGGCGCGGCCGCTCGGGGCGCTGGTGTTCGGTCACTTCGGGGACCGGGTGGGGCGCAAGCGGCTGCTGGTGGTGAGCCTGCTGCTGATGGGCGGCTCGACCACGGCGATCGGGCTGCTGCCGACGTACGACTCGATCGGGGTCGCGGCGCCGGTGCTGCTGACGGCGCTGCGGCTGGTGCAGGGGTTCGCGCTCGGCGGTGAGTGGGGCGGCGCCGTCCTGCTGGT
The DNA here is from genome assembly GCF_900199205.1 of Streptomyces sp. 1331.2. NCBI lineage: Bacteria > Bacillati > Actinomycetota > Actinomycetes > Kitasatosporales > Streptomycetaceae > Streptomyces > Streptomyces sp. 1331.2. Next base: position 5,475,065 of record NZ_OBMJ01000001.1, on the reverse strand, counting down.
GTCGGAGCACGGGGACCAGCGGCGGCGGGGGTTCTGGGCGTCCTGGCCGCAGGGCGGGGCGCCGGCCGGGAACCTGCTGGCGGCGGGCGTGCTGTCGCTGATGACCACGCTCCAGTCGGACGCGGACTTCCTGTCCTGGGGGTGGCGGGTGCCGTTCCTGCTGTCGGCGGTACTGGTGGGGGTCGGGATGTGGATCCGGCTCGCGGTGGAGGAGTCGCCGCTGTTCCGGCAGGCGATCGCGAACAAGGCGAACCAGCCGGAGGCCGAACAGGCCCCACTGGTCGGGGTGTTGAAGCACCACTGGCGGGAGGTGCTGGTGGCCATGGGGGCGCGGATGGCGGAGAACATCTCCTACTACGTGATGACGACCTTCGTGCTCACCTACGCCGTCAGCCACGCGCACTTCGGCAAGCAGAGCGCGCTCAACGCCGTACTGATCGCCTCCGCCATCCAGTTCGCGCTGATCCCGCTGTTCGGCGCGCTCTCCGACCGGGTCGGACGCAAGCCGGTGTACCTGGTGGGCGCGGCCGGGGTCGGGGTCTGGGCGTTCGTGTTCTTCGGGCTGGTGGACACCCGCTCGTTCCCTCAGCTGGTCCTCGCGGTGACCGTCGGACTGGTCTTCCACAGCGCGATGTACGCACCCCAAGCCGCCTTCTTCTCCGAGCTGTTCGCGACCCGGCTGCGCTACTCGGGCGCCTCCATCGGCGCCCAGTTCGCCTCGGTGGCGGCCGGCGCCCCGGCCCCGCTGATCGCCACCGCGCTCCTCAAGGACTACGGCAGCTCCACCCCGATCTCGGTGTACGTCGCCCTCGCCGCCGTGGTCACCGTGCTGGCCGTGCTGTGCGGACGGGAGACCAGGGGGCGGGACCTGACCCGGATCGAGGAGCAGCCGGCCGACGGCGCCCCGGTCGGAAAGCCCGCGGTGGCCTGAGCGTTGAGCCGATAGCATCGCGAGTTCTCGCACCTCGCGAGTACCCGCACCCGTCGGAACCGACGCCGATTGGCGGCCCGCACCATGAACCACCCCGACGAGAGCGCCGCGCCCGCACTGCGGCGGCTGCTCGACCTGCTCGCCTCGGGCGCCGCCACCGAGGACTTCGCCGACGTGCTGGCCGACGCCCGCCACCGCGGGGCGCCGGCCGCCGTCCTCGCCGAGATCGACGACGCCACCTGGCAGGCCCTGCGGGTTCACCGGACCCTGCGCCAACACCGGCGCCGGGAAGCCGAGTTGACCGCCCTGTTCGACACCGCCGGGGACCTCGCCGCCTCCCGGGAGCTGGACACCGTACTCCAGGCGATCGTCCGCCGGGCCCGGATGCTGCTCGGCACCGACACCGCGTACCTGACCCTGCCGGACGAGGCCGCGGGCGACACCTACATGCGGGTCACCGACGGCTCGGTCTCCGTGCTGTTCCAGAACCTGCGGCTCAGCCTCGGCGACGGCCTGGGCGGGCTGGTCGCACAGACCGCCCGCCCGTACGCCACCCCCGACTACCGCACCGACGAACGCTTCCACCACACCGGCACGATCGACGCGGGCGTGCTGGACGAGGGCCTGGTGGCGATCATCGGGGTGCCGCTGCTGCTCGGCGGGCAGGTCATCGGCGTCCTGTTCGCCGCCGACCGCTCGGCTCGCGCCTTCTCCCCCGACGAGGTCGCCCTGCTCTGCACCCTGGCCGCGCACGCCGCGATCGCCCTGGACACCGCCAAGTCCCTGGCCGACACCCGGGCCGCGCTCGCCGAGCTGAACACCGCCAACGAACTCGTCCGCGCCCACTCCGCCGCCGTCCAACGCGCCGAGCAGGCGCACGACCGGCTCACCGACCTGGTGCTGCGCGGCGCCGAGGTACCGGACGTCGCCGCCGCCGTCGCGGCGCTGCTCGGCGGGGAGATAGCGGTCCTGGACGCCGAGGGCGAGCCGCTGGCCGGACGGTCCGTACCCGCCGCCGAACTGGCCGGGGCCGTCGCCGCCTCCCGCGCCGAGGGCCGGTCCGTACGGCACGGCGAGCAGTGGGTCTGCGCGGTGCTCGCCGGGCACGACACGCTCGGCACCATGGTGCTGCGCGGACGGCCCGACCTCGACGACGCCGACCGGCGGCTGTTCGAGCGGGCCAGCGTGGTCACCGCGCTGCTCCTGCTGCTGCGCCGCTCGGTGGCCGAGACCGAGAACCGGGTCCGCGGCGAGCTGGTCACCGACCTGCTGACCGCTCCCGAGCGCGACCCGGCCGGGCTCACCGCCCGCGGCCGGCGGCTCGGCGTCGACCTCGCCCGGCCGCACCTGGTGCTGGTCGCCGAGCCTGCGACTGCGGCTACGGCTACGGCTACGGCCGGCGACGTGACCGGTGCCGCGACCGCTGGGGGAGCCGGTCGCGGTGCCGGTGCCGTCGCCGACCGGGGGCGGCTGGCGGGCGCGGCCCGGCGGTACCTGTTCGGCTCCCGGGGCGTCAGCGCCGAACACGGCGAGGCGGTCGTCCTGCTGGTACCCGTCGAGACGGGCGGCGCCCAGCACCCCGAGAACCCCGGAGACCCCGAGGAGGCCGCCCGGCAGGCCGCCGAACGGCTGGCCCGGCTGGCCGGCTTCCCCGTCACCGTCGGCGCCGGCCGCCCGGCCGCCGGCCCGCCCGCGCTGGCCGCCTCGTACGCCGAGGGCCTGCGCTGCGTACGCGCCCTGCGGGTGCTCGGCCGCGCCGGCGAGGGCGCCTCGGCCCGCGCCCTCGGCTTCCTCGGGGTGCTGCTCGGCGACGGCCACGACGTGGACGGCTTCGTCGGCGCCGCCCTCGGCCCGCTGCTGGAGTACGACGCCCGGCGCGGCACCGAGCTGGTCCGCACCCTGCGGGCCTACTTCGACTGCGGCGGCAGCCTCACCCGGGCCAAGGACGAGCTGCACGTCCACGTGAACACGGTGGTCCAGCGGTTGGACCGGGTGGAGGCGCTGCTCGGGCGGGACTGGAACCACCCGGAGCGGTCGCTGGAGCTCCAGCTCGCGCTGCGGCTGCAGTTGCTCGCCGGGGACTGACGCCCGCGAGGGTCCGGTTCGCCGGGGGCCGAGCGGGACGGCCGAGCGGGACGGCCGACGGGGACGAACCGGGCTGGGCGTACAGTGGCGAGGTTGGTCTCGAACGCCTGGCAAGGAGCGGCAGCGGTGAGCGAGAACGTGCGTTTCGTTTCGATGGGCATAGGTGAGCGCACCGTGCCTTACCAGGAGGCGTGGGAGGAGCAGCAGCGGCTGCACGCGCTGCGGGTCGCGGACGAGATCCCCGACACGGTCCTGCTGCTGGAGCACCAGTCCGTCTACACGATGGGCAAGCGCACCAACCCCGCCGACCTGCCGCTGGACGGCACCCCGGTGGTCGAGGTCAACCGGGGCGGCGAGATCACCTGGCACGGCCCCGGTCAGCTGGTCGGCTACCCGATCGTCAAGCTGCCCGATCCGATCGACGTCATCGCCTACGTCCGCCGGCTGGAGGAGGCGCTGATCCGCGCCGCCGCCGAGTTCGGCGTCGGGACCACCCGGGTCGAGGGCCGCAGCGGGGTCTGGGTGCTGGGCCAGTCCATCCCGGACGCCGTGGTCGACCCGGCCCAGGTCGTCGACCTCGGCAAGCTGACCCTGCGGATGGGTCTGCCGCTCGGCATCGACCCGCGGCTGGCCGGCCCCGAGTACGCGCCCTCCAACGCAGGTCAGCGCGGCGACGACCGCAAGCTCGCCGCGATCGGCGTGCGGGTCGCCCGCGGGGTGACCATGCACGGCTTCGCGCTCAACTGCGACCCCGACATGACCTGGTTCGACAAGATCGTGCCGTGCGGCATCCGGGACGCGGGCGTGGCCTCGCTCTCCGGCGAGCTGGCGCGCGGGCTCTCCGTCGCCGAGGCGGCACCGGTGGTCGAGCGGCACCTGGCGGAGGTCTTCGCCGAGCTGCCCGAGCCGGCGCTCGCCCGCTGAAGCCCGCTGAAGCCCTCGGCATGAGGCCGCAGCGCTGGGAATCTACTGACCGGTAGCCGTGTTGCCCTGCGATTGCAGGGCGGCAGGCCCGGCGAAGGCCGTACAACCACAGGCGTACCCTGGGGGTACCCCGTCTAGTTCTAGGAGTCGCACGTGTCCGCTGTCGCGCCCGACGGCAGGAAGCTGCTCCGCCTGGAGGTCCGCAACAGCGAGACCCCCATCGAGCGGAAGCCCGAGTGGATCAAGACCCGCGCGAAGATGGGCCCGGAGTACAACGCCCTCCAGTCGCTGGTGAAGAAGGAGGGGCTGCACACGGTCTGCCAGGAGGCCGGCTGCCCCAACATCTTCGAGTGCTGGGAGGACCGCGAGGCGACCTTCCTCATCGGCGGCGACCAGTGCACCCGCCGCTGCGACTTTTGTCAGATCGACACCGGCAAGCCCGCCGAGTTCGACCGTGACGAGCCCCGCCGCGTCGCCGAGTCCATCGTCACCATGGACCTCAACTACGCCACCATCACCGGCGTCGCCCGCGACGACCTGGAGGACGGCGGCGCCTGGCTGTACGCCGAGACCGTGCGCCAGGTCCACGCGATGACCGCCGACCGCGCGGCCGGCCGCACCGGCGTCGAGCTGCTCATCCCCGACTTCAACGCCGTCCCCGAGCAGCTGGCCGAGGTCTTCTCCTCCCGCCCCGAGGTGCTGGCGCACAACGTCGAGACCGTGCCGCGGATCTTCAAGCGGATCCGCCCGGCCTTCCGCTACGAGCGCTCGCTGGACGTCATCACCCAGGCCCGCGCGGCCGGGCTGGTGACCAAGTCCAACCTGATCCTGGGCATGGGCGAGACCCGCGAGGAGGTCAGCCAGGCGCTCGCCGACCTGGTCGGCGCCGGCTGCGAGCTCATCACCATCACCCAGTACCTGCGCCCCTCGCTGCGCCACCACCCGGTGGAGCGCTGGGTGAAGCCGCAGGAATTCGTCGAGCTCCAGGAGGAGGCCGAGGAGCTGGGCTTCGCCGGCGTCATGTCGGGCCCGCTGGTGCGCTCCTCGTACCGGGCCGGCCGGCTCTACCGCCAGGCGCTGGAGCGGCGCGAGCAGGCCGCGGTCTGACCGGGCCCGGTTCCCCGGCGCGTTTGAGCCATTGAGCTGTTGGAAGGGCGGAGCTGCGGCTCCGCCCTTCCGGTTTTCACCACGCTTTGACTGCCTGGTCACGGACTGGTAACACGGGGTGGGGACGATGGACGCCCAGCAAGCGTTCGATTCTTCTCAGCCACGATCAGTCACGAGAGGAGCTGTTCGGCATGGCGATGGGAATGCGGATCCGGTCGGTGCGATCGGTTCGGTCGGTCGGGGCGGCGCTGCGGTTCGCCGAGAGCGTCCTGCTGGCGCCGGGCCAGCAGCACGCGCGCCGCAACGCGTGGACGGCGGTGTGCGAGAACCGCCGGTACGCGGCGGACCGCCGGCACGACGCGGTCGCCGCCGGAGCGACGGCGAAGCCCGTACGGCCGTGAAGCCCGGACGACCTGAAGCCCGTACGGCCGTGAAGCTCCCGTCACGCTGAAGTCCCTACCGCCGTGAGGCCCGTCGCTGTCCGCGACGGCGTACGGGCACAAGGGTCACGGTTCGGGCGAACGGGTACCCGGGCTTGGATATCCCGTACCCGTGCCACGTACCATGAGCGTTATGGCGAGGGAAACATCCGAGAACCCCGGACGGCTGAAGCAGATCCGTCTGGCGTACACCATGACCAAGAAGGTCGACACCAAGATCGGCCTGATCATCGCCGGCGTCGGCCTGCTGACCTTCGGCGTGTTCCTCGCCATCGGCTTCGCGATCGAGCACCCCGTCTATCTGGGCATCCTGGGCTTCATCGTGGCCGTGCTGGCCATGGCGATCGTCTTCGGGCGCCGGGCCGAGCGCGCCGCGTTCGGGCAGATGGAGGGGCAGCCGGGCGCCGTCGCGGCGGTGCTGAACAACATCCGACGCGGCTGGAGCTCCAACACCACGCCGGTGGCGGTCACCCGTAACCAGGACGCCGTGTACCGCGCGGTGGGCCGGGCGGGCATCGCGCTGATCGGTGAGGGCAACCCGAACCGGGTGCGCCAGCTGCTGGCCTCCGAGAAGAAGAAGATGGCCCGCGTGGTCGGCGACGTGCCGGTGCACGACATCGTGGTGGGCAACGGCGAGGGCGAGATCCCGCTGAAGAAGCTGCAAATCCACCTCATGCGACTGCCCCGCGCCATCACCGCCGCCCAGGTCACCGAGACCAACGACCGCCTGCGCGCGCTGGGCGACCTGCTCTCCAAGGCCCCGATCCCCAAGGGCCCGATGCCGAAGGGCGCCCGGATGCCCAAGGGCGGCCAGGTCCGCTGACCCTCCCCCTCCCCTGACGACACGAGAACGGCCCCGCCGCGGAGCTTCCGCGGCGGGGCCGTTCCGACGTTCCGGCTCGGTGGAGCCGGTTAGATCCGCACCTCGACCGTGCCGACCGCCTTGTCGTGCAGGCCGCGGTGGTCGCGGTCCCAGACCAGCGGGGGCACCACCAGGCAGAGCAGCAGGGTGCGCAGCAGGACCTGCGGGATGGTCGCGCGGCCGCCGTCCAGGCGGACCACCCGGAGGCCGAACAACCGCTTGCCGACCGTCGTCCCGGTGGTCGACAGCAGCAGGGCCGCGACCAGGAAGAACAGCGGGCTGGTCCACAGGTTGGCCTCGGCCTGATCACCGCGGGCGATCAGCCCGTAGGAGATCAGCGCGACCAGCCAGCCGTCCACGAACAGCGCGCCGATCCGGCGGCCGGGGCCGGCGATCGAGCCGGAGCCCTCCTCGGGCAGGCCGAGGCGTTCGCCGCGGTAGCCGAAGTCGGCGCCCATCTTCTCGGCGGCCGCCTTGGGGCCGTCGATCCACGATCCCAACGCTTCTCTGGTGTCCACGAATCCACACTAACCGGGCTGACGGTCCGGACCGCCACCGGCTCCCCTCCGGGCGGGGCGCCGTCGAGGCGCCGTCCCCTGGGGAGTGAATCCCAGCACCTGGGCGTTCCCGACAGCTTTTCCAGTGGTCCAGACCACTTGTCGAAGCCCGCCCAGGTGGGAGGGGCGTTTTGCCCCGTCCCGTACATCTTTGCCGCCCGCCCGGGGGCCGTGGTTAACATCTAGGAAACGAGCGGGTCACCGTCCGGAAACGACCCATTCCTAGGGTGAGCCCCATTCGCACCGAGGAGGATGGATGTTCAACAACGCCGCCGAAGTGAAGCAGTACATCCAGGACAACGACGTGAAGTTCGTCGATGTCCGGTTCTGTGACCTGCCGGGCGTCTTGCAGCACTTCTCCGTACCCGCGGCGACCTTCGATCCGTCCGAGATCCTGATGTTCGACGGCTCGTCGATCCGCGGCTTCCAGGCCATCCACGAGTCCGACATGGCCCTCGTCCCGGACCTCGCCACCGCGCGGCTCGACCCCTTCCGGGCCGAGAAGCACCTCAACATCAACTTCTTCATCCAGGACCCGGTCACCGGCGAGGCCTACAGCCGCGACCCGCGCAACGTCGCCAAGAAGGCCGAGGCCTACCTCGCCTCCTCCGGCATCGCCGACACCGCGTTCTTCGGACCCGAGGCCGAGTTCTACGTCTTCGACTCGGTCCGCTTCGACACCAGCGCCAACGCGTCCTTCTACCACATCGACTCGGAGGCCGGCGCCTGGAACACCGGCGCCGCCGAGGGCGACGCGCGCGGCTACAAGGTCAAGTACAAGGGCGGGTACTTCCCCGTCCCGCCGGTGGACCACTTCGCCGACCTGCGCGCGGAGATGTCGCTGGAACTCGCCAAGGCCGGGCTGGAGGTCGAGCGCCAGCACCACGAGGTCGGCACGGCCGGCCAGGCGGAGATCAACTACAAGTTCAACACCCTGCTGCACGCCGCCGACGACCTGATGCTGTTCAAGTACATCATCAAGAACGTCGCCTGGCGCAACGGCAAGACCGCCACCTTCATGCCGAAGCCGATCTTCGGCGACAACGGCTCGGGCATGCACGTCCACCAGTCGCTGTGGACCGAGGGCTCCCCGCTCTTCTACGACGAGCAGGGCTACGCCGGCCTCTCCGACACCGCCCGCTACTACATCGGCGGCCTGCTCCGGCACGCCCCGTCCCTGCTGGCGTTCACCAACCCCTCGGTGAACTCCTACCACCGCCTGGTCCCGGGCTTCGAGGCGCCGGTCAACCTGGTCTACTCCCAGCGCAACCGCTCGGCCGCGATCCGCATCCCGATCACCGGCTCCAACGCCAAGGCCAAGCGCATCGAGTTCCGCGCCCCGGACCCGTCCTCCAACCCGTACCTGGCCTTCTCCGCCATGCTGATGGCCGGCCTCGACGGCATCCGCAACAAGATCGAGCCGCTGGAGCCCGTCGACAAGGACCTCTACGAGCTCGCCCCCGAAGAGCACGCCAACGTCCCCCAGGTGCCCTCCTCCCTCCCGGCCGTCCTCGAAGCCCTCGAAGCCGACCACGAGTACCTCCTCGCCGGCAACGTCTTCACCCCGGACCTGATCGAGACCTGGATCGACTTCAAGCGCACCAACGAAATCGCCCCCATCGCCCTCCGCCCCCACCCGCACGAGTTCGAGCTGTACTACGACCTGTAGGAGCCCCGCTGACCTGCGGAAACGCAGTGTGATCGCTCATCGTTTCCGCAGGTCGGACACTCTTCTGACCTGCGGAAACGCTGTCTTCGGACCCGCTGTCGGACATCCGGTGGCTCGCGATGTGAAATCGGAGTGAAACGGAGCACGAGACCGCAGGCCGCCGAGCCCAACAGCTTCTCCCGCGCATGGCCGACAGACGGCCCTCGCCGGGCGGCAATCGGTCAGCTGCCGGCGGGCCGTACGTCGTCCCGGTGTCCCGCTGCGTGGAGGGAGCCGAGGAGTGCGAGGGAGTCGGTGTCGGTGCTGCCCGGCGCCGTGGTGCCGACGAGGAGGTACTGGCCGTCGGCGGCCTGCACGTCGAACGCCTGGTAGGTGAGGGTGATGCGGCCGACGTCGGGGTGGTTGAAGACCTTGGTCTTGCGGCCCAGGCCGCTGACGCTGTGGTCGCGCCACAGGGCGGCGAACTCCGGGCTGTCGGTGATCAGTTCGCGCACCATGGCGGCGAGCTCGGGGTCCTGGCGGTCGTGTCCGGCGGCCAGGCGCAGTGCTTCGACGGTGTCGCGGGCGACGCTGTGCCAGTCCGCGAAGAGTTCGCGGGCGGCCGGGTCGTGGAAGAGGGAGCGCACCATGCGGCGCCGGTCGGCCAGGGGTGAGAGCAGGGCGTCGGCGAGGGAGTTGGAGGCGAGGACGTCCAAGCGGCGGTTGATGACGTAGGCCACGGCCGTGGGGAAGGCGTCCATGAGCTGGAGGAGGGCGGGGTGCACCTGGTCGTGCGAGTGGGCGGGCGCCGACTTGGGTAGCAGGCCGGCCAGGCGGTAGGCGTGCCAGCGGGCGTCGGTGCCAAGGCGCAGGGCGCCGGCGATGGCGTCGATCACCTGGCCGGAGGGGTTGGTCTCGCGGCCCTGTTCCAGGCGGGCGTAGTAGTCGGCGCTGACGCCGGCCAGAACGGCGACCTCTTCGCGCCGCAGGCCCGCGACCCGGCGGGAGCCGGAGGTGGGCAGGCCCACGTCGGCGGGCGTCACCCGGGAGCGGCGTGCCCGTAGGAACGCGCCCAGCTCGTGGCCACTCATGCTCGCATCGTACGCCGCCCAGACCACCGGCTCGCCGGGGCGGCTCGCACCGGTCGTGGCGCGGATTCGGGCGTCTGTTCCTGGGTGTGGCACTCCTAGGCAGGCCCGGCCTTCCTGGTGGCCTGTGCGGTGCCGATAGTCGATGGTGTGCCGGTCCGCGGCCTTGGGGCACCGGGCCGGACGTCCGCCCCGAAGGCGGGCACACACCAGCGATCGTCGTGCCAGGAGAACCACCATGGACGCCAGTGCCTTCACCGACTTCACCATGACCATCGCCGGCCGGGCGGTGCCGGGTGCGGCGTCCTACGAGGTCCTCGACCCGGCTGACGAGACGGTCGTGGCCTCGGCGCCGGTCTGCTCGCCCGAGCAGCTCGACCAGGCGGTGGCGGCGGCCAGGGCAGCCCTGCCCGGCTGGTCGGCGACGCCGTTGGAGGAGCGGCGCAGGCTCGTGCTGGCGGTCGCCGACACGGTCGAGGCGCACCTGGAACCCCTCAAGTGGCTCCTGACCCGGGAGCAGGGCAAGTCGTTGGACGACGCCGCCGCGGAGATCCTCGGGTTCGGGTACTGGTTGCGGGGGACGGCGTCGCTGTCGCTGCCGGAGACGGTGAACGAGGACAGCGCGGAGCGGCTCTCGGTGACCCGCCGGGTGCCGCTGGGGGTGGTGGGCGCGATCGTTCCGTGGAACTACCCGCTGGGCAACGCGGGGTTCAAGCTCGCCCCGGCGCTGCTGGCGGGCAACACGGTGGTGTGGAAGCCGTCCCCGTCCACCCCGCTGGTCACGCTGAAGGTCGGCGAGCTGCTGTGCGAGGTCCTGCCGCCCGGTGTCCTGAACGTCGTCTCGGGCGGCGCCGAGCTGGGGCCGTGGATGACCGCGCACCCCGGCATCGACATGATCAGCTACACCGGCTCCACCCGCACCGGCCGCCGGGTGATGGCCGGCGCGGCGCCGACGCTGACCCGGGTGACCCTGGAACTGGGCGGCAACGACGCGGCGATCGTCCTGCCGGACGTCGATGTGCCCGCCGTCGCGGAGAAGCTGTTCTGGGGCGCCTTCGCCAACAGCGGCCAGGTGTGCCTGGCGATCAAGCGGCTGTACGTCCACCGCGACATCCACCAGCCGCTCCTGCGGGCGCTGGCCGCCTACGCCGCCACCGTGCGGGTCGGCCGCGGCACCGAGCCGGGCGTGAGGCTCGGCCCGGTGCAGAACCGCCCGCAGTACGAGCGGGTCCTCGACCTCCTCCAGGACTCCCACGCCCAGGGCCACCGCTTCGCCACCGGCGGCCGGGCCGGAGAGGGGCCGGGCTACTTCGTGGTGCCGACGCTCGTGGACGATCCCCCGGAGTCCTCGCGGATCGTCCAGGAGGAGCAGTTCGGGCCGGTCCTGCCGGTGCTCTCCTTCGACGACGTCGAGGACGCCGTCACCCGGGCGAACGCGAGCGAGTACGGCCTCGGCGCCTCCGTCTGGTCGTCCGACCCGCGGACGGCCCTGGCCGTCGGACGGCGCCTGCGGGCCGGCACGGTGTGGATCAACGAGGTCCAGCACCTCACCCCGCTCGTCACCTTCGCGGGCCACAAGCAGTCCGGGCTCGGCTCGGAGAGCGGCGCCGAGGGCCTGCTCGAATACACCGCGCCCCAGACCTTCACCCTCCGCCACGCCGCTGCGGCCTCGGCCTGAGACCCGGGCGTGGACCGACGACGAAGGAGGCCGGCGATGCCGACCGAACAGCAGGTCAACGACTGGGTCCAGGCGTACGTGCGGGCCTGGCGCAGCAACGCGCCCGAGGACATCGCGGCCCTGTTCTCCGCCGATGCGGAGTACCACGAGTGGCCGTATGAGACCGACTGGATCGGCCGCGAGGAGATCGTGAAGGGCTGGCAGTCCCGCCAGGCCTGGCAACAGGGCGGCTGGGACTTCGAATGGTCCATTCTCATGATCAACGGGGACACGGCCGCGATCAAGGGCACCGGCGCCTACGAGGAGCTCGGCACCTTCGCCAACCTCTGGACGGTGACCTTCGACGACCACGGCAGCTGCGTGATGTTCCGGATGTGGAACAACCAGGTCTGACGCGGCGCGGACAGCAAGCAGCACGGGCCGCCGGCCGGCGGCCCGTGCCGGGATTCGGAAGACACGATGAGCGAGACGATGGTCGACTACGCGTAGTTCAGGGCCCTGGGCCCCTTCATGGAACTGGTCGAGGAGTCACTGGCCGGTCTGACCGACGGCGAGCACTACTTCGACCTGTTCGCGGACGACGTCGTCATGGAGTTCCTCTACGCGCCCCCGGGCACACCGCCCGCGCTGCACGGACGCCAGGCGATCATCGACTCGTTCCGCGGGTACGGGCGCATCATCGCCCTGGAGCGCATGAGCGATTCCAAGGTCTACCCGACCACCACCCCGGACGTGGTGATCCTGGAGTACGCCGGCCACGGCACCGGGGTCGCCACCGGCAGGCCCTACCACCAGCACTACGTCTCGATCGTGACGATCCGACAGCGGCGGATCGTCCACTGGCGGGACTACTCCAACCCCCTGGTCGTCATCGACACGATCGGTGGTGCGCAGGAGATGACGAAGGCCATGTTTCCCAGGGCCTGACCACACCGGTGGCCCCGGCTGCCGTGGCGGCCGGGGCCCGTCCCCGATTCACTGCGGTGGAGCGAAGTGGCCGTCGACGGCCGTCCACCCGCCGTCGACGGTGAGCACGCCGGCGGTCACGTAGCTCGCGGCGTCCGAGGCCAGGAACACCACCGCACCCGCCATCTCCTCGGGCTGCGCCCAGCGGCCCAGCACGGTCTTGGCCGCGTACGAGTCATAGCGCGCGGGGTCGGACGTGGCCCAGGTCGTCATCGGCGACTCGACCACCCCGGGGGCGAGCGTGTTCACCCGCACGCCGAGCGGGCCGAGTTCGGCGGCCGCCGTGTTCAGCAGGGCCACCAGGGCGGCCTTGGTCGCGGAGTAGATGCCCTGGGCGGGTTCCACGGTGACGGCGCGGATCGAGGAGACGCCGATGATCGAGCCGCGGTGGACGCCCGCCAGCGTGGCTATCTGGGTAAGGGTCACAGCGTGGACGCCTTCGGCCAGAGCCAGGCGGCGCGCGGCGGCCAGCTCCTCGGCACCCCGCTCGACCCCGCGCGCTACGACTACGCGGGCGCGGTGCTCTGGAACGCGCACGCCCCCGCCCTGTGGGCACGTTCACCACCCACCTGCGCCGCGAGATCGCCAAAGCCGCCGGGCTCACCCAGCGGACCCTGCGACACCACGCCACCCTGTCCTACGCCAAGGTCGCCGAGTACCAAAAGCGCGGCCAGGTCCACTTCCACGCCGTCATCCGCCTCGACGGACCGACCGGCCCCACAAGCGAACCGCCCGCCTGGGCCACCACCGAGCTCCTCGATCACGCCGTCCGCACAGCCGCCAGGCGTGCCCGCGTCCCGCACGAAGGCCAGCCCCGGCGGGAACGACCGCAGCCCGCCGGGAACGCGACCCGGGTCCAGGGCGCTGACCGGGCGGGGCGCCTGGTGTTCCGGTTCGGGCGGCAGATCGACGTCCGCGCGATCCGCAGTACCGACTTCACCGGCGACGCCCCCGTCACCGACCGCCACGTCGCCGCCTACATCGCCAAGTACGCCACCAAGGGCGCCGAGACCACCACCGGCACCCTCGACCGCCGCCTCCGCCTCCTCGCCGAACTCGCCCAGCACGACATCACCGACCACGCCCGCCGCATGATCCACACCGCCTGGCACCTCGCCGCCCGCCCCGATCACGCCCACCTCCGCCTGCGCCAGTGGGCTCACATGCTCGGCTTCCGAGGACACTTCTCGACCCGTACCCGCCACTGCTCGACCACTCTCACCCAACTGCGCACTGAACGCACCGCCTGGCGAGCCCGCCAATCCGAGGCCACCGCTTCGGCTGCCGTCGGCCCGCGCCCTGAGCAGATCGAGGCCGACACGTTGTCTCCACCGGCGGACAGCCGGTTACTGACCGGAACGGTGACCGCGATGACCACGGTGACCTGACCGCCGGTCACCGAGCCGGTCGCTGTGCCGGTCAGCACGGCGGCACGAACACGACCCTCGTCCTCTCGCACTGGCAGTACGCGGGAACCGGCCTCCTGCCCGAACTCGCCCACCTCGCTGACCTCCTGGCCACCACACCGCGCCCCCGGCCCGAGCAACCGAGCCGCCCCCGGCATGCGCGGCGCGCCGGTGACCCGGCCGGTCACACCACCGACCCGCTGACCGCCGCCATCCAGACGGGGGTGATCGCGTGACCGCCGACGCCGAACTCCTCACCGTCCCCGAGGTCATGGCCCGCCTGAAGATCAGCCGCTCCACCGTCTACGACCTCATCCGCACCCGGCGGCTCGCGTCGATCACCATCGGCCGCGCCCGCCGTATCCCCGCGCACGCCCTGACCGCCCTCGTCCACCACCAACTCGCAGAGGCAGCCTGATGACCACCCACGACAACAACCCCGCCACCGGCACCAGCTCGCGGAGGGTCCGCGCCAACGGCGACGGCACCATCTACCAGCGCAAGGACGGCCGCTGGGAAGCCGCCGGCTACGTCCTCGCCCCCGGCAACACCCGCAAGCGCGTCAGCGTCTACGGCACCACCCGCAAGGACGCCCTCGCCAAACTCACCGAGAAGACCGCCTCCAGCAACCGCGGCGTCCCCGTCGTCACTGCCCAGGGCAGCCTGGCCACCTATCTGACGTACTGGCTGGAGAACGTCGCCGTCCATCAGCTCCGCGAGACCACCCACACTCGCTACACCGCCTGCGTCACCCAGTACCTCATCCCCGGCCTCGGCAAGAAGAAGCTCGCCAAGCTCACCGCGAAGGACGTGCGCACCTGGCTGAACGAACTGCGGACCGTCTGCCAGTGCTGCGCTCGCGGCATCGACGCCCGACGCAAGCCCGACGCCCCGGCCGGCCGCCGCCCGCGCTGCTGCCCCATCGGCAAATGCTGCCGCAAGTACCTCTCCCCGCTCACGCTCGCCTACATCCACTCCGTCCTCAAGTCCGCCCTGGAGCACGCCGTCTGCGAGGAAGAGATCCCGCGCAACGTCGCCCGCAACGTCCGCACCGGAACCCCCCGCCCCCGCCGCTTCAACCCCCTCACCGCCCACGAGGCCCGCACCTTCCTGACTGCCGCGCAGGGCCACCGCCTCCACGCGCTGTTCGAACTCGCTCTGCGCACCGGCCTCCGCAAGGGCGAACTCCTCGGCCTTCACTGGGAAGACCTCGACCTCGACCACGGCACCGCCAGCATCCGCCGCACCCTCCAGCGCACCGGCACCGGCGGCCTCACCACCCTGCCGACCAAGACGATCAGCTCCGAACGCCGCATCGCCCTCCCCGCCGCCTGCGTCGCCTCGCTCCACGAGCACCGTGACCGACAGGCCCGCGAGAAGCAACAGGCCGGCGCCGAGTGGGCGGACAACGGCCTCGTCTTCACCCGCCCGGAGGGTCACCCCATCGAACCCTCCACCCTCACGCGGCACTTCAACGCGCTGCTCCGATGCTCCCGCCTGCGGGCGATCCGGTTCCACGACCTGCGGCACTCGACCGCGACCCTCCTCCTGGAACAGGGCGTCGAACTCGTCGTCATCAAGGAACTCCTCGGTCACGCTCACATCGGCGTCACGGCGACCGTGTAGGCACACGTCCGCCTCCGCCTCCAGCGCGACGCCATCGACCTCCTCAGCCGTACCCTCGGAAAGCCCCCGAGGCCGCCACCGACCCCGACGACGGCGACGACCCACCGCTTGGTGCAGCACCCGTCCGCTGATGCGATGAAGGGGCGGAGCCTCCGCTCCTCGTGGGTGCCCCGGCGTCGGGCGACACTGGGCTTGTCCATGCAACCTGCACAACGATGGAGGCCCCTGTGTGTGCAGAGTACGCCGGGCGGCAGTACGTCGGTATCGACCTGCACCGCCGCCGCTCGGTTATCGTGAGGCAGACTGATCAAGGCGAACTGCTGGAGACCGTCCGGATCGACAACGACCCCGTGGCGCTGGCCCTTCAGATCGCCAAGGCGGGGCCCGACCCGGACGTGGTACTGGAGGCCACCTACGGCTGGTACTGGGCCGCGGACGTGCTCCAGGCCGCCGGCGCCACCGTCCACCTGGCGCACCCGCTCGGCATCAAGGGCTTCGCCTACCGGCGCGTGAAGAACGATGTGCGGGACGCAGGGGATCTTGCCGACCTGCTGCGGATGGGCCGCCTGCCCGAGGCCTATCTCGCCCCGCCCGCCGTACGCGAGCTGCGCGAGCTGGTCCGGCATCGAGCCAAGTGCGTCGCCCTGCGATCCGGACTGAAGGCGGAGATCCATGCCATCCTCGCCAAGCAGGGCATCATTCTGCCGGCCAGCGATATCTTCGGCGTCCGCGGTCGCGATCTCCTCGCCACGGCGCCACTGGACCTCCCTTCCGGCCCGGGCCAACGCCACACTGCGACTCATCGACGCCTACGACTTCGAGGTCGACCTCGCCAACGGGTGGCTGCGCGCCCGTTTGGCCACCCACGCCGGCTACCGCACAGTGCAGACCCTGCCTGGTGTGGGCCCCACCCTGGCGGCGGTGTTCGTCGCCGAGATCGGCGAGGTCGACCGCTTCTCCGACGCCGCTCACCTGTGCTCCTGGGCCGGTATGACACCACGTCATCGCGAGTCCGACACCAAGGTCCACCGAGGACGCATCACGAAGCAGGGCTCCACCCTCGTGCGCTGGGCCGCAATCGAGGCCGTCCAGAGGATTCCTTCCGGCAGCTGGCTCACCTCCACCAGGGCCGCCATCACCGAACGACGCGGCCGCAACATCGCCACCGTCGCGGTCGCCCGCAGACTACTGACCCTGGTCTACTACGGCCTGCGCGACGGCGAGATCCGCTCCCTACGTCGAGGCAAGGCCGCAGCATGACCAGGCACACTGCCGCGTCCGGGCGCGAGGTCGTGCAACGTCTGACCCCCGCCACGGCGGCGAGGTCGCCCCGCTGATTGACCCCGCCCGGCCGCACGCCGAACCGCTCCATGCCCCACCCGGGGCGAAGGGATGACCGGCAGCCGTGCCAACGGCCTGCCCACCCCGGCACCGTCCGGACCCTGGAGACGACACCAAACACCCCCAACACAAACCCACCAGGAACGCAGCAGCAACCAACCAGCACTTCCGGCCCCAACATCGTCGCGAGCCGACGCCCCAACCTCAAGGCCGTTCGTCCTCGGCTCCGCCTGCGGGCGCTCCGCCTTGACCCACGGGACGCCGTGTTCGCGTACGCCCAAAACCAGCCGGAACAGCTGGAAAACAAGCTGCCCGGCACTTGACCGGCCCCGTCCCTTCAGGGATGACGTTGCCGTCAACTACTGCCGTCAGACGCCCAGAGGCCCCACCGGAACTAGACCAGTGGGGCCGCTGTGATCTCTATAGACCGGGAGCCTTCCCATGCCAGGGAATTCCCAGGCAGGACACCTTCAGAATAGAAGAGCATTGCAGAGTTCGATGTAGCTTCAGTTACTCCTGAGACGCAACCGAGCGAAAATAATCGGCTGCACGGTTGAGCGAATTATCCAACGCCACCAGCCCCTCTGCATCACGCCATTTTCTGGTCCCCGCCTCACAGGCTTGCCATGCCTCGACGTACGCATCCTCTGCATCAGCGATGCTGAAAAGCAACTCATCTAGACGATCACCCGAGATCCGACTCTTCTTGCCTGGATCAAGGATCCTGTCATTCATTTCGGCTCGCGCAACCAAGACCTCTCCTGCGCGCCGAAGATGAATTTCACCCACGTTCGCACTAACGATGATCTCGGCCAGCACTCTAAGAGCAGGTGGCGGAACATACATCGAAGATCAATCTCCTCACTAACCCCTCCTAAGGGCGAGTCGCAATGTAGCCACGCCCCTCGCGCCTTCCGGCAACTCGACTCCACCCGCCCGCAATATGGCTACGCAGTACGTGACGCAGTTGTTACCGGGACCATAGGGGCCGAAGTTCGTGTCGATGGAGCCTTGCTGGGCTTTCCAAGCAGCCTCCGCATTGGGAAGATTGAACGTCCTGGATACGGTCTTCGGCCCCATGTCCTCTAGATACGCCTCCCCACCCACATTTGGGAGCCCAGAATAGTTGCCAGGCGACCTAGGCCTTCCCTGCGGCATGGCTTCTGTCGTGGCCGATCGCCCGTCTGCCATGTCTATCCGAATGATGGCGTGCCCATCACTCCCCTGCTCAGGATCGTAATGGATGGTCGCCGTTCCATCGCAATTATGGACAAGGACCGGCGTGGCCCCTGCCAGCACATAGTACGTGTGCTACGCGACCCCTCTCCACCTGCCTTTTCGCAGGTCAACGGTGGTTTGACGGTCCGTTGGTGTCCGTGGATGTGCGCCGAAGTCCGTGGTTGTTGCCGTCGCTACTGCCGTCAGAGGTGTAGACCAGTTGTGCTGTCATCGGCTGCGCGCGTGATCCTACTGCCACGCTCCGGGCTCGGCACGGACGATGGTGTGGGTGGTCTGCCGATAGGACTGGTGGCCGGTCTGCGCGCAGTGTCCGGCGATCCAGCGCGTCAGGTCATCGGGGGTGTGCATCTCGCCGGACGCGGCCGCGCAGTCCTGTTCTTCGCCGGTGACGCAGAGCGCCTCGAAGGTCGGCAGCGCCAAGGGGTCCGGGTCGGTGGTCACGTTGTACTCGCGGAACCGGTAGCGGGTGGTCGTCCCCATCAGTGTGGTCCTCTGCCTCTGTCGCGTCATCGGGTCTCGAAGGTCTACCGCCGTGGTGGTGTCGCGGACTTGGCCATCAGTTGTGCTCGTCAGGCCGGGCACCCTCGGTCGCCTCCTGTGGGGCGGGGATGCGCTGCCCGCGCGAGTCCGCGATTCTGAGCACGTCCGACAGGGCCTCGGTCAGGCGGCAGGCCAGCCAGCGGTATTCGACGGCCGGCCGTACGGGCGCACCAGGTGCCAGGACGCCTCGGGCGTACTCCAACAGTTCCTCACCCATGCTGATCTGCACCGTTTCGATGTCGTCGGCGAGGGTCGAGAGGTACCCCCTACCGTCGGTGCTCAGGTAGCAGGGGTTCCCGTCCGGGGAGGTCCACGGGAGCAACCGAGGCCCCTCCCCTGCAGACTCCGCACTCCGATGAGGCAGGCGTTCCGCTTGGCTGCTGTTCTGGTTCATCGTGCCCGCCCGTGGTCGGCTCCGCTGTGGCTGTTGATCAGGGTCCCCTTTGGCGCGAACCTTGCGGAGTAGCCAGCGTGTCTGCCTCCGTGTCTGCCAAGCTGGCTTGGTGCGGGAGACGGTCGGGGAACTGGTCAGGCGGCTGCGCCTGGCGCGCGGTTGGAGTCAGCGGCGGCTGGCCGAGGCGCTGGCCGATGCTGCTCCTGAGCGCGTTCCTCCGACGCGCAACGACGTGTCCCGCTGGGAGATCGGCACGCGGTCCCCCCGGGAGTGGCTGCCCTTCCTCGCCCTGGTGCTGGAGGTGCCGCGCGAGCTGCTGGAAGCGGCGAAGGCAGTCCAGCCCCCCAAGTCCGTGCCGCGTGCGCTGACCGTCGCCGACTTCCTGCCCGAGAGCGACCCGCTGTCCGCGCTGACGGCGCGAACTGGTCGCCGGATCGGTGCCGGGCAGGTTACCGACCTGGCCCGGCGGGTGCACGGGCTCCGGCTGGCCGACGATGTGGTGTACGGGAAGGACCTGATCGCCCCGGCCCTGCGGGAACTGCGGACGGCGGTCACGCTCTACCGCGAGGGCACCCACACCGAGCAGGTGGGCCGTGAACTGCTACGGACGATTGGCGAGTTGGCGCAGATCGCCGGTTGGGTCGCCTCCGACGCGGGCGAGCATGCCGAGGCCGAGCGGATCTACCAACTCGGGATCAGTGCCGCCCGTGCCGCCGGGGACGGGGTGCTGTCGGGGAACGTGGCGGGTTCGCTGGCCTACCAGTGGAGCAACACCGGACGCCCCCGCGACGCGGTGGACCTGGCTGCCGCCGCAGTGGCAGAGGCCGGCCCCGATGCTCCGGCGAAGGCCCGCGCGCTGTACCTGGACCGGGTGGCCTGGGCGCACACCCGCGCCGGCCAGGACCGCGCAGCGATGACCGCGCTCGGGGAAGCCGGCGAGGCCCTGGCCAAGGACTCGGCCGGTACCGAGTCGCCCTCGTACCTGTACTGGATGGACGCTGGGGAACTCCAGGTCATGGAGGCCCGCGTCTACACCGAGCTGCACCGGCCGCTTCGCGCCGTACCGCTGCTGACGGACGTCCTGGGTCGTTATGACGCCAGTCACGCGAGGGAGTTGGCGCTGTACCTGTCCTGGCTGGCCGTGGCCTACGCCGACGCGAACGAGCCCGAGGCCGCAGCCGGGACCGCCGGCCGGATGCTCTCCCTGGGGCAGAGCGGCAGCGAACGCACCACCGAGCGCGCACGGATCGTCCTGGACCGGTTGCGAGCGTTCCGCGACGTTCCCGAAGTCGCCGAGCTGCTGGCGTCCTGATCGCCCCGATCGCGCGGGGGGCGAGTTCGGACTGCTGCTTGCGGGCGTCTCGGCACTCGGCGGGCTTGCGCACGGTGTGGTCGCTCGGCACAGGAGCGGTCGTGGGTCGGCGGGGAGCCTGCGCTGCGGAGCCGGGGCGGCGTCGGACACCGCCCTCGGCGGGCCCGGCGGTGGAAACGGAGGGTCGGACCCCTGGCCGACCCCGTGCCCGCGATCCGACCGTAGGACGGTCGCAGGCGACAACTTGCTCCGCGACGCGGGCAAGGAGTCCATAGGACACAACTTGCTCCGACCCTGGGCGGTGCTGGGGTAAGCAGCGCTTACCCCACAACTTGCTCCCACCGGGCACCAGTCGCCCCCCGCTCACGACCTGGTGGACCACTGTTCGCCGACACCCGTGAAGACCTCGGGGCCAGTCAGCCCTGGGTCGGTCGGCGACGGCGGGCCACCTCCAGCGGGCGGAGCCCGCCTTGAACCTCGTAGAGAAAATCTGAACGCACTGCCCCGACCAGCGTCCCCGCACGGCGGGTCAGCGGCCTCGCTCGGTGCCGCCCGCTTCCAGGGCTTCGATGCGGGCGCGGAGGTCGGCGAGCTGCTCGACCGCCCCGGCAAGCGCGTGCTCCAGCGCCCCGACGCGGGCCGCCGTCCCGCCCGCGGGCACGGTCTCCCGGCTCGGGCTGTCGAGCTCATCAGCGTCGGCCTGGTCGTGGCGGGCGACGAAGGCACCCTTGCCGGGGCGCGAGAGGGCCCAGCCGTCCTGCTTCAGCAGGGCCATGGCCTTCTGCACGGTCAGGCTGGAGGCCCCGAACTCCCGCATCAACGCGCTCTGCGTCGGCAGCGCGTCCCCCAGCCTGAGCCCGCCGGAGCGGATCTGCTCGCGCAGGGTCTCGGCGATGACCTCGAACGTCAACGGCACTCCGCCGCCCGCCGGCCTGCGCCCGCGCCGCATCGCCACCACGCCCGCCACTCCCGCCTTTCGTGCCCACTATCAGCGAATTCCGGCCCGTCCAAACCGGGAAACCGGCCCCACACTACCCGCGTCCCGCCGCCCGAAGAAAGGAATGAGGAGGGATGCACTTGAATGCGCCCGTGGAACGGTGCTACCTTCACGCACCGCCGGTGATCACCACCGCCCCCGCCGACCGGACCAGCCGTCCCCGGCCCAGCGCCCGCGCCCGCCATGAGGCGCCACTCCCCATCCCCTGTGAGCCGATCACTTCGGCCCTCCGCTCCGCCACCTCTCGTCCCCTCATCGCTTCTGCCGGAGGTCTGTCCCGCATGCCCGCGCAGCTCCACCTCCCGTCTACCGCAAGCACTTTCGCTCCCGCGAACGGGGTGTGCGCCACGCCGATGCACGCTGTCACGGTCACGGCCGACGCGTCCGCGAGCAGGGATTCGGCGCTGGAGCGCCGGGCGCGGCTGACCGCCCGGCTGGCGAAGCTCGCCGCCGCCGGGTACCTCTCACCTGGCCCGCCAGGTCGGCGGGCTCGGCGGCTGCGCCCGTCCGATCCGCCTGACCGGGCACCGCACCCGCGTCGACGCCGCGACGGGCCAGGTCCTCGACCACCTCGACGCGCGGCAGCTCCCGGCGGGCGAGCTGCTGGTCCGCTGCGGCAACCGCCGCGTCACCCGCTGCCCGGCCTGCTCGACGGTCTACCGCTACGACACCTACCAGCTCATCGCCGCCGGACTGCGCGGCGGCAAGACCGTCCCCACCAGCGTCGCAGCCCACCCGCGCGTGTTCGCCACGCTCACCGCGCCCGGCTTCGGCCCTGTCCACAACCGGCCCGACACCGGCCGCTGCCATTGCGGCCAGTGCCATGCCGACGACGACCCGCTTCTCGGCACCCCGCTCGACCCCGCGCGCTACGACTACGCGGGCGCGGTGCTGTGGAATGCGCACGCCCCCGCCCTGTGGGCGCGCTTCACCACCCATCTGCGCCGCGAGATCGCCAAAGCCGCCGGGCTCACCCAGCGGACCCTGCGACACCACGCCACCCTGTCCTACGCCAAGGTCGCCGAGTACCAAAAGCGCGGCCAGGTCCACTTCCACGCCGTCATCCGCCTCGATGGACCGACCGGCCCCGCAAGCGAACCGCCCGCCTGGGCCACCACCGAGCTCCTCGATCACGCCGTCCGCACAGCCGCCAGGCGTGCCCGCGTCCCGCACGAAGGCCAGCCTAGGCGGGAACGACCGCAGCCCGCCGGGAACGCGACCCGGGTCCAGGGCGCTGACCGGGCGGGGCGCCTGGTGTTCCGGTTCGGGCGGCAGATCGACGTCCGCCCGATCCGTGGCACCGACTTCACCGGCGACAGTCCAGTCACCGACCGGCACGTTGCCGCCTACATCGCCAAGTACGCCACCAAGGGCGCCGAGACCACCACCGGCACCCTCGACCGCCGCCTCCGCCTCCTCGCCGAACTCGCCCAGCACGACATCACCGACCACGCCCGCCGCATGATCCACACCGCCTGGAATCTCGGCGCACGCCCCGATCACGCCCACCTCCGCCTGCGCCAGTGGGCCCACATGCTCGGCTTCCGAGGCCACTACTCCACCACCCTCACCCACCTCCGAGCCGAACGCACCGCCTGGCGAACCCGCCAACCCGACACCACCGCCCCGGCTGCCGGAGGCCCGTGCCGTGCGCAGACCGACGCCGACAACGTCGTGTCCACCGGCCGACAGCCGGTCAGTGACCGAGGCAGTGACCGCAATGCCCACGGCGGCCTGACCGCCGGTCACTGTGCCGGTCACCGCGACGGGGCCGGTCAGCGTGGCACGGGCACAACCCTCGTTCTCTCGCACTGGCAGTACGCCGGAACCGGACTCCTGCCCGAACTTGCCCACCTCGCCGACCTCCTGGAAGCCAAGCGGCCCACCCGGCCCAACGGACGTCGGCCGGACGGCCCCGGTCAATCCGGCGGTCACCAGCCCGGTCACCCCGGTCACCGGTCAACCCGCGCCGGCCGGCGAGGGGCCACCGAATGAGCGCCGGCGTTGAACTCCTCACCGTCCCCGAGGTCATGGACCGGCTCAAGATCAGTCGCTCCGCCGTCTACGACCTCATCCGCACCCGGCAACTCGCCTCCCTCACCCTCGGCCGAGCCCGCCGCATCCCCGCCCACGCGCTCGCCGACCTCATCCACACCCGACTCGACCAGGAAGCCGCCTGATGACCACACCTCGCAACACCCCTGCCGCGTCGCGCCGCGTCCGCGCCAACGGTGACGGCACCGTCTACCAGCGCAAGGACGGCCGCTGGGAAGCCGCCGGCTACGTCCTCGCTCCCGGCAACACCAGCAAGCGCGTCAGCGTCTACGGCATGACACGGGCGGAAGCACTGGCCAAGCTGACGGAGAAGATCGCCGCCAGCAACCGCGGCGTCCCCGTCGTCACCGCCCAGGGCAGCCTCGCAGCCTTCCTGACGTACTGGTTGGAGAACGTCGCCGTCCACCAGCTCCGCGAGACCACCCACACCCGCTACACCGCCGTCGTCCACCAGTACCTCATCCCCGGCCTGGGCCGGAAGAAGCTCGCCAAGCTCACAGCCAAGGACGTCCGCACCTGGCTGAACGAGCTGCGCACCGTCTGCCAGTGCTGCGCACGCGGCATCGACGCCGGTCGCAACCCCAACGCCCAGACGAACCGCCGCCCACGCTGCTGCGCCATCGGCCGCTGCTGCCACAAGCGCCTCTCCCCGCTGACCCTCGCCTACATCCACTCCGTCCTCAAGTCCGCCCTGGAGCACGCCGTCCGCGAGGAAGAGATCCTGCGCAACGTCGCCCGCAACGTTCGCACCGGCACACCCCGGCCCCGCCGCTTCAACCCCCTCACGGCCCACGAAGCCCGCGCCTTCCTCGCCTCCGCACAGAACCACCGCCTCCACGCGCTGTTCGAACTCGCTCTGCGCACCGGACTCCGCAAGGGCGAAGTCCTCGGCCTGCGCTGGGAAGACCTCGACCTCGACGACGGAACCGCCAGCATCCGCCGCACCCTCCAGCGCACCGGTACCGGTGGCCTCACCACCCTGCCGACCAAGACGATCAGCTCAGAACGCCGCATCGCCCTCCCCGCCGCGTGCGTCGCATCGCTCCACGAGCACCGTGACCGACAGGCCCGCGAGAAGCAGCAAGCCGGCGCCGAGTGGGCGGACAACGGCCTCATCTTCACCCGTTCCGACGGTCACCCCATCGAACCCTCCACTCTCACACGACACTTCAATGCCCTGCTCCGCTGCTCCCGCCTGCGAGCGATCCGGTTCCACGACCTGAGGCACTCGACCGCGACACTTCTCCTGGAACAGGGTGTCGAACTCGTCGTCATCAAGGAACTCCTCGGCCACGCCCACATCGGCGTCACCGCGACCGTGTACGCCCACGTCAGGCTCCGCCTCCAGCGCGACGCAATCGACCTCCTCGGACGCGCCCTCCGCAACCCCTTGGAGGCCACCGGCGAACCCGACGACGGCGACGACCCGCCGCTTTGTGCAGCACCCGTCCGTTGACGTTGCCGTCAACTACTGCCGTCACACATGCCAGAGGCCCCGCCGAAATTCATTTCGGCGGGGCCTCTGGCATGTGTCTACGAATACAGCTCCAGCCATCCCCAATCGCCGGGACACGTGCTCAGCTCTCGAAGACAGTACTTCAGACAATTCTGAAGAGTGGGCGCGTCTGTGCGAATCAATTCGCGTTCACCCAGCCCCGGCCCTGACATCACCATCGTCCAGGGCTTGTGCCCTGTTTGCATACGCTCATGGTCAACCTTGAGGAGGACAGTGACGCCAGCCCTCCCCAGCTGATCCATGAGTAGCTCGATATCCACCATCACCGCTCCCGTCAATACCCTCGTAGCATCGAGGCGATCTCCCCAACATCCATGCTGTGACCTGCCTTTTTCGGGGTAGCGACTTTGGATATAACGCTCCATAGATCATCTGAAGTCGGCCCACTGGTGATGCCGTTACGGTCCATCAGCTGAGATACGACAGCATGAGCAGTGCGCTTGTTTCCATTGTCGAACATGTGGCCACCCGCAATGTCTCGAATCACCACCGCCGACTTCTCCCAGAAGCTGCCGTAGCGACTCGCGTTGATCATTGTATTCTCGGGAGTTCCACGCTCCGCAACCAACCCACCGAATCCGCGATTCGTCTCTGTTATCTCATCTGGAGAAACGGAATTCTTGAAGCCGCCATCGCCGCAATTGTGCACCAGAACCGGCGTGGTGCCTGCCAGCACATAGTACGTGTGGATGTCCGCGATGGTGAGGTCGTAGGCGACCTGGGGGGCGGTGTCGTAGTTCCTTACTGCCAGGACGGTGGGAGTGCGGCCGTCTATGGTGCGGACCTTGTCGCCGGGGGTGAGGTCGGCGGCGTTGGTCCACTTTTTGGTTGTTTCATCCCAGAACGGGTGGTGCTGGGTGCTGGTGAGGTTCTCTACTGCTCCGGGGTCGCCGTTGGAGTCGTTGACTTGGAGCTGCAGGTCGGTGAAGTGCTGATCATCTGGTGTTCGGATGGTGCGGATGACCGACTTGGGTTCGGTTTCTCCCGTCGTCGGGTCCGTTGCCTGGACCTGGTCTCCGAGCTGAAGGGATTCGATCGCCTGGGTCGTGCCGTCGGCCAGGAGAACGCGCGTGCCGGGCGGGAAACTGTGGGTGGCGCTGGCCGGGGAGTTACTGCACGAGATCATGGACAGCGCATCAGCCGTCCTGTCGGCCATGTCCTCGGCCTTTTCGGCCGTCATAGCAGCTTTGCCGGCCTTTCCGGCCAGTGCGAAGACACGCTCGCCGGGGATGGCACCTGCGAGGTTCTGGGCTGCGCTCGCGTAGTTGCCGTCGTAGGCGTCCATGGCAGCGGATCCGACAGCGCCTACGGCGCCCAGTCCGGGAACGATCTGGAGTGAGTCGAAGAGCTCATGGAAAGCTTGATTGTTCCGCCGCGGTAGATGATGAAGACGTGCTTGCTTACGACGTTGGGGTGTTCCTTGTTCCCGCTCCACGCGTTCCAGTAATTCTCGGTCCAGGACCCGTCCCGCTCTAGCTTGAACGTTTCGGTGGTGATATTGCCCTTGTCGTCAGTGCAGGTGCCGAATCCACCGCAGACGCCTTCCGGGCGGAGGCCGCTGGGGTCGCTCTTGTTGACGGGGTTGCTGTTGGCGTAGGCGTAGCCATTGATCTGTTGCGGGTCGGAGAGGTCGAGGATGGGGTCGACGGAGACGAAGCGGCCGTTGGCTGCGTCGTACTCACGGGCACCGAGGTGGGTGAGGCCGGTGGTGGCGTCGTTGGTGCCGCCGACGAAGCCTCGTTCGGTGGGCCAGGAGGCCGGTTTCTTGCCCCGTGGTGTGCCGAAGGCCGTGGTGTCGCCTCGGGTGTAGGCGAGGTTGTCGGCGCTGATGGTGAGTTGGGCGGTTCCCTGCTGGTCGTTGATCAGGTAGTTGAGGCTGCCGTCGTCGGACTTGACGATGGTGGCGTTGGCGACGGTGATGTAGCGGGTGGCGGTGACCTTGTTGGCGGTCTTGTCGAGCTTGAGTTCCTGGCCGTCCAGGTAGAGGGTCACCGAGTCGGGCTCACGGCGCAGGAGGCGGTTGCCGTTGGCGTCGTAGAGGAAGGTCGTGCTCTTGCCCGCGACGGTGGACTTGGCGAGGTGGCCTTCGGTGTCCCATTCGAGGGACTGATCGCCGTCGGCGGTCACGCGGCGGACGGTGTTGCCGGCCTCGTCGTAGGTGAAGGTGTCGGTCCGGGCGTCGGTGCCGGTGATATCAACCCGGGAGAGGGCGTGCGGCCGGGTGCCTCCTGGGGCGGGGTAGGTGGAGGTGCGCTGGGTCTGGTCGCTCTGCTGGTTCTCCGCGGTCTGGGTGAGTTGCGCCCAGGGAAGCCAGCTGCCCGTGGTGAAGGACCGCTTGGTGTAGTTGAGGGCTCCGCCGGCGGCCGTGATGAGCTTGAGGTCGCCCGAGGAGCTGACGACTGCTGCGGACAGCGGCTGGTTCAGCTGGCCGACGACCTGGCTGACGTTGCCCCAGGGGAACCAGTTGCCGTCGGGCTTGCGGGCCGTGTGCCAGAGCGTGCCGTCGACGGTGGTGACGACTTCGAGTCCGGCGCCGGTGGCGGTGGCGGTGATGTCGGTAGGCGAGCCCAGGCTGCCCACGACGCTATAGACGTCGCCCCAGGAGTGCCAACTGCCGTTGCTGTAACGGACGGTGTGCCAGAGCTTGCCTCCGGCGACGACGATGACCTCAAGGCCGGTGCCGGTGGCCGCGCTGGTGACGCGGGTGGCGCCGGTCAGGCTGCCGGTCTCACCATAGACGTTGCCCCAGGCCGACCAGGTACCGTCCGGCCTGCGCAGGGTGTGCTTGAGCAGGCCATCGGAGAAGGTGAGGACCTCCAGCCCGGAGGCGGTGGCCGACAGGGACAGCTGGTTGGGGTTCGCGATGGCGCCGACGACGCCGGTGACGTCACCCCAGGGCTGCCAGGAGCCGTCGGGCTTGCGCAGGGTGTGCCAGACCCTGCCGCCGGCGATGGCCATGATCTGCAGGGTGTTGTCGGCCCAGACTGCTGCGACGTGCTCGACCGGAGCGCCGAGCGGGCCCGCCTGGGTCGTGGTGTGCAGGTTCTCGTAGTTGCGCCACGTTCCGTTGGTGCGCTGCTGGGCGAGGTAGACCTGCCCGCCGGAGATCGCGACGGAGGCGGTCTGGCCGTCGCCGGCGATGGCGACGGAGCTCACCTTGGTGGTGTCCATGAGCGGGCCGGGCGCGGCGCCGCTTGTGCGGTTGGTCGCCTGGGTGCGGTTGCCGGCCGCGTCGTAGGTGTAGCTGGTCCAGTACGGGTCGACTCCGCCGACGAACGGGCCGTTGGCCGTGGTCGGCTTGGCCACGCAGTCGTCGGTTGACGACCAGGCGTTGGTCAGGCGCTGCGCGAAGTCGTAGGTGTAGCACTGGGTGTCCGTGACAGCAGAGTCGTCGCGGTCGTCGCGGACACGGGTGATGCTGCCGATCGGGTTGTAGGTGTAGGTCTTCTTGTCGAGTGTCTGCGGCCCGCTCTTACGACGGTCGGTCTGAACCTGGGCGAGGCGCTGGGTGGCGTCCTCGTAGGTGTAGGTCTGGAAGGCGTCGGAGCCGAAACGGCCGATGGTGCTCTGCGTGAGCTGGCCGAACGGTGAGTAGGAGTTGCCTTGGGAGTAGACCTGGTCGCTGCTGACCGTGGTGGGCAGGCCCAGCGGGGTGTAGTTCCGGCGAACGGTCTCCTGCGGGAGTCCGCCGCCAGCCGGATAGGTGGTGGTGTCAACCAGGCCGGTATCGGGCGTGTAGCTCTGGGAGGTGCTGTAGGTGTTGGCCAGCAGCCCCTCACTGTCCGGGATGGTGACGGTGGATCCGGTGGGCCGTGCCGCGCCGTCGAACCCGGTGACGGCGGTGGAGTACGCCTTCCCGTTCTCGTAGCGGGTGCTGCCGGTGGCCAGGCCGTTGCTGCCGGGCAGGGTGTCGTAGGCCCACTCGGCGAGCTTCGTCCCGGTGGTGGAGCCGTCGAACATCGTCGTCTTGCGACCGAGGACGTCGTAGGCGTACGCGAGCGTCCTGCCCCGGGCGTCGGTGACGGTGGCGAGCGTGCCGTCAGTGTTGTAGGTGCTGGTGGTGGTGCCCTTGTCCGGGTCGACAGCCTTGGTCTGCCGGCCGAGCAGGTCGTACTCCCAGCTCCAGGCGTTGCCTGCGGCATCGGTGAACCGGGTGAGCTTGCCGGCTGGGTTGTAGGTGTACTTCAGGGTCTCGTACGCCGACGCGGGCGCGTCGAAATCCGGGCTACCGCTCTTGTAGTGCCGCACCTCGGACGTTCGGCCGTGGGCATCGGTGATGGTGAGCGTGGGTGTGCCACCGTCAGGCGGAGTGGTCGCACCCCAGTTCACGCCGTAGCGCGTGGTGGAACGCCACTGCTCCACATTCAGGGACTTGAAGATGCTAGCGGTGGGCCGGTCGAGCCCATCGAACTCGGTCTCCGTCTGCGACGGGATTTTGTTGTCCAGGCCGATCCACAGCGCTGCCTCCGGAACGCCGTCGGCGTGGTACGCCCCATTGGCGCGGTAGACCCGGCCGTGGCTGTCGTAGAAGCTGTCGGTGATGTTGCGGCCACCGTTGTGGGCGGTGCTGCCGCCGTGCGCCTCCTCCTGGACCTGGCGCGGGCGCAGGAGACCGTCGTACAGGGAGATGCTGGTGCGGTAGTCGCCGCCTTCCAGCAGGGTCCTGGTCGTGACGGCGGGCTGCTTGCCGGGTTCGATGGTGTACGCGTACGTCGCGCTGGCCGAAGCGCTCTTGTCCCGGCCGGGGTTCCACACGGCCGTGGTGCGGCCGAGGGCGTCGTAATCGACGTAGGTGGTACGGCTGTTGGCGTCGACGACCTTCACCGGGAGGGCACGCAGGCCGTCGTAGGTGGTGATGGTCGTGAACTTCTTGGGGTTGGTCGACTGCACGACGGTGGCCTGGCTGCCGCTCGCCGGGGTGTAGGACGTCGTGGTCTCGGCGTTGTTGGCGTCCTTGACGGAGGTTGCACGGCCGTACTGGTCGTACGCGGTGGTGGTGACCGTCTGGTAGTGCGGGTTGCTGCCGTCGAAGCGGTCGAGGGCCTCCGTCGTGGTGGCGTTGCCCTTGCCCGGTTCCGGAGCGGATCCGAAGGGCTTGCCGTCGTAGGCCGTCCTGGCCTCGCTGGTGACGGTCGCCGGCGTGGCGGTCGTCGAGCAGAGCGTGCTGCTGGTCTGGACGTTCTGCTGGTAGGAGATCAGCCAGTTGGTGGTGTCGGGCGTGACGTAGGTGGTGCGGGTGCACTGCTCGTCACCGGAGACGTTCGTGTCGCCTTCGTCGGAGACCGTCGTGGTCTGACCGTAGTCGTCGAAGGCACGGCTTTCGCGGAGCGTGCGGGCCGTACTGCCGTCCGGCTGGAACGCCTTTGTGGTCACGCTCTCGGTGCGGACCATCGCGGCGGTCAACGGGGGAATGGCCGCGGCCTCGGGGCGGCCCGCCTCTCCCGGCGGGGTCGAGGTGGCCTTGCCGTCCTTGCTGGGCAGGGCCTTCACCGCCCGGCTCGCGGTGCCTCGGAGCCAGGGGTTGTTCACCGTGCTGGTGAGGGGCTTGCCGCCGTCCTGGTCGTCCTTGTCGTAGACGACGCTCTCGCGAGCGAAGCCGGAGAGTTCGTTGCTGTCCTTGAAGCCCTGGAGGGGGCTGACGGGCCTCGGCTGCCCGTTGGCGAGGGTGTCGCCGTCCAGGCCGCGGAAGTAGACCGTCTCGGTCAGACTCTTGCCGGAGGCGCCGACCCGTGTGCGGACCCGCTGGTAGCCGCGGAAGTCGTTCCAGGTGCGCTCCTTGTCCGGGGTGAACTCGGAGTTGTCGCGCCGCCAGGCCGCGCCGTCGAGGTACTCGTAGTTGGTGACCTTGTCAGGCGATCCCGAGCCGGCCACCAGGTCGTGCTCGGTGACCGTGTCCACGAGGTACTTGTGGAACCAGTCGAGGACCGGGTCGACCGCGCCTTCCGGGGTCCACCAGGACGGGTAGCAGCGCCTGGTGTTGCTGTCCGGGATGGGCAGAGCGCCGGCGACACAGTCGATGCCGGTGTACTTGATGTCGGTGTTGGAACCGGTCTCGGAGGTGATCCGGTTGACCCGGTACCGGTTCATCGGCGGACGGCCCTCGGCAGAGTCGACCCGGTTGGGGCGCAGGTCCCCGCCGAAGGTCACCGGCTGGAGCGTCTGCGCAGTGGCACCGGCCTTGGCGGTACGGGTGATGGACTTCAGCCACAGCGCCCGGCCGCCGCTGTCACCGGTGGCGGGGAAGTCCTGGTCCAGGCTCCAGGCATCGACGTCCCGGTAGTTGCCGTCGCTCTGCCGGGCCTGCGTGCTGATGCCGGTCAAGCGCTTCTTGGACCAGAAGGTCGGGGCGCCGTTGCGGCAGTCCTGGTCCTTGTCGCAGGACTGGTCGACCGGGGTGTCGTACCAGTTGGCCGCATTGGCCTTGGTGAAGGAGCAGTCGGCCGCCACGCACCGGTCGGCGGTGGAGAAGGTGACCTTGCCGGCGGGCGAGGCGTTGTAGACCTGGCCGGCTCGATGACCGTACTCGATGTGGTTCAACGTGACGGCGCGGGTGTAGGCGGCGTCGGCCTTGGGGGTTCCCGTGGAGGCGCCGATGTTCTTGGCGTAGGCGTTCTTCTCCTGGTCGTAGAAGTACGCCATCGCGTTGCCGTGCGGGTCCACGACGTAGTCGAGCTGCCAGCGCCAGGCCCGGTCACGTGAGGAGTCCTTGAACGCGGGCGCGTAGCCGGGCTCACCGGGCTGGTTGCCGAACACCGGCACGGTCAGGGCCGACCCGGTCTCGGGCTTGCCACTGCTCCACCCGGGCAGGCGGTTCTTGCCGAAGAAGTACTGGGTGCCGTCGGTCGTGGTGACCTTCCAGTACTCGTTGTCGGTGTCGCCGTTGGCGGTGTCCGTCGCGTTGCCGTTGAGCTTCTCCACCCGCGAGCCGTCGTCGTTCGACAGCTTCCAGGTGCCGGTGGCGTCGTCGCGCACCAGCGCGGAGCTGCTGCCGTTGAGCGAGACCGTGGCGTTGTCGGACTTCCAGCACAGGTCACCGCCCGTGGCGGGAGCGTTGCTGCCCGAGCCTTTGTCCCCGACGCAGCCCGTGTAGGTGCGCTCGATGAAGCCCGGGTTGTAGTCCCAGCCGTCACCGATCCACGAGGACTGGTTGTTGGTGGATGCGGTGCGCCCGTCGATGGCTGCGGACGAGTAGCCGATGGTGACGTGGGGGGTAAGGTCACCAGGCACCGGGGGCAACTGGATCGGGTAGGACCAATTGAAGGAGCCGGTGTTGCCGCTCACCGACCAGGTGCTGGACGGCGACAGCGACGTCGCCTTGTAGTTGCCGTCCGGCCCCGACGCCCCGGCCGTGGCGGCCAGTACGGTCGCACCGGTGACCGACGCTTCCGACGCCTGGCTGAGGGCGGCCTTCACGGCGCCTCCGGAAGACTGGCCCGCAGGTGCGGGCACCGCGACGTCGGCCGTCAGGGTGCCGGTCTTGGTGTCGTTCGAGGCGGCCACCGGCGTGACCGTGCGGCACTGCGGCTGGTCCGGAGTGGTCAGCGCGCACGCGGGCAACTGCACGAAGGTCAGGCGGGAGCCCCAATCGGCCCCGAACGACTCGTGGAAGGCCTTGTAGTCGAGCTGCACGCGGGCCTTGTCCGGGGCCGTGCTGCCGGCCACCGGCTGCAGGTTGACCAGGACCCCGTCGAGGCCGACCTTGGCCGCCGCGGCACGGTCGGACAGCGCGACGCGGATCTTCGGCTGCTCACCTGCCGCCGGGCTTGCTCCGACGGAGGCGACGGTCAGCGGCAGTCCCGGTGCCTTGGCCTGATCGGTCGGCCGCTGTGCCGAGGTTGCCGGGAGGGCGAGTTCGGCCTGCCCCGGCTTCGGCCATGCCGCCGCCGGAGGCGCGGTCGGAGGTTGGGCCGACTTCGGGTCTGGGCGGTGCGCCTCGACCTTGGCGAGCGGGACGGACTCGACGTGCTGGACGGGCGGCAGCTTGAAGTCGCCGTCGGCCGCTACCGCGACGGCCGGAATCTGCACGGCCGCGGCTATCAGAGCCGTCACCGCCATGGGTGCGACTTTACGGAGCACCGGGCGTGTTATTGCCTCGGACCGACGCTTTCGCGGTCCGGGCGAGGCGCCCGTGTCGGATGGATACATCCGTTTCTTCCTCTTGGTCGTGTTGTGCGGGTGCGATCACACCCGGCGGGACGCTACCAAGGCCCGCCGACAAGAGGAGCTTTGATTGATCATCACGCAGCTTGCTCTAGAGCATTTATCTCTCTTCTGTAACTCCTTCACACACTCAGCGACACGCCTGCACAGTGACACCGGCCCGCATAGGGCGGTTTTGTCGCACAAAGTTCCCTCGCCACGCTCACTCTCCGCACAGTGTGATCACGATGTGGCATCTGATTTCCATCTCCTGCCAGAACCGCCCGCCTCACACCCCGCCGGATCGTCACCCCTCGCTTGCATGATGGGGGCGCCCACGAACCGCACAGAAAGTGAAGGGGATGCACCGACACAACGTCCGCCGAATAGGGCGAACAACCCGGAAGTCGGTGGCCGCGCTGATCGCAGCGGCCACCGTCGGATTCGCGGCAATGGGACCGCTTCCCGCCCGCGCGGACACTGGAAGTCAATCCGCGATTCCTCGACCGAACACCCCTGAACAAGCAGCATTGTTGAAAGCGCATCAGCTCGGAAAGCCAGTCGATGTTGCGGAGCGACAGGACGAGTCGAGCGAGCTCCTGGCGAACCCTGACGGAAGCTTCACCTTGCGTCGGCATGCACGACCGGTCCGCGCGAAGGTCGCCGGGCAGTGGCAGCCGGCGGACGCCACGCTGGAACGCCGTCCCGACGAGAGCATCGCCCCGAAGGCGTCCGTCTTCCCGATGACGTTCTCCGCGGGCGGCAGCACTCCCCTGGCCACCATGCAGAAGGACGGCAAGTCCCTCGCCATCACCTGGCCGACGCCGCTGCCCCAGCCCGAACTGAACGGCAGCACGGCCCTGTACCGCGAGGTACTGCCCGGTGTGGACCTGAAGGTCCTGGCCGAGAGCGACGGCTTCGCCCACCAGCTGGTCGTCAAGACCAGGCAGGCCGCGGACGATCCGCGCCTGGCCCAGGTCACCTACGGCCTCAAGACCGCGGGAATCACGCTCGGTTCCGGCAAGGACGGCCGGATCGCCGCGACCGACGGTTCCGGCGGTACGGTCTTCACGGCGGAGGCCCCGCGGATGTGGGACTCCCATGCCCCGGCTGCCACCGCACAGCAGCCCACCTCAACCGCCACCTCGTTGAGGTCCAAGTCGGCACCGGCAGCGGTCGTGCAGTCCGCCGACAGCGTCACACCGTCGAGCCCGGCAACGCCCAGTACTGCCGAGCACGCGCCGAAGACGATGGCCACGCAGATCACCTCGGACACCTTGCGGCTGACCCCGGACGCCGGCCTGCTGCACGGCCCGGACACCGTGTTCCCGGTCATCATCGACCCGACGTTCACCGACGGCTGGCGCAACCGCTGGGCGGTCGTCTACTCCGCCACGCCCAACGACGCCTACCCGGACGGGAACGGCTGGCATTCGGACAATCCTGCGGACGAGCCGCGCGTCGGCTACAACGGCAGCGGCAACACCCGTTCCTACTTCGAGATGAACACCCAGGGCCTGGCCGGGGCCACCATCATGTCGGCGACCTTCCACGTCGAGGAGACCCACTCGTGGGGCTGCGACCCGGCTGCGGCGGGCAACACCGAACTCTGGGCGACCGGACCGATCAACCAGACGACGCCGACCTGGAACAGCCAGGCCTCCTGGGCCTGGCTCCTGGGCGCCAAGGCCTTTGCCCACGGCAACCCCAGCTTCTGCCCCGGAGTCGAGGGCCAGGACTACAGCACCGACGCCCTGCGCGCTGTCGTCCAGGGCTCCGCCGACCGGGGCGACGGCATCGTCACCCTCGGGCTGCGCACGCCGGACAACTACCTCGGCAACAAGAACAGCTACAAGCGGTTCAAGAACAACCCGTGGCTTGAGATCACCTACAACCGCCCGCCCGTCCTCCACGACTACGCGGCGTGGGAGAGCCAGTGGACGCCCGGCAGCAGTAGCAATGTCAACGTGCCGTGCATCAGCGACCCCGCGGCCTGGCCCACCATCGGGCGCAACGACCTCGTCATGACCGCCAGGATCTCCGACCCGGACAACGATGCCGATCTGAACGCCAAGTTCGAGGCATGGGACCACGACACCGGGCAGTACATCCTGATCGATCGGGCCTTCACCCCCAACGACACCTGGGCCATCATGAGGCTCAACGCCGACAAGCTGCGCGACGGCGGCCGCTACAAGTGGCACGTCCAGGCCGAAGACGGCATCGCCGTCACGGGCTTCGGCCGCGATTGCGGATTCAACGTCGACCGCACGCCTCCGACCAAGCCGACCGTCACCTCCGCGGACGGCCACAGCATCGACACTGGGGTAGTCCCGCCCCGCACCCCGCGCACGGTCAAGTTCGCCTCCAGCGACCAGTTCGGCCTCAAGGGCTTCTGCTACTCCCTCAACAAGCCCCTTCCCGTGGTCAACCAGGGCTGCGGCGGAACCTGGGTGGATGCCGGCCCTGACGGAACGGCGACCGTGTCCGTGACCCCCACCATGTGGCCGACCAACCAACTCACCGTCCAGGCCATGGACAAGGCCGGCAACCTCTCCCCCTACGACGGCTCGGATGGCGGCCCCAACTCCAGTACCACGCTGATCACCACCGCCACCGACAACTTCGTCCACGATGCCACCGACCCCACCCTGGAAGGCGACCGCCGCGGCGACCTGACCGGTGACGGGCACGCCGACCTGGTGGTCGCCACCAGTACCGGCGAACTCCTCCTCTACACCGGCCGCGGCGACGGCACCTTCGACCAACCCCGAACCGTCGCCAACCCGGGCTGGTCCGGCGCCCAGATCACCCACCGCGGGGACTTCACCAGCCAGAGCCCGGGCCGCACCAGGGACGGTTACGAGGACTTCCTCGTCAAGCAGGGCCCCCGTCTCTACCTCTACCCCGGCAACGGCATGGGTGCCCCCGACGAATCCAAGCGCACCGAGCTGGTCCACCCCAGCGGGGGCGACTGGTCGGGTACCAGCCAGATCGTCGCTGCCGGCAACCTCGACAACCTTCCTGGCAATGATCTGATCGCCAAGGACGGCGACACCCTCACCCTCTACAGCGGCACCAAGGAAGGCCCCCTCGATGCCGAGACCGGCACCAACAAGCTGAAGCCCGGCACCGTCGTCTCCGCCGCCGGCTGGGCCGACTACGACGTCCTCGCCCCCGGCGACGTCAACGGCGACGGCATCCCCGACCTGCTCGCCCGACGCAACACCACCGACCCGAGCGACAGCGAGTA
This sequence comes from Streptomyces sp. 1331.2, assembly GCF_900199205.1. Classification (NCBI taxonomy): domain Bacteria; kingdom Bacillati; phylum Actinomycetota; class Actinomycetes; order Kitasatosporales; family Streptomycetaceae; genus Streptomyces; species Streptomyces sp. 1331.2. The sequence goes on along the minus strand of NZ_OBMJ01000001.1, from coordinate 5,438,961 downwards.
CGGACGCATCCGCCTCGTCCTCGGGGCCCGCAACGCCGACGGCCACGGCTACCAGGTCGGCAGCCCCGCCACCGGCACCATCTACGCCACCGGCTTCGACCCCCAGCACCGGCCCCTGATCACGTCGCCGGGCAACCTGCACGGCAGCGTCACCGACAGCGGCAAGGGCTACCCGCTGTTCACCCCGACCCCGGGCCAGGCCACCGGCGACGTCCTCGCGACCACGTCGGCCGACCCCGCCGCCGCGGTGACGTACTACACCGCCGACGGAACCGCGCAGACCACCACCTGCCCGACCGGGTGCCTGCTGATGTACCCGGGCACACCCACCGGGCTCGGGCTGCCGCGCCTGGCCTCCCAGGGCAACCTGCACACCGTCACCGCACTCGACGGCGGACAGAGCCTGCGCAGCCCGGCCACCACCATGACTCGTGCCGCCAACGGCACCCTCGTCGCGGTCAAGGTCAATGCCGACGGAAGCGTGTGGGCGACCAACCAGACCAGCACCACGGGTGGCTTCCGCAGCTGGTACCAGCTCAGCCCCCAGGGCGTCCACACCGGTGACCCGGCGCCGATCCTGTCGCCGGCGGCCGGCGGCACGGTGCACATCTTCGCCCGGACCCGCACCGGCCGGATCATCGACTACGCCCAGGCCGGCCCCGACGCGTCCTTCAGCCCCGCAACGGACGTCGGCAGCTCCGCGCCGGTGTTCGCCCAGGACCCCGCGGTCACCCTCGCCGCCGGCGGCGGCATGATCGTCACCGCTGTCGACACCGCGGGCGACCTGTGGTCGACCAGCCAGTCCGCACCCGGATCCGCGTTCGGTGCCTGGTCCAAGGTCAGCGTCAGCGGCGGGCTCACGGGCCGCTCCGCCTCCGTGCTGTCCCCGGCAGGGGGCGGCACGCTCAACCTGTTCGCCCGCACCACCAACGGGCACATCGGCTACTTCGGCCAGAGCGGCCCGACCAGCGGGTTCAGCCAGGGTGACTACCTCGGCACCACTTCGCCCGTCTTCGCCGGGGATCCGAGTGTCACCACGGCCGCCAGCGGCGGCATGATCGTGGCCGCCATCGACGTCAACGGGGACGTCTGGGGCATCGACCAGGCCGGGCCCGGGACGGCCTTCCGCGAGTGGTACAGGATCAGCCTCAACGGCGGCACCGGCGGCGCCACCAGCATCGTCCTGTCCGCCGGAGCCGGCGGCACCGTCAACATCGTCGCCCGTACGGCTGACGGGCACATCGTGCTGTTCGGCCAGAGCGGCCCCACCAGCGGGTTCAGCGCCGGCACCTACCTCGGCAACCAGAGCATGATCTTCGCCGGGGACCCGCGCGTCATGCTCTTCGACAACGGAGCCATGATCGTCACCACCACCGACGCCGCAGGCACTACCTGGGCGATCGACCAGCCCTCGCCGGGAGAGGCCTTCCGCTCCTGGTACCAGGTCTGATCACCGACGGTCGAAACGAGTGCGGCCGACCTGGCGGAACCCGCCGGGTCGGCCGCACCTTGTCCGGGGTGGGTCAGTACGGTCCGCCGCCGTGGGGCGTGCGGTAGTGGTCCGGAGCCGGGTACGTGGGCGCGGTGGGGGGCGGGGGCCAGGTGGCGGCGGGGACGGTCTGCAGGGCCGGGGCGGGCTCGGGGGTAGCCGGGGCAGCCGGGGCGGGCAGGGGTTCGGCGGCGCGGAGCTGGTCGATGCTGTCGGTCATGCCGCGCTTGAGCAGTGGGGTCAGCGGCTTCTCGATGAGCCGGTGGACCAGCCAGGAGGCGACCAGCATGCCGGTGGTGACGATGCCGACCGCGACCCAGGGCTTGGTGCCGTGGTCGTAGAGGGCGCGCAGGGCCGTCCAGCCCATGGTCTCGTGCAGGAGGTAGAGCGGGTAGGTGAGCGCTCCGGCGAAGGTGAGCCAGCGCCACTGGATCCGCGAGGCCCAGCCCAGCGCCACCACGATGATCACCAGGTAGGAGAGGGTGGTCAGCAGGACGGCCGGCCAGGTCGGCAGGTCGGGTTGGCCGAGGTAGGGGTTCACGTCGTGCTGGTGCTGGATCGTGTAGAGGACGGAGAGGATCCAGCTGATCCCGACGATGCCGAAGAGCATCAGGTTGGGGCCGTACCGGTGGACCAGGTAGAGCGCGAGTCCGGCGACGAAGAACGAGGAGACCTCGGACATCGCGAAGAACTGCAGCACCGGCCACTTGGTGCTGGTCGCGACGATGCCCGCGACCGTCCAGATCGAGCAGAAGGCGACGATCCGGCGGTAGGTCACGCCCTTCCACACGACGATGGCGAAGAGCAGGTAGAAGCGCAGCTCGATCCAGAGCGTCCAGTAGACGGCGTCGACGTCCGGGATGCCCAGGCCGCCGTGGAACATCGTGAGGTTGGCGAGGACCTGCTCCGAGGCGAGCGGGCGGCGCACGACCGGCCACATCGTCACGACCGCGGTGGCTGCCAGGACGGCGAACCAGTACGCCGGGTAGAGCCGGATGACGCGGGAGCGGACGAAGTCGCCCACCGGGCGGCCCCAGCTGCTCATGCAGATCACGAAGCCGCTGATGACGAAGAAGAGGCAGATGCCCGTCCACATGTACCCACCCGGCACGGAGGCCCGGTGGAACACCTCGTGGACCGGCTTGCCCCAGGCGCTGTCGTCCGGCTTGGTGCCGCCGCCGTATCCGACGTAGTGGTGGAAGACCACCATCAGCGCTGCCAGGATGCGCAGTCCGTCCAGCACGGCGAGGCGGCCGCCCCTGCCGGATTTGCGGCGGCCCGAGGATCCTGGTCGTTGCCTGGGGAAAATGCTCACGGCAGAAGATAGCGCACACACGGTCAGCCGACCACGACGGGCTTGGTCTTGACGGCCCTGGCTCTGGCGTTACGGGGTGCCCGGGGTGTAAGGCGCATCGGTGGTGCGGAGGGCGTCCGAGGCGCCCGAGACCTCCGAGGTGTCCGGGGTGAGGGCGAGGACGGCGAGGTCGTCGGCGAGGAGGCCGGCGTAGTGGCGGACGTCCTGGGCGAGGAAGGAGACCAGGCGGTCGGGTTCGGTGGTGCCGAGGGCGGCGAGGCGGGGGGCGAGGGGGTAGAAGGCGCCCGCGGGGTCGCGGGCCTCGCTGACGCCGTCGGTGTAGAGCAGGACGGTGTGGCCCGGGGGCAGGGCGACGGCGGTCGGTTTGCCGCGTTCCTCGGCGGGGCCGAGGTGGCCGAGGCCCAGGGGGAGCTCGTCGGCGCAGGGCACCGGGGAGATCGCGTCCCCGGAGAGCAGCAGCGGGGTGGTGTGGCCGCGGTTGACGATCTCCACGCAGTCGGAGCCCGGCCGGTACTGGAGCAGGACGGCGGTGGCGAACAGTTCGTCGTCGCCGCGGTCGGCGGCGTCGCGCAGGACGGTGCGGTCCAGCTGGTCGGCGAGGTCGACCAGGCCGGGGGTGTCGTGGGCGGCCGCCCGGAAGGCGCCGAGGACGTCGGCGACGGTGCGGACGGCCCCGAGGCCCTTGCCCCGGACGTCCCCGAGCAGCACCCGGACGCCGAAGCGGGTGTCGCAGACCTCGTACAGGTCGCCGCCGACCAGCACCTCGGCCTGCGCCGAGCGGTAGAGGCCGGCCACCCGCAGCCCGCCGGTCCGCTCGGGCACCGGGCGCAGGACGGTGCGCTGCAGGGTCTCGGCGACCGTACGGGCCTGGAGCAGGTTGCGGTTCTGCCGGGTGCGCTGCCAGGACAGGGCGGTGCCCATCACACCGGAGAGCAGGGTGGCGATGTAGACCCAGACGTGGTGCTGCTCGTTGACGTGGCCGGCGTGCAGGGCCAGGAGGATCTGCAGGGCCAGGGAGCCGAGCGTGGCTGCGGCGGTCAGGACCGGGCCGTAGCTGAACGCGGCCACCACGGGCAGCGCGGTCAGCAGGAAGCCGGCGGCCACGGCGTCCGGGACGATCGCCTCGGTGATCAGGTCCAGCAGGAGGAGGACGACGGGGAGCCACGGCACCCAGCGCGGCACCCGGGGCTGCGGCGCGGCAGGGCGCGGCGGGCGGGGTGCGGTGGGCACGGCGGGACCTCCTGGCTGGAGGCGGAGCCTCCTGGCTGGCGGCCGGACCGGGGGAAAGCTCCGGGTGTGGCCGGTTTTGTCCCTCCATGCTCTCCTACGAACGGCCCAGCTACGAACGGTCGGACGTCCCGTTCTCCGTACCGGGCCGGCCCCGACACGGACGGTCGGGGGCCGGTCGGCGGACGGTCACCGTACCGAGCGAACGTCACCACACCGATGGGAGGGCGACGGGCGGCGGCCTTCAGCGCACGGTCACCGGCAGCGTCTCGAAGCCGCGCAGGACCAGCCGGTCCCGCCGGGTGGGGACGCCGCCCGGGGCGAGCCGTGGGAAGCGGTCCAGCAGGGCGGGCACCGCGACCTCGGCCTCCAGCCGGGCCAGCTGGGAGCCCAGGCAGAAGTGCGGGCCGCCGCCGAAGCTGAGCGGCTGGCTGTCGGTGCGGGTCGGGTCGAACACCCCGGGGTTCCGGTACCGGGCCGGGTCGTGGTTGGCCGCGCCGATCAGCAGGGTCACGCCGCTGCCGGCCGGGATGGGCAGCCCGTCGATGTCCAGGCCGTCCGCGAGCGCCACCCGCCCGGTGGCCTGCACCGGGGAGTCGAAGCGCAGCACCTCGTCGGTGAAGCCGGCCGGGGTGATCGCACCGTTGCGCAGCCCGGCGGCCGCCTCGGGGTGGCGGAACAGCAGGGCGAGGCCGTTGCCGAGCAGGTTGGTGGTGGTCTCGAAGCCGGCCACCAGCAGCAGCACCAGGTTGGCCAGCAGCTCCTGGGCGGACAGCCGCTCATCGTCCTCGGCGGCGATCCGGGCCAGGTCGCTGACCAGGTCGTCCTGCGGCCGGGCCAGCCGTTCGGCGGCCAGCTCGGTGAAGTAGTGGGACAGCTCGTCCGCGGCGCGGTCGGCCACGGTCAGTTCGTCGAGGTCCGCGAGGATCTCCAGGGCGACGGTCAGGTCGGAGGCCAGGCCGCGGAAGCGGTAGCGGTCCTGCTCGGGGACGCCGAGCAGCTCGCAGATCACCCCGACCGGGAGGCGGAAGGCGAAGGCGTCCATGAAGTCCACCGGCGAACCGTCCGCGCCCTGCTCGGCCATCCCGTCCAGCAGCTCGGCGACCGCCTTCTCCACCGCCGGGCGCAGCGCGGCGACCCGGCGCGGGGTGAACACCGAGGCGATCAGGGAGCGCACCCGGGGCTGGTCGGGGGCGTTGCGCTGGAGGATCGAGCGGCCGAAGAGGGCGAGCGAGGAGTGCGCGGTGAACTCCGGCTCCAGGCCGGACATCATCTCGGCGGTGGCGACGCCGAAGGCGGGCGTGCGCAGCGCCTTGTTGACCGCCGCGTAGCCGCTCGCCACGAACATCCCGTCCCCGGCCGGTGTCACCGGGCCGAGCTGCAGCGCCTTCGCGTAGAGCGGGTACGGGTCGGCCCTGACCTCCGTGGTCATCAACTGCTCGATGATCGCCGCGCCGTCCATGCGGTGCTCCCCTCCCGAGATCACGGTCACGCTTCCTGGTGCGTGAACCACCGGCGGGCACGGCGGAGTTCCCGTACGGCGGGGTTCGCGGGCGTTTCCCAGCCCTTCCCCCGGTCCGTTCCCCGGCCGGCTCCCCGGTCCGCTCCCCGGTCGGGTGCCGGCCGCTCGGTAGGCTGGGCGGTATGGAGATCTGGATCAACCCGCGTTGCGGCAAGTGCCGGTCGGCGCTCGGCGAGCTGAACGAGGCCGGCGTCGAGTACACCGTGCGGCGCTACCTGGAGGACCCGCCGACCGCGGCCGAGCTGGAGCAGGTGCTGGAGCGCCTGGGCCTGGAGCCCTGGGACATCACCCGCATCGACGAGCAGGTCGCGAAGGACCTGGGGATGAAGGGCTGGCCCCGGGAGGCGGGCGAGCGGGCCCGCTGGATCGCGGCGATGGCCGAGCACCCCATCCTGATCCAGCGCCCGATCATCACCGCGGACGACGGGCACGCCGTCGTGGCCCGCACCCCCGAGGCAGTGAGGTCCGTCCTGCCGTAGGGCCTGCCCGGGGGCGCCGGCCGGTCAGTGGAGCTGGATCGTCTCCACCGGCCGGCCCGGGTGCCAGTTGCGGACCAGCAGGTGCTCGCCCTCCACGGCGGTGTGCACGACCTGGTCGATCTCCAGCCGGAAGGCGTGGAACGGGGTGGGCGGCGGCTCGGGCAGATCGGCGGCGAACACGGCGAGCTCGGTCTCGTCGGTGATCTCGACCGCCCGGCCGGAGACCTTGGAGTCCCCGCCGGCCATGGTCTCGTCCCCGGGGTGCGCGTGCAGGGCGAACCGGGCGTCGCGCTGGAGGTCGCGCGCCTTGACCGCCCCGTACATCGACCCGAGCCAGAGGTCGGCGCCGACGAACTCGACCTCCGTGCCGCTCACCCGGGGCGAACCGTCCTTGCGCAGCGTCGCCAGGACGTGGTGCTTGTTGGCCTCGAACCGGGCCCGTACCAGGGGCGCCAGATCCGGGGCCGCCTGCTCGAAATCCTGCCAGGTAGCCATGGCGCCAGTCTGGCACCCGGCACCGACAGCCGCCGTCCTCGGTCGCGGTCCTCGGTCGCCGTCGTCGGTCGCGGTCCTCGGTCGCCGCCCTCCGTCGCGGTCCTCGAACGCGGTCCTCGAACGCGGTCCCGGGCCGCTGTCGTAGGGCGGTGCCACACTGACGGGGTGACCACCACGACCACCTACATAGCGTTCCTGCGGGCCATCAACGTCAGCGGCCGCACGGTGAAGATGGAGCGGCTGCGGGCGCTCTTCGCCGAGCTGGGCCTGGGGAACGTCCGCTCGTACATCCAGACCGGCAACGTCTTCTTCACCACCGAGGAGCCCGCGGACGAACCCACCGCCGGGGCGGCGCGGGCCGCGCTGACCGGGCGGATCGAGGAGCACCTGGAGCGCTCGCTCGGCTACCCGGTGCCGGTGATGCTGCGGACGGTGGACGAGGTGGCCGGGCTGCTCGCCGCCGAGCCGTTCCGGGGCGTGGCGGTGACGCCGGACGTCCGGCTGGTCCTGGCCTTCCTCTCCGAGCCGCTGCCGGCCTCGCTCCCCCTCCCCTTCCGCTCGCCCAAGGGCAACGTCGAGGTGCTGGGCGCCGACCAGGGGGCCGCGTACGTCGTGGTCCGCCAGGACGGCAAGTGGGTCACCGAGGGCATGTTCGGCAAGGCCTACCAGGGGTCGGTCACCTCCCGTTTCCTGCACACCACGGAGAAGATCCTGGCCGCCGCCCGCAAGGCGTGAGCAGGCACAGGGCTGAGCAACCGCAGGGCCCGAACAGCCGCAGGCCTGACGGCCCGTAGGCCTACGGGAACCGTACGGAACCGCGCGCCCGGACGGGGCGTCTGGACTGCCGTGACGTACGAAGCGAGCGCCCGCGCACGGCGTGATCTGGACAGCCCGAGCCGGCCGAGCCGACAATCTGGCCATGACGCCTCCTGAGTTCCCGACCGGTCGGATCCGGCCCTCCGACGCCGAGCGGGAGTTGGCGCTCGGGGTGCTGAAGGACGGCGCGGGCAGCGGGCGGCTCTCGCACGACACCTTCCTCGGCCGGATGGACATCGTCCTGCAGGCCACCAGCCGAGGGGAGTTGGACGCGGCGGTGGCCGGGCTGCCGACCGGCGGGCCGGTCGAGCGCTTCGTGCTGCGCACGGTCGGCCGGGTCTCCGCCTTCGGTGACCGGATGAACCGGGCCTGGCGCACCGAGCGGCTGCCCGGGCTGAGCCTGCCGCAGGCCGGTGCCGGGCTGCTGACGATCGGCCGGATCCCCGGCTCCGGGCTGCGGCTACACGACGCCTCGGTCTCGCGCAACCACGCCGAACTCCGGCACGAGAACGGCGGTTGGACGCTGTACGACCTCGGCTCGACCAACGGCACGCACGTCAACGGGCGCCGGATCGCGGGCGGCGTCCGGGTCCGGCCGGGCGACCAGGTGCGGTTCGGGAACCTGGAGTTCCGGCTCGCCGACCTCTGACGGCCGCGACCCGGGGCCCGCTGCATCCAGGCCGAAAGCCGCCCCGCCCTCAGTGCGGGAACTGACGGGGCGGGCGCTGCCGCGGCAGCTCGTCCTGGAACTCGGCGATGGTGGTGGCGATCTGGCGCATCACCACGGTGTTCTCCAACCGGTCCAGGTAGCGGTTCTCGGCGGCCAGCGCCTCGACCGTGACGCCGAAGTACATCGCCATCAGCGGATTGACGAACAGCTCGCTGTCCTTGGTCCGCTCGGTGAACCGGACGTTGCCGAACTCGCCCCGCAGGGCCGCCGCCACCGAGCCGTTGACGATGCTGGGGTGCTCGGGGAAGGCGGCCCGGGCGTGCTCGACGGCGTCCAGGTAGAGCACCGCCTCCCGGCTGTCGCGCGGGATGGAGAAGGCACCGAGGTAGCCGCCGGCCCGGTCCAGCGCGGCGAGGTTCTCCAGGACCAGCGTGTGGTTGACGCCGTGGTGGGCGTCGATGCCGAAGCCCAGGCAGGCGACCAGCCGCTCGGGTACCTCGGTGAGGCCGGCCACCGCCGCCAGGCTGGCCATGTCCTCCTCCGGGGTGCCGAGTCCGGCCTCGTCGCCGCGCATCAGGATGTCGGTGCCGCCGTCCACCAGCAGGACGGCGTCCACGCCCAGCCGGCCGACGAGCGCCCGGTAGGCGTCGCGCAGCGGCTGCACGCCCTCCGTCGGAAAGGCCCACACCGTGTCGGGCATCCCGTGCAGCTGCAGCCAGCGGGCCAGGGTGCGCTCCGGGAAGTAACCCGCGGGGGCGGCGGTGTCCGGCCGGATCATGGCGAGGTCGGGCTCCGCCCAGACGTCGGCGGGCAGGCCGTAGAGGTGGGTGAAGGAGAGGTTGGCCAGGTGGACCTCCTTGCCCGCGGCGCGCAGGGCGAGGGCGATCGGGAGCCCGGCGTACACGTCGAATCCGCCGCCGGCGCCGGCAATCAGGATGCGTTCGGCGGCCAGCAGCCGGGTGATCAGCGGTGGTTGGAGCAGAGAGGTCATCGGCGGACCGTAACACCACGGGCCGGAAGGGCGGACCTCGGGAGGAAGCGGGCGCGGGTGGGCCGCCGGGGAGGTACCGAGCCGAGCGGATGCCCGACGTCCGTGCAGCATATGCCGAGAGCGTATGCCACGCGCGTAGATCGAAGGCCCGCGAAAAGCCCGGCGCTCAGTCGGCGACGGTCCCCAGGCCGTTGGTCCCCAGATCGCCGGTCCCCAGGCCGTTGGTCCCCGGATCGCCGGTCCCCAGGCCGTTGGTCCCCAGATCGCCGGTCCCCAGGTCGCCGGCGACGGCCTCACCCGGAGCGCTGTCCTCCAGGCCGTCGCCCGGACCCCACAGCTGCGCGGTGCAGCGCTGGTAGGTCGCCTGCCAGTGCGGCCAGTTGCGGGCCACGTCGTCGTCGCACTCCGCCAGCAGCCGCTCGACCGCGGCCGGCTGGACGCCCTCCAGCAGCCAGGCCAGCGCGTCCGCCGTGCCCGGGCCGTCCGCCACCCGCAGCAGGTCCAGCAGCTCGCCCAGGCCGCCGAGCCGGGAGCCGTCGGCCACCACCCGCTCCATCCGGGGCAGCAACTGTCGCTCCTCGATCCGCAGATGGGTCTCCAGTCGGGCCGCCAGGTCCTCCATGGCGTACGCGACGGGCCAGGCGCTGCCGGTGTCCCTGCTGGCGATCCGGACCAGCGTGGTGACCCGGGTGAAGGAGTGGTCGAGGTTGTGGTGGTCGGCCTCCAGCCAGTTGAGCAGCAGCCGCAGCTCGGGCGCGAAGCGGCGCACGATCGGCCAGAGCCGGGTGTCCTGCTGCTCGTGGTGGCAGGTCAGCATCGCGGTCAGGAAGTTCCAGTGCCGTAGCAGCGCCTCGCCCTTGTCGTCCTCGCCGGGCTGGAGCAGCCGCAGCGCGTTGGGCAGCCGGGCGAGGTCGCGGCGCAGCGCCGCGTGGACGAGGCGCAGTCCGGCGAACCGTACGGTGGCCGGGTCCTCGTCCGAGGCCGATCCGTACGCGTCGGCGACCCGGGAGTCGGCTCCGGGCTGCCGGGGCGCCGGCACGATGGGGGCGGGCTGGGGCAGCAAGTGGATCGGCATGACACTCTCTTCACGACTTGGGTCAGGGCGGGCGGTGGCGGCCGGTGCAGGACCGCCCAGCCAAGGTGCTCGAAGTCGATCAGAAGCGAATCAATGTCCGATTGACGCGCAGGTCACAGGCCTGCGCGGGGGTTCCCGGGAGCCCGCCGGAGACGGCCGGCGAAGGGACTTCGGGGAAGGTCCGCGAACCCGCGAACCGCACGGACCCGGCGGAAATGCCGACCGCCGGTGCCGGGGACGCGAGCGCGTCGCCGACACCGGCGGTACGGAGGACAGGTGGTGCGGGCAGGAAGCGGGGACTCGGTCCGCCGCCGGATCCGCCGGGTCGGCTCAGTCTGCCGCCGGCCCCGCCAGGTTCTTGGTCAGCCACACCAGCGTGTCCGGGATCATCTTCTTGAAGTCCGAGGTCAGGTGCTTGCCCCCGGGCTGTTCGTAGTACTCGATGGTGGTCGGCGCGACGGCCTTGCCCACCCAGCTCTTGACCACCTTGGTCTCGTACGGGTTGGCACCGCCCGCGGTGACGTACATCTTCACGTCGGCCTTGCCCTGCGTGACCAGCACGTCGGGGTTGTTGGCCGCGCGCTCGGCGTCGTGGCCCTTCCACAGCAGCGAGTCCGGGATGAAGTAGCCGTCGATCGGTACGGCGGCCTTGTAGACCTCGGGGTGCTGCAGGGCGAGCTTGGCGCTGCAGAACCCGCCGGTGGAGGCGCCCATCACGCCCCAGCCGTCGCGGCCCTGGACGGTGCGGAAGTTGGCGCGGACGAAGTCCGGGATGTCCTCGGCCATCCAGGTGCCCATCTTGGGCTGGCCCGGGATGTCGGAGCAGTCCAGCGCGTTCTTCTCGTCGCCGTTGAAGTTCTGCACCGGCATGATCATGATGAACGGGTGGGCCTTGCCCTCCTTGACCAGCTGCTCGTTCTCCTCCTGGATCGGCAGCTGGTTGTCGGTCCAGGTGTTGTAGCCGTTGCTCTGGCCGCCCGCGAAGAGGGTGAGGACCGGGAAGCCGGTCTTGGCGTACTTGGGGTCGTTGTACTCGGGCGGCAGCCAGACCCAGACCTTGCCGGAGACGCCCGACTTCGCGCCGGTCACGGTGGTCACGAAGATCGGTCCGGCGGCGGTGTCCCGGGCCTTGGCCAGGCTGGCGTTCGGGCCGGTGGGCATCAGCACCTTGCCCACGGCCACGGCGGGCGCCCCGCCGCCCGGGGTGCCCGTGCCGGTCGGGGTCCCGGTGACGCCGCCGGTCGCGGACGGGGTGGCGTCCGCCTTGGCACTGTCCCCCTTCCCACCGCCGGAACTCCCGCAGGCCGCGAGCGAGGCGGCCAGGGCGAGCACGGCGGCGCCGGACAGGACGGCACGGGAACGGGACGACTGCCTAAGCACGGTGAGGACTCTCCGACCGAATGTCGCGCCCGGTCCGGCTGACCGGGCGGCGGCCCCCCGGTGGGGCCGGACAGACCGGGGCGCGACGCTGGTGCGGCCCCCGGAGCAGTGGCGCGCCGCCCCTCGCGGGGGCGCGCCTTCCTGCGATCTTATGACGTGGGCCGGGGTGGCCCGGTTGCGCGTCGGCCACCGGAAATCCAATGTTTGTTCGCGATCAGGTAAAACCCCCTGTCGCTCCCGCCGTTCGGCGGGGGCCGGATGGCGGGGATCGACCGCGGGACCCGACGTCGCATTCCCGGCCGGCCAGCGGATTTTGGGCACTTCGACGAATGACGGCGGCCCGCGGATCCGGGACGATCTCTCCCGGGCCGACCGGGCGGACAGCCGCCGGAACAGGCACGAGAACAGCCAGCGAGGAGAGCGCCATGCCCCAGCAGATCGCCGTCGTCACCGGAGCCGGGAGCGGTGTCGGCCGCGCCGTCGCGGTCGAACTGGCCGCGGCCGGCTGGCTGCCGGTGCTGGCCGGCCGACGGGCCGAGCCCCTGCACGAGACCGCCCGGCTCTGCGGCGCCCCGGCCGACGTGCTGCCGACCGACGTCACCGACCCGGCCGCCGTGGACGCGCTGTTCGCCACGACCGCCGAGCGCCACGGCCGGGTGGACCTGCTGTTCAACAACGCCGGCAGCTTCGGCCCGGCCGTCCCGGTGGAGGAGCTGGAGGTCGAGGCCTGGCGGGCCGTGGTCGACCTCAACCTGACCGGCGCCTTCCTCTGCGCCCGGGCCGCGTTCCGGCAAATGAAGGCCCAGGACCCGCAGGGCGGCCGGATCATCAACAACGGCTCGATCTCCGCGCACGTCCCCCGCCCGCACTCGATCGCCTACACCGCGACCAAGCACGCCGTCACCGGCCTGACCAAGTCGCTGTCGCTGGACGGCCGCCCGTACCGGATCGCCTGCGGACAGATCGACATCGGCAACGCGGCGACCGACATGACGGCGGCGATGAGCGCGGGCGTGCGGCAGGCGGACGGCCGGATCGCCCCCGAGCCGACCATGGACGTGGCGGACGTCGCACGCACCGTGCGGCACATGGCCGCGCTGCCGCTGGAGGCCAACGTGCAGTTCGCCACCGTGATGGCGACGGCCATGCCGTACATCGGGCGCGGCTAGGGCCTTTCCGGCTTCGTACGGCGTCATACGGCCTCGGACAGCTACGGACGGGTTCGTACGAAACCGTACGAGGGAACCCCCGTCAGCCGGAGCTGACGGGGGTTCCCTCGGTGGCGAAGGGGGCGAAGGGGCAAAGGGGCGAAGCAGCGAGGCCCGCTATGGCCGCCAGGTGTCGTTCAGCGTGACCACCCCGCCCGCGGGCACCGTCGCGGTCCGGTTGGCGCCGGACTCCCAGGTCACCGCGCCGCTCGCGTCCTTGCGGACGTACTTGTACTGGAACGAGGTGCCGGCCGGCAGCGAGAGCGCCAGCGACCAGACCGGGTAGCCGGCGGACGACAGCGGCAGCGCCTTCGCCGGGTCCCAGCCGCCGAGCGCCGCGGCGTCGCCGACCACGTAGACGTTCTGGCCGACCGTGGTGGTCGCGTTGACGTTGAACGAGGCGCCGGAGACGGCCGCACCGGGCTGGACGTACAGCGCGACCGCGTCGCCCGCGCCGACCGTCGCAGTGAACTGCCCGTTGGCGCCGACCTGGTAGGTCGGCCCGGTGCAGCCGCCACCCGCCTGCGGGTCACCGTGCTGGACGTCGCAGTAGGTGCCGGCCGGCAGACCGGTCTGGAAGGTCTGGGTGATCGCGCCGCTCTCGTGGTTGATCGCCACGTAGCCCTTGTTGCCGCGGCCGAAGGCGATCGCGTTGTTGCCGTTGGACCACCAGTCGGTCACCCCGGTGCCCGCGACGGCGTTGCGGAAGCCGACCATGTTGGCGACCTGCCGCCAGGCGTGGGTGCAGTTCCAGCCGTCCTGGTAGCAGGCGTTGACGGTGCCGCCGTTGGGCGGGCCGTCGTCCTTGTTGGTGAAGGAGTAGCCGGAGTAGATGTTGGGCGAGCCGTACGTCGAGGCCAGCAGGAAGACGTTGGCCAGCGTGTAGGTGTTGCCGTAGGTGTAGTTGAGGGTGGAGCCGTTGCGCTCGGTGTCCCAGTTGTCGAGGAAGCTGCGCGCCTGGTTGCTCGGCAGGTAGCCCCAGGAGGCGCCCCAGCCGTTGAGGTTGGCGAGCTTGTCGCTGGTGAAGATGCGCTTGAGGTCGGTGCCGACCCGGAACTCGTCCACGTCGCCGTTGCCGGTGTACTCGGTGGGCTGGATCGGCTCGCCGGCGCCGTAGATGACCTCCTGGACCCAGTAGGCCTTGGGGTTGGCCATCTTGGCCTTGATCGCGGCGAGGTCGGTGGCGGCGATGTGCTTGGCGGCGTCGATCCGGTAGCCGTCCACGCCGAGCGAGCCGAGGTCGTCCAGGTAGTGCGCGATGGTGGTCTGGACGTACGTGCTGCCGGTGTCCAGGTCGGCGAGGTTCACCAGTTCGCAGTTCTGGACGTTGGAGCGGTCCTGGTAGTCGCTGATCGGCTGGCGGCAGGAGTGGAAGTCCTGGTCCTGGTACGTGCCGGGGTAGGTGTACTTGCTGTAGACCGTGCCGCCGGTGCCGGTGCCGGAGCCGGCCGACATGTGGTTGACGACCGCGTCGGCGATCACCTTGACCCCGGCCGCGTGGCAGGTGTCGACCATGTTCTTGAAGGAGGTGCGGTCGCCGAGCCGCCCGGCGATCTTGTAGCCGACCGGCTGGTAGGAGGTCCACCACTGGGAGCCCTGGATGTGCTCCTGCGGCGGCGAGACCTCGACGAAGCCGTAGCCCTTCGGGCCGAGTGTCGAGGTGCAGGCCTGGGCGACGGAGTCGAAGCGCCACTCGAAGAGCGTGGCGGTGACGTCCTTGCCGTTGTTGGCGGGCGGGGAGGCCTGGGCGGCGGGGGCGCCGAGGGCGGTGCCGAGCGAGAGCGCGAGCGCCGCCGAGGCGGCGAGCGCGCCGGCCGCGCGGGCGGGCCGGCGGTGGGGGGCGGTGGTGACCACGTCGTCTCCTGGGGTGGCTGGGGTGGGGCAGCCGAGGTGAAGCCTGCAGGAAGTTTCTGTAACTTGCCGGAAACTTGCAGCGCCGAACCTAGGGTCACCGGGAGACACCGTCAAGACTTCAGGAAGATACGTTTCTGCATCGCCGGAGCGGAAACCGGAGCGGACACCGGAACGGGCCCCGGAGCGGCAGCCGGTTGGCCACCCGAACAGGGCATACGACAAGGGCCCGGCAGCCGTAGCCGCCGGGCCCCTCACCTGTCCTGGTTCACCGGCCCCTCAGGAGCCGGACCGGGCTCAGCCGGTCTGGACGGAGGTGTCGTCGATCACGAAGCTCGTCTGCAGCGAGGAGTCCTCGGTGCCGTTGAACTTCACAGTGACCGTCTGGCCCGCGTAGGCCGACAGGTCGAAGGTGCGCTGCTGGTAGCCGGCCGCGGCGTCCACGTTGGAGTAGGTCTTCAGCGTGGTGCCGTTCACCGACACGGTCAGCTTGTCGTACGCGGTGGTGCCGGTCTCCGCGGTGTCGATGTGCAGCCAGAAGCTCAGCGTGGCCTTGCAGCCCGCCGGGATGGTGACCGTCTGCGACAGCGAGTCGGTGTGGGTGGAGCCGTAGCCGTTCAGCCACGCCTTCCACGAACCGCCGTGCGCGGCCTGGCTGGAGCTGTTGTCGACCACACCGGAGCTCGCCGTCCACGGCGCCGCCGTGCCCGTCTCGAAGCCCGCGTTGCCCAGCAGCTGCGCCGGGGTGCAGCTGCCGCCGCCACCGGTGGTCACCGTCCAGGTGAAGCTGGTGGTGCCCGACTTGCCGGCCGAGTCCTTGACCGTGACGGTCACGTTGGAGGTGCCGGCGGTGGTCGGGGTGCCGGTGATCGCGCCGGTGGAGGCGTTGATCGCCAGGCCGGCGGGCAGGCCGGTGGCCGAGTACGACAGCGGGGCGGTGCCGCCGGAGGCCTTGATGGCCAGGTTGACGGCGGTGCCGACGGCGGTCGACTGGTTGCCCGGGTTGGTGACGGTGACGCCGCCCGGGTTGGGCAGCCCGCCGACGTTGACGGCGGCCCAGGCGGTGGCGACCGCGTTGTACTCGGCGCTGTTCGCGCCGTACAGGTCGGTGGCCGCGTTCAGGGTCGCGGTACGGGCGGCCGCGTAGTTGGTGGTGGAGGTCATGTACGCGGTCAGCGCCTTGTACCAGACCTGCTCCGCCTTGTCCCGGCCGATGCCGGTGACGGTGATGTTGTTGACCGTCGGGCTGTTGTAGCTGACGCCGTTGATCACCTTGGCGCCGCTGCCCTCGGCCAGCAGGTAGAAGAAGTGGTTGGCGACACCGGACGAGTAGTGCACGTCCAGGTTGCCGACGCCCGAGTACCAGGAGTCCGCGGACTGACCGTCCTTGGAGGGCTTGTCCATGTAGCGCAGCGGCGTGCCGTTGCCGTTGATGTCGATCAGCTCGCCGATCAGGTAGTCCGGCACGTCCTTCGGCAGGTTCGCGTAGAACTCGACCATGGTGCCGAAGATGTCCGAGGTGGCCTCGTTGAGGCCGCCGGACTCGCCCGAGTAGTTCAGGTTGGCGGTGGCGGCGGTGACGCCGTGGCTCATCTCGTGGCCGGAGACGTCGAGCTCGGTCAGCGGGTGGGTGTCGCCCGAGCCGTCGCCGTAGGTCATGCAGAAGCAGCCGTCGTCCCAGAAGGCGTTGACGTAGCCGGTGTCGTAGTGGACCCGGCTGGCGGCGCCGACGCCGTCGTTGCGGATGCCGTTGCGGCCGAAGGTGTTCTTGTAGAAGTCCCAGGTGACCGCCGCGCCGTACTGGGCGTCGACGGCGGCGGACTCGCGGTTGCTGGCCAGGCCGTTGCCCCAGGTGTCGCTCGACTTGGAGAACAGCGTGCCGTTGCCGGAGGTGCCGTTGTTCATGTCGGTGGTGGACTGGCCGCCGCGGGTGGCGTCCTTCAGCGAGTAGGTCGAGCCGCTCTGGGTGGTGGTCAGCGGCACGTTGCCGACGAACACGCCGTTGCCGGAGCCGCGCTGGATGCCGTCGGCCTTGCTGAGCACGTCGCCGGTCCTGGCGTCGGTCACCACGTGCAGCTTGCTCGGGGTGCCGTCGGACTCGCGGCCGGAGAGGACGGTCTCCCAGGCGAGCTTCGGGGTCCCGTCGGCGGCCCACACCACCAGGCGCGGGGCGGTGTCGACGGCGGAGCCCTCCTCGGCGGCGAGCGCGGCGGCCTGGGCCTTCGGCGCGGCCAGGGCCGGGGCGGTGTCGACGCCGGCGAGGTTGGCCTCACTGGCCTTGGTCACGCTCTTGGTGGCACCGTTCGCGTCCTGGTGGACGATCAGGTCGCCGCCGAGGACGGGGAGTCCGGCGTAGGTGCGCTCGTAGCGCAGGTGGCGACCGCCGTTGGAGTCCTGGACGACGTCCTTGGTGACCAGCTTCTCCTGGCCGCTCAGGCCGAGGGCCTGGGCGAGGGAGGTGGTCTGCTGGTTCGCCGAGGCGATCAGCGCGGCCCGGGTGGTCTGCTGGGCGGCGACGGCGGCCGGCGCGTCCGGCGTGGCCGCCTGGGCGATGACCGGTATGCCGGTGACCAGCAGCGCGGTGGTGGCGGCCATGACGACCGCCGCCTTCCGAGCGTGAGCGTAACGGGACATGCGGACTCCTTTTCCGACCGGCGCTGGGTCGCGCCGGTGGAGAGAAAACCTGGGCCGCGGGGTTGCGGCGCAGTGGGGGCCCCCGGCGGGTGCGACGGGGGTGCGATAGCGGGTTGCGGTGCTCTCAACCCGTTGCGAGGTCGGGACGCGCTGCACCTGGACTGGAACAGCTGCACCGGGAGGTGGGGCCCCCTCGTCTGCAGCCGGGAGGAATCGTGGCAGCAAACCGGCCGCCAATGACAGATGCATGCCACGGATTGGCCGGTTCATTACCGAAACCGTATGCATGGCGGTTCATCAGTTGTGCTACGGCATTGCAAACTCATGAACACGGTTTTCATGGTCCGGACAAAGTTCGATCACCACCGGCAGTCACTGACCAGCACTCAGGACCGCCACCCCTACCACCGAGTAGCGCGCAGCGCCGCGCGGGCGGGGCACGTCACAGTTCCGGCCGTGCCAGGGGCGGTTTCCGGCCAGTTCACGGCCGGAACGGAACCGGGCCCCGCGCCACCTCAACGGCGGAGCGGGGCCCGGAAATCGGCGCGGTGTACGGATCAGTGCCGGATCAGCGCCGAATCAGTGCTGGATCGACGCCGGAAGACGCCGCGCCTGATCACGCCGCATTCAGTGCTGGACGAACACCGCCACGGTGCGGCCCGGCACGGTGAAGGTGCCGGTCGCGGCGTCGAAGCCGGCCTGCTGCACCACCCGGTCCGCCCCGCCCGCCTGGACGGGGTGCAGCGCCTGGCTCGTCCCCTTCAGGGCCGCCACGGTCTGCCCCTGCGCGCTGGGCGTGGCGTTGAAGACCACGGTGATGCCCTTCTCCGCGCCCGTCAGCCCGGTCCCGTCCAGGTGCAGGGTGATCACCCCGGGCGTCTCGCCGGCCGTGCCGGAGAGCGGGTACGAGAGCCGCTGCTGGACGGCGGCCAGGCTCGGCAGGGAGAACAGCGGCGAGGACTGCTTGATCCGCAGGAACTCCTGGTACTGCGCCGAGGCGGCCCGGATGTCGGCCGCGCCGACCGTCAGCCTCGGGTCGGCCAGCAGCGATCCGGCGGTCGGCCACATCCCCTTGTTGTCGGCCGCCGGCGGCAGCCCGCGGCCCCAGCCGTTGCCCTGGGCGGCGTCCCAGTGGATGGCGTTGAACCAGTCGCCCGAGTCGTAGGAGTTGGAGTCCAGCGACTTGGAGCGCAGCAGGTCGCTGCCGGCCTGGGCGAAGCCCGCGCCCTGGGTGAGCGCGGTGAGCGAGAGCCCGAGCGCCTGCATCCGGGCCCGGTCGGCGGGGGCGGTGCCGGTCGGCAGCTTGTAGGCGAGCGCGTCGAACAGGTCGGTGTTGTCGTGGGCGTCCACGTACTCCACCGCCTCGCCCGGCTTGGCCGCGTACCCGGTGGGGGCGCCGTTGTAGTCGACCTGGGCGCCGGTGACGGCCTTCCCGGAGCTGTCGGTGAAGGAGTAGCCGGCCAGGTTTCCGGTCAGCCCGACCTTCAGCTGGTCCATCTGGTGCAGCAGCCGGGCCTTCTGCTCCTCCGGGGTGCCGTTCGCGGACGAGCCGTTGGGGTCGGTGAACAGCCCCGAGGCGAAGCCCTGTTGGGGCGCGGAGTCGAGCATGAAGTTGCCGCCGCGGGCGGCGTCGCGGATCCGGTCGTCGAAGGTGGCGATGCCGGTGCCGGCCATGTTGGCCTGGGTGGCCTGCTCGAACCGGGCGTTGTTCGCGACGGCGCCGAAGTTCCAGCCCTCGCCGTACAGGAAGACGTTCCTGCCGTCCACGCCGTCCGAGTCCGGCGTCATCTTCCGCAGGGCGGCCTGCACGTCCAGCATGGTGGACTTCGGGTCCAGGCCCATCAGGTCGAAGCGGAAGCCGTCCACCTTGTACTCGCGGGCCCAGAGCGTCACCGAGTCGACCACCAGCCGGTTCATCATGGCGTGCTCGGGCGCGGTGTCGGCGCAGCAACTGTCCGTCGTCACCTTGCCGTTGGCGTCCAGCCGCTGGTAGTAGCCGGGAACCACCCGGTCCAGCACCGAGTGCTCGGCCTGTCCGGCGGCGGCGGTGTGGTTGTAGACCACGTCGAGCACCACCCGCAGGCCGGCCGCGTGCATCGCCTGCACCATCTGGCGGAACTGCACGGTCCGGGCAGCTCCTCCCCCAGCCTCCGGCCGGGAGGTGCTCCCGGGGTCGGTGGCGTAGGAGCCCTCCGGCACGTTGTAGTGCAGCGGGTCGTAGCCCCAGTTGTAGGCGTCGTCGGCGGCGACGGCCGCCACGCACTCCTGCTGCTTCGGGCCGTCCGGCGGAAGGGACTTGAGGTCGCAGGCCGGCAGTTTCTGCTCGGCCCGGTTCTCCCGGATGGTGGCGATGTCGAAGGTCGGCAGCAGGTGGATCGTGGTCACCCCCGCCTTGGCGAGGTCCCGCAGGTGCTGCATGCCGGCCGAGTTCGACTCGGTGAACGCCAGGTAGGTGCCGCGCTCGGCGGCCGGGACGGTGGCGTCCTCCACCGAGAAGTCCCGGACGTGCAGTTCCTGGATCTGCTGCTGTGCGGGCGGGACGGCCTGCGGGCGGGCGTGGTCGTCCCAGCCGGCGGGCTTGAGCTCCTTGGCGTCGAGGTCGGCGACCAGGCTGCGCCCGGAGTCGGTGGACAGCGCCACCGAGTACGGGTCGGTGACGGTGTTGACCACGACCTGCTGCACCGAGGGCGCCCAGACCTTCACCTGGTACAGGTAGTACTTGCCGTCCAACTCGCCCTTGTCGCGGACGATTTCCCAGACGCCGGTCTCGTCGTCGAGCTTGAGCGGCAGCGTCTTCGGGGTGCCGCCGGTGGCGCTGTCGAAGACCTGGACGGAGACCTCCTGCGCGGTCGGCGCCCAGAGCGACAGCGCGACCTTTCCGTTGTAGTACGCCGGGCCGAAGTCGACCTTGCCGGTCCGCCCGGCGTACAGGTCGTCCAGTGCGCCGGGGATCTGCACCCCGGTGCCGGCCAGGACGGCCCCGCTGGGCAGGTGTTCGGTGAACAGCAGCTGGCTGCGCAGTGCGGCCGGGACGCGGGCGGCGTCGCGGGCGTCCACGGTGAAGGCCCGGTAGCCCGCCAAGTGCGGGTACTTCGCCTTCTGCGCGTCGGTCAGCCCGCCCTTGACCGGGGTGAGCCGCAGCCACCGGCCGGGCTTGGTGAGCACGCCCTTGTCGGCCCGGATGCCGCCCTCGGGGTCGTAGACCAGCTGGGCGCTGGTGCCGCCGGCCAGGGCCTCGTCGGTGGCGCCGTAGTTCGCCGGGACGACGACGGTCCTGCCGTCGATCCACTGCGCCTTGGCGCTGCCGAGGTCGAGCTGCGAGGAGGCGGCCGGGTTCTGCGGCAGCAGATAGCCCTCGCGGCCGCCGAGGATCCAGACCTCCTTGCCGTTGACGGCGAAGTCCAGCGACTGGTCGGCGGGCAGGTCCTTGTCGTTGCCCCGGTGCAGGATGTAGCTGAGGCTGGTCGCGCCGGGGGCCAGCGGCACCTCGAAGACGGCGCCGAAGGCGTCGCGGCGCACCGGCATCAGCGGCTTGCCCCAGTCGGTGGGGGTGGCGGCGCCGGTCCAGTCGTGCAGGCCCCAGCCGTCGTATTCGCCGTCGGCCCGGTTGTAGTGGATGACGGCGGTGTTCGCGGGCTGGCTGTTCGGCGGGCCGGGGTTGGCGGTGCGCACCGCCGGGTCGCCCTGCTTCAGCCAGACCTCGCCGGTGCTGCCGACGTCGATGTGCCGGTCGGCGTCGACGTCCTTGGCGCCGTTCTTCTCCACGATGAAGCCGACGTCCGAGGCGCCCGGCTTGAGCTTCACGTAGGCGAAGGCGCCGTACGCGTCCCGCCCGGTGAAGGCGTGCCCGGCCGGCCACGGGGTGGCCTCGCCGTCGGCGAGGTCTCCCCAGGCGTAGACGTTCCAGCCGTCGTAGTCGCCGTCCGGCCGGTTGTAGTGGACGACGGCGTACGGGCGGGCTCCGGCGGTGGGCACCGGCTTGGGTGCGGGGGTGCCGGTGGTGAAGCTCGCGGTGGCGGAGCGCAGGTGGCCGCTGGAGTCCTGGACGACGGCCTTGTAGCGGACGACCGTGCCGGGGGCGACGGCGCCGAGGTCCTGGGTGACGGCGTACCTCCCGGTGTCGGCCGTCCCCAGCGTCTGCCAGGGCCCGTTGCCGATCTGGGCGGCGAAGCTCACCCGGTCGAAGCCGCCGCCGTCGGCCTTCGCCCCGACCGTGACGAGGCCGGTCGCGCCGTCCGCGGGCGGCTGCACCGCGAGCTGCGGCGCGGCACTCACCGCGGCGAGCCTGCCGCCCGCCTTGAGCACCACGGAGGAGAGCGCCGGCACGGTGACGGTCACCTTGCGGTCCGCGCCGCTGGTGACGTGCTCCCCCGCCGCCGGGTAGATCCGGTCGAAGCCCATCCCGGCCGAGAAGGTGTCCAGGGTGACGGTCTTCGCCTCGGTGGCGTTGTTGACCGCCACCAGGTACTCGACCTGCTGCCCGGCGTCGATCCGGGAGAAGGCGTACACGCCCGCGCCGTCGGCGGCGTACCGCTCGATCTGGGCGCCGTCGGCCAGCGCCGGGTTGTCCCGGCGCAGCTTCGCGAGGCCCGCGATGCCCTGGTAGAGCTCGCCGCCCTGCCCGTACCGGTCGGCCGGGCCGGAGGGGCCGCCGAGCACCCGGTCGCTGTTGTACGAGGGCGTCTTCGAGGCGAACAGGTCCTGCCGGGCGTCCTTGTCGCCGCCGGCGCCGGTGAAGCCCTGCTCGTCGCCGTAGTAGACGACGGGCTGTCCGCGGGTGAGGAACTGCAGCTCGTTGCCGAGCCGGTCCTTCTTCAGCAGGGTCGCCCCGTCGGCGCCCGGGTTGTCGGCGAGCAGGAAGGAGCCGAAGCGGCCCATGTCGTGGTTGCCGAGGAAGGTCGGCAGCTCGTACGCGTCGGTGTCGGCGCTCGTGTAGCGGTAGTCCTGGCCGTAGACGTCGGCGAGGGTCTTCGCCGAGCCGCCCTGGGAGACGTACGAGCGGGCCGCGCCCTGGAACGGGAAGTCCAGGGTGGCCTGCAGCCTGCCCTTGGTCACGTACGGGGAGGTGATCGCCGGGTCGCCGGAGTAGACCTCGCCGAACATGAAGAACTTCTTGTTGCCCTGCTTGGCCGCGAAGTCCTTGAGCGCGGGGGCCCACTGCTGCCAGAACGCCATGTTGACGTGCTTGACGGTGTCGATCCGGAAGCCGTCCACGCCGGCGTCCTTGACCCACTGCTGGTAGACCTTCTCGAAGCCCTTCACCACCCGGGGGTTCTGGGTGTCGAGGTCGTCCAGGCCGCTGAAGTCGCCCTCGGTGGCGGACTCTCCGACGAAGGTCGAGTCGCCCCTGTTGTGGTAGAGCGAGGGGTCGTTGAGCCAGGACGGGGTCTTGGCGTTCGCGTCGGCGGGGGTGCGCAGGACCGGGGTGTAGGGGAAGGAGTCCTTGGTGATCCGCGGCCAGGGCGCGCCGGCGTCGGCGACGGCGGTCTCGTCGACCGGGTTCCCGTCCGCGTCGAGGGTCGGGTAGGCGCCGGCCGAGCGGTAGCCGTGCTGCTGCTCGGCGGCGTCGATGACGTCGGCGGAGTGGTTGGTGATGACGTCGAAGAAGACCTTGATCCCGCGGGCGTGCGCCTTGGCTATCAGCTCCTTGAGCTGCTCGTTGGTGCCGAAGTGCGGGTCGACCTGGGTGAAGTCGGTGATCCAGTAGCCGTGGTAGCCGGCCGAGGCGTCCGCGCCGCTGCCCTGCACGGGCTTGTTCTTGAAGATCGGCGCCATCCAGATCGCGGTGGTGCCGAGGTCCTGGATGTAGTCGAGCTTCTGGATCAGGCCGGCCAGGTCACCGCCGTGGTAGAAGCCCTTGTCGGCGGGGTCGAGGCCGTTCTCCAGCCGCCCGCCCGTGATGCCACCGGTGTCGTTGGCCTGGTCGCCGTTGGCGAAGCGGTCGGGCAGGACGAAGTAGAACTGCT
The DNA here is from genome assembly GCF_900199205.1 of Streptomyces sp. 1331.2. NCBI lineage: Bacteria > Bacillati > Actinomycetota > Actinomycetes > Kitasatosporales > Streptomycetaceae > Streptomyces > Streptomyces sp. 1331.2. Next base: position 5,415,843 of record NZ_OBMJ01000001.1, on the reverse strand, counting down.
CGCGGGTGAGGTCGTGCCGCCCGGCGGTGGCCGCGAGCGCGGCGTCCGAGGGCGGGGCCGGCGGGGCGGCGGCCAGGGCCGCGGGGACGCTGCCGAGGGTGGCGGCCGTCAGCGCGGCGGCCAGCAGGACGGCCGTACGGCCCGGCCTGCGCAGGGATCTGCTCCGTCGGGGGCGGAGCGGGGCATCGGCCACTGAGGGCTCCCTTAGGGGAAGGGGCGATCGATTTTCCCAGGAAGCTAGCGGCCTGCAATATGTTTCAGCAAGATGCAGAAACGGTTTCGTCGCGGGAACATCCAGGTCGGAGCCCGCTCCGGCCACCCCGATTACTCCCTCGGAGCGACGGGCGTGACAATGGGACGTATGCCCGTCCCACCGGTACGCACCAGAACCCCCAGCACCCCCTACCCCGGTGGGAGTCGCCCCCTAGCCCTCAAGGGGGACAGCCGGTGAAGAATCCACTTCCAGAGGATGAGCAGACGGCGACGAGCGGTCTGGCAGACTTGCCGCCCATGGGGGAACCGACCGAGATCCAGCGAGGCGACGCCGTGCGCGCCGACGCGGCCAGCGGTGGCGGTTCCGTAGCGAAGACGGCCACCCCAGGCCGCCTGCCCGACGGAGCCACCCGCACCGCCCAGTCCCGCACCGCCGCCCTGCGGGGCCACGTGCGCGCGCAGCGGCTCTCGCCCGCCCGGCCCCGGATCTGGTTCGAACTGGCCCTGATCGGGATCAGCTACTGGATCTACTCGATCGTCCGCAACGCGGTCCCCGAGCAGGAAGCGATAGCCCAGAAGCACGCGCGCTGGATCTGGGACCTGGAGCAGCACCTCGGCATCGCCGTCGAGCGCTCGGTCAACCACGCCGTGGACGGCGTCGGCTGGCTGATCACCGGGATGAACTACTACTACGCGACGCTGCACTTCGTGATCACGATCGGCGTCCTGGTCTGGCTCTACCGCCGCCACCCCGGCCGCTACGTCGCCGCCCGCACCGTGCTGTTCGTCACCACCGCGATCGCCCTGGTCGGCTTCTACTTCTTCCCGCTGGCCCCGCCCCGGCTGATGACCGACGGCGGCTTCGTCGACACCGTGAAGGCCCACGGCACCTGGGGCTCGATGGCCTCCGGCCCCGCCGCCCACGTCTCCAACCAGTACGCGGCGATGCCCTCGATGCACATCGGCTGGTCGATGTGGTGCGGCCTGGCGATCTTCTTCCTGGCCCGCCGGACCTGGGTCCGAGTGCTCGGCCTGATGTACCCGGCCGCCACGCTGGTGGTCATCGTCTCGACCGCCAACCACTTCTGGATGGACGCCGTCGGGGGCGAGCTCTGCCTGGCGGTGGGCTTCCTCACCGCCCGCTGGATCTACCACGAGTGGGTCTACAAGCTGCCGCAGGTCCCCGCCCGGGAGGCGGCCGCCGAGCAGCCGATCACCGTTCCCGAGCAGTGGAGCGAGCCCGCGGTCAGCACCGCCCGCCGCTAGCGGCGGACAGCCGGACAGCCGAATGGGGCCCCGACCGGGGCCCCTTTCGCATGCACCGGACGCAGCCGGGTGCTCACCCGACCCCGTAGAACAGCCGGTCCACCACCACCCGGGCCCGCCGGGTGGTCCGCCGGTAGTCGTCCAGCAGCTCACCGCTGTGCCCGGCCCCGTACCCGAGGTAGCGGGCCACCCCCGCCAGCTCCCGGGCCTCCCCCGGGAAACTGTCCCCCGGCCGGCCGCGCACCAGCATGACCGCCGACCGCACCCGCGAGGCCAGCACCCAGGCCGCCTCCAGCACCTCCGCGTCCTGCGGCTGCACCAGCCCGCCGTCCACGGCCGCGGCCAGCGCCGCCCTGGTCCGGGTGGTGCGCAGGGCCGGCAGCGCGTGCCCGTGCTGGAGCTGGAGCAGCTGCACCGTCCACTCCACGTCCGCCAGCCCGCCCCGACCGATCTTGGTGTGGGTGGTCGGGTCGGCCCCGCGCGGCAGCCGCTCGGCCTCGATCCGGGCCTTGATCCGGCGGATCTCCACCAGGTCCCGCTCCGGCACCCCTCCGCCCGGGTAGCGCAAGGGGTCGATCAGCTGCCGGAACCGCGCCCCCAGCTCGGCGTCCCCGGCCACCGGCTCGGCCCGCAGCAGCGCCTGACTCTCCCAGGCGTGCGACCAGCGCCGGTAGTACGCCGCATAGGAGGCGAGGGAGCGCACCAGCGGGCCGCTGCGCCCCTCCGGCCGCAGGTCGGCGTCGACCAGCAGCGGCGGCTCGGTGGACGGCGCGCCCAGCTGGGCGCGCAGCTCGTGGCAGACCGCCTGGGCGGCCCGGGCGGCCTCCTCCTCCAGCGAGCCGAGCAGCGGCTCGTGCACGAAGAGCACGTCCGCGTCCGAGCCGTAGCCCAGCTCGCGGCCGCCGAAGCGGCCCATCGCGACGATCGAGATCCGGGTCGGCAGGTCCCCGTTCTCCGCCTCCCAGCCGGCCACGCAGGCCCGCAGCGCGCCCTGCAGGGTGGCGGCGTTCAGCGCGGTCAGCGCCTCCCCCGCGGTGTCCAGCGCCTCCCCGGGCTCCTCCCCCAGCCGGCCGAGGACATCCGCGGCGGCCGTACGGAACAGCTCCCGGCGGCGCACCGAACGGGCGGCGGCCACCGCGGCGGTGGTGGACCCGGCCCGGCCGACGGCGGCCAGGATCTCTCCCTCCAGGGCGGCCCGGCCGCGCGGCTCCAGGCCCTGCGGGTCGCCGAGCATGGCCACCGCCTCGGGGGCACGCAGCAGCAGGTCGGGGGCGAGTCGGCCGGCCGACAGCACCCTGGCCAGCTGCTCGGCGGCGGCGCTCTCGTCGCGCAGCAGCCGCAGGTACCAGGGGGTGCGGCCGAGCGCGTCGGAGACCTGCCGGAAGTTGAGCAGCCCGGCGTCCGGGTCCGCCGAGTCGGCGAACCAGCCGAGCAGCACCGGCAGCAGGGTGCGCTGGATCGCGGCCTTGCGGCTGACCCCGGAGGCGAGCGCACTGATGTGCCGCAGCGCCGCCGCCGGGTCCGCGTAGCCCAGCGCCTCCAGCCGGGCCCGCGCGGCGTCCGGGGTCAGCCCGGCCGCGCCCGGCGGCAGTTCGGCGACGGCGTCGAGCAGCGGCCGGTAGAACAGCTTCTCGTGCAGCCGCCGGACCTCCACCGCGTGCCGCTTCCACTCGCGCTGCAGCGCGGCCACCGGATCGGCGCGGGTGTCGTCGTTGATCAGCGCGGCCAGCGAGCGGGCCAGCCGGCGCTGGTCCTCCGCCTCGGTGGGCATCAGGTGGGTGCGGCGCAGCCGGTACAGCTGGATCCGGTGCTCCAGCGAGCGCAGGAAGCGGTACGCGGTGTCCAGCGAGGCCGCGTCCGCCCGGCCGACGTACCCGCCGCGGGAGAGCGCGGCCAGCGCTTCCAGGGTGTTGCCGCTGCGCAGCGCCGGGTCGGTGCGCCCGTGCACCAGCTGCAGCAGCTGGACGGAGAACTCGACGTCGCGCAGCCCGCCCGGGCCGAGCTTGAGCTGGCGGTCCAGCTCGGTGACCGGGATGGAGTCGATCACCCGGCGGCGCATCTGCTGCACGTCGGTGACGAAGTTGTCCCGGGCGGCGGCCTGCCAGACCATCGGGGCGAGCGCGTCGACGTACGCGGCACCGAGCTCGGCGTCCCCGGCGACCGGCCGGGCCTTGAGCAGCGCCTGGAACTCCCAGGTCTTGGCCCAGCGCTGGTAGTAGGCGAGGTGGCTGGCCAGGGTGCGCACCAGCGGGCCGTTGCGGCCCTCGGGGCGCAGATTGGCGTCCACCGGCCAGATGGTGCCCTCGCCGGTGGTGTCCGCGCAGAGCCGGGTGAGGGCGGCGGCCAGCCGGGTGGCCGCCCTGATCGCCACCTGTTCGTCCACGCCCTCGCGGGGCTCGGCGACGAAGATCACGTCCACGTCCGAGACGTAGTTGAGCTCACGGCCGCCGCACTTGCCCATGCCGATCACGGCGAGCCGGCAGGCCGCGGCGGCGTCCGGGTCCTGCTCGGCGGCGAGGTCCAGGGCGGTCTGCAGGGTGGCGCCGGCCAGGTCGGCGAGCTCGGCGGCGGTCCGGGCGAGGTCGCTGATGCCGGTCAGGTCGCGGGCGGCGATGGCGAGCAGGCAGCGGCGGTAGGCGATCCGCAGCGCGTCGGCGGGGCTGCGGCCGCCACCGCGGGCGGGCTCGGCCCGACCCCGCTCCGCTCGGCCGTTCTGGGCCCGGCCGTTCTCGGCTCGGCCGTTCTCGGCTCCGACAGGAGCGCCCTCGCCCCGCTCGGCCCGGACGCTCTCGGTCAGCGCGCGGCGGAAGTCCTCCGGGCCCGGGTGCATGTCGCGCAGTTCGAAGGTGACCAGCACGTGCCAGTCCTGCGGGTGCCGGGCCAGGTGGTCGCCGAGCGCGGTGGAGACGCCGAGCACGCCGAGCAGCCGGTCGCGCAGCGGCTTGGAGGTGGTGAGGGTGTCGCGCAGGGTGCGTCGGTCCGCGTCGTCGGCGGCCTCCAGCAGCCGGGCCAGGCCGAGCAGCGCCAGGTCCGGGTCGGCGGTGGCCCCGAGCGCGTCCAGCAGCACCGGGTCGTCGGCCAGCCCTTCCAGTCCGGGGCCCTCCAACAGCCGCACCGCCCGCGCCGGGTCGCCGAACCCGCGCCGGACCAGCCGGTTCTCCGGCCGGCTGACCCGGCTCCCGGCCCGCTGCTCCTCCACCGCCATCGGCCCCTCCATCCGTCAGCCCAAGGGCCCCTCCTCGAACTCCCCGCCTGCGGGGCATGCTCCGGGCGGACGACGGGAGTTCGACGACAGGCCCTAGCAGGTTACGCGCCCGCGCGACCCGCCGCCGGACACGACCACGGACCGGCCGACCCGGCGCTCGGCGTGGCGTGTCGGCTTGCCCGCCGGCTCCCGGACACGGTGGAGTACCCGCATGGCCAGCCAGGACACCCTCGGCGAGGGCTCCCCCACCGTGTCCCCGCGCCGACGCCCCCTCCGGATCGCGGTCGGTGTGCTCGGCGACCTGCTGTTCACCACCGGCGTGCTGTTCGCCCTGCTGGTCGTGTACTCGCTCTGGTGGACCGACCTCACGGCCGCCCGGCACGCGGGCGTCGCCGCCGGGCAGTTGCGCCAGAGCTGGTCGGTGGCGGCCCCGGTGGCCCCCGCGGCCCCTCCGACCGACTCGGCGAGCCCCGCAGCCCCCGCCCCCGCCCCCGTCGACGGCGGTGGGGGCATCGGATTCCTGCACGTGCCCGCGCTGGGTGCCGGCTACCAGGTGATGATCAAGATCGGCACCGACGAGGACACCCTCGCGGACGGCGTCGCCGGGGCCTACACGACGCCGTACGCCGCCGCGATGCCCTGGGAGGAGCAGGGCAACTTCGCCCTCGCCGCGCACCGCGACGGCCACGGCGCGGTGTTCCACGACCTGGACCAGCTCAAGCCGGGCGACCCCCTGGTCGTGGAGACCCGCGACCGCTGGTACGTCTACCGGGTGGACGCCACCCTGCCCGAGACCTCCAAGGACGACGTCGGCGTCATCGCCCCGGTGCCCACCGGCTCCCCGTACACCGCGCCGGGCCGATACATCACCCTGACGACCTGCACACCTGTTTACACCTCGCGCTACCGCATGGCCGTCTGGGGCAGCCTGGTCCGGGAACAGCCGGTGGACCCGAGCCGTACCCCACCCCCCGAACTGCGCGAGCGCTGACCCCCGAACGCCCACAGCACACCGCCCCGGCCGTCGACCGGCCGGGGCGGTGCCCGTCTGGAGCCACGCCGCTCACGCGCGGCGGCGGCCGAACCTCATCGCTGCCGCACCGGCCGCGAGCAGCGCGGCCGAGAGCCCGAGCATGATCGGCGTGCCCTGGGCACCCGTGTGGGCCAGCTCCCCGTGGTGGTGGTGTCCGGGCTTCATCTCGTGCCCGGAGCCGCCGTGGTGGACCGCCTTGTACGGCCGCTCCTCCGCGACGAACTTGATCTTGTTCAGGTTGTGCGCGGACTGCTGGTTGGTCTGACTCTGCTGGTTGGACAGCTGGTTGGACTGCGAGGCCGAGTTCTGCGCGTTGTTGTTCGCGGAGTTGTTGGCGGCGTTGTTCGAGTTGCTGGTGGAGCTGTTGTTCGCCGTGCTGGCGGCGCTGTTGTTCGCGCTGTTGTTGAGGTTGTTGTTGACGTTGTTCTGCACGATGACGGTCACGTCGACGTGCTGGTCCTGCCCCTGGCTCTGCTGGCCGTTCTGGCTCTGGGCGACGTTCTGGTCCTGAGCGACGTTCTGGTCGACGTTCTGGCTCTGGTCCTGACCCTGCGCCTGGTCCTGGCCCTGGTCCTGGCCCTGATTCTGGCCCTGATTCTGGCCCTGGTTCTGGCCCTGGCCCTGGTTCTGCTCGTTGCCCTGACCCTGCTGCTGTCCGCCCTGGCCGCCGTGGCCGCCGTGCTCGCCGTGTTCCCCGTGCTCCTCGTGGCCGCCGTGCTCGCCGTGCTCGCCGTGCTCCTCGTGGCCGCCGTGCTCGCCGTGCTCGCCGTGGCCCTCGTGACCACCGTGCTCCCCGTGCTCGCCGTGGCCCTCGTGACCACCGTGCTCCCCGTGCTCCCCGTGCTCCCCGTGCTCCCCGTGTTCGCCGGGGGGGCAGATGCACTCGGGGAGCCCGTGGTTGCCGTGGGCGTCCTCGTCGCAGAACTCGCCGCCGGCCCCCTGCCCCATGGGGAGTCCGAGCGCCGACTGCTCGCCCATCGGCTGGCCGCGCTCGGGGTCGCCCTCGCCCGCCTGGCCCGGGTCACCCTGCTCGGTGGCGGCGGGCGGCTCCGTGGTGTCCGACTGCGAGATGCTGCGACCGGTGAAGGTCCAGGTTCTGGTGGAGGAGCCGGTGTCCTCCCGGGCCAGCAGCATGAGGCTGTCGACCCAGTCGCCCTGGGCCTCCGCCGACTCGGAGGCTGTGCCGTGCTCGACGAAGGTCGAAGCGTAGGCCGTGTGACCGGCACCCAGGACGAGGGTGGCCGAGGCCAGTCCGGAGAGGACCAGGGTGGTGATTCGAGTACGCATGACACTCCAGGATGATCCGCAAAACGGATCTTCTGAATACGTCCCCTCGCCACCCGGCCACGGTGCGCACCGCTGCAGAGTAATCAGATCGGCTCAACGGATTAGCGAGTACGGGCGACACTCGTCCGCACGAACAGAACGGGCCCGCTCCGACCGGAGCGGGCCCGCCTGGCGTTCGACCGACCGTCAGAGCACCTGGAGGTTCTTGCGCAACTCGAACGGGGTGACCTCGGAGCGGTACTCCTCCCACTCCTGGCGCTTGTTGCGCAGGAAGAAGTCGAAGACGTGCTCGCCCAGCGTCTCGGCGACGAGTTCGCTGCGCTGCATCAGGTCGATGGCCTCGCCGAGGTTCTGCGGCATCGGCTGGATGCCGAGGGCGCGGCGCTCGGAGTCGGACAGCGCCCACACGTCGTCGTCGGCGCCGGGCGGGAGCTCGTAGCCCTCCTCGATGCCCTTCAGGCCGGCCGCGAGGGTGACGGCGTAGGCGAGGTAGGGGTTGCAGCCGGTGTCGAGGGAGCGGACCTCGATCCGGGTGGAGCCCTGCTTGCCCGGCTTGTACATCGGCACCCGGATCAGCGCCGAGCGGTTGTTGTGGCCCCAGCAGATGTAGGACGGCGCCTCGCCGCCGGCGCCGGCGGTGCGCTGGGAGCCGCCCCAGATGCGCTTGTAGGAGTTCACCCACTGGTTGGTGACGGCGGCGGTCTCGGCGGCGTGCTTCAGCAGGCCGGCGATGAAGGATCTGCCGACCTTGGAGAGCTGGTACTCGGCGCCGGACTCGTGGAAGGCGTTGCGGTCGCCCTCGAACAGCGAGACGTGGGTGTGCATGCCGCTGCCGGGGTGCTCGGAGAACGGCTTGGGCATGAAGCTGGCGTGCACGCCCTGCTCCAGCGCGACCTCCTTCATGACCAGACGGAAGGTCATGATGTTGTCGGCGGTGGACAGCGCGTCGGCGTAGCGCAGGTCGATCTCCTGCTGACCGGGGGCGCCCTCGTGGTGGGAGAACTCCACCGAGATGCCCATCGACTCCAGCATGGTGATCGCCTGGCGGCGGAAGTCGTGGCCGACCCCCCGCGGGGTGTGGTCGAAGTAGCCGGACTGGTCGGCGGGGATCGGCGCGGTGCCGTCGCCGGGCAGGTTCTTCAGCAGGAAGAACTCGATCTCCGGGTGGGTGTAGAAGGTGAACCCCAGGTCGGAGGCCTTCTCCAGGGTCCGCTTGAGCACGAACCGCGGGTCGGCGTAGGACGGCGAGCCGTCCGGCATCAGGATGTCGCAGAACATCCGGGCGGTGCCCGGGGTCTCCGAGCGCCACGGCAGGATCTGGAAGGTCGTCGGGTCCGGCTTGGCGATCATGTCGGACTCGTACACCCGGGCGAAGCCCTCGATCGCGGAGCCGTCGAACCCGATGCCCTCCTCGAAGGCCTGTTCCAACTCGGCCGGCGCCACCGCGACCGACTTGAGGAACCCGAGCACGTCGGTGAACCACAGCCGGACGAACCGGATGTCACGCTCTTCGAGCGTCCGAAGCACGAACTGCTGCTGCTTGCCCATGGGGACAGTCTCACCTCTGCTCTTTACGCTCGTGTTACGCCCCGGAGGCCTCCCGGCGACCCCTCGCTGCGACTGCCCCCATCATGGCCGATCATCGCCCGGGACGGCAGTGCCGACCCCCTGCTCCACCCCCGGACCGACCCCCGGCCGGGACATTGCGTCAGATAGACGATTACACTTTGAGCCATGCCCAATCTCCGTCTCGCCCTGAGCCAGATCGACCCCTGGGTCGGTGACCTCGCCCGCAACAGCGATGAGGTGGTGCGCTGGACCAAGCAGGCCGTCGAGGCCGGCGCGCAGCTGGTCGCGTTCCCCGAGATGGCCCTCACCGGGTATCCGGTCGAGGACCTCGCCCTGCGCCGTTCGTTCGTGGAGGCCTCGCGCGGCGCGCTGGTCGAGCTGGCCGGGCGGCTGGCGGCCGAGGGGCTGGGCGAGGTGCCGGTGGTGGTCGGCTACCTGGGGCGCTCCGAGCACGCCTCGCCGCGCTTCAACCGGCCGGCCGGATCGCCGCAGAACTGCGCCGCCGTGCTGCACGGGGGCGAGGTGGTGACCCGCTTCGCCAAGCACCACCTGCCCAACTACGGCGTGTTCGACGAGTTCCGCTGGTTCGTCCCGGGCGACCAGCTGCCGGTGGTCCGGGTGCACGGGGTGGACGTCGCGCTGGCCATCTGCGAGGACATCTGGCAGGACGGCGGCCGGGTGACCGCGGCCCGCGAGGCCGAGGCCGGGCTGCTGCTGGTGATCAACGGCTCGCCGTACGAGCGGAACAAGGACGACCAGCGGCTGGAGCTGGTCCGCCGCCGGGCCGTCGAGGCGGGCTGCACCCTGGCGTACGTCAACATGGTCGGCGGCCAGGACGAGCTGGTCTTCGACGGCGACTCGATCGTGGTCGGCGCGGACGGCGAGGTCATCGCCCGTTCCCCGCAGTTCGAGGAGCACCTGCTGGTGCTGGACCTCGACCTGCCGCCCGCCAGCAGCGACCACACCGACGGCCTGCTGCTCAGCGACGGCCTGCACCTGGTCCGCTCCGAGCTGGGCGGCGAGCCGGGGCCCGCACCCGCGGAGAAGCTGACCGCCGAGGTCGCGCCGCGGCTGTCGGACGAGGCCGAGATCTGGGCCGCGCTGGTCTCCGGCACCCGGGCGTACGTGGAGAAGAACGGTTTCCGCTCGGTGCTCCTCGGCCTCTCGGGCGGCATCGACTCGGCACTGGTGGCCTCGATCGCGGTGGACGCGATCGGCGCCGAGAACGTGTACTGCGTCTCGATGCCCAGCCGCTACTCCTCGGAGCACTCCAAGGGCGACGCGGCCGACCTGGCCCGCCGCACCGGGCTGCACTTCCGGACCGTCCCCATCGCCCCGATGTTCGACGCCTACCTGGCCGCCACCGAGCTGACCGGCCTGGCCGAGGAGAACCTGCAGTCCCGGCTGCGCGGCACCCTGCTGATGGCGATCTCCAACCAGGAGGGGCACATCGTGCTCGCGCCCGGCAACAAGAGTGAGCTGGCGGTCGGCTACTCGACCCTGTACGGCGACTCGGTGGGCGCGTTCGGGCCGATCAAGGACGTCTACAAGTCGCTGATCTTCCGGCTGGCCCGCTGGCGCAACGAGGAGGCCGAGCGGCGCGGCGAGGTGCCGCCGATCCCGGAGAACACGATCACCAAGCCGCCGTCCGCCGAGCTGCGCCCCGACCAGGTCGACACCGACTCGCTGCCGGACTACGACCTGCTGGACAGCGTGCTGGACCGCTACATCGAGGGCGACGAGGGCCGGGACGCGATCGTGGCGGCCGGCTTCGACCCGGCCGTGGTGGACCGGGTGGTGCGGCTGGTGGACACCGCCGAGTACAAGCGGCGCCAGTACCCGCCGGGCCCGAAGGTCTCGGTGAAGAACTTCGGCCGGGACCGGCGCCTGCCGATCACCAACCGCTGGCGCCGCGGCTGAGGCTACGAGGAGTACCGGTAGGTGGCGGCCACCGCGAGGTGGTCGCTGCCGTCCCGGGGCAGGGTGCGGGAGTCGACCGGCTTGAGCCCGCCCTTGCTCATGATCTGGTCGATCCGGGCCATCGGGAAGGACGCCGGCCAGCTGAAGCCGAAGCCGTCCCCGGCGGCGCCCTGGGCCGAGCGCATCTGCGAGGTGACCGGCGCCAGGCTGCGGTCGTTCATGGTGCCGTTGAGGTCGCCGAGCAGCAGCACCTTCTTGACCGGCTCGGCCTGGATCGCGTCGCCGAGCGCCTGCGCGCTGACGTCCCGCTGGTCGACGGTGAAGCCGCCCTCGGCCTTCAGCCGCACCGAGGGCAGGTGGGCGACGTACACCGCGAGCGGGCCCTGCGGGGTGCTGACCTCGGCCCGGAAGGCCCTGGTCCAGCCCATCCTGAGGTCCACCGGCGAGATCCCCTCGATCGGGTACTTCGACCAGAGCCCGACCGTGCCCTGCACCGTGTGGTACGGGTAGGCCCCGGCGAGCCCGGTCTCGTACGAGCGCAGCGCCGTGCCGGCCAGCTCCTGCAGGGCGACGATCTGGGCGCCGGAGGCCACCAGCCCGCGGACGGTGCCCGGCACGTCGGTGTTGCCGGCGGCGACGTTGTGGCTGACCACCGTCCAGTCGCCCTTGCCGCCGTTCTTGTCGGTCAGCAGGCCGCCGAACAGGTTGGCCCAGAGCACGACGGGCAGCAGCAGGGCGAGCAGCGCGGTGGCGGAGCGGCGCAGCAGCGCGGGCACCAGCAGCACCGGGACGGCCAGGCCCAGCCAGGGCAGGAAGGTCTCCAGCAGGCTGCCGAGGTTGCCGACGCCGTTGGGCACCTCGGCGTGGAAGGCGAGCAGCGCGGCGGTGAGCACGGCCAGGGCGGCGACCACCAGGCCGCGCCGCCAGGTGGTGGCGCCGCGGGCGTCGCGGCCCCAGGTGCGCAGGCCGAGGAAGCCGCCGGGGCGGGCCGCGGGGGCCGCGTCGTCGGCTCCGCCGGGGGCCGCGATCCGTTCGGTCCTGTCCGCCTGCGCCATTCGTGGCTCCGTTCGCTCGTGCCGTCTGCCGGTCCGGAGTCCGGCCCGCGGGGTACGGGCGCAGGGCCGGACTGGTGCCGGTTCGATCGGATTCCCGGCTCAGCCTATGCCGGGACAGACGTCACGCTTTCGGAGCGGGTTCCGGCGTGGCCCGGTTTGGTGAGCCAGGCCACGTCCGAGGTGGTCAGTATCGGCACTAACGCGGTGAGAGGCCTTCGAGCAGGGAGTCGACCATCGTGCGGGCCAGGTCGGGGTCATCCAGGTCGGAGTCGTCCCACAGGATGCTGCGGTAGAGGATCGGGCCCATCAGGAGGTCTCCGAGCAGCTCCAGGTCGAGGTCGGCGCGCAGCACGCCCTCGTCCACGGCGCGGCGGATCAGGGCCAGGCCGGCCTCGCGGCGCGGCTTGATCACCCGTTCGCGGTAGGCGTTGTGCAGCTCGGGGAGGCTGTGCATCTGGCCCAGGGCGGCCTTGAGCACCCAGCGGGTGCGCTTGGCGAGGCCGCGCCGGCGCATGTAGTCGATCATCTCGATCAGGTCGTCCCGGGCGCTGGCGCCGGTCGGCTCCGGCATCGGGACCTCCAGCTTGCCGACCACGTCGACCAGCAGGGCCTCCTTGTTGGGCCAGCGCCGGTAGATGGTGGCCTTGCCGACGCCGGCGGCCGTGGCGATGCCCTCGATGGTGAGTTCGGACAGCGTCGTGCCGCCGGCCATCAGGTCCACGACCGCGGCGATGATGGCCTGCTCGGCCGCCTCGCTGCGCGGCCGGCCGCGGCGTACGGCGGCGCAGGCCTGCCCGGTGTCGGCGGTCGGGGTGTCCGTCTTCATCCCCGCTGTTCTCCCTCGCTGTCCCCGGGCGCGCGGGCGCCGTCGGTGTCGTGGGCGGTCCGTACGGCGGGCGGGGGCCCGCCGGACCGAGCCCTGCCACCCCTGGCGTGTTTCGGGGTGGCAGGGCCATTGTCACTCAGTCGTCATCGGCCGTTGGGCCGTGGGCCGTTCCGGCCCCCGTCCGGACGTCCGCGGGCGTCGGCAGACCTCCGTGGACGTGCGCCGGTCAGCGGGCGTCCGCCGGTCAGGCGTCCGCGGCCGCGGCCTGCCGGGACTGGTCGCGCTGCTCGGCGTTCGCGCCCGCCGGCTCCGCCGACCCCGCCGGGCCGCCGGGCGCGGCCGTACGGCGCGGGAGCAGGAACCAGGCGACCAGCGCACCGACCACCGAGATGCCCACGGAGACCCCGGCGACCACGTGCATGGCGTGGATGAAGGCGTCGTTCGCGGGGGTGATCAGCGCCGCGCCGCCCGGGATCCGGTCGGCGATGGCCAGGGTGGCCTCCAGCGACTCGCCGGCCTTGTCCCGCAGGTTCTCGGGCAGGTGGGTCAGCGTGTCGGCCATCCCGTCGCGGTAGACGGTGGAGAGCAGCGCGCCGAGCACGGCGACGCCCAGCGAGCCGCCGACCTGGCGGAACGTGTTGTTGACCGCGGAGCCGGCGCCGGCCTTCTCGCGGGGCAGCGAGCCCATGATCGCGACGGTGACCGGCGGCATGACGTGCGCCATGCCGGTGCCCATGACCAGGCCGAGCACCATCAGCACCCAGATCGGGGTACTGGCGGTCAGCACGGTGTAGCCGACGAAGCCGAGCGCGACCAGCAGCATGCCGCCGGCGGCGGTGGGGGCGACCCCGAGGCGGTCGACCACCAGCCGGGCCCGCGGCGCGAACAGCAGCTGGCCGAGGGCCAGCGGCAGCATCAGCAGACCGGCCTGCAGGGCGCTGTAGCCGCGCACGCTCTGGATGTAGAAGACGCCGAAGAACGAGACGCCCATCAGCGCGAAGAAGATCACGCCGACGACCACCACGGAGGCGCTGAACACCTTGTTGCGGAACCAGGTGACGTCCAGTGCGGGGAACGCGGTGCGGCGCTCGAACCAGACGAAGGCGACCAGCGCGACCACGCCGACCAGGGTCGGCGCCCAGGCCTCGGCGGCGGTGAAGTCGGCCAGTTCGCCGCCCTTGATGATGCCGTAGATCAGCGCGACCAGGCCGATGATCGACAGCAGCACGCCCACCGGGTCGAGCTTGCCCGGGTTGGGGTCCTTGGACTCCGGCACCAGGATCGCCATCGCGATCACCGCGACGATCACGACCGGGACGTTGATCAGGAAGACCGAGCCCCACCAGAAGTGCTCGATCAGCAGACCGCCGGTGATCGGGCCGATGGCGATGGCCAGGCCGACCGCGCCGGCCCAGATGCCGATCGCCTTGGGCTGCTCGGAACGCTCGAAGACGTTCATGATGATCGCCAACGTGGCGGGCATCGCGAGCGCGGCGCCGACGCCCATCAGGGCGCGGAAGCCGATGAGTTCACCGGGCGAGCCGGCCATCGCGGACAGCAGCGAGGCGATCCCGAAGACCACCATGCCGGCCAGCAGTGCGAGCTTGCGGCCGAAGCGGTCGCCGAGCAGGCCCGAGGTGAAGAGGAGCCCGGCGAACACCAGGGTGTAGGAGTTGATCGACCACTCCAGGTCGCTCTGGGTGGCACCGAGGCCGACCGGAGCGGGGGTTGCGATGGTCTTCATCGCGACGTTGAGGATCGAGTTGTCGAGCACGACGACGAGCAGGGCGAGCACCAGGGTGCAGAGGATCGCCCAGCGCCGACGGTGGATGGCTTCCGGTACGCGTGATGGCGCAGCGGCGGTGGTCATGGTCTTTCCCGTCCGTGTTGGCGTGGCACTGGCGGGCAATTCCGAGGCGCGAATTCCGAACCGCAGACGTCTCGTAACCCCCCGCACCAGAGTAGCGGGGAATACGATACGAGACGAGTCCGTTTCGTAAAAACACGGCAAAGCCCGACGGGTGTGGCACGGAGCACACCGGGACGCACGCACCCCTCTTTGCGCCCGCGCCGGGGCGTGCAAGCATGGAGGTGATCCGGGGACGCCGCACGGCGCCACGAGACGACAACCCTTCAGGAGCCCGTTCCATGAACGCTTCTTCGCCTTCGCCTGCCCAGAACCAGGCGTCGACCGCCACGCTCTACGGCGGGGTCACCAACCGCCGCGTCACCGTCCGCGACCTCGCCACCGCCAAGCAGCGCGGCGAGAAGTGGTCGATGCTGACCGCCTACGACGCCCTGACCGCGGGCGTGTTCGACGAGGCCGGCATCCCGGTCCTGCTGGTCGGCGACTCGGCGGGCAACTGCCACCTCGGCTACGAGACCACCGTGCCGGTGACCATGGATCAGATGGTGATGCTCTCCGCCGCCGTCGTCCGCGGCACCAAGCGGGCGATGATCGTCGCCGACCTGCCGTTCGGCTCGTACCAGGAGTCCCCCGCGCAGGCCATGCACAACGCGGCCCGGCTGATGAAGGAGGCCGGGGTCGGCGCGGTCAAGCTGGAGGGCGGCGAGCGCAGCGCCCGCTCGATCGAGCTGCTGGTCGAGGCCGGCATCCCGGTGATGGCGCACATCGGCCTCACCCCGCAGTCCGTGCACGCCTTCGGCGGCTACCCGGTCCAGGGCCGCGGCGACGAGGCGGCGCACCAGCTGCTGCGCGACGCCAAGGCCGTCCAGCAGGCGGGCGCCTTCTCGGTGGTGCTGGAGGCGGTGCCGGCCGAGCTGGCCGCCCAGGTCACCGAGCAGCTGGCGATCCCGACCGTCGGCATCGGCGGCGGGCCCGACACCGACGCCCAGGTCCTGGTCTGGACCGACATGGCCGGCATGACGGCCGGGCGGGTGCCGAAGTTCGTCAAGAAGTACGCCGACCTGCGGACCGTCCTGGGCGACGCCGCCCGGGCGTTCGCCGAGGACGTCCGCGGCGGCGCCTTCCCGGCGGAGGAGCACAGCTTCCACTGATGCCACGCGCACGGCCCCGTTCCGCACGCCGGAGCGGGGCCGCTGTCATGCCCGGCCGACCCGTGACAGCAGCGTGACAGCCGGCTGGCAGCGGGCCGTCCGGGCCGCCTCCGCGCTGACAGGGGGCTGACAGCCGGGGCGGACAACCTGAAGGCATGACACGAATCGCCACCGCCCGGAACGACCGGGGAAGCGCCGCGGGCAACGCCGTCGAGGTCCACGGCATCGTCAAGCACTTCGGCGCCACCAAGGCCCTCGACGGGGTCGACCTCACCGTCCGCGAAGGCACCGTCCTCGCCCTGCTCGGCCCCAACGGCGCCGGCAAGACCACCCTGGTACGGGTCCTCTCCACCCTGATCAAGCCGGACGCCGGCACCGCCTTCGTCGGCGGCTACGACGTCCTGCGCCAGCCCAAGCAGCTGCGCCGCACGATCGGCCTCACCGGCCAGTACGCCTCCGTCGACGAACTGCTCTCCGGCTACGAGAACCTCTACCTGATCGGCCGGCTGCTCGACCTCTCCAGCCGCGAGGCCAAGGCCCGCGCCACCGAACTGCTGGAGCGCTTCTCGCTCACCGACGCCGCCAAGCGGATCGCCAAGACCTACTCCGGCGGCATGCGCCGGCGCCTCGACCTGGCCGCCAGCATGATCGGCCGCCCCCGGGTGCTCTACCTGGACGAACCCACCACCGGCCTGGACCCGCGCACCCGCAACGAGGTCTGGGACGAGGTGCAGCGAATGGTCGCCGAGGGCAGCACCGTGCTGCTGACCACCCAGTACATGGAGGAGGCGGAGCAGCTCGCGAACGAGCTGACCGTCATCGACCGCGGCAGGGTGATCGCCAACGGCGGCGTCGCCGAGCTCAAGGCCAAGGTCGGCGGCCAGATCCTCCAGGTCCGCCCGGCCCACCCGGCCGAGCTGCCGGAGATGGCCCGTTGCCTGCACGAGACCGGCATCCGCTCCGCCACCTTCTCCCCCGACGACGGCCTGCTCGCGGTGCCGCTCGTCGACGAGCAGCAGCTCACCACCGTGATCGGGGTGCTCGGCGGACGCGGCTTCGCGATCGCCGGCATCGACACCAAGGTGCCCAGCCTGGACGAGGTCTTCCTCGCCATCACCGGCAAGCCCACCGCCGACGCGGCCACCGCGGCCGCCGCCGACCTCGTCAAGGAGCCCGTCGCATGACCACCGCCACGCTCGCCCCCGCCCGGGCCGGGGACACCCACGCCGAGGACCGCATCGGCCTGGCCGCCACCCTGCGCCACATCGGCGCGCTGACCCGCCGCAACCTGATGCGGATCAAGGCCGACCCGGAGTCGATGTTCGACGCCGTGCTGATGCCGATCATCTTCACCGTGCTGTTCGTCTACGTCTTCGGCGGCGCGATCTTCGCCGACGACCCGGACAGGTACAAGCAGTTCATGATCCCCGGCCTGCTCGGGCAGACCGGCATGACACTGGCGCTGGCCGTCGGCACCGGGCTGAACACCGACTTCCAGACCGGGGTGATGGACCGGTTCCGCACCCTGCCGATCGGCCGGGCCTCCGTCCTGCTGTCCAAGATGGTGGCGGAGACGCTGCGCGCCCTGCTCTCCTCGGCGATCCTGCTGACCTTCGCGTTCATCCTCGGCTTCGAGCTGAAGACCGGAATCCCGGAGCTGCTGGCCACGATCGGCCTGTCGCTGGTGTTCGGCATGTCGATCGTCTGGATCTCGATGCTGCTGGGCATGTCGCTGCGCAGCGCCCAGGCCGTCCAGGGCGTCTCCATGCTGGTCCTGATGCCGCTGCAGTTCGGCAGCTCGATCTTCGCGCCGACGAGCACCATGCCGGGCTGGCTGCAGGCCTTCACCAAGGTCAACCCGCTGTCCGCGCTGGCCGACGCCTCCCGCGCGCTGCTCAACGGGGAGGGGGCGGTGGCCCACCCGGTGATGGTGGTGCTGATCTGGTCCGCGGCCTCGACCGCGATCTTCGCCCCGCTCGCGGTCGCCCGCTTCCGCAAGCGGACCTGACCTTGCGGACCACCGTCGGCCCGCCTCCCTTCGGGGGAGGCCGACGGACGGGATGGCCGGCGCCCGGGACAGGCGCCGGCCGTCGTACGGGCCCGGCGGCCGGTGACCAGGGGACGGGCACCGGCCGCCGTGCCCACACCTACTCGATGCCTCCCGACCGGACACCTGCTAGGGCTGTCCGGCGGATCTTGCCGGGCAGGCCCTAGTCGATCAACTCCGAGAGCAGGGCCTGGGTCTGGTCCGGCGTCATCCCCACGCCGCGGGCGTACGCCTCCTCGAACACGGCGTCGCCCAGCATGTCCCGCAGGGCCACGGCCGCCCGCTCGCGCTCGACGCGGTCCAGGTAGCCGCCCTTCGGGCCGTTCAGCCCGTTGTGCGCGCCCAGCAGGAGCGCCGCGAGCCCGGCCCGCTCCAGGTCCCGGTCGCGGGCGGCGAACTCCCGCAGCACCCCGACCACGGCCGGCACGATCATGACCGTCATCTGCTCCACGAAACCGGAGGCCGTGGTGACCGACCGCAGCGTCCGCCGGCCCTCGCGGATCAGTTCGAGCCCCTGCTCCGGGTCTCCGGCCCGGGCCACGATCCAGCCCCGGGCCGAACTGAGCAGCCCCGAGACGACGCTCGGCGCGAAGAAGCCGAGCTTCGCCTCGCGCAGCCGGTCCAGTTCGGCCAGCGCCTGCGCGTACTCGCCGCGCTGGGCGTGCACGCCGCAGAGCGTCAGGTAGCCGAACAGCCAGGCGCCGGTGCTGGACTGGTTCGTGCCCGGGGAGTCGAGGGAGGCCAGGGCCTCCCGGACGATCCGCTCGCCGCGCTCCAGGTCCACCTCCAGCAGGGCGTTGCCGAGGTTCACCTGCAGCATCGGCACCTCCTGCGGCGCCCCCAGCTCCTCGGCCAGCTCGATCGCCCGCTCGTACGCGGCGGCGGCGGCCTCCGGCTCGCCCCGATTCGCCAGCGACTCGCCCTGCGCGGACAGCGCCTGGGAGATCCCCCAGAGGTTGCCGGCCTGCTGGTACAGCTCCAGGGAGCGCTCGCCGTCCCGGACGCTCTGCTCCTCCCCGCCCGGCCAGTCGTTCATCATCTTGGCCCGGAGCTGCAGGACGAACGCCATGTCGTTGGCGTCGCCGTGGCGCTCGCAGCCCGCGACCGCGTCGTCGAGCAGGTCCTTCATCACGTCCAGCCGGCCGGCCAGGAAGGCGCCGAAGACCCGCATCAGACCGGGGAAGCGGTAGGCCTGCGGCAGCTCCGGGGTGTAGACGTCCAGGAGCCGCTGGGCCACCTCGACGGCCTGCGGGTCGCCGAGCACCTCCAGGTTCCCCTCGAAGAGCCCGATCAGCCGGTACATCGCGAGCAGTCGGCGGGCCTCCTCGACGACCCCCTCCGGCATCGGCAGGCCGTACGAGAGCACGGTGCGCTCCAGCGGCACCGGCGGCGGGGCGTCCGGACCGAACGGGTCCGGGCCCAGCGCGGCCACCGCGTTGTACCAACTCCTGGCCTCCAGGCTGTAGTTGCGCAGCGACCAGTACCAGCTCATGCCGAGGGTGAGGGTGAGCGCCTGCTCCTCGTCCCGGAGGTCGACCGCGCGGCGCAGCGCGGCCCTGATGTTGTCCTGCTCGCGCTCCAGCACGGTCAGCCAGTACAGCTGCCGGGGACCGTGGATGTGCAGGTCGGAGCCGGCGACCACGGAGCGGAAGTGCGCCAGGTGGCGGGCCTCGGTGGCGGCGCGCTCGGCGGGGGAGGCGGCGAGGCGTTCGGCCGCGTACTCGTGGATGGTCTCCAGCATCCGGTAGCGCGGCAGGCTGGCGCCGTCCAGGTCGGCGACCAGCAGGGACTTGTCGACCAGCGACAGCAGCAGGTCGGCGACCTCCCCCGGCGGCACGTCGACGCCGTCGGCGCAGACCGCCTCGGCGTCCTCCAGCTGCCAGCCGCCCGCGAACACCGAGAGCCGGCGCAGCACCGCCCGCTCCCGCTTGCCCAGCAGGTCCCAGCTCCAGTCGACCACCGCGCGCAGGGTCTGCTGGCGCGGCAGCAGAGTGCGGCTGCCCGCGGTGAGCAGCGCGAACCGGCCGTCCAGCCGGTCGGCTATCTGGCGTGCCGTCATCACCCGCAGCCGGGCGGCGGCCAGTTCGATGGCCAGCGGCAGCCCGTCCAGGCGACGGCAGATCTCCGCGCAGGCCTCCGGATCGCCCGCCGGGTCGAAGCCGGGCCGGGCGGCGGCGGCGCGTTCGGCGAACAGCCGCAGCGCGACCGGGTCGGGCAGCGGCTCCACCGGCAGCACCGTCTCGCCGGGCACACCCAGCGGCTCGCGGCTGGTGGCCAGCACGGTCAGCCCGGGGCACTCGGCGAGCAGCGCGTCGGCGAGGTCGGCGGCGGCCTGGATCAGGTGCTCGCAGTTGTCCAGGACGAGCAGCATCCGGCGGTGCCCGCAGTGCTCGACCAGGCGGCGCAGCGGGTCCTCGACGCGCTTCTCGATCACCTCGGCGACCATGCTGGCACTGTGCAGCACGATCTCGCGCAGGCCGAGCGCCGAGACCACGGCGGCGGGCACCGCCTCCGGGCTCTCCAGCGGGGCGAGTTCGGCCACCCAGACGCCGTCCGGCCAGGCCCCGGAGGCCTGTTCGGCCCGGCCGGCCTCGACCGAGAGGCTGGTCTTGCCCGAGCCGCCGGGACCGGTCAGGGTCACCAGCCGGCGGTCCGTCAACAACTCGCGCAGGGAGGCGAGATCGGACTCGCGGCCGACGAAGCTGGTCAGCCGGCCGCGCAGATTGCCGGTGGCTCGCGGGAGTTGGGCGGCGGGCTGCGGCTTCGGCGCCGGGGCCGGTGCCGGTGCCGGGGCCGGACCGGGCTCCGGTACCGCCTGCGCCACCGGTGCGAGCAACTCGGCGTGGAGGGACTGGAGTTGACGCCCGGGGTCGACGCCGAGCTCATCGGCCAGGGCACGCCTGGTCCGCTCGTAGTGGCGCAGCGCCTCGGCCGTGCGGCCGCTCGCGTGCAGGGCCCGGATCATCAGCAGCTGCAGCGGTTCGTCCAGCGGCTGGCGCTCGCACAGCTCGGCCAGCTCGGCCACCAGCTCGGCCGCCCGGCCGAGCCCGAGGTCCGCGGTGATCCGGTGGCGGCGGGCCTCGTCCCGCTGGGCCTCCAACCGGGTGCCCGGGCCGGTGCGGTCCGGCAGGTCGGCGAGGGCGGGGCCGCGCCAGAGCGCCAGGGCGGCGCGCAGCCGCTCGGCTGCGAGCGCGTGGTCCCCGGCGTCCAGCGCGCGGCGGCCCTCGGTGGTGAGCCGCTGGAAGTCGGCGAGGTCGGTGGCGGGGCCGGTCAGCCAGTAGCCGGCCGGGCCGGAGCCGATCTCGTCCCGGCCGATGGTGCGGCGCAGCCGGCCGACCAGGGTCTGCAGTGCGGCGGAGGAGTCCTGCGGCGGCTCGGCGTCCCAGACCTCGTCCACCAGCACTTCGGCCGGCACCGGGCGGCCCTGCCGCAGGGCCAGCGCGGTCAGCAGCGCCCGCAGCCGGGCGCCGCCGAGGGGCACCGGGGTGCCGTCGTCGTGGTGGGCCGTGGTCGTCCCGAGGATCCCGTAGTGCACCGGACCATTCTGGTCGATCGGCGGCGATGGGGACGCACAATTGTTCCGTGCCCCGTCCGCGCGGAAGGACCGCGGAGGCCTGCCGAGGAACGCGGCCGGACGGCCGGACGTTCATCCGGAGCGGCTTGTCCGCTCACCGGCCCGCCCGGCATGATCGGGGCCGACCCGTTCCACCCGTTCCCTCTGCCCACGGAGCACCCACACCATGACCTTCGCCGCCACGCCGCGCTCCCGCAGCGAGGACCGCCGGATCAGCCCGGTGTTCTGGGTGCTCCTCGCCATACTCGGCACCTCCGGCTGGGCGGTGTACGCGGGCTACGGCAACGCGTCCTTCGGGGTGTTCCTGTTCGTCGTCGCGGGCTGGATGGTCTCGCTCTGCCTGCACGAGTACGCCCACGCCCGCACCGCGCTGCACGGCGGCGACATCACCGTCGGCGCCAAGGGCTACCTCACCCTCAACCCGCTGAAGTACACCAACGTGCTGCTCAGCTTCGTGCTGCCGATCGTCTTCGTGATCCTCGGCGGCATCGGCCTGCCCGGCGGCTCGGTCTGGATCGAGCGGCACCGGATCCAGGGCCGGCTCAAGCACAGCCTGGTCTCGGCGGCCGGCCCGCTGGTCAATCTGCTGATCGCGGCGGCGCTGCTGATCCCGATCGGTGCGGGCTGGCTGGACGACCCGACGGTGCACGCGTTCTGGAACGGCTACGAGCTGACCATCTCGCCGTTCTCCGGCGCGCTCGGCTTCCTCGGCTTCCTCCAGATCAGCGCGGCGGTGCTGAACCTGCTGCCGGTGCCCGGCCTGGACGGCTACGGCATCGTCGAGCCCTGGCTGTCGTACAAGACCCGGCGCGCGGTGGAGCCGTTCGCGCCGTACGGGATGCTCGCGGTGTTCGCGCTGCTGTGGCAGCCCGAGGTGAACTCGTTCTTCTTCGGGATCGTCCACGGCCTGATGAACCTGTTCGGCGTGGACCAGGACTACGCGACGCTCGGCCGGTACCTGTTCAGCTTCTGGAAGAACTAGCGCCGACCGGCACCGGCGCCGCCCGGTCAGCCCTGCTGAGCCGCCGCAGCAGCGTCGGCGATCTTCGCCCGGCGGCGGTTCAGCCACAGCACGTTGCTGGCCACACCGGCCAGCGGCAGCCAGATCAGGCCCAGCCAGAAGCCCTGGACCAGCGAGAAGACGGCGGCGGCCAGCGCGAGGACGACGACGATCAGGGCGAGCAGGGACGTGCGGGGCATGGCGGAAGGCTCCTAGAACGGGTGCGGCCGACCGGGTCGCGGCCGCCACCCATTGTCGCCGACCTCACCTCCGGAGCGGGCCCAGGGGTCTGTCGTCGAGATCGCGTCGTCCGCCCGGGGCGGGCGAGATTTCGGCGACAGACCCCTGAGGTGAGGTCGACACAGTGGCCTGCAGATCACACGTCGGTGATCCGCAGGCCCGCGTGGGCCTTGTAGCGGCGGTTGACCGAGATCAGGTTCGCCACCAGCGCCTCGACCTGGTGGGCGTTGCGCAGCCGGCCCGCGTAGATGCCCCGCATGCCGGGGATCCGGGCGGCCAGGGCGCGCACCACGTCGGTGGCGGCCCGCTCGTCGCCGAGCACCATGACGTCGGTGTCGATCTCCTCCACCGACTCGTCCTGCAGCAGCACCGCCGAGAGGTGGTGGAAGGCGGCAGTGACCCGGGAGTCCGGCAGCAGCGCGGCGGCCTGCTGGGCGGCGCTGCCCTCCTCCGGCTTCAGCGCGTACGCGCCCTGCTTGTCGAAGCCGAGCGGGTTGACGCAGTCGACGACGATCTTGCCGGACAGTTCCTCGCGCAGCGCGGTCAGGGTGGCGGCGTGGCCGTCCCACGGGACCGCGATGATCACCACGTCGCTCTCCCGGGCGACGGTGGCGTTGTCGGCGCCGCGCACGCCGAGGCCGAGTTCGGCGGCCGAGGCCTCGGCCCGGGCGGCGTCGCGGGAGCCGATGATCACCTGCTGGCCGGCCTTGGCCAGCCGCAGGGCGAGGCCCCGCCCCTGGTCGCCGGTGCCGCCGAGGACGCCGACCACCAGCTGCGAGACGTCCGGCAGTTCGTGGGCCGGGTTTGTCGCTGAATCGAGGGAAGTCATGGGCCGATCCTGCCAAATCTCCGGCCCCGCGCGACATCCTGGCCCGCATGGACGCGGTGAGAGTTTCGGCACTCCGGGAGCGACTGACGGGCACGGGCTGGCTGGAGGCCGTCGGCGGCTTCGCCGGATCGCTGCGGCGTTCGGTGGAGCGGCGCGGGGCCGGCGGACTGCTGCTGGTCGGCACCGAGGCGTACGAACCCTGGCACCTGGCCGCCCACCTGGAGGACGAGGCCGCCTGGTCGGCCGTCCCCCGGCTGGCGCCCACCCTGCTGCGGCACCACCCCCCGGCGGGCGCCCCGGCCCACCTGGCGCACGACCTGCGCCGGCTGGCCGCGGCCGGGCGCGGCGCCACCGTCCTGGTGGTGGCCCCGGGGGCGGCCGGCGCCCCGCTGCTGGAACGGGTGCACGACGCCCGCCGGCAGGGCGCGACCGTCCTGGCGCTGGACGGCGCGGCCCCCGCCGAACCGGGCGACCTCGGCGGGCTCGCCCACGAGCGGCTGGCCGTCGGCACCGCCGCCGAGGAGCCCTTCGACCTCGCCCAACACCTGGTCAGCACCGCCGCCGGGCAGCTCCCCGCCCGCCGCTCCCCCCTGGACCGCCTCGCCGCCCTCGCCGCCCGCCTGACCTCCGCCCCCGCGATCAGCCGCTGGTAGGTCCCGATCACGCGCGGCTGTTCACCGACGCTGCGTCATCACGTGGTGTAGGTCGTGGAACGGGGGCCGACGTGGACGATCCACACCACCAGCTGTCCGTCGTCGATCGTGCAGACGACCCGGTAGTCGCCCATGCGCAGGCGTCGACGCTCGGGCTGCGACACGAGTGCGGTGGTGTTGAAGCCGAGCGGATCGACTCCACGGGCAACGGCTGCGTCATGCGCCCAAGCACACGCAATGCTCCATGTGTACACAACGCGCCGCCGCTCGGAAACCCTTCGAAAACCCTTTGCGGGACCGGCCGCCGCCACCGCAGGATGACGGCTCGTGACCGTCGACGAACCTCCGCACACCACCGAACCCGGGCGGGCCCGGACGCTGCTGCGCTCGCTCACGCCCGACCTGGCGCCCTGGCGTGCCTCGCGCGACTTCCGCTACCTCTGGACCTCCGGCTGCATCACCAGCTTCGGCAGCTTCCTGACCCTGGTGGCCGTGCCGATGCAGATCAAGGAGCTCACCGGCTCCTCCCTCGCGGTCGGCCTGGTCGGCGCCGTCGAACTCCTCCCGCTGATCGTCTTCGGCCTCTGGGGCGGCGCCCTCGCCGACGCCCTGGACCGCCGCAAGCTGGTGCTGCGCTCCGAGGCCGCACTCGGTCTGCTGGCCGGGCTGCTGCTGCTCAACGCCCTGCTGCCGCACCCGCTGCTCTGGCCGATCTACCTGGTCGCCGCGCTGGTCGCGGCCGCCGACGGCCTGCAGCGCCCGGCGCTGGACTCGCTCACCCCGCGGATCGTCCCGCACCAGCACCTGACCGCCGCGTTCGCCCTCAAGTCCCTCTACCACAACGCCGCTTCGGTGGCCGGGCCGGCACTGGCCGGCGTCGTGGTGGCCTTCGCCGGGGTGCAGACCGCCTACGCGCTGGACGTGCTCACCTTCGTCGCCTCGCTGCTGCTGCTCGTCCGGATCGGGGCCGTCCCGCCGCCCACCGGCGCCGAGCGGCCGTCGGTACGGGCGGTGCTCACCGGCGTCCGGTACGCCTGGAGCCGCAAGGACCTGCTCGGCACCTACGCGATCGACCTCTGCGCCATGCTGTTCGCCTATCCGGTGGCCGTCTTCCCCTTCCTGGCCTCGGACTTGGGCGCGGACTGGGCGCTCGGCCCGATGTACGCGGCCTCCGCGGTCGGCGCCCTGCTGGTCGGCGCGACCAGCGGCTGGACGTCCCGGATCCACCGGCACGGGCGGCTGCTGGTGGCCGCCGCCGTCGGCTGGGGTGCGGCGATGGCGCTCGCCGGGCTGTCCGGGAGCATCTGGCTGGTGCTGCTCGGGCTGGCCCTGGCCGGCGGCGCCGACCAGATCAGCGGGCTCGCCCGGTCGACCATGTGGAACCAGTCGATCCCGGACGAGGTCCGCGGCCGGATGGCCGGGGTGGAGATGCTCAGCTACTCCGTCGGCCCCCAGCTCGGCCAGGTGCGGGCCGGCACGATGGCCGGGCTGGTCGGCGTGCGCGCCGCGGTCTGGGCCGGCGGTGTCGCCTGCGTCGTCGCCGTCCTCGCGGTCGCCGCCGCGCTGCCGCGGCTGCTCGCCTACGACGACCGGACCGACCCGCACGCCGCCGCCGTCCGCGCCGAGCACGAGCGGGTGCAGCGGGAGGCGGCCGCCACGGCGTGACGCTACTCGGCCCGGTCTTCCGGCTTGTCGCTCCAGCGCGGGTCGTTGCTCCACTCCCGGTTGCGCTCGTCCGCGATGCGCAGCGCCTGGGCGGCCTCCTCGGGGCTGTCGTACGGCCCGAGGCGGTCCTTCGCCGGGCACTCCGGGCCCTCCTCGACCTTGTTGTGCTTGATGCAGTAGAACCACTCGCCGGGCTTGCCGGTCGGCTTTCGGTGGAATCCGAGGGGCATGGCGCTCTCCCGTTCAGACGGCTGACGTTCAGGGGTCGGGTCGCTACCGATCATTCCCCGCCCCGGGCCGCCCTGCACACCGCGCACCGGCCGGGCGCCGCGATGCCCGCCGACTAGACTCGCGGCCATGGCTCTCGTACCCGGCATCCAG
Organism: Streptomyces sp. 1331.2; assembly: GCF_900199205.1. Taxonomy (NCBI): domain Bacteria; kingdom Bacillati; phylum Actinomycetota; class Actinomycetes; order Kitasatosporales; family Streptomycetaceae; genus Streptomyces; species Streptomyces sp. 1331.2. Next base: position 5,390,062 of record NZ_OBMJ01000001.1, on the reverse strand, counting down.
TCCCCCACCCGCAAGGTCCCGGCGCACATCGCGCGCCCCGAGTACGTCGGGCGGCCCGCGCCGGCGCCGTACACCGGGCCCGAGGTGCAGACCGCCGAGACGATCGAGAAGATGCGGATCGCGGGCGGGATCGCCGCCCGGGCGATGGAGGAGGCGGCGAAGCTCATCGCCCCCGGCGTCACCACGGACGCGCTGGACGCCGTCGCCCACGAGTACATGTGCGACCACGGCGCCTACCCGTCCGACCTCGGCTACCGCGGGTTCCCCAAGTCCGTCTGCACCTCGATCAACGAGGTGATCTGCCACGGCATCCCGGACTCGACCGAGCTGCAGGACGGCGACATCGTCAACATCGACGCCACCGCCTACATCCACGGGGTGCACGGCGACCTCAACGCCACCTACCTGGTCGGCGACGTGGACGAGGAGTCCCGGCTGCTGGTCGAGCGCACCCGGGAATCCCTCAACCGGGCGATCAAGGCGGTCAAGCCGGGCCGTCAGATCAACGTCATCGGACGGGTCATCGAGTCCTACGCCAAGCGCTTCGACTACGGCGTGGTGCGGGACTTCACCGGACACGGCATCAACACCTCGTTCCACTCCGGCCTGATCGTCCCGCACTACGACAGCGAGCGGGCCACCGAGGTGATCAAGCCGGGCATGACCTTCACCATCGAGCCGATGCTGACCCTGGGCACCTACGACTACGAGATCTGGCCGGACGGCTGGACGGTCGTCACCAAGGACCGCAAGCGCACCGCCCAGTTCGAGCACACCCTGGTGGTCACGGCGGACGGCGCGGAGATCCTCACCCTGCCGTGACCCCACCCGGTGGGTGCATCAGCCGATCAACCACTGTTCCTCGGCGACGGCGCCCACCTCGGTGCAGGCGTCGGTCAGCACGTCCAGGACGCGCAGCGGGTCCGGCAGCGGCTGCTCGGGCCCGCGCAGCCACCGCACCCGGGAGCCGTCCGGCAGCGCGGCCGGCGGGAGCAGGGTGTACGAGCCGCGGCAGTGCCAGCGCAGGCCGGGGTGTTCGGACATGGTGTCCGGGGTGGAGTCGAGCGCGCTCGGCCACCACTCGTCCTCGTCCTGCGGGGTGCCGCGGGTGGCGGTGAAGAACAGGTAGCGGTCCTCGCCGACGGCGGCGACCGGGCCGCCGACGCCCAGCGCGGTCAGCCGCTCCAGCGCCAGCCGTCCGGCCTCCGCCGGGACGTCCAGCACGTCGTGCACCCGGCCGGTGGCGGTGATGAAGTTGGCCTGCGGGTCGCGGGCGAGCCAGCGGGAGAGCTGCTCGGCGTCGGTGGTGGCCTGGGTCTGCCAGGCGAAGGAGACCGGGTGCTGGGCCGGGGCCGGACAGGCCACCCGGTCACAGGAACAGCGGTAGCCGGCCGGGTGTGCGGCCGGGGCGAGCGGGAATCCGGCGCGCGCGGCGCCGAGCAGCTGGTCCAGCCCTTCGGCCGGTCCCTCCGGGCCCCCCGCCCGGGCCCGCTGACGATCACGCTTCTGCCACCAGGTCGTCCACCTGCCGCCGGCTTCCATCGGGCCCCTTCCGCGCAACTGCCGTGCCTGGTGCGACACAGCGTTCGACGTACCACTCCGACGCAACGCACGGCGCCCCCCGCTGCTTCCCGGGGTGCTCGGCCCTGCCGTCCGCGCCCTGTCGGCCGTGGCCCGGGGTCACCGGACGGCCGACGCCCGGGTCACGGTACGCAGTCGCGGCAGCACGCTGTCCGCGCCAAGTCGGCCGGAGGGCACGCGGATCCGCGCCTCGCCCGGCCCGTACGGGGCCCGCTGACCCGGGTGAACCCCGAGGGCGTACAGGAAAGGATAGGGGTGCGCGGGGCCTCCGGATGACCGGGGGCGGTGCCTCTCCGGTCACACTTCCCTGCGCACCCCGGGCACACTCCCGGCACGCGGCCCTCACCAGGCCTCCCGTTCCCCCTCCCACCGGGGGTGTTCCCGGTCACCCCGGGCCACCCCCGCGGAGGTGAGACCCTGGAGGGATGAAGAGCGCGGACACCGAATTCGTCGGCGGCCCCCTGGACGGGCGGATCCTTCCCATCCCGCTGGGGCCGATGCTCGGCGTGCCCAAGAAGTACAAGGTCCCGGTCCCCGCGCACGGCGAGGCCCCCGCGCGCACACTGGTGTACGTCCGGGCCAAGCAGGTACGGGGCCTGAGCTGGTTCTGGCGCTACGAGTACGACGAGGCGGCCTCCGCCAAGGCCTCCGCCTGACGGCCGTCCGCCTCCTTCCTCCGCGCTCCCCCCGGGAGGTCGGCATGGCGAGGACGGTACGGCACCCGAGGGACCGCTCCCGGGCGGTCGCCCACCACAACCGGCAGGTCGCCGCGGTCACCGGGGTGCTGCTGCTGGTGGTCTGCCTCTACAGCGTGGTCATCGGGCCCGACGGCTGGCTCTGGTTCGGCTGGGCGGTGCTGCTGCTCGTCAGCGTGGCGCTGTTCCTGGTCCGCCCCTGAGCAGCGGCACCGCCCGTCGTGCCGGTGGCGCTCCCTCCGCGCCGGCCGGTCCCCCCGGGCCGGTCAGTCATCCCCGGCGAGGATGAGGTACAGCTTCTTGCGGGCCTCGGTCAGTACGGTCAGGCCCTTGGCGCGCTGCGCCTCGGTGCCGGTCGCCATGACCTGCCGGATCGCCTGGTCGACCGCGGCGAGCGCCTGGCCGACCTCCTGGACGGCCTCCCAGTCGACCTCCCGGCCGGCCTCGGCCCACGGCTCCGCCGGCCCGGCCTCGGCCTCGGCCCGGCCCGCCTCGGTGAGCGAGACCAGCCGCTTGCCACCGACCTCCTCCGCGGTGATCAGGCCCTCCTCCTCCAGCAGCTGGAGGTTGGGGTAGATCGAGCCCGGACTGGGCCGCCAGGCCCCGCCGGTCCGCTCGCCGATCTCGGCGATCATCTCGTAGCCGTGCATCGGCCGCTCCTTGAGCAGCGCCAGCAGCGAGGCGCGGACGTCACCGCGCCGGGCCCGGCCGCCGCGCCGCCCGTGCGGGCCACCACGCCGACCGCCGTACCCGCCGAAGCCGTGCCCGAACGGGCCGCCCATCGGCCGGCCGGGGCCGCCGCCGCCGAACGGCGGGCCGAACCCGCCGAACGCCTCCCGGCCCTCGAAGCCCTCCCCGGGCATCCCCCCGAACTCCGGCCCCGGCCCGCGCCGGCGACCGCCGCCGGGGCCCTCTCCGCGAAATCGCATTCCTGAGCGCATGGCGCCCACCTCCTGTGTTCTGACGAACCCTTCTCCGAAACAGTCGAGTCACTGTCTCGATAGTTCGACGATATATCGGTGACTGTCGCTCGTCAACGGTTCGCCGACACACCGCCGACCCGCCACCGCCGGCCCCCGACACGGTTCCTCAGGCTTCACCAGCCGGCCCGTCCAGCCGCTACGGTGGCGGGCATGGCCGGAGAACGAGACCTTGCGACGCTGCTGCGCGGGATGCGCCCGCTGCTCAACCCGGGGCGGTACGTGTACTGCACGCTCCCCGCGAAGGTGCCCGCCGGCATGCGGCCGGTGGTGACGGTCGCCGAGCCGGAGGGGGTGACGGTGGTGGTCGCCCAGGAGGAGGCGGACGCGCTCGGGCTGCGCTACGAGTACGTGGCGGCCTGGATCACCCTGCAGATCCACTCGGCACTGGAGGCCGTCGGGCTGACCGCGGCCGTGGCCGGGCGGCTCGCCGAGGAGGGGATCAGCTGCAACGTGGTGGCCGGCTTCCACCACGACCACCTGTTCGTCACCGCCGACGACGCCGAACGCGCCGTCCGCGCCCTGGAGGAACTCTCCCGGCGGTAGCGGGTCTGAACAGTCCCGCCGGGTGGCCGCCGCCGACCGGGCCTTCGACACTGGGAGCAGCCGCCCCGTCGAGGGCGGCCCCACTGGAAGGAGACGGCCGCCATGGCCATCTGCGTCACCTGCGGCAACGACTACTGGCTGGCCTTCGAGATCAAGACGGTCACCGGCGACACCTACACCTTCGACAGCTTCGAGTGCGCGATGGAGAAGCTCGCGCCGCGCTGCGAGCAGTGCTCCGTCCGCATCGTGGGCCACGGCGTCGAAGTGGCCGGGATGTTCTTCTGCTGCGCCAACTGCGCCCGGATCAACGGCGGCCTCGGCGAGCAGATCCGCGACGCCGTCGGCGCGCACCCCGCATAGCGGGTGCACGGCCCGCCCGGACACGGGCGGGGAGGGGGCGGAAGAGTCGGCCTGTACGCCGGGAACAGTCTCCGCACCGGCAGCGACCTGCGGAAACGTCGTTCCCGGCGGTCCGATCGCCACGCAATCGCCACACCTTCGGCGACCGCCGCTCACTTGGCCTCTTCAGCGGCTCCTCGACCGTCGTGAGGCTCTCGTCAGACGGTGGTGGTGCAGACGAATCCGAGGTCGGCCAGGCCCTCGCTCTGGCACAGCCGGTCGGATGCGCCCCCGGCAGCTGTCTGCAAGAGCTGGTAGTCGGCGCCGTGCGCCTTGCCCCAGTGCATCGCCGCGCGCCACAGGAGCCGCCCGAGGCCGAGGCTGCGGTATTCCGGCAGAACACCGAAGTACTGCGGGAGGAGTCGTCGCCTGCCGTTGGGGTCGGCCATGGTCTCCATGGGGCCGATTGCGCCTACTACGCGCTCGTCCTGGACGGCGACCAGCACGGGGCCGACGCTGTCGATCCGGGAGTGCAGGAACACGAAGCCCTCGCCGGCCAGCTTCTCGGCGAACTCGGGGAAGGTGGTCCGGATGGCTTCGGGCTGTTGGTCGAGGGCATCGATTCCCTCGACGGCTGGTGCGTCCTGGTCGAAGGTACGGAGCTGCACGCGGGTAGAGGCGGCCACTGGGGCGGCGGTGTCCTGGAACCACACCACACGGGCTTTGGATGCGTCGCGCCCGGCGGCGAGCTTGGCGGCCAGTTCCTCGGCCTCCTGCCGGTGCTCGCGGGCGCCGTAGAGATGGACGCGCAGGATGCCGCGACCGGTGATGGTGGGGATCAGCGTGCGGGCCTGGTCCTGAACGACGGCGTCCAGCAGGACATGCTCGTCCTTGTGGTCGGACCACCGCCGGTCCTTGTCGTGTGGCAGGAATTCTCCGGTACCGGCGACGGCGAACACCTCGGCCAGAAGCTCAGCGGAAACAGCTTCGGGATGGAGCGGCCCGAGCGTCGGAAAATACGGGACGCACATCACGGGGCGCAGCAAGTCCCAGCGCAGATCCATACCCGCACCCTACTCGCCAGCCCCGCACGGCTCAGGCCCCGACGCGGAGAGCGCCGGGGCCTGCGCACTACTGATCAGGTGCGATCAGCGGGTGGTTCAGTGGGGGTTGTCGTCGCCCGCGTTGCACGAGCACTTCACGCTGTCCATGACGTCGTCCAGGTCGCCGACGGCGATGATCTCGGTGACGGGCGGGGTCGGGGCCGCGATCGGCCGCGTGAGGTACGGCAGGCGCTGGGCCGGGCCGTCGTCCGGGAGCGGACGCCTCGGGGAGAGTTCGACAGCTACAGCGGTCATGTCACCCTGCTTTCTTGATCCCGTGCTGGCAGTAACTTGCGAGTGGTGCCTTCGCCTCCTGGTAGTGCTTGGCCAGCGGCCGGCAGACGGTGCACGCGCCGGAGAGCTGGCAGCCGGAGCATCCACCGGTGCGAAGCATGAGGCGGTCGGCGATGGCGCCGAGCCGGGCGAGGCCGTTGATCCCCTCGGTGGGGAGACTGATCTGGTCGTCACGGCCGATCTTGCAGATGGACACCAGCCCGTGTGGGTCGGTGTGGAAGAAGGTGTGTCCGGCGTTGCAGCCGCCGAACGGCTTGCGCATCCGCAGGTGCTCCTTGGACTGCGCGGTCAGCGACTCCGCCCCGCCGTAGATCGTCGGAGTCATGTTGGTGAAGACGTTGTACTCCAGCCCCCAGCCTTCACACAGGTCGATCATCGCCTGTTCCTCGGCGGCGTTGTCCTCGGTGACGATGATGCTCATCCGCAGCGGCAGCTTGGCCCGGCGGCCGGCGTTCATGCCCTGGATGAACAGGTCCCAGGCGCCCTGCCGCTGGGTCAGCTCGTCGTAGCTGGCCTTGTTCGCCCCGTACATCGACACCGTGACCCGGTAGGGCGGGCACTCGCGGAACATCTCCAGCAGGTTCTCCCGCCACAGCAACGAGGCGTTGGTGGAGACGGTGATCATCATGCCCAGCTCGAACGCGCGGCGATACGAAGGCATGAAGTCCCGGTCCACGGTGGGCTCGCCCCCGGTGATCTGGAGCCAGAGGACGCCGGCCTCGGCCATGATGCCCAGGCAGGTGAGCTTGTCCGTGAGCGGCATGCCCGAGTTGACCTTGAGCCCGAGATAGCAGTGCTTGCACGTGTAGTTGCAGCCGAGGTTGATCTCCCAGCTGGCTCGCGAGTAGCCCCACGTGGAGGGCTGCCGGACCAGCAGGACGTCACCCGCAGGACGACCGGTCACGTCCAGGTCGGCCCACTGGGCGCGCACGGCGTCCGCGAGCCACGAGGGAGCTGCCTGAGCGGGGTTGTGGGCGCGCAGCTCCTCGTAGTCGGCCTGCGGGAGCCGGAGACCACCCCGGCCACCGGGGCGCACCAAGAGGTATTCGTCCAGGAACGGGCTGGCGATCAGGTCATGCACGTGTTCCCTCCTTATCTGAGCGGTATTCGGTCGATGTGATGCCGTGCTGGCCCACCTGCCGCAGTGCGTTTGGTGGGGTCAACCGATCTCGGCCCAAACCCATTTGCCGAACGGGGCTTCGTCGACGCCCCAGCGGTTGGCGATGCTGTCGACGAGGCCCATGCCGCGCCCGGACGTCTCGGTGACCCCGGTCTTGATGACCGCGGGCAGGGTGCGTGACGAATCGCGGACCGCCAGTCGAAGCCGGTCACCGTCCAGGCCGAGTGCGACACACAGCCGGGTGCAACCGGTATGCCGGGCTGCGTTGCCGACCAGTTCCGAGACGATCAGCCGAGCATCTTCCAGCAGATCGAGACGGCCCCAATCGGTCAGCTTCTCCTGGACCAGGTGTCGGGCACTCCTCGCCGACTCGGGGGCGCAGGGCATGTGCCGCATGCAGCGGCGGCGCTGCATGGCGGGCACGTCAAGTGCGGTGGCCACCAAGGCGGTGCCGGCCTGGGTCGGGCCGTGCTTCGTGCGCAGCAGCGTCATCCTCGTCGTCACGGCGGCCTCCGGTGGTCAGGGGCCGCCCGGCGCTCCTCCATGGAGCCGAGGGGGATCGGTGATTCCTCCCGCCGGGCGGCTGTTAGTTATTGAACGGCGCGGGCATGCCGCAGGAGAGGGGCCACGAAGGGGTGCATTTTCCAGCAGGGGTCCGCCAACGGGGCCAGAATTGATGCGCTGTCAGCTTCGATCGAGAGGCCACTTGTGAGCGGTGTCAGCCCGGACGGGATCGGCCGACTGCTGCGGGAGATCCGCGAGGCGTACCCGAAGAAGACACGCGCCGAGCAGGCAGAGTTAGTCGCCGCCGCAAGTGGCGAGTGGTGCGATTGGGAGACCATCAAGCGGTGGGAAACCGAGAAGCGAATTCCGCAGAAACCCTCGTACCAGGGGATCGCCGACGCCTACGGTCTGACCGTGGGCCAGGTGGCCGAGGCCGCCGCCGCCTCCCGGCGGTACCGGAGTGAGCGCAGCACGAAGGGCAACAGCGTGGACAGGCGGAAGTTCATCGGAGCAGGGATAGGAGCAGCCACCGGCCTCGTCGCGCTGCCCGGCATCGCACAGGCCCACGAGGGGATCACCGCAGCGCTCAGGCCATCCGGAGAGGGTGATCTCGCCTACCTGGAGTCGGCGTTCGAGCGGCACCGGGGCGGCTACCGTGGCCGGGCACCGGAGGCGGTGCTGGCCGAGATGATGGGTGATCTCGATCTGCTGGGAGAGGTGCTGAACCGACCTCACCCGGCGCGCACCCGTGCGGACCTCGCCCGGACGGCGGCAGGCATCGCGGGCTTGGTGGCCATCGTCCAGCACGACCGCGGTGACCAGCGCGACGCCTACCGCTGGTTCGCCACCGCCGAGCAGGCCGCGCGGGAGTCCGGTGATCAGCGGATGATCGCGTGGGTGCTGGCCCGGCACGCCATGGTCCCGCTCAACTACGGCGCTCCTGGCGCGGCCGCTCGGATCGCCGAGCAGGCCCGGCGGGAGGCGGGGAGCGGCCCGACGGCGGCCGGAGCACTCGCTGCGGCCGTCACCGCGCGGGCTCTGGCAGCCTCCGGCGACTTCGAAGGGGCCCGGCGGGCGGTGGACGACACGCGGAATCTGGCGGAGCGCCTGGACGGCGCCGAGGCGGCCGACACCTGGTTCGGCTACCCCGAGCAGAAGCACCTCGTGCACCTGTCGCAGGCGTACACGCTGCTGGGCGACACGGGCAGCGCCTACCAGGCGCAGGAGGACGCCCTGGCGCTCACGGACTCTCCGTCGGTAATGGCGCGAGCCCTGCTGGCAGTGGACACCGCCGCATGCCTGCGCGTCGACGGCGACCCGACCGGTGCTGCCGAGATGGCGTCCGGGGTGTGGGGGCGGCTGCCGGCCGCCTACCGTGAGGGCCTGATCCGATCCCGCACCGAGACGCTGCATCGCCAGCTCACCGGTCGGCCGTACGCGCTGCTCGGGGAGGCGCTGGCCGGCTAGCCGCAACGAGGCTACCGGGGACTCCTGGACAGCTGCTTCGACCGTTCTCACCGCCACACGATCGCCACAGCACACCCAGGAACAGGCCGCAACAGGCACGAAGAGTCAGCAAGCGGTTACAGCTCTTCGAGACATGAAAAGGCCCCCTGACCTGCGAAGTTGCAGATCAGGGGGCCCTTCTCAAACCGGCGACGGAAGAGTCGACCTATACGCCGGGTTCTGTCACCCGGGTCGCTTGCGCGGCCCGGGGAGACGGCCATCCATCTAGGGCTGCCGTTGCCGACAGCCTCGTGCGGTCTACCCGCGAGCTCGGGCGAGCAGCCCTCGAACACTCGCGCACGGCGCCCGAAGGCACCGATCTTGACCTTGCTCCAGGTGGGGTTTACCTAGCCGGCCGGGTCACCCCGGTCGCTGGTGGTCTCTTACACCACCGTTTCACCCTTACCCACCACCAAAAGCGGTGGGCGGTCTGTTTTCTGTGGCACTGTCCCGCGGGTCACCCCGGGTGGGCGTTACCCACCACCCTGCTCTGTGGAGCCCGGACGTTCCTCGGCGGGTCTGGTGACCCGTCGCGACCGCCCGGCCGGCTCTTCCGCCGTAGTGGTCATCGTAGCCGCTCGGGCGGTGCCTCCCGTACACCGGACCGGACGGCCACCGGCTCACCGCCGAGGCGGGCGGCGACCCGGGCGGCCGTCCCGCCCGCCCAGGCGGTGGTGACGACCAGGCCCAGGACGAGGATCGCGCTGCCGAGGCCGACCACGATCCACCAGCCGGCGTGGCTGGCCGGGGCGAAGCCGACCGCGAGCGGGCCGACCACGGCCGAGGTGACGACCGTGCCGATCACCGCCACGCCCAGCGACTGGCCGACCTGACGGCTGGTCGAGGCGACCGCGGCTGCCACGCCCGCCTGGGCGCGCGGCATCCCCGAGACGGCGGCGTTGGTGATCGGCGCGTTGACCATGCCGAAGCCGAAGCCGAACAGCGCGTACGCGACCAGCAGCAGCCCCGACGGGGAGTCGGCAGTGAGACGGGTCAGCAGCAGCCCGCTCGCGGCGAGGCCCAGCCCGGCCGCGACCAGCGGAAGGCGTGGGCCCCGGCTGCCGACGATCCGTCCGGACAGCGGTGCGCAGACCAGCATCATCCCGGCCATCGGCAGCGTCCACAGGCCGGCCTCGACCGGGCCGTAGTGCCGGACGTCCTGCAGGTAGAGGGTGTTGAGGAAGAGGAAGCCGCCGAGCGCGGCGAAGGCGCAGACCGCGGTGACGGTGGCCCCGGTGAACGGCGCACTGGCGAAGAACCGCGGGTCCACCAGCGGCTCCGCCACCCGCCGCTCCCAGAGCGGGAAGGCGGCCAGCGCGGCCAGCGCGGTCGCGGCGAGGGTGAGGATCAGCGGGGAGGTCCAGCCGTTGGCCGGGCCCTCGATGATCGCGGCGGTGCCGCAGCCGAGCAGCACGACCATCAGCAGCTGCCCCACCGGGTCCAGCCGGCGCGGCCGGGGCGCGCGGGACTCCGGGACGAAGCGGGCGGTCAGCAGGATCGCGGCCAGCGCCACCGGGACGTTGATCAGGAAGATCGACGGCCAGCCCGCGCCGTCCACCAGGAAGCCGCCGAGCAGCGGGCCGAGCGCCATCGAGATGCCGACCACTCCGCCCCAGACGCCGATCGCCCGGGCCCGCTCCTTCGGGTCGGTGAAGGTGTTGGCGATGATCGACATCGCCACCGGGTTGAGCATCGAACCGCCCACCGCCTGCAGCGCCCGGAACGCCACCAGCCACTCCAGGCTCGGCGCCAGACTGCACAGCAGCGAGCCCAGCGCGAAGCACACCAGCCCGGTCTGGAACACCCGGCGGCGGCCGAACCGGTCCGCCACCGAGCCGAACAGCATCAACAGCGAGGCCAGCACCAGGGTGTAGGCGTCGATGATCCACTGCAGCCCGGACGCCGGAGCGTCCAGGTCCCGCTGGATCGCGGGCAGGGCGATGTTCACCACGGTGTTGTCGAGGCCGACGATGAACAGGCTCAGGCAGCAGATCGCGAGGACCAGCAGCCGGCGGCGGCGCCCGGGCGCGAGCTCGGGCGCGGCGGTGGGGGGCAGGGCTTCGGGCACGGACCGATCTTCCCACCGCGCGCCGCGGCCGGGGAGACCGGACGGACCGTACGGGTGGCGCGCCGCCCGCTACACGGCCGCGAAGCGGACGGTCCGGGTGGCCGGGTCGGCCGTCGTCAGCCGGACGTCGATCACCCGGCCGAGCGGCAGCCGGCCCGCCTCGCCGTCGGCCTTCGCCTCGCAGCGGGCCCGGACGGCCGGGTCGCGCAGCTGCACGGTGCCGGCGGCGGGCCGCTTCTCGTCCACGTCGATGACCACCGCGGAGAAGTCCTCGCCCTCCCGGCCCGCCAGCAGCTCCGCCTCCACCAGGTCAACGCAGGCGCGCTCGACCTCCCCCGCGCGGCGGTCCCCGCGCGCCATCAGCGCCGGAACGGCCGGCAGCGCCTCCCGTGCCCAGTCCGGCACGTCCTCCCCCGCCGCCACCGCCGCGCACACCTCCTGCGCGAAGCGGTCGCCGAGCCGGCGCAGCGGGGCGGTGCAGTGCGCGTACGGGGCGGCCAGGGCCGCGTGGTCCGGCTCGGCGGGCGCGGGCAGGCCGCGGGACTCGTCGAAGGCGTGGTAGCCGGCCCCGCGCAGCAGGCCCGTGCAGGCGTTGAGGAAGGCGGCGTTCAGCGGGACGTCCGGGTCCAGGGAGCGGATCAGCTCCGGGTACGGGAGCGCCTGTGGCCACTCCACGTCCAGGGCGGCGGCGATCCGGCGCAGCCGCTCGTACGCGCCGGCGGGCGCGGCGGGCAGGGTGCGCAGCAGGCCGACCCCCGCGTCCAGCATCAGTTCGGCCGCGGCCATGCCGGTGAGCAGGGAGATCTGGGCGTTCCAGCCGTCGGCGGGGTTCGGCGCGCGGTAGCCGAGGACGTAGCCGTGCAGGGTCTCCTCGACCTCCTGCTCGGGCACCGGCAGGCTGATCCCGCCACGGGCGCGCTCCTGCTCCTCGCGCAGCCGGCCGACGGTGGCGAGCAGGGCGAGCTGCTCGTCGGCGCCGCCCAGCTCGACCGCGCGCTGGACGGCGAGGTAGTCCAGGCGGCGGTGGGAGCGGACCAGGGCGCGGCGCAGGTCGGCGAGGACGACGGCGCCGTCGGCGTCCAGGTCCAGCTGCCAGAGCAGGGCGGGCCTGGGCTCGCCGGGGAGCAGGCTGGCGGCGTCCTCGGAGATCCGGGTGGGGTGCAGCGGGACGCGGTGGTCCGGGAAGTAGAGGGTCTCGACGCGGCGGCGGGCCTCGGTGTCGATCGCCCCGCCGGGGCGGACGAAGGCGGCGACGTCGGCGATCGCGTAGTACACCCGGTAGCCGCCGCCGGCGCGGTGGGTGAGGTGCATGGCCTGGTCGAGGTCGCGCGAGCCGGGCGGGTCGACGGTGAACAGCGGAAGGTCGGTGGCGTCGTGCTCGGGCAGCCGGGGACGCTCGGCCGCCTCCTCCGCCTCGGCGAGCACGGCCTCCGGCCACTCGGTGTGGATCTCCAGGCGGGTGCGGAGTTCGGTCAGCTCGGTGTTGATCCGGGCGGAGTCGGCGGCCTTGACGCGCAGTTTTCGGCGAGGCATGGAGGCAGCGTAGGGCGAATCGGGTGATTCCGGACGGAGGCCCCCGCCGGACGCGCCGTGGGCCCCGGCGCCCGGGCGGGGATCAGCGCCCGAGCAGCGACCTCAGATCCTTCGCAGCGAGTGCGACCGCGTCGTCGTACCCACCGGTGGCCAGCCGCAGCATGAACGCCACGGCGTCGTCCGGGTGCGGGTCGGCGTACGGCTCGCCGTTGTAGTCCAGGAACAGCAGCATCGCCTCGAAGGCGGTGCGCTTGTTGCGGTCGATCAGCGGGTGGTTGCGGGCCAGGCTCTGACCGAGGGCCGCCGCCTTGGACCACAGGTCCGGGTAGGCGTCGCCGCCGAACAGGCTCGCCCGGGGGCGGGCGATGGCCGAGAGCAGGCCGCCGAGGTCGGTTCCCACCGGATCGGGCGCCGGGGTGGTGGGCCGCGGCGCCGGGTGTGAGGACTCGTACGGTGGGGGCACGTGGAGTCGGGTGAGGGGATGCGAGCGATGAGCGGTGTGGTGCGGGCGACCGGGGACGTGGTCGCGGGGGCGCTGGCGGCGATGGGAGCGCTGCACGCGGTGTGGGCGGTGACGCCGTGGCCGTTGCGGACGCCGGAGGAGTTCGCGGACACCGTGGTGGGGGCCGGGGAGGGGGTGCCGCCGGCGGCGGCGTGCGTCGCGGTGGCGGGGCTGTTGGGGACGGCCGCGTACCTGGTCGGGGCGGAGGCCGGGGTGCTGCCGGCGGTGGGGCCGGAGCGGGTGCGGCGGGCCGGGGTGCGGGCGGTGGCCGGGGTGCTGCTGGCGCGCGGGGTCGGCGGGCCGGTGCTGTTCGGGCAGTTGTCCGAGCGGTCGGACCGGTTCCGGCGGCTGAACGTCCGGTACTACTCGCCCCTGTGCGTGGCCCTGGGGGTGGGTGCGGCCGCAGTAGGGTGGCGGGGTTCGTCCGCCACAAATTGTTGAGGAGTCCGCTGTGCTGGTGCTGTTGCCGCCCTCGGAGGGCAAGGCCGGGTCCGGGGACGGCGGGCCGGTGGAGCTGGACGGGCTGTCGCTGCCCGGGCTGACGGCGGCCCGCGGGGCGGTGCTGGACGCGCTGGTCGGGCTCTGCCGGGGCGACGAGGACGCCGCCGCCGAGGTGCTGGGCCTCTCCCCCGGGCTGCGCGGGGAGATCGCCAAGAACGCCGGCCTGCGGACGGCGGGCGCCCGCCCGGCGGGCGAGGTGTACACCGGGGTGCTGTTCGACAACCTCGGGCTGGCCACCCTGGACCCTGCCGCGTACGACCGGGCCGAGCGCTCGCTGCTGGTCTTCTCCGGCCTCTGGGGCGCCGTGCGGATCTCCGACCGGATCCCGTCCTACCGCTGCTCGATGGGCGTGAAGCTGCCCGGCCTTGGGGCACTGGGGACGTACTGGCGCGGGGCGACGGCCTCCGTGCTGCCGGAGGTGGCCGACGGCCTGGTGCTGGACCTGCGCAGTTCCGCGTACGCGGCGGCGTGGAAGCCAGCCGGCGAGGTGGCCTCCCGTACGGCGACCGTCCGGGTGCTGCAGGAGCGCAACGGCAAGCGCACCGTCGTCAGCCACTTCAACAAGGCGACGAAGGGGCGGCTGGTGCGGGACCTGCTGGTCGCGGGGGCCGAGCCCAAGACGCCCGGCGAGCTGATGGACGCGCTGCTGGAGCTGGGCCACCGGGTGGAGCTGGCGGCGGAGGGCACCGCGCGCAAGCCGTGGCAGCTGGACGTGGTGGTCACCGAGGTGCACTGACCGGCTGCCCCGGCCGGGTCAGCGCAGGTGCGAGGTGTCGTTGAGCAGCCGCAGCGAGGCGTTGCCGTCCGCGTAGTACTGGACGGCGCAGATCGAGGCGGCGCTCAGCTCCATCCGGTACATCGAGTCCGGCGGGGCGCCGATCGCCAGCCGGACCAGGGTCTTGATCGGGCTGACGTGCGAGACCACCAGCACGGTCTTCCCCGCGTACCGGGCGATGATCTTGTCCCGGGCGACGCCCGCCCGGTGGGTGAGGGTGGTGAAGCTTTCGGCGCTGCCGGTCGGCTTGGCCTTGGCGGAGCCGAGCCAGGCCGACAGGTCGTCCGGGTAGCGCTCCCGCACCTCGGCGAAGGTCAGGCCCTCCCAGTCGCCGAAGTCGACCTCGCGCAGCCCGTCCTCGTAGCGGACCTCCAGGCCGAGCCTGGCGGCGACGGTCTCGGCGGTCTGCCGGGTGCGGCGCATCGGGGAGGCGACGACGGCCTGGATGCTGCCGCGCGCGGCAAGCGCCTCGGCGGCCCGCTCGGCCTGCCAGCGGCCCTTGTCGGAGAGCTCCGGGTCGCTGCCGCCGCTGCCGGAGAAACGCTTCTCCGGGGTGAGCGGGGTCTCGCCGTGGCGCAGCAGGACGAAGGTGGTCGGGGTGCCGAGGTCGGCCGGGGCGGCCCAGCCGGCCTTGGGGGTGGCGGTCTCCAGCGGCGGCTCGTCCGCGACGGCGTCAGCGGAGGAGGCTGCCAAGGCGGCGGGCTTCCGGGGCTCCCACTGGCGGCCGGCCTTGCCGGCGTCCATCGCCTCGTTGGCCAGCCGGTCCGCGTCCTTGTTCCGCTCGCGCGGGATCCAGGTGTACGTGACCCGGCCGCGCGGGAGGACGGCGCGGGCCTCGGCGGCGAGCGGCTGCATGTCGGGGTGCTTGATCTTCCAGCGCCCGGACATCTGCTCGACGACCAGCTTGGAGTCCATCCGGACGTCCACCGAGGCGTCCGGGTCGAGCTCCCGGGCCGCTTTGAGGCCGGCGATCAGGCCCTTGTACTCGGCCACGTTGTTGGTGGCGTGGCCGATGAACTCGGCGGCTTCGGCGACGATCTGCCCGGTGTCCCCGTCGCGGACCACCGCGCCGTAGCCGGCCGGCCCCGGGTTGCCCCGGGACCCGCCGTCCGCCTCGACGATGAAGCGCGCCGCCACCGGATCAGACGCCCGAGTCGGCGGTGCGGACCAGGATCCGCGAGCAGTTCTCGCAGCGGACGACCTTGTCGGCCGGCTCGGCCTTGATGGCGTTCAGCTCGGTGATCGAGAACTCGGTGCGGCAGCCCTCGCAGCGGCGCTGGTAGAGGCGGGCCGCGCCGACGCCGCCCTGGGTCTCGCGCAGCTTGGTGTAGACCTTCAGCAGGTCGGCCGGGATGACGGCGGCGATGGTCTCGCGGTCGCGCTTGACCTTGTCGGCCTCGGCGTCGATCTCGGCGAAGGCGGCGTCGCGGCGGCCCTCGGCCTCGGTGAGGACGACGGTGGAGTGCTCCAGGCGGGCGGACAGCTCCTCGACCCGGCTCTTGGCGCTCTCCTGGCGCTCCATGATCTCCAGCACGACCTCCTCCAGGTCGCCCTGGCGCTTGGCGAGCGAGCCGATCTCGTGCTGGAGGTTCTCCAGGTCCCTCGGCGAGGTGATCGCGCCGGAGTCCAGGCGCTGCTGGTTGCGGGCCGCGCGGGCGCGGACCTGCTCGACGTCCTGCTCGGCCTTGGTCAGCTCGCGGGCGGTGTCGCCCTTCTGGGCCTCGGCGGCGACGACGAGGTCCTTGAGCGCGGTGTGGTCGGCGGTGGCCTTGTCGATCTCGGCGTGCTCGGGCAGGCTCCGGCGCCGGTGGGCCAGCTGGTCGAGCTTCGAGTCGATGGCCTGGAGGTCGAGCAGGCGGATCTGGTCGGCGGGCGCGGCGTTCAAGCGGAGAGCTCCTGTGAATCGGGTCAGGCGGTGAAGGACATGGGGGCGTGCGCGGTCCACGGGTCGGTGACCCGGTGGGAGACCTTGGTCTCCACGGCCCAGCCGCGCTTGTCCGCGGCGGACTGCAGGGCCCGCTCGGCCAGGGTGAGCCAGGGCCACTCGGTGGCCCAGTGGGCGGCGTCGATCAGCGCGACGGGCGCCGCCTCGGCGGCCTCTGAGGCCGGGTGGTGGCGCAGGTCGGCGGTCACGTAGGCGTCCACGCCGGCCGCCCGGACCTCGGCGAAGAGGCTGTCGCCCGAGCCGCCGCACACCGCGACCCGGCTGACCAGCCGGGTCGGGTCGCCCGCGACGCGGACGCCGGCGGCGGTGGCGGGCAGGCCCTTCGCGACCTGCGCGGCGAACGCGGACAGGGTCAGCGGGGGCTCCAGCAGGCCGATCCGGCCGGCGCCGCGGCGGCCCAGCGGGTCGGTCGGGTCCGGCACCAGCGGACCGGTCACCCGCAGGCCGACGGCCTCGGCGAGCGCGTCCGAGACGCCGGGGTCGGCGTGGTCGGCGTTGGTGTGGGCGACGTGCAGGGCGATGCCGTTGGTGATCAGCGAGTGCACCACCCGCCCCTTGAAGGTGGTGGCGGCGACGCTGGTGGTGCCGCGCAGGTAGAGGGGGTGGTGGGTGACGACCAGGTCGGCGCCCCACTCCACGGCCTCGTCGACGACCGCCTGGACGGGGTCGACGGCGAAGAGCACGCGGTTGACCTCGGCCTGAGGGTCTCCGCAGACCAGGCCGACGGCGTCCCAGGACTCCGCCCACTGCGGGGGGTAGACCTCTTCGAGCGCGGTGATGACGTCGGACAGTTTCGGCACCTGTCGAGACTACCGTGCGCGCGGGGGCGGTCGGGCCTCGGCCGTTCGGGGCCCGGCGTTCCGGCGGCTCCGGCGGCTGCGGGCGCGGGTTCGGACGGGGGTGCCGTCGGCGTACGGATGCGCGTCAACCTGCGGCGCGGGGTCGGCGAGGAGCGCCCGCCCGGGCCCGCGCGGGCCGTGCGCCCCCGCACGCCCGGCGCGCTCTGCTCACACCGCGGCCCCCGTCCGGATGCGAAACCGCATCCTGATCACCCTTACGAGTGAAGTGACCGGCTCTGCGTTGAGGCGTCGGTTTTCTCGAAACTAACTTCAGCTCTGCGAACGGGAGTTGCCCCGTCAGTAGCCCCGATCCGGGAGCGCGAGCCCCGAGCCGGGAGCGCGAGCCCCGAGCCGGGGTCGCACAAGGACACCGATCAGGCCGGGCCGTACGCCCCGGGTGCCGGAGCAGTGCGGCACCCGCGGGTGGCGGCGGCCGAGACGAAGGGATGTGGCGGCGAATGAGGGCGGGCACATCACCGCGTACGGCCGGGGACAGGGGATCGGTGGGGCGCGGGCCGGGTGCGGCCGGTTCGTGGCCGGAGACGACGCGGGCGGCGCTGGCCGGTACCGGGGGCCGGGGAGGCGACGGTGGCTGGGAGGTCACCGTCGGTGGCTTCTGGTGCACGGCCAGGCCGTCCGCGTCCTCGTCCCGGCCTTCGGTGGAACTGCCGGAGCAGGGGTGGAAGCTGCACGTGAGCGCGGCCTCGGTGGTCGGCGAGCAGGTGCTCGCGGCGGTCGTCCGGGAGCTCGCCGAGGATCCGTGCAGCTTCAAGTTCGCCGCCGGGCCGGAACGGCTGCGGGAGCTCAACTCCCGGAACAGCGACCGTGGTTCGGCGGGCAAGTTCATCACCGTCTACCCGGCGGACGACGCGCAGTTCCAGCGGCTGGCGGCCGGGCTCGACCGGGCCACCGCCGGGCTGCCGGGGCCGGTGGTGCTCTCCGACCAGCCGTACCGGCCCGGGAGCCGGGTGCACTACCGGTACGGCGCGTTCGCGCTGCCGGCGAAGCTGGGCAACGACGGGGAGTACCGGTCGGTGCTGCGCGGGCCGGGCGGGGAGCGGGCGGAGGACGTCCGCGGCGGGTCGTACCGGGCGCCGGCGTGGGTGCGGGATCCGCTGCGCGCGGAGACCGCCGGGGGCGGTGACCGCAAGGCCGGCGGCGGGCGCAAGGCCAGCAGCGGGGTGCTGCTGGCCGGGCGGTACGCGGTCACCGCCGCCGTGCGACACGGCGCCAAGGGCGGGGTGTTCCTCGGGCGGGAGACGTCCAGCGGCGCCGAGGTCGTGGTCAAGCAGGCGCGCGCACACATCGAGGTCGACCGCGCGGGCACCGACGCCCGCGACGCGCTGCGGCACGAGGCCGCGCTGCTCGACCGCCTGGCCGGGCAGGACCTGGCGCCGCGCGCCGTCGACCTGATCGAGCAGGACGACTCCGTCTTCCTGGTGCAGGAACGAATCGCCGGACAGCCGCTGGGCAGCTGGGTCGCCGCCCGGCTGCGGCGCGACGGCAGCCCCGACGTCGACTGGGCCGAAGCCGGACCGCTCGCGCACGCCCTGCTCGACCTGGTCGAGCGAGTGCACGCCCAGGGGCTGGTCCTGCGCGACCTCTCCCCCGGCAACGTCATGGTCCGCCCCGACGGCACTCTGCGGCTGGTCGACCTCGAACTCGCCGCCGAGACCGGCCGCGCCGCCGGATCGGCCGGCACCCCCGGCTACCGCGCGCCCGAACACGGGCCCGGCCGGCTCGCCGGCACGGGCAGCTGCGTCGCCGACCCGGCCGTCGACCTGTACGCCCTCGGCGGCCTGCTCTTCCTCCTGGCCACCGGGCACGACCCGCTCCTGCCGGACGACCTCCCGCAGGCCCGGCCGGTCGCCGAACGCCTCGGCCGCTGGCTCGCCCTCGCGGCGCGGACGGGGGCGACGGCGCGGCGGCTGGCGCCGGCGATCCTCGGGCTGCGGGCCGAGGAGCCGGAGCAGCGGTGGGGGATCGGGCGGGTCCGGGAGGCGCTGGGCGCGGGCGAGCCGGACAGGGCCGGTGTGGCACCGGGGCGGGGTGCCGCCGTCGTCACACCGCTGTGGCACGCGCCCGCCCGGCGGGGCACGGACAGCGGCACCGCTCGCGCCGGCGACGAGGACGCCCCGCCGCTCGACCGGCTGCTGCACGACGGCCTGCGCCACCTCGCCGCCACCGCCACCCCGGAGCGGCGGGACCGGCTCTGGCCCGTGGTGCCCGCCGGGGAACGCACCGATCCGTGCAATGTGCAGCACGGCGCCGCCGGGGTGCTGGCCGTGCTGGCCCGGGCCGTTGCGGGCGGGCGGCTGCCGGACGGGATACGGGAGGAGGCCGTGCGGACGGCGCGGACGGCCGCAGACTGGATCGAGCGGCGCATCGCCGTCGAGCCGGTGGTGCTGCCCGGCCTGCACTTCGGACGGTCCGGCACCGCCTGGGCGCTCCTGGACGCCGCCCGGGCCTTGGACGACCCCGAGCTGGCCGTTCGGGCCGCCGCACTCGCCCGTCGGATCGCCGTCGAGTGGCCCAACCCCGACGTCTGCCACGGCGCGGCCGGCGCCGGATTCACCCAACTCCGCTTCGCCGCACATGACTTCACCGCAGATGACTTCACCACCGGAGGCTTCACCGCCGGGGGTTTCACCGGTGCCGCGGCCGGGAGCCAGGACTTCCTGGACCGCGCCGCCCACGCCGCCCGCGCCCTGCTCGCCGCCGCCCGCCACGAACCGTACGGAACGGTCTGGCCGGTGCCCCTGGACTTCGACTCCGCGCTCGCCGGGATCACCCACCTCGGCTTCGCCCACGGCGTGGCCGGTGTGGGCGCCTTCCTGCTGGCCGCCGCCGAGGCCACCGGCGACCAGGCCCTGCTGGCCGGCGCCGTCGCGGCCGGGCACACCCTCGCCGCGACCGTCCGCTGGGACGACGGTCGCGAGCGCGCCTGGTGGCCGCAGAGCGCGAACGACCCGGCCCACATCCGGCTCTCCCACTGGTGCAGCGGCTCCTCCGGCGCGGGCAGCTTCCTGCTGCGGCTCTGGCGGGCCACCGGCGACGCCGACACCCTCGACCTGGCCCGCGCCGCCGGACGTGCCGTGTCCGCCGCCCGCTGGCACGGCGGGGTGAGCGCCTGCCACGGACTGGCCGGCGACGGCGAGTACCTGCTGGACCTCGCCGAGGCCACCGGAGAGCCCGAATTCCGCTGCGCCGCCGAGCAGTCGGCCGCCCTCATCGCCACCCGGACGGCCCGGCGCGACGGCCTCCTGGTGCTCCCCGACGAGACCGGTACGGGCTGCGCCCCCGCCTACGGCACCGGCACGGCAGGCCCGTTGGCCTTCCTGCTACGGCTGCGTGACGGCGGCCCCCGGCTCTGGCTGGACCCGGTGCCGCCCACCGTACGCCGACTCCCCTCCGGCAGCGGCGGGGTGAGTGGAGCATGAACGTGGCCACCCGGACCATGACCCAGGCCCTGCGCCGACTGAGCTTCACCTTCGCCCCCGACGGCAGCCATGCCGCCTGCCTCGCCTCCTCCGCCGACAGCGGCTGGTACGCGGAGAGTTGGCGCCTGCCACCGGACGGCACCCCGGCCGTGCCGCTCGCGCTGCCGCTGTCCGGCAACCGTTCGGAGAGCCTGCGCTCGCAACTGGTCGCGCTGCCGGACGGTTCGGTGCTGGTCTGCCGGCACGACGGCGAACGGCACGACCTGGTCCGCCTCTCCTGCGGCGAACACGGCGAGGGCGGTTCGTACGGTGCCGCAGAGGAGCCCCTGGCCTCGCTCCGGATGGCCGGGCTGCGCCTGGTGCCGCTCCCGGTCCCGGCGGGCGCCGGCCCGCGGACGCCGGTGGCGCTCGCCCTCGGCACCGACACCCGCCCGGCGACCACCGCCTGGCTGGTGCGCACCGACGGCAGCGCCCCCGAACAGGTCGCCGAACTCCCGGGGTTGCACGGCGGCGGCGTCTGGCTGGACCACGCGGGCGCGCTGCTCGCACTGGACCGGGTCCACGCCGGCCTGGTGCGCAGCGTGGTGCTGGACCTGCGCACCGGTGCCGCCACCCCGCTGCTGGAGATCGGCGAGCGCAGCAACGACCGCCTGGTGCTGTTCGACCCGGACAGCCGGTTCGCGATGGTGCGCAGCGACGCGCCCGGCACCGACCGGCTCGGCTGGGGCGTCCTCGGCGGCGGCGAGCCGCTGCGGTTCCCGGAGTGCCTGCACGTCGCGGGCATGGTCCTGCGGCCGGTCGCGCTGCGGCGCGGGGCGGGGGCGGACGGCCCCCGGGTCGCGGTGCAGATCGACCACGGCGCCGGCTCGGCGCTCGCCCAGTGGCAGCCGTCCGCCGGACGGTTGGACCCGCTGCCGGTGCCGCCCGGGCGGCTCGGCGCGGTCGGCCACTGGGACGGGGCGGGGCTGCGGATGCCGTACTCCTCGCCCGACCACCCGGCGGCGCTGGCCACCCTGGACGTGGACGCCCTGCTGGCCCACGGCCCGCTGCCCGCCGGTACCGTCCCGATGCCGCTGCCGCTCCAACTCGCGCCGCTGGGCTCCGGGTTGCCCGGGCCCTGGCGGGACACCGTGCTGCCCTGGCAGCCCGGCGGGGTGCGCACCGTACGGACCCCGCCCGCCGGTTGGCGGCTGGACGGCAGCACCCCGCCCGGGGACGGCGGCCGCTGGTTCCCCGCGCAGAGCCTCGAACTGGCGGGCCCGGCAGGCCCGTTGG
Source organism: Streptomyces sp. 1331.2 (assembly GCF_900199205.1). Lineage (NCBI taxonomy): Bacteria > Bacillati > Actinomycetota > Actinomycetes > Kitasatosporales > Streptomycetaceae > Streptomyces > Streptomyces sp. 1331.2. The sequence continues at coordinate 5,368,516 of NZ_OBMJ01000001.1, read as the reverse complement.
AGGCCGTGGTGTACGGCGGGGACGCCTGGCTGAGCAGCCCGCACCTGGTGCTGGCGCTGCACGGCGGCCCGGCGGACGCCTGGCGGCTGGAGTTCGACCCGGCGCTGCAGCGGATGGCCGCCGAGGGCCTGGCCGTGGTCGCCCCCAACCAGCGCGGCTCGACGGGCTACGGGGTGCCGCACGCGATGGCCATCCGGGGCGCCTGGGGCGGGCCCGACCTCGACGACGTGCTGTACCTGCTGGACGGCATCGCGGGCCAGCGCGCGGCGCTCGGCCTGGAGCCGCCCGCACTGTTCGGGGTCAGCTACGGCGCGTTCCTGGCCCTGCTGGCGGCCGCGCACGCGCCCGCCGGGCAGGTCGCCCGCTGCGCCGTCGTCGCACCGTTCCTGTCCGGCGCCCGCCTGCTGGCCGAAGCGGCGCCCCCCGTACGGGCGTTGACCACCCGGCTGGGCGCCGGCGAGCCGATCACCGACGCCCGCGGACCGCGCGACGTCCTGCAGCTGGCGCACCGGCTGACCGCGCCGCTGCTGATGGTGCACGGCAACCGGGACGAGGTCGTTCCGGTGAGCCAATCCCGCTCCCTGCGGCACGAGTTGCTGCGGATCGGGCGGGTCGAGGGCGCCGACTTCCGGTACGTCGAGGCGGCCGGCTCCGGGCACGAGGTGCTCGCCGAGGAGGGCGGCGCCGTGCTGCACGAACTGCTGGCCGCCTTCCTGCGGACCGGCCGGCCGGGCTGAGCCCGCCCGCACCCCAGACTCCCGGGCCCGTCGAGGCCCGGGCACACCCCCGGCGCGGTGGATGGAGGCCGCCCGGGGGGGCAACACCCGATGCCCGCACGCAGATCGCTGCGGGCGGCACCTTCAAGGGGAGGAAACACTCATGGAGAACATGGTGGACTTCGAGACCGACCTCGCGGCGCTGCAGAACCTGCCGGAGACCGAGTCCGTCGAGCTGACCGGCCACGGCAACGGCTGCCAGTACACCTGTCTCATCCTGACCTGCCTGCTCTTCACCGTCAGCTGAGCCACCGGCTCGGCCGACCGCTGATCGGGCGGTAGCCACCGGGTGCCGTCCCTGCCTGTCCGGACAGGCGGGGGCGGCACCCGTCTTCCCTCCTTTTCCTCCGACTCTTCGACGGGAGCCCGCCGTTGCCCTGCCGCCCCACCGGCTGGACCCTCGCGCTCGGCATCGCCCTGCCGGTCGAGGCCGCCACCGCCCTCGCGCTGCCCGCCGTGCTCGCCGGGGCCGTCGACGCCGCCCTCGGCCGGCGGTCCGGGCCCGGCGCGCTCCTGCTGCTCGCCCTCCTCCTGGGCGCGGCGGCCGCCGCCCATGCCACCGCCGCCGCGGCCGGACCGGCCTGCTCCGCCGAGGCCACCGCCGCCCTGCGCGGACGCCTCGTCCGCCATCTGCTCGCTCTGGGGCCCGGCGGCCGGCTGCGCGGCGGACCCCCTCCCGGCGACCTCGCCGCCCGGCTGCTGGGCTCGGCCGGCGACGCGGGCGGGTGGCTGCCCGCCGTCCTGGGCGCCGCCACCGCGCTGCTCACCTCGGTCGGCGCGATCGTCGGGCTCGGGGTGCTCTCGCCGTGGCTGGCGCTCGCCTTCTTCGCGGGCGTGGTGCCCGGTGTGGTGCTGATCCGGCTCTTCCTGCGGCAGGCCGGGCCGGTGTTCGCCCGCTACCAGGAGGTCCAGGCCGCACTCGCCGCCCGGCTGAGCGGCGCCCTCACCGGGCTGCGCAGCATCCACGCGGCGGATGCCGAACAGCGCGAGGCTGCAAGGGTGTTGGCGCCGCTGCCGGAGCTCTCGGCGGCCGGCCGCGCGCTCTGGGCGGCGCAGCGGCGCACCGCCTGGCAGGCGACCCTGCTGATCGCCCTGGTCGAGGTGGCGGTGCTCACCACCGCCGGCTTCCTGCTCGCGGGCGGCGCCCTCGCCCCCGGCGCGCTCGCGGCGGCGGCCGGCTGGGCGGCGCTGGGCGCGGGGCTGTTCGAGCAGGTCGAGGCGCTGGTCGGGGTGGCGCACGCGCGGACCGGGCAGGCCCGGGTGGACGAGCTGCTGGCGCTGGCGCCGGCGCCCTGCGGTACGCAGGCGCTGCCAGGGGCCGGCAGTGGGGAGGTCGAGCTGCGCGGCGTGGTGGTGCGCGACGGCGACCGGGTACTGCTCGGCCCGCTCGACCTCACCGTTCCCGGCGGCCGGACGCTCGCCCTGGTCGGGCGCTCCGGCTCCGGCAAGTCCCTGCTGGCCGCGCTGCCCGGGCGGCTGCGCGACGCCGACGAAGGGACCGTGCTGATCGACGGCGTCCCGGTGGGCGCGCTGGCGCCGTCCGAGCTGCAGCAGGCGGTCGGCTACGCCTTCGCCCGGCCCGAGCTGGTCGGCCGTACCGTCCGCGACGCCCTGGCGGGCGCGGGACCGGCCGAGGCGGCGGCCGCCCGCACCGACGGGCTGCTGCGCCGGCTGCCGCACGGATGGGACACCCCGCTCGACGAACTCCGCCTCTCCGGCGGCGAGTTGCAGCGCCTCGGGCTCGCCCGGCTGCTGGCGCGGCGCACCCGGGTGGTCGTCCTGGACGACGCCACCTCGGGCCTGGACCTGGCCACCGAGTACCAGGTCAGCCAGGCCCTCGACCAGGCCACCCACGGCCGTACCCGCCTGGTGGTCGCCCACCGCGCCGCCGTCGCCGCGCGCGCCGACCTGGTCGCCTGGCTCGACGCCGGCCGGCTGCGTGCCCTGGCCCCGCATGCCGTGCTCCTCGCCGATCCCGACTACCGCGCCACCCTCGCGGACAGCGCCCTCCAGGCGGCGGCCCGCTGACGGCCCGCTGACGGCCCGCACGGGAAGTCGGCCGGGCCGACTTCCTGCACAGACTCCCGCGCCCGCCCCTCACAGAAAGCCCGCGGATCCGACCTCCCATGCACCCCACACCGCCCCTGCGCACCGACCACCCCGCCCGATCACTCCGCGCGGGACGTCGACCGGGCCGACGTCCCGCGCTCGGCTCCGCGCTCGGCTCCGCGCTCGGCTCCGCGCTCGGCTCCGCGCCCGGATGGCAGCTGCTGCAGCCACAGTTGACGGCCACCCGGGGCCCGCTGTTGCGGCTGCTCGCCTGGTCCGGGGTGGAGGCGCTGCCGCCGCTGGTGTCCGGGCTGTTCGTCTCGGCCGCCGTCGACCAGGGTTTCCTCCTCGGCCGACCCGGCGTCGGGGTGGCCTGGCTGGGCGGGTTCGGCGCGGCCATGGCCGTACGGGCGTACGCGACGCGCGCCGGGTTCCCGCACCTCGCCGGGGTGGTGGAGCCGCTGCGGGACGCCCTGGTCGAACGGGTGGTCCGCAGTGCGCTCCACCGCCCGTCGGCGGATCCGGCCGAGCTCGCCCGCCTCACCGAACAGGTCGAAGCCGTACGGCAGTTGACCGCGACGCTGCTGCGCACCCTGCGTGGGGTCGGGGTCACCCTGGTCGCCGCCCTGATCGGCCTGACGCTGCTCGCACCCGCCGTCCTGCCCCTGGTGCTGCTGCCGCTGTCGGCCGCCGGGCTGCTCTTCGCCCGGCTGCTGCGCCCGCTGGTGGCGCGGCGGCGGGCCGTCGTCCTGGCCGAGGAACGGCTCGCCGCCGAGGCCGGCCGGGCGCTGCACGGGCTGCGCGACGTCCAGGCCACCGGCACCGCGGACGAGGTGGCCCGGGCGCTGACCGCGGCTGCCCGGGAGAGCGCCGCCGCCTCCCGGGCACTCGGCCGGGCCTCCGCCCTGCGGGCCCTCGTCGTCGCCGTCGGCGGACGGCTGCCCGTGCTGGCCGTCCTCGCGGCGGCACCGTGGCTGCTCGCCCGGCACGCCCTGACCCCGGGCGAACTGCTCGGCGTCGCCACCTACCTCGTCCAACAACTCGACCCGGCCGTCCGGACCCTGGCCGGCACGGTCGGCGGCTGGCTGCTCGACCTCGCCGTCGTCCTCGACCGCCTGGCCACCACCACGGCCGCTCCCGCCGTCCCGGTTCCGGCCCGCGCCGGCAGCTCGGCCCCACCCGGGGACACGGCGGCCGAGGTGCGGCTGACGGGCGTCCGGTTCGGGCACGGCGGCGGGGCCGTACCCGTCCTGGCGGGCCTCGACGCGAGCCTCCGGCCCGGCGAGCACGTGGCGGTGGTGGGCCCGAGCGGGGCGGGGAAGTCGACGCTCGCCGCACTGCTGGCCGGGGTGCTGGAGCCGACGGCGGGGCGGGTGACGGTCGGCGGGGTACGGCCGGAGCCGGCCCGGCTGGTGGCGCTGGTGCCGCAGGAGGCGTACGTGTTCCCTGGCTCGGTACGGGACAACCTGCTCTGGCTCGCCCCGGACACCGACGACGCCCGGCTCGCCGCGGCGGTGGCGCTGCTGGGCGCGGAGGAGTTGGTGGCGCGGTTGGGCGGGCCGACCGCCGTCCTGGCGGCGGCCCTGGGCGATTCGGGTGAACTCTCGTCAGGTGAGCGCCAGTTGCTGGCGCTGGTACGGACGTACCTGTCCCCCGCCCCGGTCGTCGTGCTGGACGAGGCGACCTGCCACCTGGACCCGGCCGCCGAGGAGCGGGTCGAGCGGGCCTTCGCCGCCCGGCCGGGGACGCTGGTGGTCGTGGCACACCGCATCAGTTCCGCGCTGCGGGCGGACCGGGTGCTGCTGCTGGACGGCGGGCACGGGCTGCTGGCCCGGCACGGCGATCTGCAGGTGCTGTCCCCGCTCTACCGCGAGCTGGTCGGCCACTGGCTCGGTTCCGCGCCCCGGACCGGCGCCGGGCTCGCGTCGTGATCTCGATAGGATCTCGTCCGCCGCGGCCGTTATGGTGGCCGGGGCACGGGCCGCGATCACCGGCCAGGCCCGAAGACGGACCCTCGAAGCGCGTACCGAGCGCTCGATCGGGGACCCGGCCGTGTGCCTCCGGCGCCGGGCGGGCGCCGATGACCAGCACCCTCCGCACGGAAGACGATTTCTCATGTCCGACACCCTCACCGACATCACCGGACCCGCGGTCAACGGGACCGACGCCGACGAGAAGACGGCCGATGACAGCGCGCACGGCCGTCACCGCGGCCGGTCCGCCGCCGACGACAGCTCGAAGTCCGACGCGCACGGCCGCCACCGCGCGGCCGGGTCGCAGGGCTGACCCGCACCCGCGAACCCGCGAACCCCCGGCACGCGAGGCCACCCGCGGCTCGCGACCGGCAGCAGCAGCACGCAGAGGGCCCGCCGAGGGGAGCAGCGCTCCCCGGCGGGCCCTCGCTCGTCGGCGCACTCGTCAGCACACTCGACGGCGCATCAGGAGCAACCCGAGAGCCCTCGGCCCGCCGTCAGTCCATCGTCACCACGGTCCGCAGCGCCTCGCCGCTGCGCATCTGCGCGATCGCCTCGTTGACGTCCGCCAGCCCCACCCGGTGGGTGACCATGCCGTCGAGGTCGATCCGCCCGGCCCGCCAGAGGTCCACCACCAGGGCGACGGTGCGCCCCACCGTCGCCCCGCCGTAGAGCGAGGGCAGCAGGCGCTTCTCGTTGAAGAACAGCTCGCCCATGGTGAACTGCGCGAGGTCGTCCTGGGCGCCCGCGCCGATGACGACCACCGCGCCGCCGCGCCGGGCCGCGTCGTAGCCGGCCCGGACGGTGGCCGCGCGGCCGACCGCCTCGAAGACGTAGTCGAAGCCGCCGCCGGGCACCTTCTTGGCGACGGCCTTCAGCTCCTCGGGGGCAATGGCCTCGGTGGCGCCGAAGGTGAGGGCGCGCTCGCGGCGCGAGGCGACCGGGTCGACGACGGTGATCCGGCCGGCGCCGCAGACCCGGGCGCCCTGGACGGTGGCCACGCCGACGCCGCCCGCGCCGATCACCGCGACGGAGGCCCCCGGCTCGACCCTGGCGGTGTTCACCGCGGCGCCCACCCCGGTGGTCACCCCGCAGCCGATCAGCGCGGCGGCCTCGTACGGCAGGTCGGCGGGCACCTTGATGACGGCGTCGGCGGAGACCACGACCTCCTCGGCGAAGGCGCCGGTGCCGTAGAAGCCGGAGGCGGTCAGACCGCCCTCCTCGATCCGGAAGCCCGGGGCACCGAGCCGGCGCAGGCTGGCGATGCACAGGTGCCCGCGGTCCCGCCGGCAGTGGTCGCAGAGGCCGCACGGGGCCATCCAGCAGAGCACCACGCGGTCGCCGACGGCGAGGCCGGTCACGTCCTCGCCGACCTCCAGCACGTCCCCGGCGCCCTCGTGCCCGGGCACGAACGGCGCCGGCTGCGGGAGGACGCCGCTCATCGCGGAGAGGTCGGAGTGGCACAGGCTGGCGGCCCGCATCCGGACCCGGACGGTGCCCTTCCCGAAGCCGACCGCGGTCACGTCCTCCCGGACGTCGAGGGTGTCCTGTCCGGTCTTGTGCAGGACGGCTGCGCGCATCTGGCTGCTCCCTGGGTGCATCGGGTGACGCGGTGGATGGATCCTCGGACGGCCGATTCTGGCATTCCCGGCACGGCCGGAGTAGAACGCGTTCCACAAGAACCGCGCGGCAGAACTGTGGACATTCCCCGGGCCCCGACCGGGCGGTCCCCGCCGATGCCCCCGCCGCTACCGTCGAGTAGGGTCCGAGCCACGTCCGTCCACGTCCCACCCCGAGGAGCACCGCATGTCCGACCTGCTGCAGAGCGCCCACCCGGCGCCCGAGGTGCTGGCGGCGTTCGAGGCGGCCACCGGGTTCATGCCGGTGGACGAGGGGCTGGCGCTGTACGCGGCGGCGGTCGCGGCGGCCCGCGACACCGGCCTGCCGGTGCTGGAGATCGGCACCTACTGCGGCCGCTCGGCGATCCTGCTGGCCGCGGCGGCCCGGGAGGCCGGCACGGTCGCGCTGACCGTGGACCACCACCGCGGCTCGGAGGAGCAGCAGCCCGGCTGGGAGTACCACGACCCGACCCTGGTCGACCCGGAGGTCGGCCTGATGGACACCCTGCCGCGCTTCCGCCGCGCGCTGCACGCCGCCGGGCTGGAGGAGCACGTGGTGGCGCTGGTCGGCCGCTCGCCGCGGATCGCCGCGCTGTGGGGGCGCCCGCTGGGGCTGGTGTTCATCGACGGCGGGCACACCGACGAGCACGCGACCGGCGACTACGAGGGCTGGGTCCCGCACCTGGCGCCGGAGGGCCTGCTGGTGGTGCACGACGTCTTCCCGGACCCGGCGGACGGCGGCCAGGCCCCGTACCGGGTGTACCTGCGGGCGCTGGCCGAGGGCTTCGAGGAGGTCTCGGTGACCGGCTCGCTGCGCGTCCTGCGCCGCCCCGCCCGCTGACACCCGGCGCCCGGACCTGACCTCGGACGAATCCGCCGAGCCACCCCACGGGCCCCGCACCGATGTCCCGACGTCGTGCCAGGGCGGGGGGTCGAACGGTACGGTGGCCGCGCAGCACCAGGCAGAGCATCGGCGGACGGTGGGGGCCAGCAGCGACATGACCGACCAGCAGAACACCGCTCCGGCGGTCTGGGATCCCACGGCGCGCGGCGGCGCCGGCGGCTGGGTGCGCGGCCCGCAGCACCCGGCCGGCGCCGGTCCCGCCCCGGAGGCGGCGGCCGCGGCGCCGCAGCCGCCCGTCGCCCCGCAGTCCCCCGCCCCCGCCGATCCCCGCCCCGGCCCGGTCGCTCCGCCGCCCGGGCCCGGCGCCGTCGGCGACCAGGGCCCGCCGCTGGGCGCCCGCCCGTACCTGGCCACCGCGCCCGGCTACGACCCGCCGACCGCCCCGTTCCCCCGCGCCGCCGCCCCGCAGCCCCCGACCGGCCCTCCCGCGGCCTCGCCGTTCCCCGCCCACGCGACCGCGCAGCAGGCCCCCTCGTACCAACCCGCCCAGCCCCCGGCCCCCCCGTACCGAGCCCCGGAGCAGCAGGACCACGGCTACCCCCTCCAGCCCCCCGCCGCCCCGCCGCAGCCCCCGTACGGCGCCCAGCCCGGCTACCCGACCGGCTACCCCGCCGACTACCCGACCGCCTACCAGGACGACGAGGACGACGACCGCCCGGCCAACCGCCGGACGCCGCTGCTGATCGGCTTCGCCCTGCTGCTGGTGCTGGCGATCGGCGGCGGCCTGCTGTTCGCCGCCCGGGGCGACGGCGACAAGGGCGCCCAGGCCGCACCCGCCCCCACGACCGCGCCCGCCACCGGCGCCGGCAATCCGCCGCCCGCCACTGCCCCCACCGGTACGGACGCCGCCTCGGGTGCCCCGGCCTCGCCCACCGCGGCGCCGTCCCCGACCGCGACCGGCGCCGGGCCCAACGCACAGGCCCAGGCGCAGGCGCTGGACGGCCTGCTCAGCGAGGGCGAGAGCGCCAAGGCCCCGATCGGCAACGCCGTCGCGAAGGTGAGCAGCTGCCCGTCGAAGGCGGACATCGAGGGCGCGGCGCAGGTGTTCGACAGCGGTGCCACCCAGCGGGCCGCACTGCTGACCAAGCTCGCCAAGCTGAGCGTGACGGACGTGCCGGGCGGCACGGACGCGGTGAACTCGCTGAAGTCGGCCTGGCAGTTGTCCGCCGACATCGACAAGGCGTACGCGAGCTGGGCGCGCGCCGTCGCCGCCCAGGGCTGCTCCGGCAAGGCCCCGACCACCCAGGACAAGAAGCACGCGGACGAGCTCAACCCGCAGGCCACGCAGGCGAAGACGGACTTCATGACCAAGTGGAACCCGATCGCGAACAGCTACGGCCTGACCCCGCGGACCCAGGACAGGATCTGACCAGCCCGTGACCGGAACCACCTCCCGACCGCCCCGCCGCTCCGCCCTGCTGCGCGTCACCACGGTGGTGGCCGCGGTCGTTCCGCTCTGCACGGCGGGCTGGCTCGGCTGGCGGGCCCTCGACGACTCCGGCCCGGCGGGCGCCACGGCCGCCACGGCCTCCGCCACCGCCACCGCCCCGGCGGGCACCGCCGACCCGGCCGCGACGCCGCTCACCCCGCCCGTCGCCCCGCCGCCCACCGGCGGCACCCCGACCGCCGACGCCCCGACCGCCACCCCCGCCCCGGCCGACCCGACCACCGCTTCCGGCCCCACCACCGCCCCCGCGGCGACCGGCCTCGCCGGCCGTACCGTCGTCCTCGACCCCGGCCACAACCCCGGCAACGTCGCACACCCCGCCGAGATCAACCGTCAGGTGGACATCGGCAACGCCCGCAAGGAGTGCGACACCACGGGGACGGAGACCAACGCCGGCTACACCGAGGCCGAGTTCACCCTGGACGTCTCCCGCCGGGCCCGCGCCATCCTGGCCGCCCGGGGCGCCCACGTGGTGCTGGTGCAGGACGGCGACCGCCCCTGGGGTCCGTGCATCGACGAACGCGCCAAGGCCGGCGCCGACGCGCACGCCGACGTCGCGGTCTCGGTGCACGGGGACGGCGGCCCGGGCAGCGGCAGCGGGTTCCACGTGATCATGCCCGCCAAGGTGGTGGCCGGGAAGGCGGACAACTCCGCGATCGTCGAACCCTCGCACCGGCTCGGCCTGCTGCTGCGCGACCACTTCCACACCGTGACCGGCGAGCCGTACGCGGACTACATCGCGAACCAGGGCCTGGACACCCGCTCCGACCTGGGCGGCCTCAACCTCTCCGGCGTCCCCAAGGTGTTCATCGAGTGCGGTAACATGCGCAACTCGACGGACGCGAAGCGGATGACGGACCCTCAGTGGCGCCAGCTGGCGGCCCAGGGGATCGCCGACGCGCTGACCGCGTTCCTGACGACCCAATAGAAGATCTCGGGGACCCAGTACGGAAGTTGGGCCGCACGCCCCGGCGGAGGGCACTACGCCCGGCCCGCGTGGTTTGCAACGACTTCGCCCCGTTCCCGGTCCCGCCGTGCGCCGGCAGGACGGTTGGCCCTAGGCTTCTGGTCCGTTCGGGAGTTTCGGCCGGTCAGCCCGACCGCACGAACCACCGTCCACGACACGTCAACGAGGGGAACGTTAGTGAATCTGCGCGCTCTCACCAGGGGAGACGCCGCCGTCGCAGGCGCGGCCGTCCTGCTCTTCATCGCCTCCTTCCTGCCCTACTGGACCGTGAGCTGTGCCGGTAGGTACTGCGGGCCCGACGCCTCGCAGAACGCGTGGAGCACCCAGCTGTTCCCCATCCTGCCCTCGATCTACCTGCTGGGCATCGCTGCCGCGGTGCTGATCCTGGTGCAGCGCTTCCAGGGCCAGGCCGCGACCAACCGCCAGGTGCTCGGCCTGCGGCTGGACCAGTGGGGCATCGCCTTCGCGGTCGCCGCGCTGTGGACCTCGATCTGGGCGCTGGGCGGCGGCTACGACGGCGCCGGCATCAGCCACGGCTTCGGCGCCTGGCTCGGCCTGATCTCGCTGATCGTGCTCGCCGGTGCGGCCGCGGCCGGCCCGCTGGTGCCCGCGCTGAAGGCGCCGCTGGTCTCCGACCGCCCGGCCGTCCCGTACCAGGGCGGCTACCCGGGCGCCGGCCAGCCGGGCGCCCCCGGTCAGCCCGGCCAGTACGGCTACCCGGCCCAGGGTCACGACCCGGCGTTCGGCGCCCAGGGCGGCTACGGCTACCCGGCCGCCGGCCAGCCGCAGCCCGGTCAGCCGGCCCAGGCCGGTCAGCCGCAGGACGCCGGTGTCCCGGCCCCGCAGCCGGCCGCCCCGGTCGCACAGCAGCCCGCCCCGGCGGCGGACTTCCAGCCGTTCTGGTTCGCCGTCCCGGCCCCGCGCCAGCTGGCCCCGAAGGACAACCCGGCCGGCGCCCCGATCGGCGAGGTCGTGCCCGGCACCTGGTACCTGGCCGTCGAGCAGCGCGGCACCGCGCTGGTCGCGCAGCTGCCGGACGGCACCCAGGGCGTGCTGGCCGACACCCAGGGCATCCAGCGCGGCTGACGCACCGCAGGCAGGACGAAGGGGCGGGACCGGATTCTCTCCGGTCCCGCCCCTTCGCCGTGGGTTCCGCCTCGCCGCACGTGCCGGCTCGCCGTACCCGCGACCGCTGTCAGCAGCAGTCCTGGACCACCAGTCCGACAGGCAGCTGCTCCCCGCCGAAGACCGCGACCGTCGCCGGATCCCCGCCGAGCGCGGCCACGGCGAGCAGCAGCGCCCCGGCCGTCCAGGTGGTGCGCTCCTCCGGCCAGATCGCGTCGTCCTCGAAGACGTACCCGGTCCAGTACGAGCCGTCCTCGTGCCGCAGGTGCTTCTGGATCCAGCGCAGGATGTCCACCGCGCGGTCGGACTGGCCGATCGCCCAGAGCGCCAGGGCCAGTTCGGCGCTCTCGCCGCCGGTCACCCACGGGCGGTCGCTGACGCAGCGCACGCCGAGGCCGGGGACGACGAAGCGCTCCCAGTCCCGCTCGATCCGGGCCAGCGCCGCGTCGCCGCGCAGGCCGGTGCCGAGCACCGGGTAGTACCAGTCCATCGAGTAGCGGTCCTTGTCCAGGAACCGCTCCGGGTGGTGGGCGACGGCGTGCCCCAGCCGGCCGGCCGCGAGCTCCCAGTCGGGCTGCGGCTCCTCCAGGTAGTCGGCGATGGCCAGGCCGCAGCGCAGTGCGTGCAGGATGCTGGACGAGCCGGTGAGCAGCGCCTCCTCGGTGGCGGTGCCGTCCTCGTCGACCCGCCAGGCGATCGGACCGCCGGGCAGCCGCAGGGCGGTGATGAAGTCCAGGGCGCGCCGGACGACCGGCCAGATCCACTCCAGGAAGGCGTCGTCACCGGTGCTGAGGTGGTGGTGCCAGACCCCGACCGCCACGTAGGCGCAGAAGTTGCTCTCCTTGGCCCGGTCGGTGACCACGCCGTCGGTGTACGCGGCGTACCAGGAGCCGTCCGGGTTCTGGTGGGCGGCGAGCCAGCGGTAGGCGGCCTCGGCGGCGGCGTGCTCGCCGGCCGTGTCGAGGGCCATCGCGGCCTCGGTGTGGTCCCACGGGTCCAGGTGGTGGCCGGCGAACCAGGGTATGGCGCCGTCGGGGCGCTGCTCGGCGAGGATGCTGCGCACGGTGTCGGCGGCCTGCTCGGCGTCGAGCACCCCGTCGAGCAGCAGCACCTCGGGGACGGCGGCGGTCATGCGCCCGCCCGCCGCGGCTTGGAGGCGTAGGCGACGAAGCTCTTGCCGATGACCGGGTTGAGCGCCTTCTCTGCGGCCTTGGTGAGGGTGCTGATCACCGGGGTGCCGACGATGTCCCAGACCAGCAGCTGGTGGTAGGCCTTGACCGGCAGCGCCTTGTCGTTGTTCACGCCGACCGCGCACTTGATCCACCAGTACGGCGAGTGGAGCGCGTGCGCGTGGTGGGTGCCGTACGGCTCCAGGCCGGCGTCCTTGAGCTTGCCGAGCAGTTCGTCGCCCCGGTAGATGCGGATGTGGCCGCCCTCGACCTCGTGGTACTCGTCGGACAGCGCCCAGCAGATCTTCTCCGGGAGCCAGCGCGGCACGGTGACGGCGAGCAGGCCGCCCGGCTTGAGGACGCGGAACATCTCGTTGAGCACGCCCTTGTCGTCGGGGATGTGCTCCATCACCTCGGAGATGATGATCTTGTCGAAGTACTCGTCCTCGAACGGCAGCGCCAGCGCGTTGCCCTCCATCGCGACCGCCGACGCGCCCTCGGGGGCCTCACCGGCCTGCTCCATCGCCGCGAACCACTTCGTGACCTCGGCGATCTCCTCGGCGTTCTGGTCGAGGGCGATCACATTGGCGCCGCGGCGGTAGCACTCGAACGCGTGCCGGCCCCCGCCGCAGCCCAGGTCGAGCACCCGGTCGCCGGGGGCGAGCGGGAACCGCGAGAAATCGACGGTCAGCACTGCAGGACTCCCATTCCTATTGCTACCAAGCGTTCTTGACGCTTCGTCACGCATCGTCGGCCTGTGCACGCCGCCTCGGGCGGCGAATCCGCACCGACCGACCCGGGCCGCACCGGCCCACCCGGGGCCGGGCCCCGGTTCAGGCCACGTACCGCCAGCCCGGCCCCGAGCGGGCCCGGGCGCCAACGCCGGTGGCGATCGCCGCACGGTACGCCTCGGCGGTCAGCTCGGCGGCCCGCTCCCAGGTGAACCGGGCCAGCACCCGCTCCCGGCCGGCCGCGCCCAGCTCGGCGCGCAGCTGCGGGTCGTCCAGCAGCCGGCCGAGCGCGGCGGCCAGCATGTCCGCCTCCCCCGGCGGCACGGCCACACAGGTCTCCCCGTCCGGCCCGGCCACCTCGGGGATCGCCCCGCCGGTGGTGGCGACCAGCGGGGTGCCGGTGGCCATCGCCTCGGCGGCGGGCAGCGAGAAGCCCTCGTACAGCGACGGGACGCAGGCCACCTCGGCCGAGCGGTAGAGGTCGACCAGCTCCCGGTCGGTCAGACCGCTGCGGAACTCGATGTGCTCCGCCAGCCCGAAGCGGCGCACCGCCTCGGCCACCGGCCCGTCCTCCTTCTGCGGCTTGCCGACCACCACCAGGTGGGCGTCCCGCTCGGTGCGGACCTTGGCGAGCGCCTCCACCAGGAAGACCAGGCCCTTCAGCGGGACGTCCGCGCTGGAGGTGGTGACGATCCGGCCGGGCACCCGGGCGATCTCCTCGGAGGGCGACCAGAGCCGGGTGTCGGCGCCGATCGGCACCACCGAGATCGCGCCGGGCGCCGCCCCCAGGTGCTCGGCGATCTCGCGCTGCGAGGTGCCGGAGACGGTGATCACGTGGTCCAGCCGCGCGGCGACCCGCCGCTGCATCCGGGTGAAGGCGTACCAGCGGCGCAGCGAGAGCCGCTTGAGCCGGGTGCCGGCGGCGTCCAGCTCCAGCTGCCGGTCCACGGTGATCGGGTGGTGGATCGTGGTGACCAGCGGGAATCCGTGCCGGGCCAGGCCCAGCAGGCCGTAGCCGAGGGTCTGGTTGTCGTGCACGACGTCGTAGCGGCCCTTGTGCGCGGCCAGGTACTGCCGGGCGCGCAGCGAGAAGGTCAGCGGCTCGGGGAAGCCGCCGGTGCGCATGGTGGCGAACTCCAGCACGTCCACCGGGCCGCGGAACTCGCTGCGGGCGGGGGTGCGGAAGGGGTCGTCGGCGCGGTAGAGGTCCAGGCTGGGCAGCTCGACCAGGCGCACCGAGCCGGGTCCTTCGACCTCGTCCAGCACCGGGAAGGGCTGCGCGCCGATCACGTCCACGTGGTGGCCGAGCCTGGCCAGTTCGCGGGAGAGGTGCCGTACGTAGACGCCCTGACCACCGCAGAAGGGGTCCCCCCGGTACGACAGCAGGGCAATCCGCAGCGGCTGCGCGGTCATCCTGGGCCCTCTTCTCTAGCTGCGATCTTCACTGCCGGTCGGTGCTGCCGGTCGCTAAAGTAGATCAGGTTTCAGTGGCCCTGGAACACGCCGTCGACCACGTGAACAATGAGAGACCTCGAAGATACCGGCCCGTAGCTTTACCTCGGCTGCCAGGGTTGGTGATTCCCGCCACGCCCGACCGGCCGACCGGTCCTGTCCGTTGCCTGCACCGATCCCACCGACCCTGCCGATCTCGTGGAGCACGCCGCCACTCTCGCCCGCCCGGGAGCACCCTTGCCGTCGACGACCGAACCCCTCACCCCGAGCCCCGTCCTGCCCCGGGCCGCCGAGCTGCCGCTGACCGCGCGCCAGGCCGAACGCCGGCGGCGGATCCTGCGGGCGGCCACCGCGCTGGCCTCGCGGGGCGGGTACGAGGCGGTGCAGATGCGGGAGGTCGCGGAGAGCGCGCAGGTCGCGCTCGGCACGCTCTACCGGTACTTCCCGTCCAAGGTGCACCTGCTCGTCGCGGTGATGCTGGAACAGCTGCAGGGCCTGCACGAGCACATCCGGCGCCACCCGCCGACCGACGCGGAGCCCGCGCTGCGGGTCGCCGACACCCTCACCCGGGCGTTCCACGGGCTGCAGCGCGAGCCGTTGCTGGCCGAGGCGATGGTCCGGGCGCTGTCCTTCGCGGACCGCTCGGTCGGGGCCGAGGTGGACGAGGTCAGCGCCGCCACCGGGCAGCTCATCCTGGACGCGATCGGCCAGTCCGGCCCGCCCAGCGAGAGCCAGCGCGCGGCGGTGCGGGTCATCGAGCACACCTGGCACTCGGCGCTCGTCGCCTGGCTCTCCGGACGCGCCTCGATCGCCGAGGTCCGGGCCGACCTGCACACCGCGGCCCGGCTGCTCACCCTGCCCTGACCGGGCCGACGCCCGGACCCTGACCGGACCGCTGACTGGAACCTGTTCCTGCCCGCGCGAGCGGACCGGGCCGCCCCGGCGGCTAGAGTCGACGGGCGGCCGGCCCGGTCCGCTCGCCCGGCACCGTCGAGGACCACGGAACGGCCCCGCCCGGGCCTCCTCCGCTCACCGAAAGGCACACCCGCACCATGCTGACCGCCGCCCGCCTGGGCGCCGCCGCCCTGTCCGCCGCGCTGCTCACCGGCATCGCCGCCGGACCGGCCCTCGCCGACGTGTCCCCGCCCGCCGTCCCGGACGGCCTGTACGGCAAGAGCGACCCGACGTACGACGGCGTGTGGCGCCAGGCCCTGGCCCTCACCGCGCTCACCGCCGCCAAGGTCACCCCCGCCGACTCGGCGGTCGGCTGGCTCACCGGCCAGCAGTGCGAGGACGGCGGCTGGCCCTCCTACCGCGCGGCCGGCGCCGGCTGCGATCCCAAGTCCGAGGACAGCAACGCCACCGCCGTCGCCGTCCAGGCCCTGATCGCCCTCGGCGGGCACCAGCCGGCCGTCGACAAGGGCGTCGCCTGGCTCAAGGCCAACCAGAACGCCGACGGCAGCTGGGCCTACAACCCGGGCAACCCGGGCGACGCCAACTCCACCGGCCTCGCCGTCAGCGCCCTGTTCGCCGCCCGGACCGACCCGGCGAGCGTCGCCAAGGCCGGCAGCGGCGGCGCCGCCGGGAAGAACGCCTTCGACGGCCTCGCCCGCTTCCAGCTCGGCTGCGCCGCCCCCGCCGACCAGCGCGGCGCCTTCGCCTACCAGCCGGACGCCGCCACCGGCGCCCTCGCCCCCAACACCCTGGCCAGCGCCCAGGCCGCGCTCGCCGCGGCTGGCGGCCACCTGCCGGTCGCCGGCTCGGTGCGCGCCGACACCGAGCCCAAGCCGCTCGCCTGCGCCGACGGCTCCGCGCCCGCCACCGTCCCGCACGCCGAGGCCGGTGAGGCCGTCGGCGCCTACCTGAGCGCCCAGCTCACCGGCGGCGGCGACCACCTCACCCTCACCACCCCGGGCGCCGCCCCCAGCCCCGACTACACCGCCACCGCCTGGGCCGCCCTCGCCCTCAGCCAGAGCGGCCACCACGACCAGGCCGCCGGCGCCGTCGACTGGCTGGACCAGCAGGAAGCCGCCTGGACCAAGGACGGCAGCGACGCCGGCGCCACCGCCACCCTGCTCCTGGTCTCCGAGGCCGCCCACCGCGACACCGCCGAACTCACCGGCAAGCTCACCGCGCTCGGCCCCACCCCCAAGGCCACCACCACCTCGGACCACGCCACCCCGGCGAAGAAGAAGACCGACAGCATCAGCCAGTACTGGCTCATCGGCGTCGGCCTCCTCATCGGCATCGGCGGCGGCCTGCTCCTCAGCCTCCAGCGCAAGCGCAACCCGAAGCTCTGATGCGCCCGCACGCCGCCCGCACCTCAGGGGCCTCTCCCGCCGCGCTGCTCGCCACCCTGCTCGGCGCCCTGCTGGTCCTCGCCGCGGCCGCCTCGCCCGCGGAGGCCGCCGGGTACCGGTACTGGTCGTTCTGGCGCGGCGCGGACGGCGGCGGCTGGGCGTACCAGCAGCAGGGGCCCGCGGTCGCGGTGCCGCAGGACGGGGCCGTGGACGGCTGGCGGTTCGCGGTGAGCCCGGACGGGGGGCAGGACGCCGCGAAGCCGCGCACGGCCGGGAGCTTCGCGGACATCTGCGCGGGGACGCCCGCGCAGGAGGGGCAGAAGCGGGTGGCCGTGGTGCTGGACTTCGGCACCGCCGGGGACACGGGGGTTTCCTCCTCCGCCGAGGTCCCCGAGCCGCGGACCGCGTGTGCCGCCGTCACGCCCCGGGCCACCTCGGCCGAGGTGCTGGCCGCCGTCGCCCCGCCGCTGCGGTACGACACCAACGGCCTGCTCTGCGCCATCGCCGGGTACCCGAAGGCGGGCTGCGCCGACCAGGTCGGCGCGGCGGGCGCCGCCCGGCCGGACGCCCCGAAGGCCGGGAGCGGCGGCCCGGACATCGGCCCGATCGCCGGGGGCGCGCTGGTCGCCGTCCTCGCCGGGGGCGCCGTCTGGCAGGCGCGCCGCCGCCGTCACCCCTGACCCCGCCCGACTGAACCCCCTCCAGGAAAGACCCCGTGAGCAGCACCCCCCGCAGCACCCGACCACCCACCGGTCCCCGCCAACTGCACCCCGGGGCCTGGTGGTTGTGGGCGCTCGGGCTGGGCGCGGCGGCGACCCGCACCACCAACCCGGCGGTCCTGCTGCTGCTCGCCGCCGTCGCCGGATACGTGGTCGCAGCCCGGCGCGGCGACGCGCCCTGGTCCCGGTCGTACGGGGCGTTCCTGCGGCTGGGGCTGCTGGTGCTCGGCATCCGGCTGGTGTTCGCCGTCTTCCTCGGCTCGCCGATCCCCGGCACCCACGTGCTGTTCACGCTGCCCGAACTGCCGCTGCCCACCTGGGCTCAGGGCGTGCGGCTCGGCGGCCGGGTCACCGCCGAGGGCCTGCTCGCCGCGCTGTACGACGGGCTGCGGCTGGCGACCCTGTTGGTCTGCGTCGGCGCCGCCAACTCCCTGGCCAGTCCGGCCCGGCTGCTGCGCACCCTGCCCGGGGCGCTCTACGAGGCGGGCGTGGCGGTGGTGGTGGCGATGACCTTCGCGCCGAACCTGGTCGCCGACGTCCGCCGGCTGCGCGCCGCGCGGCGCCTGCGCGGCCGTACGGACCGGGGCGTCGCCGCCGTGCTGAGCGTCGGACTGCCGGTGCTGGAGGGCGCCTTGGAGCGCTCGGTCGCACTGGCCGCGGCGATGGACACCCGCGGCTTCGGCCGTACCGCCGACGTCCCGCGCCGGCTCGCCCGGGCGACGGCCGCGCTCACCCTGGCCGGGCTACTCGGGGTCTGCCTGGCCGCGTACGGACTGCTCACCGCGGGCGGCACCGGCTGGGCGCTGCCCGTCCTGCTGCTCGGCCTGGCCGCGGCCTCCGCCGGGCTGTTGCTCGGCAGCCGACGATCCGTCAGATCGCGCTACCGTCCCGACCCTTGGGCGCTTCCGGAGTGGCTGACCGCCGGGTCCGGGGCCGTGGTGGCCGCCCTCACCACCTACCTGGCTGCGCAGGACCCGGCCGCCTTCGCCCCCACCGTCGTCCCGCCGACCGTCCCCGCGCTGCCGCTGGCCGCCGTGCTGACCGTACTGCTCGGCCTGGTACCGGCGTTCGCCGCCCCGACCCCGCCCCGGAGGGCATCGTGATCACCTTCGAGCAGGTCTCCGTCCGGTACGAGGGCACCGCCGCACCCGCCCTGAGCGGGGTCGACCTCACCGTCCCCGAGGGTGAACTCTGCCTGCTGGTGGGCCCGTCGGGCTCCGGCAAGTCCACCCTGCTGGGGACGGTCAGCGGCCTGGTGCCGCACTTCACCGGCGGGGTGCTGCACGGCCGGGTCACCGTCGGCGGCCGGGACACCCGCGAGCACCGGCCGCGCGAACTCGCCGACCTGGTCGGCACCGTGGGGCAGGACCCGCTCGCGCACTTCGTCACCGACACGGTGGAGGACGAACTCGCCTACGGCATGGAGTCGTTGGGCCTGCCCGGCGACGTCATGCGCCGCCGGGTCGAGGAGACCCTGGACCTGCTCGGCCTCGCCGACCTGCGCGACCGCGCGCTGGGCTCGCTCTCCGGCGGGCAGCAACAGCGCGTCGCGATCGGCTCGGTGCTCACCGTGCACCCGCGCGTCCTGGTCCTGGACGAGCCCACCTCGGCCCTCGACCCGGGTGCGGCCGAGGAGGTGCTGGCCGTCCTCCAGCGGCTGGTGCACGACCTCGGCACCACCGTGCTGATGGCCGAGCACCGGCTGGAGCGGGTCGTCCAGTACGCCGACCAGGTGCTGCTGCTGACCCCGGGCGCGCCCCCGGTCCTCGGCGAGCCGGCCGAGCTGATGGCGCACTCCCCGGTGCACCCGCCCGTCGTCGGCCTCGGCCGGCTCGCGGGCTGGCGGCCGCTGCCGCTGTCGGTGCGCGATGCACGCCGCAAGGCGGCGCCGCTGCGCTCCGACCTGGACGGGCGCACGCCCGCCGCCGTACCCCCGCGACGGGGGGAACCCGTCACCGTCACCGACCGCCTCGCCGTCCGCCGCGGCCCCGTCCAGGCCCTGCGCGGAGTCGACCTCGCCCTCCACGCCGGCGAGATCACCGCCCTGATGGGCCGCAACGGCGCGGGCAAGTCCACCCTGCTGGGCAGCCTGGTCGGCCTGCACGCCCCCGCCTCCGGCACCGTCCGGGTCGGCGGCCGCACCCCGCACCGCACCCGCCCCGCCGAGCTGATCCGCCAGGTCGGCCTCGTCCCGCAGGACCCGCGCGACCTGCTGTACGGCGAATCGGTCGCCGCCGAGTGCGCGGCGGCGGACACCGACGCGGGCGCCGCCGCCGGCACCTGCCGCGCCCTGGTCGAACGCCTGCTGCCCGGCATCGCCGACACCGCCCACCCGCGCGACCTCTCCGAAGGCCAGCGCCTCACCCTCGCCCTCGCCGTCGTGCTCACCGCCCGGCCCCCGCTGCTGCTCCTGGACGAGCCGACCCGCGGCCTGGACTACGCCGCCAAGGCCCGGCTGGTGGAGGTCCTGCGCGGCCTCGCCGCCGAGGGGCACTCCGTCCTGCTGGCCACGCACGACGTCGAGCTGGCCGCCGAACTCGCCCACCGCACGGTGATCCTGGCCGAGGGCGAGATCGTCGCGGACGGGCCGACCGCCGAGGTCGTGGTCTCCTCCCCCGCCTTCGCCCCGCAGGTCGCCAAGGTCCTGGCGCCGGGGCCGTGGCTCACCGTGGGGCAGGTCGCGGAGGCGCTGGGCGCGGAGGTTCCGGGCGCGGAGGCGCCGGGGTCGGAGGCGCTGGGGTCGGAGGCGCTGGGCGCATGAGCCACCCGGTCCCGCTCGGCCGCCGCTCCGCCGCGGCCCTGGCCCTCGTCTCGCTCGTCGGCGTCGCCGCCTTCGGCTGGCCGCTGCTCGCCTCCACCGGGTCGGCGCTGGTCGGCCACTCCACGGACGCGCCCTGGCTGTTCGCCCTGCTGCTGCCGCTGCTGCTCGCCGTCGTCATCGCGCAGATCTCCGAAGGACGGGAGGCGGGCGGCGGCGCGCCGGGGCTCGACGCCAAGTCCGTCGCGCTGCTGGGCGTCCTGGCCGCGGCCGGTGCCGCCCTGCGCCCGCTGGGCGCCGGGACGGCCGGCCTGGAGCCGATGTTCTTCCTCATGGTCCTGTCCGGCCGCGTCCTCGGCCCCGGATTCGGCTTCGTCCTGGGCTCGTTGTCGATGTTCGCCTCGGCCCTGCTCACCGGCGGCGTCGGGCCGTGGCTGCCGTTCCAGATGCTCGCGATGGGCTGGGTCTGCCTCGGCGCGGGCCTGCTGCCGGGCTCCGCCAACCTGCGCGGCCGCCGCGAACTGCTGCTGCTGGCGGGGTACGGCGCCGTCTCGGCCGTGCTGTACGGGACGATCATGAACCTGCAGGGCTGGCCGTACATCGGCGGCCTGGCCGGCTCCATCTCCTTCGTCCCTGGCGATCCGGTGGGCGCCAACCTGGTCCGCTTCGCCGCCTACTGCCTGACCACGTCCCTGGGCTGGGACCTCCCCCGGGCCGCACTCACCGTCGTCCTGTGCCTCACCCTCGGCACCCCCGTCCTGCGCGCCCTGCGCCGCGCCACCCGCCGCGCCGCCTTCCACTCCCCGGTGACCTTCCGCCCGCCGGAGGGCTGAACCGCCACGCCTCCGGTTCGTCCTGCACCGGTTCGTCCCACACCGATTCGTCCCACACCGTTGCGCCGTGCGCCGTTGCGCGCCCTGCTCGTCCGCCGGTCCTCCGCCCAGCGGTGTAGGACCGGCTGCGCCCCTGGCCCGATCCCTGACCGACCGACAGCGGCCTACCTTGATCCACATGGAGATTCCCGAGCACCACCAGCGCACCGTCCTCCCGCACATCATGGTCGACGGCGCCGCCGAGGCCATCGCCTTCTACACCACCGCCTTCGGCGCGACCGAGCACATGCGGCTCGCGGGCGAGGACGGGCGGATCATGCACGCCGAGATCAAGGTCCACGGCGCCACCCTGATGCTCGGTGACGCCGACGCGCCCTTCGCACCGCCCGGCACCGGCGGCCCGTCCGTCGCCCTGCACGTGTACGTCCCGGACGTGGACGGGCTGACGGACCGGGCCGCGGCCGCGGGCGCCGAACTGCTCTCGGCCCCGGCGGACATGTTCTACGGCGCCCGGCAGTCGATGCTGCGCGACCCGTTCGGGCACGTGTGGATCTTCCTCACGCCGCTCACCTGACCCGGTTCACGCCCCCGCTCCCCGACCCTCGCGCCGTTCGGAATGTCCGCACCCCAGTACGACCGCGCGCACGCCCCCGTACGCTGTCCCGCAGCACCGGGAGCCAGGGCGTTCGGGGGAACCAGTGGAACTACGTCAGTTGCGCGTCTTCGAGGCCGTCGTCGCCCACCGCTCCGTCACCGCCGCGGCCGCGGCACTCGGGCTCGCCCCGTCCTCCGTCACCGAGCAGATCCGCACCCTCGAACACGGCCTCGGCACCGAACTCTTCGACCGGGCCCCGCGCGGCCTCGCCCTCACCCCGGCCGGCGAACGGCTGCGGCCGTGGTCCCGGCGGCTGCTCGACCAGGCCGAACAGGCCCGGCGCGAGGTCGTCGCCGCCCGCGCCCGGCTGCGCCTGGGCGCCCTGGACACCATCGCCGCCACCCACCTGCCCACCGTCCTGGCCCGCCTCGCCGAACGGCGGCCCGACCTGGAGATATCCCTGCACACCGGCACCACCCGGGACGGCCTGCTCGACGGCGTCGCCGCCGGGGCCCTGGAGGCGGCACTCATCCTCGACGCCGCCGGCCCGCTCGGCGGGCTCGGCTTCTCCCTGCCACCCGCCCCGCTCGACCACCTCGACCTGCAGGACGTCCCGCTCGCCCTGGTCGCCGCCCCCACCCACCCGCTCGCCCGCGCCACCACCCTCACCCCCGAGGACCTCACCGGCCAGCGCCTCCTGGTGAACACCCCCGCCTGCTCCTTCCACCTCGCCGGCGAACGCCTCCTCGGCCACCACCTCGCCCGCGTCCCCACCGGCGGCATCCCCGTCACCCGCGCCTGCGCCGAACAGGGCCTCGGCCTCGCCCTCCTCCCCGACGCCGCCGTCCACGACCGACTCACCACCGGCACCCTCGTCCGCCTCCCCCTCACACCCCCGCCCCCACCCCTCCACCTCCGCCTCGTCTGGCGCGCCGACCGCACCCCCACCCCCGCCCTCCACCAGGCCCTCCACGCCGCCACCCCCTGACCGCGCTGCACCGGGCTTCCGCGGCGCCTACTCGTCCGCAAGCGTCGAGAAGAGGTCGACCAGCTCGTGCTGCGGCACCCGTCCCCACGTCGCCGGTGCACGGGCCGCCATCATCGCCCAGGGCCCGAGGAGCCGGCAGCCGGAAGCCGACACCCCGTCGGCGAAGGAGCCCGGTGTGGCACCGGTCGACGCCTACGCAACGCCGGCCGCGGCAGAGCACGATGTGGCCTGGCGCGAGCGGGTCAGCGCCGGCGTCCCCCAGCCCGACGAGCGGGAGGCACCTCGCCTGTCCGAGGCCGCCGTCCTGCTGGCCATCCACCGCGTCACCTACGACCGACCTTCAGCCTCCCCCTGATCCTCGAAGAGATCCGGATCGGCGCTGACACCACCGGCCTGACTTTCGGCATCGACGTCACCAAGCCCAAGCGCGCCGCTGGACAGCCGAAGGCAGCCCGCCAGCTGTCCATATGATCTGAGTATCTTGACGGATACGTAGCGTGCGGGACTCAGTTAACGTTCCGCGGAACACAGATACGCGTATCGAACGCCTGGGTGGGGGGAGAAGACAGTGGGTGACAACGCCACCCGCAAGGTCGCTATACAACCAACCGATCTGCGGGCCTCCGCAGGTATCGCCAAGAGTCTGGGTGAGGAGCTTGGCCCTCCCGTTCAGAACGCGGTGAACACCAGCGAGACCGTCTCCGGCCAGCTCGCCGGCTGGTCGATCGCCGGCGGGCTCAGCCAGTTGGGCACCGGCTGGTCCAAGCCGCTCGGCGACCTGCATCAGCGCCTCGCGGACACCGCGGCCAACCTGAACGCCAACGCCACGGCCCATGAGCACAAAGACCGCGCGATCGCCGGTGCGTGGGCCGTCGCACCGCAGGGGGGCAAGTGAGCCTCTACGAACTCCTGGTGAAGTTCGACCCGCACGGACTTCATGACGCGGCGAAGGCCTGGACGGCCCTGGGTCACACGGCGGAAAGCATCGGCCAGCGGCATCGTAGCCAGGTCAACGGACCGCTGGCCGGCAACTGGGAGGGGGACGATGCGAAGGCTGCGCTCTCGTACATGGCGAAGACGGAGCAGCAGCTGAACATCGTCAAGATGGAGGCGGACACTGCGGCCCTGGTGCTCAACACCGTCGCCGACCGGATCTACCAGGCGCAGACCAACCTCACCAATGCCGTGAAGCGCTCGGTGGATGCCGGCCTGAATGTGTCTGCCGACGGTGTCGTCAGCATCCCGCCCGTAGGCAAGGGAGAGGCCAACGACCCAAGGCGCAGCACACGGCGGTCTTCGTACCGGGCACCGGGACCGTGTTCGCCGGGGTACCGGGGCAGATGGACCACATCCGCCGCCTCCAGAAGGCGGCCGAGGACAAAGCCGGCGACGAGAATGTCGCCGTCGTCTCGTGGCTTGGCTACGAGACACCCAACTGGCTG
This sequence comes from Streptomyces sp. 1331.2, assembly GCF_900199205.1. Taxonomy (NCBI): domain Bacteria; kingdom Bacillati; phylum Actinomycetota; class Actinomycetes; order Kitasatosporales; family Streptomycetaceae; genus Streptomyces; species Streptomyces sp. 1331.2. The sequence continues at coordinate 5,344,669 of NZ_OBMJ01000001.1, read as the reverse complement.
GACGGCTCCGTGGCCCAGTCCGACCGCGGGGACGCCGGGGCACCGCTGCTGCGCAACTTCACCAAGGGCCTGCGGGTGGCCGAGGGCGACAACGGCGTCTGCTCACACCTGACCCTGATGGGGCACAGCTACGGCAGCTACGTCGTCGGGGTGGCCGCACGCGACGCCGGCGGGGCGAATGCCAACGACATCCTCGCGCTCGGCAGCCCCGGCATGGGGGTGGAAGGCGCGTGGCAGCTCAACGTCGACCCGAAGCACGTCTGGGTCGGCACGGCCAAGGACGACTTCATCCAGACCTTCACCGGCACCGTTCTCGGCGATGGCCCCCAGTACAGGGACTTCGACGCCCAGCGCATCCAGATCGACACCAGCGGACACGGCGGCTACTGGGACTTCGGCCCTGGAGGCGCAAGTGAAAGCCTCCAAAATCAGGGGCGGATCATCGCCGGCCGCCCGCCGACGCTCGCCCCCCGCTACCCGCGCTGACCCTGTCACCAGTCCACCGAACAGTCGATCCGCACCATCCTCAGGAGCGTCATGACCGCGACCCCTACCCGGCTTTCCAGGCGCCTTGCCTGCACTGCGCTCCTGGTCGCGATGCTCGGCGCGTGCTCATCCACTCCGACCGACAGGAATGACACACCACCCGTGAAGTCCAAGGCTGACGCCCAGACCTGGGCGCAACAGATAACCGAGCACATGGCCCGGACCGCCGGGATCGAGATCGATCCCACGACCGTCGACGCACTCTTCACTCCGTGTACTGGCAGGAACGGGGAAACCGCGACTGATGACCGGTACATCCTGATGTACAGCGTGAAGAGTTCGGTGCCGCGCGCCCAGCATCCGGAAGCGGTCAGAAAGGTCCGCGACATGTTGGTGGGCGAGGGCCTGACGGTGGAGGGCTATCGCGAGTTCGTGGACGGCAAGCCCGATGCGCTCGTCGACGCCGTCCACCCCAACAGCCGGTACACCGCCACGGCGGAGACCTCGGGCAGCGGAGATCGTATGTACCTCGGCATCATCACTCCCTGCCTGTTGCCCCCGCCCGCGTCGGTCTCGCCGACGAGCACGTCATAGCCACCGAAAGGGACAGCCCCCGCGTCCGGGCAGGGCGTGGGGGCTGTCGCAACTCCCCTTCACTTACTCAAGCGGCGGCGCATCCGCGCCGCCGGGCGGCCCCACCCGCCCCCGGCCGGGCATGCGGCCTTGCGGCCGTTCCGGGCCGGGCGCCTGGCCCGCCCACCGAGGCACACCCCTCACAACGGGCCCTCCCCTGACGTCAGGGGAGGGCCCGAAGCACGAGAAGAAGCAACAGCGAGGCAATCTAGGCGTTCTTGGGGCCGGCCGACTGGACGACCTCGAAGGACCAGAGGGTGGAGCCGGAGGCAGCCGGGCGCTTGGGCGCCTCGCCGTCGCCGCCGTTCTGGTGGGCCGACTTCATCGGGCCCTCCATCCAGGCCTTGAAGTCCTCCTCGCTGCGCCAACGGGTGTAGACCAGGTACTGGTCGGTGCCCTCGACCGGGCGGAGGAGTTCGAACCACTCGAAGCCGTCCGAGTTCTCCACCGCGCCGGCGCGGGAGGCGAAGCGCTGCTCCAGCACCTCGCGCTGCTCGGCCGGGACCGTCAGTACGTTGATCTTGACGACGGACATGCCGCTCCTTGTCGATTTCGCCGGGGTCCGCGTGCGGGCCGTCGGCTCGGTCATTGTCAGCAGTGTCCTACACCTCACGCCGGCGGGTTCAGCCGATCCACGGCGGGAGGAGGCGCTGGGCGTCGCGGGGGGCGAGGGTGCAGGCGTCCTCGGGGGTGCGGGCGTCGGGGTTGTAGGCGTGGGAGGGGGAGGTGGAGGCGACGACGGCGGTGAAGCCTTCGGTGGTGGCGATGCGTCGGGCGGCGTCGGCGGGGAGGACGAGGGTGTCGCCGGCGGAGAGGGCGAGGGTCTCGCCGGCGAGGGCGACGGTGGCGGAGCCGGTGAGGAGGGTCCAGATCTGTTCGGCGTCCATGGCGTGCAGCGGCCCCTGGGCGTGCGGCCGCATCTCGACCTGCCACATCGCCAGGGTGGTGGTGCCCTGGGTGGGCGAGCCGAGGGTGGTCATGACGGCGTTCGGGGTCTCGGTGCGGCGGGCTTCGGATCGGTGGATCACGGGCATGGCGAAGGAACCCCCTAAGATGGACAATGAAGTTGTCTATATGGTCAATGAGGTTGTCTATCGTGTCAAGCGAATCCACCGAACCCGCCCCGCCGGGCTTCGAGCTGCCGCTGCGCCTGCTGCTCGCCTTCCGGACGATCATCGACGAACTGCACGAGCGCATCGCCCGCGAAGGCCACCCCGACCTGCGCCCGATGCACGGCTTCGTCTTCCAGGCGATCGGGCCGCAGGGCACCACTGCCGTCGAACTCGGCCGCCGACTCGGCGTCTCCAAGCAGGCGGCCGGCAAAACCGTCGAGAGCCTGGAGCAGCTCGGCTACGTCGAGCGCGGCAGCGACCCGGCCGACGCGCGCCGCAAGGTGGTCCGGCTCACCGACCGGGGCGTGGACTGCCTGGTCCGCTCGGCGCGGATCTTCGACGAGCTGCGCGCCGAGTGGTCGGCGGCCCTCGGCGAGGAGCAGCTGCGCCAGGTGGAGGACGGGCTGCGCCGGCTCGCCCCCGGCGACCCGTTCCGCCTCGACACGCCCCGCTGGTTCGGCGCGCCCTGAGACCCGGGAGCGCGCAACTGCCGTGGCAGCGTCAGGACTCGGGGAGGCCTCGGACGGCGAGGTTCTGGTTCTTGTACGCCGGGACTCCGGTGATCTCGGCGCCGAACCAGTCCGGCGGGGTGAAGGCCTCCGCCGCCTCCTCCGAGCCGAACTCGACCTCGGCGGTGAGCAGTCCGGCCAACTCGCCCCGGTAAACGTCGACATCGACGGTGACGCCGGCCGACTCGACGGTGTACCGGTCCTTGACCAGCCGGGCGCCGGCCGTGGCCGGCCAGAGCTCGTCGAACTCCCGCTCCCCGAGCTCGCGTTCCACCTCGACGCGGACGGGTGCGGCCCCCGCCGTGGCGCGTTTGACGCCGAGGACGCAGCTGTCGCCGATCCGCCGCAGCCGCACCTCCGTCCCGTCGTCCTTGATCGCGATGTAGCCCTGCTCGATCCGTCGCCGCACCGCCGTCTCCGGCGGCGTGAAGGCGGTCAGCAGGAACTTGCGCTCGATTTCGAGTGGCATGCCGCACCTTTCCTTCCCGAGCTGCCCAGCGACCTGGTGATATCGCGACGATACGCCGATGCGCCTCACTGATACGCCACTTGGGGACGGTCAGAACGACCGCCCCTCGCTCCGGTACGGCGGCTCCGGTCCGACCGGGTCGGGCCGGTCCCTCCGGTCGGCGCACAGGGTGGAGCTGAGCCTGGTGAGCAGTTCGGCGAGATCGGCGTACTGCTTCTCGTCCCAGTCGCCCAGCAGGTCTGCGAGTTGGGTGCGCCGGGCGGCGACCAGCCGGAGCGCCGCCTCCTCCCCCGGTTCGGTGAGCCGCAGCGGCAGCCCGCCGGTGCGCGCGGCCAGTCCCCGGCTCTCCACCTCCCGGACGGCTTGCTCGATGACGGCGATCGGGACGATCCGTCGCTCGGCCAGCTCCGCCGGCTCGACCGAGCCGTGCTGGTGCATCTGCAGCAGCAGCCAGCTGGAGGCGGGCAGCAGGTCGAGGCCGGCGGTGGCGGTGATCCGCCGGAAGAGGTCGCGCCGGGCATCGCGGGTGCTCAGCACCGAGAGTGCGCGGGCGATCTCGTCCAGGGAGCTGCGCTCGACCGGGTTGAGTCCGATGGACTCGCTCAGGTCCGGCGCGGTCACGGTGGAGCGCAGTTTCTGCTCGCGCAGGAAGAGCGACAGGACGAAGGCGACCACGGCGACGGGCACCGCGTAGAGGAAGACGCGGGTGATCGACTCGGCGTAGGCGTGGTAGACGCCGGCCTGGACGGCGGCCGGCAGCCGGGAGATGACCCGCGGGTCGGAGGTGATGGCGTCGGGCTGGAAGCCGGGCGGCAGCGGCACCCCCGCCAGGGCGTCGGCGAGCCGGTCCCGCAGCCCGCTCGCGAAGATCGTCCCGAAGATGGAGACGCCGAAGGCGGCCCCGATGGAGCGGAAGAAGGTGGCACCCGCGGTGGCCACGCCGAGGTCCTGGTAGCCGACCGAGTTCTGCACGATCAGCACCAGCACCTGCATCACCAGGCCCAGCCCGAGGCCGAAGACCAGGAAGTAGCAGCTCGTCTCGGCGGTGCTGCTGTGCTCGTCCAGCCGGGAGAGCAGCAGCAGTCCGACGGTCGTCACCGCCGTCCCGGCGATCGGGAAGACGCGGTAGTGGCCGGTGCGGGCGACGATCTGGCCGGAACCGATCGAGGTGAGCAGCATGCCGAGCACCATCGGCAGCATGTGGATGCCGGACATGGTCGGCGAGACCTGCATGACCACCTGGAGGAAGGTCGGCAGGTAGGTGAGTGCGCCGAACATCGCGAAGCCGATCACGAAGGAGATCACCGCGACCAGGCTGAAGGTCCGCGAGCGGAACAGGCGCAGCGGCAGGACGGGCTCCGCGGCGGTGCGTTCGACCAGGACGAAGGCGAGCAGCAGCACCAGCCCGAGCACGCCGAGGCCGACGATCTGCCAGGAGCTCCAGGCCCAGGTGGTGCCGCCGAGCGAGGTCATCAGCACCAGGCAGGTGGCGACCGCGGCGATCAGGGCGGTGCCGAGGTAGTCGATCCGGTGCTCGCGCCGCACCTCCGTCCCGTGCAGCACTGCCGCGATCACCAGCAGGGCGACGACGCCGACCGGCAGGTTGACGTAGAAGACCCAGCGCCAGCTGAGGTGGTCGACGAACAGCCCGCCGAGCAGCGGCCCGAGCACGCTGGTGACGCCGAACACCGCGCCGAACAGGCCCTGGTAGCGGCCGCGGTCCCGGGGCGGGACGAGGTCGCCGACGATCGCCTGGGAGAGCACCATCAGCCCGCCGCCGCCCAGGCCCTGCAGTGCCCGGAAGGCGATCAACTCGCCCATGTTCTGGGCGATTCCGCACAGCACCGAGCCGATCAGGAAGATCACGATGGAGGCCTGGAAGAACCGCTTCCGGCCGTACATGTCGCCGAGCTTGCCCCAGAGCGGCGTCGCGGCCGTGGAGGCCAGCAGGTAGGCGGTGACCACCCAGGAGAGGTGGTCGAGGCCGCCGAGGTCGCTGACGATGGTGGGCAGCGCGGTGGAGACGATGGTCTGGTCGAGGGCCGCGAGCAGCATCGCCAGCAGCAGGGCGCTGATCGGCACCCACAGGTTGGGGACGGCTGCGGCCGGCGGACCGGGCTCGCCCGCCGGGCTCCGGTCGGACGCGGCGAGCGGATCCGTCATGGCGTCTCCAGAGGATCTCGGGGGGCAAGGGGCGGGTCCGGAGGGTCGCGGCTCCGGCTGGCGGGTCCGGGCGGATGATCACTCCCAGCTCACCATGCTGGCAGATTCACCCCGATTTGTTCCGCCGGATTGAGCCGAACGTAGCCGAACGTCAGCAGCTGCGTCAGAGGCGACCTCAGCAGCAGCGCCAGAGGCAACGTCAGCAGCGGGGACGTCCGGGGCCTGCGGACCGTTCTCGGAGGGGCCAACCGGCATCAACCGCCACAACACCCCCGCCCGGGACCGGACGCCCCTGTCCCCCCTCCGGGCCGTCCTGCATAATCAGGCGCGATCGTGCGGCCCGGGCCCCGCCCCGAAGCGCGGGCGACCCCGCAAGACCGCCGCAGGATCACCCGCAAGACCGCCCGCGAGACCGACGCGAAATCGAGGAGGACCGGCCGATGCCGGACCAGCACTGCCCGACGTGCGGCACCGCACGCTCAACCGGGTGCGGCTGCGTCCCGGATCCGAGCCTCACCGAGACCGCCGTCCTCCCCCATGCCGAGGGCCCGCCGCTGGTCCGCCCGTACGTCCCGCAGACCGCCGACCAGGTGGCCGAGGAGCTGTCGGCGGACGGCCCGGTCGTGGACCCGTTCGCGACCACGGTGCTGCCCCCGGTCGCCCCGGGGCAGCCGGGCGCGCCCGCCGGGCCGGTCACCCCTCAGCTGGGGCCGGACGCGGACGCGTACGCCACCACCGTGCTGCCGCCCGTCCCGACGGGGCGCGCCCCGCTGGGGCCGGACGCCGACGCCTACGCCACCACCGTGCTGCCGCCGGTGCCGCCCACCGGGCACGGGCACGAGGGAGGGCACGGGCAAGGGGAACGGCAGGACGACGAGCTCGGGTTCTTCCCCTTCGCCAACGCCCCGGCCGCCTCCGGCTTCGGACCCGGGCTCGACGCCGGACTCGAACCGGAGGCCGGCGGCCGGGCCGCGCGCCGGGCCGCCGAGCAGGCCGCGAGGAACCCGCTCGCCCAGCGCAAGGGCCTGCTCGCGGGGGTGGGCGCCGCGCTGGTGGCGCTCACCATCGGCGTCGCGTACGCGGTGACGCCCTCCGCCGGGCCGGACGCCAAGCAGGCGCTGCCGCTGCCGACCACCACCCTGGCGCCCGCGCCGGTGGATCCGACCGTGGCGCCCGCCGTGACCACGGCGGCCCCGACCTCCGAGGCACCGAGCCCGACCGCGACGCCCACCCGCAAGCCGACACCGACGAAGACGGCCACGCCGACGCCGACCCCCACCGCGACGCCGACGCCCACCCCGGTCCAGACGCCGACGCCGACCCCCACCCCGACCCCGACGCCCACCCCGACGCCGACGACCACCGCCCGCGTGCTGCAGCTCGGGATGAACGGTCCGGACGTCAAGGACCTGCAGCAGCGCCTGTACGTCGCCGAGTGCGGATTCGTCGACAAGTCGATCGTCACCGGCACCTTCGACTACTGGACCCGGTCGGTGCTCAGCAGCTACCAGAAGGAGAACCGGATCAAGGGCGAGGACGGCGTCTACGGCCCCAAGACCCAGGCCGTCCTCGCCGCCGACCCGGGCTGCTGACCGGCCCCGGACCGGGACCCCGGCCACCCCCGGACCCGCTGACGGGCGGCGCCCCGCCCGTCAGCCGGTGATCGCCCCGAAGATGCTGACGCCCGCCAGCACCACCATGATCGCCGCCGCCACCCGGATGATCAGCTTCATCGGCACGTACTTGAGCAGCTTCTGGCCGCCCACGATGGCCACCCCGCCGACCGCGCAGAGCGCCAGCCAGGAGCCGATGCCGACGGCCAGCGGATCGGCGTACTTGGCGGCCAGGTTGGCGGTCATGATCTGGGTCAGGTCGCCGAACTCGGCGATCGCGACGACCACGAAGCTGGCCCCGGCCACCTTCCAGAAGCTGTTCGAGGACGGCTCCTTGGCGGCGTGCTCGTCCTCGTCCCCGCCGCCGTGGAACAGCAGCATCGCGGCGCCGGCCAGGAAGAGCAGGCCGGTGACGCCCTCCACCCAGCGGTGCGGGAGCAGCGAGAGCAGGTGCCCGGCGACCAGTGCGATGCCCACCTGGAGGGCGAAGGCGGCGGCGATGCCCGCGAAGACGTAGCTCGCCCGGTACTTGGTGCCCAGCACCAGACTGGCCAGCGCGGTCTTGTCCGGCAGTTCGGCCAGGAAGATGATGCCGAAGGTCAACGCGGCGACGGTCAAACTCATCAGAAGGGTTCCTCGGTCGGGCTGCCCGGCCTCCGCAGCTCCGTCAGGGGACGCTTCGGCCCGACAGCACTGGTCATGGTCACAGCACTGCGGCCGAAGGTCTCGCCGGCAACGCTCTTCGAGCGGTGCCCCGGGCGCCGGGCCCCTGGGGGCCAGTATGTCGACGGTCCGGTGGAGGGCTACTCCCCTTCAACGCCCCCAAGGGTACCCGACCCCGCCGACTGCCCCGGAGCCCGCAGCCCTCGACCGAAGCCCCGGAGCCCGCAGCCCTCAGCCCTCGCCCACCGCACCCGCGGTCACCCGGCCCCGGCCGACCAGTTCCAGCACCACCACGATCGCCACCGATTCCACCGCCAGCAACCCGACCAGCACGAACAGCTGCACCGCCCCCGCCTGGACGGGCGAGGCCCCGCCGAGCAGCATCCCGACGAAGGCCCCGGGCAGGGTGACCAGGCCGACCGTCCGGGTCTGGTCCAGCGCCGGGACCAGCGAGGTCGCCGCGGCCGTACGGCAGATCTCCAGCCGCGCCTCGCGCTCCTCGAAGCCGAGCGCCAGCGCCGCCTCCACCTCGCCGCGCCGCTGCCGCAGCTCGTCCAGGGCGCGCCGGCCGGCCAGCGAGGTCGCGGTGAGCGCGCCGCCGATCAGGATGCCCGCGACCGGGATGACGGACAGCCCCTTCGGCGGCAGCAGTCCGACGCCCAGCAGCAGGGCCAGCACCGGCAGCACCCCGGCGCCGATCGGGGCGGCCGCCCAGACCCAGCCGGGCCCGGGGGTCATCCGCCGCCCGGCGGTGCGCACCGCGACGACGAACATCACCAGCACGAACAGCGCCGACCACCAGAGCGAGCCGACCACCCAGGTGATCACCGCGGCGACCCCGGCCAGCTGCACCACGGCCCGCAGCCCGGCCCGCAGCACCGCGTGCCCGTGGCCGAGCAGGCCCCGCCCGGCGACGGCGACGGCGGCCACCAGCAGGACGGCGGTGACCACCCCGAGCACCGGGGTGACCGGCAGCAGCTGACCGCCGGAGGCCGCCAGGGCGGGCCCTGGCGCCATCAGATCCAGCTGGTGAACCACATCCGGTCCTGCCAGGACGACATCGGGATCACCTCCGCCGTGTACAGCGGATAGAAGAAGGCGAAGCACCCGACGATCGCCAGCACGACGGCCCCGGCCCCGATCGCGCCGATCCGGCGGCGCCGGGGGCTGCAGCCGGGCGGGCCGACCATCGCGCCCAGCATCTGGGCGACGGCCAGGCACAGGAACGGCACCAGCACGACCATGTAGAAGGAGAAGATCGTCCGTTCCTGGTAGCGGAACCAGGGCAGGTAGATCCCGGCCACCGCGCAGAGCACCGCACCGGAGCGCCAGTCCCGCCGGAAGAACCAGCGCCACAGCAGGTAGGCCAGCGCGAAGCAGGCCGCCCACCACAGGAACGGGGTGCCCAGGCCGAGGATCTGCGCCGAGCAGCCGCCGGAGGAGGTGCAGCCGCGCGCCCCCTCGGGGACCTGTTCCCAGTACATGGAGACCGGGCGGCCGTCGACCAGCCAGGCGAAGGGGTTGGACTGGTAGGTGTGCGGGGTGCTCAGGCCGGTGTTGAAGTCGTACATCTGCGAGTGGTAGTGCCACAGGCTGCGCAGCGCCGCGGGCACCCAGCTCATCGACACCTGCGGCAGCGGGATGCCGAGGAAGCTGTCCGGGCAGAGCCCGGCGCGGCCGTCGGCCCAGTGCCGGTCGTACCCGCCGTCACCGACCCCGCCGCTGGCCAGCCAGCCGCCCCAGGCGCCGACGTACACCACCAGGGCGGAGCCGGCCATCGCGAGGAAGGCGGGGACGGCGTCCCGGCGCAGCATGGAGCGCCAGGGGTGGCGGGCGCCGGCCGCACGGCGGCCGGACTGGTCCCACAGGACGGTGAGGACGCCGAAGGCGGCGAGGATCGGCGCGCCGTTCCACTTGACCGCGCAGGCGGCGCCGAGGAACACCCCGGCGGCGATCCGCCAGGGGCGCGCGCCGAGCCGTACGCGGTCGCCGTCCATCGCCTGCGCCAGCCGGGCGCGGGCGTGGTCGCGGTCGATCAGCAGGCTGCCGAAGGCGGCGAGCACGAAGAACATCTGGATGCCGTCGAGCAGGCCGATCCGGCTCATCACCAGCTGCAGGCCGTCCACCGACATCAGCAGCGCGGCGGTGCAGCCGACCAGCGTGGAGCCGAAGAGGCGGCGGCCGATCCGGGCCAGCATCAGCACGGTGAAGGTGCCGAGCAGGGCGGTCATGAACCGCCAGCCGAAGGGATGCAGGCCGAACAGCTGCTCGCCGATCGCCATCACCCATTTGCCGAGTGGCGGGTGCGCGATGAACTCGGGGGCGGAGCCGAGCGGGACGGCCTGCGGGACGGCCAGGATGTCGGCGTTGGCGTGGTCGGGCCAGGAGCCCTCGTAGCCCTGCTGCAGCAGCGACCAGGCGTCCTTGGGGTAGTACGTCTCGTCGAAGACGAAGGCGTTGGGGTAGCCGAGGTGCCAGAACCGCAGCAGGCCGGCGAAGAGCGCGACGCCGATCGGCCCGAGCCAGCCGGAGCGGTCGGCCGCCCAGCGGACCAGGCCGCCGCGGGGGGCCGGTGCGGGGGCGGCGGGGGTCGGGGCCGCCGGGGGGTGCGTGAGCGCCGCTTGCGTCATAGCCTGCCGAATCGCCTGTCTGCTCGCTGCCCGGGCCGGCCGGTGCGGCCGGATCCGGGCGGTCAACAGCCACTGACACTATGTGGCGGTGCTCGCGAAGCCAAGCGCGACGGGCGCCGACCAGGTGACCTGGTCGGCGCCCGTTCCGAACGCTCGTACGTGCGCTTCGGCCGTGTGCCCTTCGGCTGCTCGCCCCTCCGCCACGGGGCGGTCTGCTACGCGGCGGTCTGCAGCTCGCGGACCGGGACGGCGTGGACCACGGCCGGTGCGGCGTTGTCCTGCTCCGGCGTGAGGTGCCGGCGCAGCCGCAGCGCCAGGGTGACGACCAGCAGCGTGGAGCCGGCCATCGCCGCCAGGTAGAGCGGCCAGGTGCCGGAGCCGACCAGCAGCACGCCGACGGCCGGGCCGACCGCGATCGCGATCTGCTTCACCAGGGCGTACCCGGCGTTGTAGGTGCCGAGCAGCCGGGCCGGGGCGAGGTCGGCGACCATCGGGCCCATGGTGGGGGCGAGCAGCGACTCGCCGACGCCGAACAGGGCGTAGATCGAGACGATGGCGACCGTGGCGGCCATGGTCTCGGTCCGGATCAGGCCGGCCAGCAGGGCCATCGCCCAGGCGCCGAGCCAGACCAGGCCGGCCGCGGCCATCGCGGTGGTGCGGCGGCGGCGCGCGGTGATCCGCACCATGAACATCTGCAGGACCACGATGGTGAGCGCGTTGGCGCCGATCGCGAAGCCCAGGGTGGAGGGGGCGGTGCCGACGGTGTCGGTGGCGAAGGCCGCGACGCCGGACTCGAACTGGCCGTAGCAGGTGAAGAAGATCAGCCCGGCGAGCAGGCAGAGCCGCAGCATCGCCTTGTCGGCGACCAGCGCGCGCAGGCCGGTCGGGCCGTCGCTCCTGCCGTGGACGGCGGTCAGCACGACCTTGGGCATCCGGGCGGTGCCGGTGACCAGGGCCAGGCCGAGGAAGGTCGCCGCCTCGATGGTGAACAGCCTGGTCAGGCTGGCCGGGTCGGAGACGTCCACGATCTGCCCGCCGACCAGCGCACCGATGCCCATGCCCAGGTTGACCAGGGTGAACTGCAGCGCGAAGGCGTGCGAGCGGGTCGCCGCCGTGGAGCAGCGGACGATCATCGTGGCGAGCGCCGGCTGGCAGGTGGTGACACCCGCACCGAACAGGAAGGAGGAGACCAGCAGGGCCGGGGTGCCGGTGGCGTGACCGAAGGCGAACGCGCCGGTGGCGGCGAGCGCCGCGCCGGCCAGCAGCACCGGGCGGGGGCCGTACCTGTCGATGCCGCGCCCGGTGAACGGGAGGACGGCGAGGGCCGCCAGCGCGAAGACGGTGAAGACCATCCCGGCCGCCAGCGAACCCAGCCCGCGCACCTGGTCCACGTACACGAACATGTACGGCATCGTGAACCCGCTGCCGAACGCGCTGAGCGCGTTGCCGATCTGGACGCGGCGCAGCGGGCCGCCCGCCCCGCGTCGCTGCTGCCTCTGCTGCTTCACCGTGCCGGTCACCGTGCACATCCCTTCCTGGTTTCGACTGGACAGTCTTGAGCCTCACACTCTTGAGACCCACACTCTTAAGTCCAGAAGATTTCAGAGCTAAAGTTTGACGAGATAAAGTCTTAGCACCGGAAGAGTGCGGAGTCAAAGGCTTAAGGCGTGCACCCTCGTGCGACACTGGTCCGCATGACTACGGACAAGCCCGTGCCGGCCACCCCCCTGGAGTTCGGCATCGCCGAGCAGGTGGCCCTCTACCAGCGGGAATTCCCCACCGTGGACCCCCAGGTGGAGACCATCGTGCAGACCCTCAACCGGGTCTCCCGACGGATGGGCGTGGCGTACGACCGGCAGCTGACTGTGCTCGGAATCACCTCCGCCGAGTGGGAGGTGCTCAAGGCCCTGGTGGTCGCCGGCAGCCCCTACCGGCTGGGGCCGGGCGAGCTGGCCAAGCGGCTCGGGCTCACCCCGGCGGCGATGACGCACCGGATCGACCGGATGGTGGCCGACGGCCTCGTCACCCGGGATCGGGACGAGTCCAACCGGGTGCGGGTGATCATCGAGCTGACCGAGACCGGCCGCGACAAGTGGCTCGAATCGATGCGGATGGCGGCCGTCTTCGAGGAGGGGCTGCTCCAGGACATCACCGGCGAGGAGCGCACCGCACTCTCCGGCCTGCTGGCCCGGATGCTGCGCCGGATCGAGGAGAGCCGCCCCGACACCCCCGCACGCACCACCGACCTGGGCTAGCGGCGCGGGGCTTTCGAGGCCTCGGAGCCTCGGGGCCTCGGGCCGAACAGGCCCGGAAAACGGTCGAGTCCGGCCCGCCGGGGGACTCCCCCCGGCGGGCCGGACTCATGACATCAGGTGGTGCGAGGGGCCGTCGGGCCTCCGGTGCTGCGGGGTGTCAGCAGGGCCCGTTGTCGGCCCAGACGCCCCACTGGCCGCTCAGGGTCGGGTCCTCGCCCTTGGTCCACCACTTGTTGGTGTAGTAGTGGCCCTTCCAGGAGACCTTGGTGCCGCCGGCCGCGTAGGTGGTGTTCGGGTCCCAGCTCGGGGCGGCCGAGCAGGTGGCCGGCGTGGTCGGGGTGCCGGTCGGGGTGCCCGTGGGGGTTCCGGTCGGGGTGCCCGTCGGCGTACCGGTGGGGGTGCCGGTCGGGGTCGGGGTCGGCGTGCCGGTGGGCGGGGCCGGGCAGCCGGCGGCGGAGCCGTTGGTGGCGTTCACCATCGTGTCGAACAGGGCGGTCCTGGTCCCCAGGTCGTACAGCGAGAAGGCGAAGGAGCCGCCGAGGCCGTTGCAGTGCGCGTAGTCGAGCTTGGCCTGGATCGACTTGGCGTCCTCACCGCTCCAGAAGGTGTTGCCGTCGTAGAAGTAGGTGGCCTTGGCGGCGTCGTCCCAGAAGGTCTTGGACGGGTTGTCGACGAAGCCCGCGAGCTCCTTGTACATCTGGATGCCGGGGACGTTGCCGGACATCGCCGCGCCGGCCGCCGGGCTGGCGGCGGGCTGGAACAGGCCGTGCTGGCCGTTGTCCTTCACGCCGGTCCAGCCGCGGTAGTAGAACGGCACACCCATGTTGATCTTGTTGGCGGGGAAGCCGCCGGGGATGCCGTACTGCGCGTCGCCGACCGTCCACGCCTTGACGGCGTTGTCGATCGAGTACTTGCCGTTGCCCGGCTTGGCCGGGGTCGACGGGTCGTTCGGGCCGGAGTAGAGCGGGGCCTGGTGGTTGGTCGGGCCCTGCGCGTCCCAGCCGCCGTGCATGTCGTAGGTCATGACGTCGAGGAAGGTCAGGTACTGACCGATCTTGTCGGTCTCGACGTTCATGATCTTGTCCTGGCCGGCGCCGACCGCCGCCGACAGGGCGTAGGTCTTGTTGTCGGCCTTGCCCTGCGCGTCCAGCTGGGTGCGGAACTCCTTCAGCAGGGCCGTGAAGTTCTGCTTGTCGGCCGGGCTGGAGAGGTTGCCGGTGTGGCCACCGCCGCCCGGGTACTCCCAGTCGATGTCGATGCCGTCGAAGACGCCCGCCCCCGAGCCCGGGCCGCCGAAGCCGGCGTCGGACGGGAGGTTGCCCTTGATGAACATGTCGAGGCAGGACGAGACCAGGTGCTTGCGCGAGGCGTCCGTGGCGGCCGCCGCCGAGAAGTACTTGGAGTAGGTCCAACCACCCAGCGAGAGCAGGACCTTGAGGTTCGGGTTCTTCGCCTTCAGCTTCTTCAGCTGGTTGAAGTTGCCCGCGATCGGCTGGTTCCAGACGTCGCCGACGCCGTCGACCGAGATGTCCGCGCCGAAGCTCTTCTGGTAGTCGGCGAACGCGTCGCCCGCACCGTCGCCGGCGTTGGGGTTGTTGTCGTTGGTGTCGGCGGCCTTGGTGGCCTCGAAGCAGCCGAGGTCGGTCGGGTGGATGTTGGCGAAGTCGTAGATCAGGTAGTCCAGCTTCCCGGCCACGCCGGTGTCCTGGATCGTCTTGGGGTAGTACGCGTTCGCGTAGACCGACCACTGGTCGAAGTAGGCGACCTTGATGCCGCCGCTGGTCGCGGGCGCGCCGGTGCTGTTGGTGGTCGCGGCGTTGGCCGCGGCGCCGCCGGACAGCGCGAGGCCCGCGCCGAGCAGCAGGGAGGCGGTGGTGCCGGCCGCGATGGCGGCCAGGCTCTTGGGGCGGCGTCGACAGCCGCCCTGCGGAGCCGGCGTCCCGGCCCTTTCAATGCGTGAGCGCAGCATGGGTGCATGACTCCTGGTTGTGGGGGATTCCGGTCGGCCCGGGGGTGTGCGTCCGGGGTGGGGCCGGACGACCGGGACATGACAGGAAAGGGTGGGGAATCGAGCGGGATCAGGCCATGACGGACACCGGGATGTGCCGAACCGGCGCCCGCGGCACGAGGCCGTTGACGCCGGTTCAGGGGCTCCCTGCACCTGGGCAATAAAAATGGACTAGACCAACTCGCCCGTCAAGGGGTCCCGTTGGGCCTTGAGTCCCGCTTAAGGTTCGACCCCGCTCGACGCCCCCGCTCGACGCCCGCGCCAAGGCCCCCGCCGAGCTGCGCCCCGCTCCCCGGTGGCTGCGCCTCAGTAGCGGATGGCGTTGGCGACCTCGACCTTGACCGTGCCGGAGAGTTCCCGGTTGCTCCGCGCGGTGGCCTGGGCGCTCTGCCCGGCGGCCACGTCCTGGACGGTCACCGCGGTCGCGTCGAGCACCTTGCCCGACTCGTCGGTGAAGTTCAGCTGGATCACGTACCGGTACGACTGCTGGCCGTGGTTGGTGACGGTCAACTGCACCTGCGCCTTGCCGTCCACGCCGGTGGTCACCGGCCCGGCGGTGACGTCGGCCTTCGCGTCCAGCCCACCCTTGATCCCGGCCACGGCCGAGGAGGCCGCCGACACCGCCGCCGAGGCCTGCGCCTCCACCGAGGCGATCGCCGAGGACGCCCCGCCGGCCACCGAGGCCAGCGCGGAGGCGGCCGAGGCGGCGGCGCTCGCGCCCTTCGCCGCCGCGGACGCCGCCTCGGAGGCCACACTGCTCGCGCTCTTGCCCGAAGAACAGCCCGCCAGCACCGCCGCACCGAGCACCGCACCGGCCACCGATGCGACCAACACCCGTGCTACAGGCTGCCGTTGACCGCGCAGCGGCGGCGCGCCCAGGTCCTGCGCGGTAACTCTCGACGGGGTCCGGGGGGTGGCCCGGGTGAGCGGCTGGCGGTCCATGCGATCCCTCGTTCACGGTCGGCGTTTCCGGTCGGCGTTTCCGGTCGGCGCCGGGCTGCCCGGCACGCCTCCCGCCCACCCTCCGCGGGCCCGGGGGCGGCCGCCAGCAGGGCTGCTGCCTCCGGGTGAGCGGGCCCCCTCGGTGCTGCGCTCAGGACAGCCCCGAGCCCTCCTGCTCGTCCGCCTCCACGGCGGCCCGCTCCTCGCGCAGCCGCACCAGGTGCCGGCGCCGCGCCACCACGCCGTACGCCGCCGCCGCGCTCCCCACGAAGGACAGCAGGCCGACCCACGACCGGTCGAAGACATGGCCGGTCAGGTGGTCCAGCGAGTACCGCCCGGGCCCGGCCAGGCCGATCGCCAGCCCGGCCGCGCCGAGGAAGGCCGGGTACTCGTAGCCGCCGGACATCGCGAAGAAGCCGGCCGGGGCGTGCACCGCCACCGCGCCCGCCATCGTCCCGGCCACCACCGCCCCGGCCGCGGGCGTGGCCAGCCCGGCCACCAGCAGCGCGCCGCCGCCCGCCTCGCCGACACCGGCTGCGATCGCGCTCTGCCGGGCCGGGTGGAAGCCCATGTGGTCCATCGCCTGGGTGGTGGCATCCAGGCCGCCGCCCCCGAACCAGCCGAACAGCTTCTGGGTGCCGTGCGCGATCAGCACCCCGCCGACCGCGCTGCGCAGGGCCAACAGGCCCAGGTCCTTACGGTTCAGGCACATGTCGCATCCTCGTTTCCGCGGCGGAGTGGTCGCTGCCCGGTGGCAGTCCTGTCTCCATGGCACCCGAGGGCGCGCACCCGTTCGAGCCGGAGCCCGCCATCCGGGCGAATCCGCAGACAGCCGGGAATGCCCCGCCGAACGGGGTCCACGGGCGCACCGGGGAGACCACGCCACGCCCGGCCGCGGGGCGTGGCGGCCCGGCCGCCACCGGCGCCGCGGTCATGCTTGGCCCATGTTCGTCTTCAACCTGAGCAGCGCGTTCATCACCTTCTTCGCCGTGGTCGGCCCGCCGAAGACGCTGCTGGCCTTCGCCCGGCTGGCCCCCACCCGCAGCACCCGGGAGCTGCGGCGGCTGGCGGCGTGGAGCACGGCCATCTCGGCGGTGATCGGCCTGGTGCTCGGCTTCTCGGCGGACGAGGTCAGCACGCTCTTCCACATCAGCGACCAGTCGCTGCAGCTCGCGGGCGGGCTGATCTTCTTCGTGTACGCGGTCGCGCTGGTCTTCGGCGTGCACCTCGGGGGCGCGGACGAGGACGACGAGCACCTGCCGAACCCGTTGGTCGACGGCATCCGCGAGCTGCTGCTGCCGTACATCGCCAGCCCGCTCGCGGTGAGCGCCGTCCTGGTCGCCTCGCTCCTGCGGGACGACTGGGCCTGGAAGGCCACCGTCGCCGGGGCGTACGTCTCCGTGACGGTGATCAACTACTTCTGCGTGGCCCTGCTCGCGCCGATCATGCAGCGCACCCACCGCACCTCGCTGGAGGTGCTGTCCCGGCTGCTCGGGCTGCTGCTGGCGGCGGTCGGCGTGGAGCTGGTCCTGGCCGGCCTGGCCGGGCTCGGGGTGCACCTGCCCGCGGCGCACTGACCCGCCCGAAGCGCCCGGCCCGCCCGACCCACCCGACCCACCTGGCCCGCCGACCCACCGGCCGTCAGGCGGCGGCCAGCTCGGCCAGCACCGCGCCGATCCGCTCGCGCACCAGCGGGTCGGCGACCAGCCCGTCCGGGCCGACCGCCCCGCGCTCCAGCGGGATCCGCACGCAGGCCGCGTCCACCACCGCCGCGCCGGTGTAGCCGAGGACGGTGCGCAGGGTCGCCTCGGCGCCGCCGCCGCGGCCCGGCCCGGCGGCGTTGATCCAGGCGGTGGGCTTGTCCGAGATCTCGACCCCGCCGACCGTCCAGTCCAGCAGGTTCTTGAACGAGCCGGGCAGCGTTCCGGCGTACTCGGGGGTGCAGACCAGCAGCGCGTCGGCCGCCTCGATCGCGGCCCGCAGGGCGACCACCGGCTCCGGCAGCGGGTCGGTGTCGTGGTCGGGGTTGAAGTGCGGCAGCCCGGCCAGCCCGGTGTAGTACGTGGTCCGCAGGCCCGGGGTGGCGGCGGCCACGACGGCCGCGGTGCGCAGCACCGTCTCGTTGGCGGAGCCGGCCCGCAGGCTCCCCGGCAGCAGCAGGATGTGGCACTCGTTCGACATGCCGAGGAACCTACTCCTTGACGTCAACGTCAAGGCCAACATCAAGGCCGACGTCAGGACCACCGGCCGCCACCGCCACCGCCCCCACCCGCGGGTCAGCGCGGCGCGAGCGGCCGCCACGGCACCGGGCTGGAGAGGATCATCGAGCTGGCCGGCTGGCCGTAGCCGCCGAGCCGGTCGCACAGCGCCTCGAACTCGGCCATCGTCGCCACCGCGACCAGCAGCACGCAGCAGGCACCGCCGGTGACCCGGTGCAGCTGGAGCACCTCCGGCCAGGTCGCCACCTCCGGGTCGCGCAGTACGCAGCGCGGGCCGTAGCACTGGATCTGCACCAGCGCGGTGATCGGCAGCCCGGACCGGGTGGGGTCCACGTGGGCGTGGTAGCCGCTGATCACGCCCTCGGCCTCCAGCCGGCGGACCCGTTCGGCCACCGCGGGTGCGGACAGGCTCACCCGGCGGGAGAGTTCGTTGTACGAGAGCCGGGCGTCGGCCTGCAGCTCGGCCAGCAGGCGGCGGTCGACGGCGTCCATGGCGACTCCCCGGGTGGTCGGGATCAAGGGTTTTCCATTCGTAAAGCGAATCGGCCGAACGCCTCGCGAACGACAGCTCCACGGGCGGTTGCGGTGCCCGTCGACCATTCAAGCGGGGGGCTCCACCGCCGCACAATGGGCACCCCGGTGGAATCAGGCAGTCCGTCTGGTTCACCGGAGCGGGCGACGGGGCCCGGACGGATCAGGAGGCATCGGGATGGGGCACGACACGGTGGAGACACCCAACCTGTCGTTCGGTCGGGGTGGGGTGCCGGGTCGGAGCACTCCGTACGCCCAGTACGTGCGCCTGGAGGAGCTGCACGACCTGCAGCACCCGCGCAGCAAGGAGCCCGCCGAGCTGTCGTTCATCATCACCACCCAGGTGATGGAACTGCTCTTCGACCTGCTGCGGCACGAGTGGACGCTCGCCCGGCAGGCGCTGCGCGAGGACGACCTGCCCGCCGCCCTGGCCGCGCTGCGCCGGGGCACCCACGCCCAGGACGTCCTGGTCGACTCCTGGGACCTGCTGGCCACCATGACGCCGCAGGAGTTCAACTCCTTCCGCGCGCTGTTCGGCGAGGCCTCCGGCTTCCAGTCCGCGGCCTTCCTGCACCTGGAGTTCGTGCTCGGCAACAAGAACGCCGCGCTGCTGGGGATGTACGAGGGGATGCCGCGGACGCGCGAGGAGCTGGTCGAGGCGCTGCGCTCCCCCGGCCTGTACGACGAGGTGCTGGCACTGCTGGCGCGGCGCGGCCTGGGCCCGCTCCCGGAGCCGTCGGAGCAGCGCTACCGCCCGTCCGAGGAGGTTGCCGCGGCGTGGCGGCGGGTGTACACCGAGCCGGAGTTCGCCGCGCTGCAGCCGCTCGGCGAGGCCCTGCTGGACGTCGCCGAGCGGGTCACCCGCTGGCGCCAGCGGCACCTGTCCGCGGTCAAGCGGACCATGGGCGGCAAGCCCGGCTCGGGCGGCTCCAGCGGGCTGACCTGGCTGCGCAAGTCGGCCGAGCAGGACGTCTTCCCGGAGCTGTGGACGATCCGGGACGAGCTGTGAACGAGGGGAACGACGTGGCGGGCGCGGGAACGGACGCGGGAACGGACGAAGGGACGGTCACGGGGATGAGCGCAGGAACGGGCGCACGGATGGGCGCGACCACGCGCGAGGAGTGCGCGGCGCTGGACGCCGTCGATCCGCTGGCGGCGTTCCGCAAGGAGTTCGCCCTGCCGGACGGGGTGATCTACCTGGACGGCAACTCGCTGGGCGCGCTGCCGGTGCGCACGCCCGAGCGGGTGCGCCAGGTGGTCGAGGAGGAGTGGGGCCGGGAGCTGATCCGCAGCTGGAACGACGCCGGCTGGTTCGAGCAGCCCTACCGGCTGGGACGGCGGATCGCGCCGCTGATCGGGGCCGATCCGGCGGAGGTGGTCGTCTGCGACACCACCTCGGTGAACCTGTTCAAGGTGCTGTCGGCCGCGCTGCGGCTGCGCCCGGGCCGGCGCACGCTGCTCGGCGACGCCGAGGCCTTCCCGACCGACCTGTACATCGCCGAGGGCGTGGCCGGTCTGGTCGAGGGGGCGCGCAGCGTGCTGGTCCGGCCGGAGGAGCTGGACCGGCACCTGGACGGGGACGTCGCCGCGGTCGTCCTCTCGCACGTGGACTACCGCACCGGAGAGCTGCTGGACATGCCCGGGATCACCGCCCGGGTGCAGGCCGCGGGCGCGCTGATGATCTGGGACGTGTGCCACGCGGTGGGCGCGCTGCCGGTCGAACTCGGCGCCTCGAACGCGGACTTCGCGATCGGCTGCACCTACAAGTACCTCAACGGCGGCCCCGGTTCGCCGGCCTTCCTGTACGTCGCCGAGCGGCACCTGGCGGCCGGTCCGCTGCAGCCGCTGAGCGGCTGGTTCGGCCACGCCCGCCCGTTCGCCTTCGAGCCCGGGTACGACCCGAAGCCGGGCATCGGCCGCTTCCTGACCAGCTCGCCCTCACTGCTCGGCCAGGCGGCCCTCGACACCTCGCTGGACCTCTGGGAGCGGGTCGACCTCGCGGCGGTGCGGGCGAAGAGCCTGGCGCTGACCGATCTGTTCATCGCGCTGACCGAGGGCCTGGACGGCATCGAGGTGGTGACCCCGCGCGAGCACGCCCGACGCGGCAGCCAGGTCGCGCTGCGGCACGCGGACGGCTACCCGGTGGTCCAGGCGCTGATCGAGCGCGGGGTGATCGGGGACTTCCGCGCGCCGGACCTGATGCGCTTCGGCTTCACGCCGCTCTACCTCTCCTACACCGAGGTCTGGGATGCCGCCCGGCAGCTGGCCGAGGTGCTGGAGAGCGGCGAGTGGCGGGCGGAACGCTTCTCCCGCCGGGGCGCGGTGACGTAGCGCACCCTACGTGACCGAGCTCATGGTCGAGTGAACGTTCGACCGCCATCACGCCGGGGAATCCCCCCACTCGACCGGCACTTGACTGCCAGTCAGACCAAGGGGAGGTTGCGCGTGAACATCGAACTCGGTCCGCTCAAGCCCGATCCCTCCATCCTGGCCCTCGGCCTGGCCCAGCTCTTCCTGATGATGTGGGCCCTCGGCGGCGGCCTGCTCCCGCGCATCGAGCGGGTGCGGGCCGCACGGTGGGACGCGACCGAAGGCCGTACCGAACGCGCGGAGGCGGTCCGCGCCGAGGCCGAGGTCGTCCGGGACGCCGCACTGCGGGAGATCGGCGCGGCCCGGCACGAGGCGGCCCGGATCCGCGAGGAGTACGCCCAGCGGGGCGCGGCGGCGATCGCGGCGGCCCGCTCGGACGGCCTGCACGCCCGGGAAGCCCTGCTCGCCACCAGCCACGCGCGGATCGCCGCCAACCGCGCCGCAGCCGCCGACCGGCTCCGGCAGGACGTCGGCGAGCTGGCCGTCGCCCTGGCCGGCCGGGTGGTCGGCGAACCGGTGGACACCGTCGCCGCCCACCGCCGCACGGTGGACCGCTTCCTCTCGGAGAACCGGCCTTCCTAGGGCCCGTCTTCAAACCCCCGTCGTTCGCCCGGAGGGCGGGCGGGGCGGCGTTGGGGTGCGTGCATCGCAAGGCGGAGGAGGGAGCCCAATGCAGCGCATTGGCGACCGACGACAACGCGGCGAGGTGCGTGCCCCGGCGTCGGCCCGCAGGCGGGGGTTTGAAGACGGGCCCTACGCCTGGCCCCAGGACGTGCCCAGGCCGCCCGGTCGGGTCGACGCGGGCGGCCTGGGTCGTGGGTCAGCCGTGGCGGCCGCGGCGGCGGGCGGCCATCACGGCCAGGCCACCGAGACCGAGCAGGCCGACGCCTGCCAGGCCGAAGACCACCGGGGCGTTGCCCGCACCCGTGGAGGGCAACTCACCGCCGCCACCCGGGTGGTGGCTGGCGGAGTTGTGCCCGGTCGGGTGCTCCGTCGGGTGGTGGCTGGTCGGATCCGCACTCGACGTCGACGGCTTCGGGCTGTGGCCGGTGCGGGTCGGGCTCGGCGAGGTCGGCGACGGAGAGGTGGGGCTGGGCTTCGTCGGGCTCGAAGACGTCGGCGACGGCGAAGTCGGGGACGGAGACGTCGGGGAGGGAGAGGTGGGGCTGGGCGACGTCGGACTCGGCGACGTCGGACTCGGCGACGTCGGCGAGGGCGAGGAGGACGTCGGCGACGGACTCGGCGTCACCGTGCACTCCGGCAGGTCCCCGTCGAACGGGTAGCTGTGGATCTCGTAGCCGCCCGTCCCGGTGTGGATCAGGTTGCCCGCCAGGTACACCCGCCCGTTCATGCCCGCTTGGGCGATGGTCGTGGTCCCGCCCGGGTTGCCGGCCAGGACCGAGCCCTGGAACTGCGCGCTGCCGAGGATCTGGGCCGAAGTCGCGGTCGGGAAGTTGTACATCAGCTTCGACCGCATGGCGGTGGTCTGGTCCCCGGCCAGACCGGTGCCCGTGTAGGTGTTGATGATCGGACTGTCACCGAGCATGTTCACCACGACGGTGGCGCCGGCCGGGATGTTGTTGAAGACCAGGCCGATCTGCCCGCCGGTGGGCGAAGTGAGGTTCCCGGTGACGTTGAAGACCTGCTTCATGCTGGTCCCGTCTCCGGTGAAGGTGGCCTGGCTGGAGGAGATGTCGACCGTTCCGGTCGCGGCGGCCCGCCCGACGCAGTCGGAGACCTCCTCGATCTGGGTCAGCACCGTCTGGTACGGCGCGGCCGCGTTCGGGTCCTGGATCGACTGGCCGGTGGGGTCGATGTTGACGGTGCCGGTGACGCTGCCCGCGTGGCGCAGGTTGCCGAAGGCCGGGCCGTGGGAGTCGCTGCCGCCGATCAGGATCCGGTTGCCGGTCTTGACGTCGACGCTGCCGCCGGTGGTCACGAAGTCGCTGCCGTTGGGCGGCACGACGCGGGAGCCGACACCGACGACGCCCATGTTGTAGACCCCGCCGCCGTTCTTGTCGACGGTCAGGTTCCCCAGCGTGACGATTTTTCCCTCGGCCTCGGCGGCGCGGCCGTTCACGGTGTAGTCGCCGCCGGTGAAGACGTTGATGGTGGAGTCCCGGCCGGTGAAGTCACCGTTGTTCGGCGGCGGCCAGGTGGCGGGGCAGTCGGGTCCGGTGCAGGCGCCCAACGGCGGCGCCAGCGGGGCGGCCGAGCCGACCGTCAGCACGGCGGCCAGCGGCAGCGCGGCGACGGCGGTCGCCACCGCGGCCCGGACGGCCCGGCGGCCGCGGGTGGCAGGTGTCCTCACGGCGGTCGTTCTGTGACCCGGCGAACCGGTTGCCTGACCCATCGACAATTCCTCCGCGCATGGAAAAGGGCAGGGCCGGACGGCCTGCCATGTTCTGTGATATTTGCTGACCATCCCACAGATCCAGGACATCCAACCTCGAATCGGACGATTCACTCCCTCCAGGACCTCGAATCCGATCCGGAGTTCCCACGAACGGCCACCCACGGTCCCCGGCGCGCTCCCCTGCCGGTCCCCACCGGTCCGGCCCCCGAGGGCACGGGGCTTGGGGCCGGCGGGATCGGGCTAGGTTGGAGGCATGACCACCGAGGCCCTGGACCGGAACGCGCCGCTCGTCGTCGTGGCGTCCGCCGACGCCGTACTACGGCACCCCGAGGCGAGCGAACACCTGCTGACCGCACTCGAACGGGAGCGCGCGGCACGCTTCCGGCACGAGTCCGGGCGGACCGACTTCACCGCCGGGCACCTGCTGGTCCGGCTCTGCGCCGCCCGACTGCTCGGCATCCCGGCCGAAGGCCTGGTGCTCGCCCAGCAGTGCCCGGACTGCGGGCTGGCCGACCACGGCAAGCCGTACCTGCCGGACCACCCGGGGGTGCACGTGAGCCTGTCGCACACCCGGGGCGTGGTCGCGGCGGGCGCCGGCTACCGGCCGATCGGCGTGGACGTCGAGCTGTCCGCCCGGGGCGGCTCGCTGGGCGCGGTCGCCCGCCGGGTGCTCGCCCCGGCCGAGCTGGCCGCGGTCGAGGCCGACCCGGAGCCGGACCGGGCGTTCCTGCGGCAGTGGGTGCGCAAGGAGTCGCTGATCAAGATCGGCCGGGCCACCCTGGACACCCTCGGCCGGATCGACCTCTCCGCCCTGCCGCTGACCGTCCCGCCCGGGCCCCCGCTGCGCAGCCGGTACGAGGACCTGCACCTGGTCGACTGGACCGACCCGGAGCACGGCGCCGCCGTCGCGGCCGTCAGCACCGCCCCGCCGCGGATCGTGGAGCTCACGGCGCCGGCCACGGGCTGACCCCTCGCCACCGGCCGCGGGCTGACCCCTCGCCACCGGCCACGGGCTGACCCTCGCCACCGGCCGCGGGCTGGCCCCGCGCGACCTGGCACGGCCCGGGGCCTGCACCGGACCCGCACGCCGGGCCTGTGGATAAACGGTGTTACGGTGCCTGGTCGTGGGCCCGCCGACCGCGCGCGCCCACCGATCCCAACGCCACCGGACCAAAGGGTGCCCCGCCATGGCCAAGTTCCTGCTGAGCCTGCACGTCCTCGTGTCGGTCCTGTTCATAGGCCCGGTCGCGGTGGCCGTCAGCATGTTCCCGCGCCGGGCGAAGGCCGCGCTGGCCGGCGGGCCGGACCAGGCCTCCGACGCGGGCGTGCTGCGCGTTCTGCACCGGATCACCCAGGTCTACGCGCTGCTGGGAGTCGCCGTGCCGGTGCTGGGCATCGGCCTGGCCCAGGTCATGGACGTGATCGGCCAGTCCTGGCTGATCGTCTCGATGGTGCTGACCGCGATCGCCGCGCTCGCGCTGCTGCTCTTCGTCCTGCCCGGCCAGCAGGCCGCCGTGGACGCGCTCGGCCTCGACTCGGCGGACGAGCGGCGCACCAAGGCCGTGGGCGGTCTGCGCCTGCTGCCGATGACGGCCGGGGTGTTCAACCTGCTGTGGGCCGTGGTCGTGGTGCTCATGGTCGTCCGACCGGGTTCCAGCACCGGCGTCTGAGGTCCGGCACCCGCGTCCGGTCCGAGCAGGGGGTGCCCCCTCCCGCCGAGCGAGCTCGTTCGAGTACCGTCCCGGTCCATGACGATCATGGCGGGCATGGGCGGCCCGACGGGAACCGGCGTCGGACCACTGCTGCGCGGCTGGCGGGAACGACGACAGCTCAGCCAACTCCAACTGGCCCTGCGGGCGGACTCCTCGGCCCGCCACCTCAGCTTCGTGGAGAACGGCCGCGCCCGCCCGAGCCGGGAGCTGGTGCTGCGGCTGGCCGAACAGCTGGACGTCCCGGTGCGCGAGCGCAACGCCCTGCTGCTCGCCGCCGGCTACGCCCCGCACTACCCCGAGACCCCGCTCGACGCCCCCTCGATGGACGCGCTGCGCGGCGGCATGGAGCGGCTGCTGGCCGCCCACGACCCGTACCCGACGGTCGTCGTCGACGGGAGCTTCCGCGTCCTGGCGGCCAACCGTTCGCTCGGGCTGCTCCTGGACGGCGTCGCCCCGCACCTGCTGCAGCCGCCGCTCAACGCGATCCGGGTCACCCTCCACCCGGACGGGCTGGCGCCGCGCATCGTCAACCTGCGGGAGTGGCGGCGGCACCTGCTGGAACGGATGGAGCAGAAGCTGGAGCTGGTCCGCTCCGAGCCGCTGCGGCGGCTGTACGAGGAGGTCCGCGACTACCCCGAGCCGTCCGACGGCCCTGCGGACTGCCCCGCGGACGGTTCTGCCGTAGGCCCGGGTGCGGAGGGCTCCCCGTTCGCGCTGCCGCTGCGGATCCGCCACGAGGGACGGATCCTCTCCTTCCTCTCCACCATCGCGACCTTCAACACGCCGCTGGACGTGACCGTCTCCGAGCTGGCCATGGAGACCTTCCTCCCGGCCGACGCGGAGACGGTGCGCTTCCTGCAGTCCGCGGTGGAGCAGTGAGCTGCAGGACGGCGAACAGGGCCACCGCCGCGGCCCGCAGCAGGATCCAGACGTACCCGGCGGTCAGGGTGTTCGCGTGGGCGGACATGGCGGATCGCCTCCTGCTCGGGGGTGGGATCCCGGGGCCGGGGCGGCCGCCCGGCCGCCCCGGGCGCCTCCACCCTGCCCGGCCGGACGGTGGGCGTCGATCACCCCGCAGGTGAGGGCCGGTCACCGCTCACGGCTTCCGGGGCGGCTGCCGGAGCAGGACGCCGGACCGTTTCACCGCGCGGGCGGTGATCGTGGTCTCGGCGCGGGCGGCCCCGAGCGGGCCCAGGGTGTCGGTGAGGAAGCGGTACAGCTCGTCGTGGTCCGTGCAGAAGAGGGTGGCCAGCAGGTTGGTCGGGCCGCTGGTGGCGAACACGCCGTGCACCTGGGGGTGGCGGGCCAGCGCCGTGCCGACCTCGGCGAGCCGGCCGGGTGGCACGTCCAGCCAGAGGTTGGCGTCCACGGCCATGCCGAGCAGCCGGGGGTCGACGGTGGCATGGGTGCGCAGCAGCCCGAGCCCGTCCAGCCGGTGCAGCCGGCGGCGCACGGTCGACTCGGGCGCGCCGACGGCCGCGGCCAGGACGGCGTGGGACTGCCGGGCGTCCTCGCCCAACCGGCCCAGCAGCGCGCGGTCGAGGGCGTCCAGCGGCGGGGGCGTGGCGGGGCGCGGGACGGCGGGCCGGGCGAGCGCGGCGGCCTCCTCCTCGGTCAGGTGGCCTGCCTGCCACTGCCCGGCGTCGGCGAAGGCGTGCAGCACGGCGTGGGTGATGGTCTCGGTGACGGCGCTCGTCGCGGGCAGCTGCCCGTACAGCAGCCGGTCGCGGGAGCCGGCGTCGGTCAGCATCACGGCGCCGACCTCGTGGCCGCCGAGCATCACGTCGACGAAGGGGATGTCGGGGCGGTCGGCCAGCGCCTGCGCGACGACGTCGACCCGGCCGCTCAGCACCCGGACCCGCAGCAGCAGCGCACCGACCGCGGCGTCCTCCACGTCGGGCATCCGCACCACCCGCAGCACGCCGGCCTGCCGCATCCGGGCCAGTCGGCGGGTGACGGTGCGGGCCGAGACGCCCAGCACCTCGGCGATCCGGCCGGGCTCGGCCCGTCCGTCCACCTGCAGGGCGCAGACCAGGCGGCGGTCGAGGGCGTCCAGCACATTGTCCGGATCAGTCGTGGTGAGGTCCATGGTGTCCGATCTCCGTCGTTCTCGACCACTTGAGCGTCCTGTTCGGCAGCCCTGACGCTACACCTTGTCCTGCGGGGCCGGAGCGGCCCGGCCGGGAGCGAGGAGGGGTCACCATGCCGATCGAGTCGTACGAGACGAACGAGCTGTGGACGCTGGCGGAGGGTGTGGAGGCCGCGGTGCGCGCGGTCGGCGCGGAGCTGGCGGCACGTCGGTCCACCGAGCCCACCACGGCGCGGACCCTCGCGGAGGCGGGGGCGCGCTTCGCGGAGCTGGACGGCCCGGCCGCCGCCGGCCTGCGGGAGCGGCTGACGGCGCTGCGCCCGCAGGCCGGCTGGGTGCCGGAGGAACTCGACGGTTCGATGCCCGCCGAGGGCGAGTGGTGGCTGTGCGACGCGACCGACGGCGCGGTGCAGTACCTGCTCGGCCAGCCGCACTGGGCGGTCACTGCCACGCTGGTGCGGGACGGCGCGGCGGTGCTGGCCGTGGTGCACGCCCCGGAGCTGGACGGCGGGCGCACCTACCGGGCCGTGCTGGGCGGCGGCGCCGACCTGGACG
Source organism: Streptomyces sp. 1331.2 (assembly GCF_900199205.1). Lineage (NCBI taxonomy): Bacteria > Bacillati > Actinomycetota > Actinomycetes > Kitasatosporales > Streptomycetaceae > Streptomyces > Streptomyces sp. 1331.2. Next base: position 5,317,354 of record NZ_OBMJ01000001.1, on the reverse strand, counting down.
GGCTGGCCATCGCGCCGCTGGAGCGCGAACTGGCGATCACCGTCGCCACCACCAGCCAGCCGCCCGCGGTGGCCGCGGACCCGGTGGCGCTGCGCCGTGCGGGCGAGTCGCTGTCCGCGATGGCGGGCGCAGTCCTGGCGGTGCGCAACCTCGGCCCGACGGCGCTCCAGGTCGCGCAGGTCGGCTCCGGGCACCTGGCGCTGTTCTGGCAGTACGGCCTGGACGCAGGCAACCTGCTGCCCGGCGCGCTGATCGCGAGCGAGGCGGGCGCGGCGGTGACGGACGCCGCCGGATCGGCCTGGACGGCCGGCTCCGACAGCATCCTCGTCGCCGCGCCCGGACTGCACGCGGACGCGCTGGGGGTCCTTCGGGCGGTGCGCTGATCAGCCCGCTCTGTCGAGCCCGATGGACGGGCCGAGCCCGACGGACGGGCCGAGCCCGACGGACGGGCCGAGCCCGACGGACGGGCCGAGCCCGACGGACGGGCCGAGCCCGAAGGACGGGCCGAGCCCGAACAGCGCGGCGCCGTTGTCGTGGCAGACCGCCCGCAGCCACTCCTCCCCCAGCCCCAACCCGGCCAGCGCCTCCAGCTGGTGGAGGTAGCGGTACGGGATGTTCGGGAAGTCGGTGCCGAGCAGGACGCGGTCCTGCAAGCCGCGCAGTCGCGGCAGTTCCCCGCGCGGGAACGGGTCCTCGGCCTCGACGAAGTCGGTGAACGCCATGGTGGTGTCCAGCCGGACGGACGGGTGGCGCTCGGCCAGGTCGAGGAAGTCGCGGTACTCGGACATGCCGAGGTGGGCGACCACCAGGACCAGCCCCGGGTACCGGGCCAGCACCTCGCCGATCGGGCCGGGACCGGTGAACTTGCCCGCCACCGGCCCGGATCCGCAGTGGCTGACCACCGGGGTGCCGGTCTCGGCGAGCAGCCCCCAGACCTCGTCCAGGTGCGGGTCCGTCGGGTCGTAGCCGCCGACCTGCAGGTGCGCCTTGAACACCCGGGCGCCGTCCTCGATCGCCCGGGCGACGTATCCGGCTGCCCCGGGCTCGGGGAAGAAGGTCGCGGTGTGCAGGCAGTCCGGGGTGCGGGCGGCGAAGTCGACGGCCCAGGCGTTCAGCCAGGCGGCCATGCCCGGCTTGTGCGGGTAGAGCATGGCCGTGAACGCCCGGACGCCGAACTCCCGCAGCCGCCGCACCCGTTCGGCCTCGGCCTCGCGGTAGGTGATCGGCCAGGGCCGGTCGATCAGCGGGCCGGCCGCGTCGAAGTACGCCCAGACCTTGTCGAGGACGTTCTTCGGCATGAAGTGGGTGTGCACGTCGACCAGTCCGGGCAGGCCCAGGGCCTGCCAGAACGCTCGGACCTCCCGGACTTCCCGGGCCTCGCGGGCCTCGCGGGCTTCGCTGACTTCCCGGGTCTCCCCGACCTCGCTCACGCCGGCACCGGCCGGGCCCGGTCGATGATCGCCCCGGTGTCGACCCCGGCCGGCAGGGTGCCGAAGGCCGCGCCGTGGTCGCCGCCCAGCCGGCTCGCGCAGAACGCGTCCGCCACCGCCGGGCTGCCGTACCGGACCAGCAGCGAACCCTGGAAGGCCAGCGCCATCGACTCGACCAACCGGCGGGTGCGGAACTCCAGGTCGGTCGGGTCGGTGAGGTCCTTGCGCAGCGCGGCGACCGCCGCGTCCAGCCGGCGGTCCGCGCCCGCGGCGGCGTCGAGTTCGCCGAGGAAGGCCTCGACGCTCTCCGGGCTCCTGGCCATGGCGCGCAGCGCGTCCAGGGCGGCGACGTTGCCGGAACCCTCCCAGATCGACACCAGCGGGGCCTCCCGGTAGAGCCGGGGCATCCCGGACTCCTCCACGTAGCCGTTGCCGCCCAGGCACTCCAGCGCCTCGGCGGAGTGTGCCGGACCGCGCTTGCACACCCAGTACTTGGCCACCGCCAGGCCCAGCCGCCGGACCAGCGCCTCGGTCCGGTCCCCGGCCAGGGCGAGGTCGGTGGAGTGGGCGAGCCGCATCGCGACGACGGTGGCCGCCTCGGACTCCACCACCAGGTCGGCGAGCACGTTGCGCATCAGCGGCTGGTCGACCAGCGCCTTGCCGAACGCCCGCCGGTGCAGGGCGTGGTGGACGGCCCGGGTGGCGCCGTAGCGCATGCCGGAGGCGGCGCCGGCGGTGCAGTCCAGCCGGGTCATGTTGACCATCTCGATGATGGTCGGCACCCCGCGGCCCTCCTCGCCGACCAGCCAACCGACCGCGCCGTCGTACTCCAGCTCGGCGGAGGCGTTGGACTTGTTGCCGAGCTTGTCCTTGAGCCGCATCAGCTGCAGGCGGTTGCGGCTGCCGTCCGGGAGGATCCGCGGCAGCACGAAGCAGCTGAGGCCGCCCGGGGCCTGGGCGAGCGTCAGGAACAGGTCGGACATCGGCGCCGAGGTGAACCACTTGTGGCCGGTGATCCGGTAGGTGCCGTCCGGCTGCGGGACCGCGGTGGTGGTGTTGGTGCGGACGTCCGAGCCGCCCTGCTTCTCGGTCATCGACATGCCGGCGATCAGCCCGCGCTTGGTGCGCGGCTCGCGCAGCCCGTAGTCGTACTCGCGCGCGGCCAGCAGCGGCTCCAACTCCGCGGCCAGGGCCGGGTTCGCGCGCAGCGCCGGGACGGCGGCGTAGGTCATCGAGATCGGGCAGGTGTGGCCGGCCTCGACCTGGCCCCAGACGAAGAACTTGGCGGCGCGGGCGGAGTGGGCGCCGGGCCGTTCGTCGCGCCAGGGTGCGGCGTGCAGGCCGTAGGAGACGGCGGTGCGCATCAGTTCGTGCCAGGCGGGGTGGAACTCGACCTCGTCGACGCGGTGGCCGAAGCGGTCGTGGGTGCGCAGCACGGGCGGGTTCTCGTTGGCCAGCCGGCCCCACTCGGCGGCCTGCTCGGAGCCGGCCAGCCGGCCCAGCTCGCGCAGCTCCGGCTCGGCCCAACCGGCGCCGGCCCGGTCCAGGGCGGCGAGCAGTGTGGGGTCGGCGGCGGTGTCGTGTCCGTACGGCAGTGGCACCTGGTTGGTGACCTCATGCGTCGCTGTCATCGCGTCCTCCCAGGGCACGCAGGGTGAAGGAGACCAGGGCGGGGACCACCGTGGTGTTGTCGCTGTGCAGGGTGTCGCTGTGGCTGGCGTCAGCGCCGCTGTGCCGGTCGCTGCTCTGCCGGTCGTCGCTGTGCTGGTCGCCGCTCTGCCGGGGGGCCGTGGCGAGCGGGCCGGCCAGGGCCTCGCCGACCGCGCCGACCAGCGCCGCAGCGGTCAACACCGGGTCCTGCTCCGGCAGTTCGCCGCCGGCCACGGCGGCGGCGATCTCGGTGGCTATCACGTCCCGGAACGCCCGCCGGAACACCAGGCGTTCGCCGTCCACCACCGCGTCGGCCGGCTCGACCAGCAGCGCGTACGCCAGCCGGCGTGCGCGCAGGGCGCGGGTGGCGAAGGTCTCGACCACGGCGGCGATCCGCTGCTGCGGGGTGTCCCGCTGGGCGAGGGCCGCGTTCACCGCGTCGATCTCGCGGGTGACCACCCGGCGGAACAACTGCACGGACAGCTCGGCCTTGTTGGCGAAGTGCTGGTAGAGGCTGCCGGTGGCGATCCCGGCACGGTCTGCCACGGCCGCCATCGTGCAGCCCCCGTAACCGCGTTCGGCGAGCAGCAGGACGGCCGACTGCAGTACCGCCTCGCGCTGGGCATCCAGGCGGGCTTGTACGGCGGGCGTGCGTCGGTAGGCCATGGAAGCATTGAAGCACCGATTCAGCACTTCGGGGAGGGAGCGGTCGCCCGTGGTCCGCGGTCGGGGGTGGACGGCGGTCGGGGGCGGACGCACGGAGGCCGCCCCGGGCAGCGGGGCGGCCTCCTGTCTGCGTGGCCCTGGTCGGCTCAGGTGCTACAGCGGGCGGCGCTCCTGCTCCAGCCGCTGGCCCTCGACGTCCAGCGGACCGAAGTCCGGGATCAGCTGCGGCGACTTGGCGAGCGAGCGGGCCTTGTCCTGGTCGCCCAGACCGGCCCACTCCAGCACCTTGGCGGTGGCCTCCGCGGCCTGCGCGGCCGGCAGCTTGCCGATGTTGGAGCCGTGGTTGCCGCCGGGCACGGTGTAGACGTAGCTGTCCTCACTACCCCGGCCGAGGCGGAACGGCTTGGCGCCCCACGGGTCGTTGCCGCCGTAGACGTAGATGATCCGCTCGCCCTCGCGCTTCACCCAGCGGTCGACGTCGGTCATCGCGTACGGGTTGAAGGCGGTCGGGATCTCCTTCGGCACGTAACTGCGGGCCGAGTAGAGCTCCTTGTAGTCGTAGTGCAGCAGGTCCTTCAGGTACGAGACGTCGAAGAACGGCGCACCCAGCTCGGTGGCGGCCTGGTAGTAGTACGCGGTGTACTTCGCCAGCGACTGGTCGCTGTTGCCGGTGATGCCCGACTGGGCGTCGAACCAGGCGTACAGCTCGTCGTCGGTCGCGGTGGCGGCCACCGGGACCTTTGCGCAGTCCGCCTCCAGGCTGTACTGCCAGAACGCCCAGACGACGTCCAGCACTCCGGCCTCGTACGCGCGGTCCGGGGTGCCGAGGGTGCCGAAGGTCGAGCCGGCCGCCTTGTTGTCGGCGACGTAGCGGGCCTCCAGGCGGTCACGGCGCACCAGCAGCTCGCGCTGGGCGGCGTTCAGCCGGCTCCGGCACTCGGGGGTGCCGACGGTGCTGAAGAACTGGGTGTAGGCCGCGTAGTCGTTGACGTCGGTGTTGTTCGGCGCGACGTAGGCGATCGTGCCGGCCACGTCGTCCGGGTAGAAGCGGCGGTAGTAGGTGGAGGACATGCCGCCCTTGCTGGCGCCGGTGGACAGCCACTCCTGGTCGTAGATCCGCTTGAGCGCGGTCACCAGCCGGTGCGAGTCGGCGGCGCCCTGCCGGATGCCGGCCTTGGACCAGTCCGCCGGCTCGGGGCGGGACGGGGTGAAGTAGCGGTACTCGATGGAGACCTGGTTGCCGTCCACGAGCCGGGTGGGCTCGGTGCGGGACGGGTTGGTGCCCAGCGTGTAGCCGTTGGTGTAGAAGACCGTCGGGCGGTCGTAGCCGCGGTGCAGCACGCTGAAGCGCTGCTGGAAGGTGCCCAGCCAGGGGCGGAAGTGGTCGATCGGCTGGGTGTAGGTGGCGATGAAGTAGCGGTGACCGGTGGTGGTCGGCTTCTCCTCGGTGATGGTGACCCCGGGGATCGCCGCCAGGCGGTCCTTGATGTCGGCGTTCGGGTCGTCGGCGGGGCTCCGGCCGTGGGCGGATCCGGCCCCCCGGGCGCCCTGGGCGTCGGCGGCCAGCGCCGGGGACGCCAGGCCGCCGAACGCGAGCAGCGGTATCAGCAGGGCGGAAACCAGCAGCCTTCTCACGGTGGTGGTCATCAACTCTCCATCTGGTCAACGGACATGCATGCCGCCTGTCAGGACGACTCTGCGGTGCCAACGGTGCGACGGCCGCCCGGGGGACGGCCGAATGGGCCACCCGCCGTCGGCGGATGGCCCATCGGGGCGGAAGTGCTGGTCACATGGGGGTTCTTCGTGCGGGTTTCCCCGTGAGGGTTCCTCGTGCGGGTTCCTCATGGGGGTTCCTCATGGGGGTTCCTCATGCGGGTTTCCCCGTGAGGGCTCCCGTGAGGACCCGCCCTAGGGGCGGGGCAGGGTGCAGCCGGGGAGGGTGAGGTCGAAGCGATTGCCGGCGGCGAAACAGGCCGGGATCCCGTAGGTCTCCTGGGCGTAGCCGATGCCCTGGCGCACCGTCACGACGCCGTTCTGGTCAACCTCGCAGGGGTTGTCCAGGGTGCAGCGTTCGCCGCTCTCGTTGATCGTGTTGTTGACGGCGACCACCTGGCCGGAGGAGGCGTCGACCACCGGGGAGCCGGAGGTCCCGCCGATCACGTCACAGCCCGAGGTGTAGCGGACCGAGTCCTTGAAGGTCCAGTCGGCCTCTTTCAGCCGGTAGGCGAAGCCGTCGACCGAGCAGGAGTAGATCTTCTTCCAATAGCCGGAGACGACCTTGATCGAGGTGCCCTGGACGGGGTGGCCGGCGGCGACGGTCAGCGGCGCGATCCCGTACCGCGACTGGATCGAGGAGTAGCTGGCGTTCAGCTGGTAGATCGACACGTCGGTGTCGGTCATCGCGCCGTAGACCACCTTGGTCGCGCGCAGGGTGGCGAGCCGGCCACCGGTGGCGCTGAGCAGGGTGAAGGTCCGGCTGGAGGCCTGGTTGAGGACCACCTCGCCGGGGCCGGGCATACCGGACTCCAGGCAGTGGCCGTTGGAGAGCACGAGCGCCGGGTCGCTCGCGGCCGAGCCGGGCATCCGCACCAGCGAGCCGGAGCAGTTGCTAAGCGCGACCGTCCCGGCGAAGTTGACGGTGGCCGTGGGAGCCGCCTGGACCGGGGAGGCGCCGACGAGGGCGGTGGCACCGGCGACCAGGACGGTGGCGAGCGTGCCTATGAGCGGCTTCTTCATGAGAGACCTCTCGGTGTGGGGGTCCACCAAAGCTGTCGCGGACATGACCCACTGTCAAGAGTCAAAGCGAGACCAAGAAACCATCCCGACGGCAATGGCCGATTACCGGACCGGTTGCCGGGCCGCTTGCCGGCCGGGCGGGGCCGGGGCACCCGGTCGCCGCCCACGACCGCCCACCGCGGCCCTCGCCGCCCCGCTCCCCGGTCGGTCAGCGCCCCTGCCAGTGACGCCGCCCCAGGCTGATCAGGCGCAGCTGGAAGCGCGCGGTGTCGGCGATGCTGCGCTCCCGGGCCGGGTCGGCCTCCTGTGCCTCCAGGAAGGCGGAGGCCGTCGACACCATGTGATCCACGTACAGCTCCGCGAGCATCCGCAGGTCCCGCTCGCTCCACCCCTCCGACACCGGCTGCAGCGCCAGCGCGGCCCCCACTTCGGCGGCGAAGCGGCCGAGTTCGGCATCGATCGCCTCACGCACCTGCCGGACCCCGCCGTGCCGCTCCCGCGACAGGAACCGTACGTGCGGGCGGTGTTCGCGGACGTGCCGTTCGATCACGTCCACCGCGCGGTCGATCACCTCCTCGGCGCCGCCGGCCTCGGCGAGCACCGAGCGGATCATGACGTGCAGGCTGGCCAGCGACTCCTCGACCAGCGCGACGCCGAGGGCGGCGAGGTCCGGGAAGTGCCGATAGAAGGCGGCCGGGGAGAGCCCGGCCTCCCGGGTGACCTCGCGGACGCCCAGGCTGGCCAGGTTCTGATCGGCCAGCAGGTGCAACCCCGCGTCCAGCAAGGCCCGCCGACTCTGTTGCTTCTGGGCCTGTCTGGCCCCCACGGTGTGACTCACGCCATTCAGTAAACATTCGTTTGCCGAACTTGGCCAGCCGGGCGTACAGTGGGACCGAAGTCGGTGAACACTTGTCAACCGAAACCGGCTCAGCCTCCCCCTGCCAGCCCCTGCCCCGCAGCCGCCACCTCAGCCTCAGCCGAAGGAGTCAGCCGTGATCCTCCTCTCCGCCCTGATCGCCATGGGCGTCCTGATCGGCACCGCCGCCCACACCTCGCTCCCGGTCTTCCTCACCGCCTCCGCTGCCATCACCGCCTGGCTGCTCGCGTTCGGCGCCCGCGAGGGCATCTCCCGCCTGCGCCACCGCTGACCCGGACGCTGCGCCGACCCGGACGCTGCGCAGCCCCAAACGCTCCCCGGACCACACCCGCGTCCACTCCACGACACGAGAGGACCCGCACCGCCATGAGCACCGTCACCGCCCGCCAGAACACCGCCCGCCAGAACACCACCCTTCAGACCCCCGCCCGGCAGGCCCCCGACCGCCGGAGCGCCGCCGAAGCGGACGGCCTGGCCATCGCCTCCTTCCTCCTCGGCCTCCCGGGCCTGCTGCTCTTCAACATCGTCCTGGGCCCGATCGCCATCACCCTGGCCACCCTGGCCCTGGTCCGCGGCACCAACCGCCGCGGCCGCGCCGTCCTCGGCCTGGTGCTCGGCGTCGCCTCGCTGGCGCTCCTCGCCGTCACCACCGCCACCTCCCACGGCGTGCTGATGGATTTCGGCTCCTGAGCCGGCCTCAACTCCCTTCCTGCCCGTCGAACAACTGATCCCGTCAACCCGCCCCGCTCCCCCGGCCTGCCACGTAGGGTGGGCCCCATCGGCCGGACGACCTCAGGGGGCAGGAGTGGCCACGGAGAACCGCAGCGACGCACAGCCGGCACGGCCCGCCCCGACGGGCGGCCGACTGCTCGCGGTGAGCGACCTGCACATCTCCTACCAGGAGAACCGCGACCTGGTGGAGAAGCTGCAGCCCAGCCACCCCGACGACTGGCTGCTCGTCGCCGGTGACGTCGCCGAACTCACCACCAGCATCGAGTGGGCCCTCGGCTCACTCGCCGAACGCTTCGCCCGCGTGGTCTGGGTGCCCGGCAACCACGAGCTGTGGACCCACCCTCAGGACCCGGTCCAGCTGCGCGGGGTGGCCCGCTACGAGCACCTGGTCGAGCTCTGTCGCGGCCTCGGCGTGCTGACTCCCGAGGACCCGTACCCGATCTGGGAGGGCGCGGACGGACCGGTCCGCATCGCCCCGCTCTTCGTCCTGTACGACTACTCCTTCCGTGCGCCGGGCACGACCACCAAGGAGGAGTCCCTGGAGGCCGCCTACGAGAGCGGCATCGTCTGCGCGGACGAGCGGATGCTCCACCCGGACCCGTTCCCGGACCGCGACTCCTGGTGCCGCGAGCGCGTCCGGCTGACCGAGGAGCGGCTGGCGGCCTGCGACCCGGACGTCCCGCTCGTCCTGGTCAACCACTACCCGCTGGTCCGCAACCCCACCGAGGTCCTCTGGTACCCGGAGTTCGCCCAGTGGTGCGGCACCGAGCTGACCGCCGACTGGCACCGCCGCTTCAACACCGCGGCGATGATCTACGGCCACCTCCACATCCCGCGCAGGACCACCTACGACGGTGTCCCCTTCGAGGAGGTCTCGCTGGGCTACCCGCGCGAGTGGCGCAAGCGTGGCCTGCCGGACCCGCTGCTGCGCGAGGTGTTCCCGCAGGCCACGGAGTGACCCTCCGGAACGCGTCAGTCACCTGCCACCGCCGCCTCCTCGGGCGTCGTCACGGGATGGTTCGCTGAGCACGGCCCGCCTGGCCCGGTACTCCTCGGCGTCGATGTCGCCCTCGGCGTAGCGGCGCCCGAGGACGGCCAGCGGGTGCTCGGCGGCCGCGCCGGCTCCGTACCCGAAGCCGCAGCCGCGCCGCCGCCAGACCGTCCGCCGCAGCGCCAGGATCACCAGGAAGACCACGGCGATCCAGATCAGGGGGACCAGCAGGATCCAGGGGCCGGGCCCGTGCCAATCGGCCAGCTGCGTGTACATGGTGGTTCAACTCCTCGGTGGTGGGCCTCCAGGACCTCGGGCGGTTCCCGAGATGTCCAGAGCGTCCCTCACCGGAGTCTCATCATGCGTCCTACCAGCAGCGGCAGTTGGGATACTCCCCGGAGAGTACGGACGCCCCGCGACACGCCGGGACGGGAGTACCCGGGCAGAACCGGGACGTCCCCGGGCAGAGGGCCAAGAGCCCCGGGCACGACCGGCTCAGCCCAGCCGGCCCGTCCACAGCAGGCTCAGCCCAGCCACCCCGGCCGCACCAGCCCCGACTCGTAGGCCAGCACCACCAGCTGCGCCCGGTCCCGCGCGCCGACCTTCACCATCGCCCGGCTGACGTGCGTCTTCGCCGTCAGCGGGCTGACCACCAGCCGCCGGGCGATCTCCTCGTTGGACAGCCCCATCCCGACCAGCGCCAGCACCTCGCGCTCCCGTTCGGTCAGCATCGAGACGTCCGGGAGCCGCCCCTGCGGCGCCGCCTCGGGCGCCTTCGAGCGGGCCGCGAACTCGCCGATCAGCCGCCTGGTCACCCCCGGCGAGAGCAGCGCGTCCCCCGCCACCGCGACCCGGATCGCCCGCAGCAGGTCGGCCGGTTCGGTGTCCTTGACCAGGAATCCCGCCGCCCCCGAGCGCAGCGCCTCGAAGACGTACTCGTCCAGCTCGAAGGTGGTCAGCACGACCACCCGTACGGAGGACAGCGCCGGATCCTCGGCGATCCTCCTGGTCGCCTCCAGGCCGTCCATCCGCGGCATCCGGATGTCCATCAGCACCACGTCCGGCACCAGCTCGCGGGCCAGCTGCAGCGCCGCCTCCCCGTCGTCCGCCTCGCCGACCACCGTGAGGTCGTCCTGGAGGTCCAGCAGGGCCCGGAAGCCTGCCCGGACCAGCAGTTGGTCATCCGCCAGAAGTACCCGAATCACTCACTCTCCGCCTTCGGTGTCGGCAGCTCCGCCCGGACCCGGAAACCGCCGCCGGGCAGCGGCCCCGCCGTGATGGTGCCACCGAACGCGGCCGCGCGTTCGCGCATCCCGACCAGCCCGCTGCCCGACCCGCCGGCGTCGCCGAGCACGGCCGGCCCCGGGTCCTCGACCCGGACGACCAGCACGGCCGGATCCGTCCAGTCCAGCACCACGACCGCCTGCCGGGCCGCCGAGTGCCGCACCACGTTGGTCAGCGCCTCCTGGACGATCCGGAAGGCGGTGAGGTCGACGGTGGCGGACAGCGGGCGCCGATCACCGCGCTCGTGCACCTCGGCCTCCAGGCCCACCCGGTCGGCCTGCTCGGTGAGTTCGTCCAGCCGGTCCAGCCCCGGGGCCGGCCCGCGCGGTGCCGCCCCGGGCCCGCGCAGCGTCGCGAGCACCTGGCGGACCTCGCCGAGCGCCTCCTTGCTGGTCGATTTGATGGTGACCAGCGCGGTGCGGGCCTCCGCCGGCCGCCGGTCGAGCAGGGCGAGCGCGACCCCCGCCTGAATGTTGATCAGCGACAGGCTGTGCGCCAGGATGTCGTGCAACTCCCGGGCCATCTTGAGCCGTTCCTCGTTGGCCCGGCGCTCCTCCAGCTGCTGCCGGTAGGCCCGGTGGGCGGCGATCCGCTCCCGCCGGAACCGCACCAGCTCGGCCCCCGCGACCACCAGCAACAGCCAGGCCAGCAACCCGAGTTCCGGCAGCCAGGGGGAGCCGGACGGCGGGCGGGCGCGCTGCCAGTCCGCGGGCAGCACGAAGGTGGCCAGCACGTGCACCAGGTAGACCCCGGCCAGCCCCGCCCAGGCGGCCCGGCGGTGCCCGGCGCCGATCGCGGCGCAGCAGGCGATCAGCCAGCTCACGAAGGCCGGCCCGTACGGGTAGCCGGCGGCCAGGTACCCGGCGGTGACCAGCGAGGTGCCGGCCACCACCGCGACCGGCCGGCGGCGGCGCAGCACCAGCAGGGCCGGCCCGAGCAGCAGCAGGAGGTAGCCGAAGGCGTCCAGCGGGGCCCGGCCGTGCTGGTTGTGCGCGGCGAAGGTCGACCCGACCACCTGCACCATCGCGACCGCCACCGCCTGCCCCACCGCGACCGCCACCGGCTGCCCCAGCGGCCGGCCCGCCCCGGGCACCCGCGCCCGCGGCGGGCGCCCCGGCTCGGGCGCCCCCTCCGCGGACGGCCCCGACGGGGAGGGGCCCGACGCGGACGGCCCCTCCCGGAACGGCTCCGGCGGCTGCGAGGTGGGCGGCATCATGCCCACAAGCTAGACCCGCGCCCCGTCCTCACGCGTCCTCCACCAGTGGCGTTCGGGCGTACTCCCCCGGGAGTACGCCCGCCCCCGACCCCGACCCCGCCCCCGATCCCGCCCCCGCCGCAGTCAGCTCTCCCCGCCCTTCGCCGCCCCCGCCTCCGCCTTCTCCTCCGCCTCCTCGAAGGCCGCCGACGCCTCCGGCCGCGTCAGCCTCACCACCAGCTCGCCGCCGCTCACGTCCGCGACCAGCGTGTCCCCCTCCCGCACGGAGCCGTCCAGCAGCAGGTTGGAGATCCGGTTGTCCAGCTCCGACTGGATCGTCCGGCGCAGCGGCCTGGCCCCGAACTCCGGCTGGTAGCCGCGGTTGACCAGGAACTCCTTGGCCGCCTCGGTGACGTCCAGCCGGACGCCCTGGGCCCGCAGCCGCCGGCGGCTGCGGTCCAGCAGCAGGTCCACCACCGACACCAGGTCCTTCCGGGTGAGCGTGTGGAAGACGATCACCTCGTCGATCCGGTTGAGGAACTCCGGCCGGAACTGCTGCCGCAGGTCGCGCATCAGGTCGTCGCGGATCTCGTCCACGTTCCCGGAGTGGTCGAGGATCCGCTGCGAGCCGAGGTTGCTGGTCATGATCACCACGGTGTTGCGGAAGTCGACCGTACGTCCCTGGGAGTCGGTCAGCCGCCCGTCGTCCAGCACCTGGAGCAGCAGGTTGAAGACGTCCGGGTGCGCCTTCTCCACCTCGTCGAAGAGCAGCACGCTGTACGGCTTGCGGCGCACCGCCTCGGTCAGCTGCCCCGCCTCGTCGTAGCCGACGTACCCGGGCGGGGAGCCGACCAGCCGGGAGACGGTGTGCTTCTCCTGGAACTCGCTCATGTCGAAGCGGATCATCCGGTCCGGGTCGCCGAACAGCAGCGCCGCCAGCGCCTTCGCCAGCTCGGTCTTGCCGACGCCGGTCGGCCCGAGGAAGAGGAAGGAGCCGGTCGGTCGCTCCGGGTCGCCCATCCCGGCCCGGCCGCGGCGCACCGCCTGGGCGACAGCGGTGACCGCCTCCTCCTGGCCGATCACCTTCTCGTGCAGGTGCTCCTCCAGCTTGAGCAGCCGCTCCTTCTCGGTCGCGTTCAGCTCCGCGACCGGGATGCCGGTCCGGGAGGACAGCACCTGCGCGATGTCCTCGGCCGTCACGTCGACGACTTCCTCGCGGGACTCGGCGATCGCCGCCAGCTCGTCCTCGGTCCGGCGCAGCTCGGTCTTCAAGTTGGCGGCCCGGACGAATTCCTCGTCCGTGACGGCCTCCTCCAGCTCCCGCTTCAGCTTGGTGATCCGGTCCTGCACCCCGGTCGACTCGGTGGACCCGCTCAGGCTGCGCAGCCGCACCCGCGCACCGGCCTGGTCCAGCAGGTCGATCGCCTTGTCGGGCAGGAAGCGGTCGCTGACGTACCGGTCGGAGAGCCGCGCCGCCGCGTCCAGGGCCTCGTCGGTGAACCGCACCTGGTGGTGCGCCTCGTACGCGTCGCGCAGCCCCTGCAGGATCTCGATGGTCTCCTCGACGCTCGGCTCGGGCACCAGCACCGGCTGGAAGCGGCGCTCCAGCGCGGCGTCCTTCTCCACGTGCTTGCGGTACTCGTCCAGCGTCGTCGCGCCGACCACGCTCAACTCGCCGCGCGCGAGCGCCGGTTTGAGGATGTTGCCGGCGTCCATCGAGCCCTCGCCGCCACCGCCCGCGCCGACCACGGTGTGCAGCTCGTCCAGGAACAGGATCACGCTCTTCTCGGCCGCCGTGACCTCGTCGATCACGTTCTTCAGCCGTTCCTCGAACTCGCCCCGGTACTTGGAGCCGGCCACCAGCGCGGTCAGGTCGAGGGTGACCACCCGCTTGTCCCTGAGGCTCTGCGGCACGTCCCCGGAGACGATCCGCTGGGCCAGGCCCTCCACGATCGCGGTCTTGCCGACGCCCGGCTCACCGATCAGCACCGGGTTGTTCTTGGTCCGCCGGGAGAGGATCTCCACGGTCTGCTCGATCTCCTCGGCCCGCCCGACCACCGGGTCCAGCCGGCCGGCGCGCGCCTCCTCGGTCAGGTCGCGCCCGTACTCGTCCAGCGTCGGCGTCTCGCTCGGGTGCGCCCCCGCGCTGCTGCGTTCACCGCCGGTGCCGCGCCCCTCCAGCACCGACTTCAACGACTCCTGCGAGGGCGCCGCGTTGCGCAGCGCCGTACCCGCGCCCGAACGCTCCTGGTCCAGCAGGGCGCCCAGGATGTGCTCCGGCCCGATGTACGAGGCGCCGGCCTCCTGCGAGCGGGCGTGCGCGGCGAGCAGCGCGCGCTTGGCGGAGGGGGTGAGCGCCGGCCGTCCGTCGACGGCGTCCGGGGTGCCGGACGGCAGGGCGTGCTCCAGGTCGCCGGACAGCCGGTCCGGATCGATGCCCGCCCGCTCCAGCATTCGGCGCGAGGGCTCCACCCGGGTGGCCGCCCAGGCCAGGTGCGCGGTGTCCAGGTCGCTGGAGCCGTCCTCCGCCGCGCGCTGCGCGGCCAGCGCGAGCAGTTCCTGCGAGGACTCGCTGAGCAGCCGCCCGATCGGTACCCGCTGCACGGCGGGCGGGGAGGCCAGCGGGCTCATCCCGAAGAACCGACTGAGCAGGTCGGAGAACGGATCGTTCGAGCCGAACGGGGGCATGGTCACGGCGATTCACCTCTCCCAAGCGATTTGCAGCCACACAAACACAGGCCGCGCACCCCCGCCTGTCGAGCGGGGCGGCGCCGTCCCGGAGCGCACGCCCCTGCTCCGTCACCCCGTGAAGCGGTCCAGCAGCACACCACCGCTGTACGTCACCGCCATCGCCAGCAGCCCGCCCGCCACGTTGCGCCCCACCGCCCGGGCCGGTCCCGCCCCGCCCGTCCGGGCGCTCGCCCAGCCCGACAGGGTGAGCGCGGCCACCACCGCCACCACCGTCACCGCCAGCCGCCACGACTCCGGCGGCAGCAACACCGCCAGCAGCGGCACCAGCGCGCCCAGCGTGAACGCGGCCGCACTGGCCAGCGCCGCCTCCCACGGGTTGGTCAACGCCTCCGGGTCGATGCCGAGTTCGGTCTGCGCGTGCGCCGCGAGCGCGTCCCGCTCGGTCAACGCCACCGCCACGTCCCGGGCCAACTCCTCCGCCAGCCCACTCCCCCGGTAGTAGTCGGTCAACTCGTCCAGCTCCCCCTCCGGGTCTTCCGCCAGCTCCCGCCGCTCCTTCGCCAACGCGGCCCGCTCGGTGTCCCGTTGGGTACTCACCGACACGTACTCCCCGGCCGCCATCGACATCGCCCCCGCCAACAGCCCGGCCACCCCCGCCGCCAGCAGCGCCGACCGCGACCCGGTCGCCCCCGCCACCCCGGTCACGATCCCGGCCGTCGACACCACCCCGTCATTCGCCCCCAGCACCGCCGCCCGCAGCCAGTTCAGCCGCGACGACAACGCCGCCCGCGACCCCCCGACCTCCTCCACCATCCGCCACCGCGCTCTCAGCGACCCGACCACGCCCCCCGATCCTCACCCGCCCCGCCCGGCCCCGCCACCGACAACGACCGAGGGCCGGTCCGGGAGGTGTGAACCTCCCGGACCGGCCCTCGAAATGGTGGGCGCGGACGGTTTCGAACCGCCGACATCTGCTTTGTAAGAGCAGCGCTCTACCGCTGAGCTACGCGCCCCCGGCCGTGGCCTGGCGGGCACACGACGAGTGCCTAGGGTACCTGGTCCCGGAGGGTGGTGCGGGCCGGGCGGGCGGAAGGGGGTGGGGAGGGGGTGACGGGCGGGTGGGGTGATCGGGGAGAATGGGGCCGGATCAGCGGGTCGGAGCAGGGAGCGCGCAGTGACGGTGGCCGGCGGGAGCGGGCGGGGGCGGCGTCGGGCGGGGAGTGCGCTGGCGGACGCCCTGGTGTTGCCGGTGGTGCTGGCGGGTGCGCTGGGGGCGGTCGGGCTGGCGTCGGCCGGGACGGGCGGCTGGTGGGGCCGGCGCGGGGGCGGCGAGGGCGTACGGGCGGGGGCCAGGGAGGCCCGGGCCGCGGCGCAGGAGGCGTTCTACGAGCTGGAGGAGACGCAGCGCGAGGTGCAGCTCGCGGTGGAGACCGTCCGCGCGGCCGAGGACGGGCCGACGGCGCAGCGCGCGCTGGCCGATCTGGCGGCCATCTCCGGCCGGGTCGAGCAGGTCACGGTGAACTACCTGGGCGCGCTCGACGCCCACAACCTGGACAGCGAGGCCCTGGATTCCGGCGCGGCCGCACAGGCCCGGCGCCAACTGGAGGACGTGAAGGGCCAGCTCGGCTCGGCCAAGGCGGAGCTGAACGACTTCCTGCGCCGCCTGCAGCCGACCCTCGAACACGCCGAGCAGCAGCTGATGCGGGTCACCCCGGCGGTCGAGCAGGCCAAGCGCGCGCTGCTCGCGGCCTCCAACGCGCTGGACGAAGCGCGCGGCGCCGGCCTGCGGGCGGACGACCTGGCGGCCCGGCTGGCCGAGTTGGCACCGGAGCTGGGCCGGCTGAACGAGGGCCCGGCCCGGCACGGGGTGGCGGGCACCCTGCAGCGCGCGGAGGACGTGAAGCGGCGGGCCGAGGCGGTCGCCGCCGACGCCGGGCAGCTGCCGGAGCGGGCGCGGGAGATCGACCGGCGGGTGGCGAGCCTGCGGACCCGGATCCAGGCCCTGGAGACCAAGGCCGCGACGGTCGACCCCGCCCTGAGCGAGCTGCGCCGCCGGTTCAGCACCGCCTGCTGGCAGGACCTACAGCGGGTGCCGGACCAGGTCGCGGAGAGCGGGCGCGCCGCCGAGCGCAAGCTCGCCGAGGCCGCCCGCGCCCGGGACGAGCAGCGTTGGGCGGACGCCACCGCCGCGATCGGTACGGTCCGCGCGCTGCTGGAGACCGCGGACGGCTCCGTGGTCGCGGTGAACGACCGGCTGCGGCAGCTGAACGAGGTGCAGCACGATCCCAACCGGGAGATCGAGCGCGCCCGCTTCGCCATCCGGGACGCGCAGCGGCTGGCGATGGCCGGGCGCAACGCCCCGGACCCGCGGCACGCCGCCCCGCTGGACGAGGCGGTGGCCCGGCTGGACCGCGCGGTGGCCACCCTGGAGGCGGCCGGCCGGCACCCCGACTACTGGCACTTCCTCACCGAACTGGCGGCGGTGCGGGACACGGCGGCGCAGGTGATCGGGCTGATCCGCGGCGACCTGGGGCACCGGTAGGACGGGTGGTACCGGCGGTACGGGCCGGCGACGGTCTCCTCTGGAGCGGACGGCCGTCTCCTCGGTACCCTGCCGTCATGCCACGCTACGACTTCCGCTGCCGCTCCTGCGGCGCCACCTTCGAGCTCCGCCGCCCGATGGCGCAGGCCGGCGACCCCGCCGTCTGCCCGCAGGGCCACGAGGACACCGTGAAGCTGCTGTCCACCGTCGCCGTCACCGGCGCGGCCGGCGCCCAGCAGGCCCCGGCCGGCGGTGGCGGGGGCGGCTGCTGCGGCGGCGGGTGCTGCGGCTGACCCCCGCCTGACAGGCCGCCGGTCAGCCACAGGTCAACAGACCAACGGATCAACAGGTCGACGGATCGACGGATCGACGGATCGACGGATCAGCCGACCGGCACCGCCGTCGCGCCGGCCAGGAAGCGCCGGACGATCTCCTCCCCCGCCGTCACCCCCACCTCCGCGAGGGCGGTGACGCCGGGGGCGGTCCAACCGCTGTCGGCGAGTTCGCCGTGCCCCGGCCGCCAGGCCGCGTCGGCCGCGAGCAGCAGGTCCGCGTCGAGCAGCGAGTCCCCGGCGGCGAGCACGGTGGTCGCCCCGGCCCGCCGTACGACCTCGGTGAGTGCGGCGCTCTTGGTGAGCGGCGCCGGGACGGCGTACACCTTGCGGCCCTGCAGCGAGACCGCCCAGCCGCGCTCCGCGCACCAGCCGGTCAGCTCCTCCAGCCAGCCGGCCGGCAGCTCGGCGCGCTCGACCACCAGGTAGGCGAACAGCTCGTCGGCGATGCGCCGCTTGTGCGTCCACTGCGGGTCGGCGCAGAGCGCGAGCCGCCGGACGACCTCCTCCAGCGGGGCCGAGCCGTCGGCGATCCGCGCGGTGATCTCGGCCCGCCAGTCCCGGTCCGGCACGCCGTCCACCAGCAGCTGCCCGCCGTTGGCGCAGATCGCGTACGCGGGAACCCAACCCGCCGTCGGACCGGGCAACTTGACCCGGTGGTACTGCTCCGGCGTGCGGGTGGTGGCGGGGACGAAGCAGGCCTGCCGGGAGAGGTCGGCGAGCAGTCCGGCGGCCCGTTCGGTCATGTAGGACAGCGGCCGCCCCTGGTACACCTCGACGCAGAGCAGCCGCGGCGCGAGCCGGTCGGGGACGTCCAGGGCGAGGG
Source organism: Streptomyces sp. 1331.2 (assembly GCF_900199205.1). Classification (NCBI taxonomy): domain Bacteria; kingdom Bacillati; phylum Actinomycetota; class Actinomycetes; order Kitasatosporales; family Streptomycetaceae; genus Streptomyces; species Streptomyces sp. 1331.2. The sequence goes on along the minus strand of NZ_OBMJ01000001.1, from coordinate 5,299,402 downwards.
CCCGGTCGGAGTAGATCAGCGTCCGGTCGAGGTCGCTCGCCACCAGAACACCCATCAGGAATCCCTCCCCGTCACCGAACCCTCAGCCGAACCCGAAGCCGCACCCTCAGCCGCACCCGAGCCCGAAGCCGCACCCGCACCCGCACCCGACAGCGAACCCGCCGCCACCGACCGCCCGTCGCCCCCGGTCGCCCCGCGGCTGTAGCGCGGGTGGATCAGGCCCACGCAGGTGTACGGCAGACCGTCCACCTCCTCGACCTCGACGCCGCGCTGGGAGGCGAGCAGCCGGACGTGGTGCAGGTCCGCGCCGGCGCCGCGGCGGGCGAGGATCCGCCAGGGGACGCGGCGCAGCAGCACCCGGGTGGTCTCGCCGACGCCGGGCTTGACGAGGTTGACGTTGTCGATGCCGTACTCGGCGCTGATCCGTTCGACGGCGGCCCAGCCGGCCCAGTCGGGCGTCCGGTCCGGGTCGGCGGAGAGCCGGTCGGCGCCCTCGACCGCCGCGGCGCGCACCTCCGCGAAGCAGGCGGCCACCGCGTCCAGGAAGGCCGCCGAGACGTCGCTCCCGGCCAGTTCGGCGTAGTGCTTGGCGCCGTGGAACTCGTCCGGCCCGATCAGCCCGGCCCGCAGTACGGTGCGCGAAACCAGGCCGGACACCGTGGAGTTGAGGCAGGCGGACGGGATCAGGAAGTCGTCCCGGGTGCCGTAGGTACGCACGCAGCGGCCGGGGTCGGCGAGCACCGCGAGGTCCGGGTCGAAGCCGGTGCCGGCGAGGGCGTCGGCGAGTTCGCGGGTGATCGCGCCCTTTCCGGTCCAGCCGTCCACGAACACCACGTCCTGCGCACGGTGCCGGGCCGCCAGGTAGCGCAGCGCGACCGGGTCGATGCCGCGGCCGCGCACGATCGAGACCGCGTAGTGCGGCACGGACAGGCCGTGGGCGAAGGCCAGCCAGCGGCGGATCAGGATGCCGACGGGCGTGCCGGCCCGGGCCAGCGAGGCGAGCACCAGGCCGGGGCCGCGCTCGCGCAGCAGTGTCTCGGCGACGGTGCCGACGGCGAGCGCGATCCGGCGGGCGGAGCCGCGCAGCGCCTGGTGGAACAGCTCCTGGTACTCGGGGCTGGGCTGGTACTCGACCGGCAGCGACTCCGCGTAGTGCGCGCCGCCGTTCTGGACGGCCTCCTCGCGTTCCTCGGTGGGCGCTTCGAGCGCGACGCCGGAGAGGTCCTTGAGCAGCCAGGCCACCTCCTCGGCCCGGTACGAGGAGAACCCCGGCCCGTACAACGGCGCAGGCAGCCCAGGCGCGGGCGGCCCGGGCACCGACGCGAACGGACCCGGCACCGACGGAGGCACCGGCACCGCCCCGGGCACCGACGGAGGCGCCGGCACCGGCCGGTGCGAGGGCAGCACCGCCAGCACCACCCGGTCGGTGACCTGCCGCAGTTGCCCGAGCAGTGCCCGCTCGCCCCGGTGCAGCGCGGGGGTGTCGGCGACGTCGTCCACCACCAGCACGACGGCGTCGAAGCGCCGCGCCGCGTCGCCGCCGGGGGCGACGTTGTACGCGTAGCGCTCGCGCGGGGCGTCGTCCTGCGGGTCGTCGTGGGCGGGGAAGGCGAGCCGGGTGCGGATGGCGTAGCCGGGGTCGTCCACCGCCAGGACGGGCGAGCGGGTGGTGGTGGAGTAGCGGACGCGGTCGCCGCCGAGGTGCTCGTCGAGGGCCGCGGCCAGGCGCAGCGGCGCGTACATCAGCTCCTCGAAGCCGAGGACGAGCACCCGCCGGGCCGCCGCTGGCAGGGCTTCGGCGAGCTGCCCGGCCAGCCGGGGCAGGGCGGCGTCGAGCCGGGTGCGGTCGTGGGCGGTGAAGCCGTGCCGGCCGCCGTCCGGGAGCCCGGCGGGCCAGTCCAGCCCGACCCGGACCAGCGGCGCGGGGTCGGCCGAGCCGCGGCCGGCGGCCGCCGTGGGGGCGTCGGCCGCTGCCGTCCGGGCGATCAGCCGCCCGGCCCGCTCGATGATGTCCTCGGGCAGCTCGACCCCGCCGCTGGCGGTGGCCACCAGGTCGAGCCGGACGCCGAGTTCGGCGGCGGCGTCGGCGAGCCGGTTCCGGTCGTCCGCGGAGCGCAGGTCGACCAGGGCGACCACGACGTAGTGGTCGCGCGGGTGCCGGGCGTGCAGTTCACGGATGGTGTTGAGCACCGTCGTCCCGGTCGAGAACTCGTCGTCGACGAGCACCAGCGGCCCGTCCCCGGCGAGGAGTTCGGGGTCGGCGGGGAGCAGCAGGTGGGAGGTGGCGTGCGAGTGCTCCTCCTCGAAGCCGCCGAGCGGGGTCATCCCGGGGACGGGTCGGCGGGTGGAGTGCAGGTAGGGGGCGTCGAGGGCGTCGGCGACGCTGTGGCCGAGGCCGGTGGCGGTCTCCGCGTAGCCGAGCACGACGGTCCGCGCAGCGGCCTGCTCGCCGAGCAGTTCGCGGACCGTACGGCCGAGTTCGAGTCCGGCGCCGTGGACCACCGAGGGCCGCTGCGGCACGTGCTTGCCGAGCACGGTGGAGACCAGCAGGTGGGCGCGCTTGCCGTTCTCCCGGAGGGCGAGGCCGACGAGTTCGGTGAGGCGGTCGGATCCGGTGAGCACGATCCCGGCCCGGTCGGCGACCCAACGGCCGGTCCACGTCTGCGGTGTTGCTGTCACTGCTGGTCCTGCCTTCGGTGGTGCGATGGCCTTCGGCGGTACGGCGGCCTTCGGCGGTACGGCGGCCTTCGGCGGTACGGCGGCCTTCGGTGGTGCGTTGGTGCGTTCGTCATGTCCGTCTCACGAGATCAGCCGCACAGGCAGGCCGACAGCAGCTCCGCGAAGCTCACGTCCTCCCGGGCGACGCCGAAGACCTGCGCCCGCAGCAGTATCCGTTCCGCCCAGGCCCGGTGCGGCCGGGCCTCGTTCATCTTGTTGGTGTACGCCGAGCGCAGTACTCCGCCGCCGTCCTGCTCCTGCCGGAGGATGTCGCGGGCGTCGCAGTACTCCTCGTGCGTGACCACGGAGAGGGCGTGCACCGCGGGCACGTGGCTGGGGTGGATGCAGGTCTTGCCGAGCAGGCCGTTGGCCCGGTCGAGTTCGACCTCCCGGATCAGCCCGTCCAGGTCGTGCTCGATGATCCGCCGGCGGACCTCCTCGCCGGAGGTGCGGGTCGTCCCGGGGGCGGTGAACGAGCCCTCGGTGAACGGGGTGCGGCGCAGCTGCGGCTTGAACATCCGCTCCTGCACCGGGAAGTACTCCCAGACCGGCCCGGTGACGGTGTACCCGGTGCCGTCGGCCCGGCCGAGCACGTTCACCACGTCCCCGATCACCCCGGCGACCAGCGCGACGTCGTACGCGGTGAGGTCGGGCGAGCGCCGGAGTCCGTACGCGGAGCAGAGGTCGGTGACGCCGAGCCGGACGGCCAGCACCCGTTCCCGGTGTTCGGCGAGCAGGTCGGCGATGGCGAAGAGCCGGTCGCGCCGGGTCTCCAGGTGGGCGAGTTCGGGTGACTCCAGGACGGGCATGGCGAACAGCCGCCGCCCGGTCGCGGCCTCGGCTGCGGCGAGCGCGGCCAGGTACCCGCCACCGTTCTCCGGGGTGAACTTGGGCAGCACGAACCCGCTGAGCAGTTCGACGGCCGGACCGAGCCGCTCGGCCAGGTCGGGGATCTGAGCGGCAGCTCGGACTCTGATGAAGAGCAGTGGGTGACTCTGTGTGCAGTCGGTGAAATCCTTGACCAGGTCGTTCAGCTGCTCGACCAGGTTGCGCTCCCCGGCGTCGACCTCGTGGTCGGCGATCGCGTCCTCCAGGCAGAGCACCATCGACACCACGCCCCGAGCAGCCTGTTTGCGGATGTCGGCGGCCAGCGCGGGCCTGGTGGCGGGACTGTAGAGGGTGCCGCCGAGCGCGGTGGCGAGCACCTCGGGCTCGCTCTGCGCGGTGAACGCACGCGGCTGCTCCAGGAAGAGCCGGCCGCGTACGTCCTCGGCGAGGTGGCCGAAATGGCGCATGGTGCTCTCCTCCAGGAAGTGGGCCGGCCCCCGGCCCGTTGCCGGCGACGACACCCTGGTCAACCGGCCGACCGGGCTCCATGGTTCCCCGGACCGCCAGCGGCGGATCCGTCCCTCCGCCGAACCCCGGGGCCTCTCGACCGCCCATCGTAAGGACGGGATCAAGCCGTTCCCGGTTCCCCGGCACTGAACTCCCGGAACATCCCGGTCCACTTGGACGATCATGGACTCGGGGGCGACAAACCCCGAAAAGCGCAAGTCTTGGCAAAGTCCGACCCGGCGCGGGCCGCTCCGGTCACGTTGTCCGAAGGGGTGGCGAACAGGCAGGATGGTCGGCTATGACGCACGTGATGGCCAAGGGCGCCAACATCGCACTGCCGGCGGCGGCGGTCCGCGCCGTGCTGCGCTGGAGCGCCGCGCCCGGTGCGCCGGACGTGGACGCGTCCGCGCTGCTGCTCGGCGCCAACGGCAAGGTCCGTTCGGACGCCGACTTCGTCTTCTACAACCAACCCCGCCACCCATCCGGGCTGGTCCGCCACCTGCCCAAGCAGCAGGCCTCCGGCGGCGCCGAGATCATCGACACCGTCGAGGTCGAGCTGGGCAAGCTGCCCGCCGAGGTGGACCGCGTGGTGCTGGCCGGCTCCTCCGAGGGCGGGTCCTTCCGCACGGTGCCGGGCCTGCGGCTGCTGCTGTTCGACGCCGCGGCCGGTGAATCCGCGCCCGCACTCGCCGAGTTCGCGATCAGCGACGCCGAGAACGTCACCGCCATGGTCGCGGGCGAGCTGTACCGCCGGGCCGGGTCCTGGAAGTTCCGGGCGGTCGGCCAGGGCTACACCTCCGGGTTGATCGGCCTGGCCACCGACTTCGGCATCACCGTCGACGACGCGGCCGAGGGCACCGACGCGGCCCAGGCCCAGTCTCGGGGACAGGCCCAGGGACAGGCCCAGACCCCGGCGCCCGCCTCCAGCGCCGCCCCCACCGGTGCGGTCGACCCGCGCAGCACCCCGATGCCGGCCCCTCGCCCGACCACCCCCGAGCCCGGCACCTTCACCCTGGCCCCGGCCGTCCCGCAACCCCAGGCCCCGGCCGCCCCCGCCCCGGTCGCCGCCACCACGGGCGCGCCGACGGCCGCCCCGACGGGCGCCCCGAGCAACGCCGCACCGGCCGCCCCGGCGACACCCCCGCCGCCCACCGCGCCCCCGACCGTCCCCCCGGCCCCGCCCACCCCGCCGCCGGGCCACCAGCCGGCGCACCAGCCCGGCCACCCGCCGGGCACCGGCTACGGCTACCCCCAGCAGCCCGGCACGGGGTACGGCTACCCGCAGCAGCAGCCCGGGACCGGTTACGGCTACCCGCAGCCCACCCAGCCGTATCCGCAGCAGCAACCCGGCACCGGCTACGGCTACCCCCAGCCGAACCACGCCGTCCCGGCGCAGCCGCACCCGGGCGGCTACGGCTACCCGCAGCCCGGCACCGGCCAGCAGCCGCCCGTCCCGCCGCAGCCGCCGACGGCCCAGCCCCCGGCGCCGGCCACCGGCGAGCAGTTCGCCCTGCCCCCGCAGGGCCCCCAGTTCCAGCCCCGCTGACCCGGCCCCAACAAGGACGGCTCCGCCCGAAGCGGCTCCACCCGAAACGGCCCCACCGAAACGTCTCCACCGAAACGGCCCCGGCCGGCCCCGCCGCCCGGGGCCGGCCACTCGCTGCCCCGCCCGGCTACCCCTTGTACCCCCGCTGCCACTGCATCCCGAACCCGTACAGCCGGTCGATGTCCGACTGGAACCCGTTGACGTACCGCACCTCGCGCCGCACCGTCAGCTGGTTGTCCCCCGCGTTCTCGATCAGCACCACCGCGCAGGAGCGCGCCGCCCGGGCCCGTTCCTCCAGCTTGATCTCGATCCGCGGCCCGGTCTGCGGCACGATCGTCACGACCGCCTGCGACTGCTCGAAGGCCGGCGTGCCGTCGTAGATGTAGACGAAGATCAGCAGCCGCTTGAACTTGTCCTTCTTCTCCAGGTTGACGTACATGGTCTCGCCCGAGGGCGCCCCGTACTGGTCGTCGCCGCTGAGCTTGACGTACGGCGGGTTCTGGAGGTCGCCGAACAGGCCGCCGAGCGGCTGCACGACGCCGGTGGAGCCGTCGGAGAGCTCGTACATGCAGGCCAGGTCGAGGTCGACGTTCAGCGGTTCGCTGTTCTGCGCCGAGTCCGGCTCCCGCGGGCTGAGGATCCGCGGGCTGAAGAACCGCTTGACCGTATCGCGGGTGCTCGGCCGGGAGGCGCCCGGGCGCATCGACCAGTGCAGGTTGACGTAGAGGTAGCCGGTGGTGGCGGCCGCCCCGGTGATCGCGTGCTGCGGGGCCGACTTGGTGAGTATGACCTTGTGCTGACCGCCCGGGTTGTCGAAGGTGTAGCTCCTCTCCCCGCGCAGGTACTCCCAGATCGAGACCATCCCGTCCTCTCCCCTCCCCCTGCTCCCGCCAGGTGATCTGACGGCCCGCCGACCAATGATCGGGCATCCGCCCGGCCGCCGGATACCCCGTCCTCCCCCTCCTCTACCCCGCCCGGCCGCCCGCCGGTCATCCGCGCCACGAATCAGCAGCGAGCCGACAGCGAACCAGCGCCGAACCGTCAGCGAACCACCGGCGACCGACGAACAACCGCCGGGCGACCGTCGACCGACCGAGGACCGACCGACGACCGACCGGCGAGTCGATTGGCGGGAGCAAGCCGACCTCCCGTAACATGCCGCCCCTTCGGACGCGATATCGTCTAGCCGCACAGGTGTCCCGTCCGCCCCCGCCCGGGCGCGGCAGGCACGTCGTGCGGCGACGAACGAACCGTCAGGCGGAGCCCGTACGGCGGGACCTGATCGCCTGTGTCGCACTGTGAACCTGTCCCCTGCGGAAACCCGAGGCCCGACCCGCAATGAACCTGACCTCCATACAGCTGGTCTGGACCGTCGTCGGCGGCGCAGCCCTGCTGTTCGTTGCCGTCCTGATGGCGACGCTGCGATTCAAGAGCTCGAAGAAGGTGGAGTCCGGCGACTCCTGGGAGCGCAGCGAGGAGCGCCGCCGCCGCAAGGAGATGATCTACGGCATCTCCTCGTACACGCTGCTGTTCTGCTGCGCCGGTGTCGCCGCCGCGCTGTCCTTCCACGGCCTGGTCGGCTTCGGCAAGGAGAACCTGGGCCTGTCCGGCGGCTGGGAGTACCTCGTCCCGTTCGGTCTGGACGGCGCCGCGATGTTCTGCTCGGTGCTCGCCGTGCGCGAGGCCAGCCACGGTGACGCGGCGCTCGGCTCGCGCCTGCTGGTCTGGGTGTTCGCGGTCGCCTCGGCCTGGTTCAACTGGGTGCACGCCCCGCGCGGCGTCTCGCACGACGGCGCCCCGCAGTTCTTCTCCGGCATGTCGATCTCGGCGGCGATCCTGTTCGACCGCGCGCTGAAGCAGACCCGCAAGGCCGCGCTGCGCGAGCAGGGCCTGGTGCCCCGCCCGCTGCCGCAGATCCGCATCGTCCGCTGGCTGCGCGCCCCCCGCGAGACCTACGCGGCCTGGTCGCTGATGCTGCTGGAGAACGTCCGCAGCCTGGACGAGGCGGTCGAGGAGGTGCGCGAGGAGCGCCAGGCGAAGCTGGACGCCAAGGCCCGCGCCCGTACGGCCGACCGCCGCGAGCGTGCCGAGCTGAAGGCCATCTCCCGCCAGGGCGGCGGCATGCTGTCCCGGGGCCGCGGCGGCCGCCAGGTGCCCGCCCTCACGGCCGCCGGAGACGGCCCGAGCGCTACGGAGCCTGCTCTAGCCGCGGGGTCCGACGCCTCCCCCTCGACCCCCTCGCTGGAGCCCGCCGCCCTGGATGCCGGCCGCCGCCCCCGCGCCGCCGTCTCCCCCTCCTACTCCTCCTCGCTCTCCGGCTCCGGCACCGGCTCTTCCTACTCCTCCTCCCTCTCCGGCTCGTCGCACCGCAGCTCGACCGTCGACCTGACGGCCGACGACGACACCCTGTCGATGCCGAAGCTGGACTCGCTGGAGCGCAAGCTGCGCGCGATCGAGCAGCAGCTCGGCTGACCGAGGCGCCCAGCACCGCACCACCACGCCACCGCACCGCACCACCACTGCACCACCGCCCGAACCACGAAACGGCCGCCCCCGGGAAACCCGGAGGCGGCCGTTTCACGTGCCCGAGAGCCGGGCTGTGCCCAGCCGGCTACTTGCCGCTGCTCACCAACTCCGCCTGCTCCTCCGCGCCCTCGCGCCGGTTGCGCAGGATCGACGAGCCGAGCGCCAGCCCGATGAAGGCGACGCCGATCAGCCCGGTGACGATCTCCGGGATGTGGTACTCGATCCCGACCAGCAGGATCACCGCCAGCGCACCGATCGCGTAGTGCGCGCCGTGCTCCAGGTAGACGTAGTCGTCCAGGGTGCCCTTGCGGACCAGGAAGACGGTCAGCGAGCGGATGTACATGGCGCCGATGCCGAGGCCCAGGGTGATCTGGAAGATGTCGCTGGAGATGGCGAACGCGCCGACCACGCCGTCGAAGGAGAACGACGCGTCCAGGACCTCCAGGTAGAGGAACAGGAAGAACGCGGCCTTGCCGGCGACCTGGACGACCGACTTGCCGGACTTCTCCGCCTCCTCCTCGCGCTCGGCCTCCTCCTCCAGGCCCGACTCGAAGATCGAGGAGAGGCCGCTGACGGCGAGGTAGGTGATCAGGCCGAGGACACCGGCGAGCAGAACGGTTTCGGCGTGCTCGGCGGCGAAGAAGTGGGAGGCCAGCACCAGCGCGACCAGGGCCACGACGGTGGACAGAGCGTCCAGCTTGCCGACCTTCTCCAGCGGGCGTTCCAGCCAGCCCAGCCAGTTGTGCTCCTTCTCCTCGAACACGAAGTCCAGGAAGATCATGAGCAGGAAGATGCCGCCGAAGGCCGCGATGGCCGGGTTGGCCGCCTCCAGGTACTGGCCGTAGGTGAGGCCGTTGTGGGTCTTGTCGGTGTGCAGGGCGAGGTCGATGACCGTCGCCGGGCTGAGCTTCGCGGTGAGGCCGACGACCAGCAGCGGGAAGACCAGGCGCATGCCGAAGACGGCGATGAGCACGCCGACGGTCAGGAAGATCTTCTGCCAGTACGGGTTCATCCGCTTCAACACCGTGGCGTTGACCACCGCGTTGTCGAACGACAGGGAGATCTCCAGGATGGAGAGGATCAGCACGATGCCGAAGCCTTGGGCTCCCCAGAGCAGTCCGGCCGCGGCCAGTCCGATGGCTGTGATCGCGAACGACCAGCCGAATGTGCGGAGGAACACGGGAGTTGGCTACCTTTCGGGTTCAGGCCGTGCCGGGGGCGGCCTCGTCCCCGAGACGCCCCTGACCGGGCCCGGCCCGGTCAGGTCACCCCCGCACTGCCCTCTGTTCTCATGATCGGGTCGGGTGCGATTGGTCCGATGGTCCGATTTCCGCCCTTACTGTACGTTCACGCCGAAGTCGAGCGCGATGCCGCGCAGGCCGGAGGCGTACCCCTGGCCCACCGCACGGAACTTCCACTCGCCCGCGTAGCGGTACAGCTCGCCGAAGATCATCGCGGTCTCGCCGGACGCGTCCTCGGACAGGTCGTAACGGGCGATCTCCTGGCCGTCGACCGAGTTGACGACCCGGATGTAGGCGTTGCGCACCTGCCCGAAGTTCTGCAGCCGCGCCTCGGCCTCGTAGATCGAGACCGCGAAGACCACCTTGTCGGCCTGCACCGGGACGAGGTCCAGGTTGACCAGGACGACCTCGTCGTCACCCGTGTCGTCGCCGCCGGTGAGGTTGTCGCCCTGGTGCTCCACCGAACCCTCGGGGCTCTTGAGGTTGTTGTAGAAGACGAAGTACTCGTCGCCGAGCACTCGCCCGCCACCGCAGAGCAGGGCGCTCGCGTCGAGGTCGAACGGGGCGCCCGTGGTCGAACGGGCGGACCAGCCGAGACCGATCTGGACCTGCGTCAGGTTCGGCGCGGCCTTGGTGAGCGAGACGTTGCCGCCCTTGGCGAGCGTGACCACCATGACGTTCTTCCTCCCTTGCTTCTCCCGGGGCGCCTTACAGGTTTAGTCCCCCGCGACCCCGGCCGGCCCGTTCTGGCCGGCTGAACTTCCTGAACTCACATCCTCGCAGCGCGGCGGAACGGCGCGGCAGCGGGTCGGACGGAACCGGGGCGGCCCCGGACCGTGGAGGTCCGGGGCCGCCCCGGGAGGACGGCGCGAAGCCCGCGCCACCGAGTGCCGACGAGCGCCGCAGGACGCCGGCGAGAGCCGACGACGGCTCAGACGTTGACGCCGAAGTCCTGCGCGATGCCGCGCAGTCCGGAGGCGTAGCCCTGGCCGATGGCGCGGAACTTCCACTCGACGCCGTTGCGGTACAGCTCGCCGAAGACCATCGCGGTCTCGGTGGAGGCGTCCTCGGAGAGGTCGTAGCGGGCCAGCTCGGTGTTGTCCGCCTGGTTCACCACGCGGATGAACGCGTTGCGCACCTGGCCGAAGTTCTGGCCGCGGTTCTCGGCGTCGTAGATCGACACCGGGAAGACGATCTTCTCCACGTCGACCGGGACGCCCGCCAGGTTGACCTTGATCGCCTCGTCGTCGCCCTCGCCCTCACCGGTGCGGTTGTCGCCGGTGTGCTCGACGGAGCCGTCCGGGCTCTTCAGGTTGTTGAAGAACACGAAGTTGCCGTCCGAGGCGACCTTGCCCTGGGCGTTGCAGAGCAGTGCGCTGGCGTCCAGGTCGAAGTCGGTCCCGGTGGTGGTCCGGACGTCCCAGCCCAGGCCGACGACCACGGCCGTGAGCCCAGGGGCCTCCTTGGTGAGCGAGACGTTGCCGCCCTTGCTGAGGCTGACTCCCACGTGTCCTCCAAGAATCGGGAGGCACGTCCTTGGTGGTGCCCCCGGTGGTGCGGGTTCGGGGGCCGGGAGCGCACCGGCTCCCGCACCCCACCCTGCCAACGGCCCGAGCGTAGTACGCGGTTCCCGTCCGCAGCGCGGTTGCCGCCGGACACGGCCGTCGGGCACCCGGCCGGCCGGGTGCCGGGCCCACACCAGGCCCACGCCGGGCGCCTACCGGACCCCGCCCGATCCCGCACCGGTCGCCCGCCGTGGGGCTCAGAGCCCGGCGAGGACCTTCAGGTACTCCTGCTCGTCCCGGGCGTCCGGGAGGCCGTTGACGACGCTCCAGCGCACCGTGCCGGCCTTGTCGATCACGAAGGTGCCGCGCAGCGGGCAGCCCCGCTCCTCGTCGAGGACGCCGTACGCGCGGGTGACCTCACCGTGCGGCCAGAAGTCGGCCAGCAGCGGGAACTCCAGGCCCTCCCGGTCGGCGAGGACGCGCTGGGAGAACTGCGAGTCGCAGGAGAGGCCGAGCACCTGGACGTCGTCGTTCTGCAGCCCCGCCAGCTCGCGCTGGATCGTGCCCAGCTCGCCGGTGCAGACGCCGGTGAAGGCGAAGGGGTAGAAGACCAGCACCACGTTCTTCGAACCCCGGAAATCGGCGAGCCGGACCGTCTCCCCGTGCTGGTTGCCGAGGGCGAAGTCCGGGGCCTGGGTGCCGACCTCGATGGCCATGAACGGGACCTTTCTGACACGGCGGCGCCGCGCGGCGGACGCGGCCAGGCCAACATCCTGCCATTCGTCGAGGCCCGTTCCGCCGAACGGATGAGGCGGGCGGGTCCGGCGCCCGCCGCGTTTCGCCCTGGGCGAACGCGCGAACGCCAAGAACACGCGAACGCCAAAGCGCGCGAACGCAAAACGCGCGAGCGCAAAAACGCGAACGCGAAGACCTCGAAAGACGCCCGCACCGCAAAAGCGCCGGGCCCCGCCGGAGGACGACTCCGACGGGGCCCGGCGTGCGGCTCGGTAACCCGCTCAGCGCTGCTTGGGCTGCTTGGCCGTGGACTTGGTCGCCAGGCGGGTGGCCGCCCAGTCCTTGGCGATCGCGATCGAGCTGGTCTGCGACAGACCGGCGGTGCGAGCCGCGTCCGCGATCTCGGAGGCCTCGATGTGGCCGGCCCGACCGGTCTTGGGCGTCAGCAGCCAGATCAGACCGCCCTCGGCCAGGTATTCCAGGGCGTCGACGAGGGAGTCCGTGAGGTCCCCGTCCTCGTCGCGCTGCCACAGCAGGACGGCGTCCGCGACGTCGTCGTAGTCCTCGTCGACGAGCTCCGTCCCGGTGATCTCCTCGATGCCCTCACGGAGATCCTGGTCAGTGTCTTCGTCGTACCCCAGCTCCTGGATGATCTGGCCCTCTTCGAAGCCGAGACGGGTCGCCGGGTTGGACTTGTCCGCGGGGTCCGCGGTCGCGCTCACGGGAATAACCTCCAGTATTCGGCTCGGCATCCATGCCGAGGCTGTGGCCGTAGTCCACACGGGCGCGGCGGTTCGCGCAAGTACCCGACCCCCGATCCCCTCCAAAGGTTGACGTGCCACACCGGGACACGCCGCTCGACGTGTCAGGAATCACACCGATTTGCCCTTCTCTGCATGGGACAAGGATGCTTCGGGTGGTCCCGGCCCACAGGCCGTACGCGTGCCCGAGATGCGAACGGCATTCGGGTCCGCGCGTGCGCGGGCGTAGAGTCTCCTGTTGGCCCTCACCCCGGCCGCCCGCCATCGGGCGGACGGGACACCAGGTCGGACCACCTCTTTTCGTAACACCCGGGGGTGCGCGGAACGGGCGATGACGCCCGCGCCGCACGCCGCCAGACCGGACCGCCCACCAGGCGGAACGGTTACCGATCGGTAGAGATGACGGATCTCCGAGCGCGGTAGCACGATGGAGGCGGCGCGACACACCTCAGTTTCGACCGACAGTGAAGGAACAGCGTGGCTTCCGGATCCGATCGCAACCCGATCATCATTGGCGGCCTTCCGAGTCAGGTCCCGGACTTCGATCCCGAGGAGACCGCGGAATGGCTGGAGTCGCTCGATGCGGCCATCGACGAGCGGGGGCGTGAGCGTGCCCGTTACCTGATGCTGCGGCTGATCGAGCGCGCCCGCGAGAAGCGTGTCGCCGTGCCCGAGATGCGCAGCACGGACTACGTCAACACCATCGCCACCAAGGACGAGCCGTTCTTCCCCGGCAACGAGGAGATCGAGCGGAAGATCCTCAACGCGACGCGATGGAACGCGGCCGTCATGGTCTCCCGGGCGCAGCGCCCGGGCATCGGCGTCGGTGGCCACATCGCCACCTTCGCCTCCTCCGCGTCGCTCTACGACGTCGGCTTCAACTACTTCTTCCGCGGCAAGGACGCCGAGGGCGAGTCCGGCGACCAGATCTTCTTCCAGGGCCACGCCTCCCCCGGCATCTACGCCCGCGCCTTCCTCCTGGACCGACTCACCGAGCAGCAGCTCGACGCGTTCCGCCAGGAGAAGTCGAAGGCCCCGTACGGCCTGTCCAGCTACCCGCACCCGCGGCTGATGCCGGACTTCTGGGAGTTCCCGACCGTCTCGATGGGCCTCGGCCCGCTCGGCGCGATCTACCAGGCCCGGATGAACCGGTACCTGGAGCACCGCGGCATCAAGGACACCTCCGACTCGCAGGTGTACGCCTTCCTCGGCGACGGCGAGATGGACGAGCCCGAGTCCCTCGGCCAGCTCTCCCTGGCCGCCCGCGAGGGCCTGGACAACCTGACCTTCGTGGTCAACTGCAACCTGCAGCGCCTGGACGGCCCGGTCCGCGGCAACGGCAAGATCATCCAGGAGCTGGAGTCCCAGTTCCGGGGCGCCGGCTGGAACGTGATCAAGCTGGTCTGGGACCGCAGCTGGGACCCGCTGCTCGCGCAGGACCGCGACGGCGTCCTGGTCAACAAGCTGAACACCACGGTGGACGGCCAGTTCCAGACCTACGCCACCGAGACCGGCGCCTACATCCGCGAGCACTTCTTCGGCGGCGACCTGCGCCTGCGCGCCATGGTCGAGAACATGACCGACCAGCAGATCCAGCACCTGGGTCGCGGCGGCCACGACCACAAGAAGATCTACGCGGCGTTCAAGGCGGCCCGCGAGCACAAGGGCCAGCCGACGGTCATCCTGGCCCAGACGGTCAAGGGCTGGACGCTGGGCCCCAACTTCGAGGGCCGCAACGCCACCCACCAGATGAAGAAGCTGACGGTCGAGGACCTGAAGCGCTTCCGCGACCGGCTGCACCTGCCGATCACCGACAAGCAGCTCGACGAGGGCTACCCGCCCTACTACCACCCGGGCCGCAACTCGGAAGAGATCCAGTACATGCACGACCGCCGCAGCGAGCTGGGCGGCTACGTGCCCACCCGCAAGGTGCGCCCGCGCAAGCTGGAGCTGCCCGGCGACGACGCGTACAAGGCGGTCAAGAAGGGCTCCGGCAACCAGACCATCGCCACCACCATGGCGTTCGTCCGGGTGCTCAAGGACCTCATGCGGGACAAGGGCATCGGCAACCGCTTCGTGCCGATCGCGCCCGACGAGTACCGCACCTTCGGCATGGACTCGCTCTTCCCGTCGGCGAAGATCTACAACCCGCTCGGCCAGACCTACGAGTCGGTCGACCGGGACCTGCTCCTCGCCTACAAGGAGTCGCCGACCGGCCAGATGCTGCACGACGGCATCTCCGAGGCCGGCTGCACCGCCTCGCTGATCGCCGCCGGCTCCTCCTACGCCACCCACGGCGAGCCGCTGATCCCGGTGTACGTCTTCTACTCGATGTTCGGGTTCCAGCGCACCGGCGACCAGTTCTGGCAGATGGCCGACCAGCTGGCCCGCGGCTTCGTGATCGGCGCCACCGCCGGCCGCACCACGCTCACCGGTGAGGGCCTGCAGCACGCCGACGGCCACTCGCAGCTGCTCGCCTCGACCAACCCCGGCGTCGTCGCGTACGACCCGGCGTACGGCTTCGAGATCGCGCACATCGTCCAGGACGGTCTGCGGCGGATGTACGGCTCCAGCGCCGAGCACCCGCACGGCGAGGACGTGTTCTACTACATGACCGTCTACAACGAGCCGATCAAGATGCCGGCCGAGCCCGAGAACGTGGACGTCGAGGGCATCCTCAAGGGTCTGTACAAGTACGCGCCGGGCGCCGCCGGCCAGATCCCGGCCCAGATCCTCGCCTCCGGCGTGGCCGTGCCGTGGGCCCTGGAGGCCCAGCGCATCCTCGCCGAGGAGTGGAACGTCAAGGCCGACGTCTGGTCCGCGACCTCCTGGAACGAGCTGCGCCGCGACGCGGTGGAGGCCGAGGAGTTCAACCTGCTGCACCCCGAGGAGCAGCAGCGCGTGCCGTACGTCACCCAGAAGCTCCAGGGTGCCGAGGGCCCGGTCGTCGCGGTGTCCGACTGGATGCGCGCGGTGCCGGACCAGATCTCCCGCTGGGTGCCGGGCCAGTACCAGTCGCTGGGCGCCGACGGCTTCGGCTTCGCCGACACCCGTGGCGCGGCCCGTCGCTTCTTCCACATCGACGCGCAGTCGGTCGTCCTGGCGGTGCTCACCGAGCTCGCCAAGCAGGGCAAGATCGACCGCTCGGCGCTGAAGGACGCGATCGACCGCTACCAGCTGCTGGACGTGGCCGCGGCCGACCCGGGCGCCGCCGGCGGCGACGCCTGATCACCGGCTGAATGCCGAAGGGCCGGACTCCCGTACGGGGTCCGGCCCTTCGGCGTTCCTCGGGCGCCACACCGGTGCCGGGGCCTGGTGCCGCGGGACGGGTCCGGCTGCACGACGGCCCCGGACTCCTCCACGGAGTCCGGGGCCGTGCCGTACCGGCGGGGGCGTCAGATGTGCACGGCCGGGCCCGCCTCGGTGGTGCCGCGGCGGGTGAGCAGGGCGAGCAGGGCGGCGGCGAAGGCCACCACGGAGGCCACCACGAAGGCGAGCGACATGCCGCTGACGAAGGACTCGTGGACGGCGCCGGCCATCGCGTCCACCGCCTGCTGCGGGGTGCCGGGCGGGGCCGGCGGGGCGATGCCGAGCTGGGCGGCCTGCTTGAGGCCCTCGGCCTGCGGGCCCTCGACCGGCGGCAGGCCGGCCTTGGCCCAGTTGCCGGGCAGCACGTCGCCGACCTTGGCGGCCATCAGCGCGCCCAGCACGGCGGTGCCCAGGCTGCCGCCGACCTGCATCGCCGCCTGCTGCAGGCCGCCGGCCACGCCGGACAGCTCCAGCGGCGCGTTGCCGACGATGACCTCGGTGGCGCCGACGATGACCGGGCTGATGCCCAGGCCCATCAGGACGAACCAGAGCGACATCACGCCGGTGCCGGAGCCGGTGTCCAGGGTGGACATGCCGAACATCGCGGCGGTGGTGATCAGCATGCCGGCCGTGATCGGGATCCGCGGGCCGAGCTTGCCGATTGCGATGCCGGCGATCGGCGAACCGACGATCATCATGCCGGTCATCGGCAGCAGGTGGACGCCGGCCTCGACCGGCTTCATCCCGTGCACGTTCTGCAGGTAGAAGGTCACGAAGAAGATCGCGCCGAAGAAGGCGAAGGCCATCAGCACCATCAGCAGCACGCCCGCCGACAGCGGGACGGAGCGGAACAGGCCGAGCGGGACCAGCGGCTCGCGCGCCTTGCCCTGCCAGAGCGCGAACAGCACCATCAGCAGCACCGCGCCGCCCAGGTACAGCAGCGTCCGGGTGTCGCCCCAGCCCCACTCGGGGGCCTTGATGATGCCGAAGACCAGCGCGAACATCCCGACCGAGAGCAGCACGATGCCGGGCACGTCGAAGGACCTGGCGGCGTTCTCGGCCCGGACGTCCTTGAGGATCCACAGGCCGAGCGCCAGCGCGATCAGGCCGACCGGGACGTTGATGAAGAACACCGACTCCCAGCTGACGTGCTCGACCAGCAGGCCGCCGACGATCGGGCCGGCTGCGGTGGAGGCGCCGATCACGCCGCCCCAGATGCCGATCGCCATGTTGAGCTTCTCGGCCGGGAAGGCCCCGCGCAGCAGGCCGAGCGCGGCGGGCTGGAGCAGCGCACCGAAGAGGCCCTGCAGCACCCGGAAGGCGATCACGGTCTGGATGTTGCCGGCGAAGCCGATCGCGGCCGAGGTCGCGGCGAAGCCGACCGCGCCGACCAGGAAGGTGGTCTTGTGGCCGAACCGGTCGCCGATCTTGCCGGCCGTGATCAGGAAGACCGCCAGGGCGAGCAGGTAGCCGCTGGTGACCCACTGGATCTCGGAGGGCGCGGCCTTGAGCTTCTCCTGGATCACCGGGTTGGCGATGGCGACGATCGTGCCGTCCAGCGCGACCATCATCACGCCGACGGCGACGGTCAGCAGGGTCAGCCAGGGGTGCCCCTTGAGGCCGCCCCCGGACGGTGGCGTCGGCGGTGGCGGGGCGTCCGCCTCGGAGTTCTTGACGACGGACTGGCTCATCTGGGCCCTCCGGGGGCGTGGCTCGTTCGGAACGTGGTCGTGGCGCCCCGGCCCACCCGTCCCCACAGGTGCCCCGGCCCGACGGGCGCCACTCGCCGCAGATTATGTCAGCTGCTGACATTAGGCAAACAGTGACTTCTGGCCATTACTGACATTTGGCAGAACGCTAAGGTTGTGCTCCCACCCGCCCGACCCGCGCTCCGGAAGGCCCCCGCCATGGCCGCTCGCACCCCCCACGCCGCCACCGCCCCGGAGGACGCCGGACGGACACCCGGGCTGCGTGAGCGCAAGAAGCAGCAGACCCGGGACGCCCTGGTCCAGGCTGCCCACGAGCTCTTCCTCGGCCAGGGCTTCGCCCGGACCACCGTCGACGAGATCGCCTCCGCCGTCGACGTCTCCCAGCGCACCTTCTTCCGCTACTTCGCCAACAAGGACGAGGTCGCGCTCGCCGTCATGGCCGAGGCCGAGGACTACTTCATCGAGTGCCTGCGCCACCGCCCCGCCGAGGAGACCCCGCTCCAGGCCCTGCGCGCCTCGATCGTCAAGGCCTGGCGCGACCTCGGGAAGGCCAAGGCCACCGGCCCCGGCTCGATCACCAGCGCCCTCGAACTCATGCGGCTCATCGAGGACGCACCCACCCTCCTCGCCGCCCACCTGCGCCGGGTCACCGAACAAGAACGGATCGTCGTCCGGGTGCTCGCCGAACGCGAGGGACTGGACCCGCGCGAGGACCTGCGGCCCACCGTGCTCGCCGCCGTCTTCGGCAGCGTGCTGCGCGCCGCCCACCTGTCCTGGACGGCCGACCGCGAACCCGACGGCCCGGAGGGCATGATCGCGCTGATCGAGCGCCACTTCGACCAGCTCGGCCCCGCCCTGGCCGGCCACTGGCGCACCCCCGCGACCTGACCTCCCGCATGCCCGCTGCTCCCGCGGCAGTCCCGGCGTACCACCCCGGTACTACCCGGGATCCAGCCCCCGGTCCGACGCCGGCCACCGCGCCCACCCCTACCCTGGCGGGATGATCCAGCCGTCCCCCGGGCAGTCCCGCGGCCCGTCCCCGCGCACCCGGCTCGCCTCGTTGCTCGCGTCGTTGCTGCGCCCGTCCACCGACCACACGCCGCTGCTGGCACAGGCCCGCCGGCCGTGGGTGCGCTACCTGCCGTACGCCGCCGCGCTCGCCGCGATCTCCTCGCTCCTGCCCAGCTCGATCAACGTGCTGTCACACGACTACGGCCTCAACGCCGGACTCGCCGCGGCGCTCTCGGTGGCCCAGACCGTCCCCCTGCTGCTGGCGCCCACCCGGCCGCTGGCCGCCTGGTGGATGGTCGGATCGGCGAACCTGCTGACCTCCGCACTGACGCTCACCACCGGCCAGAACACCTCCCCGGTCTGGCCCTGGCCCGCCACCGCCCTGATCGGTTACCTGCTGCTGATGCTGCCGCTCGCCCTCCGCGAGGAACGCCGGACCCTGGTCGCGGTCTGGCTGGCCACCGCCGGGGCGAGCCTCGCCTTCTCGGTGATCGGCGCGGTACGGGACTGGGGAGGCGACAACAGCCTGCTCGCGATCGCCCTGACCGGCGCCGTCCTGGTCCTCGGCGGCGCCCTGCGGGAACGCGCCGAGGCCCGCCGACTGCTCACCGAGCAGGAGCAGATCAGCGAGGTCGAACGCGAACGGCGCACCCTGCTGGAGGAACGCGCCCGGATCGCACGGGAGTTGCACGACGTGGTGGCCCACCACATGTCGGTGATCGCGGTGCAGGCGGCCAGCGCGCCGTACCGGATCCCCGACGTACCGGCCGAAGCCGCCGAGGAGTTCACCACGATCGCCGGCACCGCCCGCGAGTCGCTCGCCGAGATGCGCCGGCTGCTCGGCGTGCTGCGCAGCGAGGAGTCCGGCGGGGAGAAGGCCCCGCAGCCCGGGGTCGGCCAACTCGACCAGCTGGTCGAGACGGTGGGACGGGCCGGGGTGCCGGCCGAACTGAGCGTCGACGAGGGGCTGGTGGAGACGGTGCCGCAGGCCGTCGGCCTCTCCGCCTACCGGATCGTCCAGGAGGCGCTGGCCAACGTGGTGCGGCACGCCCCCGGCGCGCGGACCTGGGTCTCGCTCTCCTCCGACTCCGGCTCCGGCTCTGCCTCCGACGGACCGGCCCTGCTGGTGACGGTGGTCAACGCGCCCCCGCCGGAGCGCACCGAGTCGCTGGAGGCCTCCGCCGAGGGCACCGGGCACGGCCTGGTGGGCATGCGCGAACGCGTCCGGCTGGTCGATGGCAGGCTGGACACCGGCCCGCTGCCGGACGGCGGCTTCAAGGTGGCCGCCGTCCTGCCCTTCGACCCCCTCGACACTCCCCGGGAGACCACCGCATGACCATTCGCGTGATCATCGTCGACGACCAGGCCATGGTGCGCGCCGGCTTCGCGGCCCTGCTCGGCGTCCAGAGCGACATCGACGTGGTCGGGGACGCGGCGGACGGCGCGCAGGCCCTGGAGGTCGTCGGCCGCACCCACCCGGACGTCGTGCTGATGGACGTCCGGATGCCCGTCATGGACGGTCTGGAGGCCGCCCGGCGGCTGCTCGACCCGGCAGTGCCCGGCGCGCACCGCCCCAAGGTGCTGATGCTCACCACCTTCGACGTGGACGACTACGTGTACGAGGCGCTGCGCGCCGGGGCCAGCGGCTTCCTGCTCAAGGACGCCCCGCCCGCCGACCTGATCGCCGCCGTCCGGGTGGTCGCGGCCGGCGAGGCGCTGCTCGCCCCCTCGGTGACCCGACGGCTGATCGAGGACTTCGCCCGCACCCGCCCGGCCAAGCGCCGCGACCCCAAGGTGCGGCTCAACGGCCTGACCCCGCGCGAGACCGAGGTGCTGGAGCTGATCGCCCGCGGCCTGTCCAACCAGGAGATAGCCGCCCACCTGGTGCTCGCCGAACAGACCGTCAAGACCCACATCGGCCGCATCCTCGCCAAGCTCGACCTGCGCGACCGCGCCCAGGCGGTGGTGCTCGCCTACGAGTCGGGCCTGGTGACGCCAGGCCAGTAGGGGGGTTGTCCCCACCCCGGTGGCACCAGGTCAGTGCGGGGGAAATCCTCCTGATACCCCGGTAGCACCCGGCAGTTGGCCCCGCGGAGTGACGTCCGCGGGGCCGTCGCGTCCCTACCTTCCTCTCCGTCGCCAGTCGAACGGACGAGGGAGAGCAGGGACATGCGCAGATTTCGGGCCGGACGGACGATCGCCGCCGCCGCGGTGGCACTGGCCGCGGTGCTCGGCGCGGGCGGCTGGGCCACCGACACCCAGACCCCCCTCACCGGACCGCCGCCCGGCACCGCCGCCTGGACGGCCGACACCTCGCTCGGCCTGCGACTGCCCGACCCGGCCACCGCCGCCCCGGCCCAAGTCGCCTCGTTCTTCGCCGAGTTGCCCCAGGACCGGCAGGGGGCGCTGGCCGCCCGGCACCCGCTGGTGGTCGGCAACCTGGACGGCGCCCCGGTCGCCCTCCGCTACCGGGCCAACGCCCTGGCCCTCGCCGCCGAACGCACCCGCGAACTCGCCCGCGCCACCGACCCCTCCCTCACCCCGCAGGACCACGAGGCCGCCCGCACCCGCGCCGAGCGCTACCGCACCCTGCTGGACGGCGACCGGCAGATCCTCGCCTTCGACCCGCGCGGCCGCGGCCAGGTCGCCGAGGTGTACGGCGACCTGGCCACCGCCCGCCGCACCGCCGTGATCGTCCCCGGCTCGGACATCGACCTGCTCCGCTTCGACCGCACCGCCGACCCGTACGGCACTCCCGCCGGCATGGCCCGCGCCCTCCGCGCCGAGGAGCAGCAGCAGGCCGCCGACACGCAGACCGCCGTGGTCGCCTGGGCCGGCTACACCACCCCGGTCGGCCTCGGCGTGGACGCCGCCACCGAGGACCTCGCCCGGGCCGGCGCCACCCGGCTGACCCGGCTGCTGGACGGACTCGCCGTCAGCACCCGCCCCGAGGCCCCGCCCACGGTGTTCTGCCACAGCTACGGCTCGGTGGTCTGCGGCCTGGCCCACCCCAGCCCGGCCCGGGCCTCCGGCCTGGTGGTGCTGGGCTCGCCCGGCATGGGCGTCGACTCGGCCGCCGACCTCGACCACGGCGTCCCGCTCTGGGCCACCGCCCGCAACGGCTCCGACTGGATCGGCGACGTGCCCAACGTCCGGCTGCTCGGCCTCGGCCACGGCGCCGACCCGACCGCCCCCGGCTTCGGCGCCCGCCCGCTGCCCGCCACCGGATCCCACGGCCACACCGGCTACTTCGCCCCCGGCACCGCCTCCCTCGCCGCCTACGCCGCCGTCGCCCTCGGCCGCGGCTGACCCCGCACCTCCCGGAAGGAGCACCGACATGGCCCACCCGCTCGCCACCCTGCGCCGCGCCGCCGAGAAGGTCGACGCGCAGACGCCCGCCACCCGCGACCGCGCCCTGGACGGACTGCGCGCCCTCGCCCTGCTCGCCGTCCCGGTCGGGCACTGGATGCTCGGCGGCTTCACCCTCTCCCCCGACGGCGCCCTGCACAACGCCAGCCCGCTCTCCTCGCTCGGCTTCTTCGCCCCGATCAGCTGGGGCCTCCAGATGCTCGGGGTGTTCTTCCTGGTCGGCGGCCACTCCTCGGTCCGCTCACTGGAACGGGCCCGGAACCGCGGTGAGACCTACGGCAGTTGGCTACGCGGCCGTTCGGTGCGACTGCTGCGCCCGGTGCTCGGGGTGACGGCGGTCTGGGCGCTGCTGGTCCCGCTGCTGCCCGCGCTCGGCGTGCCCGCGGACACCGTGCGCACCGGCGCGACGCTGGTGGTGCAGCCGCTCTGGTACATCGCCGTCTACCTGGGGCTGACCGCGCTCACCCCGCTCTGCGTGGCCGCCGGGCGCCGGCTGGGCGGCTGGTCGGCGGGCCTGCTGGTGGTCTCGGTCGCCGCCGTCGACCTGCTGCGGTACGGGCCGTGGGCGCAGGCCGTGCCGTCCTGGGTGGCGCTGCTGAACATCCTGCCGGGGTGGCTCTTCGGCTACCAGCTGGGCGTGCTCTGGGCGCAGGGCCGGCTCGGCCGCCCGGCGGCCCGGGTGCTGCTGCTCGGCGGCGGTGCGCTGTTCGCGGTGCTGCTGCTGGTGTTCCACTACCCGGCCAGCATGGTCGGCGTGCCCGGGGCCGAGCGCACCAACTCGCACCCGCCGTCCCTGCTGGTGCTCGCCCTGGCGGCGTTCCAGTGCGGCGCCGCGATGCTGCTGCGGGAGCGGCTGGGCCGGCTGCTGACGGGCCGTCCGCTGCTGTGGCTGCCGGTGGTCGTGGTCAACCTGTCGGCGATGACGATCTTCTGCTGGCACCAGAGCGCGATGCTCGCGGTGGCGGTGCCGGGCGCGGCCGGGCTGGGTGCCGTCCCGGGGCTGACCACCGCACCGGACTCGCTCGGCTGGGTGGCCGCCCGGCTGGCGCTGCTTCCGCTGTTCGGGGTCGCCCTGGCGGCGATCGGGTGGTTCACCCGGCGGTTCGACGGGCCGTGGACGTCCTTCTCCCGGGCCGGGAAGGCGGTGGCCGGCACTGCGGCGGCGCTGTTCGCGGCGTACGCGCTCGGCGTGGTGTGAGCCTGCCGAAGCACCGGTGGAGCACTGCCCGAAGGGGGCGTGGACCAGTCGGTCCACGCCCCCTTCGGGCAGTCTGCACGCCCCTCACCCGAGGGTTGCAGCAGGGAAGTGCACCCGCATGCGAACCACCACGCACTGTGATGTCCTGTGACCGTCGGCGACCTTCGCAGGAGCGTGCCCGCCCCCCTCGGCCCGTCCGTCCGCATTCGACGACACCCCCAGCCACCCCCGCTCCTGAGGAGTCCCATGCCCATGCCCCCATCCCGCCCACAGTCGCCGCGGCCCCGGGCCCGCCGCCGGCTCGCGGGCACCGCCGTGGTCCTCGCGGTGACCGCCGGCACCCTGCTGAGCGCCGTCGCCCCGGCCGTCGCCCACGGCGGACCGGCCGCCCCGGGAGCCGACGACCTCGCCCCGCACGTCGACTCCCCCGGGTGATGGCCGAACTGCGGCAGGACGAGGTCGCGGCACTCGGCCAGGAGCACGCCGAGGAGCACGCCCGGATGCGCGCTGCCATCCGCGGCATCGGCGACTACCCGCAGACCACCCGCACCAACCGGTACAACGCACTGACGGCCTCCCAGGCCGACCACAACAAGGCCTTCGACCCGGCGGTGTTCGGCGCGTTCAGGCAGTACTTCGACTCCCCCGACTTCGGCGACCACGTCGCACTCCTCCCGACCGGCAAGGTGCTGCTCTTCTCCTTCGAACGGATCGAGACCAACCCGGAGAAGGAGCCCGCCCCCACCCAGACCACCGGCAAGGAGAACGCCGGCCGGGCGTTCCTCTGGGACCCGAGGAAGAACTACGGACCGGACGCGTTCAAGCAGGTCAACCCGCCGGTCGTCGACATGCCGGACGGCCTCGGCGAGAAGCGCCCGGCGCCGTTCTTCTGCTCCGGCCACTCCTTCCTGCCCAACGGCATGCTCGGCGTCTTCGGCGGCAACCTCGGCGGCAACGGCGGCACCGGCGCCAAGCTCTCGCTGATCTTCGACCCGTGGACGGAGACCTGGACCCGCAACCCCGACATGTCGGTCGGCCGCTGGTACCCCTCCGTGGTGACCGGCGCCGACGGCCGCCAGCTGATCATGTCCGGCCAGTCCGAACTCGGCTACGGCACCCCCACCCCGGTGGTCGAGCGCTTCCCCGCAAAGCCCTTCGCCGTCCCGGTGAGGAAGACCGACCTGCCCACCGACACCCCGGTGGACCGGTTCAAGGTGGACGCCCCGTTCACCACCGACTACCCGCACCTGTTCTCGCTCAACGACGGCAACGTCTACGGGTTCGGCCGCCAGCCCGCCGAGCAGTGGAAGTTCGACCCGGTCGTCGAGTCCCGCAGCGACCTGGCGGCCCGCCCCGACGGCCGCAAGCGCAACTACGGCTCCGCGGTGCTGCTCCCCAACGGCACCAACGGCCCGGACTCCGCGCTGATCCTCGGCGGCGACCGCGACAACCCGAGCACCCTGCGCTTCTCCAACGGCACCTGGACGGCCGAGAAGTCCCGCGCCTTCGGCCGCACCCAGGACGACACCATCCTGCTGCCCACCGGCCGGCTGATGACCGTCAACGGCGCCTACGACATCCGCGACTACGGCAACGGCCCGTACAACCCCAACGCGGACCTCAAGTACCGCCAGATCGAGCTGCGCGACGACCAGGGCAACTGGCAGCTCGGCCCGGTCCAGCGCCTCCCGCGCGGCTACCACTCCAACGCGGTCGTGCTGCCGGACGGACGCGTCCTGGTCACCGGCGACGAGCTCCAGCAGCTGGCCAACAACACGGACGTCAACCGCACGGTCAGCGGCATCCCCGGCACCGCGGGGCCGGTCACCATGAACGGCACCATCGAGATCTACGAGCCCGCCTACCTGCACCAGGGCAGCCGGCCCGACCTGGACGACGCGCCGACCGTGCCGATCGGCTACGACAAGAAGTTCACGGTCTCCAGCTCGACCTCGGACCAGGTGGTCAAGGCCGTCCTGCTCGCGCCGACCACCTCCACCCACTCGGTCAACACCAGCCAGCGGTACCTCGACCTGCGGATCACCAGCCAGGCCGGCAACCGGATCCAGTTGCAGGCCCCGCCGGACGCCAAGGCCGCGCCGCCCGGCTGGTACATGATCTTCCTCCTCGACGGCAAGGGCGTGCCGAGCGAGGCGAAGTGGATCCAGCTCACCCCGTCCGTCTGACCCCGCCCCCACCGAAAGGAACTTCCCACCCATGGCAACGGACCTGAGTCTGCGCGAGAGCGAAGAGATCCAGGGCGACATCCTCGCCGGCTTCAAGAAGGACAACGTCAGCATCCTCTTCCTCAAGTTCGAGGATGCGGCCAGGGCGCGCGACTGGCTCCGCAAGCTGACCCCGCAGATCTCCACCACCCGCGAAGTCGCCACGTTCAACGAGGCGTTCAGCGAAGCCAAGGCCGCGTCCGGCGGCGACGACCCCAAGTCGCTGACCGCCACCTGGCTCGGCATCAGCTTCACCTACGAGGGCCTGCTGATGCTCTCCGGCTCCGACCCGCTCCCGACGCTCCCGCAGGGTGACACCGGCCTGAAGGCGTTCAAGGAGGGCGCGGCCCGACGGGCCGGCGGGCTCGGCGACACCGGCGACAACTCCCCGGAGAACTGGCTCTTCGGCAACGGCAGGACGCAGTCCGTCCACGCCGTCCTGAAGATCTCCGCGGACACCGAGAAGGACCTGCAGGCGGCCGTCGAGGCCCAGCGGATCGCCGCCGCCGAATGCCGCGTCGTGATCGTCTACCAGCAGAACGCGAAGACCCTCCTGGGCAGCCGCCGCGGCAAGGAGCACTTCGGGTTCAAGGACGGCATCAGCGAGCCCGGCGTCAAGGGGTTCGACCGGCCCAGCCCGAGCGACCCGGAGCAGGTGGACGGCCACCCCGGCACCCGGATCATCCCGGCCGGCGAGTTCATCTGCGGCCTGGAGAACGACCAGTTCAGTTTCCCCAAGGACCAGTACCCGGCCTGGACGCACAACGGCTCCTTCCAGGTCGTCCGCCGGCTCGCCCAGGACGTCCCCGGCTGGTGGTCGCAGGTCGCGGTCAAGCTGGGGGAGCTCCGGACGGCCAAGGCCGTCCCGGACCACGCCACCACCGAGTGGCTGGCCGCTCGCATGGTCGGCCGCTGGCGCTCCGGCGCCCCGGTCTGCCACTTCCCGGACCGGGACGTCCCGAACAACCCGACCGCCGCCAAGGACAACGCCTTCGACTTCGCGGACGACCCGGAGGGCCTGGTCACCCCCCTCTGGTCGCACCTGCGCAAGACCGAGCCGCGCGCCGGCCTGCAGGAGAGCCCGGACAAGCCCCCGTTCCCGGCCAAGGACCTCAACGGCCGGCGGATCATCCGGCGCGGCACCCCGTACGGAGAACCCTTCGACCCGGCCTCCGAGGGCCCGGGCGGCCCCGACGACCCGCGCGGGCTGCTGTTCGTCTGCTACCAGGCGGACCTCAAGCGGCAGTTCGAGTTCATCCAGGCCAGCTGGATGGACCGGGCGAACTTCCCGCCCAACCGCAACTCGCAGGACACCACCCCGCCCGGGCACGCGAACCCCAGGCCCGTCCCCGGCCGGGACCCGGTCACCCAGAACTGCACCGACCCGGACACGGGCGAGGTCACCCCCGTCGACTACGAGAGCCGGGACACCGGCGGCCTGATCCGGCACACCCCGCTGAACTTCGCGCAGTTCGTCCAGACCACCGGCTCGGTGTACGCCTTCATGCCCTCCCTGAGCATCCTGCGCGGCCTCTGCGAGGGCCGGCTCGCCCCGGTCGGCGGGCAGACCGGCCAGAGCGGCACCCAGACCGGCGGCCAGACCGGGCAGATCGGCGGCCAGCCCAGGCCCCAGCCGGTGAAGGCCTACCCCTGCGACGAGTTCGTCTCCGTCCCGGACCAGTACCGCCGCGCCGGACAGAGCCAGTACTGGGCGTTCCACGGCGACCGCTGCCGACTGATCTCGATCGCCGACGGCACCGCCCACACCGACCGCAGGGTCGAGGACGACACCTGGCTGACCAGCTGGACCTGTCTGCGCGACGTCGGCCGGGTCGACTGCGTGCTGCCCGTACCCGACCAGCAGGACCCGGCCGGCAAGAGCGTGTACTGGGTGTTCCACAGCACCGCCGGCCGCCAGCAGTACCGGCTGGTCTCGATCACCTGCGGCGGCGGCCGGTACACCACGGCCCTCGAACGCTCCGACCGCGACCTCACCTACTGGGGCTCGCTCAGTGGCGTCGGCCAGGTGGACTGCTGGCTGCCCGTCCCCGACCAGCAGCGGGTCGGCGGCAAGAGCTGGTACTGGTGCTTCCACACCACCGGCGGCCGCCAGCAGTACCGGCTGATCTCGATCGCCGACGGCACCGCCCACACCGACGTGCGCGAGCGCACCGACCGCGAACTCTCCCAGTGGGGTTCGCTGAACGGCCTGAACCGGGTGGACTGCTTCCTGCCGGTCCCGGACTGCCAGCGGGTCGGCGGGAGCAGCGAGTACTGGGTGTTCAGCGGCCAGAACTACCGCCGGATCTCGATCGCCGACGGCAGCGGCCACCCGGACCGGCTGGTCTCCGGCGACCGCTCCTGCGACGCCTGGGCCTCGCTTTCCTGACGCAACACCGACACCCGGTCCGGCCGGACGCCGAAACCGCCCGACCGGGACGCCGGAGGAACACGCGCCCCCGGTGCGCCACGCGCACACCGGGGGCGCGTCGTCAGTGCCTTGCCCTAACCTGCCGCCATGGTGACGTTCGAGGAATTCCGCGCGATGGCCCTGGCCCTGCCCGAGGCCGCCCAGGAGCCGACCTGGGACATCGAGACGCTGCGGGTCCGCAGCCGGATCTTCGCGATGGGCGCCCCCGACGGGGACCGGGTCACCGTCAAGGCCTCTCCCGAGGACCAGGCCGAACTTCTCGCCGCCGAGCCCGAGGTGTTCTCCTCCGCCCCCTACGTCGGGCGGCACGGCTGGGTGAGCGTCCGGCTGAGCCTGGTCGACCCGGACGAGCTGCGCGACCTGGTCACCGAGGCCTGGCGGCGGACGGCACCGAAGCGGCTGGTCCGGGAGTTCGACGCCTGAGCGGCCCTCCGTTCGGGCCCTCGCCCGCGCCGCCGTCCGAACCACTGGGAGACGCCGGAAGGACACTCCCGGTTCATGTGATCCATCCCACAGTTTAGGCGTGCCCGGCGTGCCTCCCGGCCCCCTAGGCTTGCGCAGGGAAGTCAGCAGTCCTATCGCACCCTCCGGGCACCGCCCGTGAAACGGTGACAGGCCCCAAGGGAGTTGGTGCGGTGCGCAACCGTCGGCGCTGGAAGCGGGTACTGATCGGGGCGTTCGCGGGCTGTGCCGTGCTGGCCGACGCCGGCGCCTCGGCCGCAGCGGCCGCGGTCTCCTCCGAACAACTGGCGATCTCCACGCCCCCGGCCGGCAGCGCTGCCTGGATCCAGGACCACTCCTTCGGCCGAACGCTGCCCGACCCGGCCACCACCACCCCGGCCGCCGCCGCCGAGTTCTTCGCCTCGCTCGCACCCACCGAGCTCGACCGGCTGATCCAGGCGTACCCGCTGGTCGTCGGCAACTACGACGGCGCCCCGCTGGACCTGCGCTACCGCGCCAACCGGATCGCCCTGGCCGCCGAACGCGACAAGGCCCGCACCCGCGCCGCCGACCGGACGCTCGACTCCGACACCCGCGCGCTGGCCGTCTCCCGCGCCAACGACGTCGACCACCTGCTCGCCCCCGGTCGGCAGATCCTCGCCTTCGACCCGCGCGGCCGCGGCCTGGTCACCGAGGTGTGGGGCGACCTCGCCGACGCCGAACGGATCTCCGTCGTCGTCCCCGGCTCGGACGCCGACCTCGGCCACTTCGACCAGGCCGTCGACCCGCTGCGCTCCCCGGCCGGCATGGCCCGCGCCCTCCACGCCGAGGAGCAGCGCCAGGCCCCGGGCACCCGTACCGCCGTGGTGTCCTGGACCGGTTACGTCACCCCCTCCGGCCTCGGCCCGGACGCGGCCACCTCCCGGCTCGCCGACGTCGCCGCCCCCCGGCTGCAGCGGCTGCTCGCCGGACTCAAGGAGACCACCCGCCCGGACGCGCCCCCGTCGCTGCTCTGCCACTCGTACGGCTCGGTGGTCTGCGGCACCGCCGCCCCCGAGATCCCGCGCGCGGCCGCCTCGCCGTCCGACACCTCCGGCATCACCGACATGATGGTCTTCGGCAGCCCCGGCATGGGCGTGCAGAGCACCGCCGAGCTGGGCACCGGCGTCCACGTCTGGGCCACCCGCAACCCCAGCGACTGGATCGGCAACGTGCCGTTCCTGGAGGTCGGCGGGCTCGGCCACGGCGCCGACCCGACCGCGAGCGGCTTCGGCTCCGAGCAGATCTCCTCGGCCCGCGCCGTCGGCCACACCGGCTACTTCACCGAGGGCACCGACAGCCTGCACAACTTCGCGGCGATCTCGCTCGGCCACTACCAGGACGTGATCCGGCCCAACTCCTAGGGCCGCCCAACTCCCGGGGCCGGACAGGCCCTAAGGCCCCTGGTCCTGGTACAGCCGCAGCGCCTCCGCCGCCGCCCGGGCCAGCTCGCGCCGGGCGGCCGGCGGGGCCAGCACCTCCACGTCCGCGCCCAGCGCCAGCAGCGAGCGGACGGCGGCCGGCGCCGGGAAGGCCATCGCCACCTCCACCCAGTCCTCGGCCGGCCCGATGACCGCCTCCGGCGGCGGCGCGGTGACCCGGCCGCCGTGGATCCGCAGGAACATGTCCAGCCGCCCGCGCCGGACCCGCACCCGGACCGGCACCTCCACCGGCAGGCGCTCCACCTGCTCGCGCAGCACCGCCCAGGCGTCGCCGAGCCCCACCCCGGCCCGGCGGCGCACCGCCTCCTCGGCGGTCTCCGCGGCCAGCACCCGGTCCGCCCGGAACAGCCGCGGCTCCCCGTGCAGATCGGCCACCAGGTACCAGACGCCCGCCTTGTTCACCAGCCCGTACGGGTCGACGGTGTACTCCACCGGCCCGGGCGCCCCGCCGTGCCGGTAGCGCAGCCGCAGCCGCCGGTCGGCGAAGACCGCGTACTGAAGCTCGCCCAGGTCCGGACCGGGCGCGCCACCCGGCGCGGCGCCCTGCATCCACCGGGCCGGGTCCACCAGGATCCGCTCGCTGGTCCGCTCGGCGGCCGGCCGGTGCGGGGCGGGCAGCGCCGCCATCACCTTGCGCAGCGCCGAGCCGAGCGCGCCGTCCAGCCCGAGGTCGCTGTGCGCGCCGCGGGCGGAGAGCACGAACAGCGCCTTGGCCTCGTCCGCGGTCAGCCCGGTGACGTCGGTGCGGTAGCCGGGCAGCAGGCCGATGCCGCCGTGCCGCCCGCGCTCGGTGAACACCGGCACCCCGGCGGCGGAGAGCGAGTCCACGTCCCGGTAGATGGTGCGGACGGACACCTCCAGCCGCTCGGCGAGTTCGGTGGCGGACACCCGGCCGCGGGTCTGGAGCAGCAGGAGGATCGAGAGCAGGCGGTCGGCCTTCATGGTCCAAGAATCCCAGCAATCCTGACGGCCGTTGTCAGGTTTTACTGGGAGATTGCGTTCCGAGCCCGAAGAACCGCCCGACACCAGGGAGTTGACCGCAGATGACCGCCGTCCAGGACGCCCGGCCGCAGTACCTGCTCGCCCTCGACCAGCTGGAGAAGCTGGTCGCCACGATCACCCCGGCCGACCTCGAACGGCCCACCCCCTGTACCGAGTTCACGCTGCGGCAGCTGCTGAACCACGTGGTCGGCGGCATCCACCGCTGCGCGTACCTGGGTGAGGGCGGCCGGTCCCAGGACATCGTGCCCGCCATCGAGGACCCGGGGGACGACGGCTGGCCGGCCGCGCTGGGCCGCGCCCGCGCCCGGGCGACCGCCGCCTGGGCGCAGGACGCCAAGCTCGGCCGCCCGACCGTCGCGCCCTGGGGCGAGGTTCCCGGCGCCATGGTGGTCGGCGGCTACGTGATGGAGGCGGTGACCCACAGCTGGGACATCGCGCAGGCCCTGGACAGCGGCTTCGCGCTGGACGACGCCCTGGCGCACACCGCACTGGCCATCGCCGAGGTCGTCCTGCCGCCCGAGAGCCGGGTCGAGGGCGTCCCCTTCGCCGAGGTGCAGCCGGTCGCCGAGGACGCCGACGTCCACGCCCGACTGGCCGCCTGGCTGGGCCGCGCGAGCTGAGAGGCCAGGGGCAAGGGGCAAGGGGCAGGGCCCGGGAAGTCGCCGACTCCCCGGGCCCGCCCGCCCCGCCGGCCGCTACTCCCGCCCGACCGAGGTGAAGGCCATGTCCGCGTAGCGGCCACCCCGCACCTGGCCCGAGACCGGCTCCAGCAGCGCCAGCTCCTCCGCCGTGAGCCGCAGTGTCGCCGCCGCGGTGTTCTCGGCGAGCCGGCTGCGCTTGCGGGTGCCCGGGATCGGCACGACGGTCAGCCCGTGCACCTCGGCCTGCTGGTGCACCCAGGCCAGCGCGACCTGGGCGAGCGACACCCCGCGCGCCGCCGCGATCTCCCGCAGCGGGGCGAGCAGCTCCGCGTTGGCCACCGCGTTGTCGCCGGTGAAGCGCGGCTGGGTCCGACGCACGTCGTCCGCCCCGAGGCGATCGGCGTCCTGGAAGGAGCCGGTCAGGAAGCCCCGCCCGAGCGGCGAGTACGGCACGAAGGTGACGCCCAGCTCGGCCGCGGCCGGCACCGCCGAGCGCTCGACGTCGCGGGCGAACACCGACCACTCGGACTGCAGCGCGGCGATCGGGTGGATGGCGTGCGCCTCGCGCAGCTCGGCCCCGGTCACCTCGGACAGCCCGAGGTGGCGCACCTTGCCGGCCGCGACCAACTCGGCCATGGCGCCGACCGAGTCGGCCAGCGGCACGGCCGGGTCGCGGCGGTGCATGTAGTAGAGGTCGATCTCGTCCACGCCGAGCCGGCGCAGCGAGGCGTCGACGGCGGCCCGGATGTACGCCGGGTCGTTGCTGATGCCCCGGTAGCCCGGGTCCTCCTCCTTGCGGACGAGCGCGAACTTGGTGGCGAGCACCACCTTGTCCCGGTTGGCCCGGACGAAGGGGCCGATGAACTCCTCGTTGCGGCCCAAGCCGTAGGCGTCAGCGGTGTCGAACAGGGTGACACCGGCCTCCAGGGCGGCGTCCAGGGTGGCGACGGCCTCGTCGGAGTCGGTCGGGCCGTAGAACTCGCTCATGCCCATGCAGCCGAGGCCCTGGACGCCCACCAGCGGGCCGCCGGTACCGAGTTCGACGGCGGGAAGGACTGGGTGAGTCATGCGCTCTGCTCCTCTTGGTGGTACTGGCGGTCGGCCGGGGCGCCGCCGCTCTCGGCGACCTTCCCGGCATAGAGATCGATCTTGTAGTCGAGGACGGCGAGGGTGGCCTGGAGGTCGACGATCCGCTGCAGGACCTCCTCGCGCTGGGCCACCAGCAGCCGGCGCCGCCCCTCGTAGGTCGTTTCGCCCTGGCGGGCCATGTCCACGTACTTGAGCATGTCGGCCACGGACATGCCGGTCAGCCGCAGCCGCCCCAGGAAGGCCAGTCGGTGCAGGTCGGCGTCGCAGTAGCGGCGCTGGCCGCCGGCCGCGCGGTCGACGGGGTCCAGCAGGCCGATCCGCTCGTACCAGCGCAGGGTGTGCGCGGTGAGCCCGCTCGCCACCGCGACCTCGCTGATGGTGTGCCGCGGGGTCCGGTCCGGATCACCGCCCGGCGCGCCGCCGTACACCTCGGAACAGCTGCGCAGGTCCGCCTCGATGCGTGCGGGTACGGCCATGGATCGTCTCCCCCTGTCTCGTGCGACGGGAAAAACGCTACCGAGTTGGAGTGCACTCCAAGCAAGCCCGACCGGCCCGGCAGCCGGGTGCCCCCGCCACCACGTTCCCCGCTCCCGACTACAGTCGGGCCTCATGGAGAGCTTGCGTGTGATCGAGAACTGGCCGGTGCCGCACGCCGCGGCGGCCGTGGTCCGGGGGGCGGACGGCGCGCTGCTGGGGGCGCACGGGCCGCAGCAGCACCTGTTCCCGCTGGCCTCGGTGACCAAGCTGCTCACCTCGTACGCGGCGCTGGTCGCGGTCGAGGAGGGCGTCTTCGAGCTGGACGACCCGGCCGGCCCGCCCGGTGCGACCGTCCGCCACCTGCTGGCGCACACCTCCGGCCTGGGCTTCGACGAGGACCGGGTGTTCGCCGAGCCCGGCAACCGCCGGCTCTACTCCAACGCGGGCTTTGACGCGCTGGCGCGGGCGCTGTCCGAGGCCGCCGGGATCGAGTTCTCCCGCTACGTCGCCGAGGCGGTGTTCGAGCCGCTGGGCATGGCCGACACCCTGATCAACACCGCGCACAAGTCCCCGGCCGGCGCCGGCGGCCTGTCCACGGTCGCCGACCTCGCCCGGTTCGCCGCCGAGCTCCAGGCGCCCAAGCTGCTGGCCCCGTCCACCGTCCGGCAGGCCACCCGCGAGGTCGCCTTCCCCGGCACCGGCGGCGTGCTGCCCGGCTACGGCCACCAGCGCCCGAACGACTGGGGCCTCGGCTTCGAGATCCGCGACGGCAAGAGCCCGCACTGGACCGGCGCCGGCAACTCCCCCGCCACCTTCGGCCACTTCGGCCAGTCCGGCACCTTCCTCTGGGTCGACCCGGAGGTGGGCGCGGCCTGCATCGCGCTCACCGACCGGGACTTCGGGCCTTGGTCCGTCGAGGCCTGGCCCGCCTTCTCCGACGCGGTGCTCGCCGAACTGAAGCGTTAGCCGGACACCCGCTAGCCGTACGAGACCGGCGAGTGCATCTCCCAGAGCAGGAGCTGCGCGCCGGTCTCGCCCGCCGACGGGTCGGCGAAGGCCTCGCCGGTGATCCGCACGCTGTCGCCCGGGGCCATCGAGCGGCCGCCGCCCTTGGGCCCCGGGACGGTCCGGTAGCCCAGCGAGCCGGCCGTCAGGTGCGCGTACCGCCAGGGCGCCGCGGGCAGTTCGGGCAGCGGCTGCCACGGCCCGGCGGTCACCAGCCAGAGCGCGGCGTCGCGGCGTCGCAGCCGCAGGGCGTCGGTCCCGGCGTCGCGCGCCAGCCCGGAGGCGAGCAGCGTCAACGCGCCGTCCGCCGGTTCCACCCTGCGCAGCCCGTACACCGGGTCCGCGTCGAACTCGTCCGGCTGGAGCCACATCTGGACGAAGCGGACCGGGCCGGTGGCGCCGCCGACGTTGCGCTCGGTGTGGGTGACGCCGGAGCCGGAGCCGAGGTGCTGGACCATCCCCTGCCGGACCACCCCGCTGTGGCCGTGCGAGTCCCGGTGGGCCAGCGCGCCCTCCAGCACCCAGGTGAGGATCTCGGTGTCCCGGTGCTTGTGCTCCTCGAACCCCGCGCCGGGGGCGAGGAGTTCCTCGTTGCACGCGAGCAGCGCGCCGAAGTGGGTGTTCTTCGGGTCGTAGTGGCCGGAGAAGGAGAAGGCGTGTCGGGTCTCGATGCCCTCGGCCGGGGTGGAGCGGTAGCGCTCGGCGGCGCGGCGCAGGTCGGCACGGGGGCGGTCAGCGGCGTCGGTCACGCACCCACCGTAGTCGGCGGTGTGACCCTTGCCACCGACCGCTCCGCCCGGGGTGTGCACGAGCAGTCACTCGGGTGAGGCAGTCTTGTCCTTGTGCCAGCCGCTTCCGCGAACTCCCAGAGCGAACCCAGTCCCGTACCCGAACCGACCGGGAAGGGCCCGGTTCCCCGGTCGGGCCGTGACCGTCCCGGCCGCGCGGCGCCCCGCCTGACGGCGCAGGAGCGCAGAACCGCCGCCGAGCGCGCCGAGCGCCGGGCGGCGACGCTCAAGCGGCTGGAGAAGTCCTCGGGCAAGCTGGCCACCGCCGCGATCTCGCGGATGGACGACCAGCTCGGCTGGTACCGGCGGATGCCGCCGGAGCACCGGTCCTGGATCGGCCTGGTCGCCCAGGCCGGTATCGCCGCCTTCACCGAGTGGTACCGCCACCCGGAGTCCGCGAAGGCGATCTCCACCGACGTCTTCGGCACCGCCCCGCGCGAGCTGACCAGGGCGATCACCCTGCGTCAGACCGTGGAGCTGATCCGCACCACGATCGAGGTGATGGAGGAGGCCATCGAGGAGGTGGCCGCCCCCGGCGACGAGGCGGACATGCGCGAGTCGGTGCTGGTCTACGCCCGGGAGATCGCCTTCGCCACCGCCCAGGTGTACGCCCAGGCGGCCGAGGCGCGCGGCGCCTGGGACGCCCGGCTGGAGGCGTTGGTGGTCAACTCCCTGCTGTCCGGCGACGCCGACGAGGGCGTGCTCTCGCGCGCCGCGGCGCTCGGCTGGGGCCAGCCCAGCCAGATCCGGGTGGTGATGGGCAGCGCGCCGGACGGCGACAGCGAGCTGGTGGTGGAGGCGATCCGCCGGGCCGCCCGGTACGCCAAGCTGCACGTGCTGACCGGGGTGCTGGGCAAGCGCCTGGTGGTGGTGGTCGGCGGCGAGAAGGAGCCGGTGCAGGCGGCCAGGGCGCTGATCGGCCAGTTCGCGCCGGGCCCGGTGGTGGTCGGCCCGACCGTGCCCGACCTGCTCTCCGCGACCCGCTCGGCGCACGCCGCCGCGGCCGGCCTGCGGGCCTGCGCGGCCTGGCCGGACGCCCCGCGCCCGGTGCTGGCCGACGACCTGCTGCCCGAGCGCGCACTCGCCGGGGACCAGGCCGCCCGCCGTCAGCTGGTGGAGGAGATCTACACACCGCTGGACGAGGCGGGCTCGGCGCTCCTGGAGACGCTGAGTGTCTACCTGGAGCAGGCCTCCTCGCTGGAGGGGGCGGCGCGGATGCTCTTCGTCCACCCCAACACGGTGCGCTACCGGCTCCGACGTGTGACCGACGTCACGGGGTACGCCCCCTCCGATGTACGTTCGGCGTTCACGCTGCGGATCGCACTGGCCCTCGGCCGGCTGACGGACGCCGGAGAGCCCGGCTGAGCCGGAGTGTAGGGACCATACAATCCCGGATGGTTTTCTTCGTTACCGTCGCCTACCCGCCCCTGGGCGCCTGGCGAGAGAGGGTTGAACCGTGCTCGTAATCGTCGCCCCTGGACAGGGTGCCCAGTCCCCCGGTTTCCTCAGCCCCTGGCTTGAGCTGGACGGTGTCGCCGACCGCCTTCGCGCCTGGTCGGAGGTCGCCGGGCTCGACCTGGTGCACGCCGGCACCGAGGCGTCCGCCGAGGAGATCAAGGACACCGCCGTCGCCCAGCCGCTGCTGGTCGCGGCCGGCCTGGTGACCGCCCGTGCGCTCTTCCCGGACGAGGACCTGGCCCGCAAGCAGGTCGGTGCCGTGGCCGGTCACAGCGTCGGCGAGATCACCGCCGCCGCCGGTGCCGGGGTGCTCAGCGCCCACGACGCGCTGACCTTCGTCCGTGAGCGCGGCCGGGCGATGGCCGCGGCCGCCGCCGTCACCGAGACCGGCATGATCGCCGTGCTCGGCGGCGACCCGGAGACCGTCGCCGCGAAGCTGGCCGAACACGGCCTGACCGCGGCCAACAACAACGGCGGCGGCCAGATCGTCGCCGCCGGCACGCTGGCCCAGCTGGAGGCGCTGAAGGCGGACCCGCCGGCCGGCGCCAAGCTGATCGCCCTGAAGGTGGCCGGCGCGTTCCACACGGAGCACATGGCCCCGGGTGTCGAGCGGCTGGCCGAGCTGGCCCCGACCCTGACCGCGGCCGACCCGCAGGTCCGGTACGTCTCCAACAAGGACGGCGGGGTCGTGGACTCCGGCGCCGAGGTGCTGGCGCGCCTGGTGTCGCAGGTCTCCAACCCGGTCCGCTGGGACCTGTGCATGGAGACCCTCGGCCGGCTGGGCGCGACGGCCGTGATCGAGCTGTCCCCCGCGGGCACCCTCACCGCACTGCTCAAGCGCAACCTCAAGGGTGTGGCCACGCTCGCCCTCAAGACCCCCGCCGACCTGGACAAGGCCCGCGAGCTCGTCGCCGAGCACGGCGGTCAGGAGCAGGAGACCACCGCATGACCAAGCCCCAGATCCGTCCCGCCACGGGCGCGCAGTACTCGCGCATCCACGGCGTCGGCGGCTACCGCCCGGTCCGGGTGATCCCCAACTCCGAGGTCCTGGAGTGGATCGACTCGTCGGACGAGTGGATCCGCACCCGCAGCGGGATCGCCGCGCGCCGCTGGGCCGGCCCGGAGGAGTCCGTCGCCGAGATGTCGGTGCAGGCCGCCGGCAAGGCCATCGCGCAGGCCGGGATCGCCCCCGAGCAGATCGGCGGCGTGATCGTCGCGACGGTCTCGCACCTCAAGCAGACCCCGGCGATCGCCACCGAGATCGCCGAGCGGCTCGGCTGCGGCAACGCCCCTGCCTTCGACATCTCGGCCGCCTGCGCCGGCTTCGGCTACGGCCTGGGCCTGGCCGACGGCATGATCCGCGGCGGCAACGCCGAGTACGTGCTGGTGATCGGTGTCGAGCGGCTCAGCGACCTGACCGACAAGTCGGACCGCTCGACCGCCTTCATCTTCGGCGACGGCGCCGGCGCCGCGATCGTCGGCCCGTCCGACACTCCCGGCATCGGCAAGCTGATCTGGGGTTCGGACGGCTCGCAGGCCGACGTCATCACCCAGACAGCGGCCTGGGACACCGCCTTCGCCAAGTCCGACGCCGTCAACGGCCCGGGCGAGGAGACGAAGTGGCCGTACCTGCGGATGGACGGCCAGCCGGTCTTCCGCTGGGCGGTCTGGGAGATGGCCAAGGTCGCCCAGCAGGCGCTGGACGCCGCCGGGGTGACCGCCGACCAGCTCGGCGCGTTCATCCCGCACCAGGCCAACATGCGGATCACCGACGCCATGATCAAGGCGCTGAAGCTGCCGGAGTCGGTGCCGGTCGCCCGCGACATCGCGGAGACCGGCAACACCTCCGCGGCCTCCATCCCGCTGGCGATGGAACGCATGTTGGAGACCGGCGAGGCCCACAGCGGCGACCTGGCGCTGATCATCGGGTTCGGGGCGGGTCTCGTGTACGCCGCGGCAGTCGTTACGCTCCCCTAGGCGCGTTTCGCCCACTGATCCACAAGCCTGTGCCCGGCCGCCGGCCGGACACGTTCAACACTGAAGAGGAGCAGCCAGTATGGCTACCAAGGACGAGGTTCTGGAAGGTCTCGCCGAGATCGTCAACGAGATCGCCGGTATCCCGACCGAGGATGTCGCGGTCGACAAGTCCTTCACCGATGACCTGGACGTCGACTCGCTGTCCATGGTCGAGGTCGTCGTGGCCGCCGAGGAGCGCTTCGACGTCAAGATCCCGGACGACGAGGTCAAGAACCTGAAGACGGTCGGCGACGCGGTGGACTACATCCTCGCCAACGCCTGAGCGATCGACTCGTTCGATTCGGCCAGTCCGTCCGGCGTCCCGCACGCCTCCGACGGCTGACCTGTCGGCCCGACTCCTGCGAGCCGGGCCGACCAGCCGGCCGGGACGCCCCACCGGGGCGCCCGGCCGGGCCCTTCCTCGGCTCCCGCCGACCCCCCGCACACGTGAGAGAAGAAGAAACCAGTGACCGCTGAAAATCGCACCGTGGTCGTCACGGGTATCGGCGCCTTCACGCCGCTGGGCGCCGACGCCGCCGGCACCTGGGAGAACCTGGTCGCCGGTAAGTCCGGTGTGGCGGCCCTGACCGAGGAGTGGGCCGAGGAACTGCCGGTTCGGATCGCGGCGCGCACCGCCGTCGAGCCCGGCGAGATCCTGCCCCGCCCGCTGGCCCGCAAGCTGGACCGCTCGGCGCAGTTCGCCGTGATCGCCGCCCGCGAGGCCTGGGCCGACGCCGGCTACGAGACCCCCGCCACCGACGAGTCCTCCAAGCTCGCCCCCGAGCGCCTGGGCACCGTCATCGCCTCCGGCATCGGCGGCGTGACCACCCTCCTCGACCAGTACGACGTGCTGAAGGAGAAGGGCGCCCGCAAGGTCTCCCCGCACACCGTCCCGATGCTGATGCCCAACTCCCCGGCGGCCAACGTCGGCCTGGAGGTCGGCGCCCGCGCGGGTGTGCACACCCCCGTCTCCGCCTGTGCCTCCGGCGCCGAGGCGATCGGCTACGCGATCGAGATGATCCGCACCGGCCGCGCCGACGTCGTGGTGGCCGGCGGCACCGAGGCGGCGATCCACCCGCTGCCGATCGCCGCGTTCGCCAGCATGATGGCGATGTCCAAGAACAACGACGACCCCGAGCACGCCTCGCGCCCGTACGACAAGGCCCGTGACGGCTTCGTCCTGGGCGAGGGCGCCGGCGTGGTGGTCCTGGAGTCGATCGAGCACGCGGAGGCCCGCGGCGCCCGGATCTACTGCGAGGCCGTGGGTCAGGGCCTGTCCTCGGACGCCCACCACATCGCCCAGCCCGAGCCCACCGGCGCCGGCGTGGCCCGCGCGCTGGCCGACCTGTTCGAGCGCAACGAGCTGGACAAGGCCGAGATCGTGCACGTCAACGCGCACGCCACCTCGACCCCGCAGGGTGACACCGCCGAGCTGAAGGCGCTCCGCAAGGAGCTCGGCGACGACCTCGACCACATTGCCATCTCGGCCACCAAGTCGATGACCGGCCACCTGCTGGGCGGCGCCGGCGGCATCGAGACCGTCGCCACCGTGCTGGCCCTGCACCACCGTCTCGCCCCGCCGACCATCAACGTCGACGACCTGGACGACGACGTGGACGCGGACATCGTGCGCGGCGAGGCCCGCAAGCTGCCCGAGGGCCGGATCGCGGCGCTGAACAACTCGTTCGGCTTCGGCGGCCACAACGTGGTGCTGGCCTTCCGCACCCGCTGACGCACACACGACGGAGGGGCCGACGCTCGCGCAGAGCGTCGGCCCCTCCGTCGTTCCCGCTTCTCTCAGACCACCTGGTGCAGCCAGCGCACCGGGGCGCCCTCGCCCGCGTACCGGAACGGCTCCAGCTCGTCGTCCCAGGGCTTGCCGAGCAGCCGGGCGATCTCGGCCTCCAGGTCGGCGCCCTCGCTACGGGCGCGCAGCAGGACGGCGCGCAACCGGTCCTCGGGGATCAGGATGTCGCCGTGGATGCCCGTGACGGCGTGGAAGATGCCGAGGGTGGGCGTGCTGCTGTAGCGCTCCCCCTCCGCCGTGGCGCAGGGTTCGCTGGTCACCTCGTACCGCATCAGCTGCCAGCCGCGCAGCGCGGAGGCGAGCTTCGAGGCCGTGCCGGGCTCCCCCTGCCAGGAGAGCTCCGCACGCCAATGTCCGGGTGCGGCCGGCTGGCGGATCCAGTCCAGGCTCACCCGCACACCGAGCACCCCCGCGACGGCCCACTCGACGTGCGGGCACAGCGCGCGGGGCGCGGAGTGGATGTAGAGAACTCCACGTGTCGTCACCGGGACCTCCAGGCTGTGGACGAGGGTCGCCTTCCCCAGCTGCCTCGTGCCTGCAGTTGATCCACAGTTACCCACGTTAGCCGACATTAAGTCACTAAATTGAGCAAAACGGACAGGCTTTCGCTCAATGCTAGTCGAATCCTCAACGAGGTCTACCCCTCGGCCGGATCTCTCCCCCGAACGGCCCCATCGCCGGGCGGGACCACCGTACCGCGCCGTCCGGCGGGATGGCTGACGCACTTTCGGATCCGGCCGGAATGCGGTAGTGCGGCGCGGCCCCCTGCGCCCGACTGCGAACCTTCCCGACAGGAACGCCCCGCCGCCCGGACGGGGCGGCGGGGCGGGCAGGTCAGCTCGCTGACGAGGCGTCAGCCCTCCAGACGGACGACCATCTTGCCGGTGTTGACGCCGCGCAGCAGGTCGAGGAAGGCCTCGGCGGCGTTCTCGAAGCCGTCCACCACGGTCTCCTCGTGGCGCAGTTCGCCGGACTTCAGCCAGCCGGCCACCTCGGCGACGAACTGCGGCTGAAGCGCGGCGTGGTCGGCGACCAGCATGCCCTCCAGGCGCAGCCGCTTGCCGATGGCGAGCGCGAGGTTGCGCGGGGCGGCGGGCGCGCTGGTCTCGTTGTACTGGGCGATCGCTCCGCAGAGCACCGCGCGGCCGTGCACGCCGAGGGCGCCGATCGCGGCCTCCAGGTGGTCGCCGCCGACGTTGTCGAAGT
Source organism: Streptomyces sp. 1331.2 (assembly GCF_900199205.1). Lineage (NCBI taxonomy): Bacteria > Bacillati > Actinomycetota > Actinomycetes > Kitasatosporales > Streptomycetaceae > Streptomyces > Streptomyces sp. 1331.2. The sequence goes on along the minus strand of NZ_OBMJ01000001.1, from coordinate 5,258,372 downwards.
AGAGGTCGATGCCGTCCGGGGCGGCCTCGGCGAGCTGCTCGCGGACCGGGGCGTCCTTGTAGTTGAAGGCCGCGTCGAAGCCGTACTCGTCGACGAGCTTGGCGACCTTGTCCGCCGAGCCGGCCGAACCGACCACCAGGGAGGCGCCCTTGAGCCGGGCGATCTGGCCGACCATCGATCCGACCGCGCCGGCCGCGCCGGAGACGAAGACCTTGTCGCCCTCCTTGAGGCCGCCGACGGCGAGCAGGCCGGCGTAGGCGGTCAGGCCGGTCATCCCGAGCACGCCGAGGTAGGCGGACAGCGGGGCGGCGGCCGGGTCGACCTTGACCGCGTGCTTGGCGTCCAGGGTCGCGTACTCGCGCCAGCCGAGCCCGTGCAGCACGGCGTCGCCGGGGGCGAAGCCCTCGGCCTCCGAGGCCACCACGTAGCCGACCGCGCCGCCGTCCATGGGCTTGCCGAGCTGGAACGGCGGGACGTACGAGGGGACGTCGTTCATCCGGCCGCGCATGTACGGGTCCACCGAGAGGTAGGCGTTGCGGACCAGGATCTCGCCCGGGCCCGGGGTTCGGACCGGGGCCTCGACCAGGGCGAAGTCGGTGGGCACCGGCCAGCCCTGCGGACGGGCGCCGAGGTGCCATTCACGGGCGGTGGCGGGGACGGCCTGCTCTGCCATGGCGCTGCTCCTTGCGGTTCAGGTGCATGAAAGGTTGAGAAACTTAAGTAACGATGGACATGAAAGGTTCACCTTGTCAACTTTTCAGGTAGACTCTGGACCATGGACACCCAGCCGGCCCCGGACGCCACGCCGCAGTCCGACGAGATCACCCGCGAGGTCGTCGACCTGATGGCCAACCTGGTCGCGCTCTTCCACCGCGAGTACGAGGAGGCCGCCGCCGCCCGCTCGCTCACCGGGGCCCAGGCCAAGGTCCTCGCCCTGCTGCGGCGCGGACCGATGCCGATGCGCCAGATCGCCCAGACGCTCAGCTGCGAACCGTCCAACATCACCGGCATCGTCGACCGGCTGGAGTCCCGCGGCTTCGTCACCCGCGAGGCCGACCGGCAGGACCGCCGGGTCAAGCTGGTCGCCGCCACCGACACCGGCGCGGCCGCCTCCGAGGAGCTGCGCGAGTCGCTGAACTTCGCCCGCGAGCCGCTGGCCGCGCTCGGCCAGGGCGAGCGGACGGTCCTGCGCGACCTGCTCCAGCGGATGCTCATGGGCGCCTCCGGCCCCGGGGCGTGACCAGCATCACAGGCCTCCGAAGCGATCCGTTCGCCCATCGGGGGTAACCGAACGGCCTTCCGGAACGTCTAACGTTCGAACATCGAACGCGAGACACCTGAAACGGGGGGCACGGAGGATGAGCACCAGCACGCGCCGGCGCCGCTACCTGCGGACCGCCATCGGCCTGGCCGCCGTGCTGGTGCTGTCGGTGGTGGGAGCCGGCGCCTGGTTCTACCACCGGCTGGACAACAACATCACCACCTTCGATGCGGGCGGCGTCGCCACCGAGCGCCCGCCCGCGCCGGTCCCGGCCACCCCCGGTGCCCAGGTGCCGGTCAACGTGCTGCTGCTCGGCTCCGACACCCGCGACGACGGCAACGACTCGCTGGGCGGCGGCGGCGAGGGGGTCGGCCACTCGGACACCGCGATCGTGGTGCACGTCTACGCCGACCACAAGCACGCCGTCGGCGTCTCCGTCCCCCGCGACACCCTGGTCACCATCCCGTCCTGCAAGCTGCAGAACGGGACCTGGACGACCCCGAAGAACGACCAGATGTTCAACTCCGCCTTCACCCTGGGCGAGTACCCCAAGGGCAACCCCGCCTGCACCCAGAACACCGTGGAGAAGCTCACCGGGCTGCGGATCGACCACACCGTGGTGGTCGACTTCAAGGGCGCGGCCGCGATGGCCGACGCGGTGGGCGGCGTGGAGGCCTGCGTGCCCAACGACGTCAACCAGTACGGCATCCACCTCAAGAAGGGCCTGCAGAAGCTCTCCGGGCAGTCCGCGGTGGACTACCTCCGAGCGCGCCACGGCATCGGCGACAACTCCGACATAGGCCGGATGAAGCGCCAGCAGGCCTTCCTCTCCTCGATGATCAAGAAGGTCCAGAGCCAGGGCTTCTCGCTGCCCACCCTGCTGCCGCTGGCCGACGCCGCCACCAAGTCGCTCACCGTGGACGAGGGGCTCGGCACCGCGATGAAGCTGGTGGACTTCGCCCGCTCGGTCCAGGACATCAAGCTCTCCGACATCACCTTCGTCACCGCGCCCTGGCGCTTCGCCGGCGACCGCGTGCGGCTGGTCCAGCCGGACGCCGACGCCCTCTGGAAGCTGCTGCGCGAGGACCGCACCCTGGACGGGCAGAGCACCGCCGGGACGGGCCAGGTCACCTCCTCCCCCACCGCCGACCCGGGCGCCCCCACCGGCGCCGGCACCCCGCTGGCGCCCGAGCAGGCCGCGGCCCCGATCACCGTGGTGAACGGGGTCGGCACCGCCGGCCTGGCGGGCTCCGGCGCGGAGACGCTCAAGGCGCGCGGCTTCACCAACGTCGCCCTCGGCGCCAACGAGCCGGGGCACCCGACCTCCCGGATCGGCTACGACCCCGCGCTGAAGGCCGCCGCCGACCAGGTGGTGGCCCTCTTCCCCGGCGCCCAGGCGGTGGAGGAGCCCGGCTCGGGCACGATCACCGTCACCCTCGGCGCCGACTACCGCGCGGCGGGCACCCGGATCGACTCGGTCTCCGCCCCCAGCCCCGCACCCGGCGCCACCCCCGACGCAGCGGCCACCCCCGGCACCCCGCCCGGCACCCCGTCGCCCGGTGTCCCGACCGGCATAGCGGAGAACACCCGCAACGCCGACACCGATCCCTGCGCCAACCTGACCTTCGGCTGAGCTGCCAGGGCCTGCCCTAGGGCCAATGCCAGTGACTTAGGTTGTGTCCGCTCTGGTGATCGTGATGGTTGCGGGGGTTGGTGGTGGCCAGTCGTGCTGTTGGGCGCGTTTGAGGGGCCAGTTGGACATCTTGCGTTTGATGACGCGGGGGCAGGTCCGTTGACGGCGCGGGGGTAGGAGGCGTTCGGTGATCTCAGCCAGGGTGCGGTTCAGCGCCCTGGTGAGTCTGCCGGGGGGAAAGCGCCGCCTGGGCGGGGACCTGGCGGCGCACGACCCGCAGACTGCGGGTGAAGGACAAGCGGTCGGGGTCCACGCCCTCATGCAGGGCGGCTTGGTGCATGAGTTGTCGGATGGCGTGGTGGACGAGCAGGAGGCCGTAGACCTCCTGCTCGACGCCCCACGGGTACTTCGAGCGCAGGACGAGTTTGGGTCCGCGCTGGTGGGTCTTGATCTCGTCCAGGGTGGTCTCGATCTCCCAGCGCTGGACGTAGAGCGCGGCCAACTCGGCGGCCGGTGCCTCCTCGGGGTCGAGGAGAGTGGTGATCAGGCGGTAGACGGTGCCATCACCGGTGGAGGCGAGGGTGTATTCGACGACCCGGACGGTCACCGGGTTGCGGCGACTCCTTCTGTCCGGTTCGGCGTGCACCGTGCTGAGGTACGAGCCGTCGCTGAGCACGCGCACGACGGGCAGGTTCGCGCTCTTGCGCACGCGCCACAGCAGGTCCGCGCCGGTGGCCCGTGCGTGCTGCCACAGCTCGAAGCCGTAGAAGCCCCGGTCGGCCAGCAGCAGCATCCCCTCGCGAAGCCGGTCGAACAGCTGCCGGGACAGGGACTGCTCGCTCGCCGACAGCGGACCGGTGACGGCGGCGAACACCGCGTGGGTGCCGCACTCGGCCAGCCCCACCACCCTGGCCTGCGGGAACGCGCTCGCTCCGCGTCCCGACACATGGCGGCCGAAGAAGGCGTCGTTGGCCTCGGTGTCCGCCAGGTCCAGCGTGGTGCCGTCCACCGCGACCAGGCGCCAGCGCCGGTACCAGGCCCCCGCTGTCCCGGGCACCGCCATCGGCCGACACACCCGCGCGAACAGCAACCGCAACGGCTCTGGACCCAGCCGCCGACGGGCCCGGCCGATCGCGGCGGTCGTGGGCACCCGCCACGACCGCCGCCCGTCCCCGAGCCCCTCGCCCAGCACCCGGGCGACCTCTTCATAGCCCTGCCCGAAGAACAGGCACATCGCCAGCACGAAGTACACGACCACCCGCGCCGGCAACAACCGGCTGCGTTTCTCGCCCCGCCCGGTCTCCGCGATCACCTCATCCACCAGACCCGGCGGAAACGCCCGGGTCAACACCCCGATCGCGATCCGGTCCGACAACCGCTCACCCGCAGGCGACTTGACCTGTCCCACCCTCGCCACACCACAACCAACGAGACAGGGACACCAAAGTCACTGGCATTGGCCCTAGGGCCTGTCCGGCGGATCTTGTCGGATCAGCGCGCGGCTCCCCCAGCCTTCGGCCGGGAGGTACCCCCACTTCGCGCCCGTCTGGGCGTGCGCCCGAATCGCCCTCGTACTGGGTGTACTTGGACGATTCGGGCGTGCGTCCAGGCGGGATGATCCGGCGTCGTGCGCCCGGCAAGATCCGCCGGACAGGCCCTAACGGGTGGCCGGGTGGGGATCCGGCACCCCGGTGACCACGGCGGTGAGGCGGGTGCCGCGCGGGAAGGCGCCCGCCGTCGCCAGGTCGGCCAGCGCGGCGAGCAGCTTGGCGACGTAACGGCGCTCCAGCGGGACGCCGTGGCGGTGCTCGAACCGCTCGGCGAAGCCGGCCAGCCCGGCCGGGACCTTCCCGTAGCCGCCGCCGTGGTGCCCGTGGTCGATCCGCCAGTTGCCGAACTCGCGCCCGTAGGCAGCCCGGTGGAGCCGGGCCACCTCCGCCTCCAGGTACCCCTCGCCGCCGCGCAGCACGGCCACCCCGAGCGCCCGCGCGCCCGGCGGCAGGCCCGCCGCGATGCCGGCCAGGGTGCCACCGGTGCCGACCGGGCAGCAGACCACGTCGCGCTCGCCCAGGTCCGGTAGTTCCGCCGGGATCGCGGCCGCGCCGACCGCGGCCAGGGCGTTGGAGCCGCCCTCCGGGAGCACCAGGCAGGGCCCCCAGCGGCGCTGCACGTCCCCGTCCGTACCGTGGTCGCCGCCGGCCCGGCCGGTGGCCTCCCGGTAGGCGGCCCGGGTCAGGAACTCCAGCCGCATCCCGGCCGCCTCGGCGGCCCGCAGCGACCAGTTGCGCGGCCGGTCGGCCAGTTCCTCGCCGCGGACCAGCCCGACGCTCTCCAGCCCCAGCGCCCCGGCGGCGGCCGCGACGGCCCGCAGGTGGGTCGAGTACGCCCCGCCGAAGGTCAGCAGCCGGGTGTGGCCCTGTTCGACGGCGGCGGCCAGGTTGGGCGCCAGCTTGCGCCACTTGTTGCCGGGGACGGTCGGGTGCAGCAGGTCGTCCCGCTTCAGCCGCAGCTGCACCCCGGCCCGGGCGAACACCTCGTCGGTGCAGTCCGTCAGCGGGGTGGGCAGCAGGGCGGGTTCGAGCATCCGGCCAGCTTACGGGTCGTGCACGGCCGCAAACGGCCGCGAGCCCGGCCACCGGGGAGGCGGCCGGGCTCGCAGGGAGGGGGCGGCTCAGCCCCCGGCCGAGCCGTCGGAGCGCTTGGCGTTGACGGCCCGGCGCAGCGCCCGCGGGACGGGGCCGGCGGCCGGGGCCAGCTTGTCGATCCGGGCGCGGAACTCGCGCCGTCGGCGCCAGGTCAGGACCGTCCCCAGCTGGGCCGCGTCGACCAGGGCGACCAGGGCGGCATCCGCCGGGTCGATCCGGCTGAACGGGCCGGTCAGCGCCGAACCGACCGAAGCCACCAGCGACTTGCGCAGCCCGGGCTCCCGCAGGGTGACCCGGTCGCACGGGAACAGTCCGAGCACCCGGCGCTGCTCGATCCGGATCCGGCCGGCCGCCGCCAGGCCGTCCCGGACCACGCGGGCGGCGCGGGCCGTCGGGCCGCGCCTGCGGCCGATCCAGCTCTGCCAGCTGTGCCGCCGCTCCTGCCGGATCTGTTCCAGCAGCGCGGCGGTGAGCGGGTCGAGGCCGTCGGTCGGGCCACCGTCGACGGCGGCCGGGTGGCGGCCGTCCTCGCGGATCAGTCCGCGCCGCAGGAGTTCGGCGAGCGCCGCCGCGCGGACCACCAGGTCGAGCCGGTCGGTGGCGGTGACTCGCTCGCGGTGCGGGTCGTAGGCGAGCAGGTACAGCTTCTCGGGGAGGGTGGCGGGCTGGTCCATGTCGGTCTCCGAAGGGGTCCTCGTGTGCCCGGGCCGCCGGTCAGCTCTCTGCGGAGCCGCCGTCCTCCGGGCTCTCCTTGGGCGGGCGTCCGCGCCGGGGAAGCCGGGTCGCGCCGCTGGGCATCCGGCCCGCGTCGCCGAGGGCGCGGCGGAGCAGGAACTCGATCTGCGCGTTGGTGCTGCGCAGTTCGTCCGCGGCCCACCTGGCGAGTGCGTCGTGAACTGAAGGGTCCAGTCGCAACAGGATCTTCTTCCGTTCCGTCGCCACTGCCGCGCCTTACTGGTAGAGGGAGCCCGTGTTGACGACGGGCTGGGTGCCGCGGTCGCCGCAGAGCACCACCAGGAGGTTGCTGACCATGGCGGCCTTGCGCTCCTCGTCCAGCTCCACCACGTCGCGCTCGGCGAGGCGGTCCAGCGCCTCCTCGACCATACCGACGGCGCCCTCGACGATCAGCCTGCGCGCCGCGACCACGGCCCCGGCCTGCTGGCGCTGGAGCATCACCTGGGCGACCTCCGGCGCGTAGGCGAGCCTGGTGATCCGGGACTCGACGACCCGCACGCCGGCCGAGGCGACCCGTTCGGCGATCTCGGCGGAGAGCTTGCGGGCGATCTCGTCCGCGCCGTCGCGCAGCGACAACTGGCCCTCGTGGTGGGCGTCGTACGGGTAGCTGCTGGCGATGTGCCGGACGGCCGTCTCGGTCTGGATGGCGACGAAGTCGGTGTAGTCGTCGACCTCGAAGACCGCCATCGCGGTGTCCTCGACCTGCCAGACCACCACGGCGGCCATCTCGATCGGGTTGCCGTCGGCGTCGTTGACCTTGGTGGTCTCGGTCTCGTGGTTGCGGATCCGGGTGGAGATCCGGCGGCGGCTGGTGAACGGGTTCAGCCAGGTCAGGCCCTCGGCCCGGATGGTGCCGCGGTAGCGCCCGAGCAGCTGGACGACCCGGGCCTCACCGGGCGACACCACCGTCAGCCCGCAGAGCAGCAGCAGCGAGGTCAGCAGCAGCACCGGCCCGAGGATCACCAGGGTGGTGCCCACCCCCTTGTTCCCGCCCGCCAGTTGGACCGCGCCGGAGATGACCGACCCGACCCCCGCGGCCAGGCCGAACAGCGAACCGAACAGCACGGGCAGCCCGGCAGCGCCGGTGATGATCCGTTCGGTGATCCCGGGGACCGGGAGGTCCAGGGCAGAGCCGTCCGTGACGGCGTGACGCGGTGTGGCCATGGGGCCGACTCCTTCGGCGAGTGTTCGCTTCCGACAGCAAAGTGATATCACTTTTTTCGCGCACTGCACCAGGGGTGGGTGGACGGTCGGGGAAGGACGGACACCAGGGAACACGGGGACACCGGGGAGGCCGGCCACAAGCGGGTGAATCCCGGCGTGCCGCACGGGGGGAGGAGAGGGCCGCGCCCTAGACTCTGCGTCGTCGCAGGCGGCGGAGCTCCGGTTCGGAGGCCTGCCCGCGGACGGTCGGCGACGGTCGTCGCCATCGAGGAAGTGGGGCGGGTGGGACTCGAACCCACGACCAAGGGATTATGAGTCCCCTGCTCTAACCGGCTGAGCTACCGCCCCGGTTCGCCGCGCGCGCCGGTCCTCGGCCACGGCAGCAGCAGACGGCCCCAGCGAGGCCGTCCCGGGCAGCATAGCCGGTCGATCACCCGTGGTGCGCGCCGGGGGCGCACCTGGGTGCGGGAGGGCGCACGCCTCTCCGGCCGGCGCAGCCCGGCTGGCGGCCGACCCCCCGCCCGGGGGAGCCTGGGCGGATGACGATACGTAGGGCGGCGGCGACGTTGGCGGCCGGGCTGGCGGTGCTGCTGCCGGCCGTGACGGGCTGCACCACCTCGGCGGGGCCCGGCGGGGGCGTGCCGACGGTCACCTCGGCGCCGGCCACGGCCTCCTCGGGCAGCAGCCACGGCTGGAACAGGCAGCGGTTCAAGGGCGCCGCCGGCCGGGCCACCGGGGTCACCCGCACCGCCAAACCCACCGTCCTCAACGGCCTAGTCGGCGCGGTCTTCACCCGCAACGCCGACGGCGACCACTTCTGCACCGCCAGCGTGGTCGACAGCGCCGGGCTCAACCTCATCGTGACCGCCGCCCACTGCGTCTGGGACCCGAAACTCGGCCGGCGCAGCGACCTGGTCTTCGTCCCCGGCTACCGGGACGGCGACACCCCCAGCGGCGTCTGGCCGCTGCTGGCCGTCACCGTGGACGACGCCTGGAAGGACCACGCCGACCCGGACGTGGACGTCGCCTTCGCCGTCGTCCAGGCCCAGAACGCGCAACAGGTCCAGCAGGTGCTCGGCGCCAACCGACTGGGCGTCAACCAGGGCTACCGGCTCCCGGTGCGGGTCACCGGCTACCCGGGCAGCAGCGACGTCCCGATCACCTGCGTCAACACCACCTCCCAGCAGAGCCCCACCCAGCTGCGGATCGACTGCCCCGACTACACCGGCGGCACCAGCGGCAGCCCCTGGGTCACCGACTTCGACCCGGCGACCAGGACCGGCACCGTGGTCGGCGTGATCGGCGGCTACCAGGAGGGCGGCAACAGCCCGGACACCTCGTACAGCAGCTACTTCGGCGACCGCGTCCAGGCCCTCTACGACCGCGCCACCGGCTGACCGGGAAGGGCCTGGGCACCCGGTGGTGGCGCCGCCGGGCGGCGCCTGGTAGATCTTCCTCACGAACGGCGGAACGCACCGGACCGGTACCCGCCCCGAGGAACGAGACGGAGCCCCGATGGCCCCCCGCCCGGCACGGCCCGCGCGCAGGCTGCGAACGGCCGCGCTGGCCGTCCTGCTGCTCGCCGCCGGCACCGCGTGCGGCGGGCAGCAGGGCGGGGCGCCCACCGCCGAGGTCGCCGGGCAGAGCCCCGCCCGGGACCGGGTCGGCACCCTCTCCCTCCACACCGCGCAGGGCCCCCGGGCCTGCACCGCGAGCGTGGTGCAGAGCCCCCGGCGCAACCTGCTGGTCACCGCGGCGCACTGCGTGCAGACCCGCCGGATCGGCCTGCTGGACGGCCTGGTGTTCACCCCGGGCTACCGCAACGGGGCCACCCCGTACGGGACCTGGCCGGTGCAGGCGGTCACGATCGACCCGCGCTGGGCGGCCGGCGACGACCCCGAGTACGACGTGGCGTTCGTCACGGTCGGCCCGGTCGACGGCCGGCAGGTCGAGGACGCCGTCGGCGGCAACCCGATCGGCACCGGCCAGGGCTTCGGCCTGCCGGTCTCGGTGACCGGCTACCCGAACGAGAGCGACGAGCCGATCACCTGCGCCGTCCGCACCAGGTCGCAGAGCCCCACCCAGGAGCGCTTCGACTGCGGCGGCTACACCGACGGCACCAGCGGCAGCCCGTGGGTGACCGAGAAGGGCGCGGTGGTCGGCGTGATCGGCGGCTACCAGGAGGGCGGCAGCACCCCCGGCACCTCGTACAGCGTCACCTTCGACCAGCGGGTCGCCGACCTCTACCGCAAGGCCACCACCTGACCCGCGGCCTCGGCCCCGGGGGCCCGGCCCCTCGACGTGACGTACGCGACACCGTGCGGGGACAAACCGTGCCGGAACAACACGAAGGCCCCCCGGTCTACCGAGGGGCCTTCGCTCTGAGCAGTCACCGGGCAGGCCCGGCGCAGCTCCCGCAATTGGACTCGAACCAATAACCTGCCGATTAACAGTCGGCTGCTCTGCCAATTGAGCTATGCGGGATCGCGGCACTCGACTTCCGTACCACGGACGGGAAGACGGCCCAGGAAGGGCCTCGTCCCGAGCTCCCCCAATTGGACTCGAACCAATAACCTGCCGATTAACAGTCGGCTGCTCTGCCAATTGAGCTATGGGGGATCGGCTTCCGCCCCGGCCCCCGGTTTCCCGGGCTCCGCGGCGCTCGCTGCGGGACATACATTAGCGCACTCGGGGGGGTGGTCCGCCAATCGCTTTCCGCAGTCGCCCCGGCCCTGCCGCCCGGCGTGCCCGGCGCGCGCCCGCCACCGCACCCGGGGATGCTGGGAGCGCGGATGGTTCGCCGTCCCGACGGACGGGTAGGGCAATGCGGCAGAAGGCCGCCAGGAGAGGGTGGATCCGATCATGTGGAAGCTGTCGTTGGCCGCAGGCTTCGCGGCCGGCTACGTCCTGGGCTCGCGGGCCGGGCGCCGGCGCTACGAACAGATCGCCAAGGTCACCCGGCAGATCGCCCAGAGCCCCGCGGTGCAGAGCGCGACCGACCGGGCGCGGCAGCAGGCCGGCGCGGTGGCCGGGAAGGCTGCGGGCGCGGTCGCGGACCGGGTCGGCGACCGGCTGCCGTCCGCCGTCACCGACCGGGTGCCGTACCTCAACCGCACCCGGCCCGAGGACGACGGCTGGGGTACCGTCCGCCCGTGACCGGGCGGTGACGCGACGGTGAACCGGAACCCGACCGAGGGTCGCGAACCGGCAACGGCTCACCCGGCCCGGACGCGTCCCGGGCCGGGCTGAGGCATGATCTCGACATGGCCATCGTCGCGGGGATAGACAGCTCGACCAGCCGTACCCGGATCGTCGCTTGCGACGCGGACACCGGCGCCGTCCTGCGCTCCGGCAAGGCCCCGCACCCCGTCCCCGAGGACCAGGACCTGCGCCCCGGCGAGGCCGACCCGCAGGTCTGGCTGCACTCGCTCGGCGACGCCGCGGCCGGCGGCCTGCTGGAGGGCGTCCGGGCGATCGGCGTCAGCGCCCAGCAGCACGGCATGATCGGCCTGGACGCGGGCGGGGTGCTCGTCCGCCCGGCGATCCTGTGGAACGACCCGCGCTCCAGCGGCGCCGCCGCCAAGCTGCTGGACGCCCTCGGCGGCCCGGCCGCCTGGACCGCGGCGATCGGCGCGGTGCCCGCCGCCACGTACACCATCGCCAAGCTGCGCTGGCTGGCCGAGTTCGAGCCGGCCAACGCCCGCCGGGTCGCCGAGGTGCTGCTGCCGCACGACTGGCTGGTCTGGCAGCTGCTCGGCCACCCCAAGCGCCGCACCACCGACCGCGGCGACGCCTCCGGCACCGGCTACTGGTCCCCGATCACCGGCGAGTACCGCCAGGACCTGGTCGAGCTGGCGCTCGGCCACGAACTCCGGCTGCCCGACGTCCTTCCCCCGGCCGAACCCGCCGGGCACACCCCCGAGGGCCTGCTGATCTCGGCCGGCACCGGCGACAACATGGCCGCCGCGCTGGGCCTGGGCCTCGGACCGGGCGACGCGGTGGTCTCGCTCGGCAGCGCCGGGACGATCTTCGCGGTGCACGAGCAGGCCGTGGTGGACGCCTCCGGCCTGGTCTCCTCCTTCGCCGACGCCAGCGGCCGCCACCTGCCGATGGTCGCCACCCTCAACGCCGCCCAGGTGCTGCGCTCCACCGCCGCGATGCTCGGCCAGGACCTGGACGGCCTCAGTGACCTCGCCCTGCACTCCTCCCCCGGCGCGTACGGGCTGGTCCTGCTGCCGTACCTGGACGGCGAGCGCACCCCCGCGCTGCCGCACGCGGCCGGCACCCTGACCGGCCTCCGGGCCGAGGCGATGACCCCTCAGCACCTGGCCCGGGCCGCCGTCGAGGGCATGCTGTGCAACATCGCGGACGCGCTGGACGTGCTGCGCGCCCAAGGCGTGGAGGTGAAGCGGGTGTTCCTGCTCGGCACGGCCGGGCGGCTGCCCGCCGTCCGGCACATCGCCCCGATGCTGTTCGGCGTCCCGGTCGTGGTGCCGCCGCCGGGCGCGCACGCCGCCCGCGGGGCCGCCCGGCAGGCCGCCTGGGCGCTGGCCGGCACCCCGGAGCCGCCCGAGTGGGAGCTGCCGGACGCCGAGACCGTCGAGCCCGACGGCGAGCAGGACCTGGCGATCGGCTCGGCGGTGCGCATGCAGTACCGGGCCGCCCGGGACCAGATCCACCCGGAGGCCGCGGGTTAGGGCCTGCCTGCGGCGGGCTGTGAAGATGCGTCACCCGGCGCCCGATGGCAGCGTGGGACGGGACGCGGCCGGACGGGACACCGCCGGGCGTGACACGGCCACCGACGCGAAGGGCGGCAGGACGCCATGGCGCTGCACAAGGGGGCGGGCGACGACCGCCGGCTGAGCATCGGACCGTTCGCGGCCACCGCCGATCCGCTGGGCGCGATGAGGCTGGCCCCGCCGCTGCACCGGCTCGCCGAGGGCCCGGTGGCGGCCGAGACCGCCTACCAGCTGATCCACGACGAGCTGATGCTGGACGGCAACGCCAAGCTCAACCTCGCCACCTTCGTCACCACGTCGATGGAGACGCAGGCCACCCGGCTGATGACCGAGTGCCTCGACAAGAACATGATCGACAAGGACGAGTACCCGCAGACCGCCGAACTGGAGCGGCGCTGCGTGGCGATCCTCGCCGACCTCTGGCACGCCCCCGACCCGGACAGCGCGGTCGGCTGCTCCACCACCGGCTCCAGTGAGGCCTGCATGCTCGCCGGCATGGCGCTCAAGCGCCGCTGGACGCACCGCAACGCCGAACGCTACGCGGCCGGGGCCCGGCCCAACCTGGTGATGGGCGTCAACGTGCAGGTGTGCTGGGAGAAGTTCTGCAACTTCTGGGAGATCGAGGCGCGCACCGCGCCGATGGAGGGCGAGCGCTTCCACCTCGACGCCGAACGGGCGGTCGCCCTGTGCGACGAGAACACCATCGGCGTGGTCGGCATCCTCGGCTCCACCTTCGACGGTTCGTACGAGCCGATCGCGGAGATCTGCGCGGCCCTGGACGCGTTCCAGGAGCGCACCGGGATCGACGTCCCGGTGCACGTCGACGGCGCCTCCGGCGGCATGGTGGCACCCTTCCTCGACCCCGGGCTGGTCTGGGACTTCCGGCTCCCCCGGGTCGCCTCGATCAACACCTCCGGCCACAAGTACGGCCTGGTCTACCCGGGCGTCGGCTGGGCGCTGTGGCGCGACCGGACGGCACTGCCGGAGGAGCTGGTCTTCAAGGTCAACTACCTCGGCGGCGAGATGCCGACCTTCGCGCTCAACTTCTCCCGGCCCGGCGCGGAGGTCATCGCCCAGTACTACGTCCTGCTGCGGCTCGGCCGGGACGGCTTCCGGGCCGTCCAGGGCGCCTGCCGCGAGGTCGCCGGCTACCTGGCCGGGGAGATCGGGAAGCTGGACTGCTTCCGGCTGCTGACCCGCGGCGACGAGGTGCCGGTGTTCGCCTTCACCACCGACGGGGACGTCCCCTTCGACGTGTTCGACGTCTCCCGGCGGCTGCGCGAACGCGGCTGGCAGGTGCCCGCGTACACCTTCCCGGCCAACCGGCAGGACCTGTCGGTGCTCCGGGTGGTCTGCCGCAACGGCTTCTCCCGGGACCTCGCCGACCTGCTGCTGGCCGACCTCCAGCGGCTGCTGCCGGAGCTGCGGCGCCAGCCCGTCCCGCTCAAGGAGCTCGGGGTGCCGGCCCGGTCGGGCTTCCACCACTGAGGGCCGTACGACCGTACGAGGCGCTTCGGTCCCGGTGGGAGGGCACGGTCACGCGCCCTCCCACCGGGCGTCCCGGACGGTCGGGGCAGCCTCCCCCCGCGAGGCTGCCCCGACCGGTGGGGGAATCCGGGATCCGCTGTCGGACCCGGCGACGGCTGACCGGCCGGTTGTCCGAACGAAGCGGCCGGGCGACGGAACGCACCGGCCAGGGAACTCTGCCCGACGAACCGGTGACCGGTCGATGGTTCGCCGGGGTTGTGAGACACTTCCGTCCGTCTCAACGCCATGACCTGGGGTTTGGGACGCCAAGCCGCTGAGGTTGGAGAAGGGGGAGACGCCGAACGGCCCGGGCCGGACCCCCACCCGCCCGCCCCGTCCCCCGTCCCCCTTCGTGACTTTGGAGCGCCGCATTGGGTTCCGCCTGGAAGCAGCTGCCCGAGGAGCTGTCCGAGCCCGCCCGACGCCTGGCGGAGGAGCTCCGGGCCCTCAAGGACGCCGCCGGCCTGTCGCTGTCCGAGCTGGCCACGCGCACGCACTACAGCCGGGCCTCCTGGGAGCGCTGGCTGAACGGCAAGCGGGTGGTCACCGAGCAGGCGCTGGAGGCGCTGATCGGGGCGGTGGACTGCGACGCCCCTGAGCTGCGCCGGCTGTGGCGGCAGGCGGTGGAGCCGACCGAGCGGGAGGCTCCGGCTGCGGTGGCTGAGGCCGCCGACACACCCGCGGAGCCCACGGCGGAAGAGGCCCCGGTCGAGGAGCCGGCCGTCGAGGAGCCCGCCGTCGAGGAGCCGGTGACCGTGGCCGTCGAGGAGCCCGCCGGACCCGCCCGCGCGACCTGGTGGCGCCGCCCGGCGGCGCTGGTCGCGCTTGCGGCGGTACTGGCGCTGCTGCTGGTGCTGGTCGGGCTGCGGATCTCGCGGCACGACGAGCAGGCCTCGGCGGCCGACGAACCCTCCCCGAGCCCCGCCGTCACCACCGCGGCCAAGCCCGCCCCGGGCGCCCCGGCCTGCCAGGCCGTCGGCTGCGCGCACAAGGACCCCAAGACCACCGGCTGCGGCAAGGACGCCCGGACGCTGCAGACCCAGGTGGTCGGCAAGGTGGTCGTCTACCTCCGGTACAGCCAGACCTGCCGGGCCGCCTGGGCGGCGATCACCGAGGGCCAGCCGAAGGACTACGCGACGATCACCGACGGCAACGGTGACAGCGAGACGGCGCTGATCCACTACGGCTACGACAACTACTCGCCGATGCTGAGCGCGGCGGACCCGGCCGTCACCTTCCAGGTCTGCGGATACCAGCCGGCCGGGCACGACTGCACGGCGGTCGTCTCCGACCTGGCCTCGGTGGTGGCCTCCACCCCGATCCCGATCGGCCCCGCCTCGCCGCCGCCGGGCACGGGCGCCGGAGCGGCGGCGGCCACCCCTGATCCGACGGAGACCCCGGCGGCCGCACCGACGGAGACGCCGACGGCCGCCGCGACCGACTCGCCCGGGCCGTCCTAGGGCTCCGGCGTCCTAGGGCCAATGCCAGTGACTTTGGTGTCCCTGTCTCGTTGGTTGTGGTGTGGCGAGGGTGGGACAGGTCAAGTCGCCTGCGGGTGAGCGGTTGTCGGACCGGATCGCGATCGGGGTGTTGACCCGGGCGTTTCCGCCGGGTCTGGTGGATGAGGTGATCGCGGAGACCGGGCGGGGCGAGAAACGCAGCCGGTTGTTGCCGGCGCGGGTGGTCGTGTACTTCGTGCTGGCGATGTGCCTGTTCTTCGGGCAGGGCTATGAAGAGGTCGCCCGGGTGCTGGGCGAGGGGCTCGGGGACGGGCGGCGGTCGTGGCGGGTGCCCACGACCGCCGCGATCGGCCGGGCCCGTCGGCGGCTGGGTCCAGAGCCGTTGCGGTTGCTGTTCGCGCGGGTGTGTCGGCCGATGGCGGTGCCCGGGACAGCGGGGGCCTGGTACCGGCGCTGGCGCCTGGTCGCGGTGGACGGCACCACGCTGGACCTGGCGGACACCGAGGCCAACGACGCCTTCTTCGGCCGCCATGTGTCGGGACGCGGAGCGAGCGCGTTCCCGCAGGCCAGGGTGGTGGGGCTGGCCGAGTGCGGCACCCACGCGGTGTTCGCCGCCGTCACCGGTCCGCTGTCGGCGAGCGAGCAGTCCCTGTCCCGGCAGCTGTTCGACCGGCTTCGCGAGGGGATGCTGCTGCTGGCCGACCGGGGCTTCTACGGCTTCGAGCTGTGGCAGCACGCACGGGCCACCGGCGCGGACCTGCTGTGGCGCGTGCGCAAGAGCGCGAACCTGCCCGTCGTGCGCGTGCTCAGCGACGGCTCGTACCTCAGCACGGTGCACGCCGAACCGGACAGAAGGAGTCGCCGCAACCCGGTGACCGTCCGGGTCGTCGAATACACCCTCGCCTCCACCGGTGATGGCACCGTCTACCGCCTGATCACCACTCTCCTCGACCCCGAGGAGGCACCGGCCGCCGAGTTGGCCGCGCTCTACGTCCAGCGCTGGGAGATCGAGACCACCCTGGACGAGATCAAGACCCACCAGCGCGGACCCAAACTCGTCCTGCGCTCGAAGTACCCGTGGGGCGTCGAGCAGGAGGTCTACGGCCTCCTGCTCGTCCACCACGCCATCCGACAACTCATGCACCAAGCCGCCCTGCATGAGGGCGTGGACCCCGACCGCTTGTCCTTCACCCGCAGTCTGCGGGTCGTGCGCCGCCAGGTCCCCGCCCAGGCGGCGCTTTCCCCCCGGCAGACTCACCAGGGCGCTGAACCGCACCCTGGCTGAGATCACCGAACGCCTCCTACCCCCGCGCCGTCAACGGACCTGCCCCCGCGTCATCAAACGCAAGATGTCCAACTGGCCCCTCAAACGCGCCCAACAGCACGACTGGCCACCACCAACCCCCGCAACCATCACGATCACCAGAGCGGACACAACCTAAGTCACTGGCATTGGTCCTAGGGCCTGTCCGGCGGATCTTGCCGGGCGCACGACGCCGGATCATCCCGCCTGGACGCACGCCCGAATCGTCCAAGTACACCCAGTACGAGGGCGATTCGGGCGCACGCCCAGACGGGCGCGAAGTGGGGGTACCTCCCGGCCGAAGGCTGGGGGAGCCGCGCGCTGATCCGACAAGATCCGCCGGACAGGCCCTAGTCGAGGTAGCCGCGCAGCTGCTCGGCGAAGGCGTGGTCGCGGAGTTTGACCAGCGTCTTGGACTCGATCTGCCGGATCCGCTCCCGCGTCACGCCGAACACCGCGCCGATTTCCTCCAGCGTGCGCGGGCGGCCGTCGTCCAGCCCGTAGCGGAGCTGGACGACCTGGCGCTCGCGCTCGCCCAGGGTGGCCAGCACCGCGTCGAGGTGCCGGCGCAACAGCAGGAAGGTCACGGACTCGGCGGGCGAGGCGGCGTCGGCGTCCTCGATCAGGTCGCCGAACGCGACGTCGTCCTCCTCGCCGACCGGGGTGTGCAGCGAGATCGGCTCCTGGGCGAGCCGGAGCAACTCCCGCACCCGCTCCGCGGTCAGCTCCAGGGCGGCGGCGATCTCGGCCGTCGTCGGTTCCACGCCCCGCTCCTGCAGCAGGCCCCGCTGGACCCGGACCACCCGGTTGATCAGCTCGACCACGTGCACCGGCACCCGGATCGTCCGGGCCTGATCGGCCAGCGCCCGGCTCATCGCCTGCCGGATCCACCAGGTCGCGTACGTGGAGAACTTGTAGCCGCGGGTGTAGTCGAACTTCTCGACCGCCCGGATCAGCCCGAGGTTGCCCTCCTGGATGAGGTCCAGCAGGGTCAGCCCGCGGCCGATGTAGCGCTTGGCGACGGAGACGACGAGGCGCAGGTTGGCCTCGATCAGCCGGCGCTTGGCGATCCGGCCGCGCACCACCAGGGTGTCCAGGTCCCCGGCCAGTGGGTCGGACGGCGGCGGCTGACCGTTCAGCCGTTCCTCGGCGAACAGGCCGGCCTCGACCCGGCGGGCCAGTTCGACCTCCTCTGCGGCGGTGAGCAGCCGGATCCGGCCGATCTCGCGCAGGTACTGGCGCAGCAGGTCGGCGGCCGGTCCGCCGTTCTCGACCGGCCCGCGGCGCTCGTCCCCGGCGTCGACGTCGATGTCACCGTCGACCTCGGGGCCGGCGTCGGAGTCGGCTACAGCTTCGGCCTCGGCTTCGGTCTCGGCATCGACGGCGGGGTCGCTCTCCTGGTCCCCGTCCGGTGCGGCGGGGTTCGCTCTCGTCCTGGTGGCGGTCGCTCTGGTGGTCGCTGCGGCGAGGCCTTGCTCCACGGGCATCCCCTCAAGGGCGGGCGCGACTCTGGCGGACCCGCGCTGTTCGGAGGTGGGACGCCCTCCAGTGTGCGGTACGCCACACTCCGTGGCCGAGACTCGTGCGCCGACTTTCTGCGCCGCCGTTCTCAGAGCGCCGCGGCGCCCCGGCTGCGCAGCTGCTGCCCGTACTGCTGGAGCTGCCACAACTCGGTCTGCACCGCGTGCAGCTGCTCGGCATCGGCCCGGGGGCCGAGCCGCTGGAGGTAGCCGCGGACTTCGGTGACCCGCCGGTCGACGGCCAGCAGGCGCAGCTTGACCAGGAACTCCCCCGCGTAGACGGCGTCCGCCTTGCGGCGCGAGCGCACCGGCTCGACGGTCAGCTCGGTGACCAGCGAGCGCACCCGGTCGTCCGGGGAGGCCTCGCGCACCGCGCTGGTGAAGTCCGGCAGCGTCGCCCCGTACGCGGCGCCGCCGGCCTTGGCGATGGCCTGGCGGACAGCGGCGTACGGCGGGGTCGGGAACTCGTCCTCGCCGTAGTGGTCGAAGGCCGGGCTGACCAGGTCCGGGTGCTGCAGCGCCAGTTTGAGCAGCTCGCGCTCGACGAACTGGGCCGGGTCGCGCGGGTTGAGCCGGAAGGCGGGCTGCGCCGGGCGGGCCGGCTGGACCGGCTCGGGGCGGCGCTGGGCGGCGGCGCCGCGCGGGTTCTGCTGGCGTTCGCGGTCCCAGCGGGCCAGCTGGGAGATCCGGCGGACGACGAACTGCTCGTCCAGGATGCCGAGCATGCCGGCCAGGCGGACGGCGTACTCGTGCTGGATCGAGCGGTCCTTGATCTTGGCGACGATCGGGGCCGCCTCCTCCAGGGCCGCCGAACGTCCCTCCGGGGTGTCCACCCGGTGCCGGGCCACCACCGAGGTCAGCGCGAACTCGAACAGCGGGACGGGGTTGTCGATCAGCTGCTTGACCGCCTCGTCGCCCTGGGCCAGGCGAAGGTCGCACGGGTCCATGCCGCCCGGGCTGACCGCGATGGAGGTCTTGGCGGCGAACTTCTGGTCGTCCTCGAAGGCCCGCAGCGCGGCCTTCTGCCCGGCCGCGTCGCCGTCGAAGGTGAAGACCGTCTCGCCCCGGTACTGGGAGGTGTCCATCAGCAGCCGGCGGATGATCTTGATGTGGTCCTCGGCGAAGGCGGTGCCGCAGGTGGCCACCGCCGAGGTGACCCCGGCCAGGTGGCAGGCCATCACGTCGGTGTAGCCCTCGACCACCACCGCACGGCCCGACTTGGCGATCTCCTTCTTCGCCAGGTCGATGCCGTACAGCACGTGGGACTTCTTGTAGATCGGCGTCTCGGGGGTGTTCAGGTACTTCGGCCCGTTGTCGTCCTCGCGCAGGCGGCGGGCGCCGAAGCCGACCACCTCGCCCGCGATGTCCCGGATCGGCCAGACCAGCCGGCCCCGGAAGCGGTCGATCAGGCCGCCGCGCTGGCCCTGCGAGGCCAGGCCGCCGAGCAGGATCTCCTTGTCGGTGAAGCCCTTGCCGCGCAGGAAGCGGACCAGGTGCTCCCAGCCGGCCGGGGCGTAGCCGACACCGAAGGCCTTCGCGGCCTCCTCGTCGAAGCCGCGCTCGGCCAGGAAGCGGCGGCCGATCTCCGCCTCCGCCGAGGCCAGCTGCTCCTGGTAGTAGGCGGCGGCGACCTTGTGCGCCTCGACCAGGCGGGTGCGCTCGCCCTGCTGGTGGCGGGGGCTGTAGCCGCCCTCCTCGTAGCGCAGGGTAATGCCCGCCTGGGCGGCCATCCGCTCGACGGCCTCGGCGAAGGTGAAGTGCTCGATCTTCATCAGGAAGGCGATGGTGTCGCCGTTCTCCTGGCAGCCGAAGCAGTGGAAGACGCCCTTGGCGGGGTTGACGTAGAAGGAGGCGGACTTCTCGTCGTGGAAGGGACAGACGCCCTTGTACTCGCCGCCGCCACCGTTGGTCAGCTGTACGTAGTCGCCGACCACCGCATCGATCGGCAGTGCGCTGCGCACCGCCTGTACGTCTTCGTCCCTGATCCGCCCGGCCACCCCGGAAGTCTACTGGGGCGGCCGGGGTTTCCGGCCGGGTGCGTCCGGGCCGCTCATGCCCAGGCCGCGCCGACGAGCTTGGCGTGCAGGGCCAGGGCCGAGGCGTCGGTCAGCGTGGCGATCTGGTCGATGACCGTGCGCAGGGCCGCGCGGTCGTCCTCGGCCTCGTGGTACATCGCGGCGAACACCGGGTCCAGCCCCTCGGGGGCGCGCTGGGTGAGCACGTACGCCAGCTCGGCGATCACGATCCGCTGCCGGGCCCGCAGCTGGGCCTGCTCGTCCCGCTGCATCACGAAGCGGACGGCGACCGCCTTGAGCACCGCGCACTCCAGCCGGACGTCCCGCGGCACCACCAGCTCGGCGGTGTAGCGGGTCAGCCGGCCGGGCCCGTAGCGGGCGCGGGTGGCCTGCTCGGCGGCCAGGCAGAAGCGGCCGATCAGCTGGCTGGTGAGGTCCTTGAGCCCGGCCCGGGCCCGGGCGGTGCCGTCGTAGGAGCGGGGCCACCACTCCTGGGCGAGCAGCCGGTCCAGGGCGGCGGACAGCTCCTCCGGATCGGCGTCGGGGGCGTAGCGCTCGGCGACCTTGAAGAGCTCGGCGCGCTCGCTCGGGGCGCGCAGCGCGGCCGGGTCGATGTGGCCCGCCTGGAGGCCGTCCTCCACGTCGTGAGTGGAGTAGGCCACGTCGTCGGACCAGTCCATCACGGTGGCCTCGAAGCACTTGCGCCCGGCCGGGGAGCCGGCCCGCAGCCAGCGGAAGACCGGCAGGTCGTCGGCGTAGACGCCGTACTTGGGCGACTGCGGGTCGGTCGGGTGGGCGCCCTTGGTCCACGGGTACTTGGTGGCGGCGTCGAGCGCGGCGCGGCTCAGGTTGAGGCCGACGCTGCGGCCGGGCCAGGGGGCGAGCCGGGTCGACGGCTCCTCCTGCGGGGCGAAGCGCTTGGGTTCGAGCCTGGTCAGGATGCGCAGCGACTGGGCGTTGCCCTCGAAGCCGCCGCACGCCTCGGCGGCCTGGTCCAGGGCCTCCTCGCCGGTGTGGCCGAAGGGCGGGTGGCCGATGTCGTGGGCCAGGCAGCCGGTCTCCACCAGATCCGGGTCGCAGCCCAGCGCCGCGCCCAACTCCCGGCCCACCTGGGCGCATTCGAGGGAGTGGGTGAGCCGGGTGCGCGGGAAGTCGCTGCGCATCGGGGCGACCACCTGGGTGGTGCCGGCCAGCCGGCGCAGCGCCGCCGAGTGCAGCACCCGGGCGCGGTCGCGCTGGAAAGCCGTACGGCCGGGGCGCTTGTCGGGTTCGGGGACCCAGCGGGCCTCGGCGGTGTGGTCGTACGGGATCGGGGCGGCGAGGCGGTGCGTGGTGTCGTCCATATGGGTTTCACGGTACGCCGCGCCTCCGACACGCGGGGGGTGCCGCGCGCGAAGGCGCACGGGCCGGGACGTGAACGCCGCGCGGCGCGCGGGCTCCCCGAAGCGAGCTCAGCCCTTGAGCGCCTTGAGGACGAGGCCGGCCACCGCCTCGTGCCCCTTGGCGTTGGGGTGGATCGGGGCCAGGCCGCCGGCCGGGAACGGCGGTTCGACCCAGCGCTCGCCCTCCCCCGCGCACATGTCGTGCCCGACCGAGGGACCCGCCGCGTCCACGAACACCGCGCCGGCGGCCTGCGCCCGCTGCCTGAGCATGGCGTTGAGCTGCTGCTGCTTCTCCGCGAGGAACGCGACGTCCCCGACGGCCACCGTCCTTCCGAGCAGCGGCAGGCAGCCCGACGGGTCGGCCGGGAACACCGTCGGATACCCGACCACGTACACCCGGGCCTGCGGGGAGCGCCGCTTGACGTCCTGGAGCACCTGGCCGAGCCGGACGCCGGCGGCGTCCACCCGGTGCTGGACCTCGTCGGTGCCGTCGCCGGAGGCGTAGTGGTCGCGGCAGGGCGAGGCGGCACGGGTCTGCTGGACGACGCCCTTGACCGCGTCCACCAGGCTGTCCTTGGCGCACTCGATCACGACGTCCGTGAAACCGGCGTCGTTGCCGCCGATCCCGAGGGTGACCAGCGTGGTCTGCGGGGTCAGCGCGTCCAGCTGCGCCGGGTTGGTGCCGTTGCCGGTGTTCTGCGCCGCGGTGAGGTCCCCGGTCCGGGCGCCGGTGCAGCTGACGTCCCGGAACCGGTCGGCGGACAGCCCGAGCCCCTTGGCCACCAGCGCCGGGTAGTCGACCCCGGAGCGGGCGCAGCCACGCGGCTCGCCGGTCTGCGGGGGGATCTGCATGCCTGCCGTGTACGAGTCGCCGAGCGCGACGTAGGGGCCGGTCGGTGGCGGGGTCGGGGTCGGCGACGGGGTCGCGCCGGCCGGCGCGCGGCCGGGCAGCGCGCCCGCGAAGCCCTTCCCCTGGCTGCCGTCCGAGCCGCTGCCGGCGGTGCATCCGGCCAGCAGCAGCGCGGCCAGCCCGGCCGTCAAGGCGACGATCGGGCGTACGGTCCTCGGCATGGCATCCCCCCGGGGGTACGACGAGTCATGGTCGGCTCCTCACGGCAGCCCGTCCCCCGGGCGCCTCCGGCTCCAACGAGCGGACGGCGCCGATGGCTCCCGCCTCCGCGAAATCCTTCCACGGGGAATCCGCGTCCCCGGCGGAGGCCGCCGGGGGGCGCCGGTTCCCGCCTACTCCGCGCCGCGCTCGTGCTCGGCGAGGAACTCCTCGAAGCGTCGGCCCAGTTCGTCCGCCGAGGGCAAGTCCACCGGCTCGGCCAACAGGCTCTCCCGGCCCTCGGCACCCGCCACCGCGTCGTACTGGCCCTCCATGCCGCGGATCGCCGAGCGCAGCTCGCCGTCCCCGTGCGTCAGCTGCTCCTCGATGTCCGCGTAGACCTCGCCGACCCGCTCGCGCAGCCGGGTGCCGGGCAGCACCAGCCCGGTGGCGGACTGCACCGACTCCAGGATCAGCACCGCCGCGGCCGGGTAGGCCGAGCGGGCCACGTAGTGCGGGACGTGCACGGCGAAGCCCAGCACGTCGTGCCCGGCCTCGGCCAGCCGGTACTCCAGCAACGCCTGGGCGCTGCCCGGCACCTGAGCCTGCTCGAACCACTGCGGGAAGCCCGGCGCGAGGTCGAGCCGGTTGCCGTGCGGCGTCAGGCCGACCGGGCGGGTGTGCGGCACGCCCATCGGGATGCCGTGGAAGTCGATCGAGAGCCGGACCTCGAAGCGCTCCACCAACTCGCGGACGGCGCGCGCGAAGCGCTCCCACTCGACGTCCGGCTCGGGGCCGGTGAGCAGCAGGAACGGCGCGCCGGCGGCGTCGTGCAGGAGCTGGAGCAGGATCTCCGGCGGGTCGTAGGACGTCCAGCGGTCGCGGTCGAAGATCATCGACGGGCGGCGCGCCCGGTAGTCGACCAGCCGATCGTGGTCGAAACGGGCCACCACCTGCGGCGATCCCGTCTCCAGCAGGTGGGCCACCACCTGGCCGCCGGCGTCCCCGGCATCCATGAAGCCCTCGAAGTGCTGGAGCAGCACCAGGCCGGCACCGGTGTCGCGCAACTGCGCGTTGGCCGTGGCCACCGCGGCCACGCCCTGCTGATCCAGCTCGTACAGCGCCTGGAAGTCACGCACCGCGCACCCAACCCCGTTCTCTGCTCGTCTCGGCCGACCGTCTTGTCGTCCTGTGCAGCGTGCCGGGCGCCGCCGGAATTCCCGCCGCACCCGACGGCTCCTCCGGCGGCTGCCCCGACGGTTCCTCCGGCGACTCGTCCGCGACTCGCCGCGACTCGTCCGGTGGCCGTCTCCGCCCCCTCCGGACCATGATCGCACCCGACGGAAGAAGCCCTGGTCACAGGCCCGCGAGGACCCGCTCCCGGGCCCGGCCGGTCGGCCCGCGCGGCCATTCGCGTGCCGCGAAGTGACGCACCGCCTTCTGGCGGGTATCGTCCTCTCGCTGCCTCGCATCGTCGCGTCGTCGTCACGTCGTCCGTAACGCCGTCGACCACGTCCCGGTCCGGTGCTCGGCCAGCCCCCACGACGCACCTTGCCTTCACCTGGCCGCCTGCTTCCCTTCGCGCTCTCGTCTCCTCCTCGGCCATTTCGCGGACGCACACTGTCCCCTCGCTCTTCCCGCCGGACCGGTCCGAGGACCCGTGTCCGTTCCGGCACCCCGCGCCGCCCGTTCCGGGCCGCCGCCCCCGCCCCGCCCGACCGGACCTCCGGCGTGCGCGGCCACCCGGCGGACGGACCCGGGCCGGGGCGAAACCAGTCCACCGCACCCCGTGCCGTACCCCGGCGCGGGGGGCATCCTCCGACCGATGAAGGACCGAAGGTTCCGTGCCCGTACCTGTCATCCTCACCGGCCGCACCGTGCGGCTGGAGCCCCTCGCCGCGCACCACGCCGAGGCCATCGCCGAGGCCGGCGCCGAGGACCGTACGACCTACGCCTTCACCCCCGTCCCGCACGGCCTGGAAGCGGCCCGCGACTACATCGCGCGTGCACTCGCCGACCAGGCCGCGGGACGGTCGCTGCCGTTCGCGACGGTGAACGTCGCCGACGGCCGGGTCGTGGGCTCCACCCGCTTCCTGGAACTCGACTACTGGCAGGGCCCGATGGTGTGGCCGCCGGCTCCCGGCGTCCCCTTCGGCGACCCGGCCACGGCCGTCCCGGACGCCGCCGAGATCGGCAACACCTGGCTCTCGCCGCGCGCCCAGGGCACCGGCATCAACACCGAGGCCAAGCTGCTGATGCTGCGCCACGCCTTCGAGACCTGGGGCGTGCAGCGGATCTCGCTGCGCGCGGACGCCCGCAACCAGCGCTCGCGCGCCGCGATCGAGCGGCTCGGCGCGACCTCCGAGGGCGTGCGCCGGGCCCACTCGCGCGGGCTGGACGGGGTGGTGCGCTCCACCGCGTTCTACTCGATCCTCGACGCCGAGTGGCCCGCCGTCCGGGACATCATCGAGCTGCGGATCGCCGCCGCCACCTCGCCGAGCGCCCCGGATCCGGAGATCAACCAGGAGTGCCTTAGACACGGCGGCAGCGGCGCCGGGCAGCTGATGATCACGGCGTGAGCGGGGACTACGGCCGCCCGTAGTCCCCGGCCACCAGGCGGAGGAGGGCCGCGGAGACCTCGGGCTCGCCCGTGTAGTGCCCGGGGTGCGCCTCGACCAGCGCGGACACGGGCCGCCAGCCGCCGCCCTTCACCGGGGCCACCCGTACGCGCCAGATCTCGTGGCCGGTCCAGCTGCGGTGCAGGTGCAGGACGCCCTCGGCGGTGTAGAACTCCCACCGCCCGTCCAGGTCCCCGGGAATCCGCCCGGACCTGACTCGCTGCCACTGCTCGTCGGTCCAGAGCAGGTCCGGCACCGGGCACGGGCGGGGCAGCAGCAGCGGCTTCAGCCGGGAGTCGCCTTCCGGGGCGGGCCGGACGCCGCCCGGCTCGGGGAAGGTCCAGGCCGGCAGCGGTTCGCGGGCGGTGAGCCAGTCGGCCGGGATGTCCCGGGTGCCGGTGTGGGCGGCGACCACTCCCCCGGTGATCGCGGCGACGGTGTCCGTGTCGCCGCCGGGCGCGATCGCCTCCCACACCGCGGTCCGGAAGTCGGTGAGGTTCCGGGCGGCGCACCACAGGGCGTACGGGACGGTGTCGACGGCGGAGGTCCGGCTGCCGTTGCCGAGCACCCGGGCGGCGACCAGTGGATCCGGCTCGGCGAGCAGGGCGATCGCCTCGGTCAGGCCGTCGTGGACGGCCCCGCGCGGGGTGAGCGCGGCCACCGCCGCCAGGAAGGCCTGCGGCGTCACGGCCTCGGTCCGCGCCCGGACCGCGTACGCGGCCGCCACCGCGACGGCGATCGCGCCGTCCACCGCCTGCGAGTGGGTGTGGGTGATCACGGCGGTGTCGGCGGCGGGCCGGACCACGGCGGCCGGGTCCTCGGCGTACGCGGCGCCGAGCGGGGCGACCCGCATCGCGGCGCCGTTGCCGTACGAGCCCTGGCCGTCGAAGAGTTCGGCGGCCAGCCCCCTGGCGTCGCCGCCCTCGCGGACCAGCCGCAGCATCCGGTTGGCGGCCGGACCGTAGCCGCGGTCGAAGTCGTGGCGGCGGGCGAAGGCGTGGGTGAGGTCGAAGGTGTCGATCGCGCCGCGCTCGGTGTGGGCGGCGTACACCGAGCAGGCCATCTCGGTGTCGTCGGTCCACGGCCAGGGGCCGGGCGGGGCGGTGCGGTCGGCGAGGTGGGCGCGGGCGGTGCCGGGGACGAAGAACTGGGCGCCGAGGGCGTCGCCGACGGAGAGGCCGTTCAGCGCGTCGAGCGCGGGGCCGGTGGGTGGGGTTGTCATATGGGCACCAGCTCAGCGGCTCGGCGCGCGCTTCGTCAACCTGTTTGCCAGGGCGCCACCGACGGGGGATGTTTCGCATACCTCCGATCCGGGCGGGCAGCACCCTGGCATGAGCCGCACGAACCCCCTCGACCCGGTCGCCCTGCTGGGGGCCGACCAGCAGCACATCGCCACCCGGGCACAGCTGCGCCGGCTCGGGGTGCCCTCCGGCACCATCGCCCACCGGCTGCGGCCGGGCGGGCCCTGGCAGCAGGTGCTGCCCCGAGTGATCTGCCTGCAGAGCGGGAGGTTGACGCACCATCAGAAACTGCGGGCCGCCCTGGCGTACGCGAGCCCGAAGGGGCGTGAACCGCAGGCCGGGGAGGTGCTGCTGACCGGCTTCGCGGTGCTGACCGCCGCCGGACTGCCGACCGCCGGGCACCCGGCCGACCTCGGCGCGGTGGACGTCCTGATCCCAACTCAACGCCGGGTCTGCGAAAGGGATTTCGTCCGGATCCACCGGTCGCCGGGGGCGATGCCGGGCGGGTTCGAGCGGGACGACGGGCTGTGGAGCACCACCGTCGCACGGGCGTTGGCCGACCTCGCGCCGCGGGAGACCGGGCAGCACCGGTTCCGGGCGCTGTGCGCGGAGGCCGTCCAGCGGCGGCACTGCGAACTCGGCGAACTGCTGGACCAGTTGCTGGCCAGGCCCGGCGCGCTCGGGCTTCCGCACGTGGCCCGGGTGGTGGAGGACCTGACCGCCGGGGTGCGTTCGGTGGTCGAGGGCGAGGCCCGCGAACTGCTGGCGCACGCGGGCCTGCCCGAACCGCTGTGGAACCCGGTGCTCTTCCTGGACGGCCGCTTCCTCGCCGTCCCGGACGCCTACTGGCCGCACGCCTGCGTGGCCCTGGAGATCGACTCCCGCGCCTGGCACCTGCGCCCGGCCGACCACGAACGCGGCCTGGTCCGCGCCAACCGCCTCACCACCGCCGGCCTCCCGGTGGTCCGCACCACCCCGGTCCAGCTCCGCCGCGACCCCTCACCGGTCCTGCACGAACTGACCGCCCTGATCACCACCGGCCCGCACGGACCGCACCCCCGGATCACCTGGCGCCGAGCGAGGTGAGGCGCGGTGAGGCGAGGCGAAGCGACGTGAGAGCGGGTGGCGGGAGGCCTCAGCAGCGGGGGTCGATCTCCTGGAAGGTGGCGTAGTGGTCCGGGGACCAGTACTGCTCGCCGGAGTTGCCGGTGACGACTCGGCGGGTGCCGCGGTCGTTGGAGCCGGGGGTGACGACGGTGAACTCGTGGTAGTAGCCGTCGGCCTTCCTGGGGAGGCGGCTCTCGCGGTTCTCGAAGACGATGCCGTCGCGGTTGTAGGGGTAGGGGCCGCCCTTGGCGATCAGGCCGAGGGTGTCCTGGGCCTGGCTGGGGAGCTTGGTGCGGCAGACGTCGGCCAGGGCCGGGTCGGCGGGCACCCAGGTGCCGGCCGCGGCGGGGGCGGTGCCGGCGGGCGGGGACGGCTTGGGGGCCGAGGGCTTGGGCGCGGCGGCGGTGGTGGCGCTCGCGGCGGCCTTGGGGTGGCTGCTGCCGCCCTTGCCGGCGAGCAGGTAGCCGACTCCGGCGAGGACCGCCAGGATCAGGACGGCCACGACGACGAGTGGGCTCTTGCTTCTGGTCATGCGGACCAGCTTGGCAGGCACGGCCGTACGGGCGGCCGAGTCACACACGTGGCCGAGGCCACAAGGACGTACGGCCGGGCGGGGACGGACGCCGTTGTCCGTCCCCGCCCGGCCGTGTTACGTACGCCGGTTCTCCTGCGCCGAGCTCCGGTGTACGCCCTCCCGACGGGAGGGGGAGCGGTCAGTCGTGCCCGCGCCTGAGGAGGGGATGCCTACCCCCTCTCAGCGCGAGTCGCTGCCCGCCGACTCGATGGCGGCGCGGCCGGCCTCCAGGCGCGCCACCGGGATCCGGAAGGGGGAGCAGGAGACGTAGTCCAGCCCCACCTCGTGGAAGAAGTGGACCGACTCCGGGTCGCCACCGTGCTCGCCGCAGACGCCGAGCTTGAGGTCGGGGCGGGTGGCCCGGCCGGCCTCGACGGCGTGCTTGACCAGGGAGCCGACGCCGTCGCGGTCGATGGTCTCGAACGGGGAGACCCCGAAGATGCCCTTCTCCAGGTAGGCGGTGAAGAACGAGGCTTCCACGTCGTCCCGGGAGAAGCCCCAGACCGTCTGGGTCAGGTCGTTGGTGCCGAAGGAGAAGAACTCGGCGGCCTCGGCGATCTGGCCGGCGGTCACCGCGGCGCGCGGCAGCTCGATCATGGTGCCGAGCTTGATGTCCAGCGTCACGCCGGTGGACTGGGCGACCTCGGCGAGCACGCGCTCGCACTCGTCGCGGACCAGCTCCAGCTCCTGGACGGTGCCGACCAGCGGGATCATCACCTCGGGGCGCGGGTCCCCGCCGGCCAGCTTGCGCTCGGCGGCGGCCTCGGCGATGGCCCGGACCTGCATGCCGAACAGACCGGGGATGACCAGGCCGAGGCGCACACCGCGCAGACCGAGCATCGGGTTCTGCTCGTGCAGCTTGTGCACGGCCTGGAGCAGGCGCAGGTCGTTCTCGTTCGGGTCCTTGCGGGCCTCGGCGAGGGCGACGCGCACCGACAGCTCGGTGATGTCGGGCAGGAACTCGTGCAGCGGCGGGTCGAGCAGGCGGACGGTGACCGGCAGGCCGTCCATCGCCTGGAAGAGCTCCAGGAAGTCGCCCTTCTGCAGCGGCAGCAGGGTGGAGAGGGCGAGCTCGCGGTCCTTGTCGTTGTCCGCCAGGATCAGGTGCTCGACCTCCTTGCGGCGCTCCTCGCCGAGGAACATGTGCTCGGTGCGGCACAGGCCGATGCCCTGGGCGCCGTAGCGGCGGGCGCGCGAGCCGTCCTCGGCGTTGTCGGCGTTGGCGCGCACGGCGAGCCGGCGGCGGCCGTCGGCGTGCGACATCAGCCGGTGCACGGCCTGGACCAGTCCGCCCTGGACGTCGGCGCCGGCGTGCAGGGTGCCCTCGAAGTACTCCACCACGGCGGAGGGGAGCACGGGTACCTCGCCGAGGTAGACCTTGCCGGTCGCGCCGTCGATCGAGACGACGTCGCCCTCCTCCAGCACCACGCCGTCGGCGGTGGTCATCCGGCGGCGCTTGGTGTCGACCTCCAGCTCCTCGGCGCCGCAGACACAGGTCTTGCCCATGCCGCGGGCGACGACGGCGGCGTGCGAGGTCTTGCCGCCGCGCGAGGTGAGGATGCCCTCGGCGGCGATCATGCCGTCCAGGTCGTCCGGGTTGGTCTCACGGCGGACCAGGATGACCTTCTCGCCGGAGCGCGACCACTTCACCGCGGTGTACGAGTCGAAGACGATCTTGCCGATCGCGGCGCCGGGCGAGGCGGCGAGGCCCCGGGCGATCTGCTTCGACTCGGCGTCGGGGGCGAAGCGCGGGAACATCAGCTGGGAGAGCTGGCCGCCGGTGACCCGCATCAGGGCCTCGTCCAGGTCGATCAGGCCCTGGTCGACCAGCTGGACGGCGATCCGGAAGGCGGCCGCGGCGGTGCGCTTGCCGACGCGGGTCTGCAGCATCCAGAGCTTGCCGCGCTCGATGGTGAACTCGATGTCGCAGAGGTCGCGGTAGTGGTTTTCGAGCTTCTGCATGATCGCCATCAGCTCGTCGTACGACTTCTTGTCGAGCTTCTCCAGCTCGGACAGCTGCAGCGTGTTGCGGATGCCGGCGACGACGTCCTCGCCCTGGGCGTTGGACAGGTAGTCGCCGTAGACGCCCTGGGCACCGGTGGAGGGGTCGCGGGTGAAGGCGACGCCGGTGCCGGAGTCCTCGCCGAGGTTGCCGAAGACCATGGTGCAGACGTTGACCGCGGTGCCGAGGTCGTTCGGGATGCGCTCCTGGCGGCGGTACAGCCGGGCGCGGTCGCCGTTCCAGGAGTGGAAGACGGCGTGGATGGCGAGGTCCATCTGCTCGCGCGGGTCCTGCGGGAAGGCCCGGCCGGTCTCGCGCTCGACGATGCCCTTGAACACCTCGACGAGTTCCTGGAGGTCGGAAGCGTCCAGGTCCAGGTCGTTGACGGTGCCCTTGGCGTGCTTGGCCTCGTCCAGGGCCTCCTCGAACAGCTCGCCGTCGACGCCCAGCACGGTCTTGCCGAACATCTGGACCAGGCGGCGGTAGGAGTCCCAGGCGAAGCGCTCGTTGCCGGACTGGGCGGCGAGGCCGAGCACCGAGGCGTCGGAGAGGCCGATGTTGAGGACGGTGTCCATCATGCCGGGCATGGAGAACTTCGCGCCGGAGCGCACCGAGACCAGGAGGGGGTTGTCGGCCTGGCCGAGCTTCTTGCCCATCTCCTTCTCAAGGGCCACCAGGTGGGCGCTGATCTCCTCGTGCAGGGAGGTGGGCTCGCTGCCGGTCTCCAGGAAGACCTTGCAGGCCTCGGTGGTGATGGTGAACCCCGGGGGGACGGGGAGGCCCAGGTTGGTCATCTCGGCCAGGTTCGCGCCCTTGCCGCCAAGAAGATCCTTGAGGTCCTTGTTTCCTTCGGTGAAGGAGTAAACAAACTTCTGCTGGGACGGCACGGGTCGGTCTCCTCGTACGCGGTTGCCCTGACGCCGGAGAACATACCCATTTCGAAGGCACTTCTCTGCCCTGAATAGGCCACACGAGGCCGGTACCGAGGGGTAACCCGCTAGATCGAAAGCGCATAAAGGCGTTCACCTCTGTTGGTGAAATCGTCCGCCTGACGCGAGCCAGTGTTCAACTCTTGAAGACAACGAAACCCGAAGATCACACGATCCGGACGCTGGGTAGCGACCTCGGGTCGGTCGCGTTGCCCCGGCTTGATTTCCTGCACCCGGATCGGCCGATCCCCGGCCGGGCGGCTTCGGGAAGCGATTCACGGTCGACCTGTCCATTTCGTCCACTGACCTACCGTCAGTCGCCGCCGCATGTGGCAAGCGTCACCAGCGCATCTCGCGGGTCGAACGTAGACCGCCTCCGCCGATCGTCGCACAGCGTCCAGAAACGTGCCCGTTCCGTGACCTCCGAATGCCGAAAAGGAGCCCTCCTGTCCAGAATGGACAAGAGGGCTGGGACCTAGTGGCAATCGGGCCAGAAGGGCCCACTTTTACAATCCGTACAGATCATCCGCCGGAGGTGTCCGATTCGGCATCCTCACCCGGCCGGGCGCAGTCGTACGGATCGTCCAACCACCCCTCCGGCAGGACCACCCGGCCGTTGCCGCTGGTGCGCCCGCGCGGGCCGTCCGCACCGGCCGGCCAGCCCTGGGACTGCTCGACCTCGGAGAGGGTTTCGGCCAGTTCCGCGAGCGAGGAGGAGTTGGCCAGCCGCACCCGCAGCTCGGAACCGACCGAGAAGCCCTTGGTGTACCAGGCGACGTGCTTGCGGAAGTCGATCACGCCGCGCGTCTCGTCCCCGATCCACTCGCCGAGCAGCTGCGCGTGGCGCACCATCGCCCGCGCCACGTAGCCGAAGTCGGGGCGGGCGTAGTCGACGTCGCCCTCGAAGATCGCGACCAGGTCCCTGAACAGCCACGGCCGGCCCAGGCAGCCGCGGCCCACCACGACACCGTCGCAGCCGGTCTCGCGCATCATCCGCAGCGCGTCGTCGGCCGACCAGATGTCCCCGTTGCCCAGCACCGGGACGTGCGCCGGGACCGACTCGCGCAGCCGGGCGATCGCCGACCAGTCGGCCGTCCCGCCGTAGTGCTGGGCGGCGGTGCGCCCGTGCAGGGCGATCGCGGCCACGCCCTCCTCGGCGCCGATCCGGCCGGCGTCCAGGTAGGTGAGGTGGTCGTCGTCGATGCCCTTGCGCATCTTCATGGTCACCGGCAGGTCGCCCGCGTTGGCGACGGCCTCGCGCAGGATCTCGCGCAGCAGGTTGCGCTTGTACGGCAGCGCCGAGCCGCCGCCCTTGCGGGTGACCTTGGGGACGGGGCAGCCGAAGTTGAGGTCGATGTGGTCGGCCAGGCCCTCGTCCGCGATCATCCGGGCGGCCTTGCCGACGGTCACCGGGTCCACCCCGTACAGCTGGATCGAGCGCGGCTTCTCGCTCGGGTCGAACGTGATCAGCTGCATGGTCTTGGCGTTGCGCTCGACCAGCGCCCGGGTGGTGATCATCTCCGAGACGTACAGGCCCTTGCCGCCGCTCTGCTCGCGGCAGAGGGTGCGGAAGGGGGCGTTGGTGATGCCGGCCATCGGCGCCAGCACGACGGGCGGCCACACCTTGATCGGGCCGATGTCGAGCGGCGAGAACTCGGTGTCGGGCGCGGTGGGTGCGGGCGTGGCTGTCATGCGCGGCTGACCTCGGGGCGTCGGGTGGGGGACGGGACTCTCCATTGTCCCCCACCCGGGTGAGCGGCCCGAGCTGCCGGCTGCGTCCCTGCCCGAGCTGCCGGCGACCGGCGACCGGCGACTCCTATGACGGGTTGATGCTGACCGATCCCGAGGTGACCGTGGCGTGGATGCGGTTCGGGCTGGCCGAGTCCGTCAGCTGCGGGTCGATCCCGCCACTGCCGGAGCCGGTCTCCCCGGTGAAGGCGTAGCGGCTGCCCCGCGGCAGGGTCATGTTCACCGAACCGGAGGTGGCCCTGGTCTCCACCTGCTGCGGGGGCTTGGTGAAGTTCAGCTCCATCGAGCCCGAGGTGGTCTCCGCCGTCACCCGCCGGGAGCTCAGGTTGGTGCCCTGGATCATCCCGGAGGTGGTGTGCGCCGTCACGTCCCCGGAGGTGTCGACCAGCATCAGCTGACCGGAGGTGAGCCGGACGTCCACGTTCCCGCTCATGCCCTCCACCTGCACCGAGCCGGAGGACACCGCCCCCGACACCTGGGTGGCGGCGGGCACCTCCACCTCGATCTCGGCACCGCAGCCGAGGTCCAGGGCCGGCAGGATCAGCCGGCAGTGCAGGCCGACGGTGAGCTGGTCGCCGACCGGGGTGAGCGACACCTCCGGCTCCCGCCCCATCCAGTCCAGCCGCTGGTGGACCACCACGTGGTCCTCCCGGCCGGCCCGCACCCTGACCGAGGCGCTGCCGGTCTCCAGCCTCAGCCGGTGGATCGGGCCGTCGAACTGCCGGGTACTGCTCTTCTGCTGCTGCGCCACGATCGACCAGGTCTGCCCCGCACCGGCGACCATGACCAGGGCGATCGCGAGCGTCCCGGTGACCCGCCAGGCCTTCGCCGTACCCGCCGTTGCCCGGTCCTCGCCCGCCGTCGCCCGATCCGCGCCCCCCGTCGCCCCGTCCTCGCCCACCATCACCCGGTCCGCGCCCACCGTCACCCGACCTCCAGGAACCGCAGCACCGCCATCACCCGGCGGTGGCTGTCCTCGGCGGGCGGCAGGTCGAGCTTGGTGAAGATCGAGTTGATGTGCTTGGCCACCGCGCTGTCGCTGACCACCAGCGAGCCGGCGATCGCGGCGTTGGAACGGCCCTCCGCCATCAGGGAGAGCACGTCCCGCTCGCGCGGGGTCAGCTTCTCCAGCGGATCCCGGTGGCGGCGCACCAGCAGCTGGGCGACCACCTCCGGGTCCAGCGCGGTGCCGCCCTCGGCGACCCGCTGCAGCGCCTCCACGAAGTCGTCCACATTGGCCACCCGCTGCTTGAGCAGGTAGCCGACCCCGCTGGTGTTGGTCGACAGCAGGTCGGCGGCGTAGCGCTCCTCCACGTACTGGGAGAGCAGCAGGACCGCGACCTCCGGCCACTGCCGGCGGATCAACAGCGCGGCCCGCACGCCCTCGTCGGTGAAGCCCGGGGGCATCCGGACGTCCGCGACCACCACGTCGGGGTGGTGCTCCTCCACGGCGGCCAGCAGTTCCTCGGCGTCCCCGACGGCCGCCGCGACCTCGAAGCCCACCGCCTCCAGGACCTTGACCAGCCCGATCCTCAGCAGGACCGAGTCCTCGGCGATCACAGCGCGCACGGCAACTCCACGGTGATGGTGGTGGGGCCCCCGAGGGGGCTGAGAACGGACAGCGTTCCGTCGACCGAGGCGGTGCGCTTGCGCAGACCGGTGAGCCCGGTGCCGCGCGAGGGGTCCGCGCCGCCCACGCCGTCGTCGCTGATGACCAGGCGCAGCCGGCCGCCGGCCGTCCGCACCGAGAGGTCGACCCGGTCGGCCCGGGCGTGCTTGGCCACGTTGGTGAGCGCCTCGGAGACGGTGAAGTAGGCGACCGCCTCGACGGTCGGGGCGATCGGCTCGGTGAGGTCGACGTCCAGGCGCACCGGCAGCGGGGCGCGGGCGGCGATGCCGGACAGCGCCGCGTCCAGGCCGCGGTCCTCCAGGACCGCCGGGTGCAGGCCGCGGACCAGGTCGCGCAGCTCGTCGATGGCCGCCTGGGCCTCCTCGTGCGCGGCCACGATCACCTGCATGGCCTCGGGCGGCAGCACGTCCTTGAGGGTGCGCCGGGCCAGGCCCAGGTTCATCGCCAGGGAGGTGAGGCGCTGCTGGGCGCCGTCGTGCAGGTCGCGCTCGATCCGGCGGCGCTCGGCGTCCACCGCGTCGACCAGCCCGGCCCGGCTCTCGGTGATCTCCTCGACCCGGCGCTCCAGGGCCTCCGCGCGGCCCGGGCCGAGCAGCTGCTGCGCCGCCCACACCTCCAGCCGGGCCACCAGCGCCGCCGCCCAGGGCGCCGCGAGCAGCAGCAGCACGCCGCCGGCCGTGAGCCCGACGTCCAGCCCGTCCAGGTCCGTACGCAGCGTGGTGCCGGGGGGCATCAGCCAGATCCAGCCGTACAGGGTGATCAGCACCGCGGCTGCGCCCCAGACGTACACCACCACCAGCGCACCCGCCGCCAGCAGCGGGCCGACCACCAGGTGGTGGAGGACCTGGCGCCAGGTCAGCCCCAGCAGCCAGGCCCGGCGCCAGGTGAACGGCCGCGGCGGCGGCACCTCCACCCCGTGCAGGGCCAGCAGCCGGCCGCGCTGGAGGGCGGTCAGCGGGCGGGTGCAGAGCAGGACGGCGGCGAGCACCGGGAAGAGCAGCCGAGACTCGGTGACGGCCAGCCAGACCGGCAGGGCCGGCGGTATTCCGGCGGCTATGAAGCGGGTGTCCCGCCAGGCCTCGGGCGACCACGGTGGGCGCCGGAGGCTCCTGACGAGCGCTCGGCGCAACGTGGTGGAGGGCATGCCGGACAGCGTAGGGCCCGGTGATCATCGGCCGCCATGAAGGGGGGTGCCCGGTGGGGGTGTAGCTAGGTACACCC
This sequence comes from Streptomyces sp. 1331.2, assembly GCF_900199205.1. Classification (NCBI taxonomy): domain Bacteria; kingdom Bacillati; phylum Actinomycetota; class Actinomycetes; order Kitasatosporales; family Streptomycetaceae; genus Streptomyces; species Streptomyces sp. 1331.2. Next base: position 5,222,869 of record NZ_OBMJ01000001.1, on the reverse strand, counting down.
CCGATTCGGTGTGGGACACCACCGACAGGAGACGGTGCAGGACGGAAAGCTTGACGGCATGACGAGCACTGCATCGCACTCCGCCACTCCGCCGCACGGGCGGCGCCTCCCCGGGAACCACGGGGGTGCTCCCGGGGGCGCGCTCCACCCGGCGTCGGGGCCGGCGGGGGCGCTGCCGGCTGTCGTTCCGTCGGAGGGGACGTTCCGGGTGGGGATGCTGCCCGTCGGGATCGGGCCCTGGTCGGTCCGCGTCGCCGAGTCCGGCCGCGGCCGGGCCGCGCTGGAGCTGTACCAGCACGGCGAGTTGGCCGACGTCCTGGTCGACGCCCGGCTCACCCCGCAGCTGCTGCGCGGGGCCCGGCGCAGCGCGGGCGACGGGCGCCGGCACGTGCTCGCCTGGGGGCGGTTGGCGGCCGACGGCGCGGCGCCCTCGGTGGTGTTCACCGGGCGGTGGTCGCTCCGGTCGTCGCGGTCCGGCCTGGCGGCGCAGGTGGTCACGGTGGCCGGGCGGTTCTGGCTCGCCTGGGCCGAGGGGCCGTTCCGCGGGGTGCTCGTCGAGCACCCCGCGGGCGGGCCGGCCGAGCGGCTGCCGCTGGAGCGGGTGCGGGTGCGGGTGCGGGTTCAGGAGCGTCGGGTCGGGGGTGCGGCATGAGCACCGCCGTCCTCTCCACCCGGTCCGCCCCTTCGTCCGCCCCTTCGTCCGCCGCTTCGCTCGCCACCTCGTTCGCCGCGTCCTTTGCCGCCTCGTTCGTCCTGCCCGAGCGGTTCGCCCGAATACCGGCCATGGCGGCGGTCGCGCTGCTGCCCTGGCTGGGCGTCCTCGCCGTCTGCCACGAGACGCCGTGGGTGGTGCTCGACCTGGTGGAGTTCTCCGCCCTGCTCTCGCTGGACGCGCTGCTGCGCCGGCGCAGCCCCGCCGCGCTGTGGGCGGGGGCGGCGGTGGCTCTGCTGCTCACCGGCGACGCGCTGGCCGACATCGCCTTCGCCGGCCCGGGCCACGCGGTGCTCGCGGCGCTGGTCATGGCGTGCTGCATCGAGCTGCCGCTCGCCGTGGTCTGCCTGCTGCTCGGCCGGGCCGCGGCCGTCCGGGCCTGAGAGCGTAAGGATCTGAGGGCGTAAGGATCTGAGGGCGTACGGGCTCAGCTGTCGGTCGGAAGCCTGTCCATCAGCGCGCGGGTCTGCTCGTCCAGCGGGGTGTAGGTGACCATCCGGGTGCCGAGCCGGGGGCTGAGCCAGAAGTTGGTGTACTCGCAGCTCAGCAGACCGACACCGGGCACCTGGAAGCGCTTGATGCCGTTGCCCGGCCGCATCACGTCGTGCCGCTGCCAGAGCTCCGCGAAGTCCGGCGAGGCCTTGAGCGCCCGGGCCAGCAGCGCCTTCCAGGCCGGCTCCGAGCTGTGCTCGGCCATCGCCGCACGGAACCGGGCCACCATGCCGAGGCGTTCGGTGCGGTAGTCGATCAGCACCTCGCGGAAGTACGAGGGCGTGAACGCCATCCACATCAGGTTGCGGTCCTCCGGCGCCAGGGCGGCGAGGTCGCCGACGATCCCGGTGTACGGCGCGTTGTACGCCAGCACGTCGTAGCGGGAGTTGACCACCACGGCCGGGTACGGGGCCAGCTGCTCCAGCAGCAGCCGCACGCTCGGGGTCACCGAGGGGCACTCCAGCACCGGCGCCGGGTCGTCCGCGCCGGCCAGGGTGAACAGGTGCGCGCGCTCGCTCGGGTCCAGCAGCAGCGCCCGGGCCACCGAGTCCAGCACCTGGGCGGACACCTGGATGTCCCGCCCCTGCTCCAGCCACGTGTACCAGGTCACCCCGACCGCGGCGAGCTGCGCGACCTCCTCCCGGCGCAGCCCCGGCGTCCGGCGGCGTCCGGTCATCGGCAGGCCGACCTGCTCGGGCGCGATGCGCTCGCGGCGGCTGCGCAGGAAGGCGGCCAGCTCGTGCCGGCGGGCCTCGCCGGGGGTGGCGCGGGGCTGTCCGGCGGAGCCGGTGCGGGCTTGCGCGGCGGGCGCCGGGGCCGTACGGGCTTGCGCGTCGACGGCCCTACGGGCTTGCGCGGCGGGAGTCATCAGGCTCATGCTCCCCAGCATGCGACAGTCGTCAGCCTGTTGCCAGGTACTTCTCATACCTGGATAACCTCACTCTGGTACCCGGGTACGGCGCGGCGGATCGTAGGACCCGTGACCCGACAGCTCGCCCTCGCCCCAGCCCCTGCCCCCGCTCCCAGTCGCACCGCCACCGCCCCCGCGCGGCCTCCCCCGCCACCGCCCCCCGCGCGGCCTCCCCCGGCACCGCCTCCCCCGGCAGTCCCTCCCTCGGCACCGCCGGGCTGGTCACCGTCCTGCTCGGGGCCTTCCTGCCGATGCTCGACTTCTTCATCGTCAACGTCGCCCTGCCGACCATCGACGAGGACCTGGCCGCCGGGCCCGCCGTCCTCGAACTGGTCGCCGCCGGCTACGGCATCGCCTTCGCCGTCCTGCTCGTCCTCGGCGGGCGCCTCGGCGACATCTTCGGCCGCCGCCGGCTGTTCGTGGCCGGCGCCGCCGCCTTCGCCCTCACCTCGCTGGCCTGCGGACTCGCCCCCGACGCGTGGTCCCTGGTCGCCGCCCGGGCCGCCCAGGGCGCCTCGGCCGCACTGCTGATCCCCCAGGTGCTCGGCACCATCACCGCCACCACCGAGGGTGCCCGGCGCGGCCGCGCGCTCAGCATCTACGGCGCGGTCGGTGGCATCTCGGTCGTGGTCGGGCAGGTGCTCGGCGGGATGCTGGTCGCCGCCGACCTGTTCGGCACCGGCTGGCGCTCGGTCTTCCTGGTCAACGTGCCGTTCGCGCTGCTCGCCGTGGTCACGGCGCTCCGCCACGTCCCGGAGAGCCGCGCCACCCGGGCCGCCCGGGTGGACGTGCCCGGCACCGTCCTGCTCACCGCCACCCTGCTCGCCCTGCTCATCCCGCTGATGGAGGGCCGCGCCGCCGGCTGGCCGCTCTGGTCCTGGGTGCTGCTCGGGCTGTTCCCCGTCCTGGCCGCCGCCTTCGCCGTCGTCGAGCGCCGCGCCGAGCGGCGCGGAGACACCCCGCTGGTGCCGCCGACCCTGCTGCGCATCCCCGAGATGCGGCGCGGCCTGGGCATCGCCCTCCCCTACTTCGCGGGCTTCGGCGGCTTCATGTTCGTCATCGCCGTCGCCCTGCAGCAGGGCCTGCACCTCGGCCCGGTCGCAGCCGGCTGGGCACTCGTCCCGATGGCCGTCGGCTACTTCGCCGCCTCGCTCTCCGGCCCCCGGCTGATCGGCCGCTTCGGCAGCCGGGTGCTCAGCGCCGGAGCCGTCATCCAGGCCCTCGGCCTCGCCACCCTGGCCCTGACCGCGCTCGCCGACTGGTCGCACTTCTCCCCGCTGCGGATGGCCCCGGGCGTCGCCCTCGCGGGCATCGGACAGGGCCTGATCGGCACCCCGCTGTTCCGGGTCGTCCTCTCCAAGGTGCCCGCCGCCCGGGCCGGCGTCGGCAGCGGCGTCCTCGCCACCAGCCAGCAGTCCAGCCTCGCCCTCGGCGTCGCCACCCTCGGCACCCTCTACCTGTCGCTCTCGCCCAGCCTCGGCATGGCCCGCGCGTTCGCCCTCTGCCTGGGCATCCAGCTGCTCGGGTCGTTCACCATCCTGTACCTGACCACCCGCCTGCCCCGGTCCATCGGCTGACCGGCCACCGGCCACCGGCGCCGGGCGCCTCGGGGCCTCGGCGTCGCGGGTTCCCGGCACCTCGGGTGACGGCCCTGGCACGACCGGCGCAGCAGCCCCGCGGCCACCGGCAACTCCGGTCGGCCGCGGGGCGGTTCGACGTCGTACCGCTCTCCCTTTCGAGCACCCGCGCGACGGCCGCAGATCGGCGCGCTGCGCGGAGGGGCCACCTGCTTCAATGATCCGTCCGCACCGGCGGGCAGCGTGCCACCCGGCGGTCGGGCGGGCGCCCTCGGGGTGCCGGCGCCGCGGTGTTTCGTGCGTCGCCGGAGGTCCCGCGCGTGCGCGTTCCGGCGGGCGTTCCGATCCGCGGTGGAGGCCTTCTTTCCGGGCGAATGATGACCCCATGACCTTCCTCCTGGGGTTCCTGCTCGCGCTCGTCGCCGCCATCGTCGGCATCACCGCCTTCCTGCTGCGCCGGGAGCGGGCCCGGAGGCTCCACTCGGACGACCTGTCGGGGGTGCTGATCGAGCAGCAGCGGACCGCCGAAGCCGCGTCGATGCGGACGGCCTACACGAGCCGGCACGTCCACGGCGGCCACGGTCTGATGACCGACGAGGTGCACCGGTACGGCTCCTGACCGCTCAGCGGCAGAGGGCGGTGTCCACGACGGCCTCCAGGCGTCGGGTGACGTCGTAGTCGGTCGGGACGGTGGTCACCGCGATGTTGACGGCACGGCCGTCGTCGGTGGCGCCGCCGCGGGTCTCGTACCCGGGGATGTCGCCGCCGTGGCCCCAGTAGACCCCGCCGCAGGAGAGCGGCCTGCTGAGGATCCCCAGCCCGGCGCCCGCACCGGTGTCCCCGATCGGCACGGTGGTGCGCATCTGCGCGAGTTGGGCCTCGGGGAGGAGGCGCCCGGGGACGAGCAGTGCGGTGAAGAAGCGGTTGAGGTCGGAGTCGGTGGAGATCATCTGCCCGGCCGCCCAGGCCGCCGAGGGGTCCATCTCGGTGAAGTCGCCCAGCGGCCCCTCGGCGGAGTCCTTGCGGTAGCCCTCGGGGTGGGGTTCGCGGATGGTCCGGTCGCCGACGGCGGGGAAGTAGGTGTGCCGCAGCCCGAGCTTGCGGACGATGCGCCGGTCGATCTCCTCGGCGAGCGGGCGGCCGGTGACCTTCTGGACGATCAGCCCGGCCAGCACGTAATTGGTGCTGCTGTAGCTGAACTCGGCGCCGGGGGCGAGTTCGGGCTTGTGCTGGAAGGCGAGGTCCAGGAGTTCGCGGGGCTCGAAGTACCGGTGGCGGAGCGAGGCCTCGTCGAGGAGCCCTTCGTACTCGGGCAACCCGCTGGTGTGCTGCAGGAGTTGGCGTACGGTGACGAGCCGCCCGTCGATGCCCTCGCCGTGGACCACACCCGGCAGGTAGGTCTCGACCGTGGCGTCGAGGTCGACCTTCCCCTCCGCGACCAGCTGCAGGACGACGACGGCGGTGAAGGTCTTGGTGTTGCTGCCGATCCGCACCTGTCCGTCGACCGGCACCTTCGCTCCGGTGGCCAGGTTCCCCACCCCCGCGGTGTAGTGCCGGGCCCGGCCGTCCCGGCCCTGTACGGTCGCCAGCGCGGCGGGCACACCGTCCGACCGCACCAGCGCGTCGAGCCCCTGCTGGACGGGGCCCGGCCGGGTGGCGGCCGAGGCCGCGGGGACGGCCAGGACACCTAGGGAGACGGCGACGGCGGTCGAGAGCGCGAGCGCCATGTGGCGGATCCTGCGGGTCTTCCTGCGCATGGGTCAACTCCTCCGGGGTCGTGGGGAGAAGGGCCTCCCTGGTCACGTCCGCCAGTCTGGTCGCACGGTTCGCGGACGACCTCCCCCGATCGAGGGAGCATCCTCGCCCTCGGGCGGGGAGCCCCTGCCACCTCAGGGCCGGGCGGGCCCGCGCAGCGGCAGGGTCCGGCTGTAGACGACGCTGGTGGTGGTGCTGCCGAAGCCGGCCAGCTCGTCCATGAGGGTTTCCAGGTGCTCCATGGACGTCGCCGCGACTTTCAGGGTGTAGCAGTCGTCGCCGGTGGTGCGCAGGCACTCCAGGATCTCCCGGCGTTCGGCGAGCATCCGGCGCAGCGGCTCGTGGCGGTTGCCCGGGTACTTGAGCCGGACGACGGCGAGCACGGGGTAGCCGACCTTGGCCAGGTCCACCGTGGCGTGGTAGCCGGTGATGACGCCCAGCGACTCCAGGTTCCGCACCCGTTCGGTGGTGGCGGAGGGACTGAGGCTGACCCGCCGTCCCAGCTCGCTGAGGGAGATGCGGGCCTCCTGCTGCAGCTGTTCGATGATCGCCCAGTCGGTTTCGTCGAGATTCACGGCCATCACGCGAATCTACCGGGAGAACCACGGGAAACCAGCCCTCACGGCAGGAAGATCCCGTTCCGTTCGCCATGATCACGGGGATAGCCTCGAAGTATGCAATTTGGCGTCAACGTACCGAACTTCGGGCCCGGGACCGATCCCGGCGTGCTGCGGGAGTGGGCCCGGACGGTGGAGGGGATCGGCTTCGACCTCCTCATGCTCTCGGACCACGTGGTCGTGACTCCGGACGTGGCCCAGCGCTACCCGGAGCCGTTCCACGAGCCGTTCACCACGCTGTCCTGGCTGGCCGGGATCACCACCGGCCTGCGGCTGGGCACGACCGTCCTCGTCCTGCCGTACCGGAACCCGCTGCTGGTGGCCCGGATGGCCGGCACCCTCGGCCGGCTCAGCGGCGGCCGGTTCGTCCTCGGCGTGGGGGTCGGCTGGGCCCGCCAGGAATTCGACGCGCTCGGCGTGCCGTTCGGCACGCGCGGCCGGCTGACCGACGAGTACCTGGGCGCGCTGCGGGAGGCCTGGCGCACGGGCGGCGAAGGCGAGCCGTGCGGAGGCGGCGAGCCCAGCGGACTCGGGCCGGTGCCGGTCTGGGTCGGCGGCCACAGCGAGGCGGCGCTGCGGCGGACGGTCCGCTTCGGCGACGCCTGGCACCCCCTGCGGCTCCCGCTCGACCGGATGCGGTCGGTGCTGGCCGAGCACCCGGTGCCCGGGTTCGCGCCCCGCATCGCCCTGCGGCTGACCGACGCACCGGTCGACGGCCCGGAGCGCCCGGCGGGCGTGGGCAGCATCGAGCAAGTCCTGGACGATCTCCACCAGTTGCGCGCCCTCGACGCCGAGACCGTCGTGTTCGACCCCTACCACAGGGATCCCGAGGAGACCCGCCGGCCGCAGACGGCCTGGCAGGACCTCGCCACCGTGGCCACCCATTGGAAGGCAGCAACCTCGTGATCACCGAAGCCGACGAGATCCTCCTGCGCCGCGCCGTCGCCATCGCGGCCCGCGCCGTTGCCCAGGGCGACGCCCCGTACGGCTCCCTGCTGGCCGGCCCGGACGGCGAGATCCTTGCCGAGGCCCGCAACACGGTGCGCCGCGACAAGGACATCACCGCTCATCCGGAGCTGAAGCTGGCCCGCTGGGCGGCCCGCGAGCTCGACCCGGACACGGCCGCGCGCACCACGATGTACACCAGCTGCCAGCCGTGCGGGATGTGCACCGGCGGTCTCGTCCGCTCGGGCATCGGCCGGGTCGTGTACGCGCTGTCGACGGAGCAACTCGTCGCCCTCAACCCGGAGTCGGGGGCCTGGCCGACCGTGACGCAGGAGGGCCCGGCCCTGTACGACGAGGCCCGCCTCGCCATCGAGACGTACTACCACGGGAGTTGAGATGGCACCGGCCAAGTGGTGCTCCTACCGGCCGAGTTGAGCGCCGTTCGGATCCGCGAGGCCGCGCAGCAGCTGCTCGACGCGGCCGGCGGCCAGGGCGGGGGCGAGGGGCCGGTGGTCGACCCCCGGGAGCCCAGCCCCGCCAGGAGCTCAGTCCTGCGCCGGCTCGGCCGTCAGCCGACCCGACGCGCGGGCCAGCAGCCCGATCAGCAGCTCCCGCTCCTCGGGGCTGAACCCGTCGGCGATCCGCCGCTCGATCGCGACGGCCGCCGCATCGGCCCGGGCCAGCAGCAGGCGCCCGTCCTCGGTGAGCAGCACCTCGACCACCTTGCGGTGAAAGGGGTGCGGGCGGCGGGTGACCAGCCCCTTCGCCTCCAGATTGGCGAGCACGGTGGCGATGGTCTGCGGAGTGACCAGGCAGGCGCGGGCGAGCGCGGCGGCGGAGAGCCCCGGCTGGTCTTCGAGCATGTACAGCGCGGCGTACTGCGGCACCGTCAGCCCGAGCGGCCGGAGCGCGGCGTGCTTGGCCGCCATCAGCTCCTGCTCCACCCGCTTGATGTGCAGCCCGAGGCGTTCCGTGACCGGCATCTCCATGGACCGATCGTACGGCACGGGATCGAACCCTGATCAATAACAGGGTTCTGCTACATGACAGAGCTCTGCTATGTTTCAGGCCGTCACTCGGCCCACTCGGCCCACTCGGCACCCCACGCATGGAGGCACCCCCTTGACCTCTCCCGCCCCTTCCCTCCCTTCCGCCCCCTTGGCCGACGCTCCGGCCCGCCCCGAACCGCTCGATCACATCGCCGCCGGCTCCGGCCCCGGCCTGGTCCTGATCCACGGCACCGGCGCCGACGCGAACTCCAACTGGGGGCCGCTCATCGACGTGCTCCGCGACCGCTACACCGTCGTCGCCCCCAACCTGCCCGGCGCCGGCGCCACCCCCGTCGACCCCGCACCGATCGACCTCGATTCCCTCGCCGACCGCATCGTCGCCACCGCCCGGACCGCCGGACTGGAACGCTTCCACCTGGTCGGCCACTCCCTGGGCGCCGCCCTCGCCACCGCCGTGGCCGCCCGGCACCCCGAGGCCGTGACCTCGCTCGCCCTGCACGCCGGATGGGTCCGGACGACCCCGCGCGAAGCCGTCATGTTCGACCTGTGGACACACCTGCTCCGCACCGACCCGGCCCTGCTGGCCCGCCACCTGGTCCTCACCGCGATGGGCCCCGACCTCCTCGACACCCTCGACGAGGGCGGGTTCGCCGACCTGACCGCAGGCTTCACCGCCATGCTGGACGAGCGCATCCTCGGCCAGATCGACCTCGACACCCGCATCGACCTGCGCGAGGCGGTCGGCCGGATCACCGCCCCCACCCTCGTCCTGGCCTGCGCCGACGACCGGATCATCCCGCCCCACCACCAGCGCCAACTGGCCGCCGCCATCCGCCAGGCCGCGTACCTGGAGGTCCCCGGCGGCCACGGCCTGCCCTTCGAGGACCCGGCCCGCTTCTTCTCGCTCATCACCGCGTACGTGGACGAGCGCCAGGCACAAGCCCGGACCTGAACCACACCGGCAGCTCCGTCACACTCCCCCGCCGGGATCCGTCGGTGAAGCAGCACCGACCACCGACGGAAGGACCACCCGATGCTGACCAACCTCATGTACGTGACGATGCCGGTCACCGACCAGGACCGCGCGCTGCGCTTCTACACGGAGCAGCTCGGCCTGGAGAAGCGCATCGACTACCCCGGGCCCGACGGGCGCTTCCTCACCGTGGCCGTCCCCGGCAGCCCGGTGGAGATCATCCTCTGGTCGCAGACCCCGGCCCCCGCACAGCCCGCCGAGTCGAAGCCCGGCACGGCGATCGGCCCGGTCTTCCTCGAATCGGACGACCTGCGGGCGGACTTCGAGGTGCTCCGCGAGCGCGGAGTGACCTTCGACCGGCCCGAGCCGGAGGACTACGGCTTCGGCATCCGCATCGAGGCCCTGGACCCGGACGGCAACCGGATCTCGCTGCGCCAGCGCGCGGACTGGCAGAACGACGAGACCGCCTGACCGGCCGCAGCCCCACCCGCGCGGCCGGGTGCTGTCCGGTGCCGATACGCCACGGCACCGGACAGCACCCGACCGAAGCGCCCCCACCCGAAAAGCACTTGGTCCGAGCTCGCCGTCCGCCCGACAATCGCCGGATGACCGACGACCAGAGCAATGTCCAGCGGCGCCGCGCGGCCCGCCTGTCCTGCCGGCGCTTCCTCTCCGGCGACCGCTTCCTCAGCATCCGCGAGCGCATCGCCCAACTCGCCGCCCTGGACGGTCTGGACACCTTCCCCGACTTCTACGGAACGGACGGCCCGGTCCGGCAGCTGGAGGAACGGACCGCCGCGCTGCTCGGCAAGGAGGACGCCGTCTTCTTCCCCACCGGCACCATGGCGCAGCAGGTCGCCCTCCGCCACCACGCGGAGCTCACCGGCAACCCGGCCGTCGCCCTTCACCCGCTCTGCCACCTCGAACGCCACGAACGCCACGCCTACACCCAGCTCACCGGCCTGCGCGGCCTCTGGCCCACCACCGAGCAGCGTCATCCCACCGCCGACGAACTCCGGGCGCTCGGCGAACCGTTCGGCACCCTCACCGTCGAACTCCCGCTGCGCGACCCCGGCTTCCTCCTCCCCACCTGGGACGAGCTGACCGAACTCGTCGCCGCCGCCCGCGAAACCGGCGCCCGGGTGCACTTCGACGGCGCCCGCCTCTGGAACACCACCGTCCACTTCGACAGGCAGCTCGACGAGATCGCCGCCCTCGCCGACAGCGTCTACGTGTCCTTCTACAAGGACCTGGGCGGCACCAGCGGAGCCGCCCTCGCCGGCGACGCCGCCCTCACCGCCTACGCCCGCACCTGGCGCCACCGCTACGGCGGCCAGCTCTTCCAGCAGTGGCCGGCCGCCCTCGCCGCCCTCCACGGCCTGGACACCGTCCTCCCCCGCATCCCGTCCTACACCCGCCACGCCGCGACCCTCGCCCCCGCCCTGGCCGCACTCCCCGGCGCCCGCCTGGTCCCGGAGGCCCCGGTGACCCACGAGTTCCAACTCTGGCTCCCCCACCCGGCGAAGGCCCTGGACGCCGCCCACCTCGCACTCGCCGAACAGGAGGGCACCTGGTTCGTCGGCCCCTGGCAGGACGCCGCCCCCGGCCTCGCCATGGCCGAGGTCACCCTCGGCGCCCCGGCCCAGTCCTGGACGCCCGCCGAGGTCACCGAAGTGGGCCTGCACTTCCTCGAGTTGGCCGCCAAGGCCTGACCGTCGTGACGACCGCCGGGACGGCATCGCTCCTGCGGAGCCGGCAAACGGTTCGCGACCACACCCCCCTTTGTGTCAGACTGACGATATGAGCGAGATGCACGTGGGGAGCCCTGCCGCCGTCCGCAGCCGCGAGGAGCTGGCCGCGCTGATGGCCGACGGGGTGCACCCGAAGTGGGTGATGTTCTGGGGGCACACCGCGCGCAAGGGCGGCGGCACCCGGCAGGAGTGCCTGAGCCAGTGGTGGCCGGGCGAGTTCACCGTCGACGGGGTGACGTACGGGTCCGCCGAGCACTGGATGATGGCCGGCAAGGCCCGGATGTTCGGGGACACGGCCGTCGAGGAGCAGGTGCTGGCGGCCCGGACGCCGGCCGAGGCGAAGAAGCTGGGGCGGCTGGTCAAGGACTTCGACGACGAGACCTGGACGGCCGGACGGTTCGAGCTGGTCGTGGCGGGCAACGTCGCGAAGTTCGGGCAGGACGAGTCGCTGCGCGCGTACCTGCTGGGCACCGGCAGCCGGGTGCTGGTCGAGGCCAGCCCGGTGGACCGGATCTGGGGCATCGGGCTGGCGGCCGACGACATCCGGGCACAGCGGCCCGCCGAGTGGCGCGGGCTGAACCTGCTGGGCTTCGCGCTGATGGAGGCCCGGGCGCGGCTGGCCGCGTGAGCACGGTCGCCCTCCTGCCGGACGGGACGGCGGCGGCCTCGGCCGTCGCCGTCCTCGCCCCCGGGCCGTACGACGCGGCGACCCTCCTCCGGCGCGCGACCGGCGCACTCCTCGCCACGACCGCCCTCTGCGCGCTCCTTGACACCACTCGGGCACGACTGGTCGTGCGCTCTTAACTCCCCAGCCACATACCGACGCCAGGATGTCCTGCAGTCAGGGTCTGGATGGACAGGTTGGGGCGATCATGCGCATGCGGTCGACGGCACAATCCGCAGGCCAGCAGCTGGAGGGCGAGCAACAGGCCGCCGAACTCCGCACAGAGCTGGACGAGTTACTCCGTGCGAGCCGCTACGCGACTCAACGTGAACGGCGGCTGAACGAGGCGATCAGAGCGACCCCGGGCCGCCAGCGGCCGGACGGGGACCTGCTGCGGCAGCTCGCCCAGGCCCGCATCCTCCGCGAGGGACTGGGCGCCCGCTGCCTCCAACTCAGCGACCAGCTGGAGGCGTTGGAGACCCGCCTCAGACACCGGCACCAGCAGCAGGACCCGCAGGAACCGGCCCGGCTCGGCCCGGAACCGATACCCGAGCCCGCCCCCGAGCCCCCACCCGCACCCGCCCCCGAGCCGCAGCAGTCCCCGCCGCCCCCCGCCCGCCCCGACATCGGCGCCCTCACCGAGCGGATCATCGCCCTCCACCGCAGCGGCGCCCTCCCCGAGGCCGCCGAGCTGCTGGACCAGGCCGCCGCCCGCCTCACCCCCGCCGACGCGGCCCTGCTGGTCGGCATGCTGGCCCGGTACGGGCCGACCGGCGCCTCCCTCCACCTCGCCCGCGCCGCCGCGCGGTCCACCCCCGAGCACGCCGTCGCCGTCCTGGCGGAGCTGCGCGAACTGGGCCTGGCCGAGCAGGCGGCCGAACTGTTCCACGCCTTCTGGGCCTACCCGGCGGCGGCCGTCCCCGGCCTCCTCTCGGCCCTGGAGCGGGCCGGGCAGAACGCCGACGGCGCGACACTGCTCTGGGAGTGGGGTTCGGCGCCGACGCCCGAGCTGACTTCCCTGGCCGCCTGCCTCCAGCAGCACGGCCGGCCCGCCGACGTCCGAACCCTGCTGCGCCAGGCCGCCGGCCGCCCCACGGCCGACCTCGCCGACCTCGCCGCCACCCTGCCGCCCGCGCTCGCCACCGCCCTGCTGCAGGAGCTGGTGGTGCTCCGCCCGCCCGTCGAACTCGTGCGCCTGGCAGCCACCTTGGACTCCGCCGGCAGCCGGGAGCTGTACGGGCAGCTGCTCGGCGGCCTGCTCGCCGACGAGGCCCGCCACCGCACCACCCTCGCCGCCCTGCGCGCGGCCGGCCTGCCGACGGCGCCGCCCGCCGCACCCCGCTCCCGCTGGGGACGGCGCTGAAGCGGGCCCCCGCACCACAGCAGGGAGCCCCCGTCCGCCCCGGACAGGGCGGACGGGGGCTCCCCGACGAGAACCGGTCTCAGCGGAGGACCGGACTCAGCAGCCGATCACTCAACAGCCGATCACTCAGCAGCGGATCACTCAGCAGCCGATCAGGCGCGCCGCGAGGTACGCCTTGACCTGGTCCAGCGACACCCGCTCCTGCGACATGGTGTCGCGGTCGCGGACGGTCACCGCGTTGTCCTCAAGGGTGTCGAAGTCGACCGTGACGCAGAACGGCGTGCCGATCTCGTCCTGGCGGCGGTAGCGCTTGCCGATGGCGCCGGCGTCGTCGAACTCGACGTTCCACGCGGTGCGCAGGTCGGCGGCGAGGCCGCGGGCCTTCGGGGAGAGGTCGGCGTTGCGCGACAGCGGCAGGACGGCGACCTTGACCGGGGCCAGGCGCGGGTCGAGCCGCATGCCGACGCGCTTCTCCATGACGCCCTTGGCGTTGGGCGCCTCGTCCTCGAAGTAGGCGTCGATCAGGAAGGCCAGCATGGCGCGGTTGAGGCCGGCCGCCGGCTCGATGACGTACGGGAAGTAGCGCTCGCCGGACTCCTGGTCGAAGTACTTCAGGTCCTGGCCGGAGGCCTCGCTGTGCACCCGCAGGTCGTAGTCGGTGCGGTTGGCGACGCCCTCCAGCTCGGAGAACTCGCTGCCACCGAAGTTGAAGCGGTACTCGATGTCCACCGTGCGCTTGGCGTAGTGGGAGAGCTTCTCCTTCGGGTGCTCGAAGAAGCGCATGTTCTCGGTGCGCAGGCCGAGGCCGACGTACCAGTCCCAGCGCTGCTGGAGCCAGTACTCGTGCCACTGCTCGTCCTCGCCGGGCTTGACGAAGAACTCCATCTCCATCTGCTCGAACTCGCGGGTCCGGAAGATGAAGTTGCCGGGGGTGATCTCGTTGCGGAAGCTCTTGCCGGTCTGGGCGATGCCGAACGGCGGCTTCTTGCGCGAAGTGGTCTGGACGGCCTTGAAGTTGGTGAAGATGCCCTGGGCGGTCTCGGGGCGCAGGAAGGCCAGGCCGCTGGCCTCCTCGGTGACGCCGAGGTGGGTCTTCAGCATGCCCGAGAAGTCCTTGGGCTCGGTGAACTGGCCCTTGGTGCCGCAGTCGGGGCAGTTGACGTCCTTGAGGCCGTTCGGCGGCGGGAAGCCGTGCTTGGCCTCGTACTTCTCCTCCAGGTGGTCGGCCCGGTGGCGCTTGTGGCAGGAGAGGCACTCGGTCAGCGGGTCGTTGAAGGTGGCGACGTGGCCGGAGGCCTCCCAGACCTCGCGGGCGAGGATGACCGACGAGTCGAGTCCGACGACGTCCTCACGCGCCTGCACCATCGCGCGCCACCACTGGCGCTTGATGTTCTCCTTGAGCTCGACACCCAGCGGCCCGTAGTCCCAGGCGGCACGCGTGCCGCCGTAGATCTCGCTGCAGGGGTAGACGAAGCCACGGCGCTTGCTCAGGCTGACGATCGTGTCGATCTTGTCGGCGGCCACAGTGCTCTCTTCAGTACGTACGGCACGGTCAGGGCACGGCTGGTTGCGCGTACCCGAATACCTCAGGTTACCGGCCATACGGGTACGTGATTCAAATCGGTATCGTCCGGCCGCCCCCACCCACCGTCACCCGGCGTTCACCCATTCGAGTGAGTTGACAATCATTTCCATGTGAGATGAGAATGATTGTCATGATGATCGGACTGCCTCGCCGGACCCGCACCTCCATAGCCCTCGCCGCCACTGCCCTCACCGCCTCCCTCGCCCTCACCGCCTGCGGAGGCAGCAGCAGCGCCGACAGCGGGAACGGCCGGCTGAAGGTCGTCGCCTCCTTCTACCCGATGGAGTTCCTGGCCCAGCAGATCGGCAGGGAGCACGTCGCTGTCACCGACCTCACCGCCGCCGGCGTCGAGCCGCACGACCTGGAGCTCACCGCCAAGCAGGTCGGCACCGTCCAGAAGGCCGACGCGATCCTCTACCTCAAGGGCCTGCAGCCCACCGTCGACCAGGCCGTCGCGCAGTCCGCCGGCAAGCACAAGATCGACGCCACCGCCGCCAGCCCGCTGGTCGACCACCACCTCGACGAGGGCACCGAGGAGGGCGACGGCCACACCGCCGACGGCCACCCGCACGAGGGCCCGGCCGGCGACCCGCACATCTGGCTCGACCCGACCCGCTACGCGGCGATCGCCAAGAGCGTCGGCGACGAGTTCGCCAAGGCCGACCCGGCCCACGCCGAGGACTACCGCAAGAACACCGACGAGCTCGTCACCAAGCTCACCGCGCTCGACCAGGAGTTCCGGACCGGGCTGCAGGACACCAGGACCAAGACCTTCGTCACCAGCCACGCCGCCTTCGGCTACCTCGCCGACCACTACGGCCTCACCCAGGTCGCCATCAACGGCGTCGACCCGGAGTCCGAGCCCACGCCGGCCCGCCTCGCCGCCGTGCAGAAGGCCGCCAAGGACAACGGCGTCACCACGGTCTTCTTCGAGACCCTGGCCAGCCCCAAGCTCGCCGACACCGTCGCCAAGGACCTCGGCCTCAAGACGGCGGTCCTGGACCCGCTGGAGGGCGTCAAGGACCCGTCCAAGGACGACTACCTCACCGTCATGAAGCAGAACCTGGCCAACCTCAAGGCCGCCCTCGGCGACCCGGCCGCGGCCGGCACCCCCGCCGGAACGGGCACCGCCCCCGCCGGAGCCACCACCCCGGCCGGAACCGCCACCCCTGCCGCGACCAGCTGACGGGACGGAACACCATGACCCACCCGATACCTCCGGCCGTCCGCCTCCGTGACGCCGTCGCCTCCCGCGGCGGCCGGTCGGTGCTGCGCGGCGTCGACCTCACCGTCCGACCCGGCGAGGTCGTCGCCCTGCTGGGCGCCAACGGCTCCGGCAAGTCGACCACCGTCAAGGCCGTGATCGGCTCCGTGCCGCTGGAGCAGGGCGGCCTGGAACTGTTCGGCGTCCCGTACGGCTCCTTCCGCGCCTGGCACCGGATCGGGTACGTCCCGCAGCGCACCACCGCCGCCTCCGGCGTCCCGGCAACCGTGCGCGAGGTGGTCTCCACCGGGCGGCTGCCGCAGCACCGGCTGCTGCCGTTCCGCCGCAAGGACCGCGAGGCGGTGGACCGCGCGCTGGCCGCCGTCGGCATGCTGGACCGGGCCGGGGACGGCGTCGCCGACCTGTCCGGCGGCCAGCAGCAGCGGGTGCTGATCGCCCGCGCCCTGGTCGGCACCCCCGACCTGCTGATCATGGACGAGCCGATGGCCGGGGTGGACGCCGCCAGCCAGCAGGTGCTCGCCGACACCCTGCGCGCCGAGGTCGGCCGCGGCGCCGCCGTCCTCCTCGTACTGCACGAACTCGGGCCGCTGGAACCGCTGATCGACCGCGCCGTGGTGCTGCGGGACGGCTGCGTCGCCCACGACGGCCCGCCCGTGCCCAACACCGGCCTGCACGCGCTGCCCGGCCACGACCACGTCCACCCGCACGCCGACCTGACCCCGCCGAGGCTGCTCGCATGACCGAGATGCTGTCCTACGACTTCATGCAGCGTGCCCTGCTCGCCGCCGTCCTGGTCGGGATCACCGCCCCGGCCGTCGGCATCTACCTGGTGCAGCGCCGGCAGGCCCTGATGGGCGACGGCATGGGCCACGTCGCGATGACCGGCGTCGGCCTCGGCTTCATCTTCCAGACCAGCCCGGTCTGGATGGCCGTGCTGGTCTGCGTGCTCGGCGCCGTCACCATGGAGCTGGTCCGCTCGCGCGGGAACCAGCGCGGCGACATCGCCCTGGCGATGCTCTTCTACGGCGGCATGGCCTGCGGCAAGCTGCTCGTCTCGCTCTCCGCCGCGGCCGGCGCCGGCTCGCTGGAGAGCTACCTGTGGGGCTCCATCCTCACCGTCTCCCCCGGCGACCTGGCCGCCATCGCGGTGCTCGGCGCGGTGGTCATCGCGGTCACCGTCGGACTGCGCCGCCAGCTGTTCGCGATCTGCCAGGACGAGGACTTCGCCCGGGTCACCGGCCTGCCGGTACGCACCCTCAACCTGCTGCTCGCGGTGATGGCCGCGGTCACCGTCACCGTCGCCATGCGGGTGGTCGGGCTGCTGCTGGTCAGCGCCCTGATGGTGGTCCCGGTCGTCGCCGCCCAGCAGCTCACCCGCTCCTTCGCCGCCACCCAGGCCGCCTCGATCGCGCTCGGCGTGGTCGTCTCGCTGGCCGGGGTCACCGGCTCGTACCACCTCGACGTGCCCTCCGGCCCGGCCATCGTGCTGCTCGCCATCGCGGTGTTCGCGGTGTTCAGCCTGATCGCCGCACCGCTCGCCCGGCGCCGGCACCGCGCCGACGGCGAACCGGGGCCCGGAGTCTGCGACGTCGAGATCCCGGTCCCGTCGCCGGAGCCGGCCTCCTCCGACGCGACCACCCTTGAGCGGAGGGGCGGGCTGGCACAATGATGTGCGAGACGTCCACGACCTCAGGAGGACCCACGGTGACCACCGCAGGCCCGTCGCCGCGCGCACGATCGACCCGGCAGCGTGCCGCCGTCTCGGCTGCCCTGGACGAGATCGCGGACTTCCGCAGTGCGCAGGAGCTCCACGACCTGCTCAAGCACCGCGGGGACTCCGTCGGTCTGACCACGGTCTACCGCACCCTGCAGTCGCTCGCGGACGCCGGTGAGGTGGACGTGCTGCGCACCGCGGACGGCGAGGCGGTCTACCGCCGGTGCAGCAGCGGGCACCACCACCACCTGGTCTGCCGGCACTGCGGCGCCACCGTCGAGGTGGAGGGCCCGGCGGTGGAGCGCTGGGCCAACTCGGTCGCCGCCGAACACGGTTTCAGCGACATCGCGCACACGCTGGAGATCTTCGGCACCTGCGCGGAGTGCGCCAAGAAGGGCTGAGGCCCGTACGACGATGAAGGACCCGCCGGGATCACCCGGCGGGTCCTTCATCGTCGTCCCGCATGCGTCCCGACGTCGTCCCGAATGCCGACCGGCCTCAGCGCTGGGACGGCACCGACGCGGGGACCTCGTTCGGGATCGCCCCGCCGAAGCGCCGGTCGCGCATCGCGTACTGCTCGCAGGCCCGCCACAGGTCCCGGCGGTCGAAGTCCGGCCAGAGCACGTCCTGGAACACGAACTCGGCGTAAGCCGACTGCCAGAGCAGGAAGTTGGAGGTGCGCTGCTCGCCGCTGGGACGCAGGAAGAGGTCCACGTCCGGCATGTCCGGGTGGTACATGTACCGGGACAGGGTCTTCTCGTTGACCTTCTTCGGGTCCAGCTTCCCGGCCGCGACGTCCCGCGCGATCGCCTGCGCCGCGTCCGCCAGCTCGGCCCGGCCACCGTAGTTGACGCACATGTAGAGCGTGACGGCGTCGTTGCCCTTGGTCTGCTCCTCGGCGACCTGCAGCTCCTGGACGACGCTCTTCCACAGCTTGGGCATCCGGCCGGCCCAGCGGATCCGCACGCCCATCGCGTCCATCTCGTCGCGGCGGCGGGCGATGACGTCCCGGTTGAAGTTCATCAGGAACTTCACCTCGTCGGGCGAGCGCTTCCAGTTCTCGGTGGAGAACGCGTACAGCGAGATGTTCTTGACCCCGAGCTCGATGGCGCCCCTGAGGACGTCCAGCACCACGGACTCGCCGACCTTGTGGCCCTCGGTGCGGGGCAGCCCGCGCTCCTTGGCCCAGCGGCCGTTGCCGTCCATCACGATGGCGACGTGTTCGGGCACCAGCTCACCGGGGATCTTCGGGGGCTGTGCGCCACTGGGGTGCGGGGTCGGGGGGACGTACGACCTCTGCTTGCCGCCGCCGAAGAGCCGTCGCGCTGCCATGTGCTCACTTCTCCACGTATCTCATCGAGCGGATGCCCCGCTCCAGGTGCCACTGCAGATAGGCCGCGACCAGGCCGCTGCCCTCCCGCCAGTACCGCGGCTCGCAGGTGTCGGCCGTCTGCCAGTCCCCTGACAGCAGCGCCCCGAGCAGTACCAGTGTCTCAGGGGAGGGTACGGCACATCCGGGCACTCGGCAGTCTGCGCAGAGCACCCCGCCTGCGGGGAGTGAGAAGAAACGGTTCGGCCCCTCCAGGCCGCACTTGGCGCAGTCGGTGAAGCTCGCGCCGTACCCGTTCACCGCGAGCGAGCGCAGCAGGAAGGCGTCCAGCACCAGGTGCGACTCGTGCAGCCCGGCCGCCAGCGTGCGCAGCCCGCCCACCAGCAACAGGTACTGCTGGACGGCGGGCTCGCCCTCGTTCTCGGCGAAGCGCTCGGCCGTCTCCAGCATCGCGGTGCCGGCGGTGTAGCGGCCGTAGTCGGTGACGATCGAACCGCCGTACGGCGCGATGGTCTCCACCTGGGTGCACAGCGGCAACCCGCGGCCGACCAGCTCACTCCCGCGGCTGAAGAACTGCACGTCCACGTGCGAGAACGGCTCCAGGCGGGCACCGAACTTGGACTTGGTCTTCCGCACCCCGCGCGCCACCGCCCGCACCTTGCCGTGCTGGCGGGTCAGCAGGGTGATGATCCGATCGGCCTCGCCGAGCTTCTGCGCCCGCAACACGACGCCGTCGTCCCGGAAAAGACTCATGCCGACCATTCTCCCCCAGCCGCGGACAGCCGCGGACAGCCGTGTTGCCCGCACCGGGGCCGTGGGGGAGGACCACAGCGGTGCGGGTCACGGCGGGCCCGGAGGGGGTCGGGCCCGTTTTGTGGGGGCGGGGAATGGCCTCTACGGAGTGGGGGGGACGAACAGTGTGGTCCGGAGGAGCCCGGAGCCCGGCCTACTTGTACGGAGCCCGGGTCGCCGCCTCCAGCAGCGCCTGGACCCGCGCCTGCGGCAGGTCCAGGCAGCGCCCGACCGCGGCCAGCGCCTCGCGCTCCTGCGGCAGGTAGCGCCCGTCGGCCAGTGCGATCGCCGCGCCCTGCAGCAGCAGCCGTTCGCGGCCCTGGTGGGCCAGGTTGGGGGTGAGCGGTTCGAGCACCGCGTGCAGTTCGACGGCGAGGCCCCCGGCCTCCCCCAGCCGTTGGCCGGCAGGTGCCCCCAGGTCGTGGGCGTCGTGGAGTTCGCCGCCGAGCCCGGAGAGCGCGGCGAGCGCGGCCAGCACCTGGGCCTCGCCGCAGTCCTCGAACCCGGCCTCGCGCACGGCCGCGCAGGCCGCCTCGCGGGCCGCCCGGTGGGCGGTTCCGCCGGCCGCGAGCAGGGCCAGCGCGATGGTGTACTGGGCGTCCCGCAGCATCGCGCCGAGGCGCACGCAGGTCGGCTGGTCCAGGCTCTCGACGCCGTACCGGCCGTGGCAGCTGGTGCACTGCACGCTGCCGATCACCGGTCCGAGCGGGAGCACCGGGGTCCCGAGCAACCGCAGCCACCGCCGGCCGTGCTGCCGGCGGTAGTTGCGGTCCCCGCCGCAGCCCGGGCAGAAGAAGTCACCGAGAACGTCAGTCCGCCACCGCGGGCGAACACCCCACAACCTGGTCACGGCGCCACTCCCCAGACATGGCAGGCGGCCTGCTCGACGATGGGCAGGTCACGCGACCGGACACCGAGCCGTCCCACCGACCCGGCTTGCCGGTGGATCGATGTTGCCATGGTTACCGGCACGTGTCAGTACCTCGAACGGCTTCCGATCCCAAAAAATGTGGCGCAGGACACAGCGCCCCGGCCGGGGTGCCGGGGCACGGCGAAGGGCCGCCCCGGAGGACGGCCCCGCCGCATGCCACTCGTACGAACTACCCGCGCTGCGACCGGTTGACGGCGCTGATCATCGCCTTCAGCGAGGCCAGCACGGTGTTGCCGTCGATGCCCACGCCCCACAGCACCTTGCCGTCCACCGCGCACTCGACGTACGCGGCGGCCTGGGCGTCGCCGCCCTCGCTCAGCGCGTGCTCGGCGTAGTCCAGGACGCGCACGTCCACGCCGATCCGGGCCAGCGCGTCCGCGAAGGCCGAGACCGGGCCGTTGCCGGTACCGGTCAGGGTCACCGGCTCGCCGCCCACCACGGCCTCGGCGGTCAGTGCGTCCCGGCCGTCCTCGGTGGTCAGGGTGCGCGAGCCGGTCAGCGAGATCCGGCCCCACGGGTTGGCGGTGGTCGGCAGGTACTCGTCCTCGAAGACCGCCCAGATGTCGGCCGGGGTGACCTCGCCGCCCTCGGCGTCGGTCTTGGCCTGGATGATGCGGGAGAACTCGATCTGCATCCGGCGCGGCAGGTCCAGCTTGTGGTCGTTCTTCAGCACGTACGCCACGCCGCCCTTGCCGGACTGGCTGTTGACCCGGATGACCGCCTCGTAGGTGCGGCCGACGTCCTTCGGGTCGATCGGCAGGTACGGCACGCCCCAGGTGTGCTCGTCCACCGGGACGCCCGCCGCCTTGGCGTCCGCCTCCAGGGCGTCGAAGCCCTTCTTGATGGCGTCCTGGTGGGAGCCGGAGAAGGAGGTGTACACCAGGTCGCCGGCGTACGGGTGGCGCGGGTGCACCTCCATCTGGTTGCAGTACTCGGCGGTGCGGCGCACCTCGTCGATGTCGGAGAAGTCGATCTGCGGGTCGATGCCCTGCGAGAACAGGTTCATCCCCAGCGTCACCAGGTCGACGTTTCCGGTTCGCTCGCCCTGCCCGAACAGACACCCCTCGATACGGTCGGCACCCGCCATGTAGGCCAGTTCGGCAGAGGCGACGGCGGTGCCGCGGTCGTTGTGCGGGTGCACCGACAGGCAGACGAACTCGCGGCGCGACAGGTGGCGCGACATCCACTCGAACTGGTCGGCCTGGACGTTCGGGGTGGCCCGCTCGATGGTGGCCGGCAGGTTCAGGATGATCTCGCGGCCCTCGCCCGGCTGCCAGACGTCCATGACCGCCTCGCAGACCTCCAGCGCGAAGTCCAGCTCGGTGTCGACGAAGATCTCCGGCGAGTACTGGTAGCCGAAGACGGTGTCGTCGCCCAGCAGCTTCTCGGCGTACTCCATCACCAGCCGGGTGCCGTCGGTGGCGATCGCCTTGGTGGCGGCCATGTCGTTGCGGAACACCACCCGGCGGAACAGCGGCGCGGTCGCGTTGTACAGGTGGACGGTCGCGCGCGGGGCGCCGACCAGCGACTCGACGGTCTTCTCGATCAGCTCCTCGCGGGCCTGCGTCAGGACCGAGATGGTGACGTCCTCGGGGATCGCCCCCTCCTCGATCAGCGACCGTACGAAGGCGTGGTCGGTGGCGCCGGAGGAGGGGAAGCCGACCTCGATCTCCTTGTAGCCCATCGAGACCAGCAGGTCGAACATCTTGCGCTTGCGGGCCGGGGACATCGGGTCGATCAGCGCCTGGTTGCCGTCGCGCAGGTCGGTGGAGAGCCAGCGCGGCGCCTTGCTGATCACCTTGCTCGGCCAGGTGCGGTCCGGCAGGTCCACGGTGCCGAACGGCAGGTAGCGCCCGTGCCGCATGCCGGAGGGCTGCTGGCGCACGGAGGCGGCGGTGATCGGGGTGGGCCGGTCGACGAAGGCGCGGGCGGCGGGGACGGACGCGGCGGAGGTCTGCTCGGTCATGGAGGTGACTCTCGGCTTCCTGTGGATGCGTGGTGCGGGCTGGTCGGGAGGGATGGACACCGACTGGCCGGCCTCTGCTGCCGCTCACGGACCGCGATCGGACCGCCGGTTGCGCGCACAGCTCGTTCCCCGCGGCGAGGGAGCCGGCCCCAGTGGACTACAGGCCCTCGACGCGGCAGCTAAGAAGAAGCAGCCCGTTGCGCATGATGCCCCAGCGTAACCCAGCACCGCGCGCCCCCGAAGTGATCCGGGCTTCCGTTCCACTCCTTGAGACGTCGACCGGTCATGTCAAAGGTCGTGACATCCGGTCATCGAAGCCTCACCCTGGGCCGCATGACTGCAGCAGTACCGATCTGCGCGATCGTCCCGCCGTACGTCCTGGACCGCCTCGCCGAGGCCGGTCACGAAGCCGCCGCCCACACCCTCACGCTCGACGCCGCGCACCGCGCGGCCCGCCTCTCCCCACCCCCGGCCACCGGCGGCGCCCCGGGCCTCAACCGGGTGATCTCCGACGCGGGCCACGGCCAGCGGCTGCCCGGGCGCACCGTGCGCACCGAGGGCCAGGCCGCGGTCTCCGACGCCTCCGTCAACCACGCCTACGACGGCCTCGGCGCCACCTTCGCGCTCTACGCCGACGTCTTCGGCCGGCACTCGATCGACGACCGGGGCCTGCGGCTGGACGCCA
The DNA here is from genome assembly GCF_900199205.1 of Streptomyces sp. 1331.2. Lineage (NCBI taxonomy): Bacteria > Bacillati > Actinomycetota > Actinomycetes > Kitasatosporales > Streptomycetaceae > Streptomyces > Streptomyces sp. 1331.2. Next base: position 5,199,872 of record NZ_OBMJ01000001.1, on the reverse strand, counting down.
GCGTCCACTACGGCCGCAACTACGACAACGCCTTCTGGAACGGCCACCAGATGGTCTTCGGCGACGGCGACGGCCGGATCTTCGGCGACTTCACCGCCTGCATCGACGTCATCGGCCACGAACTCACCCACGGCGTCACGCAGTTCACCGCCGGCCTGGACTACCAGGACCAGCCCGGCGCGCTCAACGAGTCGGTCTCCGACGTCTTCGGCTCGCTGGTCAAGCAGTACGCGCTGCACCAGAGCGCCGCCGACGCCGACTGGCTGATCGGCGCCGGGCTGCTCGCCCCCGGCATCCAGGGCGTGGCGCTGCGCTCGATGAAGGCCCCCGGCACCGCCTACGACGACCCGCAGCTCGGCAAGGACCCGCAGCCCGCGCACATGCGGGACTACGTGAACACCTCCGAGGACAACGGCGGGGTGCACATCAACTCCGGCATCCCCAACCACGCGTTCTACCTGCTGGCCACCGCCCTCGGCGGCTCGTCCTGGGAGCGCGCCGGACGGATCTGGTACGACGCGCTGACCGGGCACGCGGTGCCCGCGGACGCCGACTTCGCCGCCTTCGCCCGGGCCACCGTGGCCGCCGCCAAGGCCCGTTACCCCGACCAGGGCGCGGTCGCGGACACCGTCACGGCCTCCTGGGCGCAGGTCGGGGTCAGCCCTGGGTGACCGCGGGGCCGGCCCCGAAGGTCACGGTCCGGGAAAAGAGCGGCGAACCCCTTCCCTGCGTATCACCATGGACACCATGCGTATCCAGGTGACCCGGACCGGCGGCTTCGCGGGAATCGTCCGCCACGCGGAGCTCGACACCGCCGACCGCACGGACGCCCCGCACGTCCACGCACTCGCCCGCGAGGCCGTCGCGGGCGGGCTGCGCGCCCCCTCCTACGGCGTGCCGGACGGCTTCCACTACGAGATCACCGTCGACGGCCGGACGGTCCACTGCGCCGATCCGAAGCTCACCGACTCGCAGCGGGAGCTGGTCTCCCTGGTGCTGCGCGAGGGCGCGTAGCACCGGGGAGACCAGTCGCCCGGGGGTCGCCTCAGAGCCAGCCGTCCCTCAGAGCCAGCCGTCGAGGGCCGCCAGGAAGCCCTCGTGGTCGTCCCGGTGGACGTTGTGCCCGGCGCCGGCGACGGTGCGCACCTCGAAGCCGCGGGCGCGCAGCGTCTCGGTGTCCACGTCGCGCACCACGGTGCTGCCGTCCGCCCGCACCACCAGGGAGGGCACCACGGGAGCGGCCGGCAGGTCCGAACCCTGGGCCGCCAGGGCCATCGCGGTGTCGGTGTCCCAGTGGGCCAGGGCGTCGAGCTTGGCCTCGACGTCCTCGGCCGACCAGTGCGGGTTGTGCGCGACCAGCCCCTCCCGGGTGGCCTCCCGCTCCGCGACCCAGGTGGTCGGGTCCAGCCCCCACTGCCGGAACCGCCAGGCCGGGTCCACGTAGACCGCGCGGGCCGGCTTCAACCGCTCGACGGCGTCCGCCAGGACGATCCCGCCGAGCGAGTGGCCGATCGCCAGCTCCGGCCCGGTCGGCAGGGTCTCCAGCAGGTCCTCGGTGTACGCCTCCAGCGGGTAGCGCTCCAGCGGGCCCGCCCCGGTGCCGCGCGGGCTCAGCCCGTGCCCGCGCAGGTCGACGGCGACCACCCGGTAGCCGCGCCCGGCCAGCTCCGGCCCGACCCGCCGCCAGGTGCGGTGGTCGAAGGTGATGCCGTGCACCAGCACGGCCGTCCGCTCCCCGCTGCCCCACTCCCGGGTGTGCAACTTCATTGCGCCTGCCCCCTCCTGACGTCGCGTGAGGCCGGGCCGACGGCTCGGGCCCGGCCGGACGCGCAACGTCCGGCCGGGCCCTGGTATTCCCGCTGGGGGTGAACTCCCTTGTCCGGCTTGTCAGAAGCCCAGCTTGCGCAGCTGCTTCGGGTCGCGCTGCCAGTCCTTGGCGACCTTGACGTGCAGGTCCAGGTAGACCGGCGTGCCGAGCAGCGCCTCGATGTGCTTGCGGGCGGTGGTGCCGACGTGCTTGAGCCGCGCGCCCTTGGCGCCGATCACGATGGCCTTCTGGCTCTGCCGCTCGATGTAGACGTTGGCGTGGATGTCCAGCAGCGGGCGGTCCGCCGGGCGGCCCTCGCGCGGCAGCATCTCCTCGACCACGACGGCCAGCGAGTGCGGCAGTTCGTCCCGCACGCCCTCCAGGGCGGCCTCGCGGATCAGTTCGGCGACCATGATCTGCTCGGGCTCGTCGGTGAGGTCGCCCTCCGGGTAGAGCTGGTCGCCCTCCGGCAGCAGCTTGGTGAGCAGGTCGGCGACCAGCTCCACCTGCTTGTCGCCGACGGCGGAGACCGGGATGATCTCGTCCCACTCGAAGCCCAGTTCGACGCCGAGCTGCTGGATGGCGATCAGCTGCTCGGCCAGGCGCTTGGAGTCGACCAGGTCGGTCTTGGTGACGATGGCGACCTTCGGGGTCTTCTTGATCCCGGCGATCTCCTTGGCGATGAACTTGTCGCCGGGGCCGATCTTCTGGTCGGCGGGCAGGCAGAAGCCGATCACGTCGACCTCGGCCCAGGTGGTGCGGACGAGGTCGTTGAGGCGCTCGCCGAGCAGCGTGCGCGGCTTGTGCAGACCGGGGGTGTCGACCAGCACGAGCTGGGCGTCCGGGCGGTGCACGATGCCGCGCACGGTGTGCCGGGTGGTCTGCGGGCGGTCGGAGGTGATCGCGACCTTCGTCCCCACCAGGGCGTTGGTCAGGGTCGACTTGCCCGCATTCGGCCGGCCGACGAAGCACGCGAACCCGGAGCGGTACGAGGAGGAAGGGGCATTCATGGGCTCCATTCTCCCTGATCACCTGAGCCCCGCCGTCCGGGGGCGCCCCCGGGGTGCCCGCAGGGGAGCTCGCGGCGGTCTTCGGGGGCGCTCGGCGCTACCTGCCGCCCTTGCCGCCGCCGGGGATCAGCGCGATCACCACCAGCACCAGCAGGAAGCCCAGCGAGCCGTAGAGCCAGAACGGCGACCCGGTCTCCTGCCACTTGCCCAGCCCCATCACGAACAGCAGCAGCCCGGCGAAGAACGCCACCGCCCCCATGCCCCAGTCCCCTCACCGTGTCCACTCCCCCGGTGAGATTATCCGCAGAACCCAGGGGAGCCACCACGCCGGGCCACCCCGTTGCCGCCCCGGGCCGAGAACGGCCTCAGCGCGCCTCGGCGGCCACCCGCAGCGCCCCGTCCGGACCGGCCAGCAGCACCGGCGTCCCGGCCCCGCCCAGGTCCCGTACGGCCGCCAGGTCCGCCTCGGCCGGCTGCTCCGCCTCGCTCACCACGGCCGCCGCCTCCAGCGACTTCGCGCCACTGGCCACCGCCATCGCCACCGCCGTCTGCAGCGCGCTCAGCCGCAGCGACTCCAGCGCGACCGTCCCGGCCACGTAGGTGCGGCCGGTCTCGTCACGCACCGCGGCCCCCTCGGCCACGCCGTTGCGGGCGCGGGCCGAGCGGGCCAGGGTGATGATCTTCTTGTCTTCGGGGTCGAGCTCGACGATGTCACTCATGCCGCCGAGCATAGGCACCCCGGCCCCCTCAGTGGCCGACCGGGTGGGTCCGGCCCGGGTTCGGGTTCATGACCTTCACGAAGGTCTTGGGCCCGGAGGGCAGCGGCTCCTCGCGCTCGACCCGCCGCCGCCAGAAGGGGTTGTCGTGCGGCAGGTGGCTGCTCACCCGGCCGTACATCCCGAAGGTGGTCAGGATGACCCCGAAGATGAACGCGAACAGCACGTTCGACATCCGGAAGTTCAGGATGTTGGCGTCCGGCCGCCCGAGCACCGTCAGGCCGTAGAAGCCGGACAGGACGAACAGCACGCCCACCGCCATGTTCAGGTAGGACGCGAAGTTCCCTCCGATCACCGCCCCGACGACCAGGATCGCGCCCGCCACGATGGACAGGATGGCCAGCGCACCGTTGGTCGACAGCCCGGCGACCCGGTCACCTTCCGTGTCCAGGAACCCCGGGTGGTCGGCGAGCCCCAGGCACCCGAACACGATCAGGAAGATCCCTCCGAGCCCCGCCCCGATCCGCCACACCGTGACGAGCCGGTTGTCGACGGGTAGTTCGTCTTGCAGCTTCATGGCGACCTCCAGAGCCCAGCCACGGCCTAGCTGTAGGGGTGGCTCCCCTGCATGTGCGGCGTCTCGTGCATGTAGAGCGACCCGCACTGCTGGCAGCAGCGCAGCCCGGTCCCCCACTCCTGCTCGGGCCGCGTCTCGGCGGCGTCGGTGATGGTCCGGCCGCAGAGCGCCGTCGACGGGTCCTCGTCCCGCACCACGTGCCAGGACTTGACTCCGCCGGCCGCCCCCTGCGGGCCGTACTCCGCGCGAAGTTTGTGCGTCATGCCCTCCATGGTCGCTCGGCCACCGCGCACCCGCTACTCGCCCGCGGGCTCCTCGGGGGCGTCGCCGCCGCGGACCGGGGAGGCGACCATGGAGCCGATCCGGTTGCGGCGGCCGGCCGAGGACTCGGCGGTCAGCAGGATGCCGGTCAGACTGCCGTCCAGGGGCTCCGGCAGCGGGATCTCGCAGGCGGAACCGGGGATCGGCACCCGGCCGAGGTGCTTGGCCAGCAGGCCGCCGACGGTCTCGACGTCCTCGTCCTCCAGCTCGATGCCGAACAGCTCGCCCAGGTCCTCCACCAGCAGCCGGGCCGTGATGCGGTACGAGCCGTCGCCGAGGTCCTCGATCGGCGCGATCTCCCGGTCGTACTCGTCGGTGATCTCGCCGACGATCTCCTCCAGGACGTCCTCGATGGTCACCAGGCCGGCCGTGCCGCCGTACTCGTCGATCACGATCGCCACGTGCGAGCGGCGCTGCTGCATCTCGCGCAGCAGGTCGCCGGCCGGCTTGGAGTCCGGGACGAACACCGCCGGGCGCATCACCGCGCCGACCTCCTCGGCCTCCGCCTCCCGGTTGATGTGGGTGCGGCGCACCAGGTCCTTGAGGTAGACGATGCCGACCACGTCGTCCTCGTTGTCCCCGACCACCGGGATCCGCGAGAAGCCCGAGCGCAGCGCCAGGGTGAGCGCCTGCCGGACGGTCTTGTGCCGCTCGATCATCACCAGGTCGGTGCGCGGCACCATCACCTCGCGCACGATGGTGTCGCCCAGTTCGAAGACCGAGTGCACCATCCGGCGCTCCTCGTCCTCGATCAGGTCGTCCTTCTCCGCGAGGTCCACCAGCGCCCGCAGCTCCGCCTCGGAGGCGAACGGCCCCTCCCGGTAGCCCTTGCCCGGGGTCAGCGCATTGCCGAGCAGGATCAGCAGCCGCGGGATCGGGCCGAGCACCGCGGCCAGCGGCAGCAGCACGAAGGAGGCCGCGGTCGCGGTGGTGAGCGGGTGCTGGCGCCCGATCGTGCGCGGCGAGACCCCCACCGCGACGAAGGACACCAGCACCATCACGCCGAACGCCAGCAGGACGGCCTGCCAGGTCGGCGTCACGTTGCGCACGCACACCACGGTGACCAGGACCGCCGCCGCCATCTCGCTGGCCACCCGGATCAGGGTCGCCAGGTTGAGGTAGCGGATCGGGTCGGAGGCGAGGGTCAGCAGCCGCGCCGACCCGCGCCGACCGACCCGCACGGCCTCCTCCGCCCGGAAACGGGAGACCCGGGAGATGCCCGCCTCGGCGCACGCGGCCAGCCAGCCGAGCACCACGAGCAGCACGGCGCCCAGGATGAAGCTCGTACTCTCACCACTCACAGGGGTTCGGGCTCCGCGTCAGTGGGTGGTGGGGGCCGGGGAGATGCCGCCGAGGCCGCGGCCCGCCCGCCAGTCGTCCAGGATGCGCTTCTGGAGGGCGAACATCTCCTCCTCCTCCTCGGGCTCCTCGTGGTCGTAGCCGAGGACGTGCAGCACGCCGTGCACGGTGAGCAGCTGCAGCTCCTCGTCCATCGAGTGCTTCGAAGGGGCCGCCTTGCCCTGCTGCTCGGCGACCTCGGGGCAGAGCACGATGTCGCCGAGCAGGCCCTGCGGCAGCTCCTCGCCCTCCTTGCCGGGACGCAGCTCGTCCATCGGGAACGACATCACGTCGGTCGGACCGGGCAGGTCCATCCACTGGATGTGCAGCTCCTCCATCGCCGCACCGTCCACCAGGATCACGGACAGTTCGGACTGCGGGTGGATCCGCATCTTGTCCAGTGCGAAGCGGGCGACGTCGAGGATGGCTTCCTCGTCGGCGTCCCAACCGGACTCGTTGGCGATGTCGATCGACATGACGGGCTGTGTGCTCAGCTTTCGGTGCGATGGGACTGTCGGGGTGCGCGGGGTGCGCGGGGCGCGGCCGCCTTGCCCGGGCGCCGCTGGGCGGGCTTGCGGGCGGTCGGGGAGGCCTCCTCGGCCTCCTGGCGGGCGTCCCAGCGCTCGTACGCGTCCACGATCCGGCCGACCAGCTTGTGGCGGACCACGTCGGTGCTGGTGAGGACGGAGAAGTGGATGTCGGGCACGTCGGCCAGGATCTCCTGGACGACCTTGAGGCCGCTGCGGGTGCCGCCCGGGAGGTCGATCTGGCTGGTGTCGCCGGTGACCACCACCCGGGAGTTGAACCCGAGGCGGGTGAGGAACATCTTCATCTGCTCGGGCGAGGTGTTCTGGGCCTCGTCCAGGATGATGAAGGCGTCGTTGAGGGTGCGGCCGCGCATGTACGCGAGCGGGGCGACCTCGATGGTGCCGGCCGCCATCAGCCGCGGGATGGAGTCCGGGTCCATCATGTCGTGCAGCGCGTCGTAGAGCGGGCGCAGGTACGGGTCGATCTTCTCGTAGAGCGTGCCGGGCAGGAAGCCCAGCCGCTCCCCCGCCTCGACCGCCGGGCGGGTCAGGATGATCCGGTTGACCTCCTTGGCCTGCAGGGCCTGGACGGCCTTGGCCATCGCCAGGTAGGTCTTGCCGGTACCGGCCGGGCCGAGGCCGAAGACGATCGTGTGCTTGTCGATCGCCTCGACGTAGCGCTGCTGGTTGAGGGTCTTGGGGCGGATCGTCCGGCCCCGGTTGGACAGGATGTTCGCGGTGAACACCTGCGACGGCGCCGGGCTGTCCGGGTCCTGCGCCTGGCTTCGGAGCATGGCGATGGAGCGCTCCACGGAGTCCTCCGTCAGGGGCTGGCCGGTGCGCAGCACCAGCATCATCTCGCTGAACAGCTTCTGGACGAGGGCGACCTCGGCACGCGTGCCGGTGGCGGTCACCTCGTTGCCGCGGACGTGGATGTCGGCGGCGGGGAACCCCTGCTCGATCACGCGCAGCAGCGAGTCCGCGGTGCCGAGCAGGGTGACCATCGGGTGCTTCTCGGGGATGACGATCCGGGCGCTGACGCGGCCGTCGTCGGCCGGTTCGGGGCGCGACTGACCATTGGTACGGGTCTGCGATGTGTCACTCATAGGTCGGCGCTGGGGCCTGCCTCATCCCATCCGTGGTGTCGTGTGCCGCTCGGTCTCCGGGGCACCAGGGTACGCCGCGCGCGTGATCGCCGCGGCGGGCGGCGGGGCCGCACCCGTCGATGCTGCGGCAGTTCGGTGGCCGGCGCGAGCCCTTTTTCGTCCGCGCGCGCCCCGGCCCCACGCCGCCTGCCGTGACGGGCCGGTGCCACGGCGCCCGCCCGTCACGGCAGGCGCCGGGCCGGAACCGGCACCCGGGCCAGGTCGGCGGCGAGCACCAGCTCCCCGTCGAAGTGCTTGCGGGCGTCGGCCAGGTGCTGGCCCAGGTCCGGGTAGCGCTGGGAGAAGTGGGTCAGCACCAGGGTGCGCACCCCGGCCTCGGCGGCGACCTTGGCGGCCTGCCCGGCGGTGAGGTGGCCGTGCTCCTCGGCGAGCCGGGCGTCGGCGTCGGCGAAGGTGGCCTCGACCACCAGCAGGTCCGTGCCCTCGGCCAGCGCGTGCACGCCCTCGCAGAGCCGGGTGTCCATCACGAAGGCGAACTTCTGGCCCGGCCGCGGCTCGCTCACCTCGTCCAGGGTGACCTTCCGGCCGTCCACCTCGATCGCGCCCTCGTGCTGCAGCCGGCCCACCGCCGGGCCGGACACGCCCAGCGCGGCGAGCCGTCCGGGCACCAGCCGGCGGCCGTCCGGCTCGGACAGCCGGTAGCCGAAGGACTCCACGGGGTGGTCCAGGCGCACCGCGTCCAGCGCGAAGCGGGCGCCGGGCGCGGGCAGCGGGCCGGGCTCGTCGATCGGCCGGGGCCGCAGCACGGCCGTCTCGTGGTAGGCGGTGGCGTGCCGCAGCCGCTCGAAGTAGACCTCGCCGGAGGCCGGGAAGTAGACGTCCACCGGGTGGGGGACGCGGTCCAGGTTGATCCGCTGGATCACCCCGGCGAGGCCCAGGCAGTGGTCGCCGTGGAAGTGGGTCACCGCGATCCGGGTGATCTGGGTGGCCGTGACCCCGGCGTGCAGCATCTGGCGCTGGGTGCCCTCGCCGGGGTCGAACAGCAGGCCCTCGCCGTCCCAGCGCAGCAGGTAGCCGTTGTGGTTGCGGTGCCGGGTGGGCACCTGGCTGGCGGTGCCGAGGACGACGAGTTCGCGCTGGGACACCTGGGATCAGACCATGCTCTCGGTCATGTGGGTGCCGCCGAGCACGTGGACGTGCGCGTGGAAGATCGTCTGCCCGGCGCCCGCACCGGTGTTGAAGATCAGCCGGTAGTCCGCCAGGCCCTCGTCCTCGGCCACCCGGCCCGCCTCGGCGAGCAGCTCGCCGGCGATCTCCGGCTCGGCGGCGGCCAGCGCGGCCGCGTTCGGGTAGTGCACGTGCGGGATGACCAGGACGTGCACGGGGGCCTTGGGGGCGATGTCGCGGAAGGCGAGGATGCGCTCGGTCTTGCGCACCACCGTCGCCGGGATCTCGCCCGCCACGATCTTGCAGAACAGGCAGTCGGGCTGCGGCTCGCCGGCCATGACGTCTCCTCGGTTCGGTTCGTGGTCGTTGGTTGCTGGCGCCGTACGGGCGCAGCCTAGCCGAGCCCGGCCACGGCCTGCTGGTACTCCCGCAGGTGCTTCCAGCGCACCGCGCGCATGCCGACGACGTCGCCGTCGTCCAGGTCGAAGTCCTCGGAGAGAAACGCCACCGCGAGGAAGACGAAGCCGAGCAGCCAGCGCCTGGTGAGCCGCCAGGTGTTCGGGCGCATCACCCGCTTGGTGCGCACCACCCGCATCGCCAGGATCCCCTTGCCGACGCTGAATCCGACCAGCCGGGCGAGCACGACCTGGTTGAGGAAGGACGCGAGCAGGCCCACGACGAGCAGCGCCACGAAGTACGGCACGGCCGGGCCGCCGGTCTGGACGGCGTGGCCGGCCACGTGCTTGACCTTCGGCCGGCTCGCGGCGTTGGCGGCGACGAAGCCGAGGCCGACCGCGAAGGCGAAGTCGAGCACGATCGCCAGGAACCGCCGCCCGCCGCCCGCCTCCTTCGGGCAGGGCGGCAGCGCCGCGGCGGGCCGCGGCTGCTGCGGGTAGGGGTTCGGGTACGGCTGCGGCTGGCCGTACGGCTGCTGCGGGTACGGCTGCGGCGGCGGCGCGTAACCCTGCGGCGGCTGCTGGTACTGCGGCGGGTGGGGCTGCGGTTGCTGCTGGTAGGGCGGGTACGGCTGCGGCTGTGCGTAAGGGTTCTGGCCGTACTGCGGCGGCGGGTAGCCCTGCGCCATCTGATTCCCCCGAGAGCTGTGGATCAAGAAACAGCCCCGCATCCTACCCACGCCGCAGCGCAGGAAGTCGGCCCGTCCGACTTCCTGCGCTGTGACTCGCCCGCTCGCCTCCGGGGCGCTCTGACCTTGTCCCGGCTACTCCCAGGGCATCGGCGGCGCCGTGCGGGCCGGGGTGGTGGCGAGGGCGGCCAGGGCGAGCCGGACGCCCTCGGCGAGCTGCGGGTCCTCGCCGGCCGCCCACTGGTGCGGGGCGATCGGCACCTCGACGTCCGGGTCGACGCCGTGGTTCTCCACGCCCCAGCCGTAGTTCTCCAGCCAGAACGCGTACTTGGGCTGGGTGACCAGGGTGCCGTCGACCAGCCGGTAGCGGCTGTCGATGCCGATCACCCCGCCCCAGGTGCGGGTGCCGACCACCGGGCCGATCCCCAGCGCCTGGATGGCGGCGTTGACGATGTCGCCGTCCGAGCCGGAGTCCTGGTCGGCGAGCGCGACGATCGGCCCGCGCGGGGCGTCACCCGGGTACGGGACGGGGCTGTCGGTGTCCCGGCTGACGTTCCAGCCGACGATCCGGCGGGCGAGCTTCTCGATGACCAGCTGCGAGGTGTGGCCGCCGCGGTTCTCCCGGATGTCGACGATCACGCCCTCCTTGGCCATCTCCGAGCGCAGGTCGCGGTGGATCTGGGCCCAGCCGGTGGTCTGCATGTCGGGGACGTGCAGGTAGCCGAGCCGCCCGCCGGAGAGCTCGCGCACCGCGGCCCGGCGCCCGGCCACCCAGTCGTGGTAGCGCAGCGCCTCGTCGTCGGCGAGCGGGACGACCACCGGGTGGCGCTGGTCGGTGCCGTCCTTGCCGGCCACGGTCAGCTCGACCGGCTGCCCGGCGGTGCCGGCCAGCAGCGGGGCCGGGCCGGTGACCGGGTCCACCGGGCGGCCGTTGACCGCCAGGATCGCGTCGCCGGGGCGGATCGCCGCCCCGGGCGCGGCCAGCGGCGAGCGGGCCCGCGGGTCGGAGGACTCGCCGGGCAGGATCCGGGCGATCCGCCACTGCCCGCCGTCCTTCACCAGGTCCGCGCCGAGCAGGCCCTGGCGCCGGGCGGGCTCGGTGTGCGAGCCGTACGGGACCACGTAGGCGTGCGAGGTGCCGAGTTCGCCGTGCACCTCCCAGAGCAGGTCGATCAGGTCGTCGTGCGAGCCGACCCGCTCCACCAGCGGCTGGTAGCGCTCCAGGACGCCGGCCCAGTCGACGCCGGAGAGGTCGGGGCGCCAGAAGTTGTCGCGCATCAGCCGGCCGTTCTCGGCGTACATCTGCCGCCACTCGGCGGCCGGGTCGACGGTGACCCGCAGCCGGGCGAGGTCGACGGCGGTCTCGTCGTCCTCGCCGCCCGCCTTGTGGTCGGCCGGGACGATCCGCAGCTCGCCCTCGTCCAGCACGGCGACCCGGCTGCCGTCCCCGCTGACCGCGAAGCCGTCGATGTCGTGCACCAGTTGCTCGACCCGGCGCTTCTTCAGGTCGAAGCGCTCCAGCACCGGGCGGGGCCGCTCGTCCTCCAACGAGGCGGCCTCGTCGCCGAGTTCGCCCAGCAGCGGGGCCCTGGTCCACAGCACGCCGTCCTTGGCGGCCCGCAGGGTGCCGAACAGGCCGCCCTCGACCGGGAACGGGATGATCCGGTCGGCGATGCCATCCAGGTCCACCCTGGTCACCGGTGCGGCCTCGCCGCCCTCCTCGCCGTCCGCCTTCTTGGCCCGCGGCTCGTCCTCCTCCCCGCCGAGCGCGCGCCCGGCCCGCTGCGGCCCGAACGGGGACGGCGTGTCGGCGGCCAGCGTGATCAGGTACGGGCGGCAGCCGTTGGGGAAGGACAGGTCGAAGACGTGCGAGTCGTAGACCGGGTCGAAGTTGCGCACCGACAGGAACGCCAGGTAGCGGCCGTCCGCGGTGAAGGCCGGCGAGGTGTCGATGAAGCGCTGCTGGGTGGCCTCGCTCACCGTCCGGGTGGCCAGGTTGGCCAGCACGATCTGGCGCAGCGAGTACGGGCCCAGCCCCGGCACCGGGCGCGACCAGGCCAGCCAGGCCGAGTCCGGGCTGAACACCAGCCCGCTGACCTGGCCGTCGGTGCTGCGGTCCAGCTCGTGCACGGTGCCGTCGGCGAGCGTCACCAGCAGCACCCGGCCGTCGTGCACGCCGAGCGCGGCCTGCTTGCCGTCCGGGGAGACGGTCAGCACGTTGACCCGGCCGAGCTGCCCGGCGGCCAGCCGGCGGCGCTCGGCGCCGTGCACGGCGGGGGCGTACTCCAGCGCGTCCTCGCCCTCGGCGTCGGAGACCCAGAGCACGCCCTGGGCGCCGTCCTCGCCCGGCACCACCCGGGCCAGGCGCCCGCGCACGCCCGGCGTCTCGTCCAGCACCCGGGCCGGGCCCTCGCGGTGGGTCAGCCAGTGCACGCTGCCGCGCACCACGACGGCGCTGGCCCGGCCGGTGCGGTCGGGGGCGACGGACTCCAGCCAGTGCGCGGCGGGCACCGGGCGGGGGCGGCGGCCGCTGCGCGGGCCGGCCAGCCGGACGTCCAGGCGGCGCGCCTCGGTGCCCTCGGCCAGGCTCTCCAGCAGCCACAGGTCGCCGGCCCGGTGGAACACCACCCGGGTGCCGTCGGTGGTGGCGTCGCGGGCGTAGAAGCCGTCCGGGTCGGCGGTGTGGCGGCGCAGGTCGGAGCCGTCGGGGAGGCTGGACCACAGCTCGCCGACGCCCTCGTGGTCGGACAGGAACGCGATCCGGCCGCCCTGCCCGCCGTCGGGACCGGCAGCCCACAGCGGCGAGGACAGCTGGCCGTCCAGGTCCTCGTGGATCCGGGTGAACTCGTCCCGGCCGATCCACAGCTTGCCCGCCCGGCCGCCCCGGTAGCGCTTCCACCAGGCCGGCTCGCGGATCGCGGCACTGGCCAGCAGCACGCGGTCGCCGCCCGGCTCCGCGGCGATCCCGCCGATCGGCCCGTACGGCAGCCGCACCGGCTCGCCGCCGTCCAGCGGCACGGCCTGCGCCCAGGTGCGGCGCAGGGTGGCCTGGCCGGCGGCGGTGGTGGCGATCGGGCGGCCGTCGGCCGTCCAGCCCTGCACCCGGGTCTGGCCGCTGCCCCAGTGGGTGAGCCGGCGCGAGGGCCCGCCGTCCACCGGCACCACGTGCACCTCGGGCGCGCCGTCCCGGGTGGAGGTGAAGGCGATGTGCCGCCCGTCCGGGGAGAACCTGGGGTCGCGGACCGGCAGGTGATCGGCCGTCAGCCGCCAGGCCCGGCCGCCCTCCAGCGGGGCGAGCCAGATGTCGTTCTCGGCGACGAAGGTGACCAGGTCGCCGTGCAGATGGGGATGGCGCAGGTAGGCGCCCGCAGAGGTGCTGAGGGTGTCCGTCACGCGGCCAGCGTAGGCACGTGCGCGCACGAGCCGCCCGGCTTTTCGGCAGAGTCGCCACCCCCGGGCGTGCCCGCTGGACGGTGCCGCGGGCCCGTAGTACGGGCCGGGAACCTACGACCAGCGGCCGGTGCGCCCCAGCAGCAGCGCGCCGGCGGCCACCCCGGCGGTGGAGGTGCGCAGCACCGAGGGGCCCAGCCGGTACGGCTTCGCGCCCGCCTCGGCGAAGGCGGCCAGCTCCTCCGGGGAGACCCCGCCCTCGGGGCCGACCACCAGCACGAGGTCGCCGGCCGGCGGCAGCGCGGCCGACGCCAGCGGCTCGGCGCCCTCCTCGTGCAGCACGGCGGCGAACGCGGCCCCCGCCAGCACGGGCGCCAGCTGCCGGGTGGTCATCGGGTCGCGGACCTCGGGGAAGCGCAGCCGGCGGGACTGCTTGCCCGCCTCCCGGGCGGTGGCCCGCCACTTGGCGAGCGCCTTGGCGCCGCGCTCGCCCTTCCACTGGGTGATGCACCGCGAGGCCGCCCACGGGATCACCACGTCCACGCCGACCTCGGTCATGGTCTCCACGGCCAGCTCGCCGCGGTCGCCCTTGGGCAGCGCCTGGACGACGACGATCCGCGGCGCCGGCTCCGGCTCCCGGCGCACGGCGGTGACGCTCACCTCGATCGCGTCCTTGCCGAACACCTCGGCGACCGTCCCGTCCACGCCGAGCCCCAGCCCGTCGGCCAGGGTCACCGCCTCGCCGGGCTCCAGCCGCTTCACCGCGGCCGCGTGCCGCCCCTCCGGGCCGTCCAGGCGCACCACGGCCCCGGGCGCGGCGGCGGCGATCCGCTCGGTCTCGACGACGAAGACGGGCGCGGTCATGCGGGAACCTCCGGAAAGGGGGCGGAACGGGAACGCGAAAGGGGTGCCGAGGAAGCCTCGGCACCCCTCCCGGGACGGCTACCGGCCGTTGAAGGCGTCCTTCAGCCGGGAGAACAGGCCCTGCTGGCCCGGCGCGAACTGGCCGGACGGCCGCTCCTCGCCGCGCAGCACCGCCAGGCGGCGCAGCAGCTCCTCCTGCTCGGGGTCGAGCTTGGTGGGCGTCTTCACCTCGACGTGCACTATCAGGTCGCCCCGGCCGCCCCCGCGCAGGTGGGTGATGCCCCGGCCGTGCAGCGGGATCGACTGGCCGGACTGGGTGCCGGGCCGGATGTCGACCTCCTCCAGGCCGTCCAGGGTCTGCAGCGGCACCTGGGTGCCGAGCGAGGCCGCCGTCATCGGGATGGTGACGGTGCAGTGCAGGTCGTCCCCGCGCCGCTGGAAGATGCTGTGGGTGGTCTCGGCGATCTCGACGTACAGGTCGCCGGCCGGGCCGCCGCCGGGGCCGACCTCGCCCTCGCCGGCCAGCTGGATCCGGGTGCCGTTGTCGACACCGGCCGGGATCTTGACGGTCAGGGTGCGGCGGGCGCGGACCCGGCCGTCGCCGGCGCACTCCGGGCACGGGGTCGGCACGACGGTGCCGAAGCCCTGGCACTGCGGGCAGGGGCGGGAGGTCATGACCTGGCCCAGGAAGGACCGGGTGACCTGGGAGACCTCGCCCTTGCCGCGGCACATGTCGCAGGTCTGCGCGGAGGTGCCGGGGGCCGCGCCCTCGCCGCTGCAGGTGGTGCAGGTGACGGCGGTGTCGACCTGGAGTTCCTTGGTGGTGCCGAAGGCGGCCTCCTCCAGGGTGATCTCCAGCCGGATCATGGCGTCCTGCCCGCGGCGGGTGCGCGAGCGCGGGCCGCGCTGGCCGGCCGCGGCGCCGAAGAAGGCGTCCATGATGTCGGAGAAGCCGAAGCCCGCCGCGCCGGCGCCGAACCCGCCCGCGCCACCGCCGCCGCTCGGCGACAGCGGGTCCCCGCCGAGGTCGTAGACCTGGCGCTTCTGCGGGTCGGAGAGCACCTCGTAGGCGGCGTTGATCTCCTTGAACCGCTCCTGCGTCTTCGGGTCCGGGTTGACGTCCGGGTGCAGTTCGCGTGCCAGGCGCCGGAACGCCTTCTTGATCTCGTCCTGCCCCGCATCCCGTCGGACGCCGAGTACCGCGTAGTAGTCCGTGGCCACCAAATGCTCCGCTTGTTCCGCCTGTAGTAGTGCTGCGACTGGTCGCCGGCCGTTAATTTTTAACGGCGGCCCTTGCTACGACTCGGCCAGGATCTGGCCCACGTACCGTGCCACCGCCCGCACCGCCCCCATTGTGCCCGGGTAGTCCATCCGGGTCGGACCGATCACACCCAGTTTGGCCACGCTCTCGTCGCCCGAACCGTAACCGACCGACACCACCGAGGTGGAATTCAACCCCTCGTAGGCGATCTCCCGGCCGATCCTGACCGTCATCGCGGCGTCCGTGGTCTCACCCAGGAGGCGGAGCAGGACGACCTGCTCCTCCAGAGCCTCCAGCACCGGCTGGATGGTGAGCGGGAAGTCGTGGCCGAAGCGGGTCAGGTTGGCCGTCCCGGCCAGCATGATCCGCTCCTCGTTCTGTTCCGCGAGCGTTTCGAACAGCGTCGCCAGGACCGTGCTGACGGTCGGCCGGTCGGCCTGCTCGAACATCGCCGGAAGTTCCTCCAGCAGCCCGGGGACCTCCGGGAGGCGCCGTCCGGCGGCTCTGGTGTTGATCCTGGCCCGCAGGTCCGCCAGGACCGTCTCGCCGACCGGGCCCGGGCAGTCGACCATCCGCTGCTCGACCCGGCCGGTGTTGGTGATCAGCACCAGCATCACCTTCGCCGGGGCCAGCGCCACCAGCTCGATGTGCCGGACGGTGGAGCGCGACAGCGACGGGTACTGCACCACCGCGACCTGGCGGGTCAGCTGGGCGAGCAGCCGCACGGTGCGCGCGACCACGTCGTCCAGGTCGACCGCGCCGTCCAGGAAGTGCCGGATCGCCCGGCGCTCGGGGGCGCTCATCGGCTTGACCTCGGCGAGCTTGTCGACGAAGAGGCGGTACCCCTTGTCGGTCGGGATCCGCCCGGCGCTGGTGTGCGGCTGGTGGATGTAGCCCTCCTCCTCCAGCGCCGCCATGTCGTTGCGGACGGTCGCCGGCGAGACCCCGAGGTTGTGCCGCTCCACCAGGGCCTTGGAGCCGACCGGCTCCTCGGTGCCCACGTAGTCCTGCACGATCGCGCGAAGCACCGCGAGCTTGCGGTCGTCCAGCTGGCGGACCTCTCCGGCCATGGGGCACGCACCTCCGTCTTCGCACGTTGTCCGTCTGTGTGTCCCTGCAGTACTGCCACGGGCCGCCCCCGGGAGGCCCCGGTCTTGGCACTCTGAACACACGAGTGCCAGAACCGTACCTGCCAGTGTAAGGCCCGGGTCCTACGGCAGGAACGGCCCGCCCGGGGTGATCCTGCCCGCAGTTCCGGGTACGGCCCGCACGGCGGCGACCGTTCACGGTTCCCGGCGCGGGGGTGGTGCCCCGGGGCCGTCCGGGTGGCAGCATCGGAAGCGACGGCGAATGGAGGAGCAAGCGATGTCGAGCTCGGGCCAACCCACCCGCTTCGCGCCCGACCGCGGCCTGACCAGCCGCATGGTCGTGACGATGTTCGTGATCGGGCTGCTGTACGTCGGTTTCACCGGCCTGCTGATCGCGCTGCTGCGCGGCGCGTGGCCGCTGATCGTCCTGATCTCCGGCGGGCTGTTCGTGGCCCAGTTCTGGTTCAGCGACAGGATCACCGAACGGGCGATGGGCGCCCACCAGGTGTCCCCGGAGGAGTTTCCCCAGCTGCACGGCACGATCGACCGGCTCTGTGCGCTGGCCGACATGCCCAAACCCCGCGTGGCGGTCGCCGACAACGACATGCCGAACGCCTTCGCCACCGGCCGCAACCCGCAGAACGCGGTGGTCTGCGTCACCACCGGCCTGCTGCGCCGGCTGGAGCCGGAGGAACTGGAGGGCGTCCTCGCCCACGAGCTGTCCCACGTCGCCCACCGGGACGTCGCGGTGATGACGATCGCCGGCTTCCTCGGCGTCCTCGCCGGTGCGATGACCCGGATCGCCGTGTACGGCGGGTTCATGGGTGGCGGCCGCAACAACAACGACCAGAACGCGGCCATCGTGGCCCTGATCATCCCGCTGGTCTCGATGGTCGTCTACGCGATCAGCTTCCTGCTCACCCGGCTCCTCTCCCGCTACCGCGAACTGGCCGCCGACCGCGCCGCCGCCCAGCTCACCGGACGGCCCAGCGCGCTCGCCTCGGCCCTCACCAAGGTGACCGGGCAGATCGCGGCCATCCCCAGCAAGGACCTGCGCCAGGCCCAGCCGTACAACGCCTTCTACTTCGCCCCCGCGCTGAACGCCCGGGAGACCGCCTCCCAGCTGTTCTCCACCCACCCGACGCTGGAGAAGCGCCTGGAGCAGCTGGCGAAGATCTCCGAACAGCTCGGCCGCTGACCCCTGTCGAGGAAAGGACCGCCGTGGGAATCCTGGACGCCCTGTTCGGCCGCACCAAGCCCGTCAAGCCCGACCTGGACCAGCTGTTCGGCGTGCCGTCCGCCGCGCTCACCCTGGAGGCCGGCGCCGGATTCCTGCCCACCGGGCTCGGCTCGGTCTGCTTCGCGGCCGTCGAGGGCGCGGCCTTCGTCCAGGTCGAACAGCAGGTACGGGCGCTGCTGGACGCCGACACCGAGCGCGGCGGCGTCCCGGTGGAGGCCTCCAAGGACGGCTACGGCTACTCCTGGCTGCTCGCCCGGCACACCCCCGAGGAGCTTCCGGAGCTGGTCAACGACCTGCACGCGGTCAACAGCGAGCTGGAGGCGAACGGCTTCGGACCGCAGCTGCTCTGCTCCCTGGTGGCCTTCCGCAACGCCGAGGGGCAGTCGCTGGCCCTGGTCTACCTCTACAAGCGCGGCACCTTCTACCCCTTCGCCCCGATGCCCGGCGGCGGGGAGAAGCGCAACAGCCCGCTGGAGCTTCAGGTCAACGCGATGCTGGGGAACGACCTGCGGCTGGAGAAGGACCTGAGCCGCTGGTTCCCGGTCTGGGGCGCGCCGGGCCTGTGACGGTCCGTCCGTATAGTCGCCCTCATGCGCAGCCACCGGTACGGACCCGACCTCACCCCGCCGTGGAAGACGGGGGCACCTCCCGGCCGCCGGGCTGGGGGACAGACCCCCGCCCCGGAGGTGCCCGCCGAACGGGACCTGGTGGTCGAGGAGGCCGCGACCGGCTTCTGCGGGGCGGTGGTGCGCTGCGAGAAGACCGCCGAGGGGTTCACCGTCACCCTGGAGGACCGCTTCGGCAAGCACCGGGTCTTCCCCCTGGTCCCGCGCGGTTTCCTGCTGGAGGGCCGCGTGGTGACCCTGGTCCGCCCGGCCGGCCCCGCTCCCGCCCGTACGCCCGGGCGCACCGCCTCCGGCTCGATCGCCGTCCCCGGCACCCGCGCCCGGGTCGCCCGCGAGTCCCGCATCTACGTCGAGGGCCGGCACGACGCCGAACTGGTCGAGCGGGTCTGGGGCGACGACCTGCGCATCGAGGGCGTCGTCGTCGAGTACCTGCGCGGCATCGACGACCTCCCGGCGATCGTCGCCGACTTCGCCCCCGGCCCCGGCCGCCGCCTCGGCGTCCTGGTCGACCACCTGCTCCCGGGCACCAAGGAGCACCGCATCGCCGCCCAGGTCACCGGCGCGTCGGTCCTGGTCGTCGGCCACCCCTACATCGACATCTGGCAGGCCGTGAAGCCCTCCTCCGTGGGCATCCCCGCTTGGCCCGCCGTCCCCCGCGGCGAGGACTGGAAGGAAGGCACCTGCCGCCGCCTCGGCTGGCCGGTGGACACCCCGGCGGCCTGGAAGCACATCCTCTCGAAGGTGGACAGCTACAAGGACCTGGAGCCCGAACTGCTGGGCCGGGTCGAGGAACTGATCGACTTCGTGACGCTGCCGGGTCAGGCGTAGGTCTGGAATTCCGAGGTGTCGAGAAGGGCACCCAGCGGGTCGTTGACGAACGTCAGTCCACCAGGTCACGCACGACGGCGTCCGCGAGCAGCCGGCCCTGGAGGGTCAGGGCGGCGCGGCCCTGCTCGTACGGCTCTGCGGCGAGGAGGCCGTCGGCCAGGGCGCGGGCGGCGGCCCGGCGGCCCGTGGCGGTGAGGAGGTCCAGGGAGACGCCCTCGACCAGGCGCAGTTCCAGCAGGATGCGCTCGACGCGGCGGTCCTCCTCCGCCAGGACCTCGCGGCCCAGGGCCGGGGTGCGGCCCTCGGTGAGGGCCTGGGCGTAGGCGGCGGGGTGCTTGGCGTTCCACCAGCGGACGCCGCCGACGTGGCTGTGGGCGCCCGGGCCGGCGCCCCACCAGTCGGCGCCGGTCCAGTAGAGCTCGTTGTGGCGGCAGCGGCCCTCGGGGGTGGTGGCCCAGTTGGAGACCTCGTACCAGTGGTAACCGGCGGCGGCGAGCGCCTGCTCGGCGATGAGGTAGCGGTCGGCGTGCACGTCGTCGTCGATCATCGGCAGTTCGCCGCGCTTGACCCGGGCGGCGAGCCGGGTGCCCTCCTCCACGATCAGGGAGTACGCGGAGACGTGGTCGGGCCCGGCGCCGATCGCGGCGTCCAGGGAGGCCCGCCAGTCGTCGTCGG
Source organism: Streptomyces sp. 1331.2 (assembly GCF_900199205.1). Lineage (NCBI taxonomy): Bacteria > Bacillati > Actinomycetota > Actinomycetes > Kitasatosporales > Streptomycetaceae > Streptomyces > Streptomyces sp. 1331.2. The sequence continues at coordinate 5,180,247 of NZ_OBMJ01000001.1, read as the reverse complement.
ACTCGCCGGGGGTGCCGTAGATCAGGTCGAGGTTGACGTGTTCGAAGCCGGCCGCGCGGGCCTCGGCGACGCAGGCCTCGGGGCGGCCCGGGGTGTGGTGGCGGTCGAGCAGCTGCAGCACGTGCGGCCGGGCGCTCTGCATGCCGAAGGAGATCCGGTTGTAGCCGCCCTCGCGCAGCTCGGCCAGGTAGGCCGGGCCGACGGACTCCGGGTTGGCCTCGGTGGTGACCTCGGCGCCGTCGGCGAGCCCGAACTCCTCGCGGATCGCGGCGAGCATCTTCACCAGGTCCCGGGCGGGCAGCAGGGTGGGGGTGCCGCCGCCCAGGAACACGGTCCGCACCGGCAGGTCGACGTCCCCGAGCACCTTCCGGGCGAGCCGGATCTCGGCGACCACGTTGTCCGCGTACGTCTCCTGGGAGGCGACGGCCCCGGAGGAGCGCAGCTCGGTCGCGGTGTAGGTGTTGAAGTCGCAGTAGCCGCAGCGGCTGGCGCAGTACGGCACGTGCAGGTAGAAGCCGAACGGCCGCCGGCCGAGCCCGTCGAGGGCGTGCGCGGGCAGGGAACCGTCGGACGGCACGGGTTCGCCGTCGGGGAGTGCGGAGGGCATGACCCCATTGTCCCGTACGGCCCGGGCGTTCCCCGCGGGCCGTACGGGACGGGAGGGCTCAGGCCTCGTTGGCGCCCGCGTACATCGCGCTGACGGCGTCGGCGTAGGTCCGCTCGACCACCGGGCGCTTGATCTTCAGGCTCGGGGTGAGCTCGCCGTGCTCGACGTCGAGGTCGCGCGGCAGCAGGTGGAACTTCTTGATCGTCTGCCAGCGCTGCAGCCCCGCGTTGAGCCGCTTCACGAAGCCCTCGATCAGCTCGTGGACGGCCGGCTCCGCGGCCAGCTCGGCGTACGACTTGCCGGCCAGGCCGTGCGCGGCGGCCCACGGCATGAGGACCGCCTCGTCCAGGCCGATCAGCGCGGTGCAGTAGTTGCGGCCGTTGCCGATCACCAGGATGTTGCTGACGAACGGGCAGACCGCCTTGAACCGGCCCTCGACCTCACTGGGCGCCACGTACTTGCCGCCGGAGGTCTTGAACAGGTCCTTCTTGCGGTCGGTGATCCGCAGGAAGCCGTCCGGGCTGAGCTCGCCGATGTCCTCGGTGTGGAACCAGCCGTCCGGCTCCAGCACCTCGGCGGTCTTCTCCGGCAGGTTGTGGTAGCCGCGCATGATGCCCGGGCCGCGCAGCAGGATCTCGCCGTCCTCGGCGATCCGCACCTCGGTGCCGGGCAGCGGGCGGCCCACCGTGCCGATCCGCACGTCCTCCTCGCGGTTGACGCAGGAGCCGGCGCTGGTCTCGCTCAGGCCGTAGCCCTCCAGGATCGGCACCCCGGCGCCGAGGAAGAAGTAGCCGATCTCCGGGGCCAGCGCCGCGCTGCCGGAGACGGCCCCGCGCAGCCGGCCGCCGAAGGCCGCCCGGATCTTCGCGTACACCAGTCTGTCGGCCAGCGCGTGCTGCACCCGCAGGCCCAGCGGGGCGGTGCCGGTGCCGGTGGCGATCCGGCTCTCCTGGACGGCCCGGGCGTGCTCCCGGGCCACCTTGGCCGCCCACAGGAAGATCTTGTACTTGGCGCCGCCCTCGGCCCGGGCCTTGCCCGCGATGCCGTTGTAGACCTTCTCGAAGATGCGCGGCGCCGAAGCCATGATGGTCGGCCGGATCACCGGCAGGTTGTGGATGATCCGGTCCACCCGGCCGTCCACCGCCATCACGTGGCCGGTGGCGATCTGCCCGGAGATCAGCGTCTTGCCGAACACGTGCGACAGCGGCAGCCACATGAACTGCACGTCGTCGGAGCGCAGCAGCCCACTGGATTCCTGCGCCCGGCCCTCGTACGCCCAGCAGTCGTGCACCAGGCGCACGCCCTTGGGACGGCCGGTGGTGCCGGAGGTGTAGATCAGGGTGGCCAGCTGCTCCTTGCCGAGCCCGTCGACGGCCTTCTCCACCGCGTCCGGGTGCTGCTCCAGGTACTCGGCGCCGCGCCGCTCCAGCTCGGCGAGGGTGAGCACGTCCAGGCCGCCCGTCTCCGGCTCGCCCTCCGGGGCACCCTCGGGCGCGTCGAACAGCACGACCGTGCGCAGCTCGGGCAGCTGACCGATCTGCTCGACGGCCTTGGCCAGCTGGGCGGCGTTCTCCGCGAACAGCGCACGGGAGCCCGAGTCGGAGAGGATGAACGCGGTCTCGTCCGCGTTGGTGCTCGGGTAGACGGTCGTGATCGCCGCGCCCGCGCACATGGCGCCGAGGTCGGCGAGGATCCACTCGATCCGGGTGGAGGAGGCCAGGGCGACCCGGTCCTCCGGGCGGATGCCGAGCGCCATCAGGCCGGCGGCCACCGCCTTGACCCGCGTCGCGGTCTGCGCCCAGGTCAGCGAGCGCCACTGCTCGGCGCCGGGTGCGCCGTCCGCGGCCTGGTCGTCGACCGGTGCGGGGTGGCGGTAGGCCTCGGCGTTCGGGGTCGCGGCGACCCGCTCCAGGAACAGGTGGGCGACGGAGGCGGGGCGCCCGGCGACGAGGTCGGGCCTGCCGGAGTCGATCAGGGACTGCGCGGAACTCAACGAGACCTCCGGGGGCGGGTGGCCGTCTGAGGGATTGTTCGCGGCGTCCGTGGGGGCGGTCGCCGGGCCCCGGTTCACGCGGACGGTACCGGTCGGTAACAAGGGGGCAACCAGCAGCCTAGGGGGAAACCGGTCATTCCGTAAGAGGGCGACGCCTCCTGGCACACCCCCGTGCCTCCGGTGACCGGTGCCGGCGAAGCTGCCGGGCCGTTCGGCAAAAGCCCGGCAAACCTCAGGTTCCCACACGCCGAATGGCTCGTACGACGCTACAGAACAACGAGAATCGGGGTGCGAACCCGACCGGCGACGACAAGAGTGTGCTAGTGCTGATCAGACTGCTCCGGGCGTACCTGCGCCCCTACTCCCGACCGATCACCCTGCTGGTGGTCCTCCAGCTGGTGTCCACCCTCGCCGCGCTGTACCTGCCCACGCTCAACGCCGACATCATCGACGACGGCGTGATCAAGGGCGACACCGGCTACATCCTGCGCGTCGGCGGGGTGATGATCGGCGTGACCATCGTCCAGGCGCTCTGCTCGATCGGCGCCGTCTACATCGGCGCCCGCGTCGCCATGGCCTTCGGCCGGGACGTCCGCGCCGCCGTCTTCGACCAGGTGCAGAGCTTCTCCGCCCGCGAGGTCGGCCAGTTCGGCGCGCCCTCCCTGATCACCCGCACCACCAACGACGTCCAACAGGTCCAGATGCTCGCCCTGATGAGCTTCACGCTCATGGTCGCCGCACCCATCATGTGCGTCGGCGGCATCATCATGGCCCTCAACCAGGACGTCCCGCTCTCCGGCCTGCTGCTCGCCGTCATCCCGGCCCTCGCCGTCGTCGTCGTCCTGCTGGTCCGCGCGCTGCGCCCCAAGTTCCGCAGCATGCAGGAGAAGATCGACACGGTGAACCGGGTCCTGCGCGAACAGATCACCGGCATCCGGGTCATCCGCGCCTTCGTCAAGGACGGCCAGGAACAGGCCCGCTTCGCCGACGCCAACGAGGACCTCACCGACGTCGCCCGCCGCGTCGGCCGGCTGATGTCCGTCATGTTCCCGGCCGTCATGCTCGTCGTGAACGTCTCCAGCGTCGCCGTGCTCTGGTTCGGCGCCCACCGCATCGCCGACCACGACATGGAGATCGGCGCGCTCACCGCCTTCCTCTCCTACCTGATGCAGATCCTGATGAGCGTCATGATGGCCACCTTCATGTTCATGATGGTGCCCCGCGCCGAGGTCTGCGCCGAACGCGTCCAGGACGTCCTCGGCACCGAGTCCAGCGTCGTCCCGCCCACCGCTCCCGTCACCGCCGTGACCCGCCGCGGCAACCTCGAACTGCGCGACGTCGACTTCCGCTACCCCGGCGCCGAAGCCTCCGTCCTGCGCGGCATCGACCTCACCGCCCGCCCCGGCGAGACCACCGCCATCATCGGCTCCACCGGCAGCGGCAAGTCCACCCTGCTCGGCCTCGTCCCCCGCCTCTTCGACGCCACCTCCGGCCAGGTCCTGCTGGACGGCGTCGACGTGCGCGAACTCGGCGCCGACACCATCGCCGACCACGTCGGCATCGTCCCGCAGAAGCCCTACCTCTTCTCCGGCACCGTCGCCAGCAACCTCCGCTACGGCCGGCCCGACGCCACCGACGAGGAACTCTGGCACGCCCTGGAGATCGCCCAGGCCAAGGAGTTCGTCGAGAAGCTCGCCGAAGGCCTGGACGCCCCCATCGCCCAGGGCGGCAGCAACGTCTCCGGCGGCCAGCGCCAGCGCCTCGCCATCGCCCGGGCCCTCGTCCGCAAGCCCTCCGTCTACCTCTTCGACGACTCCTTCTCCGCCCTCGACTACGCCACCGACGCCAAACTGCGCAAGGCCCTCGCCCGCGAGACCGCCGACGCCACCGTCCTGATCGTCGCCCAGCGCGTCTCCACCATCCGCGACGCCGACCGGATCATCGTCCTCGACGAGGGCGCCATCGTCGGCACCGGCACCCACCACGAACTGATGACCGACAACCCGACGTACCGGGAGATCGTGCTCTCCCAGCTCACCGAGCAGGAGGCGGCGTGACCACGCCAGGAAAGCCCGCAGCGGCGGACAGAGCGCAGGCCGACCTGAAGAAGGCCGACGCCGACCTGCCCAGCGACTCCCAGGCCGCCGCCGCCCGCCGCGGCCCCGCCGGCCCCGGCCGCTTCATGGGCGGCCAGGGCACCGAGAAGTCCATGGACTTCAAGGGCTCCGGCAAACGCGTCCTCGGCCTGCTGCGCCCCGAACGCACCCTGCTCGCCGGCGTCCTGGTCCTCGGCGTGCTCGGCATCGGCTGCGCCGTCATCGGCCCCAAGGTCCTCGGCGACGCCACCGACCTGATCTTCGCCGGCGTCATCGGCGCCCGCTTCCAGCCCGGCACCACCAAGGCCCAGGTCATCGACGGGCTGCGCGCCCACGGCGAGGGCGGCGTCGCCGACCTGCTCTCCGCCGTCGACTTCACCCCCGGCCAGGGCATGGACTTCGGCGCCATCGGGTCCGTCCTGCTCTGGGTCCTCGGCATCTACGTCGCCTCCGCCGTCTTCGGCATCTTCCAGGGCCGGCTCGCCACCACGGCCATCCAGCGCGCCGGTTACCGGCTGCGCCAGGACGTCGAGGCCAAACTCGCCCGCCTGCCGCTCAGCTACTTCGACAAGCAGCCGCGCGGCGAAGTGCTCAGCCGGGTCACCAACGACATCGACAACATCGGCCAGTCCATGCAGCAGACCATGGGACAGGTCGTCAACTCGCTGCTCACCGTGGTCGGTGTGCTCGCGATGATGTTCTGGATCTCGCCGCTGCTCGCGGTGATCGCCCTGGTCTCGGTCCCGGTCTCGGTGGTCGTCGCCACCAAGGTCGGCAAGCGGGCGCAGCCACAGTTCGTCCAGCAGTGGAAGTCCACCGGCCAACTCAACGCCCACGTCGAGGAGATGTACACCGGCCACACCCTGGTCACGGTGTTCGGCCGCCGGCGCGAATCCGCCGAGACCTTCCGCGAGCACAACGAGGCGCTGTTCCAGGCCAGTTACCGGGCCCAGTTCATCTCCGGCATCATCCAGCCCGCGATGATGCTGATCGGCAACCTGCAGTACGTGCTGGTCGCGGTCGTCGGCGGCCTGCGGGTGGCCAGCGGCGCCCTGTCCATCGGCGACGTCCAGGCGTTCATCCAGTACTCGCGGCAGTTCAGCCAGCCGCTCACCCAGGTCGCCAGCATGGCCAACCTGGTGCAGTCCGGGGTCGCCTCCGCCGAGCGCGTCTTCGAACTCCTCGACGCCCCCGAGCAGAGCCCCGAACCGGCCATGCCCGAGAAGCCCGACACCGTCCACGGCCGGGTCGCCTTCCAGGACGTCTCCTTCCGCTACGACCCCGACAAGCCGCTCATCGACGACCTCTCGCTCAAGGTCGAACCCGGCCAGACCGTCGCCATCGTCGGCCCCACCGGCGCCGGCAAGACCACCCTCGTCAACCTGCTGATGCGGTTCTACGAGGTCAGCTCCGGACGGATCACCCTCGACGGCGTCGACATCGCCGCCATGTCCCGCGAGGACCTGCGCTCCGGCATCGGCATGGTCCTCCAGGACACCTGGCTGTTCGGCGGCAGCATCGCCGACAACATCGCCTACGGCTCCCAGGGCGCCACCCGCGAACAGGTCGTCGAGGCCGCCAAGGCCGCCCACGTCGACCGCTTCGTCCGCACCCTGCCGGACGGCTACGACACCGTCATCGACGACGACGGCGCCGGCGTCAGCGCCGGCGAGAAGCAGCTGATCACCATCGCCCGGGCCTTCCTCGCCCAGCCGTCCATCCTGGTCCTGGACGAGGCCACCAGCTCCGTCGACACCCGCACCGAGGTACTGATCCAGCGGGCCATGGCCCGGCTGCGCACCGGCCGCACCAGCTTCGTGATCGCCCACCGGCTCTCCACCATCCGGGACGCCGACGTGATCCTGGTGATGGAGAACGGGTCGATCGTGGAACAGGGCTCGCACGACGAGCTGATCACCGCCGGCGGCGCCTACGCCCGGCTCTACCAGGCGCAGTTCGCGGAGGCCGTGGCCGAGGTGGACTGACGCGGCGCCAGGTACACGGGCCGGGGCGGGACCTTCCGCCCCGGCCTTCGCGTTCCCGCGGCCTCTCGTCGCCGCGCCCCGGCTTGTCGCCATGCGTGCCGACGGGCGCTACCTTGGGTGCGTGATCGACGAGCAGCCCCCGACCGCCCCGGACGCCTTCGAGGCCAACCGCCGCTACCTGGGCTCCGTCGCCTACCGGCTGCTCGGCTCCTTCACCGACGCCGAGGACGTCCTGCAGGACGCCTGGCTGCGCTGGCAGGCCACCGACCGCACCGCCGTCGCCGACCCGCGCGCCTACCTGACCACCGTCGTCACCCGGCTCTGCTACGACCAGCTCGGCTCCGCCCGCGCCCGCCGGGAGGCCTACTACGGCGAGTGGCTGCCCGAGCCCGCCGTCTCCTACGCCGACGGCCCCGACACCCCCGCCGAACTCGCCGAACGCAGCGAGTCCGTCTCGCTCGCCCTGCTCGCCGTCCTGGAACAGCTCTCCCCCGCCGAACGGGCCGCCTTCGTGCTGCACGACGTCTTCGCGGTCGGCTTCGAGGACATCGCCGCCTCCCTGGACCGCACCCCCGACGCCACCCGCCAGCTCGCCTCCCGGGCCCGCCGCCGCGTCAAGGACGGCAGCCGGCACACCGGCAGCGCCGACCCGGCCGAACACCGCCGGGCCGTCGAGGCCTTCGCCTCCGCCACCGCCCGCGGCGACATCCTCGGCCTGATGGAGGTCCTCGACCCCGACGTGGTCTGGCACGCCGACGGCGGCGGCATCGTCCGCGCCGCCGCCCGACCGGTCCACGGCGCCGACAAGGTGGCCCGCCTGGTGGCCGGCCTGGTCGCCAAGTGGTTCACCCCCGACGTGGCCATCGGCCCCGCCGTGGTCAACGGCGAACCGGGACTGGTCTGGTACGAGCGGACCACCGGCGCCGTCGGCGGAGTGCTCGCCTTCGCCGTGGTCGACGGACGGATCACCGACGCGTACGTCGTGGTCAACCCCGAGAAGCTCGGCCGGATCAGCCCGGTCACCGCCCCCTGACCCTGACCCTGGCCCCGACCCCACGATGCCGTGACGCGGGTCACGGTCACATCCCGACCGGCTGCGTCGTCCCCTTCCCGAACAGCGCCCCACGAGGGCGCACGGAACAGGAGGCGGACGAGATGAGCAGCAGCACCAGCAGCACCGGGAAGCGGATCGTCGTCCTGGGCGCCGGCTACGCCGGACTCACCGCGGCCAAGGGCGCCGGACGCCACCACCGCGTCACCCTGGTCGCCCCCGAGGAACGGCTCCTGCACCGCATCCGCCAGCACGAGGCGGCAGCCGGCCGCGGCCGCGACTGGCCCGCCATCGCCGACCTGGCCCGCGGCCGTACGATCGAACACCGCCGGGCCCGCGCCGTCGAACTCGACCTCGCCGGGCGGAAGGTCGCCCTGGACGACGGCACCAGCCTCGGCTACGACACCCTCGTCTACGCCCTCGGCAGCCGCACCGCCTGGCACGACGTCCCCGGCGCCGCCGAACACGCCCACCCCGTGGAACGCGCCACCGAGGTGCGGCGCCTGATCCGCGAGGCCGAACACCCCGGCACCCTGTCCGTCGTCGGCGGCGGCGCCACCGGCATCGAACTGGCCACCGAACTCGCCGAGGCCCACCCCGACTGGCGGGTGCGGATCGTCGCGGCCGGCCGGGTCGGCGGCACCTACTCGCCCAAGGGCCGCGCCCACATCCGGCGCGTCCTCGACCGGCTCGGCGTCGCCGTCCACGAGAACGCCACCGTCACCGAGGTCACCCCCGACGGGCTGCGCACCACCGCCGGCCCGATCGAGGCCGGCCTCACCGTGTGGGCCGCCTCGCTGGAGCCGCACCCGCTCGCCGCCCAGGCCGGGCTGGCCGTGGACGAGCGCGGCCGGGCCCTGGTCGACGACCACCTGCGCTCGCGCTCGCACCCGGACGTCCACGTGGTGGGCGACGCCGCCGCGGTCACCGTCCCCGGCGTCGGCACCCTGCGGATGGGCTGCGCCACCGCCCTGCCGCAGGGCCAGTACGTCGGCAGGCTGCTCGACGGCCGCACCGCGAAGCCGTTCTCGTTCCGCTACGTCGTGCAGTGCCTGAGCCTGGGCCGCCGGGACGGGCTGCTCCAGCTGGTCCACCCGGACGACTCGATGAAGCCCACCGTCCTCACCGGCACCGCCGGGCGGCTGGCGAAGGCCGGGATCGTCTCGGTCGTCCTCGGCGCGCTGAAGTAGCCGGGGAGCGCGGCCGTCGCCGGGGAGATACGACCGTCGCCGGGAGACGCGGAAGGGCCCGGGCGGGTGCCCGGGCCCTTCCGTTGCGCCGACTGCTGCCGCTACCGGTGTACGGCTACTTCTTGTCCTTCGGCGCCTCGGCGTCGGTGGACAGCGCGGCGATGAAGGCCTCCTGCGGGACCTCCACGCGGCCGACCATCTTCATCCGCTTCTTGCCTTCCTTCTGCTTCTCCAGCAGCTTGCGCTTGCGCGAGATGTCACCGCCGTAGCACTTGGCGAGGACGTCCTTGCGGATCGCGCGGACCGTCTCACGGGCGATCACCCGGGAGCCGATGGCCGCCTGGATCGGCACCTCGAACTGCTGGCGGGGGATCAGCTTCTGCAGCTTGCCCGCCATCATCACGCCGTAGTTGTAGGCCTTGTCCTTGTGCACGATCGCGGAGAACGCGTCCACCGCGTCGCCGTGCAGCAGGATGTCGACCTTGACCAGGTCGGCGGTCTGCTCGCCGATGGGCTCGTAGTCGAGGGAGGCGTAGCCGCGGGTCTTGGACTTCAGCTGGTCGAAGAAGTCGAAGACGATCTCCGCGAGCGGCAGGGTGTAGCGGAGCTCGACCCGGTCCTCGGAGAGGTAGTCCATGCCCTGCAGGGAGCCCCGGCGGGACTGGCACAGCTCCATGATCGCGCCGACGAACTCGTTGGGCGCGAGGATCGTGCCGCGCACGACCGGCTCGTAGACCTCGGCGATCTTGCCGGCCGGGAACTCGCTCGGGTTGGTGACGGTGTGCTCGGTGCCGTCCTCCATGATCACCCGGTAGACCACGTTCGGGGCGGTGGAGATCAGGTCGAGGTTGAACTCGCGCTCCAGGCGCTCCCGGATGATCTCCAGGTGCAGCAGGCCGAGGAAGCCGCAGCGGTAGCCGAAGCCGAGCGCGACCGAGGTCTCCGGCTCGTACACCAGGGCGGCGTCGTTCAGGCGCAGCTTGTCCAGGGCGTCGCGCAGCAGCGGGTAGTCCGAGCCGTCCAGCGGGTACAGGCCGGAGAACACCATCGGGCGCGGGTCCTTGTAACCGCCGAGCGGCTCGGTGGCACCCTTGTGCATCGAGGTGATCGTGTCACCGACCTTGGACTGCCGGACGTCCTTCACACCGGTGATGATGTAGCCCACCTCGCCGACACCGAGGCCGTCGGCGACCTTCGGCTCGGGCGAGATGACGCCGATCTCCAGCAGCTCGTGGGTCGCGCCGGTGGACATCATCGCGATGCGCTCGCGCTTGGTGAGCTGGCCGTCCACGACACGGACGTAGGTGACCACGCCGCGGTAGGAGTCGTACACCGAGTCGAAGATCATCGCGCGGGCCGGGGCGTCCTTGACGCCGACCGGGGCCGGGATGGTGTTGACGATGTGGTCCAGCAGGTCCTCGACGCCGAGACCGGTCTTGGCGCTGACCTGGAGCACGTCGGCGGGGTCGCAGCCGATGATGTGCGCGATCTCCGCCGCGTACTTCTCCGGCTGGGCGGCCGGCAGGTCGATCTTGTTCAGCACCGGGATGATCGTGAGGTCGTTCTCCAGCGCCAGGTACAGGTTGGCGAGGGTCTGCGCCTCGATGCCCTGGGCCGCGTCGACCACCAGGATGGTGCCCTCGCACGCGGCGAGGGAGCGGGACACCTCGTACGTGAAGTCCACGTGGCCGGGGGTGTCGATCATGTTGAGGATGTGCGTGGACCCGGCGTTCGGCCCGGTCTTCGGCGCCCACGGGAGGCGGACCGCCTGCGACTTGATGGTGATGCCGCGCTCACGCTCGATGTCCATGCGGTCGAGGTACTGGGCACGCATCTGCCGGGGGTCGACGACGCCGGTGATCTGCAGCATCCGGTCTGCGAGCGTCGACTTGCCGTGGTCGATGTGGGCGATGATGCAGAAGTTGCGGATCAGCGCCGGGTCGGTACGGCTGGGCTCTGGCACATTGCTGGGGGTCGCGGGCACCTTGGTCCGATTCTCCGTTGGTCCGGGGCCGGGGGTGTCCGGGTCATCGCTGACCGGTTTCCCGGGGACCGGACAGTCTCGTCCGATCGAAATAGTTCCTCCCATCTTCCCATGAGCGCGGGCCGGGCTGCCGTTCGGGCACCGTCCGGTCCGTCCGCCGGCCTTCCGCTCGCCGCTGCCCGGCGGCAGGATGGCCTCCCGTGATCCTCGAAAACGCCCTGCTCGACGTCCTCCCCGGCCGGGAGGACGAGTTCCTCGCCGCCTTCACCGAGGCCCGACCGCTGATCGCCGTCCAGCGCGGCTTCCGCTCCCTGGCGCTGCGGCGCTGCCTCGACGAGGGCCGCGGCTCGCGCTTCCTGCTGCAAGTGGAATGGGAGACGCTCGCCGACCACACGGAGGGGTTCCGCACCTCCCCCGAGTACCAGCGCTGGCGTGAGCTCCTGCACCACTACTACCGGCCGTTCCCCGAGGTCGAGCACTACGGCGAGCCGCTGCTCGAGGCGTAGCGGCCGGCAGTCCGGCGTGGGAGGGGCGGCGGAGAGCCCGGTTCGGGATGGGGAGCCCGGTTCGGGGCGGCCGGCAGCCGGTTTGGGACGGGCGGCGGGCCCCTGGTAGCGTGGGCTGCTGCACCTGGCCTCGGCATGCCCTCTCAGCTGGACCGACGGCCGCCGGTGCGATCCCGTTCGAAATCTTTAGACAGACTGAGGCTCCTTCGTGGCGAACATCAAGTCCCAGATCAAGCGCAACAAGACCAACGAGAAGGCGCGCCTGCGCAACAAGGCCGTCAAGTCCTCGCTGAAGACCGCCCTGCGCAAGGCCCGTGAGGCCGCTGCCGCCGGCGAGACCGAGAAGGCCGTCGAGCTGGCCCGCGCCGCCTCCAAGGCGCTGGACAAGGCCGTGAGCAAGGGCGTCATCCACGCCAACCAGGCCGCCAACAAGAAGTCGGCCATCACCAAGCGCGTCAACACCGCCGTCCAGGCCTGACGCCCCCGGGGGTTGCGACCCCCGACACCGCCTCGGGACGATCCGGCCCTCTACCCGGACCCCGAGACGTATGAGACTCGCACCGCACGCGGCCTGCGTTCGCCACGCGGGTGCGGTGCACCTAGCTTCACCAGAAGTGCCAGCTCATAGGCCTTCTTCTACTGCCCGTCCGGTCCCCACCGGGCGGGCAGTACGCATTTTGTACACATGGATCCGGCTGCCTTGCTACGCGGCGAGCGCAGTCCTGGCCGCCAGTGCGGACGCGCGGCCCGCATCGAGGGCATTCGCAACCTCGTCGAGGCGGTCCGGGAACAGGTGCCCGTACACGTCCAACGTCATGGCCGCCGACTTGTGGCCGAGCATCTGCTGCACCACCTTTACGTCCGCACCGGCCGCGATGGCCAGTGAGGCCGCCGTGTGCCGGAGCTTGTGCGGAGTGAGGCCGAGGCCTTCGAGTCCGGCCGCCTTCACCGCCGGGTCGAAGATGGTTGAGCGGAACTCCCAGTAACCCATCGGCTCGCCATCCCGGCCGGTGAACAGGAGCGCCTCCCGCCCCTTGCCCTTGAGCGCGTCCCGCAGGTCCGCGACCAGCGACCCGAGCAGGGGAACGGACCGCTTCTCGTGGTTCTTCACGTCTTTGAGCAGCAGCCCGCCGCCGCGCTTGCGCGTGTAGGCCTGCACGATCCGCAGCCGCCGCGTAGACACCTGCACGCGGCCGGCCTTCAGCGCCGACACCTCTCCCCACCGGATCCCACAGTAGGCCAGCACCAGCAGCAGCAGCGCGTACTCACCCGCGGCGGCGGCCAGCGCCTCGACCTGGTCGTGCGTGAGGTAGACGTGATCCTCGTCGTCCTCGTCCTGCGGTAGCTCGTGATCGACGGCGGGGCTCGTGGCGATCTTCCCCGTCTTCACGGCGTACTTGAGCACCATGCCGAAGACCAGGTGGATCTTCGCGATACGGGCCGGCGAGAGCGGCTTGCCGCGCTTGCCGGGCGTGTTGCACAGCTCGGTCAGCCACTCCGAGACGTCCTCCCACCGGATCGACGCGACCGGCCACGTCCCCCACTTCGGCAGGACGTACAGGTCCAGCAGCTCGCGGTAGTCGTCCTTGGTCCGCTCACCGGGCCGACGGAGCGCCCCGAACCATGCGGTGGTCACGTCCGAGAACAGGGTCTTGCCCTGCTTCGGGTCGCGGTAGCTGCCCTTGTCGAGCCGCTCCAACGTGTCCTGCTGGTGCTTCTCGGCGGCTGGGAGCGTGCCGAAAGTCTTCGCCTTCGGGTCACCGTTCGGGTCGTACCACCGGACCCGCCACCGGCCGGGCGCCGCCCGCTTGCTGCCGGCCTTCTTCGCCGCCCGCCACCGCTCCATCGCGGTGATGTAGTCCTTCTGCGTCGACCGGTCCTCAATCCAGACCCTCGCCACCCTCATCCTCCTTCGACAGGAAGGGCTTGGCCGCCTCGACCGTTCGAAGCGTGGCCCCTTCACTCCAGCTCGCGAGCGTCGCCATGGCTCGACTCACCTGGTCGGGCGAGACTCCCGGAAGCCTGTTGGCTGCCGTGAACTTCGCCGTCTCGGCCCGGCGAACGCGCTCCGTCGCATTCGGATCCAGAAGAGGGCGCTCCCCCGTTGCCCATTGCCAAGCGACCCCGCTCTCGTGGGTCACCTCGGGCGCGAGAGAAACCTCTCCCTCCCAACTCGGGTCAGGAAGAAGCAGGCGATTGGGCGTGACCCCCAGCGCAAGCGCCAGGGCTACAAGGTCGTCAACGTCCATCCGTCGAACCGGCGGCGACGACATTCCTTCCTGCTCCGCGCCGAGCAGGCGCCCATTTTCGATCTTGTTGATCGCATCAGGGCTGAGGCTGTGACCGAGGCGCTGCACCTCAGCGGCAAGCGCCCGAAGGCTCAACCCTTTCGCCTCACGCAGTTGGCGGAGGTTCGCCGCCACCATGCGTCCGGTCGGTCCCATTTCCATCCGTCCTGTCGCCATGATCTCGACGGTATCAGTCTGCATTTTCCAGACAACTGACTGGATCCTTGCGGCACGTTGCCGCGTCGGCTACCGTCGTCATCATCTCGGGAAGTACCGGGGTAACGCAAGTATCCATCTGCGTTATTCAGACAGGAGTGGCTATGTCCATCCCCTCCGAAGCTGTCCGCCTGCGCAGTGCCCGCGAGGAGTGGCTCACTCCCGCCGAGACGGCGAAGCTCGCCAAGCTGACGCCGGGCACCCTCGCCAACCACCGCTACCAGGGCATCGGAATCCCCTACACCAAGCTCACGCCGGGCCGCGGCGGCCGTGTCCGCTACCGCCGAAGCGACGTGGAGAAGTGGCTGAGCGGCGACCTCGCCGCGGCCTAACGAAGAAGGCCTCCAACAGAGTTGCCACTCTGCTGAAGGCCACGAAGCACCGTCCATCACCAGACAGCCGAACGGCGGCGCGGGCCGTGAACCCAGTGCGCCGCCGTCGAAGGAGCTTCAGATGCAGGGTACGACCAGCACCATCAAGACCACCACCCCGACCGACTTGATCGCCCTCACGGGTGAGCACCTGTGGCACGACGCCGACCGGCGCACCACCCGTCCGGCACTCGCCGCCATAGCCGAACTCGCCCTCGCACTGCCGGCTGCCCCGGCCGGGCAGAACACCGAGCTGCAGCTCGAAGGCGGCGAATGCGCCGTGCACGGCATCGACCCGGGGCCGGACGTGCCGCTCCGGCCGTGGGCCGTCACGCTCGACGGCCAGGTACTCAAGTCCTGCGGCACCCCCTCGTGCCCGCCGGCGGCCGAAGTCCTGCCGGCCGGGGTCCGGCTTGCCGAGCAGGCGATCAGAAACGCGCTCACCGCGGCCAGCGCCCCCGGCAGCCTCACCCCGCGCCAGATCGCATTCCGCCTGATCATCGCGGCTGCCGAGATGGTCGAGGACATCGACCCGTTCTGTGACCAGAGCGACTGGAGCAACGCCAACCGCGCGTCGAACCCGCTCTACCTCGTGGCCGACCACCTCATCCGCGAGACCGTCCGCCGACACGTCGAGGGCGGCCAGGCCGACGGGCTCACCCCTGCCGAGGCTGCCCGCAGCACCGGCGAAGGCCTTCACGCCTCCGTCGCCCTGGCGGTCGCGGAGTACACCCGCCCCGAGCTGTTCGCCGCCCCGGGCGAGGACGAGTGAACCACCGCACCACCACCGAGGCCCCCGCCGACCCGGCGGGGGTCCTCGGGCCCTCCCCGTACGGCCTCACCCCACGCGAGACCCGCGCAGAGCTGCGCCGACTGTCCGCTGCCGGATGGCAGCTGTGGGAGCTCCGCCTCCGATTCACGAAGCGCCGAACCACCGAGAAGGAGGTGACCGCATGGTGAGTGCCCTCGACCGCGTCCACGACGCCCTCGTCGCCGCAGGCAGCCGTAGCGACCACACCGGCCGCTCGTGGCAGTGCCCCGCCCACGACGACAACAGCCCGTCCCTGTCCGTCGGGCGCGGCAGCCGCGGCGCCGACGTCGTCGTGCACTGCCACGCCGGATGCCCCACCGAGGACATCGTCGCCGCCCTCGGACTCACGCTCGCCGACCTGCACGACGAGCCCCGCGAGAAGAGGAACGACCGGCCCGTGAAGGTCGCCGAATACCCGTACTGCGACGAGAACGGCACGCTGCTCTACACCGTCGTGCGCTACTCCCCCAAGACGTTCCGCCAGTACGCCGCGGACGGAGCGCCCAGCGTCAAGGGCATCCGCCGCGTGCCCTACCGCCTGCCGCAGGTCCGCGCCGAGGTTGCGGTCGGCGGCCTGGTCCTGGTCGTCGAGGGCGAGAAGGACGTCGACAACCTCGCCGCCATCGGCGTTGTGGCGACCTGCAACTCGGGCGGCGCCGGGAAGTGGACCGACGACCACACCCGTCATCTGCACGGCGCCGGCGAAGTGGTCGTCGTTGCCGACCGGGACGAGCCCGGCCGCGCGCACGCCGCCCAGGTCGCGGCCTCCCTGCAGCAAGCCGGGATCCCGCACCGGGTCGTCGAGCCCGCCGCAGGCAAGGACGTCTCCGACCACCTCGCCGCCGAACTCGGTTACACGGACCTGGTGCCTGTCGATGTGCGTCCCACAAATCCCAGAATCCCGAGGCCGTCCCAGCCTGCGGACCCCTTCGGCCATTCTGGGATTTCTGGGATGCGATCCGAGGATGGCGGGTGGGACGAGCCGGTCCGCCTCGACGCCCGGCCCCTGCCGCCGTTCCCCGTCGAGCACCTGGGCGAACTCGGCGCGTTCGTCACCGCCAACGCCGCCTCCCTCCAGGTGCCGCCCGACCTGGTCGCGTTCGCCGCCCTCGCCACCATCTCCGCCGCCACCGGCGGCCGGCGCCGAGTGCGGGTGAAGGCCGACTGGTACGAGTCGACGGCCCTGTACCTCGCCGCACTCGCCGACTCTTCGGAGAAGAAGACCCCCGCGCTCAACGCGGCCGCAGCACCGCTGCGCGAGATCGAAGACGACTTGATCGAGGCCGCCCGCCCACAAGTTGAGGCCACGGCCCAGGAGATCCGGATCACGCAAGGCCAGATGGCCAAGGCCGAACAGAAGGCCGCCAGCGAGAAGCCCGACAACGCCCTCGCGGACGCCGAGGCCGCCCGGGTCAAGCTGCTGGAGCTCGGCGAGCAGCCCGAGCTGCCGCGCCTGCTCATCCGCGACGCCACGTTGGAGGCCATCGCCAAGGTGATGCACGGGCAGGGCGGCCGGATCGGGCTGCTCGCTTCCGAGGGAGGCCTCATCAAGGTGGCGGGGGGCCTGTACGGCAACAACGGGAAGGCGAACACCGATCTCCTGCTGGAGGCGTACACCGGCAGCCCCTACACCATCGACCGCACCGGCCGAAGCTCCGCGCGCATGTCGAGCACGTTCCTTGCCATCGGGCTCATCGTGCAACCCGGCGTGTTCACGGGCCTGGAGAAGAAGAACCCCGAGTTCCGAGAGAACGGACTGCTCGGCCGCTTCCTGTACGGCCGGCCCGCCGCCACCGAGGAAGACACCTTCGACTCCCCGCCCGTACCCCACGCGGTCGCCGACACCTACGCCAAGCGCATCCGCGCCCTGGTCGAACGCGTGTGGAACCGCAGCGAGGTCTTGACGCTCGACCTCGACCCGGACGCCCGACAGCTGTTCGGCGAGTTCTACAACGGGTTCGCCAAGCGGCGGAAGCCCGGCGGCGACCTGCACCAGGTCGCCGACTGGGCCGGCAAGTTCCGCGGCCAGCTGATCCGCATCGCCGCCTGCCTCACGGTCTACGAGAACCCGGAAGCGTCCACGATCACCCGGGACCGGATGGCGGCCGTCCTCGCCATGGCCCCGTACTTCATCGTCCACGCCAAGGCGGTGTTCGACCTCATGGGCGCCGACGGCGAGGGCAGACTCGGCCCGCTCCGGGACGTCATCACCTGGCTGCGCGGACGCCCCGACCCCTCGGCCCAGTTCACCGCCCGGCAGGCCTGGCAGGCCCTCAAGGGTCGGAAGTGGGCGCAGGACATGGAGTCCATGACCGCGGTCCTCGGCGAGCTGGAGGACTACGGCTGGATCAGCCTTGTGCCGCCGCCGGAGCGGCCCGGCGTCCGTGGACGCAAGCCCTCGCCCGCCTTCGACGTCCACCCGTGGGTGCACACGCCGCCCGCCCGTCAGCAGGAGCCGCAGTGACCACCACCCGCAACCGCAACCTCATCCCGCGCGAGACCGCCGTACGTCGCCTCGCCGATGTCCTCTCCGACCGCACCGAGTACCTCGTCACCATCCCGCCCGGTGTCGGCCAGGCCCTCGCCGCCGGCCTCGACCTGGTCGGCCACTGGACCGCCTACCTCGACGTCGGCGCGCCCGAGGTCCTCGTCACCAGCGACCTCACCACGTTCCGTGGAACGCACATGCTCGTGCCCACCGGGGGAGTCGTCACCATCCCCAAGACCGTGCACCATCGCGCCGTCAGCCGGCTTGTCCGCCAGCGCATCCCCGCCGACGGCAGCCGCGACGTTCTGCTCATCACGGACCGCAGCGGCGGCCCCACCTACTGGCCCCTCCTGCTCGTGGACGCCGTCGACCGCGTTGACCCGGTCCTCGCCGCCCAGCTGCGCGCGCACGGCACCCCGGCCGATTCCTGACCACTCGACCACTCAAGGGATTCACCATGACCGAGCACCAGTTCCCCACACTTACCCGCGCCATCGCCTGCATGACGCCGAAGGACAGGCGCATTGCCGCCCTCGCCCTCAGCGAGAGCAGCACCGACGTCCTCGTCGCCCTCGCCATCGAGCTCATGCGCGCTAACGAGCGCGAAGAGCGCGACCTCGCCCGGTATGACGCCGACTTCCACCTCGACCAGGCCCAGCAGGCCGGCGCCGAATGGCTCGCCCGGATCGACCACCTGATCGCCACCGGGCCCGGCAACGCCACCGACGAGGACGTCGCCGAGCTCTTCCAGGCCGGCGACACCGCCCTCGCCGCCGACGTCGAGCACCAGGCCGCGGAAGGCCGTCTGGTCGAGCTGCAGAACCGCCCCCGCGCCACCCCGGACACAAACGACGCCGCTTAGACGGTTCCCTGACGCCCCAACCGGATATGCTGATCAGGTAGGGCAGAGCACAGACGGCCACCACGGTGGAGGCCAAGCCGTCAGCCGCCCTACCTGCTCGCAGCAGCAGGCCGGCACTCCGTGGATGCGGAGCCGCCCGCCAGTGCATCCGGTCCCGGACGGGGCTCAGCCGGACAGCGCACGCCGAGCACACCCTTCCCTGCCGCGCAGACGAGCGCCCGCCATCCATGGCCGAGAGCGCCCGCGGCATCCACACCTGCATGGAGCCCCCAACGTGGACACTGTCCAGATGCTCGCCGACCTCCGCGAGAAGCTCGCCACCGAGAAGGCCGAAGCCAGCCGCATTCTCAGCACCGCCCAGAAGCACAACCGCAGTCTCTCGCCCAACGAGAGCCGCCTGATCGAGCAGCACACCGAGCGGGCCAACGAGATCAGCACCCGCATCGAGGAACTCACCGACCAGGCCCTCAGGGACGCCCAGGCCGCGCCCACCGCTCGGAAGTTCTCCCCGAGCTTGAGCGTCACGTCCGAGCCGCTCACCTACGAGCGCAACAGCGGCCAGAGCTACTTCCGCGACCTCGCCAAGGCCCAGGTCGAGCACGACCCCGAGGCCACGGCACGACTCTCCCGCCACGCCCAGGAGATGGATGTGGAAATGCCGCGGCGCGAGAAGATCCGCCGGGCCCGCGCCGAGCAGGAACTGCGTGGCGTCGACCAGGGCGGCACCTTCGAGCGCCGCGTCAACCCCAATAGGACCGATGGCCAGGGCGGCTACTTCGTGCCGCCGATGTGGCTGATCGACGAGTACGTCGACCTGCCGCGCTTCGGCCGCACCCTCGCCAACAGCGTCCGCAACCTGACGCTGCCCAGCGGCACCGACAGCATCAACGTGCCGAAGGTCGCCACCGGCACCGCGGTGGGCGTGCAGACCGCCGACGGCGCGCTCGTCACCTCGCAGGACCTGACCGACACGTTCGTGTCCGTGCCCGTGCGGACCCTGGCCGGCCAGCAGGACATCGCGCTGCAGCTGCTGGAGCAGAGCCCCGCTGGCTTCGACGAAATCGTGTTCGCCGACCTCATGGCCGACTACAACCAGAAGCTCGACCAGCAGTGCTGGACCGGTACCGGCAGCAACGGCCAGCTGCTCGGGGTGCTCAACGTCAGCGGCATCAACTCCGTGACCTACACGGACGCGTCGCCGACGCTGCCGGAGCTGTACGTGCCAGTCATGCAGGCGCTCAGCCAGGTGGCGAAGAACCGCAAGCTCCCCGCCACCGCGCTGTTCATGACCCCGTCGCGCTGGTACTGGATGGCCAGCACGCTCGACACCAGCGGCCGGCCGCTGGTCCTCCCGGACACCAGCTCGCCGTTCAACCCCGCCGCGCTGCAGGTCGGCTCGGACGTCGAGGGCTACGTCGGCAAGCTCGGCGCCTTCCCCGTCATGACCGACGGCAACATCCCGTCCAACCTCGGCGGCGGCTCCAACGAGGAGCGGATCGTGGCCATGCGGACCTCGGACACCTACCTCTGGGAGGGCGCCATGCGCACTCGCGCCATGCCCGAGGTTCTGTCCGGCACGCTCCAGGTTCGACTGCAGGTCTATTCCTATGCGGCCTTCATGCCGAACCGCCGGCCCGAGTCCATCGCCGTTCTCTCGGGAACGGGCCTCATTTCGCCCGCCGGGTTCTGACGCACGCGGCAGGCCCGCCCTCCTGATGCGGGAGGGCGGGCCTGCCCATACCCGGGGGTCCAGATTCGAAGGGGTGGCCTCCAACCCCCGCCCCACATGTCCGGCCACCCCAGCTCCGACAACAGCCATTTGGCCAGACAGGAGACCGGTATGAAGGAGCGCAAGGTCACCCGCGAGAAGAGCGAGCGGGCCCGAGCCCTTACCGAAGTCGCCAGATCCGAAGTGCGCCGAGCAGCCACCGGTTCCGCGGCACCGCCGTACCGTCAGCACCGTCAGGAAGCCCCCACACGTACCACCACCGAAGCGCCATCAACGCCGCGCAACCGAGCTGCACGCCGAGCAGCAGCCCGCCCCAACGCCCGGCCAAGCGGCACCGCCGTCACCGTGCCACTGTCCTTCGGCCTCGACCGCAGCCAGCGCCGAGGCTCGACCACGGCGGCGCGGTAGAAGCGGCCGAAGCCGACAGCCGACGCCCGTCTGACGTCACGGTGCGTAAGCGGCGGCCCTGCAGCGGCACCGTACCGGGGGGAGGTCAAAAGTCCGACGCATGATCGTCTTCGGACCCGGCCCCCCAGCCCCCACACACAGCCGCGAAAGTGCGCCCGGGGGGTCTTGAAAGGATCAAGGAAGGAGCGAGCCATGGCGATAGGACGCCCACCAACACCTACGGAGCGCAAGCGCCGACTTGGCAACCCCGGTGGCAGGCCGCTCCCGGACACCTCGAACGTCGTCGCGCTTCCGCCGGTCGAAGACCGGCCGCCCGACCAGCTGGGCCCAGCCGGAAAGGCGATATGGGAGGTGATCGCTGAGTGCTCGTGGATCGGCCAGACCGACCGGCCTGCCGTCGTCATGCTCTGTGAGCTGTTCGACCGTCGGCAGGACTTCATGGCCCGGCTGGAGTCGTCGGACCCGGTGCTGTTCACGGAGAAGGGCTACGCGTACGCCAACCCGCTGGTCGGGATGCTGTCCACGCTGGACCGGGAGATCGCCCGTCAACTCGGCGCGCTCGGGCTCACGCCAACGGACCGCACTCGCATGGGCCTCGCCGAGGTGAAGGCGAAGAGCAAGCTGCAGGAGCTACTAGAGAACCGCCAACGGCGCGGCTGAGCGCAGAAGGAACCCAGGCGTCCGGCTGCCCAATGGGGCCGGACGCCTCATCATGTGTCAGCCCAGCACGAAGAGCACGAGGAGAAACAGGGCCAGGAAGATACCTGCACTGATCCACTCACCTTTGCTGTGTTGCCGACGGGGCCCTTGTGGGGCTGCTGCCGTCGCAGGGCGCGACCGCACCTTTCGAGTGCCCGCGGTCCTACTGTGGGAGATACCAGTGCCGGGGATCCCCACGGTCGTTCGGACACGCCCGTTGGCCTGTTTGGTGATCCGGGCCCCCTTCACCCCCGCCGAGTAGCTGATACCGCTCTTCGAGGCGGTGACGCGCAGTCCCCCAGCCTTGAAGGACTTCCGATATCCCATCGCGGCGCTCCCTCCCCGGGGCCGGCTGGTCCGCCCTGGTGAGCGGCATCGTCTCGCATCCGCCCCCAGGAGTCCTGGTTTTGGCCACATTGAATGAGCTGTCAGGCCATCCTGGTAACCCACTGAGCAGAGAGGGAGAGCACCGTGAAGCTCACGTTCCTCGGCAGCACCAGCGAAGACGGCAAGTGCCCGACGCTGTACGAGACGGAGACCGGCGACATCGTCGTCCAGGGCTACCAGCTCACTGACCCCGAAGCCCTCGCCCAGCTGCGGAATGTGCTGCCCGGCGAGACCTTCGTCGTCGTCCCTCGTGACCTGCTGACCCGATTCACCCCGAAGGTCTGACCCATGCCCGAGTTCATCAGCGACGACCGGTTCGACCACTTCTTCGGTGACGGGTTCGCCCACACCGCATGGCGGCTGGAGAGCCGGCGCGGCTACGCGTCTGACGTAGCCGGAGACGGCTTCAAGCGGTGGTTGCGCGGCGAGGACCCACAGACGGACCCGAACCGCCCGTGGTGCCGCAACATCGCCACTCAGACCGCGGCCGGCAAGCGCGTGGGGCGGGTTCGCATCGCCGACGACCCGATCACTGACGGGCAGGCCTACCTGCTGCACGTCGGATGGGCCAACGTCCAGGCCGGCGAGGACATCAGGCACCTGCAACGCGCGACGGCCCGCCGCCTGGATCTGCCGGAGCGCGACTTCTGGCTGTTCGACTCCGAGCACCTGTTGGAGATGCACTTCGACCAGGGCGACAACTACCTCGGCGCCGAGCTGATCAGCGATCCCGCGGCCGTCCTCAAGGCGTGCCAGATTCGCGACCGGGCGCGGCACCACGCAGTTCCTCGGGCGGCGTTCGCCGACCAGGTCCCGTCTCGGGTGTGAGCGACTTCCAGCGGGCCCGGGAAGCACTCGGGGTCCGCCTTCACCAGTTGCGCGACGATGCCGGGCTGACCGGGCGGGCACTGGCCGCCCGGCTGGGCTGGCCTCACTCGAAGATCAGCAAGTTGGAGAACGGGCGCCAAACCGCCACACCTCATGACCTGACCGCGTGGGCCGAGGCAACCGGTCACCCCAGCGTGGCCGGTTCCCTCCAATCGGACTTGGCCATGCTGGAGACGCACTACCGGTCGTGGCGTCGCCGGCTGGCGAACGGCCACCAGCCAGCCCAGCAGGAAGCCGGGTCGGAGGAGCGTGGTGCCTGCGTCGTGAGGGCCTACGAGCCGAACGTGGTACCCGGCTTGCTGCAGACGCCCGAATACGCCCGTCACGTCCTGCTCGCCTCGGCCGCGCTGCACCAGTCGCCGCAGGACACCGACGACGCCGTCCGGGAGAGGATGCGTCGCCAGGAACTGCTCTATGTGCCAGGCCGACGGTTCCAGTTCATCCTCTGGGAAGGAGCGCTGAGAGCCAGGATCTGCCCGCCAGACGTGCTCGCGTCCCAGCTGGACCGGCTGTCCGGTCTGGTCGGCCTCGACACGGTCAGCATCAGCATCATCCCCTTCTTGGCAGACCTGCCGCTGACGCTCCGACACGGCTTCTGGATCCATGACCAGTCCTACGTGACCGTCGAGACGATCAACGCCGCGCTGCACCTGGACGACCACGCGGACGTTTCGCTGTACCTCAGGGCCTGGGGAATGTACGAGCAGGCCGCGGTCACAGGAGCCGAAGCGCGCCGCATTCTCGTGTCGGCACGTCACACGATCGGCCCTATCTGAGAAGCACCGGGAAGCAGCGAGAACCGGGCTCGAAACTGCGAGAAACACGGCCCATGTGCCGAGAAAACCCGCCCTACCTTGCTGGTCATGGTGGATACAGCGATTTCACCGGCGCGCTTGCCCGGAGGGTACCCCTCGGCAGTCGGCCTGACCTCGGACCAGCTACACGGGCTGCGCTGCCGACGCTGCGGGGCGGCGGATGATCTGCGAGCGGATGGCCATGTCTACACGGCCACCTGCCGCGGGGGCGCCCCGCTTGGCTGGGCCGTGCGGGCGTGTCCTCAATGCCTGGGGGGTGGGAAGCCATGACCACTGCCGCTACCAGGCCGGACACGCCGGCCGCCATCGTCGTCCGGCTGGACGTCAGCCAGGCCGGCCGGTACATCAGCGCCGAGTGCCAGCTCGGCGCGCACTGGGGCTGCCCCGGCGGCCTGTGGAACGAGGCCAGAGTCCGCGAGCTGACATGCATGTGCGGAACACCCGAATGCCCCTGCTCGCGCAATCTGCCCGGAGGTTCCCAGTGAGCGCTGTCGACGGAACGTCGCCCCAGGACGAGTGCCGCGGCTACTGCGTGGTGTGCGGGGAGTGGGGGCGCGGAACCTACAACGGCCCGCTCAACTCCCACAGCGACACCATTCGCGGTCACGCCGACTGCAGCCGCGAACCTCCGGCCGGAGTCCGAAGCCGCCACCTCCCCGAGGGGATCCGCTGACACCCCGGCCAGCCGGACGGCCGCGGACGACGGAGCGGGCCCCGGCTTTACTGCCAAGGCCCGCTCCTGATCACCCGAGCTCCCTGATTGATCCCGAGGCCAGCGCCGCCGGGTCAGCGCGTTTTGTGCTGACGACCCATTTCGGCCTTGATTTCGTCTTCGGTAGCGCCGAGGGCCATCGCGTCGTCCACGGCGCGGAGGGTGGCGTAGCGGTCGTCCAGGCAATCGGGGCCACCGTGGGCGAGGACTTCGCGGGCAGCGCGGACGATGGCTTCGGACTTGATCACGAGGTCTTCTCCTTGATCCAGTGGACGGCGGATCGGGCGGGGTTTTCGGGGTCGTCCTTGATCCAGAACCCCTCTCGGGCCCCCTCTTCGGGTGCGTGTTGCTGTTGCTGTTGCTCGCTCTGACCTGCAGCAACACGGTTCGCGAGGGGTTGGAGGATGTGAGGGGGGAGTGGGGGGAGTTGGTCGCGGCGGATGCCGGTGGAGACGCCGCGGTTCTTGACGCGGACGCCGCGGGTGATGGGTACGTTGGCGGCGTCGCACATCTCGCGGATGCGGTCGGTGGCGGTTTCGTCGCCGAGGAGGCCGGCGGCGAGCTGGGCGAGGTGGGCGCCCTTTTCGGCGCCGATGAAGAGGTGGAGGGAGGCGATAAACGCCCCGTGGTCCAGCTCGTCCTCGGTCTCTTCGGTCTCCTCCTCGCCCGTCTGCCGGTCGGCGTTCTTGGCGGCGATCCAGGAGGCGAGGAGCCAGGTTCCAGCAGTGGGCCACCAGAGACCGGGGGCGGCGAGGAGGAACCCGCCGCCGAAGGCCGCTCCGGAGGTGATTCCGATGCCGCGGGCGATGCCGGACTTCACGCCGTCTCGGGCGGTCCAGTCGGTGACGCGCTGGAGGAGAACTCCGCCGCCGACCAGCAGCCGGCCGGTCACTGCATCGCCTGGGTGAACAGGACGCCCGCGGCGTTCACGGCGCTGGCGAGCGGGACCGCCGCGGCCCCGGCGATGGTGCCGGACAGGCCCAGGCATACCCCAGTGCCGATGCCGGCAGCGAGCTTGCCGTTGGGGACCTTCCCGGCCCACTTCCAGAGGCCGACGATGACGACGGTGAGCAGGAGGACGATGACGTAGCCGCCCGGGCTCAGGGCGACCTGGTTAGCACGGGTGACGTCGGTGGTGGTGCCGCCGACGCCGTAGACAAGGCTGAGGTCACCGAGCCCGTTGGCGCCCCAGAGGGCGACGCCGGCGCTGCCGCCGAGCAGGCCGCCGGTGGTGAGGATGGCGAGCATGCCGTAGGCGGTGGCGAGGAGGTAGGGGACGGCGGCGGCGGGCTGGTGGCCGTCGCGGAACCACCAGCGGATGGCGGACAGGACCAGGAGGGACGCACCGACGGCCAGGCCGCCGAGGGTGACGGTGTTCATGGTGATCCTCACAGGGAGAACAGGCCGGCCATGCAGGCGCAGGCGAGCAGAACGAAGAGGGTGGTCCGCAGCACGGCGGGGAGGGCATGGGGCGCGACGACGGCCAGGCCGGTGAACCCGGCCGCCGTCAGCAGCAGCCACGCCACGAGGGCGAGCAGCATGAAAGACAGGCCTCTCAGACGGCCGCGAGTGCACGCTGCAGTTGCTGGGCGCGGGACTGTCCGATGCGCAGCTCGGCCTGCAGCCGACGCAAGGACGCGGGTCGACCGTTCTCGGCGCGGGCGGCCCGGTCGACGGCCTTCGCAGCCGCGAGGAGGTCAGCCTGGGGGCATTCCGCATCCGGCTGGTCGGCGGGGGGTGCATCGGACGCATCGGCCGTTGGCTGGCTGTTGGGCTCGCTGGAGCCGTCGTCCGACCTGGCTCCGTGACCTGCAACGGCGGCCACGGGTTGCAGGGCTGGATGCACGGATGCGCCACCCAGTCGGGGCCACGGGACGGCCTCAAGCACCGGGTCCGGGTCGACCCGTTCGACGGTCACCTCGGTGCGCTCCCCGCTCGTACCGGCATCTGCGGGACGCACCGCATCCGGCGCATCTGCCACGAGGTCTTCCGCAGCCGCGACGGGGCCCGGCTCCGGGTCGTGCTTGAGTACGTGCATCCGCCAGAGCACCAGGGGAGCGATGGCGGAGACCGCGACGACGAGCGCAGGGGAGATGGTGAGCATCCCGCCGTGCAGCAGATGCGCCGCCGAGTTTGTTGCCACCATGGCGAGGACCGCGGGGAGCACCTCGCGCCCCGTCCGCAGAGCTCGGATCGCGTAGGCGTCGATGGCCACCGGCAGAGCGCCGGCCACGACCGGGTGGTAGCCGGAGGACACCGCGAGCGACCACTCCCCCTGTGCGGTAACGGCGATGCTGGCACCCATGGCCAGCCAGCCGAGAACGTCGCGCTTCATCGGGTACCCCCGCTCTGCAGCTCGGCCAGCTGCCGGGCGAGGGCCCGCAGCTCGACAGCCCGCGCGGTGAGGGTCTCGGCGAGTGCGTACACGTCGGCCGGGGCAAGGCGGTGCCAGCCGTCGAGGCCGAGCAGGACGGACAGCTTCACACCGCGGTCGTCGAGGTTGCTGCTGTACGGGTACTGGCACAGCGCGGCGTCCAGGAGCCGCACGGGTCCGCGGTGCGTGACCAGGGTGAGAGCGGTCTCCGGGCCCTCGTGGGCGAGGTCGACCAGGTCGAGGCCGTCCTCGTGGGTACCGAGGCACCACGGCGGGCACGGCACGGTCACCATTCCCTGGTCCCAGGTGTGCACGGTGGCGGTGCGGGGCGTGGTCACAGGGCACCGTCCCCGAGGTCCTCGTACCGGCCGATGCGGGCGTGGAGGTGGACCGAGCAGGGGCCGCCGGTCAGCCGGGCGTCAGCGGACGCACCGACCAGGCCGAGACCCTCGGCATCCCACGGGGCCGCGCGCCGCTCCAGGCGGGCGGCCAGTCGGTAGGCCACCGCGAGGAGGACGTCCCGCGGGTCGTCGGCGCTGAGGCCCATGGAGAGCATCAGCAGGTGGATGGGGCTGGTGGCCGCGTAGTCCGGCAAGCGGCGCCGGCGGCCGGGCATAGCGGGGGTAGGGTCGTTCATCAGGTCGGACTCCCTCTTGGGTAGGGGCCCGGCTCAGGCGCCGTCCGGTGTTCCACCACCGGGCGGCGCCGTCTCGTCTCGCAGTACACATTCAGTACACATGAGGCCGAGAGACACCGGGAATTTGCGTGATACGTCGTGAGACGTTCTGGCAGGTCAACCGGCATATGAGGCTGTTTCCGCTGGTCAGCTAGACTTATCGAACACACGCGGCCTGCGTTCGCCACGCGGGTGCGGTGCAATCAAGCAGTACGGCAGGCGCCGCAGTCGGCCTCTTCCCCAGAGGCCACTGCGGCGCCTGTCGCGTTCCACGGTCCGGCCGCTATGGTCGGTCGGTCGGTCAGGTTCGATCGGGGTGCAGGGAGCACCCCGGCGCCGGACACAGGGGGGAATTCCATGACGACGCCACCGCCGCCGCCATCGCCGACACCGGGGCCGAACGGGCCGGGGTCGAACGGGCCGGGGTACGGGTTCCCGCAGCAGCCGCCCGCAGGCGGGCCGGGGGCACAGCCCGTACCGGGCGCTTCGGGCTTCGGGCCGCCGCCCGGGCTGCCCGCGTCGCCCGGAATACCCACCTCACCCGGAATGCCGGGCCTTTCCGGGACTCCGCCGCGCTCCGGGGGGAACCTGCGGCGCAACGCCGTCTGGGCCTTCGTCGGCGCCGTACTCGCCTCCGCCGGCTGGACCGCCGCCGTGATGGCCGTCCCCGGCATGGTCAGCACCGACTCCTCACCGCGCAGCCTCGGCAGCTACCACCTCTCGGACGACTTCTGCGCCACCGCGAAGCCCACCAAGCTGCTGCAGACCTACGCCGTCTCCGACACCTCCGCGCCGACCCACCACACCGACCGGCACCCGGCGCTGGACAGCATGAACTGCTCCATGAGCCTCAAGCGCATCGGCGGCAACAGCGACAGCGAGTACGTCTCGGTCTACCTGCGCGCCGACCTGCACAAGGCCGTCAACCCGGCGCCCGAGCTGGAGGCCAACAAGGAGCTCTACCGGGCCCGCGGCTACCAGGTCACCGACATCTCCGGAGTGGGCGAGGAGGCGTACTTCCTGTACAAGGACGACGGCTCCGACAAGTACCACAGCCTCTACGCCGAGCTGGACATCCGCGACGGCGGGATGACCTACTACATCAACTACACCGCGAGCTACACGGAGGGGAAGGGCAAGCCGCCGTCCAAGGACGAGCTGCGCAGCGCCCTGCAGTCCGACGGCCAGGACGCCATCCGGGCGATGCGGAAGTAGGCCGGGTGCCCGAGCAGCTGGCGGCCCTGCGCGGGTAGCCGCGTGCTCGGGCCGTTGCGGACTCGGGTAGCTGCGTGCTCGGGCGCTCAGTACGAGGGGCGGGATCCGGCGCGGGCGGCCCGGGCGACGGCGACCACCGCGCGCTCCAGGGCGAAGGCCGGGTCGTCCGATCCGCCCTTGACGGCGGCGTCGGCCTGGGCGATCGCGGTCAGCGCGGTGGCCACCGCGTCCCCCGTCCAGCCGCGCATCTGCTGACGGACCCGGTCGACCTTCCACGGCGGCATGCCCAGCTCGCGGGCCAGGTCCGCCGGGCGCATGTTCCGCCCGGTGGTCGCCAGCCGGCCGATGCTGCGCACGCCGGACGCCAGCGCGTAGGTGATGCCGGTCGGCGGCTGGCCGACGGCCAGCGCCCAGCGCAGCCGCTCCAAGGCCTCCGCGGCTCGGCCGGTGACCGCCAGATCGGCCACCTCGAAGCCGGTCGCCTCGGCCCGGCCGCTGTAGTAGCGGGCCACCACCGTCTCGTCGATCGTGCCCTCGACGTCCGAGGTCAGCTGGTGGCAGGCGGCCGCCAGCTCGCGCAGGTCGCTGCCGAGCGCGTCCAGCAGCGCCTGGCAGGCCTCCGGGGTCGCCGAGCGGCCGAGCGCCCGGAACTCCCCCTTGACGAAGGCCAGCCGCTCGCTCGCCTTGGCCAGCTTCGCGCAGGCCACCTCGCGGCCGCCCGCCTTGCGCCCGGCGTCCAGCAAGCCCTTGCCCTTGGCCCCGCCCGCGTGCACCAGCACCATGATCACTTCTTCGGCGGGCGCCTCGATGTACGCCTTGACCTCCTTCACCGAGTCGGCGGAGAGGTCCTGGGCGGCCCGGACCACGATCACCTTGCGCTCGGCGAACAGCGAGGGCGTGGTCAGCTCGGCCAGGCTGCCGGGCTGCAGCCCGCCGGGCGGGAGGTCCCGTACGTCGGTGTCCGGATCCGCCGCCTTCGCCGCCGCCACCACCTGGGCGACCGCGCGGTCCAGCAGCAGCTCCTCCTGGCCGACCGCGAGGGTCAGCGGGGCGAGCAGGTCGTCGGGTGCACTCTTCCTGGCCATCGCCTACCAGCATCCCACGGGCCGCGGACACTCCCGCCCGCCCGCGTGCCCGCCCACCTGCCCGCCTGCCCGCCTGCCCGCCTGCCCACCTGCCCGCCTGCCCGGCCTCGGAGGACGGCCTGGACAATGATCCGGTGACCGAGAACCACGCCACCGACCTTCCGGACGTCGACGACCCGCACGCCCGGCAGCTGCTCGTCCTGCCCGACCGCGACACCGCCGAGGAAGCCGCCGAGGAGCTCGGCGCCGCCCACCCCGACCTCGGCGAGCTCGAAATCGTCCGCGACGCCCTCGCCGGTGAGGACGACGCCGAGGACGCCCAGTGGCTCGTCGTCGTCGAACCCCCGGAAACCGGCTGGACCCCCGCGCACCTGCACGCCCTCGACACCCTCGCCGCCGACCACGAAGGCTGGCGCGAGAACGCCTGACGGCCACGCGGGCCCACCCGCCCCGAACCACCCAGGCATCAAACCGGGGGCACTCTGCGCGGCGACGTTTCTGGGCGGTGTGCTCCGGGCCCGCCCAGAGCACACCGCAACCAAGCTCCCGGTTCCCGCCCCGCCCCGCCCTGCGCTGCCCCACCCATGCCGGTTCTCCCCGTCGAACCGCTGCCCCCTGGCACCCACCCGTCTCCCCGGGAGCCAGCGACCTGCCACGGCAACCCGTGCCCGGCGGTGGTCTGCCACCGCCCGACCATGCTCCACGAACGCCCCACCCATGCCCGACCACGCTCATCTGCTGGCCTGCCCGGGCGCGGCCCGGGCAGGCCAGCACTCCCCGAACCCGGCGGCGCGCTCCGGGCTCGCCCCGGAGAGCGCCGCAAAAACGTTTCTCCCGGGCCCGCTCCCGCTCCTCCCTTCCACCTCCCACCACCCCTACCCCTTACCCTTCCCCACTTGGTGGTCGGGAGGAGGAGAGCAGGCATCACGCGGGCGGGCCCCGCGGTGATGCGGGACCCTCGCCGGGGCGGGCGGGAGCCGCCGAGCGGTTGGTGTCCCGGGCACGCGGCCCGTGGGCCGCGTGCCCGGGCTGCGGGTGGACGGACACGCCGAGGGTCGCCGGGGAATCCCCCGTCACCGCGATGTCGCCCACCCGGTCGGTCCGCAGGACGGCCGCGCCGAGGCCGCGCAGGCGGTCCACCGTCTTCGGGGCCGGGTGCCCGTACGGGTTCCCCTCGCCGCACGAGATCAGCGCCAGCCGGGGCCGCAGAGCACCCGTCAGGTCCCAGTCCTGGTGTGCCGAGCCGTGATGAGCCACCTTCAGTACGTCGACCCGCCCCAGGCGGCCCGACAAGGCCGACTGCGCCGGCGGTTCCAGATCTCCCAGCAGTGCCATCCTCAGTCCTCCCGTCAGTGAGACCAGCAGAGCAACGCTCGCGTTGTTCGCGCCGGGCGCCTCGACGGACGCCCCCGGCGCAGGCCACACCACCTCCCACGCCAACTCCGCTCCGACCGAACGCCGTTCACCGCGACCAGCCCGCAGTAGGGGGACCGCCGCCTCGGCGGCCCAGCGCGCCACCCGGGCCGCCTCGCCCGGCGGGTCGTCCAGCGTCGTACCCTCGACCGCGCCGACCCGGCGGCCCCGCAACACCCCCGGCAGGCCCTCGACGTGGTCGGCGTGGAAGTGCGTCAGCACCAGGAGGGGCACCGCCGTGATGCCCAGGTCGCGCAGGCACCGGTCGGCAGCGTTCGGATCCGGCCCGGTGTCGATCACCACCGCGCTGTCCGGCTCCCCCGTCGCGAGGGCCAACATGTCCCCCTGACCGACGTCGCACATCGCCAGGCGCCACCCCGGCGGCGGCCATCCGGTGGCGATCCGGGCGAGTTGCGGCGGGCGCAGCAGGACGGCCAGCAGCGCCGTCAGCAATGCTCCCGTCAGCAACGCTCTCACCCAGCGCCGCCGGGCGGGCGCCGGTCGGCCGGGCTCCACGGGCCGGGGCAGCAGCAACGGCGCCGCCCAGCAGGCCGACAGGACGACCACTGCAACCGTCACCGTCCCGAACCAGCCTCCCGGCCAAGCCAGTTGGCCGCCGGGCAGCTCGGCACCGCGCCGCGCGACCAGGGCGAGCCAGCCGGCCGGCACCCCGGCCGGTTCCGCGAGCAGACAGGCCGCGGCCGGGAACAGCGGTTGCAGGACGAGCACCCCGAAGCCGAGCAGCGTCGCCGGCGCCACCGCCAGCTCGGCCAGCAGGTTGCAGGGGATGCCAACCAGGCTGATGTGCCCGGAGAGCACCACCGTGACCGGCGCGCACAGTGCCTGCGCGGCCGCCGTCGCCGCGAGGGCGCCGGCCAGGTGGTGCGGCCAGCGCCGCGCCCGCAGGGCCTCGGCCCAGTGCGGCCCGAGGATGAGCAGCCCGGCCGTGGCGAGCACCGAGAGCAGGAAGCCGAACGAGTGCGCCAGGAACGGGTCCAGCAGGACCAGTACCAGGACCGCCCCGGCGAGCGCGGGCACGGCCTGGCGGGGGCGGCCGGTGGCCAGGGCCAGCATGCCGATCAGGCCCGTCCCGGCTGCCCGGAGCACGCTGGGCTCGGGCCGGCAGACGGTGACGAAGGCCAGCGTGAGGCCGGTGCCGAGCAGGGCGCCGGTGCGCAGCCGCAGCCCCAGTACCGCGGCCAGCCCGCGCCGTTCCGGGGTGCCGGCCTGCCCGGGCGCGCCCAGCAGCGCACCGAGGACGATCGCCAGGTTGGCCCCGCTGACCGCGACCAGGTGGACGAGGTCGGTGGCCCGGAAGGCGTCTTCGAGGTCGTCCGGCAGACGTGAGGTGTCGCCGACGACCAGTCCCGGGAGCAGCCCGCGCGCGTCCGGCGGGAGCCCGTCGGTGGCCGTGCGCAGCCCTTCGCGCAGACGGCCGGCGATCCGCTGCGGCAGGCTGGGCGGTGCCAGCTGCCGGGGCGGCCCGTGGACGAGCAGCAGCGCCGCGGACTCGGTGTCGTGCCCCTCCCCCGCCGGCTGTACCTCGGCCTCCACCGCCAGCCGTTCGGACGGGAGCAGCCGCTGCCAGGGTTCGCTCTCCGCGCCTCGGACCATGACGGTCACGGGTGTGTGCGTGCGGGTGGTCCGCCCTTCCGGGAGCAGGACGACCCGGTCGGCCACCGCGTCCACCGTGAGGAGCGTCTGCCCGCCGGTGACGCCGCCCCGGGCGGTGTGGACCTTCGGGTCCCCCACGACGGTGAGCTCGGCCTCCACCGCCGGGGCGGGTGCGGTCGGTGACCGCGGCTCGGTGCGCTCGGCCGCGTGGGCGAGTTCCGCCAGCGGGCCCCGGTGCAGGTCGGCGGTGTGCAGTGGGGTCGCGATCGCGGCTGCCGCTGCGGTGAGCAGGACGGCGGCCAGCGTCACGGCAGCGCCACGCCGGCGCAGGGCTCCGCGTCGGCTGAGCAGCCGGACGGCCGCGAGTACGGCGGCGGCCGCCGCCGCGAGTACGGGGACCTCGTACCCGGGTTCCAGGGGCAGGAGCGCCGCCGTGACCACCCAGGCCGAGACGGCGGGCAGCAGTAGCCGGAAGTCGGCGCCCGGGGAACGGGTGGGCGGATCGGGCGTGGTGATGACGGAAACGACGGGAACGACCGAAACGGCGGAAGCTGCGGGCACAGCGGGCGTGGCGGACAACGGCGGCACCTCCCTTCGGAGGGGCGAGAACGGCGGAGGAGGCGTCAGAGGGTGAGCAACGGTCGGAGTTCCGCGTACGTGCGGGTGCCGATGCCGCTGACCTGGCGGAGCTGGTCGAGGGAGCGGAAGGAGCCGTGCGAGCTGCGGTAGGCGAGGATGCGCTGGGCGAGGGTCGGGCCGACGCCGGGGAGGGTGTCGAGCTGTTCGAGGGTGGCGCGGTTGAGGCTGACGGGTGGCCGGGGTGTGGCGGGGCCTGCCGGTCCGCTGCCGGTTCCGAGGGCCGGAGCCGCAGCCGACACCGGGGCCTGTTCGCCGACCAGGAGCTGCTCACCGTCCGTCAGGACGCGGGCGAGGTTGAGGCTCCTGGTGTCCGTCTCCGGCAGCGGACCACCGGCCGCCAGCAGGGCGTCGGCCACCCGCGAACCACCGGGCAGCGTGTGCAGCCCGGGGACGTGCACCCGTCCGCCGATGTCGACCACGACGACCGTCCCACTGCCGGCGACAGCGGCGGCAGCGGCCTCGGGCGGGCTGGTCCCTGACGCGGCTTCGACGGGCGAAGCGCTCGCCCCCGGCGGTGCCGGGCCGGCCGTCAGCGCGGGCACGGCCACCGTCTCCGGTCTGGCCAGCCAGAAGTGCTGCACGGCGTAGCCGACCGCGAACAGCAGCAGGATGGCCAGCCCGGCCACCGCACGCCGGTCGAGCGCCACCGCTGAGGCGAAGGAAGCGAGCGAGCCGAACCGTGGGCGGGCCCTGGCACCCGGCGGATCCTCGACGGCACCGTGGCCGTCCGGATCGTTGGTGCCCGGCGGCTGCGGCACCGGCGCCGCATCCGGCGGCGGACCGGTCGTCCCCGGCCCTGCCACCGTCGGAGTCGCACCCGGAGCCGCACCCGAAGACACATCCGGAGCCGCACCCGAAGCAGCGGAGGTCGCCACGCCGCCCACCGACTCGTCACCCGTCGGCAGCAGCGCCGCCATCCGCAGCCGCACCGTCTCGTTGATCGCTTGGCGCTTCGCCGCGCCCAGGCCCATGGTCGTCATGCCGAGGACGGTAGGAGTCCTCCGGCGAACGCGCGGAGATTACCGGAACCCTGTGGATAACCCGGGGGTTGTGGACAAAAAACGTCACTCACGCGAGCGAGCAAGGGCTTCTCAAGTTGACGGACGATCCCCTCGGCCCCCAAGTCCCCCGGCCCCCGGCCCCCGGCACCCCGGCCCCGGCCCCCCGGCCCCCGAACCACCCACCCGCCCGCTCAGCGCGGCGCGACCACCACCGCCAGCAGCCCCGGCCCGACGTGCGCACCGATCACCGCGCCCACCTCACCGACGTACAGCTCCCGCAGCCCCGGCACCCGCGCCCGCAGCCGTTCCGCGAGCGGCTCGGCCCGGTCCTCGGCCGCCAGGTGGTGCACGGTGATGTCGACCTCCCGCTCCCCCGAGCGCTCGACCGCGATCTCCTCCAGCCGGGCGATCGCCCGCGACGCCGTCCGCACCTTCTCCAGCGGCTCGATCCGCCCCCCGTCCAGGTGCAGCAGCGGCTTGACCGCCAGCGCCGATCCGAGCAGCGCCCGCGCGGCCCCGATCCGCCCGCCACGGCGCAGGTGCTCCAGGGTGTCGACGTAGAAGAACCCGCTGGTCCCGGCCGCCCGCCGGCCGGCCGCCTCGGCCGCCTCGGCCAGGCCTTGCCCGGCGGCGATCGCCTCGGCGGCCGCGAGCACCCCGTAGCCGAGTGCCATCCCGACCAGCCGGCTGTCCACCACACGCACCGGTACGGGGGCCTCGACGGCCGCCAGCCGGGCGGCCTCGACGGTGCCGGACAGCTCGCCCGAGATGTGCACCGAGACGATCCCCGTCGCACCGGCCTCGGCGGCCGCCCGGTAGGTGGCGGCGAAGGTCTCCGGGTTCGGCCGGGAGGTGGTCACCCGCTGCTTGCCGCGCAGTGCCTCGGCGACGTCCTTCGGGGAGATCTCGACGCCCTCGCTCAGGACCGAGTCACCGACCGCGACGCTCAGCGGGACCACCGTGATCCCGTACCGGTCGAGGGCCTCCTGCGGCAGATAGGCCGTGGAATCGGTGACAAGTGCGAGGTCGGAGGGCATGAGGCGGAGGTTACTCCCCGTTCGTCCGGGAGGACAGCGCCCGACGGCGGGCCGCCCCGGAGGCCGGCCCGCCGCTGTCTCGGGGCTGTCGGGGAGCCCTGACGGCTCAGCCCGCCGAGGGCCCGGCCGACGGCTTCCGCAGCCGCTGCGCCAGCTTGGCCAGCGGGTCGGCGAGCCCCAGCAGCTCCTCCGCGCTCGGACGGCCCTTCCCGTCCGTCAGCCCGGCCCGCGCCGCACCACCCGCGGAGCCCGAACCGGCGCTCGCACCGGCCCCCGAACCCGAACCCGAACCCGCGCCCGCACCGGAACCACCAGCACCGGAACCACCAGCACCGTCCCAGTGCCGCAGCGCCCCCGCCTCGCTCTCGCACTCCTGGCTGAGCCGGCTCAGCTCGTCGTCCGCGAACCGGTGCATCCGGTCCTGCGCCGCCCAGCGCATGGTCTCCGCCGAGTGCGTGATCCGCTCCGCCCGCTCGCGCAGTTCCGGCAGCTTGGCGGCGATCCGTGCCGTGTCCGGCTCGCGTTCGAGCATCCGCAGTTCGCCGTCGAGCTCCGCCGCGTGGGCGTCGAGGCGGGTCAACAGGGCAAGGGACTCGCCGAGTTGGCCGTCCTGGTCGAGGCCGCCCTCCAGCACCTGGCGAGTGCCGTCGAGCGAGGTCCGCAGGCTCAGCCGGACGGTGGCGATCTGCGCGGGCGGGCCGACCTTGGTGTACGTCTTCGCCTTGAGGGTGGCGGTCTCCACGGCGCGCCGGGCATTTGCCTCGTGCTTCTCGATCTTCGCGCCCACGGCCTTGGCCGCTTTGACCGTGCCGACCACGGCCAGGACGACCACCGCGAGTCCGAAGAGCAGGACCAGGCCGATCATCACGCCGAACACGTCCATCGCGCGCCACCTTCCGCAACCGTTTCGGCCCCCACCGGGCCCAACGCGGGCCGCATCGCCGAGGGTTCCACGGTATCCGCCGAACCCGCCCGAGGACGGCCCGCGCGGGCCCGACGGCCGGAGATCAGGGACAGATCCGGGATCTCCCGGAGGGCCCCGCCGCCCGAAAATCCCCCCGAAAAGCACCGGGCGGGCGCCCCGAAGGACGCCCGCCCGATCACCGAGCCCGAACCGAGACCCGGATCAACCCGGACCCGGATCCCAGCCCCAGCCCGAACCACTCCGAGCCCGAACCCCGATCACCCCGTGACGATGTTCACCAGCTTCGGTGCCCGCGCGATCACCTTGCGCACCTGCGCACCGCCGATCGCCGCGACGACCGCCGGGTCCGCCAGCGCCAGCGCCTCCAGCTCGGCGTCCGAGATGCCCGGCGCGACCTCCAGCCGGGCCTTCACCTTGCCCTTGATCTGCACCACGCAGGTCACCGACTCGTCGACCACGTACGCCGGGTCGGCGACCGGGTAGTCGGTGTGCGCCAGCGACTCGCCGTGGCCCAGCCGGCGCCACAGCTCCTCGGCGATGTGCGGGGCCAGCGGCGCGACCATCAGCACCAGCTGCTCGGCCACCACCCGCGGCGTCGAACCGCGCTTGACCAGGTAGTTGTTCAGCTCGATCGCCTTGGCGACGGCCGTGTTGAAGCGCAGCCCGGCCATGTCGCCGCGGATGCCGTCGATGGCCTTGTGCAGGGCGCGCAGCGTCGCCTCGTCGGGCGCCTCCTCGGTAACGACCAGTTCGCCGGTGGTCTCCGAGACGACGTTGCGCCACAGCCGCTGCAGGAAGCGGTACGAGCCGACGACGGCGCGGGTGTCCCAGGGGCGGGAGACGTCCAGCGGGCCCATCGACATCTCGTACAGCCGCAGGGTGTCGGCGCCGTACTCGTCGGCGATGTCGTCCGGGGCGACGGCGTTCTTCAGGGACTTGCCCATCTTCCCGGCTTCGCGCTTGACCGGCTCGCCCTGCCAGGAGTACTGGCCGTCGCGCTCCTCGACCTCGGCGGCGGGCACCGGGAAGCCGCGCTCGTCGCGGTAGACGTCGGCGGTGATCATGCCCTGGTTGAACAGCTTGTGGAACGGCTCGACGGAGGAGACGTGGCCCAGGTCGTGCAGCACCTTGTGCCAGAAGCGGGCGTACAGCAGGTGCAGCACGGCGTGCTCGGCACCGCCGACGTACAGGTCGGCGCCGCCGGCGGGCTTGGTGTCCGTCGGGCCCAGCCAGTACTTCTCGTTGGCCGGGTCGACGACGGCCGAGGAGTTCGACGGGTCGACGTAGCGCAGCTCGTACCAGCAGGAACCGGCCCAGTTGGGCATGGTGTTGGTCTCGCGGCGGTAGGTCTTGACGCCGTCGCCCAGGTCCAGCTCGACGTTGACCCAGTCCTCGTTGCGCGACAGCGGGGTCTCGGGCGAGGAGGCGGAGTCGTACGCGTCGTAGGTGCGCGGCGAGTAGTCGTCGACCTCGGGGACCTCGACGGGCAGCATCGACTCGGGCAGCGCGTGCATGACGCCGTCCTCGTCGTAGACGATCGGGAAGGGCTCGCCCCAGTACCGCTGGCGGCTGAACAGCCAGTCGCGCAGGCGGTAGTTGACGGTGCCCTCGCCGATGCCGCGCTCGGCCAGCCAGGCGGTCACGTGGGCCTTGGCGTCGACGACGCTCAGCCCGTCCAGGGACAGCGTCAGGTCGCCTTCGGAGCGTGCGGAGTTGACGATGACGGAGTCGTAGGTGTCGAACGCGTCGTCCCACTCCGCCGGGTCCGGGCCCCGTCCGTCGGTCGGCTCGACGACGCACCGCATCGGCAGGCCGAAGGCGCGGGCGAAGGCGAAGTCGCGGTGGTCGTGGGCGGGGACGGCCATGATGGCGCCGGTGCCGTAGCCCATCAGCACGTAGTCGGCGATGAACACCGGGACGGCGGCGCCGCTGACCGGGTTGACGGCGTAGGCGCCGGTGAAGACGCCGGTCTTGACCTTGGCGTCGACCTGCCGCTCGACGTCCGACTTGGCGGCGGCCGCGGCCCGGTAGGCGGCGACGGCCTCGGCGGGGGTGCCGGCCCCGCCGGTCCACTCGGCGGGCACGCCCTCCGGCCAGGTGGCGGGGACGATCGAGTCGACCAGGGCGTGCTCGGGCGCCAGCACCATGTAGGTGGCGCCGAACAGGGTGTCGGGGCGGGTGGTGAAGACGGTGATCTTCTCGCCGGAGCCGACGGCGAAGTCGACGCGGGCGCCCTCGGAGCGGCCGATCCAGTTGCGCTGCTGCAGCTTGATGGCCTCGGGCCAGTCCAGGAGGTCCAGGTCCTCGATCAGGCGGTCGGAGTACGCGGTGATGCGCATCATCCACTGGCGCAGGTTGGACTTGAACACCGGGAAGTTGCCGCGCTCGGAGCGGCCGTCCGCGGTGACCTCCTCGTTGGCCAGGACGGTGCCCAGGCCGGGGCACCAGTTGACCGGCACCTCCTTGGCGTACGCCAGGCGGTACTCGCCCAGGACGTCCTCGCGCTCGGCGGCGGACAGCGACGCCCAGTCGCGCCCGCCGGGCAGCTCACGCGATCCGGAGGCGAACTGGGCGACCAGTTCGGCGATCGGGCGGGCCTTGCGGGCGGTCTCGTCGTACCAGGAGTCGAAGATCTGCAGGAAGATCCACTGGGTCCAGCGGTAGTACTCCGGGTCGATCGTGGAGATCGAGCGGCGCGGGTCGTGGCCCAGGCCCAGCCGGCGCAGCTGCTGGCGCATGTTGGCGATGTTGGCCTCGGTGGAGACCCGCGGGTGGGTGCCGGTCTGCACGGCGTACTGCTCGGCGGGCAGGCCGAAGGCGTCGTAGCCCAGCGTGTGCAGCACGTTGTGGCCGGTCATCCGCTGGTAGCGGGCGTAGACGTCGGTGGCGATGTAGCCCAGGGGGTGGCCGACGTGCAGGCCCGCACCCGAGGGGTACGGGAACATGTCCATGATGAAGCTGTGCGGCTTCGCGGCGACGTCGCCGGCCGACGGGTCGGCCAGCGCACCGGTGGGGTTGGGGGCGTGGAAGGTGCCCTCCTTCTCCCAGAGGTCCTGCCAGCGGGACTCGATCTCGGCCGCCAGCGCGGCGCTGTACCGGAACGGCTCGGTCGCGGTCTCGGCCGCGCCGGACGCAGGGGTCGTCTCGCTCATGGTCCTTCAAGCTCCATCGGTGTCAGTTGGCGAACCGCGCAGGCGGCCGAGCCGTGGGCCCCGGCCCGGGACGGGGTCGGGGGCGGAAAACAAAAAATCCCCTCGCAGGAGGGGACGCCACGCCGACTCCGGCACCGCCCGAGGGCTCAGCCGGTCCTGGTCAGCGCGGCCGGCTAAGGAGCAGGCGCACGGTTCGCATGGGCTCAGGGTACCGCAAGCGACTCGGCGCGCTGCGGGGTATACCGCCCGGGCGCCCGTACGAACAGCGGCGTCAGCGCCTCAGCCCGCCACCGCACCTTCACCGCACCGCCACGCCGCACCACAGCCCCAGCACTCCGCAGCACCGCCACCGCAGCGCGCCACCCTCACCGCGCCCCCGCCCGCCCCGCCGCGTCGAAGTCCCGCAGCGCCTTCGCCAACCGCTCCGACTGCATCCCCGCCGCGAGGGAGCGGGCCAGCGCCGCGGTGCGGGCCGCCTCCCGCTGGTCGCCGAGCTGCCGGTGGGTCTCGGCGAGGCGCACCATCAGCAGCGCCTTGGAACGTGCCCGCCCCGGCCCGAGCCCGGCCACGGCTTCGGCGAGCAGCCCCTTCGCCATCCGGTGCTGGCCGAGCGCGAGCCGCGCCTCGCCGACCATCCCGGCGAGGGAGGCGCGGGCCTCGTCGGTGCCGGGCACGCGGTCCAGTTCGGCGAAGGCCCGGGCGGCGGCGGCCTCGGCCCGCTGGGCCTCGTCCCGGCGGCCGTGGGCGCGCGCGAGCCGGCCGAGCTGGCGGGCCCGCCCGGTGGGGCCGAGCGCGGCACCGTGGACCTCCAGGGCGGTTTCGAGGGCGGAGACGGCGTCCAGGCCGCGCCCGCCCGGACCCTGGGTGGCGAGCACCACCAGGGCGCCGAGCACGGCGACCCCGAGCCGGGGGTCGCCACTGACGTGGGCGGCGCGCAGCGCGGCGACGAAGGCGCGCTGGGCGGCCGCGTCGTGGCCGAGGTCGTACGCGGCCCAGCCGGCCAGCCGGGCGAGGCTGCTGGCCGTGCCGTACAGCTCCCGGCCGAGCCGCTCGTCGTACGCGCCGAGTTCCAACAGCTTGGCCAGCATGGCGAGTTCGGCCCGAGTGGGGCCGAGGACGAGGCCGCCGCCACAGGAGCGTTCGAGCCGTTGCTTGCTGCGGTAGGAGAGGCCGAGTTCGCCGACGAGGCCGGGCTCGACGCGCAGGGCGCCTTCGCCGCCCGCGACGGGCGGGGGCGGGGAGGCGAGCCGGGCGGCGGCCTGGTCGAGGTCGGCGTTGCGGAACAGGTCGGTGAGGCGGACGGGCCCGGCGTCGGTGGCGGCCTCGCGCAGCGCGGTCTGGGCGGTGTCGGCGGTCCACGGATCGGTGAGCAGCCGGGGCGAGAGGATCTTGGCTCCGCGGTGGCCGCCCATGCGGCCCCAGAGCTGTTCGTAGGTGACGGCGATGCCGAGGGTGCGGCTGAGCACTTCGCAGACCGCCTGGTCGTGCGGGCTGCGGGGCACCATGCCGCGGTCGCGCCACTTGTAGGGGGCGGTGGAGCTGATGGCCAGGCCGGGCGGCAGGGCGAGGCTCACCTCGCGGGCGAGCCGTTCCGGACTCCAGCCGAGCTGGTGGAGTATCCGGGCCAGTTCCTCGTTCCGCCTTCGCTCCAGATCGGCCATGGCACGACGGTAGCGGGATTCCCGTCCCTGCCGCCGGTCGCACGGGCGAAACGGCGAAGAGCCGCCCCCCGTTTCCGGGAGGCGGCTCTCGACTGCTGTGGAGCTATGGGGAATTGAACCCCAGACCTCTTGCATGCCATGCAAGCGCTCTACCAACTGAGCTATAGCCCCTTGACCTGCGATGTCACCGGGGTTTCGGTCGTTTCCTTCCGGTTTCCCTCGGCGACATCGACTACTTTACACGGTCCGGGGCGTGGTCCAGAAATCCGTTTCCCGAGCTCCTCGACGAGGCCCGAGACGAGCCCCGCAGCGCCCCGCAGCGAGCCCCGCCGCGACGCCCGCAGCAAGCTCCGCAACGAGGCCCGCAACGAGGCCCGCGCCGGACCCCCGCCGCCCCCCTACCGCGCTGCCCGCCGGCTGCGCACGGCGAAGCCCGCGGCGGCCGCCCCCGCGACGGCGTCGACCGCCAGGGTGATCAGCAGCGCGTGCCCCGACTCGGCGGCCGGCGCCGGCAGGTCGACCTGCCCGAGGAAGACCGAGCCGAGCACCGCGACCCCGATCACCTGCCCGAGCTGGATGACCGTCACCATCACCCCGCTGGCATCGGCCGCGTCCTCGGGCGCCACCCCCGCGAGGGCCCGGGCGAACAGCGGTGAGTACGCGCAGCCGGCGGCCAGGCCGAGCAGGGCCATCTCCACCAGCTCCCCGGCACCGATCTCGGCGCCGCCGCCGAGGAGCACCCCGAGCAGCAGGTAGCCGCCGCCGACCAGGACCGCGGCGAGCGCCGGCATGGCACCGTGCAGCCGTCCGGGCAGCCGGTGCCAGTGCATGCTGGACAGGCCGAAGCCGATCGCGACGGGCGCCGAGCAGAGCCCGGCCTTGAGCGCGCTGTGGCCGAGCCCGGCCTGCTGGTGCAGGGCGAAGGCGAACATGAAGCCCGCGAAGGCCGCCATGATCGAGAACAGCCCGGCCGCCGCCGGCCGCAGCCCGGGCGCGCGCAGCACCCGGCCGGAGATCAGCGGCTGTCCGCCGCGGCGGGCGATCCGGCGCTCGACCAGCACGAACAGGCCGAACATCAGCACGCTGCCGGCGATCATCGCCCAGCCCCAGGCGGGCCAGCCGAGTTCGTGGCCGAGGACGAGCGGCACCACCAGCAGGCCGAGTGCCGTGCCCAGCGCCACCAGGCCGGGGATGTCGAAGCCGCGCGAGGCGTCGCCGGGCAGTCGGGGCAGCAGTCGGGCGCCGGCCGCCAGCAGCAGCACCCCGATCGGCACGTTGACCAGGAACACCGGCCGCCAGCCGCTGCCGAACAGGTCGGCGCTGACCAGCACGCCGCCGAGCACCTGGCCGAGCGCCATGCCCCCGGCCAGCACCGCCGCGTAGAGGCCGAGCGCACGGGTGCGGGCGGTGCCGGTGAAGGTGCGCTGCATCAGGCTCATCACCTGGGGCACCATCAGCGCGGAGCCGGCGCCCTGGAGCAGCCGGAAGGCGATCAGCCACCCGGTGGACGGGGCGAGGCCGCAGGCCAGCGAGGTGGCGGTGAAGGCGGCGAGGCCGAGTTGGAAGAGCCGGCCGTAGCCGTAGCGGGCGCCGAGGCGGGCGCCGGTGATGAGCAGGACGGCGTAGGCGATGGTGTAGCCGGCGATGATCAGTTGCAGGGCGGCCCCGGAGGCGCCCAGGTCGGTGCGGATGGTGGGCACGGCGACGTTGACGATGGAGACGTCGAGCACGGCCATGAACTGCCCGCACAGGACGAGCGCGAGGAGCAGCCCGGGCCGTACGGCCGGGGGCCGGGTGGTGCCTGCGGCCGCGCCGGGCCGGATCTGAAGGTCCGTCATGGGTACCAGCGTGGGGCCGTACCGGTACTGGTGGTTAGAGCCTGCGGATCCTGGTACTGGCAGCACCTGTATCGCCCGGCGGGCCTGCGGCACGATGGTGGGCATGACCGTCCTGGAGGAACTGCCGACCGGCGCGACCGGGCGTGACCGCCGCCGTACCGAGCTGGCCCGTTTCCTGAAGGCCTGCCGGGCGCGGGTGACCCCGGAGGACGTCGGGCTGGTGCCGGGGCTGCGGCGCCGTACGCCGGGGCTGCGGCGCGAGGAGGTCGCGCAGCTCGCCGGGGTGGGGGTGACCTGGTACACGTGGCTGGAGCAGGGGCGCCCGATCAACGCGAGCGAGCAGGTGCTGCTGGCGGTGGCACGGGCGCTGCGGCTGGACGGCACCGAGCGCGAGCACCTGTTCCGGCTGGCCGGGATGGCGCCCTCGCGGTTCCCGCAGCCGGCTCCGCCGGAGCTGAGCCCGTCGATCCAGGTGATCCTGGACTCGCTGGCCCCGCTGCCGGCGGCGGTCTCCAACACCCGTTTCGACGTGTTGAGCTTCAACGGGCCGTACCGTTCGCTGTTCGGCACCGAGCGGATGCGGCCGTCCCACGGGGCGTTCTTCAACAGCCTGTGGTGCATGTTGGTGGCCCCGCCGTGCTGCAATCCGTGCGGCAACCGGGAGGAGTCCCTGCCGCGGATGGTGGCGGTGCTGCGCGCGGCCTACGGCAAGCACGTGGGCGAGCCGGCCTGGGAGGAGCACGTGCAGCGGCTGTCGGCGCGCAGCGAGGAGTTCCGGGAGCTGTGGGCGCGCCAGGAGGTCGCTCCGCCGGAGACCTGGCTGCGAGTCTTCCGCCACCCGGAGGTCGGGTTGCTGCGGCTGAACGCCACCTATCTGACGATGCCCGGTGTGCAGGAGTGCTACATCGTGGTCTACGTGCCGGCGAGTGCGCAGGACCGGGAGCGGGTCGAGCGGCTGGGGTCGCTGCCGCCGGGCGGCTGGACGCACACCTGCGAGCAGTGAGCGCCCGAGCGAGCACCCCGGGCCGGGATGCCCGAAGGCCGGGGCACCCTGGCCCCGGGGCGCCCGAAGGCCGGGGCAGCCCGGCCCCGAAATGCCGGGAGGCCGCCACCCGTTGGGTGACGGCCTCCCGAACTGCTGTGGAGCTATGGGGAATTGAACCCCAGACCTCTTGCATGCCATGCAAGCGCTCTACCAACTGAGCTATAGCCCCGCGACACGGGCGACCCTGGCTGACCACGACCGCCGATGCGGAGTGGAGCTATGGGGAATTGAACCCCAGACCTC
The DNA here is from genome assembly GCF_900199205.1 of Streptomyces sp. 1331.2. Lineage (NCBI taxonomy): Bacteria > Bacillati > Actinomycetota > Actinomycetes > Kitasatosporales > Streptomycetaceae > Streptomyces > Streptomyces sp. 1331.2. The sequence goes on along the minus strand of NZ_OBMJ01000001.1, from coordinate 5,136,243 downwards.
TTGCATGCCATGCAAGCGCTCTACCAACTGAGCTATAGCCCCGCACTCACCGGATCTCCCGCTTCCCTTCCGGGCCGCGTTCCTTCCCTGCGAACGAGGAAGACTCTAGCTGGTCAGGGCCGGAACTGCGAAATCCGCTCCCGCAGCGCCCCCTCCGGGCCCCGCAGCGCCCCCCTCAGGGGCCCTGCGGTGCGGCCGCTCCGAGGCCCCCGGGTGCCGCCCTCGGCCGAAGCCGTCAGCCGGCAGCCGTCAGCCGGCAGGTGTCAGGTGTCAGGTGTCAGGTGTCGTCGCCGATGACCGGCTGCGGGAGCGTGCCCGCGTTGTGCTCCAGCAGGCGCCAGCCGCGCGCCCCCCGGCCGAGCACCGACCAGCAGCAGTTGGACAGCCCGCCGAAGCACTCCCACTGGGCCGGCTCCAGGTCGAGCAGCCGTCCGAGCATGGTGCGGATCGTCCCGCCGTGGCTGACCACGACCAGGGTGCCGTCCTCCGGCAGCTTGGCCGCGGCCTCCAGCACCACCGGGACGGAGCGGTCGGCGACCTCGGTGGCGAGCTCCCCGCCACCGCCGCGGCGCACCGGCTCGCCGGCCGCCCAGGCCGCGTACTCCTCCGGGTAGCGCTCACGGATCTCGGCGTTGGTCAGGCCCTGCCAGGAGCCCGCGTAGGTCTCCCGCAGGCCCTCGTGGTGGGTCACGTCGAGTCCGGTGACCGCGGCCAGTTCCTGGGCGGTGCGGCGGGCGCGCTTGAGGTCCGAGGAGATCAGCAGGTCGGGGCGGAGCCCGGAGAGCAGCCGGGCCGCCCGCTGGGCCTGCAGGACGCCCTGCCCGGTCAGCTCGATGTCCGTGGTGCCCTGGAACCGCGATTCGAGGTTCCAGGACGTCTGGCCGTGCCGCCAGAAGACAATGCGCGGGCCTCGCGCACCGCGGCTCAGTGCAGGTCCTCGGGCTTGCCGAAGTCGTCGGCGGGGGCGACGGCGTTGCCGGCCTCGTCGGTGTGGGCGTCGGGGCGGTTGCGCGAGGCCAGGGCTTCCTCGGGGATGGGCAGCTCGGGGCAGTCCTTCCAGAGCCGGTCCAGCGAGTAGAAGGAGCGCTCCTCGGAGTGCTGGACGTGCACGACGATGTCGAGGTAGTCGAGCAGGATCCAGCGGCCCTCGCGCTCGCCCTCGCGGCGCACCGGCTTGATGTCCAGCTGCTCGCGCAGCTGGTCCTCGATCTCCTCGGCGATCGCGCGGACCTGGCGGTCGTTGTTCGCGGAGGCGATCAGGAAGGCGTCGGTGATCGACAGCACCTCGCTGACGTCGAACGCGATGATGTTGTGGGCCAGCTTGTCGGCCGCCGCCTGGGCGGCGACGGTGATGAGCTGCTGGCTGTGGTCGGTGACGGTCACGGTGTTCTTCCGGCTCGGCGGCGTTGGGGCGGCGCCCCGGCGCGGGGCCGGGGTCGCCTTCCAGGATCTCACGCCGCCCGGGCGGGCCCGGAACCGATTTCCGGGCCCCCGGGCCGCCGTACCGCCTCGCTCAGGGCCGCCGCGCCGCCTCGGGACGGACCCGACGGACCGCCCGGGGACGATCCGGCCGCCGCCCTACTGGTTCTTCGGCGGCTGGTAGTCCTTGCCGAGCACGACCAGCAGGTCCGCGTTCTGGGTGTCGCCGGTCACCTTCTTCACCGCCGTGTCCGGCAGGCCGAGGCTGGTCGCCAGCGACTTCGCCGCGCCCTGGCGGGCGTCGTCGGTGTAGCGGATCTCACTGGTGGCCTGCGCCGCGCTCTTGGCGCCGCCCGGGATGAAGGTCAGGCCCGAGTTGACGATCTGGACCTGCGCGGCGGCGGCCGCCGCGTCGTTGCCGCTGGCGTCCTGCAGTGCCACCCGGGCCGGGGCGTCCGCGGCGGTCGCGGACTTCACGGTCCCGCCCAGCACGTCCTTGACCTGCTTGCCCGCGGTCGCCTCGTCCAGGCTGCCGTCCGGCTTGACGGTCAGCGCGGTGGTGCCGAAGTGGCCGTCCTTCGCCTGCTGGGCGAGCTGGGCGAGCACCCCGGCGAGGGCGTCCTCGGGCAGGGAGGGGTCGAGCACCGCGTTCATCCGGTGCACGTCGTCCTTGGCGTCCTTGAACTCGGTCGGCATAGTGCGCACGACCGCTTCCATGACCTGCCCGAACCGGGCCAGCTGGGCGTCCCGGCCCTCCCCGGCGTTCTGCAGCGTCGCGTAGGCGACCGCGGCCTTTCCGCTGAGCATGGTGTTCTTCCCGGCCGCGGAGAGCAGCTTGCCGTCCGGCTTGCCGCCCTCGTGGGTCTCGGCGTTGGTGTCCACCCGGACGCCGCCGAGCTGGGAGACCAGCAGTTCCAGGTACGGGGTGTCCAGCCGCCAGGTGCCGGCCACCTGGGCGCCGAGCACGGTGGAGAGGCCGTCGCGGGTCGCCGAGGCGCCGATGGTGTCCATGGCCTGGCCGACGGTGGTGACCAGCGGGTCGGCGGGGCCGGGCAGCCGCAGATTGTCGGGCAGCAGCAGCACGGTGCCCTTCTTGCCGGAGGCGTCGTCGACCAGCAGCGCGCTGGACACCTTGCCCTGCAGGTCGCGCAGGTGGACGACGTTGACCTGGCGCCCGCCGGCCGCGGCGGCCGCGGTCGGCTTGTCGCCGGTGAACCACAGGTAGCCGCCGACGCCGCCCGCGGCCAGCGCCACCACCGCGCCGAGGCCGATCAGCCGGTTGCGCAGCTTGCGGCGGCGCTCGGCGCGCACCTCGCTGCGGGACTCGGCGAACTTCAGCCAGTCGATGACGTCCTCGGTCTCCTCCGCCTCCTCCTCGGCGAAGGCGAACTCGCCCGTGGTGTAGCCGTCCCTGGACGCCTTGCTCCCGGCCTTGCCGGAGCGCGCCCCGGCGACCTGCTCGGACGGCGCCTCGGGCTTGGCCGGCGCCGCCGCCGCGGCGGGCCGGGGCACCCGCGGGCGCGGCGGCACGGCGGCCGGAGCGGGGGCGGCGGGTGCGGGTGCGGGTTCCGGCTCGGCGACGACCGGCTCCGCCGGAGCGGCCTGGGCGGCCTGGTAGGGCTGCTGCTGGTAGCCGTCGTAGCCGTACGACGGCTCCTGGTACCCGTAGCCGCCCTGCTCCTGGTACCCCTGCACGGGCCGGCCGGGCTGCACGGGCTGCCCGTACTGGTCGTACTCGCCGTAGTGCTGCTGCTGGTGCTGGGGGAACTGCCCCGGCTCCTGGTACCCCTGGTAGGCCTGCTGCTGGTACGGCTGCTGCTCCTGGTAGCCCCCGTACGAGCCCTGGCCGTACACCGGCTGCCCGTACTGGTCGTACTGGTCGTACCGCTCCTGCTGCTCGTACGGCCCCTGCTGCCCCTGCTGCCCCTGCTGCTCGTACGGCCCGTGCTGTCCGTGCTGTCCGTGCTGCTCGTACGGCTGCCCCGGCTGCTGCCGGTAGCCCTGGTACGGCTGCTGGTACTGCCCGGTGGACCACTCCTCCGGCTGCTGCTGCCCGCCGCTGCGCTCGCTCACGCGCCCACCCGCTCCCGGTTCAGGTCCCGCGCGGCGCGTACAGCGCCCGCTTGTCGATGTAACGGACGACGCCGTCCGGGACGAGGTACCAGACCGGCTCGCCCTTGGCGACCCGGTTGCGGCAGTCCGTGGAGGAGATGGCCAGCGCCGGGACCTCCACCAGGGAGACCCCGCCCACCGGCAGACCGGCGTCCGACAGGATGTGGCCGGGGCGGGTGCACCCGATGAAGTGGGCCAGCGAGAAGAGCTCGTCGGAGTCGCGCCAGGACAGGATCTGGGCGAGCGCGTCGGCGCCGGTGATGAAGAAGAGGTCGGCGTCCGGGTGCAGGGCGTGCAGGTCGCGCAGGGTGTCGACGGTGTACGTCGGGCCCTCGCGGTCGATGTCGATCCGGCTGACCGAGAACTGCGGGTTCTCGGCGGTGGCGATGACCGTCATCAGGTAGCGGTCCTCGGCCGGGGTGACCTGGCGGTCGCTCTTCTGCCACGGCTGTCCGGTCGGGACGAAGATCACCTCGTCCAGGTGGAACGCGCTCGCCACCTCACTGGCGGCGACCAGGTGGCCGTGGTGGATCGGGTCGAAGGTGCCGCCCATCACGCCGAGGCGCTTCTTCACCGGTTCCGGTCCGCCGGGATTCCCGGCCTGCTTTCCCATGCCGCCACACCTTACGCGACGCCCGTTACGGTGCGGGAACGCCCGTGTGGGGGTTGCCCGCAGATGCGTGAGGGAGCGGCCGGCCCGATGGCCGGACGCTCCCCTGGCGGTCCGTGGAGCAGGCTCAGCGGTCCCGGTTGAAGCGGGTGGTGATGAAGAGCAGGAGCAGCAGGATGAACAGCGCGGCGCCACCCGTCAGGGCCGGGTTCAGGCTGTCGTGGTTGCCCCCCTCGCCCTCGGCGAGCAGGTTCAGAACGGGGAGTGCGGCGGCAGTGTTCATGGTCGGCGGGACCTTCTCGGCTCGGTGAACGGACCTGGGGGTTGTTCCGGGCCGGTGAGGGCCCACCCGTCATCGTACGGGGGGTCACCCGGCAACCGCTCGGCGGCCCACCGCCGCTGACCGGGCGTGAGCCCGTGCCGTCGGGGGCGGTCGAAAACGGGTCCGGTCCCGTTCTGGTCCCGGTCCTGCCGGTTCCCGCCTAGTTGCCGCGGAAGGCGCGGGCCATGATCCAGACCAGCAGGCCGACGCCCACGAAGGACGCGACGATGATGATCCGCAGGAACAGGCCCGGGCCGGCCTCGTCGGAAATGGGCGAGGCCAGGCTGACAAGCGCGTCGGTGGACATTGCGGGGGCTCCTCGAACTGCTCGGTACCGAGGCCGGATCCGGCCTCGGTCGTCCAGGTCATTCAGGGTAGACCGGCCTCACACGGGCGCCGCCCACCGGGGCTGTGACTCGCCCGCTCACCTCCGGGGCGCTCTGCCCCGGCGCTCTGCCCCGGCGCTCCGCCCCGGCGCCGACGGCCGGGGCCGGGGCCGTTCGTACGCCGGGCCCGGGGACGAGTGCGCAACCGCGGACGTTGCACAGACAGTCGTTGCAGGCGAAGAGCAGCGGGGGGCCGGCCGGCGCGCCGGGACCGCCGTCGACCAGGAGGTAACCCAGACCATGACCGACACGACCGCGAAGACCCCGAGCCGCCGCCGCGAGCGCTTCCCCGGCATCTCCACCCGGGCCTGGGAGCACCCGGCCGACCGTTCGGCCCTGGTCGCCCTGCGGAAGCTGTCCGGCTTCGACGAGATCCTGAAGAAGCTCGCCGGGCTGGTCTCCGAGCGCGCAATACGGCTGATGTTCCTGGCCACCGCCGTGAAGACCTCCGAGCGCCAGTTCCCCGAGCTGTACGACATGGTGCGCGACGCCGCGTACACCCTCGACCTGCAGCAGGTCCCGGACCTGTACGTGACCCAGGACCCGTCGGTCAACGCGTTCACCATCGGCATCGACACCCCGATCATCGTGGTCACCAGCGGCCTGGTCGAGCTGCTCGACGAGGAGGAGCTGCGCTCGGTCATCGGCCACGAGGTGGGCCACGCGATGTCCGGCCACGCGGTCTACCGGACGATGCTGATGATCCTCACCAACATCGCCACCCGGATCGCCTGGGTGCCGCTGGGCAACCTGGCGATCACGGCCGTCATCACCGCGCTCAAGGAGTGGTTCCGCAAGGCGGAGCTGTCCAGCGACCGGGCCGGCCTGCTCGCCGGGCAGGACCTGCAGGCGTCCATGCGGGCCCTGATGAAGCTGGCCGGCGGGCACAACCTGGCCGAGATGAACGTGGACGCCTTCCTGGAGCAGGCCGAGGAGTACGAGAAGGCCGGCGACCTGCGCGACGGCGTCCTCAAGCTGCTGCAGCTGCTGCCGCAGACCCACCCCTTCGCGGTGGTCCGGGTCGCCCAGCTGAAGAAGTGGGCGGAGAGCGACGAGTACCGCTCGATCCTGGCCGGTGCCTACCCGCGCCGCGAGGACGACCGGGAGGCCTCGGTCGGCGAGCAGTGGAAGGCCGCCGCCGACCACTACGCGACCTCGGTGAAGGAGAGCAAGGACCCGCTGATGGGCCTGCTGCGGGACGTCGCCGGCGGCGCCGCGACCGTCGGCGGCAAGCTCCGCGACACCTTCGCCGGGGCCGGACGCGGCGGCTCGAACGACCGCGACGCCGACTGAGCCGGCCCGCCCGAGCCGCACGACGGCCGGTGACCCACCCGGGTCACCGGCCGTCCGCGCCTAAGGCCGTCCGCGCGTCCGCCCGCACACCTGCGCCCGCGCCTGCGTCCGCCGCCCCTCAGCTCCCCGCCAGCACTCCGCACACCTGCCAGGCCGGCCGGGCGTGGTTGCCGGGGTCGACCGCCGTCGGCGGCGCGACCGCCGTGCCCTGGGCGCCGGCCAGCACCGGCTGCAGGAAGCCCGCCATCGAGGTGCCGCAGGGTGCCGGCCCGGCCTCCAGCACCGAGTCCACCAGCCGCAGCTGCGCCGAGGCCAGGTCGACCCGGTCGAACTGGAAGGTCAGCTGCCGCCGCACGGTCTCCAGGGTGACCGGTGCTCCGGCCGGGGCGCCGGCCGGCTTGAGCGCGTAGACGAAGGTGTGGTCGGTGGTGATCTGCAGCGTCCCGCTGTCCGCCTCGTCGATCCGCATCGCGCCGGCCACCTTCACGGTGTTCGAGGCCAGCGCGACCTGCGCCGGGTCGAAGCGCACCACCCACCCGGTCACCGCGTGGTGCCGGTCGTCCAGCGGCTGGGCCACGCTCGCGTCGAACCCGGCCTGCTCACCGGGTGTGACGAAGGTCCGTACGTCCGCGGTGGCGCCCTGGACCAGGGCGGCCGGGGCCAGCGAGGAGGCGACCAGGTAGCGCTGGACGGTGTCGAGCGCCTTGGTCACCTCGACCCGGCTGAAGTGCTCGGTGGCGGCCCCGGTCGGGGTGTTCAGCCCGAGCGTGCCGTCCCCGTAGCCGACCGGCAGCGCGGCGAAGGGGTTGGCCGGGTCGGCGACCGGGTGGACGGTCGAAGCCGGGCTCAACGCGACCAGGCTGACGGTCAGTTGGCTGCCCTCGGGGCGGGCCGGGACGCCCCTCGGCGAGCTGACCCCGAAGTACACGGCGGCGCCGAAGGCGAGCAGGATGAGCAGCAGCAGGGCGAGTGCCTGGCGCGGGACGGAGCCCAGCGGGCCGAGCCGCACCCGCTGCCGGGTGGCCTTGCCGAAGGAGCCGGCCAGCCGCTCCCGGGCGGACAGCTCCTGGATCCGGGCAGCCCGGACGAACGATTCGTCGAAGACGACGGACCGGAATTCGTCCTCGTTGCCGGAACCGCCCTCGGGCGTACCCTCAGGAGGTTCTCGCGGGTCACCCATACCACCAAGGGTAGGCGGACACCCGCGCCGCCACGAGGGGCCCGGCGCAGATTCCCGGGGACGCTCGGTGAGCACCACCCGGGGCGTACGCCCGCGCGGCCTCCACACCGACATCCGTGCGGAAGCCCGGACGCAGGCCGTGGCCCGGAGGCGGGCCTCAGCCCGCCGGTGCGGCGGTGACCACCGGCAAGGGCTCGGCGGGCGCCGGGCGCGGGTCCACCCCGGCGCTACTGCTGCCGGACTCCGGCCTGCGGGGCGCGCTCGGGGAGCCGCCCACGCCCTGGTAGACCGCCGCGACCGCGACCGCCACCAGGCTCACGCCCATGATCACGGCGAGCACCCAGGCCACCGGCCGGTGCCAGCGCTGCTGGGCCACGTACCGGCCGCGGCCGCCCACCGGGTCGAAGCCGCGCCGCCACCGGCGCCGGCCCTGGCGCCCGGCCGAGCGGCCCGTTCCCGACCAGGGGTCGGGGTAGAGGTGGTCCGCGTCCAGTCCGCTCGGGTACGGGCGCAGCTCCAGCGGCAGCCCGTCCCCGGCCGGGACCTCATGGCCCCAGCCCGCGCCCGCAGCGTCCGACTCGAACCGGGCCTCGGCAGCGGCGAGTTGCCGCTCCTTGGCGGTCGGCTCGTGCACGGCGGCGGACCGGACGAAGGCCTCATCGAAGACCACGGTGGCGAACTCGTCGTCCGCACCACCGTGGTCGGCGCCGTCGGGGTACGGCAAGCCCCCCACATCCTCAGCCACGGATTCAGCGTATTACCGGCCGGGCGATTTGTCTGTGGCTCCCGGCAGTTGGTCCGTCACCCGTGTGACGGCCGGTTCCCGTCCCCCGGCTCAGCGGGCGTCCGAGCTCCCGCCGACGGTCTGCGTCGCCTCGCCCCGCACGTGCCCGTCACCGGTGACGATGTACTTGGTGCTGGTCAGCTCGGGCAGGCCCATCGGGCCGCGGGCGTGCAGCTTCTGGGTGGAGATGCCGATCTCCGCGCCGAAGCCGAACTCACCGCCGTCGGTGAAACGGGTGGAGGCGTTGACGGCGACCGTGGTCGAGTCGACCAACTGGGTGAAGCGGCGGGCGGCGGCCTGCGAGGTGGTGACGATCGCCTCGGTGTGGCCGGAGGACCAGCGGCGGATGTGGTCGACGGCGGCCTCCAGCGAGGGCACCACGGCCGCGGCCAGGTCCAGCGACAGGTACTCGGCGCCCCAGTCCTCGTCGGTCGCGGGCACCACGGTGGCCTGGCCGCCCTCGGCGGCCTTGAGCACCGCCTCGTCGCCGTGCACGGTCACCCCGGCCTCGGCGAGGGCGGCCAGGGCGAGCGGCAGGAAGGCGTCCGCGACGTCCTGGTGGACCAGCAGGGTCTCGGCCGCGTTGCAGACGCTGACCCGCTGCGCCTTGGAGTTCAGCAGGATGCCGACGGCCATCGCCAGGTCGGTGTCGGCGTCCACGTAGACGTGGCAGTTGCCGGTGCCGGTCTCGATCACCGGGACGGTCGAGCCCTCGACGACGGTCCGGATGAGCGAGGCGCCGCCGCGCGGGATCAGTACGTCGACGTAGCCGCGGGCGCGCATCAGCTCCTGCACCGAGTCGCGGCTCTCCCCGGGCACCAGCTGGATCGCGTCGGCGGGCAGCCCGGCCGCGGCGACGGCGTCCCGCAGGACGGCGACCAGCGCGGTGTTCGAGCGGTAGGCCGAGGCCGAGCCGCGCAGCAGCACCGCGTTGCCGGACTTGAGGCAGAGCGCGGCGGCGTCCGCGGTGACGTTCGGCCGGGCCTCGTAGATGATGCCGACCACGCCGAGCGGCACCCGGACCTGCCGCACGTCCAGGCCGTTCGGCAGCGTGTAGCCGCGCACCACCTCGCCGACCGGGTCGGGCAGGCCGGCCACGTCGCGCACGTCGGAGGCGATCGCGGCGATCCGCTCGTCGGTGAGCGTCAGCCGGTCGACCACCGACTCGGCCGTGCCGGCCTCCCGGGCCCGGGCCACGTCCTCGGCGTTGGCCGCGACGATCTCGGCGCTGCGGGCGACCAGCGCGTCCGCGATCGCCAGCAGCGCGGCGTCCTTCGCCCTGCGCGGCAGCGGGGCGAGCGCGGCGGCGGCCTCCCGGGCTCGGCGCGCTACGGCGAGGACGGGGCTGTCGGCGGTGGCGAGGTCGCTGGTCATGCCGCCAAGGGTAGCGACTGCGCGCGCCGCCCCGGCCGGTATTTCGCCCGGTGAGACACCCGGCGGGACGCCGCTGGGACGCCGACCGGGACCACCGGGCGAACCGGCCCGCCGACCCCGCCGCGACGGGCCCGGTACGGCTCAGTACGGGTGCACCCCGCCCAGGTGCGGCGGCGGATCGCCGAAGCCCTCGGCCACCCGCTTGTGGTAGGTCGTCCGGTCGACGACCTCAAGACCGACGATCTCCCACGGCGGCAGCTTCGCGGTGACCTTGTGCTCGCCCCACAGCCGCAGCGCCATCGCCGCCGCGTCGTGCAGGTCCCGGGCCTGTTCCCAGTAGCGGATCTCGGCGTGATCGGCCGCGTAGCGGGCGGTCAGGAAGAACGAGTGGTCGTGCGCCAGTTGCTCAAGCGAGGCGCGCAGCGAGGACAGTGGGGTGACCTGACCGGCCACGCTCAGCACCACGTGCCACAGCCGTGCCTGCTCGGGCACGGTGGGCGGTTGTGCCGCGTCCGTGCGCTGCGGCCTGCGCGCTCCCCCGGGCCTCTGGTGTGGCGGACCGGCCGGCTCGGCGGGGCCGTCCCCGCGTCCGCCGTCGATGCTGGTCAGCCGCCGGCCCGCCGTCCCTCCGGTCAGCGCTGCCTCGCGCCTGCGTTCCACCGGCGGCCTCCTGTTCGGCGATGTCCTGTCGTCCCCACCGTCCCCCACCCGTCCCCGTCGGCTCCGGGCCGACGGGTGCGGCTGCGCCCCTCCTCGCCCGTGGCCGGACCGCTCCCGTTCGCAGCGGCCCGCCGTCCACACTGTGCCGATCGGCCGGTGCCGGCCCCCGGGGCCGGTCAGCCGCGCAGAACGACCAGGTCGTCGCGGTGGACGACCTCGCGCTCGTAGGCGGCGCCCAACTCCTGGGCCAGGTCGCGGGTGGACCGGCCGAGCAGGCGGGGCAACTCCCTCGCATCAAAGTTGACCAGTCCGCGGGCGACGATGTGGCCGTTTTCGGCAAGAAGGTCCACCGGATCACCCGCGGCGAACTCCCCGTCGACCTTGGTGACCCCGGCCGGGAGCAGCGAGGCACCGCCGGAGACGACCGCCTCGACGGCCCCCGCGTCCAGGTGCAGGGCGCCGCGCGGGCTGCTCGCGTGGGCCAGCCAGAGCATCCGGTCGGAGGTGCGGGCGCCGGTGCGCAGGAAGAGGGTGCCGGTGGAGCGGCCGGCGAGGGCGTCGGCGGCCTGGCTGGCGGCGGTGAGCACGACGGGGATGCCCGCGCCGGTGGCGATCCGGGCCGCCTCGACCTTGGTGACCATGCCGCCGGTGCCGACGCCGGCCTTGCCCGCGCTGCCGATCTCGATGCCGTCGAGGTCGTGCGGGCCGCTGACCCGGGCGATCCGGCTGGTGCCGGGGCGGGACGGGTCGCCGTCGTAGAGGCCGTCCACGTCGGAGAGCAGGACCAGCAGGTCGGCCCGGACGAGGTGGGCGACGAGCGCGGCGAGCCGGTCGTTGTCGCCGAACTTGATTTCGGCGGTGGCGACGGTGTCGTTCTCGTTGACGATCGGCATCGCGCCCATGGCCAGCAGCTGGTCCAGGGTGCGGTAGGCGTTGCGGTAGTGGGCACGCCGGCTGGCGTCCTCGGCGGTGAGCAGCACCTGGCCGACCCGGATGCCGTACCGGGCGAAGGAGGCGGTGTAGCGGGCGACGAGCAGTCCCTGGCCGACGCTGGCGGCGGCCTGCTGGCGGGCCAGGTCCTTGGGGCGCTTCTCCAGGCCGAGCGGGGCGAGTCCGGCGGCGATGGCGCCGGAGGAGACGAGCACGACCTCGGGTGCGTCGGGGCGGCTGCGCACTTTGGCGAGCGCGTCCACCAGGGCGTCGACGCGGTCGGCGTCCAGGCCGCCGGCCGCCGTGGTGAGTGAGGAGGAGCCGACCTTGACGACGATCCGTCGTGCGGTCAGCACCTCCTCCCGCAGAAAGTCCTCGCTCATCTGGCTGTACGCCCTTCCGGTGTGGTGCGGGTACGGCGGGCCCGGCCTGCCGTCACCCCCGAAATCTACGCGATTCGCGCAGGTCTCCCGAAGGCCGTTTCACCGGCTGGACCCGGCCTGGTCACGGGCTTGCCACAGACCGGTCGACAATCCGGATGGCTGGTATGGTCCCTGACCGAAAGCCAGATCGGGGGACGGCTTCTTGCCCGCTGGACCCATTTCGTCTTCGACCCTTCCTGTCACGAGAGGGCGGCGCCGCACTGGGCATGCCGGCAACGGTTCGCGGCTGCGCGCCCGGGAGAAAAGCGCATCATGCGTTCGTACACCACCAAGCTGACCGTCGCCGCCCTGGCGGCGGCCACCGCGCTGTCGCTCGCGGCCTGCGGTCCGGACAACTCGGACCCGTCGACCGGTACCGGCGGTGCGACCGGTGCCGCTCCGGCGCCGACCGGCGGGGCCACCACCGGCGGGGCCTCCGGGGGTGCCGCCACCGGCGGTGCGGCCGGCGGTTCGACCGCCGCCCCCTCGGGCGCGGCCACGGGCGGGGCCACCGGTGCGGCCACGGGCGGCGCGGCCACCGGCGGCGCCGGGACGGCCGGGGCCGCGGGCGGCGGGGCCGGCGGCGGCAAGCTGCCGCAGGCCGGCACCGCGGTGAAGTTCGGCCAGCCGGCCACCGTGGACTTCACCGACAAGACCTCGAACATCAACGCCAAGCTGGAGTTCACCGTCACCGGCGTGGCCCCGGGCTCGCTCAAGGACTTCCAGGACGCCAAGGCCAACACGGCCGGTCTGGACGGCCGCGCGCTCTACTACGTCAGCTGGACGATGAAGAACCTCGGGGACACCAAGCTGACCTTCAGCGCCCCCGATTCCAAGCTCAAGGTCTACGACGCCTCGGGCAACACCGCGAGCTTCGCCAACCCGGTCGGCTCGACCCCGATCGCCAAGTGCACCACCCCGAGCTTCTCGGGCGCCACCAAGGGCGTGGAGTTCAAGGGCTGCGACATCGTGAGCTTCCCGGCCGGCGGTTCGCCGGTGATGATCGGCTACGGCGACTCGACCGACATCACCAAGGTCCAGGCCGCCTGGACGAAGTGACGATCCGTCACCACTGCCACCGGGCAGGCGAACGGCCCCCGTCGACCGGAAGGTCGGCGGGGGCCGTTCGGCGTCAGCGGCTGCGCGCGGGATCAGTCCTCGTCTTCGTCGTCGCCCTCGATGGCGGCCTGGCGGCCGCTGGAGAGCGCCTCGAAGGCGAGGAACTCGGCCTCGGCCGCGTCCCGGCCCCGCTGCTTCTCCCGGCGGCGGTCGACCGCCGGGCGCTGGGTCTCCATGCGGTGGTCCTCACCGCGGCGGCCGAGCATCTCCGCGCCGGCGGCCATGGTCGGCTCCCAGTCGAAGACGACGGCGTTCTCGTCCGGGCCGATGATGACGGTGTCGCCCTCCTGCGCCCCGACCTTCCACAGCTTCTCCTCGACGCCGAGGCGGGCCAGCCGGTCGGCGAGGTAGCCGACGGCCTCGTCGTTGCTGAAGTCGGTCTGGCGGACCCAGCGCTCCGGCTTGACGCCGCGGATGCGGTAGGCGCCGTCCTCCTCGGTGATGGTGAAGCCCGCGTCGTCGACGGCGGCGGGCCGCAGCACGATCCGGGTGGACTCCTCGACCGGCTTGGCGGCGCGCGCCTCGGCGACGATCTTGGCCACCGCGAAGCTCAGCTCGCGCAGGCCCTTGCGGGAGGCGGCGGAGACCTCGAACACCTGGTAGCCGCGCTCCTCCAGGGAGGCGCGGGTCAGGTCGGCGATGTCCTGGCCGTCCGGCACGTCCACCTTGTTGAGCGCGACCAGGCGCGGGCGGTCCTCCAGACCGCCGTACTCGGCGAGCTCGGCCTCGATGGTCTCCAGGTCGCTCAGCGGGTCGCGGCCGGGCTCCAGGGTGGCGCAGTCCAGCACGTGCACCAGCACCGAGCAGCGCTCGACGTGGCGCAGGAACTCCAGGCCCAGGCCGCGTCCCTGGCTGGCGCCCGGGATCAGGCCGGGCACGTCGGCGATGGTGTAGACGGTGTCGCCGGCGGTGACCACGCCGAGGTTGGGGATCAGGGTGGTGAACGGGTAGTCCGCGATCTTCGGCTTGGCGGCGGAGAGCACCGAGATCAGCGAGGACTTGCCGGCGCTCGGGTAGCCCACCAGGGCCACGTCGGCGACGGACTTGAGCTCCATGACGATGTCACGGGCCTCGCCGGGCTCGCCGAGCAGCGCGAAGCCGGGCGCCTTGCGGCGGGCCGAGGCCAGCGCGGCGTTGCCGAGGCCGCCGCGGCCGCCCTGGGCGGCGACGAAGCTGGTGCCGTGGCCGACGAGGTCGGCCAGCACGTTGCCCTTGCGGTCGAGCACCACGGTGCCGTCCGGCACCAGCAGGACGAGGTCCTCGCCGTCGGCGCCGGTGCGGTTGCCGCCCGCGCCCGGCTTGCCGTTGGTGGCCTTGCGCTTGGGCGAGTGGTGGTACTCCAGCAGGGTGGTGACCTGCGAGTCCACGGTGAGGATGACGCTGCCGCCCTCCCCGCCGTTGCCGCCGTCCGGGCCGCCGAGCGGCTTGAACTTCTCGCGGTGCACGGAGGCGCAGCCGTGGCCCCCGTTACCCGCGGCGACGTGAAGTTCGACGCGGTCCACGAAGGTGGTCATGGGTGTGCCTCCAGTGCGCGAGAGTCTGCTTCTACCTGCGTAAAGCGCGAAGGGTGGACCGGAGAATTCCGGCCCACCCTTCACTGTGAGTCGTTATGTGACTCGGGAGTCCGCGGGGACTCAGGCCTCGACGGCCACGATGTTGACGACCTTGCGGCCGCGGCGGTTGCCGAACTGCACGGCACCGGCGGTCAGCGCGAACAGGGTGTCGTCGCCACCGCGACCGACGCCCGCACCCGGGTGGAAGTGGGTGCCGCGCTGGCGGACGAGGATCTCGCCGGCCGAGACGACCTGGCCGCCGAAGCGCTTCACGCCGAGGCGCTGGGCGTTCGAGTCACGGCCGTTACGGGTAGAGCTTGCGCCCTTCTTGTGTGCCATATCTCGCTAACCCCTTACTTGCTGACCGAGTCGATGCTGGTGATGCGCACCGCGGTGTGCTGCTGACGGTGACCCTGACGGCGGCGGTAGCCGGTCTTGTTCTTGTAGCGCAGGATGACGATCTTGTCACCCTTGGTCTGGTCGACCACCTCGGCGTGAGCCTTCACGCCGGCCAGGACCCACGGGTCGGAGGTGACAGCGTCACCGTCGACGACGAGGATGGTCGAGAGCTCGACCGAGTCACCCGGCTTGGCCTCGATACGGTCGATCTCCAGCACGTCGCCCACGGCGACCTTGTGCTGGCGGCCGCCTGCGCGAACGATCGCGTACATGCGGTACCTGCTTTCCTTGCTCGGTCTGAACCCCCGACGCCAGCCACCTGGGTACGGACACAGGAGCCTCTTCCCTCCGTACCGCGCGGACGCGGTGCTTCGGGAAGGTGATGTGCTCGGGAGCATGGCGTAGACACGCCGATGGTCAAGAATACGGACCGGCCGCCCAGGGGGCAAACCGGCCCGTACGGCCCGGGGCGGGAACGACTCCCGCCCCGGGCGTGGGCACTACTCGGCCGCCGTATCACCCTCGGCGGCCGCGGCCTTCTTGGCCGCCGCGCTCGTCCGCTTGGTGGCGGTCTTGCGGGCGGTGGTCTTCTTGGCCGCCGTGGTCGTCTTCTTGGCGGCCGTCTTCTTCGCGGCGGTCTTGCGGGCAGCCCGCTTCTTCGGCGCCGGCGCCTCCTCGGCCGCGGCCTCCTCGGTCGCCGCCTCGGCGGCGGGGGCCTCGGCGGGCTCCTCGGCCGGGGTCTCGGCGACCGCGGCCTCCGCGACGACGACCGGCTCGCCCGGCGCCTCGACGGCGGCCTCGGCAGCGGTCTCGGCGACGGCCGGGGTCGCGGCCTCCAGGGCCGCCTCCAGCGCCGCCTCGGCCTTCGCCTGCAGCACCACGATCTCGGCGGTGCCCGGCGAACCGGCCGAAGCGGTCGCCTTGCGCACCGCACGGCGACGCGGGCGGCCCGCCGGAGCGGCCGGGGCCTGCTCGGCGACCGGCGCCTCGACGACCACGGCCTCGGCGGCCTCCACGACGGGGGCCTCGGCAGCGGCCTCGACGCCCGGGACCTCCAGGGCCAGCTGGCCCTCGATCTCCTCGCGCACCGGCTCGGCCGACGCCTCGACGGCCTCGACGGCCTCCGCGCCGACCCGCGCCACGGCCTCGGCCGCGGCGGCCTCGACGGTCTGCAGCTCCTCGTGGGCCGCGCCGCCCTTGCCCCGGCGACGGCGCTTGCCACCCGAGGCGGCCTCGCCCGCCGCGGCGGCCGGGGCGTGGACGTGGACGCTCGGCTGCTCCATGTGGACGATCACACCGCGGCCGTTGCAGTGCACGCAGGCCTCGGAGAAGGACTCCAGCAGGCCCTGGCCGACCCGCTTGCGGGTCATCTGGACCAGGCCCAGCGAGGTGACCTCGGCCACCTGGTGCTTGGTCCGGTCCCGGCCCAGGCACTCCAGCAGGCGGCGCAGCACCAGGTCGCGGTTGGACTCCAGGACCATGTCGATGAAGTCGATCACGATGATGCCGCCGAGGTCGCGCAGCCGCAGCTGGCGCACGATCTCCTCGGCCGCCTCGATGTTGTTGCGGGTGACCGTCTCCTCCAGGTTGCCGCCCTGGCCGACGAACTTCCCGGTGTTGACGTCGATGACGACCATCGCCTCGGTGCGGTCGATCACCAGCGAACCGCCGCTGGGCAGCCAGACCTTGCGGTCCAGCGCCTTCATCAGCTGCTCGTCGATCCGGTAGGTGGCGAACACGTCCACCTCGGAGGTCCACCGCTGGAGCCGCTCGGCGAGGTCCGGGGCCACGTTGGAGACGTACTCGTGGATGGTCTTCCACGCCTCGTCACCGGAGACGATGACCTTGGTGAAGTCCTCGTTGAAGATGTCGCGGACGACCCGGACGGTCATGTCCGGCTCGCCGTACAGCAGCGCCGGGGCGTTGCCGGTCGTGGCCTTCTTCTGGATGTCCTCCCACTGCTGCTGCAGCCGCTGGACGTCGCGGGTCAGCTCCTCCTCGGAGGCGCCCTCGGCGGCGGTGCGCACGATCACGCCCGCGTCGTCCGGGACGATCTTCTTGAGGATCTGCTTCAGGCGGGCGCGCTCGTTCTCGGGCAGCTTGCGCGAGATGCCGGTCATCGAGCCCTCGGGCACGTAGACCAGGTAGCGGCCGGGCAGCGAGATCTGGCTGGTCAGGCGGGCGCCCTTGTGGCCGATCGGGTCCTTGGAGACCTGCACCAGCACGGACTGGCCGGACTTCAGCACCGACTCGATCCGGCGCGGGCCGCCGTGGCCGCCCAGCGCACCGAAGTTGACCTCGCCGGCGTACAGCACCGCGTTGCGGCCCTTGCCGATGTCGACGAAGGCGGCCTCCATCGACGGCAGCACGTTCTGGACCTTGCCCAGGTACACGTTGCCGACGTACGAGGTGGCCTGCTCCTTGTTGACGTAGTGCTCGACCAGCACGCCGTCCTCAAGGACGCCGATCTGGGTGCGCTGACCGTTCTGGCGCACCACCATGACGCGCTCGACCGACTCCCGGCGGGCCAGGAACTCGGCCTCGGTGATGATCGGCACCCGGCGGCGGCCCAGCTCGCGGCCCTCGCGGCGGCGCTGCTTCTTCGCCTCCAGACGGGTCGAGCCCTTGATGGACTGCACCTCGTCCGGGTCGAAGGACGGCTCGGTGGAACGGCGGCGCGGCTCGCGCACCTTCACCACCGTGCGGACGCCATCCTCGGTGGTCTCGGCGGTCTCGACGGCGCCGGCCTCACCGCTGCGGCGGCGACGGCGGCGACGACGACGGGACGAGGACAGGCCGGCGGCCAGGTCGTCGTCCTCCTCCTCGTCCTCCTCCTCGGCGACGGCCCGGGCCGGCTCCTCGGCGGCGGGCTGCTCGGTCTCGACGGCCTCGGCGGCCTCGAACTCCTCGGCCTCGCCACGACGGCGGCGGCGACCGCCCCGGCGGCGACGGCGCGACGGACGGCCGTCCTCCTCCCAGTCGCCCTCGGCCTCCGGACCGGCGGCGGCCCGTGCCTCCACGGCGGGTGCCTCGGCGGCCGGAGCCTCGACGGCGGGGGCCTGGACGACCGGGGCCTTGGCCGCC
Source organism: Streptomyces sp. 1331.2 (assembly GCF_900199205.1). NCBI lineage: Bacteria > Bacillati > Actinomycetota > Actinomycetes > Kitasatosporales > Streptomycetaceae > Streptomyces > Streptomyces sp. 1331.2. Next base: position 5,118,596 of record NZ_OBMJ01000001.1, on the reverse strand, counting down.
GGGGCCTCGGCACGCGCCGCGGCGGCCGGCTTGCGACGGCCCGACTCGACCCGGGCACGGACCCGGCGGCGGCGGCCGACGCCGCTGTACTCGTACTCCTCGTCCTCGGCGCCCTCGACGGCGGCCGGGGCCTCGACCGGCGCCGGGGCGGCGGCGGGCTGCTGCGCCGCGGCCGGCCCGGAGGGCGCGGCAGGCGCGGCCGGCGCGACGTAGGGGGCGGGCTCCTGGAACACCGGGGCCTGGAAGACCGCGGTGGCCGGGCGGACGGCGCGGCGGCGCACCCGGTGGTGCGGCTCGGCCTCGACGGCCGGGGCGGGGGCGGCAGCCGGGGCGGTCTCGGCCACCGGCTCGACGGCCTCCTCCTCGGCCTCCTCCGAGACGACCGGCTCCTCGGCGGCGGGCTCCTCGGCGGCGGGCTCCTCGACCGGCGCCTCGACCACCGGCGCGGCCTCGACCACCCGGCGACGGCGCGGACGGCGGGCCGGAGCGGCCGGAGCCTCCTCGGCCACCGGCTCGGCGGCGGGGGCGGGCGTCTCGACGACCGGCGCCTCGACGGCGGCGGGGGCCTCGGCTGCGGGCGCACCGGCGGGCGCCTCGGCACGCTTGCGGGTACGACGGGCCCGGACCGGCTTCTCCGCCGTCTCGGCCTTCTCGGCCTTGCCGGCCTTCGCCGCCGGCTGCTCCTCGACCGGCGTCACGGCGGCATCCGCCGCGGTGACCACGATCGCGGAGGCCTCCGGCGCCCCGGCCGGGGCCTCGGCACGCTTGCGGGTCCGGCGGGCCCGGACCGGCTTCTCGGCCACCGGCTCGGCGGCCGCAGCCGCGGCGGTCTCGACCGCCGGTGCCTCGGCCGGCAGGACCGTCTCGGCCGCCTCGGCGGCCGCCCCCTGCGGGGTGCCCGCCGGGCGGGACACCGCGCGGCGACGGCGACGCGGGGGCGCGGCGGACGCGCCCTCGCCGCCGGCCGCGGCGGCTTCGTTCTGTTCCGTGGCCGCAGTCTGCTGCGGATCGGTGTTATCGAGCATGCGGGTGGATCTCCCGTCAGGCCCCCGGGCTCCGCATCCGGGCACGGCACGGCACCGGTGGGCGGCCGGCATCGCGACGATGCTCGGGCCGGACCCTTCCTTGGTGCCGCCGCGCGGACGCGAGGCCGCACAGGGGCTCGTAGTCTCGCTCGGCGCCCCGCGCTCGGCGGGGTGTCGAAAGTCTTCTGGTCTGACCAGTCTTCTGAGGTTTTCCCAAGCTGCGCCCTCCCCCAACCCCGGGTGGCTCCCGGACGGGGCCCCGGGCCCACCGGCCTTCCTGGCCGGCAGGCCCCGGGTGGCAGGCCTGTGCTGCGACGACGCTCGCTCCCCTGGGGAGCCGCGGGAACCCTGGAGGACCGTCGGGCCCAGTGAGTCACTGGACCCGGCCTCCGCCCGCTAGGCGGACGCGGTAGCGCGCGGCCCGGCAGCCGTTTCTCAGCCGGCCGGGGCCGCGGCGCGGTCGAGCGCCAGCGGGTCGGTCACCGTGCCGGTCCCCTCGTCGAGCGGCCCCTGCGCCAGCCTGGTCACCTCTGCGGGGACCGGCGGCGCCAGGTCGGCCGTCGCACGGAGACCGGACAATACGTCGTCGGGTCGTACGGCGGGTGTGGCGTGTCGTACTACCAGGCGCAGTATCGCACAGGGACGGGCCGTCCGAACATCGTGGTCGGTTCCCGTCTCCGTGTCCGCACCGGCGTCGACCTGGGCCGGGACGACGTCGAGCGCCGCCACCGCGCCGCGCGCGTCGAAGACCCGCACGCCGTTCTTGGTGAGGCGTTCGACCTCGACCCGCTCCTCGGCGAGGAAACGCGCCGCCGCACGGGCCGCCTCGTCCGGCTCGACACCGTCCAGCCGGACCAGCCACTCGGAGGCCTCCAGGCGCTCCACGAAGTTCGGCGTGCGCACCTCGACGGCGTCGATCACGTCCAGGCCCGTCGGCAGCGACTCGTCCAGCTGCGCCCGCAGTTGCTCGGGGTCGCGCAGGGCGGCCAGGCCGATCTCCAGGTACTCCGCCTCGCTCGCCACCCCGGTCGGGGCCGCGTTGGCGTAGGAGACCTTCGGGTGCGGGGTGAAGCCGGCCGAGTAGGCCATCGGAACGGCGGACCGGCGCAGGGCGCGCTCGAAGGCGCGCTGGAAGTCGCGGTGGCTGGTGAAGCGGAGCCGGCCGCGCTTGGTGTAGCGGAGACGAATCCGCTGCACCGTCGGCGCGGGCGGCGGACCGTCGGGCGTACGGCGTGCCAGGGTCGCTCAGTCCTTAGTCAGTTGTCCCAGTCCGGCACGGCGTCTTCCCGCCACTGCCCGGACTCTGTCACCCCAAAGGGTACGCGCCCCGCCACCCCCCTCGCTCCGCCCCTGGTCAGCCACGCACGGGCGACCCCCGGCCGGAACGTTCCGACCGGGGGTCCGGGATGTGGCGACCGTCACTCGCCGACGGCTACTTGTTGACGACCGTCAGCGGGAGCAGCTTCTTGCCGGTGGGGCCGATTTGTATGGCCGTGTCCATCTGCGGGCAGACGCCGCAGTCGAAGCACGGGGTCCAGCGGCAGTCGTCGACCTCGACCTCTTCGAGGGCGTCCTGCCAGTCCTCCCAGAGCCAGTCCTTGTCGAGGCCGCTGTCCAGGTGGTCCCAGGGCAGCACCTCCTCGTAGGTGCGCTCGCGGGTGGTGTACCAGTCGACGTCGACGCCGGTGCCGGCCAGGCCCTTCTCGGCGCAGGCCATCCAGCGGTCGTACGAGAAGTACTCGCGCCAGCCGTCGAAGCGGCCGCCGTCCTCGTAGACGGCGCGGATGATCGCGCCGACCCGGCGGTCGCCGCGGGAGAGCAGGCCCTCGACGATGCCCGGCTTGCCGTCGTGGTAGCGGTAGCCGATGTTCTTGCCGTACTTGCGGTCGCCGCGGATGGAGTCGCGCAGCTTGGCCAGGCGGGCGTCGGTGGCCTCGGCGGACAGCTGCGGGGCCCACTGGAACGGGGTGTGCGGCTTGGGCACGAACCCGCCGATGGAGACGGTGCAGCGGATGTCGTTCTGGCCGGTGACCTCGCGGCCCTTCTGGATGACGTTCTTCGCCATCTCGCCGATCTGGAGCACGTCCTCGTCGGTCTCGGTCGGCAGGCCGCACATGAAGTACAGCTTCACCTGGCGCCAGCCGTTGCCGTAGGCGGTGGCGACGGTGCGGATCAGGTCCTCCTCCGACACCATCTTGTTGATCACCTTGCGCATGCGCTCGCTGCCGCCCTCGGGGGCGAAGGTGAGACCGGAGCGGCGCCCGTTGCGGGACAGCTCGTTGGCGAGGTCGATGTTGAAGGCGTCGACCCGGGTGGACGGCAGCGACAGGCCGATCTTGTCCTCGCTGTAGCGGTCCGCGAGGCCCTTGGCGATGTCGCCGATCTCGGTGTGGTCGGCGCTGGACAGCGACAGCAGGCCGACCTCCTCGAAGCCGGTCGCCTTCAGCCCGCGCTCGACCATCTCGCCGATACCGGTGATGCTTCGCTCCCGCACGGGGCGCGTGATCATGCCGGCCTGGCAGAAGCGGCAGCCGCGGGTGCAGCCGCGGAAGATCTCCACGGACATCCGCTCGTGCACCGTCTCCGCGAGCGGGACCAGCGGCTGCTTCGGGTACGGCCACTCGTCCAGGTCCATCACGGTGTGCTTGGACACCCGCCACGGCACGCCGGGGGCGTTCGGCACGACGCGGGCGATCCGGCCGTCGGCCAGGTACTCCACGTCGTAGAACTTCGGCACGTAGAACCCGCCGGTGCGGGCCAGGCGCAGCAGCACCTCGTCGCGCCCGCCGGGGCGGCCCTCGGCCTTCCAGGCGCGGATGATCTCGGTCATGTCGAGAACGGCCTGCTCACCGTCGCCGACGACCGCCGCGTCCAGGAAGTCCGCGATCGGCTCCGGGTTGAACGCCGCGTGGCCGCCCGCGAGGACGATCGGGTCCTCGTCGGTGCGGTCCTTGGCCTCCAGCGGGATGCCGGCCAGGTCGAGCGCGGTCAGCATGTTGGTGTAGCCGAGCTCGGTGGAGAACGACAGGCCGAACACGTCGAAGGCCTTCACCGGGCGGTGGGCGTCGACGGTGAACTGCGGGACGCCGTGCTCGCGCATCAGCGCTTCGAGGTCCGGCCAGACGCTGTAGGTGCGCTCGGCGAGCACGCCCTCGCGCTCGTTCAGCACCTCGTAGAGGATCATGACGCCCTGGTTGGGCAGCCCGACCTCGTAGGCGTCGGGGTACATCAGCGCCCAACGGACGTCGCAGGCGTCCCAGTCCTTGACGGTCGAGTTGAGCTCGCCGCCGACGTACTGGATCGGCTTCTGGACGTGCGGGAGGAGGGCCTCCAGGCGTGGGAAGACCGATTCGACAGTCATGTACTAGGAACCCTTACGACGTGATTCGGTGCCGCGAGCAGCACGGGAGGGGTGACCCTCAAGGGTAGCCCAATCCGGGGAACGGGCCGTCTGCCGCGGATCACGGCCTCCGCGGTCGGGCGCGCCCCGGGCGTCCGGCACGCGCGGTGCGCCCGTGTTCGCCCGGCGCCGTCCGCCGTTGACACGCCCGGAGGGCCCGTGCGGTACTGACAGGGCTCCGCCAAGAATCGTGCACACATTCTGCACCCCTTCCGGACAAGGAAGTTGGGTCGTACGCTCGGCCCTCATCGGAGTTCCCCCGGCGCTGCCCCCTCCCGCCGCGCCCCGGCGGCCGCACGACCGGCGCAAGGAGAACCATGACCGACACCGGCCGGCGGATCCGCCCCCTCCGGACCCTCGACGCCCGGCCGGCCCGCTACCCCACGCAGGCGCAGGCCGAGGCCGCCGCCCGACGGCTCGCCCTGCGCCACCCGGACCGCTGCCGGCTGCGCGAGGTGGGCCGCTCCCGGGCCGGGCGCCCGCTGCTGCTGCTCTCCGTCGACCGCGGCCCGCGCGCCGTGCTGGTGGTCGGCGGCCCGCACCCCAACGAGCCGATCGGCACCGCCGGAGCCGTCCGACTGGCCGAGGTGCTGCTGGAACGCCCCGCCCGCCCCGGCCTCTCCTGGCACCTGCTGCTCTGCCTCGACCCGGACGGCGCCGCGCTCAACGCCGGCTGGCTCGACGGCCCGCTCACGATGCGCCGCCACTACGAGCACTTCTTCCGCCCCGCCTTCGAGGAGCAGCCCGAACTGCTGCCCGCTCCCGACTCCGGCCGCGCGCCGATGCCGGAGAGCCGGGCGCTGACAGGTCTGATCGACGAGCTGCGCCCGTTCCTGCAGTGCTCGCTGCACGGGGTGGACTTCGGCGGGGCCTTCGTCCAGCTCACCGGCCCCGTCCCCGGCCTCGCCGAGCGCTTCGCCCGCTCCGCCGAACGGGCCGGGCTGCCGCTCGACGTGGACTCCTACGACGCGATCGGCTGGGCCAGCCCCTCCCCCGGCACCTACCTGATGCCGGCTCCCGGCAGCACCGAGGTCTCCCGGGCACTGCCGGACGAGCCCGGGCTCTCCACCTGGGCCCACGCCGCCCGGTACGGCGCGGTCACCGCCGTCCTGGAGGTCCCGATGTGGGCCGTCGACGCGGTCGGCGACGCCCGCCCCCACCCCGCCGCGGCACGGGCCCTCGGCGCCGCCGCGCGGGACCTCACCGCCCGCGCCGAGGAGCTGACCGCGCTGCTCGCCCACGTGCCGGCGCACGGGGGCGGCGCGGGCGGGGCGTACGGGCCGCTGCTGCGCACCGCCGAGTTCAGCCTGGCGGTGGCCCCGCGGGTGGCCGAGGAGTGGCTGGAGCGCTGGTCCGACCAGCCGCTCACCGCCTCCCGGGTGACCACCCTCGGCCTGGTCGCCGCCCGCGTGCCGCTGCGGGTCGCCTCGATCCTGCTGCGGCTGCTCGCCGACGCCCGCGGCCCGGCCGCCGACACCGCCCGCGACCGGGCCCGCGCCGTCGTCTCCGACAGCCTCGACCGCCTGCGCCACCGCTTCGGCGCCCGCTGGGTGCCCGTCCAGGAACAGCTCGCCCACCAGACCCGTGCGGTCCTCACCACCGCCGACTGCCTCCTCTGACCCGGGCCGCGGGTGTCGCCGGGCCTGCCGGAATCACCGTGCGGGGCAAGGGTGTTGGGGCGGGGGACGGGCGCGGGCCGGGCGGCGGAGGGTGGGGCGATGGCGGGGAACTCGGGTGAGGCCGGGGGGCGGTCGGTGGCCGGGCGGGTGTTCGCGGTGCTGGAGGCCTTCGACGGGGAGCGGGAGTCGCTGCGGCTGGCCGAGATCGCCCGGCACGCGGACCTGCCGGCGCCCACCGCGCTGCGGATGGTGCGCGAGCTGGTCGCCTGGGGTGCGCTGGAGCGGCAGCGGGACGGCGGGTACCGGCTGGGGCGGCGGCTGTGGTCGCTGGGGGCGCTGGCGCCGTGCCTGCGGCGGATCCGTGAGCTGGCGCAGCCGGCCCTGCAGGAGCTGCACGAGCGGACCGGGCAGACGGCGCTGGTGGCGGCACTGGACGGCCGTTCGGCGCTGCTGCTGGACCGGCTGCCGGGCGCGGCGGTGCAGTCCTCGCCGTTCCAGGTGCGGGTGGGCGGGCGGATGGACCTGCACGCCACCGCGGTGGGCCGGGTGCTGCTGGCCTTCGCGCCGGAGGCGCTGGTGCGGGAGGTGACGGCGGGTCTGGCCGCGGCGGGGGCGCGGCACACCCGGTACACCGTGGTGGCGCCGGGCCGGCTGGCCCGGGAGCTGGCGGCGGTGCGGCGCGGGGGTGTCGGGTACGCGCGGCGGGAGATGCAGCCGGCGTACGGGGCGGCGGCCGTGCCGGTGTTCCACCCGGACGGTTCGCTGCTGGCCGCGTTGGGGCTGGTGGTGCCGGCCCCGGTGGACCCGGCCCGGTACGAGGGGCGGCTGCGCGAGGCCGGGCGGCTGATGGCGGCCGAGGTGGCGCGCTCGGTGGTGGCGGAGCAGGCGGCGGGGAACGCGGTGGGAAACGCGGCGGGGAACACGGCTTCCACTGGGTGAAACGCCGCGGTGGCCAGGAACCGCCACCGACGGGCACCCTGGTGCGCGAAACGGGCGGACGGCTCAGGCATCGGAGAACGCAGTGCACAGCAGCGGTGGCAGGACCCTGGCCGCGCGGGGCGTCGCCTCGCCGGCGGTCCGGTGCCCCGCCCGCGGCCGATGTCGCGTCCTCGACCGCGCCGGGGTCTGAACCGGCGCCCACGCCGGGCCTGACACCGGCCCGGCACCCGCACCGGCACCGCGCCCGACCCCAGGCCCCCGGCCCAATGCCCCCGCCCCCAAGGCCCCAGGCCCCAGGCCCCAGGCCCCAGGCCCCAGGCCCGACCTTCGTCGACGGTCCGAGCCGAACCGCTTCCCCTCCCCACCCCGCCGTGCGCCGCCCCCGCGCGCCCGGCGGCGGTCCCGTACGCCCTCCACCGGCACCACCAAGGAGCCCCGCATGCCCAGCAGACCCGTGCCCGCCGCCCAGCGCTCCCCCCGACGCTCCCCCCGCCCGTTCGCCGTCCCCCCGGCCGTGCCCGCCGCCGGCCTGGCGGCCGTGCTGCTCGCGGGCTGCTCCTCCGGCGGCCCGACCGGGACGGGCGCGGGCCCGGCCGCGGCACCGGTGCGCGGCGGCACCCTGAAGTACGCGGTGGCGGTGGGCACGTCCTGCCTGGACCCGCACGTCAGCCCCGGCGACGTGACGGCCGTGATCCAGCGCAACGTCTTCGACTCGCTGGTGTACCTGGACGACAAGGGCGGCTTCCACCCGTGGCTGGCGAAGTCCTGGCAGGTCTCGCCGGACGCGCGGACGTACACCTTCCGGCTGCGCGACGGCGTCGCCTTCCACGACGGCACGGTGTTCGACGCCGCCGCCGTGAAGGCCAACCTGGACCACATCAAGGACCCGAGGACCAAGTCGCTGTACGCGGCCAGCCTGCTCGGCCCGTACACCGGCGCGGAGGTGGTCGACCCGCATACCGTCCGGGTGTCCTTCTCGGAGCCGTACGTCCCGTTCCTGCAGGCCGCCGCCACCCCGTACCTGGGGATCGCCTCGCCCAAGTCGCTGGCGGAGAAGGCCGACCAGCTGTGCGCGGGCGGCGCGAACTCGGTGGGCACCGGGCCGTTCAAGGAGACCGAGTACGTCAAGAACGACCACGTCGAGTTCAGGCGCAACGACGCCTACGCGTGGGCCCCGGAGGGCGCCGCGAACCAGGGCGCGCCGTACCTGGACGGCCTGACGATCCGCTTCCTGCCCGAGGACTCCGTCCGCAGCGGCGCCCTGACCAGCCGCCAGGTGGACGCGGCGGCCCTGCCGGTGACGGCGGTGCGCACCGTGCGGGCCGCCAACGGCATCGAGGTGAGCCGGACGCAGAACCCGGGCGTGGTCTACTCGCTGTTCCTGAACACGACCCGCGGGGCGCTGCAGGACGAGCGGGTGCGCAGGGCCGTCCAGCGGGCGGTGGACGTGGACGCGCTGGTCAGGAGCATCTACTTCGGTGAGTACGAGCGCGCCTGGAGCCCGCTCAGCCCGACGACCCCGGCGGCGTACGAGGCCGGGCTGAAGGACTCGTTCCCGCACGACGCCGCGGCGGCCGGCCGGCTGCTGGACGAGGCCGGCTGGAGCGCCCGGGACGCGGACGGCTACCGGGTGAAGGACGGCAAGCGGCTGACCCTGCACTGGCCGTACATCGCCTCGCTGGTGCGCGACCAGCGCGACACCCTGGCGGCGGGCATCCAGGCCGACCTGAAGAAGGCCGGGATCGAGCTGGTACGTGACTCGATCGACAACGGCACCTACTTCACGATCTACGCGAGCGGCGACTACGACCTGTGGGACAACTCCTGGGTGCGGGCCGACCCGGCCGTCCTGGCCGGCTTCTACCTCTCCACCAACACCCCGGCGGCAGGCGGCCAGAACGTCTCGCTCAGCAAGGACCCGGAGCTGGACGGCTGGCTGAGGGCGGGCGCGGCGACCACCGACCCGGCGGCCCGCAAGGGGAACTACACCAAGGCCGAGCGGTGGGCGGTCGAGCACGCCACCGTGCTGCCGCTGTACGTGACCACCAACCTGGTCGGGCGGGCGCAGGGCGTCCAGGGCCTGGTGTTCGACGCGAACGCCTGGCCGCAGTTCGCCGGCGTCTGGAAGACCAGGTGAGCGGGCACCGAGGCCTGACCCGGACCGCGGCCCGCACGGTGCTGCACCGGGCGGGCGGCGCGGTCCTGGTGCTGTGGGGCGCCGCGACCCTCGGCTTCCTCGCGCTGCACCTGGTGCCCGGCGATCCGGTCGCGACCCTGCTCGGCGGCTCGGTGACCACCGGTTCGGACACCGTCCGGGCCGAGATCACCCGGGAGTTCGGGCTGGACCGGCCGCTGTGGGAGCAGTACGCGACCTTCCTCGGCCGGCTGTCGGGCGGCGACCTCGGCCGCTCCTACCAGCAGCAGCAGCCGGTGAGCCGGATCATCGGCGAGCAGCTCGGCCCGACCGCGGCGCTGGCGCTGACGGCCTTCGGGCTGATCCTGGTGCTGGCGCTGGTCTCCGCCGTGACGACGGCCGGGCGGCGGCGGGCGGTGCGCGGCGCGGCGTCCGGGGCGGAGCTGCTGGCGATCTCCACCCCGCCGTTCTGGCTGGGCGTCCTGCTGCTCACGCTGTTCTCCTTCCACCTGCGGCTGTTCCCGGTCGCGGGGGCGGACGGCTGGCAGTCGCTGGTGCTGCCGGCGGTGACGCTGGCGGTGCCGTTCGGCTCGCTGCTCTCCCAGGTGCTGCGGGAGGGGCTGGAGTCGGCCTTGCACGAGCCGTTCGCCCTGACCGCCCGTTCGCGCGGGATCGGCCCGCTGGCGCTGCGGGGGCGGCACGCGCTGCGGCACGCGCTGGTCCCGGCGGTGACGCTGGGCGGCTGGCTGGTGGGCGGGCTGCTGGGCGGGACGGTCCTGGTGGAGACGGTGTTCGCCCGGCCGGGCCTGGGCCGGGTGGCGCTGGACGCGGTCACCGGGCACGACCTGCCGGTGGTGATCGGGCTGATCCTGCTGTCCGCGGCGGTCTACCTGGTGGTGAACACCGTGGTGGACGCGCTCTACCTGCTGATCGACCCCCGGCTGCGCGGCGGCGGGGCGGCGGCGGTTCGGGAGGTGGCGGCATGACCCGGCCCGTCACCGGAACGGCCGCCGCCCCCGCCCCGGCCCGGGCGGTCCGTTCGGCCGGGCGGCGGACCGCCCGGCTACGCCCCGGCGCGCTGCCGGCCGCGCTCGTCCTGGCTGCGGCGCTGCTCGCCTGCGCCTGGCCCGGCCTGCTCGCGCACGCCGACCCGACCGCGGCCGACCCGATCGCCGCACTCGCCCCGCCCGGCTCCGAACACTGGCTGGGCACCGACCAGTTGGGCCGGGACGTGTACGCCAGGGTGGTGTACGGCGCCCGCTACTCGCTGCTGATCGGGCTCGGCGCGACCGCGCTGTCCGTGCTCGCGGGCCTGCTGGTCGGCCTGTCCGCCGCACTGACCGGCCGGGTCGGCGACCAGGTCGCGATGCGCGCGGTCGACGTCCTGCTGGCCCTGCCGGAACTCCTGCTCGCCCTGCTGGTGATCGCGGTGGTGGGCCCGGGCACGGGCAACTCGCTGCTGGCCATCGCGATCGCCGCCACCCCCGGCTTCGCCCGGCTGGTGCGGGGGCAGGCGATGGTGGTGCGCGGCTCGGAGTACGTGCGCGCCGCGACCGCGCTCGGGGTGCCCCGGAGGGCGGTGGTGCTGCGGCACGTCCTGCCGAACACCCTGGGGCCGCTGACGGTGCCCGCGACCCTGGCCGTCGGCACCGCCGTGGTCTCGGGCTCGGCGCTCAGCTTCCTGGGGCTCGGGCCCAAGGCGCCCGCCCCGAGTGGGGGGCGATGCTCTCCCAGGGCCGCGACTTCCTCTCCACCGCCTGGTGGATCGCGGTGTTCCCGGGGGCCGCCATCACCGCCGTGGTGGTGGCGATCACCGTGCTCGGCCGACTGCTGCACCGCCGCCTGGAAGGACGGACACCATGACCCCGATCATCGAACTGGAGGGCCTGAGCGTCGAGTTCGGCCACGGGCGGCAGCGGACCACGGCGGTGGCCGGGGTGTCGCTGGCGCTGGCGGCGGGCGAGTGCCTGGCGCTGGTCGGCGAGTCCGGTTCGGGCAAGAGCGTCACGGCCCGGACGCTGGTCGGGCTGACCGCGCCCGGTGCCGCCGTACGGGCGGAGCGGTTCCTGGTGGAGGGCCGGGACGCCGCCGGCTTCGGCGAGCGGGAGTGGCGCCGGGTGCGGGGGCGCACGGTCGGGCTGGTTCTGCAGGACGCGCTGTCCGCCCTGGATCCGCTGCGCCGGGTGGGCGCCGAGGTGGGCGAGCCGCTGCGCGCCCACCGCGTCCTGCCGAAGGCCGAAGTGCCCGGACGGGTCGAGGAGTTGCTGAGCGCCGTCGGGGTGCCCGAGCCGGCCGGGCGGGCCCGGCAGTACCCGCACCAGCTGTCCGGCGGGCTGCGTCAGCGGGCGCTGATCGCCTCGGCGCTGGCGGCCGGGCCGCGGGTGCTGATCGCGGACGAGCCGACCACCGCGCTGGACGTCACCGTACAGGCCCAAGTACTGGACCTGCTCGGCGAGTTGAAGAACCAGGGGACGGCCTTGCTGCTGATCAGCCACGATCTGGCGGTGGTGGCCCGGCTGGCGGACCGGATCGCGGTGATGAAGGACGGCAGGATCGTGGAGACCGGCCCGGCCGCGCAGGTCCTGGGCGCGCCCGAACACCCGTACACCCGGATGCTGTTGGCCGCCGCCCCCGATCCGGACCGTCCGGGGCCGGCCACCGCCGGCGCTGCCGGGACCGTCTCCGAACCCGCCGGAGCCGACCCCGCCCCGACCCCGCCCCCGAAACCGCCCCCGACCAGGCCCGACTCCTCACCGCCCGCCACCTGGTGAAGCGCTACCGCACCCCCAACGGCGGCCTGCGCGAGGCCGTCGCCGACGTGTCGTTCACCCTCGCCCCCGGCGAGACCCTGGGCATCGTCGGCGAGTCCGGCTCCGGCAAGAGCACCACCGCCCAGCTGGTGATGGGCATGCTGGCCCCGGACGGCGGCGAGGTGCTGCTGGACGGCCGGCCGTGGAGCGCGCTGCGCGAGCGCGAGCGCCGTCCGGCCCGGCCCGCGGTCCAGCTGGTCCACCAGGACCCGCTGGCCTCCTTCGACCCGCGCTTCACCGTCCGGCGGATCCTGGCCGAGGCGCTGGCGGTCGCCGGGGTGGCCCGCGGCGCGGCCCGGCGGGAGCGGGCGGTCGAGCTGCTGACGCAGGTGGGCCTCGGCGAGGAGCACCTGGAACGGCGGCCGCGGGCGCTGTCCGGCGGGCAGCGCCAGCGGGTGGCGATCGCCCGGGCGCTCGCCACCGGGCCGCGGCTGCTGGTGTGCGACGAGCCGGTGTCGGCGCTGGACGTCTCGGTGCAGGCGCAGGTGCTGGAGCTGCTGGCCCGGCTGCGGTCCGAACTGGGCCTGGCGATGCTGTTCATCTCGCACGACCTCGCGGTGGTGCGGCAGGTGAGCGACCGGGTGCTGGTGATGAAGGACGGCCGGGCGGTCGAGTACGGTCCGGCCGAGCGGGTGTTCCGCGCGCCCCAGCACCCGTACACCCGGCAGCTGCTGGCGGCGGTGCCCCGACTGCCCGAGCGGGCCACGGCGGCCTGACGCGACGGTGCCCCGGCGGGAGTCTCCCGCCGGGGCACCCGACACCACCGTGACCGCCCGTCAGCCGAGCGGGATCCCCTTGAGGATCGGCGCGGCGCGGTCGGCGAGGTCGTGCTCGCCGTCCGGGGTGGGGTGCAGCCCGTCCGCGTACACCCGGTCGGCGTCCGCGATCGGCAGGACGTCCCGGCCGTCGACCAGGTGCAGCCGCCGGTCGCCGAGCTGCTGCAGCACCCGGACCGCCTCGCCGGTCAGCTCGCGGATGCCCTCCAGGGTGAGTCCGGCGGCGTTGACCACCTTCTCCCGTTCCACCGAGGGCAGCGCGGCGATGACCGCGATCGGGGTGTCCGGGTGCCCGTCGCGGATGGTCTCGACGAAGCCGCACACCGCCGAGCCCCAGCTGCGCGCGGTGAACACGTTGCGGATGTAGGCGTTGGTGCCGATCTCCAGGGTGATCAGCTCCGCCGGGGTGTCCCGGATGATCCGGGCGACCAGCGGGTCCAGGTACGCCTCCCCGGCGAAGCCGAGGTTGCGCAGCCGCCAGCCGTGCCGGACGGCGACCAGGGAGACCCAGCTCTCGGACGGGCCGTGCGGGAACATCGCGTGGGTGAGCGAGCTGCCGTAGGCGACCCAGCGCGGGCCGGTGCGCTCGACGGGCTCCAGCACGCGGTGGCCCCGGACGGAGAGCCGGCCGAGCCAGGTGCGGCTCAGGTGCGGCAGCCAGACCTCGACCTCGGCCGGGCCGCCGGTGTCGGCGTCGGTCCCGGTTCCGGTTCCGGCTCCGGTGCCGCTGGGCAGCGGCAGGGTCAGCCGGTGACGGCCGGGCACGGGGTGCCAGCGGTGGGCGACGACGCCGTCCACCACCACGTCCAGCGGGGCGCTGCCGGGCTCGGCGTCCAGTTCCAGCGTCAGTTCGACGGCGTCGGTGCGGAAACCGAAGCGGGCGCCGACCGGGAGTTCGGCGAGCCGGGCGAAGTTGCCGGACAGCGTGGTGGCCACCCGGCCCAGGGGCAGGCGCAGCGGGATCCAGCGGTCGTCGCGGCGGGCCAGTCCGTTGATGCCGTCCCAGGAGAGCCGGGGGTCCTCCGGGGTGAGCCATTCGACGGCGGTGGTGGTAGCCGCAGGGCCGGACGTCACAGCAGCGGGTCGGGTCGCGGTCACGCCGGGTCCTTCTGGAGGTCGGCCACGGTCGCCGGCGCCCCGTCGCCGCCCGCGTCCGCCGTTTCGCCGGCTTCGGCCTTGGGCGCGCCCAGGCCGAGGGCGGCGGCGACCAGTCCGACGGCCGAGAAGATCGCGGCCACCAGGAAGGCCCAGTGGTAGGCGGAGAGCGAGGGCGAGGCGCCGCCGACTCCGGTGAGCACGGCCGCGCCGACCGCGACGCCGATGCCGCCGCCGAGCTGGAGGGCGGCGGTGACCAGTGCGGTGGCCAGGCCCTGGTCCTCGTTCTTCACGCCGCTGACGGCGGCGATGTTGAAGGCGAGGAAGCTGGTGCCGTTGCCGAGGCCGTGCACGATCAGGGCGGGCAGCAGGACGCTCGGGTAGTTGCTGTCGGTGCCGGTGCGCAGGAAGAGCAGGATGCCGCCGCCCTGGAGCAGCAGGCCGAGGACGGCGGCGGGGCGCAGCCCGGAGCGGTTGATGAGCTTGGGTGCGAGGTTGACGGCCAGCAGGATGGCGGCGGCCATCGGGACGATCGCCAGGCCCGCCTGGAGGGCGCTGTAGCCGAGCACCTGCTGGAGGTAGAGCAGGGCGATGAACTGCCAGCCGATGGTGGCGCCGGCCCAGACCAGGCCGACGGTGTTGGCGGTGGAGAGGGTGCGCGAGCGGAAGATCCGCAGCGGGAGCAGCGGGTCGGTGCGCCGCTGTTGGATGACCACGAAGACGACCAGCAGGACGACGGCGGCGATCAGCGAGCCGAGGGTGGCGGTGGAGCCCCAGCCGACCTCGGGGGCGCGGACGAGTCCGAGGACGAGCAGCAGGACGCCGGCGGTGGCGGTGAGGGCGCCGGCCGCGTCGAAGCCGGGTCGTTCGCCGGTGCGCGGCCGGTCGGGGGCGACGGCGTAGTTGGTGACGGCGAGGACGAGCGAGGCGACGACGAAGGGGACGAAGAAGATGAGCCGCCAGTGGAGTTCGGTGAGCACGCCGGAGAAGACCAGGCCGGCCGCGTAGCCGCTGGCGCCGGTGAGGGAGAAGATGCCCATCGCGCGGGTGCGCTCGGGGCCTTCCTTGAACGTCGTGGTGATGATCGACATCGCGGCGGGGGCGATGAAGGCGGCGGCGATGCCCTTGATGACGCGGCTGACGACCAGCAGGGTGCCGTCGGAGACGAGCCCGCCGCCGAGGCTGACCAGCGCGAACACGGCGGTGGCCCAGAAGAAGAGCCGGCGGCGGCCGAAGAGGTCGGCGGCGCGTCCGCCGAGCAGCAGGAAGCCTCCGTAGGCGACGGCGTAGCCGGAGATGATCCACTGCAGCGTCTCGGGTCCGAGGCCGAGGTCCTGCTTGATCTCCGGCAGCGCCACGCCCATCAGGGAGACGTCCATCGAGTCGAGGAAGAGCTGGGCGCAGAGCACCAGGAGTGCCAACCCCTTGTGTGCGCCGAGGGTGCGGGGCGCCGTGTCCGGCATCGGCCCTCTCCCTATCCATCTGGCAGACAATCGTCTGCGTCTCAATCAAGTGGACCGAACGTAGCAGCCAAATCATCTAGCGTCAAACAATCTCGGCCCCACATGAAACCCAACACCTCTTGCGCAGAGCCGAGTTGACTTCATATTGTTTGATAATTCCCGAACCTTAGAAATACCGTCCCTACGCACGGGGGAGTGCCCGCCCATGCCCGGAACCACCCACAGACGTCCCGAGCTGCCCTCGCTCACCGGCATCAGGTTCCTGCTCGCGATCCCGGTCTTCGCCTTCCACGTGGACATGGAGAAGCCGTTCGGGGACCACGGGGTCGCCGACGCCTACGCCTGGACCGTCAGCAACGGCGGCTGGACCGCGATCAGCCTCTTCTTCGTCCTCAGCGGCTTCGTGATCACCTGGGGCTCCCGCCCCGAACACCGGGCGGGCCGCTTCTGGCGCGGCCGGGCCGCCAAGATCTACCCGCTGCACGTGCTCACCTGGGCCGCCGCGCTGATCCTGCTCGCCGTGGCCGGCACGGCCGCCACCGCCCGCCAGGCCGTCCCCAACCTGTTCCTGGTGCACACCTGGAACCCGGACCGCGCGGTCTTCTCCAGCCTCAACGACGTCAGCTGGTCGATCTCCTGCGAGGTCTTCTTCTACGCCGCCTTCCCGCTGCTGGTGCGCTGGATCCGGCGGATCCGGCCCGAGCGGCTCTGGTACTGGGCCGCCGCGGTGATCGCCGCGATCCTGCTCGTCCCGGCCGCCTCCGCGCTGCTGCCCGACCGCCCGCCGCTGCCCTTCGGCTCCGGCTCCGTCCGGCAGTTCTGGTTCGTCTACGTGTTCCCGCCGGTGCGCCTGCTGGAGTTCGTCCTGGGCATCCTGCTCGCCCGGATCGTCCGCACCGGCCGTCGGCTGCCGCTCGGCGCAGCGGCCGCCGCACTGCTCTTCGTCCCCGCCCAACTCCTCGCCAAGCAGCTGCCGTTCCTCTGGGGCCTGACCACCCCCTCGATCATCCCGATCGCCCTGCTGCTGCCCGCGCTCGCCGCCCGCGACCTGGCCGGCCGCACCTCCCTCCTCACCTCACGGCCGCTGGTCACCCTCGGCAACTGGACCTTCGCGTTCTACCTGGTCCACCGGCTGATCCTGGACCACGGCCACCGCGCCCTGGGCGGAGGACAGTTCAGCACCCCGGTCGCCACCGCCCTGCTGCTCGGCGCCTTCGCCGCCGCCTGGCTGCTCGCCGGGGCGCTGCACCGCTACGTCGAACTCCCGGCCGTACGGCTGCTCACCGGCTCCCGCACACGCCCGGGCGGCCCCACCCGGCAGGGGTCCTCCGGGGACCCGGCCCCCGCCCCCGACCTCGCCACCACCACCTGACCGCGAGCCGCCCCACCCGAGCCGATCCGAGCCGATCCCATCCGACCCGAAAGGCCGCCCGATGACCGATCAGGACCTCACCGCCTACCCCCTCCCGCTCTCTCCCTACGGCGAGCCGCCCGCCGAGTTCTCCGACCTGCGGGCCAAGTGCCCGGTCAGCAGGGTCCGGCTGCCCAGCGGCGACCAGGCCTGGCTGGTCACCGGCTACGACGAGGTGGTCTCCGCGCTCTCCGACCAGCGGCTGTCCCGGGCCGCCCTGCGCGAACCGGGCGCCGTCCGCACCGTCTCCGGCGAGGACTTCTCCGACAACCCGTACAACCTGCTCAACCAGGAGGGCCCCGACCACGCCCGGCTGCGCCGGCTGATCTCCCCCGCCTTCACCCCGCGCAAGGCCGAGCGCTGGCGCGCCCGGGTGGTCGAGATCGCCGAGGAGCTGATCGACCGGCTGGTCGCCGGACCCCGCCCGGCCGACCTGCACCACGACTTCGCCGCGGTGCTGCCGGTCTGGGTGATCTGCGAGATGGTCGGCGCCCCGGTCGAGGACCGCCCGCTGCTCCAGGAGTGGACCGATCGGCTGGTCTCCATCACCGCCCACACCCCCGAGGAACGGCTCGCCGCCCGCCAGGAGTCCGCGGCGTACGTTGCCAAGCTCGTCGCCGAACGCCGCGCCGACCCGGGCGAGGACCTGCTCTCCACCCTCATCTCCGCCCGGGACGACGACGACCGCCTCGACGAGCGCGAACTCGTCTGGCTCGGCATCAACCTGCTGGTGGCCGGACACGACACCACGGTCAGCGCCGTCTCCCGGGCGCTCTACCAGCTGCTGCGCCACCCCGACCAGTGGCGGCTGCTCACCGAGCGCCCCGACCTGCTGGAGAACGCCACCGAGGAACTGCTGCGCTACGCCCCGCCGTCCGAGATCGGCTTCATGCGGATCGCCACCGAGGAACTGGAGCTGGCCGGCACCACGGTCGCCAAGGGCGAGGGCGTCATCCCGGTGATGCACGCCGCCGGCCGCGACATCCGCCGGGTGGACGATCCCGAACGGCTCGACCTCACCCGCACCGACCCCCGGCACGTCGCCTTCGGCCACGGCGCCCACTACTGCCCCGGCGCGGGCGTGGCCCGGATGGAACTGCAGGTCGCCTTCGGCACCCTGGCCCGCCGGCTGCCCTCACTGCGGCTCGCGGTGCCCGCCGAGGAGGTCGAATGGCTCGGCGGCCTGCTGACGCTGCGTCCGAAGGCGCTGCCCGTCGAGTGGTGACCGCCCGACCGCCCACGCCCCAGCCGCCCGCACCCAGCCGCCCGCACCCCGAGTCCTCCTAGGGCCAATGCCAGTGACTTAGGTTGTGTCCGCTCTGGTGATCGTGATGGTTGCGGGGGTTGGTGGTGGCCAGTCGTGCTGTTGGGCGCGTTTGAGGGGCCAGTTGGACATCTTGCGTTTGATGACGCGGGGGCAGGTCCGTTGACGGCGCGGGGGTAGGAGGCGTTCGGTGATCTCAGCCAGGGTGCGGTTCAGCGCCCTGGTGAGTCTGCCGGGGGGAAAGCGCCGCCTGGGCGGGGACCTGGCGGCGCACGACCCGCAGACTGCGGGTGAAGGACAAGCGGTCGGGGTCCACGCCCTCATGCAGGGCGGCTTGGTGCATGAGTTGTCGGATGGCGTGGTGGACGAGCAGGAGGCCGTAGACCTCCTGCTCGACGCCCCACGGGTACTTCGAGCGCAGGACGAGTTTGGGTCCGCGCTGGTGGGTCTTGATCTCGTCCAGGGTGGTCTCGATCTCCCAGCGCTGGACGTAGAGCGCGGCCAACTCGGCGGCCGGTGCCTCCTCGGGGTCGAGGAGAGTGGTGATCAGGCGGTAGACGGTGCCATCACCGGTGGAGGCGAGGGTGTATTCGACGACCCGGACGGTCACCGGGTTGCGGCGACTCCTTCTGTCCGGTTCGGCGTGCACCGTGCTGAGGTACGAGCCGTCGCTGAGCACGCGCACGACGGGCAGGTTCGCGCTCTTGCGCACGCGCCACAGCAGGTCCGCGCCGGTGGCCCGTGCGTGCTGCCACAGCTCGAAGCCGTAGAAGCCCCGGTCGGCCAGCAGCAGCATCCCCTCGCGAAGCCGGTCGAACAGCTGCCGGGACAGGGACTGCTCGCTCGCCGACAGCGGACCGGTGACGGCGGCGAACACCGCGTGGGTGCCGCACTCGGCCAGCCCCACCACCCTGGCCTGCGGGAACGCGCTCGCTCCGCGTCCCGACACATGGCGGCCGAAGAAGGCGTCGTTGGCCTCGGTGTCCGCCAGGTCCAGCGTGGTGCCGTCCACCGCGACCAGGCGCCAGCGCCGGTACCAGGCCCCCGCTGTCCCGGGCACCGCCATCGGCCGACACACCCGCGCGAACAGCAACCGCAACGGCTCTGGACCCAGCCGCCGACGGGCCCGGCCGATCGCGGCGGTCGTGGGCACCCGCCACGACCGCCGCCCGTCCCCGAGCCCCTCGCCCAGCACCCGGGCGACCTCTTCATAGCCCTGCCCGAAGAACAGGCACATCGCCAGCACGAAGTACACGACCACCCGCGCCGGCAACAACCGGCTGCGTTTCTCGCCCCGCCCGGTCTCCGCGATCACCTCATCCACCAGACCCGGCGGAAACGCCCGGGTCAACACCCCGATCGCGATCCGGTCCGACAACCGCTCACCCGCAGGCGACTTGACCTGTCCCACCCTCGCCACACCACAACCAACGAGACAGGGACACCAAAGTCACTGGCATTGCTCCTAGGGCCTGTCCGGCGGATCTTGTCGGATCAGCGCGCGGCGTCGGGCGCCCGTCTGGGCGTGCGCCCGAATCGCCCTCGTACTGGGTGTACTTGGACGATTCGGGCGTGCGTCCAGGCGGGATGATCCGGCGTCGTGCGCCCGGCAAGATCCGCCGGACAGGCCCTAACGCCCCGGCCCTCGCCCGCCCACGACGCCCGGTCCGACGGCCCGTCCGTTGGACCGGGCCCCCGGCCGCCGCCCGTCCGTTGGGACGGGATCCGGTCCGTACCGACGCCCGAAGACGGAACACCCGTCCGATCCCGAGACTTGGGGCCAGCCGGTACACGGACCACCGACGACCGGACCGCACGCTCCGCCCAGGAACGAGGACCCATGCCGCCGACACCGACACCCACCGCAACCCCCCTGCCGCTGACCGGTCACCACCTGACCCTCCCCGCCATCGTGGCCGTCGCCCGGGCCCGCCCCGGCGCCCCCAGGCCGGTCCTCGCCCCGGCCGCCGTCGAGCGGATGGCCGCCTCGGTCGCCCTCAAGGAGGACTGGCTGGCCCGCGGCATCCCGCTGTACGGCATCACCACCGGCTTCGGCGACTCCGTCTCCCGCCAGATCTCCGCCGACCGGGCCGCCGCGCTCCAGCGGAACCTGGTCACCTACCACCTGAACGGCACCGGCCCGACCGCCGCGCCCGAGGTCGCCCGCGCCGTCCAGCTGATCCGCGCCAACTGCCTGGGCCGCGGCCCCTCCGCGATCCGCCCCGTCGTCATCGAGACCCTGCTGCGCCACCTGGACGCCGACATCCTGCCGCTCATCCCCGAACGGGGCTCGCTCGGCGCCAGCGGCGACCTCGTCCCGCTCTGCTACCTGGCGTACGCGCTGCTCGGCGAGGGCGAGGTGCTGCACCGCGGCCGGGTCCGGCCCGCCGCCGAGGCACTGGCCGAGGAAGGCATCGATCCGGTCGTCCTGACCGCCAAGGAGGGCCTGGCGCTGATCAACGGCACCGCCTTCACCTCCGCCTTCGCCGTCCTCGCCGCCCACGACGCGGCCGAACTCGCCGCCGCCGCCGACATCGCCACCGCCTTCGCCGTGGAGGCCCTGCGGGGCAACGTCTCGCACTACCACCCGTTCCTGCACCGGCAGAAGCCCCACAGCGGCCAAATCACCTCCGCCGCCACCATCCGCGCCCTGCTCGACGGCTCGGACCTCGCCACCGACTACGAGGGCATCCTCGGCCGCCAGGAACTCCTCGGCGAACGCGGCTTCCTCACCCACGAGCACCGCATCCAGGACCCGTACTCGCTGCGCTGCGCCCCGCACGTCAACGGCGTGCTGCGGGACACCCTGGACTGGGTGCGGCCCTGGCTGGAGACGGAGGTCAACTCCTCCACCGACAACCCGCTGTTCGACACCGGCGAGGGCCTGCTGCACCACGGCGGCAACTTCTACGCCGGCCACGTCGGCCAGGCCATGGACGGCCTCAAGACCGCCGTCGCCAACCTCGCCGACCTGCTCGACCGCCAGCTCGCCCTGGTCGTCGACCCCAAGTTCAACCGCGGCCTGCCGCCCAACCTGATCGCCCCCACCGCCGACACCGACCACCAGGCCGGACTGCACCACGGCTTCAAGGGCATGCAGATCGCCGCCTCCGCGATCACCGCCGAGGCGCTGAAGACCGCCACCCCCGCCTCGCTGTTCTCCCGCTCCACCGAGGCGCACAACCAGGACAAGGTCAGCATGGGCACCATCGCCGCCCGCGACGCCCGGACGGTCGTCGAGCTCGCCCGTGAGGTCACCGCGATCCACCTGCTCGCCCTCGCCCAGGCGGTCGAACTGCGCGGCCTGCGCCAGGCCGCGCCCACCCTGCAGAAGGTGCACGGCCTGATCCGCGAGCACGCCCCCTTCACCGACCGCGACCGGCGGATGGACGGCGACATCGCCGCCGTGGCCGGCCTGGTCCGGGACGGCTCACTGCGCCGCGCCGCCGGCCTCCCCGAACCCTTCGCCACCGACTGAGCCCGAACGACACCCGAGCCCGAACGACGACCGCACCGCGGCCCCCACCGCCCCTCCCCCGCACCGGCACCGTCCCGCCCGAGACTCCCCACAGCCCGAGGAGCAATCAGAGATGCTGCTACTGCGCGATCCCGTACTGCGCCAGGACGCCGCCGAGCGCCTGGACTCCCACACCGCCCTGATCCACCGCACCTGGCAGGGCCAGGCCCCGGCCGACCGCTACGGCGCCAAGCTCGCCGACACCCTGACCGCCGCCGTACGGTCCCCGATGTACGCCGAGACCCTGACCGGCGCCCTCGCCGACCGGCTGCGCTCCGACACCCCGCTGACCCCGGCCGAAGCCCTCGACGCCTTCGCCGCCCTGCCCTTCCTCGGCAAGAAGGAGCTCGGCGGCCACGGCGCCGGCGCCTTCACCCGCCCGCTGTCGGAGTTCCTGCACTACTACGAGTCCTCCGGCACCACCGGCGACCCGGCCCCCGCCCCCAAGGCCGTCGACGACCTGCTGATCAACACCCTCAACATCGGCGAGATGTGGGGCCGGCTGCTGCAGCCCTCCGACGTCGCGCTGATCCTCATCAACGCGCCCTTCGCCCCCGCCGCCTACCAGTTCGAGAAGGTGCTGGAGTACCTGGGGGTGATGTCCTTCCGCCCCTGGGTGGACAACATCACCGGCGACTACACCCGGGTGCTGCGCCTGGTCTCCGAGCTGAACGCCAACGTCTACGTCGGGCCGCCCTCCCGGCTGCTGGAGATGGCCCAGTTCTCCCAGCGCAACGGCCTGCCGCTGCCCCGCTTCGGCCGGCTCCTGCTGATGGCCGAGCAGACCGGCCCCAGCTTCGTGCGCCACCTCGAACGCCTCACCGGCGGCACCGCCTACGTCGGCTCGTACGGCTCCTCGGAGACCGGCACCCTCGCCGTCACCTGCGAACACCGCCGGCTGCACCTGCAACTCCAGAGCTACCTGCTGGAGATCGACGACGGCGAGCGCACCACCGTACTGGGCCCGGACAACGAGCCCGTGCAGGGCGAACTGGTCGTCACCACCCTCGACATCCCCTCCCGACCACTGCTGCGCTACCGCACCGGCGACCTCGTCCGGATCGAGACCGACCCGTGCGACTGCGGCATCCGACTACCCGTGCTGCGCACCCTCGGGCGCGCCCAGGACGTCCTGCTGCTCGCCGAGAACAACATCCGCCAGGACGACCTGGAGGAGGCGCTGTGGGCCGAAGCCCTGCCCGGCGCCTCGGTGTTCAACTACATGCTGGTGCTGCGCGGGCGGACGCTGGTCTGCCTGGTCACCACCGACGGCACCCCGGACGGCTCCTGGGCCCGGGTGCTGGAGCAGCGCCTCGCCCCGCTGTTCGAGGAGTACACGGTGACCGTCCACCCGGTGGAGAAGCTGCCCCCGCTGGCCTCGCTCGGCCAGTACCTCGGCTGGAAGCTCTCCCGGGTCCTCGACCTCAACGAGGAAGCCAACTGGGGCCGGCTGCCCGCCCCGCTCACCTCCCTGGTGCGCGAGTCGCTGGAGCAGGTCGCGAAGACCACCGGAGTACGGGCATGAGCGCTCTTGCAGGGCTGGTGTCGCGCAGCGGGGATGTGCGCGAACAGGCCGATCTCGTAAGGGAGTTCACCGACACCCTGACCCACCGCGGCCCGCGCCGCGGCGGCACCTGGCTCGCCCGGCACGCCGCCCTCGGCCACCGCCAGTTCCACACCGGGCCCCGCAACGACGTGCCGCAGCCCTGGTTCCCGCCCGAGCTGGACCCGGCCCCGGCCGTCATCGCGTTCTCCGGCGAACTCCTCAACCCCGGCCCGCTGCACACCGCGCTGACCGCCCGCGGCCACCGCGTCCGCAACGGCTCGGACGCCGAACTCACCCTGCGCGCCTACCTGGAGTGGGGCGAGGCAGCCGCCGAGCGGCTGATCGGCGGCTACGCGGTCGCGATCTGGGACACCCGCACCGAGGAGCTGGTGCTGATCCGCGACCGGCTCGGCGTCGAACCGCTCTACTGGGCCGAACTGCCCGACGGCTCCCTCGCCTTCGGCTCGGAGCCGAAGGCCCTGCTGGCCGCCGGCCTGCCCGCCGAGGTCGACGCCGACGGCCTGGTCGACGTCCTCACCGTCGCGCTCAAGCGCCCCGGCGACGCCGTCTACCGCGGCCTGCACGAGGTCCGCCCCGGCTGGGTGCTGATCGCCGGCCCCAACGGGGTGCGCCACCAGCGCTACTGGGCGCCGGAGGCCGCCGAACACCCCGACGACGAACCGACGACGGTGCGCCGGGTGCGCGCACTGCTCGGCGACACGGTGCGCCGGCAGGCCGCCGACACCGGCGTCAAGCCCGGCGCCCTGCTCTCCGGCGGCCTGGACTCCAGCGCCATCGTCGCCCTGGCCGCGGCCGGCGGCGACAGCGTCGCCACCTACTCGGTCGACTTCGCCGGCAGCGAGACCGACTTCAAGGCCGACGCCCTGCACGTCAGCCGGGACGCCCCGTACGTGCGCGCGGTGGTCGAGCACGTCGGCACCAAGCACACCGAGATCCTGCTGGACGCCCCCTCGCTGCTCGACCACCTCGGTGCCACCCTGCGCGCCCGCGACCTGCCCGGCGTCGGCGACCTCGACGTCTCGCTGCACCTGCTCTTCCGCGAGGTGCGCGGCCACGCCGAGGTGGTCCTCTCCGGCGAGGGCGCGGACGACGTCTTCGGCGGCTTCCCCTGGTTCGCCGCCGAGGCCGACCGCCCGACCGCCAACTTCCCGTGGTCGGCCGGGATCACCGACCGCAGCGGGATGCTCTCCGCCGAGCTGCGCCGCCACCTGGACGTGGACGCCGCGGTGGCCGCCCGCTACCGCGAGGCGATCGCCGAAGTCCCGCGTCTGGACGGCGAGTCCGGTCAGGACCACCGGCTGCGCGAGGCCTTCCACCTCCAGCTCACCCGCTTCCTGCCGTTCCTGCTGGACCGCAAGGACCGGATGAGCTTCGCGGCCGGCCTGCTGGTCCGGCTGCCGTTCACCGACCACCGGCTGGTCGAGTACGTGTGGAACGTTCCGTGGGCGCTCAAGCGGGCCGCCGGCCAGGAGAAGGGCCTGCTGCGCGAGGCGGTCGCCGACCTGCTGCCCACCGAGGTGGTGCGGCGGCAGAAGAGCGGTTTCCCGTTCGGGCAGAGCCCGGAGTACCTGGAGGCGGTCCGCGAGGCCGTCCGCGCGCTGCTCGCCGACAAGGACTCGCCCGCCCTGCCGCTGCTGAACGCCGAGGCGCTGCGCGCCCAGGTGGACGGCGGCGACTGGCACACCGGCACCTTCACCCCGCCGCCGTGGCTGCCGCGCGCCCTGCTGCTGGACGCCTGGCTGCGGACGTACGGCGTCCGCGTGGTGCTCTGACCCCGCGCCCCGCAACCCCCGCGCCCCGCAACCCCCGCACCCACGCGCCCCGCACCCACGACAGCGCCGCCCGTACCCCGTCCTCCGGGGGTACGGGCGGCGCCCCGTTCCGGCTCGGTTCAGGCCCGCGTCCCCCAGGCGGTGAACACGGCGAGCGACAGGTCCCGGAACTCCGGGTCGGCGAGCTCCCGGTACGCCGCCTCGAAGTCCTCGTCCGTGGCGAGCCCGGCGGCCACCACCGCCGGCCGGGTCTGCTCCAGGGTGAGCCGCCACCACTCGGCCTCGTCGTCCCCGCCGGTGACCAGCTGGAAGCGCGCGTCGTGGCCGAGGCCGGTCAGTCCCTTGCCCTCCAGCGGCACCGGCAGGCTGCGCGCCCACTCGGTGTCGGTGCCCACCGCGGTCTCCAGGTGGCGGCGGAAGGCCCGCAGCACGGTCCGGTAGCCGGGGTGCGGGGAGTCCTTGATCGGGAAGAACGCCGGCTCCTCCAGCACCAGCGTCCCGCCGGGCGCCAGCCAGCCGGCCAGCCGCTCGACGGCCTTCTCCGGGTCGGGCAGGTGGATCACCACGTACCGGGCGTGGATGAAGTCGAAGGAGGCGGGCGGGAAGTCGTCGGTGTAGACGTCGTGGCGCAGCACCCGCACGCCGTCGGCGGCGAGTTCGTCCAGGAAGGTGGTGTCGAGGTCGGTCACCGTCACCTCGGCGCCCTGCCCGGCCAGCCAGCGGGCGACGGAGCCGCCGCCCCCGCCGACCTCCAGCACCCGGTGCCCGGCGCGCAGGCCGAGCGCCCGGAAGCGGGCCCGGGTGTGCTCGTCCAGGACGGACTCCAGCAGGCGCAGCCGGTGCAGTTCGGTGCCGACGGCGTGGCTGAACACCCCGTCGCGGTAGCGCTCCTCGTTCCACTGCCAGCGTTCGCCGCTGGCCCCGGCGAAGACGGACTCCGAGCCGGTCTGTACGGTCATGGGTTTCTCCTGTGATCGCGGTCGGGCGTGCGGGTTGACGGGGTCGTGCGGGCTCCACGGGCCGTACGACGGGCGGCGGGGGCCTTCGGGAGTGGTTTCGGGGGTGGTTCAGACGAAGGCGAGGACGCGGACCGGGCCGCCGGTCCCGCCGAGGTGCTTGGGCGCGCCGACCACGGCGACGGCGCCGAGGTCGGGCACGGTGTCGAGCCCGGCGAGGCATTCGATGGCGTACTTGCCGGCGGGCAGCAGCACCCGGTGGGTGTCCGGGTCGGCGGGCCGGGTGCCGGGGTCGAGGCTGATCGAGTCGGTGCCGACGCCGACGACGGAGCGCTCGGTCACCAGGAACTGCGCGGCCTCCACCGAGATGCCGGGGAAGCGGTAGAGCCCTTCCGCGGGGTCGAGGTTGAGGAAGGCGCCGGGGGTGTGGATCCGGTGCGCCCAGTCGTTGTCGACCGCGAGCAGCGCGCCGTCGGGGATCCGCCCGTTGCGGCTCTCCCACCTCAGCAGGTCGTCGACGGTCAGCTCGGTGACGTTGTCCCGGGCGGCGCGCTCGCCGATCCGGACCACGGCCAGCGGGGCGACCAGGGTGTCGGCCGGGATCTGGTGGGTGGCGAGGCCGTTGTCGTCGAAGTGCGAGGGCGCGTCGAGGTGGGTGCCGATGTGCTCGTTGTAGGTGAGTTCGAAGGCGTTGTACTCGTGCTCGGCGAGGTTGGCGAGCCGCTTGATCTCCATCGGTTTGACGTACAGCTCGAACACCGGCCAGTCCGGTCCGACCACGTGGGTGAGGTCGCGGACGGCCCCGCCCGGCAGCGCGACGGGGGTTCTGGCCCGGATCGGCGCCGAGACCTCCACGGCCGGTTCTGCGGTGGCGAGGTGGGCGCTGTGCGCGGTGGCGCCGGCCACCGTCTCGGGTGAGCACATGGGATTCCCCTTCCTTGGAGAACATCTATCGGAAAACAATCTCCTGAACGCGTTATGCTGGTGGCCCCGCCCGCAGAAGGAGATCCGATGGCCACCGCCCCGCGGACGCCCCGCCTCGCCTCGCCGAGCCGGACGGAGGACGACGGCGAGCGCCGGAAGTACTTCGCGACGCTCACCCGGGAGCGCCCCGACATCGCGCTCTGCCGGGCCACCACGGTGGTCGCCCGGGCGATCGACGAGGAGCTGACCGACGCCCGGCTGACGGTGGCCCAGCACCTGGTGCTGAAGATGCTGGACGCGGTCGGCGCCTGCTCCCAGCAGGAATTGAGCGAACAGCTGCGGATCGACCGCAGCGTCATGGTCGGCTGCATCGACGGCCTGGAGAACTCCGGGCTGGTCGTCCGCGAGCGCCACCCGCGCGACCGCCGCGCCTACGCCGTCACCATGACGGAGGCCGGATCGAGGGCGCTGGCCGAGGCGGAGGCGGGCATCGCCCCGCTGATGGACCGGGTCTTCGCCGCGCTCACCCCGGAGGAGCGGGCGACGCTGACCCGGCTGACCCGCAAGATCCTCGCCGTCCAGCCCACCGGGTGAACCCGGGCCCGCGGCCGGCCCACCTGCGCGCCTCGGCCCCCCGGTGCCCGTCGGCGCACCGACGCCGGCCGGCCCCCCGCCGCCACCGCTGCCGGTTACCGTCGGTCCACCAGCGCCTGGTTGACCAACTGCCGCAGCCGCCCGTGCAGTTGATGGGCACTGGAGGGCATCAGCTGGGTCAGGAACAGCACCGTCAGCCGCTCCACCGGGTCCACCCAGAAGATGGTGGACGCGGCGCTGTGCCACCCGTACTCCCCCACGCTGGCCGGCACCCCGGCAGCGGCCGGGTCCTGCACCACCGCGAAGCCGAGCCCGAAGCCGACCCCGGCGGTGGGCATCTCGGCGAAGACGGGCCGCCCGACGCTCTTCAGGTCCCCGCCGCCGGGCAGGTGGTTGCGCAGCGCGTGGCGCACGGTGTGCCGTCCGAGCACCCGTACGCCCTGGTACTCGCCCTCGCCGAGCAGCATCTGGCTGAACCGGTGGTAGTCGGCGAGCGTGGTGACCAGCCCGGAGCTGCCGGAGAGGCAGACGGGCTCGTGCAGCACGTCGCCGCCGAAGGCGTCGTTGCGCACCGCCTTGCCGTTCGCGGGGTTGACGACGTAGAAGCCGGCCAGCCGGTCGGCCTTGTCCGCGGGGACGTGGAAGCCGGTGTCCGCCATGCCGAGCGGGCCGAGCACGCGCTCGGCCAGGAACTCGTCCAGCCGCCGGCCGGAGGCGACCTCGATCACCCGCCCGAGCACGTCGCTGGAGGCGCCGTAGTTCCAGGCGGTGCCCGGTTCGAAGAGCAGCGGGAAGGAGGCCCACTTCGCCACGCACTGGGCGAGGTCGAGCCCGGGGGCGGTGGTCCACTCGAAGCCGTTGGCGGTGTAGATCTCGTCCACCGGATGGGCCCGGTGGAAGCCGTACGTGAGCCCGGAGGTGTGGGTGAGCAGGTGGACGATCCGGATCGGCTCGGCGGCGGGCACGGTGACCGGCCGGGAGGCCGGTCCGCGCTGGTAGACCCGGACGTCGGCGAACTCCGGCAGGTAGCGGGAGACCGGGTCCTGCAGACCGATCGCGCCCTCCTCCAGCAGGACCAGCGCGGCCACCGAGGTGACCGGCTTGGTCATCGACCACGACCGGTAGATGGTGTCCGCGGTCTGCGGCAGGCCCTTCTCGACGTCGCGGTGCCCGTACGCGGCGAGGTGGGCGACCTTCCCGCCGCGGGTCACGGCGAGCTGCCAACCGGGCAGCCGGCCGTCGTCCACGAAGGCCCGGAGGTACTCGTCGATCCTGCGCAGCCGTTCGGGGTCCAGCCCGACCTCGGCCGGTTCGACTTCGACTTTGATCTGCGACATGGCGTCCTCTCGCGGTCGACCGCACTCGTCATGTTTCGAATGTTCGAAGTTGTTGGAAGCATAGGAAGAATCAACTCCGCACACAAGAGCGGGACTTGAGAAGCAGGCTCGCCACTTCGAATATTGCGCAAGTTTCGAACCATTACTAGGCTGGCCAGTCGAGTACGCATTCGCGGGCGATGGATCCGCACCCCGACCCGACCCGACCGGAGCTGGCGCCCATGTCTCCCCTCGCGCTTTCCATCGACGAACTCCTCACCACCACCCGGGCGGTGCGCAAGCGGCTGGACCTCACCCGCCCGGTGGAGCGCAAGCTGATCGAGGAGTGCCTGACCCTGGCCACCCAGGCCCCCACCGGGCGCAACCGCCAGCGCTGGGACTTCGTGATCGTCACCGACCCGGCCAAGCGCTCCGCCCTCGCCGACCTCTACCGGCTCGGCCTGGTCCGCCCGCGCCAGCAGACGGTCGGCACCGGCGTCGACCGCACCGTCGGCGACCAGCTGCGCCGGCTGCGCCTGGCCGAGAGCGCCCAGCACCTCTTCGACCACCTGCACGAGGTCCCCGTCCTGGTGATCCCGTGCGTCCGGATCGAGGGCCGGCACGAGGTCGACTCCTTCGTCGGCCAGGCCAACACCTGGGGCTCGATCATCCCGGCCACCTGGCAGTTCATGCTCGCCGCCCGCTCCCGCGGTCTCGGCACCGCCTGGACCACTCCGCACCTGCACTACGAGCGCGAGGCCGCACAGATCCTCGGCATCCCCTACGAGACCGTCCTGCAGGCCGCCCTGATCCCGCTGGCCCACACCATCGGCACCGACTTCCGCCCCGGCCCCCGGGTCGAGACCGACCGGATCGCCCACTGGGACACCTGGTAGGCGGTCCCGGAGGGCTCCGGACGGGCCCGAACATCCTTGACCACCGCTCGAACGGCTCCCTAGGATGGCCACCATGTTCCGGGAATGTCGAGTCAACGGCCTTGCCGCCGAGGCGACTTCCGACCGCGCGACCGGCCACGGCCGCTGTTGCCCCTGAACTCCCCCTCCGCGTCCGCACACTGACGTGACGCCGGAAAGAGATCTCCTCTCATCATCACGGTTCCACCCCGCGACGGTGCCCCCACGCACCCCGCCGGTGTCCTGACCGCGCTGCGCCCGGTGGCCGCCCGGGGCCCCGGAACCTCGACGGCAAGGAGAACGAACATGAGCCTGTCCCTCTACCGCCCCAACGGCCCCACCGACTTGGCCGGCCCGACCGTACGGGTGCTGATCTGTGCGGCCTCGCCGTTACTGCGCACCGGGCTGCGCACCATCCTGCAGCGCGCACCCGGGCTGCAGCCGCTCACCGAGCCGGCCGGCACCGCCAGGATCGCCCAGGTCTGCGCAGCCAAACGGCCGGACGTGGTCATCGTCGACGCCGACATGCCCGGCATGGAGAACGCCTGCGAGGTCAAGAAGCTCACCGACACCCGGGGCACCGGGCAGCCCGGCACGATCCTGCTGGTCCGCCCGGGCGACCCGGACCGCATGCTCGACTACCTCAGAGCCGGCGCCCGCGGCCTGATCCTGCGCGACGGCCCGGAGGCCGACATGGTGCACGCGGTACGGGCGGTCGCCGCCGGGAACGCGCTGATCTCCCCGTCCATCACGGCCGAGGTGGTCACCGCGATGGCCCGCCGGCTGCCCGGCCCGCCACTGCACACGCCCCCGCTGCTCCACCTGCTCACACCCCGCGAACAGGAGGTGCTCACCCTGATCGCGGGCGGCCTGTCCAACGCGGAAATGGCCGCCGAGCTCCACCTCAGCGAGAAGACCGTCAAGTTCCACGTGTCCAACGTGCTCGGCAAGTTGCGGGTGCGCAGCCGGGCCCAGGCGATGGTCTACGCCCGGTCGGGACACCGGGCGGCCGGCTGACCCACCGCCCGCCCGGTGCGGCGTCACGTCTGCGGGGCCAGGGCCCGCAGCGTGTCGCGCAACCCGTCCGGTCCGGCGCCGAAGTCCGGCACCGGGAGCACCGCCAGCAGCGGCGTGTCCACCCCCGCCGCCACGAACTCCGCCACCCGTTCCCGGCACTCCTGCGGGGAGCCGTGGATCAGCAGCGCGTCGACCAGGTGGTCGGGCACCGCCGCGAGCGCGCCGTGGAAGTCGCCCGCCGCCCACGCCGCGTGCGAGGCCGCCAGCTCCTCCCCGCGGCCCAGCCAGTCGTGGAAGCCTCCGTACGTCCGGGCGTTGAGGATCGGCCCGAGCAACTGCCGCCCCTGCCGGCGGGCGTGGTCGCGGTCCTTGGTGGGGCAGACGAACAGCCGGGCCACCACCTCCTTGTCCCGGCCGGGCCCGCCCATCGCGGCCCGCACCCGCGGGACGTCCTCCACCGCCAGGAAGTTGGTCACCAGGCCATCCGCCTCCCGCCCGGCCAGTCGCAGCATCTGCGGGCCGAGCGCGCCCATCATCACCGGCGGCACCGGGTCCGGCCGCAGCGCCGGGGTGTACTGCTCGATGGTGAAGGAGTCGAAGTCGCCCCGCACCGTCCGCCCGGCCAGCGCCTGCTTCAGGAAGCGCACGGTGTCGCGCACGTGCCGGTACGGATGCTCGAACGGGATCCCGTTGATCCGGGTAACGAACGGCGGGCCGGAGGAGCCGACGCCCACCACCACCCGGCCGGGCGCGGCCTCGGCCAGCGTGGCGACGGTCATCGCGAGCAGCGCCGGCCCTCGGGTCTGCACCGGGACGACGCCGGTGCCCAGTCGCAGCGCGGGCGCCCAGGCGGCCGCGAGCGCCAGCGGGGTGAACCCGTCGTAGCCCGCCGCCTCCCCGGTCCACACGTCGGTGTAGCCCAGGTCGGGCAGTTCCTCGACCAGTGCGCGGTGCCGGTCCAGGGGGACGCCGCGCAGCGGGAGCGTCACCCCGTGGCGGCCCATGCGCACCTCCCGGCGGTCCGCTCGCGGCGCTCGCTCATCCGGTGTCCTTCCGCGGGAACGGCGGTGCGGGCCGGCCCCATTGCCTAAGATTGGATAGTACGCCAAAGTTCGAACAATCGATCACGCGTCACAGGACGACAGAGGAGCCGCCATGCGCACCCCCAGCCACCCGGCCACCGAATCCATCCAGCTCGCCGGGATCTTCCACGCCCTCAGCGACCCGGCCCGCCTCTCCATCGTGACCGGCCTGGCCGAGGTCGACGAGCAGTGTTGCAGCGACCTGGACGTACCGCTGTCCAAGTCCACCCTCTCCCACCACCTCAAGGTGCTGCGCGAGGCCGGCGTCACCACCACCCGGGTCGAGGGCACCCGCCGGCTGATGTCGCTGCGCCGGGACGACCTCGAACTGCGCTTCCCCGGCCTGCTGGACGCCGTGCTCAGCGCCGCGACCCGTGAGCCGGCCGGCGCCCACTGATTCTCCCCGACACTCCCGGGGCGCCTCTTCGGCCGTGCGACCGGTCTCTGCCCCGGCCTTTGGACCTGAATCGGCGCCGCCCGGCCCCGCCGGGCGCACCGATGGCCCAGGCTGGCCAGGACCCTCCCGTCCGCACCCCGCCCTGGAGCCCGCCGTGTCCGCCGAACCCCGCGCCCACGAGGCCGCCGCCCGCGCCGCCCTCGACGCCTTCCTCGACGCCCTCAACAGCCGCGACCTGGCGGCCTGGGCCGAGACCCTGCACTATCCGCACGTCCGGGTGCACGAGGGCGCGGTCACGGTCTGGGAGGACGAGGCCGGCTACGTCGAGCGCTCCACCCCCGAGCTGGCCCAGCTGGTCGATTCCGGCTGGACCCGCAGCAGTTGGGAGAGCGTGGAGCTGAGCCAGTCCTCCCCCGACCAGGTGCACGCCCTGGTCCGCTTCGCCCGCCACGACGCGTCCGGCGCCCGCACCGGCTCCTTCGACTCGGTCTACGTCCTCACCCGCCGGGACGACCGCTGGGGCGTGCTCGCCCGGATCGGCTTCTCCGTCTGACCCCGCACACGCCGCGGGGCCGGCCCGGGAAGTCCCGGACCGGCCCCGTCGGAAGGGCCACGGCTCAGGCCGCTATCGGCCGCTGGCTCCGCACCGCCTGGAGCAGCCCGACCGCCATCCAGTTCGCGAACATCGAGGACCCGCCGTACGAGACGAACGGCAGCGGGATGCCCGCGACCGGCATGATGCCCAGGCACATCCCGATGTTCTCGAAGGCCTGGAAGGACAGCCAGGCGATGATCCCGGCCGCCACGATCGTGCCGTACAGGTCGGTGGCCTGACGGGCGATCCGGCAGGCCCGCCACAGCACCACGCCGACCAGCAGGATGATCGCCAGCGCCCCGACGAAGCCCAGCTCCTCACCGGCCACGGTGAACACGAAGTCGGTCTGCTGCTCCGGCACGAACTGCCCGGTGGTCTGCGTCCCGTGGAACAGCCCCTTGCCGGTCAGACCGCCCGAGCCGATGGCGATCCGGGCCTGCGCGGTGTTGTAGCCGACGCCGTTCGGGTCCAGCTGCGGGTTGGCGAACGCGGCGAAGCGGTCGATCTGGTACTTGCTCAGCAGCCCGAACTTCCAGATCGCCACGCACCCGGCGGCGCCCGCCACCAGCAGCCCGAGGACCCAGCGGTTGGCCGCGCCCGAGCCGAGCAGGATGCCCAGCACGATCGCGGCCATCACCATCACCGAGCCGGCGTCCGGCATCAGCAGCACTATGCACATCGGCAGCCCGGCCCAGACCAGGCCGCGGAACACCGCCCGGTGCGAGGGGAACTCCCGTTCCCCCGCGTCGACCTGGTCCGACAGCACGACCGCCATCGCCAGCACGATACCCAGCTTCGCGAACTCGGCCGGCTGGATCGAGAAGCCGCCGCCGAGCTGGATCCACGAGTGTGCGCCGTTGATGGTGGAGCCCAGCGGGCTGAGCGTCGCCAGCAGCAGCACGATCACGCCGACGTACACGAACGGCACCAGCGTGCGGAAGCGACGGCTCCCTATCGCTATCACCACCGCGCACAGCACCAGCCCGACCACGAAGTTGGTCAGGTGCCGGTACAGGAAGTACTGCGGGTCCCCGTGGGTCAGCGACTCGCGCCCGCGGGTGGCCGACCAGACCAGCAGCGAGCTGCCGGCCGACAGGGCCAGCGCGGCCAGCAGCAGTATCCAGTCCAGCCGCCAGAGCGGGGAGTCCTTGGCCAGGGCCTTGGAGACGCCGCGGCGCTGCGGGGCCAGCCGCAGCTGCCGGTAGGAGCCGTAGGAGGTCATGCCCGTCCCCTTCCCGGGCCGCGTCCGGGTTCGAGCGCGGCGTCGGCCGCGGTGTACGACGCCGGCCGGTCGGCCGGCGGCGCCTGGTCGAGGAAGGCCGGCGCCGGGACCGCCTGCGCGGAGCCCGCGTCGAGCAGCGCCGCCGCCGGCACGAGCGCCGGGGCCGGGGCCGGGGAGCCCGCCGCCGGGCCGGCCGGGGCCGGGGCGGCGGTGTAGGAGGCCGGCTTGATGATCGCGGTGCCGTCCGGGTTGAACTTCGGCAGCTCGCCCTGCGGGGTCGGCAGCAGCGCCTTGCCGTTGTCGACGTTGCCCTTGTCGTCCACGCCGTACAGCGCCTGGTAGATCCGGCGCACGGCGTCGCCGGAGCCGCCGGAGCCGGTGCCACCCTGGCTTATCGTCATGATGATCGCGTAGTCCTTGCTGTACGTGGCCAGCCAGGAGGTGGTCTGCTTGCCCTCGACTTCGGCGGTGCCGGTCTTGGCGTGCAGTGCGATCTTGTCCTGCGGCCAGCCGGCCTGCGTGAACTTCCAGGCGGCGGTACCGCTCTTGACGACGCCCTCGGTGGCCTGGTTGATGTAGCTCAGCAGCTTCTGGTCGCCGGGGAACTTGGCGTCCTCGTGCGGGGCGATCTCGCGGACGAGGTCCCCGCCCGGGCTTATCACCGCCTTGGCGATGGTCGGCCGGTAGAAGGTGCCGCCGTTGGCCAGCGCCGAGTAGATCCGGGCCATCTGGACCGGGGTGACCAGGGTGTCGCCCTGCCCGATCGCGAAGTTGACGGCGTCACCGGCGCGCATCTGGTAGCCGTCGACGCAGTTCTCCCGGGCGATCTGGTCGGAGAAGCTGTTGCCGCCCTTCTGCGCCTGCGCGCACCAGGCGTCCTTGTTGTTGTCGTAGAAGGACTGCTTCCACTGCCGGTCCGGCACCCGGCCGGTCACCTCGGCCGGCAGGTCGATGCCGGTCTTGGCGCCGAGGCCGAACTCGTGGGCGGTCTTGAAGAACCAGTCGGCCGGCTCCTTCTTCGGCTTGATGCCGCCGTCCTTCATCCACTGGTCGTTCGCCAGCCCGTAGAAGACGGTGTCGCAGGAGACCTCCAGCGCCTTCTCCAGCGAGATGGAGCCGAAGCTCTCGCTCTCGAAGTTCTTGAACTCGCGGCCGCCGATGGTCATGCTCTTCGGGCACGGGTAGGTGCCGTCCAGCGGGTAGCCGGCCTGCACGGCGGCGGTGGTGGAGATGACCTTGAAGGTCGAGCCGGGGGCGGACTGACCCTGTATGGCCCGGTTCAGCAGCGGGAAGTTGGACTCCTTGCTGGTCAGCGACTGGTAGTCCTTGCCGCTGATGCCGCCCACCCAGAGGTTCGGGTCGTAGGTCGGCGCGCTGGCCATCGCGACGATCCGCCCGGTGTGCACGTCCATCACGACGGCGGCGCCGGAGTCGGCCTCGTAGTTGCGGTTGGTGACCTTGTCGAAGGTGTTCCGGGCGTCGTTCATGGCCTGCGCCAGGTTGTCCTCGACGACCTTCTGCACCCGGGCGTCGATGCTGGTGACCAGGTTGTCGCCGGTCTGCGGGGCGACGGCGCCGGCGGTGCCGATCACCCGGCCGAGGTTGTCCACCTCCAGCTTGGTGATGCCGGCGGTGCCGCGCAGGTCGCGGTCGTACACCGACTCCAGCCCGGCCCGGCCGATCTGGTCGGCCGGCAGGTAGCGGTCCAGGCCGCTCTTGGCGGCGGTCTTGCTGACCTCCTCGTCGGTGACCGGCGAGAGGTAGCCGAGCACCTGGGCCAGGTTGGCGCCCTCGGCGCCGGTGTAGCGGCGTACGGCGGTGGGCTGCGCGGTGACCCCGGGGAAGTCCTCGCGGCGCTCCATTATCTGCATCGCCTGCTGGGTGGTCGCCTCCTTGGTGACCGGGATCGGCTGGTACGGCGAACCGTTCCAGCAGGGCTGCGGGGTCTTGGCGTCGCAGAGCCGGACCTTCTCCTGGACGTCCTTGGCGGGCATCCCGAGCACGTCTGCCAGCCGGGCCAGCACGGCCTTGCCGCCGTCCTTCATCTGCAGCAGCGAGGTGCGGCTGACGGAGACCACCAGCCGGGTCTCGTTGCCGGCCAGGACCCGTCCGGAGGCGTCCAGGATCTCGCCGCGGACGGCCGGTTCGACCACCTCGCGGATGTGGTTGCCGGTCGCCTTGGCGGTGTACTCCTTGGCGTTGCGGATCTGCAGGTACCACAGCCGCCCGCCGAGGGTGGCGAGCAGCGACAGCACCAGGATCTGCAGCACCACCAGACGGATCGTCACCCTCCGGGTGCGGCCGGTCTCGGGGATGTTGCTCACGTCTCGTGCGCTCCAGGATGCGGGGAGGGTCGGGAGGTCGGGGCCGGACCGGTTACGGGCGGCGGGCGAAGCCGGGCACGCGCCGCTTCTTGTACCTCGGGCCGGAGGAGGCCTCGCGGGTGGTGCGGTACCGGGCCAGCGTGCCCAGGCCCGGGCCGCCCTGGTCGTCGTCGGCGGCGGCCAGCGGATCGCGCCCGAAGCGGCGCCCGAGCAGCATCACCAGCGGCACCACGAAGGGCGCCAGCAGCAGGTCGTACAGCAGGGCGCTGATCACCAGGCCGCCGAGGCCGACGTGCCGGGCCGCGGTGTCGCCGACCAGGGCGCCGACCATCGCGTACAGCAGCGTGGAGGCGACCGCCGCGGCGCCGACCACCAGCAGCGCGCTGGCGACGGAGCGCTGGCGGCCGTGGTCGGGGCGCAGCAGCCCGGCGGCGTAGCCCATCAGGCAGAGCACCAGCGCGTAGCGGCCGATCGCGTGGTCGGAGGGCGGTGCGACGTCGGCCAGCAGGCCGGCCGAGAAGCCGACCAGGCAGCCGCCGGTGGGCCCGTAGACCATGGCCAGGCCGACGACGACGAGCAGCAGTATGTCCGGGGTGGCTCCCGGGAGCTGGAGCCGGCCGAAGACGCTGACCTGGAGGATCAGGCCGAACAGGATCAGGCCGGCGGAGACGGGGATGCGGGCGAGGCGCATGGCTCAGTTCCCCCCATTGGGCTTGGCGGGCGGGGCGGCCGGTGTGGAGGCCGGGGCCTGGCCCGGGGCGGGCGCGGCGGGGGCCTGGCCCTGGCCGGCGGCGGGGGCGGGCGGCAGGACGGCGTCGCGCGGGTCGGCGCGCGGCGGCACGACCACCACGCCGACCAGGTCCAGCCGGGTGAACTGGACGAAGGGCTCGACCAGGACGGTCTTGGTCAGCTGGCCCGCGTTGGCCTGGACCTCGACGACCTTGCCGACCGGGACGCCGGGCACGAACGGGCGGCCGCTCTGCGAGCCGAAGGTGACCAGCCGGTCGCCGGCCTTGACCTGGGCCTTGCCGTTGAGCAGGGAGACCTTCATCGGGCTGTCGCCGCCGCCGGAGGCGAAGCCGATCTCGCCGGTGCCCTCCAGCCGGGTGCCGGCCGAGAAGCCGGGGTCGGAGGCGAGCAGCACGGTGGCGGTGGTCGGTCCGACGGTGGTGATCCGGCCGACCAGGCCCTGGCCGTTGATGACCGTCATGTCGCGGGTGAGGCCGTCGTCGCTGCCGGCGTCGAGGGTGATGGTCCAGGAGAAGCCCTGGGCCGGGCCGATCGCGATGACCTGGGCGGCCTTGACGGTGTAGCCGCCGGCGCCGGCGGTGCGCAGCAGGTCGTCCAGCTGCTTGGTGCGCCCGGAGGCCATGTCGGAGGAGGCGAGCTTCTGCCGAAGTTCGGTGTTCTCGCGGGCGAGCTGGTCGGTGCGTCCGCTGTTGGTGGCGGCGTCGCGGAAGGCCCGGACGGTGTCGGCGACGGGGTCGACGACGGTGGCGGCGCCGCGCTCGACCGGGCCGAGGACGCCGGCGGCGGCGCGGCGGGCGGGGCCGAGCGGGGAGTCCTCACCGCCCTTGATGTCCACGGTGATGAGCGCGAAGGCGACCGCCACCAGCAGGATGAGCAGCAGCCGGCTCTCTCGTGTGTCCCTCACGGTGCTGGTACTGCCCCTTCGTACCTGGCAGCCGCCCGGGGCTGTGGGGCCCGGGCGGCGGCCCGTTCAGTCGGTGTCGGTTGTCGTTCGTGGTGGCTAACGCCGCGGCTGGGCGTCGAGTACCTGCTGGAGCGCCTCGAACTCCTCGACGCACTTGCCGGAGCCGAGCGCCACGGAGTCGAGCGGGTTCTCGGCGATGTGGATCGGCATGCCGGTCTCGCGGCGCAGCCGCTCGTCCAGGCCGCGCAGCAGGGCACCGCCGCCGGTGAGCACGATGCCCCGGTCCATGACGTCGCCGGCCAGCTCGGGCGGGCACTGGTCGAGGGTGGTCTTGACCGCGTCGATGATCGAGTTGACCGGCTCGTCGATGGCCTCGCGGACCTCGGCGGCGGAGATGACGACGGTCTTGGGCAGGCCGCTGACCAGGTCGCGGCCGCGGATCTCGGCGTGCTCGTCCTTCTCGCCCTCCAGGCCGAAGGCGCTGCCGATGCTCATCTTGATCTGTTCGGCGCTGCGCTCGCCGAGGAGCAGCGAGTACTCCTTCTTGATGTGCTGGACGATCGCGTTGTCCAGCTCGTCGCCGGCGACCCGGATGGACTGGGCGGTGACGATGCCGCCGAGGGAGATCACGGCGACCTCGGTGGTGCCGCCGCCGATGTCGACCACCATGTTGCCGGTGGCCTCGTGGACGGGCAGCCCGGCGCCGATGGCGGCGGCCATCGGCTCCTCGATGATGTGCACCTGGCGGGCGCCGGCCTGCGAGGAGGCCTCGATGACGGCGCGGCGCTCGACGCCGGTGATGCCGGAGGGCACGCAGACGACGACGCGCGGGCGGGCGAGGTAGCGGCGGCGGTGGATCTTGAGGATGAAGTACCGCAGCATCCGCTCGGTGATCTCGAAGTCGGCGATCACGCCGTCCTTGAGCGGGCGGATGGCGACGATGTTGCCCGGGGTGCGGCCGATCATCTTCTTGGCCTCGGCGCCGACGGCGAGGATGCCGCCGGTGTTGGTGTTCACCGCGACCACGGACGGCTCGTTCAGGACGATGCCCTTGCCCCTGACGTACACCAGCGTGTTGGCAGTTCCGAGGTCGATCGCCAAGTCGCGGCCGATGAACGACAGGTTGCTCGCCATGGAGAGTAGGTGCCTTCCCGGGCTCGGAGTTCATGGGGGTGGTGGACGACTGCGCGCCCACGCTCGGGCGGAGACCAGCTGAGCTGCCTTACCGGGCCCTTGGGTCGCGTCCATCGTAGTCACGCGGCGCGGTACGGACGTCGACGCGGGGCATACCGTCCATTGTCCGGAGCGTGATCGCTTCTCCGAGGATTGGGACGCCGTGTCGGCAGCCCCAGTTCCCTATTTCACGATAAGAATGCCCCGGCCGGGCCAATGGTCCCGACCGGGGCAGGTCTTCGGTCCTGCGGGCTCGTCGCCCGGCTCGGATCAGGCGTGCGCCGGGAAGAAGATCTTGATCTCGCGCTCGGCGGACTCCGGGGAGTCCGAGGCGTGGATCAGGTTCTCGCGGGTGATCGTCGCGTAGTCGCCGCGGATGGTGCCGGCGCCGGCCTCCAGCGGGTTGGTGGCGCCGGCCAGCATGCGGATGCCGGGCACGACCTCCTCGCCCTCGACGATCAGCGCGATCGACGGGCCGGAGGTCATGAACTCCAGCAGCGGCTCGTAGAACGGGCGGCCGACGTGCTCCGCGTAGTGCAGTTCCAGCGTCGCCCGGTCGAAGGTGCGCAGCTCGACGGCGGCGAGCTTCCAGCCGGCCTTGCGCTCGATGCGGCTGATGATCTCGCCGGCCAGGCCGCGGCGGACGGCGTCGGGCTTGAGCAGGACGAGAGTGCGCTGGGACACGGTGCGTCTCCTGGGGATTCGGTTCGGCAGACAGTCGGGTCGACGCGTGGGGCCGACACGGCAGAGGTTACCTTGCGTACACGGCGTGTCGGCCCGTCGGTCCGGGCCTCAGGCCTGTACGGCGGCCGCCTCGACGGCGGCGGCCCGGGCGGCCTTGAACGCGTCGACCTTGCGGCCGTAGTGCACCGAGCACCACCACAGGCCGGCGAAGACCACGCCGAGGCCGAACATGGTCGGCAGGATGAAGCCGCTGGCGATCAGGCCGATCTGCAGTGCCCAGCCGATCTGCACCGCGCCGGGGCGGTTGATCATGCCGCAGAGCGCGATGCACAGCGCCATCGCGATGCCGCTGACCGTCCAGATCTCCCCGTCGGAGACGTCGGAGAGCCGCATCGCGACCAGTGCCGCGAACATGATCAGCAACGCCTCGCCGATCAGGGTCGAGGAGCAGAGCGTCCTCATGTCACTTCCTCCCGAGCAGCAGGCGGGCCTCGCCCACCGTGATGACCGAACCGGTGACCAGCACCCCGGCGCCGCCGAGGTCGCCCTCCTCCTCGGCGAGGGTGACGGCGGCGGCGATGGCGTCGTCGAGCCGGGGCTCGACCTGGACGCGGTCCTCGCCGAAGATCTCGACGGCCAGGGCGGCCAGCGCGTCGACGTCCATCGCGCGGTGGGTGGAGTTCTGGGTGATGACGACCTCGGCCAGGATCGGCTCGAAGGCCTCCAGGACCCCGGCCACGTCCTTGTCCCCGGAGGTGCCGATCACGCCGACGAGCCGGGTGAAGCCGAAGGACTCGGTGAGGGCGGCGACGGTCGCGCGGGCGCCGTGCGGGTTGTGCGCGGCGTCCAGGATGACGGTGGGGCTGCGGCGGACGACCTCCAGGCGGCCCGGCGAGGAGACGCCGGAGAAGCCCTGGCGGACCTTGTCCACGTCGAGCTGCCCGCCGCGGGCGCCGCCGACGCCGAAGAAGGCCTCGACCGCGGCCAGCGCGAGCGCCGCGTTGTGCGCCTGGTGCTCGCCGTGCAGCGGGATGAAGACGTCCTCGTACTCCTCGCCGCCGAGTCCGCGCAGCGTCACCAGCTGGCCGCCGATGGCGAGTTCGCGCCGGATCACGCCGAACTCCATGCCCTCGCGGGCGACCGTGGCGTCCACCTCGACGGCGCGGCGAAGGATGACCTGGGCGGCGTCGAGCTGCTGCTGGGCGACGACGGCGACGGCGCCGGACTTGATGATCCCGGACTTCTCGACGGCGATCTCGCCGGTGGTCTCGCCGAGCTTGTCGGTGTGGTCCAGCCCGATCGGGGTGATCACGGCGACGGCGGCGTCGATGACGTTGGTGGCGTCCCAGGAGCCGCCCATGCCGACCTCGACCACGGCGACGTCCACCGGGGCGTCGGCGAAGGCGGCGTAGGCCATGCCGGTCAGCACCTCGAAGAAGGACATCGGCACCGGCTGCGCCGCGTCGACCATCTGCACGTAGGGCTCGATGTCGCGGTAGACCTCGACGAAGCGCTCGGGGGTGATCGGGGCGCCGTCCAGGCTGATCCGCTCGGTGACGGACTCCACGTGCGGGCTGGTGTAGCGGCCGGTGCGCAGCTCGAAGGTGTTGAGCAGCTGCTCGATCATCCGGGCGGTGGAGGTCTTGCCGTTGGTGCCGGTGATGTGGATGGAGGGGAAGGACCGCTGGGGCTGGCCCAGGATGTCCATCAGCGCCTCGATCCGGTCGAGCGAGGGCTCCAGCTTGTTCTCCGGCCAGCGCTTGGAGAGTTCCACTTCGACGTCGCGCAGGGCGTCGCCGGTGCCGCCGTCGGCGGGGCGGATGGTGTACGGGTTCGGGTCGGCCTTGTCGCTCACGACCACAGTCTACGGAGCGGCGGCAGGCGCTCCTCACGGGGTGAGAACGACCACTTTGCCCTGACTTTCCAGTTTGCCACCTTTACTATCGATTTAGCGATTTGAACCGCAACGAAGCATCGACTCGCGCCCCGCAGGAGCCCCGTCACCTTCGATCGCAAGGAGAACCGCGCCATGCCCGACGCCCTGCACGACTGGATCGTGCTTCGCCAGGACGCCGTCGTCTGGGTCGCCGGACTGATCTCCCTGGCCCTCGTCGGCTACATGGTGCTCGTCTTCGGGCGCTTCCTCGTGTACTGGGCCGGCTCCCGCCACGCCTTCCGGCACAACCGCCCCGCCGCGCCCGGCGACCCGGCCGCCTTCCGGTGGCACCTGGTGATCCCCTGCCGCGACGAGGAGGCCGTGGTCACCCAGACGCTCGCCGGCCTGCGGGCGAGCGCCCCCGAGGCCCACCTGTGGGTGATCGACGACGACAGCGAGGACGCCACCCGCGAACTCGTGCTCGCCGCCGCGGCCCACGACCCGCGCGTCCACCTCGTCCAGCGCCGCCGCCCGCACGCCCGGATCGGCAAGGGCGCCGCCCTCAACGCCGCCTACCGGGAGATCTCCGCCTGGCTCCCCGAGTCCACCGACCGCTCCCGCGTGGTGATCGGCGTGGTCGACGCCGACGGCCGGCTCGACCCGGGCACCCTCGCCCAGGTCTGCAACGAGAAGGCGCTCGGGCGCCCCGACACCGGCGCCGTCCAGATCGGCGTCCGGATGCGCAACGCCGACGAGGAGCTGCCGCTGCCCGGCCGCGGCCGGGCCGCCAACGCCCTGGCCCGCGCCCTGGTCCGGATGCAGGACGTCGAGTTCCAGGCCAACAACGCCGGCATGCAGCTGCTGCGCCGCCGCACCGGCAGCGTCGGCCTCGGCGGCAACGGCCAGTTCGTCCGGCTCACCGCCCTCGACTCGCTGACCGCCGAGGAGGGCCGGGCCGGCCGCCCCTGGCCCGAGCGCGCCCTGCTGGAGGACTACGAGTCCGGCCTGGACCTGCGCCTCGCCGGCTGGCGGCTCACCCACGTCACCGAGACCCAGGTCTCCCAGGAGGGCCTGATCTCGCTGCGCCGCTTCCTCACCCAGCGCACCCGCTGGGCCCAGGGCAACATGCAGTGCCTGCGCTACACCGGCCGGGTGCTGCGCTCACCGCACTACACCTGGTCCGGCAAGGCCGAGGTGATGTACACCTTCCTGCAGCCCGTGGTCTGCGTGCTGCTGGTGCTGCTCGTCCCGCTCTCGCTCGGGATCACCGCCGCCGGGCTGGTGCTCTTCCCCGCCGAGACCGCCGACTTCCAGCTCCGGTACGGGCCGTGGATGCTGCTCGCCTTCGTGCTCGCCACCCTGCCGATGGTGTTCTGGGGCCTCGCCTACCGCCGGCTCGTCCACCCCGACCGCAGCAGGCTGACCGGATTTCTCTGGGGGTCCTGGTCTGGCTCTACGCGTACCACCTCTTCGTGGTCGCCGCCCGGGCCGCCGTCCGGATGCTGCTCGGACGCAACGGCTGGGCCAAGACCCGCCGCAACGCCGAGAAGGTCACCGTCG
Source organism: Streptomyces sp. 1331.2 (assembly GCF_900199205.1). Lineage (NCBI taxonomy): Bacteria > Bacillati > Actinomycetota > Actinomycetes > Kitasatosporales > Streptomycetaceae > Streptomyces > Streptomyces sp. 1331.2. The sequence continues at coordinate 5,075,516 of NZ_OBMJ01000001.1, read as the reverse complement.
GCGCCCCCACCGCACTCGAATCCTGAGCCACCCGCTCCCCCTCCCCCGCGCCTCCTCCCCACGCCTCCACGGAGCCCCCGCATGAGCATGTGCCTGCCCCCGTCCAGCGTCGCCGTCGTCCTCGGCACCCGCCCCGAACTGGTCAAGCTCGCCCCGCTGATCCACGAGCTCGGCGACGCCACCCGGCTGGTGCACACCGGCCAGCACTGGGACGAGGCGATGTCCGGCCGCTTCCTGCGGGACCTCGACCTGCCCCGGCCCGAGCTGCTCACCGGTGTCGGCGGCCGCCCCCGGGCCGGCCAGATCGCCCAGTCGCTGGGCCAGTTGGACGCCGCCTTCGCCGAGGACCGCCCGCTCGCCGTGGTCGTCCAGGGCGACACCAACGCCACCCTCGCCGGCGCGCTGGCCGCCAACGCCCGGGAGATCCCGCTGGTCCACGTCGAGGCCGGGCTGCGCAGCTTCGACCGGGCGATGCCCGAGGAGCACAACCGGGTGATGGTCGACCACGTCTCCGACCTGCTCTGCGCCGCCACCCCGGACAACGTCGCCAACCTGCGCGCCGAGTCGCTGGCCGAGGAGCGGATCGCGCTCACCGGCAACACCGTCGTCGAGGTGGTCCGCCGTCAGCTGCCGGACGCCGCCACCCGCGCCGCGCTGCTCGCCGCGCACGGTCTGCGCCCGGACGGGTACGTGCTGGCCACCGTGCACCGTCCGGAGAACACCGACACCGCGGAGGCGCTCGGCGCGGTACTCGCCGAGCTGGACCGGATCGCCCGGGCCGGCACCCCGGTGCTGTTCCCGATGCACCCGCGCACCCGGGCCGCCGTCGGGCGCTTCGGCCTGGACGGCCTGCTGGAGCGCCTGGCCGTCACCGGGCCGGTCGGCTACGCCGACTTCCTGGGCCTGGCGGGCCACGCGGCCCTGCTGGTCTCCGACTCCGGCGGCGTGCAGGAGGAGTGCACCGTGCTCGGCCGTCCGCTGCTGGTGGTGCGCCGCTCCACCGAGCGCCCGGAGGCGGTGGCGGCCGGCTTCGCCGCGCTGGTGCAGCCCGGCGAGGAGCTGGGCGAGCTCGCCCGCGCCTGGCTCTGCGACACCCCCGAGCGCCTCGCCCGGCTCGCGGCCACCCCGAGCCCGTACGGCGACGGCCTGGCCTCGACCCGGATCGCCGCCCTGACCGCCTCGCTCGCCGAGATCACCGGATCCGCCACCGTGGAAGCCGTACCGCTGGCCGCGTAGGAGCTCTTCACGGCCGCCGGGGCGTCAGACCCCGGCCCGGGCCTCCGGCACGTGCACGGTCGCGCCGTGCCGGCGGCGCAACTCGGCGGTGATCTCGGCCAGTTCGCCCTCGGGCAACAGCGGCAGCATCATCGCGACGCCCTGCAGCAGCCCGCCGAGCAGGTAGGTGGTGTCGGCCGTCGCGGCGACCAGGCCGCGCACCTCGGCCACCTCGCCGGCCGCCACCGCCTCGATCAGCCGGGCGGCGTCGGCGGACTCCTCGTCCACCGCGACCGCCCCGCTGTCGGCCGGGGCGCGCCGGGCCATCGCCCGCAGCACCCGGTCGCCGACCTCGGGGGCGTACGCCTTGCGGACGGCCTCGGCGGCGATCCAGGTCAGCAGGGTGGTCACCTCGCGCTCGGCGTGCTCGGCGAACAGCAGCTCCAGCTCGTGATCGAACGCGAGCTGGTTCCCGTGCCGGAAAGCGAGCAGCAGCGTCGCCGCCCTGGCCTTGGCTTCCTCGACCGCCTCGGCAGGCAGTTCGTCGGCCAACTCCTCGGTCACCACCATGCCGTGCCCTCCCGTCCGTCGCTCAGCAGGAACGCTCAGCGGAAACGTCCATTGGGAAACTCCGTGCACACCGTACACATCCGACCTGAAAACTTCGGCGAACGCGCGCGGGCAAGACAGGAATCAATTCGCTCGGAATTGGACCTCACCCGGTCCGGGATGAATATTCGCCGGAAGGGAGCAATGGTGCTGGGCTATTCGGTGTAAGGCGGGCCGGGGCCGGAAAAGGCCCAGGGGCCGCACTCCGCGAAAACGGAGTGCGGCCCCTGGCCGGTTCTGCCGGGCTCAGCCCTGCGGCAGCGCCGCGAGCTGGGCGGTGATCCGGGCGATGTCGGCCTCGGCGGCCTCCTGGCGCGCCTTGATCTTGGCGACCACCTCGTCCGGCGCCTTGGCCAGGAAGGCCTCGTTGCCGAGCTTGGCGGTGGTCTGGGCCTTCTCCTTCTCGGCGGCCGCGAGGTCCTTGGCGAGGCGCTTGCGCTCCGCCGCGACGTCGATGGTGCCGGAGAGGTCCAGCGCGACGGTGGCGCCCGCGACCGGCAGCGAGGCGGTGGCCGCGAAGCCCTCCTCGGGGACGGTCAGCCGCAGCAGCGAGCGGATCGCGTCCTCGTGGGCGGCCAGCGCGGTGCCGTCCAGCTCCAGGGTGGCCGGCACCCGCTGGCCCGGCTTCAGGCCCTGGTCCGTACGGAACCGGCGGACCTCGGTGACGACCTGCTGCAGCGTGGCGATCTCGGCCTCGGCCGCGGCGTCGCGGTAGCCGCTGTCCTTCGGCCAGTCGGCGATGACCACGGACTCCGCGCCGGTCAGCGTGGTCCACAGGGTCTCGGTGACGAAGGGCACGATCGGGTGCAGCAGGCGCAGCGTGACGTCCAGGACCTCGCCGAGGACCCGGCGCGCGGCGTCGGCCTGCGGGCCGCCCTTGGCCAGGGTGGTCTTGGAGAGCTCGACGTACCAGTCGAAGACCTCGTCCCAGGCGAAGTGGTACAGCGCCTCGGAGAGCTTGGAGAACTGGTAGTCCTCGTACAGCCCGTCCACCTCGGCGACGGTGCTGTTGAGGCGGGACAGGATCCAGCGGTCGCTCGCGGTCAGCTCCTCCGGCGCGGGCAGCGGGCCCTCGACGGTGGCGCCGTTCATCAGCGCGAAGCGGGTGGCGTTCCAGATCTTGTTGGCGAAGTTGCGGGCCGCCTGAACCCAGTCCTCGCCGATCGGCACGTCGACGCCCGGGTTGGCGCCGCGCGCCAGCGTGAAGCGCAGCGCGTCGGAACCGTACTTGTCCATCCAGTCCAGCGGGTTGACCACGTTGCCGAAGGACTTCGACATCTTCTTGCCGTTCTGGTCACGGACCATGCCGTGCAGCGCGATGGTGTGGAACGGCGGGGTGCCGTCCATCGCGTAGAGGCCGAACATCATCATCCGGGCGACCCAGAAGAACAGGATGTCGTAGCCGGTGACCAGGACGGAGTTCGGGTAGAACTTCGCGAGGCTCTCGGTCTGCTCCGGCCAGCCGAGCGTGGAGAACGGCCACAGGCCGGAGGAGAACCAGGTGTCCAGGACGTCGGTGTCCTGGTGCCAGCCCTCGCCGGCGGGCGGCTGCTCGTCCGGGCCGACGCAGACGATCTCGCCGTTCGGGCCGTACCAGACCGGGATGCGGTGGCCCCACCAGAGCTGGCGCGAGATGCACCAGTCGTGCAGGTTGTCGACCCAGTCGAAGTACCGCTTCTCCATCTCCTGCGGGTGGATCTTGACCTTACCGTCGCGGACCGCGTCGCCGGCGGCCTTCGCGAGCGGGCCGACCTTGACCCACCACTGCATGGACAGCCGCGGCTCGATGGTGGTCTTGCAGCGCGAGCAGTGGCCCACCGAGTGGACGTACGGGCGCTTCTCGGCGACGATCCGGCCCTCGGCGCGCAGCGCGGCGACGATCGCCGAGCGGGCCTCCAGGCGGTCCAGGCCGAGGAACGGGCCGTGCACGGTGATCACGGCGTGCTCGTCCATGACGGCGATGTTCGGCAGGTTGTGCCGCTGGCCGATCTCGAAGTCGTTCGGGTCGTGCGCGGGCGTCACCTTGACGGCGCCGGTGCCGAACTCCGGGTCGACGTGGGTGTCGGCGACGATCGGGATCCGACGGCCGGTCAGCGGCAGCTCGATCTCGGTGCCGACCAGGTGCTTGTAGCGCTCGTCCTCCGGGTGGACGGCGACGGCCGTGTCACCCAGCATCGTCTCCGCGCGCGTGGTGGCGACGACGATCGAGTCCTCGCCCTCGCCGTAGCGGATCGAGACCAGCTCGCCGTCGTCGTCCTGGTACTCCACCTCGATGTCCGAGATGGCGGTCAGGCAGCGCGGGCACCAGTTGATGATGCGCTCGGCGCGGTAGATCAGCTCGTCGTCGTAGAGCTTCTTGAAGATGGTCTGGACGGCCTGGGACAGGCCCTCGTCCATGGTGAAGCGCTCGCGGGACCAGTCCACGCCGTCGCCCAGGCGCCGCATCTGGCCGGAGATCTGGCCGCCGGACTCCGCCTTCCACTTCCAGACGCGCTCGACGAAGGCCTCGCGGCCCAGGTCGTGGCGGGACTTGCCCTCCTTGGCGAGCTCGCGCTCGACCACGTTCTGGGTGGCGATGCCGGCGTGGTCCATGCCGGGCTGCCACAGCGCCTCGTAGCCCTGCATGCGCTTGCGGCGGACCAGGGCGTCGATCAGCGTGTGCTCGAAGGCGTGGCCCAGGTGCAGGCTGCCGGTGACGTTCGGCGGGGGGATGACGATCGTGAACGGGGGCTTGTCGCTCTTGGCGTCCGCGGTGAAGTAGCCACGCTCTACCCAGCGCTCGTACAGCTCGCCCTCTACGTCCGCGGGGGTGTAGGTCGTCGGGAGGGTTGCCGCATCGTCCCCGGTGGTGCTCACGGGGCGCTGGTTCGTCGTGTCGGTCACGACGCACAGTTTACGTAACCGCGGGCCCGGGTTACGAACCGCTTTCGGTGGGCGGACCCGACACGCCCGTACGGGCCCGCGGCGGGCGCCGTGCGGTACCGTGCCCGGGCACTCGTCCGGTCGGTACCGGGCGGGCACGGAACGACTCCACACCACGACAGGCCGCGGGTGCGGCGGGGGAGCACAGACGCAGATGTACGGCCAGGGACAGCAGTATCCGCAGGGACAGCCGCAGCCTTACGGCGGCCAGCCGCAGTACGGCCAGCCTCCGCAGCAGCCCTACGGCGCCCCGCAGCCCCCGTACGGCTACCCGCAGCAGCAGCCCTACGGCGCGCCCCAGCAGCCGTACGGCGTGCCGCCGCAGGCGCCGTACGGCCAGCCCGGTTACCCGGTGGCCCCGCCGCCGAAGAAGGGCAAGGGCGGCCTGGTGATCGGCCTGGTGATCGGCGCGCTGGTGCTGGGCGGCGGCGGCTTCGCCGCGTGGAAGTTCCTCGGCGGCAGCGACCAGGGCGGCACGTACAAGATCACCGCCCCGCAGTCGCTGCCGGACGGCTACGTGCAGAAGTCGGCGAAGGAGCAGGCCGCCGACATGAGCAAGCCGGACGCGGCGAAGTTCGGCACGGACCTGCAGGTCCTGGTGGCCAGCTACAGCAAGGGTTCGGACGCGCTGGACACCTTCTCGGTGGTCGGCGTCTACGGGAACCTCAACGACCCCGCGCAGATCATCGAGGACTCCAAGAAGGACAGCGGCAGCCTGTCCGTGTCGATGACCGACTTCCCGGCGCAGGACTCGCACAGCTCCTCGGCGAAGCTCACCTGCGGCACGACGACCATGCTCGGCAAGCCCGGCCCGACGGTCTGCGTGTGGGCGGACAAGTCCACCACCGGCCGGGTCACCTTCAGCAAGATCAGCACGAGCGGCAGCAGCGGCCCGGCGCTCAGCGCGGACCAGGCGGCCGCCAGGACCCGGGCGATCCGCGACGCGATGGTGGTCGCCAAGTAGCGCCCGCCGTACGCGAAGGGGCCCCGTACCGGATGTCCGGTACGGGGCCCCTTCGTGCTGCGTCGGGTCAGGCGCTCTTGTCCCGGCGCTCGCGCTTGATCATGTCGCGCGGCACCAGGGTGGGGATGGCGTGCTTGGAGACCACGTCCCCGGTGACCACCACGCGGGCGACGTCCTGACGCGAGGGGACCTCGTACATCACGGACATCAGCACCTCCTCCATGATGGCCCGCAGACCGCGCGCGCCGGTGCCGCGCAGGATCGCCTGGTCGGCGATCGCCTCCAGCGCGTCGCGGGAGAACTCCAGCTCCACGCCGTCCAGTTCGAAGAGCTTGCGGTACTGCTTGACCAGGGCGTTGCGCGGCTCGGTGAGGATCTGCAGCAGCGCCTCGCGGTCCAGGTTGTGCACGCTGGTGATCACCGGCAGACGGCCGATGAACTCGGGGATCATGCCGAACTTCACCAGGTCCTCGGGCATCACCTGGCGGAAGTGGTCGCTGGCGTCCGACTCCCGCTTGGAGCGGATGTTGGCGCCGAAGCCGATGCCCTTGGCACCCGCACGGCCCTCGATGATCCGCTCCAGGCCGGCGAACGCGCCGCCGACGATGAACAGCACGTTGGTGGTGTCGATCTGGATGAACTCCTGGTGGGGGTGCTTGCGGCCCCCCTGCGGCGGCACCGACGCGGTGGTGCCCTCCAGGATCTTCAGCAGCGCCTGCTGCACGCCCTCGCCGGAGACGTCCCGGGTGATCGACGGGTTCTCGCTCTTGCGCGCGACCTTGTCGATCTCGTCGATGTAGATGATCCCGGTCTCGGCCTTCTTGACGTCGTAGTCGGCCGCCTGGATCAGCTTGAGCAGGATGTTCTCGACGTCCTCGCCGACGTAGCCGGCCTCGGTCAGCGCGGTGGCGTCCGCGATCGCGAAGGGCACGTTGAGCATCCGGGCCAGGGTCTGCGCGAGCAGCGTCTTGCCGGAGCCGGTGGGGCCCAGCAGCAGGATGTTGGACTTGGCCAGCTCGATGGCGTCCTCGCGGCCGTTGCCGCCGCTGCGGCCCGCCTCGCCGGCCTGGACGCGCTTGTAGTGGTTGTAGACCGCGACCGACAGCGCCTTCTTGGCGAGGTCCTGGCCGACCACGTACTGGTCCAGGAATTCGTAGATCTCACGCGGCTTCGGGAGTTCCTCGAAGCGCACCTCGGAGGTCTCGGCGAGTTCCTCCTCGATGATCTCGTTGCACAGGTCGATGCACTCGTCGCAGATGTACACGCCTGGGCCGGCGATCAGCTTCTTCACCTGCTTCTGGGACTTGCCGCAGAACGAGCACTTGAGCAGGTCGCCACCGTCTCCGATGCGTGCCACGAGGTGCTTCCCCTTCGCCAGGGGCCCCGCAGGGGTTCCGGGGCCTGGTGCTGTGGACCGTCAACGCCGACGGCGCTCGGTCTCGCTATCCGACGGTACTCTGCCGGGCCCGTGATTCCGTCCTCTTCGCCGGGTCTGCCCTACGCCCTGGGCGAATTGATACCGAACAGATGCCGTGCGCGGGCCCGCCGATGGGCCGGGGCGGGACGCGCACCAGGGGTGCGCCGTCCCGCCCCGATGGGGCCTCCCGGACCCGCTGGACGGACGGGGAGGGAGCCGACCTCAGGAGGTCAGCGAGGTCTTGCGGGTGGAGATGATCTGGTCGACCAGGCCGTACTCGACGGCCTCCTCGGCGGTGAGGATCTTGTCGCGCTCGATGTCCTCGCGCACCTGCTCCGCCGACTTGTTGGAGTGCTTGGACAGCATCTCCTCCAGCTGCTCGCGCATCCGGAAGATCTCCTTGGCCTGGATCTCCAGGTCGGACACCTGGCCGCGGCCGGTCTCGGTGTACGGCTGGTGGATCAGGATCCGGGCGTTCGGCAGCGCCATCCGCTTGCCGGGGGTGCCGGCGGCGAGCAGCACGGCCGCGGCGGAGGCCGCCTGGCCCATGCACACCGTGGTGATGTCCGGCTTGACGTACTGCATGGTGTCGTAGATGGCCGTCAGGGCCGTGAACGAGCCGCCGGGCGAGTTGATGTACATCTGGATCTCGCGGTCCGGGTCCATCGACTCCAGGCACAGCAGCTGCGCCATGATGTCGTTCGCCGAGACGTCGTCCACCTGCGAGCCGAGGAAGATGATGCGCTCCTCGAACAGCTTGGCGTACGGGTCGTACTCGCGGATGCCCTGCGTGGTGCGCTCCACGAAGCGCGGGACGATGTAGCGGCCCTCGGCACGCATGTCCTCGACGCGGGCCTTGGCGGCCGACAGGCTGGGGATGTTCATGGGGTTCTTGTCCTCCGGGGCGTTGTGGCTGTGGTCTCGCGGGCCGGGCCGAGGCTCAGGCAGCGCCCGTGCCGCCGCCGCCGGGGACGTCCGCGGCGCTGTGCATGATCGCGTCGATCAGGCCGTACTCCAGGGCCTCCTCCGGGGTGAACCAGCGGTCGCGGTCGGAGTCGGCGGTGATCTGCTCGAAGGACTGGCCGCTGTGGTGCGCGATCAGCTCGGACATCCGCTTCTTGGTGCGGAGCAGCTGCTCCGCCTGGATGCGGATGTCGGTGGCGGAGCCGCCCAGGCCCGCGGAGGGCTGGTGCATCAGGATCGTCGAGTTCGGCAGCGAGAAGCGCTTGCCGGGGGCACCCGCGGTCAGCAGGAACTGGCCCATCGAGGCGGCCATGCCCATCGCGATGGTGACGACGTCGTTCTTGATGTACTGCATGGTGTCGTAGATCGCCATGCCGGCCGAGATCGAGCCGCCCGGGGAGTTGATGTAGAGGAAGATGTCCTTGTCCGGGTCCGCGGCCAGCAGCAGCAGCTGCGCGGTGATCTTGTTGGCGATGTCGTCGTCGACCTGCTGGCCGAGGAAGATGATCCGCTCGTTGAGCAGCCGGTTGTAGACCTGGTCGCCAAGGCCGCCGAGCACGTCACCAGCGGCGGCGTGCGGCGCCATCGGGCCAGGCATCTGCATCTGCGGGAACGTCACTTAGCCACCTGCTCAGTCGATTTGGACGGTCGCTCCACGGCCGTCACGGTGTCGCACAGCTTCCGGGTATCACGTCGTGATTGTTGCTGTCCAAGGACCCTAACGCGCAGGCCGGGCCGCAGAATCCCTCACGCAGAACTGTTCGCTGTGAGCGCAGGGTCGCGGCGGGCCCTCGGGCGGGAAGACAGCGGGCCCGGACACCTTGTCGGCGTCCGGGCCCGCTGCGTGCCTCAGGGGGCTGCCGGGGCTCAGGCCTCGGTCTTCTCCTCGGCGCTCTCCTCGGCGGCGGCCTCGACGGTCTCGGCCGTCTCGTCCTCGTCGTCGAAGTTGATCTCGTTGCCCTCGGTGTCGACGACCTTGGCGGCCTCGACCACGGTGGCCAGCGCCTTGCCGCGGGCGACCTCGCCGACCAGCAGCGGCACCTGGCCACCCTGGACGACCTGCTGCGCGAACTGGTCCGGGGTGAGGCCCGAGCCGGCGGCGCGGCGGATGAGGTGCTCGGTCAGCTCCTCCTGGTTAACACCCAGCTCCTCGTCGGCGACGATCTGGTCCAGGACGAACTGGGTCTTGATGCCCTTCTTCGCCTGCTCCTCGATCTCCGCGTCCCACTCCTCGCGGGTCTTGCCCTGGGTCTCCAGGTAGGTGTCGAGGTTCAGGCCCATCGGCTCCAGCTGGTGGTGCTCGACGTTGTGCTTGCGGGTCTGGATCTCGTCCGCGAGCAGCTTCTCGGGGTACTCGATCTCGACCAGCGCGAGCAGCGCGTCCAGCACCTTCTCCTGGGCCTGGGTGGCCTGGTCGTACTCCTTCATGCGCTCCAGGCGCTTGCGGGAGTCGGCGCGCAGCTCCTCCAGGGTGTCGAACTCGCTGGCCAGCTGGGCGAACTCGTCGTCCAGCTCCGGCAGCTCCTTCTCCTGGACGGCGGTGACGGTGACGGTGACCTCGGAGGTCTTGCCCGCCTGGGTGCCACCCTTGAGCTCGGTCTCGAAGGTCTTCTCCTCGCCGGCGGACAGGCCGACGACGGCCTCGTCGATGCCGTCGATCAGGCGGCCCGAGCCGATCTCGTAGCTCACGCCGGTCGCGGTGCCGTCCTCCGGCACCTCGCCGTCGACCTTGGCGACCAGGTCCACGACCACGATGTCGCCGGCGGCCGCGGCGCGCTCGACGTCCTTGACCGACGAGAAGCGCTCGCGCAGCTGCTCCAGCGACTTCTCGATGTCCTCGTCGGAGACGGCGATCGGGTCGACGGTCACCTCGATGGAGGAGAACTCCGGCAGGGTGATCTCCGGGCGGATGTCCACCTCGGCGGTGAACTTCAGGTCACCGCCCTCGGCGATCTTCTCGACACCCTCGATGTTGGTGATGTCGGGCTGGCCGAGGACCTCGATCTTGCCCTCGTCGACGGCCTGCGTGTAGAAGCGCGGCAGGGCGTCGTTGACGGCCTCCTCCAGCACGGCGCCACGGCCGAAACGCTGGTCGATGACGCGAGCCGGGATCTTGCCCTTGCGGAAGCCCGGAACCGTGACCTGCTGGTTGATCTTCTTGTACGCCGCGTCGAGGCTGGGCTTGAGCTCCTCGAAGGGCACCTCGACGGTGAGTCGAACCCGGGTCGGGTTCAGAGTCTCGACGGCGCTCTTCACGGTTTGGTCTCCTATGGCTTGCGGTCAGGTTGTCTCCGCCCGTCCCCGCCGTACGGCCGGAGCCGTACGAGTGGGTCGGACGAGACGGGCGATGGGCGGTTGGAGCTGCATCTCCCGTGGGGGTGGACGGTGAGCTTGACTCCTCGCCCTCGTGCGGTTGACCTGGGTTGACGCCACAGGGACTACCGCCAGCGCCCCATCCTACCGGTACCACGAAAGGCGGACGCCAGGCGCCACCGTACCGCCCGAACAGAACAGGGCCCCGCCCCGGTGGGCGAGACCCTGCCGCACTGTCGGGGTGGCCGGATTCGAACCGACGGCCTTCCGCTCCCAAAGCGGACGCGCTACCAAACTGCGCCACACCCCGTGGTGCCGAGAGGAAGCGTACACGGCAGGCCTGTTCGGCTCGCCGACTATTTCCACCCGGGCGTGCGGGGGCGTGCGCGACGGTCTGCACGGCGCTGTGCGGGGGTGCGCGGAATGCCGTGCGGAATGCGGTGTGCACGGCGGGCGCCGGACCAGGTACGCTGTTCCCCGAACTTCCGGCCGGTACCGGTCGGGGGGTCGCGCGGGCGTAGCTCAATGGTAGAGCCCTAGTCTTCCAAACTAGTCACGCGAGTTCGATTCTCGTCGCCCGCTCTTCGTCCGGCCCCGGTGTGCAGTCCGCACACCGGGGCCGGTTGCGTTCCCGGGATCCGCCCGGCGGGCAGCCCGCGGATCAGAGCCCGAGGCGGGCGGCCCGGGCGGCGGCCCGGTCGAGCAGTTGGTGGACGTCGCCCTCCCGGGTGGTGGGGCGGTCGTTGAACTCGTCCGGGGAGTGCGCCGGGCGGCCGGTGGCGTGCAGCACCTCCATCAGCTGGACCCGGGCCGTGCGGACGGTGGCCGGGGTGCCGTAGCCGTACGCCAGCACGGCGGCCTGGGCACCGAGCAGGCAGACCCGGCCCGCCTCGTCCCACATCGCGCCCTGCAGCCAGCCGTGGGCGCCGATGTAGCGGGAGGCGAGCCTGAGGTGGCCGGCCGCGCTGACCGGGACGGGGCGGGCGGGGCGGCGCAGCACCCGGTCGAGCAGGGTGGCCCGGGGCAGCGGGTGGCCGGTGTGCCAGGGCTGCGGGGTGCTGCCGTACGGGTGGACGGACGGATGGGCGTACGGATGGGCGTACGGCGCGGGGGCGGGCAGGGAGGCGAGGTACGCCTCGATCTCGGCGACCAGGCCGCAGCCGTCCGGGTGGACCAGCGGCGGGGGTGCGGGCAGGGGCGTCGGGGCGGGCGGGGCGGTGGTGCGGGGCATGCGGGCCCTCCGGGCGGACGGCGTGCGGGTTCCGCTGCCCAAAGTGGGGCATTGCAGACAATTCCGCGACCGGAGGGCCCGGGCGTCCGGACGGTTTCCCGGTTGCCTCCCGGGCCGATAGCCTCGGCGGCGTTCGAGCGCAGTTCGAGCGTGAGCTCAGCCGCCGCGCTCCCGAGGTGGAGGAGTCCCGGTGCGTCCGCAGGAGCGACTGGCCGTCATACAGCGCTGTGTGGTCCGGGAGATGGCGCGACTGGGCCAGGTCTTCCGCCCCGACGGCGAGGTCGTGCGCGGCCCCGGCACCACGGCGGTCGCGGTGCGCGAGCACCCCGGGGACGACGGCACCGGGCACGTGGACCTCGGCTTCGTGCTCCAACTCGGCCGCGCGGACGCCCCGGTGGTGTGGGACTGCGCGGCCGGCCTCGGCAAGACCGAGGAGGAGAAGCTCGCCAACGCGGTCAAGATGTGGGCGACCACCACCGCCTCGGTGCTGGTCGAGCTGGCCGAGGGGTACGGGCTGCGCGCCGACCGCCCGGACGTGCCCGAACTCCCGGGCTGGCACGCGGTGCAGGGGCCGGCGGCGGTGTTCGGCTTCGGCAACGAGCACCTGGCGGGATGGCTCGCCGAGAACCGGGTGCTGCCGGCGCTGGCGCCCGCGCTGCGCTCGGAACTGACCGGGCCCGGCCCGGTCGGGGTGAAGCTCTTCCTGGGCGGGAAGGCGGGGGACGACGTCGCCGAGGTCCGGGTGGGCGGCGAAGTCTCGGAGGCGGCCTCCGCGGCGCTGCGCGCGCTGGACTGGCCGCGGGGTGAACGGCTGTGCTGGGCGCGGCTGTTCGTCCTGTTGACGACCGAGCGGACCGCGCCCGAGCAGGCCGCACCGGCGGGTGGCGTGGCACCCGCACCGATGCGCGCCCAGGCGGCCCCGGCGGCGGTGCGCCCCCGGGGTCTGTTCGCCCGCTGGCGGGAGGCCAGACGGGCCGGCCGGTGAGGAGGTCCGGCTACCCGCCGGTGATGCTGGAGATGCTGTGCGCGAGGTTGGCCAGCAGGGAGTTGATCGAGGTCGCGACCGTGGTCTCGTGCAGCATGAAGCCGAACAGGGCGGCGACGATCGCGTGCGGGATCTTCATCTGCTTGTTGCGGATGAAGATGATGCTCAGGATCGCGAACAGGACCAGCGCGGAGACGGAGAGTGCCACCCGGACTCACTTCCTCGTTTTCATAGCGGGGTGCCACCACCCGGCGACACCAGCGAAAGCCGGACCCCGGCCTGTCTGTCCGACGGTCCCGAGGCGGAATCGCGGACCGTCCGACACACCGCCGGTGAGGGAGCCCACGGTCGACCGCTGTCTGTCGTGCCGCACGTGACGCCCCCTATCCCCCGAATCCTGAACAGTCCCGCCCGGACTCAGTGTGGTCGACCGTGCCGATTGCGTAAAGGTCTGACAGTCAGCCCAACGCCGATATCCTGCGATGCGAGACGAGTTTCCGCCGACCGGGACGATAGTCGAGCCGCCCTGACGAATCGTCGGCGGGGCCGCGCTGAGCGGCCGGGAAGCGGTCGGAGGCGGGTAACGGAAGCCGCTGGTCCGGTCTACCGACGGGCCGTCCGATTTGGCCGAAGATCAGCTGCCAGGCTTGACAGCTGCTGCCTGCGGCATGTGCCAGGAAGCGACCCGTCGGCGCCTAATCGCGCCAGAGCAGCAGGACCGCGCGGTCGTCGTTGATGTCCCGGGCGACGGTCTCGATCAGTGCGGCCGCGCTGCCCGCCCCCGCGCCGCCGCCGGGGACCAGCCGGTCCGCCTCGCCCATCAGCCGGTCCATGCCCTCGGTGAGGTCCCGGCCGGGGGCCTCGACCATGCCGTCGGTGCACAGCATCAGGACGTCGCCCCGGTTCAACCGCCCGCGCACGCCCTCGAACTTGGCGCCGTCGTAGATCCCGAGCAGCGGGCCGTCGGCCTCCTTGACCTCCCAGCGGCCGGCGCCCGCCAGTCGCTGCATGCCCGGCAGGTGCCCGGCCGACAGCAGCTCGTACTCCCCGGTGTCCAGGTCCAGCACCAGGTGGACGGCGGTGGCGAAGCCCTCGTCCCAGGACTGGCGCAGCAGGTAGCCGTTGGCGGCGGGCAGGAAGTCGTGCGCGGGCAGCGAGCCGACCAGGCCGCCGAAGGCGCCGGAGAGCAGCAGCGCGCGGGAGCCGGCGTCCATGCCCTTGCCGGAGACGTCCGCCAGGACCACCTCCAGCAGCCGCTGGCCGGGGCCGGTGCGGGCGGCGACCACGAAGTCCCCGGAGAAGGACTGCCCGCCGGCCGGGCGCAGCGCCATGTCCGCGTGCCAGCCGTCCGGCAGCCGGGGCACCCGGCTCTGCACCCGCAGCCGCTCGCGCAGGTCGAACAGCATGGTGGAGCCGCCCCACCAGGGCACACCGACCCGCGCCCGGAACTGGGCCAGCAGCAGGCCGCCCACTCCGGCGGCGCCGACCACCAGGGCCGCTCCCGGGGTCACGCCGTAGAGGTAGGCCTGCGGGTTGTCGCTGGCGACCCGCTGGCCGGTGTGGATCACGGACTCGGCCGAGAGGCCGAGCGCGGCCAGCGCGTAGAGCACCACCAGGCTGCCGGGGCGCAGCAGCAGCGCGCCCGCCAGGATCGGCAGGACCAGCGAGGTGGGCGGGGCCCAGTCGGGGATCCAGATGTTGAGCAGGATCAGCATCGGGACGAGCAGGGCGAGCGCGCAGAGCACCGGCCAGTCGGCGGCGCCGCCGCGGAAGTAGTCCACACCGGCCGTGCGCAGCCTTCGGCGGACCCGGCGGAGCCTCTTGCGCAACCGGGCCGTCACGGACTCGGACGCCGGGGCGGCGCCGGGCCTCGTCGCAGTCGTCTGGGGCGGTGCGCCCGGCGGTCTGCCAGCCATGGGGCCCGACCCTATCCACGGGTACGGCCCGGCGTCGACGGCCCGGGGGCGGGCGCGGGCGCCGGGGCGCGGGGCGCTCGGCGGGTTTCGGCCGATCGGGGCGGCCGCGGGCAGGTCGTCAGGAGGCGTACGGCGGTTGGGCGTACGGAAACAGGCGGGCGGCGTGCGCGCCCCGCGCGCGGTGCCGGCTGCGCGCCGGGGCCTGTGGCCGATCCCACAGGACCGGGGTCCGCCGGACGGGCTCCGGCACCGGCTGCGCCCCGGGACGGCGGCGGCCGGCCGCACGGGAGGGTGCAGCCGGCCGGGAGGAGGGTGGGGGCGGGATCAGCCCTGGGGGTGGTGGGCCGGGATCGGCGGGAGCTCGCCGGTGGTCTCGTACTCGCTCAGCATCTCGATCCGGCGGGTGTGCCGCGGCTCGCCGCTGTAGGGGGTGGCGAGGAAGACCTCGACGAACTTGGTGGCCTCGTCCTCGGTGTGCATGCGGCCGCCGATGGAGATCACGTTGGCGTTGTTGTGCTGACGGCCGAGCTCGGCGGTCTGCACGCTCCAGGCCAGCGCGGCCCGGACGCCCTTGACCTTGTTGGCGGCGATCGCCTCGCCGTTGCCCGAGCCGCCGATCACGATGCCCAGCGCCTCCGGGTCGGCGGCGGTGCGCTCGGCGGCGCGCAGGCAGAACGGCGGGTAGTCGTCCTCGGCGTCATAGATGTGCGGCCCGCAGTCGACCGGCTCGTGGCCGGCCCCCTTCAGCCACTCCACGAGGTGGTTCTTCAGTTCGTATCCGGCATGGTCGGAGCCCAGGTACACGCGCATGCCATGAGTGTGGCATGCGCGTGTGCCCGGGCCCGACAACGGGGGCCGGGCGGGCCGATCAGGCTGTGCTCAGCGGCGGCCGAGGAGCTTCCAGGTCAGCGGCAGGGCGCCGGCGGCGAGGGCCGCCTTGAGGGCGTCGCCGACCAGGTACGGGTAGAGGCCCAGCTCGGCGGCGCGGGCGAGCGACACGTGCAGCGAGAAGGCCAGGTACGGGACGCCGACCGCGTAGATGGCGAGGCTGCCGAGGACCATGGCGACGGCGGTGTTCACCGGGGTGCGGTCGGCGCCGCGGCGGGCCAGCGCGCCGGTCAGGGCGGCGGCGACGACGAAGCCGAGCACGTAGCCGAGGGAGGGCATCGCCCAGCCGGAGGTGCCCGCGGCGAACCAGGGCAGGCCCGCCATGCCGGCCAGCAGGTAGAGGGCGAGCGAGGCGACGCCGCGGCGGGCGCCGAGCGCGGTGCCGACCAGCAGGGCGGCGAAGGTCTGGCCGGTGACCGGCACCGGCGAACCGGGGACGTTCACCGACAGCTGGGCGGCCACGCCGGTCAGCGCGGCGCCGCCGGCCACCAGGGCCAGGTCGCGGGCCTGGGCGCCGAGGCGGGTGGACGCGGCGGGCAGCAGGTCGGCGAGGACGGCGCGGCGCGGTATCGGGGTGGTGGCGGTGGCCATCGGGGGCTCCTCCGTGGGGATCCGGGTGAGTGAACACCTGTGAACCTACGCGGTGATCCACTCCGCCACCTTCACGGTTTCGGACAAAGCCCCGCCTGTTCGCATTGTCGGAACCACCCGGGAACGACCCTTGGTGACGGTGCAGTCACTCCACGTTTCCACCTGGTCCGCAATGTGGTCCCGGGCCGGAACGCGTTGGCATGAACAGAGGTGTCCCCGGATATTGGACAACTCATGCCGCATACCGCACAGTCTGGAACCACCCCTATGGCCCCCACCTCCGCGCCCCCGGCGCCCGGGACCACCGACGCCGCCACCCCGGCGTCGAACAGCCAGCAGCTCTCCCACGGGCTGAAGCAGCGCCACCTGTCGATGATCGCCCTCGGCGGTGTGATCGGCGCGGGCCTCTTCGTCGGCTCCGGCGCGGGCATCGCGGCCGCGGGTCCTGCGATCATCCTGGCCTTCGTGCTCTCCGGCCTGCTGGTCATGCTGATCATGCGGATGCTCGGCGAGATGTCCGCGGCCCGTCCCGCCTCCGGCTCGTTCTCGGTGCACGCCGAGAAGGAGATCGGCCCGTGGGCCGGGATCACCGCGGGCTGGATGTACTGGGTGATGCTCTGTTGCGGCGTCGCCGCCGAGGCCACCGCCGCCGGGAAGATCGTCAACGGCTGGGTGCCGGGCGTCTCCTCGTGGGTGTGGGTCGCCCTGTTCATGGTCTTCTTCTGCGCCAGCAACCTGACCGCGGTGAAGAACTTCGGCGAGTTCGAGTTCTGGTTCGCCACGATCAAGGTCGCCGCGATCATCGCCTTCCTGGTCCTCGGCGGGCTGGGCATCGCCGGGGTGCTCGGCCCCGGATCCCCCGGCACCGACAACCTCACCGGCCAGGGCGGCTTCTTGCCCACCGGTGTCAACGGGCTGATCGTCGGTCTGCTCGCCTCGGTCTTCGCGTACGGCGGCCTGGAGACCGTGACCATCGCCGCCGCCGAGTCCGACGACCCCAAGAAGAACGTCGCCAACGCCGTGCGCACCGCGGTGTGGCGGATCGCCATCTTCTACATCGGCTCGATGGCCCTGGTGGTCACCCTGGTCTCCTGGAAGGACCCGGCGGTCGTCGCCGACGGCCCGTACGTCACCGTGCTGCGCCACCTCGGGGTGCCCGGCGCGGGGGCGATCATGCAGGTCGTGGTGCTGGTCGCGCTGCTGTCCGCGATGAACGCCAACATCTACGGCGCCTCCCGGATGGCGTACTCGCTGGTCGGCCGCGGCCAGGGCCCCAAGGCGCTGGCCAAGGTCAGCGGCGGGGTGCCGCGCCGGGCCGTGCTGGCCTCCTGCCTGTTCGGCTTCGGCGCCGTGCTGGCCGCCAAGTTCTGGCCCGACACCGTGTTCACCTGGCTGATGAACACCACCGGCGTGGCGATCCTGGTGGTCTGGCTGTTCATCTGCGTGGTCCAGCTGCGGATGCGCCGCCGGCTGGAGCGCGAGGCGCCCGAGCTGCTGACCGTGAAGATGTGGGGCTACCCGTACCTGACCTGGGTCGCGATGGCCGCCGTGGCCGGCATCCTCGCGCTGATGACCACCACCGAGGGCAACCGGGAACAGCTGTACGCGGCCGGGGTGCTGGTGGCGGTGCTGAGCGCCGCCGGGCTGCTCAAGCAGCGCCGGGACGCCGCCACGCGCTGAGGCCGACCCGAAGGGCCCGGTACCGGAGTCCGGTACCGGGCCCTTCGCCGTACGGCCGCACGGCCTCTCGGAGGCCGCGCGAACACCCGAAGGCGGTGCGAACACCCGAAGGCCGCGCGAACACCCGAAGGCCGTGCGGTCACTCGAAGGACGGGCCGGCCGTCCGGGTGCGCTTGATCTCGTAGAAGCCCGGGGTGGAGGCCACCAGCAGGGTGCCGTCCCAGAGCCGGGCCGCGGCCTCGCCCTTCGGAGCCGGGGTGACCACGGGGCCGAAGAAGGCGACCCGGTCGCCGTCCGCGCCCTCGACCGCGATCACCGGGGTGCCGACGTCCTCGCCGACCAGGCTGATGCCCTCCTTGTGCGAGGCGCGCAGGGCCTCGTCGTGGGTGTCGGTGTCGGCCGCGTCGGCCAGCTCGGCGGGCAGGCCCGCGGCCACCAGGGCGGCCGTGACGGTCTCCCGGTTCTGCGGCAGGCCCTGGTTGTGGAAGCGCAGGCCCAGCTCGGTGTAGAGCCGGCCGAGCACCTCCTCGCCGTGCTGCTCGGCCGCGGCTATGCACACCCGCACCGCGCCCCAGGCGTTGTCCAGCATCTTGCGGTAGCTCTCCGGGAGGTCCCGGTGCTCGTTCAGCACGGACAGGCTCATCACGTGCCAGCGCAGGTCGACCGGGCGCAGCTGCTGAACCTCGATCAGCCAGCGGGAGGTCATCCACGCCCACGGGCAGGCCGGGTCGAACCAGAAGTCTGCGGTCTTGCGCTCAGCGGCAGTCGTCACTGCGTGTCGTCCTTCGTGAGGGGGTCCGGGCCGGGAATCTCCGCCCCCGAGGCCCAACACCCGCACGGCGCCGCTGATTCCGGCGCGGACGCGGCGGCCTGTGCAATGGTACCGACGGCGGGGGCGTGAAAGGATGACCCGCGTGCGCGGCCACACCGCGCACCGTGACCGCACCGCCCAGACCCGCACCACCGTGCGAGCCGGACAAAGGAGTACCGCCGTGCCGGGCAAGAACCTCAGCCGCGACGAAGCCCAGCACCGGGCCAGCTTCCTGGCCGTGGACGGCTACCGGGTCCGGCTGGACGTGACCTCGGCGCCGGACCCGGCGGCCGCCACCTTCCGCTCCACCACCACGATCGCCTTCCGCTGCTCCCGGCCCGGCGCGGACACCTTCCTCGACCTGCTCGCCCCCGCCGTCCGCTCGATCACCCTCAACGGCCGCGCCATCGACCCGGCCACCGCCTACGACGGCGCCCGGGTGCACGTCGACGGCCTGGCCGCCGAGAACGAGCTCACCGTCGAGGCCGACTGCGCCTACAGCCGCACCGGCGAGGGCCTGCACCGCTTCGTCGACCCGGTGGACGGCGAGACCTACCTGTACACCCACTACGAGCCGGCCGACGCCCGCCGGGTGTTCGCGACCTTCGAACAGCCGGACCTGAAGGCCCCGTTCACCTTCACCGTGACCGCCCCGGCCGCCTGGGACGTGTGGTCCAACGCCCCGCACGAGACCGTCACCGAGACCGCCACCGCGGAAGGCGCCGCCCGCACCTGGGAGTTCGCGCCGACCAAGCCGATCTCCACCTACCTCACCGCGGTCGTCGCCGGCCCGTACCACGTCGCCCGCGACCACTACAGCCGCGAACTCGCCGACGGCACCACCCTGGAGATCCCGCTCTCCGCGATGTGCCGCAAGTCCCTCGCCCCGTACTTCGACGCCGACGAGATCCTCGGCGTCACCAAGCTCGGACTCGACTTCTTCCACGAGGAGTTCGACTACCCGTACCCCTTCGGCAAGTACGACCAGGCCTTCGTCCCCGAGTACAACATCGGCGCGATGGAGAACCCGGGCTGCGTCACCTTCCGCGAGGAGTTCGTCTTCCGCTCGAAGGTCACCGACGCCGCCTACGAGGGCCGGGCCAACGTCATCCTGCACGAGATGGCGCACATGTGGTTCGGCGACCTGGTGACCATGCGCTGGTGGGACGACCTGTGGCTGAAGGAGTCCTTCGCCGACTTCATGGGCTCCTACGGCCTGATCGGCGCCCGCACCCGCTACTCCTCCGCCTGGGTCACCTTCGCCAACCAGCGCAAGGCCTGGGCCTACCGGCAGGACCAGTTCCCCACCACGCACCCGATCACCGCGGACATCCGGGACCTGGAGGACGCCAAGCTCAACTTCGACGGCATCACCTACGCCAAGGGTGCCTCCGTCCTCAAGCAGCTGGTGGCGTACGCCGGTTCGGAGGCCTTCTTCGAGGGCGCCCGCCGCTACTTCAAGCGCCACGCCTTCGGCAACACCGAGCTCACCGACCTGCTGGACATCCTGGAGGAGACCAGCGGCCGCGACCTCAAGTCCTGGGCCGCCGCCTGGCTGCAGACCGCCGGCGTCAACGCGCTCACCCCGCAGGTCACCACCGACGCCGAGGGCCGGATCACCGAACTGGCCGTCGTGCAGGACGGCACTGCGGACGATTCTGCGACTCCGTCGCGTGGTCTGCGCCCGCACCGGATCGCGGTCGGCCTGTACGACCGGGACGCCGACGGCGCCCTGGTGCGCACCGAGCGGATCGAGCTGGACGTCACCGGCGCCCGCACCGTGGTCACCGGCGCCACCGGCCGCCCCCGCCCGGCGCTGGTGCTGCTCAACGACGACGACCTGACCTACTGCAAGATCCGCTTCGACGAGGAGTCGCTGGAGACCCTGCGCACCGGCCTCGGCGACATCCGCGACGAACTGTCCCGCGCCCTGGCCTGGTCCGCCGTCTGGAACCTCACCCGGGACGGCCTGATGCCGGCCCGCGACTACGTCGCCCTGGTGCTGCGCTTCGCCGGCCAGGAGGGCAACATCGGCGTGCTGCAGTCGCTGCACGCCCAGGCCAAGACCGCCGTCGACCTGTACGCCGACCCGGCCTGGCGCGCCGAGGGCGGCCGGCTGCTCGCCGACGGCGCCCTGCGCGAGCTGCGCGACGCCGTCCCCGGCAGCGACCACCAGCTGGCCTGGGCCCGCTTCCTCGCCCAGACCGCGGGCGGTGCCGAGCACCTCGGCCTGGTCCGCGGCCTGCTTTCGGGCAGCGCCCGGATCGACGGCCTGGAGGTCGACCAGGAGCTGCGCTGGTCGCTGTGGCTGGCCCTGGCCGCCGCCGGTCAGGCCGGTGACGAGGAGCTGGCCGCGGAGCTGGCCGCGGACAACACCGCGAGCGGCAAGCGCCAGTACACCCAGTGCCTGGCCGCCCGGCCCACCCCGGAGGCCAAGGCCGCCGCCTGGTCGGCCGTGGTCGACTCGGACGAGCTGCCGAACGCCCTGGTCGAGGCCAACATCGCGGGCTTCGCGCTGCCCTCCCACCGCGACCTGACCGCCCTCTACGCGGCGCCGTACTTCAAGCTGCTGGAGCGGATCTGGTCCGAGCGCACCATCGAGATCGCGATGCGCTTCGTCGGCGGCTTCTTCCCGAGCGCGCAGACCACCGAGCAGACCCTGGCCGAGGCCGACGCCTGGCTGGACGGGCACCCGCAGGCGGCCCCGGCGCTGCGCCGCCTGGTCCTGGAGCGCCGGGACGACCTGGCCCGCGCCCTGCGGGCGCAGGCCTGCGACCGGGGCTGACCGCCTGAGCTCAGGCTGAGCGAACGGGCCCGCCGACGTTGGCGCAGCCCTCTGACCCTTTTGCACAGGAAGTCGGTCTGGCCGACGTCCTGCGCAAAAGGGTCAGACAACCCCGTCGCCGTTTCGGCTGTGCCGAAGCGGCGACGGGGTGACAGCGGAATGGGCTGCCCGCACAGTGCTGTGTTGCGTGGGAGGGGATGGCGGTGGCCGCCATGACCCCGTGCCCCGGCCCGGCATCTGCCGCCCCTGCGCACAGGATGCGGAAGAGGCCGGACCGCGGAGTGCGGTCCGGCCTCCCCTTGAGGCGCCTGGGCTCAGCCGTTGATCAGCGAGCGCAGCACGTACTGCAGGATGCCGCCGTTGCGGTAGTAGTCCGCCTCACCGGGGGTGTCGATGCGCACGACCGCGTCGAACTCCTTGCTGGTCCCGTCCGCGCCGACCGCCTTGACCTTGACGGTCTTCGGGGTGCGGCCCTCGTTGAGCTCGGTCACGCCGGTGATGGAGAAGGTCTCCTCGCCGGTCAGGCCGAGGGAGTCGGCGTTCTCGCCCTCCGGGAACTGCAGCGGCAGGACGCCCATGCCGATCAGGTTCGAGCGGTGGATGCGCTCGTAGGACTCGGCGATGACGGCCTTGACGCCCAGCAGCGCGGTGCCCTTGGCGGCCCAGTCGCGGGACGAGCCGGAGCCGTACTCCTTGCCGGCCAGGACGACCAGCGGGATGCCGGCGGCCTGGTAGTTCTGCGAGGCGTCGTAGATGAACGACACCGGCGCGTCGGCCTGGGTGAAGTCGCGGGTGTAGCCGCCCTCGGTGCCCGGCGCGATCTGGTTGCGCAGGCGGATGTTGGCGAAGGTGCCGCGGATCATCACCTCGTGGTTGCCACGACGGGAACCGTAGGAGTTGAAGTCGCGCTTCTCGACACCGTTGGCGGTCAGGTACTGCGCCGCCGGGGTGCCCGGCTTGATGTTGCCGGCCGGGGAGATGTGGTCGGTGGTGACCGAGTCGCCCAGCTTGGCCAGGACGCGGGCGTCGGCGATGTCGGTCACCGGGCTCGGGGTCTTGGCCATGCCCTCGAAGTACGGGGGCTTGCGGACGTAGGTGGACTCGGCGTCCCACTCGAAGGTGTTGCCGGTCGGGACCGGGAGCGACTGCCAGCGGTGGTCACCGGCGAAGACGTCCTGGTAGCCCTTGTCGAACATGGCCTCGTCGATGGAGCCGGCGACGACCTCGGCGACCTCCTGCTCGGACGGCCAGATGTCGGCGAGGAAGACGTCGTTGCCGTCGGCGTCCTGGCCCAGGGCGTCCTTGGTGATGTCGACGTTCATGTTGCCGGCGAGGGCGTAGGCGACCACCAGCGGCGGGGAGGCCAGGTAGTTCATCTTGACGTCGGGGTTGATCCGGCCCTCGAAGTTGCGGTTGCCGGAGAGCACCGAGACGACTGCGAGGTCGGACTCGTTGACGGCGGCCGAGACCTCCTCGGGCAGCGGGCCCGAGTTGCCGATGCAGGTGACGCAGCCGTAGCCGACCAGGTTGAAGCCCAGCTTCTCCATGTACGGGAGCAGGCCGGCCTTCTCGTAGTAGTCCATGACGACCTTGGAACCGGGCGCCAGGGTGGTCTTGACCCAGGGCTTGACGTGCAGGCCCTTCTCCACGGCCTTCTTCGCCAGCAGGGCGGCGCCCAGCATGACGGAGGGGTTGGAGGTGTTGGTGCAGGAGGTGATCGAGGCGATCACGACCGCGCCGTTGTCGATCTCGTAGGTCGAGCCGTCGGGGGCGGTGACGGTGGTCGGCTTCGAGGCCTCGGCGGAGTAGGTCGGCAGCGCCTCGGCGAACTTGCTCGCGGCCTCGGCCAGGATCACGCGGTCCTGCGGGCGCTTCGGGCCGGAGATCGACGGGACGACGGTGGAGACGTCCAGCTCCAGGTACTCGGAGTAGACCGGCTCGACCGACGGGTCGTGCCAGAGGCCCTGCTCCTTGGCGTACGCCTCGACCAGGGCGAGCTGCTGCGCGTCGCGGCCGGTGAGCTTCAGGTAGTTGATGGTCTCGGCGTCGATCGGGAAGATCGCACAGGTCGAGCCGAACTCCGGCGACATGTTGCCGATGGTGGCGCGGTTGGCCAGCGGGATGGAGCCGATGCCGTCGCCGTAGAACTCGACGAACTTGCCGACCACACCGTGCTTGCGCAGCATCTCGGTGATGGTGAGCACCAGGTCGGTGGCGGTGGTGCCGGCCGGCAGCTCGCCGGTCAGCTTGAAGCCCACCACGCGCGGGATCAGCATGGAGACCGGCTGGCCGAGCATCGCGGCCTCGGCCTCGATGCCGCCGACGCCCCAGCCCAGCACGCCCAGGCCGTTGACCATGGTGGTGTGCGAGTCGGTGCCGACGCAGGTGTCCGGGTAGGCCTGGCCGCCCCGGACCATGACGGTGCGGGCCAGGTGCTCGATGTTCACCTGGTGGACGATGCCGGTGCCCGGCGGGACGACCTTGAACTCGTCGAAGGCGGTCTGGCCCCAGCGCAGGAACTGGTAGCGCTCCTTGTTGCGGCCGTACTCGATCTCGACGTTCTGGGTGAACGCGTCCTTGGTGCCGAACTTGTCGGCGATGACGGAGTGGTCGATGACCAGCTCGGCCGGGGCCAGCGGGTTGATCTTGGCCGGGTCGCCGCCCAGCTCCTTGACGGCCTCGCGCATGGTGGCGAGGTCGACCACGCACGGCACGCCGGTGAAGTCCTGCATGATCACGCGGGCCGGGGTGAACTGGATCTCCTGGCTCGGCTGGGCGTTCTCGTCCCAGTTGCCGAGGGCGCGGATGTGGTCGGCGGTGATGTTCGCGCCGTCCTCCGTGCGGAGCAGGTTCTCCAGCAGCACCTTGAGGCTGTACGGCAGCCGCTCGGAACCCTCGACGGCGGAGAGCTTGAAGATCTCGTACGACTCGTCGCCCACCTGCAGCGAGCTGCGGGCGTCGAAGCTGTTCGCGGACACGACTGACTCCTTCTGGGTGCTTCGTGCGATATCCGGCCGCCACGCGGTGGTAAGGTCAGCCTTACTTAGGCTTGCCTTGCCCGCATCGCCGGTGAGCGCCTCTCGGCAAGTATCTTGATGTCGAGATATATCCTAAGCGGCAGTTATCTCGATGTCGAGATAAACCATAGTGCATGCCGTGACTCACTCGCCGTCCGGGCCGCGCCGCTTGCGCTCCAGCCTGATCAGCCAGACCGCTCCCGCCACCACCGCGGCTGCCATCAGCAACACCACCACAAGCTCACCACCGGAACCGCCGGTCGGCGAGGGGGCGATGTCCGCCAGCAGGGTTGTCCTCATACGTTCACCTCCGCTCCATCCGCGCTCCGCTCCGAACCGGCCCGCGCGCCGACGCCGGCGCTGTCGCCGAGGCTGTCGCCGAGGCTGTCGCCGGCGCTGTGGCCGAGGCTTGCGCCGGCACCGAGGCTGTCGCCGGCGCCGAGCACCAGCATCAGCAGCACCGGGAACTCCAGATAGGCGTGGTAACTCGCCAGCGCCGCGTACAGGGACCGGCCCTGCGCGTAGTCCACCGCGAACAGCAGCGCCAGCAGCAGCCCGGCCCCCGCGCCCAGCAGCCACGCCCGCACGCCGCGCAGGGCCGGTACCCGGGCGTCGAAGCGCTCCGCCGCCTCCGGCGCGTACCGGGGCAGGAACCAGACCCAGACCACGTAGTGCATCGTCTGCAGGAAGGCGAACACCGCCAGGAAGCGCAGGCCCACCTCCGGCGTCAGCCAGGCCGGCGGGGTGTAGGCGGCCGCCAGCCGGTCCGTCCATCCCCCCGCCCAGCCGCTCGCCCAGCCGTCGGCGGGCCGGGACAGCAGGCCGTCCAGCAGGCCGCTCAGCAGCAGCGCCGGAACCAGCAGCACCCAGCCGCACTGCACCGCCAGGAACACCGCCCGCCCGCGCAGCAGCCGGCGCGACCACTCGGCCAGGAACAGCAGCGGCACCACGTTGTGCAGGTGCGCCAGCACCACGAAGTGGTACGCGGGGAAGGCCAGCGACGCCGCCCCGGCCCCCAGCAGCAGCACCGCGATCCCCGCCAACAGCCGAGGACGGCCGCGCAGCCCGTACCGGCAGGCGGCCGCCAGCAGGCCGTACGCGAGCAGGATCTCCGCCGACTGGGACACCCGGGACGGCGGCAGCAGCCGGCACAGCACGATGCCGGTCACCAGCACCAGCAGCAGCCGCAGCAGCGGGCCCGCCAGGACGGCGGCGAACCGGCCCGCGACGTAGCGCAGCTCCAGCACGTTGTGCAGCAGTCCGAAGGTGGCCAGACCCAGCACCGCCAGGCCCGTCGGCGCCCGCAGGGCCAGCGCGAGCGCGAGGACGGCCGACAGTGCGAAGCCCGCCAGCGGGGCGGCGACCTGGCCGGGCGCCGCGCCGGGCGCGGGCCGGACCGGCGGGGCCGGCGGTGCCGGTGCGACCTCGGTGGCCATGCTCCCCTCCCCGTGGCACGATCCCCGCCGTGCCCTACGCCCTCGCCCTGGCCCTGACCCTGCTGGTCGAGGTCCCCGTCTACACCGCCGCGCTCGTCCGGGCCGGCGGCCTGCGCCCCGTCCGGGCCGCCGGTGCCGCCGTCCTGGTCAACCTGGCGACGCACCCGCTGCTCTGGTGGTCCCTGCGGCCGTACTCCGCCGGGCCCGCCGCAGCGTACTGGACCGCCTTCGGGATCGGCGAGGCCGGCGTCTGCCTGATCGAGGGCGCCCTGCTCGGCCCGCTCACCGGGCTGCGGCTGCGCACCCCGCTCCCCTGGGCCGCCGCCACCACCGCCAACGCCGCCTCGGTGCTCGCCGGGTTCCTGCTCGGGAGCTGATCCGGTTCCACATTCCGTCCCGGCGGCCCGTAACGCGGCCTCCGGACTCAGGCGTCTTACCAGGCACAGGGGGCGCAGACCCCACATCCACGGGGTTCGAGGGGACGGCAGTGACCGGAAAGAAGCGACGGGCGGAGGAGACCGCGGAGTTCGAGGGCTTCGCGTACGGCCGGGGGCAGAGCCTCTTCCGCACGGCCTTGCTGCTGTGCGGCGACTGGCACCTGGCCGAGGACCTCACCCAGGTCACCCTGGCCAAGCTCTACGCCTCCTGGTCCAAGGTCCGGCGCGCCGAGAACCAGGACGCCTACGCCCGCAGCACCCTCGTCCGCACCTACCTCTCCCACCGCCGGCTGCGCCGCACCGGCGAGCGGCCCGCCCTCGGCGAACTGCCGGAAGGCATCGCCCCCGAGGGCGACCCGGCGCTGCGCGTCACCCTGCTCACCGCCCTCGCCGAACTGCCGCCCCGGGACCGGGCCGTGCTCGTCCTGCGCTACTGGGAGGACCGCAGCGTCGACGAGACCGCCGCCGAACTCGGCCTCAGCACCGGGGCGGTGCGCAGCCAGTCGCTGCGCGCCCTCGGACGGCTGCGCGCCGTCCTCGGCCCGGAAGCCGCCGACCAGCTCACCCTGTCCTGAGCCCACGTCACGCACCCGAGAGGAACACCCGCATGAACGAGTCCGACGTGGACGGCCGGAAGCTGTCCGCCACCTTCGAGCGCGCGCTGGACGGGGTCGGGGCCGACCTGGGCCCGCTGGTCGCCGGGGCCGCCGAACGGGGCCGCTCGATCCGGCGCCGACGGCGGACGACCGCGGCCGGCGCGGCCGCGGTCGCGGCCGTCCTGGTCGTCGGCGGCGCCCTCACCCTGCGGCCCGGCGGCGGCAACGCGGCCGTCACCGTCCAGGCACCGACCGCCTCCGCCTCCGCCTCACCGATGCCGAGCCGGGCGTTCCCGCAGTTGCTGCAGAAGTCCGACACCGGCCCCGAACGGCTCGACCCGGGCACCGGCGCCCAGCAGGGCTCGGTCGCCCTCACCGGGCACGCGGCCGTCCTCACCCTCGCCCGGGCCCTGCCCCCGGGAGGACACACCTCCGGGTTCTCCGGCTACTCCGGGGTGGTCGGCTGGACCGAAGCGCCGACCAGGAACGTGGCCGCCCGGGCCACCCTCCTGTACGACGACGGCACCGGCCCGGTCGAGGTCGGCGTCGAGGTCGACGGCGGCATCGGCGCCCTCTACCGGCCCGGCTCCTACCCGCCGGGCCCCGGCCAGGACCCGTACGTCATCGGCTACGACGACGAGTACGACTGCACGAAGACGGTCGCGCCGAACATCCGCTCCTGCTCCGCCACCGTGCTCCCGGACGGCGGCCACCTCAAGCTCACCGAGTCGGTCCTCGACCGCGTGACCACCCGCACCGTCAACCTGCTGCGCCCGGACAACACCCGGGTCATCGTGACCGCCACCAACTCCGTCCCGGTGGCGGACTCCAGGAAGCCCCAGCCGCTCCGGGAGGGACTGCCGCTGAGCCTCGACCAGTTGCAGACCGCCGCGATGGCCGCCGGCTTCCACGAGTGGATCACCCCGGAGGAGGCCGAGCGGGCCGAGGAGGCGGTCCGGCCGTTCCACGACGACACCCCGGGGAAGAACATGCCGTCCGGCACCGGCACCGGCGCGAACGCGGGTGCCGCCACCGCCGGCCCGACGCCCGGCGGCAAGGGGTGAGCGCCGCCCCGGTACGGTGACCCGAGTTGACGTACGGGGACGGGCAGGGGAACGACCGATGATCGTGGTGGACGCATCCGCGCTGGTACTGGCACTGGCCGACGAGGGTCCGCGCGGAGCCGCCGCCCGGGCCGAACTCGCCTCCGGCGGCGAGTGGTTGGCGCCCGAGCACATCCTGGTCGAGGTGATGCAGTCGCTGCGCGGCCTCTACCTGGCCAAGGAGCTGACCGCCGCACGGGTCGCCGAACTCACCGGCGAACTGGCCGCGGTGGCGATCCGCAAGGTCGAGGTCGCGCCGCTGCTCGGCCGGATCTGGGAGCTCAAGGACAACCTGACCCCGGACGACGCCGCGTACGTCGCGGTGGCCGAACTGCACGGGGTGCCGCTGGTCACCGCCGACCTGCGACTGATGCGGGCCAGCGGGCCGCGCTGCGAGATCCGGGGGATCCGGCGCGAGCCGGCCTGACGGCGAGGGCCGTTGCGGGCGGTGGCGGCTGTTGCGGGCGGCGGCTGTTGCGGGCGAGTCTCCCGCGCGGGCCGGCGGTGTCCTTCACGGGCCGGCGCCGTTAGCAGGGTGACCGTCGCCCTGCCCCGGAAGGCCCGACCGATGTCCGCTCCGCTCGCCGCCGCCCTGCTGCCGCTGGCCCTGCTCGCCCCTACCGCCACACCGGCCTCCGCTTCGCCGGCCTCCTCCTCGGCCCCCACGTCGGCGGTCTCCGTACTGGAGGCCGCCTTCGACCCGGCCACCGCCTTCGTCCCGCCGACCGCCGTCAGCTACGCGGCCGACCTGGTGCCGTACGGCTCGCACGCCCGGGTCGTCACCGACCGCTCGGTGCCCGGGCGGACGGTGCTCACCCTGACGGCCTCCGGGCTCGCCGCCGACCACGAGTTCCCGGTCCACCTGCACACCGGAAGCTGCGGGGCCGACCCGGCCTCCTCGGGCCCGCACTACCAGAACGCGGTCGACCCGGTGCAGCCGTCCACCGACCCCGCGTACGCCAACGAGCACAACGAGCTGCGGCTGCTGCTGCGCACCGACGGCCGGGGCGGGGGCACCGCCACGACCGCGGTGGACTGGCAGCCCCGGCCCGGCGGGGCGCGCTCGCTGGTGCTGCACGCGGGCAGCCCGGCCGGCCCGCGCGCGGCGGGCGACCGGGTGGCCTGCGTCAAGCTGGAGCGCTGACCGGCGGGAACTCAGGAACCCGGCAGGTCAGGAACCCGGCAGCTCAGGAGCCCGGCGGCTCAGGAGCCCAGGGTGGCGACCAGAACAGCCTTGATGGTGTGCAGCCGGTTCTCGGCCTGGTCGAAGACGATGGAGTGCGGCGACTCGAACAGCTCGTCGGTGCACTCCAGTTCGGTCATTCCGGTCGCCTCGTACATCTGCCGCCCGACCACCGTGCCGAGGTCGTGGAAGGCCGGCAGGCAGTGCAGGAACTTCACGGCCGGGTTGCCGGTGGCGCGGACGGTGTCCATGGAGACCTGGTAGGGCTTGAGCAGCTCGATCCGCTCGGCCCAGACCTCCTTGGGCTCGCCCATCGAGACCCAGACGTCGGTGTAGAGGAAGTCGGCGCCGGCCACGCCCTCGTCGACGTCCTCGGTCAGGGTGATCCGGGCGCCGGTCGTCTCGGCCAGGGCCTGCGCCGACTTCTGCACGTCCTCGGTCGGCCAGAGGCCGCGCGGGGCGACGATCCGGATGTCCATGCCGAGCAGGGCGCCGGTGACCAGCAGCGAGTTGCCCATGTTGGAGCGGGCGTCGCCGAGGTAGGCGAGCGCGACCTCGGGGAGCGGCTTGACGGTGTGCTCGGTGATGGTGAGCACGTCCGCCAGCATCTGGGTGGGGTGCCACTCGTCGGTCAGGCCGTTCCAGACCGGGACTCCGGCGTGCTCGGCGAGCTCCTCGACGACCTCCTGGCCGTGGCCGCGGTACTCGATGCCGTCGAACATCCGGCCGAGCACTCTGGCGGTGTCCTTGATGGACTCCTTGTGGCCGATCTGCGAGGCCGCCGGGTCCAGGTAGGTGGTGGTGGCGCCCTGGTCGTGGGCGGCGACCTCGAAGGCGCAGCGGGTACGGGTGGAGGTCTTCTCGAAGATCAGCGCGATGTTCTTGCCGCGCAGCCGGGGCTGCTCGGTGCCCGCGTACTTCGCCGCCTTGAGCCCGGCGGCGAGGTCCACCAGGAAGCGGAACTCCTGGGGCGTGAAGTCGAGCTCCTTGAGGAAGTGCCTGTTCCGGAGGTTGAAGGCCATGCCGGGCTCCTGGGGTGACGGGACGAGGGGGGAAGGCTGGCAAGTGTATACGATGCGCCGAATTTCTATACAGAATAGGACGGGCGGAAGGGGAGCCCAGTAAGGACTCCCCTTCTCACCATCCACCGCTACAGCCGCGGGTCGACCGGCTCCGACTCCAGCGCCAGCACGGCGAACACCGGCTCGTGCACCCGCCACAGCGGCTCCCCGGCCGCCAGCCGGTCCAGCGCCTCCAGGCCCAGCGCGTACTCGCGCAGCGCCAGTGAGCGCTTGTGGCCCAACGCCCGCTGGCGCAGCCGGTCCAGGTGCTCGGTGTAGTCCGGGCCGTAGATGATCCGCAGGTACTCCCGGCCGCGGACCTTCACCCCGGGCTGAACCAGCCCGCCCGGCCGGCCCTTCCCGCGCGAGGTCCGCACCAGCGAGGCCAGCGGCTTGACCACCATGCCCTCGCCGCCCGCCCCGGTCAGCTCCTCCCACCAGGCGGTGGCGGCGGCCATCGAGGCCTCGTCCTCGGTGTCCACCAGGATCCGGCCGGTGCGCTGCAGCACGGGCTCCTTCGCCCCGCCCGCACCGTAGGCGCCGCCCGCCCTGTCGGCACCGTCGGCACCCCCGGCGGCCACCAGCTCCTCGGCGGCCACCAGCTCCTCGTCGGCCGCCGCCAGGCGGTCGATCCAGGCCAGGTGCTCGTCGTGCGGGCGCACCGCGAGGTTCGCCCCCTCGGCGGCCAGCAGCTGGAACGGCGCCAGCCGGATGCCGGACAGGCCCTCCGTCGGCCAGCAGTAACGCCGGTACGCCTCGGTGAACGCCCGGGCGTCGGTGGCGCGCTGCCGCTGGCGGTCGGTCAGGGCGGCCAGGTCCAGGCCGCGCCCGGCCGCCCGCTCCAGCGCGGACAGCACCTCCGGCAGGGCGGCACCCGCCGCCGCACCGACCGCCGCGTACTGGCGGCGCAGCAGCTCCACCGCCTTCAGCGACCACGGCATCAGCTCGGCGTCCAGCAGCAGCCAGCCGGTGCCCAGCTCCTCGAACAGCCCGGCGCGCTCGGCGGCCGCCCGCACCCGGCCCAGGACGGCGGCGGTCAGCTCGTCGTCGCCGAGGAAGGCGCGACCGGTACGGGTCCAGATCGCGCCCGGGCCGGCCACGCCGAAGCGGCGTTCCAGCTCGGCCCCGTCCCGGGCGACCAGCAGCACCGCGCGCGAGCCCATGTGCTTCTCCTCGCACACCAGGTGCCGCACGCCGTCCGCGCGGTAGGCGAGGAAGGCCTCCTCCGGGTGCTCCAGGTAGCCGTCCCGGCGGGAGGTCGCGCTCGGCGCCATGGTCGGCGGCAGATAGGCGAGCAGCCGCGGATCCAGCGCGAAGCGGCTCATCACCTCCAGCGCGGCCGCCGCGTTCTCCTCCCGGACGGCGACCCGCCCGTGCAGACCGGTCTCGACGATCCGGCGCCCGGCCACGTCGGCGAGGTCCAGCGGGCGGCCCTCACGGGCGCCCGGCGCGTCGGTGATCATCGGGCGCACCGGGGCGTACCACTCGCGCTCGGCCTCGACGCTCACCAGCTCCCGCTCCGGGTAGCGCAGCGCGGTCAGGCTGCCGCCGAAGACGCAGCCGGTGTCCAGGCAGATGGTGTTGTTGACGAAGCTCGCGGTCGGCACCGGGGTGTGGCCGTAGACCACCAGCGCCCGGCCCCGGTACTCCTCGGCCCACGGGTAGCGCACCGGCAGGCCGTACTCGTCGGTCTCGCCGGTGGTCTCCCCGTACAGCGCGTGCGAGCGGACCCGGCCGGAGTTACGGCCGTGGTACCGCTCCGGCAGACCGGCGTGGCAGACCACCAGGGCGCCACCGTCCAGCAGGTAGTGGCTGACCAGGCCGCGCATGAACGCGCGCACCTCGGCCCTGAACTCCTCGCTCTCCCCCGCCAGCTGGTCCAGCGACTCCTGCAGACCGTGCGAGACGGTGACCTTCTTGCCGTCCATCGCCCGGCCGAGCTTGTTCTCGTGGTTGCCGGGCACGCAGATCGCGTGACCGGCCGCCACCATGCCCATCACCAGGCGCAGCACGCCCGGGGTGTCGGGGCCGCGGTCGACCAGGTCGCCGACGAAGACGGCGGTACGGCCCGCGGGGTGCTCGGCGTCCACCGGGCGGCCGTGGGCGTCCCGGGTGAGCGCGTAGCCGAGGCGGGTCAGCAGGGTCTCCAGCTCGGAGCGGCAACCGTGGATGTCACCCACGATGTCGAACGGGCCGGAGAGGTGGCGCAGGTCGTTGTAGCGCTTCTCCAGCTCGATCCCGGCCGACGCCACCTCGGCCTCGCCGCGCAGGATGTGCACCTTGCGGAAGCCCTCGCGCTCCAGGCCGCGCAGGGAACGTCGCAGCTCGCGGTTCTGGCGCGGGATGACGTGGGCCGGCAGCTGCCGGTCCGGGCGGGAGCGGTTGCGCTCGGCGCACACCCCCGGCGGGACGTCCAGGACGATCGCGATCGGCAGCACGTCGTGCTCGCGGGCGATCCGGACCAGCTGACGGCGGGCCTCGGGCTGGACGTTGGTGGCGTCCACGACGGTCAGCCGGCCGGCCGCCAGGCGCTTGCCGACGATGTAGTGCAGGAGGTCGAAGGCCTCGGCGGAGGCCGACTGGTCGTTCTCGTCGTCGGCGACCAGGCCGCGGCAGAAGTCGGAGGAGACGACCTGGGTGGGCAGGAAGTGGCGGCGGGCGAAGGTGGACTTGCCCGCGCCGCTGGTGCCGATCAGGACGACGAGGGAGACGTCGGTGACGGGGAGGCGGCGGGGGGTGGTGCTCGCGGTCGTCGCGGCGGCGCCGGTCGCGGCGGGTGCGGCGTCGGTTGCGGTCGCGGCGGTTGCTGCCGGGTCGGTTGCGGTCGGGTCGGCTGCTGTCGGGTCGGCTGCGGCGTCGGTCATCGGGATTCGCCTCCTTCGGGTGTCGTCGTCGGATCGGTGGCGGTCGGCTGGGCGACCGGGCTTTCGGTGGCGGTACGGAACAGGGCGAGCTGCGTCGGCGCGCCGACCTCCTCGTCCTCCGGGCCGACCGGGCGCAGCACCACGGTGTAGCCGTAGGCGGCCGCGACCTTCTCGGCCCAGGCCCGGAACTCGGCGCGGGACCACTCGAAGCGGTGGTCAGCGTGCCGGACCGCGCCCGCCGGAAGGCTCTCCCAGCGCACGTTGTACTCGGCGTTCGGCGTGGTGACCACGACGGCCCGCGGACGGGCGGCGCCGAACACGGCGTACTCCAGGGCGGGCAGCCGCGGCAGGTCCAGGTGCTCGATCACCTCGCACAGCACCGCCGCGTCGAAGCCCTTCAGCCGGGCGTCGGTGTACGTCAGCGCACCCTGAACCAGCGTCACCCGGGCCGCCTGCCGCTCCGGCAGCCGCTCCAGGCGCAGCTTGCGGTTCGCCGCCTGCAACGCCCGGACGGACACGTCCACGCCGAGGATCCCGGTGAACCGGGCGTCCTTGAGCAGCTCGCCGATCAGCTCGCCCTGCCCGCAGCCGAGGTCGGCGACCCGGGCGGCACCGGTCTCGTGCAGGGCCTCGACGATCGCGGTGCGGCGCTGCTCGGCGAGGGACGGCGGGCGGGGCTCCGCCTGCTCGCCGCTCTTCCGGCTGCTCGGCTGACCGCCGTCCTCCTGGCTGCCGTCCTCGCCGGGCTCGTCCCCGGGTCGGTCGTCGACCGCGTTGTCGATCTCCTCGACCTCACGGTCGTCCGCCTCCGCCAGCCGGGCCAGCTCCAGACGCTCCATCGCGGCCCGGGTCAGCGACCAGCGCCGGGCGAGGTAACGACGGGTGATCAGGGCCCGCTCCGGGTGGGCTGCCAGCCAGCCCTCGCCGGCGGCGAGCAGCTTGTCCACCTCGTCCGGGGCGACCCAGTAGTGCTTGGCACCGTCCAGCACCGGCAGCAGCACGTACAGCTGCTGGAGCGCGTCGGCGAGCCGGACGCTCTCGGAGGCGAGCGCGATCCGCACGTACCGGGAGTCGCCCCACTCCGGGAACGCCTCGTCCAGCGGGATCGCCGCCGCCTCGACCCGCCAGCCCAGCGGCTCGAACAACCGGGCCACCATCGCCGCGCCGCCGCCCTCGCCCGCACCGTTCGCGGGCACGGCGGGCAGCTCGATCCGCAGCGGGCGGACCTGCCCCGGCAGTTCGGGACGGGCCGGGCAGGCGCCCTTCATCGCGGACCTGAACACCGTCCGCAGCGCCACCGCGAGCAGCGAGGACGCGGCGTACGGGCGGTCGTTGACGTACTGGGCGAGCGCGAAGTCGGGCGAGCCGCCGCGCCCCCTGCCGTCGCCCCGGCCCTTGCGGACCAGCGCGATCGGGTCGACGTCCAGCAGCAGCGCCGCGGTGCAGACCTCGTCCCCCGCCTCGGGGTAGAAGACGTGGGCCTCACCGTGCGACGTCGTGAACCGCTGGACCTTGCCGGGGTGCTTGTGCAGCAGGAACCCGAGATCCGTGGCCGGATTCTCGGCGCTGCCTGTGGTGGAGATCGACATGAACACCCGCCGAAGTATTGACCAGGAACCGGCCCCTGAGCACCGGGTTTTCCCGTCCGGCGCCCCACCGGCCGGGGAAGCCGCCGGGCGTGTCCGCACGGTGGGCGTGTTCGGCAGCGGGGCCCCGCATTGGTTAACGTGCACGATGTGACTGCTGAATCCACCTCGCGCGAATCCACCTCCCCGGCGAACGGCGCCGTGGCCGCCGGTCTGGCCACCATCGCCGCCGACGGCACCGTCCTCGACACCTGGTACCCCGCCCCCGTGCTGGCCGCCGAGCCCGGCCCGGCCGGCACCGTCCGACTGACCGCCGAGCAGGCCGAGGCCGAGCTCGGCGCCGGTGCGGCCGAGGCGCTGCGCGCCGACGCGCGCCGCGGCGTCGAGGTGGTAGCCGTGCGCACCACCATCGCCTCGCTGGACGAGAAGCCGCTCGACACGCACGACGTGTACCTGCGCCTGCACCTGCTCAGCCACCGCCTGGTCGAGCCGCACGGCCAGAACCTGGACGGCATCTTCGGCCTGCTGGCCAATGTCGCCTGGACCAGCATCGGCCCCGTCCCGGTGGACAAGGTCGAGCAGGCCCGCCTCGCCGTGCGCGCCCAGGGCGGCCAGCTGGCCGTCTACGGGATCGACAAGTTCCCGCGGATGACCGACTACGTCGCCCCGACCGGCGTGCGCATCGCCCACGCCGACCGCGTCCGGCTCGGCGCGCACCTGGCCGCCGGCACCACCGTGATGCACGAGGGCTTCGTCAACTTCAACGCCGGCACGCTGGGCACCTCCATGGTCGAGGGCCGGATCAGCGCGGGCGTCGTCGTCGGCGACCACAGCGACATCGGCGGCGGCGCCTCGATCATGGGCACCCTGTCCGGTGGCGGCAAGCAGGTCGTCTCGGTCGGCGAGCGCTGCCTGCTCGGCGCCAACGCGGGCATCGGCATCTCGCTCGGCAGCGACTGCGTGGTCGAGGCCGGCCTCTACGTCACCGCCGGCACCCGGGTCACCACCCCGGACGGCACGGTGGCCAAGGCCGTCGAGCTGTCCGGCCAGGACAACCTGCTGTTCCGCCGCAACTCGCAGACCGGCGCGGTCGAGGTCATCGCCCGCTCCGGCTCCTGGGGCGGCCTGAACGCCGACCTGCACGCCCACAACTGACGTACGGTCACAGGCCGTTGGGCTCCGGGGCCCGGGACGCGCACGCGTCCCGGGCCTTCCCGTGCCGCAGTACCCGCCCGCCCTCCGCTCAAGGCTTGCGGTGACGCCCCGGCGCCTTCTTCGGCCGCTGCGCCCGGTTCGCGGGGCGCAACCGGCCGTCGCCGTCGATCCCGTGCAGGATCCGCTGCGCGGCGGCGTAGTCCTCGGCCACCGTCTCCGGCAGCCACTGGAAGCCGTCCCACCGCACGATCAGCCTGGGCTCACCCGGCGCCACATGGGCGCCCCGCGGCCGCCCGTCCGCGAGCGGTACGGCCCGCAACTGCCCCACCGGCCGCAGCCGTTGATCCCGCCTGGCCGCCCACGACGCCAGCGGTTCCTCCTCGTCCATCGCCCCAGTCTGGCCGCCGGACGCCACCGACCGACACCCGCATCACTCGACCGGGGGACGGAGGATCCGGCCCCTCCGCCCGTATTCCCGTCTCACGGCTCCCTCCTGTCGCACGGGCCCTCTCGCACCTCATGAACCGCTCCCGTCCTCCAAGCCTCTCCTTCCTTCCGCCAAGCCCTCCTCCCGCACGAACTGCCCCTCCCTCACGCACTCCTGAGGATCACCAGCCGCTGCGTAGCCCGGGTCATCGCGACGTAGCGGTCGACGGCTCCCTCGATGCCGCCGCCGAAGGCCTCCGGATCGACCAGGACGACCAGGTCGAACTCAAGCCCCTTCGACAGCTCCGGGGTCAGCGATCGGACCCGCGGCCGGGCCCGGAAGTCCGGGGCGCCGATCACGCAGGCGACCCCCTCGGCGTGCTCGGCGAGCCAGCCGTCCAGGACCGCGTCCAGCTCGGCCACGGAACCGTGCCCGACGGGGATCCCGCTGCTGCGGACGGAGGTCGGCACGTTGGCGTCCGGCAGCGCCGCCCGGATGGCGGGCTCGGCCTCGGCCATGACCTCCTCGGGGGTGCGGTAGTTGATGCTCAGCGAGGCCACCGTGGCCCGGTCGAGCCCGATCCGCGCCAGCCGTTCCTGCCAGGACTCGGTGAACCCGTGCCGGGCCTGCGCACGGTCCCCGACGATGGTGAAGCTCCGGGACGGGCAGCGCAGCAGCAGCATCTGCCACTCCGCGTCGGTCAGCTCCTGGGCCTCGTCCACGACGACGTGCGCGAACGGGCCGGCCAGCGGCTCCGGATCGGCGACGGGCAGGGCGGTCTCGTCGACCAGGCTGTCCTGGAGGTCCTTCCCGCGCAGCATCGTCACCGCGCCCTCACCGTCGTCGTCGGCCTGCAGCAGGTCCCCGATGACGTCGGCCATCCGGGCGCGTTCGGCGGCGGCCGCGGCCTCGCGCCGGCGCTGCCGCAGGGCGGCCTCCGGATCGCCGAGCCGCTGCCGGGCCGCGTCCAGCAGCGGCAGGTCGGACACCGTCCAGGCCCGGGGCGCGTGCTTGCGCTGCAGCACGCGGACCTCCTCGGGGGCGAGCCAGGGCGCGCACATCCGCAGGTAGGCAGGCACCGACCAGAGGTCGCCGACCAGGTCGGCCGCTTCGAGCAGCGGCCACGCCCGGTTGAGCGTCTCCACCAGCTCCCGGTCCTGCCGCAGTGACCGGAGGAACAGCTCGGGCGACACCGACTCGTCGTCCCCGTCCAGCTTCTCCAGCAGGATCGTGGCCAGCTCCTCCCAGACCTGTTCGCGTGCCTCGTTGTGCGGGGTGCCCGGGTCCGGCGCGTCGAACGCGTCGGCCCAGTCCTGGGCGCTCAGCCAGAGGTCGGCCCAGTGGGTCGTGACCGCCATCCCCTCGGCAGGCGGCTCCTCGTAGAACCGGACGGCCTTCTCGATCGCCTTCACCATGTCGACCGAGGACTTCAGCCGGGCCACCTCCGGGTCGGCCTCGACCCCCGCCTGCGCTCCCTCGGCGACGAGGTCCCGCACCGTGCAGGTCCGCACGCCCTCCTCGCCGAGGCTGGGCAGGACGTCGGCGACGTAGGCCAGGTACGGCTGGTGCGGTCCGACGAACAGCACGCCGCCCCGCCGGTGGCCGAGCCGCGGATCGGAGTAGAGCAGGTACGCGGAGCGGTGCAGCGCGACGACCGTCTTCCCGGTGCCGGGGCCGCCGTCGACCACCAGGGCGCCCCGGGATCCGGCCCGGATGATCGCGTCCTGGTCGGCCTGGATGGTGGCCAGCACGTCCCGCATCCGGGCCGACCGGTTGCTCCCCAGGCCGGCGATGAACGCGGACTGGTCGTCCAGCGCGGCATGCCCCTCCAACGCCTCGGCGGCGAACACCTCGTCCCAGTAGTCGCCGATCCGGCCGCCGGTCCAGCGGTACCTGCGGCGGCTCACCAGGCCCATCGGGTCGGCGTGGGTCGCCGCGAAGAACGGCTCGGCCGCGGGCGAGCGCCAGTCGACCAGCAGCCGGCGCCCCTCGCTGTCGGTGAGGCCGAGCCGCCCGATGTACACCGGCTCGGGGTCGTCCGCGCCGACGACGTGCCCGAGGCACAGGTCCAGACCGAAGCGACGCAGGGCGCGCAGGCGACCGGTCAGCTTGTGGACCTCGATGTCCCGGTCCATCGCCTCCCGGCCGGCACCGCCCGGTGCCCGGCGCAGGGCGTCGAGGCGGTCGGACAGCTCGGCGATCGTCTGCGCCAGGCTCGCCTCGACGGCCGCGAAGTGCCGCTCGTCGCGGCCGATCAGTGTCGGGTCGGCCTTGGCGGAGAGGCGGTCGGGAAGGTCGAACGCGCTGGTGGTGAGGGGGTTCATGGCATCAGCTCCGATCTGAGGCCTGTGATTGTGCGCCAGCGCAGGGGCCTTGCCGCAAGACCCCCCGTGCGCTATACGTTGAGAGTGGCAAGGGGTGGGTTCTCCCTCTTCCGCTTCCTCCTTCCGCCTTCGGCTTCCGCCTTCGGCTTCTTCTTTTCGCGCTCCATTCGCGCCTAGCCCAGGCCGTGCCGCGGCGGCAACCCCGGCTCACCCGTGAGGCTTACGGCGCACCGGAGACGGACCGCATCGAGTGGTGCCCGGTGACGGCCGCCGGAGCGGTTCGTTGGGTGCTGCGGCGGGCGCTGGTGCCCCGGCCGGGCCGGACAGGTGCCGCCCCGCCGCGCGGCCGGGCCACCGTCGGCCGCTTCACACCGCACCACCGAGTCGAAGAGGTCCCGTCATGTCCGAACCATCTGCCACGCCGCAGCTCCCGAGCAGCCCGACGGGCTCGGCCGTCGGCACCTCGGCCGGACCCGTCACTCCCAAGAGCCTGCTGGAGCAGATGCAGGAGCTGCTCGCCTCGGTCACCGCGGACCTCGCCGAGCTGCGGTCCTCCGGCGCCCGGGACGCCGGACCCGCCGCCTACCCGACCGCCACGGACACCTCCGAGGCCCCGGCCGCGCCGGGCACCAGGTAGCCAGGTGCCCGCTGCCGAACCGTCGGCCCGCCCTCACCGGGCGGGCCGCCGTCGTCCGGCGGGCGATCCTCACCCGACAGTCCGGCTTCTCCCGTCGGACCGCCGTTGAGCGAACCACCGATCGCCTGACCACCGTTCACCGAACCGCCGTTCACCGGCACCTCGTTCGCCGCCCCACCATCCGCCGCCCCACCATCCGCCGCCCCACCATCCGGCGGTCCGAGCCGGACGACGAGTAACGGCGCACCGCAGCCCGCCCGTTCGGGCTCCGCCCCGCCCAGCGCCGCCGGTTCCGCGCCTTCGAGCCGACCCGCCGCCTCCCGCAGTCGCCCCGTCAGGTCCTTGCACTCCGACACCGCGTCGACGCCGTCGATGCACGTCCAGTAGAGGCTCTCGGTGTCCGCCCCGCAGGCCAGCACCACCAGCGTCTCGCCGACGTCCTGCAGCAGCCCGTCCAGCGCCCCCAGGGCCGGTTCCGCCTCCCCGAGGTCGGTGAGCCGCGCGGCCCGGCCGCCGCTCACCAGGGCGGCCCGGACGACGGAGCGGTCCAGGCAGAGCGCCGCGTGCGCCCCGGCCTCGGAGAGCTGCTGGCCCAGCCCGGTGAGCTCCTCGTCCTCCGACTCGGCCAGCCGGGCGCCGACCGCCTCCGTGAGCAGCGCGGCCTGCCGCGCCTCGGCCAGCACATCGGGTACGTGCCTGGCCTCGGCCAGGGCGTGCCTGGCCGTCTTGATCAGTCGCAGCGCCTCCATGGCCACCGCTCCTCTCGCTCGCCGTCGCCGTCGACCCGGGCCGCCGGGGAAGCGGCCCTGTGGTCACGGCGAAAGCGTGCGAGGAAGAGCGCGAGCGTGCATCCGCCTTGTCAGAAGCTGTGGACAAGTCGGGGGTTGTGGATAACTTCTGTCCCTCACAAGGGTTGGTCGCCCACGTCCGAGTTGACGTCGCCCCCGTCCGGCACCGGAAAGCGGTGCTCGTTCCGCTCGATCTTCGCCGCAAGCGCTTCCAGTGGGTCCACCCCGACCGCGGTGCAGAACTGCAGCAGGTACGCCAGCACGTCCGCGACCTCGTCGCGCACCCGGTGCGCACGTTCGGGGTCGGACATCACCGCGGCCGCCTGCTCGGGCGTCAGCCACTGGAAGATCTCCAGCAGCTCCCCCGCCTCCACGCTCAACGCCGCCGCCAGGTTCTTCGGCGTGTGGAAGGGCTCCCACCGTCGCGCTGCCGCGAAGTCCACCAACCGCTGCCGCAGGGCCTCCAGGGTCGGCTCCCCGGCCCCCGTCACTCGTTCGCTCACCCCTCCAGGTCTACCGCATCGCCGTCCACCGCCGACCCGGCCCCCTCCGCCACCGGCTCCCCCACCGACCGCTCCCCCACCGACCGCGCCGCCTCCGCAGCCCCGTCGCCCCCGCCGGCCCCCTCCCCGCGCCCGCCCTGGGCCGGCACCCGCGCCGCCTCCGGCCGCAGCACGGTGAAGCCCGAGCCGGGATCCCGCCGGCACTCGACCACCACCGCCCCGCCCGACCGCAGGTCCCCCGCGCCCAGCGCCTCCCGAGCCGCCGCCGGCTCCTGCAGCGCGGCCGCCACCCGCAGCTGGCCGCGCTCGGCCATGTCCCGCGCCAGCCGCAGCAGCGAGGCGGTCTGCTCGACGGAGAGCCCGGCTCCCAGGTCCTCGGCCAGCACGGTGAGCTGCCGGTGCGCCCACGGCACCTCGGCGGCCACGTCCAGGTCGAGCACCCCGGCCCCGGTCAGCAGCACCGCGGCGAACGCGAGGTGGCGCAGCATGCCATCGGAGGCCTGGTCGGCACCGGTGCGCCCGAGGACGCCCTCGTCGAAGACGGCCAGGACGCGCCGTACGCCCTCGCTCTCCCGCTCGGCCACGGCGAGCCCGAGCAGCGGGTGCGGCGCGGCGGACTGGACGACGCGCAGCAGCTGCCCGTACCGCCGGGGGCACTCGTTGCTCAACCGGTCGATGACGGCGGAGATGTTGGCGGCGTTGCCGCGCAGCCGGGCCTGCGGGTCGGCCCGGGCCCAGTCGCGCATCAGGGCGGGGACGGGGTGCAGCGGGAAGACCTCGCGCAGCGCGGTGAGCAGGTCCTCGGCGGCGGCCAGGACCAGGCACTCGCCGGCCGAGGAGCCCGCGACCCGCAGCGGCAGCTGCGCGGTGATCATGGTGCCGCTGGGGAACGGCGCCCGGATGTCGCCCTGACGGGTGTCGTTGTGCCAGCAGACGTTGACCCGGTGGTTGCGGACGTCCTGCTCGCCGGTGTCGACGAGGGTGCGGCCGTCGAGGGTGAGCGTTTCCCGGGCGATCCGGACCGGGCCGTCGGTGCGGATCACGATGTCGAGCCGGATCCGGCCGTGCGGGGAGCGGACGGTGCAGCCGAGGATGATCGCGTCCCGCCCGTGCGGGACGCACCCGGCCAGCCCGCCCCGCACGGGTACGGCGAGCGGGCCGGTGCGGTCGGGCAGGCCGTCCAGCGAGTCGGTGATCTCCTCGCCGAGGGCGAGCCGGGACAGCACCGCCAGCGCGTCCAGGGCGTTGGACTTGCCCACCCCGGCGGGCCCGTACAGCACGGTGAGGGGCGCGAGGGGCAGGACCGCGCGCCGGTAGGACTTGAACGAGGTGAGCCGGAGCTCCTCGACGGTGGGACGCGGCACGGGCGGCCGCTCGGAGCCCGGGGCGTCCGGTCGCAGGTGGGCGGGCCCGGCAGGCCTGGTGGCGTCGCGGTTCACCCGACGGACGTTAGCCGCAGGCCGACGGGCGGAAACGTGCCTGCACGGCAGATTCATCCCAACGAGGCGCCCCACCCCGATCGCGCTGACCAGCCGCGCTGACCGGTCCTGCCGACCAGTCGCCGCAGACCACCCGTCCCGAGCGGCGGCGGGGCGGCGGCGGGGCGCACTCAGCGCCGGTACGCGGCCACCGTCACCGAGGCGGTCACCTCGACCGGCTCCGGCAGCGCCGCGAGCGCGGCACCGAGCCGTTCCGGGTCGGTGTGCCACGCGCTCGGCCCCATGCCGACGACGGTCCGCACGTCCTGCGGGCCGAGCCGCAGGGTGAACTCGACCTCCCGCCGCTCCCCGGGCGTCAGGTACGGCCCGAGCTTCTCGTCGATCCTCCGCTGCTTCTCCTCGTCCACCGACAACAGCCCCAGCGCGTCCACGAGTTCGCCCAGGTGCCGGGCGGTCGGCGAGACCAGCAGCAGCGTCCCGCCCGGGCGCAGCGCCCGGCGGATCTCGGGCCCGTTGCGCGGGGCGAAGACGTTGAGCATCAGCTCGGCGGAGGCGTCGCGCAGCGGCAGCGGACGCCAGGCGTCGCAGACGACGGCGCCGATCCGCGGGTGCGCCTTGGCGGCGCGGCGCAGCGCGTACTTGGAGATGTCGAGGGCGGCGCCGACGCTGCCGGGCAGGGCGTCGAGCACGTGGGCCAGGTAGTGGCCGGTGCCGGCACCGAGGTCGGCGACCAGACCGTCGTTCCCGGCTCCGAACTCCGCCTCGTACCCGCCCGCGAGCGCCGACGCGGCCGCCTCGGCAAGGGCGTCCGCGATGGGCCGGTAGTGCCCGGCCGCGAGGAAGTCCGCCCGGGCGGCGACCATCTCCGCGGTGTCCCCGGTCCCGGTGTGCGCGTCGCCGGCGAGGAGGCTGACGTACCCCTGTTTGGCGACGTCGAAGCTGTGCCCGGCGGGGCAGCGCAGACTGCGGTCGTGCCGGGTGAGGTCCTGCATGCAGAGGGGGCAGGCCAGGTAGCGCTCGATGTCCTGCAGCAACGTTCCGTCTTCTCTCGCCGTACGCCCCGGCCGGTCGGGGGCGCCAGCCAGCCTAACGACCCGGCCCACCCGACCGCGCGAACGGCCCGACACCCTGCCCCGGGCCCTGCCCGACACCCTGCCCCGGGCCCTGCCCGACAACCCGCCCGACACGGTGCCCGACACCCCGCTCCGCCGCGACCCGCAGCGCGAGCGCGGCCAGCGCCTCGGGCGCGCCCGGCCGGCCGCGGACCCCGGGGAAGGCGTTGACGTCCACGATGACGGGCTCGGCCGGCCCGTCGAGCAGGTCGACCCCGTACACGTCGAGCCCGAAGACCTCGCCGACGCGCAGCGCGAGCTCGGCGCGCCCCGGCGGCGGCTCCCAGTCCTCCGCCTGCCCCGACGTCCCCGTTCCGGTGGCGAGTTCGGACCGCCGCCGGGCGGAGAACACCTGGCCGTCGATGACCCACAGCTTCTGGTCCCAGCCGGTCCCCGGCACGAACGGCTGGGTGACGACGGGCTCTTCGGGCCAGTGCTCGGCGAGTTCACGCAGCCGGGCCGGGCCGTCGACCCGGGCGACCAGGTCGTGCCGCCGACTGTGCCGGCTCTTGACCACGAACGGGTAGGCGGGGTCGGCGAGTTCGCCCAAGCGCCCGCCGTCCACCGTCTCCGCGAACGGCAGCCCGGCGGCCCGCGCGAGCTCGGCCATCCGCACCCGGTCCTGACAGAGCTCCGTGGCCGCCGCCGAGTTGACCACCGGCACGCCCTGACGCTCCAACTCCCCTGCCAGCACCAGTGCTTGGGGCGTACGCGCCTTGAGCAGGCAGGCGTCCGGGAGTTCGTCCGCCGGTCCCGCAGGCGGAACGGCCACCACCTCGTGGCCCCGCCGCACCAGCAGCGCAGCCGCAGCCGCCAGCACCGGGTGCCCCGGGTTCCCGGAGATCAACCCGATCCTCACAGCAACTCCCCTTCGCCAAAACCGAGTCGGCCGTAGCGTTCCCCACCCGCGGGCACCAGCTCGGCGGTGGGCTCGCCGGGCACCGACACGGCCGTCCCGGTGCGCGCGAGTCGCAGCACCGCCCGGGCGACCCGGGCCACGGCGTCCGGCACCTGCCGGAAGCTCGGGAAGTCGTTGACGTCGACCACCACCGGCCCGTCCGGTCCGAGCAGCACGTCGACCCCGTACAGGTCCAGCCCGTACACCTCGCCGACCTGCGCCACGATCCGCGCGACGCTCCCCGGCAGCGGCACCTGCCGCTCCCGGACGCCCTGCCCGGGGTGCAGCGGGGAGGAACGTTCCGTCGCGAACAGCTCCCCGTCGACGCAGTACACCTTGAGGTCGGTGCCGGAGTTCGGCACGTACGGCTGCGCGATCAGCAGCCCCTCCCCGGCCAGCTCCGGCCCGACCTCCAGCAGGTGCTCCGGCCCGTGCACCAGCCGCACGGCGCGCCCGGAGCTGCCGTCGGCGGGCTTGACCACCAGCGGGTACTCGGCGGCCGGGATCTCCGCGAGCCGCTCCCAGCGCGCGGCGGCGTAGGTGACCGGGACGGGCAGACCGCGGGTGCGGCCGATCACCGCGGCGAGCGCCTTGTCCCGGACGCCCCGGATCGAGCGCACGTCGTTCACCGTGGTGAGCCCCACGGCGGCGGCCGCCTCCAGCAGGGTCAGCCCGGGCCCGCCGGAGACGGTCTTGAGCACCCAGGCGTCGTGGCTGCCGCCGCGGACCGCCTCGGAGATCGCCAGCAGCGAGTCCCCGGG
The DNA here is from genome assembly GCF_900199205.1 of Streptomyces sp. 1331.2. Lineage (NCBI taxonomy): Bacteria > Bacillati > Actinomycetota > Actinomycetes > Kitasatosporales > Streptomycetaceae > Streptomyces > Streptomyces sp. 1331.2. The sequence continues at coordinate 5,030,899 of NZ_OBMJ01000001.1, read as the reverse complement.
GCGCAGCACGTCCACCCGGTGCCCCCAGGCAGTGAGTTGACGTGCCACGTCGAGCGGCATGCCGTCGTGCCGGTAGTGTTCCTCCACCAGAAAGCAGAGCCTCATGGGCCTGTCTTCCCCCTTGCCTCGCCGAGTGCAGACGTCCGCCGTCCCCCTCGGCAGAGCTGTAAAGGCATCAGCATGCACGCTGTGTGCGCACAAGATCGCTGCGAGCCGGTAAGCGTTCGGCAACAATCACCGCTCCCAGGGCGCCCGACGTCCCCGCCCGAGCCGTGCACAAACCGGTGGCGGCCCGCCCGCGCCCCTGCTTGGATGCACGCCGTGACTTCTGTTGATCATGCATCCGACCGCCCCCTGCTCGACGAGATCGAGCGCTACTACGACGCCGCACCGCGCAGCGCCGCCCACGCCGAGGACTTCGGCCCGCTGACCCTCTTCGTCCGCAAGGGCGCCACCGGCTGGCACTACTACGCCCGCCCGACACTCGGCCACGACGGCCCGGCCGCCACCGCCGAGGACGTCCACCGGGTGCTGGAGCGGCAGCGGGAGCTGGGTGCGCCGGAGGCCTTCGAGTGGGTCGCCGAGCAGAACCCCGAGCTGCGCGCGGCGGTCGAGGCGGCGGGCCTGACGGTGCACGAGCACCCGCTGCTGGTGCTGGGCCCGCAGGACGAGCCGGCCCCCGCGCCCACGCTGCCGGACCGGATGGCCGTGCGGGTGCTGGCCCCGGACGCGCCGGAGCTGGCGGAGGCGGTGGCCGTCCCGCACGTGGCCTTCGGCGCCCCGGGCACCGCCATCGGCGCGGCCGGTGCGGCCGAGCTGGCCCGGAGCGTGGCGGCGCTGACGGCCGATGGCGGGGTGGCGCGGGTCGCTCAGCGGATCGTCGACGGCAATAGCGTGCTGGCCGCCGCCCTGGACGGCGACGCGGTGCAGTGCGCGGGCCAGTACATCCCGGTGGGCCCGGTCGGCGAGGTGGTCGGCGTGGGCACCCTGCCCACCGCCCGCCGACGCGGCCTGGGCCTCGCCGTCACGGCGGCCCTGGTCGAGCACGCCCGCGCCAACGGCGTACGGACGGTCTTCCTGTCCGCCGCCGACGAGGCCGTCGCCCGGATCTACCGCCGGGCCGGCTTCCGCCCGTTCGCGACGGCCCTGATCGCGGAGCCCGCCGCACCCCAGCCGTAACGGCAAACCTCGGCCCTGGCCGCAGCCACGACAGCACGACAGCACGACAGCACGGCAAAACGAGCCCCGACGGGGACGACGGTCAGTCGTCGTCCTCGTCGTCCGCCCCGCTGACGCCCTCCCCCTCGGCCTCGTCCACCACCCACGCCGCCAGCCGCTCGGCGACGCCGGACACCCCGAGCCGCCCCTCGCGGATGGCCCGGGAGAGGCTGCGCACCTCGCGGGCGGTGGTCGCGACGGTGCAGCCGCTGGCGACGAGGTAGGCGTACGCGACGGCGGTCGCGAAGAGCTCGTTGGTCTTCTCCAGGGCCGGCACCCGGATCAGCTGGTGCATCAGGGCGGCGGCGCGGTCCTGCGGTTCGGGGTAGACGGCGATGTCGAATATCTCGGCATGGTGCCGGGTGACGGCCGCGAGCAGCGAGCCGTAGTCGGTGACCTGCGGATCACCGGGCGTGTACTGCTCGGCGGTCATGAGCAGCCACGAGAGGTCGACCTCCAGTTTCAACGGCGCACGTCCTGGAGGTCGCCCGGCTCCCCGAACTCGGCGAGGAACGCCGTCTCGTACTCCTTCATGAACTGCGCGGCCGCGTCGACGAAGGCCCGTCCGGACTCGCCGATGTCCTGCTGGACCAGGCGCTCGATGTACTGGTTCATGCTGATCCCCTGCTGCTCGGCCCGTTCCCGGGCGATCTCCGCGGTCGTGGCGTCCACGCGGACGTTCAGCTGCTTCTTGGCCATACCCGTCAAGCTAGCGCCGAAGTGCTAGCACAACAAGGGCGCACTCACACCGCCCGCACACCTGCCGCACGCCCCCACGCAACCTCCCCGTCACCGAAGCCCTCACCGATGCCGCACCGAAGCCCTCACCGACGCCGTCACCTGCCCCGCTCCGGGCCGCCCATCACCCATACCCGCCCACCGCCGCCCCACCCCCGCCAGGACGAGCGAGACTTGAAGAGTCCTTCACCATCCGGGACTCTGAACTCCCCTGAGCGTTCCACTGAGCGGCACCGACCGGTGCGGAGGCCGGCAATGACAGCCATGTTCGACCAGGAGCTGCACGAGCAGCTCGCCCAGGCCCGACGGGACCTCGCGGCGGCGCGGGCCGAAGGGGACGCCGACGGCGTCCAGGCGTACGAGGGCCGGATCGCCTCGCTCCTCCGGCTCGCCGCCCAGCACGGCATCGACCTGCCGCACAGCGCCGACGAGGAGGAACACAACGACTGACCGCTCCTCGAACACCACGGAGGCGGCACCCGAACGGGTGCCGCCTCCGTCATCAGCCGGCCGGCGCCTCGACGCGGCAGCAGATCAGCGCCTCGACCGACGCCGAGGATCACTCCCCGACCGGCTCCAGGATCGCCACGCACTCGAAGTGGTGCGTCATCGGGAACAGGTCGAAGGCCCGCAGCGAAACCGGCCGGTAGCCGCCCTCCCGGAAGAACTTCAGGTCCCGGGCGAGCGCCGCCGGGTCGCACGCCACGTACGCGATCCGGCGCGCCTCCAGGCCGACCAGGTGCGCGACGGTCTCGCGCCCGGCGCCCGCGCGCGGCGGGTCCAGGACGATCAGGTCGGTGGCGGTGATGCCGGTACGCGGCAGCAGCGTCTCGACCCGGTCGCACTCGATCCGGACGTTGTCCAGCGCGGCCAGGTTGTGCCGGGCGTCGACCACGGCCTGCTTGGCCGACTCGATGCCGAGCACCGCGCCGTCCTCGCCGACCCGGTCGGCCAGCGCACCCGCGAAGAGGCCGACACCGCAGTACAGGTCGAGCGCGTTCTCGCCCCACTGCGGGTCCAGACCGTCCAGCACGGCGTCGACCAGGGTGTCCGGCGCCTCCGGGTGGATCTGCCAGAAGCCGCCGTTGCTGACCCGCCAGGTGCGCCCGGCCGCCCGCTCGCGGACGAAGGAGCGCCCGTGCACCTTGTGGATGTTGTCCTGCTCGTCGATCCGGGCGATCGACACCGGCTTGTCCAGCTCGACCAGCGGCAGCTGGGCGCCGGGCCGCGGGGTGAGCACCACCTGGCGGTCCGAGGAGCCGCTCGCGGCGATCACCTCGACCGAGGCGACGCCCGGCCAGTCGCGGGCCTCGATGCCCAGCTCGGTGACGCCCTCGGCGGCGATCAGGCAGCGGTCGATCGGCTGCACCTCGTGCGAGCGGTGCTTGCGCAGGCCGACCTTCCCGGTCTCCGGGTCCACCGCGTACTGGACCCGGGTGCGCCAGGCCGGCACCTGCCCGGCCGGGAGCTTGCCGCCGACCGGCTCGACGCTGCCGTCCCAGCCTGCCTCGGCCGGGGTGAGCCCGGCCAGCTTCGCCAGCTGCTCGGTCAGCACCGCCGCCTTGAGCTTGCGCTGCCCGCCCGGGGTGACGTGCTGCCAGTCGCAGCCGCCGCACTTGCCCGGGCCGGCGAACGGGCACGGCGCCTCGATCCGCTCCTTGGCGGGCTCCAGTACCTCCACCGCGTCGGCCCGCAGGAACCGCGAGGTGGTGGTGCCCTCGGTCACCAGGGCGACGACCTTCTCGCCGGGCAGCGCGTGCCGCACGAACAGCACCCGCCCCTCGTACCGGGCCACGCAGTGCCCGCCGCCGTGCGCGACCGGGCCGACCTCGACCTCGTAGCGCTGCCCGGCCAGCGGTTCGCCGGACGGCGTCTCGGGCCGCGGCGCCCGCGCGCCGGCGGTGCGCAGCGCCTTGGGCGGCCGCACCGCCTGCTTGCGCGGCGCCTTCCGAGCCCCACCGGAGGCCCCGGACGCCCCGGAGGCCCCGGAGGCCCCGTCGGCACCCTTCCCAGCGCCCTTCCCGGCAGCGCCCTTCGCAGCACCCTTACCGGCAGCACCCTTGGCGCCGCCTCGGCCCGAGCCGCCCTGGCCCGCACCGCCCTGGCCAGGCGCGCGGCCCTCCGACGGCACCTGCTCCCCCGGCACGATCGGCGCGGTGCGCGCGGTGAGGCCGTCGCGGTCGGTGGCCTCCGGACGGGCCGGACGACCCCAGCGCGGCCGGGACACCTGCCCGGGCTGGGAGCCGCCCCGGCGGGCGCCCTTGCCGGAGGAGGAGCCCGAGGAGCGGGGCGGAGTGTTGCGGGTCACGAGGAGGAGTCCTTGCTGCGGTCGGAGGTGGCACCGGCACTCGTGCCGATGGCGACGGAATCCTTCGACTGTACGGCCTTCGGCGCCCGCGGCTCGCCACGCCGGACGGCGCCCGGCGCCGACCAGGCCTTCTGCGGCTTGCGTCGCTCGGAGGACTCCAGCTGCCAGGGCACCGAAGTGACCATCACACCGGGCTTGAACAGCAGCCGCCCCTTGAGCCGCAGCGCGCTCTGGTTGTGCAGCAGGTGCTCGTACCAGTGCCCGACCACGTACTCGGGGATGTAGACCGAGACCACGTCGCGGGGGCTGTCGCGGCGCAGGTTCTTCACGTAGTCCAGGACCGGCCCGGTGATCTCGCGGAACGGCGAGTCCAGCACCTTGAGCGGCACCTCGATGCCGCGCTCGTCCCACTCCTGCCGCAGCGCCGCCGTGTCGGCCGGGTCGACGTTGACCGTGACCGCCTCCAGGGTGTGGGCGCGGGCCAGCCTGGCGTACGCGAGGGCGCGCAGCGCCGGCTTGTGCAGCTTGGAGACCAGCACGATGGCGTGCACCCGGGTGGGCAGCACCACGTCGTCCGGCTCCTCGGCGGCGATGAGCTCGTCGGAGACCCGGTCGTAGTGGCGGCGGATGCCCTTCATCATCACGAACAGCACGACCATCGCGGCGATCGCGATCCAGGCGTGGCTGATCTTGGTGACCAGGACGACGATCAGCACGGCCATGGTCATCACCAGGCCGAAGGTGTTGATCGCCCGGCTGCGCTGCATGTGGCGGCGCTTGGCCGGGTCGGTCTCGCTGCGCAGCAGTCGGGTCCAGTGCCGGATCATGCCGGACTGGCTCATGTTGAAGGACACGAAGACGCCGACGATGTAGAGCTGGATCAGCCGGTTGGGGTCGGCGTCGAAGGCGATGATGAACAGGATCGCGGCGATCGCCAGCAGGATGATGCCGTTGGAGAACGCCAGCCGGTCGCCGCGGGTGTGCAGCTGGCGCGGCAGGTAGCGGTCCTGGGCCAGGATCGAGCCGAGCACCGGGAAGCCGTTGAAGGCGGTGTTGGCGGCCAGCACCAGGATCAGGCCGGTCACGGCGGCGACGAAGTAGAAGCCGGGCGTGAAGTTGCTGAACACGGCCTCGCTGATCTGGGCCAGCGCGGTCTTCTGGTGGTAGCCGGCGGAGACGCCGCCGAGCTGTTCGGCCGGGTTCTCGGCCATCTGGACACCGGTCAGGCGGGCCAGCCAGATGATGCCCATGAACATCACGACGGCGATGCTCGCCATCATCAGCAGCGTGGTGGCGGCGTTCTTGCTCTTGGGCTTGCGGAAGGCCGGCACGCCGTTGGAGATCGCCTCCACGCCGGTGAGCGCGGCGCAGCCGGAGGAGAACGACTTGAGCAGCAGGAACACCAGGGCGATCCCGCCCAGCGAGGCGTTGCCGGGGGTGGCTTCGAGCGTGAATCCGGAGCTCTCGGCGGGCATGTCCTGGCCGAGCAGGAAGTGGCGGACGAACCCGTAGCCGACCATCCCGATCACGCCGATCATGAAGGCGTAGGTGGGGATGGCGAAGGCGGTCCCGGATTCGCGCACTCCGCGCAGGTTCATCCCCATCAGCAGGATGACCACGATCACCGACACGGTCAGTTCGTGGCCGCGTAGCGCGGGGACGGCGGACACCACGTTGGCGACGCCCGAGGTGGTCGACACGGCCACGGTGAGCACGTAGTCGACCATCAGCGCGCTGGCGACCACCAGACCGGCGGCCGGCCCGTGGTTGACGGTCGCGACCTCGTAGTCGCCGCCACCGCTGGGATAGGCGTGCACGTTCTGTCGGTACGAGGCGACCACGGCGAGCATCACGACCGCGACGACGACGCCGATCTGCCAGGAGAAGTGGATCGCCGAAGCGCCCGCGACGGACAGGGTGAGCAGGATTTCCTCGGGGGCGTACGCGACCGAGGAGAGCGCGTCCGAGGCGAAGACGGGCAGCGCGATCCGCTTGGGGAGAAGCGTTTCGCCCAGCTTGTCGCTGCGCAGCGCGCGCCCGATCAGGATGCGTTTCGGAAGGTCTTTCGGCATAGGCACGTTAAGGAATCGTAGGGGCTCCCCGGACAAGGCTCCGCCGTTTGTCCCCCCCTTCGTCGCGACTGCGTTCTATGGACCGGCTAGCGTGTCGGATACGAGTCGGCGGGCAACACTCGGATTGCCAGGTGTTGCCGGGGCCGGCGCCCCACGAGAACGCTCGTCCCGGACAGCCGGGCGGGAAAGGGAGATGAACGGTGTTTGCGCAGGTCAGTACCCCAACGGAACGGGTGAGGTAGCACCGGTGCACATCGTCATCATGGGCTGCGGCCGCGTGGGCTCCGCCCTCGCCAGAGCGCTTGAGAAACAGGGCCACTCGGTGGCCGTGGTCGACCAGGACCCGACCGCGTTCCGCCGGCTGGGCGCCGGATTCAACGGGCGCCGGGTGACGGGCGTGGGCTTCGACCAGGACACCCTGCGCGAGGCGGGCATCGAGGAGGCCGGCGCCTTCGCCGCCGTCTCCAGCGGTGACAACTCCAACATCATCGCCGCGCGGGTGGCCCGGGAGAACTTCGGCGTCGAGAACGTCGCCGCCCGGATCTACGACCCCCGCCGCGCCGAGGTCTACCAGCGCCTGGGCATCCCGACCGTCGCCACGGTCCGCTGGACCGCCGACCAGATGCTGCGCCGGCTGCTGCCGAGCGGCGCCGAGCCGCTGTGGCAGGACCCGAGCGGTGCCGTCCAGCTGGCCGAGGTCGCGTACGACCCGCGCTGGGTCGGCCACAAGATCAGCGAGCTGGAGGAGGCCTCCGGCACCCGGGTGGCGTTCGTCACCCGGCTCGGCGAGGGCGTCCTGCCCGCGCCGCAGATGGTGGTGCAGGAGGGCGACCTGGTGCACGTGATGCTGCGCCGGGCCGACCTGACGGCCGTCGAGGCCGCGTTCGCGCAGGGGCCGAAGGAGGAGGGTCACTGATGCGGGTCGCCATTGCCGGGGCCGGTGCCGTGGGCCGCTCGATCGCGGGCGAGCTGCTGGAGAACGGCCACGAGGTCCTGCTGATAGACAAGAACCCCAACTCCATCTCGGTGGAGCGGGTCCCCATGGCGGAGTGGCTGCTGGCCGACGCCTGCGAGATCACCTCGCTGGACGAGGCAGCGCTGCAGCGCTGCCACGTGGTGATCGCCGCGACCGGCGACGACAAGGTCAACCTGGTCGTCTCGCTGCTCGCCAAGACCGAGTACGCCGTGCCGCGGGTGGTCGCCCGGGTGAACAACCCCAAGAACGAGTGGCTCTTCAACGAGTCCTGGGGCGTGGACGTGGCCGTGTCCACGCCGCGCCTGATGTCCGCCCTGGTCGAGGAGGCGGTCAGCGTCGGCGACCTGGTCCGCCTGATGCGATTCAGCCAGGGCAACGCCAACCTGGTCGAGCTGACCCTGGCCTCCGACACCGAACTGGTCGGCACCCGGGTCGGCGACGTGGCCTGGCCGCAGGACACCGCGCTGGTGACGATCATCCGCGAGGGCCGGGTGCTGGTGCCGGGCAAGGACGACACCCTGGAGGGCGGCGACGAGCTGCTCTTCGTCGCCGCCCAGGAGCGCGAGGAGGAGCTGGAGGAGCTGCTGTCGGCCACCTCCGGCGCCCAGTAGGCCCCGGCGAGGCATGGCGAAGGGCCCGCACCCATCGGGGTGCGGGCCCTTCGCCGTACGCGGTCCGGTCGTCCCGGCCGTACGCGCTCCGGTCGTCCCGGCGGAGGCGGCTACTTGGCCGGCTCCTCCTCTTCCTCGTCCTCGTCCAGCTGCGCCTTGATCGGCGGCGGCGCCTTCAGCAGGATCTGCCAGGTGACGTACATCGCCAGCAGCAGCGGCGGGATCCCCAGGGCGATCTTCAGCCAGCCCAGCAGGTTGACGTTGTGGGTGAAGTACAGCGGGAAGAGGATCAGCGGCTTGAGGCCCATGATCACCACCCAGGCCCAGGTCGCCCGCGTGTAGGCGGCCAGCCGGCCCGGGTTCTCCTTGCGCCAGGTGAACATCTCGCCGGTGATCGGGCCGAGCATCACGCCGATCATCGGCCAGCGCACCAGGGCGGAGGTCGCCAGGGCGATGCAGTAGCCGACGTTCCAGAGCAGGCCGGGCAGGTAGAAGTCCTCGGCCTTGCCGCTCTTCATGGCGATCCAGGCGCCGAGGGCGACGCCGAAGACCCCGCTGAAGGCGTGCTGGATGGTCTCCCGCCGTGCCAGCCGGGCCACCACGAAGAGCCCGCTCAGACCGAGCGCGGCCCACGCGGAGGTGCTGACCTGGTGCGTCAGGTTGTAGGTGACGATGAAGACCAGGCCGGGCAGCGTCATGTCGATCATGCCGCGTACGCCGCCGAAGGCCTTCAGCACGGTGTCGGCGGCCTCCTTGGAGGCGGCCTTCCGGGCGGCCTCCTCGGCCGCCGGGTCGTGGGGCAGGTCGAGCTGGGCGGCGTCGCCGCCGGGCTGGTTGTTCACGCTCATTCGCTCCCGTGTCCGACCGGACGCAGCTCGTAGCGGGGGTTGAACAGCACGCGGCGCCCGCGTGCGTGACTGATCCGGCCGCTGGCGACCAGCCGGCGACCGGGCTCTATGCCCGCGATCGAGCGGCGGCCGAGCCAGACCACGTCCAGCGCCTCGGTACCGTCGAACAGTTCGGCCTCCAGGGCCGGCACCCCCGCGCGCGGGCGGAGCGTCACCGTGCGCAGCGTCCCCGCGACGGTGACCAGCTCGCGGTCCGCGCAGCCGGCGATCGGGGTGCACCCCGACTCCGCAGCGCTCTCCTGACGCAGGTCCTCGGCGTCCAACTCCTCGGCCGAAGAGGTCAGCCGACTGAGCATGCGGCGGAACCGCCCCTGCGGCTGGCCGCTGCTGTTGTCACCACTCATGCGGGAAGGGTACCGGTTTCCGGGCCCCCGGCGGCAGGCCGTTCGGCCGCCGGGGGCAACGGCGGTCAGCTCTCGAACCGGTATCCCATTCCCGGCTCGGTGATGAAGTGGCGCGGGTGCGAGGGGTCGCGTTCCAGCTTGCGCCGCAGCTGGGCGAGGTAGACCCGCAGGTAGTTGGTCTCGGTGCGGTAGGCGGGGCCCCACACCTCCTGCAGCAGCTGGGTCTGGCTGACCAGCCGCCCGGCGTTGCGGACCAGCACCTCCAGCAGGTGCCACTCGGTCGGGGTGAGCCGGACGTCGGCGCCGTCCCGGTTGACCTTCTTGGCCGCGAGGTCGACCGTGAAGCTCTCGGTGACCACCAGCGAGTCGGCCTCCCCGGCCACCGGCTCGGCCCGCCGCACGGCGGCCCGCATCCGGGCCAGCAGCTCGTCCATACCGAACGGCTTGGTCACGTAGTCGTCCGCGCCGGCGTCCAGGGCCTCGACCTTCTCGTCCGAGGCGTGCCGGGCGGACAGCACGATGATCGGCACCCGGGTCCAGCCGCGCAGGCCGCGGATCACCTCGACCCCGTCCATGTCGGGCAGCCCCAGGTCGAGGACGACGACGTCCGGATGCCGGGCGGCGGCCAGTTCCAGGGCGCTCGCGCCGTCATGGGCCGCGTCCACCTCGTACTTGCGGGCCTTGAGGTTGATCACCAGCGCGCGGACGATCTGCGGTTCGTCGTCCACGACGAGGACCCGGGTCATTTACGGGCTCCGCCTTTCAGGCTGTCTGACTTACGGACTGGGCTTGGGGACTGTGCTCAGGGGCTCCACTCGGGAGCCGTGGGACTGCCGTCCGGGTACTTACGACCCGCGGCTGGGCTCACGTGATCAGCTCCGAGAGCGGACCGTCGTCGCTCGGCTCGTCCGGTTCGGGCGGCCGGTCGACGGCCGGCAGGCTGACGACCATGGTGAGGCCGCCGCCCGGGGTGTCCTCGGCCGTGACCGTACCGTCCATCGCCTCGACGAAGCCGCGCGCCACCGCGAGTCCGAGGCCCACCCCGGCGCCGCGCGGCGCGTCGCCGTACCGCTGGAACGGCGCGAAGATCTTCTCCTTCGCCTCCTCGGGCACCCCCGGCCCGCGGTCGACGATCCGCAGCTCGATCCGGCCCGGCGCCCCCGGCTGTTCCAGCGCATCGGCCTTGACCAGCACCTTGACGCCGTCCGGGCTGTACTTGACGGCGTTCTCCACCAGGTTGGCCAGCGAACGCTCCAGCAGACCGCCGTCGGCCCGGATCATCGGCAGCGTCTCCGGGACGTCCAGCCGCACGGACTCCGGCGGCACCCCGCCGAGCGCGTAGGGCACCACCTCGTCCAGGTCGGTCTCCTGGATCAGCGGCGTGACGGTCCCGGTCTGCAGGCGGCTCATGTCGAGCAGGTTGTTGATCAGGTGGTCCAGCCGGTCGGCCCCGTCCTCGATCCCGGCCAGCAGCTCGGCCTCGTCCTCCGGGTCCCACTGGACGTCGGCCGAACGCAGCGAGCTCACCGAGGCCTTGATGCCCGCCAGCGGGGTGCGCAGGTCGTGCGAGACGGCGGCCAGCAGCGCGGTCCGGATCCGGTTGCCCTCGGCCTCCCTGCGGGCCGCGACGGCCTCCCGGGACAGTCGACGGCGCTCCAACACCACGGCGGCCTGGGCGGCGAAGGCCCCGAGCAGGCGCCGGTCCGCCCCCGGCAACACCCGGCCGCGCAGCACCAGCGCCAGGCTGTCGCCGACCGGGACGTCCACGTCGGCCTCCTCCGGCCGTTCCGGCGGCCGCGGCCCGGCGGTCGCCACCGGCACCCAGGGGCCGAGCGGATCGGGCCGCTCCAGCAGCGCGGCGCTCTCCTGCCCGAAGGTCTCCCGGACCTGCTCCATCAGCGCGGTCAGCACCCCGTCCCCGTCGGGGGCTCCCCGCAGCACCGTGCCGGCCAGCGCGCTGAGCGTCTGCGCCTCGGTCTGGCTGCGGGCCGCCTGGTGGGTGCGCCGGGCCGCCAGGTCCACCACGGACGCCACCGATATCCCGACGATGGTGAATATCGCCACCGCCATGATGTTCTGCGGCTCGTTGATGGTGAAGGTGTGCAGCGGCGGCGTGAAGTAGTAGTTCAGCACCGAGGAGCCGACCAGCGCCGACCCGATCGCCGGCAGCAGCCCGCCGACCAGCGCCGCACTCACCGTCAGCGACAGGAACAGCAGCATGTCGGTGGAGAGCCCCAGGCCGCCGATCGCGGTCAGCAGGATCGCCAGCAGCGGCGGGCCTGCCAGCCCGACGAGCCAGCCGGCGACCGTCCGCTTCCGGCCCAGGTCGGTGGTCCGCCGGACGGGTATCCGGCCGCGCCCGTGCCCGGCGTGCTCGTGCGTGACCATGTGGACGTCGATGTCCCCGGCCTCCCGGGTCACCGTGGTGCCGACGCCCGGCCCGTACAGGTACTGCCAGGCGGGCCGACGACTGGTGCCCAGCACGATCTGGGTCGCGTTCACCCCACGGGCGAAGTCCAGCAGCCCGGCCGCCGGATCGTCGCCCAGGACCGCGTGGAAGGAACCGCCGAGGCTCTCCACCAGCGCCCGCTGCTCGATCAGCCGCTGCGGCGAGCCGGTGCCCGCGAGCCCGTCCGAACGGGAGATGTGCACGGCGAGCAGCTCACCGCCGGAGACGCGGGCCGCGATCCGGGCCGCCCGGCGGATCAGCGTCGCCCCTTCGGGCCCCCCGGTCAGGCCCACCACGATCCGCTCACGGGCCTGCCAGGTGCCCTCGATGCCCTGCTCGGCCCGGTACTTCTGCAGGTACTCGTCCACCTGGTCCGCGGTCCACAGCAGCGCCAGCTCGCGCAGCGCGGTCAGGTTGCCCGGGCGGAAGTAGTTGGCGAGGGCGGCGTCGATCTTCTCCGGCGCGTACACGTTTCCGTGCGCCAGGCGCCGCCGCAGCGCCTGCGGGGACATGTCCACCAGCTCGATCTGGTCGGCCCGCCGGACCACCTCGTCCGGGACGGTCTCCCGCTGGCGCACCCCGGTGATCCCCGCGACGGCGTCGCCCAGCGACGCCAGGTGCTGAACGTTGACGGTGGAGATCACGTCGATCCCGGCCGCCAACAGCTCCTCGACGTCCTGCCAACGCTTGGCGTTGCGGCAGCCCGGGACGTTGGTGTGCGCCAGTTCGTCGACCAGCGCCACCTGCGGGCGGCGGGCCAGCACGGCGTCCAGGTCCATCTCGGAGAACCTGGCGCCCCGGTGCACGACCTGCTGGCGCAGCACGACCTCCAGCCCGGCGACCATGTCCGCGGTACGCCGGCGCCCGTGGTCCTCCACGAACGCCACCACGACGTCCGTGCCACGCTCCTGCCGCCGGTGCGCCTCGGCGAGCATGGCGTACGTCTTGCCGACCCCGGGGGCCGCCCCGAGGTAGATGCGCAGCCTGCCTCGTCCCATGAGCACCATTCTTGATCCGGCCATGTCCGGGAGCCACCCCCGGACACCTGTTCCCCTGCCCTTCGAGACTACGGCGTGAGCAGTGATTTTCCGCTGATCAGTGCACTGATCAGGCGGTTTTAGCGGCATATTGACGACGGACCAGCCACTCGGCGGGGGTCGTTCGGCAGGGACAGAGACAGGGACAGGGACAGGGACAGCGCGGCGCCCGCATTCCGGAAAGGGGTCCGGAAACGTCCGGAAATGCGAAGAACCCCCATCCGGGATCCGGATGGGGGTTCTTCAAAAGAATTGTTCGGCGGCGTCCTACTCTCCCACAGGGTCCCCCCTGCAGTACCATCGGCGCTGTGAGGCTTAGCTTCCGGGTTCGGAATGTAACCGGGCGTTTCCCTCACGCTATGACCACCGAAACACTATGAAACTATCCGACCCGCCAGCAGGGCGGTCGTTGTTTCAGAACAACACAGTGGACGCGAGCAACTGAGGACAAGCCCTCGGCCTATTAGTACCGGTCAACTCCACCCCTCACAGGGCTTCCATATCCGGCCTATCAACCCAGTCGTCTACTGGGAGCCTTACCCTCTCAAGGAGGTGGGAGTGCTCATCTCGAAGCAGGCTTCCCGCTTAGATGCTTTCAGCGGTTATCCCTCCCGAACGTAGCCAACCAGCCATGCCCTTGGCAGGACAACTGGCACACCAGAGGTTCGTCCGTCCCGGTCCTCTCGTACTAGGGACAGCCCTTCTCAACACTCCTACGCGCACAGCGGATAGGGACCGAACTGTCTCACGACGTTCTAAACCCAGCTCGCGTACCGCTTTAATGGGCGAACAGCCCAACCCTTGGGACCTACTCCAGCCCCAGGATGCGACGAGCCGACATCGAGGTGCCAAACCATCCCGTCGATATGGACTCTTGGGGAAGATCAGCCTGTTATCCCCGGGGTACCTTTTATCCGTTGAGCGACGGCGCTTCCACAAGCCACCGCCGGATCACTAGTCCCTACTTTCGTACCTGCTCGACCCGTCAGTCTCACAGTCAAGCTCCCTTGTGCACTTACACTCAACACCTGATTGCCAACCAGGCTGAGGGAACCTTTGGGCGCCTCCGTTACCCTTTAGGAGGCAACCGCCCCAGTTAAACTACCCACCAGACACTGTCCCTGATCCGGATCACGGACCCAGGTTAGACATCCAGCACGACCAGAGTGGTATTTCAACGACGACTCCACAACAACTGGCGTTGCCGCTTCAAAGTCTCCCACCTATCCTACACAAGCCGAACCGAACACCAATATCAAGCTATAGTAAAGGTCCCGGGGTCTTTCCGTCCTGCTGCGCGAAACGAGCATCTTTACTCGTAATGCAATTTCACCGGGCCTATGGTTGAGACAGTCGAGAAGTCGTTACGCCATTCGTGCAGGTCGGAACTTACCCGACAAGGAATTTCGCTACCTTAGGATGGTTATAGTTACCACCGCCGTTTACTGGCGCTTAAGTTCTCAGCTTCGCCCCACCGAAATGGAGCTAACCGGTCCCCTTAACGTTCCAGCACCGGGCAGGCGTCAGTCCGTATACATCGCCTTACGGCTTCGCACGGACCTGTGTTTTTAGTAAACAGTCGCTTCTCGCTGGTCTCTGCGGCCACCCCCAGCTCAAGGCGCAAGGCCCGTCACCAGGAATGGCCCCCCTTCTCCCGAAGTTACGGGGGCATTTTGCCGAGTTCCTTAACCATAGTTCACCCGAACGCCTCGGTATTCTCTACCTGACCACCTGAGTCGGTTTGGGGTACGGGCCGCCATGAAACTCGCTAGAGGCTTTTCTCGACAGCATAGGATCATCCACTTCACCACAATCGGCTCGGCATCAGGTCTCAGCCTTAACGTGAGGCGGATTTGCCTACCTCACGGCCTACACCCTTACCCCGGGACAACCACCGCCCGGGCTGGACTACCTTCCTGCGTCACCCCATCGCTCACCTACTACCCCATTGGGTCACCGGCTCCACCACGTCCCATCGTCCGAAGACTCCGGGCCGGCTTCACGGGCTTAGCATCAAGAGGTTCAGCGTTGGCGCTTCAAAGCGGGTACGGGAATATCAACCCGTTGTCCATCGACTACGCCTGTCGGCCTCGCCTTAGGTCCCGACTTACCCTGGGCAGATCAGCTTGACCCAGGAACCCTTGGTCAATCGGCGCAAGAGTTTCCCACTCTTGTATCGCTACTCATGCCTGCATTCTCACTCGTATACCGTCCACGACTGGTTTCCACCGCCGCTTCACCCGGCACACGACGCTCCCCTACCCATCACAGCAGGCGTTGGCCCTCAATGCTGCAATGACACGACTTCGGTGATGTGCTTGAGCCCCGCTACATTGTCGGCGCGGAATCACTTGACCAGTGAGCTATTACGCACTCTTTCAAGGGTGGCTGCTTCTAAGCCAACCTCCTGGTTGTCTCTGCGACTCCACATCCTTTCCCACTTAGCACACGCTTAGGGACCTTAGTCGGTGTTCTGGGCTGTTTCCCTCTCGACCATGGAGCTTATCCCCCACAGTCTCACTGCCACGCTCTCACTTACCGGCATTCGGAGTTTGGCTAAGGTCAGTAACCCGGTAAGGCCCATCGCCTATCCAGTGCTCTACCTCCGGCAAGAAACACGTGACGCTGCACCTAAATGCATTTCGGGGAGAACCAGCTATCACGGAGTTTGATTGGCCTTTCACCCCTAACCACAGGTCATCCCCCAGGTTTTCAACCCTGGTGGGTTCGGTCCTCCACACGGTCTTACCCGCGCTTCAACCTGCCCATGGCTAGATCACTCCGCTTCGGGTCTTGGGCATGCAACTCAAACGCCCTATTCGGACTCGCTTTCGCTACGGCTACCCCACACGGGTTAACCTCGCTACACACCGCAAACTCGCAGGCTCATTCTTCAAAAGGCACGCAGTCACGGCCCACCAGCAAGCTGATGAACGACGCTCCCACGGCTTGTAGGCACACGGTTTCAGGTACTATTTCACTCCGCTCCCGCGGTACTTTTCACCATTCCCTCACGGTACTATCCGCTATCGGTCACCAGGGAATATTTAGGCTTAGCGGGTGGTCCCGCCAGATTCACACGGGATTTCTCGGGCCCCGTGCTACTTGGGAGATGAGCAAGCAAGCCGTACAGATTTCGTCTACGGGGGTCTTACCCTCTACGCCGGACCTTTCGCATGTCCTTCGACTACCCATACGGTTTCTGACTCGCCCAGCCGCCGGCAGACGACTGAAGCTC